>CAVZZP010000002.1:0-1130000 GCA_963779765.1 uncultured Alphaproteobacteria bacterium | reverse complement strand
GTGATATAATCTCCATGCCTCCTTCGCAGCGCTTCGCGATGCATTGGAGGACGAGGAGGTTTTCTGTGAAGCCGGGGCGTGAGCCATCCGGTGGAGAGATCACTAGCGAGAATGATGACATGAGTAGCGACAAACAGGGTGAGAGACCCTGTCGCCGAAAGTCCAAGGGTTCCTGCTTAAAGCTAATCTGAGCAGGGTAAGCCGACCCCTAAGGCGAGGCCGAAAGGCGTAGTCGATGGGAACCAGGTTAATATTCCTGGGCCAGGAGGATGTGACGGATCTCGAGGGTAGTTCATCCTTATCGGATTGAATGGGCTGCTTAGCAGGTTCCTGGAAATAGCCCTCCATTAGATCGTACCCTAAACCGACACAGGTGGACTGGTAGAGAATACCAAGGCGCTTGAGAGAACGATGTTGAAGGAACTCGGCAAAATACCTCCGTAAGTTCGCGAGAAGGAGGCCCGGGTTCTACGCAAGTGGAGTCTGGGGGCACAAACCAGGGGGTGGCGACTGTTTACTAAAAACACAGGGCTCTGCGAAGTCGCAAGACGACGTATAGGGTCTGACGCCTGCCCGGTGCCGGAAGGTTAAAAGGAGGGGTGCAAGCTCCGAATTGAAGCCCCGGTAAACGGCGGCCGTAACTATAACGGTCCTAAGGTAGCGAAATTCCTTGTCGGGTAAGTTCCGACCTGCACGAATGGCGTAACGACTTCCCCGCTGTCTCCAACATCGACTCAGCGAAATTGAATTGCCTGTCAAGATGCAGGCTTCCCGCGGTTAGACGGAAAGACCCCATGCACCTTTACTACAGCTTCACACTGGCATCAGGCCAAGCATGTGCAGGATAGGTGGTAGGCTTTGAAGCAGGGACGCTAGTTCCTGTGGAGCCACCCTTGAGATACCACCCTTGCTTTGCTTGATGTCTAACCGCGGTCCGTTATCCGGATCCGGGACCCTGTGTGGTGGGTAGTTTGACTGGGGCGGTCGCCTCCCAAAGAGTAACGGAGGCGCGCGAAGGTTGGCTCAGAGCGGTCGGAAATCGCTCGTTGAGTGCAATGGCAGAAGCCAGCCTGACTGCAAGACTGACAAGTCGAGCAGAGTCGAAAGACGGCCATAGTGATCCGGTGGTCCCGAGTGGAAGGGCCATCGCTCAACGGATAAAAGGTACGCTGGGGATAACAGGCTGATGGTGCCCAAGAGTCCATATCGACGGCACCGTTTGGCACCTCGATGTCGGCTCATCTCATCCTGGGGCTGGAGCAGGTCCCAAGGGTATGGCTGTTCGCCATTTAAAGAGGTACGTGAGCTGGGTTTAGAACGTCGTGAGACAGTTCGGTCCCTATCTGCCGTGGGTGTAGGATACTTGAGAGGAGTTGCCCCTAGTACGAGAGGACCGGGGTGAACGGATCCACTGGTGGACCAGTTGTCGTGCCAACGGCAGTGCTGGGTAGCTATGATCGGACAGGATAACCGCTGAAGGCATCTAAGCGGGAAGCCCCCCTCAAAACAAGGTATCCCTGAGGGCCGTGGTAGACCACCACGTCGATAGGCCGGAGATGTAAGCGCAGCAATGCGTTCAGTTGACCGGTACTAATTGCCCGATAGGCTTGATTTGATCCAGAAGCAGTCTGGCTTCGATCGAAAGCATACACCGCTCTTGACTTGGAAACGTAATAGCTGATGACGATGTTGTTCTTTCGGTTTGGTGGTCATAGCGCAAGCAAAACACCCGATCCCATCCCGAACTCGGCCGTTAAGTGCCGCAGCGCCGATGGTACTGCGTCTCAAGACGTGGGAGAGTAGGTCACCGCCAAACCTAACGAGCAACATCGTATGTATCTCTCGACGATGTTCGATTAAAACCGCCGCCTCTCTGAGGCGGCGGTTTTGCTTTTGCTTCTCGCCTTTTTTGCATTTGCGAGGCGAGCGCTATACAAGACTGGACACGGTGCGGGCGCACCGCGTTGCCGGCACGATGGCCGCCGTGCGTCCCATTGTCGTTGAACTCGAACTGGCTCGTGGTTCGATCTGCCTCAAGCATCCCGCTCGCGCGTAGAGAGAGCGACGAATTCACCTGGGAGCTCTCAGCCACTCCTGTCTGTGCGAAAGATATAGTCCGCCGTGAACCCGAGCCGGAACGGCAGGCTGCCTTTCCTGTCCGCCAGCTGACGGACCGTCAAACGACGTCGACGGACCACGGCGCGTGCGACGCGGAAATTGAAACGACGCTTCCGCTCCAGCCACCGAGCGGGAAGAAGCCGACGTAAGCTGCGCCAGAGCATCGAGAGTTGGAAGAACGCTACTGCCTTGAACGTCATCTTCTGCACGCTCAGCCAGACATATCGCAAGACACCGGCCGCGACTGCCATGATCCACAGCGGCAGCTTCACCGAAAAGAAAATGAGCCACAGCCCAAGTGAAGTCACGGAGAGCGCCAAAGTCGCAGATAGGAGGATGATCGCCGCGACGATCTTCTCGACCGGGTGTATGCTGTCGTACCAATGAAGAACCCGTTCATATCGTCGTCTGACCCGCAACCGATAGCCTGACAGATACGCGGCTAGTCGTCTAAGGACGGCTTTCCCCACAAGTAGTGGCACGATCGTCGTCATGAGCCATTTCTTGACGAGTTCGATCCTCAGGAACGCGCCGGCCTGGGCCTTGAGCCATACGAGAAAGATCGGAAGTTCCAATTGAACCAACTTCTTCGCGAAGACCTTGGCCTGGATCAGAATCAGTCCAAATGCGATCAGAACTTCGTCTCCGAAGTACATCGTCGCGGACCACGATAGGACCACTGCGACGAAAAGAAGGGCGAAGGCGCGCAGCAACATACCCTAGCGATAGGACGAGACGCGCAGGCGCAGCAAGTCGCAGCTGTGCCTCGTATGGCGGGTGAGACCTTCAATCCATCATCGGCAAGACTCCACGGAAACTTGGAAAACTTCCCCGTCGACCCTTGCGGTGCCTCTGAATGACGGCTAGATGACACCTCGGTGACGCGGGGTGGAGCAGCCCGGTAGCTCGTCAGGCTCATAACCTGAAGGTCGTAGGTTCAAATCCTACCCCCGCAACCAACATCCTGAACATCGGCGAACGCGCAATAATTCAGACGTTCGCGCGTCTCGCCCTTTGGAGTGCCGAGAAGACCCCGGTTACTCCGAACGCAAGAGCAGCCGCGCAGACTATGGTTGGGCCGGCAGGCGTATCTGCAACAAGCGCCACGCGGAGACCGAGTAGGACGGAGATCGACCCTATGATACCCGCGGTCAAAACCATTCTCTCCGGTGTTCGCGAGAGCGGACGTGCGGCCGCAGCCGGGACGATCAGCATGGCAGAGATCAGAAGAATACCCACGACCTTTATTGCGACGGCAACTGTTACCGCGAGGGCGAGCATCAGGACCAGCCGCTCGCGTCGGGGGTCGATGCCGTCGGCATGAGCGAGGTCCTCGTTCAGCGTCGCGGTCAGAAGTGCCGACCAGCGCCAGGCGATCAGACCTGCGCCGACAAGCGCTCCGCTCCAGATGATTGCAACGTCCTGGCGCGAGACTGCGAGGATGTCGCCGAAGAGGTAAGCCATCAGATCGATCCTGACACCCTGAAGAAACGACACGGCCACCAACCCGAACGCCAGCGCCGAGTGGGCAAGAACGCCCAGAAGGGTGTCCATCGAATGGTTGCGGCCGGCGAGGGCGTTCACCGTCAAGGCCATGGCAAGCGCGACACCGAGCGCGCCCAGAAACACCGAGACCTGCAAGGCGAGGGAAAGCGCCACGCCAAGTATTGCAGCGTGAGCTGTCGCATCACCAAAATAGGCCATCCGACGCCAGACGACGAAGCTGCCCAAGGGCGCCGTCGCGACCGCTACGCCGATGCCGCCAAGCGTAGCGCGAGTCATGAAGTCGTCGAGCATCAGTCGACCGTCTCATTCTCGGGATGCGTGTGAGCGCAAGTTACGCCATCGGCGTGCGAATGAGCCTGATGCGAGTAGCCGTGAGCATGGTCGTGGTCGTGTCGGTAGAGGGCGAGCGCCCCGCCGGTTCCGCTGCCGAATAGCGCACGGTACTCCGGCGCTGAGGACACCACTTCGGGTGTTCCGTGGCAACAGACGTGACCGTTGATGCAGATCACCCGATCCGATGACGCCATGACGACGTGAAGTTCGTGGCTGATCATCAGGACGGCGCAGCCCGTGTCGCGCCTCACTTCCTCGATAAGACGATAGAAGGCTGCCGACCCAGGCTGGTCCAGTCCTTGCGTCGGCTCGTCGAGCAACAGTAGCCGTGGACGTGAAACAAGAGCGCGTGCCAAGAGGATGCGCTGAAGCTGTCCCCCAGACAAATCCGCCATCTGACTTTGGGCGACACCGGGCACTCCGGCTCGAGATAGCGACGCCGCGATCTCGTCGCGCGTGGCACCTCTTGGCAGCCGAAGGAATCGCTCGACGGTCATCGGCATGGTTGGGTCGATGTGCAGCCGTTGCGGAACATAGCCGAGGATCAGGCCCGACGCCCTTTCTATATGCCCGGACGCAATTGGAACAGCACCCACGATGGCGCGCAGAAGGCTGGTCTTGCCCGATCCGTTCGGCCCGACGATGGTGACGATCTCGCCCGCATCAATGGACAGGCTTACATCGCTAAGGACCTCGTGGCTCCCATAGCGCACCGACAGATCGCGGACGTCGAGAAGCCTCATTGCGCTTCCCCTTTGGCGCAGGCGGGGCACAGACCTTCTGCCTCCAGTACCGTGCATTCGATCCGAAAACCTGCTGCCCTTGCGGCATCGACGAGAGCCCCTTTCGCTGTCGGCGTCATTGCTTCGGCAACCGAAGCGCAGACCCGGCAGATCATGAAGGCGGGTGAATGGGCAGCCTTCGGGTCGGTGCAGGCGACGAAGGCGTTCAGGCGTTCGACCTTGTGCACGAAGCCGTGCGAAACAAGAAAGTCCAGCGCCCGATAGGCGACGGGCGGTTGAGATCCGAACCCGGCATCCCGCAGGCGGTCCAGAACTTCGTAAGCCCCGAGCGCTCGGTGATCTTGCAATAGAACTTCGAGCGTCTTGCGTCTCACCGGGGTCAGCCTCAGACCCTCCCGAGCGCAAAGTGCTTCAACGTCCGACAGGCCAGATTGCACGCAGGCACCGTGATTGTGCCGCTCAAAGGCGAGAGCGCTGTTTTTGTCGGAGGGGCTTGTCATCGGCGGGCAGTCTGTCCTAACAGGTGATATGTTATAAAATCACATGGAGCAACCGATGTCCAGAATCTCGATGACTGCGCTGCCGGCTGCCGTCGTTCTTGGAAGTGCGGCGTATGCCGAGGTTCCAAGGGTAGTCGCCGACATTGCGCCTGTCCATTCTCTCGTGGCGCGCGTTATGGAGGGCGTCGGTGTGCCCGACCTGATACTGCCGCCGGGCTCGAGTCCGCATGAACACACACTCAGGCCATCCGAGGCCAGGGCGCTTCAGGACGCGGATCTTATATTCTGGATCGGTGAGGACCTTACTCCGTGGTTTGGCGAAACTATCGCTACCCTTGCCGAGGACGCAACCGAGATGCCCTTGTCCGAGGTCGAGGGCACCGTGATCCTGCCGTTCCGTGAGGGCGTGCTGTTCGACGGTCAGGATGACCACGACCATGACCACGACCACGACCACGCCGAAGACCAGAATGACCCTCACTCTTGGCTTTCACCGGACAATGCAGCCCTGTGGCTCGACGCAATCGCCGGCGCCTTGTCTGATGCGGATCCGGACCATGCGGAGGCCTATGCGAACAACGCGAAAAGAGGTCGCGAAGAGCTATGGACGACGAGGGAAGAGATCGCCGAAACATTGGCTCCGCTCAAGAATTGCAAGTTCGTGGTCTTTCACGACGCCTACCAGTATTTCGAGTCAGCCTTCGACCTCCAAGCCTTCGGAGCCATCTCTCTTGCCGATGCGTCCGACCCCAGCCCGGCGCGGATCGCAGAGATCCGGGACAGGATCGCTGTCGAGGGGATTGACTGCGTTCTCGCGGAACCGCAATTCAACGCGGGTCTTGTCGATACGGTGCTGGACGGAACCACGGCCAGCACTGCCGTTCTCGATCCGCTTGGCGCGTCGCTGGAGCCGGGACCGAAATTCTATAATCAACTTCTCAAAAATCTGTCAAAGGCCCTGTCGGATTGCCTTTCTTGACCTTTGAAACCCACCGCCCCTCGCGCTAGAGACTGAACAAGGCCGCGTCCAACGGTCTCTTCAAAGGGTCGGGGATCGGATGTTGAGCGACAAAGACCGTCAGGCCGCTGCAGACACTATTCTGCGCGCGGAAACTACGAGGCAGGTCTGCGTCCAGCCGTCTCGCACCTGGCCCGCGATGACCATCGAGGATGCGTATGCCATCCAGCGCCTCTGGGCCGAGGCGCGGACGTCGAAGGGCGCCCGCGTGATCGGCCGGAAGATCGGTCTCACTAGCCGAGCCATGCAGCGCGCTTCCAGGATGACCGAGCCAGACTACGGTCTGATTCTCGACGATGCTCTCTTCCGGGACGGTGCGAGGATCGCGGCTGGTACCTTTGTCAAACCTCGACTTGAAGTGGAACTTGCCTTCGTCATGGGCGAAGACTTGGCCGGGCAGGGTGCGCAGGTTCACGACGTTCTGCGTGCTACGGAGTTTGTAACGCCGGCGCTCGAAATCATCGACTACAGAACAGAAGTGCCACGCGCCATCGTCGATACCATCGCCGACAATGCTGCCTTCGGGGCCATCGTCTTGGGCGGCACCCCGATCCGGCCCTTCGACACTGACCTGAGACGCGTGGGTGCGACCCTCTCCCAGAACGGCGTCATCGAGGAAACCGGCCTCGCGGCGGGCATCATGGGTCACCCGGCCGCCGGCCTGGCATGGTTGGTCGACAAGCTCTCTGCCCAGAATGATGGCCTAAAGAAGGGCGACATCGTCCTGGCTGGGTCGTTTACGCGCCCTGTAGACATCCAGTCCGGCGATGTGATCTTCGCGGACTACGGCCCCTTGGGCGCCATCGGCGTCAGTTTCGAATGAGATCGACATGACATCTCCCCTTCCTCCCAACCCCTTCAAGGCCGCACTTCGTGAGGGCCGCGTGCAGATCGGACTCTGGGCCTCGATTTCGGATCCGTCCGTGGGCGAGATGCTGGCGGGGTGTGGATACGATTGGCTCATGCTCGACACAGAGCACTCCACCATCGGACCGGGCGAAGTCGTGACATATCTGCGTGCAGTGGCGACCTCGCCAGTTGCGGCTGTCGTCCGTCCGCCGTGGAACGACGCCGTTGCGATCAAGAAGCTCTTGGACGCCGGCGCTCAGACCCTTCTTGTTCCGTTCGTACAGACCGCTGACGAGGCCCGCGCCGCCGTCGCGGCCGTCACTTATCCGCCGAAAGGCGTTCGCGGGGTTGCAGGTGTCACGCGCGCCACCCGGTACGGGACAGTCGAGGGCTACGCCGCCCGCGCAAGCGAGGAAATCTGCCTTCTCGTCCAGGTCGAAACCCGCGCGGCGCTGGAGCGACTGGACGACATCGCCGCCGTCGATGGGGTTGACGGCGTCTTCTTCGGACCCGCCGATCTGGCCGCGAGTTTCGGATATCCGGGACAGCCGAACCATCCTGAGGTGCAGGCTGCGATTCTTGACGGAATTCGAAGGGTGACGGCGAAGGGCGTTCCTGCTGGTCTTCTGTCGCTCGATCAGCCCTTTTTGCATGAGGCAAAGAAGGCCGGAGCGCTGTTCATCGCAGTCGACGTGGACGCAGCGGTGCTTCGTCGTGCTGCCGTGTCGCGCCGGGCGGACTGGGAATAGGCCGGAGTAGCTGCCCGAAATTCACGGTGTCACGTGATGAATGGTCCAACATTCGCCTGTCACAAAAACCATGCTAGACTGGGGTTGGGACAGGTTGGAATGCATCATCCCCGCGAGATTCTGAAGCATCGCTTAAGGTTTCAGCTTGTTTGTGGCGCGCTCGAGATATGATCTGCGCGACTCAGTTTCGAAGGTGAAAGTAAGGGTTTGAGATGCACGTCGAACGCAAGATTGCTTACGCTCCTAGAACGATCGAGGTTGGTCAGAAGATCGCCGGGCTTCACGAGACATGCGTCGGGTGCGCCGGGTGCCGCGGCCTTTGTCGTGAGTTTCTAGAACTCCTCACTCTTCCAGAAGCAGTGGTTCGTACGGCCTGACGTCTAGGCTTCGCGAAAGCGCGCAGCCAACTCATCGGGCAGGGGTGCCGACTTCAATGCCTGAGACGCTGGATCGCGGATTGTCCACACCCGCGTTTCCTTTCCTTCGACGCAGATCGTCTCGCCCTTCGTCAGGATATGCCCGATGACGAACGCAGATCGGCGCACCTCGAGGATGGAGGTTCGGATCGCCACGTCCTCGCCATATCGGCACGGTGCACGGAACGTCGCCCCCGTCTCGACGACGGGACAGCCGGCCGCGCCGAAATGGACGAGCATAGCGTCCTTCGGCCATCCGGCAGCCTCATAGAGCAGAGCCGTCGCGTGATCGAACCAGCGGAAATAGTTGGGGTTGAAGACTATGCCTGCAGGATCGCAATCGCCCCATTCGATGCGGCGGTACGTGACATTCGAGAGCATCCTAGAGTGTCTGGCCTTCGACCTGACGTTCCAGCTCAAGGATCGTCTGTGCCAAACCCTCACGATGCGGCGTAAGGGTCTCGACCTCGCGCCAAATCTCGAGTGCGTCTTCGGGCCGTCCCAGCTCTTGCAGAATCAGCGCCAGCCCGCTCATGGCCGCGAAGTGCTTGGGGTTGAGCGCAAGCGTCTTGCCGATGTCTTCGACTGCCGGACCGAACTGCCCGGCCATAAAATAAGCCGTCGCGCGTCCATTGTAGCCTTCGGCGAAGTCCGGGGCGTGGTCAATGAGAGCGCTGAAGTGTTCGACGGCGCTCTTCCAGTCGCCGCCTTCCAGCGCCTTACGCCCGCGCTCCAGAAGCAGGTCCATCGACGGAGAGCCGGATTTCGACCAGATATCGTAGATCCGCTGCTCGATCTGTGCTGCGGCTGCGGGATCGCCGCCCCTCAGACCCTCGAAAAGAGCGTCGAGCTCCGAGTCCTCAACAGCCAGAGCTGATCCAGATATGACGATGCCAGCGACAAATGCCGCTACGGCGCATTTGAGAGTTGACGTCTTACGGCCCATATACCGAGTTTAGCGCAACAGCGGGCGAATGCGAGCCCCGAAAGACTTTAGGAAGGATACCCGGATGAGCGAAGTGATCGACCAGGCGGTGACCGCCCTCAACGCAAAGCTGGGCCCGGACGGATTTGACGGCATCGCCAAGTTCGTGATCGAAGGCGAGGGCGCGGTGATGCTGGACCATTCTGGCGCGCGTGCCGCAGACGAAGAGGCCGACGTTACCATGATCGCCGACACCGAGACGTTTCGGGACATCCTCGAAGGCAATCTGAACCCGACGTCAGCGTTCATGACCGGCCGTCTGAAGATCGACGGCGACATGGGGGCCGCGATGCGGCTGGCGCCTGTCCTCTCCTGACGATGGACAAGGCGCCCTACCGCGCCGATTTGGCAGAAGGTCCCGAGGAGTTGTCGACCTTCTGGGTCCATGCTGACGATGGCGTTCGGCTGAGGCTGACGATCTGGCGGCAAGAGGGCGCGTGGGGGACAGTCCTGCTGTTCCCCGGACGGACCGAATTCATCGAGAAATACGGACGTCTCGCCCGCGATCTCACGGCGCACGGTTTGGCCGTAGCGACGATCGACTGGAGAGGGCAGGGGTTCTCGGACCGGCTTGCGGGGGATGAGAGTTCTTGGGCATGTCGGCGCCTTCGAGGACTACCAGCGCGACGTCGATGCACTTCTCTCGGCGGCGCGCGAGGTAAAACTGCCCGAGCCCTTCAGCCTACTGGCTCATTCCATGGGTGGATCCATCGCATTGCGCGCGATGTGCGAGGGCCTTCCGGTGGCGCGAGCAGTCTTCTCGGCTCCGATGTGGGAAATCAAATTGCCCGCCGCAATGCGCCCTCTCCCTTTCGTTCTGCCGCCGATCTACCGCCTGGCGCGCAGGGGACTGGACTATGCGCCGGGCACGAGGCCCACGAACTACATTTCGGAAACGGGATTTACCGAGAATCTTCTGACTACGGATCGCGAAAGCTATGACATCCTGGGCCGACATGCAGCGGCGGAGCCGAAGTTCGCGCTTGGCGGCCCCTCGGTGCACTGGGTCGGCGAGGCTGCAAAGGAAGGTCGCGCGCTTTTGCGGATGCCGCGACCGGACGTGCCGACGCTGACATTCCTTGGCACCCTCGAGCAGGTCGTCTCGATCACGGCCATAAACCGCATTCACGCCGACTGGCCGTCCGCAGAACTGCGGCTGATAGAGGGTGGCAAGCACGAGCTTCTGATGGAAGCGCCCGCGATTTGCGCGCGCGTCCTGTCGCAGACGATCGAGTTTTTGGCGGCCGACCGGATCTAAGCCACGCGGTAGATGCGCTCTCCGTGCGTTGGCCTCGCAACGGGACCGTGCGGCAGTCCACGCACGGTCTCGACGTCTCGCCGCTTCTCGTCCCCGAGAGCGGCCAGAACGAAATCACGATCGAGAAAGCCCTTGTAGGATAACCCGGCGCGATCGGCCGCTTCGGCGGCATGACCCGGACGGGCATTCGGACATTTGCCCGGACAGGGCGACGTCTCGGAAAGAAAACACGCGCCGCTTCCGCGGCAGAACTTGAACTCGCACATACTACCCACCCAACACATGTGGCCTTGATGCGACGAGATTACGGCGAAACTTAGGCAGAAGCAAGCGCAGAATCATTTTATTTTGAGTAAAAACAAATGGTTAATAGAAAAAGTAAGAGGCGCGCTCCGCCCCACCGGAACGCGCCTCGCCCCACCCAGGCCGATGCTCTTCTTACCGGGGAGGCAGCCGCCGGCGAGCATCGGTGAGCATTCTGTCAATCAGCCGTCTTGCGGCCCTTTCCTAGCGGCCTGCGGTATGCTGCCGGTTGGTCGCCGTTGAATTTCGAAAAGGTTTGGGGATTTCTGTCCTCCCCATCCGGCTGCGGCGCCGGAAAAGGCGCCGCAGGCCGAGGGGTATCGGCAGAGGTCGTACCGCGTCCGGAACCAGTCCTGAGGGACCGGGTGAGAGCCGGATTGGACAGAGAGCGGCGCGACACCACAACCATTCACCTTTCACACACACACACGAGGCAGGGACACATTCGCCTCAGTGACTTTCTTAAGGCAGGAATATGGCAGGAATAGGGCGTGCATTTGGTCGAGAGGCCCTCCGATCGTGGCTTATCGGACGCTGAAGACCCTCATTGAATACCACGCGTGGTCACTGGGCCGGCTCGACGCTTAGAACACCGTCGGTCATCACCAGAATCGGGCCAAAATAGGGCGACATGCCCAGAGAGGTGCGGGCGACAAGGCCGCCGCCCGCATCCGGTCTCAGCCGGCGTCCTTGTAGCTGACGGTCTTCACGTCAGAATCGGGATCGGTCTTCTGTCGCCGCACCAGAAGCCGGTTCAAGGCGTTTACATAGGCCTTGGCAGAAGCCACCACGGTATCTGTGTCCGCGGCTTGGCCGGTCGCGATGCGACCTTCCTCCTCCATCCGAACGCTCACGGTGGCTTGGGCGTCCGTCCCTTCGGTCACGGCATGAACCTGGTAGAGTTGAAGCCGGGCCTCATGCGGAAACAGGGCTTTCACGGCGTTGAAGGTCGCATCCACGGGGCCGTCTCCCTGGGATGTCGTGCGCATTTCCTTCCCGTCGATCTCGAGGATCAGATCCGCCGACTGCGGCGCCTCCGTGCCGCAGATGACGCGCAAGAATTTGACCTTGATCCGGTCGTGCGCGTCGCCTGTTTCCTGATCGCGCATGAGGGCAATCAGGTCGTCCTCGAAGACCTCCTTCTTCCGGTCGGCCAGCGCCTTGAACCGAACGAACACGTCGTTGAGCTGATTGTCGGCCAGGTCGAAACCCAGTTCCTTGAGCTTCGCGCGCAGAGCGGCGCGTCCGGAATGCTTCCCCATGACGATGTTCGTCTCGGACAGGCCCACGTCCTCGGGTCGCATGATCTCGAAGGTCTCGGCGTTCTTCAGCATCCCGTCCTGGTGGATGCCGCTTTCGTGCGCAAAGGCGTTCTTGCCAACGATCGCCTTGTTGTATTGCACGGGAAATCCCGAGACCGTCGAGACCCGCCGCGAAATGTGCATGAGCTTCGTCGTATCGACACCTGTGGTCCAGGGCATGATGTCGTGACGCACCTTCAGCGCCATCACGACCTCCTCCAGTGCAGTGTTGCCGGCCCGTTCGCCCAGACCATTGATCGTACACTCGATCTGCCGCGCACCGCCCTCGACGGCGGCCAGCGCGTTCGCTGTCGCCATGCCCAGGTCGTTGTGGCAGTGCGTGGCGAAGATCACCTCGTCCGCCCCCGGTACGGTCTCGATCAGCCGGCGGATCAGGTCAGCACTTTCGCGGGGCGCGGTATAGCCGACCGTATCGGGAATGTTGATGGTCGTGGCACCGGCCTTGATCGCGATCTCGACCACGCGAGCGAGGTAATCCCATTCGGTGCGGGTGGCGTCCATGGGCGACCACTGCACGTTGTCGCACAGGTTCCTTGCATGGGTGACAGTGTCGTGGATGCGCTCGGCCATGGCGTCCATCGTCAAGTTCGGGATGGCGCGGTGCAGCGGTGACGTCCCGATGAAGGTGTGGATACGCGGGAGCCTCGCGTGCTTAACGGCCTCCCAGCAGCGGTCGATGTCCTTGAAGTTGGCTCGCGCAAGGCCGCAGATTACGGCCTCTTTCGAGCGCCGCGCGACCTCGCTCACCGCCTCGAAGTCACCCTCCGAGGCGATAGGGAAACCCGCCTCTATGATGTCGACGCCCATGTCGTCGAGGAGCTCGGCGATCTCCAGCTTTTCGGCGTGGCTCATTGTTGCGCCGGGGCTCTGCTCGCCGTCGCGCAGGGTCGTGTCGAATATTACAACACGGGTCTTGTCTGTCATGGTCTTGATCCTTGTGTCCTTAGCTCTGGTCCCGGCGCTGGAGCTCCTCTGAGCGGTCGCGCCGAAGAGGCACGCTCAGAGGCGGCTAAGGAGAAGAAGCAGGTCGGCGGCAGAAAGGCCGCAGGAGGGGATATGTCTCACCTGGTTCATGACGAAGGACGATAGGCAGCCGGGCCAGCCTTGTCAAAGCCTTCCCCACCCACCTAATCAGGCGCGTGAAGCGCAGACTGACGGCGGACAGCGCCTTCCAGCCAGCCCGGCTCCATCGTGGGCACCGAAGCGAGAAGAAGCTCGGTATAGTCAGGATGGGGCGGGGAGAGGATGACGTCTTTAGGGCCCTGCTCGACGACGCGGCCCTGATGCATCACCACAATCTCGTCCGCGATGGCCCGCACAGTCGCGATGTCGTGCGTGATGAAGATGTAGGTCACGCCAAGCTCATCCTGAAGGCGCATCAGCAGCTTCAGGATCCCCTCCTGCACGACCTGGTCGAGCGCCGAGGTGACCTCGTCGCATATGACAAGGTCAGGTTCGGCCGCCAGGGCTCGGGCAATGCAGATCCGCTGCTTCTGCCCGCCCGACAGCTCTCCCGGCAGACGGTCGGCGAAGCTTTCATCGAGTTCGATCAGCTTCAGAAGGCGCGTCACCTCTTCCTCGCGCGCGCGTCCCTTGAGCCCGCGATAGAAGGTCAGCGGCCGTCCGATGATTTCCGAAACGCGATGCCTCGGGTTCATCGCCGTGTCGGCCATCTGATAGATCATCTGAATGCGGCGAAGCTGCTCCTTCGACCGTCCCTTAAGTGCTGGCGGAAGACCACTGCCGTCGAAACGAACCGTACCCTCGATTGGCGGCAAAAGACCGGTCACGACGCGCGCGGTCGTGGACTTGCCTGAACCGCTTTCCCCCACAACGGCGATGGTGCGGCCCTTTGGGACGCGGATCGTCACGTCGTGAAGGACGGGCTTTGATCCATAGGCTGCCGTTACGCCAGCGATCTCGAGAATGGGCTCGGAGGCGGCGCGGGCCGGCTTCTCGATAGAGCGCACGGCCCAGAGGGACCGAGTGTAAGGATCCTTCGGTCTCGCCAGCATCTCGGCCGTCTCGGCCTCTTCGATCTCGCGCCCGTGCCTCAGGACCTTGATGCGGTCGGCCATCTGCGCGACCACGGCAAGGTCATGGGTGATATAGATCGCCGCCGTATCGAAGCGTTCTACTGCTTCCTTCATGGCCGCCAGCACGCTCACCTGCGTCGTCACGTCCAGCGCCGTCGTCGGCTCGTCGAAGATGATGAGGTCGGGACGTGCGCTCATCGCCATTGCCGTCATTGCGCGCTGAAGTTGCCCGCCCGACACCTGATGGGGATAGCGAAATCCGATAGTATCCGGCTCTGGCAGTTTCATGGCCGCGTAAAGCGCCTTCGCGTCCTCGACCGCCTCCGCTTCCGGGCGAAGGCCATGGGAAAGCGTCGCCTCGACGGTCTGGTCGATCAGGCGGTGCGCGGGATTGAACGCCGCGGCGGCGGACTGGGCGACATAGGCGATGCGCGAGCCCCGCAAAGCCTGCCGCTTCGTCTCGCTCGCGGTCATCAGGTCGATGCCATCGAAAACGATCCGACCGCTGGTCAGGCGACAGCCGGGCCGTGCAAAGCCCATGGCCGCAAGACCAAGCGTCGATTTGCCGGCGCCCGATTCCCCGATGAGGCCCAGAACCTCGCCCCGGTGCAGGATGAGGTTCACGCCCCTGACGATCGGATGCCAGCGTTCGTCCGAGAAGCCGTCGATGACGACGTCGTGCATGTCGAGAAGAATATCGTCCGTCATCTCGTCCCTCACACCTCGTCCCGCAGGCCGCTTGTCTTGATGAGGAACCAGTCCACCACGAAGTTCACGGCGATTGTCAGAAGGGCTATCGCTCCTGCCGGCAACAGGGGCGTGATCCCGGCTTTCAGGTCGTACTGCGCGAACTGGATCAGTGAGGCATTCTCGCGCACCATCGAGCCCCAGTCCGCCGTCGGCGGTTGGATTCCGACCCCCAGGAACGACAGCGATGCGATGGTCAGGAAAACGAAGCAGAAGCGCAACCCGAACTCGGCCACGAGGGGCGGCATGATGTTGGGCAGGATCTCGCGGCGCATCACCCAGCCCAGACCTTCTCCCCGCAGGCGCGCGGCTTCGACGTATTCCATCACGGCGACGTTCATGGCCACGGCCCGCGTCAGCCGAAAGACGCGCGTCGAGTCGAGAAGGGCGATGATGACCACCAACGACCAGACGGACGAACCGAAGATCGACAGTAGCATCAGTGCGAAGATCAGCGACGGAATGGCCATAAGCACGTCGATCGCGCGGGCGAGGACCTGATCAACCCACCCACGGCTGATCGCGGCGGCAAGTCCAAGTCCGCCTCCAACGAGGAAGGCGAGCAGGGTCGTGACGACCGCGATCCCGATGGTGTTCCGCGCGCCGTAGATCAGTCGCGAGAAGATGTCGCGCCCAATCTGGTCGGTTCCGAAGACATGGCCGTCACCCCAGGGCAGGTAGGCTCCGAAGCTGCTGTCTGCTTCCCCGTAGGGTGCGATAAGAGGGGCCAGCAAAGCGACCACCATGTAGATCGCAATCACGATCATCCCGAACCACGCCGTGACAGGCGCACCCTTCATCGCGATCCACGCCTTCTTGAGCCGGCTGCGGCGGACCCTTGGCTGGGCCACTTCGTCGAGGGCGGAATATGTCTCGGGTGCGTCTGTCATCTGGGGTGCAGAAGCCTGGGGTTCGTCGCGATCGACACGATGTCCGCCGTCAGGTTCAAGAGGATGTAGGTGCCCGCGAAGATCAGCGCGCAGGCCTGCACGACGGGTATATCGCGCGAGGTCGACGGCATCCACCATCAGCTGCCCCACGCCGGGATAGACGAACACAACCTCAACGACGACGACACCCACGACGAGGTAGGCGAGGTTGAAGGCCACCACATTCGCAATGGGAGCCCATGCGTTCGGAAGGGCGTGCCTGAGGATCACTGTCGAGGGCTTCAGCCCCTTGAGCCGCGCCATTTCGATATAGGGCGATGCAAGAAGGTTGATGATGGCTGCACGCGTCATCCGCATCATGTGAGCGACGATGACGAGCGTCAGGGTTAGAGAGGGCAGGGCGCACTTCGTGACCCTCTCCCAGAAAGGCGTGGCTGATGTCACGTCCGCAAGGGACGGAAAGATGGGGTTCAGCGTGGCAAGGAAAAGGATGAGGAGATAGGCGACCAGGAATTCAGGCATCGAGATCGTCGACAAGGTCACCGCGTTCACCACGCGGTCGTAGATACCGCCGCGCCAGAGGGCGGCCGTCACTCCCAGGATCAGGGCAAGCGGCACGGCGACGATGGCCGTCATGCCGGCTAGGAAAAGCGTGTTCGACAGCCGGGGCGCGATCAGCTCGGCGACCGAGCGCGAGCGGTCTATTCCCGAGGACGCGCGGCCCGAGAAACTCTGCCCGAGATCGCCTCGCGCTACCGAGCCGATCCAGTCGATGTACCGGACGTACGCAGGCTGATCGAGACCGAGCTCGCGACGGAAGGCGGCGACAGTCTCTTCGGTGGCGGACTGCCCAAGCACGGCTTCGGTGAAATCACCCGGAAGAAATTCAATGGCCGAGAAGATGATGATCGAGACGAAGAAAAGCGTCAGAAGGCCCAACCCAAGCCGCTGAAGAACCGTCGCAAGGATCGGATGCAAGTCTGTCTCCCCGTCGCGCGAGCCACTTCCGGGCCGCTTCTGCGCAAGCCTAGGCTACCGTCCCCCCGTCTGACAACCGCCCGTAACTCACTCATGCCTCGGAAAGGAGGCAGGCAGAACCCCGTAGCAAAGTGTGAGTGATCGATCGGGACTGTCCTGACCGCGATCAAGTCACGCAGGAACCGCGACCGAACAAGGCCTTTCCGACCGAGATCCGGGCTCTAGTTGCCGGGCATGGAACGAGCTTTGGTCATCGGATCGTCGGGCGGCATTGGAAACGCCCTCGTCGCGGCGCTTCGTGAAAGAGGTGTCGACGTCGTGGGGCTGTCTCGCCGCGACGACGGCCTCGAGATCACCGATGAATCTTCGATTGCGTCCCACCTCGGGGCGTTGGAGCCGCCTTTCGACCTCGTCATCACGGCGACAGGGGCTCTTGTCGTCGACGGGCTCGAACCCGAAAAAGCCATGCGAGAGATCACCGCGGAGGGACTTATGGGCCAGTTCCGCGTCAACGCGCTCGGCCCCGCGCTGGTGTTGAAGCACGCCACCGGTCTTATGCCGAAAGACCGGCGCTCGGTTTTCGCCGCGCTCTCGGCGCGGGTCGGCTCGATTGGTGACAACCGCCTCGGCGGGTGGCACTCGTACCGCGCATCGAAGTCCGCCCTGAACCAACTCGTGCACGGCGCATCGATCGAACTTGCCCGAACGCATAAGCAGGCCATCGCTGTCTGCCTGCACCCCGGCACCGTGGCGACGCCCTTCACCGCAGACTACGCCGGACGCCATCGAACCGTCACGCCGAAGGAGGCCGCGGGCAACCTCCTCGATGTCGTTCGGGGCCTCGAGCCATCCGACAGCGGTGGTTTCTTCGACTACGCCGGAAAGCGGATCCCCTGGTAGTGCCCCGCCTTATCCTCGTCCTCGGCGACCAGTTGACGACCCGAGCCGCGGCCTTGCGCGAGGCGGACCCTTCGACGGATATCGTCGTCATGGCCGAGGTCATGGAGGAAGCGACGTACGTCCGCCATCACGTCCGAAAGCTGGCCTTCTGCTTTTCGGCGATGCGGCACTTCCGCGACCGCCTGCGCGGAGAGGGCTGGACCGTCGACTATACGCAACTTGACGGCGATGACGCGCACGACACGATCGCGGGCGCCCTTCTTTCCGCCGCCGACCGTCACGGATCAGCCGAGGTTATCGCCACGGAGCCGGGCGAATGGCGGCTTCTCGACGCGCTTCAGTCCTTGCCGCTGAAAATCACCATCCTCGAAGATGACCGCTTCGTTGCGTCGCACGCCGATTTCAACGCTTGGGCCGAGGATCGGAAGGAACTGCGTATGGAGTGGTTCTATCGCGACATGCGCCGCAAGACCGCCCTCCTCATGGAGGATGGCGAGCCAGCGGGCGGTCAGTGGAACTTCGATCACGACAACCGCAAGCCCGCTCCCGCGGGCACGATTTTCGAGGGCCCGATGCGCTTCGTGCCCGACGAGATCACCGAAGAGGCGCTTGTGATGGTGGAGGCGCGATTTTCCGAAAACTTCGGCGCGTTGCGGCCCTTCTGGTTCGCCGTCGACCAGGAAGAGGCGCGACTTGCGCTCAAGCATTTCGTCGCAAACGGCCTCGCCAGTTTCGGCGACTATCAGGACGCCATGCTGACCGGCGACGACTTCCTGTCACACTCGCTCCTGTCCATCTACCTGAACGCCGGCCTCCTCGACCCGATCGAGATCTGCGAGGCGGCGGAGCAGGCGTGGAAGGATGGGTCGGTGCCTCTGAACGCGGCCGAGGGCTTCATCCGGCAGATCATCGGCTGGCGCGAGTACATGCGGGGCATCTATTGGCGCGAAGGTCCGGAGTACGCCGCGCGAAATGCGCTGAACCATAGTCGGAAATTGCCAGAGTTCTACTGGACCGGCGAAACCGAGATGCGCTGCATCAGGCTAGCGGTGGAGGCCACCCGCGAGCATGCCTACGCGCACCACATCCAGCGATTGATGGTGACGGGCAACTTCGCGCTTCTGGCCGGTATCGACCCCGCCGAGGTCTACGACTGGTACATGTTGGCCTATGCCGATGCCTATGGCTGGGTGATGGCAGCCAACGTGATCGGCATGAGCCAGTTCGCGGACGGCGGCATCGTCGGATCGAAGCCCTATGTCTCGTCCGGCAATTACATCAACCGCATGTCGGACTACTGCTCCGACTGCGCCTACGACGTGAAAAAGCGGACGGGGGAGGACGCCTGTCCCTTCAACTTCCTTTACTGGCATTTTCTCGATCGGCATCGAGAAAGGTTCCAAAAGAACCCCCGCATGGCCAACATGTATCGGACCTGGGATCGTCTGGCTGATGACGAGAAGGCAGCCGTGATTGGGCAGGCCGATACCTTCCTCGACGCCTTCTAGACCGAGACCACGCTCGAAATAATCGGAGGCGCAGCGTTCAGTGCGTCCTTCGCGAAGCCGGCGGCGGACTTGTAGCCGTGCATGAACTCCTGCCGCTCATGCGGAGAGATTATGTCGTCGATGTTATCGAACTCGCCGCCGCACCGCTCGTCGACGAGGTTCAGAAGTCCGAATGGTCCCGCGCCTCTGTTTCGCAGGACAACCGCGCTGATCGGACCGCACAGCTTTTCGTCGTAGGCCCTCAAGGCGGTGGGCGTATGCCCGTGTGCGAGCATCGCGGCGCCAAGTTCGCGTGCGTCGATGATGGCTTGGCTCGCGCCGTTGGAGCCGGTCGGATACATCGCGTGTGCTGCGTCTCCCATGAGGGCGACCGGGCCGTCGACCCATGTATCCACGGGGTCGCGGTCGATCATCGGGTTTTCGTAAGCGACATCGGCAGCGCGAAGCATCGAGGGTACGTCCAGCCAGTCATAGCGGAAGCCGTCGAAATGGTGCGCGAAGTCCTCGACGTCGACCTGCTTGAACCAGGCGTTCTGCTGCCATCCTTCCGACGCGTCGAGCGTCCGCTCGGCGATCCAGTTGATCGTGGCGAGGCCGTCCTCATCCGGCTGCGAGATAGGGTAAATGACCATGCGATGGCGATGCGTTCCGAGGCCGACGAAGCTCGATCCGGTCCGGATCGGGGCCGCGCGCGTGGTGCCGCGCCACATGACGGCCCCGCCCCAATGGATCGGCGGCTGGTCGGGATGCATCTGCGAACGGATCGCGGAATGGATGCCGTCCGCGCCGATCAGCAGGCGGCCAATTAGCTGCTCCGTTCCGCCATCCTCCGTGGCGATCAGCGCGGCGACGCCATTCACCGCTTTCGAATAGCCCTTCACCCGCGTCCCGAGTCGTACCGCGTCTGGCCCCAACCGTTCGCGGACCTTGTTGAAGAGAAGCATGTGGAACTCGCCGCGATGGACGGCGTACTGCGGCCAGCGATAACCTGCGTATGTGCCCCTTGGCTCGGAATAAATCTCTTTGCCATTCAAGCCCACAAGAGCCCATTCGCGCGCAGGCAGACCGACGCGGTCCAACTCTTCCGGACCGATCCCGAGATCCTGGAGCTCTCGGACGGCGTTCGGCTGGAGATTGATCCCGACGCCGAGCGGTTTCATCTCTCGCGCTGCCTCGAGGACCAGGCAACGCAAACCCACCTGGTGCAGCGTCAAGGCTGTGACGAGGCCGCCAATCCCGCCGCCCGCGATGAGAATACGGTCATTGTCCAATGGAACTGTCCCGTGGATTGCCGGCTTGACGTCGGATCAGTTTGATTCGGTCGTCAGCACACCATCTTCCCACGTCCCCGTCCGCTCTTCGCCGGTGGCATAGCGAATGGTGCCTTCGCCCTGGCGCTTGCCCTGGACGAAGGTCCCCTCGTAGACGTCGCCGTTGGCGTAAGTCGCGATCCCTTGGCCGTCGATCTCGCCGTCCGTCCATTCGCCCTCGTAGACGAAACCGTCCGGCATGGTGATCTTGCCGGTGCCTTGTCGCTTGCCGCCCACGAAGCCACCCTCGTAGGTGGTGCCGTCGGAATAGATGGCGACGCCCTGGCCCTCGCGCTGGCCGCCGACCCATCCGCCCTCGTAAGTATAGCCGTCGGCGAAGGTCATCTTCCCCTGCCCATCCATCTTGGCGTCCTTGAAGTCGCCTTCATAGACGAGGCCATTCGCATAGGTCGCGGTCCCCTCGCCCTCGATCACGCCGCCGATCCAGGTTCCCTCATAGGTATTCCCGTCGGGATAGACGATGCGGCCCGTGCCATCGGCGAGGTTCGCCTTGAAGGTGCCCGTGTAGACCGAGCCGTCGGGATATGTGACTTCGCCCTCGCCCTCGATCTCGCCGCCTGCCCAGGTGCCCGTGTAGACATAGCCATCGGTGCCGGTAAAAGTGCCGGTGCCCTCACGTTGGTCGGCCGCGAACATGCCTTCGTAGACATCGCCGTTCGCATAAGTGACCTTGCCTTCGCCCTGGCGTTTTCCAGCAACGAGTTGGCCCACGTAGACGTCGCCGTTGGGTTGCGTCAGGGTGCCCGTGCCGTTGATCTGGCCGTCCTTCCACTCGCCTTCGTAGACAAGCCCGTCCGGCATCGTCAGGATTCCGGTGCCTTCACGCACGCCGCGAACAAGCTGGCCGACGTAGACGGCTCCGTCAGGATACTCGATCCGTCCATCGCCTTCCTTGATGCCGCGATTCCACAGGCCGTCGTAGACATAGCCGTTCGGGCTTTCCATCCGGCCTGTGCCGTGATGAAGCGCGTCCTGAAACTCGCCCTCGTAGCGGACGCCGTTGGCATAGACCGCCACTCCGGTGCCGTTGATCTTGCCGTCGGCCCATTGGCCTTCGTAGGTGCCGCCGTCGGCGAAAGTGATCTTGCCTTGTCCCTCGGGCTTGCCGTTCGCGAACTCGCCTTCATAGATCGAGCCGTTCGGAAACTCGGCCCGGCCCTGTCCGCGAATCTCGCCTTCGACCCACTCGCCTTCGTAGACATAGCCGTTCGGCAGGCGATAGGTGCCCGTGCCGTCCTGCTTGCCGTCCTTGAAGGTGCCTTCGTAGACCCCTCCATCGTCGTATTGCTTGGTGATGACCTGCTGCGCCGTAGCGATGCCGGCAAACCCGGCTGCAAGGACCAGAGCCGATAACCCGAGAGCCCGTTTCATCTGCTTTCCCCCGCCTAAACCTGCCTGGGCCTTCGGCCCGTGTTCTCATCCTCGCGGCAAATCTAGTGGAGGCACCCCGGAGCCGCAACGCTTTTCCCGGCAGCCCTTTTCCTTCGGCGGATGTCTCGCTAAGGCGGTTCCGACCGATAGGAGCGTCGCGATGGCTGAGCGATTCAGGCTGACCCTGGGGCAGATGAACCCGACCGTGGGCGATCTCGCCGGAAACGCGGCCCTCGCACGGCGCGCATGGGAGGAGGGCAGGACCGCGGGCGCCGGTATGGTCGTTCTTCCCGAAATGTTCATCACGGGATATCAGACCCAGGACCTCGTGATGAAGCCCGCATTCACCCTCGACGCGATGGCGCATGTCGAGCGTCTGGCAGCCGATTGCGGCGACGGTCCGGTGCTGGGAATCGGCGGTCCGCTTCTGCAAGGCGGCAAGCTCTACAACGCCTACCACATCCTGAAAGGCGGCCGCGTCGAGCGCCAGGTGCTGAAGCACGAACTGCCGAACGAGACCGTCTTCGACGAGGTCCGCCTCTTTTCCTCCGGTCCGATCTCGGGACCTTTCGATCTGGGTGTCGTTCGGATCGGAACGCCCATCTGCGAGGACGCCTGGCACGAAGACGTGCCCGAGGCGATGGCTGAAAGCGGGGCCGAGATCCTCGTCGTTCCGAACGGTTCGCCCTACTACCGCAACAAGTACGATACGCGGCTGAACGTCATGGTTGCCCGCGTGATAGAGACGCGGTTGCCGCTCGTCTATCTCAACATGGTCGGCGCTCAGGACGACCAGGTCTTCGACGGCGGCTCTTTCGTCCTGAACCCGCATGGCCGGATCGCACGCCGCCTGCCGGTCTTCGACGAAGTCGTGGCCCACGTTGACTTTGAGAAGACCGAAGATGGCTGGCGCGCGGTCGAAGGCGAGGTTGCCGAGTTCCCCGACGAGTGGGAACAGGACTATCGGGCGATGGTCCAGTCGCTGCGCGACTATCTTGGCAAGACGGGGTTCCGGAAGGTCGTCCTGGGACTGTCCGGAGGCATCGACAGCGCCATTGTGGCGACCATCGCCGCCGACGCCATCGGTCCGCATAACGTGCGTTGCGTGATGCTGCCCTCACGCTTCACGTCCGAGACTTCGCTCGATGATGCGGCCGACGTGGCGCAGAGGCTGGGAACGCGGCTTGAAACTGTGTCCATCCGCGAACCGGTCGAGGCCGTGAACGGCACGCTGGCGGAGGTCTTCGCGGGCACCGCACCCGACCTCGCCGAAGAGAACATCCAGTCGCGATTGCGCGGCGTGATCCTCATGGCGATCTCGAACAAGTTCGGCGAGATGCTTCTGACCACGGGTAACAAGTCGGAGGTCGCGGTTGGCTATGCCACCATCTACGGCGACATGGCCGGCGGCTACAATCCGATCAAGGACCTTTACAAGATGCGGGTCTTCGAGACCTGCCGCTGGCGCAACGCCAATCATCGAGACTGGATGATGGGACCGCCGGGAGAAGTTATCCCGCCGCGTGTGATCGAAAAACCGCCGACAGCCGAATTGCGGGCCGATCAGAAGGACAGCGACAGCCTGCCGGAATACGCCGACCTAGATGTGATCCTCGAAGCGCTGATCGACCAGGACAAGTCGGTGGCCGAGGTTGTCGGGATGGGCTTCGACCGGGACACAGTCAAGAAGGTCGAGCGGTTGATCTACCTTGCCGAATACAAACGCTTCCAATCAGCGCCGGGACCTCGCCTGACGAAAAGCAGCTTCTGGCTCGACCGGCGCTATCCGATCGTGAACCGCTGGCGGGATCCGTCCTAGACCGCGCCTTCGGTTCGGATGTGCAGCGTCTCGCCGCAGTGCTTGCAATGCACGGCGTCGATATCGTGCAACATCAGGCCGCAGACGGGACATTCCTGTCGAACCTTCGTCGGGCGGATCAGAACCTGCAAAAGCCTTAAGAACAGCGTCACCCCGAAGATCATCACCGCGACCGAAAGCAGCCGGCCTCCCGCGCCTTCAAGGGTAATGTCACCGAAGCCCGTCGTCGTCAGGGTCGTGACGGTGAAGTAGAGGGCATCGGCATAGTTGCCTATGTCCGGGTTTCGGCTCGCCTGCGTCGCATAGATCAGTCCCGTCATCACGAAAAGGAAGACGGCCAGGTTGATCCCTGCAAGCACGACCTCTTCGTTTCTGCGAAAGAACGAGACGTCCTGCCTCAGTCGCGCGAGAAGCTGGTAGGTGTGCAGAAGCCTCAGCGTTCGAAGGATGCGCAGGAAGCCCAGCCCTTCGCCCGCCACGGGAGCGAGGAACGAGACCACCGCCACAACGTCGGCCCAGAACGACAGTCGCAGCGGCAGGCGCGCTCTACGGGGATCGATCCGGATGCGGATCACGAAGTCGGTCAGAATGAGGACGCCGAAAACGATGTCCAGCATCTCGACCCACGCCTCGCGTTTGATGAATGAGGTCGCGATGACGAACACGATCGTCACGACATCGAATGCGAGGAGGGCATAGCGGAAGCGATGTGCCGCGTGAGTGTCGTCCTCGTAAAGCGACCTTATCCTGTTCAGCACACTGCGCCCCGTTCCCGCTTGGTCCAAGGACAGTACCGCGGGCAGGCCCAAGGGCAAGCGTGTGCGCCGGCGAGCAGGCCCTGTGCGGGAGCGTCGGGTCGATTGTCGCGGCGGTTCAGCTATGTCCTTGGCGAAGCATACACACCCGAGGAACTCCCATGACCAAGATCGCCGTCGTCTTCTATTCCACCTATGGCACCAACCACGCCATGGCCAAGGTCGCCGCCGAAGCCGCCGAGGCAGCGGGCGCCGAAGTCAGGCTGCTGCGCGTGCGTGAAACCGCTCCCAAGGACATCGTCGAGGGTCAGGACGCCTGGAAAGATCAACTCGGAAAGATGGACGACATCCCCGAGGTGACGCCGGACGACATGGACTGGGCTGACGGTTACTTCTTCTCTTCCCCCACCCGCTATGGCGTTGTGGCGAGCCAGATGCGCGCGTTCATCGACACTCTCGGACCCCTTTGGCAAAAGGGCGGCCTCGCCGACAAGACCTTTACCGCCACCACCAGCGCACAGAACGTCCACGGCGGGCAGGAAACGACGCTGATCTCGCTTTACGTTACAGCGATGCACTGGGGCTCCGTCATCGTCGCGCCGGGCTACACGAACGAGATCCTCTTCGAGGCGGGCGGCAATCCCTACGGCTATTCCGCGCAGGCCGGAAAGCTCGACGCGACGGGCGAAAAGGCGATCCGACACCAGGCCGAGCGCCTTGTCGCGATGACGAAGAAAATCCGCGGCTAGTCGCCCCACACTCGCATTAGAAGCCCGTCTCTTCCCGACAGCGGATCGCAGTTGGGAAGAGGCGTCGCTCCAACCAGTCTTTTCGCCGTTTCGAGAGACATGTCGCCTGCTCTGATGATCTCAGGGTCTTCCTGTCCCTCGGGGTAAGCGCCGACCACGGCGAACGCGTCGTCCGACCTGATCCGGCGATGACCGAAGCCTGCGGGCAGGATCACCACGTCGCCGTCCCGAACCTCGACCTCATGGCCGTCAGGACCGCCGATCTGAAGCGTCGCGCTACCCTTCACGCACACAAGTACCTCGTGCGAGGCGGGGTGAAAGTGATGGAAGTCGTAGACGGTCCAGACCCAGCTTCCGACCCAACCGTTGGCGCGAAGGAGGTTCTGCACATCTTCCGTTGAATGTCCTGCCGACAGGGCTCCACTCAGAAAGATGGCAGGCAAGGCGCCATTGTTTGGGACGCCGCCGTTTGCCGGTGTGTCGATTAGCCTAGGGGATTGACCTGGATTGTTCATGTTCGCCTCCGACCGTCGACCTAGCCTGCGGGGCGTGCCGGGAAAGACGGCCTTTTGCCTTGTTGCCTGAAGTCGCAAGGCCTACATCGGCCACATGAGGCGCTTTATCCCCTTTCTCAAGTCACCACCGGTCGTTTCGGTCTTGCGCTTGAACGGCGTCATCGCTGCCCGAACGCGGGGAGCGCTGTCGGACGCTGGTCTTGCGGGGATGATCCAGCGCGCCTTTACGCGCGGAAAGCCTGTCGCCGTCGCATTGTCGGTCAACTCTCCGGGAGGCAGCCCGTCGCAGTCCTCTCTGATCGCGGCCCGAATACGGCGGTTGGCCAACGAGAAGGGCATACCTGTCCATGCCTTCGTCGAGGATGTCGCCGCGTCGGGAGGCTATTACATTGCCACCGCGGCCGACGACATCTGGGTCGACACGCATTCGATCGTGGGCTCAATCGGCGTCATCTCCTCCAGCTTCGGGTTTCACGAGCTCATCGAGCGCCACGGGATCGAGCGGCGGGTTCATACCGCAGGTACGTCGAAAAGCCTTCTTGATCCCTTCCGGCCCGAGAAGCCCGAGGAAGTCGCGCGTCTCAAGGAAATCCAGACCCACATTCACAAGGGCTTCATTGATCACGTCCGCGCTCGCCGCGGGGACCGATTGACGCAAGATCGCGACCTCTTCAACGGCGACGTCTGGGTCGGCTCCGAGGCGCTGTCGACCGGGTTGATCGATGGCGAGGCGCATCTCGTTCCGAAACTGAAACAGCTTTACGGCGACAAGGTTGTGCTGCGTCCCTACGTGCAGAAGAAGCCGTTTCTCAGCCGCATCGGAGGCGACATCCTTTCGGACGCAGTGTCCGAGATCGAGGATCGCGCCGTCTGGGCGCGGTTCGGTCTCTGACGCATGGTGAAGGCCGTCACTCTGTTTCTGGTCGTCGTGCTTGTCCTTGCGATGTTCGGACGACTAAGCCTCCTCCTTCCCAAGGGCCTCCGCCCCGCGAAGTGCGAATCCTGCGGCCGTCACCGGATCGGTAAAGGCGCCTGCGCCTGCGGAAAGTCATAGGCCGATGGTCTGGCTGACGGCGATCCTCGGGCTCGTGATCCTACTCATCGCGGGCGATCTTTTGGTGCGGGGGGCCGTCAACGTCGCCTTGAGGCTGGGAATCCCGGCCCTTATCGTCAGCCTCACCGTCGTAGCCTTCGGCACCTCTGCGCCCGAACTTCTCGTCTCGATCCAGGCCATCGTGCGTGGTGCGCCCGGCCTCGCGCTCGGCAATGTCGTGGGATCGAATACCGCGAATATCCTGCTCGTCCTCGGGTTACCGGCGATCATCTCGCGCCTTCACACGGCGCGGTACGACACTCAGACAAGCTATGCCTACATGATCGCTGCGACGCTGATCTTCATTGCGGCGTGCTTCCTCGGCCCCCTCGGACCGCTACACGGGCTGGTCCTTCTCGCCTGCCTCGCATTCGTCCTGGGCAGTCAGGCCCGGTCCGCGCTGCGGCACCGTCGCTCGCAAGAGTCCGACGTCGAGGACATCGAGGGCGCGGATCCTGCGATGCGCGGCTGGAAGATCGCGGCCTTCCTGATCCTGGGTCTCGTCGGACTGCCTCTGGGGGCGAACCTCCTCGTGGACTCCGCCGTGGAGATCGCGCAGCGTTTCGGAGTGTCGAACAGCGTCATAGGCCTGACGCTCGTAGCTATCGGCACCTCGATGCCCGAACTCGCCACGACGCTTATGGCCGCGATCCGCCGGCAGGCCGACGTGGCCTTGGGTAACGTCATCGGCTCCAACCTGTTCAATCTGCTCGCGATCATCGGAATTTCGAGTTTCATCGGTCCGATCCCGGTCGATCCCGCGTTCCTGACCTTCGACCTTTGGGTGATGCTTGTGGCGTCGCTTCTGCTTGCACCCTTCGTCTACACCTCGTCCCTTGATCTCACCCGTCGCTGGGGATTTCTTCTTACCGGGCTCTATGCAATCTATATCGTCATGGTGGTGCAGCACGGATGACAGGACAGGCTCTTGTCACAGGAGGCGCGAAACGGCTTGGGCGCGAGATGGCGCTGGCCCTTGCGCATCGTGGGCTTGATGTGGCGATCCACTATCATGGATCGGAAGACGACGCTCTGGCGACGGCAGAAGAGATCCGGCAAGCTGGTGTGCGGGCCGTCGCGCTGAAGGCCGACCTCACAGTCGAGGCGGAGATGCAGGCCCTTGTCCCGCAGGCTCAGGATGCTCTCGGCGGGCCGCTAACCGTTCTGGTCAACTCGGCGTCTATCTTCGAGTACGACAACATCGAAAACGCCTCGCGCGAAAGCTGGGACCGGCACCTCGAATCCAATCTCCGCGCGCCCTTTGTGCTGACGCAGGCCTTCGCTGCGCAGGTGCCGGAGCCAACCATCGGCGGCCAATGGAACGAGCCGACGGCAGAAGCGCTGATCGTCAACATGATCGACCAGAGAGTACTCAAGCTGACGCCGCACTTCATGTCATACACGATTGCCAAGATGGGCCTTTGGGCATTGACGCGAACGTCGGCACAGGCTCTTGCGCCGCGTGTTCGGGTCAACGCGATCGGCCCTGGACCCACGATGCGGGGCGCGCGTCAGTCCGAAGCGCACTTCGAAAGTCAGCGCCGGTCGACAATCCTCGAGCGGGGCGCCGATCCGGCGGACATCGTGCGGGCGCTTCTTTATTACCTCGACGCACCTGCCGTAACGGGCCAGCTTCTATGCGTGGACGGGGGGCAGCATCTGGGCTGGAAAACGCCGGATATCCGCGGCGTCGAGTGATGTCCGCTGCAAGGTCGTCCACAACATCACAAGAGCGTTACAATTTGTTTAGGAAATTCAGTGATTTGCTCCGACAACCAAATAGTTATCAGCGATTTCAACAAGTTATGTATAAGCCTAAAAATTAGGCAGACCGATGAAGCCATCTGAATGTAAAGGAAAAATCGAGCCTCTCCCGTGTTTTCCTCAGAGTTATCCCCACTTTCGGTGGACAGCTTTAATCTTGTCTCCGCTGCCTCGTTCAGGCAGCCAAACCGAGAATCATGACTGCTTCCGAGATCAGCCAAACCAAGCACGGCCACGCCGCCATCCAGACCTTCCTGAGGTCTCTGGACGCTAGTCCAGGCGTCTACCGAATGCTCGATGACAAGGGCGCGGTCCTGTATGTGGGCAAGGCGCGGAACCTGAAGGCGCGCGTCTCTTCATACGCAAGGCCTACGGGCCACAGCCCCCGCATCGCGCGCATGATCCGCGAGACGGCGTCGATGATGTTCCTCACGACCCGGACAGAAACCGAGGCGCTGCTACTGGAGCAGAACCTCATCAAGCAACTCAAGCCGCGCTACAACGTGCTGCTTCGTGACGACAAGAGCTTCCCCAACATCCTCGTTTCAAAGGAACACGCCTACCCGCAGATCAAGAAGCACCGGGGCGCGAAGAAGGAAACGGGCGACTACTACGGTCCCTTCGCCAGTGCGGGCGCAGTGAACCGGGTGCTGAACCAGCTTCAGAAGGTATTCCTGCTGCGCAACTGCACGGATGCAACCTTCGAAAGCCGGACGCGGCCCTGCCTTCTTTACCAGATCAAGCGGTGCAGCGCGCCTTGCGTGGGTAACGTCTCCGAGACGGATTACAACGACCTCGTCCGCGATGCCGAGCGCTTCCTTCAGGGCCGTACGACAAACGTGCAGGCCAAGCTCGCTGCCGAGATGCAGATCGCGTCCCGCGACATGGAATTCGAGCGCGCCGCGGCCCTGCGCGACCGTCTGAAAGCGCTGACTTTCATTCAGGGGTCGCAGAACGTGAACCCGTCTGGTGTACCCGAAGCAGACGTCATTGCGCTTCACATGGAAGGCGGTCAGGCCTGCGTGCAGGTGTTCTTCATCCGCGCGAACCAGAACTGGGGCAACCGCGATTTTTATCCTCGCACAGGCTCGGGTGCCGAGGCGGCCGAGGTCATGCAGGCCTTCGTGGGCCAGTTCTACGACACCCACGACCCGCCTCGCCTCGTGCTTCTGTCCGACGACATCGAAGATCCCGACCTCATGTGTGAAGCCCTGTCTCAGAAGGCGGGCCGGAAGGTCGAGATCGCGGTGCCGGTTCGGGGCGAGAAGAAGGAGTTGGTCGCGGGCGCTCTCCGCAACGCCCGCGAAAGCCTTGCCCGCAAGATGTCCGAAACGGCGACGCAGGCGAAGTTGCTGTCAGGACTGGCGGAAGCGTTCGACCTCGATGCCCCGCCGCAGCGGATCGAGGTCTATGACAACAGTCATATCCAGGGCTCTCATGCGGTCGGAGCGATGATTGTCGCGGGGCAGGACGGCTTCCTGAAGAGCCAGTATCGCAAGTTCAACATCCGGGGCGACGAACTGACGCCCGGCGACGACTTCGGGATGATGAAGGAAGTTCTGACCCGGCGGTTCAAGCGGCTTCTGAAAGAGGATCCCGACCGCCAGTCGACATCCTGGCCCAATCTTCTTCTGATTGACGGCGGGCAGGGGCAGGTGTCTGCGGTCAACGAGATCCTGACCGACCTCGGAGTTGACGACGTTCCGATGATCGGTGTGGCAAAAGGTGTCGACCGCGACGCGGGCAAAGAGGAATTCCATCGCATAGGGCAGCGTCCCTTCGCGTTGCGTCGGGGCGATCCGGTACTGTACTTTGTGCAGCGCCTGCGGGACGAGGCGCACCGCTTCGCCATCGGCGCACATCGCCAGAAGCGTTCGAAGGCCGTAGGAGCGACGCCTCTCGACGATGTGCCGGGCGTAGGCGCAACTCGCAAACGCGCCCTTCTCGCGCATTTCGGGTCCGCCAAAGCCGTCAGCCGGGCCGACCTGGCAGACCTGAAAGCCGTAGACGGCATCTCGGGTCAGCTGGCCGAGACGATCTACGATTACTTCCACGAGAAGGGCTGACGAGGCAGAAGCACACATGATCCTGCTCGAGATCGCAGTCATTCTTGTCCTACTGATCCTTGTCGCGCTGCTTGTCTGGCGAATGTCGGATGCCCTGCGCACGACAGCGGCCTGGAGACGTCTCGCGTCCATGGCTGATGCTTCGCCCCGGTCTTTCGACCCTGCGATGACCGCCGGCCTGCCTGAACCCGCCCGCCGGTATTTCGCTTATTCCATCACGCCAGGCACGCCTCTTGCCCGCGTCGTCGAGCTGACGATGGAAGGCGATCTCAGCTTGGGAGATTCAAGGAATCCCAAGAGGCAGCCTATCCGCGCGCGACAGATCCTTGCGCCGCCCGAAGGCCTCGTCTGGCGCGTTGGCGGAAACTTCGTATCCGGCTCTGATGGAGCTTTGCCCGAAACCTCGTGGACTCGTTTCTGGGTGGCGCATCTTCTGCCAGTCGCACGCATTTCCGGCACGTCCGACCACCGCCGTTCGGCTTTCGGCCGTCTTGTGGCGGAAGCGGCGATCTGGGCGCCCGCAGCGCTTCTCCCCTCAAAGAGCGTGACGTGGGAAGCCAGCGGACCCGATGCCGTCCGCGCAACCGTCAGCCTCGCAGGCCTTGTTCAGAGTGTGAACATCGACGTGAACGAGGAAGGTGCCCCCATCCGTGTCACGATCGACCGTTGGAGCGACGCCAACGCCGATCATACGTATCGCCTGCAACCCTTTGGTGGCACGCTGTCCGATCACCGCGGGTTCGGGGGCTATCGGCTGGCCACGCGCATCGAGGCCGGCAATCACTTCGGCACACCCGACTATTTTCCGTTCTATCGCGTTCGCGTCACAGCCGTCTCCCTGCGTTGAAATCTCACAGGAAGGGCAGTTCGCACAGCGTCCCGCCAACAGGACCTTCGTCGCGGCGGACCACCACCCGATCGCCCGGCTGCGCCGAGACCGAGATCAATGCGAATCCGATGTTGCGCTCCATCCGCCGCGACCACGTGCAGTTCGTCAGATCGCCGACCTTGGTTCCGTCCATTTCGATATCGTTCCACGTAAAAGCAGGCTGCGCCTTTTCGCCCTCGTCCAGCACGACACCCAGTTGATGACGTGCAGGCCCTTCGGCCGCGATCCGGCGCAAAGCCTCAATCCCAACGGTATCGTCCGGCACGTCGAGGTCGACGTACTTCTCCATCCGCACTTCGAAGGGATTGGTCCGGTCGTCGGTGTCGCCTCCCCAGGACAGAAGCCCGCTCTCGATCCTCTCGCACCAATTCGGGTTGCCCGGCCCGATGCCGAAGGACTGCCCGGCCTCGCGCACGACGTTCCACAGCGAGGTGCCTTTGGATCCATCGGTCAGGTAGATCTCGAACCCCCCCTGCTTTGACCAGCCCGAGCGCGCGACGACCACGGGGATTCCCTCGATCTGGGCGTCTGCAAACCAGAAATACCTCAGGGAGCGTACCCAATCGCCGAAGAGTGCCGTAACGACGTCCCCGGCCTTCGGTCCCTGCACGGCGAGAGGAGAGACGTCAGGCTCGCTGACCTCGACGTCCAGCCCCCGTTCGCGCGCGATGGCTTCCGCCCAGAACCAGATGTTGCTGTCGGCAATCGAAAGCCAATAAAGGTTGTCGTCGCGCTTCATCAGGATCGGATCGTTGATCAGCACGCCACGATGATTGCAGAGCGGGACGTACTTCCCCTGACCGACCTTGCAGGTCGACAGGTCGCGCGGAGCGAGGATTTGCGCCAGCCGCCCCGCATCCGGACCCTTGAGCTGCACCTGCCTCTCGACCGCAACGTCCCACATCGAAACGCCCTCGATGAGGCGCCGGTACTCCTCGTCCGGGTCGCCGTAGGATGTCGGCATCAGCATGTGGTTGTAGGTCGTCATCGCGCGTACGCCCTCGGCCAGCGTTGCCTCGTAGAACGGCGAAGGGCGCAGACGGGCAGAGGGCGATATGGTGAACATGTCAGGATTTCCCGATTGGCGGACCAGTCGCCGCCACGGAATAGAAGCGTCAAGCCAGAACGGCGTCCATAGCCGTGTCGTCAGACCTGCGCCGCGCGTCCCGCGATGATGGCCAACAGGAAGCCGGCATAGATCGTGAAGCTCGCCATGAGAACAAAGACGTGCCAAACCGTGGTGTGGTGCGGCAGCTTGTGCCACAGGTGAAAGGCGACCCCGACCGTGTAGAGGGCCCCGCCCGTCGCCACGAGGACGACCACCGGCCGCGGGAACGACGCGAAAAGCTCCCATCCAGCCAGCGCAGCCAGCCAGCCCATGCCGAGATAAAGTGCCAGGCTGACGGCTTTGAACCTGAACGGGCTGACAAGCTTCAGCGTGATGCCCGCGATGGCCGTCGCCCAGAGAGAGACGGCAATCCACGCGCCTTCGCCCGCCACTAGCACGAACGCCGTATAGGTGCCCGCGATCTTCAGATAGATAGCCGAATGGTCCAGTCGCTTCAGCAGCCACTCCCATTCTTCATGTGGGAAAATGTTGTAGAGCGCCGAACACACGATCATGGCAGCAAGACCCACGCCGTATACGCTTGCAGCCGTGACGTTCCAATCGCTCGTCGGAAAGGTCATGGCGATCAGGATAGCAGCCGGGACCGCGGCGAGGACCGCAACGATGCCTGCCACATGCACCACCATGTCCGAGATGTACTCGGACCGGCTGTAAGTGCGTTTTTTACCGGTGTGACTCATGACGGACGACCTAGATCACCAAAATTAAACCTCCATGACAGGATCGCGCGGAACTCCGCCGGGTCAAGGCCTTCCCCTTTGACGATTGCGCGACTAATTCAGGTCCATGACCTGGACCATTCCGAACATCCTCACGACGCTTCGTTTCCTCGCCGCGCCCGGTGTTGTGATCCTGTTCCTTTATTTCACGCGCCCCTGGGCCGACTGGTTTGCACTGTTCCTTTTCGTCGGGGCCGCGATCACCGACTGGTTCGACGGCTACCTCGCGCGGTTGTGGAAGCAGGAATCTAAGTTCGGCGCCATGCTGGACCCGATCGCCGACAAGGCGATGGTGGTAATCGCTCTGGTTCTCATCGCCGGCCTCTCTGGCGTGCACCGCCCTGACGGGATGGACCCATGGATCCTGCTGCCCGCGACCGTCATCATCTTCCGCGAAGTCTTCGTCTCGGGTCTTCGCGAATTCCTCGGTGACACCGCCGGCACCCTCAAGGTGACGAAGCTGGCAAAGTGGAAGACCACGGCGCAGATGGTGGCGATCGGCATCCTCTTCGGCACCGGCATCTTCGAGCACATGCTGGTCGAGCGCACCGTGGGTATGGATGCATTGACCTATCAGTCGGTGATGAACGGCGGAGACGATCCGTTGAACCTGCGCCTGATCGACTTGCTTTATTGGGCGACGTGGTGGATCGGCGTCGGTCTTCTTTGGGTCGCTGCGGCTCTGACGCTCGTCACGGGTCTCGACTACTTCCGCAAGGCGCTCCCCTATCTGAAAGACGGCGCATGATCGACGTCCTGTACTTCGCCTGGCTGCGTGAACGCATCGGCGCTCCAAAGGAGAGGGTCGAAACCGACGCGGTGACCGTGGCCGACCTCGTGGCCGAATTGAAGACCCGCAGCGATGCCCACGCCCTGGCGTTCTCGGACATGGCGTCTGTTCGCGTCGCCGTCGATCAGGAGTTGACCGACTTGGACACGCCTCTCGCCGGGGTGCGCGAGGTTGCGTTTTTCCCGCCCATGACCGGTGGGTAAAGGCATGTCCGTCCGGGTGCAGTCCGAAGCGTTCGACATGGGCGAGGAGGTGCGCGCCTTTACCGAGGCTCACTCACGTTCGGGGGCCATCGTCACCTTCTCGGGTCTCGTGCGGGACGAAGGCGGAACGCTGTCACGGATGGAAATAGAACATTATCCGGGCATGACCGAGAAGGCGCTTGCTTCCATCCGGGGTGAGGCTTTGACGCGCTTTTCGCTGGATGGTGCCGCGATCATCCATCGTTTCGGGACTTTGACGCCCGGCGACCAGATCATGATGGTCGCCACGGCAGCGCGTCACAGGGCGGATGCTTTTTCGGCGGCCGAGTTCTTGATGGACTACCTTAAATCCCGAGCACCCTTCTGGAAGAAGGAGTTCGGCTCCGACGGCGAGGTGTGGGTTGACGCCCGGACCGAAGACGAGGTCGCGCTGAAACGCTGGTAGTCGCCGGGCTGAAATCAGTCGCCCTCGGCGTTGTCTAAAAATCTGAAATTGCGGCGTAGTTTCCTCTCATCCGCCATAAGTTGGCCCGGGTTCACGTCGATGTGAAGACCACCTTAACCAACAAAAAACAGGGCCTCACACACATGAACCGCACCGCACTAACCGCCATTCTGGCGATGATTTCGCTCGCCGCATGCGGCGGTGGATCCACCGTCACACGAAACGCCTCCGCCATGAAGGTGGGCGAGGCCTATGCCCCCATCTTTGCCGACGGCGAGAACTCCCTCACCGACATGAACCAAGAGGGCGCGAGCTATTTCGTCGGCAAAGCGGATGGCACCGTTTCTCAGATGTCGATCCGCTTCAACGAGGACCGCACGGTCGCCTACGTCTCGGCGGATGGCGGCGAGGAAGTCGCCTACGCCAACCGGGCGAACTACTACGACTATGGTTCCTACTTCAACGGCATGTGGACGAACGAAGCAGGTGAGCAACTGTATTACGACGCCAACACGGGCCCCATGGGCCGCCCGACGTTCAACGACGGCAACTACACGACGGGCGCGGGGTATGGCGGTCTCGAAACTTCGCCCGAGAACCTGCCGACAGGACAAGCCGTGTACAGCGGCACGTTCTACACGAATGGTGACATCCAGATCGGTGGCAGTTTCTCGATGCTGACTGATTTTGCGGACAATCGCATCACCGGCGCTTTCACGGGCGGCTATTATCACTACGGAGAGGGCGAAACCTTCGGCTCCATCGACGGCACGATCGAAGGCAGCCGGGTCGCGGGCTCGTTCTACGTCGACGGGCGCTACAATGGTGAACTCGGTTTCCAGGGCGCAATCTACGGCGAGGACGGGTCCCAGATCGGCGGAGGTCTCGCGGGCACGCTGACCGACAGCCTTGGGAACGATCATACCACAGGCGGCAGCTTCAACGGCTATCGCAACTGGACAGAAGGCGACGAGGAATTGTCCCCCTTCCCGATGTCGACCTACTGACACTTTTGCCCATGCAGTCGACGCGCGCCCTGCAGGCGCGCGTCTTCGTCACGACCTCGGTTTCGCGCGCAACGTCGGGTCCGCGACAGTCGGATCTTCCGGCCATGGATGCTTGGGATATCGTCCGCGCATGTCCTTCCGTACATCCGCGTAAGACGAGGACCAGAAACCCGGCAGGTCCATCGTGGTCTGCACGGGGCGACCGGCAGGCGACAGAAGCGTCACTCGCAGGGGACGTCCCGCGACGACGGGATGACGCGTGACGCCGAACATCTCCTGAAGCCTCAGGGAAATCTCGGGCGCGTCTCCTCCGTAGTCGATCGCGATGCTCCGCCCCAGAGGCGTCTCGAAATGCGCCGGCGCCTCGCGGTCGACAAGTCTGCGGCCCGCATGTCCGAGCCGCGCGTCGAGAGCGGGCGTCAGATCGAACGCCTTCCACTCTCCCGCCGTACGCACACCACCCAGGTGAGGGAGAAGCCAGTTCTCTGCGTCCGCCAGCAAACTCTCGTCCGACAAGTCCGCAAGGTCGTGGCCCGCTCCGCGCAAGAGCTTCACACGCGCCTGAAGTCGTTTCGCCCTCGCTGACAGGTTCAGACCCAAGTCCCGCACTCCATTCAGCATCGCACGCGCCACCGCGTCGGGCGGAACCTCAGTCCACGGCCGGTTCGAAAGGACAAGGGCACCCAGCCTCTCCTCGACCGAGGCCACGACGCGGCCGTCACTCCGCGACCACCGGGCCTCCCGCACTTCTGCGATCCGAGACGAAAAAAGCGTTCTCACAGAGGCCTCGGACAGGGGCAGCGCCGTTCGGATGGTCGCTTCCGTCGGATGACCGTCGGTGTCCGTCACGACAAGAAGCCGCGCGCCCGCGAGTGGGTCTGCCGCATCCATCTTCACCCCCTTGCCGCCCGAGGTGAGCCAGCGCGGCGTCGTGCCCGGACGGCGAAGCGCGATCCGGTCGGGATAGGCGAGCGCCGCCTGCTCGGCAGGGTCGAGAACGCCTCCATCCCCGCCGGACGTCTCCAACCGTCGCGCTTCGGCGCGAATGCGGTCCAGCGCGGAGAGCGGTCTCTCCCTTTGAGAGCCGCAAGTCGCGTGGCCAAGTCCGCTCCGGCACCGCGCAAAGGGTCTCCATCCGAGAGCAGAGCCGCCAGCAGGGCCGCCCCACGGCCCGCCCGCGCCAGCATGTGCCCGAGCCTGGGGTGAAGCGGCATCGCGGCCAGCGCGCGTCCGTGCGGCGTGATCCGCCCCTCCGCGTCGAGCGCGTCCAGGTCCCTCAGCAATTCGCGCGCTCTGAGCAGTGCGCCTTCTGGAGGTGCGGTCAGGAAGGGCAAGTCGCCGCTGCCCCATTCCGCCAGCGACAGGGCAAGTGCCGCGAGATCCGCGGTCTCGATCTCGGCGGGAGGGAAGGGGGCCAAAGCGCCCTCCTCTCCCTTCGTCCAGAGACGGAAGCACACTCCGGGTGCGACGCGGCCGGCCCGCCCGCGCCTCTGGTCGGCTTCTGCCTTCGTGACCCGCTCGGTCAACAGCCGCGACATTCCAGAACCCGGATCGAACCGCGCCCGCCGCGCCAGTCCGCCGTCGACCACGATCCTGATGTCCGGCAAGGTCAGCGAGGTCTCGGCGATCGCCGTCGCAAGCACGACGCGCCGATGTCCGGACGGCGTCAGGGCGCGCCTCTGTTCGACGAAGGGCAGGGCGCCATAGAGCGGCAACACCTCGACTCCACCTGCGTCCCCCAGAAGACGCGCCACGCGACGTATCTCGCCCTCGCCCGGGAGGAACGCCAAGCACGGAACCCTCCTCTTCGGTCAGCGCCAGCCTGACGAGAGCGGCAACGTCGATATCGAAGCGCGCCTCGCGTCCCCGTGGCCTGTCCAGCCAGCGCGTATCGACCGGATAGCTTCGCCCGACCGAGGTCACCACCGGCGCACCGCCCATCAAGTGCGCTACGGGTCCCGCTTCAAGCGTCGCTGACATGACCAGCAGCAGAAGATCCTCGCGTAGCGCATCCCTCACCTCGAGAGCGAAAGCGAGGCCGAGATCGGCATTGAGCGATCGCTCGTGGAACTCGTCGAAGATCACTGCCCCGATGCCGGCCAGGGACGGATCCCGCTGCAGGGTTCGCGTCAGAATGCCCTCGGTCACGACCTCGATCCGGGTCTCGCGGGACACCTTTGCCTCACCGCGAATCCGGTATCCGACCGTCTGCCCGACCTCTTCACCGAGTGTCGCGGCCATCCGCTCCGCGGCTGTGCGGGCCGCGATCCGGCGTGGCTCCAGCATCACAATCCGTCCGGCGGTCAGACCCGCGTCGAGCAGGGCCAACGGCACGCGCGTCGTCTTGCCGGCACCCGGAGGCGCCTGCAGCACCGCCTGCCGCCACGTGCGAAGGGCGGCAATGAGGTCCGGCAAGGCGTCGTCTATTGGGAGAGCGTCCATCCTCAGCCCATACTCCGGACAGCGACTACGGGCAAAGAGGCAGATCCCCTGTCTGGACAGCGGCCTGCCGTCCGTGCAGGGTCCGCGCCGATGACGACGCCGACCGCAGAACTCGCCGAGCGTATCCGGCAGGGCGACCGCCGGGCCCTGGCCCGCGCGATCACGCTGGTCGAAAGCGGTCGTGCGGACCATCGCGCGGCCTCCGAGGAATTGCTCGAGACCTTGTCCCGAGACCGTCGCGAGGCCCTTCGCATCGGTTTGTCAGGAACGCCTGGCGTCGGCAAGTCGACGTTCATCGAGGCTTTTGGGATGATGCTGACAGCGCAGGGCCTGCGCGTCGCCGTCCTCGCCGTCGATCCTTCTTCGACTCGAACGGGCGGCTCGATCCTGGGCGACAAGACCCGGATGGAACGCCTGTCCCGCGATCCCGACGCCTTTATCAGGCCCTCTCCCAGTCAGACCCATCTCGGTGGCGTCGCCCGCCGGACCCGCGACGCCGTGGCGTTGTGCGAGGCGGCAGGGTTCGACGTCGTCCTCATCGAGACCGTCGGCGTCGGTCAGTCCGAGACCATCGTTGCCGAGATGTCCGACCTCTTCGTATTGCTCATCGCGCCGGCGGGCGGTGACGAGCTTCAGGGGGTCAAGCGCGGCATCATGGAGACTGCGGACCTGATCCTGGTCAACAAGGCTGACGGCGACCTGAAGGCAGCCGCGACCCGGACGGCGGCGGACTATTCGGGGGCGCTCAGGCTTCTGAGACGGAGGGAGGGCGATGCTCCCGGCTTTCCAAAGGTGCTGACGGTGTCGGCGCTGGAGAACAGGGGCCTCGCCGGGGCATGGGCCGAAATGCAGACCCTTGCCGACTTCCGACGGGAGACGGGCGCGTGGGGCGATCGACGCGCGCGCCAGGCGACGGGCTGGTTCGAGGACGAGGTCCGCCAAGGCCTGCTCGCCCGGTTGCGCGACGATCCCTCCGCCGATATCGCGATGACCGAACTCGGTCGCGAGGTATCTAGGGGCGACCGAAGTCCCTCTGCGGCGGCGGCAGAGATTCTGCGTCGCCTCAAGGACACCTGATCTGGCGTTCCGGTCTTGACGCTCCGCACAATTGCCCATATCCCCCGCAAACGGATTCTCGGGCAGGGCCGATGGCGCTGCCCCTTTGCATTAGGGCCAACGCCCTTCGACCGAGACGAACCGAGGTATATGATATGTCGCGCCGCTGCGAACTGACAGGAAAAGGCCCGATGTCGGGCAACAACGTCAGCCATGCCCACAACAAGACCCGTCGCCGGTTCCTTCCGAACCTGACGGAAACCGCACTGATGTCGGAATCGCTCGGACGGACCTTCCGGCTTCGCGTGTCGTCGGCCGCTCTGCGCACCGTCGACCATCGCGGGGGCCTCGATGCCTACCTGATGAAGGCGAAGGACGTTGAGCTGAGCGCGAACGCGCTGAAGATCAAGAAAGAGATCGTCAAGGCCCAGGCCGCGGCCTGACGACTTCTGACGTCGCGAAACGCAGGCCCCGCTTCGGCGGGGCTTTTTGTTTCGGCGTTCGGCTTCTCCATCGACCTCCAAATATACTCAGAGCGGGGTAGAGCCCCGGTCAGCCTGCGATATCTCGAAGAAGCCGATTGAATTCTTCTCCTGCCTCGGCCCTTCGGATCAGGTCCAGAAGCCCGTCGCGCCCCGCCCGAGCCTCGATCGCTGCCACTTCCGCCGCTGCAGCGCCATAGGCCGGACCAACGCCCAGATCGTTCATGGCGTCGCGCCATCGCCAGAAGCGCGTCACCTGACGGATGCGGTCACGGGCCGCGTCAGAGACCCGGCCACCCCAGGCGGGTTGGCCGGACACATGGGTCGCGAGCCCCTCGTCGAACCAGGTCGGGTAGGGCTGGCGCAGGATCGCGGAGGGTCCCAGCCGCCGGTGAAGCCTCGCATGCGTCATCTCGTGGGTCAGGGTGCCGCGGGTTAGGCCGCCGGGCGACACAGCGACGATCATGTCTGCGACGGCCAGCCCGTTGCCTCCGATGCCGAAGTCGTCGGCGCAGGTTTGCGTCGCGCAGAGGATAAGCGTGGGTCGCGGCGGGTCGTCGCCGAAGAACGAGGCGACATTCTCGCGGGCCGCTTCAGCCAGTCCAAGCAGTTCGTCCGCGCGACCGGGCGCGTCTGTCCAGACACGCGGTGCGATTTCGCTCATTCCGAAGGCTTCAGGATAGAACGCGCGATGGAGACCGGGAAACGGCACGCTCAGGATCACGGCCGCCACCGCGCCGTTCACCAGAAAGGCGAGAAGAGCCCCGCTGCGCCGGAACCTTCGCCGTCGGGGACGTCCTTCAGCCATCCACCCGGATTGTCCCGTTCTCCGGATCGTAGGGCGAATCCACCGTCACCTCCGCATCCCACAATTGATCGAACATCCTGACCTTCAGCTTTGTGCCCGGCGCCGCCAGTTCGGTCGGAACATAGCCCATCCCGATCGATTGTCCGAAGGCGACCGAATATCCGCCCGAGGTCAGACGGCCTACACGGCGGTCGCCGTGGTAGAGCGCCTCCCGTCCCCAGGGATCGGCATCGTCAGGACCGTCGATCAGAAGCGTGACACACATCGACCGGAGGCCTGTCGCCTGCATCGCCGCCTTGCCGTGAAATTCCTTCGTCAAATCCACGAAACGGTCGAGGCCGGCTTCGAGAGGCGTGGCGTCGCGTCCAAGCTCCGTCCCGAATGCGCGATACGACTTCTCCTGACGAAGCCAGTTCTGTGCGCGTGCGCCAACAGGGGTCAGCCCGTGCTCGGCCCCCGCCTCCATCAGACGGTCCCAGAGGTGGTTCTGCATCTCGATCGGATGATGCAACTCCCAGCCCAGTTCGCCCGTATAGGCGACGCGGATGGCCCGGACCGGGACCATGCCCAACTCGATCTCGCGGCAAGACAGCCAAGGGAAGCGCTTGTTGGACAGGACCGTGTCCGGCTGCGCATCGCGCACCAGCGATTTCAACACATCGCGGGATTTGGGCCCGGCGATGGCGAAGACGCCCCACTGGGTTGTCACGTCCTGCAAGTCTATTCGTCCGAACTCAGCTTCTTTTTCCTGTATAGCCTTGGACAGGAAATCCTGGTCGTAGGCGTGCCAGGCACCTGCCGACACAAGGTAGTAGTCGTCTTCGGCCAGCCGGACGATCGTGTACTCCGTCCGCGTGGTTCCTGCCGTGGTCAAGGCGTAGGTCAGGTTGATCCGTCCGACCTTCGGCAGCCGGTTCGTCGTGAACCAGTCGAGGAAGGCCGTCGCCCCCGGTCCGCTGACGCGGTGCTTGGCGAAGGCCGTCGCATCGATCAGGCCCGCACTCTCTCGGATCGCCTTCGCTTCAGCCTTGGCGTACTGCCACCAACCGCCACGACGGAAACTGCGGGCATCGTGGTCGAAAGTCTCGGGTGCATCCCCGGGACCATAGTAGATCGGCCGCTCCCACCCGTTGACATGCCCGAACTGCGCGCCAAGCGCCTTCTGGCGGTCGTATGCTGGGGCGGTGCGGAGGGGTCGGCAGGCCGGCCGCTCTTCGTCGGGGTGGTGCAGGATGAAGACGTGCTCGTAGGCCTCTTCGTTCTTCCGGGCGGCATATTCCGTCGTCATCCAGGGGCCGTAGCGCTTGGGATCGAGCGAGGCCATGTCGATCTCGGCCTCGCCTTCGACCATGAGCTGAGCGAGGTAGTACCCGGTCCCGCCCGCCGCCGTGATGCCGAAGCTGAAGCCCTCTGCCAGCCACATGTTGCGGAGGCCCGGCGCGGGTCCGAGAAGCGGGTTGCCGTCGGGAGTATAGCAGATCGGTCCGTTGAAGTCGTCCTTCAGGCCCACTTCCTCGGACGAGGGAATCCGGTGGATCATCGACATGTACTCCTCCTCGATCCTCTCGAGGTCGAGGGGGAAGAGGTCGGCGCGGAAGCTGTCGGGGACGCCGTATTCAAAGCGGGCTGGCGCATTACGCTCGTAGGGCCCGAGGATCCAGCCGCCACGCTCCTCGCGGACGTACCACTTGGCGTCGGCATCCCGCAGGACCGGGTGCTGGGGATTGGTCTTGCGCCATTCCACCAGTGCCGGATCAGGTTCGGTGACGATGTACTGATGCTCGACGGGGATCGCGGGGATCTTGAGACCCAGAAGGCGCGCGGTCCGCTGCGCGTGGTTTCCCGTCGCGGTCACGACGTGCTCGGCGTGGATAACAACCTGCTCGTCCGAGGCGATCAGGTTTCCGCCCTTCTCGACCATTTTCGAACAGGTGACGTCCCAGTGGTCGCCGGTCCAAGCATAACTATCCACCTGCCAGCGCCGCTCGATTTCGACACCCTTCATCCGGGCGCCCTTGGCCATGGCCTGGGTGACGTCGGCCGGATTGATGTAGCCGTCCGTGGGGTGATAGATCGCGCCCTTCAGATCGTCGGTCCGGACCAGCGGCCAACGTTCCTTGATCTGGTCGGGGGTCATCCACTGAAAGGGTACCCCACAAGTCTCGGCCGTCGTTGCATAGAGCATGTATTCGTCCATCCGCGCAGCGCTTTGCGCCATGCGAAGGTTGCCCACGACGTAGAACCCGGGATTGAGGCCGGTCTCTTCCTCCAGCGTCTTGTAGAACTTGATCGAGTAGTCGTGGATGTGGGTCGTGGCGAAGCTCATGTTGAAGTAGGGCAGAAGGCCCGCGGCGTGCCAGGTCGAGCCCGAGGTCAGTTCGTCGCGCTCCAGCAGCATCACGTCTTGCCACCCCGCTTTGGCAAGGTGATAGGCGATAGAGGTTCCGACCGCGCCGCCACCGACGACAAGGGCCTTCACATGGGTCTTCATGAGCCGATTCCTTCCTGACTTGCGCGGGATTAAACCCGAAAGGCCTGTTGCGCGTCAGGTTCAACCGACAGGAAAGGTTGTGAAAGCGACGTGCCTCCTCTTGGCGGCGCAAGACTGGCACGTAAGCTTCCGAGTATGGACGACATGCTGCCGCACCGTTCCCACACCAAGGCCGAAGTCGCGTCCCAAGGAGACCGCCATGATTGAGCGCTCGGTCCCCTCTGAGGCACCTTCCGGCGGCGTTCTGGCTCGTTCGGTCGAGAATTTGTCGACTGTGATCCGCCGCATCCTGCCCGGTGCCGACACGCGGCCGGTCCACGCGGGCTCGACTGACGCCTTGATAGCCTTCGTGGTCCTCATCGCCATCGAGGCCCTAGTCTACGTCATCCTCGTCTCGCCCGGGTCGCTGACTTACTGGGAGATGCGGGGGTTCGCCGGAGGGGTGGTCTTTCACGTTCTTGCCGCCTTGCTCGTCGCCATTGCGGCAAAGCGAGGCGCCGTTGTGCCGGACCTTGCAGTAGGTCTGTTGTGGGCGCTCACCCTCGGCCTCATCCTGGCCTTCGTCGCGGGCTTCGTGATCCCTCCCGACGGCTGGGTCGGCTGGATCATAGGCTATGCATTGCCATCCATGCTGCCTGCGGTCCTCTTTCTTCTTGCGACCCTCGGCCCGGTGACGGGAGGCATTGCGGCTTTCGCCTTCGTCGTCTCGGTCGGCCTCGTCACGCTCGAGTGGGCTGGCGTTCCCCTATGGGTGCAGGACGAGGAAGTGGCGAGCGAAGCGCCGCCAGTGCCAGACACCGAAGCACTCTACGCCGCTCAGCCCGACCTTCTCCGCCAACAGACCGCCGCGCTTCGGCGCGGGCAGGCAGGTGTCCCGGAACTGTTCGCCGTTCTGGGCGCCGGTCACCCATACGAGGGCGTCTTCGCCCGCGAGGTGGATGCGGTTGCAACTCAGCTTGCTACCGACTTCGGTGCCCAAGGCCGTGTGATCCGTCTCGTGAACGATGCCTCGACCCCCGATGCCTTGCCGCTGTTGAACCGGGCGAACCTCGCCGACGCACTCTCCTCGGTCGGGCGGGCGATGAATGACGAGGACATTCTCCTTCTCTTCATCACCAGCCACGGCGCGCCCGGTATCCTCTCGACCTGGTTCAACGGCGCCATCTCGCGAGACCTGGAAACCGGCGACGTTGTCCGCGCCTTGGATGATGCACGCATTCCGAATGCCGTCGTCGTAGTGTCGGCCTGTTACTCAGGCTCATTCGTCGATGCCCTAACGGCTCCGAACCGGCTGATCCTGACGGCGGCCAGCGCCGACCGCGCCTCGTTCGGTTGTGCCGCGGAAAACGAGTGGACGGACTGGGGTCGGGCCTTCTTCCAAGAGGGACTGGCCGAGAGCTTTGACCCGCGCGAGGCAGCCCGCATCGCGCAAGATATAGTCGCTGAGAATGAGGCGCGCGAAGGTTACGAGGCATCGCAACCCCAGATCGCCGAAGGCGCATCCATCGGCGCGGCGCTTGACCGCTGGTTGGCTACGCTTCAACCGTGATGCCCGCGCTTGAGACCCACGCTCCCGCCGGGTAAGCATCCGCCCATGAAGGTCTGCCGTACCATCGCCGACTACCGGGCCGAGATCGCGAGCTTCCGCGCTTCAGGTGAAACCGTGGGCCTCGTTACCACAATGGGTGCGTTGCACGACGGTCACATGGCGCTGGTCGCAGCGGCGAAGGCAGACAATTTCCGTGTCGTGACGACGATCTTCGTGAACCCGACGCAGTTCGGTAACCCGGCCGACCTTTCGAAGTACCCTCGGACCGAGGAGGCCGACCTCGCGATGTTTGAAGAGGCAGGCGTCGATGCCGTGCTCCTCCCCTCGGTCGAGGAGATGTATCCCGAAGGTGACGAGACCATCGTCGAGACGACGAAGCTGGCCCACGTCTTTCATGGAAGCGTGCGACCAGGCCACTTCAGGGGTGTCGCGACGGTCGTGACGAAACTTTTCAACATCGCTCAGCCCGATGCCGCCTATTTCGGCGAGAAGGATTATCAGCAACTCGCCGTCATCCGCCGCATGGTAACCGACCTTCACATGCCGCTGCGCATTGTCGGCGTGTCCACCGTGCGCGAGACGGACGGGCTAGCTATGTCGTCGCGCAACGTTCGTCTGTTGCCCGAGGATCGCCAAGCCGCACCGGTCCTGAACGCGGCGCTGGACGCCGCCGCGTCCATCGCCGCAAAAGGTGCGACGGTCGAAGAGATGGCGGTTGCCATCCGGAGCGTGATCGGGACGGAACCGCGTGCGACGCTTCAGGGCCTCGACATCGTAGACGCCGCCACGTTCGAGGTGGCTTCGGGCCGACCGAGGACGACCGTCGGCATCATGATCTCCGTTCAGTTCGGGGATGTCCTGCTCATTGACCAGAGGGAGATCGCGCCATGAGCGTTCAGAAGCCCATCCGCCGCACCACCGTTCCGCAAATAGCTGCGCGAAAAGGGGGAGAACCGATCGTTTCGCTGACCTCGTACCACGCGCACACCGCCGCCATCGTGGACAAGTATGCCGACTTCATCCTCGTCGGTGATAGCCTCGGCATGGTGATGCACGGGATGGAGACGACAGTCGGGGTTCCGCTGGACCTGATGATCATGCATGGGCGCGCGGTCGTGCGCGGGACGAAACAGGCGCTGATCGTCGTCGACATGCCCTTCGGCACCTACGAGGAAAGCCCCAACAGGGCGTTCCGCAACGCCGCGAAGATCATGAAGGAAACCGGCTGCGGCGCGGTGAAGCTGGAAGGCGGCAAGCGTATGGCAGATACGATCCGCTTCCTCGTCGAGCGCGGCATCCCGGTGATGGCGCACACGGGCCTCACGCCGCAGTCGAGCCACGTCATGGGTGGGTTCAAGACGCAGGGCCGCGACGAGGACACCTGGTCGGCTCACGAGGATGACGCGAAAGCCGTGGCCGACGCCGGTGCGTTCTCGGTCGTGCTGGAAGGGATGGTCGAGCCTCTCGCCGCGCGCATCACCAAGCAGATCGAAATTCCCACGATCGGCATTGGCGCTTCGGTCGAATGCGACGGGCAGATCCTCGTGCTTGAGGACATGCTGGGATTGAATCCGCGTCCGCCGAAGTTCGTCAAAGTTTATGGCGATCTTCTGAACCAGATCGAAAGCGCCGTCGCCTCCTACGCCGAAGACGTAAAGGCTCGAACCTTCCCTTCCGACGACGAAGTCTACCGATGAAAGCGGTGCGCTCTGTCGCCCTTTCAAGGCGATGCCGTCACAATTGAGGATCTTGAACCGAAACCGATCTGCGATATTTCGGGCGAATTGTCAGCGCGTTCTTTTGGCACCGGCCGTCCGCCGCCCTTCTTGCCGGGAAACTCACGGATGTACGAAAAGGTTTCTTCGTTCCTGGACGATCTCTCGACCGATATGTCGCACGGCCACTATGCCGGCGTCAGTGAGCGTTTCTTCTTTCCCGCCATCCTCTTCGTAGTCGGCAAGATCATCGTGGTCGATACGCGAGAGCAACTCGCCTCGATCGCGCGCGCCTACGGCGATGAATTGGAGCGGGCGGGAATGCATAGCCGCAAGTTGAAGTTGAACGCCGTGTCTCTCGACCTCGAAGGCCGGCATGTGGCTCATGTCACCGGGAGCTACTTCGATGAGGCGGGCGTTGCCTTGGACGAAAGCCGCTTCCGCTACTTCCTGCGTGAGGTAGAGGGCCCGCTGAAGATCGAAATGATTGAGATGATCGATTTTCCGAGCCTGCTTAAGGACTTCGGCGCACCCCTTTTGGCGATCGCCCTATAGTCTCCGCGAGCATATCCCCGCTGAAAAAAAGGCCGCCTCGGAGAGACGGCCAGTCAGTCAGGGAGGAAGATGAGACGCCGGACTAGGGCGCCTACACTAGAAACAATCACCCGGAATTCGGTCCGATTTATGGCGGATCATGGGTCTTTATGTGTAATGCGAAAGGTCTGTTGCCCTGCTATTCTGCGGGCCGGAGGTGCCGCACCATGACGTCGCACGACAACATTCCGGAGCTTGCCCTCGAATGGTCCGAGGCCGGTCGCCGCGTGGCGCTCGCCACGGTGGTCAGCACTTGGGGATCGGCCCCACGCCCCGTCGGATCGCAACTCGTCATCGACGCGGACATGGAATTCATGGGGTCGGTCTCGGGCGGATGCGTTGAATCCGCTGTCATCTTCGAGGCGACCGAAGCGATGCGCGACGGCACGTGCCGCCTACTGGAATTCGGCGTTTCGGATGAAAGCGCCTTCGAGGTCGGTCTTGCCTGCGGCGGTCAGATCGCCGTCCTCGTCGAACCAGTGGGCGTCGGGGAGGGACCCACCATCGACGAGCTGCGCGCGCTTGTCTCTGCACGTCGCGCCCGGCGTCCCGTGGTTTGGGAGGTGAACCTCTCGACCTGGGAACGCCGCCTTCTCGACCGCGACCCGTCCAACCCGACCCTGGAGCAGCGCTTCCGCACCGACAGGTCGCAGCGTGAGGGCGACGTGTTTCGCGGTGTACACAACCCTCCTTTGCGTCTCGTCATGGTGGGCGCGGTCCACATCGCGCAGCCGCTTGTCGCGATAGCACGGATGTCCGGCTATGACGTGGTGCTGTCCGATCCGCGTGACAGCTTCGCCAGTTCGGCTCGATTTCCCGGCGAGACTTTCCTCGACGGCTGGACCGACGAGGCGCTGGCGGCCTATGGCCTCGACACCCGGACTGCGGTCGTGACCCTCAGCCACGATCCCAAGATCGACACGCCTGCTCTTGAAGTCGCGCTCGGATCCGAGGCGTTCTACATCGGTGCCCTTGGGTCGTCCCGCACGCATGCCAAGCGAGTTGCCGCCCTGACTGAAGCCGGGTTCGACGCAGAGACGATCGCCCGGATCGACGCCCCCGTGGGTCTGGATATCGGCGCCAGCTCGCCCGCTGAGATCGCCGTGTCCATCATGGCCGAAATGACCGAGCGGCTGCGGCGTCCCGAGACGCGCCCCGGGCGGCGTCCGTGAAGTTCGGCCCAGTCGATCTGCAAGACGCCGAGGGGGCAATCCTTGCGCATTCGCTGGAGGTCGACGGCAAGCGTCTGCGCAAAGGCACGGTGCTGGACGCCGACGGGATCGATCGCTTGCGAGACGCAGGTTACGTTTCCGTCATTGCTGCCCGCCTGGAACTTGACGATCTGCCCGAAGACGAGGCAGCGAGGATCATCGGAACGGCCCTTGCCGCGCCCGGCCTGACCCTCGGTCCCGTATTTACGGGGCGCGTCAACCTCGAGGCCGCGGCGCCGGGTGTCGTCGAAGTCGATGCCTGGGCCATTGCCGACTTCAACGCAGTCGATGAGGGGCTCACCCTGGCGACGTTACCGGACCTGATGCGCGTCGACGCGGGCCAGCTTGTGGCAACCGTGAAGGTGATCCCATATTGTCTTCCCGCAGCCGTGGTCGCTGCCGGGAAGGATGCGCTCGGTCGACAACCGATCCGCCTTCGCCCATTTGCAGGCGGGCGGGCGCAGTTGATCCTGACCCGGACCGACGGTTTCAAGGAAAGCCTGTTGAAGAAGGGCGAGGATGTCGTCCGCACACGCGTCGAGGCCTTGAACTACGACCTGGCCGAAACCCGCATCACTGCGCATGAGGAGACCGAAGTCGCAGCGGCACTCGATCCCTCCGCCGATCTCATTCTGATCCTCGGCGCCTCCGCGACATCCGACCGCGCCGACGTGGCACCCGCGGCCGTCGTGAGGGCGGGCGGCCGCATCGACCGTTTTGGTATGCCCGTTGACCCAGGGAACCTGCTTTTCCTCGGCGAGTTGAAGGGCACACCCGTCGTGGGCCTTCCGGGATGCGCGCGGTCTCCAGCGATGAATGGCGTCGACTGGGTGCTCGAGCGCATATCGGCCGGGATCCAAGTCGATGGCGACGGGATCGCGCGGATGGGGGTCGGAGGATTGCTTAAGGAAATGCCAGGACGACCGCAGCCTCGCCAGCCCAAGCGATGAATGCGCCTGTCCTGACTTTCACCGACAGAGGAATTACTGTCCCGCCGCAGGTGTCCACATCGACCCATGGCGGCCGGTAGAGAAGGCGCTGATCACCCACGGTCACGCCGATCACGCCCGTGACGGTATGGGCCGCTACATCGCAACCGAAAGTGCGGCTCCTGTCATGCGGTATCGCCTCGGCGACATCCATCTCGACACGGTGCGGTACGGCGAGACGTTCAGCGTAGGCGATGCGCGCTTCAGCTTTCACCCCGCAGGCCATGTCCCGGGGTCGGCGCAGATCAGGGTCGAGGTCGGCGGCGAGGTCTGGGTTGTCTCCGGCGACTACAAGGTGGTTCAGGACGGCGTGTCGGAACCCTTCGAACCGGTCCGCTGCCATACGTTCATCTCGGAATGCACCTTCGGCCTGCCGGTCTTCACCTGGGCCGAACCGGCCGCCGTCACGGATCAGGTCAATGCCTGGTGGGCCGCAAACGCGGCCGAAGGCAGGACCTCGATCTGCGGCGCCTACTCCCTGGGAAAGGCGCAGCGCATCCTCGCGGCGCTGGATCCATCCATCGGGCCGATCCTCACGCACGGGGCAATCGAGGGCACGACCCAGGTTCTGCGCGACCAAGGCTTCGACTTCCCCCCGACGATCCGCGTGACACCCGAGACCAAGACCAGAGATTACCCTGGCGCTTTCGTCCTCGCGCCGCCTTCCGCCCTCGGCTCTTCATGGGCGGCCCGCTTTCGCCCGGCGTCGACCGCTTTCGCCAGCGGCTGGATGGCACTTCGCGGCGTCCGCCGGCGTCGTGCCGCCGACCGGGGTTTCGTCATGTCCGACCACGCGGACTGGATCGGATTGAACTCGGCCATCGCAGCAACAGGAGCCGAGCGCGTTTTCGTCACCCATGGCTACACCTCGATCTTCCGGCGTTGGCTCGAGGATCAGGGCTACGACGCCGGCATCGTCCAGACCGAGTTCGGCGGCGACGACGACGACCCCGAAGCCTGAGGCGGTTCCCAATCGTCTCCCGTCAGGGTATGTCAGGGCAAAACGGCGAGGCGGAAATGGGCACACCCAAACCTGTGGTTCTTTGCATCCTGGATGGATGGGGTCTTCGCGACGACCGTGAGGGGAACGCGCCAAGTCTCGCCGACACGCCCGCCTACGATCGGATCATGGCGACGAGCCCCAAGGCGACACTTGTCACTTTCGGCCCTGATGTCGGCCTTCCGAAGGGCCAGATGGGGAATTCCGAAGTCGGACATACGAACATCGGCGCGGGACGTGTGGTCGCGATGGACCTGGGCCAAATCGACCTGGCAATCGAGGAGGGCAGCTTCTTCGATCGACCGGCGTTGGTTGCCTTCGCTGAAACCGTGAAGGCGGCGGGCGGCACCGTCCATCTGGCTGGTCTGGCCTCACCGGGCGGCGTCCATTCTCACCAACGGCACATTGTGGCGGCAGCGAAGGCAATGTCCGACCGTGGCCTGCCCGTCGTCGTTCACGCCATAACCGATGGCCGGGATGTTCCGCCCCGCTCGGCCGCCGGGCAGTTGGCGACGCTCGAGACGGATTTGCCTGACGGTGTCCGCATCGCCACGGTCATCGGCCGGTATTTTGCGATGGACCGGGACAATCGATGGCCGCGCGTCCAGAAGGCGTTCGACCTGATTGTGCGAGGCAGAGGCTCGCCCGCCTTGAATGCGTCCGACGTGGCGCGCGCCTCCTATGAGGCGGGCGTGAGCGATGAATTTATCGAGCCGGCGGTGCTGGACGAGTATCAGGGAATGAAGGACGGCGACGGGATCTTCTTCGTCAACTTCCGCGCCGACCGCGCGCGAGAGATCCTTGCGGCCATCGGCGCGCCGGATTTCGATGCCTTCGAGACAGGCCCGCGTCCAAAGCTTTCGGCAATGCTGGGAATGGCAGAATACTCCGACCAGCATAACGCCTACATGCAGACGGTCTTCCCCAAAGAGGACATCGTGAACACACTCGGCGCCTGGATCGCGTCCAAGGGTCTTCGTCAATTCCGTGTGGCCGAGACCGAGAAGTACCCTCACGTCACATTCTTTCTGAACGGCGGCAGGGAAGACCCCGAACTGGGCGAGGATCGCGTCATGCCCAAGTCCCCCGACGTCGCGACTTACGATCTCAAGCCCGAGATGTCGGCGGATGAAGTAACCGACAGACTGGTCGAGGCGATCCGGGCCGACTACGACCTGATCGTCGTCAACTACGCCAACCCGGACATGGTGGGCCACACAGGCGACCTCGGCGCCGCCATTCGAGCCTGCGAGGCGGTGGACAAGGGTCTTGCGCGAGTGGTCGAGGCTCTGCGGGACGTCGGAGGCGCGCTTGTCCTTACGGCCGACCACGGCAACTGCGAGACGATGATCGACCCCGACACGGGAGGACCGCACACGGCCCATACGACAAATCTCGTTCCCGCCGCCGTCGTCGGTTATCCCGAGGCGATAACGCTGGACAACGGACGTCTGGCCGACATCGCCCCGACGATCCTCGACATGATGGGACTTCCGAAACCACCAGAGATGACCGGGCGGAGCCTGATCCGACGATGAGACGGATCACGACACTTGTCGCTGCGCTGGCGGTGGCCTGGCAACCTGCCTGGTCCGACGAGGCCGCGGATTTGGCGCGCGATGCGGCACGCCAGCTTGAAGAGGCGGCGGTCCGGCTGACCGAAGCGTCCGATGCCGCCGACCAGGTGACAGCCCTCACTCGGACGGTCCGCGCCTATGAAGTGGGCCTAGGCGCCATGCGCGAGGGCCTGCGGCGGGCCGAACTCCGGGAACGCGAGATCCGCAATGATCTTGAAGCGAACGAAGACGACCTGACGATGCTGCTTTCGCTTCTGGCCACAACCTCCAGACAAGCCCAGACCGAAACCCTGATCCATCCGGGCGGTGCCCTTCAGACCATACGGGCCGGCACACTTGCCGCCGCATTCGTTCCCTCGCTCAACGAACGGGTCGAAGATCTCAAGGTCGATCTCGTGGATCTCGACACCCTCGTCAGCCTGCAAAAGTCCGGGATCGCGACGCTCGAAGCGGGATCTGACGGCATTCGCACCGCGCGCCTGCGTCTCTCCGAGGCCATCGCCGCCCGCGGTGACCTGCCGGACAGCATCTCGACAGATGACGCGGCAATCGAAGCACTCGTCAACAGTGCCGAGACACTCGCCGCCTTCGCAGACAGCCTTATGCCCGACAATGGTACCGACAGCTGGGTCACCGATGGCGCATGGTCCATGCCGGTAACGGGCGACGTTCTGCGTGACTACGACGAGGCCGACGCCGCGGGCGTCCGCAGGCCCGGTTGGATTCTCACGACACCGGACGAGGCTCTGGTGACCGCTCCCGTTTCAGCGTCGGTGCGCTTTGCCGGCGATGTCCCCGGCCAGGGCGGGGTCGCGATCCTTGAGCCGAAGCCCGGGTCGCTCGTGATCCTCGCAGGACTCGCCAGCACTTTCGTGCGTCGCGGGCAGACCGTTTCCGTGGGCGAACCGATCGGCCTGATGGGGAAGACCTCTCTTGCCGCACAAGAGAATTTGAACGGCTTGGTCGGATATGGTGGCGTTTTCGGAGGCGAGACGCTTTATTTGGAGATAAGACAGGGAAGGACCCCGGTAGATCCGGCGGGTATGCCCTGGACGGGCGGAGGTAAGGACTAGGCATGAAAAAGTTTCTTCTGGCATCGGTGACCGGGGTCATGTTCGGCGCGGTCATCACCACTCAGGTCGCGGGGCCCCTTCTGGCCCAGGAGGCTGACAAGAAAGCCAGCGTCTATGAGCAGCTCGACCTCTTCGGCGACATCTTCGAGCGGATACGCTCTCAATACGTCGAGGAAGTCGACGAAGAGGACCTGATTGAAGCGGCCATCAACGGCATGCTGACATCCCTCGATCCGCATTCGTCGTACCTCTCGCCCGACGACGCCGCCGACATGCGCGTCCAGACGCGGGGAGAATTTGGGGGTCTCGGCATCGAGGTCACTCAAGAGGAAGGCTTCGTCAAAGTCGTGTCTCCCATGGACGACACGCCCGCCAGCGACGCGGGTATCATCTCCGGTGATTTCATCACGCATGTCGACGGTGAAAGCGTGCTTGGTTTGACGCTCGATCAGGCGGTGGACCTCATGCGCGGGCCCATTGGAAGCGAAATCATCATCACCATCGTACGCGAAGGGGAGGCTGAGCCGTTCGACGTCTCGCTGATCAGGGATACCATCAAGTTGACGGCCGTTCGCTCGCGCATCGAGGGCGAGACTGTCGTTCTGCGCCTCACGACGTTCTCCGATCAGACGTTCCCGACGATGCGCGACCAACTCGCGGAAAAGGTCGAGGAATTGGGCGGGATGGAGAACGTGAACGGCTTCGTCCTCGATCTGCGGAACAACCCCGGTGGACTTCTCACCCAGGCCGTGCGCGTCTCGGACGCCTTCCTTGACGCGGGCGAGATCGTCTCGACGCGCGGCCGCGAACCTCAGGACGGCGACCGCTTCAATGCCGAGACAGGCGATCTGGCGGAAGGCAAGCCGCTCGTCGTGCTGATCAATGGCGGATCCGCCTCGGCGTCCGAGATCGTGGCGGGCGCACTTCAGGATCACCGTCGCGCCATCGTCATCGGCACCAAGTCTTTCGGAAAGGGCTCGGTCCAGACCGTCATGCCGCTTCGGAGCGATGGGGCTATGCGCCTGACGACTGCGCGCTATTACACGCCGTCGGGCCGCTCGATCCAGGCTCTCGGCGTGTCGCCCGACATCGTCGTGCAGCAGCCGCCGCCGCCGGAAACGACTGAGGACGAAGCGCCCGATCGTGGTGCCCGGTCCGAAGCGGAACTGCGCGGGTCGCTGACGAACGACAGCCTCACCGAGGACGAACGCCGTCAGGTCGAGGAGGAGCGCGCCGCCGCCGACAAGGCCGCGGAACTGCGTGTCGAGGATTACCAGTTGGCTTACGCCATCGATATCCTCAAAGGCCTTGCGGCCCTTGGACCGGAGTATGCGGCCGCCCTGGCGCGCCAGGCAAACTGACGAAGACGGGGAGGAGGTTCGCCTCCTCCCCGCTCTCGGGCGCGCTTGCCGGGCCGACGGACGTGCGCTAGAGCGCCACCATGTCCGCACCTTCGAAATCTCACGGTCGTCTCGCCATCAATGCCGCATCCGCGCCGCGAGACCTCATGTCCGACCGGCCGCGTCTCAAGGGTGCGTGGACGGTCAAGGTCATCACCCTCGTTCCTGACGCCTTTCCTGGCATTCCCGGTCTGTCATTGACCGGCAAAGCCCTGGATCAGGGGCTTTGGTCGCTGGATCCGATCGATTTGCGCACATTCGGAGAGGGTCGTCACCGCAACGTCGACGATACCCCTGCCGGAGGCGGGGCTGGCATGGTCCTGCGGGCCGATGTCATGGGGCGCGCCATCCGCTTCGCCATGCGCGATGCCCCGACCGACAGGGAACGATGGCCGCTCGTCTACCTCAGCCCGCGCGGCCGTCCTTTCGACCAGGCGACCGCGCGCCGCTTCGCTGTGACTGAGGGCCTGACCCTGATCTGTGGCCGGTTCGAGGGGCTCGATGAACGCGTGATCGAGCACTTCGGGATCGAGGAAATCTCGCTTGGCGACTTCGTGATGACAGGCGGCGAGATCGCGGCCGAGGCGGTGATCGACGCGACCGTGCGGCTTCTTCCCGGCGTACTCGGCAATGCGGCCTCGACCGATGAGGAAAGCTTCTCGGACGGGCTTTTGGAGCATCCCCAGTACACCCGACCGTCAGAGTGGGAAGGGAGACGGATCCCCGAGGTGCTGACCTCCGGCGACCACGCTGCCGTCGCCCGCTGGCGCCGCGAAGAGGCCCTGCGCCTGAACTCGGGAACGTCGTCCGGACCTGATCATTCGCCGCGAGGGCGAGGGCGGCTGACCTTTCCACTTGATCCGGCGCGCCGCCGACCCTATACGGCGCGAGTTCGCGGCTGAATTGGCCAGTGGACCTGTGGCCTGTGCGGTCACGATAAGCGAATGTAGACCCGAACCCTCCGAAGGCCGCCATGACCGGCCCTCACGACCGACCGGAGCTCTGGGGCGCAACAACTTCCGGGACATACCCGGAGCGTAGATAGGAGTTGGTCAGATGAACCTGATCGCACAACTGGAAGCCGAGCAGGTCGCTGCCCTCGGCAAAGAGATTCCGGATTTCAAGCCGGGCGACACCCTGCGTGTCGGATACAAGGTGACGGAGGGCACGCGTGCCCGCGTTCAGAACTACGAAGGCGTCTGCATCAGCCGAAAGAACGGTAAGGGCATCGCCGGCTCGTTCACCGTCCGCAAGATTTCCTTCGGCGAGGGCGTCGAGCGGGTCTTCCCGCTGCACTCGACCAACATCGACAGCATCACCGTCGTGCGCCGCGGCCGCGTCCGTCGTGCCAAGCTGTATTACCTCCGCACGCGCCGCGGCAAGTCGGCCCGGATCGCCGAGGTCACCAACTACAAGCCGCTCGACGGCACCGAGGCCTGAGGAGCGGATCCATGAAAAAAGATATTCATCCCGATTATCACAACATCGACGTCAAGCTGGTGAACGGCGAAGTGATCAAGATGCGCTCGACCTGGGGCTCGGAAGGCGACCAGCTGTCGCTCGACATCGACCCCTCCGTCCACCCCGCGTGGACCGGCGGCGGCACCCGTCTTATGGACACCGGCGGGCGCGTGTCGAAGTTCAAGAAGAAGTACGAGGGCCTCGGTTTCTGAACCGGCCCTGTCCGATTGGACCACGAACGCCGCCCGAGAGGGCGGCGTTTTTCGTTGTGGCAAGGAAACCAAAAGGCGTTGCTAATCGTAGATGAGCTAGGGAGAAAAATCGATGCGCAGCTTGGTCACACTTGTCGCCACACTGATGGTCACACCCGTTGCCGCAGAAACCTTCGTCTTCGACAGCATCGATGGCGGCACATACGACACCGCCGATTGGTCGGGGCGTCCTGTTCTGGTCGTCAACACCGCGTCGCTTTGCGGGTTCACGCCGCAGTATGCTGGATTGCAGGAGATCTATGATCGGTACAAGGACGACGGCCTCGTCGTGCTTGCGATCCCCTCCGACGACTTCAGGCAGGAGCTGTCTTCGGAGTCCGAGGTGAAAGACTTCTGCGAGCTGAACTACGACCTCGATTTTCCGATGACCACGATCAGCCACGTCAGGGGAGGCGACATGCATCCCTTCTATCGCCACGTGGAGGATCAGACCGGGTTCGTCCCTGCATGGAACTTCAACAAGGTGCTCGTGGGTCCCGACGGTAGTATCCTGGGCACGTGGGGAGCGGTCGAGAAACCTGGCTCCCCCGCCATCACCACTGCCATCGAAGCCGCGCTCGCCGACTGAGATTGTCGCTGGCCACCAAGCGACGCGGCGCTATCCTGCGCGTGCATCATGATTTCTGCACTGGCGAAAGGATCGTTTCATGTCGTTGTCCGGCAAGACTGCCGTCATCACGGGTTCCAACTCCGGCATCGGCCTCGGCATCGCACGGGCCCTCGCGGAAGAAGGGGCGAGCGTCGTTCTGAACTCGTTCACCGACCGGGACGAGGATCATGCGCTGGCCGCGGGGATCTCGAGAGACCACGGCGTTGAAGTACGCTACATCGCAGCCGACATGGCCGACGGTCAGGCCTGCCGCGACTTGATCCGCAAAGCAGGCGCTTGCGACATCCTCGTGAACAACGCAGGCATTCAGGTCGTGTCTCCGATAGACGAGTTTCCCGTGGATGCCTGGAACCGGATCATCGCGATCAACATGAACTCCGCCTTCCACACCACGGCTGCGGCACTTCCCCTGATGCGCAAGGCCGGATGGGGCCGGGTCGTCAACGTTGCTTCGGCTCACGGGCTGAGGGCGAGCCCCTTCAAATCCGCCTACGTCACGGCAAAGCATGGTGTGGTGGGCATGACGAAGGTGGTGGCGCTGGAAACGGCTCGCGAGGCGATTACGGCGAACGCCATTTGCCCCGGCTACGTCCTGACGCCCCTCGTGGAGGCGCAAATTCCGGATACCGCCCGGGAGTACGGGATCAGCGAGGACGAGGCGATCGAGAAGGTTATCCTGCTGAAGCAGCCGTCGAAGGAATTCGTGACAGTCGAGCAGATCGCGGGGATCGCGCTGTTCCTTTGCTCGGACGCGGCAGCGCAGGTCACCGGAACGACGATTTCGGCTGACGGCGGCTGGACCTCGCAGTAGCCGGAAACGAAAAACGGCGGCCCGTGTGGGGCCGCCGTCCGAGAGCGAAGTATCCGCCTTCGCTCAGAACACTTCGCCGCCGCCGTTATCGGACGTCGCGATCGCGACGATGATGGCAAGCAGCAGAAGCGGGATGATGAAACCGCCTGAAGACGACGACTCTTCGGCGATCACTTCGGGTTCCATCACAGGCTCCGCCATTCCGCCGGCGAAGACCGGAGCCGCGGCGACCGAGAAGCACATGGCTGCGATCAGGGCAGTGGACTTAAATTTCACTTTACCGTCTCTCTTTGCTATGCCGCCGGCCTTCACTGGTCGGTCGGACATGTTACCCCAAACCGGCGCTCGCCTACATTAGACGGGCGCTCCTGAAGCCTTCGGCGGGGCAGCCGGCGCTTCAGCATTGCGTGACAGGCCGTGGCGCTGCCGGACAGGACTGCGCCTGCACGTCAATCGAATGACAGTGCGAATGAGCAGCCCCCAAGCAAGAGTATACACCGCTTTCCTGTTGGCACTACAAGACCTCGGAGGAGCGTGGCATTTCCGCTACGACATGCGGCAGGAATGCTGCGAAGTCGGTCAGGACGACCCGGCCCGCGCGGCCGGCGGCCGGACTTCTCCGATCGGTGTGGGCCGCAACGTACTGCTGTCCGGATAGACGAGTCCGGCGGAAATCACGAGCTTCGCCGCATCCTCGACCGACATGTCGAGCTCGATCAGATCGCGCCGCGGCACAAAGAGAAGAAACCCGGAAGTCGGGTTCGGGGTGGTCGGCAGAAAGACCGTGGCCACGTCGTCTTCCCCTGGCAGGCGGCGCAGGATCTCGCCCTTTGCCGAGGTCGAGACAAAGCCGATGGCCCAGATGCCGGGGCGCGGATACTCCACGAGGCAGCATTTGTCGAACGACGTCTCTGATTGGGCGAAAACGGTTTCGGCGATCTGCTTGAGACCCTTGTAGACCGACCGCACCACCGGAAGGTTCTGGACCAGGCTTTCGGCCCACTTGATGAGCGACTTGCCGATGATGCCCTTCGCCATCCACCCGATCGCGATCGTGAAGATGAGGAAGACGACGACCCCGACGCCCCGAATGTTGAGACCGACGTATTGGTCCGGACGCAGCCAGACGGGTACGAAGGGAAGGACCCAGCTGTCGACCCATCCCGCCATGGTCCAGATCAGCCAGAGCGTCAGACCGATCGGAGCGATCACGACGAGACCCGTGAGAAACGAGTTCCTCAGCCATCCGAAGATGGTGCGGCGCCGGCGCGTCACCTCGTCGTCGAATCCCTTGCTCATGCCTCGGTCCAAGATGGTACAGGGCACCCTAGGCGGCGGCGCAGTCTCTCACAACGGCTAGTGTCGAAAACCTTCGTTTCTGCCCTGCCGCGACAGCTCGGTCGCTATCTCTGCGGCACAACGCGCGTTGTTCAGCACAAGCGTAATGTTGGCGTCGAGCGATCGGCCGGATGTCAGCTCGAAGATGCGCTGCAGCAAGAAGGGTGTGACCGCCTTGGCCGAAATCTTTCGGTCGTCGGCCTCGCGCGTGGCCTGCGCGATCACCGGCCGCAAATCGGCGGCGGCGATTTCGGCATCGACTGGGATGGGGTTCGCAATCAGGTGACCGCCGGCCAGACCGAGTGCGCGGCGCGCAATAATGGCCCGAGCGATCTCGGAGGCGGAATCCATCCTCAAAGGGGAAGGCAGACCCGATGAGCGCGACCAGAAGGCGGGAAAGTCATCCTGGCCCAGGGTGATGACAGGGACGCCGAGCGTTTCCAGCACCTCCAGCGTCTTCGGTATGTCGAGGATCGCCTTCGCACCGGCTGCGACCACCGCGACGGGGGTCATCGACAGTTCGCGCAAGTCGGCCGAGATGTCGAACGTCGTCTCGGCGCCCATGTGGACACCGCCGATACCGCCCGTCGCAAAAACCTCGATGCCCGCCAGATGAGCTGCGATCATCGTGGCTGCGACAGTCGTGGCGCCGGGACGCCCCGATGCGACGCCTGCGGCAAGGTCCGCACGGGACAGCTTCGCCACATCTTTTTCCTGCGCCAGACGGTCGAGGTCGATCTCGCTTAGACCGATTTTCAGAGTGCCGTCGAGGATGGCGATGGTGGCGGGCACCGCCCCTGCTTCACGTACGGCGGCCTCGACAGCGCGCGCGGTCTCGACGTTGCGGGGAAATGGCATCCCGTGGGTGATGATCGTCGATTCGAGCGCGACGACCGGTCTTTTGTCCTTCAGCGCCTGCGCAACTTCGGGGGCGATATCCAGGAAGTCGGTCATGTGGCAACATCTCCCGCGACATGCGCGGCCGCGGCAGCCAGAGCCGTGGTCAGCGCGGTTTCTCCCGTTTCGCCGCGTGCCTCGGCGGCGACATGGGCGGCCATGAAGGTATCGCCGGCGCCCGTCACGCGTGTGACGAGGACCTGCGGAGGTTCGGCGGTCAGAACACCGTCCGAGGTGGCAAGTGCAGCGGTCCGCCCGCCGTTCGTCACCAGCGCCCGCGCCGCGCCTCTGTCGAGAAGCGCCGACGCCGCCGAGGGGGCGTCCTCAAAGCTTCGGTGGCAGAGAAGGCCAGCTTCCTCGAGATTGACGTAGAGCGTTACCCGCGGCACCGGCAGCAGCGGCAGCAGACGCTCCGCCTTTCCCGGCGAGGCGGGTGCGACCCGCAGGTCGCTGTGGGCGAAGAGTGGGCTTTCCGCGATCTCGGCCAGAAGCGCTTCGGTCAGATTGCCGTCCAGCGCGACCAGCCCGGCATATGGCTCTGCCGCCGAACCCAAACGCCCGTCCGAAAGGGGGCGCAGGATCTTGTCCCCGGCGGCCTCGAGAGAGTGCGCATCGGCAATTGCCGCGATCAGGCCGTTCGCGCCTTCGACGGCCATGTAGATGTCCGTGGGTAGATCGTCCGAGCGATAGACGTGCTCCGTCACGAGTCCCATTCGTTCGGCGGTGGCGATCAACTCGTCGCCTGCTTCGTCGCGTCCGACGGCGCTCAGAAGCACGGGCCGCATTCCGAACCGGCGCAGGGTCATCGCCACGTTCATCGCGACGCCCCCCGGAAGCCGTGTGATCCGGCCAGGAACGTCCGAGCCCAGCCGCATCACGGCGCCGGATCGACCGATCACGTCCCAGAGGACCGAACCGATGCAAAGGATTTCGCCACCCATCATCTGCGCGGGTGTGGCGCGAAGGCGGCCCCGAGGCAAGCGTGGTGCGGCGTCATTCTGCAAGTCCCTCTCTCGGACCGCCAAGTCGCCCAGTCCTCCGGCGTGTCGAGATCGCGCACGGCCCGGTCGTCGGGAAAGCGGACAAACTCGACCGCCTCACCCTCCAGTGCCCGGCGACCTCCGTCGTCTCCCGCGAGGTCAAGAAACCGACGTGCGACACGGTGGGGCAGGAAAAGAGGCGTGCCCGGCCGAGCGTCGAGAATCGTGCCACCCCGAACAACGCGGTCTCCGTCGAGTGACCTGAAGCGTTTGAGAACCTCGATCAGCTCTCCCGCGCCGATCCCCGGCACGTCAGGCAAAAACACCGCCAGCGGCTGCCCCTCTACCAGAAGACCTGCGGCCCGCCGAAGAGACGCAGCCATTCCCTCCTTGTGGTCGGGCACATCCACGATCGCCACCGGCACATCCTCGAGACAGGCGCGGCGGGCCGAAGGGCCCGGCGGCAGCATCACGGCCACGGCGCATCCTGTCGCCGTCGCTGCAACCGCCTGCCGTCGAAGCAGGGGCTCGCCCTCGATCGTTTCCAGAAGCTTGTCGCCGCCCCGCATCCGTGCCGAGGCGCCGGCGGCAGGTATGGCGACCGAGAGGGCTCACCGTTCCGGGATCAGGCCGCGTGGACTGAACCGAAGGACCAGCAGAAGGATGATGCCCATGGTCAGAAGCCGCATGTGTGCCGCGCTGTCGATCAGGTGCTCCTTGAGCGGCGACCCGTCGGCCATTCCCGCCGTTACCCCCTGAAGAAGGATCAAGCCGAAGGGTTCGACCATGATCCAGAGATACCAGATCAGAAGCCCGCCCAGAACCGCACCGAAGTTGTTGCCCGATCCTCCCACGATGACCATCACCCAGATCAGGAAGGTAAAGCGCAGGGGCTGGTAGGTCCCGGGTGTCAATTGGCCGTCGAGTGTCGCCATCATGGCGCCGGCAAGCCCGCAGACCGCCGAGCCGAGCACGAAGACCTGCAGGTGCCGCGCGGTGACATCCTTGCCCATGGCTTCTGCCGCGACCTCGTTGTCGCGGATCGCTCGCATCATCCGGCCCCAAGGGGAATGAAGCGCGGACTGCGCGAGCCAAAGGAGGAACAGGAGGACCGAGAGAAAGAGGCTCATGTAGAGGAGCTTGACCATGATCGAGGAGGCGGTGACGGGGTCGACGCCCCAGGCGCCTACTCGCTCGACGAAGGACGGATCCTGCTGGAGGTTGATCTCGTATGGCACGGGGCGGGGAATGCCGATGACGTTTTTCACGCCGCGCGCCAGCCAGTCCTCGTTCTTCATCATCGCGATGATGATCTCGGCGATGCCGAGCGTTGCGATGGCCAGGTAGTCCGAGCGGAGGCCGAGCGCTGTCTTGCCCACGGCCCAGGCCGCACCCGCCGCCAGCAAGCCGCCGACCGGCCACGCGAGAAGGACAGGAAGCCCGAGGCCGCCAAGATAGCCTGTGGACGCGGGGTTGACCGCCTCGACAGCCGCCACGCCCGCGTCGAACACTTCGCGGAAAACGAAGAAGCCTGCGATCAGGATCGCGACCATGACCAGCGCGCGCAGCGCGCCGGCCGGCAGCCTTTTCCAGGCCAGCGCCGCCGCGACGATCGTGGCAAGACCGAGAACAAGTCCTCCGACGATCCGCAGCCCTCCGGCTGCCCAGGCCTCGTTCACCGGGGGCATGGACACAACGACCGCGCCAAGCCCTCCCAAGGCCACGAAGCCCATGATGCCCACGTTGAAGAGGCCGGCGTAGCCCCACTGCATGTTGACCCCAAGCGCCATGATCGCCGAGACGAGGCCCATGTTCAGGATGCCGAGCGCCACGTTCCAGCTTTGCGTGACGCCTGTCGCACCGATCAGGATGAAGACGCCGAGGAAGAGAAGGGCATCGCGGGATGTCAGGCTCATACCGATTTCCCCTTGAAAAGACCGGTTGGGCGGAACAGCAGCACGATCACAAGGATCGCGAAGGACACAGCGAACTTGTAGTCCGTCGACAAGAGTTGGACGAGGCCTTCAGGCTCCCACCACGGCAGAACATACCCTACGACCTTCTTCCACGCATAGGTGATCGTGACCTCTGAAAAAGCGATGACGAAACCGCCGGCAATGGCTCCCAGTGGGTTTCCGAGCCCGCCCACGATGGCCGCGGCGAAGATCGGGAGCAGAAGCTGGAAATAGGTGAAGGGCTTGAAGCCCTTGTCGAGGCCGTAGAGAGCGCCCGCGATAGTGGCCAGCGCCGCGACGATGATCCAGGTGATCCGGACGACCCGCTCGGGGTCGATCCCCGACAGAAGGGCCAGATCCTCGTTATCCGAGAAGGCGCGCATCGACTTGCCGGTCCGCGTCCGGTTCAGGAACCAGAACAGCGCAACCACCACAATGATGGCGACCACCACGGTCAGCATGGCGGTCGACTTGATGGCCAGTCCTTCCTGCAGCCCGGTCATCTCCCTGAAATCGCGAGCCGAGATCAGGAAGCGGGTCCCGTCGTCAAACTGCTGGTCATCGACGCCGATAATGAAGCGAACAAGGCCGTTCGTGATGAACATGACGCCCATACTGACGATTACGAGGATGACGGGCGCCGCTTTCTGCTCCCTGTAGAACCTGTAGACCAGCCGATCAGTGACAAGGACCAGAAGCGCCGTCACCGCAATCCCGAAAGGCAGGGCCAGAAGTGCTGTCGGCAAGGGCCCGAGCGATATGCCCAGGCCCTGAAGCCACCATGTGACGAGGATGGTCGCCATGGCGCCAAACGCCATGGTGTCGCCGTGCGCGAAGTTTGAGAACCTCAGGATGCCGTAGATCAGCGTGACACCGAGAGCGCCAAGCGCAAGCTGGCTGCCGTAGGCCACGGCAGGCACAATGACGAAGTTCAGAAGCGCGACGAGCGCGTTCAGCAGGTCCATGTCACTCCTCGTCCGCGGGTCAGACCCGCGCTTGTCGTCCTGTCGCGGTCAGAGCCTCAGCCATCGCCGCAGATAGCGGTCATAGCCCTTGCAGTCGCCGGTCCGCGTGGCGTCCCCACTCGTCGCCTTCAGGCTCAGGGCTGCGCGCCCGTCGTCCCTCAATCCGATGGCCAGGGTCGATCCGCCGGTGCTGGTGCGGATCATCACGTCCCGTTCGTCGGTATCGCTGATCGGCTGGACCGAGGCGGCCATTGTGTAGACCCCGTTCATCTCCATCTTCACCCGGAAAAGCCCGGGGCGATCCCGCAGCGATGGCTGAGGCGCCACACTAACCAGAATTGCCTGTTCGGTATCGGTATTGCCCGGAAACTCGCACTGGATGGTCTCCGGTTGCCCCGCCTGTAAGGGCCCTGTCAAAAGCATAAGTACCAATGCATTCAGCATTGTCCGTACTCCCAATTTGCGCGGCCGTCCCTTGCCGCGGTCCCATTTGTCCGGCCGGCCGCTTTTGGGTCCGGTCCGGTGCTCGACGTGCCCGGGTTTTCCCGGGTCTCCCTGACTCCCGGGCGTCAGCCGCCCAGGAACGACTGGCGGACCTCGGGGTCCGCCAGAAGTGCCTTGCCGGTGTCGGTAAAGGCATTCGCCCCCTGCACCAGCACATATCCCTTGTCCGCGATCGCAAGCGCCTGGCGCGCGTTCTGCTCGACCATGAGGATCGAGATCCCGCTACGCGCGACTTCGATGATGCGGTCGAACAATTCGTCCATGACGATGGGGCTTACCCCGGCCGTCGGCTCGTCCAGCATCAGGACACGCGGCCGCGTCATCAGTGCGCGGCCGACGGCGACCTGCTGGCGCTGACCGCCGGAAAGCTCGCCCGCGGCCTGGCGCCGCTTTTCTTTCAGGATTGGGAACAGGTCATACACCTGAGCCATCGTTCCCCGGATGTCGTCGCGGCGGAGGAACGCGCCCATCTCGAGGTTCTCCTCGACCGTCATCGAGGTGAAGATGTTCTGCGTCTGCGGCACGAAGGCCATGCCCTTCGCGACCCGGTCCTGCGGGCTGAGGTGCGTTATGTCTTCGCCGTCCAGCCGCACCGAGCCTTCGCGCAGGTTCAGCATCCCGAACACCGCCTTCATCGCTGTCGACTTGCCGGCACCGTTCGGGCCGACGATGACGGCGATCTGACCCTCGTCGACGGCGATGGTGCAGGAATGCAGGATGTCCGCGCCTCGGCCATACCCTCCCGTCATCCGCTCGCCGATCAGGAAGGGGAGGCTCATTGGCCGCCCTCCAGCCATGTGAGCGATCCTTGAGCCATGCCTTTGAACTTCGGCGCATCCGCGAGGGGTGCCACCAGAAGAGCCGTCCCGTCCGGCAACTGTCGCTTGATCGAGTGGTAGAGCTTCGAGCGTGTGCGCGCCGAACGGATGAGGAGGAGGTTGGGCTTAAGAGAATGGTTCGGCTCGTCGAGCATCACGTCGACCGCATCCGCACCGTGCCAGACGAGGAAAAGGTCCCTTGCCGCCGTCACGCGGGCACCCCGGCCGCATCCTTGTTCTTCAGCCCGGTACCCAGATAGGCCTCGATGACCTGCTCATTGGCCTTGATCTGGTCGATTGTGCCTTCCGCCAGCACGCGACCCTCGGCCATCACGATGACCGGATCGCATAGCCGCGCGATGAAATCCATGTCGTGTTCGATCACGCAGAATGTGTAACCGCGCTCGCGGTTCAGCCGCACGATGGCATCGCCGATGGTGTTCAGAAGCGTCCGGTTCACGCCCGCGCCGACCTCGTCCAGGAAGACGATCTTCGCGTCGACCATCATGGTCCGGCCAAGCTCCAGAAGCTTCTTTTGCCCGCCGGACAGGTTGCCGGCTTTCTCGTCCCTCAGGTGGTCGATCGTCAGGAATTCGAGAACCTCGTCGGCCTTGGCCTGTAGTGTGCGCTCTTCTTCGAGGATGCGCTGACGACCGATCCAGGCGTTCCAGAGCGTCTCGCCGGACTGGCCCCCTGGCACCATCATCAAGTTCTCTCGCACGGTCATGGACGAGAACTCGTGAGCGATCTGGAAGGTGCGCAGAAGCCCGCGATGAAAGAGATCGTGCGGCGGCAGGCCGGTGATGTCTTCGCCTGCCATGAAGACGCGCCCCGACGTGGGCGGAAGTCGCCCGGCGATGACGTTGAACAGGGTGGTCTTGCCCGCCCCGTTCGGACCGATCAGGCCGGTGATGGACCCCTGCGCGATCTCCAAAGACGCGCCGTCCACGGCATGGAAGCCGCCGAAGTGCTTGTGGAGATTCTCGACCCGGATCATCCCTGCCCCAATTACTGCCCCGATGATGTCCGGCCCGGGGTCGTTGCCCCGGACCGGGTCGTGTTATCAGCGATAGCTGGCGGTGACTTCCTGGCCGCCTTCATACTTGATCTCGCGATAGTTTCCGGCGCTTTCGCCCGGTCCGATCAACTCGACGGCCGAGGCGCCGACGTAATCGATGTCGCCACCCTCGGCGAGGATCTGAAGACCCTTCGCAAGTTCGCCCGGGAAGATCTCTTCGCCGGGAGCGTTCGCGACTTCCATCACCTTCGCCTTGAGGTCGGCCGAGTTCGACGACCCGGCCGCCTGCATCGCCAGCATGATAAGCGCTGCCGCGTCATAGCTTTCGGGCGAGAACGGTCCGGTCGGGTTGAAGCTGTCGCCGACCATGTCGATGTACATCTGCGAGCCGGGGCTGTCGGTGCCCGGAACGTCGGCGGTCGAGCCGTCGAGTTCGGCGCCGAAGCGGTCGACCAGGGCCTGACCCGTCATGCCGTCCGGGAAGTGGAACACGTCGAACGCGCCTGCGTCGATGGCTGCGCGTGTGACGCCAGAACCGCCTCCGTCGACATAGCCCGCGACGACGAGGACGTCACCGCCGGCAGCCGCAAGGGCACCGACTTCGGCCGCATAGTCCGCCTTCTGATCTTCATGCGCGGCGTTGATCGTGATCTCGCCGCCAGCTTCCTTGAAGGAAGCCTCGAAGGCATCCGCCAGGCCTTTGCCGTAGTCGTTGTTGACGTAGGACACTGCGGCGCTCTTGTAGCCGAGGTCGGTCAGGATGTCGCTGATGACCTGGCCCTGGCGCGCGTCGGACGGCGCCGTGCGGAAGAACAGGTCGTTGTCTTCGGCGGTGGAGAGGCCGGGCGACGTGGCCGAGGGCGAGATCATCACGATCCCGTTCGGCACGGCGACGTTCGACAGGATCGCGCCGGTGACGCCCGAGCAGTCCGCGCCGACGAGCGCGCTGACCCGGTCCGAGGTGATCAGCCGCTCGGCCGCAGACGTCGCGGCGGCGGCGTCGATGCAGGTCGAGTTCGCGCGGATCGCGGTGACTGTCGAACCGTCGAGCAGTGCCCCCGAGTCGGTCACTTCCTTCATCGCAAGTTCCGCGCCGGACGCCATGTCGGGCGTGATGGATTCAAGCGGGCCTGTGAAGCCGAGGATGATACCCAGCTTTATGTCCTCGGCATGGGCTGCGCCCGCGCAGAGCGCCGTCGCCGCCGTAGCCAGAAGAAACTTTTTCATATTGTTAACTCCCTGTTGGACCACATGTCCTGGCAGGCAGCCTAGAACGGGGAAATTCGATTGAAAAGCCCGGCGTTGAGGCAGTTGAGTGCGGCCAACCTTATTCGGCCAGGTCTTCCGGTGGATCCACCACCAGCCGTCCGGTGGCCAGATCCACGGTCGGCACCACCGCGCGCGTGAACGGCAGAAGAAGCGGCCCCTTCTGTCCTGGTGCATGGATTTCCAGAAGGTCGCCCGCGCCGTGGTTCAGGACGGCGCGCACGCGGCCGATTTCGACCCCGCCCGTGTCGAAGACGGCAAGATTGATTAGGTCGGCGTGGTAGTACTCGTCGTCGGGCAGGGTGGGAAGCCGGTCCCGGGGGGCGTAGAGGCGGACACCGCGCAGGGCGTCCGCCGCTTCTTTCGTCGTCACGCCGGTCAGCCTGGCCGCGAAGCCGCCCTTTACAGGACGGGCGAGCGTGACGGTCCAGGACGCTTTGCCGTCCTCGGACGACAGCGGTCCATAGGTCGCGATCGCCTCGGGTTCCGCGCAGAAGCTTTTTAGCCTCACCTCGCCGCGAACGCCGAAGGAACCTGCTATCGCGCCCACGCAAACCGTATCGCTCATGTCATGGCCTCAAGGCCTGCGCGGCACGCAAGGCCAAACGGGCGGGCGACTGCCGCCCGTCCGTCTCGCAAGCCAAGAATGCGCCCCAAGCGGCATCGAAGCGGGCGGATTACTCCGCCGTCTCCTCGGCCGGGGCTTCCTCTGCCGGAGCAGCGGAGGCCTCGGCGGCAGCGGAAGCCTTGGCGGCACGCTCGTCGGCGCGGTCCTGGGCCTTCTTGCCCGGCTTTGCCTTGTCGGGGTTGGAGCGGGTCTTTTTCTCAATAACGCCAGCGGCTTCCAGGAAGCGCGCGACGCGATCGGTCGGCTGGGCGCCTTCGCTCAGCCAATGCTTGACGCGCTCGACGTCCATCTTGATGCGGTCCTCGGAGTCCTTCGGGAGGAGCGGATTGTAGGTGCCGAGCTTCTCGAGGAAGCGGCCGTCGCGCGGCATCCGGCTGTCGGTGGCGACGATGCGATAGAACGGGCGCTTCTTCGAGCCTCCGCGGGCAAGGCGTATTTTCATGGCCATGGTCTGTGTTCCTCTTCTTCTATTTCTGATGTTGAAGGTGATGCTGGATAACTTCCTGAATGACGAAGTTCAGGAATTTCTTGGCGAATTCGGGATCGAGGTCCGCTTCCTTCGATAGCCATTCGAGGCGTTCGATCTGCTGGGCCTCACGGTTCTTGTCGGCGGGCGGCAGCTTGTGTTCGGCCTTCAGCCGTCCGACCGCCTGCGTGTGCTTGAAGCGCTCGGCAAGCGTGTAGACGAGGATCGCGTCCAGCCGGTCGATGCTGGCGCGGTGGCCGGACAGAAGCTCGGCGGCGCGGGTGGCGTTGTCGGTCATGGAAGGGTCCTCGAAGGGCGAAAACGGCCGTCGGTATCACGTCGGTATCGCGTCGGTATTGCGTCGGTGCGGATGTCGGTCATGACCGCGCCCCGGGGTTTCGGTGACGGAAGACGCGCGTGTCCGCGTCGTCCCAGTCCGCGGGCGTCTCGTCGGTGGCGCCGAGCCGCCGGGCAAGAGCCTGGGACCGGGTGTTCGCCGCGGCGACGTAGCTGTCGAGCGACGCGAGGCGAAGCTCGCGGAAGGCCCAGTCCCGGACGGCGACGGCGGACTCGAAGGCATAGCCCTGTCCTTCGGCGGTCTCGAGGAACAGGAATCCGAGTTCGACATCCCGGTCGCCTGGTTCGAGGCCAAGGAGGACGAAGCCCAGAAGTTCGCCCGTCCTGCGATCTTCGACGGACCAGCCTCCGTGTCCGTGGAGCATCCAGCAGGACGAGAGCGAGATGAAATCGAACCACGCCGCCTCGTCGTCCATCGGGCCGCCCATGTGGCGTCCGCGCTCGGAGCCCACGATCTGCCTGTAGGCGTCGAAGTCGCCAAGACGAGGAGCGCGGAGGCGTGTCCGCTCGGTATCGAGGTGCGGCACGCAGGCCGCAAACGTCGCGGCGATCGCCTCGGCGGGACCGGCGGTGGCGGAGAGGTGTCGGGCCGTCATGCGGCCGCTCCCTTTCCGGATTTGATCTCGTCGGGAGCAAGATGGACCCAGACGTCGAGAACCCCATACTCCGGATGGTCGTGCGTGCCGTCCTTGCGGCAGCCCATCCGTTCGGCCAGACGGGCCGACCGCAGGTTGTCAGGGAGGATCAGGCTGACGACGCGTGTCCAGCCGAGGACGTCGTAGGCAAAGCTGCGAGAGGCCTCGGCTGCTTCCCGTGCGATGCCCTTGCCTTCCGCAGCCTCGTAGACCGTCCAGCCGATCTCGGGCTCGGGCCAGTCGAAAGGATGGTAGAGGCCGACGATGCCGTAAGGTTCGTCCGTCTGCCGGTCGGCGACCATCCAGCGGCCGTAGCCGCGCAGGTGCCATTGACCGACGATGCTTTCGAGGTGATGGAAGCTTGAGGTCGCGTCGAAGGGACCGCCGACGATGCGCGACCTTTCGGATGCACGGAAGGCCAGATGCGCATCGAGATCGGACGCCTTCGGCAAGCGAAGCCGCAGGCGCTCGGTTTCGAGTTCGGGAACGCGGAAGTCGACCACCGTCAAAGTCACTTCTTCTTCCCGAACCCTGCAAGGCCGGGAGGGAGCTGTGCGCCGCCGCCGAGGCCGGGAAAGCCGCCGGGCATCGAGCCAAGCTGCTTCTGCGCCGCTTCGATCTCGGCCTGGCTTGGCATCCCGCCGCCACCGCCCGCGCCGCCCTTGCCCATGAGGCCGCCGAGCTGGCGCATCATGCCCTTTTTCCCCATCTTGCCGACCTTCTTCATCATGTCCGCCATCTGGCGGTGCATCTTGAGAAGCTTGTTCAGGTCGGAGACGTCCATGCCGGCACCCGCCGCGATCCTTTTCTTGCGGCTGGCCTGGAGGATCTGCGGGTTGGCGCGTTCCTTCTTGGTCATCGAGTTCGATCAGGGCCATCTGCTGGCGCAGGATCTTGTCGTCGAAGCCGAACTCGTTCATCTGGGCCTTCATCTTGCCCATGCCGGGGAGCATCCCCATGATGCCCTCCATGCCACCCATCTTGAGCATCTGGTCGAGCTGACCCTTCAGGTCGTTCATGTTGAAAAGGCCCTTCTGGAACCGCTTCATCATGCGCTCGGCCTGCTCGGCCTCGAAGGTCTCCTGCGCCTTTTCGACCAGGGCCACGATGTCGCCCATGCCGAGGATTCGGCCGGCGATACGCTCCGGCTCGAAGGTCTCGATGGCGTCCATCTTCTCGCCGAGGCCGACGAAGCGGATGGGCTTGCCGGTGATGGCGCGCATCGACAGCGCCGCGCCGCCGCGTCCGTCGCCGTCCATCCGGGTAAGGACGACACCAGTGACGCCGATCTTGTCGTCGAATTCGGTCGCGACGTTCACCGCGTCCTGGCCGGTCAGGCCGTCGACGACGAGAAGCGTCTCGCGCGGGTTTGCCACGTCGCGGACGGCGGCGGCCTGGGCGATGAGTTCCTCGTCGATGTGCAGCCGGCCCGCGGTGTCGAGCATATAGACGTCGTAGCCGCCGAGCGACGCCTGCGTCTTGGCGCGTTTCGCGATCTGGACGGGGTCCTCGCCCTTGACGATGGGGAGGGTATCGACGCCGATCTGCGCGCCGAGGATGGCAAGCTGTTCCATCGCGGCGGGGCGGTTGGTGTCGAGGGACGCCATGAGGACGCGCTTGCCCTCACGGTCCTTGAGCCGCTTGGCGAGTTTCGCGGTGGTCGTCGTCTTGCCCGAGCCCTGGAGGCCGACCATCAGGATCGGCGCGGGCGGGTTGTCGATCTTGAGGACGCCGGGGTCGCTGTCGCCCTTGAGGATGTGGACAAGTTCGTCGTGGACGATCTTGACCACCTGCTGGCCCGGGGTGACGGAACGGGTGACGGATTGCCCGGTCGCCTTTTCCTGCACGGCGGCCACGAAGTCGCGGGCGACGGGCAGCGAGACGTCGGCCTCGAGAAGGGCCACCCGGACCTCGCGCAATGCCGCCTTCACGTCGTCGTCGGACAGCGCGCCCTGCTTGGTCAGCCGGTCGAAGACGCCTGAAAGGCGATCTGACAGGTTCTCGAACATCGCTCGGGCTCCTCTGCCTCGTTGATCCCTGGCCCGGAGATAGGTCCGGACCGCCAAAACGCCAAACGCCCCCACGGGCGCGACGCGCTGGTGGGGGGCGATCCCATGCCGAGCACGGGACCGGGAGGACTGTCTCTCCCGGAGGTCGGGCGGGGGATAGGCCCGGCATGTCTGTATGTCAAGCCGGAAGGGTCCAAGCGGCCTTGCGCCCCTGACGGGATCCGGTCTCTATGGGCGGGCTTTCCCACTAGGAGCAAGACCCTGGTCACCAACGCCCCCATGGCGCCGGTCTCGACGGCGGAACCTGTTGCGCTGAGAAACGGACGCGGCGTGGCGCTGATGGCGCTTGGCATGTTCCTGTTCTCGGCCGTCGACACGCAGGCCAAGTTCCTGACCGAGACGCTGCACCCCGTGCAGATCGTCTGGATCAGACAACTCGGGCTGCTGATTGCGGCGGTCGTGTTGCTTGTCCTCAAGGGGCCGCAGCTTCTGGCGACTGCGAACCCCGGAATGCAGATCGCGCGAGGGGCCTGCGCGGCGGCGTCCGCGACGATCTTCATATTCGCCGTCAGTTACATTCCGCTGGCCGATGCCGTGGCGATCAGCTTCGTGGCGCCCTTCATCGTGACGATCATGGCCGCGTTCCTGCTGAAGGAGCCCGTGGGCATGCGTCGGTGGATCGCGGTCGGGGCAGGATTCCTGGGGACGCTCGTCGTCATCCGGCCCGGGCTTGGGGTCATGCACCCCGCGGCCCTTCTGGTGATCGTCGCTGCGACGTTGTTCTCGGTCCGGCAGATCATCTCGCGGGCGCTGTCGCGCACCGACAAGACCGCGACGACCATCGCCTATACCGCTTTCGTCGGCAGCGCCGTTCTGACTATTCCGTTGCCGTTCCTGTGGCGCTGGCCCGAGACCGGCCTCGAGATCGCGCTCTGCGTGAGCATCGCGATTCTCGCGGCCCTGGCCGAGCTTTGCGTGATCAAGTCGCTTGAAATCGCCCTCGCCGTCGTCGTGGCGCCCGTTCAGTATTCGCTGATCATCTGGGGCACGATGTACGGCTTTCTCGTCTTCGGCCAGTTTCCGGATGGCTGGACCTGGGTCGGCACGGCCATCATCATCGGGACGGGGCTCTACATGCTTCACCGCGAGCAGATGGCGCGCCGGCGAGCCGCCGCGGCCTAGAACGGCGCGATTTCGTAGCCGGCGCGCTCGAGCGATCTCAACACGCCGGATTCGCCGGAAAGGTGCGCCGCGCCGACGGCGATCACGGCGTTCTTGCTGTCGACCAGGTCGACGATCAGCGGTTCCCAAGACTGGTTCCGGCCGATGAGGAGCGACTGATTGACCTCTTCGAACATCTCGGCGCCGTTGGCGACGCCCGATTCCTCGATCTGGATGCGTCCGAACTCCCAGGCTTCGCGGGTGCGTCCGTCGAAATAGGCCTCGATCAGCGTCGAGGTGGAGGCGTTGCCATCGGCTTGCGTTTCGAGCGTTACCCGAAGCCCGTCGAGCTGCGCGTCCATGGGCTCGTCCGAAAAGAGCTTCAGAAGCGCCTCGGCGTCGTCGAGCGTCGCGACCGGCACCTGCGCGTCGGTCGCTATGATCTCGAGCTGCCGGTCCAGGCCGACCTGGCCCTGCTGCAGCAACGTCATCGCACAAGGTGGGACGGCAAGCGTCATGGACAGATACCAGGGCTGGAACTTCGCGGCCATGAAGCCGGGGACGCCGATGGCGGCAAGGCGATCCGTGACTTCCGACCACTCGGCTTCGGTCAGCATGTCGATCAGGGTCGGACCTTCGGTCAGGAAGAACATCTCGGGCTTCGTCGCCGCCAGCGTCGCGAGCCCCGCTTCGTCCTCCGATGAGGCCTCGATGATCAGGACGTCCGCCGCCCGGACGTCGGCTTCGAGCGTATCGACCATCGGTTGGAGACGGGGGTCGGGAAGGTGAATGGTGCCGACCACAGTGACGTCGCTGCCCTCCTTAGTGGCGCGGAAGAGCGTGCCCTCGGCGAAGGGGTGTTCGGCCACCAGAGCGTCGAGCCTTGCTTTCCGGGCATCGTCGAGCTCTGCGATCAGGTCTTCGGTACCGCAACTTTGCGCGGTGGCGAGACCGGGTGCGAGGCTCATCGTCAGGGCGGACAGGGCGGCTGCCAGGAGGCGGATCATGCGGTTGTCTCCAATCGGGTCCACTGTTATCTGGCGACGATCCTTGTCATAAAAAAGGCATCGCAGGAATGTGATCCTTGCCGTTGACACGCAGCCAACCTTTCCCTATCTCCGGCTCGTTAGCACTCTGCCATGGCGAGTGCCAACGGGAGAAATCTGAACCAAGGAGCGTTCAAAATGGCATTTACCCCGCTTCACGATCGCGTCCTCGTCCGCCGCGTCGAGGGCACCGAGAAGACCAAGGGTGGTCTGATCATCCCCGACAACGCCAAGGAAAAGCCCGCCGAGGGTGAGGTCGTTGCGGTCGGAGCCGGCTCGAAGGACGAAGACGGCGACCGGATCGCGATGGACGTCAAGGTCGGCGACCGCATCCTGTTCGGCAAATGGTCGGGCACCGAGGTCACCATCGACGGCGACGAGCTTCTGATCATGAAGGAAACCGACATCCTCGGGATCCTCGAAGCCGCCTCCGCCGTGAAAGCCGCCTGAGCGGTCTTTCCGCATCATCCGATCCAAACAAACAAATTCAGGAGCAAGCGACATGGCTGCTAAGGACGTCAGATTCGATACCGATGCCCGTAACCGCATGCTGAAGGGTGTGAATACCCTTGCAAACGCGGTAAAAGTCACGCTCGGCCCGAAAGGCCGCAACGTGGTGCTTGAAAAATCCTTCGGCGCTCCGCGCATCACCAAAGACGGTGTGACGGTTGCGAAGGAAATCGAACTGGAAGACCGGTTCGAGAACATGGGCGCGCAGATGGTGAAAGAAGTCGCCTCTCGCACCAATGACGAAGCCGGCGACGGCACCACCACCGCCACCGTGCTGGCCCAGGCTCTTGTGACCGAGGGCATGAAGTCGGTCGCGGCCGGCATGAACCCGATGGACCTCAAGCGCGGCATCGACCTCGCCGTTTCGAAGGTCGTCGAGGCCATCAAGGCCGCCGCCCGTGACGTGACCGACAGCGCCGAAGTCGCGCAGGTCGGCACCATTTCGGCCAACGGCGAAAGCGAGATCGGCCGCCAGATCGCCGACGCGATGCAGAAGGTCGGCAACGACGGCGTCATCACCGTCGAAGAGAACAAGGGCCTCGAGACCGAGACCGAGGTCGTCGAAGGCATGCAGTTCGACCGTGGTTATCTTTCGCCCTACTTCGTGACCAACCCCGAGAAGATGTCCGCCGAGCTGGACGACTGCCTTATCCTTCTCCACGAGAAGAAGCTGTCGTCGCTTCAGCCGATGGTTCCGCTGCTCGAGTCGGTCATCCAGTCGCAGAAGCCGCTCCTCATCATCGCAGAGGACGTCGAGGGCGAGGCTCTGGCCACGCTCGTCGTCAACAAGCTGCGCGGCGGCCTGAAGATCGCTGCCGTCAAGGCACCGGGCTTCGGCGACCGTCGGAAGGCCATGCTTCAGGACATCGCGATCCTGACCGGTGGCCAGGTGATCTCGGAAGACCTGGGCATGAAGCTGGAGAGCGTCACGCTCGACATGCTGGGTTCGGCCAAGCGCGTCCTGATCAAGAAGGACGACACCACCATCATCGACGGTGGCGGCGAGAAGGCCGAGATCGAAGCCCGCGTCTCGCAAATCCGTCAGCAGGTCGAGGAAACCACCTCGGACTATGACCGCGAGAAGCTGCAGGAGCGTGTTGCGAAGCTGGCGGGCGGCGTTGCCGTCATCCGCGTCGGCGGCATGACCGAGATCGAGGTGAAGGAGCGCAAGGACCGCGTCGACGACGCGCTCAATGCGACCCGCGCCGCGGTCCAGGAAGGCATCGTCGTCGGCGGCGGTGTGGCTCTGGTTCAGGCCGGCAAGAAGCTGGATGGCGTCAAGGGCGAGAACAGCGACCAGGACGCGGGCATCGCCATCGTTCGTCGCGCGCTGGAAGCTCCGCTGCGCCAGATCGCCGAGAACGCGGGCGTCGACGGCGCTGTCGTTGCCGGCAAGATCCGGGAATCCTCGGACCTCTCGTTCGGCTTCAACGCTCAGACCGAAGAATACGGCGACCTCTTCAAGTTCGGCGTGATCGACCCCGCGAAGGTCGTCCGCACCGCGCTCGAGGACGCTGCATCCATTGCGGGCCTTCTCATCACCACCGAAGCGATGGTGGCGGATCGGCCGCAGAAGGAATCGGCTGGCGGCGGCATGCCCGACATGGGCGGCATGGGCGGCATGATGTAAAAGCCGTTCCGACGGCTTGACGGAAAGGGCGCCCTCGAGGCGCCCTTTTCTTTGTCAGACGGAGACTTCTCCACGCAGGACTTCTCGCACGCCGATGTCCTCTGTCTCGAACGCGCGCGCGAGAACGGCAATCGCCTCCTCGGGCCGGCCTGACCCGCACATGAAGATGTCGAAGGCGGCATAGCCGTGCTCCGGCCAGGTGTGGGCGGCGATGTGGCTTTCCGCCAGTACCGCGACGCCGGTAATCCCCTGCGGCGAAAAGCGGTGCGTGTGGAGATGGAGAAGCGTCGCGCCGCAGGCCGAGACACAGTCGAGGATCGCCTGCCTTACGCGGGCCTCGTCGTCGAAGCCCGGTCCGTTCCTCACGTCGATCAGAAGATGAACCCCGGCAAACGCACGGGTTCCCCGCCGAACGAGGTGATCGGCAACGCTGGTCTGAGAGTGTGGGGGAAGGAGAGTTCCGCTGTCCATAAGGCGCCTGTGCCGCTTCTGTCGAAACGTGTCGGACGCGGGGCGGGAAGGTCAACCGGAAACAGGACAGGGCGGCATCGCGGCCGCCCCGTTTGATGTCTGTCGCGTCAGTGGACGTTGACGGGCGCCAGATCGTTCTGCCGCGCGAGGATGAAGGCGAGGCTACGATCCCGCACAAGGGCCAGACGCTCGCCGTTCGCGGAATGGACGGCATAGACCTGATCGCGGCCTTCTGCCTGACCCTGCATGTCCTTCGGCAGGTCCGACACGTCCACCGGGCGGACGTAGACCAGCCTTTCCATGTCGTGTTCCTTGAAATCGAATGGTGTATTCATGATCTCTTACCCCTTCTCGATACGAATAGTCTGCACGACACTTTCGGGCTGAGCCCGTGCAAGGTCGATGTGCAAGAGACCATTTGCCGTCGCTGCTCCCGAGACCTCAACGCCATCGGCCAGCAAAAAGGTCCGCTGGAACTGACGCGCCGCGATCCCGCGATGCAGGAAGACGCGGCCCTCGTCGTCGTCGGCGATCTGCTTTCCGCGCACCACGAGCTGCCTGTGCTCGACGGTGATGGACAGATCGTCCTGAGCGAATCCCGCAACTGCAAGCGTGATGCGGAAGGCATTCTCGCCGACCTGCTCGATGTTGTAGGGCGGATAACCGTTCTCGGACTTCGCTGTCCGCTCGACCAGGCGTTCGAGATGATCGAAGCCCAGAAGAAAGGGGTGTGTCCCCAGGGTCAGTTTGCTCATGGTCGTCCTCATTCAAGCGACGATGCGACGCGGTCCCGAACGGCAACCGCCTCCTTCCCTCAAGATATGGAGAGCGTAATTCGTAACGCAAGGGTTAATGAGACTTGGCGGAACGACTCCGTTACCGCTATTTTAGAGCATCTCGGGCGGAAATTTTGCATGAACAAGCAGACGACACGGCAGATGGAGACCGACGACGTGCTCCGCGTCGAGCTTGAAGAGTTCAAGCGCGAGCATCGGGATCTGGACGTTGCCATCTCGGCGCTCGAGGCGACGGCGGGCGACCAGCTGACGATCCGGCGGCTCAAGAAGCAGAAGCTGTACATCAAGGACAAGATCGCGCAGCTTGAGGACCGCCTTACCCCCGACATCATCGCCTGACCGATTGCGGGTCAGGCCTGCTGCCGCTAGGGTCCGCCGGGTGTCGAAAAAGGCAGGGACCAATCCATGACAGCAACGGTCGGCATCATCATGGGCAGCCAATCCGACTGGCCCACCCTGAAGCCAGCCGCGGCCATTCTGACGGAACTGGGCGTACCGCACGAGACAAAGATCGTCTCGGCGCACCGAACCCCGGAGCGGCTTTGGGACTATGGAAAGTCGGCCGTTGATCGTGGCCTGCAGGTCATCATAGCCGGCGCAGGCGGTGCGGCGCACCTGCCCGGCATGATCGCCTCGAAAACGCGCCTTCCCGTCATCGGCGTCCCGGTACAGACGCGGGCCCTGAACGGCGTCGACAGCCTTTACTCCATTCTTCAGATGCCTCGCGGATTTCCCGTGGGAACCATGGCCATCGGCGAGGCGGGCGCGATGAACGCGGGCCTGATGGCAGCCCAGATCCTCGCACTGTCCGACGAGGCTCTGGCACAACGTCTCGACGACTGGCGTGCCGCGCTGTCGGCGTCGATCCCGGAGGAGCCTCAGGATGACTGACCCCCTTCGCCCAGGCCAGACAATCGGCATCCTCGGTGGCGGCCAGCTTGGCCGGATGCTGGCGATGGCCGCCGCGCGGTTGGGCTTCCACGTCCACATCTTTGAACCCGGAGCGCGCCCGCCCGCAGGCGAGGTGGCCGAGCTGACATTCACCGCCGGATACGACGACGCCGATGCGCTGGAACGCTTCGCTGCGGGCGTCGACGTCGTGACCTACGAGTTCGAGAACGTGCCGGCCGAGGCGCTGGACCGGATCGAGGCTATCGTTCCAATCCGGCCAAGCCGTCAAGCGCTGTCGGTCAGCCAGGACCGGCTGGACGAGAAGACGTTCCTGACGGAGATCGGACTGAGAGTGGCGCCCTTTGCGACCGTCAATCCTTCGGCGTCGGACGCGGCGGGGGAACTGGCCATGGCACTGGCCAGCGTCGGCCTGCCTGCCATCCTGAAGACACGGCGTCTTGGCTACGACGGCAAAGGGCAGGCGAGGATCGACAGCCATGTCGACGGGCCGGCCGCCCTCGAGATGATGCAAGGTGCGCCGGCGGTCCTTGAAGGCTTCGTCGCATTTCGGCGCGAGATCAGCGTCATCGCGGCGCGCGGAAGCGACGAAGAGATCGTCTGCTTCGAGCCGGGGAAAACGTCCACAGGGACGGCATCCTGCACTCCACCACCGTTCCGGCCGCCATAGACGACGACACGCGTGCCGAAGCCTACGCCATTGCGAGAACGATTCTCATCGCGCTCGATTACGTCGGCGTCATGGGGGTTGAGCTTTTCGAGACCGACGGGGGCCTCGTGGTGAACGAGATCGCGCCGCGCGTCCACAATTCGGGACACTGGACCGAAGCGGGCGCGGTGGTCGACCAGTTCGAGCAGCACATCCGGGCCGTCGCGGGGTGGCCGCTGGTCGATCCGATGCGTCATTCCGACGTGGTGATGACGAACCTTGTCGGCGACGACGTGGCTTCGGTCGCGGACATCGCGGGCGAGGCCGGAGCGCGGCTTCATCTCTACGGCAAGGCCGAGGCCAGGCCGGGGCGGAAGATGGGGCACGTCACGCGCATCACCGGCCCGGCCCGCGACAGGTGAGCTTTCTCGACGACCCCACACCGCGGGTCGCCGTCCGGGGCCTGATCCTGCACGACGACCGGCTGCTTCTCGTCAATGCCTGGCCGGACGGGCAAAGTGACCTTCTCTGCGCGCCCGGAGGGGGTGTCGACAGGGGCACATCGCTGCCTGAGAACCTGGCGCGGGAAATCCACGAGGAGACGGGGCTGACCGTGGACGTGGGACGCGTGGTCATGGTGAACGAATTCCACGACCCGTCACGCGGGTTCCACCAGGTCGACGTCTACTTCCGCTGCACCATCATCGCCGGCGATCCGTTCGGAGACTGGACCGACCCCGAGGGCGTCGTGACCGAGCGCCTCTGGCTGACGCGGGACGAACTGAAGGCGCGCCATTTCAAGCCGGACAGTCTGCCCAAGGTCGCATGGGATGGCGGAGCGCTGGAGGCCTTCTACGACCCTCTCGAACTCGCGGTCCGCTGACGACCCCCAAGGACACCGAAGGCGACGCCTCCCAGAACGACCGTGGCGGCGACGACCAGCCTCATGGCCGGCACCTCGCCCAGAAGTGCGGCACCCGCGAGCAGTGCGATGACGGGGACCGTCAGTTGCGTCAGCGCGGCGACCGAGGCGTCGAGGCGGGGAAGAACCGCGTACCAGAGGGCATAGCCCAGACCCGATGTCACCGCGCCTGAAACGACGGCGAGGCCCGCGCCTTTCGCCGTCAAGCCATCCAAGACGATGAGCCAGGCGGCGAGTGCCACGGGCGCCGCCAAAAGGAAATTCGCAGCCGTTTCGGCGAGGGGACGTGCGACGCCGCGTCCGTTCAACGAGTAGACGCCCCATCCCATGGCGGCGATGGCCATGGACAGGGCGGGCAGGGCGGCTGGCGCTCCGGTGGCTCCGGGCAACAGAAGCCAGGCGAGACCCGTCAGTGCGGCAGCGGAACCCAGCCAGCGGGCCGGGGCAGGCCGCTCGCCCAGGACGAGGGCGCCCGCGAACATGGTGATCTGTACGCCTCCAAACAGGATCAGGGCCCCGGTGCCCGCAGCGAGGCCGGTGTAGGCGAAGGAGAAACCCAGCATGTAGGCCGACAGCGATGCGGTGCCGATCATGCGACGCCGTCCGGACAGGGTGGGCAGACCCGTTGTCCAAAGTGCGAGAGCCGCAAGGCATGCGGCGCCGGAGAAGACGCGGAGCGCGGCAAAGGCGGCCGGGCCGGTGCCCGGATCGAGCAGGGCCGCGCGATTGAGAAGCGAATTGGCCGCGAAGGCCACCATCGTAAGCGCCACGAGGAGGGCGAGGCGCATTCTCAGTCTTCCAGCACGACACGCGCGACGGCCGCTATGTCATGCTGGCCCAGGCCAGCATCTCGGGCGGTTTCGAACAGCCGAGCCATTTGGGCCATCGCGGGCAGGTCCAGACCGTGGTTCGCGCCTTCGGCCAGGAAAACAGCGGCGTCCTTCAGCGCGCCGTCGATGGAGAAGCCGACTGCCGCATCCTGACCGAGCATCGCTGGAAGCCGCGACTTGACCATCGGCGTCGTACCCGGACTCTCGGCGAGGAACGCGGCCATCGTGGCGAGGTCGAGGCCCATGGCCCGCCCCAGCCGCATCGCGTCGAGCGTCGCGGCGTAGGAACCGGCGAGGGAGACGTTGTTGACGATCTTCGCGGCGATGCCCGCTCCCAAGGGACCTATCGTGACGACCCTGTTCGACAGGATGTCGGCCACGCGCCTGAACCGCGCCACGTCCGCCTCGGCGCCGCCCAGGAAGAGGCCCATGCTGCCTGCCGCCACCATCTCGGGGCCGCCGGAGATCGGGGCGTCCATCAATCGGCCCCCGGCGGCTTCGATCCGCTCGGCATGGCGGCGCACGAGATCTGGCGACACGGTCGACGTCTCGACGACGAGGCGTCCGGACAGGTCGTGACCGGCGAGGGCGGACAGAACCGCATCGACTGCCCCGTCGTCGAAGAGCGACAGGATCAGGATGTCGGACTCCTCGACCAGTGCGCTTAGATCGGACATCAGGGCGTAGCCGTCGCGTTTCGCCAAGGCAGCGTCACCTCCGGAACGGGACCATCCGGCAGTCGGGAAACCCTCGGCCACGGACCTGGCGGCGAGGGCCGAGCCCATCCTCCCGAGACCCGCGATCCCGATCCTCTCCGTCATGGCGCACCCCCTTATGGACAGCCTCGGGCCCCTTGCCTAACGTCCCACTCGAACGGAAGGAGCGGCGGAATGTCGGATCACTTGAGGCTGGGCGTCAACATCGACCATGTGGCGACCGTGCGCAATGCGCGCGGCGGCGACTATCCCGATCCGGTGCGCGCGGCGAAGCAGGCCGAGGCGGCGGGCGCGGACGGCATAACGGCCCACCTGCGCGAGGATCGCCGCCACATCACCGACCGTGACATCGAACGACTGACCGAGGCGCTGACGGTGCCCCTGAACTTCGAGATGGCGGCGACCGAGGAGATGCAGCGCATCGCCCTGCGCCATCGCCCGCACGCCGTCTGCATCGTGCCCGAGAAGCGCGAGGAGCGGACGACCGAGGGCGGGCTCGAGGTCGCGAAGGACGAGAACCGGCTGGCGCATTTCATCGCTCCCTTGCGGGACGCGGGCTGCCGGGTGTCCATCTTCATCGCCGCCGACCGCCGCCAGATCGAGGCGGCGCACCGGATCGGCGCGGCGGTGGTGGAACTGCACACGGGCGCCTATTGCGACGCCCATGCCGAGGGCAGGTTTGCAGAGCGAGACGACGAACTGGAGCGACTGCGCGATATGGCTTCGTTCGCTCATTCGCTCGGGCTTGAGGTCCACGCCGGACATGGCCTCACCTATGACACCGTTGCACCGGTCGCGGCTCTTCCGGAGGTGCGCGAGCTGAACATCGGGCATTTTTTGGTGGGAGAGGCGATCTTCCTCGGGCTCGATGCCTCGATCGCCGAGATGCGCCGGCTGATGGACGCGGCGCGGGGTTGAAGTCCCGGGGGCGTTGCCCCCGGACCCCCAGGATATTTGCGGACCGGCGAAGAGCCGGGCTTTAAGTCTCTTAACCGACCGCCTTCGTCAGTGCCTGGTCGAGATCGGCGATGATGTCCTCGACATCCTCGATCCCGATCGACAGCCGCACCACGTTCGGCAGCGCACCCGAGGCTACGCGCTGTTCATCCGAAAGCTGGCGGTGCGTGGTCGAGGCCGAGTGGATCACCAGCGACCGCGCGTCGCCGAGGTTGGCGACGTGGCTGAACAGCTCCAGCGCATCGACGAGCTTGACCGCGGCGTCGTAGCCGCCCTTGATCGCGAAGGTGAAGAGCGCACCGGCGCCCTTCGGGCAGATGCGCTTCGCCCGGTCGTGATAGGGCGAGGACGGCAGCCCGGCGTAGGTGACGCTTTCGATGCGGTCGTCGGCTTCGAGCCAGGCCGCGACCTTCTCGGCGTTGGCGACGTGCTTCTGCATCCTGAGCGACAGCGTCTCGATCCCCATCAGCGTGTAGTGCGCACCCTGCGGGTTCATCGTCATGCCGAGATCGCGCAGGCCCACGGCGATGGAATGGAACGTGAAGGCCATCGGTCCGAGTGCGCCGTGGAAATTCAGTCCGTGATAGGCGGTTTCGGGTTCGGACAGGGACGGGAACTTGCCCGAGGCCGACCAGTCGAACTTGCCGGAATTGACGATGGCGCCGCCCGTGACGGTGCCGTTGCCGGTGAGGTACTTGGTCGTCGAATGCACCACCAGCGTCGCGCCGAATTCGATCGGTCGGCAGAGATAGGGCGAGGCCGAGGTGTTGTCGACGATCAGCGGCAGGCCGACCTCGTCGGCAAGCTTTCCGATGGCGTCGAGGTCGGTGACATAGCCGCCCGGGTTCGCGATCGACTCGCAGAAGATCGCGCGGGTGTTTTCGTCGATGGCGGCTTTCACGGCGTCCAGATCGTCGAAGTCGACGAGCGTCGCCGACCAGCCGAAGCGGCGGATGGTCTGGGTGAGCTGCGTGTAGGTGCCACCGTAGAGCCGCGTCGAGGCGACCACATTGCAGCCGGGCATCATCAGCGGGAAGAGCGCCATGATCTGCGCCGCGTGACCCGACGAGCAGCAGATGCCGCCGACGCCGCCTTCCAGTGCCACGATCCTTTCGGCCAGCGCCGAGACGGTCGGGTTGGTCAGGCGCGAGTAGATGTAGCCGACCTCTTCGAGGTTGAAGAGGCGCGCGGCGTGGGCCGCGTCCTTGAAGACGAAGGCGGTGGTCTGGTAGATCGGCACCTGCCGCGCGCCCGTCGCCGCGTCCGGCGTGTTGCCGGCATGGACCTGAAGCGTGTCGAAACCCTGCTGTCTGTCGGACATGGGTGTCCCTCCCTGATGGATTATTGTTCGCCTTCTCTAACCTGCCTCCGCGCGCGCGTCGACGGTCAGCGCATCCACAGGCCTTCGCGCTTGATGCGGTTTCGGATCGGTTTCTCGCTCGGCGGCAGGCGCGTCTGGTCGAAAAGCGCCCGCACCTTGTCGCCCCGGTTCTGGAAGATCATGCGGCGGAAGGGCGGATGTCCCTTCAGAGCCTTCTTGATCCAGTTCGGCCGCGTCACCTCGGACAGGAGGGACAGCACGCTGTCGGGGGCCTTGGCGTAGAGGAGGGGCAGGGCGCGCCAGTGACAGGTTACGTCGCCGTCGAGACCGGCAAGCTCCGGTCCGGGCCGGCCACCCCCGAGCGTCGAAATGACGAGCGGCAGGGCGATCTGGTCGAGCCAGGGATAGATCGCCTGGCTTGCCAGTTCGGGGAGAGGGTCGTCGCGGATGGCGGTCATCACGCGGATCATCTCTCCGGCGAAGGTGCGCGGGCAGCGATGAAAGAACCAGCCTGCGTTGAAATAGAGATACCGCCGCCAGTGCTCGTCGGGCTCGGCCAGGTCGAGCGTCGGCTCGAAGGGTATCTCGAAGCGGTCGTAGAGCGCGCGCCAGATGCCGCCGTATCCGGGGCCGTAGAGCGGCGGTTCGGGCCAGGTGTTCTCGCGCGCCATCGATGCGGATGGCCGGTCGAAGTCGAAGCGGACGGAGGCGATGTCGCCGAGGATCAGTGTGTCCGTGTCGAGGAACAGGAACGGACGATCTGCGGGGAGGGTGGCCAGCGCCTCGACCTTGTTGCCTTGCGGATAGCTTGCACCGAAATGGTGGTTCTCGAACGGCACGATCTCGGCATCCAGCCGCCGCAGGGCGGCAAGGGCGGTTTCGTCGGTCATCCGGGGGTCGTCGGGCCAGAGAGGCCCGGGTTGCGGCTCGGCCACGATCAGGCGTCCCGCGAACCCCGGCGCGGCGTGACGCAGCGAGGCGGCCAGAAGGACGGCTTCGTACGTCAGGCGCCCCGCCTGAGCTACGATGACGATGTCGAATGTCCCCGACTGCCCGTTGTCCGGCATGTTCGTTCCCCGCTCCGGCCGCATAATGGCGTTGTTTGGCGGGTCACACAACCTGCGCCGCTCGGTGGACGGGGGGTGCCGACGCGGCGAGGTTCGCAAGCCATGCGGGGGCCTCGGGCAAGCCCGTCGAGGGAGGCGGCGGGGCAGCGACGAGGGGTGAATGCGAAGAGAAGATGCGCCGGATCATCGTCGCGGCCGAAGCGGTTGCCCGAAGCGGGGGCGGCTGAAGCGGCAGCGTCGTAAAGATTTTTCGGATCATGCCGTCCCGAAGCGGCCCTGCGGGCAGCGCGAATTCGAACCCGAGGGTGCGAGATTTCGTAGACCCCTTAACCCGCGTCAGTCGCGCGGGCACGATCCCGACATCCGCCAGTTCGATCCCGACCCAATCGCCCTCGCTGAGGTTGTCGGCATCTCCGTCGACCCGGAGGAGAACACCGGACAGTGACACGTTCAGCGTCTCGCCACCCACGATCCTGTCCGGCAGATGCAGGCGCAGGGGCTCGGTGAGGGCGAAACGGGTTTCCCCGCGCGGCACTGGGCGCGGGACCGCGGCGGTGACGACGAGGAGCAGGACGACCATGTTGAAGGCGGACCAGAACGCGACGATCGCCAGAAGCTCGCCGGTTCCGACGATGCGGCTTGCGAAGCTCGTGTTCAGCATGAGGCCAAGCCCCGTGGCGCAGAGCATCGCGAGCGCGACGAGAATGGTGAACCGATCCTCACGCGACAGCCCCGCGTCGCTGCCCTTGGGGGTGACCTTGAAACTGCGGCCGTGCGGGCGGACCAGCGTTCGTAGGACGACGGGCATCAGGCGGAAGGACTGAAGGACGCTTTCGACGGTCGATGCGAGGGGAGAGAACTCGCGCTGGGACAAGGAACTGGACGTACAGCATCCCGGCCGCGATGGCAGGAAGCTGATACCGCACGATATCCTCAAGCGAAGCGCCCACGAGAGGCGGGAGACCGGTCAAAAGAAATATCGCGGGGGTGGCCATCGCCAGCGGCTGGCAGAAGGATTGGGACAGCCAGTGGCTGGGATTGAAGAGGCAACGCTGGAGAATGCTGAGCCCCGGACCGAGCGGCCCCTTCGCCGTGTAGAGGAACTGGATCGCCCCCTGGGCCCATCTCGCGCGCTGGACGAAATAGGCGTCCAGCGTTTCGGGCGCGAGGCCGATGGCCAGACGCTCGCCCAGGTAGCGCGTGATGAAGCCCTTTCGGAGCAGGGCCATGGTCAGGAGCATGTCCTCGGTGATCGATTCCATGGGCATTGCGCCGCCGATTGAATCGATTGCAGCCCGTCGGATGATGCCGTTCGACCCGCAGCAGAAAGCGCAGTCCCAGCCGTCGCGACCGGGCTGGATGACATCGAAGAAGAACCGTTGCTCGTCCGGCAGCGTCGCGCGCATGTCGAGGTTGGTCTGCAAGGGCGTCGCGTTGAAGAAATGGTGCGGCATCTGGACGATGCCGATGCGCGGATCGTCGAAGAAGCCCATGGAGCGCATCAGCATCCTCTGCTGCGGCACGAAATCGGCATCGAGGACGAGAATGAAGGGCGAGTCCGTTCGGCACAGGGCCGCGTTTATGTTCCCTGCCTTCGCATGTGTGTTGTCGGCTCGCGTGAGGTGATGGACGCCCCGCTCCTGGCAATAGGTCCGCAGCCAGTCGCGCCGTCCGTCGTCGAGGACGTGGACGTGCAGCCGTGCGGCGGGCCAGTCGAGCGCCATCGCGCCCGCGATCGTCTTTTCCAGGACGTCGACAGGTTCGTTGTAGCTGGCGATGAAGACGTCGACGTCCGGAAGGTCTGAGCGCACGGCGTTGAGGCGGATTTCGTGGGCATCGGCTTCGGCGCTGCGGTCCGTCCGGCGCGATAGGACGAGACAGAGAAGGACCGTCTCGTACCAGAGCCAGCATTCGGCGACGAATACGACCCACACGAAGACCTCTTGCGCAAGGGAGCCTTCGACGGGGAGGACGGTGACTGTCAGCCGCCAGGAAAGATAGGTCGTCAGGACGATGGCCAAGCCTGCCGTGACGGCGAAGGTCACGCGAGGTGCATCGCGCGACCAGGAGGGAACGGCGATACCGCAGCCAAGGACCAGCAGCAGCGGAACAACGTCCGCCGTCACGGGCGCGGCAGGTCGAGACTGGCGACCGCAGGGTCGAACGCGCCGCGCACCCGTTGCAGGGCCGAGACGACAGGCGCCAGGAAATCGTCGATGCGCGGGTCCTTGATCTGAACCTCGGCGGTTCGTCCGACATCGCAGAACGCCGCCGCAACCTCGGGGTCCGAGACGTCGGCAGGATCGAGGCGTAGGAAGACGGTGACACCATCCTTCACCGCCCGGCCGGCGACGGCCTCATCGATCGCAGCGACCGCGGACCCGCCGCCCGAGGCGTGACGCGACGAGACGACGGCGCGAAAGCCCCGATCCGAGCCGCGCAACCTCACGGTCGCCTCGGTTCCGGGCGCGAGACTTTCAAAGGCGCGCTCGTCGAAGACAACCTCGAGAAACCGCCTGTCGCAATCCAGCACCTGAAACAGGTCCGCGCCCGCCGTCACGGCAGCGCCCTTGCGGCGCGATGCGGTCCAGATGATGCCATCGGTCGATGCAGTCGATGCAGTCGATGCAGTCGGTGCAAAGCGGCGCATGCCGTCGAATTCGGACGACAGCGCGGCCACATTCGCCCGGGCGCCCGCAAGTTGACCCTCGGCGGTCAGGCGGCGCGTGCGGATGTCCTGAAGCAGTATCGCCATGTCGTCGATACGGTCGTGTCCGAAGTCCCGACGACCCGTTCCGGCGGGGGACGGAAGACCATCTTCGATGGCAGCCATTTCGACCTCGAGCGAGGCGATGGTCGCGTCGTCGACGGTCATCTGCGCTTCGGCGACTTCGGCGGCGAAACGCGCGGCGTCGACCTGCGCGGCGGGTATGTTGCCCTTTGCGGCAAGCTGCTTCAGACGGTCAAGTTCGGACGACGCACGATCCCAATCCACGGCGTGCATCCGGCGAACGGCCTCGATCTCGTCGATCCGGTGCGTCAGGTAGGCCACCTCGCTGTCCTGCTCGCGACGCGCGCGGACCTTCAGTGTTTCGAGAATTTCGGCCAGATGCGCCTCTTCCCGGAGGAGCCCTTCGAATTGCCGAGCCCGACCGGCGACCTCGGCTTCGGCGCGGGTGATGTCGGCGCGGCTTTCGTAGCTGCCGTGAAGGCTCATGACGACGTCGTCGCGGCGCACGGGCATGGCGAACCCGGGCGTGCCATCGACGACGACGCCGTCCATGGGTGCCCGCACCGTGACGATCGGCGCGTTTATGACGGCGAACTTCGAGACGTGCCCTGTCGCCTGCGGCCACAGCATGTTGATGACCGCAACGCCGACAAACAACGCCGCGGCAATCCTGATGAGGCGGCTGCCGAGCACCCGCGGTCCTCCTTGTGACGCAGGCAGCGTGACGCGAAGGGTCTGGACAAAGGGTGATCGCGTTAGCGGAATCTGCCGATCAATTTTCTAAACTGCTCTTGATGTCCGGCGCTTGCTCTGGTGCACAAGGCGCATGAATCATGCAGATCCTTACCCGCCCGATTACATCCGCGACATTCTGGACGAAGTGAAGACGATTGCCGTCGTCGGCGCGTCTGCCAAGCCTGAACGGCCGAGCTACGGCGTGATGCGCCGGCTGATCGCCGCGGGCTATGACGTCATCCCGGTCAATCCCGGACATGCGGGAAAGGAGATCCTCGACCGCAAGGTCGTCGCAACCCTCGCCGACATCGACGGACCGGTCGACATGGTGGACGTCTTTCGCGAGAAATCAGCCTTGAAAGGCGTCGCGGAGCAGGCGGTCGCAATCGGGGCGAAGGTGCTCTGGACGCAACTCGAGGTCGTCGATCCCGACGCGGCGCGGCTGGCCGAGGACGCAGGTCTGAAGGTCGTGATGGACCGTTGCCCTGCGATCGAGTTGCGTCGGCTGGGACGCTAGGACAGCGGCTCCCATGAGGGCGGGCGCTTGTCGAGAAAGGCGCCGATGCCTTCCTTCGCGTCCTGTTCCAGCAGGTTCTCGACCATCACGCGTGCAGTGTGGGCATAGGCTTCGGCCAAAGGCATTTCGGCCTGCTCATAGAAGGCGCGCTTGCCGATCCTGAGCGTCTTGGGGGATTTTGCCGCGATCCGCGACGCAAGTGCCAAGGTCTCGACCTCAAGTCGATCCGCAGGGACGACGCGGTTGACGAGACCGATTTCCAATGCTCGCCCCGCGGACACCGGTTCACCCGTCAGAAGCATTTCCATCGCCACCTTGCGCCCCACGTTCCGGGTCAGAGCAACCATGGGTGTCGAGCAGAAGAGCCCGATATCGACGCCCGGCGTCGCGAAGCCGGCCCCGTCGGAGGCGACAGCAAGATCGCAGCTTGCGACAAGCTGGCAGCCTGCAGCTGTGGCGATGCCACCTACGCCGGCGATCACGGGCTTTGGGCACAGAACGATGCGCTGCATGAGGTCCGAGCAGGCGGCCATCAGTTCCTCGAAGAACAGGCGACCTTCGTCCGGCGCGGCTCGCGCCGCACGGATCTCGCGCAGATCGTGTCCGGCGCAGAAGGCCGGCCCGTCAGCGAAGAGGACGATGACGTGGATGGCGGGGTCCTGCCCCAGGCGGATCACGGCCTCGTCGAGCGCGCCGAGCAACTCCCTCGACAGAGAGTTTCGTGCCTCTGGGCGGTGCAGCCGCAACTCGGCAATGCGGTCGTGGCGACGTTCGATCAGGACGGGGTTCGTCATCATCTGACCGTATACCATGGCACACGGATAAGTTCCAGATTCTGCGTCAAAATTCCGCGTTCGGTTGCGACGCTTCCCGGGCTAGGGTTCGCATGTATCTAGAGGCGTCCCATGTCCACGATCCGCGATCACGACCTTCGCTATTCCCTCGCGAACGAGCTCCATGCGAGACCGTTCCCGGCGCTGAAGGCGCCGTGTCGTGCCGCTTTCCTGGCGGTCAAGCGGCCAGTCGATGCGGCGGCGCGGGACCGCGACCTCGACCGTGCCCACCTGATCGAGTTGCTTGATCGCTTCGGCGCGCCCCATCCGCAGCCGGGCGCAACGCACTGGTTCGGGGAAATCGGGCGGCATCAGCTCAAGTGGGAAAACCATACCGAGTTCGTCACCTATACCATCTTCGGTCCCGGCGTGGCGGATCGGCCCTTTGACGCGGCGACTTTCTCGGTCTTTCCGCAGGACTGGCTGGATCGCGCGCCCGGCGAGCGCATCACGTCCGCGCTGGTCCGGGTCGAGGTCGCCGACGACCAAATGGCGATACCCGACAAGCTCGACGCCTGGTTCGTGCCGGAAAGTATGGCTGCAAGCGAGGTTCTGGACGGCGAAGCGGTGATGGCGGGCGACTTCCGGATCGATCCGGCGGGCCATATGCGCTTCGCGCTTTTCGTGCGACCGGAGATGGGAGAACGGCGCACCGGGCGCGTCGTCCAGCGCATGTGCGAAATCGAGACATACAAGACAATGTCGATGCTGGGCCTGGCACGAAGCCGGCAGATCTCGCCGCGTCTTGGAGAGATCGATGGCGAATTGACGCGCCTGATGGCCGAGATGTCGGGAGACACGGCGTTGCCCGAGGCGACGCTGAGGGATCTCTTGAAGGTGTCGGCAGAACTCGAGACGCTTTTGACCCGCACCTCGTTCCGCTTCGGCGCGACGACCGCCTACGAGGCTCTCGTCCATCAGCGCATCGGGATCCTGCGCGAGACGCGTTTCGGCGGCCGTCAGACCTTTGCCGAGTTCATGATGCGCCGCTTCGACCCTGCGATGCGCACGGTGAAGGCCACCGAGGCGCGGCTCGCCTCGATGGCCGAGAGAGCGACACGCGCCGCCGACCTCTTGCGGACGCGCGTCGATGTCGAGAGGTCGGCGCAGAACCAGGCGCTGCTTGCGTCGATGGACCGCCGGGCGGATCTTCAGCTTCGGCTGCAGCACACGGTCGAAGGGCTGTCGGTGGTAGCGATCAGCTACTATGCCGTGAACCTCGCAGGCTACATCGCCTATCCGCTTCTGGAACCTGCCGGAGTCTCCAAGGGGGTGGCGACCGCCATCCTGACGCCTCTTGTCGTCCTTTTGGTCTGGGCGATGATCCGGCGTATCCGCAAGGGGATGAACTGACGAAGCGTCATCGACCGCGGATGCGCGGGTCGAGAGCATCGCGAAGGCCGTCGCCGATGTAATTCACGCTGAGGACCGTAAGCGAGATCGCCAGACCCGGAAGGACGACGCGTTCGGGGTATTCCGTCATACGCGGAACCGCGTCGGCAAGCTGCTTGCCCCAGGTCGGGAAGTCCGGCGGGAATCCCACGCCGAGAAAGGACAGGGCACTTTCGGTGATGATCGCGGTGGCAAGACCCAAAGTCGCCGACACCATGATCGGCGACAGCACGTTCGGGAGGATATGCCGCGTGATGATCTTGTTGTTCGGCGTGCCGATGGATCGGGCGGCAAGGATGAATTCACGCTCCTTCAGGGCCAGAACGTCACCTCGGACGATCCGCGCGGTCTGCATCCAGCTTGTCAGGCCGATGATCGTGACGATCAGGATGAACATTCCGGTCTCGATCCCCAGCATCTGACTGAGGCTCTCGCGGAACAGTGTCACGGCGACGAGAAGAAGCGGCAGGATCGGCAGGGACAGGACCAAGTCGGTGAACCGCATCAGGGGACCGTCGAGCCGGCGGAAGAAGCCCGCGACGACGCCGATCAGCGCGCCGATGAAGAGCGCCAGCACCATGCCCGTCCAGCCGACGGCCATGGACGTTCGCCCGCCCTGCATGAGTTGCGCCAGAAGATCCTTGCCCAGGTTGTCGGTGCCCAGGGGATGGTTCCAGCCCACCTTGGCCGTGCCATCCCAGAGAATTGTATAGATCGGCCGCATGTCCTTTGCGCGGATGTCCAGCTTGTTGGGGTCGAGCGTCCAGATGTAGGGCCCGACGAGAACAAAGAGCGTGATGAATGCGAAGAAGAGAAGCCCGATGACGGCGCCCTTGTGATGGCTGAACTGCCGCCAGACGTCGGCCCACTTGTTGGTGGCGGGGTGCGGCTCGGTGATGATGGCTTCCGCGAGAACCTCAGTCATAGCGGATCCTTGGGTCAAGGATGCCGTAGAGGATGTCGGCGATCAGGTTGAAGACGACGATAAGGATCGCGAAGATGAAGGTCAGCGTCATCACTGTCGGGATGTCGCTGGCGAAAAGCGCACCGATCAACTGGTCCCCGATGCCGTTCACCTTGAACACGCGCTCGGTGATGATCGCGCCGCCGAAGATCGTCGGGATACCGAGCGCGATCACGGTCACGACGGGGATCATCGAGTTGCGCAAGACGTGGATCATCACGACGACCCACTCGGACAGACCCTTGGCGCGCGCGGTACGGACGTAGTCCTGGTTCAGGTTGTCCAGCATCGAGGCCCGCATGAAGCGCGAGAGTTGCGAGGTGATCTGAAGCGCCAGGACCATGACGGGCAGTACCATCTGCCGGATCTGGGCCTGGAAGGTCTCCCAACTCGTGACTCTCAGCGTCGTGTCGTAGATCGAGGGAAACCACCAGAAGCTTTCCCTCGGCATGTTGACCGAGAAGATGACGATCAGGAGCACTCCGGAGAAGAAGGGCGGCATCGAGAAGCCGACCATCGACACGAAGGTGCCGGCGTTGTCGAACACGGAATACTGGCGATAGGCCGAGTATATGCCGATCGGCAGGGCGATGAGGATCGCGACGACATAGGCCGTGCCGACGACCCAGAGGGTCTGAGGAAGGCGCTGGACGACGATGTCCATGACGGGGGCGCGGTGCTGCCAGGAGAGGATACGCAGCTTTCCGTCCGAGAAATTCGTTCCGAATATGTGGTCGGTCAGGACGAGAGGTTCGACCCAGAAGAACTGCACCAGCCACTTCCAGTACTGCACCACGAGCGGCTGATCGTAGCCGAGCGCCTCGCGCATCTTCTGGCGCACTTCTGGAGGAATGGTCAGCGGTTGGTTGGCGACCGGATCGCCGGGGGCCAGCTTCAGGAGAAGGAAGATGGCGAGGCTTATGAAGAGGAGCGTCGGCACGCTCATCGCCAGCCGTCGGAAGGTATAGGTCAGCATGTCGCCCCGCGTCCCAAGGCGTCGCCCCGGCGCAAGGCCGGGGCGACAAGTGGTCGGATCACTTCATCCGGTACCAGTCGGCGACGTTCCACAGCTCGGAGTCCCAGGTGTTGAGGGCAACACCGCCGAGCGTCACGGAATGCGCAGACAGGCGACCGCGGTCGACGAGCGGGATCATCATCCCGTTGGCGACGGCCATGTCGTTCAGTTCCTGCGCGATGCGTCCGCGTTCCTCCAGGTCGCCCGTGGCGGCAAGTTCCTTGTGGAGCGCATCGTACTCTTCCATGCAGAAGCGCGTGATGTTCTCGCCCTGCCACTGGGACGCCGGGGTCGGCGCCTTGTCGCAGAGACCGTTGCCCAGGTAAGCTTGGGGGTCGGTTCCGGCGAAGTTGTTGGCGTACATCTGCACGTCCGCGTAGAACTTCTGGAAGGTGTCCGGGCTGCCCGGATCGCCACCGAAGAACACCGACGAGTCGACGTTGCGAAGCTCGACCGACAGGCCGATCTGCTCCCACCAGTCCTTGATCAGCGCCTGGAAGTCCTGACGGACGGCGTTGGTCGACGACTGGAACAGCATCGCAAGCGGGACACCGTCCTTCTCGCGGATGCCGTCGCCGTCACTGTCGACGATGCCGGCGTCATCGAGAAGCTTCTTGGCGCCTTCGATGTCCTGCGTGTCGCAGGTCATCGACGTCGAGGCATAGAGCTGCGGCGCAGGAACCCAATTGCAGGTTACGCGGCCAGCCTGGCCATAGCCCACCTCGACCAGAAGCGGGCGGTCGATCGCCATGGACAGCGCCTTGTAGACGGCGGGGTCCTGGAGGAACGGATGCGGACGGACGACGGAGCGCTCTTCCGCGCCTAGCGTCGGGTCGGGATTGGTGTGGTTCAGCATGATACGCTCGACGAGCGTGCCGAAGCCCACGACCGGCACACCCTTGCCGCCCTGCTCCATCGTGGCGATGACATCGGGAGCGAGCTGGAGGTTCCAGGCATAGTCGTACTCGCCCGTCTCCATGACTGCGCGACCCGCTGCGGCCGCGTCGCCGCCGCCCTTGAAGGTCACCGACGCAAAGGCAGGCTTGCCTTCCTGGCGGTAGTTCTCGTTCGCCGTCATCGAGATGACGTCGTTCGGCTTGAACTCGGTGACTACAAAGGGGCCGGTGCCGATCGGCTTGAAGTTGGCGTCCGTGCATTCAGGGGCCTTGGCGCCGAGACATTCGGCGAACTGGGCGGCCTGGATGATCGGGCTCTCGGCGCCCACGAACGGACCATAGGGGAAGGGCGTCGGGCCATCGAATGTCACGACGACCGTCTGCTCGTCCGGGGTCTCGACGCTGGAGACGCCTTCGAACTTGGTCGCCTGCGCGCATCCGCCTTCGGGATGCGTGCAGTACTCGTAGGTGAACTTGACGTCGGCCGAGGTGAAGGGCGTGCCGTCCGACCAGGTTATGCCCGGCGTGATCTTCCAGGTGATCTGCGTCAGGTCTTCGTTCACGCCGCCGTTCTCGACCGTCGGGATCTCTTCCACCAGCCAGGGCAGCATTGTGCCCTCGGGGTCATAGCGGGCGAGGGGCTCGACAACCATGGAGGCGGCCTCGATGTCCTTGGTGCCGCCCGACAGGAAAGGGTTCATGATCGATGGCGCTTGCCAGTAGATGATCTTCACTTCGCCATCGCGGCCGCGCGGGCCCTCGTGCCCCGCGGCGAATGCGGTCGGGGCCAGCGCAGCGAGCGCGGCTGCCCCGAGTAGGGCTGTCTTGAGTTTCATGTCTCACTCCTTGTTGGAATTGAACGTGTCCGGGTATCCACCCGTGAGGCGCGGATATGGTGCGATCTGGATTGGGCAGGTTGCGGTTTGCGCACTACCTTCGGCTTTTCGTCGTTGATCGTCCCACCCGGGGACACGGACAGCGAAAGCTTCGACTAAAAGGTAAACATATTGCAAGCGGTGCCGCGAGGTTACTGTTCAAAAAGACGCCACGGATCGGTCAGATGCCCGCGAAACGCGCAAAGCGCCGGGAACCGCGTTTGACAGGTGTTCCGCCAGACGCTTAGCGTGATCGGCAACGCTTTTGTCAGGGACCAAGACATGCTGGACCGGCCGCTCGTCTCTTTGCGCAACCTGCGCGTCGAGTTCCAGACCAAGGACGGTCCCGTCCCGGGGGTCGAGGACGTAAGCTTCGAGATCGCGCCGGGAGAGACTGTCTGCGTCGTCGGCGAATTCGGGGTCCGGCAAGTCGGTGTCGTCCCTTTCTCTCATGCGTCTTGTGGAATTCGGCGGTGGTCAGATTACCAGGGGCCAGCTTCTTTTCGACAGGGGCGAGAGCCACGGCGGAGTTATCGACGTGGCCGGCGCGGGCGACGGGCTGATGCGGACGATCCGCGGCAACGAGATCGGCATGATCTTTCAAGAGCCGATGACCTCGCTCAACCCGGTCTTCACGGTCGGTCGACAGTTGACCGAAGGGCTTCGCGTCCATCTCGGGATGTCGAAGGAAGCCGCGAAAGAGCGCGCGCTCGATCTTCTCAGGCAGGTGCGGATTCCCGAGCCGGAGCGGCGCCTGACGCAATATCCGCACGAGCTCTCGGGCGGAATGCGACAGCGAGTTGTGATCGCCATGGCGCTGGCCTGCGAGCCGCGCCTTTTGATCGCCGACGAACCGACGACCGCGCTCGACGTCACCATTCAGGCCGAAATTCTCGCCCTCATCGACCGTCTGAAGCGCGAGACGGGCACGGCGGTGCTATTCATCACGCACGACATGGCCGTCGTGGCCCAGATGGCGGACCGGGTCGTTGTCATGTATCGCGGCCGTAAGGTCGAGGAGGGGCCAGTCGAGGACATCTTCGAGAACCCGCAGCACGACTATACAAAGTCGCTTCTGGCCGCCGTACCCAAACTGGGAGAGATGACCGGCAAGTCCGCGCCCGAGCCGATGCGGTTGATGGGGTCGGACGACGACGCCATCCGTCCGATCGTCGTGCAAGAGGACAAGGTCCTTCTGGATGTCCGCCACCTGACGACGCGCTTCCCCGTGAAGGGCGGCTTCTTCCGCCGGACCGTGGCCAACGTACATGCGGTCGAGGACGTCTCGTTCCAGGTGAAATCCGGCCAGACGCTGTCCCTTGTCGGTGAATCGGGTTGCGGCAAGTCGACCTGTGGACGCTCGATCCTGCGACTGATCGAACCTCAGGCCGGCGAGGTCCTTCTCGACGGCGAGAATGTCATGGAGTTCGGGTCCGAGAAGCTGCGGCTTGCGCGCCGGGACATGCAGATGATCTTCCAGGATCCCTTTGCCTCGCTCAATCCTCAGATGCGTCTGGCCGACCAGGTTGCCGAACCGTTGCACAACTTCGGCATCGGAACCGCCGCCGAACGGGCTGACAAGGTCGCCAAGCTTTTCGACCGCGTGGAGCTTCCGCGGAGCTTCCTGCGCCGCTATCCGCATGAACTGTCCGGTGGACAGCGCCAGCGCGTCGCCATCGCGCGTGCGCTCGCGCTCAATCCGAAACTCATCATCGCGGACGAAGCGGTCTCGGCGCTCGACGTCTCGGTGCAGGCGCAGGTCCTGAACCTGCTGATGGAGCTTCAGGCCGACCTGGGCATCTCGATGCTGTTCATCAGCCATGACATGGCCGTGGTCGAACGCGTCAGCCACTCCGTCGGCGTCATGTATCTGGGGCGTATCGTCGAACTGGGTCCGCGCTCGGCGATCTTCGAGGACCCAAGACATCCCTATACACGCGCGCTTCTGAAGGCCGTGCCGGTGGCCGATCCCCGGCGGCGAAAGACCGAGAAGGACCTGAACTTCAAGCCCATCCCGTCACCGATCTTCCCGGTCGGCCATGTGCCCGAGCCTTCGGTCTATGAGGAGGTGACGCCGGGCCACCACGTCCTCAAGGGTGGTTGGGGCGGCTTCGACCGCGACTGATGTCACGCCACATTTGACACGAGAGCCTCGCTGACCCGGTCGCCGTGCAGGACCGATACATCCCCCGTCGTCTCAAGGACCACAGCCCGGACAGTAGACAGATCGCTGACGTTGGCGCCGCGCAGTTTTTCGAGCAGGTCGCCGCGAGAGACGCGCTGCGCGCGCATCTCGTGTTCGAGGAAATGACCGTCACGCATCAGGAGGACTGGCCGGTTCTGAAGCGCTTCGCGCACACGCCGCCAGCGGAGCCGTGCCCTTGCCAGGATCACCTGAACCAAGAACAGCGTCGCCATTGCGGCGAGGGATTGTGTGAACGCGTACCACGTTGACGACTGGCTCGAACTTGCCAGAAGAGAGCCCATGGCAACGGTCATCACGAAGTCGAAGTTGGTCATCTTCGAGAACGAGGACAGACCGACAATCCGGACGAGGAGTACGATCCAGAAAAGCGCCACCGCTGACAGCAGACCGCCCCGCAGGACGGCGTCGATAAAGGAATTGTCCACGAACATGGCAGGTGAACGGCAGTCAACGCAGGGAGTTCCGCGAGCCGACTTGAACCCGTCTCGCCCTTTCGCCTAACGTCGGCCGACCTTGCTAGGATCCCGTCCCATGCCTGACGTGCTGTCGCCGCGCGCCATCCTCGAGCGCCTCGTCGCCTTTCCGACGATAAGCCACGGTACAAACCTGCCGCTGATCGACTGGGTCGAGGAGTACCTTTCAGCGCATGGGATCAAGGTTCACCGCGCTCCGAAAGAGGGCGATCCGATGAAACACGCCCTGTTCTGCTCGGTCGGTCCCGAGGTCGCTGGAGGCATCGTGCTGTCCGGTCACACGGATGTCGTGCCGGTCGAGGGGCAGGACTGGTCGACCGATCCCTGGACGCTGATCGAGCGCGAGGGCCGGCTATACGGCCGGGGATCCTGCGATATGAAGGGCTTCGACGCGCTGGCCATCCATGCGCTTGTTCGCGCGAAGGATGCTGCTCTGACGCGGCCGTTACAGATGGCGCTGTCCTATGACGAAGAGATCGGCTGCATGGGTGCGCCGCCCCTGATCCGCGCCATGGACGAGGTCGGGCTGCCCCGCGCCGCCATCGCGATCATCGGCGAGCCGTCGATGATGAAGTGCGTCACAGGGCACAAGGGAGGGACCGGCTTCGACGTCCATGTCGAGGGGCACGAGGTCCATTCGTCGATCATGCATCGCGGGGTGAACGCGATCATGGAAGCGGCCAAGCTGATTGTATGGGCCAATGAAATGAACGACTTGAACCGTGCGAAGACGCCGTCGGCCATCGCCTCGATCTTCGAGCCGCCGTGGACGACGCTGCATGTGGGCGAGATCAGGGGCGGCACTGCGCACAACATCACGGCGGGGGACTGTCACTTCTCGATCGACTGGCGCTTCGTGCCGGACGACGATGAAGAGGCCTGGAAAAAGCGGTTCCGCGAGAAGGTCGCCGAGGTCGAAAAGGTCATGAAGGCGGTGGCGCCGGCGTCGGGCATTCACCTCGATCCCTTCTTCGGAGTGCCGGGACTGCGGCCAGAAACGGAGGGAGCAGCGGAACGGCTCGTCCGGTCAATCACGGGTGACAACGGCGAACATGTCGTTAGTTACGGCACAGAAGCCGGACACTTTCAGGACGCAGGTTTCTCGGCCGTTGTCTGCGGCCCGGGCGATATCGCTCAGGCCCATCAGGCTGATGAATTCATTGAGATTTCTCAGCTCGAAGCGGGCGAGGCATTCCTGTCTCGGGTGATCGCCGACCTCTGCTCCTGACCGGTCAGCTTGGTGAGACGACGATCGTGCCGACCATGCCTGCGCCGTGGTGCGGTTCGCAGAAATAGCGATAGGTGCCGGGTACGCTGAAGGTGTGCCGCCAGACACCACCGCCCGGGATATCACCTGAATTGAAGGTCTGCGCGCCGGCAGGGAGAGCCGTCAACTTGGCCTCGTCAGAGTTCGCGGCACGGGTCGAAACCGTGTGCGTGAAGGACGAGACGTTGCGGAATTCGACGGTATCGCCCGTCTTGATCTTCACGGGACTGGGCGCGAAGCGAAGGTAGGGCGTCATGTCGATGGTGGCATCGACGTTCGCCGGTTGGCGGCCATCGACGGCGGGGCCGGAGATGGCGCAGGCCGAGACGATCGCGAGGGGAGCGAGAAGGGTGAGGGCGCGGAAAATCATGATTGTGGCTTTCACGGAAATTGTTTCGATCAACGCTCGATCTTGGGAAAATGTTCCGCGACGCCATTGTCGGCACAGCGTCGGCGACTTGTCGGCAAAGTGTATGGCACCTGTCACGCGAGTCCAGCCGCTTCCATCAGCCGTTCGGCTTCCGCCGCCATCAGCCGTTCGCGGCCCTCGCCGGTAAAGGCGACGCGGCCGTGTTCGAGGAAGAGGGGCGCCGCGAGGGGTGTCACTCGGTCGAGGATGACATGGTCGATGCGACCGCGGGTGCGGTCCAGCATCTCTTCGACCCGGCCATAATCGACGAGACCGCGCATCGCTTCTTCGCGCGTGATGTCGATGAGGAGGTGACCGGGATCGTACTTCTGGAGCGTGTCGTAGAGGATGTCGGAGGAGAACGTCGCCTGCCGCCCGCTGCGTCGGTCGCGGTCCTTGTTCCTCTCGAGCATCATGGCGGTGGTGGCCGTCGCGCGGAAGGTGCGCTTCATCACCGCGTTGCCCTGCATCCAGGTCTCGAACGTCGCGCGCAGGTCGCCCGGATCGAACAGAGCGGCGGCATCGTCGGGCGCCCGGTCGAGGCCCCAGACGAGGACCGCGTAGTCGGTCGCGACGAAGCCCAAGGGACCGAGGCCGAGGTCCTCCATCCGGTTGGTCACGAGAAGGCCGAGGGTCTGCATCGCGTTCCGGCCCGCGAAGCCGTAGACCACGGTGTTCTGGCGTCCGTCGTGCGGGAAGCTTTCGACCAGAAGCCGGTTCTCTTGCGGAAGCTGCGAGCGTTCTCGCTGGAGCGCCAGCCATCCGGCGGTATGTGCGGGCAGCGCTGACCAGTCGTCGGATTGGAAGAGACGCAGGATGCGGTGGCTGAGTTCGGTCGATGTCGCGAACTTGGTACCTGCGAAGGTGGCGATCTTCGGCGGCTTGTCGGCGCGGCGCGTGACTTCGACCGTCATCTCGCGCAGGCCCTCGTAGCGCACGACCTGACCGCCGATCAGGAAGGTGTCGCCGGGGGTCAGCGTGGACGCGAAGCCCTCCTCGATCTCGCCAAGGGGCTGGCCGCCCATGCGATTGCGCAAGCGGACCTTCAGGGTCTCGGTGTCCTGGATTGTGCCGAGGTTCCGGCGGATGTGCTGGGCGGCACGCGGATCGCGAAGCTGCCACAGCCCGTCGGGCCTTTGCTTCAGCCTCTGCCAGCGGTCATAGGCGCGCAGCGCGTAACCACCCGTGGCCATCATGTCGAGGCATTCGTCGAAGGCCTGCCGGGTCAGTCCGGCATAGGCGCCTGCGGTGCGGAAGACGTCGTAGAGCGCGCCTGCTTCGAACGGTTCGCGGCAGGCGTGGATGAGAATGTGCTGGCACAGGACGTCGCGCGGTCCCGGCCCGCGCGGTTCGCCGTCGAGGTCACGCTCGCGCACGGCGTCGAGGGCGGCGACGCATTCGACGACTTCGAAGCGGTTCGCGGGCACCACCAGCGCCTTTGACGGTGCGTTGTAGCGGTGGTTGGCGCGGCCGATGCGCTGGACGAGGCGCTTGACGTTCTTCGGCGCGCCGACCTGGATGATGAGGTCGACGTCGCCCCAGTCGATCCCGAGGTCAAGCGTGCCGGTGCAGACGATGGCCCGGAGTTGGCCCGCGACCATCGCCGCCTCGACCCGCTGGCGCTGTTCACGCGCAAGGCAGCCGTGGTGGATGCCGATGGGCAGGCTCTCGTCGTTGCGGAGCCAGAGTTCGTGAAAGAAGATCTCGGCCTGAGCGCGGGTGTTGTGGAAGATGAGCGTCGTCTTGTGCTTCTTCACCTCTTCGAGGACCCGCGGGATGGCGTAACCGCCGCCGCCCCCGGACCAGGGTGGCAGCTCGTCGGTCCGGAGCATCGCGATGTCGGGGTCGGGTCCGGGATCGGCATGGACGATGCGGCAGGGGTCTGGATGCCGGGCAAGATAGCGGGCGATGGCTTCGGGGTCTTCAACGGTGGCCGAGAGGCCAACGCGGCGGAGGCCGGGGCGAAGGGCCTGCAACTCGGCGAGGCTCAGCATGAGCTGATCGCCGCGTTTGGATTCGGCCAGCGCGTGGATCTCGTCGACGATGACGCGGCTGAGGCCGGCGAAGATGTGCGGCGCATCCTCGTAGGACAGAAGGAGGGCGAGGCTTTCGGGCGTCGTCAGCAGGATGTGCGGTGGGTCGGCGCGCTGCCGTTTCCGCTGTGTGGCGGACGTGTCGCCGGTGCGGTCCTCGACGCGGATCGGCAGGCCCATTTCGGCGATGGGGGTCGAGAGGTTGCGGCGGATGTCGGCGGCGAGCGCCTTCAGGGGCGAAACGTAGATGGTGTGGAGGCCGTGGTGTCCGCCGTCGGCCAATTCGGCCAGCGTGGGGAGGAAGCCCGCGAGGGTCTTGCCGCCGCCAGTTGGGGCCACGAGCAGCAGGGCGGGATCGGCGGCGTTGGCCGCCATTTCGACCTGATGGGGGTGCGCTGACCAGCCGCGCGAGGCGAACCAGTCGTGGAACCGCGCGGGAAGGGCGTCAGACATCGCTGCGGGCAGGGGCCTTCACCAGCCGCAGGAGTTCGGCGTAGAGCGGCGTGCGCTTCAGCGTCTCGATCTTGGTGCGGTGCGCCTCGACCGCGCGGTCGTGCAGCTCGGCGAGGCGGGCGTCGGTCTTGAGGCGCGCGATTTCCTCGGCGAGCCTGTCCTGATGCGCGAGCATGGCGTCGTTCCGTTCGAAGGATTGGTTCCTGCGGCGGAAGTAGGTCTTGTCGACGCGGTCTTCCACCACGGCGTCTCCGCGCGCGACCTTGACGAGAAAGCTTTCCAGCGACCGAAGCGCGTAATGGTGGAGCGTGACGAGGTCGAACATGCCGCGCGCGTCGGTGCCCTTCTGGTGGACGTGGCGGAGGTCGTCGGGGAAGGGGCGGCCCGAGCCATCGAGCCAGGACAGCTCGCCCGCCGCCGCCTTGCGGGCGATGGGGCGGTGGTTGCGGATCGAGAGACGCGGGTCGTTGCGCGTGATCGACTTGAAGCCGCGGCGGCTGCGCCATTTGCCGGGTCTCGTGCTGGAGCACTGGAGGAACTGGCCGGTGACGGGCCGGTCCTCGAAGGCGATCTGGTCGCCGATGCCGAAGACGGTTTCCGAGATCGACAGCACGTCGGGCCAGTCGAGCCGGGCGAGCAGGTCCTTCAGGCCGTCGCTGCCGTCCGTCACAACGGGAAACTCGTCGACGTCGGAAAGGAACACGTAGTCGGCGTCGCGCCAGTCGCGCAGGAGCCGGGCATAGGCGATCCCGGTGGTGTGCGGCTTGAGGCGAAGGGCGCTTTCGGCGGGTGCGATCGTCATGGGGTTCGGCAGGTGACGGACGACGCCCATGCGGTCGAGCTGGTCGAGGATCAGGTCGGTGCCGTCGTCGCAGTCGTTGCTGAGGACGAGGATGCGGTCGACGCCCATGAGCCTTTGCCAGGCGACCCATTCGACGATGAAGGGTCCCTCGTTCTTCATCACGGTGAAGGTCAGGAGGACGGGTTCGGACAAGGGAGCCTCGGGCGCGGACGGTGGCTTCTGCCTAGCATCCGGGCGAGGCGTTTACCAACCCCGCTCAGTCCGGGATCGTCAGGTCGGAGACCGACCGGCGCAGCTTTTCGATCTCGGCGCCGATGCGGCCGTCGGCGTCGTCGGGGCCGGTGGACCAAGTGCTGAAGCGGTCGAGAAGAGGTAGGAAATCGGCGCGTTCCTCGGGCGTCCAGCCGGCGAGGAAGGCACCCATGAAGAGGAACTTGTATTCACGCACCGTCTCGACAAGCGTCTCGCCGAGGGGCGTAAGCTGGAGAATGGCGCGACGGGCGTCGAGCTGGCTGACGCCGCGGGTCACGAGACCGCGCCGGATCAGCTCGGAGACGATGCGGCTTGCGCGGGAGGGGTCAACGGCGAGGCGGTCCGCCACGGTGCCGACCATGATCTCGCCTTCGCCACCATCGTCGTATTCGTTTGCGGGCGACCAGATGACGGTCAGCGCGTCAAGCTGTGACAGGTCGATGGGAAGACCCATGTCGGCGATGGCGCGCTGTCCAAGCTCGCGCTTCTGAAAGCGGCGGCGCCAGCGTTGAAGCACGGCGTCGACACGGAAGGCGTAGTCGACCGCTTCGGGGTCGACGCCCGCAGCGGCAAGGTCCTGCTTCAGTCGCTCATTCCGGCTTGCCAAGTGATCGTCCCCGAATTATATGCCTGTGACAGCTATGTGCATATTGCATGTATCTAGCGCCCCCGCAAGCAACAAACCGCGCGCCCGCGCGGCGCATTCGTCTGGAGCCTTCCCGGAATGACCGCCACCGCCGATCCCGTGGATCCCGTCCCCTTGTCCTCTGCCGCTGTCCGCCTGGGACTTGGTGCGGTCGGAATCACGCTGCTGTTCGCCTCGCTCGGTCAGACCATCGTGTCCCCGGCCCTTCCTGTCATCGTCGCGGAACTGGGTGGCCTCGATCACATCACCTGGGTCATCACGGCCTATCTGCTGGCTTCGACCGTTGGTGCGCCGATCGCGGGCAAGCTGGGTGACCTCTACGGACGCAAGAGGGTGATGCAGGGCGCCATCGGGGTGTTCATGCTGGGCGCGATCCTGGGCGGTCTGGCGCAGAGCATGGGCGTGCTGATCCTGGGCCGGCTGGTGCAGGGACTGGGTGGCGGCAGCCTGATCGTGCTGTCCATGGCGGTCGTCGGAGACCTGCTTCCGCCCCGCGAACGCGGCCGCGCGCAGGGCGTCCTTGGTGCGGCTTTCGGGGTATCGACGGTTATCGGTCCGCTTCTGGGCGGATTCCTGGTCGAGAGCCTGAGCTGGCACTGGATCTTCTTCGTCAACCTGCCCTTCGGCGTCCTGGCCTACGTCCTTCTGGGCATAGCGCTCGAACTCGCCGCCTCGGACCCAGAGGTCGATCGACTATGCCGGCGCGGCGCTGCTGGCGGCGGTCCTGTCGTCGGCCGTCCTTCTTTCGAACATGGGTGGCACGGTTTTTCCGTGGGCGAGCATCGAGATGGCGGGGCTGATCTCGGCCTTCGTCCTGGCCCTCGTCGGCTTCGTCGCGGTCGAGCGGCGGGCGGCCGAGCCGATCCTTCCGATGAGTCTCTTCCGCAACAACACCTTCCTCGTCATCAACGCCGTCGGCTTCCTGGTCGGCACGGCGATGTTCGGGACGATCACGTTCCTGCCGCTCTTTCTTCAGATCGTGAAGGGCGTGACGCCGACCATGTCGGGGTTGTTCCTGCTGCCGATGATGGGTGGGCTGATCGTCACGTCGACCCTGGCCGGACAGGTCATGTCGCGGACCGGACGCTACAAGCGTTTGCCGATCGGATCGACCGCCATCCTGGCGCTGGCGATGCTGTCGCTGACGCAGGTCTCGGCCGAGACGCCCTTGTGGTCCATCGCGCTGTCCCTGGCGGGCGTCGGCATCGGCCTTGGGCCGGTGTTCGCGGTCGGCGTGGCGGCGGTGCAGAATGCGGTCCCCTTTGCCATGCTGGGGGTGGGCACCGCGTCCACCAACATGTTCCGTCTGATCGGCGGCTCGATCGGCACCGCAGCTTTCGGAGCGATCTTCAGCTCGGGCATTGCGAGGCATCTGGAAGGTAAGCTTGACGGCGTGGGCTTCAGCTCGCTGAGCGCCGCCTATGTCCGGTCTCTGCCGCCCGAGGCTCAGGCGCTGGTGACGGACGGCATCTCTTCCGCGCTGCATCCGGTCTTCTGGATCGCGGCAGCGATGGCGACGATTGCGTTCGGCATCTCGATGTTGTTGAACGAGCAGCCGTTGTCGGCGACGCGGCCAGCCTGACAGCTTCGTCTTCTAACGAAAACGGACGGCCTTTCGGCCGTCCGTTTTCGTTTGCTGGATGCAGGATCGTCAGTGGACGATCTTCTCTTCCTTCACGAACATGTTCGCCCAGGCACGGTCGATCAGCTCGGGCGACATCTGGTAGGGGATGCCCTCGAACTCGCAGATGGCGATCATCTGGTCGATCAGGAAGATCGGCTGGTAGTTCGCATAGATGTTGTCGATGGTCGGGTACTTGTTCTTGATCAGGTAGACGAGCGTATCCTCGTCCAGCGGCATCTTCCGCTTGCGCGCGACCATCGCGAAGATCTTCAGGTAATCCTCCTGCTCCGGCCCGTCGATCTTGATCTTGAAGAAGATCCGGCGCAGCGCCGCCTTGTCGAAGATCTCGTTCGGGTGGAAGTTGGTCGAGAAGATGACAAGCGTGTCGAAAGGCACCGTGAACTTCTCGCCCGATTGCAGGGCAAGGATGTCCTTTGCTTCCTCAAGCGGCACGATCCAGCGGTTGACCAGCGCCTGCGGCGGTTCTTCCTGACGGCCAAGGTCGTCGACGATGAAAATGCCGCCGGTGGACTTGAGCTGAAGCGGTGCCTGGTAGGTGCGCGCCGTCGGGTTGTAGACGAGGTCGAGCATCGAGAGCGACAGCTCGCCGCCCGTGATGACCGTCGGCCGCTCGCAGAGAACATATCGGGTGTCGTAGCGGTTCGACGTGCGGCGCAGCGAATTCGGGTCGTCCTCGAGCGTCTCGGCGGCGGAGTGAACGATGGGGTCGTAGACCGTGATGACCTGACCGGCATACTCGATGGCGCGGGGAACGTAGATCTTGTCGCCGAGCGCGTTGCGGATGCCGTTCGAGATCGAGGATTTGCCGTTGCCCGGAGGCCCGTACATCAGGATCGAACGTCCGGCGCTGACGGCAGGTCCGAGGTGGTCGAGAAGCTCGTTCGGCAGGATCAGGTGACCCATGGCCGACAGAAGCTGGTCGCGCGTGACCTGGATGTTGCGGATCGACTGGCGGCGGACCTGCTCGGAGTAGACCTCGAGCGGGACGGGCATGGCGCCGTAGTATTCGGACTGGGCTAGGGCGTCGAGCGCGCGGGCCTTGCCGGCGTCGGTCAGCTGATAGCCCATCTCGCCGCCCGAGTTGGCGTGCAGCGTGCCGGTCGACTGCATCAGCTTCTGCTCGCGGGCGACGTCGATCAACTCCTGCGTCACGGGAACCGGAAGGCAGATCGCCCGGGCCAGTTCGGTGCAGGTTTCAAGGTTCATCCGGAAGCTTGTCTTAAGCAGGATGTCACGCATCATCACCGAGGGCAGCTTCATGCCCGAAAGCGACCGAGGTGCCGGAGGGGCGATGACGTTCGACGATTCCATGTTCATTGCAGCACTCGGCCTCACCAAAGATTTCCCGATGCGCCCCGGCGTTGCCCGATTTTGAACAATAACCGGTGGCACATCTTTGCCGGCCGAACATGACCCGTTATTGTGGCCAAAAAATGGAAAAGGATGGGGCATGAGCAGGCCAAATCCCCTTGTATTGGCGACGGTGTTGCTGGGGTTCACGCTGGTCCTTGGTGGCCTGCCCGTGCTGAAGGGCGGGCTTTATCTCGACGCGCACGAGGGGGACACGTATCACCTTCTCGACATCCTGTTCCGGATGCGCGAGGGGCAGGTGCCGCACCTCGATTTTGCAACCCCGCTTGGTGTTTTCGCGTTTTTGCCATTCGTGTGGCTCTTGAAGGCGGGCGTCGGCGTCGGGTCCGCGATCATCTTCGGCCAGCTTCTTGTGGCCCTCGCCCTCTGGCCCGCGGCGACCTATGCGGCGCTGCGGCTGTCGCGCGGTGTCGCCTATTATTTCGGTCTCGTCACGCTGGGGCTCGTGGTGGCGCTCACCTACGGGCCGGCGACGTCGGGAGCCACGATCTCGATGCACTACAACAGGTGGGGTTGGGCGCTGTCCTTCGTTGCCGTGGTGCTGGCGTTCCTGCCGGCCAGGAAGGAGCGGCAGACGCTCGACGGGGCGCTGATCGGGCTTCTTTGCGCGGTGCTGCTTCTCATCAAGGCGACCTACTTCGTCGCCGTTGCGCCCGCCGCCGCATTGGCGCTGGTCGCGCGGGGGCAGTGGCGCGCGGTGCTGTGGGCCGGTCTGGCGGGGCTTGCCGTGGCGGTCACGGTGACGGCGGTTCACGGGATCGGCTTCTGGCTGGCGTACCTAGGCGACCTTCGGGCAGTGGCGGCCTCCGAGGTGCGGCCGTTCGTGGGCGTGCCTTTCGAAGTGATCCTGACAGGGTCGGTCTACATGGGAGCAACGCTGACGGGGATCGTCGCGGTCTTTCTCGTGCGGCGCGCAGGGCACGCGCTTCTGGCTCTAGGTCTGTTGTGGCTTGTGGCGGGCTCGATCTATGTCAGCTACCAGAACTTCGGCAACGTGCCGCAGTGGCTTTACCTTATGCCGGTGCTGCTTCTGTCGCTGAGGCCCGCTGCCGACGAGGCGACGCTGCCGCGCGACAGCCTGCGGCAGGCGATGACCGCCCTGGCTATCGTCGCGGCCGCGCTGGAATTCCCTTCGCTTTACAATGCGTTCCGGGTCAATTTCGAGCACCTGGCGTTCGATCCCGCGCGCTTCGTACGAATGCTGCCTGACCCGGCTCAGGATGACCTCTTCATCCGGTCCGACCGAGGCTACATGATGACGGCGAACGTCGATCTCGACCGCACGATGCCGGAGTGGGCCCGCTACAGCGAGGTCGTCGACCGTCCGCCGCTGGCCGAATTGAAAGGTGCGACCTTCCCGGCCTGCGAATGGATGGCGGGGTCGCGTGCCTTTTTCGAGACTTTGGGAGACGCCATGGCGGACGCGGGAGTGCCCGAGGGCGGGAAGGTCTTCGTCGCAGATATCCTGTCGGCGTTCTGGCTTTTCGGGGACCTCGCCCCGCTCGATGGTGGCGCACCGTGGTATTATGGCGGGCTGACCGGCCTCGATAACGCGGACTTCGTGATGGTGCCGAAGTGCAGTTTCGTCCAACGGGTGCGGGGCATCATGGTCGAGGATCTGAAAGCCGTGGAGGATCGGCTTGAGCTGGTTCGCGACGACGATCTCATGGCGCTCTACCGCGTCAGCCGGTGAAGAACCCGATGAGCAGGTAGAAGAGCAGCGCGGGCGCCAGCGCGAAACCCATCGGAAACTCGCGCCGCGTCCAGCTTTCCCAGGTCTCGAACCTTTGCCGGATCGCCGAGGCGCGGGCGAGGCGGTGCAGAATGAAGGCAGCGATGACCGTCGCTGCCAAGAGGAACATGAACGGCATGAAATCGGGGCGCGCGATGAAGGGTGCCATCGCGGCGGCGTATTTGGCGTCGCCGGCTCCCACGCCGCCGATGGCGCTGAGGACGAAGCCGATGGCAAGCACCACGCCGAAGTGGGCGTAGCGCCAGAGGTATTCACCGAAGGGAAGGGCGACGAGGCCCACGACGACGAAGACGGCGAGCAGGGCCAAAACGGCCTTGTTCGGGATTTTCATCGAGGCCATGTCGCTCCACGCCACCCAGAGGGTGATGGGCGCGACGAAGGGCAGGAACCAGGCGGCCGTCGTCCAGTCTATCGCCATGCCGGGGACGTCAGCCCTGCTTCTCGAGCGCTTGGCGGCTGCGGATCGCAGCGTCGAAGTGCTGCGGATGCGTGTCGATGGCGTCATCCAGAAGCGTCTTGCCGGTGTTCAGGTCGCCCTGCTTGATCGCCGAGAGCGCCGCCGTGTAGAGAAGTTGCGCCCGCTCGATCTGGGACATCTGCACGACCGGCATGTCGTAGTTGCGCTGCGCCGCACGAGCGAGGACCATGTTGTTCTTCGCGGTGAACATACCGGCGTCATAGGTCAGAGCCTCGGCGAACAGCCGCTCGGCTCCGACGTAGTCGCCGCGGGTAAGCTTGGAATAGCCCCAGTTGTTCAGCGTGCCCGAGGGCGTCGTCGTGAGACCGACGGCGACCTCGTAGAAGCTGTCCGCCTTCTCCCACTCCTTGTTGGAGTTCGCGATCATCGCTTCGAGGCGATAGCGCTTGTAGGTCTCGTGGGTGGGCGGGATCTTGTCGAGTTCGGCCTCGGCCTTCTGCCACTCGTTCGCGCGGATCAGGGCGTCGGCATATTCGACGCGATCCTCGCTGTTGGCGCCGGGCATCGTCAGCACCTTTTCCCAAGCGCTGGCGGCGGCGGTCGGCTTCTTGGCGCGGACCAGCGACTGCGCGAGTTCGCGATGGAGGTCGATCCGACCGGGGTTTTGCGCGATCGTCCGCTCGAAGTAGACGACGGCTTCGTTAGGGTCGGCAACGGTGAGCATGACGTCCGTCAGGTTCGTCTCGTCGATGACGTTGACGTCCTTGATCGCCTGTTCGACTTCTTCATCCGTGATTCCGCGCTCGCCGCAGGCCGTGAGGCCTATCATACCGACGACACAGACACCGATCAGACCAGCGTTCCGCATAGCACTTCGTCCCTTGCTGCTCGCATCCGCCCTGGCTTGCCCGTCTAGGGGTTCTCGGGTGTTTCGAGGATCCGGTAATATCCCGGCCCCCGGCGCACCAGGCGAAACTCATCAGGCGGAGCATATTCGGGATTTTCAATCTTTGCGAGGGCCAAGCGAAGGTTTTCGCGGATTTCGGCACTCTGGCCACTGTCCAGAGCGAAGGCCAGGCGGAAGACGCGGCTTGCCTCGCCGTATTCGCCCTGTTCCATCAGGACGACGCCCAGGTTGTTCCAGGCAGGCGGGAAGGTTTCATCCAGCTCTGTGGCGCGGCGCAGGATCTGTTCGGCCTGGTTGAGGCGTCCGAGCTGGAGGTTGGCCGAGCCGATGGCCGAGAGCACATCGGCGTTCACACCCTGCTCGGAGGCGGCGCGGTAATAGGCCTTCAGCGCCAACTCGTATTCGCCCGAGGCCATCAGCCTGTGTCCGACGATCAGCCCGTCGACCGAGTCCTCGTTCGATGGCCGGCCACTGGGCGCGAAAGGGCTGCCCTCGGATTGGCGAAGGCCGCCTGCGGTGTCACAGGCGGCCAGCATGGTCAGGGCGGCAATCGCCCCAATCGCGTCTCTGCGTTGCATACGCCCCTTTTAGAAGCCAGCTTTCGAAAGCGTCTCTGCAATGCCATAGACCGAAGGCCCGATCAGGATGATCAGAAGCGGCGGCACTGTCAGAAGCATTGTGGCAAGGGTCATCTTGGTCGGCAAGGTGTTTGCCTTCTCTTCCGCGCGCATGATCCTTTTATCGCGCATCTCGGAGGCGTAGACGCGAAGCGCCTCGGCGATCGAGGTACCGAAAGTGGCAGACTGGATCAGCACGGTGACGAAGCTGGCGACGTCGGCGACGCCGGTCCTTTCGGACATGTCGCGCAGGACGAGCTGCTTGTCCTTGCCTGCCTTCATCTCCTGGGAGACCATTTCGAACTCGTCGGCGAGGGCGGGAAAGCCTGCGCGGATTTCTTTCGACACGCGGATGATCGACTGGTCAAGCGACTGTCCGGCCTCGACGCAGACGAGCATCATGTCGAGGGAGTTGGGGAAGCCGTTGGTGATCTCTTCCTGACGCGACTGCTGGCGCTTGGTGACCCAGTACTTGGGCAGGACATAACCGACGATGCCGGGAATGAGCACGGACATGATCAGCGACTGCGTCGATGGCTCGCCCGTGACGCTGTTGTAGATCGCGTAGATGCTGCCGAGGACCAGGAAGCCGATTCCCAGGGCGAACTGGAGGAAGTGATAGGTCCGCACCGCGTCCTTCGAGCGATAGCCGGCCTGCATCAGCTTCAGACGGGTTTCCGAATAGGCCTTGGCGTCCTGGGGTTCGAGGAAGCTCGAGTACTTCTCGAGCTTGTCGACGCCCTTGCCACGACCGCGTCGCAGCCGGGCCTTGCCGTCGGCCTCGCCGGCGCTGGCACGGGTGGCGCGGCGGATCTGCTCGAAGGGGTCCTTTTCCTTCTTGAGAAGGGCAGGCAGCGTCAGCAGCACCAGGAAAAGCCCCAGGACGCCGATGACCAGAAGCGGTCCAAGCTCACCGAACTGATCGTGAAGGAAGGTGTTCGCCTGGGCGAAAAGGGTTGTGACGTATTCCATGGGCCTAGACCTTGATGTTCACGAGCATGCGCATCACGAAGATGTTCACGGTGAGGAAGGCTGCGACGACGAGGCAGGCGGGGATGAAGTAGGCTGTCTCTTTCACGTCGTCGTAATAGTTGGGCTGGATGACGTTGATCATCACGAGCGCCAGGATCGGGAACAGCGACAGGAACATGCCCGACCACTTCGCTTCGGCGGTGATCGCCTTGACCCGGCGGAACAGCCGGAAGCGCGAGCGCACGACCTTGGCGAGACCGTCGAGGATCTCGGCCAGGTTACCGCCCGAGGTCTGCTGGATCGTCACCGCGACGGCGAGGAAGCGCAGATCCTGCATATCCATCCGTTCGGCCATCGACTTGAGCGCTTCGCCCACGTCGCGGCCATAGGCGGCCTCGTCCGATATGACGCCCATTTCCGTGCCCAGCGGGTCGGGCACTTCTTTCGCGACGATCTGGAGCGCCGAAGTGAAGGGGTGGCCGACGCGCAGCGAGCGCACCATGAGCTCGACCGCATCGGGAAGTTGCTCTGCCAGCATCCCAAGGCGCTTCTTGGCGGTGCGGTTGACCCAGATATAGACCGCTCCCACGCCCATCATCAGCGACAGGACCAGCCGGATCGGCAGCGAGGCCGCAGTGCCGAAGGTCAGAAGGAAGAAGGCGACGATGGTCAGCACGCCCATCACCATGATGAGCTGACCCGGCGTGAAGGCGATGTTCGCCTTCTGGGCCTTGTCGGCGAGGATCGCGTAGAGCGGGATCGACTTCGACTTCATGTGCTGGGACATTTCCTTGCGGAGCTGTTCCAGCACCTGCTCGCGGCCGGCGCCTTTCTCGAGCATCTCGAGGCGGCGGTTCACGCGGCTGTTGAGGCTGATCGACTTGCCGAAGACGGAGAGGTAGATGCCCTGCACCAGCGCGAGAACCGCGAGGAAAATCAGGCCATAGATAAGTGGTTCTGCGCTGATGACCATTTGAGGCTACTCCGCGGCGAAGGGTTCGAAGATCTGCGCCGGAAGGTCGTAGCCCCACATCCGGAAACGTTCCGAGAAGTGGCTGCGCACGCCGGTCGCCGTGAAGTGGCCGATGATCTTGTTGTCGGGGGTGAGGCCGACGCGCTGGTAGCGGAAGACCTCCTGCATCGAGATCACCTCGCCTTCCATGCCCGTCACCTCGGTGATCGAGACCATCCGGCGCGAACCGTCCTGAAGACGCGACGCCTGCACGATCAGGTTGACGGCCGATGCGATCTGCGAGCGAACAGCCTTGATCGGCATCTCGATGCCAGCCATCGCGATCATGTTCTCGAGACGGCTGACGCCGTCGCGGGCGGAGTTGGCGTGGATCGTCGTCATCGAACCGTCGTGGCCGGTGTTCATGGCCTGGAGCATGTCGATGACTTCCTCGCCGCGCGTCTCGCCGACGATGATGCGGTCGGGACGCATCCGGAGGGCGTTTCTCAGACAGTCGCGCTGCGTGACGGCGCCCTTGCCCTCGACGTTCGGTGGCCGGCTTTCCATCCGGCCGACGTGGGTCTGCTGAAGCTGAAGTTCGGCCGTATCCTCGATCGTCAGGATGCGCTCGGCGTTGTCGATGAAGGAGGACAGCGCGTTCAGCGTGGTCGTCTTGCCCGAGCCGGTACCGCCCGAGACGATGATGTTGAGGCGGGTGGCCACCGCTGCCTGGAGGTAGGCCGCCATTTCCTCGGTGAAGGCGCCGAAGTTGACGAGGTCGTCGACCGCGAGCTTTTCCTTCTTGAACTTACGGATCGAGACCAGCGAGCCGTCGACTGCGATAGGAGGCACCATCGCGTTGAAACGCGAGCCGTCCGCGAGACGGGCGTCGACATAGGGGTTCGATTCGTCGACCCGCCGGCCCACGGCGGACACGATCTTGTCGATGATCCGCAGAAGGTGGCGCTCGTCCTTGAAGGACGTGTCGGTCAGTTCCAGCTTGCCGGCCCTTTCGACGAAGACCTGCTGCGGACCGTTCACGAGAATATCGTTGATCGAGTCGTCTTTCAGAAGCGGCTCGAGGGGGCCGAGGCCCGTCACCTCGTCGTAGAGGTCCTGGTTCAGCGTCTGCCGCTCTTCGCGGTTCAGAACGACGCCCATCTCATCGAGGGCTTCGCCCGAAATGGCGACGATCTCGGACCTCAGGTCGCTTTCCGAGGCTGTCTCGAGTGCGCCGAGGTTCAGGTTGTCTAGAAGCCGCTTGTGAAGCTCGAGCTTGATCTCGCCCAAACGCTCCTTGCGCTTCTTTTCCTTGTCGACCGGCGCGGGCTGGCCCGGAACGCGGCTGACCTGGCGGCGGCTCGTCGTCGGGGCCGGCACCGACACGGGCCGGGACGTAGGCTTGGACTGGCCGCCCTGGATCGGCTGGAGATCAGGCTTTCCGGGCGATTGATCGCCCTTCTTGTACTTGGAAAACAACGGAGTGCTCCTTGTTCAGATCAGGCGCCTTCGGCGGCCGCGATGTTCGTTTCGTGGATCGAGAGGGCCAGCTTCTGGATCTCTTTCCGAAGGGGGTTCTTGGCGGCGACTTCCGAGAGCGGCACGCCGTGATCGTTCGACTGCGCAACCTGCTTGCTGCCGTCGGGCATCAGGACCTCGATCTTGATGTCGAGGCTTTCAGCCATGCGCTTGACGCGGCTCTTGCCGTTGAGGTCGGTGAAGCCGGGCGCGCGGTTCAGCACGTAGCGCAGCTTCTGGTAGGGCAGATCCTCGCCCTTGAGCGCCCGGATGACGCGCAGGGTGTTCTGGGCCGATCGCATGTCGAGCTCGACCATCGCGAAATAGACGTGCGCCGCCGTGAGGACCGTCTCGGTCCACATCACGACCGTCGTCGGCATGTCGATGACGACGTAGTCGAAGTTCGACTTGGCGATGTCGATGATCTTCTGGACATCCTTCTGGCCGATGATGTCGAGAGGGATCAGCTCGCTTGGCGCGGTCATGACCTGAAGCTTTTCCTCGTAGGTCAGAAGCGCCTGCATGAAGCTTTCGCTGTCCATGGACGAGGTGTCCTGGAGAAGCTCGAACACCGCCTCGCGACGGGGCAGGTCGAGGTAGGTCGAGACCGAGCCGAACTGGAGGTCGAGGTCGATCAGGCAGACGCGCATCGCGTCGTCGCCCTCGTCGATGTTGGCAAGCTCCCACGCGAGGTTGACGGCGAAGGTCGTCGCCCCCGTGCCGCCGGCCAGCCCGTGGACGGGGATCACGACGCCATCGCGGTCGCCGGTGGCCTTGAGGTTGGTGCGCAGGTTCGCTGCGACCATCTCGGCCTGGCTGGCGCGTTCGCGCATCCGCTCGATGGCGTCGTTGAGCGCGCCGTCGGGCAGGGGGTAGGGAATGAATTCTTGCGCCCCGATCTTGAGAAGGCGGTGCAGGAGGATCGGGCTGACCTCTTCGGCGACGATCAGGACCTTGATCTTCTGCTGCGAGGCGCGCTTGACGAGGTCGACCAGGCGATCGCCATCGCCTTCGTCCTCTTGGTCGATTGCGATCACGACGAATTCGAGGGTGTCGGATTCGGGTTGGTCGAAGAAGAGGCCGGCGTCGTCGACTGACAGGTCGCCCCAGTTCTCGCCGCAGAGGCTTTCCATGTCTTCGATCAGCAGATCGAAGTTCTGGACATCCCGGCTGATCGTGCAGGCCACGATCGGTTCGGGTTCATCCTGCAAGGCCACGTTGCTCGTCATACCCTCACGTCCTTCCGTATGGGTGCCCCGTTTGCGCGGGGCACACGGCATTCTGAACGGACGAGACGCGACTCGACGTATGTCGCCCGACCCGCAACAGGTGCCCGGCAAAGTTGGCGACATTGAGGCTAAAAGATCGTAATTATTCGATTTCGAACAACGATCCCAAAGAAGAAGGGCGGCCATTGGCCGCCCTCCGAAACAATACTGTGGCCGGGATCAGGCGCCGCCGCCGGCCGCGCTTTCGATCGCCTGCAGGCCGCCGCCGTCGAGTGTCGAGGGCGGAATTGCGCTGCGGATGTATTCCTGCCAGATGACCTGAGCGTACTTGCCGTTCAGTTGTCCCGAGCAGCGGATCGAGCCGCGAGCGTAGACCGGGTTTGCCGTGGTGCTGGAAGGATGCAGGGCCACGACCGGATCGGGGACGATGTATCCCTTCGCCTGACCCGCGCATTTCTGCGCCATCATGTTGTGCATCGTGGGGTTCCCGAACCCGCCCTCGTCGATGAAGGCGCCGGCTTCGGCGTTCCAGGACGGGGTGGCTTCGCCACAGGCGGTCAGTGCGAGCGCGGCCGCGCCGACCAGAAGGGTTTTGATGTTCATGGTCATCGGTCTCATTCCATCACATAGCCATAGGAGCCGGCGAAGTCCTGCTTGGCCACTTCGGCCGCAGCACCGTTCCGGGGTGCGCCTGCGGGACGCGCGGTCTGTCCGAAGAGGAACAGCTCGCTTTCCGTGGGCGGGCGGACGCGATCGGTCGGCAGCGCCAGCGCTTCACCGGACGTCGGCGACACGAGGTGCGGCGTGATGATCACGACCAGTTCCGACTGGCTGCGCTGGTAGTTCGTGCTGCGGAACAGCGCGCCCAGGATCGGCACGTCGCCAAGCCACGGCACCTGATTGACGGAGTCGTTGAAGTCGTCCTGCAGAAGACCCGCGATCGCGAAGCTCTGCCCGTCCATCATCTCGACCGTCGTCTCGGTCTCGCGGCGGCTGAAGCCGTTGATCGCGAAGCCTGCGTTGGTGATCGTGGTCTGACCGTCGATGGCCGAAACCGCCGCGTTCAGTTCAAGGTTGATACGGCTTCCATCGATCACGCGGGGCGTGAAGGTAAGCTGGATACCGAAGGGCTTGTACTCGATGGTCACGCCGCCATCGTCGTCGACGACGGGGATCGGATACTCGCCACCGGCGAGGAAGCTTGCCTGCTGACCGCTTAGTGCAACCAGGTTCGGCTCGGCCAGAGTACGGACGAGGTCTTTCTCCTCGAGCGCCTGCAGAAGCACGGCAAAGGCCACGCTACCGATGTCGAAGCCGACGGCGGCCTGTCCAGCGACGGCGCTGTTCAGGTTCAGGATGGTCGAGCCCGGTGCACCGATGCTGGTGCCCGGAACAAGCGAGCCGGAGCCGCCCGCGGCCGAAATCGCCGCGTCGGAGCCAGCCTCGACGATCGAGAGGCCCGACGAGAGGCTCTTCAGCACGGTACGCTGCACTTCTGCGAAGCGTACCTTGAGCATCACCTGGTGAGTGCCACCAACGACCATGAGGTTCGAGACCCGATCAGGCGCATAGCGGCTGGCCAGATCGAGGGCCCGGTCGAGCTTTTCGATCGAGGAGACGACGCCCGACAGCACGATGCCGTCGTTCGCGGTGCGGACCTCGATGCCTTCGCCGGGAAGGATTTGCCGCAGACGCTCTTTGAACTCGGCGATGTCGGGGGTCACCTGGACCTCGACGTTCGTGATGAGCCGGCCGTCGGGGCCGAGAAGTGTCAGCGTCGTGCGTCCCGGCGCCTTGCCGAGGACGTAGATCGTGCGGTCGGACAATGTCGAGATGTCCGCAATGCCCGGGTTCGCGATAGAAAGTTCAGCGAAGGGATTTTCAGCTTCGACCACGACTGCCCGGTTCAGCGGAACCTGGAGTGCCGTCGTCGTCTCCCCTTGCATGATGGTCAATGACTGCGCCCCGCCTGGGGATGCTGTCGCGGCCGTTACGGCGATGCCTAATAGCGCCGCCTTCAAGAATTCTATCAAAAGTCATGTGACCTGCCTTTCCGATCACGCCTCAGTTTTCCGGGTCTGCGCCCTTATATCGCGGACGATGCGTCAATGTTGGAAATTTTTCAACAATCAGAGGTTTGGAAGACCATGCTGATGTGGGCGAGGGGCAACACAACGGTAATGGTAGCGTCAAAAACAAAGCGCGCCACCGGATGTGGTGGCGCGTTTGAGGGTAGTCGCGACTGCCGATGGTCTCAGTTGGTGCAGGGGATCTGAACCGAGGTGATTTCCTCGCCGCTCCGGCGGCGTACGAAGCATTTCTCTTCCTCGACCGTCTCGACCACTTTCTGCTCCTCGATCCCGAGGACGTCCCTGAGATCGACTTCGACCGCTTCCGAGACTGTGGTATCCTCGACGCCCAGAAGCGAAAGTGACAGGCGTCCGGCCGATTGGGCCTGGGCGAGCGATGCGACGTTCTGGGGGGTCAGTTCGACCGTCACCGTCCGGGCCACGATGGGGCTGTTGCGGTCCTCGTCCGCCGACTGGTCGATGGCGATGATGAGGACGTTCGTCTGGATGAGCTTCGTGACGACCTGGCCGTTGCCGACGGAGCCGGTCCAATAGACGTCGACGCGGTCGCCGGGACGCAGGAAGCCCGACACGCCCGAGGTCACGTCGGTGTTGATCGCGAAAGCGCGCATTCCTTTGGCCAGACGCGAGGCGACGCCGGCAAGCTGGCCGGGCTCCGTCACTTTCATGGCCATGACGGCTTCACCTGGCTCCATCGTACGAAGGACCGAACGCAGGGTGTCATCGCCCTTCGGGAAGAGCTCTTCCTCGGAGGCGAAGGCACCTTCGGGGATCCCCGCCTCGGGCCAGCGGACGGTTGTTATGTCTTCCTTGGTGAGGCGCTGTCCGTAGCGAAGCTGTTTGTTGACCACGAAGACATCTTTCGTCGGCACGATCGCCAGCTTGGCCGCTTCGGCTTCAGCGAGCTGGGCCTGCTGCTGGCCGATGAAGTTCTTCGCCATGTAGACGGCGGCGCCTGCCAGACCGATACCGATCAGCAAGACGAGTCCAAACACAAAACGCATATCGGTCCCTCTCAGGTAGCTCGGGTGATGGCGACCGTTCTGCGCCGCACCCTCGTCGTTTCGTCAGGGAATGGCGCAGGATTGTGGCGAAAGCGTGGATTGAACGCGGTCAAGTCGTGCAATGTCGACGTGACCGCGTGCAATCTTCGCGGGGTCAATAAGACGTCGTCACGTTGGCGTTCGCGAGGTGGCTGTTGAGGCCGGACGTGTGGTCGAGCGCTCCCCGAGCCACGGTCGTCACCACGATGACGCCCATGCCGACGATCGCCGCCGTCAGCACGACCCAGTCGACGGTGACCGCACCGTCTTCGTCACGACAGAAGTTTTGAATGTAGGCACGCATGTACAACTCCGTAGATCTTTGCCCGTCGAGGCAATCGTCGTCCCGTGGGAAGTGTCACAAGACATTGTGGCCTTACTGCGGCGGCACCACGGTCCCTCGGGGTGTCGCCAGACCGTTTCCAATTCAGGTAAAGAAAAAGGGCCACGCGCCGCGCAGCCCCTTCTCTGTACCCGCGGCCGGTTCCGTTTGGGAACCGACGGGATGGCGTCAGCCGCCGTAGGCAGTGGTGACGTTCTGCGTCGCCATGTGCGACGAGACCTTGTTGGCCAGGGTCGTGGTACCACCACCGACCGAGGTCAGAACAGCGATGCCGAGGCCGACGATGGCGGCGGTCAGCACAACCCAGTCCACCGTGACGGCGCCGGATTCATCATTCAGAAAAGCGTTGAACAGTTTCATATGTCCCTCCATTGAGCACGCTCAGTTGGCCCTCCACGATCCCGAACCGCCCTCTCACAAACGGTCCGTCCGTCTTGGGATGTCCCTATATGGCCGTGTAAACGTGGCGAGAGTTTGGCGTCGTTCGTACAATTTTCCAGCTGTATGAAGAATTCCTGAAAAATCCGATAACACCCTGATAATAAAATAAAATATGCCTTTTTATGGACTTCGCACGGCATCCAATTCCGTTGCAGACTGGCGCACTATCCCGACGCCGCGAACAATGCATCCAGATCGCACTGGTCTGACCTGCCAGATTCTGCGAGATTCATGACAAAAGAATTGAGAAAGGCTTACGGGACAATGCTTATGGGAATCGGCAGGGCAGCGGCGATCGCTTGTCTGCTCGTCGCGCAGAGCCCCGCCGGCGCGCAGGACGCAGCGGACAAGACGCTCGAGCCGCCCCAGACGGACGCAGGTGTGGAAGCCGTGGCGGCGCCAGAAACCGCGGCAGCTCCGGATGTGCGCAAGGACTTCACCTTTCGGCGCGTCGGACTGCCGACTGCCGCCGTGGGCAAGCGCATCACCGTGCAGGTAGACCCCGACGCCGAGATGTATCGTATCACACCCGGTCAGTCGCCGCGCCGTCCGGGCGATCCCCGGCCGAAGGAGGCGCTTCAGCTGCCAGAGGGTGTCGTCCCAGAGGCGCCGACCGACTGGGACTGGTACTGGGCGCTGGTGTCGCCCGACAGGGGGATCGACAGTGCGACGCGGTTCAGCGCCGCGATGGCGACGATCCAGAAAGAGGCGCTGAAGATCGGGACGCCACGGCTTCAGATGCTTCAGGGCATCATCGAAGAGCATGGGTCGGACATCCTGATGTCGACTGTGGGCACCCAGGTCTCTCCCGCCCTCGTGCTGGCCGTCATCGCCGTCGAGAGCGGGGGCAAGGTCAAGGCCAAGAGCCACGCGGGCGCGCAGGGGATCATGCAGCTCATGCCGGCGACGGCGGAGCGGTTCGGCGTCAAGGACAGCCTTGACCCTCGTCAGAACATCAAGGGCGGCGTTGCGTATCTCGACTGGCTGATGAACGAGTTCAACCGTGATCCCGTGATGGCTCTGGCGGGCTACAACGCGGGCGAGGGCGCGGTGATGGCGTACGATGGCGTCCCGCCCTATGCCGAGACGCGGGGCTATGTGCCGAAGGTGCTGGCGGCCTGGAACCTTGCTCGGACGCTCTGCTCGACAACGCCGGACCTCGTCAGCGATGGCTGCGTCTTCGTCGGGCCGCGGCTGGCGAATGACGGCTAGATCTTCATCTTCTTGAAGACGCGTTCCGGGATGGCGCGGATCACCGTCATCACCGGCCACCATATGAATGGTGTATAAAGGACGTCTTTCTTGCGCTCGACGGCGCGAAGGATGTCGCCCGCCACCTTTTCGGGCGGCGCGAGGAAGGGCAGCTTGTCCATTCCCCATGTCATCGCGGTATCCACGGTGCCGGGCTTGACCGTCACGACATGGACGCCTGAGCGTCCCAGGCGGTTGCGAAGGCCTGAGAGATAGGCGTGAAAGCCCGCCTTCGAGGCACCATAGACGTAGTTGCCGAGCCGCCCCCTGTCGCCCGCGACCGAACCCACGCCCACGACGGTGCCTTCGCCGCGCTCCTCAAGCAAAGGGGCGATGGCTGTCAGGAATCGTGCTGGGCCCGTGAAGCTGTCGGTGATGGTGCCGTCGACGAGGGAGGGATCGGCGTCGATCTCTTCCTGCGATGGCATGGAGCCGACGAAGACGGCGACGCTGATGCTGCCGCCGATGCTGCGCAGGCGGTCGATAAGCGGATCGAATGACGCCGGATCGCGCGCGTCGAAGGCCATCGCCTCGGCCATGGGGGCGCCGCGCGCGAGGCCGTCGGCGGCAGAACGGCGAAGTTCTTCCATATCGCGGCCGGCCAGGATCAGGCCGTCACCCTTCGCTGCGACGAGGCGCGCGAAGTGCCGCGCGATGGTCGAAGTTGCCCCGAGGACGATCCAGGTGGTGCTCATGTCCGTTCCCTCAGCTTCAGTCGGCGCACAAGGTCGGTCGCAAAGGCGGCGTCGGGGTCGATCTGCTCGACCTCGTCCAGCCAGTGAGCCTGCTCAGGGTACATGCCCCGCACCGCCTCGGGCGACGCGACCGAGTCTTTGGCGAAATAGATCCGGCCCCCGGCTTCGGCCGCCATGCGGATCAGGTCACGGATCAGACGTTCGGCGCCTGTGCGGTTCGGAAAATCGACGGCCAGCGTGTAGCCCTCCATCGGGAAGGACAGAAAGCCTGCGCGTCCGGGGCCCGTGCGCTTGAGCACCGCCAGCGGCGAGGCGAGGCCCGAGTTCGCGACCTTCTCGAGAATACCGCGCAGGCGGTCGGCCTCGGCCAGCGGGACGACGCATTGGAACTGGTGAAAGCCCCGCTTGCCGTAGAGCCGGTTCCAGTCGTGGATCTTGTCGAGCGGGAAGAAGAAGTCATCGACGGGTTTGACGAGGGTCCGGCCTGACGCCGGCACGCGCCGCCAGTAGGCCGCGTTGAAGGCGCGGACCACGGGCGGGGACAGCGTGAGGCCCGGCGCATCCAGCGGGATTTTGCGCCCGCGCTTCGCCGGGCGGACGAGACCGCCGCCGGTTTCGGCTTCCTCAAGGATGCCGCGACCAAGCGAGAGGCCGCGCGCCGTGGCGTCGATCCAGCCGACCGAATAGGTCGCGTCCGAAGCGTCGAGAAGGTGCAGGAACTCGTCCCAGTCCTGCACGCGCCTCTCGGTCACCACCATTACGTCGCCCTTGGCCTTAAGTAGACGGAAGCGGGCCGAAAGGATCGGGCCGGTCTGGCCCAGTCCGCCGACGGTCGTCTTGAAGAGCGACGCATCGGCATCTGGAGTGATCGCGCGCGGGCCTTCGCGGGTCATCAGCGTGATCTCGGTCACATGCTGGCCCAGGCTTCCCGCACCGTGGTGGTTCTTGCCGTGGACGTCCATGCAGATGCCGCCGCCCACGGTGGCGAAGCCGGTTCCCGGCATGACGGGCGGCAGCCAGCCGCGCGGCGAGAAGGTCGCGAGCAATTCGCCGATCCTTGCGCCCGCCTCGACGTGGATCTCGCCGGTGGTCGCGTCGAAGTCGAGGACGCGGTCGAGACGGGTCATGTCGATGACACGTCCGCCGTCGTTGAGGCAGGCGTCGCCATAGCTGCGCCGCATCCCGATCGCGGGGCTGGGGGTGTCGGCGGTCGCTTGTGCGACAGCCGCCGCGCGTTCGGGTCGCGCAACCTCGCCCGACGCGCGAAGGACGCGGCCCCAGCCGGCGTAGTCGCTAGATTTCCAGCGCATCGGCGGTCCTTTTCGAAAGACGCTCGGCATAGGGGAAGATCAGCAGACCGAGGCCAAGCGCGAACCAGAGCGTCGTCACACGGATCACCAGCGTCGCGGGCAAGGCGGTCTCGACCGGCACACCGTCGAGGGCGAGAAGGGCGACCATCGCCGCCTCTGCTCCGCCAAGTCCGCCCGGTGCCCCGGTGAGGCCGCCGGCGAGCGTGGCGAAGACGAAGATGCCGACCGCACGCCAGAACGGCACCTCGGCCCCCATCCACCCGAGCAGAAGGTGGAAGGCATAGCCTTCGGCCAGCCAGCCGCCGGTGCCGAGCAGGCCGGCGATCAATAGGGCCGATGGACGCGAGAAGGCGTCGAGAGACAGCGCGGCGCGGCGGAGGCGGGCGAAGAGGCGCGGCAGACGACGACCCGTTGCGCGGTGTCCGGTGCCTGCGATGGCGCGGAGAAGCGAAGGCCGCGTTGCGGCGAATGCGGCGGCGAAGGCCAGGATCGCCACGGGCACGGCGCCCGGCGAGGCCTGTGGCCGAGAAGGCGACCGACAGCGCGATCAGCGCGGCCATGGCGGCAAGGTCGGCTGCGCGGTCGACGAGGGCCAAGGGCGCAGTGCGGTCGAAACGCCAGCCGGTCTCGCGCCCGATCCAGCGCATCCGCACCAGTTCGCCGAGGCGTCCCGGCGTGACCGACATGGCGAAGCCGCCGATGAAGTGCCGCAGGTCCTGCCCGATCGTCGTCGGCAGGCCAAGCTGGCCGGCGAAGAGATGCCAGCGCAGGCCGCGTGCCAGGTAGTTGACGAGCGAGAGGACCAGAAGAGCTGCCATCGCGGGCAGGGACAGCGCACCAAGTGCGGCCCAAGTCTCGGCCCATCCGGTGGCCGAGGCGAGACCTGCGAAGCCTGCGACCACAAACGCCAGAAGTCCCCCGAGGATGGCCATATCGCGCCAGCGCCGAGGGCCTGTCGTGGCGTTCGTCGCCCGAGGAGAAAGTCTTGGCGTGATCGTCATGGCCATCGGCTGCGGATAATCACGGATTGAGGCGACAGTATGAAGTCCTGCCGCAACAATGGAGGCTTGCGGGGCGATCTTGTGGATCGCTCCGCCAAAGGCGGGACCGTCTCAGACGACCGTCGCTTCGGTCGCCGCGCGGATGTCGTCGTGGCTTACGCCGGGGGCGCATTCGACGATGTGCAGACCCTTGTGACCGACTTCGAGCACGCCGAGGTTGGTGATGATCATGTCGACCACGCCCTTGCCGGTCAGCGGCAGAGTGCATTCCTTCAGCACCTTCGATTCACCGTGCTTGTTGGTGTGGTCCATCACGACGATCACGCGACCCACGCCTGCCACCAGATCCATCGCACCGCCCATGCCCTTCACGAGCTTGCCGGGGATCATCCAGTTGGCGAGGTCGCCTTTCTCGGAAACCTCCATCGCGCCCAGGATCGCGGCGGCGATCTTGCCGCCCCGGATCATCCCGAAGCTGGTCGCGCTATCGAAGTAGGCCGTGCGCGGAACCTCGGTTATGGTCTGCTTGCCGGCGTTGATGAGGTCGGGATCCTCGTCGCCTTCATAGGGGAAGGGGCCCATACCCAGCATCCCGTTCTCGGACTGGAGCGTGATCTCCTTGTCGCCGACATAGTTCGCCACCAGCGTCGGGATGCCGATGCCGAGGTTGACGTACATGCCGTCCTCAAGCTCCTTCGCGGCCCGTTCGGCCATCTGGTTGCGGTCCCAGCCCTTCAGGTCGTCCGCCATGTCTCAGGCCTCCTCACGCTTGCGCAGGGTGCGCTGTTCGATCCGCTTCTCGTGGTCGCCCTGGATCAGGCGATGGACGTAGATGCCGGGCAGGTGGATGTGGTCGGGGTCGAGCGCGCCCGGTTCAACGATCTCCTCGACCTCCATCACGCAGACGCGGCCGCACATCGCGGCGGGCGGATTGAAGTTGCGGGCCGTCTTGCGGAAGATCGCGTTGCCCGTGGTGTCGGCCTTCCATGCCTTCACGATGGCGAGGTCGGCGACAATTGCGCGCTCGAGGATGTAGGTCTGGCCGTCGAAGTCCTTGTGGTCCTTGCCCTCGGCGATGACGGTGCCGACGCCGGTCTTGGTGTAGAAGCCGGGGATGCCGCAGCCGCCCGCGCGCATCCGCTCGGCCAGCGTGCCCTGCGGGTTGAATTCCAGCTCGAGTTCGCCCGAGAGGTACTGGCGCATGAATTCCGCGTTCTCGCCGACGTAGGACGAGATCATCTTCGAGATCTGCCGGGTCTCGAGCAGGCGGCCGAGTCCGAAGTCGTCGACGCCCGCGTTGTTCGACGCGACCGAGATGTTCTTGACGCCGCTCTCGCGGATCGCCTCGATCAGAAGCTCGGGAATGCCGCAGAGGCCGAACCCTCCGGCGGCGATCAACATCCCGTCGTGAAGGAGGCCGTCGAGCGCCTCGGTCGCGTTGGCGTACACCTTCTTCATGCAGCAATCTCCCCGTCGTGTCCCGGGCAGGTTTGCCGTCCGCCCGGGGTGAAGTCAATCGCCGCACCGCGGCAAGCGGGGATGGGGAAGGTCAGATCAGGCGGACTTGCGTCCCGACCGGACAGAGCGCGAAAAGCTCTTCGATCGACGGGTTGTAGAGACCGATGCAGCCATCCGACGAGCGGCGGCCGATCTTCCGCGTGTCGTGGGTGCCGTGGATGATGTAGGCTGGCCAGTCGAGGTACATGGCGTGGGTGCCGAGCGGGTTGTCGGGGCCTGCGGCAATCGGTTTCAATTCCGGATCGCGTTCCATCTGCGAAGGCGTCGGTGTCCAGCTTGGCCCGATCTTCTTGCGCACGACCTGGGTATAGCCGCGCTTTGTCAGCTCGTCGGTGCGCGGGACCGAGGTCGGAAAGACGCGATAGTCGGTGTCGTCGGCGTTCCAGAAGTGCAGGGCGCGGGAACTCGTGTCGGCCACGACGGTGGCGACGCCAAGGGTCTCGAAGTGGTCGCGCCAGTCCTGCCGGCGGAAACTGGAGATGTTGTGGATCGTCTCCTGCGCCCGGAGGATCGAGGGTGCGGCGAGGGCTGCGGCGGTGGACGCGACAAAGCTGCGGCGGGAGAGGAAAGGGGTCTTGGACATACGAACTGCCTTCTGGGTCTTGCTGCGGGTTTCGGTCGTGGCCGGACCCTTTCAGACCCCCTCCGCGCGCACCAGTAACATATTCGTCATTCCGTATATGTGAGGCCCGCCGGCCTCAACCCGCCGCTTTCTTCTTCCGCGGCGCGGCCTTCTTCTTTCCGCCGCCCTTGCCCTCGCGCTCGGCGATCAGCTTCACGGCGAGGTCCATGTCGACCGCCGCGGGATCGGTTTCCTTGGGCAGCGTGGCGTTCACCTTGCCCCATTTCACGTAGGGTCCGTAGCGCCCGCTCATGACCTGGACGACGCCGCCCTTTTCGGGATGTTCGCCCAGTTCCGCCAAGGGGGGCACGGCCGCGCCGCGACCGCCGCGAGAGGCGGCTTTCTTCGCCAGTTCCTCGACCGCGCGGTTCATGCCGATGGTGAAGACCTCGTCGGCCTCGGGGAGGTTCGCGTAGAGCTTGCCGTGCTTGACGTAGGGTCCATAGCGTCCGATGCCCGGCCTCGATCATCTCGCCGTCTTCGGGGTGGGGGCCGACCTCGCGCGGGAGCGACAGGAGCATCAGCGCCTTCTCGATGTCGATCCCGGCGGCGTCCCAGCCCTTTGGCAGGCTTGCGCGCGGCGGTTTCGGCTGCTCGTCGGTGACCTTCCCGCGCTGAACGTAGGGGCCGAAGCGGCCCTTCATCACGCGGATCTCGTCGTCGCCGTCCATGCCGAGAAGCTTGCCGTCCGGCCCGATCTCGTCGCCGTCGTCCATGCCCGGAGGCCCGAAGGGCCGGGTATAGCGGCACTCGGGGTAGTTCGAGCATCCGATGAAGGCGCCGCCGGAGCGTGCGGTGCGCATCGACAGACGGCCCTGGCCGCAGTTCGGGCAGAGGCGCGGATCGCTGCCGTCGGCGGTGGGCGGGAAGAGGTGCGGTTCCAGCACCTCGTTGATCTTCTCGAGGACATCGGTGATCCGAAGCTCGGCCGTCTCTTCGACCGCAGCCTTGAAGTCGCGCCAGAAGCGGGCCAGCACCTCGGTCCACTGCCGGCTGCCGGCGGTGATGTCGTCGAGTTCTTCTTCCAGGTTCGCGGTGAATTCATAACCGACGTACTTTCGGAAGTAGTTCGACAGGAAGGCCGTCACCAGCCGCCCCTTGTCCTCGGGGATCAGGCGGTTCTTGTCCTTCCGGACATAGCCCCTCTCCTGGATGGTGGTGACGATCGAGGCATAGGTCGAGGGGCGGCCGATGCCGATCTCTTCCATCTTCTTCACCAGCGTCGCCTCGGTGTAGCGCGGCGGCGGCTGGGTGAAGTGCTGCTCGGGCGTGATGGATTTCTTCGCTGCCGCCTCGCCCTGCATGATCTGGGGCAGGACCTTGTCGTCGGCGTCTTCCGGTTCGTCGCGGCCTTCCTCGTAGATCTTGAGGAAGCCGTCGAAGAGGACGACCTGCCCGGTGGCTCGCAGCTCGACCTGCTGCGTCGGCACTGGAGATGTCGACGGTCGTGCGCTCCATCCGCGCGGCTTCCATCTGGCTGGAGAGCGTCCGCTTCCAGATCAGGTCGTAGAGCTTGCGCTGGTCGGCGTCGGTCAGCTTGAGCGCGGCGGCATCCGCCGTCATCTCGGTCGGGCGGATACACTCGTGCGCTTCCTGCGCGTTCTTGGCCTTGTTCTTGTACATGCGCGGGCTGTCGGGGACGTAGTTGGCGCCATAGCGCGCCTTGATGGCGTCGCGCGCCGCCATGACCGCCTCGGGCGCCATGTCGATGCCGTCGGTCCGCATATAAGTGATGTGGCCGGCTTCATAGAGCCGCTGCGCTGCGTTCATCGTCTGGCGCGCGCCGAAGCCGAATTTGCGCGACGCCTCCTGTTGGAGCGTCGACGTCATGAAGGGGGCGGAGGGATTGCGGCTGGCGGGCTTCGCCTCGACGGACTTGACCGTCAAGTCGCGCGAGGTGATGGCCTGGACGGCCATTTCCGCCGCCGTCGCGTTGGCGATGTCGAACCGGTCGAGCTTCTTGCCTCCGAGGACGGTCAGACGCGCCTCGAACTCCTGTCCGCGGGGCGTCGAGAGAAGGGCGGTCACGCTCCAGTATTCGCGGGCCTGGAAGGCCTCGATCTCCATCTCGCGCTCGACGATGATGCCGGAGGCAGACCGATTGCACGCGCCCCGCCGAGCGGGCGCCGGGAAGCTTGCGCCAGAGGACGGGCGAGAGGTTGAAGCCGACGAGGTAGTCGAGCGCCCGGCGTGCGAGGTAGGCGTCGACGAGAATCCTTGTCGACCTGACGCGGGTTCTTCATCGCCTCGGTGACGGCGGTCTTGGTGATGGCGTTGAACACGACGCGGCTGACGGGCGTGTCCTTCTTCAGCGCCTTGCGGTTCCGAAGCGTCTCTTCGAGGTGCCACGAGATCGCCTCGCCCTCGCGGTCGGGGTCGGTCGCGAGGATCAGGGAGGGGTCGTCCTTCAGTGCGTCGGCGATGGCCTTGATGTGCTTCTTCGAGTCGGCGGCGACCTCCCAGGTCATCTCGAATCCCTGGTCGGGATCGACCGAGCCGTCCTTGGGCGGCAGGTCGCGGACGTGTCCATAGCTCGCCAGCACCGTGTAGTCCTTGCCGAGGTACTTGTTGATGGTCTTCGCCTTGGCGGGGGACTCGACGACGACAACGGGCATGAAGGTCCTTTCGGGGCCGGGGGCATTGGCGGCGGAACATGTGGGTTCGGGACCCGGAATGTCAATCCGCCCCGCCCGGTGCCGCAGGGGCCCGACCGCGCGCGTCTCTACGAGACGCGGACGAGGAGACCGCCGGGTTCGCGGCGGACGCGACCTTCGAGTTCGAGCGTCACGATCTCGGGAGAGACGCTTCTTGCGGGTGCCTTGAGGTCCCGGATCAGCTGGTCCTCGGCGACAGGGCTGGGGCCGAGACGGTCGAGGATTCGCTGGTGGAGGTCGAGCGTATCGCGCGGCAGGGCGGCTGAGGGCGGAGTATCGGTCGGTGCCTCGGGTCGCTTGAAAACGGCGCCAGAGGCGGTTTCCAGCGCGTCGAGCACATCCTTCGCCGACCGCACCAGCGTCGCCCCGTCGCGGATCAGCATGTTGCAGCCCGAGGCGCGCGGGTCGAAGGGGTGGCCGGGGACCGCGAAGACGTCGCGTCCCTGGTCGAGGGCCGTGCGCGCGGTGATGAGGCTGCCGGACTTTGCCGCCGCCTCGACCACGACGACGGCGCGGGCGAGGCCCGAGACGATGCGGTTGCGGCGCGGAAAGTGGCGGGCCTGGGCGACAAGGGACATCGGGCTTTCGCTGATCCTGAGGCCCTTGCCTTCGATCTCCTGCCCCAGGACGGCGTTTTCCGCCGGATAGATCACGTCGACGCCGCCGGCCATGACCGCAATGGTCCCGGTGTCGAGCGCGGCGAGGTGGGCGGCGGTGTCGATGCCGCGCGCGAGGCCCGAGACGACGACGTGGCCTGCCGCGCCGAGGTCGGCGGCGAGCCTGCGCGCCATGCGTGTGCCGACGGACGAGGCGTTGCGCGCGCCGACGAGGGCGATCATGGGGCGCTGAAGGAGGGCGGGATCGCCGATGCACCACAGGATGGGCGGCGGATCGGGGATTTCGGAGAGGAGGGCAGGATAGGCGTCGCTGCCGAAGGCGATGGGTGTGGCGCCGGCCTGGAGGGCGGCCTGCCATTCGGTGCGCGCGGTCCTGGGGTCGCAGGGGCGATAGTCGGTCACGCCTGCGGTGGCGGCGACCGAGGGCAGGACCTCGAGCGCCCGGGCGGCGCTGCCGTGTTCGTCCATGAGGCGGAAGAAGGTGGTCACGCCGACGCGGCGTGATCGCAAGAGACGGAGCCAGTCTAGCCACACTTCCTCAGTGAGGGGTGGGGTGAGAGGGTGGGTGGAAGGGGATAAATCCTTGGCCATCCTGTCTCCGCCGTCTTGCTGAGGATCGTTATGGTGCGAGTCGGTTAACAGCACATTAATGTTGAATTTTTCGCCTCCTCGCTATTTCCGGGGAGGCGGTGGAGAGGTCACCGGATCATGCCTGCCGCGTGCGGTGGCAACGGCGCGGACCGGGCGACTCCGGCGTTCCGGGCGGTTAACGTGTTGGCGGGGCTCGAAATGCGGCCGTCTGCAATGCGTCGGCATCGCTGTCGGCAAAGCGTATGGCACCCGTGTCGGCTGCGCGGCTGGGGGAGGAAGAGTAAACCGAACGTGCGCTCAGGGGGAGAGGGTCTTTTCGAACCGGACGAGATCGAAGGTGATGCCATCGACGGTCTCGGGGCAAGTGCCCATGTTCTCCCACCCGGCACGCTCGTAGAAGCGGACGCCGCCGCAGGTTGCCCGGAGCGCAGAGGAGGAAGGCGCGCGTCACGCCGCTTTCAGCCAATCGGGTCTCGCCGTCCACAAGAAGACGCCGGGCGAGGCCGGTGCCGCGGGCCTTGGGCGCGACGTAGAGCTGGTAAATCTCGTCGCCCCGGATCGCGCAGAAGCCGCGCGGGTCGCCCTTGGGTCCGGCAGTTCGGAGGTCGTCCTTCAGGGCCGCGATGCGCTTGCGGAAACTCGTCGTCGTCCGCAGCCGGGCGAGGGCAGCGGGCACGTGGCCATCGTGCGCCTCGTGCCATCCCGTCTCCCAAAGGGCGGCGAGGGGCGCAAGGTCGACGGGGAGGGCGGGGCGGATGACGAGCATGGCGGCAGTTTGGACAAGGCGTGCGCTGGGTCAAGCGGTAGAGCGGGACGCGGGAAGGGGTCCGGGTATCGCGGTGTCTTCGAGAGCGCTGGGCGCGCCGCGTCCAGAAGTCTGCTATGCGGGACAAACCAGCGGTTCGGTGTGTAATGCTTGGTGGCTCTTACCGCTATTGGTTCGACGTGCCGGAAGGGGTAAGACTTCTTAAGCAGAGGCTGGAACCGCAAGAAATGGAACTGTTCGAGACGCCTAGATTTCGACTTCTCCGCTTGGCCGCACGTTTCCGACCAACGCCTGAATTAAGCCGAAGAAGCGCCACATCCGCAGAAATTGCATCGGTCGTCAATGGTTTGATGAACGAGGGCCTGTACGCGGATGAATTTGCCTACCTCGAAGATCCGCGACTGAACTATTTTGAAATGCTACCGATCACGGAGAAATTCCTAACGAATCTTGGCTGGAAACCACTTAGTGACGAGGCCGAATTTCGCTTTCTCACAGCGCTATATGCCGAGATAGGGAAAACGGACGATGTATCCGGGTATTATGCGATATGTCGGTGGATGGAAGACGTTGGACGCGAATTGGATGAGAGCTTGTCCGTCAAGTGCGTGGCAGATGGCATTGGAGCTGAGCGGATATATGGCTGCTACTATTCCTACTCAAATGTAACCGGCAGCGACCTCATACCTAGCGTGGAGGACCCCCGTTGCCACGACTGGAGTGCCGAGAACGAAGCTCTTCCAAAAATGGTCTTTGCTGACTGGTTGGTCTGCAATTCGACCGACTTCGATCATCGTAGACCATATAGTGAAGAGCTGCTCGAAGGTCTCGCGAGTTGAACGCAGTGAGCAGGTTTGCTGTGCTGCGGCATCAGTAACTCTGGGCTCAAAGCAGACCTTCGCCGCGATGCGGACAAATGCCGCTTTCAAGACTGCGCGTGTGGCCGTCGTGCGCCTCGTGCCAGCCGGCCTCCCAGAGGGTGGCGAAGGGGTCAAGGTCGACCGGGAGGGCGCGGCGGATGGCGAGCATGGCGGCAGGGTTCGCCACTGTGTGGCGCACGTCAAGGGCCGGCGGGTTCAGTCGATGAATGGAGACGAACGCCTGCGCAGGTGAAGCGCGAACGAGTATACCGCCGCGGACAGAAAGCCTGCGACGAAGGGCTGCGGGATGGTCAGCACCTCGGTCAGGAAGGCTCCGCGATAGGCCTGTTCGAGGGTCAGGGCGTAGCCGAGCGTTAGGACGAGCTGCGTCAGGATGCCGGTGGCCAGGCTTGCCGGAAGCCAGCCGTCGGGCAGCGGTCGGGCAAGCCTGCGGTTCAGGATCATCACGAACGGCAGGATGACGGCGACGACCAAGGGAACCATGATGAGGAGTCCCGGAAGGAGGCAGGTCCAGCGGTAGATCTCGGGATCTCCGCGGAGGTCGCAGCCACGCGGGAAAACCTGGAGGAACAGCCATGTCAGCGCCGGGACACCCAGACCGGTGACGGCGGCCGCCAGAAGATGATCGCCGCGTCTGGCGAATGCCGGCCCCCTGAAGGCTCCCGTCTTCATCCTGCGCCGGCCTTGCCGCAGTTGCCGGGGTCGAGATTGAGATCGTTACCGACGGCTCGCGTCCTGTGGAGTGCCGTGGCCCCGGCGGCGAGCGGCGCGAGATCGACGGGGAGGACGCGGCGGATGGCGAGCATTGCGGCAGTTTGGACAAGCCGCGCGTGCGGTCAAGTGGTGGAGACGGATGCGGCGAATGGCATGGGTGGCGGTACTAGTCGTCAAGTAAGAGGGGTTCTTCGATGCCAGGGGACAGGGCAGCGAATGCCTGATCGCGCATCTCGCGTTCGAGGCGACTTTACCGCGCCGGGATAGGGATGGCCAACGTGGGACCGGAGAAGCGCCGATCAGAGACGGGGGGCGCGCTGCGGGGAGCGGCGTCGCCGCTGCGAGGCAGAGGCGGGAAAGCGAATGCTCCGCACGGAGTGTCCGCGCGGAACATTCATCGCGTGTGGGCTCGGATCGCGCGATGGCGTCACTAGAGGTCGCCCACCTCCTCGATTTCTGCCTCGATGTCGTCGCCGTCGAACCAGCCTTCGAACCAGCCCTCTTCCTCGACCGTGATGACGTAGTCATCGTTCTGGTCGGCGGTGTTGTAGAGACCCGCATTGTACTCGTCCTCGGTAAGGAGCGAGTCTCCATCCGCATCCCAAGCGGAGAAGTAATCGGTGTCCCATGCTTGACCGAACTCGGTCCGATCGATGGTACCCGAGGCGTCGGCGTCCCAATCGGTGTAGGGGGTGGCGTAATCGGGGCCGAACCAGCGTTGGCTGCCGGCCTGATACTCTTGCTCGGTGATCTCGAGGTCGTTGTCGGTGTCCCAGTCGGCGAACGTGCCGGTCGCCAGTTCGCCTTCGGCGAGGGCCGCGTCGTTATCGCGATCCCAGGCGTCGAACGTGCCCGTTTCCGAGAAACCGGTCTGGAACTCGCTGTCCGACAGTTCAAGATTACCGTCGTTGTCCCAGTCGGTGTACGTCCACTGCATGTCTTGAGAAAAGGACGCGACAGGAATGATGAGTGTCGTGACGAGTGCGGCGGATCGTAGGCTGAACGTGTTTGTCAGTTTCATGTGATAAGTTTCCTCCGGATTTGAGACGACTTTCTTGTCGTGTCCCGAAAACAGAGGGTCTTTTCGATTGTTCCTGAGTTTTGTCGCACGTCGGGCACGAGATGGCGCACTTTCCTTCACCGCGCCGTCCACACCGGCATGTGCATGAATGGCCGCTTCCCTGCTTGCGCAGGTGCCGGGGCGCGGCCTCTAGGGGACGCGCGCTTCGCCTGCCCAGGCGCGGGCCGTGAGGGCGATGGAGCCGTCCGGCTGGCGGGGCAGGGAGTCGCGAAGCGCCACGCGCAAGGTCTCTCGCTCGGCGGCCGGAAGTGCGGCGCAGTAGCCTGGCGCCGGTCCCGCGCCGAGGGTGAAGGGTCGCCAGTAATCCTCGAAGTCGGCGAAGACGGTGGGCGCCGACAGCGGCTCTACCCGGGCCGCGTCGAGACCGGCGCGCTGCGCGAGGTCTAGAAGGCCGTCTTGCGTGCAGAACGGAAAACGCCCGGTTTCGGTCAGATCCTTCGCCGCCGGGTCGAGCGCGACGGCCGCCGACCAGAAGGCGCGCATGAACTCGACCCCGCCGCCGGGATAGTCCCAGACATAGAAGGCGACCGAGCCGCCGGGGCGCACGATCCGCGCCATGTGCCGAAGTGCGTCGAGCGGATCGGGCAGGAAGTTGAGAACGAGGCCCGACACCGCGATGTCTCGGCTTGCCGAGGGCAGGTCGCCAAGATCGGAGGCGCCGCCCTGCCGAAAGGTCACCCGTGCGTCGTCGACGGAGTTGGCGGCTGCCGCCAGGAAGCCTTCGGAGGGTTCCAGCGCGAGGATGTCGGACGGTTGCGAGCCTCGCAGGATCTCTGCCGTCAGGGCACCTGTGCCGCACCCGAGCTCCAGCCAGTCGAGGCCGTCGTCGGGTTCGAGCCATTGAAGGAAGAGCGGTGCGATGCGCCGGCTCCAGCGCCCCATGTAGGCTTCGTAGCTGTCCCCGGCCTGCCACGCGTCATGGCGTGTAGCGGTCGCCATCACGGGCTCCTTCACTGTCGGCTCTTCGATGTCTTCTCAGACCGGTAAAATGGTAGGCACGACGGGCGACGAGTCACGCTCGTTCGCTGGCGGAGCCGATCTTCCGTGAAAGCGGCCAATTGCATGAGAATGGTCGAGGTCCGGACGGAGCACTAAGCACTCACTCTGCGCGGCTCGCTGTTCTCGTGGAAATGCTGCGCACACCTTCGGATGACTGGACACAACTGCGCGACACGTGCAGGTTGCCAGACGTGAACTTGTCACGATCGCTTCCCTATTTTGGAGCATCAAAGCTCAAGCCCATTCGTCGAAAGAACGCTGGATCATGACAAGCGCAGTGCAGTCCCATTCAAACGAAACACTGTTCCGCACCTTCTTCGAAAACATTTCGGACTGCATGTTTCATGTGCAAGTCGAAGCGGACGGCAGGTTTACCTATGCCGATGTCAACGCTGCCGGATTGGAGGCTGCGGGCTTGGCGATCGAGGAGATGCGCCGTCGCGAGCCCGTGGATGTCCTCGGACCTGTGAAGGGTCAGGAGATGACTGAAGCGCTCCAGAACGTGGTGCGCACCGGCAAGCCCCACCACTATGAGCCTTCCTGGGAAATGGAGACCGGGCTCATCGTTTACGATGCAGTGTACATGCCGCTCCGTGACGAGACGGGACGTGTGAAAGGAATTCTAGGGTCGGCACGCAATATTACCGAACGCAAACGAACAGAGGCAGCTCTACATCAGGCGCGTAAGGTCGAAGTTATAGGTCAGTTGGCCTCTGGCATCGCCCATGACTTCAACAACCTCATCTCGGCCTTCCAGGCATGCCTGCGGCTGCTGGACGGCGAAGCGAACGCCGACCGGAGGCAGGAAATCCTTCGTGAAGCTCACGACGCGCTGGATCGGGGCAAGGCACTGACGGGTTGGCTGACCGGCTTCATCCGCCAGGCTCCGGTGAAATTGGAAACGATCGATCTGAACGCGGCCATCGGACGACTGCAGGGCATGCTGTACCAGTGTCTTCCAAGGGAGGTTGCCCTTCGCATCGACCTGTCTCCAGGTCCATTGGAAGCGCGCGCGGACAAAAACGAAATCGGGCTCGCAATCCTGAATCTGGCCCTGAACGCCAGGGACGCCATGCCGGACGGCGGATCACTTAGGCTATCGACGCGGCGCGAGGACATATCGGACGACGAGGTTGGGGAGATCAAGCCGGGGAGCTACGCGGTGATCGACGTCGCCGACACAGGTGTGGGTATGTCGCCGGAGCTTGTCGACCGTGTCGTGGAGCCGTTCTTCACCACGAAGCCTGTCGGCCAGGGCACGGGGCTGGGATTGAGCATGGTTGCCGGCATCCTGCAGCGTGCCGGGGGTGGGCTGCAAATAGCAAGCGAGCTTGGCCACGGGACATGCATCAGTCTGTACTTCGAGGAGGCCTCTGGACAAGCGGCCGCATGAAATGGTCGGTCCGGACCTGCCTGAGTGACGAAACAAACTTTTTTCGAGCTGTTCTCACTTCAGTTCGCTTCCTGCGGGTCTTCCCATCATGAGTGCAATGCAGCAACCGACCTTCGCCACGAAACGGGCCAATGCCGCTTCTGACGCGGCGACGGCATGAAACGTAACTCGACCTTGCGCCCTCGCGCTTAACCCGCCGAAGACCCTCCGACCGTCAGCCCGCCGATCAAAAGCGTCGGCTGGCCGACGCCCACGGGCACCCATTGGCCGGCCTTGCCGCAGTTGCCGACGCCGGGGTCTAGCTTGAGGTCGTTGCCGACGGCGCGGATCTTCTGGAGCGCGGTCGCGCCGTCGCCGATCAGGGTCGCGCCCTTCACGGGAGCGCCGACCTTGCCGTCCTTCACGCGGTAGGCCTCGGTGCAGGAGAAGACGAACTTGCCGTTGGTGATGTCGACCTGCCCGCCGCCGAAGCCCACGGCGTAGATGCCGTCCTTCACCTCGGCCACGATGTCCTCGGGGTTCGCCTCGCCTGCCAGCATGTAGGTGTTGGTCATGCGCGGCATCGGCGTGTGGGCAAAGCTTTCGCGGCGGCCGTTGCCTGTGGGGGCGACGCCCATGAGCCGCGCGTTCTGGCGGTCCTGCATGTAGCCGACGAGGACGCCGTCCTCGATCAGCACGTTCTTCGCGCCGGGCGTGCCCTCGTCATCGACGGTGATCGAGCCGCGCCGATCGGGGATGGTGCCGTCGTCGAGGACGGTGACGCCCTTCGAAGCGATCCGCTGGCCGAGAAGGCCCGCGAAGGCCGAGGATTTCTTGCGGTTGAAGTCGCCTTCCAGCCCGTGGCCGATGGCCTCGTGCAACAGGATGCCGGGCCAGCCGGGCCCGAGGGCCACGTCCATGACGCCGGCGGGGGCGGGCACGGCTTCGAGGTTGACGAGAGCGATACGCAGCGCCTCGCGCGCCGCACCTTGCCAGTGGGCGGGGTCGATGAGGGCGGTCAGGCCGAAGCGCCCGCCCGAGCCGGACGAGCCGGATTCGCGGCGGCCGTTCTCTTCGACGATGACGCTGACGTTGAGGCGGGTCATGGGGCGGGTGTCCGAGACGGCGTGACCTTCCGGGCGGAGGATCACGACCTCCTGTATCGACGCGCCAAGCGAGGCCGAGACCTGGACCACGCGCGAATCGAGCGCGCGGGCGAAGGCGTCGATCTCGCGCAGGGTGTCGATCTTCACCGGGAAGCCTGCGTCGGCCATGGGATCGGCATCGCCGTAGAGCCTGAGGTTCGTGGCGCGCGGCGCCTCGGCCAGCGTGCCGCCGCCGTCGCCGACGGCAAGCCTCGCGGTCTCGACGGCGCGGCGAAGGGCACTTTCACTGATCTCGGTCGAGTGCGCGTAACCTGCCGTCTCGCCCCGCACGGCGCGAAGGCCGAAGCCCTCGGAGGCGTTGTAGCTGGCGTTGCGGACGCGGCCGTCGTCGAAGGACAGCATCTCGGACCGCTTGCGTTCCAGAAAGAGTTCGCCGTCGTCGGCGCCGGCGACCGCCTCGCGCAGAAGTGACAGGGCGCGGGTCTCGTCCAGCATGGTTTCAAAGGGGCGGAAGGATGAGGTCTCGGCCAAGGTCTTCTCCGTATGGGGGGCGTCCGAGCGGCTGAATGCCGCAATCACACGCCTTGTTCCTGAGGGCCTAATATGGTTTCTGTCCCGCCAGAGAACAACAGGGCCGGGGACCACGTCCGTCCGGCCCGAATGCCATCGCGAACAGGATTGAAAGACACATGCGTCTCAAGACCCTTCTCACTGGCCTCGCCGCGACGTTCGCGGGCGGCGCCGCGGCCGCGCAGGATGCGGCCCAGCCCCTTCGGATCATCGGTCAGCCGCAGCCTGGCGGCATCGGATTTCAACCCGCCGCGACCGACATCGCAAGCGACCTGCATTGGCTGGACGGGATGGTCCTGGTCATCATCACGGCGATCACGCTGTTCGTGGTGGCGCTGCTGGTGATCGTCATCCTGCGCTACAACAGCCGGCGGAACGCGACGCCGTCGACCTTTACCCACAATACGCCGGTCGAGGTCGCCTGGACGGTGATCCCGATCGTCATCCTGGTCTTCATCGGTGCGTTCTCGCTGCCGGCGCTGTTCAAGCAGCAGGAGATCCCGGAGGCCGAGGTCCTGGTCAAGGCGACGGGCCACCAGTGGTACTGGACGCACGAGTATCCCGACGAGGGAATTGGTTTCGACACGTTCATGATCGGCTCCGACGCGGGCAACTACCTGACCCCCGAAGTGTCCGAGCAGCTTGCCGCCGCCGGCTATACCGACCAGCAGTTCCTGCTGGCGACGGACACCGCGCTCGTCATCCCGACCGGCAAGGTGGTGGTCGTACAGGTGACGGCGGACGACGTGATCCACTCCTGGACCATTCCGGCCTTCGGCGTGAAGCAGGACGGCGTGCCGGGTCGACTGGCGCAACTGTGGTTCGAGGTCGACGAGGGCATGGAAGGCATCTACTTCGGCCAGTGCTCGGAGCTTTGCGGCCTGAGCCATGCCTATATGCCGATCACGGTGAAGGCCGTATCGCAGGCGGACTATGACGCCTGGCTCGCGGCCGTGAAGGAAGCGGGCGACTATGTCGATCCGGGCGCGCTTCAGGTGGCGGCGAACCAGTAAGCCATGACTGACGCCTCGATCAACGCGACACGCGAGTACGAACCGACCTTCGGGGACTATGTCGCACTGCTGAAGCCACGGGTGATGTCGCTCGTGGTCTTCACCGCGCTGGTCGGGCTTCTGGTCGCTCCGGTGTCTCTGCACCCGGTCGAGGCCTTCGCTGCGATCCTGTTCATCGCCCTGGGCGCCGGGGCGTCGGGCGCGCTGAACATGTGGTACGACGCCGACATCGACAGCGTCATGCGACGCACGCGGCGCCGTCCCATCCCGAGCGGACGAGTTCGAGCCGGGAGAGGCGCTGGCGATCGGCGTGGCCTTGTCGGGTCTTTCGGTGGTGATGCTGGCGCTGGCGACCAACCTCGTCGCCGCGGGCCTTCTGGCCTTCACGATCTTCTTCTATGCCGTCGTCTACACGATGTGGCTCAAGCGCTGGACGCCGCAGAACATCGTCATCGGCGGCGCGGCGGGGGCCTTCCCTCCGATGATCGGCTGGGCGGCCGCGACCGGTGCCGTGTCGGCCGAGAGCGTGCTGATGTTCGCGCTGATCTTCATGTGGACGCCGCCGCACTTCTGGGCGCTGGCGTTGTTCATGCGGTCCGACTACGACGACGCCGGCGTGCCGATGCTGACCGTGACGCACGGGCGGCGGATCACGCGGAAATACATCCTTGTCTACACGGTGCTTCTTGCGCCCGTGGCCTTCGGCCTGGCGTTCAGTTCGGTCGGCGGACCGGTGACGCTGGCGGCGGCCTTGGTGCTGAACGTGATGTTCCTCAAGGGCGCTCTCGACATTGCGCGGCGCGACGAGCCTGCGGCGGAGGCGGACGGTTACGGCACCGAGAAGCGCTTCTTCAAGCTCTCGCTTGCCTACCTTTTCCTGCACTTCGGCGCGCTTCTCGCCGATGTGGCGCTGCGGGGGATCCTGTGATGGCTTTGAAAGCGACACACGAACTTCATCGTCGGCGGCTCAGCCGCAACGTGGGCGTCGGTCTGACGCTCGTCGCCCTTGTGGCCCTGGTCTTCGGCCTGACCGTGGTGAAGGTCACGCGCGGCGACCCGATGCAGGGGTTCGATCACCAGGTGCGCCCCGAGATGGAGGCCCCGACGCAATGAGCACGGATCGCAACCGGAAGACCGTGCTGCGCCTAGCGGGCGTCGTGGTCCTGATGGGGTCGCTGGCCTGGGCCTCGGTCCCGGCGTATCGGATTTTTTGCCAGGTCACCGGCTGGGGCGGCGCGACCGACGTCGCCGAGGCGGCGCCCGAAACCGCTCTGGATCAGGACATCACAGTCCGCTTCGACGCCTCGCAGGACCGCGGTTTCCCCTGGGAATTCAAGCCGGCGCAGCGCCAGATGACGCTGAAGATCGGCGAGGAGGGGCTGGCGTTCTATGAGGCCTACAACCCGACCGACCGCCCGATCGCGGGCACGGCCAGCTTCAACGTCGCGCCGTTCTCGGCGGGGGCCTATTTCTCGAAGATCGCCTGCTTCTGCTTCGAAGAGCAGATCCTGATGCCGGGCGAGCGTGTGCAGATGCCCGTCAGCTTTTTCGTCGAGCCCGAGATCGTCGACGATCCCGACGCGCGGCATATCCGAACCATCACGCTGTCCTACACCTTTCACGAGTTCGACCTGCCCGAAGGCTATGCGCCCGAGCAGGCAGCGCTGGTGACGGACGACAGCACGACCGACCTCAACTAGAACGCCCGAGGAAACGACCGACATGGCGCACGAAAAGAACCACGATTACCACATCCTGCCGCCCTCGATCTGGCCTTTTGCGGGCGCGCTCAGCGGTTTCACGATGCTGCTGGGTTTCGTCCTGGCCTTCGGTGAGCGGACCCCGGAAAGCATCAAGCAGCCCTACGTGTTCATCATCGGCACAGTCGGCGTCCTCTACGTCATGTACGCCTGGTGGTCCGAGGTGGTGCACGAGTTGAACGTGGGCGATCACACGCCGGTCGTCCGCCTTGGGCTGCGCTACGGCTTCATCATGTTCATCATGTCCGAGGTCATGTTCTTCTCGGCCTGGTTCTGGGCCTTCTTCAAGAACGCGATCTACCCGATGGACCCGGACGGCATGAGCCCCATCGTCGACGGCGTCTGGCCGCCCGTGGGGATCGAGACCTTCGACCCCTGGCATCTGCCGCTGATCAACACGCTGATCCTGCTCTGTTCGGGGGCCGCCTGCACCTGGGCGCACCACGCGCTGGCGCATGAGAACAACCGCAAGGACACCGCGACAGGCCTGATCGTCGCCGTCCTTCTCGGCCTGATCTTCACGGTCTTCCAGGCGTATGAATACAGCCACGCGGCCTTCGGGTTCTCGGGCAACATCTATGGTGCCACCTTCTTCATGGCGACGGGCTTTCACGGCTTCCACGTCATCATCGGGACGATCTTCCTCTTCGTGTGCTACCTGCGCCTGCGCGCCGGGCATTTCACACCAGAGAAGCACGTCGGCTTCGAGGCGGCGGCCTGGTACTGGCACTTCGTCGACGTGGTCTGGCTGTTCCTCTTCGCGGCCGTCTACATCTGGGGCGGTGCGTAAACCCGTCTTCCGCGACAAGGCATTGCAAAGGCGCGGGGGACCCTCCCGCGCCTTTCGCGTCGAAAGCGAGGAACGGATGACCGAAAGGAGGCCGGGATGATGCGTCGGATACTTGTGCCGCTGGTCTTCGGCGTCGTTGGCTTCGCCATCCTCATGTCGCTGGGGTTCTGGCAGTTGCGGCGACTGGAGTGGAAGCAAGGCCTGATCGCTGAGATCGAGGGCCGGATCGACGCGCCCGCCGTGGCCTTGCCCGAGGTGCCGGACCGGGAGGCCGACCGCTTTCTGCCGGTTCGGACCAAGGGCCGCACCACGGGCGATGAGGTCTATGTCGTCACCTCGACGCAGGAGACCGGACCGGGCTTCCGCCTCCTCTCGGCCTTCGAGACGGACGGCGGACGGCGCATCCTCGTGGACGAGGGGTTCATTCGGACCTCGGAGGCAGAGATCGAGCGACCCGCCACGTCCATGACGGTCACCGGCAACCTGCAATGGCCGGCCGAGACGGACGGGTTCACGCCCGACCCCGAAGAGGCGACCGGAATCTGGTATGCGCGGAACGTCGACGGGATCGCCGCCGCCCTTGGCACCGAGCCGGTGCTGGTGGTGGCGCGCACCGTGACCGGAACCGACGCCCGTGCCACGCCGCTGCCCGTGACGACGACTGGCATCTCGAACGATCATCTCGGCTATGCGGTCCAGTGGTTCGGGCTGGCCCTGGTCTGGGCGGGGATGACAGCGTTCCTTCTGTGGCGTATCCACCGCCGGACGGATTGAGGAAGACCCATGCGCTATGTCTCGACCCGGGGTCAGTCCCCGGCACTGTCCTTCGAGGACACGATGCTGACCGGCCTTGCGCCCGACGGCGGGCTCTATGTGCCCGAGACGGTGCCCGTGCTTTCGCCCGAGACCGTCGCCCGGATGCACGCGATGGACTACGAGACGCTTGCCGTCGAGGTGATGCGCCCCTTCGTCGGCGACACCTTCGACGAGGACGAGTTGTCGGACATCGTGGCGCGGGCCTATGGCGAGTTCGGCCACGCGGCGCGCGCGCCCCTGAAACAGCTCGACCGGGGGCTGTGGCTGATGGAGCTGTTCCACGGGCCGACGCTGGCGTTCAAGGACTTCGCCATGCAGGTCATCGGCCAGATGTTCCAGTCGGTGCTGACGCGTCGGGGCGAGCGGATCACCATTGTGGGCGCGACGAGTGGCGATACCGGATCGGCTGCCATCGAGGCGTTCAGGGGTCTGGACAACGTTGACGTCTGCATCCTCTACCCGCATGGACGGGTGTCCGAGGTCCAGCGCCGCCAGATGACGACGCCGGACGAGGCGAACGTCCACGCCCTGGCCGTCGAAGGCACCTTCGACGATTGCCAGCGGCATCTGAAGGACATGTTCGCCGACCACGGCTTCCGCGACGAGGTGCGGCTGGCGGCGGTGAACTCGATCAACTGGGCGCGGGTGCTGGCGCAGGTCGTCTACTATTGGTGGGCCGCGGCGGCGCTTGGCGACGCGAAGCGGAAGCTCAGCTTCTCGGTTCCCACGGGCAACTTCGGCGATATCTACGCGGGCTTCATCGCCAAGCGGATGGGGTTGCCGGTCGAGAGGCTGGTGATCGCCACCAACCGCAACGACATCCTGTGCAGCGCCGTGAACGAGGGTCGCTACGAGACGGGCGAGGTGCATCCGACGATCAGCCCGTCCATGGACATCCAGGTGTCGTCCAACTTCGAACGGCTTCTGTTCGACGCGCTCGGGCGCGACGGGGCGGCGGTGGCGCGCCTGATGTCGGGACTGAAGCAGTCGGGCGGGTTCTCGTTGCCGGAAGCCGCTCTGGCCGAGATACGGACGCACTTCGACGCCGACAGCGTGGGTGAGGAGGAGACCGCCGAGGAGATCGCGAACACGCTGGCCGAAAGCGGCGAACTGGTCTGTCCGCATACGGCGGTCGGGATCGACGTGGCGCGGACGCATCTGGATCTGAACGTGCCGATGGTTGCGCTGGCGACGGCGCATCCGGCGAAGTTTCCCGATGCGGTCGAGGCGGCGACGGGAATTCGTCCGCCTCTTCCAAACCGCATGGCCGATCTGTATGACCGACCGGAACGGATGACACGGGTCGCCAATGACCTGTCCGCCATCCAGTCCGCCATCAGGGAGTTGCGCGCAAAGTGACGGTCGAGCTTCATCGCCTGCCGAACGGCGTCCGCGTCGTGACCGAGAACATGCCGAGCCTCGCCTCGGCCTCGATCGGGGTCTGGGTCGCGGCCGGCGGCCGCCACGAGCGGCTGGAACAGAACGGCATCGCGCATTTCCTCGAGCACATGGCCTTCAAGGGCACGACGACGCGCAGCGCGCTTCAGATCGCCGAGGCCATCGAGGACGTAGGCGGCTATATCAACGCCTATACCTCGCGCGAGATGACGGCCTATTACGCCCGCGTCCTTGGCGAGGACACCGGGCTGGCGCTGGATGTCCTGTCCGACATCGTGCTGAACCCTCAGTTCGACCCGCGCGAGATCGAGGTCGAGCGGCACGTCATCCTTCAGGAGATCGGGCAGGCGAACGACACGCCGGACGACATCATCTTCGACTGGTTGCAGGAGACGGCCTTTCCCGACCAGCCGCTCGGCCGTCCGATCCTCGGGCCGACCGAGCGTGTCTCGGGGTTCGGTGTGGACGATCTGTCGCGGTTCGTGCGCGAGCGCTATGCGCCGGGCAACCTGATCGTCGCGGGCGCGGGCGCGGTCGACCACGACGCCATCGTGCGGATGGCCGAGGCACGCTTCGGTCACCTGCAACCGGTCGCGGCGTCTTCGACCGAGCCGGGCCGTTTCGGCGGCGGCGAACACCGGGTGATGAAGACGCTCGAGCAGGCGCATGTGGCCATGGCCTTCGCCAGTCCCGGATACCGTCATTCGGACGTCTATGCCGCGCAGATCTTCGCCACGGCAATGGGCGGCGGCATGTCCTCGCGCCTGTTCCAGGAGGCGCGCGAGAAACGCGGTCTGTGCTATTCGATCTTCGCGCAGACAGGCGCCTATTCGGACAGCGGCCTTCTGACGATCTATGCCGGCACCTCGGGCGAAGAACTCGGCGACCTTGTCGACCTGACCGTCGAGGAGTTGCGCCGCGCGGCCGACGACCTGAGCGAGGCCGAAATCGCGCGGGCGCGGGCGCAACTGAAAGCCGGGCTGCTGATGGGCCTCGAAAGCCCGTCGAGCCGGGCCGAGCGCTTGGCGCGCCAGTTGTCGATCTGGGACCGGGTGCCGACCATCGCCGAGACGGTCGAGCGCATCGATGCGGTTACGACGGCCGCGGCGCGGCGCATGGCCGAGGAACTGGCGACCAGCCGCCGCGCAGCGCTCGCGCTCTATGGACCCGTCGAGGGGGCGCGCGATGTCGGCGACCTGACGGAGCGCCTGGCCGCCTGATGCTGCGCCTTCGCGGCAAGGTTCGGATCGACACCGAACGGATGATCCTGCGGCCACCGATACACTCCGATTTTCGCTCGTGGTCGGGGCTGAGGCGGGACAGTTCCGGCTTCCTCCAGCCCTGGGAGCCGTCCTGGTCGCCGGATCATCTGACCCGCAAGGGGTTCATCAATCGCGTCTACTGGGCCAATCGCTCGATTTCACAGGGCACGGCACTGCCGCTGTTCCTTGTCCGCCGGTCGGATGGCGGGATCCTGGGAGCGATCACGCTGGACAACCTCCGTCGCGGCCCCGCGCAGGCCGGGACGGTCGGCTACTGGATCGGCGAGCCCTACGCGCGGCAGGGCTATATGCGCGAGGCGCTGACCGCCGTCGTCCATCACGCCTTCACCGTCATGGATCTGTCGCGGATCGAAAGCGCCTGCCTGCCCGAGAACACAGCCTCGCGCGGGCTTCTGGAGAAGTGCGGCTACAAGTACGAGGGCGTCGCGCAAAGCTATCTTCAGATCAACGGGCGCTGGCGCAACCATGTGCTTTACGCGAACCTGCGCGGCGACCGGCGCGGACGGGTCGACGTCTGATCAGAGCGTCGTCGGCCGCTCGTAGCCAGCGGAGCACTGGCGGGCATAGAAATCCCGCAGCGTTTGACCGCGACTGGCCCTGAAGCCGTCGAGGGCTTGGGCGATGTCGATCCGGTCGGCACGGAACATGCGGAAATCGTCGCGCAACTCGCACCAGGCGACAAGCGTCCAGACCTTGCCCCAGAACCACAGGCCGAGCGGCCGCAGGACGCGGCGCGTCTCGGTCCCGTCCTCGGTCCGGTAGAGACAGTCGAGCCGCGTCGATCCTTCGATGGCGCGCTGAAGCACGTCGAGCCGCGCGCGCGTCGCCTCGTCCAGCGCCGGCATCTGGAAGGCATAGACCTGAACCTGCTGCGCGCGGGCTCGGGCGTCTTCGGGCAGGACGGACTGGATTCTGACCAGCGCCTCTTCGGCGGCCTGCGCCATCGCGGTGCCGCCCCAGGCCTGCATCAGTCGAGCGCCTGCGACGAGGGCGACGATTTCCTCGCGGGTGAACATCAGCGGCGGAAGGTCGAAGCCTTCCCGCATGACATAGCCCACGCCCGCCTCTCCCTCGACGGGAACGCCGGAGCCGACGAGGTCGGCGATGTCGCGGTAGATGGTGCGCTCGCTGACTTCGAGCTTTTCGGCCAGCGCGCGCGCCGTGGTCAGCCGACCGCCTCTCAGATGCTGGACGATCCGGAAGAGGCGGTCGGCACGGCGCATCGGTCAGCCCTTCGAAGGCTCGAAGAGGCCGATGGAGTTGCCGTCGGGATCGAGCGCGTACTGGAAACGCCCCGGCGGGATCGAGATGGGATCGGACTTGAGCGTGCCGCCCGCTTTCCAGCAGCGTTCGGCGGCGGCTTCAAGCGTGTCAGGCACGTTGAGGTGCAGGGTCGGACCTGTTCCGGGGGCGGGCGGCGTACCGGGATAGAGGTGACCCGAGACGACGCCGGGTCCGTCCGAGAACATCGCCATCGGGTTGGGACCTGTCTCGTCCTTCTTCATGTCGAAGGCGAAGACGGAGCCGTAGAAGGCCATCGCCCTGTCGAGGTCGCGGACCGGGATTTCGCCCCAGACGAGGGCATTGTCAGCAGTCTGTGTCATGTTGAGCGTCCTGTGCTTGGTTGGTGACGCTTCATGGCACAGGCCTCCTGACAGGGTTCTGTCAGGATGATGATGCGGGGTCCGGCGAAAATTCAACGCCCATGATGTCCGCTGCGCGGTCCATCCAACCGAGGCTTTCGGGGGTCGGACCCTCGGGATCGTATTCCGCCGCCACGACCCTGGAATAACCGGTGGCGACGATGTGCTCGAGAAGGTCCAGCACTTTTGCGTCAGGTCGCGTCCGGCCGGGCGGGCTGGAGATTTGAACGTGGGTCGAAATGTCGGCGACCGCGTCCCAGACGGCACGCGCATCGCCGTGGATCATCGCGGCGTGGAAGCTGTCGTACTGAAGCCCGAGGTTCGGCGCACCGATCTCGCGGACAATGTCTGCGGCGAGGTGGACATCGTTGAGGAAGTATCCTGGCATCGACTGGGGACAGAGGGGTTCGAGTGTCAGGAGGAGATCGGGCGCCTCGGCCACAGCGCGGGAGAGATTGCGGACAAGAGTAGCGCGGGCGTCAGGTGCGTCGGTCTTGCCCGAGAGGACATGCAGCTTGCCGCAGCCGGAGGCGCGGGCATAGCTGGCGGCGGTGTCGAAACTGCGGGCGAAGCGCTCCTCTTCCCCCGGAATGGCGGCGCATCCGGTCAATTCTTCGCGGGGAGAGTTGATGAGGTCGAGCGTCAGGCCGGCGTTTTCGATCGCGGCGCGCATCGCATCGGCCTCGATCTCGTATGGCGCCAGGATCTCGACGGCTCCAAATCCCGCTTCTGCGGCTAGCCGAGGGCGCTCGATCAGCGGCGCTTCGGTGAAGAGCCAGGTCAGGTTGGCCGAAAGGATCACGGGAGTTCGTCTGCCGGTATGATGGGGAAGAACACGCCCGAGGACCGGACGCCGAACCAGCTTTCGCCCTCATGTTCGGCGCGTTCGCCGATCTCGACGAGGCGGTAGAAGCTCTTGCGGTCGATCAACGCTTCCAGCTTGGCCCGGATCAGGACGTAGGGCGATGGCTCGCCGGTTTCCGGGTCGCGCTCGACGCGGATGGGGTGATCGGGTCCGGCCACGGCTTCGTCGCCCAGGTTCGTCACGAAGGTCAGCGTCTGCTCAAGCCCCTTGCCCGCGACACGGAAGTCGACCGCCAAGAAGGGCGCATCGTCGACGGTGATGCCGACCTTCTCGACCGGCGTGACGAGGACGTAGCGGTCGTCGTCCTTGCGGAGAATTGTCGAGAAGAGGCGCACGAGTTCGGGGCGCCCAATGGGCGTGCCCATGTAGAACCACGTCCCGTCGCGGGCGATCCTCATGTCGAGGTCGCCGCAATCGGGCGGATCCCACAGGTGGACCGGCGGCAAACCGCGCGAAGAAGCGGCACGGGCGCTTTTCGCCAGTCCTTCCGCGCTTGGCTTCACGGGGTTTTGAGCGTCCTCCGCTTTTGTCATTTGTGCCCGGCGAGATACTTCGGTCTACTGGCATCATAGAACGCACGGGAGAGATTACCATGTCCGAGAGCGCCGATCTGGTCGCCGGTATCGAAGCCTTGGGCGGCCGTCTGGCCGACGCCAAGTCCAGCATCACGCGCCGTTTCATCGGTCAGGAACGGGTCGTCGACCTGGTGCTGTCGGCAATCCTCTGCGGCGGTCACGGGCTTCTGGTGGGCCTGCCGGGACTGGGCAAGACGCGGCTTGTCGACACCCTCTCGACGGTTCTAGGCCTCGACGGCAAACGGGTTCAGTTCACCCCCGACCTGATGCCGGCCGACATCCTGGGCTCCGAGGTTCTGGAGACCGGCGCCGACGGCAGCCGGGCGTTCAAGTTCATTCGCGGGCCGATCTTCTGCCAGCTTCTGATGGCCGACGAGATCAACCGCGCGTCGCCGCGCACGCAGTCGGCGCTGCTGCAGGCGATGCAGGAGAAATCGGTGACCGTTGCGGGCGCCGCGCATCCCCTGCCGCGACCCTTCCACGTCCTCGCCACGCAGAACCCGATCGAACAGGAGGGCACCTATCCGCTGCCCGAGGCGCAGCTCGACCGCTTCCTCGTCCAGATCGACGTGCCTTACCCCGACCGCGACACCGAGCGCGACATTCTTCTGGCCACCACGGGGGCCGAGGAAGCCGAGTCGACGCGCGTCTTCGAGGCCGACGAGCTGATCGCGGCTCAGAACCTGGTCCGGCGGATGCCGGTAGGCGAGAGCGTAGTGGAGCTGATCCTCGACCTGGTGCGCGGTTGCCGACCGGATGAGCCGGGTGCCTTGCCTGTCGTGCGTGACAGCGTGGGCTGGGGTCCCGGACCTCGCGCTGCTCAGGCCTTGATGCTGACCGTCCGGGCGCGCGCGCTTCTGGAAGGACGCCTTGCACCGTCGGCGTCAGACGTGGCCGCGATGGCCGTGCCGGTCCTGACGCACCGGATGGCGCTGTCCTTCGCCGCCCGCGCGCGGGGGCTCACGCTGGCCGAGGTCATCGACGCCGTGACGCGCGACGTGACGCGCATCGAGGCCGCCGCGTGAACGAAACCGCCCGCCTTTCCGACCCCGACGCACCGGCCCGGCTTCGCCGCGACGCCGAGACGCTGGCCGGTCCGCTGCCTCCCCTTCTGGCGGCGGCCGAGCACCTGGCGTCGAGCGTCATGCCGGGGCAGCACGGGCGGCGCAGGGTTGGGCAGGGCGACGAGTTCTGGCAATACCGGCCCAGCCACGCGGGCGACGAGGCACGCGCGATCGACTGGCGGCGCTCGGCGCGGTCGGACGATGCGCTTTTCGTTCGAGAGAAGGAATGGCAGGCGGCGCAGTCGGTCTCTCTCTGGCTCGACATGGGGCGGTCGATGGACTTCGCCTCGACCCGCAACCTGCCCACCAAGGCCGACGAGGCGCGGCGTCTGGCGCTGGCGCTTTGCGTGCTGCTCGTAAGGGGCGGCGAGAGGGTCGGCCTGACCAACATGGGGCTGCCGCCGCGCGCGGGCCAGTTGCAGTTGATGCGTCTGACCGATGCGCTGGCGCGGGGCGAGGACCAAGCGGACTACGCCGCTCCCGACCTGCGCGGTGCGCCGTCGCGGTCTCGCGCGGTCTTCGTCTCGGACTTCCTTGGCGACATGGAGCCCGTGACAATGGCCCTCGGCGCGGCCGCTGACAGGGGAATCGACGGTGTTCTCCTGCAGATCCTCGACCCGCAGGAGGAGGCTTTTCCCTTCGACGGGCGAACCATATTCGAAAGCGTCGGCGGAACGATGCGCCATGAAACGCTGAAGGCGGGCGACCTGCGCGACCGCTACCTCGATCGTCTGGCCGAGCGGAAGGACCAGCTTTCGACGCTCGCTCGCCGCACAGGCTGGCAATACGACCTTCACCGCACGGGTACACCGGCTCCCGGCGCGCTTCTCTGGCTCTACACGGCTCTGGAGCGAGCGCATTGACCGTCGCTGACCGCCCCCGGGAGCACGGCTGATGTTCATGCTTGGCCCCCTTGGTTTCCTGGCGCCCTGGCTTCTGCTAGGCCTCGTCATGCTGCCGATCCTTTGGCTTCTGCTGCGGGCCGTGCCGCCTGCGCCGATCCGCAGGCGGTTCCCCGGCGTGGCGCTTCTTCTTGGGCTGACGGACGACGAGACGCAGACCGACCGCACGCCCTGGTGGCTGCTCCTGCTGCGTACCATAGCCATCGCGGCGGCCATCATCGGCTTCGCGGGTCCGATCCTGAACCCCAAAGGCGACAGTGAGGGAACCGGCCCGCTTCTGGTGCTCGTCGACGACACCTGGGCAGCGGCGCAGGACTGGAACCAGCGGATCGACCGGATCGAGACGCTTCTGGTCGAGGCCGCACAGGCCGGGCGCCAGACGGCGGTCGTGGCGGTCTCGGATCTGGCCCCGGACGCGGCGATTCCCTTCCGCGCCGCGCAGGACTGGAGTGCGACGCTGCCCATGCTGGAGCCGAAACCCTGGATGCCCGAGGCCGAGGCCGTCACGGCTTGGGCCGAAGCGTTGAGCGGGGGCTTCGACACCTTCTGGCTGTCCGACGGCGTGGATCAGCCGTGGCGCGCGGCCCTTCTCGACAGCCTGCAGGATCAGGGCGCGGTCTCGGTCTTTGAGGCAGCACGCCCGGTCGTTGCGTTGAAGCCTGCCGTTTTCGAGGATGGCGCGATCCGACTGAGTGCGATCCGCAACCGGACAGGGTCCGAGGCCGAGATCAGCGTCGCCGCCCACGGGCTCGACCCGGCCGGCATTCCGCGCCAGCTTGCGACCGTCGACATCGCCTTCGCGGCGGGCGAGGCCGAGGCGTCGACGCTTCTCTCGCTGCCGGCCGAATTGCGCAATCGCGTGACCCGGTTCGAGGTCTCGGGCGCGCGGTCGGCGGGCGCGGTGACGCTTGGCGACGACAGCCTGCGCCGTCGCGAGATCGCCATCGTGGCCGCGCGCGATGAGCGCGAGGGTCTGCAACTTCTGTCGCAGACGCATTACCTTGAACAGGCGCTGGCGCCGAACGCCGACCTGATCCACGGGTCGATTTCGGACCTTGTGCTTGCAAACCCCGACGTGGTCGTTCTGGCGGACATCGTGTCGCTTGCAGGCGCCGAGGCCGAAGCGCTGGAGGAGTGGACGCGCAAGGGCGGTCTTCTGGTGCGCTTCGCCGGTCCGAGGCTGGCGGCGTCGGACCTGGGGCGCGAGGCAGAGGACGTTCTTATGCCCGTGCGGCTGCGTGCGGGCGGACGCACCGTGGGCGGCGCGATGAGCTGGGGCGAGCCCAAGGCGCTGCGGACCTTCTCGGCCGAAAGCCCGTTCTTCGGCCTGCCCATCCCCGAGGACGTGACCGTGTCGAGCCAGGTCATGGCCCAGCCCGACCCGACGCTGGCGGAACGCACCATCGCAACGCTCGCGGACGGCACACCCCTTGTGACGAGGAAGCGTCTCGACCTGGGGCAGGTGGTGCTGTTCCACGTCACCGCGAATGCCGAATGGTCGACGCTGCCGCTGTCGGGCCTCTTCGTGCAGATGCTGGAACGGCTGGCCGTGTCGACCCGCCTTGCCGCGCTCGATCCGGGCGACCTTGTCGGGACAACCTGGACTTTGGACCAGGCGGTGACGGGCTTTGGCGAAGTCGTCGATGCGGGGACGGCGCCGGGCATTGCGGGCGAACGCCTGGCGAGCGAAGCGCCGGGGCCTGACTTGCCGCCGGGCCTCTACGCCGGCGAGACGCGGCGCATCGCGCTGAATGCCGTGGGTGAGGATATGAGCCTGGCCCCGGTGGTCTGGCCGGGCGACGTGACCGTGGAAGGATTTGCCGTGGCCGAGGAACTGCCTCTGAAGGGGGCGCTGTTGTCGCTGGCCCTGCTGGCACTGATGATCGACGTGTTCGCGACCCTCCTTCTCTCGGGCAGGCTGTCGCGACAGGCGACGGCGGCCGCTCTTGTCGTGCTGGCGATGGCGCTGCCCGCGCCCCGTGCCGAGGCGCAGGAGGACCTGGATGTCGAGCGCCTGATAGCCGCCACCTCGGAGGTGACGCTGGCCCATGTCGTCACTGGCGATGCGGCGGTGGACGAGGCGGCACAGGCGGGGATGCAGGGGCTTTCGCAGGTTCTGTTCCGGCGCACGTCGATCGAGCCGGGCGAACCCGTGGCCGTGAACCTCGAGACCGACGAGCTTTCGGTCTATCCTTTCCTCTACTGGCCCATCACCGAGAGGCAACCGCGCCCGTCGGACGTAGCCTACGAGAAGCTGAACCTCTATCTGAGGACCGGGGGCCTGATCCTGTTCGACACGCGTGACGCAGGCACGGCCGGGTTCACGAACGGCAGCCCGAACGGGCGAAAGCTTCAGCAGCTCGCGCTTCCGCTGGACATTCCGCCGCTCGAACCGATCCCGGCGGACCATGTCCTGACGCGGACCTTCTATCTTCTCCAGGATTTTCCCGGCCGCCACACCAGCCGCGACGTCTGGGTCGAGGCCGCACCGGCCGACGCGCAGCAGGCCGAGGGGATGCCGTTCCGCAACCTCAACGACAACGTGACACCCGTGGTGATCGGCGGCAACGACTGGGCCACGGCCTGGGCCTCGGATGAAAGCGGACGGCCGCTTTATCCCGTCGGTCGCGGTTTCGCGGGCGAGAGGCAGCGCGAGATCGCCTATCGTTTCGGAGTGAACCTCGTGATGCATGTGCTGACCGGCAACTACAAGTCGGACCAGGTCCACGTTCCCGCCCTTCTCGACAGGCTCGGCCAATGACGTCCGGAAGCATCATATTCGATCCGCTTCTGCCCTGGCCGGTGCTGTGGGTGGCCTGCGGGCTGGCCGCTGCTGTTCATCGGTCTTGCGCTGTGGCGCGGCCTCAAAGGATGGGGCCTTCGCGCGCTGGCGCTGGCGGCCGTCCTTCTGGCGATCGCGAACCCGTCGCTGCAGATCGAGGACCGCGATCCCCTGACTGACATCGTCGTTCTTGTCGTGGACGAGAGTGCCAGCCAAGGCATCGACGTGCGGCCCGAGCAGATTGCCTCGGCCGTCGCGGGCGTCGAGGCCGAAATCGCGCAGCTTCCCAACACCGAACTGAAGATCGTCCGTATGGCCGACAGCGACGGCAACCGCGGGTCGCTGGTGATGGAGGCTCTGTCGACTGCGCTGGCGGATGAGCCGCGCGCCCGACTGGCTGGCGCGATCCTGCTGACCGACGGCCAGGTCCATGACATCGAGCGAACCCCCGAGATGCCCGCTCCGCTGCACACCCTTCTGACGGGCGAGGAGAACGACTGGGACCGCCGCCTCGTCGTGCGAAACGCACCGGCCTTCGCGATCATCGGCGAGCCGGTGACGCTGACGCTGAGGGTCGAGGATCAGGGGGCCGTGCCGGACCTGCCCGAGTTGGCGGAGATCGAGATCTCGGTCGATGGCTATGAGCCGCAGGCGTTCCAGGTGCCAATCGGCGAAGACCTGGAATTGCCGATCACGCTTCAGCACGGCGGCATGAATGTCATCCAGCTTGTCCTTCCGGAACAGGACGGCGAGCTGACCAATCGCAACAACGCCGCCGCCATCCAGATCAATGGCGTCCGTGACCGCCTGCGCGTTCTTCTCGTCTCGGGCGAGCCGCACGCGGGCGAGAGGACCTGGCGCAACTTGCTGAAGTCCGACGCCTCGGTCGATCTCGTGCACTTCACCATCCTGCGCCCGCCCGAGAAACAGGACGGTGTGCCGGTCAACGAGCTTTCGCTGATCGCCTTCCCGACGCGGGAGCTGTTTCTGGACAAGATCAGCGAGTTCGACCTGATCATCTTCGACCGCTACAAGCGGCGCGGCATCCTGCCGACGCTCTACTTCGACAACGTTCGTCAGTACGTCATGGACGGAGGTGCGCTTCTGGTGGCCGCCGGTCCCGACTTCGCATCGGCGGATTCGATCTATCGTACGCCGCTTGCCGATATTCTTCCGGCGGAGCCGACCGGGCGTGTGAGAGACGAGCTGTTTCTGCCGAAGGTGACCGAGATCGGCGAGCGGCATCCCGTGACTGAAGGTCTGACGCCGCTCCCCGACGAAACCGACGAAGAGGCGCTGCCCTGGGGCCGATGGATGCGGCTGATCGATGTCTCGCCCCTTCGAGGCGACGTCGTGATGTCCGGGGCGGAGGATCGGCCCCTTTTGATGCTCGACAGACCGGGCGAGGGTCGCGTGGCGCTATTGGCCTCGGATCACGCCTGGCTCTGGTCGCGCGGCTTCGAGGGCGGCGGGCCGCAACTGGAGCTGCTGCGGCGTCTGGCGCACTGGATGATGAAGGAACCCGATCTGGAGGAGGAGGCGCTGACCGCGACTGCCGAGGGCCAGACGATGACCATCACCCGACGCACGCTTGGCGAGGAGACGGGCGAGGTCGAGATCACGGGCCCCGATGGCGCCGTGGTCATGGTACCGCTGGAGGAGGTCTCGCCAGGGCGCTTCTCGGCCGACTGGACCGGCCCGGAGATGGGTCTCTATCGCCTCAAGGAAGGCGACATGGAAAGCGTCGTCGCCCTCGGGCCCGCCGCCCCGAAGGAATTCGAGGAGACGCTGGCGACATCGGACGTGCTTGCCGAGGCCGTGGCTGCGACTTCGGGGGGCATTCACCGCGTTGCCGACGGCATCCCCGACATCCGCCGGACGCGCGAGGGTCGCGCTGCGACCGGGCGAGGATGGATCGGGATCACCCCGCGTGAGGCCTATCTGACCGCGGACATCCGTGTTTCGCCGCTGCTGCCGGCATGGGCGATGCTGCTGATCGCGTCGATGCTGGCCATAGGGGCGTGGCTTTGGGAGGGGCGCCGGTGAAGCCAGCGGTTGTCGCCGCGATGCTCTTCCTGGCCTCGCCGGCCTTCGCCGATCAGGTTCGACAGTTGGACCAGGCGCGGCTGGCCGATCTCGACGCCCTTCTCGGCTCGACCCTGCGAGGCGCCTTTGCCGCCGGGGCACCGGGCGACATCGCGGTCCTCGTCGAGGCCTTGGAAGGCGAAGCGGGAGCACCCGAGGGTCTTGAAGGCGATTGGCGCTGCCGCTGGCTGAAGATGGGCGACCTGGTGCCTCTGGTCGTTTACCCGGACTTCGCCTGCCGGATCGAGGACATGCAGTCGGGTTGGCGTATAGAGAAGGTCACGGGATCGCAGCGCTTCTGGGGGACGCTGGAAGAGGACGAGGGCGGTATCGTCTTCACTGGAGTCGCCTACACATCGGACGGCCCTGCGACCGACTACGCCGGACTGCCGCCCGATAGCCAGGAGCCCGTCGAGCCGGGACAGACGGTCGCGATGGTGGGGCTTTTCGAGCAGACCGGTCCCAGACGCGCAAGACTTCTTCTTCCCGACCCGATCCTGGAAAGCCGCTTCGACATCATCCAGCTGACGCGCGGCGCAGCCACCCGGTAAGCGATCCGGCCACCGTCAAAATTTAGACTGAATTTAAGCTTAACGTCTGTGCGTTAGCGGGAGAGTCCTATGCGTGCGAGTAAAGATTTGATCAGCCTGGAAACGGAGTGGGGCATCTCGGTCAGCGAGGCGACTCCCCGCAAGGGGCCTGTCGACTATGCTCTCTACTTCGCCAGCATCGTCTTCCTCATTTTCGCCTCCCTCGTCATGCTTCCCCCGTTGGTGGCATTGATCCTCATTCCGCGCAGCGAGGGCCTTGCGATGGAGGCCGGAGTTGTCTTGGCCCTTATCGCGGCGGGCGTTTTCCTGCGTCGTCTGGCACGGCGCGGACCGAAGAACGCGCTTCAGATCGACCGCGCGTCGGGAGAAGTCCGTTTGGGGTCGGTCGACGCCAAGGGCGTCTTCGTCCGGCACCGTGTCTGTCCCCTGACGGCTATCGAGCGCATCGAGGTGGACAGCGAGACGCGCGAGTTGCGTCTGGTGATGAACGGTCAGACAGCGAACATCCGGCTTGCCACCCGCAATACCGAAATGCTGGAACGCGTCGCGGACGAGATTCTGGGTTGCTCGCGAAAAGGCGCGCGCCCTTCCGATCCGGTCGCGGCTGCAAAGCAAACTTTTCGGGATCGAGGCCTCGGCGCGCGAACTTTCGAAGCGCGTCAAGTCGAGGGTCCACAGCCGGGCGGTCTGACCCTCAGAGCTGTCCCATGTCCCAGCCGAGCGCGCGCGCGACGGTGAAGATGTCCTTGTCGCCCCGTCCGCACATGTTCATGCAGATGATGTGATCGGACGGCAGGTCGGGCGCGATTTTCATCACATGCGCGAGGGCGTGCGACGGCTCGAGGGCAGGGATGATGCCTTCCATCTCGCAGCAAAGCTTGAAGGCTTCGAGCGCTTCGGCGTCCGTGATGGCGACATATTCCGCCCGCCCGACCTCGTGCAGCCAGGAATGTTCGGGACCGATGCCCGGATAGTCGAGCCCGGCCGAAATCGAGAACCCTTCGAGGATCTGCCCATCCTCGTCCTGGAGAAGATACGTCCGGTTCCCGTGCAGGACGCCGGGACGTCCGCCGGTCAGCGAGGCGCAGTGCTCCATCTTCTCGTTGACGCCCTTGCCGCCGGCTTCGACGCCGATGATCCGGACCTCCTTGTCGTCGAGGAAGGGGAAGAAGAGGCCCATGGCGTTCGAGCCTCCGCCGATGGCGGCGATGATGGTGTCGGGCAGGCGGCCCTCGGCCTCCATCATCTGCTCTTTCGCTTCCTTGCCGATGATCGACTGGAAGTCGCGGACCATTGCCGGATAGGGGTGCGGACCGGCGACCGTGCCGATGCAATAGAAGGTGTCGCGGACGTTCGTCACCCAATCCCGCAGAGCGTCATTCATCGCGTCCTTGAGCGTCCCACGTCCGCTTGTCACCGGGATCACCTCGGCGCCCAGAAGCTTCATGCGGAAGACGTTCGGCTTCTGCCGCTCGACGTCGTGCGCGCCCATGTAGACGACGCACTTCAGGCCGAACTTGGCGCAGACCGTCGCCGTGGCGACACCGTGCTGGCCCGCGCCCGTCTCGGCGATGATGCGGGTCTTGCCCATGCGGCGGGCGAGGATGATCTGGCCGAGGACATTGTTGATCTTGTGTGCGCCGGTGTGGTTCAGCTCGTCGCGCTTCATGTAGACCTTGGCGCCGCCGAGGTGCTCGGTGAGCCGTTCCGCGAAATAAAGCGGCGAGGGTCGGCCGACGTAGTGCTTCCAGAGGAAGTCCATCTCGGCCCAGAAGCTGTCGTCGGTCTTGGCGCGTTCGTACTCGGCCTCGAGGTCGAGGATCAGCGGCATCAGCGTCTCGGACACGAAGCGTCCGCCGAAGATGCCGAAGCGGCCATTCTCGTCCGGGCCGGTCTTGTAGCTGTTGGTCAGGTCGTTGGCCATCGTGTCACCTCGCAGTTGGCGCCCGGTCTATCCGCCGGGACGTGCGAGGTAAATGGGGCCTTGAACGCGAAACGGCGGGGCAATGCCCCGCCGTCGCTACGTGAGAGGTTCGGGTGGGGTCAGGCGCGCTTGCGGCGGACGAAGCCGAGGACGCCGAGACCGGCCAGGAGGAGGGGCATACCCGCGGGAAGCGGGACTTCGGACACATCGGGTGTTTCGACCGGCGCGATGTCGCCCGCGACCGCCAGGTTGTCGAGGTCGGTCCGGAAGAGCGTCGTTCCCAGAAGACCGCCGCCCGTCAGGCCGGTGTAGTCGACGACCATGCGGGTGAAGATGTCGGTGCCGCGCGCAAGTCCTTCGCGGATCACGCCGTCGAGGTAGGTCACGCCGATGGTGCCGTCCAGAGCGTCGCCGCCCGTGGTCGAATATCCATAGCCGATCTTCGTGCCGAGTGTGTCGCCGCGCGTGCCGTCGTTGATGCCCGACAGGATGTCGAAGACGGCGTTACCCGTCGCCGCGTTCAACTCGAGCGAGGCGAGGTTCATCGAGGTGATGAGGCTGAAACTGCCAGTCGAGAAGGACAGATCGAGGCCTGTGCCCGACACGCCGCCAAGGAGGCCCGAGATGGTGCCCCACGTCAGCGTTTCGGTGACACCGCCGACATAGGTCGCGATGACGGTCATGCCGTCGATCTCGTCGCCGTCCACGCTGGTGTTGGTGTCGAAGCCGTTCTGGGTGACGTGAAGATCGCCTTCGTCAGTGGCGATGTTGACCGTGGCAGCAGAAGCCGAGACCGCCATGAAAGCGAGGGCAATTGCCGCTGCGCCAGTCTTCAAAAGGTCGTTGCTTGCCATCGTCACTCTCCCTACTGAGAAAAATCAAGGGCTTGATAGACCCGCCGCTTTTCATGGGACAAGACCTTTGTGGCAAGGTCCACCCATTTCGGCCGCAATCCGCCCTGGGCTGGGTTAAAAATGTAACGGTCCCAGTCATGCGGGATGCATTGTTTCTGGGGTCGAAACGATGCTGCCAAAAACTGTGGCGGTTTCGCGACGAAGGCGGTCCTTAGCGGTGGAAGGCGCCGAATCGCGGGCTCAGCACGAACGGATCATCCCCACTATCTCGTGGGTGCGGTCGAGGATGGGCGTTGCGATCTCGCGTGCACGCGCCGCTCCCTTGCCGAGAATGCTGTCGATCTCGCCCGGATCCGACAGCAACCGCGTCATCTCGCCTGTTATCGGGGCAAGCGTCTCGACAGCCACATCCGCGAGCGCGGGTTTGAACTGGCCCCAGCCTGCGCCGCCGTGCTCGGCCATGACGTCGTCCGTGGTGCGGCCCGAGAGCGCGGCGTAGATGTCGACGAGATTCCGCGCTTCGGGACGGTTCCTAAGTTCAGCATAACTCGCAGGCAGGGGTTCGGGGTCGGTCCGCGCCTTTCGGAACTTCTGCGAGATGGTGTCGGCGTCGTCCGAGAGGTTGATGCGGCTCATGTCCGAGGGATCGGATTTAGACATCTTCTTCGTGCCGTCGCGCAGGCTCATCACGCGCGTGGCAGGCCCTTCGATGACAGGCTCGGTGATCGGAAAGAAGTCGACGCCGTAGTCGTGGTTGAACTTCGCCGCGATGTCGCGCGTCAGCTCGAGATGCTGCTTCTGGTCCTCGCCCACGGGCACATGGGTCGCGTGGTAGGCCAGGATGTCGGCGGCCATCAGCGCGGGATAGGCGAAGAGGCCGAGCGAGGCGTTCTCGCTGTTCTTGCCGGCCTTGTCCTTCCATTGGGTCATGCGGCCCATCCAGCCCATTCGGGCGACACAATTGAAGATCCACGCAAGCTCGGCGTGAGCGGGAACCTGGCTCTGGTTGAAGAGGATGGACCGCGCCGGATCGACGCCCGCCGCCATGAAGGCCGCGGCAGCCTCGCGGGTCTGGCGGCGCAGGTCGTCCGGGTTCTGCCAGACGGTGATCGCGTGAAGGTCGACCATGCAGTAGATGCACTCGTGCGTCCCGGCGTCCTGCATCTCGACGAAACGCTTGAGCGCGCCGAGGTAGTTCCCAAGCGTCAGGCCGCCCGACGGCTGGATGCCCGAGAAGACGCGCGGGGTGAACTGCGCCTGTGTCATGGATCGGTCCTCTGGATCTTCACGTCCGCGCGGCTTACCCACGGGGGGCGGGGCCGTCAAGGAAGCCCCGGAGGCGGACGAGGCGGCGATGCAGGACGAAGATTTTTCTCAACCTCTGATGAATGCCCTGCCGCCTGCTGTGGTGGCGCTGGCGCTGGCCATCTTTTCGGCCGAGGCGCTGATGTTCCTGGGCGGTCGCGGTCTTGTCGGCGGGCCGGAGGCCATTGGATGGCGCTCGGAGGCGATCCAGGACTGGTCGGTGTTTCCGCCCCTGCTGGACTGGCTGTTGGAAACCGGGCGCTGGACGTCGCCCGAGATGCTGCGCTTCGTGACTTATCCCTTCGTCCATGGCTCGTTCACGCACGCGATCTTTGTGATCGTCTTCCTGCTGGCACTCGGCAAGCTGGTGGGCGAGGTCTTCGGCAACGTGGCTGTCCTGGTCGTGTTCTTCGCTTCGGCCATCGTGGGCGCGCTGTTCTATTCCCTGACCGGCGAGGCCCGCCCGCTCGTCGGAGGTTACCCGGCAGTCTACGGTCTGATCGGCGCCTACACCTTCCTTTTGTGGGTCGGGTACGGAGCCAGGGGAGAGAACCAGTATCGCGCCTTCTCCCTGATCGGCTTCCTGCTTGGGCTCCAGTTGATCTTCGGAGTGATCTACGACGTCGGGCTCGACTGGATCGCCGAATTGGCGGGGTTCGGCACCGGCCTGCTGGTCACGCCGTTCCTGTCGCCCGGCGCCTTCGCGCGGATCTTTGCACGCCTGCGTCAGCGCTGACGGCGGAAGGCGGACTTGAGTTCGGCGATCGAGAACGCGCCAAGACCCACGGCCGCAGCCGCATAGACCAGCGCACCTCCGACACAGAGAAGGATCAGGCCCACGGCCTTGGAGATACCCCGTCCGGTGGTCATCGGCGTCAAGGCCGCGTCTAGGCCCCAGAGCGCCACGCCCATCACGAGCGCCGCAACGACGATGCGACCGAAGCGCGCCTTGGCTTTCGCGTCGAAGCGCGCCGCATCGCCCATGTCCCGCGCCCCGTGCCAGAGTAGAAACAGCATCGCCCATCCCGCGAGCGTAGTGCCGAGAGCGGCTGCAAGGTAGCCGATGACCGGCGACGAGGCCGACGGCGACGCCGGCGTTCACGACTAAGGCGACGAGGGCGTAGTAGAAGGGCCGACGCGTGTCCTCGCGGGCGAAATAGAGGGGTTGCAGCACCTTCTGGAGAACGAAGGCAGGCAGGCCCAGTCCGTAGATGGCGCAGATCAGAGCGGTGGCCTGGGTGTCCGCCGCATCGAAAGCCCCACGCTCGAACAGGACTCGGACGAGGACGCCGGGTATTGCGACCAACGCGACGGCAGCGGGGACCGCCAGCGCCAGCGACATCTCGGCCGCGCGCGACAGGGCGTGGCTTCCGCCCTCGGTGTCGCCAGCCTGAAGGCGACGCGACAGGTCGGGGAGAAGGACGATGCCGATGGCGATGCCCACCACGCCGAGAGGAAGCTGGTAGAGCCGGTCGGCGTAGGACAGCCAGGCGATGGCGCCGTCGAAGAAGCTGGCGACCTGTCGTCCGACGAGAAGGTTGATCTGCACCACCCCGCCCGCGAGCATCGCCGGCCCGGCAATGAGGGCGAGACGCTTGAGGTCGGGCGTCCAAACGGGCCGCTTCGGTCTCAGGTCGAAGCCGGCTCGGCGGACGGCGATCCAGACCATCGCCATCTGCGCAACTCCCGCGATGATGACCCCGAAGGCGAGGAGCGTGCCGTGGGTCGCACCCGCCTCGGCGGCATCGATGACGCTGAAGTCCGCGAAGACGTGTTCGGCCGCCAGAAGGCTTCCGATGAGGATGATGTTGAGCAGCACGGGCGCGGCGGCGGCTGCGACGAAGCGGCCCGACGCGTTCAGGATGCCCGAGAGCAGCGCTGCGAGAGAGATGAAGAGGATATAGGGAAAGACGATCCGCCCGAGTGTGACGGCGATCGGCAGCCGTTCGTCGCCCGCAAAGCCCGAGGCCATGGCAAGGACGAGCCAGGGCATGAAGATCGTGGCGAGGATCGTGAGGACGACCAGGATGGTCGCCAGTCCTGAAAAGGCGTCACGCGCGAACCCTTCAGCATCCGTGCCGGCCTCGAGCTTCTTCGAGAAGAGCGGCACGAAGGCCATGTTGAACGCGCCCTCGGCGAAGAAGCGGCGAAACATGTTCGGCAGAGCGAAAGCGACGAGGAAGGCCTCGGCGACCGGACCGGTTCCGAGCCAGGCTGCAATCAGGATGTCGCGGGCGAAGCCCAGGACCCGCGAAGCGAGGGTCCATGCGCCGACGGTCATCACACCCGAGACGAGACGGATGGCGCTCACACCGCCACGCTCATTCCGCGCGCGCCCGCGCCGCGCCAGCCTCGATGGCCTCGCGCAGACGCTTTTCCAGCGACTTCTGCTTAGACTGGGTGTGATACTTCAAACCGAACATGTCCTTGACGTAGAAGGTATCCACGACCTGTTCGCCATAGGTCGCGATGACGGCCGAGGCGATATAGACGTTGGCCTCGGCCATTGTCCGGGTGAGATCGTAGAGCAGGCCGGGGCGGTCCCGGGTGTCCACCTCGATGATCGTGTAGATCTCGGATCCGTCGTTGTCGAAGGTGATGGACGTCGGCACACGGAAGGCGCGCTCGCGCTTCTTGATCCGGTCCTTGTCGGCCAGAGACTTGCGCGGCAGGACCTCGCCGTGAAGCGTCTTTTGGATCATCGCTCTCAGGCGCGGCAGGCGAACCGACTCGTAGGGGTGCCCGTCGGTGTCCTGGATCCAGAATACGGCGGTCGCATAGCCGTCGGACGAGGTGTAGGTGCGCGCATCGACGACGTTCGCCCCGACGAGAGCAAGCGCTCCCGCCAGCCGCGAGAAGATGCCGGGATGGTCGGCCAGGGCAAAGCAGACCCGCGTCGCGTCGCGGTCCTCGTCCTGGTTCACGTCGATCTGGATCTGGTGGTCCTCGATCCCGTTGAGAAGCCGCGCGAAGACGATGTGCGTCTCGCCCGGCAGCCCCTGCCAGTAGGGGCCATAGTGGCGCGACGTCTCGTGACGCAGGGCCTTCGCGTCCCAGTCGGATAACGCCGCACGCAGCGCCTTCTTCGCCTCGGCCTCGGCGCTTTCCCGGTTCACCGCCTCTAGCCCGTGCTCAAGCGCCGTGGAGGTCTGCCGGTAAAGGTCACGCAGAAGCTGTGCTTTCCAGTTGTTCCAGACGCCGGGTCCGACGCCACGGATGTCGCAGACGGTCAGGACCGTCAACAGATCGAGCCGTTTGGTCGACTTCACGGCTTTCGCGAAGTCCCGCACCGTCCGGGGCTCGGAGAGATCGCGCTTCTGGGCCATGTCGGACATGAGGAGGTGGTAGCGCACAAGCCACTCCACCTGCTCGGCCTCGTCCTTCTTCAGCCCGAGCCGCGGCGCGACCTTTCGCGCGATCTGTGCGCCGAGCACCGAGTGGTCCTCGTCCCGTCCCTTGCCGGTGTCGTGAAGGAAGAGTGCGACGTAGAGAACCTTGCGGTTCACGCCTTCCTTCAGGATGCGGCTGGCGATCGGCAGTTCTTCCAGAAGCTCTCCCCGCTCGATCTGGGCGAGGGTCGAGATGCATTGGATGGTGTGCTCGTCCACCGTGTAGTGGTGGTACATGTTGAACTGCATCATCGCGACGACGGGTGCGAATTCGGGGATGAAGGCTCCGAGCACGCCAAGCTCGTTCATGCGCCGAAGCGACCGCTCGGGGTTTCCGTGCTTCAGGAGCAGGTCCATGAAGATCGCGTTGGCTTCGGGCCAGGCGCGCATCTCGTCATCGATGAGGTGCAGGTTGGCCCGCACCAGGCGCATCGCGTCTGGGTGGATCAGGTAGCCCGTCCGCAGCGCTTCCTCGAACAGACGCAAAAGGTTGAGCTTGTCGGCCAGGAAAGCCCGGTCGTCGGCGATGGCGAGGCGGTTATGCTTGAGGGCATATCCCGGCTTCAACGTCCGCTTGCGACGGAAGAGCGATGTGAAGGACGGCGCGGTCCTGACATGCTGCGCTTCGAGCGCGGTCAGGAAGATGCGCGTCAACTCTCCCACCTCCGTGGCATGGCGGAAGTAGTCCTGCATGAAATGCTCGACCGCGCGCCGACCGCCCTTGTCCTCGTAGCCCATGCGGTCCGCCACTTCGACCTGCATATCGAAGGCAAGCTGCTCGACGGCGCGGCCGGCGATGAGGTGCAGGTGGCAGCGCACGGCCATCAGGAAGGTCTCGGCCGCGAGGAAGCGCTGGTATTCCTCGTGGGTGAAGAGGCCGGGGCGGACGAGTTCGGCGGCGTCCTGAACGCCATGAATGTACTTGCCGATCCAGAACAGGGTCTGGAGGTCGCGCAGACCACCCTTGCCCTCTTTCACGTTCGGCTCGACCATGTAGCGCTGGCCGCCCTGCTTCTGGTGCCGCGCGGCCCTTTCGACAAGCTTCGCCTCGACGAATTCCGGCGCGGTGTTCCGGAACAGGTCCGAGCGAAGCTTGCGGTCGAATTCGGCGGCGAGACTGGTGTCGCCGATGATGTAGCGATGCTCCAGAAGCGCGGTGCGGATGGTGAAATCCTCGCGTCCAAGCCTCACGCATTCCTTGATGCTGCGCGTCGCATGGCCGACCTTCAGGTGCAGATCCCAGAAAATGTAGAGCATGCTCTCGATCAGGCTCTCGGCCCAGGGCGTGACCTTCCAGGGCATCACGAACAGAAGATCTACGTCCGAGAACGGCGCCATTTCTCCCCGCCCGTAGCCGCCGACCGCAAGTAGCGCCAGGCGCTCGCCCTCGGTCGGGTTCGGGTTCGGGTGCAGCCAGGCTTCGGCTGCGCGGAAAACCGTCTGAACCACGCCGTCTGTCAGGTAGCAGTAGGCCCGCGTGGCTGGGCGGGACTGAAGCGGATGAGCTTCAAGCGCGGCGGCGATGGCCTCGCGCCCGGCGCTGATCCGGTCTCGAAGGACTGAGACGGCCGCAGCGCGCACGTCCTTGGCCGAGCCTCCGTGCGACTCGGTGCGAATGGCTTCGAACGCCGTCTCGCCGTCGAAGATGCCGACGGGGGTCAGGCCGATCCGGTCGAACCCGTGCGGGTCCGGAGCGTCCGCGGGCCTAGAAGCCGGCGCCGCCAAAGCTTCTCGGGGCGGGGTCAATCACGATCACCTGATTGTTCTGGATTTGCGCGACCGCGAGGCCCCGTTCGTTCGTACCATCGCCAAGAAAACGGAAGGGACCGTAGACGCCCGCAAATCCCGCGCCCTGCGTCAGGGCGGACCCTGTCAGAGCGTCAGACCGTCCCTGTGCGAGAAGCGCGCCGATTGCCGCCAGCCCGTCGTAGGCAAGTCCTGCGACCGGGTTCGGCTGCGAGCCGTAGGCTGCCGCGTAGCGCGAGTTGAACTGCTGGACGAGCGCCGGCGAAGGCGTCGCGAACCACGCACCCTGCAGGCCCTTCAGCGACAGCGCGCTGGACGGCACGTCGAGGCGCTGGAGGCCGATGAGCTGCGCCGAGGCCGCGTCCATGCCGTTCTCGGGCAGAAGCTCTGCAAGGAACGGCAGGGCGCCGGAGTTCCCGGACGTGAGGAAGACCGAGGTCGCCCCCGATGAACGGTACTGCGATGCGATGGACGGGATGGTGTCGATGACGCCCTGTTGCGACAGCGGGAAGGAGGCCACGCCCGCAATACGCGCCCCGCTTGCCGAAGCGGCGCGGCGGATGGCGTCGGCGCCCTGCACTTCGGCCGGGTCCTGCGCATGCACGACGAAGATCGAGCCCTTGCCGGCACGCGCGGCGTGGCTGACCAGACGGTCCGCCGTGTTCTGGAAGGTCGTGCCGAGGATATAGACGTTTCCGCCCGCGATCGTGGCGTTGTTCGAGAAGCTGAGGACGTTGATGCCCTTCGATGCGGCGACCTGGCCCGCGGCGTTCGCCGCCTCGGCGAAGAGGGGGCCGAGGAAGATCTGCGCGCCGTCGTCCAGCGCTTGCCTGGCAGCCGCAGCCGCGCCCGCCGGCGTGCCCGCCGTGTCATAAACCTTGAGGTCGATATCGACGCGGTCGCCCAGATCCTGAACGGCAAGCCTGGCCGCGTTTTCAAGCGACTGCGCCACGGCCGCGCCGTTCGGCGACGACTTGGGAATCAGCAGCGCAACCGGGACCGCCCGCGTGTTGTTGAGGATCGGACCGCCGCCGCCACCCGACATGTTGACGTCGCAGGCGGATAGAACCGCAAGCGCCACAACGGCGCCTAGCGCGGTCAGAACCTTGCGGCGGAGCGTCAAAAGGGCGACCATCGGCTTTCTCTCCTCGGGCGGATACAGGACGGCGCGACCCTATGCAAAACCCAGGGCCAAGTAAATCGCGGGCAAGGCGGTGAGTGCCGGTGACGGGCGGGCCGTCCTTGCGCCGGGTCTCTACTTCGTCGCGACCCCCCTTGGCAATGCCAGGGACATCACCCTGCGCGCGCTGGACATCCTGCGCGACGCCGAGGTGCTTGCCGCCGAGGACACGCGGACCCTGCGCCACCTGATGGAGATCCACGGCATCCCGCTTGGCGGGCGGCGGATCGTCGCCTACCACGACCACAATGGCCCCGAAGCGCGGCCGCGTCTCCTGGCCTTTCTCCGGGAGGGCCGTTCGGTCGCCTATGCCTCCGAGGCGGGAACGCCTCTGGTCGCCGATCCGGGATTCGTGCTTGCGCGCGCCGCCATCGCGGAAGGTCTTCCCGTGACGACGGCGCCAGGGCCTTCGGCGGTCGTGGCGGCCTTGACCATCGCTGGCTTGCCGTCGGATCGGTTCACCTTCGCCGGGTTTCCTCCCAGCGCCGCTGGAGCACGTCGCCGCTTCCTTGCGGAGCTGTCGGAGGCACCGGGGACGCTCGTCCTCTACGAAAGTCCGAAACGCGTCGCCGCGACACTTGCAGCCGCGGTCGAGGTGCTGGGCGGAAGCCGCCCGGCCGCGCTCTGCCGGGAGATAACGAAGAAGTTCGAGGAGACGCGGCGCGGAACGCTGGACAGCTTGGCGGAAGGAGCCGTAGCCGATCCGCCGCGAGGCGAGATCGTGCTTTGCATTGGCGAGGGCACGACCGAAGCCTCGGAGGAGGATCTTGCCGGTGCCCTGAAGGAGGCGCTGGCGTCAAAGCCCTTGAAGGAGGCCGCGCGCGAGGTGGCCGACCGTTTCGGTGTATCTCGGCGCGATCTCTATCAGATGGGGCTGGGATTCGACTTGGATTAGCACGGCGTAAAGCCTTGTGCGCCACCTTGCTCGCATGTCGTTCGACATCCTTCCCCCTCCTCTCGACGCACGGCGCCAAACCGGGCGCGCGAGCTATGAGGACGGGATCGCCGCCGAAGACGGGGTGGCCCGGTACTACGAAGAGTTAGGGTGCAAAGTCGTCGCGCGACGATGGCGAGGGCCCGGTGGCGAGATCGACCTCGTCTGCGTGCAGGGCGACGACATTGTCTTCGTCGAGGTCAAGAAGGCGGAGACGCACGACGAAGCCGCCCTGCGTCTTTCGGGCACCCAACTCGCCCGCATCTGCTCGTCGGCCGAAGCCTGGCTCGCCACCCACGAGGGCGGCCTTGCCTGCGCCCGAGTCGATCTTGCGCTCGTGGATCGCATGGGACGGATCGTCGTCGTCGAGAACGTCTCGCTGACTTGAACCCATTCCCCGATTGCCCTTCGCCACGTCCTGCGCGAAAACAGCCGCGCACCTAGGGGGACACGCAATGAAGGTCGCCATCCAGATGGACCCGATCGGCTCGATCAACATCGACGCCGATTCCACGTTCCGTCTTGCCGAGGAAGCACAGTCGCGCGGGGCAGAGTTGTTCTATTACCACCCCGACAAGCTTGCATGGAACGAAGGCCGCGTGACCGCGCGCGGCTGGCCCCTGACGGTTCGTCGGGAGAAGGGAAACCACTTCACCCTCGGCCAGGAGGCGACGGTCGACCTTGCGACGTTTGACGTGGTCTGGCTGCGACAGGATCCGCCCTTCGACATGGGTTACATCACGACGACCCACATCCTCGAGCGGATCGGGGGTCGCACGCTCGTTGTGAACGATCCTTTCTGGGTGCGGAATTTCCCCGAGAAGCTCCTCGTCCTTCAGTTTCCCGGTCTGACCCCGCCCACGATGATCGCCCGCGACCTCGACGCGATCCGCGCCTTCCGCAAGGCGCACGGCGACATCATCCTGAAGCCGCTCTATGGCAACGGCGGCGCGGGCGTCTTCCGTATGACGCCCGATGATCGCAACCTCGTTTCGCTGCACGAGCTTTTCGCCAGCATGACCCGCGAACCCCTGATCGCGCAGAAGTTCATCCCCGACGTGTCCAACGGCGACAAGCGCATCATCCTGGTGGACGGTGAACCCATCGGCGCCATCAACCGCATCCCTCCCGAGGGTGAGACGCGGTCGAACCTCCATGTCGGCGGCAAGGCCGTGAAGGTTGGACTGACGGCGCGGGACAAGGATATCTGCGCCGCCATCGGGCCGCTTCTGCGGGAAAAGGGGCAGGTCTTCGTCGGCATCGACGTGATCGGCGACTACCTGACCGAGATCAACGTGACCTCGCCCACGGGACTTCAGGAACTGGAGCGGTTCGACGGGATCAACGCCGCCGGCTCGATCTGGGATGCCATTGAAGCCCGCCTCGCAGGATGACGCGCGGCGAATAAGCCTGCGGCTCGCGATCCTGAATCGCGTGCTGCGGCGGGTCGTGCGTCCACTCCTGGCTCGCACCAGGACCCCCGAGGCGGCGCGGCGTGACCTCGAGTTGGCCTGCCGCATCTTCCTGCACGGCCCGCGTCACGACGAGCACAGGATCGACCTCGGGGGCGTGCCCACGCTTGAGATCTGCCCCAGGCGACTGACTGGCGAGGGTGTAATCCTCTTTCTTCACGGCGGCGGCTATGTGGCCGGGAGTTCGCGCACGCACCGGGCGATGATGGCGCGTCTGGCGGACCTCAGCGGGCGGCGCGTACTGATGCCGGACTACCGTCTCGCGCCGGAGCATCCCTTTCCGGCGGCCTTCCAGGACGCCTTAAGCGCGGCACGCGCTCTCAGGGGCACGCCTTGGATCATCGGAGGCGACAGTGCAGGTGGCGGCCTGGCGCTCGCCGTTTGCGCCGCACTCGACCCGCAGGATGCGCCGCGTGGCGCCTTTGCCTTCTCGCCGTGGACGGACCTTTCGCTCAATGGCCCGTCCCTGAAAGAAAACGCCGAGCACGACTCCCTGCTTCCGGCCGATCGGGCGGGCGAGCTTGTCAACCTCGTGCTGGCGGACGCCGATCCCTCGGACCCTCGGGTGTCGCCCCTCTTCGCCAAGGCCGGCAATGGGGCGCCCGTCCTCCTACAGGTCAGCGAGACCGAGATCCTGCGCGATGACACGCTACGCCTGGCTGAGCGCTTGCGCGAGGCAGGTACGGACGTGACGGTCGAGACATGGCCGGACGCTCCGCACGTGTGGCAGATGCTCGATGGCTGGGTGCCGGAAGCGCGCGAGGCGCTTCGGCACGTCGCAACCTTTGTCGAGACCCGGCTCAGCCCGCCGCGTTCGGGATCCGGAAACTGATCGCTTCGGCCACGTGAGGCTTGCGGACGTCGTCGCTGCCGTCAAGGTCGGCGATGGTCCGGGCGACGCGGATGACCCGGTGATAGCCCCGCGCCGAGAGGCCGACCCGCTCAGCCGCAGTCAGCAAGAGGGCGCGCCCCTCGGGATCAGGTGTCGCGACGGCTTCAAGCAGCGTTCCCTCGGCATCGGCGTTGACGGTGACCTCGGGATGATCCGCGAAGCGCCGGGCCTGTGCGGCCCGTGCCGCGGCGACGCGACGGGCAATCACGGCAGAAGGTTCGCCGTCGGAGGGCAAGTCGAGGTCCTGGAAGGACACGGGCGGCACATCGACCCTCAGATCGAACCGATCCATCAGAGGCCCCGAGATTCGACCCATGTAGTCCTCGCCGCAGTTCGGCGCGCGGTTGCAGGCGCGGGCGGCGTCGGCAAGGTGTCCACACTTGCAGGGGTTTGCCGCGGCGATCAGCAGGAAGCGGCAAGGGTATCGCACATGCGCGTTGGCGCGGGCGACCACGACGTCGCCCGTCTCGATCGGCTGGCGCAGCGTTTCGAGCACACCTCGGGTGTACTCGGGGAACTCGTCCATGAAGAGGACGCCATTGTGGGCGAGGCTGATTTCGCCCGGCTTGGCACCTTTACCGCCGCCGACTATGGCGGCCATCGACGCGGTGTGGTGCGGCGCGCGAAAGGGACGCCGGCGCGAGATGCCGCCGTCCTGAATTAGTCCCGCAAGTGAATGCACCATGGAGGTCTGGAGCGCCTCTTCGGGGCTGAGATCGGGCAGGATGCCGGGGAGACGCGCCGCGAGCATCGACTTGCCGGACCCGGGCGGTCCGACAAGCAACATGTGGTGGCGCCCGGCGGCGGCGATTTCCAGCGCCCGCTTTGCCCGCTCCTGACCCTTCACTTCTGACAGGTCGCGACCGGCCGGTTGCGCCGAGACTTCGCCCGGTACGCTGATGTCGATCGGTCGCGCGCCCGTCAGGTGCTGGATAGCTGCGCCCAGATCCCGCGGAGCCACGACGGGTGTGTCACCGACCCAAGCCGCTTCGGCGCCTGAAGCCTCGGGGCAGAGCAGGCTGCGCCCGGCTTCTGCAGCGGCAAGCGCCGCCGGAAGTGCTCCCGCCACGGGGACCAGCATCCCGTCGAGCGACAACTCCCCAAGCGACACCAGTCCCTCGACAGCGTCGGTTGGCAGGATGCCGATGGCCGCCAAAAGTGCGAGCGCAATGGGAAGGTCGAAATGCGACCCTTCCTTCGGCAGGTCGGCCGGTGAGAGATTGATGGTGATCCGTCGTGGTGGAAGCGCGATCGAGAGGGTGTTGAGAGCCGCGCGCACACGCTCTTTCGCCTCGCTGACGGCCTTGTCGGGCAAGCCGACCAGCGAGAAGTGCGGAACGCCCGGCGACAATGCGCACTGAACCTGCACCAGCCGGGCGTCGATGCCTTCGAAGGCGACGGTGTAGGTTTGGGCGACCATGCTGTCCCGACCGGTTTCGCCCAAGTTGTCGGCGTTCGCCGTTAAGGCCGGATTAACGTTGATCCGAGGCAGAGACGGATGCCCGTGCGTCCCGCCAGAAACTCGTTCTTTCGTCGTAGATCGACCCTGACGTGGAACCGATGCCGCTCCGGCGAATTGATCCGACTGAGAGCCAGTGTCGTAACGAGAAGGCAATCAAGGAGAGCGCCATGGATACAACGATAGACCAGTCGCTGTCGCGCAAGGCCATGAAGGCCGAGCTTCTCGATGCCGAAACCGAGCTTCGGCTCGCTTACGCCTGGCGTGATGAACACGACGTGGAAGCCCTTCACCGCCTCATCAATGCCTATATGCGGCTTGCCATTTCGATGGCCGCAAAGTTCCGCCGTTATGGGGCTCCTATGAACGATCTCATTCAAGAGGCCGGTCTCGGTCTCATGAAGGCGGCCGAAAAATTCGACCCCGATCGTGGTGTGCGTTTCTCGACCTACGCCGTGTGGTGGATCAAAGCCTCGATCCAGGACTACGTCATGCGCAACTGGTCGATGGTGCGCACCGGATCGACGTCGTCGCAGAAGTCCCTTTTCTTCAACATGCGCCGTGTTCAGGCCCGCATCGAGCGAGAGGCGGCAGGTCGCGGAGATCTGCCCGACCGCCACCGGATGCGCGAAATGATCGCCAAGGAAGTTGGCGTCCCGCTTCACGATGTCGAGATGATGGAAGGGCGCCTTTCGGGCTCCGACTTTTCGCTGAACGCGACCCAGTCCGCTGACGACGAGGGGCGCGAGTGGATCGAGACGCTGGAGGATGAGACCGCGCGGCAAGCCGAGACGGTCGAACAGACTCGCGATATTCAGACTTTGCGGAGTTGGCTGGTGCACGCCCTCTCGGCGCTGAACGATCGCGAGCGCTTCATCGTCCGCGAGCGGAAGCTTCGCGAAGATCCCCGCACGCTCGAAAGCCTCGGTGCCGAGCTTGGACTGTCGAAAGAGCGTGTTCGCCAGTTGGAGGCTGCGGCCTTCGCGAAGATGCGCAAGAACCTCGAATCCCAATCCCGCGAAGTCTACGGATTTCTTGTCTGATTACGCTTACATCCCTCGTATCCCCCTCGGCCGGCTCACGCCGGCCTCTTTTTTTCGCTCCGACACATGAAGCGTGCAGTTCTGCCCTGCATCTTGCCCCTGCTGATGCGTCCCCCTAACACTGGGTCCGGAAAGGCGGACCCATGCTGTACGGCAAGCGCATACTCCTGATCGTCGGCGGTGGCATCGCGGCCTACAAGTCGCTTGAGTTGATCCGTCTCATTCGCAAGGCAGGCGGATCGGTGACCCCGGTCCTGACCCGCGCGGCACAGGAATTCGTCACCCCGCTCTCGGCCTCGGCCCTCGCCGCCGAGAAGGTCTTCACCGACCTCTTCGACCTGACCGACGAGGCCGAGATGGGCCACATCGAATTGTCGCGCTCCGCCGATCTGCTTGTTGTCGCCCCGGCCACGGCGAACCTGATGGCGAAGATGGCGCAGGGGCACGCCGACGACCTTGCGTCGACCGTGCTTATGGCGACCGACACTCCGGTGCTTATCGCGCCCGCGATGAACGTACGGATGTGGCTGCATGCCGCCACCCAGCGAAACTTCGCCACGCTGAAGGCGGACGGTATCGCCCACGTCGGTCCCGACGAGGGCGACATGGCCTGTGGAGAACACGGACCCGGACGGATGGCAGAGCCGATGGCGATACTCGACGCGATCGTCGCCAGGCTGGGGAATGGCCCGCTGTCCGGCCGGCACATTCTCGTCACCTCGGGGCCGACGCACGAACCGATCGACCCGGTTCGCTACATCGCCAATCGCTCGTCCGGCGCGCAGGGAACGGCCATAGGGGCGGCGCTCGTCCGACTTGGGGCGAAGGTGACCTTCATCACCGGACCCGCCACGACACCACCGCCAGCGGGCGCTTCGATCGTCCGGGTCGAGACGGCGCGCGAGATGCTGAAAGCGGTCGAGGCAGCTCTTCCCGCCGATGCCGCTATCTTTGCCGCGGCCGTGGCGGACTGGCGCGTGTCCTCGTCCTCGGGGTCGAAGATAAAGAAGGACGGAAGCGGATCTCCGCCCTCGCTTTCGCTGGACGAGAATCCGGACATCCTGGCGACGGTTTCGCGGATGAGTGAGGGCAGACCCCGCCTCGTAGTCGGGTTCGCCGCCGAGACGGACGACGTGGTCGCCAACGCCACCGCCAAGCGCGTTCGCAAGGGATGCGACTGGATCGTGGCGAACGACGTTTCTCCCGCGACCGGAATCATGGGCGGGACCGAGAACGCCGTGACCGTCATCGACGACACCGGGGCCGAAGCCTGGCCCCGCGCCACCAAGGAGCAGGTGGCGAGGCGTCTCGCCGCTCGCATCGCCGACGCGCTGGCATGACCCCGGTCGTGCGGATGAACTGGCTGCCGGGGGCCGACACGGCACTGCCGCTGCCAGCCTACGAGACGGAAGGGGCGGCGGGAGCGGATTCTTCGCGCCAATTTTCCGGACGAAGATCGCGCGGGCGTGACTCTTCGCCCCGGAGAACGGCGGCTTGTTCCGACCGGCCTCATGGTGGAGGTGCCGAACGGCTTCGAATTGCAGGTCCGTCCCCGGTCGGGGGCCGCTCTGAAGCATGGCCTGTCGATCCCGAACGCGCCAGGCACCGTCGACAGCGACTATCGCGGGCCGCTTGGGGTTATTCTGGTCAATCTTGGTGATGCGCCCGTCCACATTGGACATGGTGACCGCATTGCACAGGCCGTTGTCGCGCCCGTGGTGCAGGCAAGGTTCGAGATTGCCGAAGCGCTGTCGGACACGGCGAGGGGATCGGGCGGCTTCGGCTCCACTGGGCGGCGCTGATGGTACTGGTTCTCGCCCTGGCAGCCGCCCTCTGGGTTCTCGGCGCGTTCCTCAAGGTGCCCCGCGCGCGCCGGATCGGCCTGATGATCGCGCTCTATGTCGCTGTCCTCGGCTTTCACCTGCTATTGCCGGACGAGCATCCTCTGCGGCTGGCAACGGGCCGAAGCGCGGATGTCTGGCTGATCTTCGGAGCGGCAGCCGCTGCCGCAGGTCTCTACGCGGCCTGGATTCGCCGTCTCAGGAACCGCGCACGACCCGCTGCCTCGGACGCCGTGTCGCCGGCGCACGATGCCACGTCGACCGAATTGGAGCGCAACGCCCGCCACATCGTCCTGCGCGAAATCGGCGGTCCGGGGCAAAAGCGGCTGAAGGAGGCGCGCGTCCTCGTCATCGGCGCGGGCGGGCTAGGGGCGCCTGCGCTTCAGTATCTCGCGGCGGCTGGCGTGGGAACCATCGGCGTGATCGACCACGATGTGGTCGACAACTCCAACCTCCAGCGGCAGGTGATCCACACCGATGCGAGGGTCGGGATGCCAAAGGTCTTTTCCGCACGGGAGGCGATGCTTGCGCAGAATCCGCATGTCGTGGTCCGACCGTATCACCGACGCCTTACCGGCGACATCGCATCCGAGCTTTTCGACGACTACGACGTAATCCTGGACGGCACGGACGATGTCGCCACGCGCTATCTGGTGAATGAGGTCGCGGTCGCCCTGGGCAAGCCCCTGGTCTCGGCCGCCATCAGCCAGTGGGAGGGTCAGATCAGTATCTTCGATCCCGCGCGCGACGCGCCTTGCTATACCTGCGTCTTCCCTGAACCTGCGGCGAGCGGCCTTGCTCCGTCCTGCGCGGAGGGGGGGGTCCTCGGACCGTTGCCGGGTGTCTTGGGGGCAATGATGGCCGTCGAGACGGTCAAACTGATCGCGCGGGCGGGCGAGCCGCTTCGAGGTCGCCTGATGATCTACGACGCGCTCTATGCCGAGGTCCGCACCATCGGCGTGAAGCGACGCAGCGACTGCCGGGTATGCGGGACCGGGAATTGAGCTCTGGATCATCGGCACGTCGCCTCCTAGCTATGGGGGACAGGAGTTTCTCATGACGAATGCCCTTCTCGACGACTGGACCACTCCGTTCGGTCTTCCCCCCTTCGACCGCATCGCAGACGAGGATTTCGACCCCGCTTTCGAGGCCGCGCTGACGGACGCCCGAGCAAGGATCGCGAAGATCGCGACGAACCCCGAGCCGCCGTCCTTCCGGTAATACTATCGAAGCGCTGGAGCTTGCCGACCGGAAGTTGTCGAAGGTCATGTCGGCGTTCTACGTCCTTGCCTCGACATCCTCGAACGACGCCCGCGAGGCGCTTCAGAGGTCCTTCAGCCCCAAGCTTGCGGTCTATTCGTCCGAGATCACCGCCAACCGCCCCTTGTTCCAACGCATCGAGGCGCTGTGGGAGGCCAGAAACGAGTTGGAGCTGACCGACGAGCAGACGCGCGTCCTGATGCTGACGCATCGGGGCTTCGTCCGGTCCGGCGCTCGGCTTGAAGGCGAGGCGGCGGACCGGCTTAAGGTGGTGAAGGAACGGCTTGCGGTCCTCGGAACCCAGTTCACGCAGAACCTTCTCGCCGACGAGCGTGACTGGTCGATGTCTCTGTCCCAAGAAGATCTCGAAGCGCTCCCCGACTTCCTCGCGTCGGCGGCCCGCTCCGCCGGGGACGAAAAGGGCAAGGGAGGTGCCGTCGTCACGCTGTCGCGCTCGCTTATCGTGCCCTTCCTGCAGTTCTCTCCGAGCCGCGCGCTGCGCGAGAAGGCGTGGCGCGCCTGGACGAGCCGGGGTGCGAATGGCGGGCCGACGGATAACCGGGCCATCGCGGCCGAAATCCTGGCGCTGCGGGACGAGCGCGCCCGCCTTCTGGGCTATGACAGCTTCGCGGCCTACAAGCTCGAGACCGAAATGGCCGGCACGCCCGAGAGGGTGCGCGACCTTCTCATGGAGGTCTGGACCCATGCCCGTTCGTCGGCGGACCGAGACGGCGAGCGCCTTACGGAAATGCTTCACGCCGACGGTATTGCCGGGCCCTTGGAGCCGTGGGATTGGCGGTACTACTCCGAGAAGCGTCGCGCGGCGGAACACGACCTGAACGAGGCCGAGTTGAAGCCCTATCTCCAACTGGACCGAATGATCGAGGCGGCCTTCGCCGTGGCGCACCGGCTTTTCGGGATCGAAGCCACGCCGATCGATGTGCCCTTGCACCATCCGGACGCCCGAGCCTGGGAGATCACGCGGGACGACCGACACCTGGCTGTCTTCATCGGGGATTACTTCGCGCGCGGCTCCAAGCGGTCCGGCGCCTGGTGCTCGGCCTTGCGCAGCCAGAGCCGGACGGACGAGGAGGTGGCGCCCGTCGTCATCAACGTCTGCAACTTCGTCAAACCCTCGGAGGGCCGGCCCGCCCTCCTGTCCTACGACGACGCGCGGACGCTCTTCCACGAGTTCGGCCATGCGCTGCACCAGATGCTGTCTGACGTGACCTACGAAAGCATTTCGGGCACCTCTGTCGCCCGCGACTTCGTCGAGCTTCCGAGCCAGTTGTATGAGCATTGGCTTGAAGTTCCGGACGTGCTGGCCGAATTCGCGACCCACGCCGAGACCGGCGAGCCGATGCCCGAGGCGCTGTTGCGGAAAGTGCTGGCGACGGCAACCTACGACATGGGTTTTCAGACGGTGGAGTACATTGCGTCGGCTCTCGTCGATCTGGACTTTCACTCCGGTCCCGCACCGGCCGACCCGATGCAGAGGCAGGCCGAGGTGCTGGACGCGCTCGGCATGCCACGCGCCATCCCGATGCGTCACGCGACGCCGCATTTCGCGCATGTCTTCTCGGGCGACGGCTATTCCAGCGGCTACTACAGTTACATGTGGTCCGAGGTGATGGATGCCGACGCCTTCGAGGCATTTCTCGAGGCGGGAGACCCCTTCGATCCGAAGATCGCCGAACTTTTGGAAGCGCACATCCTGTCAGCAGGCGGTTCGAGCGACGCCGCAGACCTCTACATCGCCTTTCGCGGGCGTATGCCGGGGCCGGAGGCGCTGTTGCGCGGACGCGGACTTGTGGCATGAAACGTCGCGGCGGGAGATTGCAAAGAAACGGCAATCTTCTTACCTGATCTTGCAGGAAACCTTGGACAGGGAACGATGATCCGGTTCGCCCTCAGATGCGGCAACGGCCACGGCTTCGAAAGCTGGTTCCAGTCGAACGACGCGTTCGACGGGCTGAAGCGCGACGGGTTGGTCACCTGCCCCTCCTGCTCGTCGGTTGAGGTCGACAAGGACCTAATGTCTCCAAAGGTCACGCCGGCCCGCAAGGCGGCCGCCGCACCCGCGCAGCCGATGACCAATGCACCCGAGGTGGCCGATGCGATCAAGGCCCTTAAGGCGCATGTCGAGAAGAATTCGGACTACGTCGGCACCCGTTTCGCGGAAGAAGCGCGCGCAATGCATCTGGGCGACAAGCCAAGCCGGTCGATCCACGGTGAGGCCCGGCCCGAGGAAGCGCGAAAGCTGATCGAAGACGGCGTGCCCGCGCTGCCTCTGCCTTTCATCCCGCGCCAGAAGACGAACTGAACCCTACTTTTCGCCCGGCCGCGTCAGCGAGAATAGCTCGGTGATCTGGCTATAATCGCGGTAGCCCAACCGGGTCAGGGGATGAAACGTCAGCACGTCGAAGCGGCCATCCCTGATGCAGTCGTCCCGCATGTGAACGCCGATCACTTCTCCCAAGACCAGAAAATTCGCCTCACCTCGCAACGGGACGATGTCCGTCAGCCGGCATTCCAGCGAGGCCGGTGCGGCAGCGACGCGCGAGCAGGCGATCGTTTCGCATTCGGTCCGTGCAATCTCGGCCAGTTCGAACTCATCGACCTCCTTAGGCCAGGGGCCGGAGGTGCGGTTCATCACGTCCTTCATCGCGTATTCGACGATGTTCACGCAGAAAACGCCGGTCTCTCGGATGTTCGACACGCTGTCCTTCGTGCCGTCGCGGTCGTCCTTCGCACTGGTCGAGGCGAACATGACCTGCGGCGGCACGTAGGCGACGGCGTTGAAGAAGGAATAGGGTGCCAGGTTCTCGGACCCGTCCTCGCCGCGCGTCGAAATCCAGCCGATCGGGCGAGGCGTCACGATAGCGTTGAACGGATTGTGCGGAAGACCGTGACCTTCCTCGGGACGGTAGAACATGCGGGCTCCAATCAGGTTTGTTCCGACCTAGCGCATGTGTTAGGCGCGGGGCCAGCCGAAAAGGGCAGGACGGGCAGGTGGAACTCAGCCGGGAACGGAAGGAAGACTGGTGGGAGGTCGAATCGCTTTACGACCTCTGCTTCGCTCCGGGCCGGGAAGCGCTGTCATCCTACAGATTGCGCGACGGAATCCCGCCGGTGGCCGAGCTTTGCATCGTCGCGCGGGACGAGGCGGGTATCGTGGCGGGCGCAATCCGCTACTGGCCCGTCCGGGTTTCAGACTGGCCCGTGCTTCTTCTCGGTCCCGTCGCGGTCCACCCGACCCACCAGGGCGAAGGGCTGGGCGCCTTCCTGATCGAAAGCACGCTGGACCGCGCCCATGGCTGGGACAGGGTGATGCTTGTCGGCGACGCGCCGTATTACAGCCGCTTCGGATTCGAGAAGCTTGACGGGGTCGTGATGCCCCCGCCGACGAACCCCGACCGCGTTCTTGGGCGCGAGCTGACGGAGGGCGCGTGGAAAGGCGTTACGGGCGACGTGACGCGGTGGAGCGACTGACCTATTCGGCTGCTTCGTTCGCCTTGAGCTTGTCTGCTTTCTTCCGCACCAGAACTGCCCGCAGATCGTGCATCGCCAAAAGCAGCGCGTCGGAAACCTGGTCCAACTCCTCCGGCGTTGCGCGCTGCTGCGCCCAGGTCGCAGTCAGGTTCAGACGATCCACCGTGCGAAGGATGTCGTCGACCTCCCTCCGGGCAAGAAGAGCCTGCCTTTCGGCGAGCCAGTCGCGGATCGCGGCATCCTCCGCAGACGACAGCTCGTGTGTGCCGTGCGCCTTCACCTCTCCGTTCTTGGTGTTGACGACCGCGATCTGCGTCATCTCGATACGCCGCATGCGCGTCTCGGTCTCGACGCGAAACACGACGGCGCCACCGTCCCGAATGCGGAAATAGAACTCGGGAAGCTCGCCTGACATGCTTTTGTCCCCCGTTGTCGGATGCGGAATCGGTAACAGTCGCGTCACCGTTTGACCAGATGACCCCGTAGCAGATGACCTGTCGTTCCAGAGAGCTATATCAAATGAGTTGAAGTCCCGGAGAACCACAGTGACAGACGTATTCCTACACGGCCTTGCGACAGCTCTTCCGCCGCACGAGCTGCCTCAAACGATCGTGCAGGAACGCGCCAAGGAAATCTTGGGTCCGCGCTACCCCCAGTTCGACCGGCTGTTCAAGACATTCACCACGTCCGGCGTCGAGACGCGCCGCTCCGTGGTGCCGCTCGAGTGGTTCTCGGACGACCATGCCTGGGCGGACCGCAATGCGCGGTACATGGAGGGCGGCGTGGAGCTTTTCATCGACGCTGCCGAGGGTGCGCTGAAGGATGCCGGCTGGCGGGCGTCGGACGTCGACTGCATCGTCACGGTGTCCTCAACCGGCATCGCCACGCCGACGCTCGAGGCGCAGGCTTCCAAGCGGATGGGCTTTCGAGAAGACGTGATGCGCGTCCCCGTCTTCGGTCTGGGCTGCGCAGGCGGCGTGTCGGGCCTTTCTGTCGCGCGCACCTTCGCCGCTTCGCAGCCGGGGACTCGCGTTCTTCTGGTCGTGGTCGAGACCTGCACTTTGTCGTTCCGGACCGACCGGCTTCAGAAAGCCGACATCATCGCCACCGTTCTCTTTGGCGATGGCGCGGCAGGTGCCTGCCTCTCGACCGATGTATCCTCGGGTCGGGTCGTGACCTTGGGGCGGGGCATTCAGAAAACCTGGCCCGACACGCTGGCGATCATGGGATGGGACGTCGACGACACCGGTCTTGGCGTCATCTTCGACCGGTCGATTCCGCAATTCGTGACCGAGAATTTTGCAGCCGCTACCGCAGAAGCACTGACAGCGGCCGGGCTACGTGCCGAGGACGTTGACAGGTTCGTCTGTCACCCCGGCGGCGCAAAGGTGGTCGATGCCATCGAAGGGGCCCTTCATCTTGAACAAGGGTCGCTTCAGGCCGAGCGTGAGGTCTTGCGGCAGGCGGGAAACATGTCGGCGCCGACGGTTCTCTTCGTCCTGAAGGCCGTCCTGGAAGAGGGTCGCACCGGCCAGATGGTTGCCTGCGCACTTGGCCCCGGATTTACGGCCGCGTTCCTGCCGTTCACGGTTGCGCCCGAGGCCGTGGCGATGGCGGCCGAATGACGACCGGGGCGGCGCTTTTCATCGCCTTCCTCGTCGTTCAGCGACTGTCAGAACTTGCAATCGCGCGGCGCAACACGGCGCGCCTTTTGGCTGAGGGCGCCAGGGAAGTGGCGCCCGGCCATTATCCTCTGATCGTCGCGCTGCACACGGCCTGGCTCCTGTCCATCGTTTGGTTCGGATATGACCAACAGATCATCTTGGGTTGGCTGGTCGTCTTCGTCGTCCTCCAAGGCCTCCGGCTGTGGATCCTCGGTACGCTCGGTCGCCGATGGACGACGCGGATCATAGTCACGGACGAGCCGCTGGTGGCTGAAGGTCCGTTTCGGTACCTGCGCCATCCGAACTACACCCTCGTGGTCGCCGAGATTTTCGTCGCACCCATGGTCCTCGGGCTTACCGGAGTGGCGCTTGCCTTCACGGTTCTGAACGCGCTTGTCCTCTTCATCCGCATCCGGGCCGAGGATGGGGCATTGCGCCCCGCCGGTTAGGAAAGCCCCGCGCAGAAGTCCTGCACGCGGGCGCAGGCATCCTTCAACTGCTCGTCCGACGTCGCATAGCTGACGCGGAAACACGGCGAGAGACCGAAGGCCGCGCCGAAGACGACGGCCACTCCGGTCTCCTCCAGCAGCGCGCGGCAGAAGTCCTCATCCGTCTCGATCCGGCTGCCCGAGCGGGATGTCTTTCCGATGCAACCGGCAATCGAGGGATAGACGTAGAACGCGCCCTGCGGCACGGGGCACTCGATCCCTTCGCCGCGTTCAGTCCCTCGACGACGAGGTCACGCCGCCGTAGGAAGAGCTTCGCGTTCTCGGCCAGAAAGTCCTGCGGCCCGTTCAGTGCGGCGACTGAGGCCCACTGGCTGATCGAGCACGGGATTGGACGTAGACTGCGACTGGATTTTCCGCATTGCGCCGATCAGGGCCGTGGGTCCGCCGGCGTAGCCGATGCGCCATCCGGTCATCGCATAGGCTTTCGACACCCCGTTGACGGTGAGCGTGCGATCGTAGAGCGACGGCGCCACCTGGGCGGGCGTGCGGAAGTCGAAGCCGGGGAAGGCGATGTGCTCGTACATGTCGTCGGTCATGACCCAGACGTGGGGATGGCGCTCCAGCACCTCGGTTAGCGCCTTGAGCTGGCCGGGCGAATAGCCTGCCCCTGTCGGGTTCGACGGCGAGTTGAAGATCAGCCACTTCGTCCGCGACGTGATGGCGGCCTCAAGCTGGTCGGGCGTGATCCGGAAGCCGTTCTCGAACGCGCCGACGACCTCGACCGGCTCGCCACCTGCGAGCCGGACCATGTCTGGATAGCTGACCCAATAGGGCGCGGGCACGATAACTTCGTCCCCGGGGTTCAAAGTCGCCATCAGGGCGTTATAAAGAACCTGCTTGCCTCCTGTGCCGACCGTTATCTGGTCGGACGTGTAGGCAAGTCCGTTCTCGCGGCGGAATTTCTCGACGATCGCCTGCTTCAGCTCGGGGATCCCGTCGACCGCCGTATAGCGAGTGTGGCCCGCGTCGATGGCACGCTTGCCAGCTTCGCGGATGTGTTCCGGTGTCGGGAAGTCCGGCTCGCCGGCGCCGAGACCGATCACGTCGCGTCCGGCCGCCTTCAATTCGGCGGCAAGCGTGGTGACGGCGATGGTCGGCGAAGGTTTGACGCGGTCGAGCGTCGCGGAAAGAAAGGGCATGGTCGCACTCGCGCTGAACGGCACGGATTTCATAGAAGCAGGTTGGGCCTGCCGCAACAGGGACAGTATGACGATGACCGACCAAATGAACGAAAAAGACTGGTACTCCGACGCCAGCGCCACCTTCGGCGACCGGCTTTCCGCTGCACGTGAGGCGCGGGACATGTCGCGTTCGATGCTGGCGAAGAGATTGGGCGTCGCGGGGAAGACGATCGAGAACTGGGAAGAGGACCGAAGCGAGCCTCGGGCCAACAAGCTTCAGATGGTGGCCGGACTTCTGGACGTGAGCCTGCCGTGGCTTCTGACGGGTCAGGGGCAAGGCGTCGTTGCGCGCGAGGTTCCGGCGGCGCGGCACGAAGTCGACGGCCTTCTGGACGGCCTCCGGACCGCGCGAGCCGAGATGCAGCGTGCGGCGGAGCGCATGGCGGTCCTCGAGAAACGGCTGCGCCAGGCGCTGTCGGCCTGAGCATGAGCGAAACGCGCGACATTCGCCTTCGTCGTCTGACTGTTCGGTCCTGGAGGCGCGGCACCAAGGAGATGGATCTCATCCTGGGTCGTTTCTGGGATGCCGAAGGTGCCGGGCTGCAGGACAGCGAACTCGATCTCTACGAGGACTTCCTCGCCGAGAACGACCAGGACCTGTACCAATGGGTCAGCGGGCAGGGTGAAGCGCCTGAGCGGTTTCTGCCTCTCATCGCGCGCCTGACACGGGCCTGACCCTTTTGATTTAACGGTATCTTGGGATTTTTCGATGACTTCTGCACGTCGAGCAGAGGATTGCGCGGAGTCACGGTATGAGTATGCATCAGCCCCTGAGCCAGGAACTGGTCCCCGCCTATGGCAGGCACTATCTCGACACCCTGTCGATGGTCGAGCGTCTGCACCGCCTTCTCCTCGACGTAATCAAGGACGAATTCGAACGCCTCGGTGTACTCGAAATCAACGCCGTTCAGGCCCTGCTGCTGTTCAACATTGCCGACAACGAGGTTACGGCTGGCGAACTGCGGTCGCGCGGGTACTACCAGGGCTCGAACGTCAGCTACAACCTGAAGAAGCTCGTCGATATGGGCTTCATGCATCACCAGCGTTGCGAAATCGACCGTCGGTCCGTCCGCGTGCGCCTGACCGACAAGGGGCGCGACGTTCACAAGGTCGTCTCCGACCTCTTCGAGCGCCATGCCGAGACCATGTCGGACGACGCGGTCATCGGCGGCTCCGCGATCTGCGCCATAAATGACGGCCTGAACCGGATCGAGCGGTTCTGGAGCGAGCAGATCCGCTACATCTATTGAGCCATTTCGCCGATCATTGCGACGGGCAGCCCCTGCACTTCACGCAGGAGTTTGCGGCGCATGGCGCGTGAATAGTCGCTGAACCCACGCGCGACCTCGACGAAAGCATCGGGCCCCTGAATGACGCGGGCCCGAAAGTAGGCCGACAGGGAGGCCGCCGTCTCGTCGCCCTCGGCAATGACGAGTCCATTGATCCTGAGACCCTCGATGGAACCCGAGGACCGAAGGGCTTCGGGCGTCGGCCAGTCGTTGTTCTCGCCGTCCCCCGAGACGTCCAGCGTGGCCTGGTCGCACCGAGGCCCCTCGGCAAGCCGGGCGGCGCCGTGCGCCATCGCGGCCCCGAGACCCGTCGCCTGCGGTGAAGCCCCTCGATTCCAGGCTCTGAGCCCGGAGGCGACCGAGTTGATCCGGGCCGGATCGTCGAGGAGGATCCAATCCTGAAGAGTGCGCTGATATTCGGATGCGGACCATTCGAAGACGAAGAGTGCGACAGGTGCCTCAGGTATCGCGAGAAGGGCCTGCACGACATCGGGATCGGTCAGTGCCTCGGCAAGACCGTCGAGTTGTAGCCGGTATTCTGTCGCATCAACAGATCCGGACACATCCAACGCCAGCGCGAGCGACAGTCGACAGGCCGCGTCAGCGGCGTGAGACACCAAGAATGTGGCTGCGGCGACGCCCAGACAGAGACGTCGCCGCGTTCGACCGTCGGTCACCAATGCCCGGTGTTTTCCATGCTTGCCCAAGGCTCGGCGGGCTCAAGGTGATCGCCTCTCTGAAGCAATTCGACCGACACATTGTCGGGCGAGCGGACGAACGCCATATGCCCGTCGCGCGGCGGTCGGTTGATCGTGACGCCTGCGTCCTTCAGCTTCTGGCAAAGCGCATAGATATCGTCGACGCGATAGGCGAGGTGACCGAAATGCCGGCCGTCGGAGGGAAGCCCCTCATCGCCGTCCCAGTTGTAGGTCAGCTCGACGTCGGCGTTCTCCTGACCCGGCGGGCACATGAAGACGAGCGTGAAGCGCCCCTTGTCGTTCTCGATGCGCCGGCGCTCTTCGAGTCCGAGAAGCTCGAAGAAAGCCATCGACGCCTCGAGGTCCTTCACGCGCACCATGGTGTGCAGGTATTCGATACCCATGTCCGTCTCCTTTTCCATTCGCCGGGAAACCTAGGACAGGGGAGGCGGGAAGGCGAGGGGCGCGCGCCTAAAAGCGCGAGACGGCCGTGAAGCCCACGGAAAACTGATTGCGATCATAGATGCCGACGTCCGACCAGACGCGACGCGCGTTCAGGGAAAGCTGCGGCAGGAAGCCGTAGTAGCTGACCTCGGGGAAGACGACATTGAGGCCGAGCGACAGGCTGTCGTCGCGACGGCCGCCCGGCGTCGAACTCCATTTCTCGAAATCGCGCGTCTCGATGGCGGCGCGGATCGAGGGCTGGACAGAGCCGATGGTGCCGAAGCTGTGGCTGGCCTTCAACCCGTAGGCCATGCCGTCGATCGTCGCGGAATCGGAGTTGTAGCTCTTGATCGTCGCCCCGAAGGAGGTCGTGCGGCCTTCGTCCCCGGCGAAGATCACGTCGCCCGACAACCCGAGTGAAAGCGAGTCGTTGATCGCGTCTCCGATGCGCGTCTCGTCACGGACCGTAGCGCCCAGACGAAAGGCCAGCGTGTCGGACCGCTTGAACAATTGCGCGCCCTGAAGTTCGATCCAGCGAGCCTGCTCGTCGCCACCATACCAGCTTTGTCCCAGGAGGCCGGTCAGTTGCGTCGGTCCGAGGTCCGGCCAGAGAAGGCGCGTCTCGCGCAGGCCGATGATGGCGACGCCATAGTCGAAGTCCGACCCCTCGACATCCGGCGCTTCGGCCTTCGCGTCGGAATCGAGCCAGACCTTGCGGAAATATAACTCGCCCAGGACATCGGTCCGGTGCGTCCTGTCCTCGGCCAGGCGAAAGGACAGCGATACCCCGGTCGACGCCTCATAGCCGCCAAGCTGCCGGCCGCTGTCGTCGAGAGAGAAGGGCAGGCCGCCGATCTCGATCACCGTGGTCTCGGCCCCGTTGTTCACGTTGTTCGACGGCTGGAGAGAGAAGGACAGCTGCACCGACAGGGGATTGCGCGCGGCGACCTGGCCGTAGGTGCGTTGAACGAGCTGCTCCGCCTGCGGATTCGGCGCGACCTGATCGGCCCGGCGCAGCCAGAGTTGCGAGCGCGTGAACTGTTCCTGTCGGGCATGGCCCTCGGCGGCCAGCATCGCGGCGTCGAAGCGCTTGCCGTCCTCGTCGAGAAGTCCGTAGGCTTTCGTCGCGGCCTCGACCGACGCGGCGGGCTGTCCCGCGGCGCGGGCCACCACGGCGCGGATCAGAAGGGCCTCGGCATCGTTCGGATCGCGCGCAAGAAGGGTTGAGGAAAGAGCATCCGCCGCCCGGAAATCACCCTGAAGCGCCGCGGCGCGAGCGGCGAGGCGCACTTCGGCGACGCTGGCCGAGCGGGTCGCTTCCTGCGCCGGAACGCCCGTTGCGCAGAACATCACCGCTGCCAGAATACCCATGAACGCGCGCATCGAACCATCCTTCCCGTGCCTGTCAGACCAGACACCGCGCCCCGCTGGCGATGTCAACAGCGGGCGGCGGGGATGGGCGGAATTGATCCCGGACGCGGAACGAACGCACCGGCATATTGTGGTTCACGTAAGGCCTCCCCCAAGATAAGGTGCGGTCCTGCGACATCGACCGAACGGAGACCCCCATGCCCCTGACCCCCGAGCAACAGGCCGAAATCGACGCCCTGCGCACGCAAAGCCGCCCCACGCTGCGCGCCGTGTCGGAGGGGATGGAGGCGCATCTCTACACCGCCTACCCGGTGCTGGATCACGGCTTCGTCCGCGTCATCGACTACATGGGCGACGACGCCGCGATCACCCAGGCCGCGCGGGTGTCCTATGGCCGGGGCACCAAGGCCGTGTCGAACGACGAGGGGCTGATCCGCTATCTGATGCGGCACTGGCACTCGACCCCCTTCGAGATGTGCGAGGTGAAGCTGCACGTGAAGCTCCCCGTCTTCGTCGCCCGCCAGTGGATCCGCCACCGCACCGCCAACGTGAACGAATACTCCGCCCGCTATTCGATCCTCGACCGCGAGTTCTACATCCCCCGGCCCGAGGATCTGGCCGCGCAATCCACCGTCAACAACCAGGGCCGGGGCGAGGCGCTGTCGGGCGAGGAGGCGGCGCGGGTGCTGGAGTACCTCAAGGGCGACGCGGCGCGGACCTATGACCACTACGAGGAGATGATCGGGCAAGAGGGCCAGCAGGGCCTCGCGCGGGAACTGGCGCGGATGAACCTGCCCGCCAACATCTACACGCAATGGTACTGGAAGGTGGACCTCCACAACCTCTTCCATTTCCTGCGCCTGCGCGCCGACGCCCACGCGCAATACGAGATCCGCGTCTACGCCGAGGAGATCTGCCGGCTGGTGAAGGACTGGGTGCCCTACGCCTACGGGGCCTTCGAGGATTACCGGCTGGGCGGGGCAACGCTGTCGGGGCAAGGCGCTTGATTGCCTGCGGCGGATGCTGAAGGGTGAGGAGGTCACGCAGGAGACCTCCGGCATGAGCAAGGGGGAGTGGCGGGAGTTTGAGGGGGTGATTGGATGGATTTTGATTGTTCAGATCTCTTGGTTTCGCCAGAGGAAGCTCGCGCTCGCATACTTGAACGCATTTCTACTCTTCAGGACTGCCCTGAAAACGCGGATGCTCCTGACTTGGTGGTACGAAACAACTAGGGATACGCTGGAAGCAATCTACGCGTCAGGTGCTGGAAGTTATTTTGCCAATAATGGGAGGATTCTTACACGTTTTATGTTGGAAGACCTAGGGAGTTGAGGCGAGCAAATCGCGACAGAGCGATGGGAATACTCAACAGACTTGTGGAACTCTTGCCAAGCAAGAAGGATTCTTCCTTTGTTCATGAGGCGGCCGCACTAGGGCAGTTCGGCGTGGGCGATCAGATATTTATTGTTCATGGGCATGACGAAGTGAGAATTGCGAAGTTAGCTAGGCTGATTGAAAAATTGGGCCTTCAGGCAATAATTCTTAGAGAGCAGCCGAACAAGGGTAGAACAATTATTGAAAAGTTCGAGCAAAGCTCACAGGTCGGATTTGCAATTATTCTGATGACAGCAGATGACATAGGTGGAAAGAGTGCTGAGAAGTTGGAGGATGCGAGACTAATGCCTCGCGCGAGACAGAATGTGATACTTGAGCTAGGTTATTTTGTTGGAAAGTTTCGAGACGCGATAGAGTTTGTGTCCTTAAGGAAGATTCTAGAGGAGCCGTCTGATATCCTTGGCGTCCTATACACAGATCTTGATGATCGCGGCATGTGGCAGTTTGAAGTCGTGAAAGAGATGAAAGCGGCTGGATATGATGTTTCAGCGGATGTGATACTTTAGGAAATTTGCGCCCGATCCATGCTACGCTTCCCGCCGGGAAACCTTGGGGGAGGACCCGAACATGACAGCCATGAACATCGTCCGCATGAAGGTGAAGGCGGGGCAGGAGGGTGCGTTCCTCGCGGCGCACGAGGCGCGGCGGCGCGACGACTTCGAGGGCATGAAGAGCTTTCGCATCGTGAAGACCGGCGACCGCGACTATCTCGTCGTCGGCGAGTGGGAGAGCATGGACGCGCTGTCCGCCGCCCGGCCGAAGATGATCGCGACGCTCGACAGCTTCCGCGAGACGCTCGAGGATCTGGGCGGCGACCTCGGCGTGACCGAGCCGCGCTCGGGCGAGGTCGTCTTCTCGATCTGAGAGACGGGCGGAAACCACGAGGCTTTGATCCCGGGGCGCCTTGTCCGACCGGGCGAACCGTCCTACCCTAAATTCATGCGACGCCTCCTGACCCTCCCGCTTCTCCTCGCCCTGCCGGGCTGCTTCATCGGCACCGCCCAGGTCGGCCCCACGGGCGCGGACCCGACGCCCGCGCAACTCTCGGCCCTGGCCCGGAACACGCTGACCATAACGCGGCCCTCGGACGTCGAGTTCTTCTCGCAGGCCGCCACATCGCCCGTCATCCTCGTCGAAGGCCGCGAGGTCGGGCGCTGCCAGGTCGGCCGCCCGCTGGTCATCGCTCTCGAGGACGGCGACTGGATCGTCAGCGCCCGCACCTCGGGTGGCGAGGCCTGGCAGAGGGTCGAGGTCTATGGCGGCGAAAGCGTCGACCTGGCCTGCGGCGCCTCGGGTGCCCTGAACCCCCGCCCGGTTCTCGGCTCCGTCAGCCGCTAGAAAGGGATCCGACCGTCGATCCCGAGCGTAGAGGGTTAAAGGAGTTCGTCCGATGCAGACCCTTACGCTCTACCTGATCACGGCGGGCATCTTCCTCGTCCTCGACGCCATCATGCTGAATACGGTCATCGCGCCGCTCTTCCGTTCGGCGCTCGGAAATGCCGTGCTGGACAGCCCGCGCCTCGGCGCGGCGGCGCTGTTCTACCTGTTCTACGTGGGCGGACTGCTCGCGCTCGTCTCGGTTCCGGCGTTGCGGGACGGCGATGTGATGCGCGCGCTGTGGCAGGGCGCGCTTCTGGGGGCGGTGGCCTATGGCACCTACGAGATGACGAACTACGCAACGCTCGAGGACTGGACGCCTCGCATGGTCATCACGGACTGGATCTGGGGCACGGTCCTGACCGGGGTTTCGGCAGCGGCGGGCGTCTGGGCCGCCCGCGCGCTCTTTTCGTGAGGCACGCGGCCCGCGTGGGGCCGCGGCACCGTCAAATCGCCTTGAGATCGCCCGCCGACTGACGGCCATCCCGGCCCTCGATCAGCTCGTACTGGACTTTCGTGTTGTCGGCGAGCCCGGTCATCCCGGCCCGCTCGACGGCGGAAATGTGGACAAACACGTCCTTGCCGCCCCCGTCAGGGGCGATGAACCCGAAACCCTTGGTGGTGTTGAACCATTTTACGGTGCCTGTCGGCATTGTCTCTTCCTTCGGTAGTATATGCGCCGGAATGACCAGCGGTCGGTTCGAGCATCGCTGGCGGGACATGTGCCTTCTTGGTCGGGCTGGGCGTCCTGACGTTGATGCGGCATCGACTTTGGGGATCTTTCGCGAAAAAACAAGAAAAAGAATGGTGAAAGGAGGACGTGAGCGATGGTCTGCATATTCGGGCTCAAGGCCTGCGATACCTGTCGCGCCGCAGACAAGTCCCTGCGGGCGGCAGGGCTGGACGTGACCTTCCGCGACGTGCGCGAGGCGCCTCTGTCGGGTGACGAGATCGCGGCCCTCCACCAGGCGTTCGGCGACGATCTGGTGAACCGCCGTTCGACCACCTGGCGGGGTCTGTCGGAGGCGGAGCGCGCCGGTGATCCGCAGGCGCTTCTCGCCGCGCACCCGACGTTGATGAAGCGGCCGGTGATCCGTAGAGGGGATGTCCTGACGCTCGGCTGGGACACCGCGGCAAAAGCGGCGCATCTTGGATAGCGTGTGACGCGCGACTACGTGCTTCAGCGGACGAAAGGACGCGAAAGATGAGAAACGCCGCCGCCGCCCTCGGCATGATCGGAGGCATCCTCGCCCTCATCATGGGCATGGTCAGCTTCGGCTGGACCGAGGCGCTTTACCGCTTCGAACGTCTTCAGGAACTGACGGCCCTGCCGGAGAACGTGAACCTACTGCGCGGGATGAGCGTGGTCGCTCCCCTTCTCGCCATCGCAGGGGCGGCGATGGCGCCCTATCGCGCGCTCTGGGCCGGACTCGCACTTGGGGCGGCATCCATCGGGATATTCATGGCCTTCGACAACTTCCTCACCATCTTTCCCGCATCGATGTGCGGCCTGGCCGCTATCCTTGCGCTTGCGGCAGGGCGTCCCGACGAGCCGAAGTCGCATTTCTGAGGAGCCGGTCGAGCGACAACGGACCGCCTCCCCGAAAGGCGAGATAGAGAAGCGCGAAGACCCAGAACGCGCGCTGGTCCAGAACAATGGAGTCGGGCATCCCGTCGAACCACGCCCCAAGCGTGCCATCGTGCGCGATGCCGCCGTGCCCGAAGAGGTCGGTCAGAGTCTGCACCACGACGAAACCGATCATCGAGAGCGCCGCCAGTCGCGTGAACAGGCCGAGCAGTAGCAGAAGCGGCAGGACCAGTTCTGCCCATGTCCCAAGCGTTGCTATGGCCCAATGATGAGCGCCGAGTTGACTGACGTCATAGCCTGCTGCCTCGAAGGTTCTCGGGAAGATCTGGGCGTAGGCGCCGGCGGAAGGCGCCAAGAGGCCCACCGGACCGTCCCCAAGCTTGGTCAGGGCGGACTTCCAGTAATAGACGAGCAAAATCGCGGCGAAGAGAAACCGGGCCAGTGTCGTCATCACCGGAACTGTCGCCTTCTCCAGACTGCCGAAGACGCGGTCGTGCAACGTGATGATACCTTGGATCATGGCAGGTCTCCGATGCCTGTGATTGCTCCGCCTGCAAGAAGAAGTGTCAGGGTGGCGGAAAGGTCGAAGGATGGTGCGTCTTCGGCGGCGGCGTCGCTGGCTTCGCCGAAAGCCCGCCCGGAGCGGAGGGCGTCCACGAAGGTCGCTCCGCCCGGGGAGAGACAATGCGGCACGGGATCGTAATCGGGACGCAGGATTATCACGTCTTCAGGCGACGGCTTGGGCCGAGGCGCGCCCGTCTCGACATTGTATCGCCAGATCGCGTGAAGCGGCCAAATGGAGCGGACCACCTGCGTCGAGGGCGCGAGAGTGAGGTACGTCGTCCAGAGCGTCTCGGGCTCGAGTGCTTCCAGCCGGGCGCGAGCGAGGGGCGTTGTGTCCGTCGCGTGATAGCTTCGCCGCATCGCCAGTTCGAGCCGGGCTACGTCCGGCAGGTATCCGAGGTGCCTTGTCGGCTCGAACTCGGACAGGAAGTCCGGCATCCCGTCGCCGTAGAACATCATCAGGGGGGAAGAGGGCGGATGACTGCGCAGGAAGGCGCGCGCGACGTGCCTGAAGTTCTCGTCTCCGACGAGCTTGCGCAGGATGGGAAAGGCCGTCTCGATCGCTTCGATCAGTGAAACGGTCACGTTGTTGCGGTAGACATCGAACCGTCGTCCCGCCGGGCGTCCGACGCTGTCGATCAAACCTGCGGGCCTCGGCTCGGCAGGATCGACGATGGACCGGTGAAGCAGCGCCTGGTCGGGGATCATGCAGCCACCTGTGAGAGGATTGCTGCCGAGCGGTCCGCTTCTGCGGCGAGGATGTTCCATTCCGGCACGTCGTTGTCCCACTCGATCAGCGTGGGCCGGGCTCCGCATCGCGCGATGACGCGAGAATAAAGGTCCCACACCGGATCGGCGACAGGGTGCCCGTGGCTGTCGATCAGAAGAGGCGCGCCATGATCGTCTGCATCCTCTGCGTGACCACCCAGATGGATTTCGCCCACCAGGGCCAGCGCAAAGGCTTCGATGTAGGCAACTGGGTCGAGGTCCAGGTTGGTCGCCGAAACGAAGACGTTGTTCACGTCAAGCAACAAGCCGCATCCGGTACGCCGGGCGACCTCTGCCAGAAAATCGGTCTCGCCCCAGGTGCTGTCGGCGAATGCCAGATATGACGAAGGGTTCTCGAGAAGCATTCGTCGACCCAGGGCGTCCTGCACTTCGTCGACATGATCGGACACGCGATTCAGCGTGGCGGCGGTGTAGGGCAGGGGCAGAAGGTCGTTCAGAAAAGCGCTGTCATGGGTCGACCAGGCAAGATGTTCGGAGAACGACGCCGGTTCAAGCCAGCCAATGAGTCGTTTCAGCCGTTCAAGATGTTCGGCATCCAGCCTGCTTTCGCCACCGATCGAAAGACCCGACGCCATGAACCGAGACCGGGAACCGCTCGGCGAGGTGACGGAGTTGCGCGATCGGCCGTCCGCCGTCGCCCATGTAGTTCTCGGCATGGATCTCCAACCATGAGACTGCACCTGAATTCTCAAGGATCTGGGCGAAGTGCTGGGGCTTGTAACCAACGCCCGGAGCCTGGGGCAGTCGGTCCTTGCGGAGGGCGGAGTTCAGCATCACCGGATTCTTCGAAGGATGTGTGAGGCGGCGCCCCGATCGGGACGCCGCCGGGGTTGGTCAGCTTTGCGGCAGGTCGCGGTCGAGCGCTTCGAGCGATCCCATACGGTCGGAGCCGTCCGCCATTTCCGGCAGTTCGATCTCGGCGCAGGTGCCGGCGTCGACGAGCGTCCAGGCGTTGCCCTGGTAGTCGACGGTCGAGGTACCTGCGCAGGTGGTGCCGGGACCGGCGGCGCAGTCGTTCTTGCCGGCGAGCGAGACGCCGAAGCACTTCTCCTTGGCTTGTGCGTGTGCGGGGACCGACAGCGTGGCGGTCAAGGCGGCGGCGAGAGCGCCAGCGGCGGCGAGTGCTTTTGTGGTTTGCGACATGAATTTGGTGTCCTGTTTTTGAAATGATGCTGTCGCCATGTGCGACACTCGCGAGGCTGTCGTCGCTCTCGTTCAACTTCCACTCACGCCTGCGTGTATGACGAGGACGTTAGGTTTTGAAATAAAGTGATAAAGGCGACTAACCGAACCTTAGTCCTGATCGATGAACAATGCGGGATGGGACAATATCTTGCGCGACTATGGGATGGGCGGTCATTGAGGCCGCACAGACCCCACGACAACGGGATAGCGGACTTTCTCACCACGCAGGGCGGCCTCAGGATCGCGCTGGCGCTTCTCTTACTCGCCGTCGCGCCAGTCGCTTACACCTTCATGTCATCCGTTCAATCACTTTCGCTAGACCGAGCGCAGCTTGGAGATCGCCAGATTCTTCTGGGTGCCGACCTCCTGTTCACGCTGGACCGCATCGCCGAGACGGGGGTCGCCGGCGCGACATTTGCAGACGATCCACTTGCGGCGGATCTCGTCACGGTTCGCACTCACCTCTCCAGGCTGACGGCGCTGTCCGATGATGATCGCGCCCTGACGCAGACCATAGGGAAGGCGAGGGAAAGGGCCCGCTTGGTGGCGCAGTCCGTCGAGCGCCTCTTGCAAGTCGTCGATGGTGCAGGCTCGCCGCGAATAGACGCGGCGTCGGCCAAAGGCCTCGCCAGAACGGCCAACGACGCCCATGAGCGGATGGGGGACTTGCTTGCGACGCTCATCGACGTGAATGTCGGGTCGCTGGATCACAGCGTGTCGATGATGAGGCGTTTGGCCTCCGCCATTGCGGTGCTCCTTGCAATGGTCGTGGCGGCCGGCTCACTGGCGCTCGTCGTCCTTCGACGCGAGGTGGGCGCCCGTCATGCCCGTTCGTCCGCGGAACAGGCCGCCGATAGGGCGCGACACTTCGATGCGCTGACCGGGCTTCCGAACCGCGTCCGGTTTCAGGATCTTCTTACCGCGGCTTTGACGGCGGCCAGACCGATCGCGCTCATCGTCGTCGATCTGGATGACTTCGCAGGCATCAACGACTGTCGCGGTCAGGCCTTCGGCGACGCCGTCATCCGCGAGACCGGGCATCGTGTCGCGCAAGCTGCGAACAGGGTCGGCGGTTTTGCGGCGCGGACAGGGGGCGACCGGTTCGCCCTCTGCATACCGACCGAAGAGAGCAGCGTACTCGATGAATTGAGCCGTGGGTTGGTCGCCAACTGCGGCGAGCCAGTCACGAAGGGCGCCGTCACCGTGGTGCCTTCGGTCAGCCTGGGCATCGTCACGCAGTCGCAGCTCACCGAGGAAGGTGACATCGGTTACGAGACACTGATGCGGGTGGCGAGCCTCGCCTTGCTGGTCGCGAAATCGAGGGGCCGCTCGCAGTTCACGTTCTACGAAAGCCGGTTCGAGGCGCAGGTCTTCGACCGGTCGACCCTGGCAGAAGACTTGCCTCCCGCCCTTGCCGCTGGCGTGGTGTGCGTTCATTTCCAGCCCAAGATCCGAATGGCCACGGGTGAATGTCTCGGCTTCGAAGCGCTCGTCCACTGGAAACGACGCGGCAGGTCTGTCCCGTCGTCCGACCTGATCCGTGCGGCCGAGAACACCGGGCTGATCTTCGATCTTGACCGATATGTGCTGGATAGCGCCATTGGCATCGTATCGGACTGGAACCGGAGGCGACGCACTGATTTTGCGCTTAGCGTCAACGTGTCCGCCCTCGGCTTTCGGGGTGGCGCCGGGGCGGATGCGGTGGCCGATGCGTTGGCACGTCATTGCTTCGATCCCGCGAAGCTGACCGTCGAAATCAGCGAAACCATCGGGCTGGACGGTGCAGCGGACTTCGAATGCATAACGACCGCGCTGCGACGCACGGGCTGCCGCATCGCCATCGACGAATTCGGCTCCGGCTTTTCCTCGCTCGGACATTTGGGAAAGATCGCGGTCGACGAGATCAAGATCGCACCCGCCCTCGTCGAAGATATCGAGCGGAACCCCAGGTCCCGCGTGATCCTCTCGAACCTTGTCGATCTTGCCCGAACCCTCGGCATCGATTTGACCGTCGACGGAGTGCTGCGGGACAGCCAGGCGCTGGTATTGCGGGACAGAGGATGCGGCGTTGCGCAAGGTGCTCTCTACGGGGACCCGCGACCTGCGGCGGACTGGCTGGCCGACCTGACGTATCGCGGTCGCGGTCAGGCCGCGACAAGCGCGGCCTGACGGGGCGGTTCACCGCAGATCGGGCGGCAGCGCGTCGAGCCTCAGCTCTTCCACAATTGCGTCGAGCGCCACCGTCGATGTCTCCTTCGTGCCGAGGCGCCGGACCGTCACAGTGTTGTCCTCGACCTCGCGCTGTCCGATGGCGAGGATGACCGGCACCTTCCCGACGGAATGCTCGCGGATCTTGTAGTTGATCTTCTCGTTCCGCGTGTCGGCCTCTGCCCGGACGCCCGCGGCGGTCAGTCTCTGTACCACCTTCGCGACATAGTCGTCCGCATCGGATACGATCGACGCGACAACGACCTGGCGAGGCGCCAGCCAGAACGGCAGCTTGCCTTCCCAGTTCTCGATCAGGATGCCGATGAACCGCTCGAACGAGCCTAGCGTCGCGCGGTGTAGCATGAACGGCCGGTGCCGGGCCCCGTCGGCCGCGATGTAGCCGGCGCCCAGCCTCTCGGGAAGGTTGGGGTCCACCTGGAAGGTTCCGCATTGCCAGACGCGTCCGATCGCGTCGGTCAGGTAGAAGTCCAGCTTCGGCCCGTAGAAGGCCCCGTCCCCCGGCTCCAGCGTATAGTCGCGGCCGACGGCCTTGATCGCTTTTTCCAGTGCGCCCTCGACGTAGTCCCAGCTCTCCTCGGTGCCGACCCGCTTTGCAGGCCGCGTGGCGAAGCGGATTTCGAAATCGTCGAAGCCGAGTTCCTGGTAGATGTTCGCCAGAAAGGCGATGAACCGGGCGCATTCCTCCTCGATCTGATCCTCGGTGCAGAAGATGTGGGCGTCGTCTTGCGTAAAGCCGCGGACCCGCATGATGCCGTGCAACGCGCCGGACGGCTCGAACCGGTTGCACGAGCCGAATTCGGCCAGTCGCAAGGGCAGGTCGCGATAGCTTTTCAGTCCCTGGTTGAAGACCTGAACGTGGCAGGGGCAGTTCATCGGCTTCAGGGCGTTGACCCGGGTCTGGTCGCGGTTCTTCACGGCGGAGGCGTCGTCGTTCTCGCCGTCGCGGCTTTCGTCGACTTCCACCAGGAACATGTGGTGCTGATACTTCTCCCAGTGGCCCGAGGCCTCCCAGAGCTTGCGGTCGACGACCTGCGGCGTGTTGATCTCGCGGTAGCCGCCGGCGCGCTGCTTTCGGCGCATGTAGTCCTGAAGGGTGGTGTAGATCGTCCATCCGTCCGGATGCCAGAAAACCTGGCCCGGCGCCTCTTCCTGCATGTGGAAGAGGTCCATCTCGCGCCCCAGCCGCCGGTGGTCGCGCTTGGCGGCCTCCTCGAGCATCGTCAGGTGCGCCTTCAGGTCGTCGCGGTTGCGGAACGCCACGCCGTAGATGCGCTGAAGCATCGGGCGAGACGAGTCGCCTCGCCAATAGGCGCCTGCCACGCTCATCAGCTTGAACGCGTCGGCGGGAACCTGGCCCGTGTGCTGAAGATGCGGCCCTCGGCAGAGATCCTGCCAGTCTCCGTGCCAGTACATGCGGATCGGCTGGCCGTCGTCCGGGATCGCGTTCACCAGTTCGACCTTGTAGTTCTCCCCCGAAGCCTCGTAGTGCGCGATGGCGTCGGCGCGCGACCAGACTTCCGTGCGGACCGGATCGCGCGCGTTGATGATCTCTTTCATCTTCGCTTCGATACGCCCCAGATCTTCTGGCGTGAACGGCTCGGCGCGGTCGAAATCGTAGTACCAGCCGTTCTCGATGACGGGGCCGATCGTGACCTTCACGTCGGGCCAGATCTCCTGCACCGCCCGGGCCATGATGTGGGCGAGGTCGTGCCGGATCAGTTCCAGCGCCGGGGCGTCGTCCTTCATCGTGTGGATCGAGATGGCGGCGTCGCCGTCGATCGGCCATTGAAGATCCCAGTGGCGGCCGTCGATCTTGGCGCTGATCGCCTTCTTGGCGAGCGAGGAGGAGATGTCGGCGGCCACTTCGGCAGGCGTCACGCCTGACGCATAGGAGCGCGAGTTGCCATCGGGGAATGTCAGGGAAATCTGGGCCATCGGCCTTATGCTCCTCGTCGGTTTGGCGCCCACGGAACGCCCGATTGCGGGTATGTCGCATCGGACATGGCGAACCGGGGGCGTCGTGTCAACGGCTGACGGAAATTGAACCCTCTGCGGCGTCGTGCGTATCTCACCCATGACGCAGACCCCCCTGACGACCGAGATATACGAGACCCTGGCCGACACGACATCGGACGGCGGCCTCGACTCCGCCGCGTCCCGGACGGAAGCCGGCAATTTCCTGCGCCACGCAGCGTCGCTTTCCATGACCAAGACGGCGGACGGGCTGATCGATCCTAAGCTCGTGCTGTCCTGGCTTCTCACCCATCTCGGCGCGGGGTCGTTCTGGGTCGGTCTTCTGGTTCCGGTGCGCGAGGCGGGCTCGTTGCTACCGCAGCTTTTCACGGCCGCTCGCATCCACGCACTCAGGCGACGAAAGTGGGCCTGGGCCGCGGGCAGTGCAGTGCAAGGGTTGGCCGCGCTCGGCATCGGGGTCGCCGCGTTGATGCTGGAGGGTCGGGGGGCGGGCGTCGCCATCTTAGGCTGCCTGGCCGTTCTGGCGCTGGCCCGGTCGGTCTGCTCGGTGGCCTACAAGGACGTGCTCGGAAAGACCGTCGGCAAGACGCGACGCGGTACGGCAACGGGACTGGCAAGTTCGGTGGCGTCTGCGGGTATTCTCATCTTCGCTGTGGTTCTGATGACGGGTTTGGCGTCTCGCGAGGCCGTGGTGACGGGCGCCTTGTTTTTTGCAGCCGTCCTGTGGCTCGCCGCGGCCCTTGTCTTCGCCACGTTGCGCGAGGAGGAAAGCGAGACAACATCGGACGACAGGTCGGTGTTCGCTGCCTTTTCGGCCCTGAAGGATTCGCAACTTCGCCGCTTCATCGCAGCACGGGGGCTTCTGACCGGCACGGCCCTTGCACCACCTTACATCGTGCTTCTGGCGGGGCAGGAGGAGGGCGGCACGGTTGGACGCCTCGGGGCGCTAGTCCTTGCTTCGGCGGGCGCGTCGCTCGTTTCGGGCTATGTCTGGGGCCGCTTGTCGGATCGGTCGAGCCGGCTTGTTCTCGTCTTCTCCGGTGTGGCCGCCGCGGCCGCCCTGGCGGCGACCCTCGTCCTAACGAGCGTGGGTATGATCGACGAGGCCTGGGCCGCGGCCGCTGTCCTGTTCCTTCTCATGCTGGCCTACAACGGCGTGCGGCAGGGTCGCTCCACGCATCTGGTGGACATGGCACAGGACGACGCGCGGGCCGACTACACGGCAGTTTCGAATACCGTCATCGGGATCGTCCTTTTGGGTTCGGGGCTCTTCGGCGCTCTCGCCTCGACGTTCGGACCGGAATGGACGCTGGCGCTTTTCACGGCCATGAGCCTCGGCGGCGCGGCCCTGGCCCTCACTCTGGACGAGGTCCAACAGGGCTGACGGTTGCATCCCGAGCGGTGTCGGCTAGCCTGCGCGCGACCACGGCAGGAGACACGATGCCCAAAACCTTCGACCACAATGTTCGACGCCTCGCCTACGACCAGACCCCGGGCGAAGGTCCGGGTGTCGTCTTCCTGGGCGGCTTCAAGTCGGACAAGGAAGGGACGAAGGCATTGGACCTCGAAGCCTGGGCGCGGCAGCAGGGCCGGGCCTACCTGCGCTTCGATTATTCCGGGCACGGGATGTCGTCGGGCAACTTCCTCGACGGCTCCATCGGCGACTGGACCGAAGACGCGCGCGCCATCGTCGAAGCGATGACTGATGGGCCGCAGGTCCTCGTGGGGTCGTCCATGGGAGGCTGGATCGCACTTCTTCTAGCCCGAACCATTCCGGCGCGTGTCGCCGGTCTTGTCACCATCGCCGCAGCACCCGACTTCACCGAGGAAGGTTATTGGGCGACATTCGACGAGACAGAAAGAGCGGCGCTTCTGGCAGAGGGCAAGGTCGAGCGACCGTCCGAATACGACGACAGCCCCTACGTCATCACCCGCAAGCTTATCGAGGATGGCAAGAAAAGGCTGGTCCTGCGCGATCCGTTGTCACTGCCTTTTCCGGTTCGCTTCCTTCAGGGCACCGCAGATACAGCAGTTTCGACCGAGACCGCGGTTCGCCTTCTCGAGCACGCCAGTGGCCCGGACATGCGGCTGACGCTCGTCAAGGACGCCGACCACCGCTTTTCGACGCCCGAATGTCTTCTGATGATCCGTCGCGCGGTCGAGGAGGTGATCCAGCGGTCGAACCGTTAGTCCTGGGATAGGAAGTCGAACAGCGCAAGTTGCGTGTCTATGGTCCAGAGGCCGGAGTGACCCGCGCCGGCAACCTTGAGAAAGCGCTTCTCCTGCGAACCCGCGCGGTCATGGATCCGACGTCCCATTTCGAATGGCACAAGATGATCGCGGTCGCCGTGGACGACCAGAAGCGGCAGGGTCACACGTTCGATGGTGGCCAGGCTGTCCCATCTTTGCGTGACAAGATGTGAGAGGTCCTCTTCGGGATACTGTGCGTGAAGAAGGTCGGGCACCGACGTGAATGGCGCCTCGAGGATCAGTCGCCGCCCTACGCCCTCCGCCGCGACCCGAATGGCGACCGCCGCGCCGAGGCTTTCACCGTAGAGCACGAGCGGCCCGGCTTCGGACCGGGCAAGTGCCAGTGCATCGGCGACCAGCACGGCTTCCTCCGGCCGCCCGGTCGATCCAGAGGAGCCCCTATATGCCGGTGCGACGATGCCGAAACCTCGGTCGAGAAAACGACGAAACCGATCCGACCGCTCCCGCAAGCCGCCCGCGTTGCCCATGAGGTAGAGGATCGTGGGCTTTGCCGGCGCGGGATCAGCGCGCCAGACCAGCAGCCGGGCTCCGTCCGCAGTCTCCACCCAGGTTTCCCGCAGCCGCGGTTCGCCTGAGGCATCCGGCGTCGCATAGGTGCTGTCGAAAGGATAGACTGCCATCTTTTCGTAGCGCTCGATGTACCAGGCGACGTAGCTGGTGGCGACGAGCGAGACGAGCGTGGAAAGCATCTATCCGGCGACCTCGTAGGGCAGCGTGTGCCGCCGGTCGTGCCGGATGGTCAGCTCGCTCTCGAGGGGCGGTACCGACCGCTGGTGGCAGTTCCGACGTTCGCAAATTCTACACGAAATTCCGATCGGCTCAAAACTTTCCGCGTCGGACAGGTCGAGTCCGTCGGAATAGACCACTTCGGCCGCATGGCTGACCTCGCATCCCAGACCGATGGCGAAGCGGCGCACGGGCGCGCGGAAGGAGGATCCGCTCTGGGATATCTCGCGGGACAGGCACAGGTAGCGCACGCCGTCGGGCGTCTCTGCCAATTGCCGCAGCCATCGGCCCGGCGTCTCGAAGGCGCGATGGACGTTCCACAGAGGGCAGGCGCCGCCGTAACGCGCGAACTGAAGCCGCGTTGCCGAGTGCCGCTTGGTGATGGTGCCGGCCTGATCGACGCGAACGAAGAAGAAGGGCACACCCTTCGCTCCGGGCCGTTGCAGCGTCGACAGCCGATGCCCGACCTGCTCCAGCGAGGCCCCGAAGCGTCGGGCCAGGAGTTCGATGTCGTGTCTCGTCTCACGCGCCGCCGCCAGAAATGCACCGTAGGGCATCAGAGCCGCGCCAGCGAAATAGTTGGCGAGCCCGATCTTGGCGATTTCACGCGCGGTGTCGGACTGGAACCGCGCTAGGTCCAGCGTTGCCTCTATCAGATTGCCCTGGGTCAGCAGCGCGATCTGGTGCAGCGCCTGGAACCGACGGGTCGCGCCCGTAGCGCGCGACGACAGCCAGAGGGTTCGCGTCGCGGCATCGTAGCGGCGGACAAGCTTCGGCTCTTCTGTGTCCCGCGCCTCGATCCCGAGGGTGCCCAGTGCTTCGGTGATGGCGTGTTCTGCAGGGCGGACGCCCGCGAACCGCTCGGCGGCCCGGTCTACGGCGTCGAGGTAGTTGTCGCAGTAGTGAAAGAAGTCGCGCACCTCGTCCCAAGGCGATGCGCCTGGACGAACACCATCCTGATCGAGCGCGGCATCGAGCGACGCCAGCCTCTCCTGCGCCTGAACGTAGGCGCGGTGAAGCGTCAGGAAAGCCCGGGCGACCGCGGGCGCGTTCGATGCCACGAGGCGCAGATCGACCTGCGGCGGCGCGCTGTCCTTGAAGATCGGATCGGCCAGAGCTTCGCGCAGGTCGGTGACGATGCGTTCGCCTTCGCCGACGGCCAACTCGTTGACGTCGAAGCCGAACTCCTGAACCAGAGCCAGGATCACCGCGGACGAAACGGGACGGTGGTTGTTCTCCATCTGGTTGAGATAAGGCAGGGACACCCCGAGCCGTTCGGAGAAGGCCTTCTGCGTCAGGCCGAGCCGCGTGCGTGTCTCGCGAAGTTTCGCGCCGGCATAAAGTTTGTGTGTCGCCATCTGCGTCCAGCGTCTTAAAAGCTGCAAAGACCATTTAGCAAATCCGCAAACCTGTCCAGCGCTCAGACCAGGATCGCACGCTCGCGGCGGATGACGTAGAGGATCGAGGCAAGACCGAGGACGACCGAGGTCAACATGATTGCAAGCAGCTCGACCGTTCCCCCGCCGCCCTGGATGACGAGGCCCGAGAGCACCGACAAGGCCGCGCCTCCGCCGATCATGATCGCGCTTCCAAGGCCCGAGGCCGTTCCTGCAAGGTGCGGGCGGACCGACAGCATCCCGGCGCTGGCGTTCGGAATGACCATTCCGTTGCCAAGGCCGACGAAGGTGCAGAAACCGAAAAAGAGAAAGGCGGAGTTGAAGCCTATTGCCGTCAGGACGAACGCGACGCCGAGGCCCGCCGAGGCTATGGATGCGCCGATCTTCACCATCCAGTTGACGCCATAGCGAACGGAGAAGCGCCCGGAGAGATAGTTGCCAAGCGCATAGCCGATGGCCGGCGCGCCCAGACAGAAGCCAGACCAGAACGACGACAGCCCGAAGATCTCGGACGCGACATAGGGGGCGGCGCCAAGGAATGCGAAGAACGATCCGCTGGCGAAGGCGGCTGCGAAGACATAACCCCAGAAGCGGGGCGAGGTCAGAAGCTCGGGATAGTCGCGGACCTGCTTGCGGAACGACACGCCGCCACCTGCCGAAGTTTCGCCCTGGTCAGTCAGGCAAAGCGCCCAGATGGCCACGCCCGCGACGAGCAGGAACCAGAATACCGACTTCCAGCCGAAGGCTTCGTCCAGCGCACCTCCGATCATCGGCGCGACCATCGGGACAAGTGCCATGCCCATGGTGACATAGCCGATCATCGACGCAGCCTCGTCCTGACTGACCATGTCGCGGACGATGGCGCGCGAAAGGACGAGTCCTACGGCGACGGCACCTGACAGCATTCTGAACACAAGGAAGCTTTCGACGGTCGGTGCGACAATGCATCCGAGGATCGCGAAGACGAAGATGCCCTGCGAGACCAGCGTGACCATGCGCCGTCCATAGCGATCGCTGATGGGGCCGATCGCCACCTGGATCACCGCCGTCACCGCAAGATAGAGCGGCACAGAGAGCTGCATCACCTGATAGCTTGTGCCGAAATGCTCGGCCATGTGGGTAAGCGAGGGGAGAAACGCGCTCATGTTCATGGCTCCGAGACCGGCCATGAGAACGAGGGTCACAACATGCGGGGGAGTAGTCCGGTCGAGAAACCGCACCACGGGTCGGGTTGTCATGGCCATGATCTAGACCGGACAGTTCAGCTTGTCCACTTGACGCCCCAAGCTTCGCACATTCGCAATTTTTGCGTCGATCCTTTCGCAAATATTGCAAATTTTCACTTCTCTCGATGATCGCGGCGAAGTAGGTGCAGGCGACGACCTCAGGAGGAAGCTCATGTCCGATATTCTTGCCCAGCTCGAGGCGCGGCGCATTCAGGCTCGTGCGGGTGGCGGCGAGACGCGCATCGCGGCGCAGCACGCCAAGGGCAAGCTGACGGCGCACGAGCGGGTCGAGCTTCTTCTCGACGAGGGGTCCTTCGAAGAGTTCGACATGTTCGTTACCCACAGGGCGACGGATTTCGGAATGGAGAAGCAGAAGCCGGCGGGCGACGGCGTAGTGACGGGCTGGGGCACGATCAACGGCCGCATGGTCTATGTCTTCAGCCAGGACTTCACCGTTTTCGGCGGGTCGCTCTCCGAGACGCACGCGCAGAAGATTTGCAAGATCATGGACATGGCGCTTCAGAACGGCGCGCCCGTGATCGGACTCAACGACTCGGGCGGCGCCCGCATCCAAGAGGGTGTGGCGAGCCTCGCGGGCTATGCCGAAGTATTCCAGCGCAACATCATGGCGTCGGGCGTGGTGCCGCAGATCAGCGTCATTATGGGCCCCTGCGCAGGTGGCGCGGTCTATTCTCCGGCCATGACCGACTTCATCTTCATGGTGCAGGATTCGTCCTACATGTTCGTCACCGGTCCCGACGTGGTGAAGACGGTCACGAACGAGGTCGTGACGGCCGAGCAACTTGGCGGCGCCTCGACCCACACGAAGAAATCCAGCGTCGCCGACGGCGCCTTCCGGGACGATGTCGAGGCGCTTGCTGAGATCAGAAGGCTGTTCGATTTCCTGCCGCTCAACAATCGCGACAAGGCCCCGACCCGCCCATTCTTCGACGATCCAGAGCGGGTCGAAGACAGCCTCGATACTCTGATCCCGGCGAACCCTAACCAGCCCTACGACATGAAGGAGCTGATCCTGAAGGTTGCGGACGAGGGCGACTTCTACGAAATCCAGAAGGATTTCGCGGCCAACATCGTCACCGGGTTCATTCGGCTGGAAGGCACGACCGTAGGCATCGTCGCGAACCAGCCGATGGTGCTGGCCGGCGTTCTCGACATCGATAGCTCCCGGAAGGCCGCGCGTTTCGTCCGCTTCTGCGACGCCTTCGAGATCCCGATCCTCACCTTCGTGGACGTGCCGGGCTTTCTGCCCGGAACCGCGCAGGAATATGGTGGGGTCATCAAGCACGGCGCGAAGCTGCTGTTCGCCTATGGCGAAGCGACAGTCCCCAAGGTTACCGTTATCACGCGCAAGGCGTATGGGGGCGCCTACGACGTCATGGCGTCGAAGCATCTACGTGGCGATTTCAATTACGCGTGGCCCACGGCTCAGATCGCCGTCATGGGGGCGAAGGGAGCGACCGAGATCCTCTACCGTTCCGAGCTCGGAGACCCCGAGAAGATCAAGACGCGCGCCGCCGAGTACGAGGCGAATTTCGCGAACCCCTTCCGCGCTGCGGAACGCGGGTTCATCGACGAGGTCATCATGCCACATTCGACACGCCGGAGGGTATGTCGGTCCTTTGCATCCCTGCGCACCAAACGGCTGACGAACCCTTGGAAAAAACATGACAACATTCCTCTCTGATACGACGGGCTTCGTGCTGTATTCGTGCCACATGAGGCGGTTTTCTTCCGCCCCGCTCGGAAGGGCTGGCGTCGGCAGAATAAAATGCGCTAATCAGCACCTAACCGCCGAAAACGCCTCGCCGGCATTGGTTGGGCGTGTTCGGTCGGTTGATATCGCCTCGTACTCTCCTTGTGGGATGCGGGACACTTTCAGGGGCCGGGCTCAGAACTCGGCCTCGACGGATCGAAGGAGGCAGTCATGTCGATCACTAAAACCATCCTGGCCATCGGCCTCTTCACCATCGTCGCCGCTTGCGCTCAGCAAGAGGAAGTCATGGTCGAGACCCCGGTCATGGAAGAACCCACGATGTCGAAGTACTGATCAGTACTTTCTTCGGCCGGACGCCGTTCACGGCGTCCGGTCTAGGGTTTCTGCCGGGTCCGCAAGGATGGAGGCAGGCCCATGCTGAAGCACAGGGGATTTCCCGGTCGCTTCCCAGGAACGGACCTCCAGTTCACCATACGGCGCGGCAACCCCAAAGGGGTCACCCCCCTGATCCGTCGCGAACGTTACGCGGACCGCAAGACGTCCGACCGCTCGGCGGACGCGGCGTTCATGGCGTGTCTTTGGGACTATTTCGGGCCTGAACCTTTTGAGCGCGGCAATCTGGATGCGGGCCGTTTGTCCTGGCTTTTCGGCCGGGAGGTGATTCCAGCCGAGGATCCATTCGACCCCGAAAGCTATGAGGCTCTTCTAAAGATCGACGAGCCTCGCGCTCGCGCAGCCTTCCCAGATGCCTTCGACGGGACTTGGGTGGCATGATTTCGCCCGCATTTCCCATGGGTTGGCGGAGAGTCGCCGGTCGAGACAGCGATTTTGCAAAAGGCTTTGCGATAATTTCCGTCTCGTGCACAGTCGGGGAAGAGGCGTCACCCTCCAGCAGACACGGCGCCTCGCTTTGTCAAAACCGTTACCCTTCCCCTTCACGCGGGTCCGACCGGAATTTACCGGTCGGACCTTCGTGTCTTGCGCGGCCCATCGCCGATTGCGCCGGTGCCGATGCGATTGTTATTGCCTATCGGGAACCAAATGAGGCCTTTGCTGGGTTGGAAGACCAACAACCCCGATCAGGAGGCACCACATCATGCATAAGAAAACCGTTCTCGCCCTTGCCGCTTTCTCTTTCGCCGGCCTCACGGCCTGTGACGAACTCAACAGCGACCTCGAGCGTGCTGCCGTGGGCGCGGCCGCCGGCTGCATCGCTGGCGAAGTCTTCGTCAACGGCAAGTGCATCGAAGGCGCTGTCATCGGCGGCGCCGCTGGCGCCGTGTCGAACAACTTCTGACGTACTGACGAAGGGGCCTGCGCGCCCCAAACATTGCAGGGTCCGCTGCCGTCCGATTGCGACGCAGCGGACCTTTGTTTTTCCACCATCGCGCGAAGACCGTTTAAGTCACGCTTCGGCACGGCCGGTCACGGCAATTAAAGAACGCACGGGGCGTCGCCTGGCGCCTCTCGGGGGAGACCGAGCATGTTCAAGAAGATCCTGATCGCCAACCGAGGCGAGATTGCGTGCAGGGTCATCAAGACCGCACGCAAGATGGGCATCGCTACGGTCGCAGTGTATTCCGACGCGGACGAGGGCGCACTTCACGTCAGGATGGCGGACGAGGCGGTGCACATCGGACCGTCGCCCGCGAACCAGTCCTATATCGTCATCGACCGGATCATGGATGCCATTCACGCGTCCGGCGCCGAAGCGGTGCACCCAGGCTATGGTTTCCTGTCCGAGAACCCGAAGTTCGCCGCTGCCCTTGATAACGCAGGGATCGCCTTCGTGGGTCCGCCCAAGCGCGCGATCGAGGCTATGGGCGACAAGATCACGTCGAAAAAGATCGCTCAGGAGGCGGGTGTCTCGACGGTCCCCGGTTATATGGGCTTGGTCGCCGACGCGGACGAGGCGGTGCAGATCTCGGGACAGGTCGGTTATCCGGTGATGATCAAGGCCAGCGCGGGCGGGGGCGGCAAGGGAATGCGGATCGCCTGGACCGACCAGGAGGCGCGCGAGGGGTTCCAATCTTCGAAGAACGAGGCCGCGAATTCCTTCGGCGACGACCGCATTTTCATCGAAAAGTTCGTTACACAGCCCCGGCACATCGAAATCCAGGTGCTGTGCGACAGCCATGGAAACGGCGTCTATCTAAATGAGCGGGAGTGCTCGATCCAGCGCCGGAACCAGAAGGTGATCGAAGAAGCGCCGTCACCCTTCCTCGACGAGGACACGCGACGCGCCATGGGCGAGCAGTCACTCGCACTTGCTCACGCCGTCGGATACGCCAGCGCAGGCACCGTCGAGTTCATCGTCGACGGCGAACGCAACTTCTACTTTCTCGAGATGAACACGCGCCTCCAGGTCGAACACCCAGTGACCGAGCTCATCACCGGGGTCGACCTTGTCGAGCAGATGATCCGCGTTGCGGCGGGTGAACCTCTATCGATCACTCAGGCGGACGTGGGCATAAATGGCTGGGCCATCGAGTTGCGGCTCTACGCCGAGGACCCGTATCGCGGCTTCCTCCCGTCCATCGGCCGACTGACGCGTTACCGTCCGCCCGAGGAGATTTCCGAAAAGACGCGGGCCGTCCGCAATGACACCGGTGTCTTCGAGGGCGGCGAGATCAGCATGTTCTACGATCCCATGATCGCCAAGCTCTGCACCTGGGCGCCCACCCGGGGCGAGGCGATCGAAGAGATGCGCACCGCCCTCGATGCCTTCGAGGTCGAGGGCATCGGTCACAACATCCCTTTCCTCGCCGCCGTGATGGACCATCCCAAGTTCGTGTCGGGCAACATGACCACCGCATTCATTGCCGAAGAATACCCCGAGGGCTTCGGTGGGGTGACACTCGGCCGCGATGACCTCCGCCGGTTCGCCGCCGCCACCACGGCGATGAACCGTGTAGCCGAAATCCGGCGAACCCGCATCTCGGGCCGCATGGGGAACCATGAGCGGCGCGTGGGCAATCATTGGATCGCGCAGCTTCAGGGCGAGACGTTCGCGGTCCGCATCGACGCCGACCCCGCAGGATCGACGGTTACCTTCGACGATGGCGCCACGATGCGGGTCGAAAGCGATTGGACGCCAGGACAGCCGCTTTCCCGCCTCAGCGTGAATGGCGACCCGTTGATCCTCAAGGTCGGCAAACACACCCACGGCTTCCGCGTCCGCTCTCGCGGCGCCGACCTCTCGGTGACGATCCGAACACCAAGGCAGCAGGAACTGGCGGCGCGCATGCCGGAGAAGACGCCGGCCGATACCTCGAAGCTGCTTCTGTGCCCCATGCCGGGCCTGATCGTGAAGATCGACGTCGAGGAGGGGGACGAGGTGCAGGAAGGCCAGTCGCTTTGCACGGTCGAGGCGATGAAGATGGAGAACATCCTTCGTGCCGAGAAGAAGGGCGTCGTGGTGAAAATCAACGCTGCTGCGGGTGACAGCCTAAAGGTCGACGACGTCATCATGGAATTCGAGTGAGATGGAGAGAACTGTCACTCTCGTCGCCACCCCCGCGGACACGGCTCAGGCGTTGCTGTCCGCAGCGGGCGTCGTGCTGACGGCAACGCCGGACCCGGATGGCGCCGGACCCGCTTCGGCGGTCGACATCGGAAACCACTTCCTCGTCTGGAGCAATCTGGACGCGAAAGATGCGTACAGCGCGGCGGACTATGACCTCCTTTCGATGACCAGCCCGATCCTCGTTCTGGAACTCGCGGTCGACACCGAGACGAAGACGGTGCGGTTTCACCAGGATGGCTCCGAGCGTTGGAGCGCGTGCTTCACTGGCGATGACACTGGCCTGACGGTCGCTGGCAGACTTCCCGTAAGCCTCGAGCGGCTTCGCTCCGACCTGGGGGCGGGCAAGGCTGGGGAGATGTGCCACGTCGATGCCGCGATCCCTGCCAACGTCTTTCGGGAAATCACCGGCATCGACACCCTGGACGGTCCGCCTGTCGGCCTGATGCGTCTGTCCGGCGAGTTGCCGCGCCTCGGACTGCCGATTGGCAACCATAGTAAGCCTTGGTGGAGGTTCTGGTGACACCAGTCAGGTCATACGCGCCGGACCGCCCCGCGGCAGCGGGGCCGCGACGTCATTCCCCGCGAAGTTCCTGTATGCGGATGGGCTGCTTGTCGATGGACCGCGTGATCTCGCGGACATGCCAGGGGAAAGGCTTTCTCAGAACCACGCGACCGTCTTTTCCGATCAGGGTCATCTGGAAGCCGCGGGGCCGAAGGGTCTTGCGGATCGCAGTCTGCGCCGAAGGATCCGTGTCGACGATGACCACGACGTCACGTTCGACGAGCGCCGCGGGCCGCTCGGCGAGGAACTCCATCTGCTGCCGGAACGCCGGGTCGGCGGGAGAGTCAGCGAAGACAACGATCGGCCGCGCGATCCACTCGAACTCCTCGAGCGTCAGGTCCGACGCCTCTAGAACAACCTCCGGCGCTGTCTGCCAGCGCTCGGCGGCCGTGTCCTGGGCCGCTGCTGAAAGTCCCCAGGCGGCGGCGAGCAAAGCCATACTCCTCAAGGCGATAGACTTGTTCATGTCGTCTCCGTTCCAGAAGAATATATGTGCCCCGCGCCAAAACCGAAGGGGCATCCTGCCGAAGGAGCACCGCCCATGACCGACTGGAAGACCCTAGCCGAGAAGGAAATGCGCGGCCGTCCCCTCGAAGAACTGACATGGGAGACGCTGGAAGGCATCCTCGTCAAGCCGCTCTACACCGAAGCCGACACCCTGGACCTGCGGCATATGGGCGGCACACCAGGGATTGCGCCGTTCACTCGCGGGGTGAAGGCGACGATGTACGCAGGCCGCCCCTGGACGATCCGCCAGTATGCGGGCTTTTCGACGGCCGAGGAATCGAACGCCTTCTACCGCCGCAACCTGGCCGCGGGTCAGCAGGGCGTTTCTGTCGCGTTCGACCTCGCCACGCACCGCGGCTACGACAGCGATCATCCGCGGGTCGAGGGCGACGTGGGCAAGGCGGGCGTGGCGATCGACAGCGTCGAGGACATGAAGATCCTCTTCGACGACATCCCGCTGGACCAGGTCAGCGTCTCGATGACCATGAACGGGGCGGTCATTCCCATCCTCGCCAGCTTCATCGTCGCGGGTGAAGAGCAGGGGCATGCAAAGGGCTTGCTATCCGGGACCATCCAGAACGACATCCTGAAGGAGTTCATGGTCCGCAACACCTATGTCTATCCGCCCGAGCCCTCGATGCGGATCGTGGCCGACATCATCGAGTACACGTCTGAGCACATGCCAAGGTTCAACTCGATCTCGATCTCCGGCTACCACATGCAGGAGGCGGGCGCGAACCTGGTGCAGGAGCTGGGCTTACACGCTGGCCGACGGGCGCGAATACGTGCGGACCGCCATCGCGCGCGGCATGGACGTGGACAAGTTTGCAGGGCGTCTGTCCTTCTTCTTCTGCATCGGCATGAACTTCTTCATGGAGGCCGCCAAGCTGCGCGCCGCGCGGCTACTCTGGTCGCGCGTGATGGAGGAATTCGGAGCCTCGGACCGCTCGAAGATGCTGCGCACCCACTGCCAGACCTCGGGCGTCTCGCTGCAGGAGCAGGACCCGTACAACAACGTTATCCGGACGGCCTACGAGGCGATGAGCGCGGTCCTGGGCGGCACCCAGTCCCTTCACACCAACGCGCTGGACGAAGCGATTGCGCTGCCGACGGATTTCTCGGCCCGGATCGCGCGCAACACCCAACTCATCCTGCAGGAGGAGACGGGGATCACGCATGTCGTCGATCCGCTCGCCGGATCCTACTACGTCGAAAGCCTGACCGCCGAATTGGCGGACAAGGCCTGGGCGCTGATGGAGGAGGTCGAGGAGATGGGCGGCATGACCAAGGCCGTCGCCTCGGGAATGCCAAAGCTGAGGATCGAGGAGAGCGCCGCGCGCCGGCAGGCGATGATCGACCGGCGCGAGGACGTGATCGTGGGCGTCAACAAGTACCGCAAGGACCGCGAGGACCTGCTCGACATTCTCGACGTCGATAACGTGAAGGTGCGCGACAACCAGATTGCGCGACTGGAGAAGATCAGGGCATCGCGCGATCAGCGGGCCTGCGACGCGGCGCTGGCGGCGTTGGAGGAGGCTGCGCGGGGCAACGGCAACCTTCTTGCCGCGGCGGTCGAGGCGGCGCGGACGCGCGCCACTGTGGGAGAGATCAGTATGGCGATGGAAAAGGTCTTCGGCCGTCACCGGGCCGAGGTGAAGACGCTCGCGGGCGTCTACGGGGCCGCCTACGAGGGCGACGAAGGCTTCGCGCAGATCCAGCGCGAGGTGGAGGACTTCGCCGCAGAGGAGGGTAGGCGGCCTCGCATGCTCGTCGTCAAGATGGGCCAGGACGGCCACGACCGGGGCGCGAAGGTTATCGCCACCGCCTTCGCCGACATCGGCTTCGACGTCGACGTAGGGCCGCTGTTCCAGACGCCCGACGAGGCCGCGCAGGATGCGATCGACAACGACGTCCATGTCATCGGCGTGTCCTCGCAGGCAGCAGGGCACAAGACGCTTGCGCCCAAGCTGATCGAGGCGCTCGAGGCAAAGGACGCGGGCGACATCATCGTGATTTGTGGCGGGGTCATTCCGCAGCAGGACTATGCGTTTCTTAAGGAGAAGGGCGTCAAGGCGATCTTCGGGCCCGGGACCAACATCCCAGAGGCGGCGGCGGACATCCTTGCCCTGATCCGCAAGACGCGCGCCTGACGCCACGTTGCGCCGGCCTGGGGCCGTCGCCTTTGGCGAGGGGGCGTTGCCCCCTCGCGCTACCCCAGAGTACTTAGGGACAGAAGAAGCCTGGAGGATTGTGATGGGTAGGCGTGGCAGGATCCTGATCGGCATGGCGGCCGGCGCGCTCTGGTCCGTGGGCGTCGTGATCGGTCCGTCCTACGGTCCGCAGCCTTTCCTGCCTCTGAACATTGCGCTGATCTACGCATTCCTGCCGGCCGGACTTTTCCTGATGCTGATCGTCGGACGCATCGCGCAGCGGCGCTTCTTCGACGACGCCAGCATCGACGGTCAACCCTTCGTTCCGGGCTCAGGTGCCGAGATCGATCAGCGCGTTCTGACTAACACGATCGAACAATGCGTCCTCGCCCTGCTTCTGTGGCCATTCGTGGCGTCATGGCTCGGCGGGGTTACGGCCGTCGTTCTTGGTGTCGCGTTCGGCATTGCACGGCTGGCGTTCTGGATCGGATACCACCTCTCGCCGCCGCTCCGGGCCTTCGGCTTCGCCGCGAGCTTCTATCCGACGGTCCTCGCCACGCTCTGGACGTTTTGGCGTCTGCTCACCTAGAGGATCGTCGTCAGCGACAGGACAAGAAGCGCGGCCATCGTCCAGTTGAACGCGCGAAGTCGAGCGGCACTTGTCAGAAGGCGCTTCACCTCGCGCCCGAGAAGGGTCCAGAGGCTGACCGAGGGCAGGTTGACGAGAGCGAAGACGGCGGACACCGCGAGAACCGCGATGGCGCTGTCGGGCGGGGCGTAGACGGTCATTGCCGTCAGGGCCATGAACCATCCCTTTGGGTTGACCCACTGGAAGGCTGCCGCCTGCATGAAACTCATGGGGCTGCCCGACGCCTCGGACGCTTCGGGCGGCGCGGCGCGCGCGATTTTCCAGGCGAGTGCAAGGAGATACGCGGCGCCCAGGACCTTCATCGCCAAATGCAGCACCGGGAACGCCTCGAAGATACGAAACAGGCCCAGGCCAATAAGCACCATCATCAGCATATGGCCGAGACTGATGCCCAGCATGTGAGGCACGCTGCGACGAAAACCGAAGTTTGCGCCCGACGCCATCAACATCAGATTGTTCGGCCCCGGTGTGATCGAGGTGACGAGAGCGAAGCCGGCGAGGGCGAGAAGAATGTCAGGTGTCATGCAGCAATGGTACACTAGTTCAATAAGCATTCGGTTGCGAAGATCCCCGCGAAGCTTTAACTTGTGCAATGAATGATCAAACTGGACGCCATAAACACGCGAATATTGCAGGTTCTTTCGGCTGACGGGCGCCTGCCGAACACCGAGCTTGCGGAGCGTGTCGGCCTGTCGCCTTCTGCCTGTCTCCGCCGCGTGCAGGAGCTCGAGCGCAGCGGCGTGATCCGTGGCTATCGCGCAGTGCTCGACGGAGCGGCGCTTGACCGCGGCTTTGTGGCCTATGTGGCGGTTGGGCTTTCGGAACATACCAAGGCGGCGCAGCAGGCTTTCGAGAGAGCGGCTTCGCGGGCGCCGGAGGTCCGCGAATGCCACAACATCACCGGCACGGTCGAGTATCTGCTTCGGGTCGAGACGGCGGACCTTGCATCCTACAAGACGCTGCATTCGGACGTTCTGGGTACGCTACCGCAGGTGAGATCCTTGACCACCTATGTTGTCATGGACTCGCCGAAGGACGAACGCGCCTGAGCGAAGTCACGCGCGGAAACATGTCGTGGAATGAATTTCGCTTGCTAGACGAAGGTTTCACGCGTCAATGAACTCGCCATGCGATTCCACCTAGCCCTTGACCACGTCGCGGTGGTCGCACGCACGCTCGACGAGGGTACTGCCTATGTCGAGGCGGTCCTGGGGGCGACGCTTTCGCCGGGCGGCAAACATCCTTACATGGGCACGCACAATCGCCTTCTGTCGCTCGGCGACCGGACATATCTCGAAGTGATCGCGGTGGATCCGGACGCTCCGAACCCTCAGCATCGCCGCTGGTTCAACCTCGATGTCTTCTCAGGCGCGCCGCGGATGACCAACTGGATCTGCCGAACCGATCACCTGGACAACGCTTTGGCCGCCGCTCCGACGGGAAGCGGGAAGGTGATGGAGATGTCGCGGGGCGACATTCACTGGTGGATGGGCGTCACCGATTTCGGCCGGCTCCCCTTCGACGACGCCATGCCGGCGCTGATCGAATGGCCCGAAGGCTTTCACCCGGCAAACCGCCTTCCGGACCACGGTTTCCGTCTGACACGCCTCGACGTGTTCCACCCAGAGGCCGACAAGCTTCTTGCGGCGTTTCCCGCGCTTCATTCCGTCGACCGCGTGTCGCTTCGTGAAGGACCCGAGAAGCGTCTCATCGCGACCATCGCGACGCCCGAGGGCAACAGGATCCTTGCGTGATCATACGGCCTGCCCGGGAAGAGGATGCGCCCGCCATTCTCGCGATCCAGAACCCGATCATCCGCGACACGGCTGTGACGTTCACGTCGGTCGAAAAGACCGAGACGGACATCATCGCGGCCATCACCGCCGCACCCTGCTTTCTTGTTGCCGAGGACGATGTGGGCCGAATCGCGGGCTTCGTCTCCTACGATCAGCTTCGGAAAGGGCCCGGCTATGCGCGCAGCATGGAGCACTCGATCATCCTTGCACCGGAGGCGCGGGGGAAGGGAACCGGGCGCCTTTTGATCGAGGCGACGCTCGATCACGCCCACTGCAGGGGCGTGGGCTCGATGTGGGCCGGCGTCTCGGGCGAGAACCCGGCGGGGCTGGCCTTCCACGCCCGCGCGGGCTTCGAGGAGGTCGCGAGGCTTCCCTCGGTCGGCTTCAAGTTCGGGCGCTGGATGGACCTGATCCTGATGCGGAAATGGCTGGGTGACGCAGGGGACGCCAGCGACTAGGGTGCCCCGCATGTCGATCTGGACACGCATCACACAGGCCCTCGGAGCCCTGAGGTCGGGCGAGGGTCTGTCGGCGGTCTTTGATCGCCTGCGGACGCCGCCCGAACGCACCGTTGGCTTTACCATCGCCGTGATTGCGCTTGGCGCGAAGATGGCCAAGGCCGATGGCCGTGTGACCCGCAACGAAGTCGCTGCGTTTCGCGAGGTCTTCACGATCGCCGCCGCCGACGAGGCCGCCGCTGCGCGCGTGTTCAATCTGGCGCGACAGGACGTAGCGGGCTTCGACGTCTATGCGACGCGGGTCGCGGCGATGTTCCGTAACGCAGAAGGGCCGCTTGCCGATCTTCTTGAGGGTCTCTTCCACATCGCTGTCGCCGACGGCGACTACCACCCCGCCGAGGATGATTTCCTGTCTCGCGTCGCGGGTATCTTCGGAGTGTCCGACCGTGCGTTCCGAAGCCTTCGCGCACGCTTCGTGCCCGACTGCGAGCCCGACCCCTGGGAAGTCCTGGGCGTCGATCCGGGAACGCCGGTCGAAGACGTCCGCAAGGCCTGGCGGGCACTAGTCCGCGAGGCACATCCTGACCGGATGATCGCGCGCGGCGTGCCGCAGGAGGCCGTCAAGCTGGCCGAGGCGCGCCTCGTCGTCGTGAACCGTGCCTGGGAAGAGATCCGCGAAGGCCGGGCCTGATGCGCATAGCCACGTACAATGTCGAGTGGTTCTCGAACCTCTTCGACGACCGCGGACGGCTTCTCGACGATCACGGCTGGTCAGGCCGTCACGACGTTCGCAGGCACCAGCAGATCGAGGCGCTTGGCATTGTTTTCACCGCGCTTGACGCCGATGCGATCATGGTGATCGAGGCGCCTGACAGCCATCGCCGCAAGGATGGCGTTGCGGCGCTGGAGGAGTTTGCGCGGACGATGAACCTTAGAACCACACGTGCGGTGATCGGGTTCGCCAACGAGACGCAGCAGGAAATCGCCCTTCTCTTCGATCCAGAGGTGATGACGGCAGTCCATGACCCCATCGGCTCTCCCCGGTTCGACCAAGAGTATGCGATAGACCTCGATGTCGATGCCGAGCCCGAAAGAGTGCGCTGGTCCAAGCCGCCGCTCGAGCTTCTTGTGACGACGCGGGGCGGTACGTCCCTGAGGATGATCGGGGTCCATGCCAAGTCGAAGGCGCCACACGGCGCGCGGCGGCCGGACCATGCCATGCGCATCGCCATCGACAACCGGCGCAAGCAACTGGCCCAGTGCATCTGGCTCCGCGAGCGTGTGGAGGATCATCTCGACGCAGGCCAGTCCCTGATTGTTCTCGGCGATTTCAATGACGGCCCGGGTCTCGACGAGTACGAAAAGCTGTTCGGTCGCTCGGGCGTCGAGATCGTGATGGGGCAGGAAGGGGAACTCCGGCTCTACGACGCTCATGCGGAGGCGTTGATAAGGCGCCCCGTGGGCGGCCTCCTTCCGGCGTCGGCGCGCTTCTGGATGGCGGACCGAAAGCGGTGGATGCAGACTCTACTCGACTACGTCATGGTGTCGCCCGACCTTCGCGACAAGGCGCGGAGCTGGCGAATCTGGCACCCTTTCGACGATCCGATCTGTGACGAGTTGCCGGAACTGCGGGAGGCGCTGCTGATGGCCTCCGACCATTTCCCTGTGTCGGTCGAACTGGACATTTCCTGACCAGCGGCAGCCGGCCTTCTCGGGCTTTCATCCGTTGTTAACCAAGGGCACGGCAGTTAGGGTCCGCCAAAGGCTGTTCAGATTCGATGGAGGCGTGACATGGCGGGTTCGGTGAACAAGGTCATCCTGGTAGGCAATCTGGGACGCGACCCAGAGGTCCGCACGTTCCAGAACGGCGGCAAGGTCTGCAACCTGCGCATCGCCACCTCCGAAAACTGGAAGGACCGCAACTCCGGCGAGCGGCGCGAGAAGACCGAGTGGCATTCGGTCGCCATCTTCTCGGAACCCCTGGCGCGCATTGCCGAGCAATACCTGAAGAAGGGCTCGAAGGTGTACATCGAGGGCCAGCTCGAGACCCGGAAGTGGCAGGACCAGTCCGGCCAGGACCGCTATTCGACCGAGGTCGTGCTTCGGCCCTACCGGGGTGAACTGACGCTCCTCGACGGGCGCAGCGATGGCGGCGGCGGTGGCGGTGTCTATGACGAAGACCGTGGTAGCTATGGCGGCGGTGGCGGCAGCCACGACGACCGAGGCGGCGATCAGGGCGGTCGCTCCCCCTCGACGCAGGATTTGGACGACGAAATCCCCTTCTGAGTTCCGCACCGGACGTCCTGCGTATATCGCACAGGTTCTATTTGAAATCGCACATTTCACTCGCGCGAAGAGTGTTTAGGTTGAATGCCGCACGGCTGATCAGGCCTCTTCATTCAAGCTAGGACCCTTTACCATGACGACACTCGACCGATACGCCCCGCAGGTGCTGGGTCTTCTCCGCATCGTCGCGGCCCTTCTCTTCCTTCAGCACGGCACCCAGAAGCTTCTTGGCTTTCCGGCAATGGAGATGCCGCAGCCGGAACTGTTCTCGCTCTTCGGCCTTGGCGGCATCCTCGAACTCGTGGGCGGCATCCTTCTGATCCTCGGGCTTTTCACGCGTCCTGTGGCCTTCGTCCTGTCGGGGATGATGGCCGTCGCATACTGGATGTTCCATGCGCCTAGCTCGGTTTATCCCGTGCAGAACGGCGGCGAACTCGCCATCATGTTCAGCTTCGTCTTTCTTTATCTTGTCTTTGCGGGTCCGGGAGCCTTCGCGCTGGACAATGGCCGCAACCGGGCAGCGACTGCCTGACCTCTCGTCGTGGAGCGTCTTCAGATGATCTTCGCAGTCTCGGAGACGCTCCGCACAACATCGTTGGTGCGGGCGTAGGCGCGGGCCACGGACTGAGCCCACCAGTAGGCATGGACGATCGTGCCCGCGAGGCTGCGACGGCCAGTTCTTTCGGCCAGATGCGATGAAGTGAAGGTGATGTAGGTCATCTCGTTGGTCCTTTCGTTCTTATCTGAAAGGACACAAAGCCTCGAACGGTCGTTAACTCAAATCGCAATGCCCGAAGACATCTTCGCCTGACGCTATCGCACGGCCTCCCTGAACAGGTTCGCCAGCGCGTTGACTGCGGGCGGACGAGGGTCGCGATCTGTCAAAAGAAGGCCGACCGGCGTGGTTATGTCCGGATCGGTCAATCGCAGCCGTACGACATTCTCCGGGGGCGACAGTCTGTCGGCCAGAACCTCGGGGACGATGGCTGCAGACGCGCCGCGTTCGACTTGGGTGAGAAGCGTCGTGAGGTCGTTGGTTTCCAGCACGGGTTGCGGGGCACGTCCGACGTGAGCTTCGAAAACCTCGTCCAAAAAGCGGCGGTTCCGCATGTCCCGCGTCAGCATCGACAGAGGCAATCCGGCCGCTTCGGCCCAGGTGACGTCCCCACCGGAGCGGGGGGCGATTTCTGTCGGCGCCAACAGGACGTAGCGTTCCTCGTACAACAGTTCTGCCGGAGCGAGCGTGGCCGGCCGTGGCCCGTCAAGGTATCCGACGCCGGCGTCGAGCGAGTAATCTTCGAGACCCTGATGGATCCGCGCCGTCGTCAGCGAGAAGACCTGCATGGAAATTCCGGGATGAAGGGCACGCAGACGCGCAGGCAAGGGTGCCACGAAGGCAAGCGCGGTCGGAATTACGCCGACCGAAAGCCGACCCGATATTTTGCCACGGGCAAGTTCCAGCTCCTGCTTCAGCCCATCCGCATCTGAAAGAACACGCCGCGCCCATTTCAGGACGATCTCGCCTTCATCGGTGAACCCCTGAAAGCGGTTCCCGCGCCGCACGATCTGGACGTCCAGCTCAAGTTCCATGTTTCTGATGCGCGCGGAGAAGGCGGGCTGCGAAATACCGCATTCGTCCGCGGCGCGAGCGAAGTGGCGGTGCCGGGCCAGAGCCGCGAGAAGCTGCATGTCGCGGATGTCGGGCATCAGCGGACGCCGAGAGCGTCGCTCAACACGCCACGCAGGACGTCGGCCGGGACGTCGTCAGCCACGAAGGTCTGTCCGATCCTGCGGGAGAGAATGAAACGCAGGCGTCCGTCGATGACCTTCTTGTCCTGACCCATCAGGCCGATGAGAGTTTCGGTGTCCGGAAGCTCGCCCGGGATGTCGGACAGGTCCACCTTCATCCCCATCTCGCGGAGATGCTGGCGTACGCGGCTCGGTTCCTCCTGCGGACAAAGGCCGAGACGGGAAGACAGTTCGAAGGCCAGCGCGCAACCGATTGCGACACCTTCGCCGTGAAGAAGCCGATCGGAATAACCAGTTGCCTTCTCGAGCGCGTGACAAAAGGTATGGCCCAGGTTCAGAAGCGCACGGTCTCCCTGCTCGGTCTCGTCGCGGGCGACGATCTCGGCCTTCATCTCGACCGACCGCCGCACAGCCCTTGCGCGCAGATCGCGGTCACCCGAGGCCAGCGCAGGCCCGCTCGCCTCAAGCCAGTCGAAGAACCCGGCGTCCCCCAGAAGACCGTACTTCACAACCTCGCCGTAGCCAGCCAGGAAGTCGCGGCGGGGCAGGGTGTCGAGCGCGTCGATATCGGCAAGGACAAGCGACGGCTGATGGAAGGCACCGACAAGGTTCTTGCCCTGCGGTGAATTGATCCCCGTCTTGCCGCCGACCGAGCTGTCGACTTGCGCAAGTAGCGAGGTGGGCACCTGCACGAACCGGATGCCCCGTCGCAGGATTGCCGCCGCGAAACCTCCGAGATCGCCGATCACCCCGCCGCCAAGCGCGACGAGGACATCGCGGCGTTCGATCCTCTCGGCCAAGAGCCACTCCACTGTCCGCTGAAGATTGGCCCAGTTCTTCGTCGCCTCACCAGGCGGAAGAGCGAGGGTTGTCGAGACGATCTGATGGTCGGCCAACCCGGCCTCCAGCGCGGCGCCCTGCGCCTCGGCCACGGTTTCGTCCGTCAGAACGGCCACGCGCTTGCGGGCCAGAAGGGGAGCGATCTCGGCGCCAGCGCGCGCGATCAGGCCGCGCCCGATGCGGACGTCGTAGGCGCGCTCGCCCAAGGGAACCCTGATGGTGTCGGTCATGACAGCGGCTCCAGAACGTCGGGTCGTGCTTTCAAGGCGGCAAGGACGCGTTCTGTCATGTCCTCGATGCTGTAGCTTGCATTGGCGTCGACGACCACGTCAGCCATGGCATAGACCGGGTCGCGTTCGGCCTGGATCGCGGCCAGGGTCGCCTTGGGATCGGGCGTCCGCAGAAGCGGCCGCGTCGACTTGTGCTTCACCCGCTGCCACAGCAGGTCCAGTTCCGCCCTCAGCCAGACCGATATTCCGCGCGTCGAGATCATCTCGCGGTTCTGCGCGCGAAGGAACGCACCGCCGCCGGTCGACAAGACGCTTGGCGGACCTTCGAGGAGACGGCCGATGACCTGCGTTTCGCGTTCACGGAAAAAAGGTTCGCCATCGCGCGCGAAGATCTCAGCGATGCTCTGATTGGCCGCGCGTTCGATCTCGACATCGCTGTCCAGAAACGGGACGTCCAGCCGCCGCGCGAGCGCCGTGCCGATGGCGGTCTTGCCCGCGCCCATCATCCCGACAAGGGCGATGGTTTTCTTCAGCCGCGATGGCAATTCGGCAGCGTCCTGAGCAACATTCCGGGTCCGCCGCACTGAATGGCGTGATCTTCCGGAAAAGACCAGTTATAAATCGGGAAAGAACCGTGTTCACGCGGCAAAGACCCCTTGTGTTCGGGGCAGAGGCAGAAGGTTTTGTGAGAATGCTGCGACTGCTGAAGATCCTTTTTACTCTGGCTGTCCTCGTTGGCACGGCAGTGCTGGGCTATGCCTATCTCGGCGATCTCTCGCCACAGCAGACGGACGTGAGCCAGCCGGTTGTTCTGGATGGCAACTGACGGCCGAAGTGTAGCCCGCGGCGCCGTCCTTGCGGTCGCGGCGCTTTTGGCCGGGACGGTGGTGAGGGCAGCCGAGGACGCGCCCCTCTCGGCCATCGACTGGCTGTCCGACTCTGTTGACTTGCCCGAGACGGTCGCCGTTCCGGCGGAGGAGGCGCCTGCAAGCCTGCCGCCCGTTATCGCCGTCGCTCCGATAGAAGCGGCCGGACCGGACCGGGCCGGCCTTCTCGATGCACGCACCCTGGGACTGTCGCGGGACATTTGGGGCCGCTCTTCGGCCGCCGATCTTGCCCGCGCCATATCGACCTTGCCTGACGGTGCCTCCGGTCCTCCGTCGCTGCATCGCTTCTTGCGCGATCTCATGGTCGTCCGACTGGACCCGCCGGTGGATGCAATGGTCGACGACAGCCTTTATCTGGCGCGGATAGACCGCCTTCTGAGCATGGGCCATCTCGATGCCGCCGACGCGCTGATCCGGGAAGCCGGTGCGCTCGAAGCCAAGCGCTTTCGCCGGGCCTTCGACATCGCCCTTCTGAAGGGGACCGAAACCAACGCCTGCCGCGACATCGATGAGACCCCGGATATTTCGCCGACCTACATGGCGCGTATCTTCTGCCTCGCGCGTTTGGGCAAATGGGATGTCGCCGCCCTGACACTTGGAAATGCTCAGGCACTCGGGATGCTCAGCGACGACGAGGATGCGCTCATGCGTCACTTCCTCGACCCCGAGCTTTTCGAAGGCGAGCCGATTCCCCCGGCACCCTCGCTTCCCACACCTCTGCAGTTTCGAATCTACGAAGCCGTGGGCGAGCGCATTCCGACCGACAGGCTCCCCGTCGCCTTCACCGCCGCCGACCTGACCGACACCGTGGGCTGGCAGGCCCGTGTCCGCGCGGCCGAACGCTTGGCTGCGGTCGATGCGATGTCGGTGTCCGCGCTCCTGGGCGTCTTCTCCGAACGCAAGGCGGCTGCATCCGGTGGCGTCTGGGACCGCGTGGCGAAGCTGCACGCAGCGGACGAGGCCATTCGTGCGCAGGACGTCGACGCGGTCACGGAAACTCTGCCGGACGCCTTCGAGGCCGCGGCCGAAGGTGGCTATGCGCCAGGTTTTGCGGCTTGGGCCGCGCCTCGGCTTTCCGCGCTCGATCTGACAGGACCGGCGGCGCATGTGGCATTCGAGATCGCACTTCTGGCTGCACGCCCAGACATCGCTGCGCGCTTCGCCACTCAATCGCGTGAAGACAAATTTCTACTGGAACTAGCCACAGGGCAGGGGGGGACGCCGCCGGGCCTGGCACCCCTCGACCGCGCCGCATTGCGCGGTCTCTCGACGCTCGGCCCCGGCGAGGCATACAAGGCACTTGTCGAAGACAGCCGCGCGGGAGAGGCGCTTTTGCGCGCGGTCGCCCAGCTCATGGACGGCGCGTCCGGCAATCCCGACCTGACCGCGCAATCGCTCGCTCTTCTGCGGCATCTGGGGCTTGAGGCGCTGGCAAGACAGGTGGCGGTCGAACTCGTCCTTATGGAGGGGGCAGCATGAGCATCGAACACCGTATCTCGGCTTTCCTGGATGCACAGGCGGCCGAGTTGGACGCGGCGCTGAACACGCGGCTGGCCTATGCACGCGACCTCAAGGAATTCGCCGGCTGGATGAAGGGACGCGGGACCGCTGCGCTCGAGGCAAGCCAGGACCAGATCGAGAGCTACCTCATTCACCTCGAGGCGCAGGGCCTGTCCCGGGCGACCCGCGCGCGCCGCCTGTCCGCGATCCGGCAATTCTTTCGTTTCGCCTTCGAAGAAGGCTGGCGCACCGACAATCCCGCCATCCGCATCAAGGGTCCGGCGAAAGAGAAGCGATTGCCGAAGATCCTGACCGAGGCCGAGGTCGACTGCCTCCTCGAAGCGGCCCGCGCAATGGGCGGCCTGCCTGACCGAACCAGGAATACCTGCCTCGTAGAAGTTCTGTACGCCACGGGTATGCGCGTGAGTGAACTCGTCTCGCTTCCCGTTTCCGCGGCTCGGGGCGACCCGCGAGTCCTGCTCGTCCGCGGAAAAGGCGGGAAGGAGCGGATGGTTCCCCTCTCGCCGCCAGCGCGCAAGGCTCTGGCCGCCTGGCTGGTACTTCGTGACGAGACCGCGGAGACCGCTCGCATCGAAAAGGGGACGCCCGGCTCGCGCTTCCTCTTTCCGTCGCGGGGCAAGGAAGGGCACCTGACGCGGCACCGTTTCTACCTGCTCATCAAGGAACTTGCCGTTGCGGGCGGGGTGCTGCCGTCCAAGGTCACGCCGCATACCCTCCGCCATGCCTTCGCCACACATCTTCTTGCGCGAGGGGCTGATCTACGTGCGATCCAGACGCTTCTGGGCCATGCCGATATTTCGACGACCGAGATCTACACCCATGTGCTGGAAGACAGGCTGAAGGATCTCGTACTCGACCATCACCCCCTGGCCGCGGACGGCTGACGGCGCATTTCCACCGGCAGGACGTCCTCGGACGGCCAGATGCCGGTCTCGAGCGTCCGTTCATAGCCTTGGGTCAGTCCCTTCTGTTCCATCGCGGCCCGCGACTCCGAGTACGCATAGGACAATCGGTGTATCACGACCTCTCCGGCATCGAGAATGGCGTATCGCGTCTCAGGACGCCCGTCGTGCGGCGGCAAGCCGATGACGCCCGGGTTGATCCAGTGTCGCCCCGCGACGCGCCGCTGAAACGCAATACCACAATGGCCTGCGACGATCCCGTCGACGGTCCCCACGACGGCCTCGACTGCTTCGATCTCGTTCGCGAAATGCGCCTCCGGCGATGATGGCCAGATGAAGCGCGAAATCTCAGTCACGCCCCCGTGGATCACGGCATAGCGTCGCCCGCCCTGCTCGAAGACGCCAATGTCGGGCAGGTCGGCCATCCACGCCCGTGCCGTCGCGTCGCAAGCCTCGAGTGCCGCGGGATACCAGCTGCGCGACAACAGATCGCAGGCGCTCCCGGTCTCGAACCCGCAACCGCAATCCTCTGCACCCTGCGCCACCTGGCGCTCGCAGTTTCCGGCCACGACCGGCACGCCCGCTTCGCGCACCAGGGCGACGGTGGCGGCGGCATCCGCCCCATAGGCAACGACGTCGCCGGTGCAGATCGCCGCAAGGCCATGTGTCTTGCTCAAGAAGGCTTCGGCCGCCTGCAGGTTGGAATACGGCCCGCCAAAAAGGGCCACCGGCCCGGAGATGCGCCCGAAATCCGTGATGCGCATGGCCTGCTCTCCCTTGAACGCGCGTGGTCCAAGCCTCATAAGAACGGAAATTCCAGGGAACGCAAAGGCAGATGGACAGCGCAGCGACGCCCCTCGACGTCACCTACTGGATCGTCTCCGGGGCGATCCTGCTTCTTCTCGTCATGTCGGCCTTCTTCTCGGGATCCGAGACGGCCTTGACCGCTGCCTCGCGCGGCAAGCTGAAGTCCCGCGCCGAGAAGGGAGACCGGGGTGCCGAGCGTGCGCTGGTCATCACCGAGGACAGCGAACGGCTGATCGGCTCGGTCCTTCTCGGGAACAACCTCGTCAACATTTCGGCGACATCGCTTGCCACCTCTCTTTTCACACGCGCGTTCGGGGATAGCGGCGTGGCGCTGGCGACTCTCGTTATGACCCTTCTCGTCCTGATCTTCGCCGAGGTCCTTCCCAAGACTTACGCCATCTCGAACGCCGAGACGGCCGCCGCCCGGGTTTCGCGACCGATCCAGGCGGTGATCTTCCTTCTCGCTCCAATCGTGGGGGCCGTCCGGGCTATCGTGCGCGGCCTTCTCTACGTCGTCGGTGTCCGGGTCGACCCGGACAGCCGTATCCTGTCGGTCCACGAAGAGATCGCGGGCGCCCTGCAACTCGGCCATTCCGAAGGCGTCCTCGAGAAAGAGCACCGGGATCGCATCCTGGGCGCGCTCGACCTTGGCGAGCGGACGGTGGAGGAGATCATGCTTCACCGCTCGAAGATCGCGATGATCGATGCCGATCTGCCCCCGCGGGAAATTCTCGAGATCTGCCTGAATTCCTCGCACACGCGGTTGCCGATCTTCCGCAACGAGCAGGAGAACATCATCGGCGTCCTCCACGCCAAGGACCTGCTGCGTGCCATCTACGCCCGTTACGCCGCGATCGAACCGAATACAGAACCCTTCGAGGGCTTCGACGTCATGGACGTCGCGATGGAGCCATACTTCGTGCCCGAGACGACCACTCTGGACGATCAGATGCGGCAGTTCCTGCGACGCGCCACTCACTTTGCGCTGGTGGTCGACGAATATGGCACGCTTCAGGGGCTTCTGACGCTGGAGGACATTCTCGAGGAAATCGTGGGCGAGATCACCGACGAATTCGACATCGACGAAGACCACCCGATCCGTCGGACCGAAGCCGGAGACGTGCTTGTCGACGGCGCCATGACCATCCGCGACATCAATCGCGCGATGGACTGGACGCTGCCGGACGACGAGGCGAACACCATTGCCGGCCTCGTCATCCACGAGGCGCAGACGATCCCGGTCAAGGGACAGGTCTTCTCATTCCACGGTTTCCGCTTCGAGATCCTCGACCGACGGGAAAACCGCATCACCCGGCTAAAGATCCGAAAACTCTAGGTCAGTGCAGACGCCGCGGTTCGGCCTTCTGGCGGCCCGCGGCTCGCCACAGCCGTTTGCGGACGCCGTCTGGCTCATGGCAGGCGTACCTGCCGCCCGAGAAGGCTGCCCAATCCAGCGCCAGGCCTTGCTTCACCAGCTCCTCGGCCAGGTCGCGTCCGTCGGGAAGGGTGCAGACGGCGACCAAACGATCATGCGACACATCTCCCGAGACCTTGGCTGTCACGATCTGGCCCTTGCAGAGAGCCACCAGTGCCCACTTGGCCTTCAAGCCCCACGGATGATCCAGTTCCGGCGCATCGATCCCCGCCAGCCGGATATGAACACTGTCGATGACGATCGTGTCGCCGTCGATGACCCAGCACTTGCCTTTGAAAAGGTGTGGGCCATTCCGTCGCGCATGCGCCGCCACCGCATGCGCTCGCATCGCACGCTCTTCGCGGCGCGGGTATGGCGATGCAGCGGAGAGCTTGAACTCCGTTCGGGGAACGGTGACCGCCCGAGACGTCGGAGTGGAGCGTGGCCTTGTCGGCGTATTCCGAACAACGTCGCGCACGACGATGTCGGGTGGACCACGACGCGAAGGCGCTCGCGTCAGCGGACGGAACAGAAAGGCCAGAAAACCCATGTCGCACCGATACTTGCCGCCCCAACGACAAGGTTAACGCGATTCTCGGCTGGTTCGGGCTGAACACACTGTTTCAGCACTGGGACACAAAAGGCTGTCGCAGTCCCGCACCAGGCCGCAAGCGGCCTACCGTTCTGTCAGCTTCAGTTCGATCCTGCGGTTGGCCGCGCGCGCCTCGGGCGTATCGGCGGGATCAACGGGACGGTATTCGCCGAATCCTGTTGCGGCCAGGCGTTCGGGCGGGAAGCCTAGCGCTTCGGTCATGTACTTCACCACAGATAGAGCCCGAGCCTGGCTCAATTCCCAGTTGTCGGTGAAAGCGCCGCCCCCGGACAGGGGCACGTCGTCGGTGTGACCATCGACGCGGATGATCCAGTCGATTCCGGCAGGGATGTCGCCCGCGACATCCGCGAGAAGTCCCGCGACCTGTGCGATCGACGATCGTCCTGCGGGGGACAACGTCGCCGACGCGCTTTCGAAAAGGACTTCGGACGAGAAGACGAAGCGGTCGCCCACGATCTGCACACCTTCTCGGTCGCCAAGCAATCGCCGCAGCGTGCCGAAGAATTCCGAGCGGTAGTCGGCAAGGTCGGCAACTTCGCTGGTAAGCCGCTCTGCTTCGATGCGCAGTCTTTCAGCTTCGGCGGCTTCGAGTTCGGCGCGCTTCTTCTCCTCGGCGGCGGCGCGGGCCAGCGCCTGGTTCAACTGTGTGCCGAGGTTTTCGATCCGGATTTTCGACGTGCTGTCCCGCTCGGCAGCGCTGTCGAGAAGGCCTTGGAGCCCGTCAAGCTCGGCCCGCAGAGTGGCGACCTGCTGGTTCAGCGCCTCGACCTCGCGTTGCGCGTCGGCCGAGACGGCCTCTTCTTCTGCCAGTTGCTTGCGGGCGGTGGACAGAAGCGTAGCCTGACGCTCCGCTTCGGTCATCTGCTCGATTCCGGCGTTCTCGGCGGCGATCTTTGCGGCAAGGGCGGCAGCCAGACGCTCTCTCAATGTCGAAGTATCGACGTTCGCCGCCTTTAAAGCGTCTACTTCCGCTTGAAGCGCGTCGCGTTCTGTCATCAGCGCGGCCAGTTGCATGTCGCGCTCGCCGGAAGTGGCGTCCATCTGGGCAACACGAGCTTCGGACTCCGACAGCCTCGTCCGAAGCGTCTGGATTTCGGCGGTGGCCGTGTCGTTCTGGGTCTGAAGCAGCGCCAGCCTGTCTTCGAGGTCGGTCGCCGCAAGTTCCGTTTCGCTTAAGCCGGCCTCGGCCGCCTCCATTCGGATCAGGGCGTCGGCGAGTTTGGCGTCGAGTTCTTCCTCGACGGAGTTGGCGGCCGCCAGAAGCGTCAATGTATCTTCTGCCTTTTTCCGCTGTTCCTCCAGAGCAAGCGACATCGCGGTCAACTCGGCATCGGCCGTCTTCAACCTCTCGCGCAGGGCCTCCGCCGCCGCGGCCTCGGCCAGACGGGCCTTCTCCTCATCGGTGAGCGCCGCTTGTGCCTCGGCTAGTCTTGCCCTCAGAAGTCTCGGCCGCGGCCGCTTCGGCAAGACGTGCGGCTTCGGTCGCGTCGAGTTCCGCCTGGACGCGTTCGGCGTCTTCGACGACCGTCGTCAATTCCGCTTCACGCGCTTCGGCTGCCGTCAGGGCCGCAAGGGCTGAGGCAAGTGACGTCTCCCGCTCTTGGGCCTCGGCCCGCAGATCGGCAGTCAAGGCCTCCAGTGCTTCGCGGCGGGCGGCCGCAAGACGGGCCTCCTCGGCCTGCGCGTCGATCTCGTCGCGAGCCTGCGCCAAGGCGAGTTGCATTGCTTCCTGATCGCTGATCAGCCTTGCACGCGCGGCTTCCAGGTCCTCGACCGTCGCGGACAGGCGCTCGCCCTCGGCCCGCGCGTCGTCGCGCTGAGCGAGAAGGGTCGCCACTTGTTCCTCGAAGCTTGCGATGGCGGCGTCGCGCTCGGCCAGAGTGCGTGACTGGGCGTCGACCTGGCCTGTCAGGTTCGCGATCAGCGCTGTCTGGTTGTCGCTTTCCGACTGGAGTGCGGCAATGTCGTCCTCGAGCCGCGCCGTCTGCTGTTGGGACAGACCAAGCGCCTGGCTCAGCGCCGTGACCTCGGAGGCCAGCTTGTCCAGTTCGCTTTCCTGGCCGGTGATCGTCTCTCGCAGCACGCCCTGCACGATCATGAAGATCGTGAGCACGAACATCAGTACCAGAAGAAGCGCCGTCATGGCGTCGACGAAGCCCGGCCAGATCGTGGCCGACATCTGTCTTCCGCTAGAGCGTCGCGACAAGGCCATGCGTCAGACCCCGCCGCTTTCGGACCGCCGTCCGCTGAGGCGGACCGCCTTTGTCAGTTGCGCGAGATCCGCACGAAGTTCGCCGATGCTTTCCTGGCGGCCGGCAGAGATCTCCTCGAGGATGCGCAGCATCTGAACGTCCATCGATCTCAGCCTCATGCGGCTTTCGGGGTCGAAAGCCCCGGCGCCGCCCGTGCCTTCGGTGGCGAAGCCTTCCAGCGCCATCGCGAGGCGCTCCTGGCTTTCCACCAGGCGCGAGGTGTCATTGTTGGCGGCAAGTTGCGTCGACAGGCCTTCAACCGCCGCAGCCAGATCTCCGATCCTCGAACTCGGCGGCTTCGCGGCGGTCTGCCGCGTCCGTGTAGAAGGATTGCATCGCGTCCAGACGCTCGGCCATCAGTTCGGCCAGCTGCGCAATGGCGCCATGGTCCGCACCGCCACCCTCTTCGCCAGCGAAGGCAAGCCTGGTGATCCCAGACAGCCACTCCTCCAATTCGCGGTAGAACCTGTTCTGACCGTGGCTCGCGAAAAGTTCGAGGAGACCCACGACAAGCGATCCGGCGAGGCCCAGAAGCGACGAGGCAAAGGCCACGCCCATGCCACCAAGCTGGCTCTCGAGGCCGCCCATGAGCCGCTCGAAGACGGACACGCCGGTGTCGCCCTCTTGTGGGGCAAGGGACCGGATGGTGTCGACGACAGCGGGCACTGTCGTGGCGAGGCCGTAGAATGTACCGAGAAGGCCGAGGAAGATCAGAAGGTTTCCAAGGTAGCGGGTGATGTCGCGGGCTTCGTCGATCCGCGTCGCCACGGAGTCCAGGATGGACCGCGCTGAAGTCGAGCCGATCTGCGTCCGAGCGCCTCGCTTGCGCAGAAGGGCGGCGAGGGGGGCGAGGATGCGGGGGGCCTTGGTAAATTGGTGTCCCGGCCTGTCGTGCGCGAAACCTTCGATCCACGAGACCGACGACACGAGCTGGAAGACCTGAAGAAAGCAAGCCACCACGCCGACGACGAAGACCAAGGCGATGAAACCGTTCAGCCAGGGGCTTGCCAAAAAGACCGGCGCCACCTTCGGATAGGCGATGTAGGCACCGAAGCCGACAAGAGCGAGCACGACAACCATCGTGACGATCTGGCGGTACGGCTGGGTAAACTGTCGCTCGTCCTCGCGATCCGGTTGGTCCATCTGGCCCCGGTCCTCGTGCTGGTTTTCGGCGAGAATAGGCAATAGCGAGACGGGTGCCAACCGCATAAAACACGGGGTTCGTGGCCGGATGAGCGGGAGGTCTACTCCGAAATTTCGGTGACCAGGATCTCTTGATCGACCAACTCGATCGGAGCGAAGGAGGTGAGGAAGCTAACCTCTGCCGCGTCGAGCCCGACGCCGATCTTCGCCATGCGGTCCGCCCGGTCCATGCCGGTTGCGTCGACGAGATGCCAAGCGCCGTCCAGAAAGACTTCGGCGACGGCGTGGAAATCCGGCGGCTCGACCGAGGGCGCGAACACGCTGGCTACGCGAGCCGGGATGGATGCCGCCCGGCACATCGCCACGAGAACGTGCGCATAGTCGCGGCAGACACCCTGCCTAGCTAGGAAGGTATCCGTCGCCGTTGTGCCGGCATCCGACACGCCGGGAACATACTCGAAGTGCTCTTCGATCCAGTCCCGCATCTGTGCGACCTGGGTTCCGCCATCGCTGCCGCCGAAGGTTTCCTCTACGACGGGGCGGAAGCGGTCGGGCCGGCAATACCGGGACGGCAACAGGTAGCGCGTCGGCTCCGGTCCCAGAAGATGCGGCGCCGTCATCGGCAGAGACGACAGGTTGGCTGCCGTCCTGGTGACCTCTATTTCCGCCTCGTAAGTCGCACGGAAATTGCCTGCGACCTTCAGCCAGATGCGCTCGCCCACGCCGGCCTCGGCGGGGATGCGCGCGAAGTGGTCGGGCGTACCGAGGTCGATATGAGCCGACCGAATGGTCTGATCCGGCAGCGCTGCCGCCTCGATCTGCAACAGAAGGTCTGTCGGCGCAGGCAAGTTGTAGTCCAGGCGGACCTTGATTTTCTGAAGCACAGGGGAAAGCCTTTCAGGCCGGGAGTGATGAGAACCTTCACCAACGCCGTCCACCATGACGGGTTCCGGCCGTTCGTCAAACCGATTTCATTTGACGGACGCGGTCCGCCAGCCAAGACAAGTCGGCATCGTCGACGCCGATTTCGCGCAGGTGGTCGGCGGTGTTCCAGAGGTATTCGGTGTTCGGTCCCCGTCCGCCAATCGCCGCAGCGATGATGCGCGCCTGTTCTTCCAGCTCAAGTCCCGCGACGTATTGCTCGTGTCGCGCGTCGACGACGTAAGCCAGTCCAGTGACGATTTCCCCGTTGCCCATGTCCAGGGGAACGAGACGCTCGACATAAGCCGACGAAATGAGTTCCCGCTCGCGAAGGTAGGCGACGGTCTCGACCTCCCGGCCCTCCTCGGCGCGCAGGGCGAGACCGCGGCACGACCCGCCCTCCATCTCGTCCAGGGCAAGGACGAGGCCGGGCTGTTCTGGCGTTCCCCTGTGATGGATCGACGACATGCAGAATGATCGGTGATAGCCGTCGAGCGTCGCCATCCGCCGTTCCGCCACGGGAAAACCGGCATTCCACATCAGCGACGCGTAGCCGAAGACCCAGAGTGGGCGCAGGTGCAGGACTTTCTCTTCCGTCATGGCCGCCTTAGAACAGGCCCTCGAGGGCAGGGAAAGGGGCAGAGATGCGGCTTGTGGTCGTCGTGTTGGTCGGGGCGCTGCTCTGGATGATCTGGTGGGTCGTCGGTCAGACCGCCTACGAGAAGGGCCTCGCCGCTTGGATCGAGGACCGGCGAGACGATGGCTGGTCGGCCGACTATGGCGAGTTGAACACGGTCGGATTTCCGTCCCGCTTCGACACGACTGTGACCGACGTCGCCATGGCTGATCCGGATAGCGGCGTCGCCTGGACCGCGCCCTTCGTTCAATTCTTGTCCCTCTCCTACCGGCCGACCCGCGTCATCGCCGTCCTGCCGCACGATCACGAGCTGTCCGTCGCCGGAGAGACCGTTGCGATCCACCACGACGATGCGAGGGCGTCCATCTTCCTTGATGCCTCGACATCGCTGGCCCTCGACGGCGCGCGCCTCGTGGTCGAAGCGCTGGAGGCGCGTTCGGACGCCGGATGGTCCGTCGCGCTGACGCAGGGCCGCGTGGCTGTCGAACGCGTAGACGCTGCCGTCGACACCTATCGCCTGGGAACGGAGGCCACCGGCATCGTCCTCCCAGCACCCCTGCGCGCTTTCCTCGACCCGTCGCGCGACCTCGCCGACACTGTCTCGCGGCTGCATCTCGACGCCACGGTGGCACTCGACGGGCCGCTTGATCGCGCGGCCGTCGAAAGCGGGTTTCCCGCGCTGGAACGCATAGATCTCGCGGATCTTTCGATCGATTGGGGTGGGGTGAAGTTGGCCGCGCGCGGAGAACTGATCGTGGACAGCACGGGACGGCCAGATGGCACATTGCTGGTTACAACGAGCGACTGGAAGCGACTTCTGCGCATGGCGGTCGATACGGGTCTGGTGTCGTCCGATGCGACCGGGGCCCTCGAGACTGCGTTCGGGCTTATCCAGAACTCGGACGGTGGCCTCGAGTTGCCGCTCGGCTTTGGGGAAGGGCTGATGAACCTCGGCCCCATTCCTCTGGGACCCGCGCCGGTTCTGCCCTAGACGGCGCCGAAATCCACATCCGACGCTCTCACGGGATGATCCTCGAGAGCGCGGAAAGCCTCCGTCGCCAAGACCTCGTCCCGAAACGTCATGAGGTCGTCACGGGTGCGGCACCAGATATCGCCGCGGCCCAGACTGGTGAGGGCTTCGTCGGCGTCGATCTCGTAGTCCAGTCGAAGCTGCCAGATCTCGGTTTCGCCCTCGTCGTCGAAATCCTTATCGTCCCAGCCGTCATCGTCATCATTCGGCTCGCTGCCGCCGGGTTCATCGAGGGGATAGATAAGCTGGCGCGTCATGTTGACGAGAAAGACCTCCGGCCGCCGACGTGGAACGCCCCACTGGAACACGAGCATGTCGCCGTCGCGTTCGTCATCGACGACACCCTTGGCCGTCACTTCGGCGTAGAAATCCAGCATGAGGCGTACTGCCTCGGCGGGCGCGAGGTTGGCAAGCGGCGCGCCGAGATGCGCCAAGAACGCGTCAAGTGCGTCGTCGCGGGCGAACATGGTCAACGACAATAGGCGCCGGACCGGTAGTCGGCGACGTCGAGGTGGAAGTGATCGTGGTGATGCGCGTCGGAGTTGGGACCCAAAACGGTGCCGAACGGGCCGCAGGCCGAGGCGTGAAGGCGCTTGAGGAGGGCGCCGTCATCGCCGCGCCAGCCGTCCTCGACGGTAATCTGCGACCCGTCGGCCAGTATGAAGGCCGAGATGTCGATGGCCCGTCCCGCCGCGTGCTCGGACAGGCGGGCGCCTTTCTGGCTGTTCCGCGTCCGGCAGGAATAGTGGGATGCGATCCGAACAGCGGACAGCCCGCCGCCGCGCTTCCCGATCTCGGGGATGGCACGCGTCGCAAGCCAGGCGTTAAGCGTATGTGCAGCACCTTGGGTCAGAAGAGCGGGCTCCGTCAGCGTGACACCTGCCGCCTCGGTGACCAGAAGGGCGTTCTTCACGCCACATCCCCCGGGCCCTTCGATCTCGCCCCGCTTCTCGGCGATGAGTCCGGGAATCGGTGTATCGGCGTGCTTCTGTCCTCCGCCGCAAGCGGCAAGAGCCATCACCAGAATGAGTGCGGCAATCTTCTTCATTTCGTCTTTCCTCGCCCGAAGTCAGGCGCGTCGGTGTCCTGACCCGCCTCGATGATGCCCCGCCTGATAGCCCGAGTCCGTGTAAAATAATCGAAGAGCAACGTCCCGTCACCAGTTCTGATCGCACGTTGAAGCGCGAAAAGTTCCTCGGTGAATCGCCCCAGTATTTCGAGAGTGGCCTCTCGGTTGTTCAGGAAGACGTCGCGCCACATCGTCGGATCCGAGGCGGCGATGCGCGTGAAATCGCGAAAGCCTGCGGCGGAATACTTGATGACCTCGCTGTCCGTCACGCGCCGAAGATCGTCCGCCACACCGACCATAGTGTAGGCGATGAGGTGCGGACAGTGCGACGTGACGGCGAGGACGAGGTCATGGTGGTCCACGTCCATCTCGTCGACGTTGGCGCCGAGTCCCTCCCAGAAGGCGCGCAGGCGGGCGAGAGCATCGGGGTGGGGATTTTCGCCTGGAAGCAGGATGCACCATCGGTTGTCGAAGAGCGTCGCGAAGCCGGAACGCGGCCCGGAATGCTCGGTGCCGGCCAGCGGATGCCCCGGGATGAAATGCACTCCCTCGGGAATATGCGGTGTCACAGCGTCGATGACCGATCGCTTGACCGATCCGACATCGGTGACCGTCGCCCCCGGTGCGAGGTGGGGGCCGATTTCCTTGGCGATCTCGTCCATTACGCCGACTGGTACGGCTAGAACGACGAGGTCGGCACCTTCTACGGCCTGCGTCGCGCTGTCCACGACCTTGTCGCAAAGTCCCAGTTCGCGCGCTATGTCGCGCGTTTCTTCGGAACGGGCGGTGCCGACAATCTCGCCGGCCAGACCAGCCCTGCGGATCGCGTGGGCCATGGACGAGGCGATGAGACCCAGACCGATCAGCGCCACGCGGTCGTAGATTGGGCTCATGCCGTCTGCTCCCGGAAGCGCGAGACGGAAGCGGCGACGCGGCGGCAGTCGGCCTCGGTCCCGACCGTAATGCGCAGGCACTGGGGCAGCTTGTATCCGCCCACCTTCCGCACGAGGATCCCGTCTCTCCGGAGCCTGGCCTCGCAATCATCGGCCTCGGACGGACTCGCAAAGCGCGCGAGGATGAAGTTCGCGCTCGACGTGTCCGACGGGACGCCCAGTTCGGCAAGCGCGTGCTGCAGCCAGTCCCGCATCCGCGTGTTGTCGGCGCGGCAGCGGGCGGCCCAGTCACGGTCGCGGACGGCGGCCTCGGCGGCGGCAAGCTGTGCCTGCGAGAGGTTGAACGGTCCGCGCACGCGGTTCAGGTTGTCGATCACGTCTCTAGGCCCGTAGCCCCAGCCGATCCGCAAACCGCCCAGCCCGTACATCTTCGAGAACGTGCGCGTCATCACGACGTTGTCGCGCGAGTCCACCAGGGACGCGCCGCCATCGAAGCCCTCGACGTATTCCGAGTAAGCGCCGTCGAGAACGAGAAGGACATGGGGCGGCAGTTCGGCCGCCAGCCGGGCGGTTTCGTTTCCACCAATCATCGTCGCGGTCGGATTGCCCGGGTTCGCCACGAAGACGAGCTTCGTTCGCTCGGTCACACCGGCGAGGACCGCGTCGACGTCCACCTTCCGCTCGCGCTCGGGCACCTCGACCGGGGTCGCGCCCGCCGCCCGGGCCGAAATGGCGTACATCGAGAAGCCGTGTTCGGTGTGGATCACCTCGTCGCCCGGCTGCGTGTAGGCCTGACAGAGGAAGGTGATGATTTCGTCCGAACCGGCCCCGCAGACGATCCGCTCGGGGTCCAGGCCGTGGACCTCGGCGATGGCCGCCCTGAGGTCGGCGTGGTCGGTCGGCGGATAGCGATGCAAATCGTGAACCGCGCGCGCAAACGCTGCCTTCGCGCTGTCGGGAGCACCATAGGGGTTTTCATTCGATGACAGCTTCAGGACGTCGCCCCGACCGGTAACTTTCGCGTCGCCTGCCTTGTAGAGGACGATCTCCTCGATCCCGGTCTTCGGTCTTATGGTCATGGATCAGCCTCGCGGTTCCGGCCGTTCTTAGCCGCGCGTGCCGTTCTAGGCCAGACTCAAAGCTGCCGTCCCGAAGCCCTTAGCGTGCGACGATCCGGCCTTTCATCATCGGGTGGAACTTACAGGTGTAGTCATATGACCCGGCAGCAGAGATCGTCACCTCGGCGCTTCGCTCGAAGTTGATCCTCCCGGTGTCGAACGCGCTCCCAGATGCCGTATGAGGGGCGCTGTCGCCGTTGGTGAAAACGACGGTGTCACCGGCCGCGATATCGATCACGGCGGGTTCGAACGCGAAGCCCTTGATCGCGACCTGGTGCGTGGCGGCGCGTGCCGGTCGGGCCAGTGCCAGGACGGGAAGGGACAGAAGGGCGGTCAGGGCGGTGCGTCTGGTCAGCATGACGGATCCTCCATGGGATGGTGCATCCTGCTCTCGCGCCTCTGAACCGGCAAGTCGGCGACCCGCCCCGGAGTGGGGCAGGTCACCCGATATTCACATCAGTCCATTGCCTTGAAGGCGAACTCGCCACCGTCCTTGATTCCAGAGAACCAGCGCGCGGTAACGGTTTTCGTCTTCGTATAGAACCGGAAGGCGTCCGGCCCGTATTGGTTCAGGTCGCCGAAGGACGATTTCTTCCAGCCGCCGAAGGTGTGGTACGACAGAGGCACGGGGATCGGAAAGTTGATGCCGACCATGCCCACGTTGACCCGGTTCGCGAAATCGCGCGCCGTGTCGCCGTCGGCGGTATAGATCGCGGTGCCGTTGCCATAGGGGTTGTCCATCGTCAGCTTCAGCGCCTCTTCATAGGACTTGGCGCGGACCTGGCTGAGGACGGGACCGAAAATCTCTTCCTTGTAGATCTCCATGTCGGGCGTGACGTTGTCGAAATAGGACGGGCCCACGAAGAAGCCGTTCTCATAGCCCTGCATCGTGAAGCCGCGGCCGTCGACGACGAGATCCGCGCCCTCTTCGACGCCCTTGTCCACGAGGCCGTCGATCCGCTTCTTCGCGGCCGCGGTGATAACCGGACCAAAGTCGACGTCGTCTCCTGCGGTGTAGGGTCCGACCTTCAGCTTCTCGATCCGAGGCACCAGCCGCTCGCGAAGCGCGTCCGCCGTCTTCTCGCCGACGGGCACGGCGACCGAAATCGCCATGCAGCGTTCGCCTGCCGCGCCGAAGCCTGCGCCGACCAGCGCGTCCGCCGCCTTGTCGAGGTCGGCGTCCGGCATGATGATCATGTGGTTCTTCGCACCGCCGAAGCATTGCGCGCGTTTCCCGTTCGAGCAGGCGCGGCCATAGATATACTGCGCGATCGGCGTCGAGCCGACGAAGCCGACGGCCTGGACGGTGTCGTTGTCAAGGATCGCGTCCACGACCTCCTTGTCGCCGTTGACGACCTGGAGGACACCGTCGGGCAGCCCCGCTTCCTTCAGAAGTTCGGCCAGCATCAGCGACGTCGAAGGACACCGCTCGGACGGCTTCAGGATCATCGCGTTGCCGCAGGACAGGGCAGGCGCCATCTTCCACAGCGGGATCATGGCGGGAAAGTTGAACGGCGTGATGCCCGCGACAACGCCAAGGGGCTGGCGCATCGAATAGAGGTCGATGCCAGGGCCGCCGTCGTTGGTGAACTCGCCCTTCAAGAGGCTCGGAGCGCCCATGCAGACCTCGACGACTTCGAGACCGCGCTGCACATCGCCCTTCGCATCGGGGATCGTCTTGCCATGCTCACGGCTGACCAGTTCCGCCAGCTCGTCCATATTCTCGTTGATGAGGCGCCCGAAGGCCATCATCACGCGCGCCCGCCGCTGCGGGTTGGTGGCGCCCCAAGCCTTCTGCGCCTCGGCCGCCTTGGCGACCGCCTCGTCCAATTCTGCTTTGGTCGCCAGGGGCACCCGGGCCTGCACCTCGCCCGTGGCGGGGTTGAAGACATCTGCGAAGCGGCCCGAACCGCCCTTCACGCGCTGACCGTCGATGTAGTGGGATAGGTCTTCCATCGAATCCTCCTGATTGTTGCGACGGACCATAGGGGCTGGCACAGCAGTGGGAAAAGCGGCAGTTTCTCAAAAAGGCTTTGCAAGAATCCAGGAGCATCTGCCGGAATGAATTGGGACGACATGCGTATATTCCTGTCCGTGTCGCGGGAGGAGAGCTTGTCGGGTGCCTCCCGTGCTCTGAGGCTGGACCCCGCGACCGTGGGCCGCCGCATCGCACGTCTGGAAGCCGAGATGGACGCGGTGTTGTTCGTCAAGTCTCCTCAAGGCTATGTTTCGACATCTGCCGGCGAGCGCCTCTTGGCCCATGCCGAAGCCGCCGAACAGGCAATGACCGAAGCCTTGTCGGAGGTGCGGGGCGACGAGCATACGCTGACCGGCACGATCCGCGTCGGTGCTCCTGACGGCTGCGCGACTTTTCTTCTTCCGCATGTCGTACAGAGCATGGTCGAGACAAATCCGGGTCTGTCGGTCCAGATCGTGGCCCTGCCACGCGTCTTCAACCTGTCCAAGCGCGAAGCGGACATGGCGATCGCCGTGTCGCGTCCGCGCACGGGACGGCTGCGAATCCAGAAGATATCGGGCTACGCGCTTCACCTCGCAGCGTCGCGCGACTACCTTGCCCGGCACGAGCCGATCCGCACTCGCGCCCATCTCGCCGGCCATCCCGTCGTCGGCTATATCCCGGACATGATTTTCGACCCCGAACTCGACTATCTCGCCGAACTCGGGCTCTCGCGGATCGACGTCGCCTCGAACCTCGTATCGGTTCAGCTTGGGCTTCTGCGGGCGGGCGCTGGAGTTGGAGTTGTCCATGATTTCGCGATGCCCGATGCGCCCGAACTTGTGCCCGTCCTCAAAGAAGAAATGACCCTGACGCGCGCCTTCTGGCTGATCCGGCATGACGACGACGCGCGCGTCGAACGCCTTAACCGCTTTGCCGCTGCGCTGGCGGAGGGTCTCCGCGCCGAGATGGCGCGACGCACACAACCTTGACAGGTGGCGCCCCGGTGAGGAACGCTCGACCGAAGAGCATACGTCCTCGGGAGGCACATTCATGTTGGTTCGTCAGATTCTTGGCATGAAGGGCGGCACCGACGTGATCGGTCTCGCCAGCGGCGCGTCGGTGGCCGACGCCGCACGTCTTCTGTCCGAGAAGCGCATCGGCGCCATTGTCATAACGGGCGAGGGCGGCACGCCACTTGGCATTCTCTCCGAACGTGACATCGTGCGTGAGTTGGGCCGCAAGGGACAAGGCTGCCTGGGCGACACCGTCGACACGCTGATGACACGTGCAATGATCACCTGCACCCCCGACGAGACAGACGAACAGGTTCTGGGAAAGATGACCGAAGGTCGTTTTCGACATATGCCGGTCATGGACGGCGACGGAATGGCCGGCCTCATCTCGATCGGGGACGTGGTGAAGGCGCGGCTGTCGGAGTTGTCGATGGAGAAGAACGCGCTGGAAGGCATGATCAAGGGCTTCTAGATCAATTGCTTGCGGGCCGAACCGGTCCGTGGCACCAAACCCCGGCACGCACCGGCGGAGGAGCCCCTACATGCGCATCGGCCTCTATCCCGGCACCTTCGACCCGGTCACGCTCGGACATCTCGACATCATCGAGCGCGCGACCGTGCTGGTCGACCGGCTGGTGATAGGTGTCGCGATCAACCGCGACAAGGGGCCGCTCTTCCCACTTGAGGAACGGGTGGCGATGATCGAGTCCGAATGCGGCGCGATCGCCGAGAGGACAGGCGTCGAGATTGTCCCTCATCCGTTCGAGAACCTTTTGATCGACTGCGCGCGCGACGTCGGCGCGGGGATCATCATCCGCGGCCTGCGTGCCGTCGCCGATTTCGAGTACGAGTATCAGATGGTCGGAATGAACCGTCAGCTCGACGACACAGTCGAGACCGTGTTCCTGATGGCCGAGGCGGAACACCAGGCCATCGCGTCGAAGCTGGTCAAGGAAATCGCTCGCCTCGGCGGCGACGTCTCCAAGTTCGTGACGCCAGCAGTCTGCGACGCGCTCGTCAAGCGGTTCGCTTCAAAGCGTTGATACGAGAAGGGCGGCCTCAGGCCGCCCGTGCATCACTTCAACGGCAAGACGTGTGTCACGCTCCGTAGACCGCGCGCCGCGCGATATCCTTCGCGTCGCCCCGGTAGATGTCGAGGTCGAGCGCTGTGTCGAGGGGCATGTTGCGCAGCGCCCGGACGGTTCGGCGGTAGGCGGCGCGTTTCTTGAGATCGGCGAATAGTGTCATCGGTTCTTTTCCTGTGTCATCTGTCTTATGTTACCGCCAACATGAGGTCTGGCGACCGCCGGAACAACGTCCATGTCGGAATGTCCGCCTTGCAGGGAATGCATGGACTTCGAAAGCCGTCCCGACGGTCTCAAAAGCACTGGTTTCGCAATCCTAAGGAGGATGTCCGCGCCTGCGAGCACGAGAAGGGCGAAGTTGGGCGCAACGAGATAGAGCGTGGTGAGCTGCGGATGAAAGCAACACTTGAATTGCCGCAGGCCCTGCGCCTCTCGTCGGGACGACAATCGGCGCAAGATCGGGTGCGGGCCTTCCAGCGGCATTGCTGCTAGTGATACGCGCATCACGCCCTCGTCGCGGGCGGTCTTCAATGCGGCCACGATCAACGCGTGCATTGCACCATCCGGCATATCTGCCTCGTTCCGCATCAGGTCCAGACACCATTCGTCGTTCGCGTGGTGAAAGCTGGCGAAAGCCACGAGGCGGCCATCGTGCCGTGCCAGCCAGACGCGCTGGCCAGCAAGGTAATCCGGACAGTACCGGCCCATGCTGAAGCCGCGCTCACCACCTGCTCGCTTCGTCCAGCAGTCGGCCACACGGGACATCTCGTGAAGCGGAAGGCGCACCGCGGCCTCGATCGACACACCGGCCTTTCTTGCCTTGCCAAGCTTTCGGCGAAGCTGCCGCCGCTCCGGCACATCGAGCGCGAAGTCCGCGGGCGAGACCCAGGCTTCCTCCGAAACCGCGAGAACAGACCACCCCGCCTTGCGCGCGACCCCTGCCGAGCGTGGGTCCGCCTTGTAGAGAGCCGGGAAGAAGTTGCCTTGCCTCGCCATGTCACGAAATGCTCTCAACGCGGACGGTGTTACTTTCTTCCCGCAGCACAGGCGAGCCGAGCGCGACGAGGCATTGGGACGTCTCAACCACGTGCAGTCCAAGGCCATCGACCACGGACAGCCGTCCGGATTGACCAGCCAGCCCCGCCTCGGCGCGGATGACCCGAGGATGGACAGGGATGGAGGCTCGTTGTGGAGCGCGGTCCATCGACGGTCGGGCCAGCGCGACGAGGGCGGCACAGGCAGGCAATGCATAATAGACCAGCCGAAAGGCCAGGACAGCGGCCACCAGTTCCGTCTCTGGGACGGTTGGGAGAAGTGTCACCAGTGCTAGTTCGAACGGTCCCACACCGCCCGGCGCGCCGGACAAGAGACCTGCTCCGAGAGCGACGAGGAAGGCGGCGAGAAAGATATCGAAGTCAGGCTGGCCGCCCGCTGGCATCAGGGCCCACAGTGCCAGAGACGCAAGCGCCGTGTCCGTGACTGCAAGAATGGTCAGACGTCCGACGAGGCGCAGGGGTGGCAAGCGCACGGGAAACCAGGCCGGCTGTACCACTGAACAGACCAAATAGCCGACCATCGCCGGTAGCACGATCAGACCTGAAATACCCACTCCATCCGACCCGGTGCCCGACACAGCCATCGCCAGCATCGCAAATACGGAGAGGGCCGCCATGAAGGTGAAAGAGACGTAGTTCGTGACGCGCAGGGCGTCAGGAAGGCTGAGTTCCGGCAATGCGCGCCATCGGGCGACAGTGCCTGTGGCGAGCCCGAAACCAAGTGTCTGAGCAAGGGCGATGGCGACCGCTCCGGAGACCGCGGCGCGTGCCGGCCTGACTCCTGTCCCGAGCCAGCGATGGAACAGAGCATCATATTGACCGGCCGCAGCGAAGCTCACGCAGGTGGCGACAAGGGCGACCAGCCATTGAGCCGCACTGATGCCGCGAACCTCCTCTGCGACCGTGAGCAGGCTGACGTCACCGAGTTGCCGAACGACGAGTGCTGCGCAGACCGCAGCCGCACCAATGGCTCCGATGGTCCTCAGTCTGGCGCGCGCACCTGCGCCCGCCGCTGAAAGTGACGGAAAGAAACTCATGACCCGCACCCCGAAGGACGCCCCCGGGGTCAGGCTCTATTGGAGACGGATTGATGCGGACTTAACGACCGACAGGGCGTCGGCTCAGATCTCTTCCATGAGCTGGGCCTTGGCGACGATGAGGAATTCGCTCAACTTCGCTCGAATTTCCGCTTCGGTCGTGAGATCGCCCATGTCCTTCGAGACCTTGCGCACGACGTCGTCATGCCCGGCCTCCTCGAAATCGGCCTTCACGACCTCTTTGGCATAGGCCGCGGCATCCTCGTCGGACTTGCCCATCTTGTCGGCGGCCCAGAGACCCAAAAGCTTGTTCCGGCGCGCTTCGGCCCGGAACTGCATGTCGGCATCATGGGCGAACTTGGATTCGAAGGCATTTTCGCGATCGTCGAACGTGGACATGGCTGATCTTCCCGGCAAAGCTTTTTCAGGTTCCATATGCCTCTCCGGGACGCGCCTCGCAAGGGCAGAGGGTCGGGTACGTCTCTAAGACGCACCTCGCTGAATGATCAGTGGGACAAGCATTCTCAACAAAGTCCGATCGTTGAAATATCGGACGGCCCGTTGGCTGGCAGGATGAACCGCTCCACACCGTCCCGGTCGCAGTAAGCCTGCGCACAAGGGCCTTGCGCTTGCCGCAACGCCCGCTTTGCCCTAAAGAGTCGCCAGCACGCGCGTGGAAATTTTTCCGCGCGCGGTGACGTTCCCGGAAAGGGCCAACATGGCGCGGCGCAAGAAGGTTTACGAGGGCAAGGCCAAAATCCTTTACGAAGGTCCCGAGCCGGGCACTCTCGTCCAGTACTTCAAGGACGACGCTACCGCCTTCAACGCCCAGAAGCGCGCCATTATCGAGGGCAAGGGCGTCCTCAATAACCGCCTCTCCGAGTTCTTCATGAAGGGTCTGGCCCAGATCGGCGTGCCGACGCACTTCATTCGCCGCATCAACATGCGCGAGCAGCTCATCCGTTCGGTCGAGATCATCCCGCTCGAAGTCGTCGTTCGCAACTACGCGGCCGGCTCGATGTCGACGCGCCTTGGAATTGAAGAGGGCACGCTCCTTCCGCGTCCGATCGTCGAGTTCTGCCTCAAGGACGACGCGCTCGGCGACCCCCTTGTGTCGGAAGAGCACATCGTCGCCTTCGGATGGGCCACGCAGCAGGACCTGGACGATATGGTGGCGCTTGCCCTTCGGGTGAACGACTTCCTGTCCGGCTGCTTCCTGGCCGTCGGTATCAAGCTCGTGGACTTCAAGATCGAGATCGGACGCATCTGGGATGGCGACTATCAGCGCCTGGTCGTCGCCGACGAGATCAGCCCGGACTCCTGCCGTCTCTGGGACATGGAGACAGGCCAGAAGCTCGACAAGGATGTCTTCCGTCGCGATCTGGGCAACCTGACGGATGCCTACACCGAGGTTGCGCGCCGTCTTGGCGTCCTGCCGCAGAACGTGACCCCGGCACAGAAACCGAAGCTCATCAACTGACGGCGGTATCGAACCGCAGGTCGCGCCGTCGGTGCTGTATGCATGATGAAGGTTGCCTTCGGCGGGGGTTTTACAAACGCCGGCGGATCCGCGATAGCTCCGGCGACAGCATCGACGGGGGAAGACCATGAAAGCGCGCGTTCACATCATGCTCAAGACCGGCGTTCTCGACCCCCAGGGCGAGGCGGTGCGCCACGCTCTCGGCACGCTCGGCTTCGAGGGGGTGACGGGGGTGCGGCAGGGCAAGGTCATCGAGCTCGACCTCGCCGAGACCGATCGCGCGAGAGCCGAGGCCGACGTCGCGCGGATGTGCGAGACGCTTCTGGCGAACACCGTGATCGAGAAATACGACGTGGAGCTTCTCTGATGCGCGCTGCCGTTCTCCGCGCCTACCGGGAACCACTGTCGATCGAGGATGTGACCGACCCGGAGTGCCCCGATGACGGTGTGGTCCTGAAGGTCCTCGCCTGCGGCATCTGCCGCTCGGACTGGCACGGATGGGTCGGGGAACATCCGAGGGTGAAACCCGGCCAGATTGGCGGACACGAATACTGCGGCGAGGTCGTCGCGGCCGGTCCCCGCGCCCAGTTCAGGGTTGGCGACAAGCTGATCGCGCCTTTCATCCTCGCCTGCGGCACTTGCCCGAATTGCCGCTCGGGCGAGTCGAATACCTGCCTCGACCAGCGCCTGCCCGGTTTTATTGAACCCGGCGCCTTCGCCGAATACGTCGCCGTTCCGCGTGATCACAACCTGGCGCGCCTGCCCGCAGGCATGTCGCCCACACTGGCGGCGGCTCTCGGCTGCCGGGTAACGACCGCGTGGCACGCGTTGACCGGCCGCGCCGGTCTGAAGCCGGGCGAATGGCTCGCCGTGCATGGCACGGGTGGGATCGGCCTCGCGGCGATGCTCCTCGGACGCGCTCTCGGTGCCCGGGTGATCGTTACAGACATCGTCGCCGAGAAGCTGGAGCACGCCAAAAGTCTCGGAGCCGATTTCACTGTCAACGCCGCCGAGACAGACACCGCCGCGATGATCCGTGAGATCACGGACGGAGGCGCCCACGTCTCGGTCGAGGCGCTCGGTTTTCCTGCGACGGTCGCCGCTTCCATCGCCTGTCTGAGGCCCCTCGGCCGCCACGTCCAGGTCGGAATGCCGGTCGGCCATCACGCGGTGCAGGAGGTCAACCTGAACCAGGTCTACATGGGCAACCTCGCGCTTTACGGCACTAGAGGCATGCCAGCGCACCGCTATCCGTCGCTTCTGAGCCTCATCGACGGCGGACACGTAGACCTCAACCCGATCGTGGCCCGAGAAGTAGGACTGTCCGAAACGTCGGCGGAATTGGCGGCATTCAACGGCCCGACGCCGCCGGGGGTCGCGGTGATCACCGAGTTTTCGCGGTAGGAACCGTTTCGGGTCAGCATCGACTTGAGTTTCCGCGTCCGAAAGAGCAAATGAGCCTCATTCCCGATCCGGAGCACCGCCGATGAAAGCCGCCGTCCTCGTCTTCCCCGGATCGAACTGCGACCGGGACCTTGCCGTGGCCTTCCGGAACGCAGGCTTCCAGGTCGACATGGTCTGGCACAAGGACAGCGAACTTCCCGCGAACGTCGACATCGTCGGTGTGCCCGGCGGCTTTTCCTTCGGCGATTACCTTCGCTGCGGGGCGATTGCGGCGAGGTCGCCGATCACCTCCGCTCTCAGGGCGCATGTCGAAAGGGGCGGCTACGCCATCGGCATCTGCAACGGCTTCCAGGTGCTGCTCGAGACCGGGCTGCTGCCCGGGGCCCTAATGCGGAATGCCGGGCTGAAGTTCATCTGCAAACCCGTGGCGCTTGATGTCGCAACGGCGAACAGCGATTTCACCAGGGGTTACAAAGCGGGGCAGACCGTCACCTTCCCCGTGGCACACCATGATGGAAACTACACGACCGACGAGGCGACGCTCGCGCGCCTGAAGGGAGAAGACCGCGTCGCCTTCCGCTATGCGCAGGACGTGAACGGGTCGATCGATCGCATAGCTGGCATCCTGTCGGAAAACAGGCGCGTCCTCGGGCTTATGCCGCACCCCGAGCGCGCGGCCGACCCGGCACTTGGACCGGCCAACGGACAGGCCCTATTTACGGCGCTTGCCGCAGGCCGTGTCGCCGCTTGAGCGAGAAGCGCCGCCCGCTTACATTCGGCCTATGACGACACCGCCACAACAGGGCGACTTCCGGTCCGAAAGCACGCCCCGGCGTGTCCGGTACCTCATGGCGCTTCTCGTCGTGATCGCGGCCGCCGTGATCCTGTGGACGAACCAGTACCTGATGCTGCGCTTCACCGAGACGACGCGATCACGCGCCGAGGTGCGCCTGGCTCTCTACTCCGGCAACATCCTTTCGGAGCTCCAGCGCAACCAGATCGTCCCGCAGCTTCTGGCGCGCGATCCGACGCTCATCGGCGCGCTCAACTCGGACGACTTCTCGCAAAGCTCTCAGCGTCTGATCGAATACCGCGATGAAATCGGCGCCGAGGGGATGCTCCTGATGGATGCCGAGGGACGTGCCGTGGCGGCAACAGACCGCTCGCAGCTCGGATCGATCCACAAGGCCCAGCCCTATTTCATCGAGGCAACCAGGTCGAACGACACGGTTTTCACCACAAGTCTTCTTGAAGCCGGGGGCCGCGTCTTTGCCTACTCCCGCCGGATCGAAGCGCAGGGCACGCTGATCGGCGTCATCATGGTAGAGGTCGATCTGAAGAAGTTCGAGACCTCTTGGGCAGGCTTTACAGACGCCGTCATCGTGTCTGACAGCGAGGACACGATCATTCTTGCCACCGAAGCACGCTGGCGCGGGCTGACCGAGAAGGAGGCACTTGCCGTCCGCTCGGTGCCCTCGGCCATCGAGCGCGCCTTTCGGGCCACGGCAAGATGGGGTGCCCTGCCGGCGGACGCTTACCTTCAGGGCGAGGCGGTCATGCGGCAGGAGGCGCGCATTGGGTTCCAGGGCTGGAAGATCGCCAGCTTCACGACGTATGCGGGCGTGCGTGAGCGGGTGAACGCTGTTCTTGCGCTCGAAATCATGGGATTCGCCATCCTGATGGCGATGGCGTTTTACCTCGTCAGCCGGAAGGCCACGTCTCGGCTCGTCCTGTTCCAGCGGGAGTCGGCTGAACTTCGCCAGCTGAACGCGGCGCTCCAGCGGGAAATCGCCGAGCGCGAAAAGGCGGAACGTCACCTGGAAGTGGCCGAGCAGACGCTTCAGCAATCATCGAAACTCGCGGCCTTGGGCGAGATGTCGGCTGCCGTGAGCCACGAATTGAACCAGCCTCTCGCCGCGATGAAGACCTACCTTGCCGGAGCGAAACTTCTTCTTCAACGGCGGCGGGCCGACGAGGCGCTGTCGTCCTTTCAACGCATCGACGACCTGATCGAAAGGATGGGAGCGATAACGCGCCAACTCAAATCCTATGCCCGGAAGGGTGGCGATGCCTTTGAAATCATTGACGTAAGGGACTCTGTTTCGTCCGCATTGTCGATGATGGAGCCACAGCTTCGCCGAGGGGACGTCGACATGAGCATATCGCTCCCCCGCAACTCCGTGTACATTCGGGCTGATCGGATCCGGTTCGAGCAGGTATTGGTCAATCTTCTTCGAAATGCGCTCGACGCGACGAAGGGCATCAAGAGCCCGGAAGTGAAGATCCTTGTCACTGTTGGCGATGACGTCGTCGTGACGGTCCGTGACAACGGAAGCGGCATCGAAGATCTGGAGAGCTTGTTTGAACCCTTCTATACCACCAAGTCCCCTGGGGACGGGGTCGGCCTGGGACTTGCCATTTCATCCGGGATCGTGAACGACCTTGGCGGTCGGCTTACCGCGAGGAACGGCCGGAATGGCGGGGCTGTATTTGAAATAACCCTGCCGCTCGTCAGCCAGAGCGCGGAAGCGGCGGAATGACAAACGGAGTGAGACCCATGGGTCAGACGATGAAGGTCGCCATTGTCGACGACGAACAGGACATGCGGCAGTCGATCAGCCAGTGGCTGTCCCTGTCCGGTTTCGATACCGAAACCTACGGCAGTGCGGAAGACGCGCTGAAAGCCTTGTCGCCCGACTTTCAGGGCGTCGTCGTCAGCGACATCAAGATGCCCGGAATGGACGGCATGTCCTTCCTCAAGCGGCTGATGAGCGTCGACAGCGCGTTGCCGGTGATCATGATCACGGGACACGGCGATGTGCCGATGGCGGTACAGGCGATGCAGGTCGGTGCTTTCGACTTCCTCGAGAAGCCGTTCAATCCGGACAAAATGACCGAGCTTGCCAAGAAGGCCGCGAACGCGCGGCGTCTGACGCTCGACAACCGGGCGCTCCGGCGGGAACTGTCGGATGGCGGTTCAGGGATCATGAAGAAGCTCGTCGGCACTTCGCCGGCAATGGAGCGTCTTCGGGAGGATATCCTCGACCTGGGTCAGGCCGACGGCCATGTCCTGATCGAGGGCGAGACGGGCACCGGCAAGACGCTCGTGGCGCACGCGCTTCACGCGGTCGGCGCCAAGGCCGGGAAGAAGTTCGTTCTCTTCTCCTGCGCAGCGCACGACGAAAGCGTTCTTGCATCGCGGCTGTTCGGGCCTGCCGAGGACGGCGCGCCATTGCCGCTGCTGGAAGAAGCGCGGGGCGGTACGCTGGTGCTTGAGGATATCGAGGCTCTGCCTATGCAACTTCAGGCCCGGCTCCTGTCCTGGATGAACGAGCAGGGGACGCCCGCCGAGACGCGGATCGTCGCCATCTGCAACCTTCAGGAGCCCGGTCGGACCTGCGAGGATGCGCTGCGTCCCGATCTGTTCTACCGGCTTGCGGCCATGAAGATCACCATTCCGCCGCTTCGCCAGCGCGGCGAGGACATCCTCATGCTCTTCCAGCAGTTCTCGGACCAGTATGCCGACGAATATGGATGCGATGCCCCGGTAGTCTCGGCCCAGGAGGCCGCTCAGCTTCTTCAGGCGCCGTGGCCAGGCAATATCCGCCAGCTCGTCAACATCGCCGAACGTGCGGTTCTGCAGTCGCGTCGCGGCTCGGGGACCATCGCCTCGCTTCTGATGGCCGACAACGAGGCTGCCGCGGACTTCACGGTCACAACCGAGGGCAAGCCGCTCAAGGATTACGTTGAGGCGTTCGAGAAGATGCTGATCGACAACACCATGCGGCGGCACCGCGGCTCGATCGTCAACGTGATGGAAGAGCTTTGCCTTCCGCGTCGGACGTTGAACGAGAAGATGGCGAAGTACAGCCTGCAGCGCGCCGACTATCTTTGAAGCGCCCCGGACGGCGCGCGGCCTCGCCGCGTGCCGTTGTGCCGCGCTCGTCAGGCTTCGTTTTCGGCATCTTGGATGAAACGGAATTTCGCCATTGTAATTGGCGCGTCTCCGCCCTTATGGTGGCGCCGCGCTCCGATAACGGGCATCTGCCTCGGGGTCGCAAAAAAGTTTCGCTGTTCCAGAAGGTTACCGCTGCTTAGCTGTGCCTGGTCCAGCAAAGGCCTCACCGGCCACAATTAGGAATTGCTCGTGCGGAGGTACACCCGACCGCCGGGCCATGAACGGGCGTCCCCTGGGACGTCGGAGAAGAACCGCGATGACGTTCGCGTGGGATGGACGCATGTTTACCCCGTCTGAGACGGGCCAGCACAGCTTGGCCACGTCACGTCGCTTCGCCCCAAACAGCCGCAAGATCATGGACCTGTCACCACCCGGCAGGACTTTGGCTTGCGCGGAAAGTCATGATGTCAAAGAAAATGCTGATCGATGCCACTCACGCGGAAGAAACCCGCGTCGTGGTGTGCGACGGGAACAAGGTCGAGGAATTCGACTTTGAATCGGAAAACAAGCGCCAGCTGAGCGGCAATATCTACCTGGCTAAGGTCACGAGGGTCGAACCCTCGCTGCAGGCCGCCTTCGTCGATTACGGCGGAAACCGTCACGGGTTCCTCGCCTTTTCCGAGATCCACCCCGACTACTACCAGATTCCCGTCGCGGACCGCGAAGCGCTTCTCGCCGAGGAAATGGCGATGGCCGAGGCTGAAGCCGCCGAGGAAGAGAAACCCCGCAATCGCCGCCGCCGGCGCAAACCCTCCGCCGAGCAGGCATCGGGCACGGGCGAGACGGTGACGGCCGAAGCCGATGAGGCCGATACCGACGAAGCGGACGAGCAGCACGACGCTTCCTCCGCGATCCCCGGCATGGATGTCGTCGATCTCGACGATGAGGACGACGTTGAGGAAGACCTGCCGTCTCCTCCGCGCGACGATTCGAAGCCTTACGTCGCGATGGACGATGCCGCCGAGAAGGACGAGTCGATCGAAGCCGTGTCGGATGACGATACCGCCGAGGACATTCGCCGTCCCCGCAAGCAGCGCCAGCGCCGCTACAAGATCCAGGAAGTCGTCAAGGTCCGCCAGATCCTGCTCGTTCAGGTCGTGAAGGAAGAGCGCGGCAACAAGGGTGCCGCCCTGACGACCTACCTAAGTCTTGCCGGCCGCTACTGCGTGCTGATGCCCAACACGGCGCGGGGCGGCGGCATCAGCCGCAAGATCACCCAGGCTGCCGACCGCAAGAAGCTGAAAGAGATCGCAGCCGAGATCGAGGTGCCGAAAGGCGCCGGTCTCATCATCCGGACGGCCGGCGCGAAGCGCACGAAGTCCGAGATCAAGCGCGACTACGAGTACCTTCAGCGTCTGTGGGAGCAGATCCGCGAACTGACCCTGAAGTCGATCGCACCCGCGAAAATCTATGAGGAAGGCAACCTCATCAAGCGCTCGATCCGCGACCTTTACAGCCGCGAGATCGACGAGGTTATGGTCGAGGGCGAGGGCGGCTTCCGCACCGCCAAGGACTTCATGAAGATGATCATGCCGTCCCACGCCAAGAACGTGAAATTCTACAATGATCCGATGCCGCTCTTCGCCCGCTTCCAGGTCGAGAGCTATCTGGCCGGCATGTTCAACCCGGTCGTCCAGCTAAAGTCGGGCGGCTATATCGTTATCGGCGTGACCGAGGCGCTTGTCGCCATCGACGTCAACTCGGGCAAGGCTACCAAGGAAGGCTCGATCGAGGAGACGGCGCTCAAGACGAACCTCGAAGCCGCTGAGGAAGTGGCGCGACAGCTTCGTTTGCGCGACCTCGCGGGCCTGATTGTCATCGACTTCATCGACATGGAAGAGCGGAAAAACAACGCCGCAGTCGAGAAGCGCTTCAAGGAAAAGCTCAAGACCGATCGCGCCCGCATCCAGGTCGGCCGCATTTCGGGCTTCGGTCTTCTCGAGATGTCGCGCCAGCGCCTGCGCCCCGGGATGCTCGAGGCGTCGACCCAGCCCTGCTCGGCGTGCCATGGCACGGGCCTCATCCGCTCGAACGATAGTGTGGGCCTTACGATCCTGCGCCAGCTCGAGGAAGAAGGCGTGCGAGGCCGGTCGAAGGAGGTGCTCGTCAAGGCGCCCGTCGCGATCGTCAACTTCCTGATGAACTTCAAGCGGGAACATATCGCACAGATCGAAGCGCGCTACGGCATGGCCGTCCGCGTCGAGGCCGATCCCCATCTGATCTCTCCTGACTTCACCATCGAGAAGTTCAAAACTGCGACCCGAAAGGTCGAGGCGGTCCTGCTGCCGGTGATATCGGTCGACACCTCCCTGATGGACGAGATCGACGAAGAGGACATTGCCGAGGAAGCCGAAGAGGACGAAGTCGAGGAGAACTCCGGAGGAGGTCAAATCAGCCGAGGAAGATGATCGTCCGCGGAAAAAGCGCCGGCGGCGCCGTCGCCGTCGTGGCAATGGCCGAGATGCCGAAGGCGGATCGTCCGACATGTCGTCTGATAACGACTCCGACAGCGACGACGCGGAGGAGGCCGGCGAAGCCCAGGCTGAACCTGCGTCCGAACCCATGGAGGCGTCCGAAGACGAGACCGAGAAGCCGAAGCGCAAGCGCACTCGTCGTCGGAAGAAGGACACCCCTGCGGAGGACGCTACCGAGACTGAAGCGGAGGCATCCGAGCCTGCTGCAGAGGGCACATCCGAGGCTCCTGAGGCCGAACCAGAGGCCGAGGAGAAGCCGAAGCGCCGCCGCAGCCGTCGCAAGAAGGTCGAGCCGGATGAGGAAGCCGCCGAAGCCGACGCGACATCCGAGCAGGCGCCAGAGCCGGAAGTCCAACCCGCGCCTCCGGTGGTCGAGGAAACAAAGCCCGAGCCGGTCCTTGAAACGGCCGCTGCGGAAGGCCCTGCTGCCGCCGAACCCGAAGCAGACGACAAGCCGCGAAAGCGCGGCTGGTGGTCCATCGGACGCTGAGGCGTCGAGAGTGTTGAAAAGGGATGGCGCGGGGCGAACAGCCTCGCGCCGTTTCCGTTCAGCCCTTGCGGATCAGATAAGTCTGGATGCCGTCGGCATCCTCCGAGGACATCAGGGTGTGCCCTTGTTCCGCGCAGAAGTGCGGCACGTCGATGACCGCCGCGGGATCGTCCGCGCGCACCCGCAGGACCGTGCCAAAGGCCATTCCGCGCAGTCTCTTCGCCGCCTTGAGGACGGGTAGGGGACAAAGAAGCCCGGTCGCATCGAGGTCGTCGTCGTAGGTCATGTGCAAAGCGGTAGGATCCATGTTTCAGGAAGTCCACCGTGATGTGACAAGCCGTTCGGTGACGTGCCTTGCGCAATGGTCTAGGACATAACGGCACGAGAGGACCGCCATGTTCGGAATCGACATCTTCGACGCCAGCCTTCTGCCCGCGATCCTGGTTGCGCTGGCGGCTGGCGTACTGTCCTTTCTCAGCCCCTGCGTCCTGCCGATCGTCCCGCCGTACCTGGCCTACATGGGCGGCATATCGGTCACCCAGATGGGAACCGAACGTTCCGCAAGATGGCGGACGCTTGGTCCGGCGCTGTTCTTCGTCCTTGGGCTATCGACGGTCTTTCTATTCCTCGGGTTCACCGCGTCGGCCTTCGGCCGGTTCTTCCTCGAGAACCAGGACTGGTTCGTCACCTTCGCCGGCGTCATCATCATGATCTTCGGCGCGCATTTCGTCGGCGTCTATCGGATCGGCTTCATGGATCGCGAGATGCGTATCGACGCAGGAGACCGGGGCGGATCGGCCTTCGGCGCCTATGTCCTGGGCCTTGCTTTCGCCTTTGGCTGGACGCCCTGCATCGGGCCGATTCTGGGCGCCATCCTGTCGCTTGCCGCGACCGAAGCCGACATGACCCGTGGCACGGTCCTTCTTGCCGCCTACGCGGCGGGCCTGGGTCTTCCGTTCCTGCTGGTCGCCGCGTTCTTCCCCCGGCTTGGCGGTGTCATGTCGTGGATGAAGCGCCACATGGAACGGATCGAACGGATCATGGGTCTTCTTCTCTGGACGGTCGGCTTGCTGATGCTGACGGGTCAGTTCACCGATTTCAGCTGGTGGCTGAACGAGACTTTCCCTGTACTGCAGACATTGGGCTGAGGAAGCCCGGTTTGTTCACCGAAGTGCTCGGAAACCCGCACAAGTCGGGGCTTTTTCCGCTTCCCGCAGGCAAGTCGATTTCGTAGACTTTGCTCCATGATGCACAGGGGCATGACACACGTGGCGCGGCGCCGGGTGTTTTACATCCCCGGCTACGACCCCCATCCGCCACGGCGTTACCGCGAACTGTACCGGACTGAAAGCCGGAAGCAGGCCGTGATATCGGGCTATCGGATCGAGCAGAAATCGGACCGCGCGGATACAAGCTGGATGGTTCGCGCCGAGATGGAAGGGCACCCGGTTCACAGCCGGATCGACGTCCTCGTCTGGCACGACCTCGTCCAGACCTCGATGAAGGCGGGTATCCCGGGCACCTATTTGTCCTTGCTGCGGACGGCGTGGATCTATCTGTCGACCGGAACCCTGCGGCGGCTCTCGTGGCTGGCAAAGGGGCCTGTGCTGGCCGCGCTCTATCCGATCGCGATGCTTCTGGGGCAGCTTCTGGTGGCGCTCTTGGGCGCCGCCTTTGTCGCAGGGCTGGCAGCGTGGCTGACGACATCGGCTGGTGCGTTCGTGACAGGGCTTGTCGGACTGGGCGGCGATCCGTCGAGCCTTGCCTGGACGATCGTGGGGTCCGTGGTTTTCTGGGTCATTTTCCTGCCGCTTGTCGTTGCGGCCCTGAGGTGGTTCAGGGCGCAGGATCACCGGACGTTCGCCTACTATCTGATGAACGACTTCGCCTATACGGCCAGGAAACGTGGCGCCTATCCAGACGAGATCGAAGCCCGCCTCATCGAATGGCGGCACCGAATCGAGGCCGCGCTGCGCGAGAACGTGGACGAGGTGCTGATCGTGGGTCACTCCTCGGGCGCGCATATGGCGGTGTCGCTCATGGCGGACATCCTGCGGTCCAATCGCTTTCAGGACACAGGTCCCGCGCTCTCGCTTCTGACGCTTGGCCAGGTGATCCCGATGGTAAGCTTCCTGCCGGAGGCGCGACGTCTCAGGCGTGATCTGAGGATGCTCGCCACTGCCGAACGGATCGCCTGGCTGGACGTATCGGCGCCCGGTGACGGATGCTCCTTCGCGCTGGCGGACCCGGTTTCGGTGTCGGGCGTGGCGCCGGCCCGTGGTCAGAAGTGGCCGATCATCATTTCCGCGGCGTTCACCAAGACCTTGTCCGAGGAAACGCAGCAAAAGCTGCGCCGCCGCTGGTTCCGCCTGCATTTTCAGTATCTTTGCGCCTTCGACCTGCCGGGCGACTATGACTACTTCCGCATTACCGCCGGCCCCAGGTCGCTTGGACAAAGATTCGAGGGCCGGCGGTCCTCGAACAGCCGGATCGACGTGCCGGCCTCGCGCTTCACCTCGACGATCACATGATCCCGCCGAAGCCGGCGGCGCGGCCCGGGCGCGTGTCGCTTTGGCGTTACTGGCGGATGTTCCGGCGCGACATCCTGTCGGCGCAACCGGCGCATCTCTACCGGGCCAGGATGGCCGAGTTTCGGACGCCGTTCTTCCGGTCCTATCTCGTGAACGAACCCGACCTTGTGCGCGAGGTGCTGACGGAACGGCCGGAGGATTTCCCGAAGTCGGAGAGGGTCACGCGCGGGCTGCGGCCCCTTTTGGGGCGGTCGGTCTTCGTGACCAACGGCGAGGAATGGGCGCGGCAAAGGCGGATCATCGATCCTGCCTTCGACGGCGGAAGGGTACGGGACAGCTTTCCGGCCATGCTCGCGGCAGCGCAGGCGGCGGTGGAGCGAGTGGTGCCGGGGATCGTCGACGTCGAGTTGATGGCAAGTCACGCGACGGCGGATGTGATCTTTCGATCGCTGTTCTCGATCCCGATCGAAGATCGGCTCGCAGCGGAAACCTACAGCGCTTTCAGTGACTTCCAGCGCGTTCAGCCGGTCGCGACGGGGGCGGCGTTGCTGCCGTGGTGGCCCGTCAGGCATCCGAGAACGGCGAGAGACGGCGCGCGGCGCATTCGGGCAGCGGTGACGGCGCTGGTGACGGCGCGGGTCGGGGAGATCCGGACGGGGAACGCGCCCAACGACCTGGCGTCCAAGATCATGACGACAGCGGATCCAGAGACAGGAGAGACCTTCGACGAGGGGGAGATGATCGACCAGGTGGCGATCTTCTTTCTTGCCGGACACGAGACAAGTGCCGCCCTTCTGGGCTGGACGCTGTGGTGCCTCGCTGCTGCTCCGGAGTGGGGGGAGAGGGTTGCGGAGGAGGCCGAGGCCTTCATGCAGGCCCCTGATTTCTCGAAGCTTTCGAAGATGCGCGCCACGCGGAACGTGCTGCGCGAGGTGCTGCGGCTCTATCCTCCCGTGCCGATGATGGTGCGCGAGACGGCGCGGGCCGAGAGGTTCAGGGACCGCGACGTGCCGAAGGGATCGCAGGTGGTTCTGTCGCCCTGGCACCTGGGGCGGCATGAGCGTTTGTGGGAGGAGCCCGACACGTTCGACCCGTCGAGATGGGACCGTGAAACACCCGTGCGCGAGGCCTGGTTGCCGTTCTCGGCGGGGCCGCGCGTCTGTCCCGGCGCGGGGTTTGCGATGGCCGAGGCAGCGGTGCTGGTGGCGGCGCTGATGGCTCGGTTTCGGTTCGAGGTGATGGAGACGCCGGTGCCGGTGGCGCACCTGACGGTGAGGTCGCGGGACGGGATCCGGCTGCGGGCCGAGGTCCGCTGAGGCGCGTCGGTATTACGTCGGTATTGCGTCGGTATCACGTCGGTGCGCGGATAGGTAACGACCGAGGACGAAAACGCGGATCGCCGAGGCAAGTCCGGTGTCCGGATCGCGTGCGGCGTCGATCTCGGCGGCAAGGTCGTTGAGGGCGCGGCCGTCTTCTTTCGCGATCTCGCGGAAGGCCTGCCAGAACTCGTCCTCGAGCGTCACACTGGTGCGGTGGCCCCTGAGCGTCAGCGAGTGCTTGACCGGACGCCCCATCACTCGCGCTCGTGACCGTCGAGGTCGCGCTTCGCCTTGTCGGCCACGGCGCGCTCTGTCGCCTTCTCGCCCTTCGTGCGGCCGAACTTCGCGGCGTTCGCGTCGGCGCGGACTTTGTCCTGAGCCTTTGCGCGCGACTTCCGCGCCTTCGAGAGGTTGACGACCTTGCCCGTCACTTCGGACCGATCATGTCCTCGGGGCGGACGACGCGGTCGAAGGTCTCTTCATCGACGAAGCCGAGCTTCACGGCCTCTTCCCGTAGCGTCGTGCCGTTCTTGTGGGCGGTCTTCGCGACCTTGGTGGCGTTGTCATAGCCGATGGTCGGCGCCAGCGCGGTGACCAGCATCAGCGACTTCCCGCATCAGTCGGTCGATGCGTTCGACGTTGGCCTCGGTGCCGTTCAGCATCCGCAGCGTGAAGCTGTCGGCTGCGTCGCCCAGAAGCTGCATCGACTGGAGGAGGTTGTAGGCCATCATCGGGTTGTAGACGTTCAGCTCGAAATGCCCCTGCGAGCCCGGCGAAGGCGATGGCCGCGTCGTTCCCCAGGATGTGGGCACAGACCTGCGTCATCGCTTCGGCCTGGGTCGGGTTGACCTTGCCGGGCATGATCGAGGATCCGGGCTCGTTCTCGGGCAGGAGCAACTCGCCGAGGCCCGAGCGGGGACCGGAGCCGAGGAAGCGGATGTCGTTGGCGATCTTGTAGGCGGCCATCGCGACCGTCTTGACCGCGCCCGACATGAAAACCATCGCGTCGTGGGCCGCGAGAGCCTCGAACTTGTTGGGGGCGGTGACGAAGGGCAGGCCGGTGATCCTGGCGATGCCGGCGGCGACGGTCGTGTCCCAGCCCTTTTCGGTATTGAGGCCGGTGCCGACGGCGGTGCCGCCCTGTGCCAACTCATAGATGCCGGGCAGCGCCAGCTCGACCCGCTTGATGCCATTCCGGATCTGCATCGCGTAGCCCGAGAATTCCTGCCCGAGCGTCAGGGGCGTCGCGTCTTGGGTATGGGTGCGGCCGATCTTGATGATATCCTTGAAGGCCTTCGACTTCGCCTCTAGGCCCTCGGCCAGCACGGTTAGGCCGGGCAAAAGCACGTCGCGCGCGGTCATCGCGACCGCGATGTGCATGGCGGTCGGGAAGGTGTCGTTCGACGACTGGCCCATGTTGACGTGGTCGTTGGGGTGGACCGGCGTCTTTGAGCCCATCTCGCCGCCGAGGATCTGGATCGCACGGTTCGAGACGACTTCGTTCGCGTTCATGTTCGACTGGGTGCCCGAACCGGTCTGCCACACGACGAGGGGGAAGTGATCGTCAAGCTTGCCCGCGACGACCTCTTTCGCCGCCTCGATCATGGCGTCCGCGATTTCGGGCTTCAGGTGTCCGCTGGCCTTGTTCGCCTCGGCGCAGGCCTGCTTGATGACGCCGAGCGCGCGCACCACGGCGACTGGCTGCTTTTCCCAACCGATCGGGAAGTTCTGAAGGCTGCGCTGCGTCTGCGCACCCCAGTAGCGGTCGGAGGGAACCTCGAGCGGGCCGAAGCTGTCGGTTTCGGTGCGGGTCTGGGTCATGCGCGTCTCCTCGGGCAGGCTGGCGAGGAGAGCTATAGGCAAGGCATGAAGATATGACAACGGCGCGCCGGCGGCGCGCGTCAGGCCATCCGGCGCAGGCTTGCGCGCGCAAAGCGTGGGTGCTCGGCGAGGCCGCGCGACAGGCTGTCTTTCATCTCGGCGTAGTTCTCGCCGTAGAAGTAGAAGAGCGTCCGGTCGAGCCGTGCGTCCCATCCCCGGCTGACGCCGATGTGCTGGATCGCCGCCTTGCAGAGGAGTGCCAGATCGCGGCGTGTGTCGGCGTCGGGGGCGGCGTCGCTGGCGATCGACAGCTCCAGCCCTTCGGTCCGACCGAAGACCATGGGTTCGTCTACGCTGTCGGCGAGGCGGATCGACGACCCGCAAGGCGCGGCGAGGTATTCGAGCATTCCCGCAACGGTGGCGAGTGCCGCCTGCGAGGCCTTCGTCAGCCCGAGCGCCATGTCGACGCCGAGGGGTTCGCCCGTGGGGCGCGTGCGCGTGCGGCAGTCGATGACCGTGCCGAGACCCGCCGCCGCGAGCTGGGCCTTCAGCGGCGTGGCGTAGAGCTTTTCGGCGTCGCGATGGCCAAGCTTCACCGGCAGGTGAACCTGCGCCAGCGTGACGTCGAGCAGCGCGCCCGGCTTGGGTTTGAGGTCGCGGAAGAACATGACGGCGGTCTCCGGTCGTGACCGGAGCAGACTGGCGGGCGATTGTGGCAAAAAGGCGGTGTCAGCGTGTTCGCCGCAAATTTCCGTCGGGGTCAGGGCTGGTAGGCGCAGCGGGGCTTCGCGGGCCGGATCAGGTCGTCGAGCATCCAGGAGATGTCCTCGATCTGCTCTGCGACGACGTGGGTGACGCCGCTGTCGCGCTGGACCCGGCCGGTAACCTTGAGGCAGCGGCCTGCGATCACGGCGCGGCGGAAGCGTTCATACATCTTGCGCCAGACGACGATGTTCGAGATGCCCGTCTCGTCCTCGAGCGTGAGGAAGATCACGCCCTTGGCCGTGCCTGGCCGCTGGCGGACGAGGACGAGGCCCGCCACCGCCACGCGCGCCCCATTGGGCGGGAGGTTGAGCCTGTCGTGCGGCAGGCATGCGGGCGGGCGAGGCCACTGGGGTGGGCGGACGATTGGCTCTGTCATGAAGAACGAATGTAGAACATTTGAATGAGGATGCCAAGTTTTGTGGCGTTCGCGCGCAGGTGGGACGCAAAGGTCTCGGCCGGACTGGCATGGGCGACGGACAGAGCCTAGGTAACGGCGCAGGACGAATCGACGGAGGCCACATGGCGAAGATCACCTATATCGAGCACAACGGGACCGAGCATACGGTCGAGGTGCCGAACGGCCTGACGGTGATGGAAGGCGCGCGCGACAATGGCATTCCGGGGATCGAGGCCGACTGCGGCGGGGCCTGCGCCTGCTCGACCTGCCACGTCTACGTCCATCCCGACTGGGTCGAGAAGCTGCCTCCCGTCGACGCGATGGAGGAGGACATGCTGGACTTCGCCTACCAGCCCGATCCTGCGCGGTCGCGGCTGACCTGCCAGCTCAAGGTCTCGGACAAGCTGGACGGGCTGGTCGTGCAGATGCCGGAGAAGCAGATCTGATCCGCGCGGTCGCTTTGGCGCTGGCGCTGTGCGCCGGCACGGCGGGGGCGGAGGAGATCGTTTCGGCCCGCTATGACAGGCCGGTGACGCACTATGACCACGGCATCCTGGGCGATGCGGTCGAGTATTCCGAACTGGTGGTCAGGACCGACCGGGGCCGCGCGTTCCGGGTGCGCCTGCCTTTAGGCGGGCGGGTGTTCGAGGACACGACGCCTCGGCTGTGGGATGTGACCGGCGACGGTGCACCCGAGGTGGTGGTGGTCGAGACCGATCCGCCGCGAGGGGCGCAACTTGCGATCTACGGTCTGGACGGCGGCACGGTGCGCAAGATAGCCGCCACGCCGCACATCGGGGCGACGCACCGATGGCTCGCTCCCGTGGGGGCGGCGGATCTGGATGGAGACGGGACGATCGAGGTCGCCTTCGTCGACCGGCCGCATCTTGCGAAGGTGTTGCGGGTGTGGCGCTTCGACGGCGGGACCTTCCGAGAGGTCGCTGCGCTGGAGGGCGTCACGAACCACCGGATCGGTTGGGATTTCATTCCGGGCGGCGTGAGGACCTGCGACGCGAGCCCCGAGATCATCGTCGCATCGGGCGACTGGACGCGGGTGCTGGCGGTGCGCTTCGACGGGCGCAATCTTGTGTCGCACACCCTTGGACCCTATCGCGATCCGTCGAGCCTCGACGCCGCTCTGACCTGTCCTTGAGGGGATGAAGGCGGCACGGTGCGGAAGATAGCCTCCACGCTGCATATAGGGGCCACGCACCGACAGAATTGGGAGCAAGCCCGGGCAAATGACCTCTTTCTTTGAAAACTTGTTGTTAATATCGATTGGCGGCAACATGCCTTGCCATTTTTGTTCGCGCCGCAATATACCACTTTTTTGAGAGTCACTTTGGCGGAATTAAATTTCCGGGAAGATACACACTTCCAACACGTCGCGTTGTGATTTCGAAGATATCAAGTCCTCGGATAAGATTATCTCTCTATGCCTTGAAAATGATACTTGCGGTTTCATATACCGCAGCTGCCGTTTCAATGCTCGCAATAACTATAGGAAAGTATTTTCAAGATGGGTGAAGTGAAATACTACACGCAGCGTCCGATTTAAGAAGTTAATCAGGAGATTAGTAATGCGCTTGGTGCCTTCATCATGGATGCACTCATCGCAGAAATTTTGGAGGACTTTTCCCAAAGCGGTGGCCCGGTATCTAGGTCTTTGACATTCACCGTAAAGAACGGTGGCTTGCGCCCGTGGGGGCCACGGACCTGGACGGGGATGGGGCGATCGAGATCGCTTTCGTCGACCGGCCGCACCTGGCGAAGATCCTGAGGGTCTCGCGCTTTGACGGCGGGACGTTCCGCGAGGTGGGCGCTTTCGAGGGCGTCACGAACCATCAGATCGGCTGGGATTTCATCGCGGGTGGGGTACGGATCTGCGGCGCGGAGCCCGAGATGGTCGTCGCCTCGGGCGACTGGTCGCGGGTCCTGGCCGTGCGCTTCGACGGTCAGGGCTTCGCCAAGCGGACGCTTGGCCCCTATCGCGATCCCTCAAGCCTCGATGCCGCGCTGACCTGTCCCTGAAAGATAAGTGGCGGCGACGCCAGGGAGGAGGAGAGGCGCCGCCGCCGGGAACAAAGAACCCAGGGAGGAGGAGAGGGTCCCTTGTTGCGGTCCCGACCGCTTGGCCGGGTGTCTGGTGCGGCGACGCCAGGGAGGAGGAGAGGCGCCGCCGCTTAGGACAAAGAACCCAGGGAGGAGGAGAGGGCTCCTTGTTCCGACCCCGGCCTCGTGACCGGGTATGGGTTGTGCGGCGGCGCCAGGGAGGAGGAGAGGCGCCGCCGCCAGGCAGGAAACCCAAAGGGAGGAGGAGGGTTCCCTGGTCTTGTCGCCCGTCACGCAAGGACATCGGGCAGTATTTGCGTGACGACGCCAGGGAGGAGGAGAGGCGCCGTCACAGGTTTCAGAGACCCCGGGAGGAGGTGGGGTTTCCGAAGGTTATTCGTAGGCCGCCTTGTAGGCGACGCCGCGCAGGGCCGACCGGTGCAGACCGAGGTCACTGAGCTCGCGGTCGTTCAGCGACTGCAACTCGTCCAGCGTGGTCCGGTAGGTGCGATACTGTGCGTAGCGGCGGCGCAGGCCGCCGATGATGCCCGGAAGGCCGGTGGCCAAGTCGCGGGCGTCGTGGTTCACATTTACTGTACTCATCTTCGTATTCCTTCATGCGGGAGGTGGCCCGCTCTCGTGTTCGTTGGAACTGAAGATAAGCGAATGCTGCACATGCACAATGGCCGCGTTTGCAATGCTGCCATGCAGCAATGTCATACGTTAACAGTGACGTAAGGTTACGAAATGCTTAAGTTTTCGCCAACCTTGCCTCACTGGGTTGCAGTTGCGGCAAGGGCGGGTGAAATTCGCATCAGCAGCAGGAAAGTTGAGGTCAAAATGGCTATCGAACGCGGCGTCGTACTTGACAGGCTGAAAGCAGTCGGTGTGCCGGGCGGCGGCGATCTTGTGTCCCGCGACCTGATCCGTGCCCTGACCATCGACGGCGGCACGGTCAGATTCGTTATCGAGGCGCCGGATGCGGATGCGGCGCGACTGCTCGAGACCGCGCGGGGCGCGGCTGAAGCCGCCGTGCGGGATCTCGAGGGCGTCACATCGGTCCAAGCGCTTTTGACGGCGCATGGCCCTGCGCCTTCGGCTCCCAAGGCGCCTTCGCTGAAGATCGGCGGTCACCCGACACCGCAGGAGGGCGGGCCGCAGCGGGTGGCGGGCGTCGACCGGATCATCGCCATCGGCTCGGGCAAGGGCGGCGTGGGCAAGTCGACGGTGTCCTCGAACCTCGCAGTGGCGCTGGCGCGCGCCGGGCGTCGGGTCGGGCTTCTGGACGCCGACATCTATGGACCGTCGCAGCCGAGGATGATGGGCGTCAGCCAGCGTCCCGCCTCGCCCGACGGCAAGACGATCATTCCGCTGCACGCGCATGGCGTGACGATGATGTCCATCGGCCTGATGGTCGATCCGGCACGCGCGGTCGTCTGGCGCGGACCGATGCTGATGGGGGCGATGCAGCAGCTCATGGGGCAGGTGCAGTGGGGCGAACTGGACGTGCTGCTGGTCGACCTGCCGCCGGGCACGGGGGACGTGCAGTTGACACTTTGCCAGAAGACGAAGCTGACGGGGGCTATCGTGGTATCGACCCCGCAGGACGTGGCGCTTCTGGATGCGCGCAAGGCCATCGACATGTTCAACACGCTGAACACGCCGGTGCTGGGGCTGATCGAGAACATGTCCACCTATGTCTGTCCGAATTGCGGACACGAGGCGCATCTCTTCGGTCACGGCGGCGTCGCGGCCGAGGCACAGGCGCTTGGGCTGCCGTTCCTGGGCGAATTGCCGTTGTCGATCGACGTGCGGATCGCGGGCGATGCAGGCGCGCCGGTTGTGACGCAGGGCGGGCCGGTGGCCGAGGCCTATGAAAGGCTGGCGGCGCGGCTGATCGCCGGTGGGATGGGGTGAGCGACCTCGACCTCCTGCGTGACACGATGGCCAGGGCCGAGACGGCGGCGCCGGGCCATGTCGATACGCTTGGCCTGATCCTGGCAGACGAGACGCGGCCCTCAGGATATGAGGACACGCCCGAGGGCGCGCTCACCTTTGCGTGGACCGGCGGGGACGGGGTGCATTTCAGCCTTCTGGGCGAGGACGGTCCCGTGGTGATGACGGTGCCGATGAACTGGGACCGGGCGAACGTCGTGGTGGGCGCGAACCTGCGGGAGTTCCTCGCGCTTGGGCTTGGATCAGGCTACTTCATCCTGGAGCAGTTGTCCTATTCACCCGAGGAGACGCTCGCCGAACTCGCGGACGGAACTTATACGCCCGATCTTTCGGACGCCGACAGAATGGCCCTTGGCATGCTGCGGGAGGCCTTCGCGCTTCGCGAGTGGCCCGACATTCCGGGACGTTTCGCCGAACTGCAGAAGCTTTACGGCCAGACGGGCGCGTGACTTCGGACGAGGACGACACTGCGCGGGCCGCTGCCAATCTGATCGGGGTCTATGACCGCGCCGCTCGTGCCTGGCCGGTTCTGCGGAGCTCGACCCTGATGGAGCGGCGCTGGCTCGACGCCTTCGTGGCGGCGATGCCGAAGGTAAGCAACCGCATCCTCGACCTCGGGTGCGGGAACGGCGTGCCGATGGCGCGCTACCTGATCGGGCTGGGATATCGGGTGACGGGTGTGGACGGGTCCGCCGCGATGATCGGACAGGCGCGCGAGGCTCTGCCCGAGGGGGAGTGGATCGTGGGCGACATGCGGCGGCCTCCCGTCAAGGGGCGGTTCGGTGGCATCCTTGCCTGGCACAGCCTGTTTCACCTTCCGCGCGACGATCAGCGCGCGTTCTTCGCTCGCCTGAATGAGTTCGTGCTCCCAGGTGCAGCGCTGATGTTCACGAGCGGGACGGAGGATAGCGAGGTCCTGGGATCGCTGGAAGGCGAGGCGCTTTACCATGCCAGTCTCGACACGGGGGAGTACGGCGACATTCTTCGTCGCCATGGCTTCGACACGCTTGAGCATGTCGTGTCGGACCCCGATTGCGGCGGCGCGACCGTATGGCTGGCACGGAAGCGCGCGGACTGACGGCGACGCGCTTTCCCCTCTTTCTTCCAACTTCGCTTCTTGCGATAAGGCGCGCGATGACCGACCGGATCGCTCTTGGACTGGCGGGGCTCGTTTTTGCGGCCCTTGCGCTCGACTGGGCCATGGGATGGGGGGTTAGCCTCTATCTCGCCCGGAAATTCCTGGATCTGATCCATCTCGTCGCAATCTGGCGGTGACCAACGAAGGAGAGACCCCGTGGCAGTCAAGGTAGCAATCAACGGATTCGGACGGATCGGACGCAACGTGCTTCGCGCCATCATCGAGTCGGGACGGACCGACATCGAGGTGGTGGCGATCAACGACCTGGGCCCCGTCGAGACCAACGCCCACCTGTTGCGCTACGACAGCGTCCACGGTCGCTTTCCGGCCGAGGTGAAGACGACCGAAAGCACCATCGATGTCGGCCGCGGGCCGATCGAGGTCACGGCGATGCGCGACCCCGCCGAATTGCCCTGGAAGGACGTCGACATCGTTCTGGAATGCACCGGCATCTTCACAACGCCGGACAAGGCGAAGGCGCACCTCGAGAACGGGGCGAGCCGGGTGCTGGTGTCGGCGCCTCTGTCGAACCCGACGCAAGGCGAGAAGACCATCGTCTATGGCGTCAACCACGACACGCTCACGAAGGATGACCTGATCGTCTCGAACGCGTCCTGCACGACCAACTGCCTGGCCCCGGTTGCCAAGGTTCTGAATGACGCCATCGGCATCAAGCGCGGCTTCATGACGACTATCCACAGCTACACAGGCGACCAGCCGACGCTCGATACGATGCACAAGGACCTCTACCGCGCCCGCGCGGCGGCGCTGAGCATGATCCCCACCTCGACCGGCGCGGCGAAGGCCGTGGGCCTCGTTCTGCCCGAGCTCAACGGCAAGCTCGACGGAGTGGCGATTCGGGTGCCAACGCCAAATGTCTCGGTCGTGGACCTGACCTTCGAGGCTACCCGCGATACCACCGTCGAAGAGATCAACGAGGCGATCCGGGCCGCCGCGAACGGCGCGCTCAAGGGCATACTCGGCTATACGGACGAGAAGCTCGTTTCGTCCGACTTCAACCACGACCCGCACTCGTCCGTCTTCCACACCGACCAGACAAAGGTCATGGAGGGCACGATGTGCCGGATCCTGTCCTGGTACGACAACGAGTGGGGCTTCTCGAACCGCATGAGCGATACTGCCGTCGCCATGGGCAAGCTGATCTGAAGACGGCCGGCCCGGCCCCGATGGCCGGGCCATTGCCCGATGGCACATGACCCGCTAGGCTCGCTCGGGTTATTTGGTTCGGGGGGAAAAAAGATGTTCCGGACATTGGGCGTGGCCCTTTTGGCCACTTCGCTCGCGTTGCCTGTCGGCGCCGAGACCGCGATCTCGAAATCGCGCCAGCAGCTTTTCAAGCGGCAGGTCGCAATCCTCGACAGCCGCGCGGCACAGCAATACGCCAATTCCGTCAGGCTGAAGCCGCAGGACGTGCTGATCCCCGGCGTGCCGGGCAACGACCGCATTCCGCGCTTCACCGGTGCTGCCCGGAGCGAGTTCCTTGCCGTCGCTCGCACTACGGCACGGCGTCATGGCGTCCCGGAGGACTTGTTCCTGCGCCTGATCTCGCAAGAATCAGGCTGGAACCCGAAAGCCTTGTCGCACAAGGGAGCCATCGGACTGGCGCAACTCATGCCGGGAACGGCGGCGCGGTTGAACGTGAACCCCCACGATCCGCAGCAGAACCTGGACGGCGGCGCCCGTTACCTGGCGCAGCAGTATCGTACTTTCAGATCCTGGCGCCTGGCGCTTGCCGCCTACAACGCCGGACCGGACGCGGTTCGGAAGTACAACGGGGTGCCGCCCTACCGCGAAACCCAAGGGTATGTCGTCGCGATCCTGGGCGGCTGACGCCCCCGCCCTTGCCTTCGGAGGGGTCTCCGGGGCAGAGAGGCAGCATGGCGAAGAATACGAGCGGGCGCGGCGAGCGCGAACTTAGGGTCCGGGTCAAGACGGCCAAGGGACGAAAGCTGTCGTCGACGCTGTGGCTGGAACGTCAGTTGAACGACCCCTATGTCCGCCGTGCGAAGGCCGAGGGCTATCGCGGGCGCGCGGCGTTCAAGATCGTCGAGCTTGACGACAAGTACCGCTTCCTTGTCCCCGGCGCGCGCGTCGTGGACCTAGGCTGCGCGCCGGGCGGCTGGTGCCAGGTTGCGGTCGAGCGGGTGAACGCGCTTGGCCAGAAGTCGGGCAAGGCGCAAGGCCGCGTCATCGGCGTCGACCTTCAGGAGGTCGAGCCGATCGCGGGGGCCGAGATCCACCAGCTCGACTTCATGGAGGACGGAGCGGACGACAAGGTGAAGGCCTGGCTGGGCGGTCGTGCGGATGTGGTCATGTCGGACATGGCGGCGGCATCCTCGGGCCACAAGCAGACCGACCACCTGCGGATCGTCGCCCTTTGCGAGGCAGCGGCGGAGCTGGCCTTCGACGTGCTGGAGGAGGGCGGCACCTTCGTCGCCAAGGTCCTGGCGGGCGGCGCCGAGGGCGAGCTTCAGCTTACGCTCAAGAAGCGATTCGAGAAGGTGGCGAACGTCAAGCCGCCGGCGTCGCGGGCCGACAGCTCGGAGAAATACGTGGTCGCGACAGGCTTCCAGGGCTGAGCCTCAGAACCCGCTTCGGTCGCTGATCTGGCGTTCGACGGTGAAGGCGCGGTCGAGGTCGGGGTTCAGCTCCATTCCGAGACCGGGGCCGGGCGGGACCGAGATCATGCCGTTCTTCACTTCGGGCAGGGCGGTCACCACGTCGCGATACCAGGTCCGGTAGAAGGCGCGCACGCTTTCCTGGAACACCGCGTTCGGCGCGTTGAGCGACAAATGCGTCGAGGCGCAGAGGACCACGGGCCCGGTACAGTCGTGGGGTGCCACGGGCAGATGCCAGGTCTCGGCCATCGTGGCGATCTTCTTCGCCTCGGACAGGCCGCCGCACCACGAGATGTCGAGCATCATCACGCCCGCGACGCCGGTCTCGATGTAGTCCCGGAAGCCCCAGCGCGTCGCCAGCGTCTCGGAGGCCGAGATGGGGGCGGGCGAAACCTCGGCGTAGCGTTTGAGCGACGAGAGGCTGTCCATCTTGATCGGGTCTTCGTGCCAGAAGGTGCCGTAGGGCGTCAAAGCCTTGGCGATCTGCATGGCGGGCAGGAGCTGCCACATCGAGTGGAACTCGACCATGATGTCCATCTTGTCGCCGACCGCGCGGCGGATTTTCTCGAAGGGCTCCAACGCCTTCTTCAGGTCGGGGACCGAGATGTAGGTGCCGTGGCTTTGTTCGGCGGCGATGTCGAAGGGCCAGATCTTCATGGCCGTAATCCCCTCGTCCAGGAGGGAATGCGCAAGCTCGTCGGCGCGGGTCAGGAAGCCGGTGAGGTCGTCGAGATCCTGACCGCCGCCGTAGTTGGTCGAGACCTGGCCCTCGGTCGACTTGATGTACTCGGGACCGGCGCAGGTGTTGTAGGTGCGGATCTCGCGACGTGTGAAGCCGCCCAGCATCTGGGCTACGGGCATCCCCGCCGCCTTGCCGAAGATGTCCCAGAGCGCGATGTCGAGAGCCGAATTGCCTCGCACCTCGGCGCCCGAGGACCGGAAGCCGATGTATCCCACGAGGTCGCGCGAGAGGGCGTCGATCTGAAGCGGGTCGCGGCCGATGACGCGGGGGGCGAGGACCTCGTGAACGTAGGTCTCGACCGTGCGGGCGTGGTAGAAGGTCTCGCCCAGCCCCGTGATGCCTTCGTCGGTGTGGACGAGCAGCCAGAGCAGGTTCGGGCGTTCCGCGAGGCGGATGGTTTCAAGCTTGGTGATGCGCATCGGGCGGCCCTCCCACGGCCCGCCCATTGCGCCGGACGGGCATTTTCCCTAATCCCGTGGGTAACTCAAGGAAGGTCCCTTGCACAGCGTCATCCTGATCCCCGCGCGCTATCCGTCGGTCCGGTTTCCGGGCAAGCCGCTTGCCATGCTGACTGGCGCCACGGGCGAGGCGCGCTCGCTGATCCGGCGAAGCTGGGATGCGGCGAGGGAGGTTACGGGCGTCGACGGCGTTTACGTCCTGACCGATGATGACCGCATCGCCGAGGCGTCGCGCGCTTTTGGGGCCGAGGTCCTGATGACGTCGGAGGCGCCCCGGAACGGGACAGAGCGTTGCGCCGAGGCGCTGGACCTTCTGCCGTCGATGCCGGACGTGGTTGTGAACCTTCAGGGCGACGCGCCGCTCACGCCGCCGCACTACGTCGAGGCGCTGATCGAGGCGATGGCGAATCCTGCGGTCGAGATGGCGACGCCGGTGCTTCGGACCGAGCCTCACCACCTCGAGGCCCTGAGGGCCGACCGCAAGGCGGGCCGGGTCGGGGCGACGACGGCGATCTTCCGCGAGGACGGCACGGCGATCTATTTCTCGAAGGAGGTGCTCCCCTTCGCTGACCGCGCCGCCGAGACGGGCATCCCGGTGTTTCACCACGTCGGATGCTATGCCTACCGACCCGATGCGCTGCGGCGTTACGCGGCTTGGGAGATGGGGCCTCTGGAGACCGCCGAGGGGCTGGAGCAGTTGCGCTTCCTCGAGAACGGCGTGCCGGTCCGCTGCGTCGAGGTCGAGGCGCGGGGTCGGGCGTTCTGGGAGCTGAACAATCCCGTCGGACATTCCGCTGATCGAGGACATCATGCGGCGCGAGGGGATCGCATGACCGACGTGCGCGTCGGCGGCGTCACTTTCGGGCAGGAGTTGCCCTTCGTCCTGATTTCGGGGCCCTGCCAGCTCGAGTCGCTCGACCACGCGCGGATGCTGGCGGAGGAGTTGTCGGGGATCACCTCGCGGCTCGGGGTCGGCTACGTCTTCAAGGCGAGCTTCGACAAGGCGAACCGGTCGAGCCTGAAGGGCAAGCGCGGCTTGGGGATCGACGAAGGGCTGTCGATCCTGTCGAAGATCCGGGACGAATTCGGCTGCCCGGTCCTGACCGATGTCCACGAGGCGGGGCAATGCGCCGCCGCGGCGGAGGCGGTCGATATCCTCCAGATCCCGGCGTTCCTTTGCCGCCAGACGGACCTTCTGCTGGCGGCGGGAGAGACGGGGGCGGCGATCAACGTCAAGAAGGGGCAGTTCCTCGCGCCCTGGGACGTCCAGAACATCGCCGACAAGATCGAGACGACCGGCAACCGGCGCATCCTCCTGACCGAGCGGGGTGCGAGCTTCGGCTACAACATGCTGGTCTCGGACATGCGGTCGCTGCCGATCATGGCGCGGACGGGCTATCCGGTCGTGTTCGACGCGACGCACTCGGTGCAGCTTCCGGGCGGGCAGGGAACGACCTCGGGCGGGCAGGCGGAATTCGTGCCGCCGCTGGCGCGGGCGGCGGTCGCCGTGGGCGTGTCGGCGGTCTTTATCGAGACGCACGAGGAGCCGTCGCGCTCGCCGTCGGACGGGCCGAACATGGTGCGGCTCGACGCGATGGAGGGGCTTCTGGAGACGCTGGTGGCGCTTGACCGGGTGGTGAAGCCGTGACGGCAGCCCACGTCGCCGAAGCGCTCGGCATCGACGCCGAGGGTTTGGCGGCGTTGTCGGGGGCCATCGACGGCATGGCGGATCGGATCGAGGCGGCGCTTGAACTGATCGGCCGGGCCGAGGGGCGGCTGATCGTGACCGGCCTCGGCAAGTCGGGGCACATCGGACGGAAGCTGGCGGCGACCTTCGCGTCGACCGGGACGCCGGCCTATTTCCTCCACCCTTCGGAAGCCTCGCACGGCGATCTCGGCATGGTGACGCCGGAGGACGTGATCCTGGCGCTGTCATGGTCGGGCGAGACACAGGAGCTGTCGGACGTCATCGGGTATGCCAAGCGCCACGGCGTGCCGATCGTCGCGCTGACGGGGGCGCAGGACGGCACGCTCGCCCGCGCCGCGACGGTGGCGCTTGTGCTGCCGAAGGTGCGCGAGGCCTGTCCGCACAACCTGGCGCCCACGACCTCGACGCTGCTGCAACTGGCGCTTGGCGACGCACTGGCCGTGGCGCTTCTGCGGCGCAAGGGGCTCGACCCGAAGGACTTCCACGGGTTCCATCCCGGCGGGCGTCTGGGTGCGGCTTTGAAACGGATCGATGAGGTCATGCACCGGGCCGATGCCCTGCCACTGGTCGAGGCCGACGCGCCGGTGATCCGCGCCATCGCGGAAGTCTCGGCCAAGGGACACGGTATCGTCGGCGTGACCGAGGGAGGCCGGTTGGCGGGCGTCGTCACCGATGGCGACATCCGCCGCTATCTCGAACGGGCGGCGGGGGCGACGATGCGCGAGGCGCTGCATGAGACGGCAGCGGGCGAGATCATGACGCGCGGCTCGGTGCGGCTGTCGCCTGACATGCTGGTCGGCGAGGCGCTGGCGACGCTTCAGGCAAAGCGCATCTCGGCGGCTTTCGTCACCGAGGACGCACCGCCCCGTCGGCCTCGTCACCATGCTGCGGCTCCTGAACCGCGGCGCCGCCTGAGGCGATGTCCCCGCTCCTGTCCCTCTACCTTGGCTTTTCGAGGGTCTCGGGTCCGCTCTGGCGCTGGTCGAGGCAACGCCGGGTCGCACGCGGCAAAGAGGTGGCGGAGCGCTTGCCGGAGAAGTTCGGTAGCTACGCCACGCCCCGGCCCGAAGGCACGGTTCTGTGGTTTCACGCCCTGTCGGTCGGGGAGAGCCTGGCGCTGGTGCCGTTGATCGAGCGGGCGCTGGACGATTTGCCCGACGCGCATGTGGTCCTGACGACCTCGACCGCCACATCGGCCACGGCGCTGGCCGCCGCGCGGCTGCCGGATCGTGCGATCCACGTCCTGTCGCCGGTCGATACCGTGGGAGCGACGCGCGCTTTCCTCGACCATTGGAGGCCTGACGTGGCGGCCTTCGCCGAGCTCGACTTCTGGCCCCGTCTGATGGTCGAGACGAAGGCGCGCGGCGTGCCGATGATCCTCGTCAACAGCCGGATGCCCGACGGCAGCTTTGCGCGGCGGAAGCGCATCGCGGGACCCACGCGGGACATCCTGCGTCTGTTCGACCGGCTTCTGGTGCAGGACGAGGCCAGTGCCGAGCGTTTCGCCGCCCTCGGAGCGTCGCCCCAGAGGGTCGAGGTGGCGGGGGCGCTCAAGGCCGCCGCGCGGCCCTTGCCGGCGGATGAAGGCGACCTTGCCGCGTTGGCGGAGCAGATGGGAGACCGCCCCCGCTGGCTGGCCGCTGCGACGCATGGGACCGAACACGCCGCCATGATCGAGGCGCACGTCGCGGTCACGGAGGACAAGCCCGACGCCCTTCTTGTGCTCGCGCCGCGTCACCTGCGGGATGCGGACGAGGCTGAAGACGCTGGCGCGCCGACGCTTCAACGTTGCGCGCCGGAGTTGCCGCGAAGCAATCAGGCCGGAAACGCAGGTCTACCTGGCCGACACGATCGGCGAGATGGGTCTGTGGTATCGTCTCTGCCCTGTGAGCTTCGTGGGTCATTCGCTGCTGCCCGACCTCGAAGGCAAGAACCCATACGAAGCGGCGGCCTTGGGGTCGGCGATCCTGCACGGTCCGCACATGAGCTATTTCGCGGAAAGCTACGAGGCGCTCACGGCCGAGGGCGCCGCAGCTTGCGTGACGGACGCAAGCGACCTCGCAAAGGCTGTGTTGCGCCTTCAGGACGAAACCGCGCGCGCCGGAATGACCGAAGGCGCTCGCCGGGTCATCGCGGCGCGTGGTGCGGTTCTCGACCGGACATGGGAGGCGATCCGGCTTCTTCTGTCCGAAAATACTCCGGGGTAATCGCCGCAAGGCGCGAGGGGCGGAGCCCCTATCCCAGTTCGGCCCGCGTCGGTGGGTTGGCCCCGGCGCGCGAGACGGTGACGGCGGCCGCCCGTGCGCCAAGGGAGAGGGCGGCGGCGATATCGTCGCTCGTCAACGACCCTACCGCCTCGCGGGTCAGACGGCCGCGCGAATGAAGCTCGGCCAGGACGCCGGCGTTGAAGGTGTCGCCTGCGCCCACGGTATCGACCACGGTCGCCTTCGTCGCCGCGACGAAGACGGGATCGCCCGCGCCATAGCCTGTCACTCCGGTTGCGCCCTGCGTCACGCACACCAGCGCCGGTCCACGCGATCGCATCCGGTCGGCCTGCTCGGCCAGGTCTCCCCGGCCGTCCAGCCAGTCGAGGTCCTCGTCCGAGACCTTGACGATGTCGGCCTGGACCAGCATCCGGTCGATGCGCGCGCGGTAGGTGGCCTCGTCCCGAATGAAGCCTTGTCGCACGTTCGGGTCCAGCATGATGACGCGGCGTCCCGTCTCGCGCGCCAGAAGCGCCTCGTAGGCCGCCGCGCAAGGCTCGACCACGAGCGAGATGCCTCCGAAGAACATCGCCTCGACGCTCTCGGGCAAGGCGGGGAGATCGGCCTGGGACAGCATCCGTCCGGCCGTGTTCTCGTCGTAGAAGGCATAGCTGGCGTGGCCGTCCTTCAGCGTGACGAAGGCCAGCGTCGTGGGACGGTCCGACCGCGCGGCGAGGCTGGCGTCGACGTTCGAGGCTGCGAGCGCGTCGGTCAGGACCTGCCCGAAGAGGTCGGTCGAGAGGCCCGAGAAGAAGCCTGTCGGCGCACCGAGGCGGCCGAGAGCTATGGCGGTGTTGAAGACCGCACCGCCTGCGACGGGGCGGAAGGCGGCGTCGCCCTCGCGCGTTTCGCGGGGGAGCATGTCGATCAGGGCTTCGCCGGCGCAGAGGATCATGTGGGCTCTCCAGGGTTCAGGCCGGTCTAAGGTCAGCACCGCGTTCTGACAAGCGCCCCTGCGGCTGGTCGGCCCTACTGCGTCTGCGCGTAGAAATAACCGAAGATGCCGGCAGCGATCAGCCCCAGGATCACGGCGAAGGCGATCTTCCAGGCGGACCAGGGGCGCTCGCCGACGACCTGCCCGCTCTGCCCGTTCACGACGAAGCGGAACGAGCGGGAGCGATAGCGGTAGGCCGCGATCCAGACCGGCACGAGGATGTGCTTGAAGGTGACGCCCCCGATCTGGGTCTCGACGTGATCGACCTGCTGGCGGTCGCCGCCGATGTCGAACTTGATGTCGCGGAGGATCTGACGGTCCATGATCTCGCGCGCCTGACGGTAGGCGGGCTCTAGCTCGATCGTGTAGGCCTCGGAGCGGAAGCCGGCGAGGTACTCGGGCTGATAGGGTTCGAGCCGCGTCAGGTCCCACTGGACGAGGGCCAGGCGGAAGTTCTCGGGCAAGGACGTCGTGGCAAGGACGAGAACGTCGTCGAAGAAGCGCGCGACACGGCCGCGAACCGGCGTCCAGCGCACGCGGGGGACCTGCACCTGCTGGCGCTTGCCGTCGCGCATGACCGTGCGGGTTTCGTAGTAGACCGTGCCGCGCTGCCCGCGATAGGCGCTCTGGGTGTCGGCGTCGAAGGTCCAGCAGGGGACGTAGACGCCGTTCATTCGCCGACCCTTGCGGGCGTACTCCTTCAGCCCGTTCGGCGCGAACCAGAGCGAGCCGAGCCAGCCGGTCATCGCATCGTGGGCTTGGCCCTCCTCGAGCCGGAAGGGCAGGACGGCGCGCGGCTTGATCTGACGCGAGGTGCCGGTGTCGGTGACGACGGGCGTCGCGCAGAAGGGGCACTCGGCGGCGTGAACGGCGGGGTCGAATTCGAAGCGCGCGCCGCAGTTCGGGCAGTCGACGGTGTGGGCCACCGACATCTCGGCCGACCCGAGGCCTGCGCCGACCGCGCGCTCGAAGTCCAGTTCGGCGATGGCCTCGGCGCGGGTCCAGGGGCCGTGCTCGATGGGGCGCGTATTTCCGCAGTGGTCGCAGACCAGGCGGTCGTCGCCCGGATCGAAGCGCATGTCCGAGCCGCAGTTGTCGCAGGGGAAGTGGTGTTCCTGCTCGGGGCGCTGCGCCGTTTCGATTTCGGTGTCCTGCATATGTGCCTGATGGCTCAACTGCGCCGGAGACTCATGCGCCACAGAAGCCCGTCCTTCACGACGAACTGATGGTAAAGCGCCGCAGCCGTGTGGAGGGCGGCGGTGAGGAGCAGGAGAGTCTTCAGGACCTCATGGACCTCGCCCGCGGATCTCGGAGCGGAGGTAGAAGGCGAAACCGCCTGCCCAGGGCGTCAGGATCGCCAGCGCATAGAGCGCCCAATGCGTCCAGTGCGCGGCGCGGCGCTGCCAGGTGGGATCGGTCTCGGGCGGAGGCGGCGCGCCGCGACGGAAGCGAATGACGAGGCGGAGGATCATCAGGAAGAACACCGTCAGGCCGATCCTGCCATGAAGGGGCAAGGCGGCATCGGAGGGAAGATCCTCGAAGTCGTGCATCTGGTCGCTGAGGAGGAAGGCCGCGACGATCAGCACGACGATGAGCCAGTGCAGGATGACCTGGAGGGCCGAGTAGGTATCGACGGGACGTTTCGGCATGGTGCCGCTCCGATTGCGAAAGTGTTGCGACGGGTCAGCCGGCGGGTGGAGGCGGGGGCATGACCGTGAAGAGCTGCGCCAGTTCGGGGATCTCTTCGGCCTTTTTCCAGCCGTCCTGCCCTTGGGTCCAGACCCAGCTTTCGCGTGTGACGCTGCCATCGGTCGTCATCCGGCCCATGTCCGCCTTGGAATAAGGGCCGGACGTCTGGCCGTCCTTGGCGACGTGCCAGACATGCTCGACGGGCGGAGGCGGGGGTGCCGCCGCGGGCGAGCCCCAGGGGCCCGGAGTGCCGGCCATCGCGCCGCCCATCTGCATCCCCATGCCCGCGCCCATGCCCATGCCCATGGCCTGGCCGACGCCGCTGTTGGGGTTGTCGAGGCTCTGCGCCGCCTTGTAGCGGAAGTGCTGGTCGAGGTTGCCCACGACGCCTCGCGAGGTGCGTTCGTCCAGCGCCTTTTCGACGGCGGGCGGCAGCGAGATGTTCTCGACATAGAGCTCGGGCAGCGTCACGCCGTAGCCCGCGATGGTCTGCGAGATCGCCTCGGCCACCAGACGGCCCAGGTCCTGGGTGTTGGCGGCCATGTCGAGCACGGGCATGTTGGCCTGAGCGAGGACGCGGCTGAACTCCTGCACGATGATGTTGCGGATTTGGAAGCTGATCTCGTCCATCGTGAACTCGCCGTCGGTGCCGACGATCTCCTTGATGAAGAGGCCGGGGTCCGCGACCTTGACGGTGTAGGTTCCGAAGGCGCGCAGGCGCACGGGTCCGAACTCGGGATCGCGCAGCATGATCGGGTTCTTGGTGCCCCACTTCAGGTCGGTGAAGCGGCGGGTCGAGACGAAGTAGATTTCGGACTTGAACGGCGACCGGAAGCCGTGATCCCAGTGCTGGAGCGTCGTCATGATCGGCATGTTGTTCGTCTCGAGCATGTAGAGCCCGGGCATGAACACGTCGGCGAGCTGGCCCTCGTGGACGAAGACGGCGGCCTGACCTTCGCGGACGGTCAGCTTGGCGCCGTACTTGATCTCGTGGCCTTCGCGCTCGAACCGCCAGACCATCGTGTCGCGGGTATCGTCGGTCCAGTGGATGACGTCGATGAATTGGCCGGAGAGGAAATCGAGAATGCCCATTGGGGTCTCCCTGTTCTGTTCAGTCGCTAAGGCGACCCGTGAAATGACGGCGCGACAGGGCCGAGCCTGCACGGTGCGCCGGGGTTTGAAAAGAGGGTGTCACGAGGTGCCGCCAGCCAACTCGGCCGCCATCTGCCGCACGATCGGATCGGCAGCGTCGGCATCCATGCCTGGCGTCAGGCGCGGGTCGTAGAGCATCCGTAGCATCTTCTCGTCCATCGCGGTCAGCCGCCCGAACTCGTCGTCGTCGTTGAAGATCGACGGCCGCGCGAAAGGGCTGTCGTTCGACAGGCCAAGGCCCTGGGCGATCTCCTCGTGGATGCAGGAGAGGCGGAGGAGCGGCGGAAGCTCGGCGCGGATGACGGCGACGGCGCGGGTCAGGACGCCGTCGTCCTTCGGGTCGGAGGCGACGACGATGCAGTAGGTCGCGCGGTCCAGATCCTGGACGACGTCGATCTCACTGGGGCGGATGCCGGGGATGAGCCGGCGCAGCAGGGGGCCGGAGACGCGGCGTTCGTCCTCGGACAGGATCAGCACCTGGAAGTTGCCGCCGCGCGGGACAACCGACACGGGGTGGCGCGTGATCTCGGACAGGCGGTCGGCAAAGCGTCCGACCGAGGCGCCGTCGTCGGCACGCTGGCTGTCCGGCACCGAGGGGCCGAAGATCAGTTCGAGCTTCACCGGTTGCTGCCAGCGGTTCAGCATGCTTTCGCCCTCGCGCCGGACCAGCGCGCCGCCCACATCGGTGAATTCACGCGCGAAAGCGGCGGATCGGAAGGTCTCGGCCAGGCGCCGGTCGTCGTAGGGCACGTCCGGGCCACCGCCGTCTGCGCGCAGCAGGCCGCGCGTTCGGTGGCCCGCCTCGACCCGCCGGTAATAAGCCGCAAGCTCGGTGCTCAACTCCGAGATCTCGACCTCCGGCACCTCGGCCTCGGCGCGGGGAGGCGGCGGGGGCACGGCCATCGCGTCGAGTTCGGCGCAGCCGGACAGGATCATCGGCAGGGCTCCCAGGGCGAGCCCCATGGGGAACGCTTTCATCGCTTCACGAGGCCGACAGGCTTTCTCCCGCGTTGACGCCGACACCATCGGCACGCGCCTTGGCGGACGCGAGCGTGGTCTTCAGCTCGGACTCCATCTTCTTCAGCTCTTCCTCTGCCTCGGCGCGCTTCTTCTTGCCCTCGTCGGCGATCTGGAGGCTTTCCTGAATCGTCGCGATCAGGTCCGAATTGGCCTTCTTCACAGCCTCGATGTCGAAGACGCCCCGCTCCATCTCTTCGCGGATCATCTTGTTGGCGTGACGCAGGTTCTCGGCGTTCGAGGTCAGAAGCTCGTTCGTCAGGTCGTTGGCCTCGCGCACCGCTTCGGCGGCCTCGGTAGAGCGTTGGATGGTCACGGCCTGGGCGAGCTGGGTTTCCCAGAGGGGGACGGTGTTGACGAGGGTCGAGTTGATCTTGGTGACGAGGGACTTGTCGTTCTCCTGCACCAGCCGGATCGAGGGCAGGGACTGCATCGTGACCTGGCGTGTCAGTTTCAGGTCATGGACCCGGCGTTCTAGATCGTCGCGGGCGGCGCGGAGGTCGCGCAGCTCCTGCGCCTTCATCACGCCGGCCTCTTCTGGCGCGGCCTGAACCTCGGCGTCCTTCGCAGGTATGTCGACGGCGTCGAGGCGCTTCAGCTTCTCTTCGCCCGCCGCGATGTAGAGGGCCAACTCGTCATAGAAGGCCAACGTCTTGTCGTAGAGCTGGTCGAGCGACTTGATGTCCTTGAGAAGCTTGTGCTCGTGGTGAAGGAGGTTGTCGGTGATCTTGTCGATCTGGCCCTGCACCTCCTCGAACTTCGCGACGAAGTTGTGGATCGGGGCGGCGCGGCCGAGGAGCCGTTCCCACCATGACCGTTTGCGGCGAACATCCAATTCGCTGATCGAAAAGCCGCGGATGGTCGAGACGATCTGGCGCAGGCTGTCGCCCGCCGGCCCCACGTCCTTGTTCCGGACGTCCTGGAGCATGGCCTGGCTGATTTCCTGAAGCTCCACCTGCGCGGACGAGCCGAAGGACACGATCGAGTTCGTCTCGGACATGTCGATCTCGGCGATGCGCTTCTCGATCTCGGCCGAGATGCCGGGGTCGGCGGCCTCGTAGGCCACGATGTCGGTCGACGGTGCGACCAGATGAACCTCGCTCACTTCCTTCACCATTGCCTCGGATTGTTTCGCCTTCTGCCTTACGGTCTCGTCCATCGTCTCAGTCCCTCATTCTGGGGCTCACGCCCTGCTGTGGACGCCCTCGCGCTCCAATCGGTCGCGGAGCACCTCGATCTCCACGTCGAGCGTGGACTTGTCGTCGAGAAGCAGCTTCTCGGTCTTCTTGGCGAAGGTCGTCTCGAGATCCGTCAGAAGCGCCTCGTAGTCGGCGCGCGCCTCTTCGTTCCGGGACCGTGCCCAGAGATCGGCGAACTGCACCGTCGCGTCGCGCGCGCCCAGAAGGTATACGGTCAGATACCGACGCGCGCTGGTCAAGTCGCGGGGATCCTCCTCGACCACCCGGAACATGCCGCGTGCGGTGTTCGCGAAATCGGCGACCCGGCGTTCCAAGGCCGGTATGCGGGCGCGGGCGATGGCGTCGCGCATGGCGACGAGGTGCTTCTCGGCTTCGTCCACCGCGCGGGCGACGCGGTCGGTCTGGAAGCCGTCCATCCCCTCGGTTCCCTTGTCACGCAGGGGATCGGGGCCGAAGGCGGTGAAGTGCAGCGCGGCGCCCAGGATGAAGAATAGGATCGGGTTCAGGAGCGAGAACGTCTCGGGGTTCAGCCCGGCCAAGGCGAGCCCGAGCCCGGTCAGCGCGCTGCCGAAGATTTTGCGGGGTATCGCGGGGCGTTTCGCCACCCGGCGGGCATTGAAGGCGTCCTCGGCGATCAGCCCCTCGCGGGTAAGCCATGCCGCCAGCATCATCAGGCCGAAGGCCGCAAGCTTGAGGAACATGCCGAGCGGTTCGAGCTGGAAGGCCGTCAGGAGCATGATGACGGGCGCAATGAAAAGGAAGTTGACGCGCGCGCCCACAGGGCTGCGTCTGCGCTGTTCGGGCAGCCTCGGGTGAGACGCCGGAGAAGTCCGGGCTGTGCCGTCCGCGGAAGGGCCGCGCCATCAGGAAGCCCCCGTCACCGATACGTAGACGATAAGGCACATCAGCAGGATGAAGGCTGCCTTCTGCATCGCGGTCCCCGTCGTCAATGATGCCACACCGCCGCGCCGTTCCGCCGCCCGGCCGACCCCGCGCAGAAGCGCCACGACAAGGCCGACGACCGCGAGGGCAAAGAACAGGGCAAGTGCGAAGCGCTGCATGTGGCTCCCTCTCGTGTGCGTTCAACATAGGGGATCGGCGACCGCCATACCAGTGCGCCGGCGGTGGAATGAACCTTCGCGCGCTACCTTCGGCCGGGCTTGGGCTTCCGCTTCGCCTCGGTGCGCCGGGGCGGCTTCGCGGCCTTCCGCGCGGTTCCGGTGGTCGGGGCCTTTCCCGCATCGAGACCGAGCTGGTCGCGGACGACCTTCTGTCGCACCTCCTCGACCGCGCCGGCGGCGAGGTCGCCGAGACGAAATGGGCCGTAGCTGACGCGGATCAGGCGCGAGACCTGGACCCCGACCACATCCATCGCGCGGCGGATTTCGCGGTTCTTTCCCTCGCGCAGCGAAATCGTCAGCCAGGCGTTGCCGCCCTGCTGACGGTCGAACGTGACCTCCATCGGGCGGAACGTCTCTCCGTCGATGGTGATGCCCTTGCGCAGCGGTTCGAGCGAGGCCTCGGACGGGCTGCCGTGGACGCGAACGCGATATTTCCTGAGCCAGCCGGTGGAGGGGAGTTCCAGCTTTCGCTTGACCTCGCCGTCGTTCGTCAGAAGGAGGAGGCCCTCGGAGTTGATGTCGAGCCGCCCGACGCTGACCACGCGCGGCATTCCTTCGGGCAGCGCGTCGAAGACGGTCTGGCGGCCCTTCTCGTCCTTCGTCGTGGTCACGAGGCCCTGCGGCTTGTGATAGAGCCAGAGACGCGGCGGCTCGCGCTCGGCGAGGGCCTTGCCGTCGACGGCGATCCTGTCCTTGTCGGTGACGTTCAGCGCCGGGCTGTCGATGACCTTGCCGTTCACGCTGACCCGGCCTTCGCCGATGATGCGTTCGGCGTCGCGGCGCGAGGCGACGCCGTGGCGGGCAAGGACCTTGGCGATGCGGTCGCCGGGGGAGGGGTGTCGGTGGTCATGTCTCGGCTTATCCCGCGCGGGCCGCGAGGGAAAGGGAGCCCGCGCGTGCCGCGCGGGACGCCTCCGGCGGGAGTATTTGATCCAAGAAGAAAGACAAGGGCGGGATTGGGCGGCATAAGGCGGGGATGAGGTTTCGGAGTTTCATGGAGGAGGCGCTGGCCGAGGCGCGGGCGGCGGGCGACCGGGGCGAGGTGCCCGTGGGCGCGGTGCTGGTCGGACCTGCGGGCGAGGTGCTGGCGCGAGCCGGCAACAGGACGCGGGAGCTGTCGGATCCCACTGCTCACGCCGAGATGATGGTCATCCGCGAGGCGGCGCGCCGTCTGGGGTCGGAGCGGCTGACGGGTTGCGATCTCTACGTCACGCTGGAACCCTGCGCCGATGTGCGCCGCCGCCATCGCCGCCGCGCGGATCGGGCGGTTGTATTACGGCGCATCGGACCCGAAGTCGGGCGGCGTGGCGCATGGGGCGAGGGTGTTTTCGCATCCTCAGGCGCACCACGCGCCCGAGGTCTATGACGGGATCGGGGCGGAGGAGGCGGCTGCGCTTCTGCGCGATTTCTTCGCGGGTCGGCGCTAGATCTCGACCGTCTCCATCACCTCCATCACCTTCACGTCGACGTCGGGAAGCTCCTCGATCAGGGTCTTGGCGTCCTGCGCGAGGATCGGGAACGTCTTGTAGTGGCAGGGGATCACCACCTTGAAGTCGAAGAACCTCTTCGCCGCCCAGGCCGCGGCCTTCTGGTCCATCGTGTAGTGCCCGCCGCAGCAGAGGATGCCGATGTCCGGGGCGTAGTATTCTCCGAACCAGCCCATGTCGGCCATGACGTCGGTGTCCCCGGAGAAGTAGATCGTGTGGCCTTCGCCCCGGATCATGAACCCGGCCTCGGAGCCCGCGACAGCTGGTCCGCCGTCGCCGAAGTCGATGGAGGAGGAATGACAGGCGTTGACCATCGACACCTTCACATTGCCGAGCGAAATCGTGCCGCCCTTGCCGAACCCCATGGTCTCGACCCCGTCGCCGCCCAGAACCTCGGAGAGTTCGTGGATGCAGGCTATGGGGATCCTCTGCTCGCTTGCGATGACCTTGCAGTTCGAGGCGTGGTCGCCGTGGCCGTGGCTGAGAAGGATGGCGGTCGCCCCCGAGAGAGCCTCGTCGTGGCGGCCATCCGGAAAAGCCGGATTGCCGTTCAGCCAGGGATCGACAAGGAGGACTCTGATCCCCGATCTCGATGCGGAAGCCGGAATGGCCGAGCCAGGTGATCTTCATGCGACGCTCCCTATCTTGTCGGGAAAAGGATAGGGAAAGGCATGGACTGGACAAGGGCGATCGACGGCTATTGCGAACGGACGGACCCTTCGCTGTGGTCCGAGCCGGTGAATGCGGTGACGAACCTGGCCTTTCTGGCCATGGCCTGGATGATGTGGCACCGCTCGCAGGAGCAGGCCGGGGGGCGCGTCCTGTCCGTCATTCTCGCGGTGATCGGGGTGGGATCGCTTCTGTTTCACACTTTCGCTCAGGCCTGGGCTGGTATGGCGGACAGCCTGCCGATTCTCGTCTTCACGCTGGTCTACATCTTTCTCGCCAATCGCCGTTTCCTGGGCTGGCCGATCTGGGGCGCCGCGCTTGGCGCTGGCGCCTACATTCCCTGGACGGCGGCGCTGACGCCCGTTTTCGACGTGCTGCCGTTCTTCACCGTGTCGGACTACTATTGGCCGCTGCCGCTGCTGATCCTGCTTTACGGTCTCTACCTCCGCCGGGAGACGCCCGAGACGGGGCGCAACCTGATCATCGGTGCGACGCTTCTGGCGGCTTCGCTGACTTTCCGGTCGCTCGACATGGAGGTTTGCGGCTCGTTCCCGCTTGGCACGCATTTCATGTGGCATCTGCTGAACGCGCTGATGCTCGGCTGGATGATCGAGACCTGGCTTCGCCACGGCGACCGAGAGACGGCTTCGACGTAGCGCAGGCGAGGGCGAGGCTTGGCATCCCCCGCGGCCCGCGCTAAACGCGGGTCCGTTCGTCAAGACGGAGCCGATCATGTCCATCGACAGGGAAACCGCCCGCCGCGTCGCCAAGCTGGCGCGGATCAAGGTTGAGGAAGACGATCTCGACGCGCTTGCGGGCGAGTTCAACGCCATCCTCGGGTTTGTCGAACAACTGAACGAGGTCGATGTCGAGGGCGTGGAGCCGATGGTTTCGGTCACGCCGATGCGGCTGAAGCGGCGGCAGGATGCGGTGACGGACGGCGGATACCAGGAGAAGATACTCTCGAACGCACCCGATGCGCGGGAAGGCTTCTTCGCGGTGCCGAAGGTGGTGGAGTGAGCCCATGTCGAGCCTGAACACCCTGACCATCGCCGAGGCGCGTGACGCTCTGCGCGCGGGCGATACGACGTCTGCGGATCTGACGCGGGCCTGTCTGGACGCTGTCGAGGCCGCCTCGGCGTTGAACGCCGTCGTTCATCCGACCCCCGACCTGGCCATGGAGCAGGCCGAGGCGGCGGATGCGCGATTGAAGGAAGGGGATGCGCCTTCCCTCTGCGGCATTCCCCTTGGCATCAAGGACCTGTTCTGCACCAGGGGCGTGGCGAGCCAGGCGGCGTCGGGCATCCTCGAGGGCTTCCGGCCCGAGTACGAATCCACCGTCACGACGCAGCTTTTCGAAGCCGGCGCGGTGATGGTCGGCAAGCTGAACATGGACGAATTCGCCATGGGCTCGTCGAACGAGACCAGCGTCTATGGCAACGTCGTGAACCCCTGGCGGCGCGGCAACGACGACACGGCGCTGACGCCGGGCGGATCGTCGGGTGGGTCGGCGGCGGCGGTCGCGGCCGACCTGTGCCTTGGCGCCACGGGGACGGACACGGGCGGCTCGATCCGGCAACCGGCGGCCTTCGTGGGGATCACCGGGCTGAAGCCGACCTATGGGCGCTGTTCGCGGTGGGGCATCATCGCCTTCGCCTCGTCGCTCGACCAGGCCGGGCCGATGGCGAAGACGGTGCGGGATTGCGCGATCCTGCTTCAGGCGATGGCGGGGCATGACCCGAAGGACTCGACCAGCGCGGACCTCGCCGGTGCCTGACTTCGAGGCGATGCTGACCGGCGACATCCGCGGCAAGACCATCGGGATCCCGAAGGAATACCGGATGGACGGGATGCCCGACGAGATCGAGGCGCTGTGGACCGAGGGCCGCGCGATGCTCGAGGATGCGGGTGCCAAGATCGTCGATATCAGCCTGCCGCACACGAAATACGCGCTGCCCGCCTACTACGTCATCGCGCCGGCCGAGGCGTCGTCGAACCTCGCCCGCTATGACGGTGTGCGCTATGGTCACCGCGCGAAGCTGGGGCAGGGCGACGGCATCACCGAGATGTACGAGAAGACCCGCGCCGAGGGCTTCGGGGCCGAGGTGAAGCGGCGCGTGATGATCGGGACCTATGTCCTGTCGGCGGGCTTCTACGACGCCTACTACAACCGGGCGCGCAAGGTTCGGACGCTGATCAAGAAGGACTTCGAGGACGTCTTCGCCCAGGGTGTCGACGCGATCCTGACGCCCGCCACGCCGTCGGCGGCTTTCCCTCTGGGGCAGGAGTTCGACGACCCGGTGCAGATGTACCTCAACGACGTCTTCACGGTGACGGTGAACCTCGCCGGACTGCCGGGCATCGCCGTTCCTGCCGGGCTTGACCGGCAAGGCCTGCCGCTAGGGCTTCAGCTTATCGGCAAGCCGTGGGAAGAGGGCGAGTTGCTGAATATCGCGCAGACCATCGAGGATCGCGCCGGTTTTGTGGCCAAGCCCACCAAATGGTGGTAGGCTTCGCGCCAAGAATGACGAAGGCAGAGCAGAGACCATGACCATTCGCTTTCTGGGCCTCGCGGCGCTTTGTGCGCTTGCGGCCTGTGCGCCGTCCATGCCGGACAGCAATCCAGCCAGCAACGCGGGCGTGGGCTTCGGCGACTACGACAACTATCGAGGCCGAACGCGCGGCGCGGGACGCCGAGCTTGAGCGCCGCAGCCTGCCCTTGCCCGAGGAACGCGCCATCGCGGAGGAAACGCTTGGCGTCCTGAACCGCACGGCGGCGCCTGGAACGGCCATCGCCTCGGCGACGCTGCCTGCGACCGACGCCCCCGCCGCCGGACCGGGAGAGCCGCTGTCAGTGATGCCGATTGCTTCGGGCACGGCGGGCGCCACCAGCGGGACAAGCATCTCGGACGAGCAGAACTTCGACGCCGTTGCCTCACGCGAGACGATCCAGAGCGACGCGGCGCGCCTGGCCCGCCAGCGCCAGTCCTTCGAGGTCGCGCAGCCCGAGGCCCTGCCGGAGCGGCAGGAGGCGGGCGGCGCGGGCATCGTGCAATACGCTCTCTCCACCACGAACCAGGTCGGCCAGCAGGCCTATCGCCGGAGCGACCGCGTGAGCGACAGCCAGTACCAGCGCAACTGCGCGCGCTATGGCTCGTCCGACAGGGCGCAGGAGGCGCTTCTGTCCTCGGGTGGGCCTGAGCGCGACAGGCACGGGATCGACCCCGACGGGGACGGCTTCGCCTGCTACTGGGACCCGTCCCCCTTCCGCGCGGCGATGCGCTGACGTCATGCAGATCGTCGACCGCCTCTCGCCGAACCACGGGGACAGGAGGGGCGGCGCACGGATCGAGTTGATCGTCCTTCATCACACCGCCATGCCGGTCTGCGAGGACGCTCTGGGGCGTCTGTGCAATCCCGAACACGAAGTTTCGTCCCACTACCTGATCGGACGCGATGGCACGCTCTATCGTCTTGTGGACGAGGAGCGTCGCGCCTGGCACGCCGGTGAGGGCAGGTGGGCGGGGCGCGACGACGTGAATTCCCGGTCCATCGGAATCGAACTCGACAACGACGGAACGTCGGCCTTCGAGGAAGAGTTGATGACGACGCTCGAGGCGCTTCTCGAGGACCTTCTGGAGCGTCACGAGCTGCACCCGAAGGCCGTCATCGCACATTCGGACATGGCGCCGGGGCGGAAGAACGATCCCGGCCCCTGGTTCGAGTGGAAGCGCCTTGCGGACAAGGGGTTATCGGTCTGGCCTGACCCTGCGTTGCAGGGTGATTTCATGCGTGATGCGGCCTTCTTCGGCTATCCGGTCGAAGTCGGCGAGGCGGCGGTCCTTTCGGCCTTTCGGCAGCGCTTCAGGCCTTTTGCGGACGGACCGATCGGAACGCCGGATCGGGCGATGATGGCGGGTCTGGCGCGGCACTTTCCATCGGACGTGACCGAGCGGACGGCGAGCCGTGTGCCGTCGCGTCCGTTCCGGACGCTCTGACGCTTTATCTCACGCCGACAACCGACTATATCGCCCTCGCGGACGGCCGGACGACCGCCTGCGGCGGGGAAACCCGTCTCGGGAGGAAAGTCCGGACTCCACGAAGCGACGGTGCCGGGTAACGCCCGGCCGGGGTAACCCGAGGGAAAGCGCCACAGAGAACAGACGGCCTCGCACGCGGGGTCACGGTGAAACGGTGCGGTAAAAGCGCACCGCGGGACGGGCAACCGGACCGGCACGGCAAGCCCCACCGGGAGCAATGTCGAATAGGGGGTCCATATGGGCAGGCTTCGGCCCCGGACCCCGGGTAGACAGCTTGATCCCGTCGGTAACGGCGGGACCAGATGAATGGTCGTCCCCCTTTTCGGAGGGGACAGAATCCGGCTTACAGGCCGTCCGCATCTTTCGTTTCCCGGCGCGTCCCGGGGAACGCCCTTGACAGCGCAGCCCGAGCCTTTAGAAGGCGGGCTTCAGGATTTCGGGTCGCGGCGCCAGCCCCGGCCAAGCAGGAGACGACCCATGGCGAAACCGACGACGATCAAGATCCGTCTGAACTCGACCGCGGACACCGGCCATTTCTACGTGACCAAGAAGAACGCACGCACGATGACCGAGAAGATGGTGGTCAAGAAATACGATCCCGTCGTCCGGAAGCACGTCGAATACAAGGAAGGCAAGATCAAGTAAGGATCTTTCCTTTTCGTGAACGACAAGGGCCGCGTCCGGGACGCGGCCTTTTTTCATGGGCTCACGGCCGGTAGGGGTTCGACGCCGGGTTGCCGGCGAAATCGGTCCACGTCCGCTCTTCTGGCTCGCGGCAGACGCGCAGCACGCGGTCGTGGTCGGGATAGGTCACGGTGTCGGATTGCGCCCGTGTGCCGACGATCAGGTAGCGCGCTTCGGCGTTCGAGGTGTTCTCGATGCAGTGGCCGACAGGCGACCCCGCCTTCCATGTCACCACGTCTCCGGGGCGGAGGATCTGGGTCCCGTCGCTCTCGTGCAGCGTGACCTCGCCGTCCAGCATCATCAGGAATTCGTCCTCGTCGGAGTGCCAGTGCTTGATCGACGAAAGCGAGCCGGGGGGCAGGATCTCGACCGCCGCGCCGAACTGGGTGAGGCCGCCGGTGTCGGAGTAGAGCAGGACCTTGCAGGGGCCGCAGGGACTTCCGCCGCCATCGGTTTCGTAGGTCTCGACGGTGTCTTCGCGGTAGATGGGCATGAAGTTTCTCCGTCATGGAATGTGGCGCGAGACTGGACGAAGAGGGCTGGCATTGCCAGAATCCAGAACTATGGCGACGGACAACATCACACTCAGGCGGGCAGGGCCGTCCGATCTCGACGCGGTCGAGACCCTGCTGGCCCGGTCCTATCCGCGGCTTCTGAAGCAGGCCTATCCGCCGTCGATCCTGGTGACGGCGGTGCCACTTCTGTCGCGCGCCAACCCGGCGCTACTGGCCTCCGGCACCTACTTCCTTGTCGTGTCAGGCGACAAGGTCGTGGGCGCGGGCGGCTGGACGTCGAGCGAGCCTGGTACTGGCCGGACAGGCGCTCCGGCCACCGGCCACGTCCGCCACGTCGCCACCGATCCGGAGCGGACGCGGTCGGGCATCGGGCGTGCGCTGATGGCGCATATCTTCGATGACGCGCGGGCGGCGGGGATCACGCGGCTGGACTGCCTGTCGACGCTGATGGCGGTGCCGTTCTACGCCGCCTGCGGGTTCGAGGCCGTGGGGCCGGTGACCGTTCCTCTCAGGCCGGGGATCGAGTTTCCGGCGGTGCGGATGCACAGGTCCCTCTGATCCTTACGAAAGGTTGCCGGAGCGCGCGGGGATTGGGCGGAACCTTCCGCGGTCGCTCCGATTCGCCTTTAACCGCAAGGCTTCTGGCGCGGTGCCGGGTGTCGGCGATGCGTCTGCATCGTGTCGGCAAAGCGTATGGCACCTGTCGGCGCGGGAGGCTGTCCCGCGCCGGGATTAACGGGCCGTGCGGTCAAAGCATTCCCTTGACCGTCTCGACGACGTTTTCGGCGGTGATGCCGAATTCCTTGTAGAGCGTCTCGGCCGGGGCCGAGGCGCCGAAGCCGTCCATGCCCACGAAAGCGGCGCGGCCGGCGCGGCCTCGCTCGTCCAGAAGCCAGCGATCCCAGCCCTGCCGGATGCCCGCCTCGATGGCGACGCGGACGGGTCCGGCGGGAAGGACGCGGCGGCGGTAAGCCTCGTCCTGCTCGGCGAAAAGTTCGGCACAGGGCATCGAGACGACGCGGGTGCCGATGCCCTCGGCCTCGAGCGTCTCGCGGGCGGCGAGTGCCACCTCGACCTCGGAGCCGGTGGCGATCAGGATCGCCTGCCGCTTGGCGGTGGACTCGGCCAGGACATAGGCGCCCTGGGCGGTCAGGTTGCGGGTCTTGTGCTCAGTCCGGACGGTCGGAAGGTTCTGACGGGACAGGGCCAGGACGGAAGGCGCCCGCTCGGACGAGAGGGCAAGCTCCCACGCCTCGGCGGTCTCGACGGTGTCGGCGGGGCGGAAGACGCGCATGTGGGGGATCGCGCGCAGCGCCGCGAGGTGTTCGACCGGCTGGTGCGTCGGGCCGTCCTCGCCGAGACCGATGGAGTCGTGCGTCATCACGTAGGTGACGGGCGCGCCCATCAGGGCCGAGAGGCGCATCGCGCCGCGGGCGTAGTCCGAGAAGGTCAGGAAGGTGCCGCCGTAGGGGCGCACGCCACCGTGCAGGACCATGCCGTTCATCGCCGCCGCCATGCCGTGTTCGCGGATGCCGTAGTGGATGTAGCGGCCCTTGCGGTTGTTGGCGTCGAAGATGCCGAGGTCGGCGGTCTTGGTGTTGTTCGAGCCGGTCAGGTCGGCCGAGCCGCCTATGGTCTCGGTCAGGACGGGGTTCAGAACCTCGAGCACCATTTCCGAGGACTTGCGCGTTGCGACCTTGGGACGGCTGTCGGTGATCTGTTTCTTCAGCGCGCGGACGGTGGCCGAGAGGCGCTTGTGCGTCTCGCCCGACATGACGCGGTTGAAGTCGGCCTGCCGCGACGAGGACAGCGCGGCGAGGCGGTCGTCCCACGCCTTGCGCTCGTCCGCGCCGCGCGCGCCGGTGGCGCGCCAGGCGGACAGGATGTCCTTGGGGATGTCGAAGGGTCCGGACGTCCAGCCGTAGATGTCGCGGGTCACCTGGATTTCCTCGGGGCCGAGCGGCGATCCGTGGGCCCCGTTGGTGTCCTGCTTCTTGGGCGAGCCGAAGCCGATGTGGGTCTTGCAGGCGATCATCGCGGGCTTCTTCGAGGCGCGGGCCTGGGTCAGCGTGCGGTCGATGTCCTCGGGGTCGTGGCCGTCGCATTCCTGGACGTGCCAGCCCGAGGCCTTGAAGCGTGCAAGCTGGTCGGTGGTATCGGAGAGCGAGACCTTGCCGTCGATGGAGATGTCGTTGTTGTCCCAGAGCACGATCAGCTTCGAGAGCTTCTGCATCCCCGCGAAGGCGATGGCCTCCTGGCTGATGCCCTCCATCAGGCAGCCGTCGCCGGCGATGACGTAGGTGAAGTGGTCGACGATCTTCTTGCCGTAGCGGGCGCGCAGGCTTTCTTCGGCGATGGCGAAACCGACGGCGTTGGCGAGACCCTGGCCAAGCGGACCGGTCGTCGTCTCGATGCCCTTGGCGTGGCCGTACTCGGGGTGGCCGGCGGTTTTCGAGCCCCACTGGCGGAAGTTCTTCAGCTCGTCGAGCGTCATGTCCTCGTACCCCGTCAGGTAGAGGAGCGAATAGAGCAGCATCGAGCCGTGGCCAGCCGAGAGGATGAAGCGGTCGCGGTCGGCCCAGTCGGGGTAGGAGGCGTCGAACTTGAGGTGCTTCTCGAAAAGGACGGTCGCCACGTCGGCCATGCCCATGGGCATTCCGGGGTGTCCCGAGTTAGCCGCCTGCACCGCATCCATCGCCAGCACACGGATTGCCGTGGCGCGGGAGAAATGATCGGCGTGAAGCTCTTTCAGAGTGGCGATGTCCAAGGTTCCGTCCCCCGTGTCCAGATCGGATGGAGCGGTTGATAGCAGCCCGTCCCCCAAGCGCAAGGCGGGAAGCGCGGGTTGAAGCGTTGCGGGTAAAGGAGTCGAAACCCGCCACGCATCGGGTATGTTCAGTGTCAACAACAGGGGCTGTGCGGCGATTCGGCGACCGAACGCGGCCCTCCAGGCATCGGGACGGCGGGATTTTTCATGGACGACATTTCCGAATTTCAGCGGCGGATCGTGGCGGCGCTGGACCGCGCGGGCCAGGCGCTCGACCAGCTTGGGTCGGGTGGCGGCGGAGGCGGCAGCGAGGAGCTGGCCGCCGAGCTAGAAGCCGAGAGGGTCGCGAACCGGCAGCTTGAAGAACGCGTGCGCGCGATCAAGGAAAAGCAGGAGACCACGGTCGCCCGTCTGGAGGACCAGGTGTCGGACCTGCGTGACGCGCTGGCTACTCGCGACGCCGAGGTGCAGAGGATGCGGAAGGTGAACGACGCCTTGCGCGAAACGAACGCCTCTTTGCGCGACGCGAACGCCCAAGGGCTTGCCCAGCCGGAGCTGGTGAACGCCGCGATGATGTCCGAGCTTGATGCGCTGCGGGCGCAGCGTGCGGCCGAGCGTGCCGAGATCGAGGACATCCTCGCCACCCTCGAACCCGTCCTGAAGGAGGCCTGATCCATGCCCGAGGTTCCCATCGAGATCGGCGGCCGCATCTTCAACGTCGCCTGCCAGGAGGGCGAGGAGCATTTCCTCAAGTCCGCGGCCTCGCTTCTGGATAACGAGGCGAGTTCGCTGATGGAGCAGATCGGGCGGCTGCCGGAGTCGCGGATGCTGTTGATGGCGGGGCTCATGCTGGCCGACAAGCACGCCGGCGCCGAGGACCAGATGAAGTCGATGGAAGACAAGATCGCGCAGCAGGAGGCCTGGGTCGAGGAGCTTCAGAACCGCCCCAAGCCGACCGCCGAGCGTGTGGAAGTCGCCGTCGTCCCGCCCGCCGTGGCCGAGACCCTGGCCGAGCTTGCCGCGCGCGCCGAGGCGCTGGCCGACGCCGCCGAGGAAAAGCTGCGTGCGACTGGCTGACCTCGCCGCCGCATTTGCGGTCGGTCTGGTGAGCGGCGCGCCAACCTTTGCGCTGGACGCAATGGCGATGACCTATGTCTGCGAGCGGGGCGTCGAGATCCCGGCGGTCTATGTCAACCATCCGGGCGAACCCGGCATCGCTGTCATCCACGTCGAGGGCCGCATGATCAATCTCGTCACCGAGATGTCGGCGTCCGGCGCGCGCTATGGCTGGCCGTCGGACGGGTCGAATTACATCTGGTGGACGAAGGGCGACACGGCGACGCTTTACTGGAAAGACGGCGCCACCGGAGAGGAGACGCCGCTTCTGTCGGAGTGTTCGACCGGCTAGGTCAGCGCGCGCAGTCGCGGCACAAGGCCGCGTGGGGCACCGCGTCGAGGCGCTCCTCGCTGATCGGCTCGCCGCATTTCATGCAGTCGCCGTAGACGCCCTCCTCGATCCGGGCGAGTGCCGCGCGGATCAACTGGACCTCCTGCGCGCTTTGTTCGCCGAGACGCTCAAGCACTTCGTCGTCCTCGCGTTCGACCGCCTGTTCCTCGGCGTCCTTGGGCATCGGATCGTCGAGGTCATCCTCGATCCGGCTTATCCGCTCGCCCAGTTCCTTGAGGCGGTCCTCGAGCTGGTTCTTCCTGTCTGTGAAATCGCGCATTGGTGTCTCCTTCCGGGGGCAACGATGACAGGGGCCGGGGGTTCCGGCCTTGCGCTGGATCAGATGGGACAGGAAATGCCGATGCGGGCGGCGTTCTGGCGGAGGTCGTCGACGACGCTCTGCGGCAGGTCGATTCCCGAGGCGCGGAGACGGGCGTCGGAGGCGGCCTCCAGTTCGCCGGGATAGAAGATGCCCGAAGCGCCCGGTGCGGGGCGGGACGACTTCAATTCGTCGATCAGCGTCTCCATGTCCGCTTCGAAGGCGGCGAGGGGGCGCGACGCCTCGATGTCGATGGCAAGGGCGAGGTGACCCGCGCCCGAGCGGCCTTCGGGGACATAGGGACCGGTCACGCCTGTGCCGAAGGCGCTGCCGGAAAGGACGCCCGAGACCATGTCGACCATCATGGCGATGGCGTATCCCTTGTGACCCGCCATCGGCAGGATGGTCCCGGCGATTCCCGCTGCCGCATCCGTGGTGGGCCGACCGTCGGCATCCATCGCCCAGCCTGCAGGGATGGGTTCGCCGCGCGCCTTGGCGTTGTAGAGCTTGCCGCGGGCGACGGCGGTGTTGGCGATGTCCAGCATGAAGGGCGCGTATCGCCCTGCAGGTGCGGCCCAGGACCAGGGGTTGGTGCCGAGGCGCTTGTCGAGGCCGCCCCAGGGTGCCATGGCGGGGCTGGCGTTGGCGGTCAGGAAGCCGATGCAGCCCTGCTGTGCCGCGATCCGGGTGTAATACATCGCCGTGCCGAAGTGGCCCGAGTTGCGGACGGCGACGGCCCCGATGCCGTGCATCTTGGCGGCGCGGATAGCTTCGCTCATCGCCGCCTTCGCGACCCGGTGACCCACGCCGTCGCGGCCGTCCATCGTCAGAAGCGCGCCCTTGCCCGAAACGTCGGGCGTCGCCGTGGGGGACATCGCGCCGCTTTCGAGCCGGACGGCATACCAGAACAATCGCATGACGCCGTGGCTCGGGTGGCCCCAGAGGTCGGCCTGCACGAGGCTGTCCGACACCAGCGCGGCGGTGTCGTCGTCCATGCCCAGGGTGCGGTAGACCTCTGTCCCGAAGTCGCGGAGCGTGTCGTGGTCGACGATCAACGGTCGTGCTCGACAGCGACGGCTCTGGTCTCTCCCGTCTCGGCGAGGGTGCGGGTGGCGGTGGCCGAGGCGTAGGTCCAGAAGATCCGCAGAGGCTCGCTGTCGGAGGCGTTGACGAAGCGGTGCGGCACCTCGGCGTCGACCCAGACCACGTCGGTCGCCTGCGCGTCGCGCCATTCGCCGGCCACCTCGACGCGCGCAGAACCCGAGACGACGAGGACGCTTTCCTCGACGTTGTGCCAGTGAAGCGGGATGCCCCCGCCGGGCGGAATGTCGGTGAAGCCGTTGAGGATCGAGCGGGCGCCCGTATCGGGCGTGATCATCTGCACGGTCGAGGCACCGCCCGGGCGCGCGTGGCGGGGGCGTCCCGCCTCGTGCCGGAGCGCGCTGGTCACGCCGGCGGACCGTCGAGGCGGAACATCGCGACCGCCTTGTGCTCGGTCCAGCTTTCGATCCGTTCCGAGAATGTGCCGTAGTGCGTCGTCGCCTTGTGCGCCTGAAACGCGGCGGCGTCGTCGTAGATTTCATAGAGGAAGAACCGCGACTGATCTTTCGGGTCGCGGCAGACGTCGAACCTCTGGCAGCCCGGCTCGACCTCGAGAGAGGCGCGCGCGTTCTCGCGGAGCGCCGTCAGGAAATCGCCGGTATGCTCCGGGGCGGAGCGGAACTCCACCGTGACTACGAACATGAAATCCTCAGGAGTTGTGAGCGCGGATCTGGTCGGCCGCGTCCTTGTTGAAGGACACACCCTGCTGCTCGAAGAGCTGATCCAGCTCTCCCGACAGCATCATCTCGGTGATGATGTCGCAGCCGCCCACGAACTCGCCCTTGACGTAAAGCTGCGGGATCGTCGGCCAGTCGGAATAGTCCTTGATCCCCTGGCGGATAGTCTCGTCAGAAAGGACGTTCACGTCTGAGTAGTCGACACCCATGAAGTTGAGCACCCCCGCGACGCGGCTGGAGAAGCCGCACTGGGGCATTTCCTTGGTGCCTTTCATGAAGAGAACGACATCGTTGCCCTTCACGGTCTGTTCGATCTTGTCCTGAGCGCTCATGGCTGGCTCCCCTGTTCGCTTTCGCCAGACATCTAATGCGGTTCGGGCGAAGAGGGAAGGGGAGGCGGGGGGATCAGTCGGGCGCGCGCGTCGTCAGCGCCAGCGCGTGAAGCTCGCCCGATGAGCCGTCCATCCGGCCCTTGAGCGCTGCATAGACGGCGCGCTGCTGCTGGACGCGGTTCATGCCCCGGAAGCTTTCGTCGACGACCATGGCCGACATGTGGACCCCGTCGTCGCCCTCGACCGCGATCTTCGCGTTCGGGAAGGATTCGCGGAGAAGGTCTTCGATCTCGTGGGCCTGCATGGGCATTGGCGGTCCTTTCTTTCCCTTGAAAACCTATGGGCTCGCATCGCTTGCTGCAAGCTTGGCGAATGCGGTCAGATCGCGTTCAGTGCGGCCTGCGTCGCCTCGAAGAACTGCGCCACCTGGCGGCCATCGACCAGTGCGTGGTGAACCTGAAGCGTCATGGCCATGTCGTGGCCGTCGCCCTTGGGGACGATCTTGCCCCAGGACACGCGGGGAATGCAGTCGTCGGGGCCGGGGAGTGCGTTATCGAGCGAAGTATAGTCGAGCCAGGGCAGGCAGGAGAGATAGGCCACGTCCTCGACGCTGCCATCGTTGGCGTTGAGCGGGACGCCGGCGCGGACCTCCTCGATCTTCTCGGCGGCGTGGCGGTCGAAGCGCGAGAGGTCGGGGTTCCAGGCCATGTAGGTGTAGCGAAAGTCTCCGTTTTCCAAGGGGATGGTGGGGGAGAGGAGGAGGCGGTCGTAGAGCTTCACCTTGTCACCCTTGAAGCGCATCCGAAGCTCGGGGACGGCGTGGAGGCCCGCGCCTATGGCATGGAGCGTGGTGCGGAAGGGGGAGAGGTCGCGCTCGCTGCGTTCGGCCATGAGGCGCGAGACGTCTATACGGGTGGTGATGGCGTAGTGGGGACGCGCATAGGTTCGGAAGAAGCGGAACTGCTCCGCCCTGGGCCAGGTCTTCAGATCGACCGCGCGGCCCATCATCCGACGGCGGCCTCGAAGGCGGTGCGGTAGAGGTGCGAAAGGTCGGACATGGAGGCGGATTTATCGCCGAATGTCAGGGTGTTGCCGCCGAAATGGCCGGCCCTTGATAGGGTCACGCCGGCCTTGGTTGCGGCGGCGGTCAAGGTCTCGATGTCGGAGGGGGCGCAGGCGAGGATGTAGCGGGCCTGATCCTCGCCGAAGAGGGTGGGGACGTCGGCGGTGTCGAGGGTGACGCCGATGCCTGCGGCGTCGGCCATCTCGAAGGCGGCGAGGGCGAGGCCTCCGTCCGAGAGATCGGTCGCGGTGCGGATCAAGGCACTGTTTTGCCTCACGAATTCACCGTTCCGGCGCTCGGCGGCAAGGTCGACGTGGGGGGCGTCGCCCTCTTCCCGGCCGAAGGCTTCGGCGAGGAGGGCGGACTGGCCGAGGTGGCCTTCTGTGTGACCTACGAGGAGGAGGAAGTCGCCGTCTTGCGCGACCCCGGCGATGAGGTCGGCCGGATTGGCGATGAGGCCGACGGCGCCGATGGTCGGGGTGGGCAGGATGCCCTTGCCGTCGGTCTCGTTGTAGAGCGAGACGTTGCCGGAAACGATAGGCATATCAAGGGCTTCGCAGGCCTCGCCGATGCCTTTGATCGCACCGACGAGCTGGCCCATGATCTCGGGCTTCTCGGGGTTGCCGAAGTTCAGGTTGTCGGTCGCAGCGAGCGGCGTTGCGCCCACGGCGCAGAGGTTGCGGAAGGCCTCGGCCACGGCCTGCTTGCCGCCTTCGACGGGATTCGCCTTTACGTATCGGGGGGTTACGTCCGAGGTGAAGGCCAGCATCTTGCCGGTGTCGTGGACGCGGACGATGCCCGCGCCCAGCCCGGGAGTGCGGACGGTGTCGGCCATGACCTGGCTGTCGTACTGCTCCCAGACCCACTGCTTGCGGGCGTAGTTGGGGGATCCGATGAGGGCCTTCAGCGCATCGATCGGGTCCATCTGTATCACGTCGGTATCGCGTCGGTATTGCGTCGGTGCGGGCGTCGGCACCCAGGGGCGGTCGTACTCGGGCGCGGTGGACGACAGCTTGGACAGGGGCAGGTCGGCCTTGGTCTCGTTTCCGTGGACGATCAGGAAGCGGTCCTCGGCGATGGTCTCGCCCACGATGGCGAAGTCGAGGTCCCACTTGTCGAAGATCGCCTTGGCCTCGGCCTCCTTCTCGGGGCGGAGGACCATGAGCATCCGCTCCTGGCTTTCGGACAGCATCATCTCGTAGGCCGTCATCCCCGTCTCGCGCTGCGGCACCGCGTCGAGGTTGAGGCGCACGCCGAGGCCGCCCTTGTCACCCATCTCGACCGCCGAGCAGGTGAGGCCGGCGGCGCCCATGTCCTGGATCGAGATGACGGCGCCGGTGGCCATGAGTTCGAGGCAGGCTTCGAGCAGGCGCTTTTCGGTGAAGGGGTCGCCGACCTGCACGGTCGGGCGCTTTTCCTCGATGGTGTCGTCGAATTCGGCGGAGGCCATCGTGGCTCCACCGACGCCATCGCGGCCGGTCTTGGCGCCGAGGTAGACGACGGGCATCCCGACGCCCGAAGCCGCCGAGTAGAAGATCTTGTCGGCGTCCGCCAATCCGGCGGCGAAGGCGTTGACGAGGCAGTTGCCGTTGTAGGCGCGATGGAAGCGGACTTCGCCGCCGACCGTGGGGACGCCGAAGGCGTTGCCGTAGCCGCCGACGCCCTCGACCACGCCGGACACAAGGCGTTTGGTCTTCGGGTGCGACGGCTCCCCGAAGGAGAGTGCGTTCATCGCGGCGATGGGGCGGGCCCCCATCGTGAAGACGTCGCGGAGGATGCCGCCGACGCCGGTCGCGGCCCCCTGGTAGGGCTCGATGTAGGAGGGGTGGTTGTGGCTTTCCATCTTGAAGACCACCGCCTGGTTGTCGCCGATGTCGACGACGCCTGCATTCTCGCCCGGTCCGCAGATCACTTGCGGGCCCGTCGTCGGCAGGGTGCGGAGCCACTTCTTGGACGACTTGTAGGAACAGTGCTCGTTCCACATCGCCGAGAAGATGCCGAGTTCGGTGAAGGAAGGCGTCCGCCCGATGATCTGAAGGATGGTCGCGTATTCGTCGGGCTTCAGCCCGTGCGCGGCGACGAGGTCTTCGGTGATCGCGGGTTCTTCCATGACGTGCCCCTCTTGGCTTGGGCGGTGTCATAGAAGACAGGTGGCGAAGGGGAAAGGGGGCGTTACGCCGCTGGACCCGGCGCGGTGAGAGAGGCGGGGCCTCAGTCGTCGCGGCGAGGGATGACGCCGAAGCTGCTGGAGGACTCTCCACCGCTCGCCTGGGTGAAATAGCCCTCGGCTTCGAGCCCGCGGCGGAGGAGTTCGCGCACGGCGGAGGCGCGGCTGGGCATACGCTTCTCGAACCGGAAATCGTCGACCGCCAGAAGCTCTGCATCGGTGAGCATCACCTGCAGTCTTTCCAGCCGCTTCTGAGACTCGTCGTTCAAGACCCGCTCCGAGATAATCCAAACTTACTCAAAACACACATTCGGCTAAAAAGTTTCATTCACCAAAATTTTTGCACCTGCCCGCATCTGAGCAGACGCAGTCTGCGGCGCAAGTTTAGTAATCAAACATATGAAATCATTGGATATTTCAAAATATGTGTGCCAGTGTCACATATGGAGGCTGCCATGAAACACACCGAGAGTTTTGCCGAAGCCGGTCCGCCAATTCGGAAGATGGTCGCGCTTATGACGAGTGACGTGGTGCTGGCGATGGACATCCAGGAGGCGCTCGCCTCGATCGGACTGGGTGCCTATATCGAGCAGGGCTACGACACCGGGACCGGCCCTTGCGGCGCGAGCGCGGCGATCGTCGATCTCAAGGTGACGGACATCCGGTCGCAGCAGGCGGTGGCCTGGCTTTCTGCGCAGAACGTACCGGTCATCACGATCAGCATGGACGATGCGGCGACGTCGATCTTCCAGCGGATGCCGTCGGTCATCGCGAGCTTTTCGAAGCCGTTCTGCGTCGACACCCTTTTGCCGAGCGTCCTTGCCGCCGCGGCGGCGAACGACGGACCTTCGGGGATCGCTTCCGAAGGCTGATCCCCGCTGGCGACTTGCCAAGGCCGCATCAAGTCCGTCAGATGCCGCGCATGGCCCGCATCTCCCCCAATCCCGCAGAGAAGGCCGTCGGCCTCTTCACCCTGGCCTATGTGCTGGGGTTCACCGTCTGGTTCCTGTCGATCGGGAATTACGAGTTCATCGTCTATATCGTCACGATGGCGATCCTGATCGGGCTCGTCGCCTTTTCGCTGCGGGCCGCCGAATACCCGCCCGCGATGCTGTGGGCGCTGTCGCTCTGGGGGCTGGCGCATATGGCCGGGGGCGGCGTGCCGGTGGATGGTTCGGTCCTCTACAACCTGCGCCTGCTGCCGCTGATCGAAAGCGGAGAGGTGTTCATCCTGAAGTACGACCAGGTGGTCCATGCCTGGGGCTTCGGGGTGACGGCCTGGGTGTTGCATCACCTTCTGACGCGCCATTTCCCCGAGACGAGGGGCACCTGGACGGCCGTGACTTATCCCGCGTTCGCGGCCATGGGGCTGGGCGCCTTGAACGAGATCATCGAGTTCACGGCGGTGCTCGCCGTGCCCGATACGAACGTCGGCGGCTATTACAACACCGCGCTCGATCTTTGTTTCAACGCGGGTGGCGCCGTTATTGCCATGGTGCTGGTCTCGGTCTTCGGACGGCGGGTCAGTCCGCGTCCGTGAATTCGTCCTGCCCGTCGCGGGCGCGGGCCTGGAGACCGCGCAGCGTGTCGAGCGCGCGGTCGGCGTGTTTCTTCGGGACGAAGACGTGGTCGTGCTGGGTTGCGGCGACGACGTTGGCGGGGATGCGGTGGCGCGCGAGTTCGCTTGCGACGGCGGCGGTGAGGCCGACGCCCGAGACCGAGGAGTAGACCATCAAAGTGATGCGCCGCATCCTGTCGCCGTAGGAGAGGCCAAGGCGGTCGGCTTCGGATTTTTCGAGGATGAGCGACATGCCCTCGTCCTCGGCGAAGGTGGCGAGAGCCAGGGTCGCGGCGGCGGTGGCGTCCTCGGTGTTGAGCATGGTGCAGAACACATAGGTGCCCGGCTGAAGCACCGGGGTCATGTTCGCGATCATCTTGCGCGTGCCCTTGACGGGCCGTGTGCCGCTTTTCATGCGGGCATTAGGACGGGGGAGTCAGGCGTTTGGCAAGCCCGCGAAAGACGACGGCCCGCCCTCACGGGGGCGGGCCGTCAAAAATGGATTTCACTCAAAAAAGCACGAAAGTACTGGTTACCCTACCCCTGTAAAACACACGCCCCCTTTGTGCAGCGCCTGTGCAGATTCTGTCAAGAACGTGTGGAGAATGTGACTAAATCGTGATCGAAGGTTCTAGTGGGCCAGTGCCCAGTTCGCGCCGCGCCCGGCATCGACGATAAGCGGGACGTCGAGACGGACGGCGGGGTGGGCAGCGCCCTCCATCACGCGCCTTGGCGATGGCGATCAGGTCGTCGGCGGCGCCTTCCTCGACCTCGAAGAGCAGTTCGTCGTGGACCTGGAGGAGCATCTTCGCGGGCAGGCCGTCGATGGCGTCGGGCATCCGGATCATGGCGCGGCGGATGATGTCGGCGGCGGTGCCCTGGATCGGCGCGTTGATCGCGGCGCGGCGGGCGAATCCGGCGGTGGGGCCCTTGGCGTTGATTTCGGGCGTGTTGATGCGGCGGCCGAAGAGGGTGCGGACGTGCATGTGCTCGCGCGCGAAGGCGATGGTGTCGTCCATGTAGGTGCGGATGCCGGGGAAGCGCTCGAAATAGCGGTCGATGAAGGCCTGCGCCTCGTCGCGGGGGATGCGGAGGTTGCGGGCGAGGCCCCAGCCGGAGATGCCGTAGATGACGCCGAAGTTGATCGCCTTGGCTTGGCGACGGATGTCGGGGGTCATCTCGTCGAGGGGGACGTTGAACATCTCGGACGCGGTGGCGGCGTGGATGTCCTGGCCCTCGCGGAAGGCTTCCTTCAGCGCCGGGATGTCGGCGGTGTGGGCGAGGATGCGGAGCTCGATCTGGGAATAGTCGAGGCTGACGAGGGTGTGGCCGGGCGTCGCCACGAAGGCCTCGCGGATGCGGCGGCCTTCCTCGGTGCGGATCGGGATGTTCTGGAGGTTGGGGTCGGTCGAGGCCAACCGCCCGGTGTTCGCGCCGGCGATGGAATAGGAGGTGTGGACGCGCCCTGTCTCGGCGTTGACGTGGTCCTGAAGTGCGTCGGTGTAGGTCGACTTGAGCTTCTGGACCTGCCGGTGGTCGAGGATGAGGCCGGGCAGCGCGTGTTCGGTCGCCGAGATCCTCCAGCACGTCGGCGGGGGTGGAATACTTGCCGGTCTTGCCCGTCTTGCCTCCCGGCAGTCCCATGACGTCGAAGAGGATGGTCCCGACCTGGCTGGGCGAGCCCACGTTGAACTTCTGGCCGGCGGCTTCGTAGATCTCGTCTTCGAGCTGGGCCATCTTCTGGGCGAAGGCGTTCGACATGCGCGACAGGACGTTCTTGTCGACCTTGACGCCCGCCATTTCCATGTCGGTCAGGACGGCGACAAGGGGGCGTTCCAGCGTCTCGTAGACCGTTGCGACGCGCGCGGCGTGAAGCTGGGGGCGGAACGCCTGCCAGAGCCTGAGCGTGACGTCGGCGTCCTCGGAGGCATAGGTCACGGCGTCGTCGATCTTGACCGCGTCGAAGGTCCGCTGCGCCTTGCCTGAGCCGATCAGCGTCTTGATGGCGATGGGGTTGTGGCCGAGGTAGCGCTCGCTGACCTCGTCCATGCCGTGGTTGTGGAGCCCGGCGTGAAGCGCGTAGCTCATCAGCATGGTGTCGTCGATCGGCGCCATCCGGATGCCGTAGCGGGCCAGCACCTTCACGTCGTACTTGGCGTTGTGGTTGATCTTGAGGACGGCGGGGTCTTCCAGCAGCGGCTTGAGAAGTGCCAGGCATTCGGGAAGCGGCATCTGGTTCGGCGCCAGCTCGTCCGAGCCGAAGAGACCGACGCCGCCTTCCTCGCGGTGGGCGAGGGGGACGTAGGCCGCGTGACCCGCCTCGACGGCGAGGCTGATGCCGACGAGTTCGGCCTTCATCTCATCGAGGCTCGTCGTTTCGGTATCGACAGAGATCCAGCCGGTGGCGTGGGCCTTGTCGATCCACGTCTGAAGCTCGGCGGCGGTGGTGACGCAGGTGTAATTCTTCGCGTCGAAGGGCAGGTCGGGCGCGCCGGGAAGGCCGGCGTCGGCGGTGTCGTCCGGCAGGCCGCCCGAGGCGGCGGGCTGGGATTCGGCGACGGCGGGAACCTCGACGCCCAGCTTCTCGGCCACGCGGCGGGTGATGGTGCGAAATTCCATCTGCGCGAGGAAATCGAGGAGGTCGGCCGCGACCGGCTCCTTCACCTCCAGCGTGTCGAGGTCGTAGCCGAGGTCCATCTCGCAATCGAGGCTGACGAGCTTCTTCGAGAGGCGGATCTGGTCGGCATGGTCGATCAGCACCTGCCGGCGCTTCGGCTGCTTGATCTCTTCAGCACGTTCAAGAAGCGTTTCGAGGTCGCCGTATTCGTTGATGAGAAGAGCCGCGGTCTTGATGCCGATGCCGGGCGCGCCGGGGACGTTGTCGACGCTGTCGCCGGCCAGCGCCTGCACGTCGACGACGCGCTCGGGGTAGACGCCGAACTTCTCGAGTACGCCCTCGCGATCGATGCGGGCGTTCTTCATCGCGTCGAACATCTCGACCCCGTCGCCGACGAGCTGCATCAGGTCCTTGTCGGAGGACACGATGGTGACGCGCCCACCCGCGTCGCGGGCCTTGCAGGCGAGGGTGGCGATGATGTCGTCGGCCTCGAAGCCTTCCTGTTCGAGGCAGGCGAGGTTGAAGGCGCGCGTCGCTTCGCGGGTCAGCGGGATCTGCGGGCGCAAATCCTCGGGCATCGCCTCGCGGTTGGCCTTGTAGAGGTCGTACATCTCGTTGCGGAAGGTGTGCGAGCCCTTGTCGAAGACGACGGCGGCATGGGTGGGCGCGTCGGGGCCGCGATTGTCCTCGATCATCTTCCAGATCATGTTGACGAAGCCCGAGACCGCACCGACCGGCAGGCCATCGGACTTGCGCGTGAGCGGCGGCAGCGCGTGGTAGGCTCGGAAGATGAAGGCCGAGCCGTCGACCAGGCTGAGGTGATGTCCCTTGCCGAATGCCATGCTTGTCCCCCGTTCGCTGTTCCGGCTGTCTTGCCACGATAGGACGTGGATCGCCAGAGGCGGGGCCGGGTCAGCGTTCGACGTGGGCCTTGAGGCGGGCGAGGGTGTCCTCCCATCCGCGCGCGATGCGGGCGAGGTGGTCCTGCGCCGAGGTGATGCCGCCGTTCTGGAGGCGGAAGCGGCGCTCGCGCCCGCTGGTGTGCGAGGCGACGAGGCCCGCAGCCTCGAGGACGGCGAGGTGCTTGGCGATCCCCTGGCGCGAGATGTCCGTGCCTTGGGCGAGGGCGGCGAGGGGCTGCTCGCCGCCGCCGAGCCGGTCGAGGAGCTTCAGGCGGGTCGGGTCGCCGAGCGCCGCGAAGACGGCGGCCGGGTCAGGCCTCGACATGGGCCTTGAGGTTGGCGCACTGGATCTCCCAACCGCCTTCGTTGTCCGGGCGTTTCCGCTCGGCGAGGTCGTGCGGAAGGGCGGCAAAGCCGGATTCGGTGACGGTGACGCGGGTGCCGCCGTTTTCCTCGGCAAGCGTCCAGGTGACGCGGGTGGTGAGCGCCGTCGACGGGTCCATGTCCTGGGCCTTTTCGTCGATCGGCCAGTCGAAGGCGAAGCGGGTGGGCCGGTCGATGACGACGGGACGGACCCAAAAGCGCAGGCCCTCGTGGCCGGGGTAGGTGATCTCGGCGCCGAGGATGCGGTCTTCCTCGAAGGGGCCGTCGAAGCGGGCGCGGAACCAGGTGCCGAATTCGCCCGAGTCGGCGAGGGCTTGCCAGACGTCGTCGGGCTTGGCGTCGATCCAGACGGATTTTTCGATTGTGTCCTGCATTGTGCAACCTCCTGGTTGCCAATCTAGCGCGGGGCGTTGGATTGGCAACCAAAAGGTTGCGTTTTTCGGGAGGACGTCACTTCGCCTTGAAGAGCCCGCCCAGGATGCCGCGCACGATGCGGCGGCCGGTGGTGCCGGTGAGTTCGCGCACGACCATCTTGGTGATCTTGTCGCCGACGCCGTCCGAGCGGGTCGAGCGCGAGGTCGAGCGGCCGACGCGGTCGGCTTCATAGCGGCGGGCCTGCTTGTATTCGCGCTCCTGCTCTTCGGCCTCGGCTTCGGCGCGTTCGGCCTCTTCGGCCTGGCGGGCGGCGTCGCCGGCGCGCTTCGTCAGGATCTCGTGCGCGCTTTCGCGGTCCATCGTCGTGTCGTACTTGCCGGCGACGGGCGAGGCGTTCTGCGCCTCGCGGCGCTGTTCGGGCGTGATCGGGCCGAGTTGCGACGAGGGCGGGCGGATCAGCGTGCGCTCGACGACGCCGGGGGCGCCTTTCGCCTCCAGCATCGAGGTCACGGCCTCGCCGGTGCCGACTTCGCGGATCGCCTGTTCGGTCGAGAAGCGGGGGTTGGCGCGATAGGTCTCGGACGCCTGCTTCAGCGCCTTCTGGTCCTTGGGCGTGAAGGCGCGGAGCGCGTGCTGCACGCGGTTGCCGAGCTGGCCCAGGATGTCCTCGGGCACGTCGTCGGGATTCTGGGTGACGAAGTACACGCCGACGCCCTTCGAGCGGATCAGGCGGGCGACCTGCTCGACCTTGTCGACAAGCGCCTTGGGGGCGTCGTCGAAGAGGAGGTGCGCCTCGTCGAAGAAGAAGACGAGCTTCGGCTTGTCGGGGTCGCCGACCTCGGGGAGTTCCTCGAAGAGTTCCGAGAGAAGCCAGAGGAGCGAGGTCGCGTAGAGGCGGGGCGAGGACATCAGCTTGTCGGCGGCGAGGATGTTGATGCGGCCGCGTCCGTCGACGTCGGTGCGCATGATGTCGGACAGCTCGAGAGCGGGCTCGCCGAAGAATTGCGCCCCGCCCTGGTTCTCGAGCACGAGGAGCTGGCGCTGGATGGCGCCCACGGAGGCCGTGGCGATGTTGCCGTAGCGGAGCGAGATGGTCTCGCGGTTCTCGCCCAGCCACACGAGCATCGACTGGAGGTCCTTGAGGTCGAGGAGGGCGAGGCCTTCCTCGTCCGCCACGCGGAAGGCGATGTTGAGGATGCCTTCCTGCGCCTCGGAGAGTTCGAGGAGACGGGCGAGGAGGAGGGGGCCCATCTCGGACACGGTGGTGCGGATGGGGTGGCCCTGTTCGCCGAAGATGTCCCAGAAGGTGACCGGAAAGGCGTCGTAGCTGTAGTCGGCGAAGCCGATGGTGGCCGCGCGCTTGGTGAAGGCGTCGTGGAGCTTGGCCTCGGGGCTGCCGGCGCGGGCGAGGCCGGACAGGTCGCCCTTCACGTCGGCCAGGAAGACGGGAACGCCATTGGCGGAAAAGCTTTCGGCCATGATCTGGAGCGTCACGGTCTTGCCGGTGCCTGTCGCGCCCGCGACGAGGCCGTGGCGGTTGGCGTACTTGAGGAGAAGCTGCTGCGGGGTCGCGTAATCCGGTCCGCCGCCGCCGATGAAGATGGTGTCCGTCACAATGCCCGTCCCCGAGGTTCGTTTTGAATGCCGGGCGAGAATACCCGGTTAACCGATATGTGCCAGTGTGGACCTGCGCGCATCGGACCGTCCGTCCGGCGGCGCGCACTTCCTCCCTGTTGACTGGCCGCGCCGAAAGGCGCGGTCTTTTTCACTTGTCGGCGTCAAGGAAGCTGCGGTTTGTCCCCTCAACCATCGGAGGAGTAACCGAAAAATGTGATCCGAATCCTGTTGACGGGTCGGAAATCTGCCCTTAGCCTCGCATCAAATATCAATAGTCGGCCAGTCCGGCAGGGAGTGAAGAGAAAAAGGGTCCGCGAGGGCCCTTTTTCTTTTGTGCTTTGATCTCAAGAGCTTGGTGTGAGATACGAAGGCAACGGACCCAAAGCTGGTCCGAACGCCCGGCAATTGCCCGCCACCGGGCACAGGGCGCGCCCCTGACAAGCCGTCGCCGCCGTGTTAGACGCGGGGCAAACCCTTACTGTCGAGGACAAGATGAGTTCACTTACCCGGATCGGCGCCCTTCTGACGGTCGCTGCGTTGAGCGTTTCGCTTCCCCTGTTCGCCGTCGCGCAGGACGCGACGACCCCCGCGCCCGAGGCTCCCGCCGAGGCTCCCGCAGAGGCCCCGGCGGACGCTCCTGCCGATGCGCCGGCAGATGCGCCCGCGTCGCCCGAGGCGGGCCAGACCGTGACGCCGGACGATGGTCTGTCGCTTGGCCAGTCCGAGGACGGCGGGGTAGGTTCGACCTATGTCGCCGAAGAGTTCGGCGCGTGGCAGATGCGTTGCGTGAAGACCGAGGACGGCAAGGATCCCTGCCAGCTTTACCAGCTTCTGGAGGACGCGGCCGGCAACTCGGTCGCCGAGTTCAGCATCTTCACGGTTCCCGCAGGCGGGCAGGCCGTGGCGGGCGCGACGGCGATCACGCCTCTCGAGACGCTGCTGACCGGGAACCTGCGGCTGGCGGTCGATGCCGCGCAGGCGAAGGTCTATCCCTATTCCTTCTGTAGCCGGCTGGGCTGCTTCTCGCGGCTGGGCTTCACACAGGAGGATCTGGACGCCTTCCGCCGTGGCACGACGGCCAAGGTCATCATCGTCCCGGCGGCAGCGCCGGACGAGACGGTCGACCTGTCGATGTCGCTGTCTGGCTTCACCGCGGGCTGGACCGCGCTGCAGGCGGCGAACGCCGCGGCAGGGCAGTAAGGCGGATCAGGCTGGGGCGGAGGAGAGGCGCGGCCCTTCCTTCGTCCCCTCGACCGTCCAGCGCGCTTCGGGCTGCATCCGGGCGCGCAGCCGGGCCAGCCGCCAGGCCTCGCGCCCGTTCTCGCCGTGGGCGGGACGCATCGACCAGCGCGTTTCCACCCCCGGCGCCCCGCCGTCGCCCGGCGTGAGGATCAGCCCGAGGGGTGCGACCTTGCCTTCCTCGGCCCCCGTCTCGGCGGCGAGGTGCAGGCGGCGCACGGCGGTGAGGCCGGGCGGATGCGGCAGGTCGGCGACCACCAGCGAGACGAGTCCCGCGCGCAGCGATTCCTCCATCGTCCAGAGCAGATCCTCGGGGCGGATGGGCGAGATGAAGATGAACCGCGCGGGATCGGCGAGCGACAGCATCCCCTCGGGGTTGATCTGGCCGGGCATCCAGGACGGCTTGATCCAGAACACGGTGCCTTCCGTCGCGCCCGCGACCATCAGCGCCATGCGCCGCCGTGCGCCGCCGCAGAATCTCGTGGACCCGCGTGCGGTCGAGCGCGAGATCGCCCAGGAACCGCACCGGCGGGAGGCTGCGGCGTTTCTTGCGCGTCTGGGCGAGGATGAGGGCGGCGTCTGCGGCGTCGGGCATGGGTGAGGAATCTAGCGCGTTCCTGTTATGTTCTCAATAGGCCGGGTGTGCCCTTCTCGCATTCTTCCATTCCATGCCGTGAATGCGTGACACCTCGGCCAAAGCCGGTAGTCTGGCCCGACGACTTAACGGGAGGACATCCATGAAACCGATCGCCACCGCCGCCGTGCTGATGCTGCTGCCCTTTGGCGCACTGGCCGAAGGGCAGACTCATCACGTCGCCATCCACGTCGATCAGGACGACCCACAGGTGATGAACATGGCGTTGAACAACGCCCAGAACGTCGCTGCCTACTATGCCGAGCAGGGCGACGAGGTCGTCATCGAGATGGTCACCTACGGGCCCGGCCTGAAAATGCTGGTCGAGGCGACGAGCCCGGTGAAGGACCGGATTTCGGCCATGTCGCTGGAGTTGGACAACATCACCTTCGCCGCCTGCGGCAACACGCTGTCGGGGATGGAGAAGAAGGCCGGTCACGCCGTTCCGCTGATGAGCGAGGCCAATGTGGTGCCCTCGGGCGTCGTGCGGCTGATCGAATTGCAGGAGCAGGGCTACGCCTACGTCCGGCCCTGACGCCGGACAGGGTTGCCATCCCCGTCCCAGCCGTTAGCACTTGCCGCGAACGACAGGGGACGGGGACAGCATGAAGACCGTGACACTCGGGCGGACGGACATCGCCGTCACCGATTATTGCCTTGGCACGATGACCTGGGGCACGCAGACGGACGAGGCCGTGGCGCACGCGCAGATCGACCGCGCGATGGATGCCGGCATCACCTTCATGGACACCGCCGAGATGTATCCGGTGAACCCCGTCCGCGCCGAGACGGCTGGGCTGACCGAAACGATCATCGGCAACTGGATCGCCAAGGGCGGAGCGCGTGACCGCTGGGTGATCGCGACGAAGCACGCGGGCATCCGGTCGGAACTGCGCGGGGGCCGGGGGATCGGGCCGGACACGGTGCGCGAGACGCTCGACGCGTCCCTGCGGCGGTTGAGGACGGAGTACATCGACCTCTACCAGTTCCACTGGCCGAACCGGGCGCATTATCATTTCCGCCGCAACTGGGGGTTCGATCCGACCGAGCAGCCGTCGCGGGCCGAGATCCTCGACAACATGCATGGCGTGATGGAGGTGCTGGCCGACCTCGTGCGCGAGGGCAAAATCCGCGCCTTCGGGCTGTCGAACGAAAGCGCCTGGGGCACGATCAGGTGGAACGAGGCGGCGGAGGCGACGGGCGGTCCCCGGGTCGCCTCGGTCCAGAACGAATATTCGCTGCTCTGCCGTCACTACGATACCGACATGGCCGAGGTGGGGCATCAGGAGGACGTGACGCTCCTGGCGTTTTCGCCGCTCGGCGCGGGCTATCTGACGGGGAAATACCAGGGTCAGGTGCCCGAAGGGTCGCGCATGGGGATCAACGGGAACCTGGGCGGGCGCAAGTCCGACCGGGCCGAGGCGGCGGTCGCGGCCTACCTCGACATCGCCGCGCGTCACGGGCTGGATCCCGTCCACATGGCGCTGGCCTGGACCGTGCAGCGGCCCTTCCCGACGATCCCGATCTTCGGGGCCTCGACGCTGGAGCAACTGGACCGGATCCTCGCCGGGCTGGAGGTCACATTGCCCGACGAGGTGCTGGATGAGGTTTCGAAGGCACACCGCGCGCACCCCATGCCCTTCTGACCGCCGCCCGGCTTGCCCGGTCGCCGCGGTCTTTCTAGGGTTGTGACAAGGGGGAGCCAGGGGAGGCCAGGCATGTCTGCGATCCGTCGCATTTCGACGGTCCTTTTCTGCGTTCTGACGTTGGTGGCCTGCCAGGAGGACGGGGAGACGCCGGCCGAGGGCGGCAGCACGATTCCGGATGTCATGGAAGGGGTTCGGACCGATTGCGAAAGCGCTGGCGGACGCTGGGGTCTGACGTCGTCCAAGACGTCCTATGTCTGCTATCGCACGATGCCCGACGCCAACAAGACGTGCCGCAGCGCCGACGACTGTGACGGGCTGTGCCTTGCCCGGTCTCGCTCCTGTTCCCCCATCGAGCCGTTCTACGGCTGCCACCAGGTATTGTCCGGTTCGGGCCTGCCACAGACCATGTGCATCGAATGAAACGAACGCTTCTTGCCTGCCTTGCTCTCCTTCTGGTCGCCTGCGCCGGGGGCACCTACCGGAACGAGGCGGTGCCGATGACCTCGATGGCGGTCTTCGACCCGGCCCGCTATGCGGGGACGTGGTACGAGATCGCGAGCTATCCGGTCCCGTTCCAGGCCGGGTGCCGCAACACGCGCGCCGATTATGCGCCGGCAGGGCCGGGGGTCCTGAGCGTGCGGAACGCCTGCGACACCGACAGCGGTGCCAAGGTCATCACCGGTTCGGCGACGTTGTCCGGTCCGGGTCGGCTGAAGGTCAGATTGCAGGGCGTGCCGGTCGCCGCGGACTACTGGGTGCTGTGGGTCGACGAAGGCTATCGCACCGCCGTCGTGGGCGTGCCCTCGGGCCGGGCGGGGTGGATCCTGAACCGCGATCCGCAGATCCCGCCGGACCGATTGAAGGCCGCGCGCGAGGTGCTGGCGTTCAATGGCTATGACCTGGGCGAGCTGCGGATGACACCGCAGGCTGCGCAATGAGCGGGCACGCGGCCATCGTGGGACTTGGCGCGCGGGGCGCACGCTGGGCCGAGGCGCTTCAGGCGGCGGGGTGGATGGTGTCGGGCTTTGATCCCGACGACCGCGCCGGTCGCAAGCTGGGGGGCGCGACGTGGAAGCGCGAGGCGACGATCTCGGCCACGGTGCGGCGTGCGGACGTCGTGCTGTGCTTCCTGCCGGACCGGCTGGAACTTGTCCGGATGGTCCTTCAGCGCGTGCAGGCCGAGACGAAGCCCGAGACGATGGTCGCCGTTCATTCGCGTCTTCACGATGTGGACGAGGTTCAGGGTTGCGCCATGCGGCCCGCACAGGTCGTGCGGCTGTCGGACGCCGCCGAGGGCGGTGTTGCGCTGGACGTGAGTGCGCGGAACGACGACGCGCTGCGCGAACAGGCGGCGCTTTTCGTCGCCGACCTCGCGGCCGTGCTCAGCCTCGCGCCGCCCGCCGTGACCGCGCCGGATCTTCCCGCCAGCCGCGAGGCGTGAGACCCGGTCCGATTGCGGTTTCAAGCGCCTCCCGCCGTCGCTAAGCCGTAGCTCATGGAAGCCTGGGTCCTTTTCGCCATCGCTGCCGCCGCCGCGCAGACGCTGCGCTTTGCGTTGCAGAAGGTGCTGACCGGAGGGCGCCTGAGCCCAGCCGCCGCCACATGGGCGCGGTTCCTGTGGTCCTGGCCTCTGGCCATCCTTCTCGCCTTGCTCTGGGGAACCTGGACGGGGGCGGAACGACCGACGCTGACGCCCGCTTTCCTGGGCTGGGGCATGGCGGGGGGAGTGTTCCAGATCCTCGCCACGATCTGCACCGTCAGCCTGTTCCGCCTGCGCGCCTTCGCGGTCGGCATCACCTTCAAGAAGACCGAAGTCATGCTGACGGCGCTGGTGGGGTTTGTCCTTCTGGGCGACCGGCTGAGTGCGGCGGGCGTCGCGGCCATCGCGACGGGGTTCCTCGGCGTCATCCTTCTGTCGGGTCCGCCGGGGGGCGGAAGCCTTCTGAACCGGGCGGCCGGGATCGGGCTTCTGTCGGGCGTCTTCTTCGCGCTGTCCGCGGTGTGCTACCGGGGCGCCACGCTGGCGCTCGACACGGGCGATCCGGTTCTGACGGGCGGCGTCACCCTGTCGGTCGTGGCTCTCTGGCAGACCGTCGCCCTGGGCGTTTGGCTGGCCTGGCGCGAACCGGGCCAGATCGGAGCGACGCTGGCGGCGTGGCGGACGACCTCGCTGGTGTCGGTCTTCTCGCTGTTGGGAAGCTGGAGCTGGTTCGCGGCCTTCTCTCTGATGAATGCGGCCTACGTCTTTGCCGTGGGACAGGTCGAGCTGATCTTCTCGCTTCTGGTGGGCTGGCTCTGGTTCCGCGAACCGCTGAAGCGGCGCGAGCTTCTGGGGATGGCGGTGCTGACGGCGTCGATCCTGGGGGTGACGGCGCTGGTCGGCTAGAGCCAGATCACGCGGCCGTCGATCACGTCGTTCCGGATGAAGGGCACGCGGGCAGGGGCCGCGGTCGAAGGGAGGTGCTGTGCGAGTTCGGCCAGGACGACGCGCGTGATGAAGGGCAGGTTCAGCGCGCGGACCTCGCCCAGGGGGACCCAGGACAGGTGAATGAGTTCATCCTCGGCCCGTGAGAAATCATCGGGGTCGGTGGCCAGGGCGGCAGCGTCGGCGATGAAGAACCGCGCGTCGAAGCGGCGCGACCGGCCCGGAGGTGTCAGGGCGCGAAAGAAGAACGACAGGGGACCAGCGTCAGGCACGAGGCCAAGCTCGGCGAACCCGCTCCAGTCGTCGGGCGCGTCGGGCCAGGCGCCGGGGCGGCCGAGGCACTGTCCCGTCTCTTCCCACAGTTCACGGACGGCGGCGGCGGCGAGTTGGTCGGGGGTGGCGCCCGTCGTCTCGCCTGCAAGTCGCGTGCGGCAGACCTCGCCCGGTCCGGAGGCAAGGGGGACGTCGGCGTCGGCGGCATCGACCGCGCCGCCCGGGAAGACGAACTTGTCGGGCATGAAGGCGGCGGTGGCCCCGCGCTGGCCCATCAGCACACGGGGAGAGGTCGCGGGATCCCGGACGAGGATGACGGTCGACGCATCGCGGATCGCGAGCGAGGGGGTCGGGTCAGGCAGCGCCAAACCCGTGCATCCTCTTGGCCCACTGGAAGCCCACGATCGCCCCCTTGAGGCGCGGCAGAAGGTAGAGCGACAGAGCCACGCAGCCGACGGTGAAGGTCGAGGCCAGGACCATCGGTTCGGGCCGGAAGGTGGTGAAGGCCCAGATGATCGCGGGCGCCATGATGTGCCCGACGATCAGGATGGTGAGGTAGGCGGGTCCGTCGTCGGCGCGGTGGTGGTGCAGGTCCTGGCCGCAGACGGCGCAGTTGTCGCGGACCTTGAGGTAGGACTTCATCAAGGGGCCCTTGCCGCAATTCGGGCAACGCCGGCGCCAGCCGCGGAAGAGGGCGGGACGCAGCGGCCGGTCGGGCGCGCCCTCGGCGGTTTCGGTCGCAGCGACGGCTGTTCCGTCCTGCGGATCGGTATACTGGTCGAACATCGGGTCCGCTTTCGTCATGGCCGGGAGAGTGGCCTGACATGGGGCGTCCCGAAAGTCGATGAAACGCCCTTGCGTCGGGATGTCGCGGCCCAGACTGCTCAGGGCAGGGTGCCCGTGATCCAGCGAAGGCTCCTCAACGGTATCCGCGTGGGAGTGCGGTAGGTCAGTTCGCGCCCCGCCTCTGCCATCCGCCGGTCGTACTCGCGCTTGGCGAGGTGCGTGGCGTGGCTGCGCGCGTCGGACAGGACCCTTGTGAGGCTGTCCGTCGCCTTGCAACACGGGCAGGTCACCTCGTGCTCGGGCATCGCCCGGCGAGGCGGCACGACGCGCACCGCGCAGGCGGCGCAGAAAATCACCGTTCGTGGCATCGTCGTGTTCCAAGCTCCTGCCTCAGGTCAACAGGATGCAAGGTCTTGGGCCAATCAGTCGCTTTTGCGGCGACGTCGTGAAACTGACGCGAGGGAAGGCATCCGGATGTCGCCTCAATGAGCACTTCCTGCCAGAGTGTGTCCATGAACCTGGGACCAGCAAGAGGGTCGCAATAGAAAGATGACCGGACTGACATACGCTTTCGTGCCGGCAAGATCGGGATCAAAAGGGCTTCCGGACAAGAACGTCATGCGCATCGGCGGCCATCCTCTGCTCGCCTATGCCATCGCCTTTGGCCGCGCCCTCGGCATAGATCGGGTGATTTTGTCGACGGATTCGGCGGCGTACGCCGAGATCGGGCGCCACTACGGCGCTGAATGTCCGTACCTGCGTGGCGCGGCAGCAAGTTCGGACACGGCGATGGAAGAGGACATCCTGGCCGACTTGGAGGCGGAGCTGCCTGCCTTCGGCATCCCCATGCCCGAGTTCTGGATCCGTCTGAAACCGACGAATCCCTTCCGGCGGGTCGAGGATGTTCGCCGTGGGCTGGAAATCCTGAAGTCGCATCCCGAGGTTGATTCTGTACGAAACGTCAGTGCCTCCGAGACGCGGCTGTGCCGTATCAACGACGAGGGTTATCTCGAAGCCCTCATGCCCGGTTGGCCCGAGAACCGTTCCGTCATCCGCCGCACCGAATATCCGACCGCCTATCAGGTCTTCAATCTGGATATCCTGAGACACGAGAACCTCGCGCGATACGGGTCGGGCTACATGGGCAGGGCTGTGCTGCCGATTGTTGGCGAGGCGATTACAGGCATAGACATCAACAATGCCGACGATTTCGACGTCGTGAAGGCGCTGATCGAGATGCGGCCGCGCCCGGAGGTGGTGGCCCGCCATCTCGTCGAGCCGGAACAGCCACCTTACGGGGCCTGACGGTCGTCCCAGAGAGCGATACCGGCATCCTCGGCCAAGGCCGCGTCGCTGGCGAGGACAGGATGGCCGAGCCGCCTGATCTCATTGAAGATGTCCAAGTCTTCACGCGCATGCAGGCGCTTGTAGTCGTCGAGGTCGATCGCGGCATATCCGTCGCGGCGAAAGGACAGGCCGCTCACCACGACGCGCCGGGCGCCTGCAGCCAGAGCGAGGGTGATCGCTCGCAATCCCATGGACATCATGTAGTCACGCTGGAGGTGGCTGCCGGGCGCATAGACCTTGTTGAACATCATCCCGGCCCCCAAACGGGTCAGCACGAGGACGTCGTCGTGCCGGTATCCAACCTTGTCCAGAAGCGCGAGCTGTGTGCTGCAGGTCTTGTCGCGGTGCGTGGCGAAAAGGACCAGCAGACCGGTCGACCGGCCTTCGAGCGCCTTCAGCTTGAGCGGACTGGTGGGCTTGTCGTCATCCATGTCCGCGCGCATGCAGGTGATGTGGGGCTTCTGGACCCCGAGCCTTTCGAGGTAAACTTGGCTGGCGTTCGCCGTGACGATCGTCCCTTGTCTCAGCAGCCGCTCGGGCACAATCGGGTCGGGTGCCGCTGCGAAGACGAGAACGTCGCCGCTTACTTTGGGAAGAGAGGGCAACGGGCGCAGGGCGGCGCGGATCGTGCGGCCAAGGTTTACCTTTCCGACTCCCGGACCGTCCTGCTGTTTGGACCCGCCCATATCACCTCTTCCCGGCAAAGCGTGTCTGCCAGTCTTCGCGCTCTTCGTCGGCGATCTTCTTGAAGAGCACCTCGGGGACCGTGAAGGCGTGGCCGGGAGGCAGCGCGGTCAGGGCAGCGCGGATGTCGGAGGGCCAGTCGGTGTCGAGCGTGTTCATCGCCGAAAGCATCGACCCGGCTGCGTCCGGAATGAAGGGCGCCGACAAGACAGCGTAGACGCGGATCAGGTTGAGGGCGAGGCGCACCTGCGCGGCGGCGCGGTCGGGATCGTCCTTGAAGACGGACCAGGGCGCGGCGGATTGCAGGTACTCGTTGCCCGCAACCCAGATTGCGCGAAGTTCGCCTGCGGCCTTGCGGACCTCGATCGCCTCCATCGCAGCCTCATAGCGGGCGACGCCCTCGGTCAGGCGGGCCATCAGGGCGTCTTCCTCGGCACCCCATTCGCCGCCCGACGGCACCTCCTCGCCGAACTTCGAACGGCAGAACTTGGTGACGCGGCTGACGAAGTTGCCGAGGACGTCGGCCAGGTCCTTGTTCACCGCCGTCTGGAAGTTTTCCCAGGTGAACTCCGCGTCCGAATTCTCGGGCGCGTGGGACAGAAGCCACCAGCGCCAGTAGTCGGCGGGCAGGATCGACAGGGCCTGGTCCATGAAGACGCCGCGCCCCTGCGAGGTCGAGAACTGGCCGCCGTCGTAGTTGAGGTAGTTGAACGACTTGATGTAGTCGACCAGCTTCCACGGCTCGCCAGAGCCGATGATCGTCGCCGGGAACGACAGCGTGTGGAACGGGACGTTGTCCTTGCCCATGAACTGGACATAGCGGACGTCATCGGCGCCCTTGTCGGTGCGCCACCAGCGCTCCCATTCGCTGTCCGGGCGGCCGGTGGCGTCGGACCATTCCTTGGCGCAGGCGATGTATTCGATGGGGGCGTCGAACCAGACGTAGAAGACCTTGCCCTCCATGCCGGGCCACTCCTCGGCGCCCTTCTTCACGGGAATACCCCAGTCGAGATCGCGGGTGATGCCCCGATCCTGGAGACCGTCGCCGTCGTTCAGCCATTTCCTGGCGATGGATGTCGTCAGCACGGGCCAGTCGGTCTTCGAGTCGATCCACTCCGACAACTGACCGCGCAGAGAGCGCTGCTTGAGGTACAGGTGCTTCGTTTCGCGCACCTCGAGGTCCGTCGATCCCGAGATGGCCGAGCGAGGCTCGATCAGGTCGGTCGGGTCAAGCTGCTTGGTGCAGTTCTCGCACTGGTCGCCGCGGGCGCGGTCGTAACCGCAGTTGGGGCAGGTGCCCTCGATATATCGGTCGGGCAGGAAGCGGCCGTCGGCGTTCGAGTAGATCTGCTTTTCCGAGACCTCGGAAATCAGACCCTTCTCGGCCAGCTTGCCGGCGAAATGCTGGGTCAGCGCGTGGTTCTGGGGCGAGGACGAGCGGCCGAACTTGTCGAAGGACAGCCGGAAGCCGTCCGAGAGCTTCGTCTGCACCTCGTGCATCTCGGCGCAGTAGTCGGCGACGGGCATTCCGGCCTTGGCGGCGGCAAGCTCGGCCGGCGTGCCGTGCTCGTCGGTGGCGCAGAGGAACAGCACCTCGTGCCCGCGCGCGCGCATGTAGCGCGCGTAGAGGTCGGCGGGCAGTTGCGAGCCGACCAGGTTCCCCAGGTGCTTGATCCCGTTGATGTAGGGAATGGCGCTGGTGATGAGGATGCGGGCCATGGGTCACTCCGTGATGCGGAGTGTCCTTTACCGCGCGGGCAGGCGGGCGTCACCCCCTGCAATTGGGGGCGCTGCCCCCGTCCCGGCTGAACGCCGGGGCTCCCCGGGAGTATTTTGCGACAGAAGAAGCAGCGGAATTTTAGTCGCGCCCCGGCCAGCATGGGGCGCGGTACAGGCGGGAGCGCCGATGACCGCGACAGGAGAAGCCTTCCGGCCCGTCACTGGGCCGGAGGGTGCCTCTTCTGTCCCACAATACTCCGGGGGCCGAGCGTCAGCGATGCGGGGCGGAGCCCCTCGGCGGCTCAGGCCTTTGGCTTCCTGCGGGTGCGGGGATGAAGCGCCGTGGCGAGGATGTGGTCGGTCTTGTGCAGGACGTGATCCGCGCGGCCCACGATGCGGGGATCGGGCGGCGTCGCGACCTTTCGGTCCTTGCCGGGGTAGTCGAGCGAGGACAGGAAGTGCCTCATGCAGTTGAGACGGGCGCGTTTCTTGTCGTCTGACTTCACGATGGTCCAGGGGGCGTCGGCGGTGTCGGTGTAGAAGAGCATCGCCTCCTTCGCCTCGGTATAGTCGTCCCACCGGTCGAGCGAGGCCTTGTCGATGGGCGACAGCTTCCAGCGCTTCAGGGGATCGGTCTCACGCGAGGCGAAGCGGCGGCGCTGCTCGTCCCGGGTGACAGAGAACCAGTACTTGTAGAGGCGGATGCCGGACCGTACGAGCATACGCTCCAGGTCCGGGGTCTGGCGCATGAACTCCAGATATTCCGAGGGCTCGCAGAAGCCCATGACGCGCTCGACGCCCGCGCGGTTGTACCAGGAGCGGTCGTAGAACACCATTTCGCCCGCCGTCGGCAGGTGCGTCAGGTAGCGCTGGAAGAACCACTGGCCCTTCTCCTCCTCGGTCGGCTTGTTCAGCGCGACGACGCGGGCCTGGCGCGGATTCAGGTGTTCCATGAACCGCTTGATCGTGCCGCCCTTCCCGGCGGCGTCGCGGCCCTCGAAGATCAGGATGAACTTCTGTCCCGTCTCCTGGGCCCAGATCTGGACCTTGAGGAGTTCGGCCTGAAGACGGGCTTTCTCTTCCTCGTAGGTCTTGCGGTCGAGCCTGTCCTCATAGGGATAGACGTCGTTCTCGAAGACCGGTCCGGGCCGGGTGGCGGGCACTTGTGCCGTCTCGGTCTTGGTTTGGGTGGCAGTTCCGTCCATCGCGCGCTCCTTTCGGTTGACGCGCGAAGTTTAGGAGCTTGGCAAGCGGCAGGCGTTGACCCGGATCAAGCGCGCGTCAGGAGCTTTCGGGCTGCATCATGCCCAGCACATGATACCCGCCGTCGACGCGGATGATCTCGCCCGTCGTCGAGGCGCCGTAGTCCGAGCAAAGGTAGACCGCCGTGCCGCCGACCGCCTCGAGCGTGGCGTTTTTCCGCAGGGGCGCGTTGGCCTCGATGGTCTTGAATGTTTTCCGCGCCCCGCCGATGGCGGCCCCTGCCAGTGTCTTCATCGGACCGGGGGAGATGGCGTTGACGCGGATGCCCTCGGGGCCGAGGTCGTTGGCGAGGTAGCGGACGGCGCTTTCCAGCGCGGCTTTGGCGACGCCCATGACGTTGTAGTTCGGCTGGACCCGGTTCGAGCCCATGTAGGTCAGCGTCAGGATCGTGCCGCCCTCGGTCATCAGCGGACGCGCGCGGCGGGCGACCTCGACCAGCGAGTAGCACGAGATGGTCAGCGAGTTCTGGAAGTTCCGGCGGCTGGTGTCGATGAACCGGCCCGTGAGTTCGTTCTTGTCGGAGAAGGCGATGGAGTGGACGAGAAAGTCGAGCTTGCCCCACTTCACGGCGATGTCGTTGAAGGCCTCGTCGAGCGAGGCGTCGTCGGTTACGTCGACGTCGATCAGGATGTCCGATCCGACACTGGCGGCCAGAGGCTCGACCCGCTTCCCGAAGGCCTCGCCCTGATACGTAAAGGCGAGTTCCGCGCCCTCGGCGTGAAGCGCCTTCGCGATGCCCCAGGCGATGGAGTGGTCGTTCGCGACCCCCATCACAAGTCCGCGTTTGCCCGTCATCAGGTCGGCCATTGGATCACCCGTGGTACTTGGACATGGCGACGGTGGCGTTGGTGCCGCCGAAGCCGAAGCTGTTCGAGATGACCGTGTCGAGGTCGGCCTCGGTCGTCTTCGTCACGATCTCTTCGGGGCGGATCGCGGGGTCGAGGGTTCGCACGTTGATCGACGGGGCCATGAAGCCCTTTTCCATCATGATCAGCGAATAGATCGCCTCATGAACGCCCGCCGCGCCGAGAGAGTGCCCGGTCATCGACTTGGTCGAGGAGATCGGTGCGTGGTCGTCGCCGAAGACGCGGCGGACGGCTTCCACCTCGGTCACGTCTCCCACGGGCGTCGAGGTACCGTGGGCGTTGATGTAGTCCACGGTGCGGTCGCCGAGCGTCGAGGCGGCAATCCGCATCGAACGTTCGCCGCCCTCGCCCGAGGGGGCCACCATGTCGTAGCCGTCGGAGGTGGCGCCGTAGCCCGTGACCTCGGCGTAGATCTTGGCGCCACGGGCCTTGGCGTGCTCCAGTTCCTCAAGCACGACCATGCCGCCGCCGCCGCCGATCACGAAGCCGTCGCGGCTTTCGTCGAAGGCGCGGGCGGCCTCGGTGGGGGTGTCGTTGTACTTGGACGACATGGCACCCATGGCGTCGAAGAGGCAGGAGAGGGTCCAGTCGACCTCTTCGCCCCCGCCCGCGAAGACGATGTCCTGCTTGCCCATCTGGATCTGCTCGGTCCCGTTGCCCATGCAGTGAAGCGTGGTCGAGCAGGCCGAGGTGATGGAGTAGTTGATGCCCTTGATCCTGAACGGCGTCGCGAGGCAGGCCGAGACGGTCGACGACATGCAGCGCGTGACCATGAAGGGGCCCATGCGCTTGGGCGCGCCTTTCTGGATCACCGCTTGGTGGGCTTCGAAGAAGTTCGAGGTGGACGGGCCGCCCGACCCGGCGACGAGGCCGGTCATCTCGTTCGAGATGTCCTTCTCCTCGAGCCCCGAGTCGGCGATGGCCTGCTGCATGGCGAGGTAGGCATAGGCGGCGGTCGGACCCATGAAGCGCATCTGGCGCTTGTCGATGTGGTCCTCGAGCACGATGTCGGGCACGCCCGCGATCTGGCTGCGAAAGCCCTTCTCGGCGTACTCGGGTTGGAAGGATATGCCCGACCGGCCCGCGCGGAGGCTGGCCTCGACCTCGGCCACGTTGTTGCCGATGGGGCTGACGATGCCCATCCCGGTGATGACGACGCGACGCATGCTGCTCTCCCGTTCTTCGTCCGCGGCCTATGTAGGACGGGCGGGGCCGGAGGGGCAAGCGGTTAGGGGGCGGGGGGCGACGCCGCCCGGTGTTTCAGGAGAATGCGCGGTCGACAGTGGCTTTGAGCGCACCGCGGCCCAACATTCGAGGCCCGCGGTTGCCAACCACCGTGAGACAGTCCATTTCCCCGGATGAGGACGCCCTCACACTCATGGTCATCACGCCGGGACGACCCGGCTCAGGGAGATCAAGCATGGCCTGGATTCGTCTTTTCGCCGCCGGAGTCCTGGAAGTTGTCTGGGCATTCTCGATGAAAAAGTCCGACGGTTTCACCGTTTTGGCTCCAACCGCCATCACCATCGTGACGATGATCGCGAGTTTCGGGCTGCTGTCCGTGGCAATGAGGAGTCTTCCGCTCGGCACGGCCTACACGATCTGGACAGGCATCGGCGCGGTGGGTGCCTTCGTGGTCGGGATCGCCGTCCTTGGCGAAGCCGCCACGCCCGCGCGGATCATCGCGGCCCTTCTTATCATCAGCGGGATCATCACGATGAAGTTGGCCTGAAAGAGGCGAGTTGAGTTTGACCCGCCACGTCCGACGCTTGGCCGGGCTCAGGTCTCGCTCAACGCCACCTTCATGTCCTTGACCACATAGATCACATCCCCGTCCGCCTCGACGATGCCGTCGGCGACGCCCATGGTCAGGCGGCGGGTCTGGATCGCCTTGGTAAAGTCGACCTTGTAGGTCAGCATCTTGCGGTCGGGCCGCACCATGCCGGTCAGCTTGACCTCGCCCACGCCGAGGGCATAGCCGCGTCCCTGCCAGCCGCGCCAGCCGAGGTTGAAGCCGGTCAACTGCCACAGGCCGTCGAGGCCGAGGCAGCCGGGCATGATCGGATTGCCCGGGAAATGGCACTCGAAGAACCAGAGGTCGGGAGTGATGTCGAACTCGGCCACGACGTGGCCCTTGCCGTGTTCACCGCCGTCGCCGCTGATCTCGGTGATGCGGTCCATCATCAGCATGGGCGGGGCGGGAAGCTGGGCGTTGCCGGGACCGAAGAGCTCTCCACGCGCGCAGGCGAGCAGCGCGTCCTTGTCGAAGGAGGTGGGGAAGTCGGCCATGCGCGCCTTGCTCCGGTATTGTTGCCGTTCTGTCGCACGCCCCATAGCAGGGGGGTCGAATGTGGTGCAAGGGGAGACAAATCCCCGAGATGTCTGCGACTTCGCGCGGAAACGCATTGAATTGGAGGCTTCAGGCTTATTATATGGGGACGATGAGCGACACGTTGCGCCCGAGCCGTAGACCGAACGAGCGTTCCACCGATTGGCTGGGACGGGCCGGACTGCGTCCGACGCGCCAGCGCGTGGCGCTGGCCGATCTTCTGATTGGGGATGGCAAACCGCGACACGTCACCGCCGAGGGTCTTCACGCCGCGGCGCAGGACCATGGCGACGCCGTATCGCTGGCGACCGTCTACAACACGTTGCGCGCCTTCTGCGAGGCTGGTCTGGTTCAGGAGATCACGGTCGACGGCTCGAAGAGCTATTTCGACACCCGGACGGACGACCATCCGCACTTCTACTGGGAAGAGGACGCGCGCCTCGTCGACGCTCCCGCCGAGGAGCTTGAGATCGCGCGGCTGCCGCAGGCTCCGAAGGGCGCCGAGATCGCCAAGGTCGACGTGGTGATCCGGTTGCGGCGTAGCTAGGCCTGTCCGGGCCTCACAACCGGTTGAGCGGAATTTTCAGATAGCTGTGACCGTCCTGCTCCTCGGGCGGAGCCTTTCCGGCGCGAAGGTTCATCTGGAGGACGTGCAGCATCCGGTCGGGCAGGGGGAGCGTCCCGTCCCGCGCCTGACGCATCTCGATGAAAGCCTCCTTCTGCGCCCCTCCGCCGAGATGGACGTTGTGGCGGCGGTGCTCGCGTACGGTCGCCTCCCACTCCGGCGCTCTGTCATCCGTCCCGTAGTCATGACCTACGAAAAGGCGCGTCTCGTCAGGGAGCGAGAGTATGTCTTGCAGCGAGTGCCACAGGTCCTCGACGGAGCCGCCCGGGAAGTCGGCGCGCGTGGTTCCGACGTCGGGCTGCATGAAGGTGTCGTGCACGAAGGCCGCATCGTTGCCCACGACATATGTGATCGAGCCAAGCGTGTGGCCGGGAGAAAGCATCACGCGCACCGGCAGGTTGCCGATGGCGAAGGTGTCGCCGTCGGCAAAGAGGCGCGTGAAATCGCGATCCGGATCGAAGGCGTCGGGCAGGTTGTAGAGGTCGCGCCAGAGGTGGGCGATCTCGACCAACTTCTCGCCGATGGCGTTGGGTGCGCCCGTCTCGGCGGCGAGCCATGCCGAGGCCATGGCGTGATCGGCGTGGGGGTGGGTGTCGAGAATCCACTCGATCTCGACGCCCTCGCTCTTCGCGAACCTTAGAATGTCGCGTGCTGCGTTGAAGTTGGTAGCGGCGCTGCGCGGATCGAAGCCCTGCACCACGTCGATCGTCGCGGCCTTCCGGGTTTCGGGACAGGCCACGAGATATTGCACGCTCCCGGTGTCCTCGTCGTGAAAGCCGAAGACGACGGGCGAACCGGGACCGGCCGAAGAACTGGTGCGGGACAGGGGCATGGCGTTTCTCCGTTTCACATTCCGGTAATGGAATGCGTCAGGATGGGTTGGGTTCCTTCAGCGGCTCCACGAGTTCGGAGCCGGACGCCCGGTTCGAGTTCACGCGCGGATCAACGCGGTGGAAGGTCAGCGCGTCGTCGGGGGCGGGGATCATCAGCGTGGCTGCACCCTTGCCCTCCTCGCCCAGCCACTTGGCCCAGTCGTCGGCAGCCAGGACCACGGGCATCCGGTGGTGAATTCGCGACATCGGGTCATTCGCCTCGGTCGTGACGATGGCGCAGGTCGTGTAGGCTTCGTCGCCGCGCTCCCAGTCCTGCCAAACGCCGGCGAAGGCGATCAGATCGTCGTCGGCGGGATGGATGAACCAGGGCAGGCGGTCGCCGGCCTCGTCCTTGGTCCACTCGTAGAAGCCCGAGGCCGGGATCAGGCAGCGCCGCTCGCGGCAGGCGGCGCGGAAGGCCGGCTTTTCCGCGATCGTCTCGGCGCGGGCGTTGATGAGGAGGGGGCCGTCGCTCGTCGTCTTGTACCAATGCGGCAGAAAGCCCCATCGCATCGGCCTGAGACGGCGATGGCCGTCGTCGGAGGTGACGGCATGGACGGTGTCCGTGGGGCAGACGTTGTAGTTCGGCACCGGAGGCAGGTCGTTCGCCGGCACGGCGTCGAAAAGCTGCGCCATGGCGTCGTGGGGCAAGGTGATGGCAAAGCGTCCGCACATGCGGGGCAGCCTACATGGGCTGCGCAGGGGCGGAAAGGCTGGACGAAGCCGGTTTCATCTGAGTTCCGACAAAGAAAAAGGCCGCCGTAAGGCGGCCTTCTCCTATTCAGTCCGGGCCGGTGTCAGGCGTCGTCGTCCGAGTCGCGCTCGTCCCGCGGGCGACGGTCGTCGCGGTCCTGCTCGTCCATCTCGGCGGCACCGATCTCGTCGAACAGTTCCGCGATCTCGGCGTCGGCTTGCGCCTCGTCCTCGGCCGCCTGCTCGGCGATGCTGATGCCCTTGGCCTGAAGCTCGGCCTCTTCCGTCGAACGCGCGACGTTAAGTTCGATCGTCGCTTCGACTTCCGGGTGCAGCGTGATCCCGACCTTGTGGATGCCGAGTTCCTTGATCGGGGTCGTGATGTTGACCTGCCGGCGCTCGATGGTGAAGCCGCCCTCGGCCGCCGCATCGGCGGCGTCACGGGTGGTGACGGAGCCGTAGAGCGCGCCGCCGTCGGAGGCTTGCCGGATGACGACGAACTGCTGCCCGTGCAGACGGGCAGCCATCGCGTCGGCCTCTTTCTTGGTCTCGAGGTTGCGCGCCTCGAGCTCGGCCTTGTCGGCCTCGAAGGCCTTGATGTTCGTCTCGGAGGCCCAGAGGGCCTTCTTCTGCGGCAGAAGGTAGTTGCGGGCGTAGCCGTCCTTGACGGAAACGACTTCACCCATCTGGCCCAGCTTGGCCACGCGTTCGAGAAGGATAACCTGCATGGGTGCTCTCCTTACTTCACGGTGTACGGCAGAAGGGCGAGGAAGCGGGCGCGCTTGATGGCGCGGGCCAGTTCACGCTGCTTCTTCGCCGACACGGCGGTGATGCGGGATGGGACGATCTTGCCGCGCTCGGAAATGTAGCGCTGCAGGAGCTTCGTGTCCTTGTAGTCGATCTTCGGCGCGTCGTCGCCCGAGAAGGGGCAGACCTTGCGGCGGCGGAAAAACGGTTTTGCGGCCATGATCTAGTTCCTTCTCAACGGCGCTCGCGACGGCCATCCCGGCCTTCGCGGTCATCGGACTTGCGCATCTGCGCGCTGGGGCCTTCCTCGTGCTCGTCGACCTTCACGGTCAGGACGCGCATGACGTCCTCGTGCAGGCGCATGAGACGTTCCATCTCTTGCACGGCGGGCGCGGGGGCGTCCGAGCGCATGAGGGAATAGTGGCCCTTGCGGTTCTTGTTGATCTTGTAGGCCATCGTCTTGACGCCCCAGTACTCGCTCTCGACGACCTTGCCGCCGTTGTCCGCGAGGACCGTGCCGAAATGTTCGATGAGGCCCTCGGCCTGCGTGTTGGAAAGATCCTGACGCGCGATCATCACATGCTCGTAAAGCGGCATGTCTTCTCCAGTTCTGTCAGGGCGCACTTCATAGGACGGGCATGATATCCGCCGCTCCCGTCCACGAGAGGGTGCGCCGGTCAAACGATCGGCGGCGGACCGTGGGCTTATACACGCCGCCGGGCATTATACAAGGCGTCTCATTGTTGCCTCTTTTGCTGGCTATCGGGGCTGGACGGGACACAGACGAAGCGGGATGAACAGGATCAGCCGAATAAGCGACGATTTCGTCGAAACGCCCCTTCTGGCGCAGATCGAGATGCCCTGGGGCTTCAGGCTGCGTCCGGCGGACATGCAGGAAAAGCCGCTCGACCTGCTGGTCGAATGGTCGTTGACCTTCCTTGGATTGGTATTTCTTCTCGGCGCCTTCGCGCAGTGGCTGCTGCCCGGTTCGATCTACATGGGCGATGCGCTGACGATGAAGCTGGTCCTGACCTGCGTCCTTGGCGTCCTGGGCGGGCTTTGCCTGTCCGTGTCTCCTCGCGGCTTCCGCCCCGAGGTGCAGGTCGACCGCCTGAGGCACGAGGTCCGGTTCGTTTCGCGCAATCCGCGCGGACGGGGACAGGTGCTTGCGACCGTCGACCTCGATCAGATCATCGGTGTCGGCATCACCCGGTCCATCACGTCGGGCGACTGCCATTGCCTGATCTATCTGATCGACGGGAAGAAGCCGCTGCGGCTGGCGACCGGCACCGAGCCTGAGATCCGCGAAATCCGCGCTCGCATGGACACCTATGTCACACCACCGGCCGAACGGCTGGCGGCGAAGATGGCCGCCGCCGCGCGCCGCCCCTCGATCACCGCAAAGACCGCCTGAGAGCGTCGCGGACAGGCCACACCTGTCGCTTTCGGCACGAAATCGCCGCTTGCGCGGTACCCCGGACGCCCGACCGCCCCTAGGCTGCACGACCAGAGGCCGCGTTGCGGTCGCTGCGCGGTGTGATGCGCGCGTCGGCATCGCCAATCAAACAGCGGCAACGACCGCAGGCTTTCGCACCGCGCTTCTCGTCGATGGCAACGAGACCGGGCGAACCACAACAACACGGAAGGGAGGACGACCATGACCGACCAGACGGCGAACCAAGGCATACCCGAGCCCGAGGGACCGGCCGAGATCATCGATACGGACTACCGCATCGGACAAAGCAACGTCGAAGGCTCTCTCGGGCCTTTCGGCTTCGATATCCATAACCCGGTCTTCCTTGTCTCGGGGCTGGCCATCGTGTTCTTCGTGTTCTACGCGCTGGCTCTGCCCGAACAGTCCACGGAATTCTTCGGTTGGCTCCGGCCCGCCACCACTGCGACCTTCGACTGGTTCTTCCTTGCGGCGGCCAACGTCTTCGTTCTCTTCTGCCTCTTCCTGATCGTCAGCCCCTGGGGTGGCGTGAGGATCGGAGGCAAGGATGCCACGCCCGACTATACCTACATCGGCTGGTTCGCGATGCTCTTCGCGGCAGGGATGGGCATCGGTCTCATGTTCTATGGCGTGTCCGAACCGCTCAGCCATTTCTCGACGTCGCTTGGCGGTGTCGCGGGAGAGGGCGGGGTACGCTCTGACTGGGCGCCGCTCGGCGGCGCCGAGGGCAATGCGGCCGAGGCTGCCCGCCTCGGCATGGCGGCGACCATCTTCCACTGGGGTCTGCACCCCTGGGCGATCTACGCCATCGTGGCGCTGGCGCTGGCGCTGTTCACCTACAACAAGGGTCTGCCTCTGACGATCCGCTCGGCCTTCTATCCCATCTTCGGCGAAAGGGTCTGGGGCTGGACGGGACACGTCATCGACATCCTCGCCGTCTTCGCGACTCTCTTCGGCCTGGCCACGTCGCTCGGTTTCGGGGCGACACAGGCCAACGCGGGCCTGAACGAACTCTTCGGTGTTCCCACCGGGCCGACGACGCAAGTCGTCCTGATCTCGGTCATCACGTCGATCGCGCTGATTTCGGTCCTGCGCGGGCTCGACGGTGGCGTGAAGGTTCTCTCCGAGATCAACATGGGGCTCGCCGCCCTTCTGCTTCTGTTTGTCCTGATCGTGGGGCCGACGGTGGCGATTCTAACCGGATTTGCGTCGAGCCTCTTCGCCTACGTCGAGTACCTGCCCGCGCTGGCGAACCCTTTCGGTCGCGAAGACGTAAACTTCAGCCAGGGCTGGACGGCGTTCTATTGGGCGTGGTGGATTTCCTGGTCGCCGTTCGTGGGCATGTTCATCGCCCGCGTCAGCCGAGGGCGGAGCGTGCGCGAATTCCTGATCTGCGTCCTTCTGATCCCCAGCCTCGTCTGCGTGTTCTGGATGAGCGTCTTCGGTGGCACCGCGATCACGCAAGTCGTGCAGGACGGCTACACCGGCGCTCAGGACGCGGCGCTCGAGCTTCAGCTTTTCCGGATGCTGGATGCGCTGCCCCTGGCCTCGATAACGTCTTTCATCGGGATCATCCTCGTCGTGGTGTTCTTCGTCACCTCGTCGGACTCGGGCTCGCTCGTGATCGACACCATCACGGCGGGCGGCAAGATCGACGCGCCCGTTCCGCAGAGGGTCTTCTGGTGCATCTTCGAGGGTGCGGTTGCGATCGTCCTTCTCCTCGGCGGAGGCCTGGCGGCGCTTCAAGCCATGGTCATCACGACCGGGCTGCCGTTCACGGTAGTGCTTCTTCTGATGTGCTGGGCCATCATCAAGGGCCTGCGGGCCGAGCCCCGATAAAAACGAACCGGCGGCGCGCCAGCCGTGCCGCCGGTCCCTCCAAGACCGCCTTTGTCCTAGCAGCGGAAACGGGCCGTTCGCCCTGAAGCGACAGAACCTGCTCGATTGCCGTTCGCGCGCCCTTTGCATCCCACGTTTTCGCCTCACTCGCCGTCCACGCTCGGGACGGTCTGGTGCAAAGGCGACGAATGTTCAGAGATCACCCTCTCTTCGAGTTCCGCGGTCCTTGGGGCGTGCCCGTGCAGATTGGCGTGACGATCCTGCTTCTGCCCCTGATCTTCATCGACTTCGGGGGCACGTCCCGCGATCTGGCGTTCGACGTCATGTTCACCGTGATCCTCCTCGGCTCGATCTTCCTGCATGAATTGGGTCACGCCTGGGGCGCGCTGGTGCAGGGCGTGCCGGTCGAGCGGATCATGCTTTACGGCGGCGGGGGGTTCTGCCAGCAGAAGCGCTCGGCGACCCGCCATGAGACGGAATTGATCGTGGCGATGGGACCGCTCGTGAACCTGGCCCTCTGGGCGCTGGCCGGGCTGACGTGGCCGCACATCGGCGACCCCGAGATCCGGTGGGTCTTCCAGACCATCGCCTGGGTGAACGGGTTTCTCTTCGTTATGAACATGATCCCGGTTCACCCGCTGGACGGAGGCAGGCTGTTCCAGCTTGCGTTGTTGCGCGTGCTGCCGTCCGACGCCGCGGTCCTGGTCAGCGGCTCGGTCGGCCTCTTCGTGGCCATCCTGTGGCTGCCGGCGATGGTGTCGTTCTACCTCGCGACAGGTGCCGCGCTGTTCTTCATCCCCTCGATCCGCCTGCACTGGGAGATGCTGAGGCAGCGCCGGGCTTGACCTCGGACGGGCGGGCGCGTTGTCTCGCGCTCATGACCGACCTCGACATCGACTTTGTCCGCGCCCAGTTCCCCGCATTCGACGAGCCTTCGCTGCAGGACCTCGCGTTCTTCGAGAACGCGGGCGGCTCTTATCCTTGCCGGTTCGTGACCGAGCGGCTCGCGCGCTTCTACCGCGAGCGGAAGGTGCAGCCCTACGGACCCTTCGACGCAAGCCGCGTGGGCGGTGAAGAGATGGACCAGGCCCGAATTCGGCTTGCGGCAATGCTGGGCGTCGAGACCGACGAACTCAGCTTCGGGCCGTCGACCTCGCAGAACACCTACGTGCTTGCGCAGGCCTTCAGGCGCTGGCTGCCCGAAGGCGCCGCGATCGTCGTCACCGACCAGGATCACGAGGCGAATTCGGGCGCGTGGCGGCGGCTGGCCGACGACGGGCTTCGAGGTGCGGGAATGGAAGATGGACCCGGCGACGGGTCATCTCGACCCGGCGAAGCTCGAACCTCTGTTGGACGGTGCGAAGCTCTCTGCCATTCCCGCATTGCTCGAATGTCGTGGGCGAGGTCAACGACGTCGCGGCCATCGTGCGACTTGCACACGCGGCCGGGGCTGTGACCTGCGTCGATGGCGTAAGCTACGCGCCGCATGGGTTTCCCGACGTCGGCGCGCTTGGCGCGGACATCTACCTGTTCTCGGCCTACAAGACCTATGGTCCGCACCAGGGGCTCATGGTGGTCCGCCGCGTCCTGGGGGAGGCGTTGCCGAACCAGGGGCACTGGTTCAACGGCGATGCGCTTTACAAGCGCTTCACGCCGGCGGGGCCGGACCATGCGCAGATCGCGGCCTGCGCCGGCATGGCGGACTATGTCGACAGCCTCCACGCGTCGCTCGGCGGGTCGCACGGAACGCCCAGGGAGCGAGCGGCGAAGGTGCATGACGCGATGCGGCGGCGCGAGACGGCGCTGCTCGAACCGCTTCTCGACTTCCTTTCCGACCGCAACGACGTCCGGCTTCTGGGCCCAAGCGAAGCCGAGGCGCGGGCGCCGACGGTGGCGATCCATTGTGATCGGCCCGGTGCGGCTCTGGCCGCCGAACTGGCGAGGCACGATATCGGGGCCGGCGGCGGCGACTTCTATGCCGTCCGTCCGCTGAAAGCGCTCGGCATCGACCCCGAGCGCGGTGTCTTGCGGGTCAGCTTCACGCATTACACGACGAGCGAAGAGGTCTCGCGCCTGATCGCGGCTTTGGACCACGTCCTCTGACGATTGACCTGGACACGTCCGCGTCTAGGTCGAGCGGGAAAAGGGGACGTGGGGACATGGCGGCACCGGCGATCTGGTGGGTCCGGAAGGATCTTCGGCTGGGCGACAACGCGGCGCTGACCGAGGCAGCGAAACTTGGTCCGGTCCTGCCGGTCTTCATCCTGGACGAGGTTTTCGAGGGATACGGCGCCTGCCCCCTGTGGCGCTTCGGACTCGGCGTGGCGCATCTGGCGGGGACTCTCGAGGCGGCGGGATCTCGGCTGATCCTTCGCCGGGGCAAGGCGGCCGACGTCTTGTCCGCTCTCTGCCGCGAGACGGGCGCGACGGCGGTGAGGTGGAGCCGGGCCTATGACCCCGATCAGGTCGCGCGCGACAGGGGGGTGAAGGCTGCACTCGAGGAACAGGGACTCGACGCGGCGAGCCTGCCTGGCCACGTTCTTTTCGAGCCGTGGACCGTCGAGACCGGCGCGGGAGGTTTTTACAAGGTCTACTCGCCCTTCTGGCGGTCCGTGCGGGACCGTGACGTGGGCCGCCAGCTTCCCCGCCCCGTTTTCAACGCGCCCGACCGCTGGCCGGAGAGCGAGAAGCTGGAGACCTGGAATTTGCGGGACCGATGCGTCGCGGTGCGGCCGTTGTCGAACCGCACCTGACCGTCGGAGAGGATCGCGCAGCGTCCCGCCTCGCCGCCTTCGTCGCTCATCGACTGGATGACTACAAGGAGAGCCGCGACGTCGTTGCAGAGGATGGGACATCGGGCTTGTCGGAGAACCTTGCCTGGGGCGAGATTTCGCCCCGCGCCTGCTGGTACGCGGGAATGCGCGCGGTCGACGACGGCAAGGCGGGCGCCGAGACCTTCCTGAAAGAGCTTGCCTGGCGGGAGTTCGGCTATCACCTCGTCTGGCACACGCCGCGCCTCGTCAGCGCCAACTGGCGCGAAGGCTGGGACGGCTTCCCCTGGAACGAGGACGACCGGCGCGCCGAGGTGATGGCCTGGACGCGAGGCCGCACGGGTGTGCCTTTCGTGGATGCCGCGATGCGCGAGATGTTCGTGACCGGGCGAATGCACAATCGCGCGCGCATGATCGTGGCCAGCTACCTGACCAAGCATCTGATGGCGCACTGGCGCATCGGGCAACGCTGGTTCGAGCATTGTCTCGCAGACTGGGATCCGGCGTCGAATGCGCTCGGCTGGCAGTGGACGGCCGGATCCGGGCCGGACGCCGCACCCTACTTCCGCATCTTCAACCCGCAGACGCAGGCCGAACGCTTCGACCCCAGGGGCGTTTACCGCGATCGCTGGATCGCCGAAGGGCGCGATGCACCGACCGAAACGGCGCTGTCCTATTTCGACGCGATCCCGAAGCGGTGGGGCATGTCTCCCGACGATGCCTATCCAGAGCCTGTCGTCGCATTGGACGAAGGCAGGGCGCGCGCACTCGCGGCCTACGGGAAGCGCGACTTCTGACGCCTTAGGCTTGCCACGTCCGAATATTTCGCACTGGGTCTTAAAGCGCGCGGCCTGCCGGCCTGCGGTCGCCTCCCTGCCGCACGGGATGGTCCGGCATGGGAAACGACTCGGATTCGGTCCCGGCAGGCATGGATTCGCGCGATTTTCGCGGTTTGGCGCACCGCAAATCGCATCGCTTGTAACTTTGATGGGAAAAAATGGTACTCTTTGGGACATCTATATTTAGTTTAAGTTAAGCCAATAATCCAAATCTAGGTACAATATGTGGCAATGCATGACGTAAGCAACGGGGCGTAGTCCCATGAGTTCCCAAATTTTTTGTTGCGTACCACGAATTCCCATGGCACTTAATGTTCACCGGATGACGCGGGACAGCGAATGGGGCAGCGAACGACCCCAGGCAGAACCAAAAAAGAGCAGGTTTCATACAGGCTCCCGCTTCATCCAACACAGAGATCCGGCGCGCGAGCGAGCAGACATCCCCCCAGGTGGCGCGCGCAGCTGGAGAAACCCGGAAACGGGACGAGGGCGGCGGATTGGACAGTGGCAGCAGTCCGATCCGCCGTTCCGCATTTTAGGGGGCCGAAAAAGGGGCCGCGGGACAGTGGTTCGAAGGTTCAGAGGCGAAAGCGTCCAAAAGGTGGACGCGAAGGGCAGGGTGTCGATCCCGGCCTCTTTCCGCCGTGTCCTCGAAGACTGCGACCCGAACTGGTCCGACGGCAAGGCTCCCGAACTCGTCATCGTCTATGGCGACGAGAGCCGCGATTACCTCGAATGCTTCACCATCGACTCGGCCAACGATGTCGACGAACAGATCGGGCGCCTTCCGCGTGGCGCCCCCGCGAGGAAGAAGCTGGAAAAGCTGTTCAACGGACAATCCCTGCCGGCATCGGTAGACGAGACGGGCCGCATCGTGCTTCCCGCGAAACTGCGCCAGAAGATCGGCATCGACGGCGAGGCCTATTTCATCGCCATGGGCGACACCTTCCAGAATCTGGAAGCCCGAGACCTTCGAAGCGCAGGATGCCCAGGTCGAAGAGGCGGTGGAACCGCTGCCACCGGGTGCGGACGTCTGGATGCTTCTCGACAGGGCGGGGCCCAACTGATCATGGCCGCCGCTGCCCGCGCCCCCGCCGAAGCCCCACATATCCCGGTCCTGCTCGACGCCATCCTCGAGGCGTGTGCGCCGATCCGGGGCATCTGGCTTGACGGGACCTTCGGAGCGGGCGGGTACGCGCGCGGACTTCTCGCCGCCGGGGCGGACCGGGTGATCGGCGTCGACCGCGATCCGCTGGCGTTTCGCCTGGCCGAGGACTGGGCGGCGGAATACGGCGACCGGCTTCGGCTGGTGGAAGGCACGTTTTCCGAACTCGACGACCATGCGGGCGAGCCTCTCGATGGCGTCGTCCTCGACCTGGGCGTGTCGTCGATGCAGATCGACACGCCCGAGCGCGGCTTCTCTTTCATGTCCGACGGACCCCTCGACATGCGGATGAGCCAGGAGGGGCCGAGTGCGGCCGACCTCGTGGCCTCCGCGAAGGAAGAGGATCTGGCGGACATTCTCTATCACTATGGCGAAGAGCGGGCGTCTCGTGCCATCGCGCGGGCCATCGTGAAAGCGCGGCAGGACGCGCCGATTGCCACGACCGGTGCCCTCGTGCGGGTCGTGGAAGCCGTCCTGCCGCGACCGAAGCCGGGCCAGAGCCACCCGGCCACGCGCACCTTTCAGGCGCTGAGGATCGCGGTGAATGACGAATTCGGTCAACTTGTGGACGGACTCGAAGCGGCCGAGCGCGCCCTTGTGGAGGGTGGCTGGCTTGCGGTCGTCAGCTTCCACTCGCTGGAAGACCGGGTCGTGAAGCGCTTCTTCCAGGAGCGCGCCGGCACGGCGGGCGGCGTCAGCCGGCACCTGCCCGAAACCGAGGCCGAGGCCCCCCGCTTCGAGGCCCGCAACAAGGCAATCGCGCCGACGTCCGCCGAGACCGCGCGCAATCCCCGCGCGCGCTCCGCGAAACTGCGCGTCGGCCGTCGCACCGACGTCCCCGCCGGGCGTGTCGACCGCCGCAAGCTCGGGCTGCCAAAGCTGGTGGGGGCCGCATGAGATCGCTCATCTCGATCGTGACCGCGTGTTTCGTCATGGCGTTGGCCGTCTGGGCCTATCGCCAGAACTACGAAACCCAGGCGCGTCTGCGAGAGGTGCGTGACCTGCGGACCGAGATCGCCGACCTTCGCGAGCGGGCCGGCGTCCTGCGGGCCGAGTGGGCTTACCTGAACCGTCCCGATCGGCTTGCAGACCTCGCCGACCTCAACTTCGATCGGCTCGGACTTCTCCCGCTGCGGCCGGAACACTTTGGTCGGATCGACGAAATCGCGTACCCCCTCACCAATGTGCAGGACGTCATGCAGAGGGAGGAGCAATGAGCCGAACGCCGCTGCGCCCTCTCGCTCGAAATCCTGGCCGCCCGGCGCGCGGGCGAGAATCCCGACGCCATCGAACGCGCCAACCTCGCAGCGCGTCACGAAGCCGATCGCGACGAACAACGTCAACGGGCTGAAGGCCGTCTCCTGGTCCTTGGTATCGTCTTCCTCTGCGCCTTCTTCATGGTCGGCATGAAGATGTCGGTCCTTGCCGCATCCGATCCCGCCGAGCCTCGCGCGCTGGCAAGCGGCGCCCAGATCGTGGCGGCCCGCGCGGACATCACCGACCGCAACGGTCGCATCCTGGCCACCAACCTCACCACGCATTCGCTTTACGCGCAGCCACCGCAGATGATCGACCCCGAGCGGTCGGCGCGCGAGCTGGCGGCGATCTTCCCCGACCTCGATGCCGGAAAGCTGATCAAGCAGTTTACCGGCAAGCGCAAATTCATCTGGATCAAACGGCGCATCAGTCCCGAGCAGCAGCAGGCCGTCTTCGATATCGGCGACCCCGGACTTCTGTTCGGTCCGCGCGAGATGCGGCTTTATCCGAACGGCCGTCTCGCGGCCCACATCCTGGGAGGCGCGGGATTCGGCCGGGAAGGCGTCACCTCGGCCGAGTTGATCGGTGTGGCCGGCATCGAACGCGCGATGGACGAGACCCTGAGCGATCCGGGCCGCGGCGACGTGCCCCTGCGCCTTTCTCTCGACCTCACCGTGCAAGCTGCGGTCGAGCGTGTCCTTGCAGGCGGAATGCGGCTGATGAACGCCAAGGGGGCCGCGGCGATCCTCATGGACGCGCAGAACGGCGAGATCCTCGCGATGGCGAGCCTGCCCGACTTCGACCCGAACGACCGGCCCCGCCCTCTCGTCAAGGGCGATCCGGCGGAAAGCCCTTTGTTCAACCGAGCGGTGCAGGGTGTCTACGAACTCGGCTCTACCTTCAAGATCTTCGCCGCCGCGCAAGGGATAGAGGAAAGGCTCGTCAGCCGCAGCACCTGGATCGACACCAAGGGCCCGCTGACGTGGGGCCGTCACCGCATCCATGATCTCTACGACCACGGACCTGCGCTGACGGTCGAGGACGTGATCGTCGAGTCGTCCAACATCGGCACCGCGCGGATCGCGATGATGATCGGTCCGGAGAGGCAACAGGACTTTCTTGGGCGTCTCGGCCTGTTCGCGCCGACGCAGGTCGAGCTGATCGAGGCGCCGGGCGCAAAACCGCTGCTTCCGAAGACCTGGTCCGAAATCCATGCGATGACGATCTCGTACGGGCACGGCATGTCGGCGTCTCCGCTCCACCTTGCGACCGCCTACGCGACGCTCCTGAATGGCGGCCACGAGGTGAACCCCACGCTCCTGGTGCAGGACGCGCCGGTCCGGGGCAGGCAGGTCGTCAGCGAGAACACCTCGAAGCAGATGCGCGAGTTCCTGCGCCAGGTCGTCCAGCGCGGCACGGCGACGCTGGCCGAGGTTCCGGGCTACCGCGTCGCGGGCAAGACCGGGACGGCGGACAAGCCGAAGCCGCAGGGCGGATATTACGAGGACAAGGTCATCGCCACCTTCGCCGGGGTCTTTCCGGCCGACGATCCGAAATATGTCCTTGTCGTCACGCTTGACGAACCCGTCGAGACCAGCGGCTCGGAACCGAGGCGCACGGCTGGCTGGACCGCAGTGCCCGTGGCGGCTGAAGTAATCCGGCGGGCGGCTCCTCTCCTGGGGTTGGCACCCGGCGTTGAACCTTCTGCGGTCGAAGGTGTAACACTGGCGCGGAACTGAAGCGGGGCACGAACCGGATGCAGACCCGGCCAAAGACCAAGACACTGGCCGAGCTCGGGCTGACGGCGAAGAACGTGGCCGGTGCCCGTGTGACAGGCTTGTCCGTCGACAGCCGCGACGTGTCGGAAGGTCATCTCTTCGCCGCGTTGCCCGGCGCGAAGGTGCATGGCGGCGAATTCATCCAGTACGCCGTGCGACAGCGGGCGGGCGCGGTCCTCACCGACCGCAAGGGCGTCGAGATCGCTCAGGACGTTCTGGCGGAGAGCGGCGTGCCGCTCATCGTCGTCGAGGAACCGCGCGAGGCGCTCGCCTTCGCCGCAGCGCTCTGGTTCGAGGACCAGCCCGACGTCCAGGTCGCCGTCACGGGCACCAACGGCAAGACGAGCGTGGCCAGCTTCACCCGGCAGCTCTGGACCGAGATGGGCGCAGAGGCGGCGAGCGTGGGCACGACCGGCATCGAGGGCGCCTTCACCATGCCCCTCCGCCACACGACGCCCGAGCCGATCACGCTGCACCGCGCACTGGCGCAGATGGCCGAGGCCGGCGTCACGCATATGGCGATGGAGGCGTCCTCCCACGGGCTGGCGCAGCGGCGGCTGGACGGGGTGCGCCTGTCGGCCGGGGCCTTCACCAATCTCAGCCAGGATCACCTCGACTACCACGCCGACTTCGAGGACTATTTTGCCGCCAAGGCCGGGCTCTTCGACCGCGTGCTGCCCGAGGATGCGGCAGCCGTAATCAACATCGACGACGCCTGGGGCCCGCGGATGGCCGAGGTGGCCGACCTTCGCGGTCTCGACGTGCTGACCGTGGGACGCGACCGCCGCGCGGCGCTTCAGATCCTGGGCCAGAGATTCGACGCGACGGGGCAGGAGCTGCGCTTCGAATGGGGCGGCCGCATCCGGCAGGTGCGCATGGGTCTCATCGGCGGCTTCCAGGCCGAGAACGCGCTCATCGCCGCCGGCCTTTGCATCGCGACGGGCGCCGAGCCGGAAGAGACCTTCGACACGATGCACACGCTTCAGACCGTGCGCGGGCGGATGCAGTTCGCCGCGCGGCGCGAGAACGGAGCGACGGTCTTCATCGACTACGCACATACTCCCGACGCCTTGGCGACGGCGCTGAGGGCAGTGAGGCCGCACGTCCTCGGTCGCCTCGTCGTCGTCTTCGGTGCTGGCGGCGACCGCGACAAGGGCAAGCGCCCGCTGATGGGGCGCGCCGCCGCCGATCATGCCGACATTGTCTTCGTTACCGACGACAACCCCCGCTCGGAGGACCCCGCGCTGATCCGGGCCGAGGTCCTGGCCGGCACGCGGCTTGGCGCAGCGGAGGTCACCGAGGTCGGCGACCGTGCCGAGGCGATCCTGCGAGCCGTCGATGCCTTGTCCCCCGGCGACACCCTTCTCGTCGCGGGCAAGGGCCACGAAACGGGTCAGATCGTCGGAGACGCCATCCTTCCCTTCGACGATGCCGAACAAGCCAGCGTTGCCGTCGCGGCGCTGGACGGGAAGGGCCTGTGACCTCCCCGCTCTGGACGTCCGCTGCCGCCCGCGCGGTGACGGGAGGCGAGGCGCTTGGTCCTGCCTGGACCGCGACGGGTGTGTCCATCGACACGCGCACGCTGAAGCCGGGTGACCTGTTCGTGGCGCTGACGGACGTTCGAGACGGTCACGACTTCGTCGCCGATGCCTTGAACCGAGGGGCCGCGGCCGCTCTCGTATCGCGCGTGCCTGAGGGTGTGAATGCGGATGCGTGCCTTCTGGTCGTTCCCGATGTCCTCGCCGCGCTGGAACTCCTCGGAGCGGCGGCGCGGGAGCGCACATCGGCCAAGGTGGTCGCCATCACCGGTTCGGCCGGCAAGACCTCGACGAAGGAGATGCTGCGCCACGTGCTGTCCGCGCAGGGCCGCACCCATGCCGCCGAAGCGAGCTACAACAACCACTGGGGCGTTCCGCTGACACTGGCGCGGATGCCTAGCGACACGGATTTCGCGGTCATCGAGATCGGGATGAACCACCCCGGCGAGATCGAGCCGCTGGCCCGCCTGGCCCGACCCGATGTCGCCATCGTGACCACTGTGGCTGCGGCGCATCTCGAGGCCTTCGACAGCGTCGAGGCCATCGCCGAGGAGAAGGCGGCGATCTTTCGCGGGCTCGAACCTGGCGGAACGGCGCTGTTCAACGCCGATGTCGAGACCGCGCCGATCCTGAACGCCGGCGCGAAGCTGCACGCCGCGCGGCGCATCGGGTTCGGCGAGCACGCCGACGCCGCCTTGCGGGCCGACAGCGTAACGCTCTGCGCCACGGCCAGCGTCGTCGAGGGCCACTTCGGAGGACGGTCCTTCATCCTGAAGGTGGGCGCGCCGGGTCGACATTTCGCCATGAACGCCCTCGCGGTCTACGGCGCAGCCCTCGTGCTCGACGTCGACACCGACATCGCTGCCTGCGATATCGGCCTGTGGCGCGCACCGGCGGGACGAGGCCAGCGCGAGACATTGGTGCTGGACCAGGTCGAGGATCTGACCGCCGACCTGATCGACGACGCCTTCAATGCAAACCCCGCGTCCATGACGGCCGCCTTCGAGGTCTTGGCGCAGATGCCGACTGGTGCCACGCAGGACGGGCGCGGGCGGGGCCGTCGCATCGCCATCCTGGGCGACATGCTGGAACTGGGTGTCGAGGAGCTGACCCTCCATGCCGAACTCGCCTCTCATCCGGCGATGGAGAAGATCGACCGCGTCGAATGCGTGGGTCGCAGGATGCGGGCGCTCTATGAGGCCCTGCCGGCGCACAAGCGCGGGCGGTGGGTCGAGACGGCGCCCGAACTCGCACATATCGCGCACCGTCTCATCGGGGCAGGCGACGTCGTGCTGGTGAAGGGATCGAAGGGGTCGAAGGTCAGCCTGGTCGTCGACGCGCTGCGCAAGCTGTCACGCGTGACGGACCGGGAAGAGGAAAAGGGACTGGCATAGATGCTGTACTGGCTCACCGCGTTTTCGGACGGCGGCGATTTCTTCAACCTCTTCCGTTACATTACGTTCCGGGCAGGGGGCGCCTTCTTCACGGCGCTGATCTTCGGCTTCCTGTTCGGCCGGCCCCTCATCAATCTTTTGAAGTCGAAGCAGAAGCGCGGCCAGCCGATCCGCGACGACGGTCCCGCCAGCCACCTGACCACGAAGGCGGGCACGCCGACGATGGGCGGTGTGCTGATCCTCGGCGCGCTGATGACCTCGACGCTTCTATGGGCGCGGCTCGACGGAGGATTCATCTGGATGATCCTCTTCGTGACCCTGGCCTTCGGGCTGATCGGTTTCACGGACGACTATCAGAAAGTCACGAAGCACACTCACGCCGGCATCTCGGGGCGCACGCGGCTTGCGATCGGCTTCGCCATCGCCGCCGTCGCTGGCGTTTGGGCCGCCTGGCTGCATCCCGAGTCCCTCACGAACCAGCTCGCGATTCCGGTCGTCAGCGGTCTGGTGAATCTCGGCCTGCTTTTCGTGCCCTTCGCGATGCTTGTCATTGTCGGGTCGGCCAATGCGGTGAACCTGACCGATGGCCTCGACGGCCTTGCCGTCATGCCTGTGATGATCGCGGCCGGCTCGCTTGGCATCATCGCCTATTCCGTGGGCCGCACCGACTTCACCGAATACCTCGGGATCAACTACGTCCCCGGCACGGGCGAAATCCTGATTTTCGCGGCAGGTCTCATCGGCGGCGGATTGGGGTTCCTCTGGTACAACGCTCCCCCCGCCGCTGTCTTCATGGGGGACACGGGGTCCCTGGCCTTGGGCGGCGCCCTGGGGGCCATCGCCGTCGCGACGAAGCACGAGATCGTCCTGTCGATCATCGGCGGCCTCTTCGTTGTCGAGGCGCTGTCGGTCATCATCCAGGTGGCCTACTTCAAGCGTACCGGAAAACGGGTTTTCCTGATGGCGCCGATCCACCATCATTTCGAGAAGAAGGGCTGGTCCGAGCCGCAGATCGTGATCCGCTTCTGGATCATCGCGCTGATCCTGGCTCTCGTCGGCCTGGCTACGCTGAAAGTGAGGTAAGATCATGGGCTTCGTCATCCGCTGGCTGGTCGCCTTCGTCCTTCTTGCCGCGACCTACAACCCGACCGACCTCAACTATGTCAGGTGGGCGATGGCGCAGTGGGACGAGCAGATGCCGTTGGTCGTCCTGGGCGGGGTCGTACTTCTGATCGCCTACGTCCTGTTCTTCACCGCCGTCCTGCGCGGGATCGGCGGCGTGGGCGTCGTCCTGATCCTCGCCCTCGTCGCGGCGCTGGTCTGGGTCGCGTCGGACTTCGGCTGGCTCAGCCTCGAGAACCCGACGGCGAACACCTGGCTGGCCCTTCTGGCGCTCTCGGTCGTGCTGGCCGTGGGCATGTACTGGGGCATCCTGTGGCGAAAGCTTTCCGGTCAGTTCGAGACCGACGACACGAGCGAGGGCTGATGCGCGCTGTGCTCAATTCGTGCTGCGCGCGGGAGGCCGGCTGCTCCCCCGAGTGTCTCGGTCAGGGAGCGTCCGCGTGATCCCGGTGCGCGGTGTCGAAGGCGTTCGGATCGCTGTCCTGGGACTGGGACGGTCGGGCCTGTCCGCCGCGCGTGCGCTGAAGGCCGGCGGCGGCGAGCCGCTGCTTTGGGACGACAGCGAGGATGCAAGGGACAAGGCGGCGGCAGAAGGTTTCACCCTGCACGACCCCTCGCGCCGCGAGGCCTGGCACGGGGTCGCCGCCCTGATCGTCAGCCCAGGCATCCCGCACCTATACCCCGAGCCGAACCGCTGGATCGCCGCGGCCATCGACGCGGGCGTGCCGGTCGACAACGACATCGGCCTGTTCTTCCGATCGCTCGCCACCCCTGACTGGGACAGCTTCGACATCCCGCCCCGCGTCGTCGCGGTGACCGGATCGAACGGCAAGTCGACGACCTCGGCGCTGATCCACCATTGCCTTCTCGCCGCTGGCCGCGAGTCGCAGCTTGCCGGCAACATCGGGCGCGGCGTCCTCGACATCGAACCGCCGGGCGACGCTGGCGTCGTTGTGCTGGAACTGTCGTCCTATCAGACCGACCTGGCCCGGGCGCTGACGCCCGACGTGGCGGTTTTCACCAACCTCTCGCCCGATCATCTCGACCGGCACGCGGGGATGGGCGGCTATTTCGCCGCCAAGCGACGCCTCTTCGCCGAAGGCGGACCCGACCGCGCCGTGATCGGCGTGGACGAGGTCGAGGGCCGCTACCTGGCCAACCAGATGGGCGAAGGACCGGGCGACGACCGCGTGATCCGCGTGTCCGTGGACCGCAAGCTCGAGGGTCCGGGTTGGTCGGTCTGCGCGCGCAAAGGGTTCCTGTCAGAGACCCGAAAGGCGCGGCAAGTCGCCTCTGTCGATCTTCGCGGCATCAGGGGACTACCGGGTGCGCACAACCACCAGAATGCCTGTTCGGCCTACGGCGCACTTCGCGCCCTAGGCCTTTCGCCGAAGCAGATCGAGGAAGGTTTCCGCACGTTCGAAGGCCTGCCGCACCGGAGCCAGATCGTCGCCGAGAAGGGCGGCGTCACCTACGTCAACGACTCGAAGGCGACGAACACGGACGCCGCGCAGTGCGCGCTGGACGCATTCGAACGCATCCGCTGGATCGTTGGCGGGCAGTTGAAGGAAGGTGGGCTTGCTCCCCTGAAGGGGCACCTCGACCACGTCGTGAAGGCCTACGTCATTGGCCGTCATGCGCGTGAGACGGCGCTGGAGATCTCTGAGACCCCGCACGAGGTCTGCGAAACGATGGCGGTCGCCGTCGCCCGCGCCGCCGCAGAGGCTCAGGCGGGCGAAACGGTTCTTCTGGCGCCCGCCGCCGCCAGCTTCGACCAGTACGACAACTTCGAGAAGCGCGGCGAGGATTTTGCGGCCGAGGTCGCGAAGCTCCCCTCCTGATCTTCTTCAGAGGATCTTCTGACCTGTCTTCGCCCAGTCCTTCAGGAAGCCCTCGAGGCCCTTGTCGGTCAACGGGTGCGCGACCATTTTCTTGATGACGTCCGGCGGGGCGGTCGCCACGTCGGCGCCGATCTTCGCGGCTTCGCTCATGTGGTTGGCCGAGCGGATCGAGGCGGCGAGGATCTGGGTCTCGAAGTCGTAGTTGTCGTAAATCTCGCGAATGTCGGCGATCAGGTCCATGCCGTCGAGGTTGAGGTCGTCGAGGCGTCCGATGAAGGGCGACACGAAGGTGGCCCCGGCCTTGGCCGCGAGGATCGCCTGGTTCGCCGAGAAGCAGAGCGTGACGTTGACCATTCGGCCCTCGCCCGTCAGGACCTTGCAGGCCTTCAGCCCGTCCCACGTCAGTGGAACCTTGATGACGATGTTGTCCGCGATCTTGGCCAGTTCCCGGCCCTCGGCAATCATGGTCTCGGAGTCGAGCGCGACCGTTTCGGAGCTGACCGGACCCGCGACCATGTCACAGATTTCCTTGGTGACCTCCTTGATGTCGCGGCCGGACTTGGCGATCAGCGACGGGTTCGTGGTCACGCCATCGACCATGCCAAGCTCGTGAAGCTCGCGGATGGCGTCTATGTCGGCGGTATCGACGAAGAATTTCATGAGGGCCCTCTCTGGCGCAGCGTCGGGGTTTCGTGGCAGTGATAGCGCAACGACACGGGGGGCTGAACCCCCGTTCTGAGCGGAAAGGGCCGGGAACGCGTGCCGGGATTCTTCGACGAAGGCGACCTGATCTCGGTCCTGACGACCCAGCCCCTGGACCGAACGCTCGACTACAAGGCTCCCGAAGGTGGCTGTTTTCAGGGCGCTTTCGTCGAGGTGCCGCTTGGCCCGCGCAAGGTTCTGGGGGTCGTCTGGAGCGGAGGCGAGGGCGGCTATGACCTTGCGAAGGTGCGCAGCGTCATTCGCGTACTCGATGCCGCACCGATGCGCGAGGAGATGCGGCAGTTCCTTCTGCGCGCGGCCGAATACACTCTGACGCCAATGCCGGCGATGCTTCGGCTCGCCACGCGCTCTCCGGGTCTGGGCGACCCGCCGTCGATGCGCATCGTGTATCGCCGGGGCACCAACGAGGCGCCGGATCGGTGGACGGATGCGCGGCGCAAGGTGATGGCGGTTCTCGACGATTACGGCGGTCTTGCCTTCACGCTAGGTGAGCTTGCCGAGACGGCGGGTGTTTCGACGACAGTGGTCAAGGGTCTCGTGAAGCAGGGCGTCATCGCCGAGGAGGAGAGCCCGCGCGATACGGCCTATCCCCGGCTCGATCCGGACGCGTCGCGCCAGGCCCTGACCGACGAACAGCAGGCTGCGGCGGATGTCCTTACGGCGGGCGTCGCCTCGCGCAGTTACGGCACGACCCTCCTCAAGGGCGTCACTGGTTCGGGAAAGACGGAGGTCTACCTCGAAGCCGTCGCCGCCTGCCTGCGCGCCGGGCGGCAGGCCCTTGTGCTTCTGCCCGAGATCGCTTTGACCGCGGGCTTTCTCAACCGGGTCGAGGATCGCTTCGGCGCGCGTCCCGCCGAGTGGCATTCGGGCGTCACCATGACCGAGCGCCGCCGCGCCTGGCGCATGGTGGGCGAGGGCGGTGCGGATCTGGTCGTCGGCGCACGTTCGGCCCTGTTCCTGCCGTTCCGCGACCTCGGGCTGATCGTCGTCGATGAAGAACACGACACGTCCTACAAGCAGGAGGACGGTGTTCTCTATAATGCGCGCGACATGGCGGTGCTGCGCGCCTCGATCGAAAACGCGCAGGTGGTGCTGGCCTCGGCCACGCCATCGCTGGAATCCTGGGCCAATGTCGAGGCTGGGAAGTACGCGCGCCTGACGCTGACGACACGCTTCGGAGAGGCTGTCTTGCCCCAGATGCGGGCCATCGACATGCGCAATGAGCCGCTGCCGTCGAACCGCTGGATTTCGGACACGCTTGCCCGGGAAGTGCGGGCGCGGATCGAGGCAGGGGAGCAGTCGCTTCTGTTCCTGAACAGGCGCGGCTATGCGCCGGTCACGATCTGCCGCGCCTGCGGCCACCAGATCGGCTGCGATCACTGCGACGCTCGGATGGTCGAGCACCGCTTTCAGAAGCGACTGGTCTGCCATCAGTGCGGCGAGACGAAACCGATCCCGGCCAAGTGTCCGTCATGCGAGGCCGAGGACCGCCTTGCCCCGGTCGGCCCCGGAGTTGAGAGACTGGCCGAGGAGGTGGCGGCTCTGTTTCCCGACGCGCGCGTTTCGGTCCTGTCGTCCGACCTGTTCGGGTCGGCCCGCGCGCTGAAGGCGCGAATCGAGGAAATCGCCGAGGGTGGCGCGGACATCGTCATCGGCACCCAGATCGTCGCAAAGGGGCACAATTTCCCGCTTCTGACGCTTGTCGGAGTGATCGACGCGGACCTCGGTTTGCAAGGCTCGGACCTTCGGGCGGCCGAGCGGACGTTCCAGTTGATGCGCCAGGTTTCCGGACGGGCTGGGCGCGCCGAGCGTCCCGGTCTTGCTCTTCTCCAGACCTTCCAGCCCGAGCACCCGGTGATCCGAGCCATCCTTTCGGGTGACGAGGAGGAGTTCTGGCGCACGGAGGCCGCCGAGCGGCGTCATGCCGGCGTTCCACCCTACGGCCGCATGGCAGGGATCGTCCTGTCGTCGACCGACATCCAGCAGGTCTTCGACGTAGGCAAGGCCCTCGCCGCCCGGACAGAGCCGTTGCGCCGCATCGGAGCGCAGGTCTATGGCCCCGCCGCCGCACCGATTGCGCGCATCCGGGGACGCCATCGGGTCCGGCTTCTGGTCAAGGCAGACAAGGGCGCGCCTCTGCAGCCGGCGCTGGCCCGCTGGATCGCGCAGATCAAGCTCCCGGGTGACTTCCGACTGTCGGTCGACATCGATCCACAGAGCTTTTACTGATGCCCAAGGTCGAAGCTCAGTCCATAGGCGAAGATGGCGTCGGTCGTCTTGCCGTCGCCGGGGATCATGAGGGCGAATGCCTTTCCATAGCGCAGCTTCAGCCCCGCGATCGGTACCACGTCGCCGATGGCGATCGGCACCTTGTGACCTTCGCCCGGATAATGCGCCAAGCCCACGAATCCATCGAGGCTCGCCCTTCCGCGCTGAAAGATCGTTCGAGAGGCCGACAGCGCAAGCGACCGTCTGCCGTAAGAGTTGCGATAGACGCCGACGGTGACCGTCGTGCCGAAGGGGTTGTCCCAGTCGAGGAAGAGGCCCGGATTGGTCTGCTCGAAATCGAAACTCGCGTCGGCGTGATAGGAACCCATCAGGATCGAGATGCGGTCCGGCGGTCCGGCGAAGGCGGGGACGACGAGAAGGAAAAGGGCGGTGGCGACAAGGACGAGGCGCATCATCTGCCCCGGATAGCCCAAAGGAAGTTAACCCCGACTGAACTCGTCCGCGGCGATCACAAGCTCTGGTGAATGGCAGGCCAAGGGCGTAATCGCCGAGCGATGCGCGCACTCTCCCTGAACCAGACCCGGACGCTTCCCCTTCGGCAGAGGCCGGTGACCTTGCTGGTCCTCATGGCCATTGCCATGCCGCTCGCCTTTTCGACCTGGAGCGCGCTTCTGAACAACTTCGTGGTCGAGCGGGCAGCCTTCACCGGCGTCGAGATTGGCTGGCTTCACACGGTGCGCGAGATACCGGGATTTCTCGCCATCGCGATCATCCCGATCCTCGTCGTGATGCGCGAGCAGTCCATCGCGCTTCTGTCTTTGGTGACGCTTGGTCTCGCGACCGCGGTGACGGCGTGGTTTCCGACGTTCGGAGGTCTCCTCGCCGTGACGCTCGTGTCCTCGGTCGGGTTCCATTTCTTCGAAGCCGTCTACCAGTCGCTTCAGCTTCAGTGGCTTCCGAAAGAGCGTGCGCCTCAAGTTCTTGGCTGGCTTGTTGCAGTTGGCTCGGCGGCGTCGCTCGTGTCCTACGGACTGCTCGTGGCGACGTGGGAAGTCTTCGATCTCGGCTATGACACGGTCTACCTCGTCTCGGGCGGTGCCTGCGTCGCCATTGCCGTCTACTGCCTCGCGGCCTTCCAGAATTTCGAGGCCGAGGAACAGACCAAGAGGCTAGTGCTGCGCAGGCGCTATTGGCTATACTACGCGCTTCAGTTCATTACCGGCGCGCGCCGCCAAATCTTCCTTGTCTTCGCGGCCTTCATGATGGTCGAGCGCTTCGGGTTCGAGGTGCACCAGCTAACTGCGCTCTTCCTGGTGAACTACATCGCGAACATGGCGCTTGCGCCGCTGATGGGACGCGGGCTGGCGAGGTGGGGCGAACGCAATGTCCTCGTCTTCGAATACGCGGGTCTGTTCTTCGTTTTCCTGGCCTACGGAGGCGTCTACGTCTTCGGCTGGCCGGCCTGGGTGGCAGCGACGCTCTATGTGCTCGACCACCTCTTCTTTTCGTTGGCCTTCGCAAAGCGCACCTACTTCCAGAAGATCGCAACCACGTCCGATATCGCTCCGACCGCTGCCGTGTCGTTCACGATCAATCACATCGCCGCGGTCGTCCTGCCCGCCTCCCTCGGCTACGCCTGGATAGTCTCTCCGAGCGCCGTCTTCGGGTTCGCGGCACTTCTGGCCCTTGCCTCGCTGCTTCTCGCCCTGCTCATCCCGCGTCATCCGACGGAGGGCAACGAGACGATCTTCACTAGGCTGCGCACGGTATCTGCCGAGTAGAAAGCCAGGCCCGCGAGGCCTATATCTGTAGCAGGTCAATGAAAGGACACACGATGTTCCAGATGCTGCGGAAGAAGAGCGAGATGGTCAGCCCCGACGCCGCCCTGCCGGGTCGCTCGCAGCCCGTCTCGACGGCAAAAACGCATTTCGTCTATGGCACGCCGCTGTCCGCCGACGTTCCTGCGGGGATGGAGGTCGCGGTCTTCGGCATGGGCTGCTTCTGGGGCGTGGAACGGATGTTCTGGAAGCTGGACGGCGTCGTCTCGACGATGGTTGGATACGCCGGGGGCTACACGCCCAATCCGACCTACGAGGAAGTCTGTTCGGGCCGCACGGGTCACACTGAGGCCGTGCGTGTCGTGTATGACCCGTCGGTGATTTCCTATGATGACCTTCTTCGAACCTTCTGGGAGGGTCACGATCCGACCCAGGGGATGCGGCAGGGCAACGACGCGGGAACGCAGTACCGCTCGGCGATCTATTGGCACACCGACGCTCAGAAAGAGGCTGCCGAGGCATCGAAGGAAGCGTTCGGACCTCGGCTGAACGCGGCCGGCTACGGCGCCGTGACGACGGAGATCCGCGAGGCGCCTGAGTTCTTCTTCGCCGAGGATTATCACCAGCAGTACCTCGCCAAGAACCCCAACGGCTATTGCGGCGTCGGCGGCACCGGGGTGACCTGTCCGATCGGCACCGGCGTGGGTGCTTGACGGCGGACACAGCCAGGCCTAGGCGCGGTCCATGAGCACCTGGACCGCGCTGACAACCCTGAACGACCGTGCCCGCGCCGAGGCTCTTGTCGAGGCGCTCGAGGTTCTCGATCCCTTCGGCGTCGGCATCTTCGAGATCGAGGATGGCTCGAACACCTGGGAGGTGGGGGTCTATTTTGAGGATAGGCCGGACGAGGTGGCGCTGGCGCTCTTGGCAGCCACGGAGGGCGCCCGAACCTTCACGGTGTCCGAGGTGCCCGACACCGACTGGGTGGCCCACGTCAAGCGTGAGCTGAAGCCCGTCGAGGCCGGGCGTTTCTTCGTTTATGGAAGCCATGATGCAGACCGCGTCCCCGCAGGCCGCGTTGCCCTTCTGATCGAGGCGGCGATGGCCTTCGGCACCGGACACCACGGCACGACGCTTGGCTGCCTGCGAGCCGTCGACCGGATGAAGGACGAGGGCATCCGCCCGTCTCGTATCGCCGACATTGGGTGCGGCACTGCCGTCCTCGCCATGGCGGCGGCGTCGGTCTGGGATGCCGAGGTTGTCGCGTCGGACATCGACCCGGTGGCGGTCGAAGTGGCGCGCGTCAACCTGGACGCCAACGGGCTTTCCGGCCGCGTCGAAACCGTCGAGGCCGTGGGCTTAGACCATTCGCGCCTTGCCGGACCGTTCGACCTGGTGCTGGCGAATATCCTCAAGGGTCCGCTGATTGATCTGGCGCCGGACATGGCGCGCGTCATCGCTCCGGGTGGGACGGCGATTCTGAGCGGCATACTTGTCGATCAGGCGGAATCCGTAGTGTCACACTATGAGCAGGCTGGATTCAGTCTTGCCCATCGGGACGACATTGTTGACTGGACAACGCTCTCGCTGACCCGAAAAGACCCCAATTCTTAACGAAGTCTAGGCTTTCCGGTCACTTACGCCTTAATACTGCCACATTCCGGCATATACCTGACAGACGCCGGGTCAAATGACGGCGTCCTGGAGCCTGCCATATGTCTGCTTCTCAGTTTGAAGAATTCGATCGCCGGATGCGCCGGATAAGTCGGCGTCACTCCAAGCTTTCGCAAGGCTATGTCACCTCGGTGAACAGCGATGGCCTAGTCATCGCCAAGCCGAAGCGTCGCGGCAATCGCGGCACACTGCGCGGCGTGGCGATGGTCGTAATCGTCCTCATGGCGTTCAAGGGCTTCCTGCACTCGCAGATCGGCTCGGCGGCCTATGCCGAGCGTGTCGATGCCCTGTCGCAGGGTTCTGCGATCGAGAAGGGCGGCGCCTTCGTGATGGTGGCGGACCCTCTGACGCTGTGGTTGTCCCAGAAATTCAGTTCCCTCGTGCGATAGAACCAATGCCGGAGGCGTCCGGCGAAATTTCTTCGGTCGCACAAGGAAAGGCCGTGTCGCAGGACACGGCCTTTCTTTTTGTTCGCAGCCTTGGTCGCGTTCAGCGGATCAGGTCGATGTCGCCACGGGTCAGGCCGATGTCGTTCAACTCGTGAGCGCTGAGACGGGACAGGATGATGCGGGTCCGGCGGGCGTCGTTCCAGGCGATCAGCCGCGACACGAGGGTCGCGAGCGAGAGGGCGGAGCGGTCGCCGAAGCCGGTCACGACGGGAGAGACGTGTACGTTGGCCATTGGAAGAGTCCTTCGGAGTTGAATTGCAGCCGGGCAGTTAGGCGTGTTTTCGACTTCGAGCAAGACGAGAAAATGCATGACCGTCATGCGTTTGGAGCATGAGTCTCATGCCGTGGGACGATCGTTGCAAAACTTGAAAAAATGAAGCTTTGGCGACGCCTACCGATTAGAATTGGAAGCGTAACGGCGACAATCGGCAGGTGCCAAAATGCCACGCATTTAAGCAGTTCGGCGCCCTGCCGCTTGAGCCAGGTTATTTGACGCTCGCCCGCGCCTCGCGCAATGTCCTTGGACCGTGTTCGCGTTTCGTGCTACTCCCTCGGGAAAAGGCGAACGAGCAGGGCGGGAACATGCGCGTCATGGGGCTGGATCCGGGGCTGCGGGCTCTGGGATGGGGGATCGTCGATGTTTCGGGATCCCGTCTGTCGCACGTAGCGAACGGCGTCTGCCGGACCGAGCAGGGTGCTCTGGGCGCACGCCTCGCACGTCTCTTCGAAGAACTGACCGAGGTCTTCACGCGCTTCGCCCCTGACGCCGCGGCTGTGGAGCAGACCTTCGTGAACCGCGACGGCGCGGCGACGCTGAAGCTGGGGCAGGCCCGCGGCATCGCCATGCTGGTGCCCTCGCGCGCCGGGATCGTCGTGGGAGAGTATGCGCCGAACGCCGTGAAGAAGGCCGTCGTGGGGGTAGGTCATGCCGACAAGCGGCAGGTGGACCACATGGTGCGGATGCAGTTGCCGGGGGTCGAGATCGCCGGCCCGGACGCCGCCGACGCGCTTGCCATCGCGATTTGTCATGCGCATGTCTCGCAGACCCTCGCCCGGCTTGCAGGCGTAAGGTCATGATCGGGCGCATCGCAGGGCGGATCGATCACAGGGGCATGGACCACGTCCTGATCGACGTGAAGGGCGTGGGTTATGTCGTCCATGTCAGCGACCGGACGCTGGCCGGCCTTCCGCCCGTGGGTGAGGCGGCGGCGCTTTATACCGAACTGGTCGTGCGCGAAGATCTGCTGCAACTCTTCGGCTTTCCGACATTGGTCGAGAAGGAATGGCACAGGCTTCTGATGGGGGTGCAGGGGATCGGGGCTAAAGCGTCCATGGCCATTCTCGGCACGCTTGGACCCGACGGCGTGGCCCGCGCCATCGCCCTTGGCGACTGGAACGCGATCAAGGCCGCGCCCGGCGTCGGCCCGAAGATCGCGCAGCGGGCGGTGAACGAGTTGAAGGGCAAGGCGCCGGCGATGATGGCGCTCGGGACAGGCAGCGCGCCGCGACTGCCCGATGACGACGGTGAGGTGATCGAGACCACCCCCCGTGCTGCCCCGGTGAATGCCTCTGCACAGGCCGAGGCGCTGTCGGCGCTCCAGAACCTTGGATATGCGCCCGGCGAGGCGGCTGGCGCGGTGGCCGAGGCGGCGGGTGCCGATCCCGACGCGGATACCACGGTCCTGATACGGGCCGCTCTCCGCCGCCTGGCACCCAAGGGATGATCCCGCTTCGTCACAATAGCGCTGTTGGCAGCGCGGACGGACGAGGGGGCGCTGCCCCCTGGAGCTCGCCCAGAAGTATTTGCGAGTCGATGGAGGAGAAGGTGAGCGAACCTGACCCTCTCGTCCGCCCGGAACCGCGCCCCGAGGATGCCGACCGCGCGTTGCGACCGCAGACGCTTGGCGCGTTCATCGGCCAGGCCGAGGCTCGCGCGAACCTCCGCGTCTTTATCGAAAGCGCCCGCCGACGCGGCGAGGCGATGGATCACACCCTATTCCACGGGCCACCCGGCCTGGGGAAGACGACGCTGGCGCAGATCGTGGCACGCGAGCTTGGCGTGAACTTCCGTATGACGAGCGGGCCGGTGCTGGCGAAAGCGGGCGACCTCGCGGCGATCCTGACTAACCTGGAGCCAAGGGACGTGCTCTTCATCGACGAGATCCACAGGCTGAACCCGGTGGTCGAAGAGGTGCTTTATCCGGCGCTCGAGGACTTCGAACTCGACCTCGTGATCGGTGAGGGCCCGGCGGCGCGAACCGTTCGGATCGAGCTTCAGCCCTTCACCCTTGTCGGCGCCACAACACGTCTTGGCCTTCTGACAACGCCGCTGCGGGACCGCTTCGGCATCCCGATCCGGCTTCAGTTCTACACCGAAGACGAGCTTTTCGAGATCGTGACGCGCGGGGCCCGGCTTTTGGGCATCTCGGCCGAGGATCGGGGCGCGCGCGAAATCGCAAAACGCGCCAGGGGCACGCCGCGCATCGCCGGTCGCCTTCTGCGCCGGGTCGTCGATTTCGCGCTGGTCGAGGGCGATGGTGTCCTGACGCGGGAGCTGGCCGATAGCGCGCTGACGCGGCTCGGTGTCGATCATCTCGGTCTAGACGGCGCCGACCGGCGGTATCTCGGGTTGATCGCGGAGCATTATCAAGGCGGACCTGTCGGCGTGGAAACCCTGTCGGCGGCGCTCTCGGAAAGCCGAGACGCCATTGAAGAGGTGATCGAGCCCTTCCTGCTTCAGCAGGGGCTGATTCAGCGTACTCCTCGAGGGCGGATGCTGACGCAAGGGGCGTGGACGCACCTGGGGCTGGCAGTGCCTTCCGGTCCGGACCAGGGCAGGCTACTTTGACCTGAAGCTGGCGGGAGGGATCATGGCGGCACCCGAGTTCAAGGCCCTCTGGCCCACGCACCTCATGTCGGTCGACCTGCCCGGCGCGACCGAGGCGAACTCCGTCCTCGCCGATCTGATTGCGCAGATTGACGGTGCGCGGGCGGACATGACCACCGACTATCTAGCGGGGGATTTCCTTGCACAACCGCATCCGGCGACCCAATGGCTGCGGTCCTGCGTCGAGAGGGCGGTGGCCGACTATGCGCGGGGCACCGGCGTCGACTATCCCGTCGAGTTCCGCGTCCAGGCCTGGGCGAACCTCAACCGCTTCGGCGACTACCACGACCTGCACAACCACCCGCACTCCTGGCTGTCCGGCACCTATTACGTCCGGGTGCCGGAAGGTCAGGACGCCCCGCCGGGACGCGACGACCGGACGCCGAACGCGATCAGCTTTTTCGATCCACGCCCGCAGGCGAACATGCTGGCGATCCGGAACGATCCTCAGGTCGACCCCGAGCACCGCATCCTTCCCAGGGCCGGACAGATGCTGATCTGGCCCGCCTTCCTGCATCACATGGTGCATGTGAACCTGTCGCGAGAGCCGCGGATTTCCGTCTCGTTCAACGTGGTGCTGAAGTGGCGGGACGACTACCTTCCCTGAGCGGGCGCGATGCGCTAGGGCGGGGCATGGACCACGGACCCGTCGCCCGCGCCTTCACCCATCCCGACGGCAGCTACCGCTTCGCGCGGTGGGGACGCCCGATCGTGCCGGTGGTCTTCGGGGTCGAGGACGTAACGCTGCCAGTCATCAAGGGTGCCGTCGAGGCTGTCGTGGCATTGGCCGGGCACAGGATGTCCGACAGAGACCCCGAGCTTGGCGCGAACCTCTTCATCTTCTTCGTGCGCGAGTGGGGGGAGTTAGATTCTGTCCCGGATCTAGACCGGCTCGTCCCTGATTTGTCGTCCCTGCTTGCGCGACTCGAAAAGGCTGAGGCCAACCGCTATCGTCTGTTCCGCTTCGATGAAGCGGGGGCGATCCGCGCCGTCTTCCTGTTCCTGCGCATGGACCCGGCGCTCGCCGAGGTGCCGGCCGAGGACATCGCGTTGTCGGAGACGGTGCAGGCGATCCTCCTGTGGTCCGACGATGCGTTCGACGGAAAGGGTCCGCTGGCCAACGTCTCGGGCAAGGTCATGCTCCGGCCTGATGTCGCCGCCATCGTTCGAGCCGCCTACGATCCCGCGATGCCTGAGGCATCGACCGATCCGAGCCATGCGCTTCGCCTTGCGGCGAGGATCGGCCATCGAGGCGCGAAAGCGTCTTCGACATGACTGAAGGCAGGGTGATCGCGGGACAGGGCAGCGCCGATGTCCATTGCTGGCCGCTGCGCGTCTACTACGAGGACACTGACCTTGCCGGGATCGTCTATTATGCAAACTACCTGAAGTTCATCGAGCGCGCGCGCACCGAATGGGTGCGGGGCCTTGGCATCGATCAGATGACGTTGAAGGCCGAGGCGGGGATCGTCTTCGCGGTCAGGCGCGTCGAGGCGGACTACCTGTCGCCCGCGCGCTTCGACGACGAACTGGTGGTCCGGACTTCGGTCGCCTCCTTAACGCGGGCGAGGATCGTCCTGCGTCAGGACGTCACGCGGGCAGATGCGGTACTCTTCGTCGCGATGGTGACGCTTGTGGCTCTGGACGAGAGAGGCCGTGCGGTCCGCCTGCCAGCCACGCTGACGGGGCGGCTGGGTTAGGTCTTCGACCTCGCGTAGGCCACCAGCGCGTTGGCGTGACCATGTCCCAGCCCGTGTTCGGATTTCAGCCAGTTGACCGTTTCCATGTGCTTTTCCTCAGGGCGCCCTGAGATCAGCGACAGCCAGTGATCGACGGGCTTGCCGTATTTCTTCTCGATTGACGGGAAGTAGGAGGCAGGGCCCTTCACGGGTTCGGACATCGGACGTTCCTTCGTGTCTGGCTCGCGCCCGCAGGACGTGCCGGCGTCGTGAGCGTGCCGGCGGACCCATGCGCGGAAGCCTGCTTGATATGGCATATCCTCTGGCATTCCGGTAAGGTCTTCTCCAAACGAGGGGCCCAAGAACCATAATCCAAGGGCCGTAAGAGAGCAGAGCTATGGAAACCGAAACCCTTGCGCTGGCGCAGGAGATTGATTTCTCCATGTGGGCGTTGTTCGCACGCGCCACCCTGACCGTGAAGCTTGTTATGCTCCTGCTGCTCGTCGCCTCGTTCTGGGGCTGGGCGACGATCATCAACAAGCATCGCCAGTATGCCCGCGCCCGGCGCGAGACGCGGGTCTTCGAGGAAGCCTTCTGGTCGGGCGAGCCTCTGGATTCGCTTTACGACGACACCGGCCCCGCGCCCACGGGACGCACCGAGCGCGTCTTCGTCGCGGGCATGACCGAGTGGCGAAGGTCGCACAGGCAGGACGGCGGGGCCATCGGCGGCGCATCCATGCGCATCGACCGCTCGATGGATGTTGCTATCCAGAAAGAAGCCGAGGACCTGCAACGCGGCTTGCCCCTTCTGGCCACGATCGGGTCCACCGCGCCATTCGTGGGGCTCTTCGGAACCGTCATCGGCATCATGAACGCCTTCGTCGAGATCGGTCAACAGCAGTCCACCAACCTTGCCGTCGTGGCGCCCGGCATCGCCGAGGCGCTGCTGGCGACGGGCCTTGGCCTTTTCGCGGCCATCCCGGCGGTCATTTTCTACAACAAGCTGTCATCCGACAGCGATCGCATCATCGCGAGTTATGAAAGCTTCGCCGACGAGTTCGCGACGATCCTGTCGCGCCAACTGGACGCCGCCTGATGGGGGCCGGTGTCATCCAGTCGGACGGCGGTGGCGGCGGGCGTCGGCGGCGTCGCCGCGCGCGGCAGATGTCCGAGATCAACGTCACGCCCTTCGTCGACGTGATGCTGGTCCTTCTCATCATCTTCATGGTGGCGGCCCCGCTGCAGACCGTGGGCGTGCCGGTCGAGCTTCCCAAGACCGCCGCACCATCGCTTCCGACCGAGCGTGAAGAGCCGCTTGCGGTCACGCTGACCGCAGATGGGGTGACGATGATCCAGACGACCGAGGTGTCGGACGAAGAGATCATCCCGCGCCTTCAGTCCATCCTTGCCGAACGGACGACGGACAAGGTCTTTCTGCGCGCTGATGGCGCAATCCCATATGCCCGCGTGGTGACGGTGATGGGGGCCCTGAATGCCGCCGGCATCACCAACATCGGCCTCGTGACCGACACCGGCGGGCCGAAGCTCGACGGCAGGTGAGGGCGCGTTGCGCGTGGGGTATTACATCTCCGGGACAGGCCACCTGGTCGCGATCCTGGTCCTCCTGTTCGGGGGAATGTTCGTTGGCGACCGCTTCGCCGAACCTGTTAGCATTTCCGAGGTTTCCGTGGTCTCCGAGGAGGAGTTCGCGGCCCTCGCGCTGCCCGGTGGCGCGCCCGAGACGCTGACCGACGCGCCCGACGTCGCGGCGCCCGAAGCCGAAGCCGCCCCCGAGGCGCCGGCCGAGGACAGCGCGCCTCAGGTCTCGACGCCCGAACCGGTCGAGATGCCGGACGTGCCCGAGACGCCTCCGGCAGAAGTGCCCGAAGCCATCGTGCCGGATGCGGTCATCGTGGACTCCACGCCTCCGGTCCCTGCGCCTCCGGCCGAGCAGGACGGCACATCTTTGGAACAGGACGCCGTCGCCGCGCCTGCGCCGCGGGTTGCGCCGATCCCGCAGGTAGCGCCGCCTCCCGAGGCCGAAGTCGCGCCCGAGGCGGTCGAAGATGTGGCTCCCGACGAGGAAGCGCCTCCCGAGGAGGTTGTCGAAGAGGAGACGCCCGCCGCGCCCGAGGCTGCGTCCGATCGCATCGTGACCGAGGCGGAGGAAGAGCAGGAATACGCGCCCGCCAGCTCCCGCCGTCCTCGCACGAGGCCGCCTGTCCCGGTCCGGACTGCCGAGCCCGAAACGCCGCCGGAGCCTGTGGAACAGCCCGTCGAGCAGGCGACCGAGACGCCCGAGCCCGCCGATCCGCTCGCCGATGCCATCGCTGACGCGGTGTCGCAGGCCAACGACCAGCCAGACGCCCCGGCCGAACAACCTACCCGAAGCGGTCCGCCGCTGACGGGAGGCGAGAAAGACGCACTTCGCGTGGCGGTCGGCAATTGCTGGAACGTCGGCAGCCTTTCGACCGAGGCGCTTGGCACCACGGTGATCGTCGGCGTCGAGATGGAACAATCCGGCAAGCCCATCGGTTCGTCCATCCGGCTCGTGTCGTTTTCGGGCGGCACGCAGTCCGGCGCTCAGCAGGCCTTCGAGGCGGCACGACGCGCGATCATCCGCTGCGGCGCCAGAGGCTTCCCGCTACCGGTGGAAAAGTTCGCCGAATGGCGCGACATTGAAATGACGTTCAACCCGGAAGGAATGCAGTTCCGATGAAACTCCTGGTCTCGCTCGCCCTCGCCCTGATGCTGGCCCTGCCCGCAGTGGCGCAGGAGAGGTCCGGCCCCCTTCGCATCGAAATCACCGAAGGGGTGATCGAGCCGGTGCCGATTGCGGTGGCGCCATTCCTTGCCGAGAACGCAGCCGCGTCTGACTATGCCGCGCAGATCACCGCCGTGGTCGCGGCCGATCTGGTGGGCACCGGTTTGTTCCGCGACGTGCCGCAGTCGGCCTACATCAGCCGGGTCAGCACCTTCGACGGCGAGATCAGTTATGCCGACTGGAAGGCGATCAACGTCGAGGCCTTGGTGACGGGTGCCGTGACGCTGTCGTCCGACGGCAAGCTTCTGGTCAAGTTCCGGCTCTACGACATCTTCACCGGCGCTCCTCTGGGTGACGGTCTTCAGTTCGCCGGTTCGACCAACTCGTGGCGGCGGGTCGCACATAAGGTCGCCGATCAGGTCTACGCGCGGATCACGGGTGAAGGTGGCTACTTCGACAGCCGCGTGGTGTTCGTCGAGCAGACCGGCCCGAAGAACGCGCGCCAGAAGCGACTGGCGATAATGGATTATGACGGCGCGAACGTGCAGTACCTCACGGACGCTTCGTCCATCGTCCTTGCACCGCGCTTCTCGCCCACGGGCGACCGCGTGCTTTACACAAGCTACGAAAGTGGCTTTCCGCAGATCTATGAACTGGCGGTCGGGGCGGTGCAGAAGCGGTCGCTTGGCCTCGACGCCGCTGCGATGACCTTCGCGCCGCGCTACGCGCCTGACGGTCGACGCGTGGTCTATTCCGAGGCGCGAGACGGCAACACCGACATCTATCTTCTGGATCTCGCCAGCGGTCAGCGTCAGCGCCTGACCTCGGCGCCTTCGATCGAGACCGCGCCGGATTTCTCACCGGACGGAAGCCAGATCGTCTTTGAAAGCGATCGCTCGGGCACCCAGCAGCTTTACATCATGCCCGCGGGCGGCGGCGAGCCGACGCGCATCAGCTTCGGGCAGGGTCGTTATAGCACGCCGGTGTGGTCGCCGCGCGGCGACTACATCGCTTTCACCAAGCAGAACGCGGGCCGCTTCCATATCGGCGTGATGCGCACCGACGGCTCGGCCGAGCGTCTGCTCACGGCCAGCTTCCTCGACGAGGGTCCGACCTGGGCTCCGAACGGGCGCGTATTGATGTTCACCCGCGAGACGGCGGGCGAGCAGGGGGCGCAGGCGCTGTTTTCCGTCGATCTGTCGGGGCGGAACCTCAAGCGCGTCCAGACCTCGACGGCGGCTTCGGACCCGGCATGGTCGCCTCTGCTACCATGAAAATAGGCTGTATGTTAGCGTGACGGCCCCGTTTTCATCGTCTGCGAGGAATGCTATCCTCGCCTCAAAGAGCAGACCGACACAGCGTCGGCACACACACAGGTGGAAGACATGACCTTTCTCAGACTTGCCTCGATCATGGCCGTCGCAATCACGCTCGGCGCCTGCACCAACGCCGACCGCTTCGGCGAAGGTGGCGCGAACGGAGGCATGGGAGCGGGCGGAATGGCCGGCTCGATCGACGATCCGACCTCGCCGGCCTATTTCAACGCCGCGGTCGGTGACAGGGTCCTCTTCGCCGTCGATCAGTCCACGCTGTCGCCCGAGGCGCAGTCGACCCTGACCGGACAGGCGCAGTGGCTGATGACCAACGTCGATTACTCCGCCCTAATCGAAGGCCACGCCGACGAGCAGGGCACCCAGGCCTACAACCTTGCCCTCGGCGCCCGCCGCGCGAGCGCCGTGCAGAACTTCCTCATCGCGCAGGGCGTCTCGCCCAGCCGTCTGCGGACGATCAGCTACGGCAAGGAACGTCCTATCGAGATCTGCTCGACCGAGGCGTGCTACAGCCAGAACCGCCGTTCCGTGACCGTCATCACCGCCGGTGCGGGCGTCTGACGAGGATAAGCCGATGCGCTTCCTGCTGACCGCAGCCTTCCTTTTCGTATCGTCGATTTCCGGTCCTGTCTTTGCGCAGGACCGGACGCAGACCCTTGCCGATATCCGGCAGGAGCTGTCGGTGCTTTATGTCGAGATGCAGAAGCTGAAGCGCGAGCTGTCCACGACGGGCGGGGCGAACCCGAATCTGTCGGGGACGAACGCTCTCGACCGGCTCAACTCGATGGAAGCCGAGCTTCAGCGGGTGACATCGCAGACGGAAGAGTTGACGAACCGGGTCAACTCCGTCGTGTCTGACGGGACGAACCGCATCGGCGACCTCGAATTCCGGCTCTGCGAGCTTGAGGCGAATTGCGACATCGGCAGTCTGGGCGAGACCTCGACCCTGGGCGGCGGAGCCATGCCGACCGTCTCGGCGCCGACAGCGCCACCTGCCGGCGGACAGTCCGCGGCAATTGAGGGCGGTGGCATCGACTCGAGCGGGATCGCTACCGGCATCGTCGACACCGGCGGCATGGAACTGGCTGTGACCGAGCGTGAGGATTTCGAGCGCGCGAAGACGGCCTACGACCAGGGCGACTGGCAGGCGGCGGCCGACAGGTTGCAGGCCTTCACCGACACCTACCAGGGCGGGCCTTTGACGGGCCTTGCGCACCTGATGCGGGGAGAGAGCCTGACCAACCTCGGCATGACGTCGTCGGCGGCGCGCGCTTACCTCGAAAGCTATTCGGGCACGCCCGACGGTCCGACCGCCCCGACGGCGCTGCTGAAGCTTGGGGTGTCTCTTGGCGGCCTCGGACAGTCGCAGGAGGCCTGCATCACGCTGGCCGAGGTCACGACCCGCTTCCCGTCGTCCGAGGCGTCCATCGAGGCGCAGACGGCGCGGGCCAACATGGGCTGCTCATGATCGCACCGACGTCGCGGGCCGACAGGCTGCGACTCGTCATCGGCAAGTTCTTCACCGACGCCCAGCCCCGCCGGCTGGGCGTCGCCGTTTCCGGCGGCAGTGATTCCATGGCGCTTCTAAGTCTGCTTGCCACGGAGGCGGCAACGCGGGGCGTGGAGGTCCGGGCCGTCACCGTGGACCACGGCCTTCGCCCCGAGGCGAAAGACGAGGCCGCGATGGTGGCGGCGTTCTGTGCGTCGCTCGGCATTCCGCACGACACGCTTCTCTGGTCCGGCTGGGACGGCAGGGGCAACCTTCAGGCGATGGCGCGGCAGGCACGGTATGGATTGATCCGCGAATGGGCGGCGGCGGCGGCAGTCGACATGGTGGCACTCGGCCACACACTCGACGACCAGGCCGAAACCGTTCTGATGCACCTCGCGCGGCGGTCGGGAGTGGACGGTCTGGCCGGGATGGCCGAGCGGTTCGAGCGGGAAGGTCTGAGCTACGTGCGCCCGCTGATCGGGCAGCTCCGACACGACCTGCGCGCCTATCTGGACGATCACGGCATCAGGTGGTGCGACGACCCGTCGAATGACGACGAAAGTTTCGAGCGGGTGCGCGCAAGGCGTGCATTGTCGATCCTGTCGGACCTCGGCATCGACACGCATGCGCTTGGCGATGTCGCTGCCAACGCACGTTCGGCGAAAGTGGCTCTCGATCATTGTGCCTGGCGTGAAGTGATCGAAAACCCGAGCGTGGAGGACCGGGGCGATATTGTCCTGTCCGAGGGTCCTCAAGCCGAGGAAATCGGCCGCCGCATCCTGATCGGGGCGCTGCGCTGGGTCTCGGGCGAGGTTTATCCACCCCGCAGCGCATCACTGGTGGAACTGCGCAGTGCCATGGCGAAAGCCGAACGTCACACGTTGCACGGTTGTCTCGTGAGTCGGGAAAATTGCCCGCAAGGGTTGGGTAGCCGACTTCGTATCACTCGGGAATTTCGCGCGGTCGAGACATCGCGCGGCCCGACTGAAAGCCTCTGGGACGGACGATGGCGGTTGGACGGGCCGCATTCCGCCGGTCTCGAGATCCGAGCGCTTGGCGAAGGGCTTTCAAACTGTCCGGAGTGGCGCGACACGGGACTGCCGCGCACGACGCTTCTCGCCTCTCCCGCGGTCTGGCGGGGCGATACCCTGATCGCTGCTCCACTGGCAGGATTGTCGAACGGCTGGACCGCGCGGGCCACAGGGCGCGGCAATTTCGCGGACTTCCTCCTATCCCGTTGAAGAATCCGGCCCGATGGCTATGTAATGCCCCATCCGGGCGGGCAGGTTGCCGGCCCCTCGAGTTTTCCAAGGGAGACCCCTTTGAACAACGCGCGTAACATCGCCTTCTGGGTCGTGCTGTTCCTTCTGATCCTTGCTCTCTTCAACCTGATCTCGGGTGGTCAGTCGACGATGGCGACGGGCACCGTCAGCTATTCCGACTTCGTCGAGAGGGTCGAACGGGGCGACGTCACCAACGCCACCCTCGACGGCGAGCGGGTGATTTTCCGCGGCGCCGACAACCGAGACTACGTCACCATTCAGCCCGAAGGGGCGGCGACGGACGAGCTTCTGCTCGAGAACGAGGTGAGCTTCGCGGCCAAACCGCAGGAGCAGTCTGGCTTCGTCACCATCCTGATGACCTTCCTGCCGTTCCTCCTGCTGATCGGCGTCTGGATCTACTTCATGAACCGGATGCAGGGCGGCGGTCGCGGCGGGGCCATGGGCTTTGGCAAGAGCCGGGCGAAGCTTCTCACCGAGAAGCACGGGCGCGTCACCTTCGACGACGTGGCCGGCATCGACGAGGCCAAGGAAGAGCTGGAAGAGATCGTCGAGTTCCTGCGGAACCCGCAGAAGTTCTCGCGTCTTGGCGGCAAGATTCCGAAAGGCGCCCTGCTGGTCGGACCTCCGGGCACCGGTAAGACGCTTCTGGCTCGTGCTATCGCGGGTGAGGCGGGTGTGCCGTTCTTCACCATCTCGGGTTCCGACTTTGTCGAGATGTTTGTGGGCGTGGGTGCCTCCCGTGTCCGTGACATGTTCGAGCAGGCAAAGAAGAACGCTCCCTGCATCGTCTTCATCGACGAGATCGACGCCGTGGGCCGGTCGCGTGGCGTGGGCTATGGCGGCGGCAACGACGAGCGCGAGCAGACGTTGAACCAGCTTCTGGTCGAGATGGACGGCTTCGAGGCCAACGAGGGCATCATCATCGTCGCGGCGACCAACCGTCCCGACGTGCTGGACCCCGCGCTGCTGCGCCCGGGCCGCTTCGACCGTCAGGTCCAGGTGCCGAACCCCGACATCAAGGGCCGCGAAAAAATCCTCGGCGTCCATGCCCGCAAGGTTCCGCTTGGGGCCGGACGTGGACCTGCGCATCATCGCACGCGGCACACCCGGTTTCTCGGGCGCTGACCTTGCCAACCTGGTGAACGAGTCGGCCCTGATGGCGGCCCGCGTGGGTCGGCGTTTCGTGGTGATGGAGGATTTCGAAAACGCCAAGGACAAGGTCATGATGGGCGCCGAGCGGCGGTCCATGGTGATGAGCGAGGAAGAAAAGAAGCTGACCGCCTATCACGAGGCTGGTCACGCCATCGTTGGCCTCACGGTTCCGCAGCACGATCCGATCCACAAGGCGACGATCATTCCGCGTGGTCGGGCTCTCGGCCTTGTCCTGTCGCTGCCGGAACGCGATCAGCTCAGCCACACGATCACGGCGCTTCGCTCGAAGATCGCGATGGCCATGGGTGGACGCGTGGCCGAAGAGTTGGTGTTCGGAAACGAGAACGTGACGAACGGCGCGGCCTCGGACATCCAGCAGGTGACGCGGATCGCCGAGGCGATGGTGACGCAGTTCGGCATGAGCTCGGACCTGGGCAACGTGGCCTATGTCGACAATCGTCAGGACTTCCTTGGTGCCGGCACATCGCGCCGGAACATCTCGGGCGAAAGTGCTCTGATGATCGACAACGAGATCCGGCGGCTTGTCGACGAGGGTTACGAGACCGCGAAGCGGATCCTGATAGAGCGCCGTGATGACCTTGAGCGGCTGGCGGAAGGCCTTCTGGAGTACGAGACGCTGACGGGCGACGAGATCACGCGCGTCATCCGTGGCGAGCCGTTGAACAAGGGCGACGCCGACGACACCGACCGGCCCTCGAGCGGCGGCGCATCGAGCGTCACCGCAATCCCGAAGTCGAAGCCGCGCAAGAAGCCGGGTGCCGAGGGTTCGCTGGAACCCGAACCGACCGTCTGACGCGAAGACCGCATATTCTTCGAAGCCCCGCCGACCGCGGGGCTTCTTCGTTTGGGGAAGGGGTGTCGTCTTTCGATCGGCAGTCTAGTGTGTGGCGCGAGCAAGACCGACCGAGAGACCGATATGCCTGCCCTTATCCCGACGGACCACACCTGCGAGATCGTCTGGCTTGGCCTCGTCCCGCCGGGACCGCCGCGCGACATCGAGGCGCACCGTGTCGAGGCGCTGGACCTGACCTTCGCGGGAGCTGTCGGCGACCGTCACACAGGTGAACTGAGGCCGTCCTGCTCGCGCGTCACGCGGCAGTATGCGAAGGGCACCCTGATCCGGAACACGCGGCAGATTTCGATCGTGTCCGAGGAGGAACTCGCCATCATCGCCGAGCGGATCGGCATCGACGTCCTCGACCCGGGCTGGATCGGGGCGACGATGTCTGTGCGTGGCTTGCCCGACTTCAGCCATATCCCGCCCTCGGCGCGTCTTCAGGGCGAGAGCGGGGGCGCCACCATGACGGTAGACATGCAGAACCGGCCTTGTGGCCTCGCTGGAAAGGGGATCGAGTTGGCGCGCCCTGGACACGGGAAGAACTTCAACGCCGTCGCGCGCGGGCTGCGCGGGATCACCACATGGGTCGAGCGTGAAGGGCGGGTGACGGTCGGCGAGACGCTGCGCCTGCACATTCCGGACCAGCGCGCCTGGAAGCCCTAGGCCCCCTGCGCGCTTCGGTCACTGGACACCCCCGCCGCCTTGTGGCCAAAAGGTCCGACCGGACGGAGGAGGACCCATGGGCGCGACGATCATCGACGGCAAGGCTTTTGCGGCAAAGGTGCGCGAGAAGGTGGCAACCCACGTCGCGCGGCTTGTGGACGAGCATGGCATCACACCGGGTCTCGCGGTCGTCCTGGTCGGAGAGGATGCGGCAAGCCAGGTCTATGTCCGCTCGAAGGGCAAGGCCACGACCGAGGCGGGAATGAAGTCGGTCGAGCATCGGCTCGACCCATCGACGTCCGAGGCTGACCTGCTGGCTTTGATCCGCGACCTGAACGCCGATGAGACGATCCACGGGATCCTCGTGCAGCTTCCGCTTCCCAAGCACCTGGACGAGGACCTCGTCATAAACGCCATCGACCCCGCGAAGGACGTCGATGGCTTTCATATCTCGAACGTGGGTCTTCTCGGGACCGGGCAGAAGAGCATGGTGCCCTGCACACCGCTTGGCTGCCTGATGATGCTGAGAGAGCATCACGGATCGCTCTCGGGCCTGAACGCGGTGGTCATCGGGCGCTCGAACATCGTGGGCAAGCCCATGGCGCAGCTTCTCCTGGGAGACAGTTGCACGGTCACGATCGCGCATAGCCGGACGAAGGATCTTCCTGGCGTCGTGCGTGGTGCCGACATCGTCGTGGCGGCCGTCGGCCGCCCCGAGATGGTGCCGGGCGACTGGATCAGGCCGGGGGCGACGGTCATCGACGTGGGCATCAACCGCGTCGAGGGCGAGAACGGCAAGACGCGGCTGGTAGGCGATTGCGATTATGGTTCCTGCGAGAAAGTGGCGGGCGCCATCACTCCGGTTCCAGGGGGCGTCGGGCCGATGACCATCGCCTGTCTTCTGGCCAATACGGTGACGGCCTGTTGCCGGGCGCACGGCCTGGCCGAACCAGAGGGGCTGACGGCCTGATAGAATGTCGTGGAACAATTTTGCGTGAGGACGGTTAGCCCACGACAAACTCCAGAGGGGCACCCATGAACCGCATCATCTATCTCGTCGGTCTCGTCGTCGTCGTTATCATCATTCTCAGCCTGCTTGGCCTCACCTGAGGTCAAAGGGCATCCGTACCACCGACGGGGATCATGGTCCCCTGAAGTAGGGCGACGGGTTTCCGTCCTCCATCGACCTCCGCAAAGACCTCGGCCTGGACGACGGTGAGCCGTCGTCCAGCCCGTACGACCCGGCCTTCGGCAAATAGCCGATCACCGAGAGCAGGGCGGAGGAGATTGATCTTCATCTCCACGGTCACGATCTCATCCTCGGGATCGAAAAGCGTCAGGGCCGCATAGCCTGCCGCACTGTCACCAATGGCGAAGGTAAGTGCCGCATGCGCCGCGCCCTGCTGCTGAAGGCTGCCGGGCAGGATCGGTGCGGAAATGAACGCCGTTCCCTCGCCAAGCTCCAGAAGCTCCGCGCCTAGCGTCTGCATCATTGTTTGTCGCGCGAATGACGCGCGGATCTTTTCTTCGATCTCGGGCGAAAGGCTCATGCCGCCCTCGGCACGGGGACCGTCAGCACGCGACGGCCCGTCAGGTAGGCCAGCGCGCGGTCGGCGAAGAGCGTCCTGAGGACAGGCGCGGTCCAGTCGAGGCCTCCGGTATAGCAGCCGTAGGCAGGCAGGATCAGCCGGCCCTCGTCAGCCATGAAGCAGGGGCGCGATCCGCCCTGCAGCTTCGCTTTGGGGTGATAGTGGCCCGAAACCTCACCCGCTCCCGCCTCGGGCGTCGCGATGTGTCGGAAGGTGATCGGGCCGATGGAGACGTCGGCGAGATGCTCGCCCTTGAAATCGAGGGGACCGGGATCGTGGTTGCCCTCGAGCCAGAGCCAGCGCCGTCCGGCCTGAAGGGCGCGCAGGGCATCGCGGGCGTTCTCGTCCAATGCTTCGCCCGCCATGAGGTCGTCGAAACTGTCGCCAAGGCAAAGCACCGTGCGTGCGGAAACGGCCTGCAGGTCAGCGGCCAGCCGCGTCAGCGTTTCGACCGTGTCATAGGGCGGCAATAGCGTGCCACCCCGCCGGGCGATGCGCTCGGACTTGCCCAGATGGAGATCGGACACCACGAGCAGACTTTCGGACGGCCACCACAGCGCGCCCGAGGGAAGTGCGGTCAGGGTCTGTCCCACGAAAGCGAAGGTCACCGAGTTCATGCTTCGTTCCTAGGCCTGCTTCGCGCGTCGCGCAAGTCTTGACCTTGAGCGTCCCGACTGCAAGGTGGCGCGCCATGACCGATCCCCAAGAACCCTGCGCGCAACGGCGCAACTTCTACGGCCGCATCAAGGGCAAGACCCTGAGAGACTCGCAGAAGCGTGACCTTGCCGACCTCGACTCGCTGTCGCCGGGCCCCGTCGGCCGCGATGTGAACCCCGAACGGCTTGCCCTGGACCTCGATGCGCTGTTCGGAAGACGGCCGGTCTGGATTGAGATCGGCTTCGGCGGGGGAGAGCACCTGGTTCACCAGGCTGAACTGCATCCGGAGGTCGGGATTATCGGGGCGGAGCCTTACATCAACGGCGTCGCCATGCTGCTCGGCAAGATCCGCAAGCTGGGCACGGACAACGTCCGCGTTCATCCGGGAGATGCGCGCGACCTGATGGACGTGCTGCCCAAGGCGTCCGTGTCGAAGGCGTTCCTTCTGTATCCCGACCCCTGGCCCAAGCAGAGACATCACCGGCGTCGCTTCGTAACGCCCGAGTATCTGGAGCCACTACATCGCACGCTGAAACCGGGAGCCGAGTTCCGTATCGCGACCGACATTCCAGGCTACGTCAAACAGGCGCTGAAGGAGGTGCCGAAGGCCGGGTTCGAGAGGGTGGGCGACAGCGATGACAGCACGCCCTGGGACGACTGGATTTCGACCCGCTATGAGCAGAAGGCTCTGCGCGAGGGTCGGGCGCCGCACTACCTGACCTTCCGCCGCCTCTGACCCGATGGACGCTCCGCATCGCCTGCGCTAACAGGACGGCGCAACGAGGGGAGACGCCCATGTCGGGACATGGACAGCCAAGGCCGCTGACCGCGCGCAGATCGCCGCCGCTGAAGGGCGAGGCGAAGGTGCCGGGCGACAAGTCGATCAGTCACCGCTCGCTGATCCTGGGCGCGCTGTCCGTCGGCGAGACAAAGGTGCGCGGGCTTCTGGAGGGCGAGGACGTGCTTGCCACCGCAGCCGCGATGCGGGCCTTCGGAGCCGAGGTGACGCGCAGTCCGGACGGCGAATGGTCGATCCACGGCGTCGGCACGGGTGGCTTCGCCGAACCTTCGGACGTCATCGACTGCGGCAATGCGGGCACGGGCGTCCGGCTCATCATGGGTGCGATGGCCACGACACCGATCACGGCGACCTTCACCGGCGACGCCTCTTTGCGCTCGCGGCCCATGGGGCGAGTGACCGACCCGCTGGCGCTGTTCGGCACGGCCTCCTACGGGCGGCGCGGTGGCAAACTGCCGATGACGCTGGTGGGTGCGAGTGATCCGGTTCCGGTGCGCTATACGTTGCCGATGGCCTCGGCGCAGGTGAAGTCGGCGGTCTTGCTCGCAGGCCTCAACGCGCCCGGCGAGACGGTCGTCATCGAGGGCGAGGCGACGCGCGACCATACCGAGCGGATGTTGCGCGGCTTTGGCGCCGAGGTGTCGGTCGAGGTGACGTCGGAGGGACGCGTCATCACTCTGAAGGGTCAGCCCGAGCTTCGGCCCCAGTCGATCGACGTACCGCGCGACCCGTCGTCGGCGGCTTTCCCGGTCTGTGCGGCGCTGATCGTCGAGGGTTCGGACGTTCTGGTGCCGAACATCGGCCTCAATCCGACGCGCGCCGGCCTGTTCGAAACCCTGCGCGACATGGGCGCGGACCTGACCTACGAGAACCTGCGCGAAGAGGGCGGCGAACCCGTGGCCGACATCCGCGCTCGCTTTTCGCCGGATATGCAAGGTATCGCGGTGCCCGAGGACCGGGCGGCGTCGATGATCGACGAATACCCGATCCTGTCGGTCGTCGCGGCGAATGCGCGGGGTCGGACCGAGATGCGCGGCGTGAAAGAGCTGCGCGTCAAGGAAAGCGACCGGATCGACGCGATGGCCAAGGGCCTTCGCGCGAACGGGGTGTCGGTCGACGAGGGTGACGACTGGTGGACGGTGGAGGGCCGTGGGCCGGGTGGCGTGCCGGGTGGAGCGACCGTTGCGGCGCGGCTGGATCACCGCATCGCCATGTCGTTCGTTTGCCTCGGGATGGCGTCGGCGAAGCCCGTCACGGTGGACGACGCTAGCCCCATCGCGACGTCTTTCCCGATCTTCGAAGACGTTGATGACGGGCCTCGGCGCCGATCTGGCCGAGGGCGTTCCGGCGTGACGGGTCAGACCGGCTCCTGCCTTTGCGGAGCCGTTACGTTTCGGATCACGGGACTGATGCGCCCGGTGGTCGCCTGCCATTGCACACAGTGCCGCAAGACGAGCGGCTTTCACGTCGCCGCCACTTCGGCCCCGCGCGGGGCTGTGGAGGTGATCGGAGACGTCGCGTGGTTCCAGTCGTCCGAGACGGCGCGGCGCGGGTTCTGCCCGGTCTGTGGATCGAACCTGTTTTGGGACGGGGGAGGAGCCAACCTGTCGATCATGGCCGGCACGCTCGACGGGCCGACGGGTCTGACGCTGGCGGGTCACATCTTCTGCGTGGACAAGGGCGACTATTACGAGGTCGCCGACGGCCTCCCGCAGGCGCAAGGCGCGGATCCGACGCTGACGACGCAGGTGCCTCTCTAGCGGTCGCGCAACTGGCGGCGCAGGATCTTGCCCGAGGCGGTCTTGGGGATCGCGTCGATGAAGGTGACCTCGGCAGGAATCTTGTAGGATACGAGACGTCCGTCGAGCGCTGCGCGGATATCGTCCGCCGTCGCCTCCGACCCCGGTGCGCGGACGACGAAGGCCACCGGCACTTCGCCTGCCTCGTCGTCGCGTTTTCCGAGCACTGCGCAGTCCGCCACGTCCGGCAGTTCGAGAAGGGCAGCCTCCACCTCGGCGGGGGCGACCTGAAAGCCCTTGTACTTGATCAGTTCCTTGAGGCGGTCGCGGATCCACAACTCGCCGTCGTCGTCGATCAGCCCCAGATCGCCGGTGCGAAGCCAGCCGTCCCCGGTGATCGTCTCGGCGGTGGCCTTGGGGTTGTTGTGATAGCCCTTCATCACCTGCGGCCCGCGGATCCAGAGCTCGCCTTCCTCGTTCGGACCCCGGTCCTGCTGCGGTCTCGGGATCGACGATGCGGCAGTCTGTCGAGGGTGCGGCGACGCCGGCCGCACCGGGCTTGGCGCCCTCGACGGGGGCGACGTGAGAGATCGGAGACAGTTCGGTCATGCCGTAGGCCTGCACACCCTGCGCGCCGATCCTGTCACGCACGGCGTTCATCAGCGTCTCGTCTGCAGGGGCTGCGGCGGAGAAGACCCACTTCACTGACGACAGGTCGTACTCGTCGACCATCGGGTGCTTGGCGAGCGCTATGGCCACCGGCGGCACGCCCCAGATGCGAGGTGTCCTGTATTCCTGCACGAGTTCGAGGAAGCGCTTCAGGTCGAACCGCGGCAGGGTGACGATGTTGGCGCCCCTTGCGAGGTAGACGTTCATTAAAAGCGTCTGGCCGTAGATGTGGAAGAACGGCAGGAAGGCTACCGTCCATTCGCTGGGCTGGATCGACAGGCAGCCGAGCGACTGGTCGACGTTGGTGGCGATGTTGCGGTGGGACAGCATCACGCCCTTGGGCAGGCCAGTGGTGCCCGAGGAATAGGGCAGGGCGACGACGTGGGTGTCGAGATCGACCTCGGCCTGTGCGGCGCGCGGTGCGCCGAGGAAGGCGTCGATCGGCGTCGCGCCCTCGGCTTCGGCCTCGCCCAGAGTGACGATCCGACGGACGCCGGTGCCCTTGGCGGCCTCCTGCGCGGTGGCGAGGAAGTCGGGGTGGACGACGAAGAGCGAAGCACCGCTGTCGGCGAGTTGGTAGTTCAGTTCGCGCGCCGTGTAGGTCGGGTTCGCCGTGGTGACTGTGCCGCCGGCGAAGGCGGTGCCGTGGAAGACGACGGGATAATCGGGGTGGTTGGTCGACATGATGGCGACGGTTTCGCGTGCGAAACCGTTCTCTTCCAGCCCGCCGGCGAAGCGTCGGATGCGGTCCATGAGGGCGGAGGCGGTCAGGCTGCGCCCTGTGACGCCGCAGACGATGACCGTCTCGTCGGGACGCGACTCGAGGCCCTGGAACACGCGGTCGGTCACGGTCATGTCGCTTGGCGCGATGCGCGGATAGCGGCTTTCGAAAATCATGGTGTCCTCCCCGACCCATCCTCGTCGGGAACCTTATCAAGTTCAGATCAGGAGGGAAGCGGCGCCTTCGAGCCGGAGGAGAGCGACCTTGGTCTCGATTCCGCCCGGGGCGGAGAAACCTCCGAGATTTCCTGTGCCTAGCACGCGGTGGCAGGGGATCAGGATGGGGATGGGGTTGGCTCCACAGGCCTGTCCGGCGGCCTGCGGGCTGATCTCGAGAATGCGGGCGAGGTCGCCGTAGGTGCGGGTCTCGCCGTAGGGGATGGCGCGGAGGGCGTCGAGGAAACGGGCTTGGGTCGGCGCGGCCCTTGGCGCGAGGGGCAGGTCGAAGGCGGTCAGGTCGCGGGCGAAGTAGGCGGCGAGCTGGCCTTCGGCCTCGCGTAGAAGTGGCGTGTCATCGGAGCCGCCGGCGCCGTCGCCCCAGGAGAGGGCGGTGACGGCGCCGTCCTCCTCGACGATGGTGAGGGGTCCGAAGGGGCTGTCTGTGGTGCGCGAGGGCATGGCGGATGATGCCGCGAGACGGTTCTGGACGCAACGGTCGGTGCTTCGGACGGTGCGTGGCCAGGGGCGGCGGGGAGGCTTGTTTTGCTGGGAAATGAGCGGCAGGGCGGTATCGGTATCGCGTCGGTATCACGTCGGTATTGCGTCGGTGCGGAAGGGGCCGAACCCCGTTGCTTGACATGCAGGTAAATACCTGCATATTGAGACCTCAGAAACGATGGAGCCGATGGACGACGACAAGGTCTTCAAGGCGCTGGGCGATCCGACGCGGCGAAAGCTGCTGGACCTGCTCTGCGAGAAGAACGGGCAGACGCTGGGCGAGCTTTGCGGGCACCTCGACATGGCCCGCCAGTCCGTCACCCAGCATCTGGGCCTTCTCGAGGAGGCCGGCCTTGTCACCACCGTCCGGCGCGGCCGTGAGAAGCTGCACTTCATCAACCCGGTGCCTCTGCACGAGGTCTATGAGCGCTGGGTCCGCAAGTTCGAGGTGCAGCGGCTGAGCCTGCTGCACGCCCTGAAACAGCATCTGGAGGAGGACGGCACATGACCGCCGCACAGACCGAATTCGTCTACGTCACCTATATCCGCGCGACGCCCGAGAAGGTGTTCGACGCCATCGTCAATCCTGCCGTGGCGCGGCTGTACTGGGGGCACGAGAACGTCTCGGACTGGTCGCCGGGCGCGCGGTGGGAGCACGTCCGCGCGAACGACGCGCGCACCGTCGAGCTGGTGGGCGAGGTTCTGGAGATCGATGCGCCGAAGCGGCTGGTGATGAGCTGGGCCAATGCCTCGCAAGAGGGCGAAGCGGAGAAGACGAGCCGCGTCGCCTTCGACATCGAGCCCTACGACGGCATGGTGCGGCTGACCGTGACGCACGACCGTCTGGAGGCGGGTGGCGGCATGTTCAACGGCATCTCGAAGGGCTGGCCGATCGTGCTGTCTTCGATGAAATCCTACCTCGAGAGCGGCGAGGCGATCGACGTCTTCGCCAAGCCTACGGCGGCGTGAGGAGGGTGGTATGACCGACCACAGAACCGGCGGCTGCGCTTGCGGCGAGATCAGGTACGAGGCGAGGGGCGAGCCCGTGGCGCAGTTGCACTGCCAGTGCGCCCAGTGCCGGAAGCGGACCGGGACGGGGCATGGCTCCTACCTCGCCTACATGGGCGGGGTGACCGTGACGGGGACGCCGAGGACGTTCCGCGAGACCGCGGACAGCGGGCAGGAGAAGGACCAGAATTTCTGCGGGACCTGCGGGACGCCGGTCTTCGTCACGGCACCCGCGATGCCCGACCTGAGGGCGATCCATGCGGCGAGCCTGGACGATCCGAGAGCTTTCGCTCCGGCCTTCGTCACCTATGCCTCGGCGGCCATGCCGTGGGACCGGATGGACGAGGGTCTGACGCTATTTCCGGGGATGCCGCCGGGGTGAGGCTTCAGCCGACCTGCCGGGCGACGAACCACTGCGTGCCGTCGGGAGAGCGGAAGCCGCCCCGGCGGTCGCCGTCGCCTTTCTCCATGACGGGCTGAAGCTCTTCGGCGCCTGCGTCGAGCGCGCGGGCGAAGGTGGCGTCGGGGTCGGGGAGGTAGAGGTGCAGCATGGCGGGCGGCCCCTCGGCCTCGCCCATCATCAGGACGGTGTCGCCGATGCGGCATTCGGCGTGCATGATGCCGCCGCCTTCGCGTGGCATGACGCGCAGGCGTTCGGCGTCGAAGACGCGCTCGGCGAAGGAGAGAAGCGCCTCGGCATCCGGGACAAGGAGGTAGGGCGCGACGTCGGTGTAACCTTCGGGTTTGTAGGTCATGGGTGCGGTCCTCGAACGATCACACCACGACTAGCACGGAACGGCGGAGGGGCGGAGCCATACCGTCCCTCCGTCGCGGTCAGGCTCCGACCGGCTTGTAGGCGGCGCTTGCCTTGCCGGCCTTCTTCATGGCCTTCATCGCTTCTTTCGAGGTCATGAGCTTGGTCGTCGAACCGCCGGACATGACGCCCGAGGCGCCGATGATGAGGGCGCCGGCCGCCATCGTCTCGTCGTCCGGGGCCTCGATCAGGGCGATGATGTCGTCCTGGCCGAAGCAGAAGAACAGGTTGTGGAGCTTTCCGCCAAGAGACTCGATCAATTTCCGCGCGGCTGCCTCGCGGTCGTCGGGTGCCGCAACGAGTGACTTGATGGACGCCGTCGTGTAGCGCCCCGTGAACATGTAGAACGGCATGTGAGTTCCTCCCTCGCCCGAGAGGCCGGGCGCATGACGCGCTGGCTCCGGGCAAAGGTTAACCTATCATGCTTTTCCGCGGGTCTGTCGCGGATTTCCCGGCTGCAAGCCTGGGGTCAGTCCAGCGCCTCGTCGCAGCGGGCGCAGACGCCGGGGTGTGTGTGGGTGCCGACGTCGGGGAGGATCTTCCAGCAGCGCTGGCACTTCTCTCCGTCGGCCATTTCGAACACCACGCCGATGCCGGGGGCGTCGGGCAGTCGGAACGCCTCGGCGGGTGCGGGGTCTGCGGTGAGCGTGAGATCCGAGGTGATGCAGAGGTCGTCGAAGGCGACGGTCTTGAGCGCGGCGAGAAGGGTCTCGTCCTCGACGTGGACCACGGGGGCCGCCTCGAGGGACGCGCCGATGACCTTGTCCTGCCGCTGGATCTCGAGCGCTGCGGTGACGACGCGGCGGGCGCGGCGGATGCCTTGCCACTTCTGCGCCAGCGCCTCGTCGCGCCAGTCTGCGGGCGTCTCGGGCATGTCCTGGAGGTGGACCGAAGACTCCTCGCCCGGGAAGCGGTCGAGCCAGACGTCCTCCATCGTGAAGACGAGGACGGGGGCGAGCCAGGTGGTGAGGCGGTGGAACAGGAGGTCCAGGACCGTGCGGGCCGAGCGGCGGCGGAGCGAGTTGTCGGCGTCGCAATAGAGCGCGTCCTTGCGGACGTCGAAGTAGAAGGACGACAGGTCGACGGTCGCGAAGTCGAAGACGGCGCGGAACACGCCCTGGAAGTCGTAGGCCTTGTAGCCGGCGCGGACACGCGTCATCGAGTTCGGCCATCCGGTGCAGGACCCAGCGTTCCAGTTCGGGCATCTGCGCCGGATCGACGCGCTCGGCGTCCGAGAAACCGGCGAGGTTGCCGAGGAGGAAGCGCATGGTGTTGCGCAGGCGGCGATAGCTGTCCGCGACGCCCTTCAGGATCTCGGGACCGATGCGCTGGTCGGCGGTGTAGTCCGTCTGGGCGACCCAGAGGCGCAGGATGTCGGCGCCGTATTCCTTCACCACCTTGTCGGGGACGATGGTGTTGCCGAGCGACTTGGACATCTTGTTGCCCTTCTCGTCCAGCGTGAAGCCGTGGGTGACGACGTTGCGGTAGGGCGCGCGGCCAAGGGTGCCGCAGGCCTGGAGCAGCGAGGAATGGAACCAGCCGCGATGCTGGTCGGTGCCTTCCATGTAGACGTCGGCGATGCCGTCCTCGGTGCCGTCGGGGCGGTCGCGGAGGACGAAGGCGTGGGTGGAGCCGCTATCGAACCACACGTCGAGGACGTCGAAGACCTGGGTGTAGTCTTCGGGGTTGGCGTCGTTGGCGAGGAAGCGCTCCTTGGCGCCCTCGGCATACCAGCAGTCGGCCCCTTCGGCCTCGAAGGCCTCGGCGATGCGGGCGTTCACGGCTTCGTTGCGGAGCAGGTAGTCGGGATCGGTGGGCAGGGCGCCCGTCTTCGTGAAGCAGGTCAGCGGCACGCCCCAGGCGCGCTGGCGCGACAGCACCCAGTCGGGGCGGGCCTCGATCATCGAATGCAGGCGGTTGCGGCCGGACTGGGGGGTGAACTTGACCAGCGTGTCGATCGAGGTCAGCGCGCGCTCGCGGATCGTGCTGCCGTAGTCGCCCTGGCCGTCGTCGATGGGGCGGTCGATGGCGGCGAACCATTGCGGCGTGTTGCGGTAGATGACCGGGGCCTTCGAGCGCCAGGAGTGGGGGTAGCTGTGCTTGATGCGGCCGCGCGCCAGAAGGCCGCCCGTCTCGATCAGCTTGTCGATGACGGCCTTGTTGGCGTCGCCTTCCTTGCCCTTGTCGGTCAGTATCTTCGTGCCGCCGAAGAAGGGCAGATCGGGCCGGAAGCTGCCGTCGTCCATCACGTTGTAGGTGATGACCTGCTCCAGCATTCCGAGGTCGCGGTAGAGCTCGTACTCCTCCATCCCGTGGGAGGGGGCGCAGTGGACGAAGCCGGTGCCTTCCTCGTCGGTGACGAAGGCGGCGGCGCGGAAGTCCCGCGCGTCGTCCCATTCGGCGTTGGCGCCTGCCGCTCCCGCGAAGGGATGATGCAGGGTCATGCCTTCGAGCTGCGCCGGGGTCACGTCGCGCAGGCGGCGGTACATGGTGCCGTCGAGCCGCGCCTTCGCCATAACGTCGGCAGCGAGCTTGTCGGCGAGGATGAAGCGGTCCCCGATCGCGCGCCCAGCATTCTTCGGGGGCGCCGGTGACTTCGTATAGGCCGTAGGAGATGTCCTTGCCGAAGACGACCGCCTTGTTCGACGGGATCGTCCAGGGGGTCGTGGTCCAGATGACGACGTAGGCGCCCATGAAGTCGTGCGCGGCGTCGGCCTCGGCCTTGATGACCGCCTCGCGCGCCTCGGGCGTGTCTTCCTCGCCCGCCAGCGCGATGTCGGGCAGCGCGAACTCGGTGACGCGGAACTTGACCCAGACGGTGAAGCTGTCCTTGTCGTGGTACTCGACCTCGGCCTCGGCGAGCGCTGTCTGTTCGACGGGCGACCACATGACGGGTTTCGAGCCCTGGTAGAGCGTGCCGTTCATCAGGAATTTCATGAATTCCTCGGCGATCACGCGTTCGGCGTGGAAGTCCATCGTCAGGTAGGGATCGGCCCAGTTGCCCGTGATGCCCAGGCGCTTGAACTCGTCGCGCTGGATGTCGACCCAGCCTTCGGCGAAGCGGCGGCATTCCTGGCGGAAATCGATGACGGGGACGTCGTCCTTGTCCTTGCCCTTCGCGCGGTACTCCTCCTCGATCTTCCACTCGATGGGCAGGCCGTGGCAGTCCCAGCCGGGGACGTAGCGGGCGTCGAAGCCCATCATCTGGTGCGAGCGGACGATCATGTCCTTGATCGTCTTGTTCAGCGCGTGCCCGATGTGGAGGTGGCCGTTCGCGTAAGGCGGGCCGTCATGCAGGACGAAAGAGGGGCGGTCCGATTTTTCGCGCAGGCGGTCGTAGACGCCGATCTTCTCCCAATGCTCCAGCCAGCCCGGCTCGCGGTTGGGCAGCCCCGCGCGCATCGGGAAATCGGTCTGGGGCAGGTTCAGGGTGTCTTTGTAGTCGGGCGTGTCGGCACACATCGGACGTGTCCTCGGGAAGTGTTCGGGCGGTTTGCGAAGGGGTGGCGGAGAGTCTCGACGCCTGAAACCCGGCGGCTCATCGTGTCAGAGCGCCGGGCCCGTAATTCGAATGATGTTCGCGGCATGGCCCATCATGGCAGGGCTTATAGGACCGGGGGCGGGGCAGGACAAGGCGACATTGCCGGTCAGATCGTGCTGAACATGGTGCCGACGGCATAGGCGATCAGCGCCGCCGTGCCGCCTATGGCGAGCGTCTCGAGGCCCGAGCGCCACCACGGCGAGAGGGACCAGTGCGACTTCAACGCGCCCACGGCGAAGAAGGTGCAGGCGGTCAGCGCCATCGACCAGCGGAAGGCCTCGGGCAGGCCCAGGACGAAGGGAATGAGCGGGACCATGCCGGCGGCGAGGAACGCCGCGAAGGTCGCCCGCGCGGCGCGCATCGGATGCGGATCGACGGGCGAGAGGCCGCGTCCTTCGATCAGGAGCATGTCGATCCAGGCGCTGCGGTTCCGCGCGATGGCCTCGGCGGCCTCGTCGAGGAGACGGCCTTCCAGACCCTTGTCGCGAAGGATCGTGCGCAGCACGCGCATCTCGTCGTCAGGGTGCAGGGCGATCTCTTTCTCCTCGAGATCGCGCAGGCGGCGCAGATCGTCGAGTTCGGCCTTGGTGCCGGAGTAGTTGCCCGCCGCCATCGAGAAGCCGTCGGCGAGGACGTTGGCGAGGCCGAGGACGAGGATGACGCGGGTCGAGAGGTCGGCGCCCACGACGCCCGCGACGATGGCGAAGGTCGTGACTGCGCCGTCGATGGCGCCGAAGACGGCGTCCCGAAGAAGGGAGCGCCCGTCACGGGCGGGCTTCGCTGATAAGTCCGGCATGGCCTTCGGCCTCCTGCCCTTGGCGGTTTCCCCCGGATCGGCGTAGAAGGCAAGCCAGACAGGAACGGAGGGGACGATGAGCGACGACTTCGATGACCGGAAAGCGCGGGCGAGCGCGTGGTTCAGGACGTTGCGCGACGAGATCGTGGCGGCCTTCGAGGGCGTCGAGGATGCGCAGACGGACGGCCCCCTTGCGGAGAGGCCGGCCGGGCCGCTTCGAGGTGACCGAGACGCGGCGGGCGTCGGAGGACGGATCGGACGCAGGCGGCGGTTTGATGAGCGTGATGCGGGGCGGGCGCGTGTTCGAGAAGATCGGCGTCAACGTCTCGGCGGTCTACGGGACGCTCGGCGCGCGGGCGCAGGCGGCGATGGCGGCGCGCGGCGTGCCGGGAATGGCGGAGGATCCGAGGTTCTGGGCAAGCGGGATCAGCCTTGTCGCGCACATGCAGAACCCGCATGTCCCGGCAGTCCACATGAACACGCGGATGTTCTGGACGCCGCACGCCTCGTGGTTCGGGGGCGGGTCGGATTTGAACCCCTGCATCGAGTATGACGAGGATACCGCCGACTTCCATGCGGTGCAGAAGGCGCATTGCGACCGACACGGGGCCGAGATTTATCCGCGGCTGAAGGCCTGGGCGGACGAGTATTTCTTCGTGCCGCACCGCGGGCGCGCGCGGGGCGTGGGCGGCATCTTCTTCGACGACTGGTCAACGGGCGATTGGGAGGCGGATTTCGCTTTCACGCAGGACGTGGGACGGGCGTTCCTTGCGGCCTGGCTTCCGCTTGTGGAGCGGCGGCGGGGCATGGAATGGGGCGAGGCGGAGAAGGACGCGCAGTTGATCCACCGGGGGCTCTATGCGGAGTACAACCTTGTCTACGACCGGGGCACGAAGTTCGGGCTGGAGACGGGACACGACGCGAATGCGGTGCTGATGAGCCTGCCGCCGCTGGCGAAGTGGGTGTGATCTAGCGCAGCGCGCGGCGCAGGTCGCGCGCCATGGCGCGGAGGTCGCCGCGCAGGCCGGACAGCGTGCCGCCACGCGTGGCGGTGCGGGAGGACGATCCGCCGATTTCTTCGCCCGCGACCCAGACCTCGATCAGGCCTTCGGGCGGGCTGGGAGAAAAGTCGGTGAAGTCGCGGAGGTCGGCCTCCATCGCCTGCGCGACGAGGGCGGCCGCCTCGCGGTCGGCGGGGTGGTAGAAGCGGACGTTGTCGCGGGTGATGGTCATGTTGACGCCCCGGACCTCCGCCGAGACGCCAGCCTCGCCAAGCGCGTCGGACAGAAGCCCCACACGCTCGTCCGGGACGCTGCGGGGGGTGTGGACGATGACGCGGACGTCGTTGTCGAACGGCACGGGGGCCAGAGCCGCCGGCTCCTCGGGGGTTGCAGCGACGTCGTCGGCTATGTCTTCGGCGATGTCTCGGGCAGGGAACCGCTTTCTGCGGCGAGCCGTGCTCGCAGCGCTTCGACCTCGGGATCGGTCGCCGCGCCGTCGGCTCCCGCAAGGCGGGAGCGCAGGGCTTCGACGTCGGGATCCACAGACGGGGTTTCGGTCACCTCGGTTTCGGTCACCTCGGTTTGGGCTGCGGCCACACTTACCGGCTCGGGCGGCGGACCGACGGCTGGGGTGTCGGCGGTCGCGCCCGGGTCCGAGGGTTGCAGCCCGGCGGTGGTCCGGTCGGGCGCGTCGGCGGCGGTGGGGGTCTGCGGCGCAGGCTCGACCGCCGCAACCTCGGGCCGCGCGGGTGCATCGATGGTGGTCGTCGAAACCTCGTCCACCGGCTCGACGGGCGCCGAGTTCCGTCCGTTCCACATCACGCCGAGCGCTATGGCCGCGACGATGAGGACGCTGACGATCCACTGAAGCGCTTCGCTGCGCCAGGACTTGCCCGCGACGACGGGCGCGGGCAGGCGCGTTTCCTCTGCAGGCACGAGGGCCGGCAGGTTGGATGCACCGCGTTGCTGGGTTGGGGGTGGCTCGGACGACGGCAGAAGCTCTCGCGGCTGCTCGGGCGGGGCGATGAGCTCGGGGACAAGGACAAGGTCGTCATCCGGCTCGGGCGCGTGGACGGCGTTGGCCGCGGGTTCGGATGTGACCGGCAGCGAGTCGCGCGCGCGGTTCTGAAGCGCCTGCCGAGCGGCGGACGCATCCTCTTGCCGCGCGGCTGGCGTCTTGCTTTGCGGCGCTGGCGGTTCAGACGGGTGCCCGTCGGCGGCCGCGGCGCGCCGCGCCCGGGCTTCGGCGACACGGTCGTAGATCGTGCCACGATCTTTCCGCGCGGCCCTGGCGGCCGGGCGGCGGTTTTCGATGACCATTACTCGTACTCCTCGAACACAGGAAGTGTAGTGCAAATGTAAAGTCGGAACAGATGTATCTGGGAGGGGCCGCAAGCCCTTAGAATGACTGTCTGACTTGCTTACCGGCGTCAGTGTCCGTCTACGGGCGGCAAGGGAATCACCCGAAATGGCCTATTTTCGCAGGGCGGGAAGCCCGATGCCCACGGCCTCGAACCCGCCGTCGGCCGCAAGGCACTGGCCGGTGATGAAGCTGGCGCGGTCCGAGCAGAGGAAGACGATCGCCTCGGCGATCTCGCGTTCGCTTCCGTAGCGGTTGAGCGGCAGCGCGTCGTGGTAGGCGTCGATGATGTCCTGCGTGTGTACCGCCATGGCAAGCTTGGTGCGGACGGGGCCGGGCGCCACGGCGTTGGCGCGAATGCCGTATTCACCCAGTTCGGCCGCCTGTTGCAGCGTCAGGTGGATCACGCCGGCCTTCGACGTGCCGTAGGCGACGCGCAGGGTCGAGGCGCGCAGACCCGAGATGGAGGCGATGTTGACGATGGCGCCCTTCGTCCGCTTCAGTGCGGGGGTCGCGGCTTGCGTGACGAGAAAGGGGCCGTCGAGGTTCGTGGCCATGACGCGCCGCCAGCGCTCGAATGTCGTCTCTTCGATCGGGCCGAAGTCGGCGACGCCGGCGTTGTTGACGAGGGCGTCGATGGCGTCGAAACGGTCGAGCGTCTCGGCCACGAGGCGCGTGGCCTGGGCCGGGTCCGAGACGTCGGCGGGGATGGCGGCGATGTGGTCGAGCGGCGCTGCGGCACGGCCGAGTTCATCCTCGTCGCGGTCGATCATGGCGACTTGCCAGCCGCTCTCGAGGAAGAGCCGGGTGGTGGCGAGACCGATGCCGCGTGCGGCACCGGTGACGAGAGCCGTCTTCATCGCGGCGTCCTCATGCGGGTTCGGGGCCACCGAGTGCCTGGAACCTCAAGGCGAGGGGCCAGACGAAGGCGAGAAGGATCGACAGGCCCCAGGCCCCCGCCGTGAAGGTGGCGACGATGCCGACGAAGAGGATGGCCGAGGTCGCCATGCCGGCGGCGTCGCGGAAGTCGTCGGCAGCCGGCTTGGCCATGACGAGCGCCGTCAGGAGCGCCACGGGCAGGAAGGCCGCGAGGGCGGTGGCGAGGCTGGGAAGGCCGCCTTCGGTCAGGTCGGTCAGCACGCCCCACGGGCCGGCGCCTGAGATGACCCCGGTGCGGTCCAGCACCCAGAAGGCGGCGATCACGGCAATGGCGGCCGAGACGGGCGCGGCGATGCGACGGTGGTACCACTCCCGTTCGCCGAAGAGCATTCCGAGGATCAGCCAGGCCGAGGCGATGACCGCCAGTTGCCCCAGTTCGACGCCGACGTTGAAGCCGATGAGCTTGGGTACGAAGTTCTGCGCCGAGAGACCGAAATCCTGGAGGACCGACGCGAAGCCGAGACCGTGGAGGAGGCCGAAGCAGAACACCACGACGGGTCGCCAGGGGTGCAGGTTGCGCACGAAGATGTTCTCGATGCCGACATAGACGATCGACGCCGCAATCAGCGGTTCGACGATGTCGGGCGAAAGGCGGATGATATCGAGCGCTCCGAGCGCCAGGGTGACGGTATGCGCCAGAGTGAAGGCCGTGATCTGCCACAGAAGGGGCGACAGGCGCAGCGAGAGGAAAAAGAGCCCTAGAACGAAGAGGATGTGGTCGAGGCCCTTGGGCACGATGTGATCGAAGCCGGCAGAGACGTAGTCGACGAAGGCCTCGACGGGACCCTGATCGGTCGCGCCGGTGCGGGGGATCGGGTCGGAAAGGGCGCCCGAGGTGAGGTAACCCGCGTATCCGTTCTCGACGGTGCGCTGCCGAACGATGAGGGGGCCCAGATCGCCGGTCCATCCGATGACGAGGGGCGCATCGCCCGGTGGCAGCGGGATCGCAAGTTCGACCGTCGAGATGCGAGCGATCTCGACGTTGCCGACCTCGGGGACGGTGATGTCGACGAGTTCGGGGTCGAGCGCGGTTTCGCCCGCGCGGAAGGTCAGTTTCTGCGACAGGTCGGGCCATGCAGCGCGGAAGGCCTCGGCCATGTCCTCCGGCGGAAGGCTGCGGAAGCGGAGATAGTCCTCCTCGTTCGCGGCGTCGTTGGTGTTCTGGATGCCATCGAGGTCGATGCCTCCGACGGCGGCCTCGATCATCCATTCGATGTAGACGCGCAGGGTGTCGCCCTCGATCTCGATGTCCATGACGCCGGGCTGGACCTCGTGGGATCGCGCAGGCGTGACGGAGATCAGGGTTGACAGCACCAGAGCGAAGATCACCCTCGCGAGGGCGGCGAACGCCGCGAATGAAGGAAGATTGTTCATGCGTTCTGTCCTCTTTCTGTCCCTTTGCATGGCATGTATCGCCAGCTTGGCCAATGCCCACGAATTCTGGATCGATCCCGTCGAGCCCGTGGTGCCCGAGGGTCGGGAAGTCGTCGCCAGCCTGCGCGTGGGGCAGGACTACGACGGGTCGAGCTATGCCTACGTGCCGCCCAACTTCCGCCGGTTCGACTACGCCTGGCAGGGCGAGACGCGGCCCGTCGAGGGCGTGATCGGCGACCGGCCCGCCGCGACCGTTCCGGTCGAGGGAGAGGGGCTGATGGTCCTGATCCACGTCACGACGGACACCTTCCTGACTTGGGACACGTTCGAGAAATTCGAAAGTTTCGTGCGCCACAAGGATGCCGAATGGACGCTGGCAGAGCATGAGGCGCGCGGCATTTCGCACGACAAGGTGCGCGAGGTCTATTCGCGCTATGCCAAGGCGCTGGTTGCCGTCGGATCGGGCGAGGGGGCGGATGCCGAGGCGGGGCTGCTGACCGAGCTGGTGGCGCTGGAGAACCCGTATACCGGCGGCGCCGAGGACGGGCTTCGGGTTCGGTTGCTTTATGAGGGCAAGCCCAGGGGCGAGGCACAGATCGAGGTCTTCGAGAAGGATGCGGACGGCAAGGTTTCGGTCTCGACCGTCCGCACCGACGCAGGCGGCGAGGCGGTCGTGCCCGCCGTGCCGGGTCGGAGTTACATGCTGGACGCCGTGGTGCTGCGGGAGCCCGCGGCCGAGATTGCGGCGGCGAAGAACGTGTCGTGGGAGAGCCTCTGGGCGAACCTGACGTTCTACGTTCCCGGAGTAAGGCGTCAGGCGTCGCTGTCGTCGCCGGGGCGGCAGAGGATCAGCACCTCGCGGAGCATCAGGCAGGCGATGACGCTGAAGGTCATGGCATCGGCCGAGATCGCGAACAGTCCTGACATGGCCACACCCCTCCGTCACTCGTCACAGGTATTGAGGAGATCATGGGCGGCGGCTTTGGCGATCCTTCGACGCGGACAGGGCAAATCTGGGGCGGCGGCGGCCGCACGTCAGGCGAAGGGGTCGGTCGCGTAGCGCACATCGGTCAGGAAAAGGCCATCGGGTGGTGCGACGGGACCGCAGGCGGCACGGTCGCGGGCGTCGAGGGCGTCCTTGACGCGGCAGGGCGCCCAGGCGCCGGCGCCGACCCGTTCGAGCGTACCCACGATGGACCGGACCTGATTATGGAGGAACGACCGCGCGCGGAGGCGGATCTCGATGATCGTTCCTACCCCGGCGGGGTGCGTCGAGATGGCGATCTCGTCCAGCGTCTTCACCGGGCTCCTGGCCTGGCACATGGTCGACCGGAAGGTGGTGAAGTCGTGGTTGCCCACCAGATGCGCCGCGCCTTCGCGCATGGCGGCGATGTCGAGATCGCGTCTGACGCGCCAAGCCTGACCTTGGTCGAAGACGAGAGGCGCGCGGCGCAGGGCGATGCGGTAGAGGTAGCGCCGCTCGATGGCCGAGAAGCGGGCGTGGAAGTCGTCGGGAACGCGTGCGCAGGCGGTGATCGCTACGGGGTCCGGCCTCAAGTGGTGGTTCAGCGCCTCGGACAGACGGAAGGGGTCCCAATCCCGCGCCATGTCGATGTGCGCGACCTGACCCGTCGCGTGGACGCCCGCGTCGGTCCGTCCTGCGGCGGCGAGAGAGGGGAGACCGGGTTCGAGCCACGCGAGTGCCGCCTCGATGCGCCCCTGCACCGAGGGGGCGTGGTCCTGCCGCTGCCAGCCCGAATAGGGGCTGCCCAGATACTCGATCCTGAAGGCATAGCGTGGCATGGCGACGGCCATAGCCTGCGCCACAGTCCGGCGCAACGAAACGCCGCTTGATCGCTGCACAGCCTCTGCACGAGGTCACGCGCCCATCTGCACTCCGGTTGTAGATATATTACCACTAGGCACGCATTTCACCCGTCGGGGGGCTCTGTCCCCTCGCTCCCCGGCGGGAACGCTCCTACCCTCTCACCCAACCTCATTCAAAGTCTGCGACCGTAGCTGTCATGAGTAACCAGACCATCCTTGTCGTAGACGACGACCCCCAAATCCGAGACGTGCTGGGCATGGCGCTGGAACGCGCCGGCTTCACCGCCGTGATGGCCCGCGATGGGGCCGAGGGGCTGGCGCAATCGCGTTCGGTCAAGCCGGCACTGGCCGTCCTCGACATCGGCCTGCCCGAGATGGACGGGTTGGAGCTGTGCAAGGCGATCCGGCGCGACAGCGACCTGCCGATCCTGTTCCTGACCGCGCGCGACGACGAGGTCGACCGTATCCTTGGCCTTGAACTGGGCGGCGACGACTATGTCACCAAGCCCTTCAGCCCGCGCGAACTGGTGGCGCGGGTCCGCGCCATCCTGAAGCGGACAAGCGGTGTACGCGCCTCGCCCGATGCGCCGGATACGCTTCAGATCGGACGGCTTTCGCTGATGCCCGATTCCCACGTCTGCAAGGTGGACGACCAGAAGGTCACGCTGACCTCGACGGAAATCTCGATCCTGACGAAACTGATGTCGCGGCCGACCCAGGTGTTCAGCCGGCCCGCGCTGGTCGATGCGATCTGGGGTCCGGGCATGGTGGTGTCCGACCGGACGCTCGACAGCCACCTGCGCAACCTGCGGTCCAAGCTGGCCGATGCTGGCTGTCCCGACGCCATCGAGACGCTGCACGGCGTGGGTCTGCGGATGGGACCGTGTCAAGGTACGTAGCACCGAAGTGGCGGCCGCCCCTGATGCTGGTGCTCGGGGGGTCCCTGCTGGCGATCCTCGTCCTGCCGATCTATGCCGCGCTGATTGCCGATTTCCTGACGCCGCTCACGGGCCGTCGTCGAGCGGTGGTGATCGTGGCGGGGGGGTCTTTCCTTGCTACGCTGGTCCTTGGCTGGCTTCTCTGGCGGCTGATCCTGTCGCCGGTGCAGGCGCTGGCGGCGAAGGCTGAGCATATCCGCGAGGGTGGCGCGCCTGACGCGCTCGATCATTACGGCACGCCCGAGATCGGCGAGTTGGCGCAGGCGGTTCTGGACATGGCCGAGGTGCTGCAATCGCGCGAGATGGCGGTGCGGGGCTATACCGACCACGTCACGCATGAACTGAAGACGCCGCTGACCGCGATCCGGGGCGCGGCGGAACTGCTTCAGGCCGAAGAGCTTCCGCCGGGGGCCGAGAAGCTGGTCGCCACCATCGCGGGCGCCGAGAAGCGCGCCGTCAAGCTTCTGGGCGCGGCGCGCCAGATCGCGGCGGCTCGGATGCCCGAACACCGTGGGACGACGCGGCTGAAGGATTGCCTGCCTGAACTGCGCAGCCGCTTCGGCGCGATTCGCATCGACGTCGGCAACCAGGCCGAGCCGCTGCCTTTGGCGAAGTCCGGGCTGATGGTCGTGCTCGGCCATCTTGTCGAGAACGCCGTCGAAGCCGGGGCGCGTCAGATCGTGCTCGACACGGGGCGAAACGGCGACGGGCCGTGGATGACGGTGACGGACGATGGTCCGGGAATCTCGACCGGAAACGCGCGGAAAGTGTTCGAGCCGTTCTTCACCACGCGACGGGATTCGGGGGGAACGGGCATGGGCCTCGCCATCGTGCAGACGCTTCTGCTTGCCCACGGCTGCCTTATTTCGTTGGAAGATGCGGACGGGAAAGGCACTCGGTTCCGCATCCAATTCTGACCAATTTAATCAGGATTGACGGCCCCGAGTCTTTTTGTCAGGTTTGCCCGGAAGGAGCAGGCCGACATGACCGTTCAAGATCATCCTCGCGGCGGAACGCCCGTCGGACACATGGGCGACCTGGGTGCGGTCGAGGCTGCGGCCGTGCACTTCCTGCGGCTCTGGGCCGATGGCCAAGAGGGACGCGACGCCGCTGTGCGTGAACTTGTCGGAGCTCTGGGAGAAAAGGCCGGTCTGGCGACGGCGCTGGCGTTCGAGGCGCTGTTCGACCTCTGCGCCCGACATGGACGCCGTCCCCTGATGCGGCATGACGTTCTCTGCGGCTGCCTCGGCGCCGACGAGGCGTGCTTCGCCACCTTCATCTCGGCCGCGGCGGAACCCGCCGAGGAGGACGCCATGCTGATAGCCGTCCTTCTGGTCCGCGTCGACCTTGCCCCGATCCTCGCCGACCTCGCCCGCGATGTCGGCATGTCCCTGCGGCGCTTCGCCCTCGCGAAGACGCGTGAACCGGCGCGGCTGCGCCTGAAGACCCTGCACTAGAAGGACGACCTCATGACCCGACTGCTTTCTACCGCTGCAATTGCGGCCACCGCCTTCGCGAGCCCCGCGCTGGCTGGCAAGGCTGACGTTCTCGGCACCTATGCCGACATCGCGGCTGCCGCCTACGAGGACAGCCGCATCACCGCCGAGGCCCTGGAGACGGCCGTCGACACGCTGATCGCGACACCCTCGGCGGAGGCGCTGGAGGCCGCGAAGGATGCATGGCGCGCGGCGCGGGTGCCATATCAGCAGACCGAGGTGTTCCGGTTCGGGAACGCCATCGTCGACGACTGGGAGGGCAAGGTGAACGCTTGGCCGCTGGATGAAGGTTTGATCGACTATGTCGATGCGGCCTATGGCGGCGCGACGGACGAGAACGAGTATGCCGTGCTGAACGTGGTGGCGAGCCCGACCTTCACCCTGTCCGGCGCCGAGGTGGACGCGACCGAGATCACGCCGGAGCTTCTGTCGGACACGCTGCACGAGGCCGACGCCGTCGAGGCGAATGTCGCCACCGGGTACCACGCGATCGAGTTCCTGCTCTGGGGCCAGGATCTGAACGGCACCGGGGCAGGCGCTGGAGCGCGGCCCTGGACCGACTTCGCGGAAGGTGACGCCTGCACCAACGGCAACTGCGATCGGCGGGGCGACTACCTGAAGGCGGCGACCGAGCTTCTGGTGTCCGATCTGGCCTGGATGGCAGAACAATGGACCGACGGCGGCGAAGCGCGCGAGACGCTTCTTGCCGACGAGGACGCGGGCGTTGCGGCGATCCTGACCGGAATGGGCTCGCTCTCCTACGGCGAGCAGGCGGGCGAGCGGATGAAGCTGGGCGTGCTTCTGAACGACCCCGAGGAGGAGCACGACTGCTTCTCGGACAACACGCACAACAGCCACTATTACGATGGCCTGGGCATCCGGAACGTGTACCTCGGCGAATACGTTCGCGCGGACGGCAGCCTCGTCACGGGCGAGAGCCTGTCGTCGCTGGTGGCCGAGGCCGACCCGGCGGTGGACGTGGCGTTGACGGATGCGCTGGACCACACGATGGCGCGGCTCGGACGGATCAAGACGGCGGCGGAAGCCGGGTTTGCCTATGACCGGATGCTCGAGCGCGGGAACGAGGCGGGCGAGGCGCTGATCATGGGTGCGGTCGATGCCCTTGTGGCGCAGACCTCGGACATCGAGCGTGCGGTGACGGCTCTTGGCCTCGACGGCATCGGGTTCGAAGGGTCGGACAGCCTCGACAACCCGAACGCCGTGTTCCAGTAGGAGTTCGCCGGGCGGCGGTCATGCTGCCGCCCGAATGTCGGTATCATGCGCACGTTTCTCGCAACCCTTGCCCTGGTGCTTACCGCCGCCGCCGGTCCGGCTGCGGACATCGCCGCTTTGCGGGACCTGCACCTGACGCCGGAGACCCGCACCGAGGACGAGGCCAAGCGCATCGCGGGTGTGACGGCGCCTGCAAGCGACTTCTCCCAGCCCGAGGCATTCGAGGCCAAGCCGGCCGGTGCCGCGACGGTGCGCGCCCGCGACGACGCCGACGCCTTCTCGCTGCCCTCGGGCAATATCGGCTTCGAGGGCGAATTGACCTTCAAGGTCGGCAACGGGCTTTTCCGCAAGCTGTGGGTGTCCTCGCCATCGTCCACGCTGGCGTCGGACGGGCTGGGGCCGGTCTATAACGCGCGGTCGTGCCAGATGTGCCACCTGAAGGACGGGCGCGGGCATCCGCCGGAAGGACCGGAGGACAACCGCATCTCGATGTTCCTGCGGCTGTCGGTGCCGGCCGGCAATGCTCCGATGGACGAGATCGAGACCTACCTCGCCTCGATCGGCATAGACACGCCCCGCACGCGACCGGAACCGACCTATGGCGGCCAACTTCAGGACCTTGCCATACCCGGACATGCAGCCGAGGGACAGATGACGGTGGACTACGAGGAGGTCGAGGTCGCGCTGTCCGGCGGCGAAACGGCCACCCTGCGGCAACCGACCTATGGCGTAGATGGGCTCGGCTATGGCGACCTGTCGCCCGAGGTTCAGCTCTCGCCGCGCGTGGCGCCCCAGATGATCGGGCTGGGCCTTCTCGAGGCCGTGCCTGCCGCCGACATCCTGATTCACGCGGACCCGGACGACGCGGACGGCGACGGAATCTCGGGGAGAGCGCAGATCGTCTGGTCCGCCGCGCACGAGGCGCCGATGCTGGGCCGCTTCGGCTGGAAGGCGGGCAACCCGACCATCGAGCAGCAGGGCGCGAGTGCGTTCCTGGGCGACATCGGCATCTCGAACCCGATGTTCGACAGCGGCGGCGGGGACTGCACCGAGGCGCAGGAGACCTGCCTCGGCGCGCCCCACGGCGACGGCGACGCGCGTGGGACCGAGATCGATGCCGAGGGTCTGGACCTCGTCACCTTCTACAGCCGGAACTTGGGCGTGCCCGCACGCCGCGACATCGACGATCCGCAAGTCCTGCGCGGCAAGGAGGTCTTCTACGATACCGGCTGCGCGTCGTGTCACGTTCCGAAGTTCGTCACGCATCGGCTGCCGGATCGCGAGCCGCAGAGCTTCCAGTTGATCTGGCCCTACAGCGACATGCTTCTGCACGATATGGGCGAGGGTCTTTCCGACGACCGGCCCGAGGGCGTGGCGACGGGGCAGGAGTGGCGGACGCCTCCCCTTTGGGGCATCGGCTTGACCGAACAGGTGAACGGCCACACGTACTTCCTTCATGACGGGCGCGCGCGGTCGCTTCTCGAAGCCGTGCTGTGGCATGGCGGAGAGGCCGAGGCGCAGCGCGAGGCCGTCGTGTCCATGCCGCCGGAAGATCGGGCGGCGCTGATCCGGTTCCTGGAGTCACTCTGATGCGCGGACTTGTCCTGACCCTTGCCCTGGCCCTCGCCCCTCTTGCGGGACACGCCGGGGTGGAAGAGGCCGTGGACGGCCACATTCTTCCAGCCATTGCGGCATTCGAGGCCGAGACGGCGGCGCTTCGGGCGGCGGCCGAGGCCGACTGCACGGCAGAGGCTCTGAAGCCAGCCTACCAGTCGGCTTTCGATGCCTGGATGGGCGTCGCTCACCTTCAGTTCGGGCCGCTCGAGGAGGCGGGGCGCGGTCTCTCGATCGCCTTCTGGCCGGACGCTCGCGGCATGGTGCCGAAGGCTGTCGCCGCGCTCGTGGCGGGGGCGGATCCCATCGTCGACGATCCCGAGGCCTTCTCGCAGGTGTCGGTCGCGGGACGCGGGCTCCTTGCGCTCGAGACGGTGCTCTACGGCGATGCATACGGTGCCGAGGATTATGCCTGTCGCCTCGCGACCGCCCTGTCGCGCGATCTTGCGCGGACGGGGCAGGAGCTGGCTGTGGCTTGGGAGGATTACGCGCAGACGCTTCGCACGGCAGGCGAGCCGGGAAACGCGGCCTACCTGAGCGAGGCCGAGGCAACGCGTGAGCTTTACACGGCGCTGATGACCGGGCTCGAGTTCACCAAGGATCAGCGGCTGGGTCGGCCCATGGGAACGTTTGAAAGGCCGCGCCCCACGCGTGCCGAGGCCTGGCGCTCGGGTCGGTCTCAACGAAACGTCGTGCTGTCGCTTCAGGCGTTGCGCGGTCTTGCGACGGAGCTTGCCGAGGCGCCGGACACGGACGCGGCCTTCGCGCGTGCGATTGCGTCGGCCGAGGCTCTGGATGACCCGGTCTTTGCCGGTGTGGCCGATCCGGGCAAACGGTTCCGGCTAGAGGCGCTTCAGCAGGAGATCGCGCAGGTCCAGATGGCGGCCGCAACCGAGATCGGCGGAGCGCTCGGGGTGTCGCAGGGCTTCAACTCGCAGGATGGAGACTGACATGAGACGCCGCGGCTTCATGGGCGCCCTTCTCGCGGCGGGAAGTCTTCCGGCCCTCGGATGGGCGGCGGCGGGCAACCCGGCCTGGCTGGCGGCGGCGCGGGAGCCTGACGGAACCTATGCCCTGTTCGGCATCGCCCGGGACGGCAGCGACCTGTTCCGCATTCCGCTGCCAGACCGGGGACACGCCGCTGCGGCGCATCCCACGGCACCCGAGGCCGTCGCTTTCGCGCGGCGGCCCGGCACCTTCGCGCTTGTCATCGACTGCTCTCTGGGCACGGTCCTCCACCGGCTGGACGCGCCGGAGGGTCGACACTTCTACGGTCACGGCACCTTCGTGGAGGGCGGTCGAGTGCTGGCGACCACGGAAAACGACATCGCCACGGGCGAGGGGCGGCTGGGGCTGTGGTCGCGCGCCGAGGGTTATCGCCGGATCGGCGAAATCGCCTCGGGCGGGGTCGGGCCACACGATATCCTCACCTTGCCCGGTGACGTGCTGGTCATAGCGAACGGCGGCATCCTGACGGATGGTCGCGAAAAGCTGAACCTCGACACGATGCGGCCCAACCTTTCCTACGCGACCGTCGGGGGAGGGGTGGAGGAGACGGTCGAGCTTGCAGCCGACCTGAACCGCCTGTCGATCCGACACCTGGCGCATCAGGATGGCACGGTCGCCTTCGCGATGCAGTGGGAAGGCGAGGCGGCGGATCCCGTCCCTCTTCTCGGGCTGCACCGCCGGGGCCGGACGCCGGTTCTGGCGCGCGCCGGCCTTGCCGAGCACATGCTGATGCAGGGCTATGCGGGCAGCGTGGCCATCGCGGAGGGGCTGGTCGCGATCACCTCGCCCAAGGGCGGGCTGGTCCACCGCTTCGACCTCGACGGCGCTTTCCTCGACTCGCACGATCGCACGGACGTCTGTGGCGTGGCGCCGAACGACGGGGGCATGGTGCTGAGCGACGGGCTGGGAGGCCTTCTGACGCTCGACGCCTCGGGGCTTGCGCCGCTGTCGAAGGCGGATCGCGCCTGGGACAACCACATGGTGCGCGTGCCGGTTTGACCGGCTAGGGTCTGTGCGGACAATGCAGGAGGGCCATTCTATGTTCACACGGATCACCGCGTCTGACGGACACGAGCTTGATTGCTGGATCCAGCCTGCGCAGGGCGCGCGCAAGGCGGGGATCGTCGTGCTTCAGGAAATCTTCGGCGTCACCGACCAGTTGAAGAATGTCGCCCGGATGTATGCCGGCCACGGCTATGAAGTGGCGATACCGGCGCTGTTCGACCGGCAGGAAAGGGCGGCCGTCATTCCCTTCGGCGATGCTCCGCGCGGGCGCGACCTGATGATGGCGTGCGAGCTTGATGCAGTTCTGATGGACGCTGCGGCGGCAGGTGCGGCCTTGAGGGCGAACGGCGGCAAGGTCGGCGCCCTGGGCTTCTGCTGGGGCGGCGGGCTGGCGATCCGAATGGCGCAGGGCGAGGACGTCGACGCGGCGGCTGCCTTTTATGGCACGCGGTTGCCAAGCTACATGACGGCACCTTTGAGGGTTCCGGTCCTTGCGCATTTCGGAGCGGAGGACAGCCATGTCCCGCCCGAGATGCTGGCAGAGGTGAAGGCCTTCTGGCCGGAGATGGAGACGCAGGTCTATGCGGGCGCGGGCCACGCTTTCGCCAACGAGGCGCGCCCGGCGGACTACGTCGCGGAGGCTGCGCAGATCGCACACAGAAGCACGCTGGAGTTCTTCGAGCGGCATCTAAGCTGAGCGCGTCTTCTCGTTTTCACGTCTCGTCCCGATGGTTTCACGTGCGCGGTCGCCTTGAAAGTGACAGGACGCGAAGCCTGTGGCATTGCCGCAACGTAAGCTTCCTTGTCGCGCTTAATCGTCATGCTGTCACAAATCCGGTCAGTTGGCCGCATTAGGCTTACGGAAGAAGGTCCGGAGCCATGAACACCCACACCCGTCCCGTCGAGCCTCGTGCCGCCGCCGGTCGCATCCGCGTTTCGCGGAACCAGCGCCGCTATGTCACGGCCGAGTTGTCGGGGGCGGGGTCCTACATGATCGGCCTTGGCCACAGGGTCGAGGGACCTGTGGATCTGGGGGCCGTCCAGCGCGCTTTCTCCGCGGTGGTGGCGCGGCACGAGGCCCTTCGGACCAGCTTCACACTTCGAAACGGGGAGATCGAGGGTCGCATCGCCCCACTTCCGAGCTTCGGATTCGAGACGACGCGCAGCAATGGACGGTTCGAGGACTTTCGGACCTGGGCCGTGCCGCTTGTCTTCCGCGACGTGGACGTGGGCGACGCGGCGTCGATGGTCCGGCTTCTGGTGGCCGTGGGTGACGACCACTGGCGCTTCACGGTCGCGATGCACCACGCCATCACCGACGGGTTCTCGCGCGGGACAGTGAACGAGGAGCTGCTCAAGACGCTGGCGGGCGAGAGACTGGCAAAGGTCGGGATCCTACTATGCCTTCGGGGCGTCCAGAGGTTCAGCGGGAGACGCCGAAGCGCTTGTCGAAGGCTTTCCCGATCCGGCCCGCATCCCCGAAGACGGTGTTCTGTTCGACGACGCCGGCAGTCACCTCGGACATTTCGTCGAGCGCAGCTTCACGCCCGGCGGAGCGGAGCTGAAGCAACTCGCGACGGCCTGCGGCACATCCAAGTTCGGTGTCCTGACCGCACTCTACGGCTTGGGTCTTGCGGCCTTCACCGGAACGCCGCGCGTATCTACCTGGTTCCAGACCGAGGGCCGGCAGGCGCTCGACGCGCCGCTTGGGGTGGTCGGGCCCTTCTCGAACACCCTGCCTCTCGATCTGTCGCACGAGCCGGGAACGCCCTTCGCCGCCTATGGGCGGGATCTTAAAGGTCGCTTCGGGCGGATGGTCGCGAACGAGGCCGCGCCGCTGATGGAGACCTTGCTCGAACGGGGGCAAGGTCCCTTCGTTTCCATCAACAAGTTTCCCTCGGCCAAACCCATGCGGGCGGGCGATCTGACGGTCGGGCCGCGCGAGTTCCTGGACCGTCGGACGGAATACGACCTGAACCTCGTGCTGACCGAGGAGGGGGACGGGATCGTCGCGCGTGCCTTCTACGACGCGGAACACCTGTCGCAGGATCGTGCGGTCGCTTTTCTGGACCTTCAGGACCGGCTGTTCCGGGCGGCCCTGCGCGACCCGGAGGCCACCTGCGAACAAATCCTCGCGGCTGCGCGGAAGGATGGCGCTGTCGTCATTCCGCCGGTGGATACTGGGTGGCAAGGAGCCGAAAGCCTTTGGGAGGTGTTCGACAGGACCGCGACACGTGTCCCCGACGCGGTTGCGCTTCGAACGTCCGACGCACAGGTCACCTATGCCGGGCTTAAGCGCGAGGCCGAGCGTGTGGCGTCGGGTCTTCATGCGGGTGATGTCGATCTGGCCCGTCCCGTCGCCATCCATGCGACGCGCGCGCCTGAGATGGTGGCCTCGATGCTGGGAGTGTCCCGTGCAGGTGGCACCTTCGCCCTGATCGACGCGGCCCTGCCGGAGGATCGCGTCCGCGAGATGCTGGCATCGCTCGGCGCAAGCGCGATGATCCCGGCCGGGGGTGTCTGGGACGACGGCTCGGGCGAGATCAGCCTGGTCCGGCCGCCCGAGGCGGACGAGGCTCCGCCGCCCACGCCGCCTGTGCCGCCGTCCGGCGACCGCCCTGCCTATGCTCTTTTCACGTCGGGCACGACGGGGCCGTCCGAAAGCCGTCCTGCACCGGGCGCGGTCTCTGCTGCGCTTCGTCGAGTGGGAGGCCCGGGAACTCGCGCTCGATGCGCCCGTGACGCTGATGCTCGCGGGGCTTTCGCACGACCCGATCATGCGGGACATCTTGCTGCCCCTGTCGACCGGGGGCTGCGTGACCATTCCCTCCGAGGAGGAGATCGGACGGCCCGAGGCTCTTGCGGCGCTGGCACGGACCGCCGGGGTCAGCGTCCTGCACGTCACGCCTGCGACAGCGCGGCTGCTGTCCATGTCGGGAGACGCTGGCGCCCTGAAGGGATGCCGCGCCGTCTTCTGGGGTGGCGACACCCTCCCGCCCTCCCTCGTCGCGGACTGGCGAGGGATCGCGCCCGAGGCCCGGCAGTGGAACCTCTACGGAGCGACCGAGACGCCACAGGCAGCGCTGATCGCCTTGTTGCCAGAGGTCGGCGAGAAGTCGCGGCGCGTGCCCGTCGGACATCCCATGCCCTGGACCGGCGTCAGGATCGTCGATGCCGACGGAGCGCCGGTCGGTCCCGGAGAGCCGGGCGAAATCGTCATCGACCTTCCCGATCCTGTCGTCGGCGCCCGGTCTCTGGATACGGACGACGGGATGTCGCATCGGACCGGAGACCTGGGGTTCTGGTTGCCCGGACGCGGTGTCACGGCGATCGGGCGCGCCGACGCGCAGGTCAAGATCAACGGTCACCGGATCGAGCCCGCGGGGATCGCCGCCGTGGCGATGCAGGTAGCGGGCATCGAGGCGGCGGAATGCCTGGTGGTGGGCGACCGGCCCGCGCTTCACCTCTTCGTCGCGGCGCGGGACGCCTCTGTCGTTCCTTCCGTTCGCGCGGCCCTTGCGCGCCAGATGCCGACCTACATGGAACCGGAGGGTGTTCACGTTCTCGACCGCCTTCCCCTGACGCGGAACGGCAAGATCGACCGGGCGGTGCTCGCAGAACATGCCCTTCAACCAGTCGCTTCGCCAAGCGAAGGCGAGGCGCCAACGGGCGCGGCTGAATGCGCCATCGCCGCGCTTTACGGCCGCATCTCGGGGCTCGAGGTGACGCGTCGCGACATCTCGCTCGCCGATCTCGGAACCGACAGTCTGGGGACCATCGAGACGCGGATGGAACTGGAGAGGTGCGGCTTGCGCCTGCCCCAAGGGTGGGAATGGATGTCCATTGCCGACCTGTCGCGGCTCTGGCCGGAAACCGACAGGCCGACGAAAGTCGCGTCGCTCGAGGTCACGCGGCTGGAGAGCTTCATCCTGCTGCGGACCCTCGCGATCATCATGATCGTGGCGCAACACGGTAACGGGACGGCGGTCGGCGGTGGATCGACGCTTCTCGTGGCGCTCGCGGGATACGCCTTCGGGCGGCTTCAGCTTCCGTCGATCCTGGCGGACGGGCAGACGGGTCGGGTCTGGGCGCTGATGGCCAAGATCGCGATCCCGCTCATTCCCGTGGCGCTGGTGATCTACCTCGTCCACACCGTGGCTCTCGGCCGCGACGTCGATCCGTCGGCCGTCCTTCTCTACGAGAACCTCTCGCCGTTCCTGGCCCTGGCCGCCGGGGAGGATCCGACCGCTCGCCACCACATCATCTGGCTTTGGTTCCTGCACGCCTATCTCCAGATGTTCCTTGTCGTCGGGCTGGCGCTGTCGTTCTGGACGGTCAGGGAGAGGCTGACACGGGACCCCTGGCGCTGGATGCTGGCGGCCATCGTGGCGACCGAGGCAGTGGCTGTCCTGACGGTGATGTGGGCAGGTGCCACGCTCGACGACTTCGGGTCCGCCAGCGCCGTCCTGCGCCGCTGGCCGACGACGCTTCTACCGCTCCTGCTGATCGGGATGCTTGCCGCGCAGGCGGACACCTGGCGGCGGGGCATGATCGTCGCGGGGATCATGGCCGTGCACGCGATTGTCGTAGCGCTGATGCTCGGGGGGGACGAATATCTCTGGGTCGCGGGCCTGCTGGTCGTCTTGGCGCTGCCTGCCGTCCGGCTGCCTCGAATCCTTTCGCTCGCAGTCGTCGCGATTTCGGCGAATGCGCTGATGATCTACCTGACGCACAAGCCGATGGAGTTCGTTCTCGAGTTGACCGTCGGTCCTGTCGCGACGCTCGCCTACGTGGCCGTCGCGCTCTCGGCGGGCGTCGTTGCTGGCCGGATCATGCGACCGATCCTCGACCGGATCGGAGTGAACAGGCTCGCTAGAACGCGGCTGTCGTTCTGATGTGATCCCCCAAACGGGCACCATCGCCAGCTTGCAGCGGTAGCGCGCAGGCGGAAAACAAAGCAGAGAGGCACGCAAGCCCAGCGAATGCTCGCATCTTTATCTACCTCGACCGTCCAGGCTGTGAATGCAGGCAGGAGATCCGTCGAAGGACGTTGGTCGTATTGCAGCGTAACTTCCGATTACGTCCGCCGCCATCAATTTTCGTCCACCGAGGCCTTGTCCAATACTTCTGCCGGATTCTAACAGCCGGAGTGACCCTCTGTCCAACATCCCGCGGCGAATGAATGAACAAGAAGGTTGCCCTTCTCAAGGCTCACGCTTGCATCCCGTCACGAAACGGAACTGCGCGAAGTACCTGTATATGTGGCTGTGTATTTTGGAGCGGGCGATGAGATTCGAACTCACGACCCTAACCTTGGCAAGGTTATGCTCTACCCCTGAGCTACGCCCGCGTCCGTGGCGGGAGATATAAACTCCGGGCACGCGCTGCAAGCGAAAAAGCCGGCGTGGCCCCAGATTTTCGGCTGCTCACCAATCCGCAGGAGCAGGACTGTCGGACAGGATCGCCGCGATCCGCGCCGCCTGGTCGGGGGCCATGGCGTTCAGGACGAGGCGCGTGGTGAAGTTGCCGTACATCCGCCCGTCCGGTCCCGTGAAGGACCAGTCGCGCACATCCTCGGGGTGAAAGCGCACGAGGTCGCCCTGGCGAATGCGGAGAGCCGGGGCGGGCGCCGCCGCCAGCGTTCCCATCAAGAGATCCCCGCGCCGAGCGAAGGGCGTGATCCAGACGATGCTGCCGGCGCCGGTGCGTTCGTCGCGAAGGGCGACCTTGAGGGCCGCACCGTTCCGCGCGATTCCGCGGTCGTCGAGAACCGCTTCGAAGAAGCGGTCGAGATGCGCGCGTGCCTGAAGCTGGGCGAGCGTGATGTCGAGTGCGCTGGAAGACCGTGTGTCCGGCCCGGTCACGCCCCCTGTGCGAGCCGCCGCGGCGCCGAGGTCCGGCAAGGCGTTGGCGGCGACGAAACCGGCGGTAAGGATGGCAAGGCCGGCGAGGCGGCCGCGAAGTTTCCAGCTCAGGTCCATGACCGGAGCATTCCGTCGGATTGTGGCGTGAGAACCGCGGAACTTGGGCATTCCTGCGGTCTAGCGGGACGCGGTTACCAGATGGTTAACGCTTCGCCGAACCGTCCCCGCCTCACGATCTACTCCAACTCCACCAGGAGATCCTTCGCGTCGATCTGAGCGCCGGGTGAAACATGGACGGCCTTCACCCGGGCGTCGCGGTCGGCGTGGAGGCCGGTTTCCATCTTCATCGCCTCGATGGTCAGCATCAGGTCGCCAGCCTTCACCTCGCCGCCGGCCTGGATCGCGACCGAGGCGACGACGCCGGGCATCGGCGCGCCGATGTGGTTCGGGTTGCCGGGCTCCGCCTTGGGGCGCAGAGCGGTGGCCTTGCCCGACGAGCGGTCGGCGATCCGGACGGTGCGGGGCTGGCCGTTCAGTTCGAAGAACACCTTGGCCTCGCCTTCTGCATTGGTCTCGGCGATGGCCTGGCAGCGGATCTCCAGCGTGACGCCGGGGTCGATCTCGGCCGAGATCTCCTCGCCGGGCTCCATGCCGTAGAAGAACGTCCGCGTCGGCAGCGCTCGCACGGGGCCGTAGATGGCGTGGCGCTCGAGATAGTCGGTGAAGACCTTGGGATACATCATGTATCCGTTCAGGTCCTCGTCATCGATCTTCATCTCGAAGCGCTCGGACAGCGCCTTGCGCTCGGCCTCCAGATCGGCGGGCTTCAGAAGCGAGCCGGGGCGGACGTCTATCGGCTTTTCATCCTTCAGCACCTTCTTGACGACATCCGCGGGAAACCCGCCGTGTGCCTGACCGACGTAGCCTTCCATCAAGGTGATGACGCTGTCCGGGAAGGAGAAGTCGGTGTCCTTCTCCATCAGGTCTTTCGTGGAAAGGCCCTGGCTCACGAGCATCAGTGCCAGATCGCCGACGGTCTTGGCGATCGGTGTGACCTTGATGACGTCGCCGAAGAGGCGGTTCACGTCGGCATAGGTCTCGGCCACCTCGTGCCAGCGGTCCTCGAGCCCCATTGATCGGGCTTGAGCCTTGAGGTTGGTGAATTGCCCGCCCGGCATCTCGTGCAGGTAAACCTCGGAAGAGGGCGACTGCATCCCCGACTCGAAGGCGGCGTAGTGGTCGCGCACGCTTTCCCAGTAGTTCGAGATCCGTCGGATCGCGCCGATATCGAGCCCGGTCTCGCGGTCGGTGTGCTTCAGCGCCTCGACCAGCGTGCCGAGCGTGGCCTGCGAGGTGTTGCCCGACAGCGAGTCCATCGCGCAATCCACGGCATCGACGCCTGCGTCCGAGGCGGCCAGGATCGAGGCGAGCGCGATGCCCGCCGTGTCGTGGGTGTGGAAGTGGATCGGCAGGCCGACCTCCTCCTTCAGCGCCTTGACCAGCGCGGTCGCGGCGCGGGGCTTCACGAGGCCGCCCATGTCCTTGAGGCCGAGGATATGTGTTCCGGCCGCCTTCAGCTCTTTCCCCATGTCGACGTAGTATTTCAGGTCGTACTTCGCGCGGTCGGGATCGTGGATGTCGCCGGTATAGCAGATGGCGCCTTCCAGCAGCTTACCGGACTCCAGGACCGCATCCATCGAGACGCGCATGTTCTCGACCCAGTTCAGCGGATCGAAGACGCGGAAGAGGTCGATGCCGGTTTCTGCAGCCTGCTTCACGAAGGACTGCACGACGTTGTCGGGATAGTTCGTGTAGCCGACGCCGTTCGAGCCGCGCAGAAGCATCTGCGTCATAAGGTTCGGCATCCGCGCGCGCAGGTCGCGCAGGCGCTGCCACGGGCACTCCTGGAGGAAGCGGTAGGCGACGTCGAAGGTCGCCCCGCCCCAGCATTCGACGCTGAAAATCTGCGACAGATCGTGGGCATAGTTGGGTGCGATCTTGATCATGTCGACCGACCGCATTCGCGTCGCCAAAAGCGATTGCGGCGCGTCTCGCATGGTCGTGTCAGTGACGAGAAGGCGGGTCTGTTCGGACATCCAGCGCGCGACGGCCTCGGGGCCGTCCTTGTCGAGGATCGCCTTCGCGCCCGGCTGCGGCGTCCGGGTGCCGATCTCGGGTGCTATGGGAAGCTTCAGGCCCTCACGCGGGAGCGGGCGGCCCGCGACGTCGGGATGCCCGTTGATCGTCACGTCGGCGATGTAGTTCAGGATGCGCGTCGCCCGGTCGCGGCGGGGGCGGAAGTCGAACAGCTCGGGCGTCTGGTCGATGAACTTGGTGTGGTACTCGTTGTTCAGGAATTGCGGGTGCTTCAGCAGGTTCTCGACGAAGGCGATGTTCGTGGCCACGCCCCGGATGCGGAACTCGCGCAGGGCCCGGTCCATTCGTGCGATGGCGGCTTCGGGCGTGGGAGCCCAGGCGGTGACCTTCTCCAGAAGCGAGTCGTAGTACCGCGTGATGACCGCGCCGGAGTAAGCCGTGCCGCCGTCGAGCCGGATGCCCATGCCCGTCGCACCGCGATAGGCGGTGATGCGGCCGTAGTCGGGAATGAAGTTGTTCGACGGATCCTCGGTGGTGATCCGGCACTGGATGGCGTGTCCGTCGAGCTGGACGTCGTACTGCGAGGCGACGCCGGTGGCCTCGACGAGGCTCTTGCCTTCCGCGATCAGGATCTGCGCTCGGACGATGTCGATGCCCGTCACTTCCTCGGTCACGGTGTGCTCGACCTGGATGCGGGGGTTCACCTCGATGAAGAAGAACTCGCCCGTCTCCATGTCCATCAGAAATTCGATGGTGCCGGCGCATTCGTAGTTCACCGCCTCGGCGATCTTCTTGCCCAGGCCGCAGATCTTCTCGCGCTGCGCGGACGAGAGGTATGGCGCGGGTGCCCGTTCGACGACCTTCTGGTTGCGGCGCTGGACCGAGCAGTCGCGCTCCCACAGATGATAGATGTTGCCCTGGTTGTCGCCAAGGATCTGAACCTCGACGTGGCGGGCGCGAAGGATCATCTTCTCGAGATAGCCCTCGCCATTGCCGAAAGCGGCCTCGGCCTCGCGCCGGCCCTCGCGGACCTTTTCCTCCAGTTCCTCGGCCTTCAGGATCGGGCGCATCCCCCGGCCGCCCCCGCCCCAGGAGGCCTTGAGCATCATCGGATAGCCGATGGCCTCGGCCTCCTTGCGGATGGCTTTCATGTCGTCGCCGAGGACCTCGGTTGCGGGGATGACGGGAACGCCTGCCTTGATCGCCACCTTCCGTGCGCTGGCCTTGTCGCCGAGGGCGCGCATGGTGTCGGCCTTGGGTCCGATGAAGGCGATGCCCGCAGCATCGCACGCATCGACGAGGGCCGGGTTCTCGGACAGAAGGCCATAGCCCGGATGGATCGCGTCGGCGCCGCAGTCCTTCGCGACGCGGATGATCTCGTCGATGGAAAGATAGGCCGCCACCGGGCCCATCCCCTTGCCGATCTGATAAGCCTCGTCCGACTTGAAACGGTGGAGCGACAGCTTGTCCTCTTCGGCGTAGACCGCGACGGTGCGCTTGCCGAGCTCGTTCGCCGCGCGCATGACGCGAATGGCGATCTCGCCCCGGTTGGCGATGAGGATCTTCTTGAACTCGGCCATCTGCACGCCTCCATTTCGCACCCGCAGCAAATTCGTAGCGGGCGCAGCATCAGGGGGCAAGGGGCGCCTCGGGCGGTGTCTAGGGCGTCGGACCCGTGGCGAAGGGATCCGGGTCGACGAGCCGGGCGCTCAGGTCGCTCAGGTCACGGGCGCCGATCTGGGCCATGCAGGACTTCATGTCGTCCGAGAGGATGTGGATCAGGTGCGGCGGTCCGGCCTCGCCAAGAGCGCCGACCGAATAGTGGAACGCGCGCCCCAGCATCACGAAGTCCGCGCCGAGCGCCAGCGCGCGAAGGATGTCGAGCCCGCCGGTGACGCCGGAATCGAAGACGATCGGAATGTCGGGAAGCGCAGCGCGGATCGCGGGCAGGCATTCGATGGACGCGGGACCGCCGTCGAACTGGCGACCCGTGTGGTTCGAGACCCAGATGCCGTCCACGCCCTGTCCCACAAGACGAACGGCGTCGTCCGGCCGCTGGATGCCCTTGACCAGGATCGGGCCATCCCAGATCGAGCGCATCTCGTCGATGGACTCCCACGCGGGCTGTCCGCGGATGATGTGGCCCGCGTGTGCGACCGAGCTGTAGTCTTCCGATTGCGCCGCATAGTCCTCGCAGAGCTTCAGGCTCGGGATGCCTTCTTTCAGTGTTCCGACCGTCCAGGATGGGTGCAGCGCCATGGACCACAGCATCCGGGGCGAGACCTTGGGCGGGATGGTCAGGTTCGCGCGCCGCTGACGCTCGCGCCGGCTGTCGTTCGGCACGTCCACGGTGACGATCAGCGTGTGGAATCCGGCGTCCTTCGCCCGGCGCAGCATGTCGCCGCGGAACTCTGGGTTCTTCGGCATGTAGAGCTGGAACCAGCCCTGGTTGCCGATGGTGGGCGCAAGCTGTTCAGGCACCACGGTCGCGACGGTGGACATGCAATAAGGTATCCCGGCTTCGGCGCAGGCGGCCGACAGGATCTTCTCGGCACGCGGCCACATGATGCCGGACATGCCGACCGGCGCGCAGCCGAAGGGCAGGGGGTAGTCCCGCCCGAGGAACGTCGTCGAGAGGTCGTGCGTCATCGCTCCTTCCAGCACCGTGGGCCAGAACCGCACGCGCCTGAACGCGGCCTGGTTGCGGCGGTGCTGATCCTCGACGCCCGTGGCGCTGTCGAGGTATTCGAAGACGAAATGCGGAACCCGGCGGCGGGCGCGCGCGCGAAGGTCCGAAACGGCCGGGAAGCGTGTGTCGAGTGTCATGATGCGGTGTTAGGCGAAATCGGCGGGGAGGGGAAAGGGGGTTCTTTCCATCGGGTGGAGATGTTGGAGCCGCGAGTGTCGCATCGTGAAAGCACGGCGGTGCTTCGTATCGCGGCGGCACATGTCGTGGTAGGCTTTGACATTGTCATTTGAGAGGTTGAGATGTCCATTTTCCTTAAAGCCGCCGCAACGGCGGCCCTTGTCCTGAGCGCCAGCACCGCGGACGCCGCCACGTTTCTTTACAGCGCAGAGGTCGAAAGCCTGACCCAGAGCGGCGGCTCGCCGGGCGATCCGGTCGTGGCGCCCGTGGGCGCACCCGGCACCGTCACTCTGTCTATCGACGACAGCGATCCGCTGGCGCCGCTCTTCGATCCCGGTCCGGTCTCGGGGGTATTCACGGCAAGCGTGACCGTTCCGGGATACTTCTCGGGCGAGGCGGTTTTCGTCGATTTCCTGTCAAGCTTCACGGCGACGGCCGACTATCTGCAATTCACGACCTACGGCGACACCTCGTATGTCGATACAGGCTCGTTCCCTATCACGGTGCCGGACGGATACCACAGCTTCCGGGTCGACTATGGCGCGCCGCTTGTCGCCGCGCCGGTCACCGTCGGCGATGTCGTGGCGGCGCTGGCGGCACCCGGCGCGACGGGCTTCTTCCGGCACGAGATCGTACTGGTTGACGAGGAAAGCGACCGGATCGCCACGGTGCAGACGAGGGTCGCGTTCCCAGCGGAAGACATCCCCGAAGTGCCCCTGCCGGCGGCGGGCTGGATGCTTTTGGCGGGGCTGCTTGCCCTGCGTGCCGTCGCACGCAGGCGGTAGGCGGCGCAGGACGCCGGCGCGCCCTGAACGGCAGCAGGGCCGCGTCGGCGAAAAGACGGGAACAAACAGGAAACGTCTCTTTAACCTTTGCCCGTCTCGGCGTATGTTCGGAGGATGACTTGGGGCGAGGAACCTGACTTCCCGGATCGTGTGCCGTTGTCGCAGCAGGCGCTGGCGGCGCGCGGAATGCCGTATCTCGACGACCTGAACCCGGCGCAGCGCGAGGCGGTCGAGGCGCTTGAGGGTCCCGTGCTGATGCTCGCGGGCGCAGGCACCGGCAAGACGAAGGCGCTGACGACGCGGATCGCGCATCTGCTGAACACCGGGCGCGCCCGCCCGAACGAAATCCTGGCGGTGACCTTCACCAACAAGGCCGCGCGCGAGATGAAGGAGCGCGTGGCGCGTCTGCTGGGCCAGACGGTCGAAGGGATGCCCTGGATGGGCACGTTTCACTCGATCTGCGTGAAGCTCCTGCGTCGCCATGCAGAACTGGCCGGGCTGAAGACGAACTTCACCATCCTCGACACCGACGACCAGGTGCGGCTTCTGAAGCAGCTCGTGGTCGCCGCCGACATCGACGAGAAACGCTGGCCGGCGCGGCAACTCGCGCACCTGATCGACAACTGGAAGAACCGTGCCTGGACGCCTGACAAGGTGCCGGCGGCGGAGGGCGGGGCGTTCAATCACCGGGGCGTCGAACTGTACGCCGCCTATCAGGATCGGCTGAAGACGCTGAACGCCGTCGATTTCGGCGACCTTCTCCTGCATGTCGTGACGATCTTCCAGACCCACGAGGACGTCCTCGCGCAATACCAGCGCTGGTTCCGGTTCATCCTCGTCGACGAGTATCAGGACACCAACGTCGCGCAGTATCTCTGGCTGCGGCTTCTCGCGCAGGGGCACCGCAACATCTGTTGCGTGGGCGACGACGATCAGTCGATCTATGGCTGGCGCGGCGCCGAAGTGGGTAACATCCTTCGGTTCGAAAAGGATTTTCCCGGCGCCAAGGTTGTCCGGCTGGAGCAGAATTATCGTTCGACGCCTCATATCCTTGGGGCTGCGTCAGGCGTGATCGCGGCGAACCGGGATCGTCTGGGAAAGACGCTGTTCACCGACGCGACCGAGGGCGAAAAGGTGCGCCTGATCGGCCATTGGGACGGCGAGGAAGAGGCGCGCTGGATCGGCGAGGAGATCGAGTCGGCGCAGAGCGGAACACGCGGAATGCGGCCCTTCGCGCTGAATGACATGGCCATCCTCGTCCGCGCGTCGCACCAGATGCGGGCCTTCGAGGACCGGTTCCTGACGATCGGTCTGCCTTACCGCGTGATCGGCGGCCCGCGCTTCTACGAGCGGCTCGAGATCCGGGACGCGATGGCCTATTTCCGCGTCTCGGTCAGCCCGGACGACGACCTTGCCTTCGAGCGGATCGTCAACACGCCGAAGCGGGGCCTCGGCGACAAGGCGCAGCAGAAGATGCAGCGTGCGGCGCGTGAGAATGGAGTCTCCCTCGTCGAGGGCGCGAAGATCCTGCTGGACGAGGGCGGGTTGACCGGAAAGGGCGCGGCGGAGTTGAAGGCGCTTCTGGGCGGCATCGGGCGCTGGCACGGCCGCGCGCTGGATGCCCGCCAGAACCACGTCGAGCTGGCACAGCAGATCCTCGAGGAGTCGGGCTACACCGAGATGTGGCAGAACGACAAGACGCCCGAGGCGCCGGGCCGGCTCGAGAACCTCAAGGAGCTGGTCAAGGCCTTGGAGCAGTTCGAGAATCTGCAAGGGTTCCTCGAGCACGTCGCGCTCATCATGGACAACAGCTCGGAGGAATCCGAGGACAAGGTCTCGATCATGACGCTTCATGCCGCCAAGGGGCTGGAGTTTCCCGTCGTCTTCCTGCCGGGGTGGGAGGACGGGCTTTTCCCCTCGCAGCGGTCGATGGACGAGAGCGGCGTGAAGGGGCTCGAGGAGGAGCGGCGGCTGGCCTATGTCGGGCTGACGCGCGCCGAGGAGCTGGCGACGGTCAGCTTTGCGGGCAACAGGCTGGTGTTCGGGCAGTGGAATTCGTCGCTGCCCTCGCGCTTCATCGACGAGTTGCCGCCCGAGCATATCGAGGTGCTGACGCCGCCCGGTCTTTACGGCGGCCAGCAGCAGGTCGAGTCGGACCTCGTGAACCGGGCCAGCCGTGCGGATGTCTATAATTCTCCGGGCTGGAAACGGCTGCAGAACCGGTCGCAGATGCGGGGCATGTCGCAGCCGCGCGAGGCGCGGGACATGGTCATCGACGCCACGGCGCTGTCATCCTTTGTCGAGGGCGACCGCGTCTTCCACCAGAAGTTCGGCTATGGCGAAGTCATCGCCATCGAGGGCGACAAGCTGGACATCTCGTTCGACAAGGCCGGGTTCAAGAAGGTCGTCGCCCGCTTCGTGACGGCGGCCGAAGCGGCGGGCGACGTGCCGTTCTGAGCTGTCGGCAAGGCGTCGGCGTCCTGTCGGCAAAACGTATGGCACCCTGTATGGCGACCGCTACGCCCAGTTGCCCTCGCGGAAGACCGGAACGCGCTCGCCCGACGTCGTGATGCCGTCGATGTCGGTATCCGGTCCGCCGATCATCCAGTCGACGTGGATCAGGCTGGAGTTTCCGCCAAGCGCCGCCACCTGGTCATCCGACAATCCCTTGGTGTCTCCGAGGCAGTCCTTGTAGCACTGGCCGAGTGCTATGTGGCTGGCCGCATTCTCGTCGAAGAGCGTGTTGTAGAACAGGACGCCCGACTCCGAGATCGGCGAGGCGTAGGGCACGAGGGCGACCTCGCCCAGACGCCGCGCGCCTTCGTCGGTGTCGATGAGCTTGAGAAAGACCTCCTCGCCGCGAGACGCCTTGGCCTCGACAATGCGGCCGGCTTCGAAGCGCACCTCGATGCCTTCGATCAGGGTGCCCTGGTGGGCGAGCGGCTTGGAGGCGCGGACCGTGCCGTCGGTGCGGTCCTTGTGAGGGGTGGTGAAGACCTCTTCCGTCGGGATGTTGGGATTGCAGACGATGCCGTTCTTTGCTTCGGAGGCCCCGCCCATCCAGACGTGCCGGTCCCCGAGACCTACCGTCAGGTCGGTTCCCGAGGAGCGGAAGTGCAGTGCGTGGAAAGCGTGACCGTTCAGCCAGTCGCGGCGCGCGGCGAGTTCGGCGTTGTGCGCGACCCAGGCGCCTGAGGGATCGTCTTGGTCGACCCGCGAGGCGGCGAAGATCGCCTCGGCGAGGCGGGCCTGCGCCGCATCGGCGTCGAGGTCGGGGAAGACGAGTTGCGCCCAGGCCCGACCGGGATAGGCGGAGATGTTCCAGTTGATGTCGAAGCCGGAGATCTTCTCGAGGGCGGGCTTGTAGGCGATGGAGTTCGCCTTCGACGCGCGCGCGACCTTGCCGGCGTCCATGTCGGACAGCGCCATCGGGTTGTCGGCGACGATGGCGAGGCGCGCGGCGTTGTTGCCATAGGCTTTCGCCATCCCCTCGTAGAGCCAGGATGGTGCACGGTCGAAGGTGTCGTCGTGGCCGTGGCGATAACGCGCCCGCGTGATCTCCTCGTCGGACAACAGCGCCGTGACGAGCCCGGCACCCGCCTTGTAGGCCTCGGCGGTCACCCGGCGCACCAGCGGCAGCGCTTCGGCCGAGGCGGTGACGACGAGATCCTGCCCGGGCTGGAGGTTCAGGCCGGTGCGGACCACGACTTCTGCGAGACGGTCGAGGAGAGCGGTGTCGAAGGGAAGGGCGGTATCGGTCATGGCGGGTCCTTTCGGGCTGTCCGACTGACTTAAGCGCGACCGCATCCGGGCGAAAGGCCAAACAAAAAACGCGCCCCTGAGGGCGCGTGATTTGAAGAATTGGCTGTGACTGCGTCAGGCGGCGCGACGCGCTTCCTCGGCCGCGGCGGCCTCGGCGGCGTGACGACGCTCGCTTTCCTCGCGCGACAGAGCGACGGACGTGCGGACACCTTTGCCCACGAATTCCATCAGGCCCTTGACGACGCGCTCGTTCGGATCGATCCCGGCGCAGGACAGGACTTCGCGTCCATCCCGCGACCGCGCCCAGCGGGCGATCTGGTCGGGACCGTTGCCGTATTTCTTGTCGTCGGCTATGGCGTCATCAAGAGCAGCGAGAACGACCGCAGCGAAGAGTTTCCGCGCCCGGTTGCCCTGCTCGTGATTAAAAGCCGTGCCGTCCACAAAATCTGCCATGCTGTGTCCTATTTTTTGTTGCTCTTACCGCATCTGACTGGCGTGCCGCCCCTTATGACGGTTTCACGACAGCATTTGTTTGTCTATTTTGGAATGGCTGCTATGCGTCCAGCGCATGGCCAGCCTTCCTCTCGGTGGGATTTGGGCCGCTTGCAGCCCCACTGACGCTGGAATATAGGGTCTCGGACCACTAAATCAACAAAAACATCGGTTCACTTCATGCCAAAGATCAACGGGAACGAGATCCGCCCGAGCAACATCCTCGAGCATCAGGGTGGCCTCTGGGTTGCCGTGAAGGTCGACCACGTCAAGCCAGGCAAGGGCGGCGCCTTTGCCCAGGTCGAGATGAAGAACATCCGCACGGGCACAAAGCTGAACGAGCGGTTCCGTTCGGCCGACAAGGTCGAGCGTGTCCGGCTCGAGCAGAAAGACCAGCAATTTCTCTACGAATCGGACGGGATGCTGGTGTTCATGGACACCGACACCTACGAGCAGGTCGAAATCCCCGCAGACATTCTGGGCGAGCGGCGACCGTTTCTTCAGGATGGGATGACGGTGGTGGTCGAATACTATGACGCCGAGGCTCTTTCGGCGCAGCTGCCGCAGAAGGTGACCTGCACGGTGACCGAGACCGAGCCTGTCGTGAAGGGCCAGACGGCGGCGAACAGCTTCAAGCCCGCGATGCTGGACAATGGTGTGCGCGTGATGATCCCGCCCTTCGTCGGCGAAGGCGAGAAGATCATCGTGAACACCGAGACGATGGAATACTCCGAGCGCGCCTGAGGCGACCGGATTGCAACGAAGGGCCGGGGAGGGACGCCTCTCCGGCCCTTTTTTCGTTATTTCAGGTAGGGATCGGGGTCGACGCTTTCGAAGCCCTCGCGCACCTCGAAGTGCAGGAAAGGCGGGTTGGCGCCGCGTACGACGGCGATCTTCTGGCCGCGCTGGACCGTGTCGCCCTTCTGGACCGCGATATCCTCGACCCCGGCATAGACCGTCAGCAGGTTGTTCTCGTGCCGAAGGACAAGGATCGGCACCTGGTCTGTGTCACGCGTGATCGCGGCGACCGTGCCACCATCGGCGGCCACGACATTTGCGCCCGCAGCGGCCGAAATGCCGATGCCCTCGTTCTTGCCCTTCTCGAAGGGCCGGATGATCCTGCCCTGCACCGGCATCCTCAGCCGCGAGGTGTCGGAGGCGACCGTCTGCTGCGTGGCGACCGGCGTCTGGACCGGAGCGGGAGCGGCGGCGACCTCGACGGGGCGCGCATCCTCTTCGGGCAGCGGTTGGGTGGCCGACGGGGGGAGCGGGGTCGGTGACCCGACGCCCGGTGTCGCGACCGAGGCGACCTCGATGGTGTCGATAGAGGCGGTTCGGGTCGGGATCAGGACGTACTGGCCGACGCGAAGGGCAAGGTCGGGGCCGAGTCCGTTCCATTCGGCCAGCGAGGCCACCGGGACGTCGTAGCGACGCGCGATCGAGAAGGCCGTCTCTCCCGGCGCGACCTGGTGCCGCGTCGGTTGCGCGCCTGCCGCAGCGCCGGGACCGCCCGCCTGACCTTCGGCGCGGTCGATGGCGCTTCCGGCTATGGTGGTGACGTCGAGGCTGCCGGGGCCGCCCGCCGCAGGTTCGCTGACCCGGCGCGGAAGCGCCACGATCTCGCCGTCCCGCAAGGCCACGCCCTGTGGAAGAGCGTTGTAGCTTGCGATCTCGGCGGCTGGCAGGCCGACCCGCGCCGCCACGCTTTCGACCGTGTCGCCGCGTCGTGCCACGGCGACCTGGTAGCCCGGATACGAGACCACGCCGCGGGCGTCCGGGGCGGGCCTTTCGCCGGTGACGTTCTGCACCGCGTCCGAGGTATCGAGAACCCCGGCGTTGCCCCTGAGATCGAAGTCGAAGTTTCCGGCATTGTCGCAGGCCGTCAGCGCCAGGGCGCCGACCGCCAGAACGGTCAGCCGCACCGGGAAAGCCATTTTGGTCATATGCTCGCTCCTCACCACCACTCGGGCCCTCTTGCGGGGTCCCTTCGTACCGGCCGTCATTCCGGCCCCATGCCCTCGACGAGGGGGACGAACCGCACCTGCCGAAGCTCCTCGTACTCGAAGCCCGTCTCGGTCCGGGTCACCTTTATCAGCGCCTGCACGGCATCCGACTGTCCAACCGGCAGTACCATGATACCGCCAGTTTTCAACTCTGCCAACAAGGGAGCGGGCGGATCCTCGGCGGCGGCCGTGATCATGATGCGGTCGAAGGGCGCCTGATCCTCGAGCCCGCGCGTCCCGTCGGCTGGAAAGGCCGTGATGTTGACCAGTCCGAGGCTGTTGAAGACCTCCTGCGCCTCGGCCACCAGCCGCTTGTGCCGGTCGACGGTATAGACCCTGCGCGCCAGAAGCGACAGGATCGCCGCCTGGTAGCCGGAGCCGGTGCCGATCTCGAGGACCTTGTGACGCGGCTCGACCTTCAGGGCCTGGGTCATCAGGCCGACGACCGAGGGCTGGCTGATGGTCTGGCCGCAGGCGATCGGCAGCGGCATGTCCTCGTAGGCGCGGTCCGAGAAGACACCCTTCACGAAGGCGCCCCGGTCGATCTTTTCCATCGCTTCAAGCACGCGCGTGTCGCGGACGCCCTTTTGCCGCAGGGCAAAGACGAGCTGCATCCGCTGCTCGTCGGTCATCATCCGTCAAGCCGGCCGCGAAGGTCGGCGATCAGGTCGTAGGCCGTCAGGTCGGCGCGCAGCGGCGTGACCGAGATGTAGCCGTCGATGTTGGCGGTGACGTCGGTGCCTTCGCCCGTCGGGTGGTGCTGGGGTCCGCCGCGCACCCAGAGGAACATACGGCCCGAGGGGGACAGGTGGGGCTCGACGCCCATCGTCGTATTGTCGCGCCAGCCTTGCGTCGTGACGCGGATGCCCTGCGTCTCATCGGCGGGGCAGGGCGGGAAGTTGACGTTGTAGAAGACCTGGTAGCCGCGCGTCTCCCATATGCCGTGATCGAGGATCGCGCGGATGGTCCGCACGCCGTGAACGTCGGCGGACTCGAAGGGGTTGTCGAGGGAGGCGTTGCCGGGTCCGTAGAACTGCGACAGGGCGATGGAGGGTATGCCCTGAAGCGCCCCTTCCATCGCGCCGCCGATGGTGCCGGAATAGAGCACGTTCTCGGCCGCGTTGTTGCCCCGGTTGACGCCGGACAGGATCAGGTCCGGCTTCGTGTCCTTCAGCACCTCGTGGATGCCCGCGAGGACGCAGTCGGCGGGCGAGCCCTCGGCGGCATAGCGGCGCTCGCCGAACTTCGAGAGCATCGTGGGATGGGTGTAGCTGATGCAGTGCCCGACGCCCGACTGCTCGAACGCGGGCGCGACGGTCCAGACCTCGCCCTCGGGGCCTGCGACCTCCTGCGCGATGGCCGCGAGGGTCTCGAGCCCCGGAGCGTTGATGCCGTCGTCGTTCGTGATGAGAATGCGCATGTTTTCCGCGCCCCTTGAGCCTGTCAGCCCCTGATTAGGCGAGGGGGCACTGGGGGGCAAGGTCGGGACCTTGCGTATTTCAGGCAAGATGAAGCGTCAGAGCTGCGCGAGGATGGCGCGGGCCACGTCGGCGGGCTGTGTCAGCGACGCGCGGTCCTCTCCCGGGAAGAAACGCGCACGGGTCGCGGTCGGCATAGGCGGCGGCGAGGCGACGACGACGCGCGGGCCGGCGGAGGTGGCCTCGGCCTGCCAGCTTCGCGCCAGCGCGATCTGGGCGGCCTTGGTGGCGCCGTATGCGCCGAAGAACTTCTGCCCCGCGCGCGGATCGTCGAAGAAGACCGCCGTACCGCCGTCCGGCGCGGCGCGCAGGAGGGGTGCCACGAAGGGAATGAGGGTGGCGGTCGCCGTGACGTTGACCGCGACGGACTTCTGCATGTCCTTGGCGTCGACATGATCGGCCGGGGCAAGGGGCGCCACATGGACCGCGGCGTGGACCCAGAGGTCGATGTGGCCCCAGCGGTCGTGGATCGACCGGCAAAGCTCGGCCATTGCGGGGACGAGGGATACGTCCATCGGCGCAAGCGTCGCAGCCCCGCCTTTCGCGGCGATGCGGTCGTCGAGCTCTTCGAGCGCGCCCACGGTGCGCGCGACGGCGACGATGTGATGCTCAGGGGCCAGCGCCTCGGCCAAGGCCGCGCCGAGGCCGCGCGAAGCTCCGGTGATGAGGGCGATGCGCGTCATGGGGCCGTGCTTTGACTGGCGCTTCCGCTGTGGTCAACCCCCTTCGGGGGGCGTATCACGGGATTGCCACTTGCTTCACTCCATGATCGTTGTCACAGTCAACTAACGTGCGAATGGGGAGGTTCGCTTGGAACGATCCTTCGACAGGGAAATCGAGACGCTTTCCCTCGGGGAGGGCGATGTCTTCCACGGGGAAGGCATCCTTGCCGTGACCAAGGCGCTGCTTCAGTCGGGCGTCTCCTACGTCGGCGGCTACCAGGGCGCGCCCGTATCCCACCTGATCGACGTGATGGTGCAGGCCCGCGGACTGATGGGTGAACTTGGCGTCCACGTCGAGCCCTGCACCAATGAGGCGAGTGCAGCGGCAATGCTGGGCGCTTCGATCATGTATCCCGTGCGCGGCGCAGTGACGTGGAAGTCGATCGTCGGCACCAACGTTGCGGCGGATGCGCTGTCGAACCTGTCGTCCCCCGGCGTCATGGGGGGCGCACTGATCGTCATCGGCGAGGATTACGGCGAAGGCGCGAGCGTCATCCAGGAGCGCAGCCACGCCTATGCGATGAAGTCCGCAATCTGGCTGATGGACCCGCGCCCCGACTTGCCGACCATCGTACGTTGCGTCGAGCACGCTTTCCTGTTGTCCGAGGCTTCGAACACACCCGTGATGCTGGAAATGCGGATCCGCGCCTGCCACGTCCAGGGGAGTTTCGAGACGAAGGACAACGTGGCGCCGAAGGTGTCGATGAAGCAGGTCCTGAAGGAGCCTGCGCCGCACAAGTACGATCACCTCGCGCATCCGCCTGTGACGTTCAGCCATGAGAAGAGGAAGTACGAAACGCGGATGCCTGCGGCGCGGAAATACATCCGCGAGGCTGGGCTGAACGAGCTCAGGGGTGGCCGGCACGGCGAGGTCGGGCTGATCGTCCAGGGCGGGATTTATAACGCGCTGATCCGCACGCTTGCAGGAACTGGGCCTCGCCGACGGCGAGGGCAATTCCGAGATCCCGATGCTGGTGCTGAACGTCGTCTATCCGCTGGTGCCCGAGGAGATCACGGGCTTCGCGGAAGGCAAGTCGGCGCTGCTGGTCGTCGAGGAAGGCCAGCCCGAATACATCGAGCACGAGGTCGGCACGATCCTGCGGCGCGCGGATCTTCAGGTGAAGCTGTCGGGCAAGGATCGCTTGCCGATGACGGGCGAATACCGTTCGGAGGATATCCTGGCCGGCGTGGCCGGGTTCCTGCGCGATCACATCCCTGCCTTGTCGAACCGGGTCGCCGATGCGGCCTATGCCGAAGAAGTCGCGGATCTGAAGGCGCAGGCGCGCGCGCTCCTCGAACAGCCGATCCCGCCGCGTCCGCCGGGTTTCTGCACGGGCTGTCCCGAGCGGCCCTTCTTCGCGGCGCTGAAGCTGGCGGAAAAGGACATCGGCAAGGTCCATTACTCGGCCGACATCGGATGCCATGCGCTTGCGACCTTCGCGCCTTTCAACTTTGGTAACTCGATCCTCGGATACGGGATGAGCCTTGCCTCCAACGCCGGTGTCTCGTCGTTTCAGGAGAGGCCGCCCCTGGCCGTGATGGGCGACGGGGGCTTCTGGCACAACGGACTTCTCTCGGGCGTCACATCGCGGCTTCTGAACGGCGGCGACGGCGTCCTTGTCATCATGAAGAACGGCTATACCTCGGCCACGGGCACGCAGGAACTTGTCTCGTCGCCGTCGCAGGCCGAAAAGCTTGAAGCAGCGGAAAAGAGTGCGACGGGCGACGACCGCACAATCGAGGAGGCGCTGAAGGGCGTCGGCGTAAAGTGGCAGCGCACCGTCCACACCTATCGTGTGGGCGAAATGAGGAAGACGTTGATCGACGCCTTCCGGAGCCCGTTCAAGGGCCTGAAGGTCATCGTGGCCGAAGGTGAGTGTCAGCTTGAACGTCAGCGCCGCGTCCGGCCTCTGCGCGCAGAGGCGCTGAAGCGGGGCGAGCGCGTGATGCGCACGCGCTTCGGCGTCGACGAGGACACCTGCACGGGCGATCATTCGTGCATCCGGCTCTCGGGTTGCCCGACGCTGACGGTCAAGGCGTCGTCGGACCCGCTGAAGACGGACCCCGTGGCGCATGTGACGAACGGCTGCGTCGGCTGCGGGCTTTGCGGCGAGAACGCCCATGCGGCGACGCTGTGTCCGTCGTTCTGGCGGGCCGACATCGTGTCGAACCCGTCTTGGTGGGATCGCCTGAGAACGCGGTTCGGTCGGCTTGCGGGGGTGCCCGCATGAACGCGATGACCGAGGTGAAGGCGCCCCTGCGGATCCTGATCTACGCTCTTGGCGGCGAGGGCGGAGGCGTATTGATGAACTGGATCGTCGCGGCCGCGCGCGCCGCCGGTCGTCCGGTGCAGGCGACGAGCGTTCCCGGCGTGGCACAGCGGACGGGGTCGACGACCTACTACATCGAGGTCGCGGACGCGGGGACGCGCCCTGTCTTCAACCTCGTGCCCATGCCGGGCCGCGTCGACCTTTTGATTGCAAGCGAACTCGCCGAGGCAGGGCGCGCGCTCGAGACGGGATACGTCTCGCCGGGGCTGACGACGCTGATCGCTTCCACGGGGCGGACCTTCACGACGGCGGAGAAGATTCATCTTGGCGATGGGCGCTATCCTTCGGACCGGGTGATCGGCGCGGCGAAAGCCTTGTCCAAGGATGCGGACCTCCGCGATTTCACCGCCATCGCCGAGGCCGAGGGAACCTACATCAGCGCCGTCCTTTTCGGCGCGGCGGCACGCTCGCTGCCCTGGTCCGTCGAGGCCTCGCGCGCGGTCGTGGAAGGCCGGGCGAGTCTTGCGGGGTTCGACAAGGCGGCGGGGCTTGGCGAGGCGGCCGGGGTCTCGGAGGACGTCGACAAGGGTGCCGACGCGGTCGGATCTCTGACGGAGGACGAGGCTGAGGGCGTCAAGCACCTGCCCGACCACTTGCGCGGCGTCGCGGCACTCGGGCAAGCACGGTGCGCCGACTACCAGGACACGTCATATGCGGACCTTTACCTCGAACGTCTTGCAGAGCTTTCGAAGGCGGCTGGAGACGATCAGGCGTCCCGTCATGCGCTGTCCGAGGCCGGGCGGCGTCTGGCGCTCTGGATGTGCTACGAGGACATATCGCGTGTCGCGGACCTGAAGACGCGGCGCGAGCGCTTCGACCGGATCCGGGCCGAGGTTCAGCTGACGCCGGGCCAGCACCTGTCGGTGACCGAATACCTCAAGCCTCGGCTGGAGGAGATCGCGGACGTCCTTCCGGCGGGGATGGGGCGTCGCCTGCGCGCGCGGGCGGAAGCGGGACGTAGCCTGCCGTTTCTCGGCAAGGGGCGATACGTGCGTTCCACCGGACCGCTGGGCTTCCGCCTTCTTCGCGCGGTGGCCTGGATCGGGCGGTTCCGGAAAGGCTCGTTGCGGTATGCCGAGGAGCAGGACGAGATCGCCGACTGGATCGACACGATGGTCTTGGCGCTGCAGCAGGATCCTGCTTTCGCCGAGGCCCTGGCCGAGTTGCCGCGCGTGCGGAAAGGTTATTCCGATACCGCTTTGCGCGGGCTTCGCGCCTATCGCCTGATCCGCGCGCAGATCGTCGGGCCGGCCAAGTCTGCGGGTTTCGGTGCGGATCATGCCGACCGTCTGCGGGCTGCCATCGCCGCCGCCATGGCGGACGACACACACGCCGCACTCGACGCGTATCTCGCCCATACCGGGGGAGGCGCCACCGCTTGATTTCCACGGCGCGCCAAGTCTCAAGCCGGGCTGAATACCTTCTCCGGCATTCGGATTGGCGCTATCTGACGGCGGTCTCTACCGCTACACTTGAACGATACGGCGTGAAGCCGATCGGTTGAACTGGGAGGAATAACAATGAAACGTCGCACTCTGTTCGGTGCTCTCGTCGCGACTGCGGCTGCCGTCGGCCTGGCCGGCACGGCCTCGGCGCAGGAGTTCACTTTCAAGCTGCACCACCTGCTGGGCGCCAAGGCGCCGGCGCAGACCAATATGCTGGAGCCCTGGGCCAAACAGGTCGAGGAGAACTCTGGCGGCCGGGTGAAGATCGAGATCTATCCGGCGATGTCGCTCGGCGGCACCCCGCCCGAACTGGTCCAGCAGGCCCGCGACGGTGTCGTCGACCTGATCTGGACCGTGAACGGCTACACCCCCGGGCAATTTCCCCGCACCGAGGTGTTCGAGCTTCCGGGCGTCTTCGTCAACGACATCAAGGCCACCAACCTCGCCATGTACGACATGTTCGAGGAAAGCCTGAAGGACGACTACCAGGGTCTCGAGGTCATGTGGCTGCACGTCCATGCGGGCCAGGCGCTGATGACCGTCGACAAGGAGGTTCATTCCCCGGCCGAGCTTGCGGGCATGAAAATCCGTATCCCGTCGCGCACCGGCGCCTGGGTGATCGAGGCGCTTGGCGCGTCGCCGATCGCCATGCCTGTGCCGGAAGTGCCCGCCGCGCTGTCGAAGAAGGTCGCGGAAGCCACGCTTCTGCCGTGGGAGATCATCCCGCCGCTGAAGCTTTTCGAGCAGATCGACTATTTCATCGAGGGCGCGGACCAGACCCGGTTCGGCACCACCACCTTCCAGGTCTCGATGAACAAGACCCGCTGGGATAGCCTGCCCGAGGACATCCAGAAGGCGTTCAGCGATGCGTCCGGACGCGACTGGTGGGCGCAGGTTGCCGACGCCTGGCGCGCAGGCGACGACTTCGGCATCAAGATGGCGACCGACAACGGCAAGACCCACGTCACGCTGACGCCGGAAGAGACGCAGGTCTTCCTCGACACGCTCGAGCCCGTGCAGCAGCGCTGGATCGACGAGGTTTCGGCCAAGGGTCTGGACGGCGCCGCTCTCGTGCAGGCGGCCAAGGACGCAGTCGCGGCCAACTCGCAGTAAGATGAGTGCATCGCACGCATCCAGGACGAGGCTTCACGGCCTCGTCCTTCGCGTCTCGACCGCCTGGGCCATCCTGGGCGGCCTCGTTCTTCTGGCCGTCGCGCTGATGAACGTGGCTTCGGTCGTCAGCTTCGCGGTCCTGAACAGGTCCTTCGTCGGCGACTTCGAGATGACCGAGGTGGGCGTCGCGATCGCGGCCTTCGCCTTTCTGCCCTATTGCCAGATCGCCGACCTGAACGTCACGGCGGACATCTTCACCGCGCGTGCCTCGCGTTTCTGGCTTTCGCTTTTTTCGCTTCTGGGTGCCATCATCGCGCTGGGCTTCGGAGCCCTTCTCGTCTGGCGCATGTATGCCGGGATGATCGACCAGAAGACCTATGACGCCACGACCGCAACGCTTCAGATTCCGCTCTGGCTCGCCTATGCGGGATGCCTCGTCTCGCTTGTCCTTCTCGTCGTCGCAAGCGCCGCGTCGCTGATCGAGTCCGTTCACGCCATGTCGCGAAAGAGGGCCTGATGGACCCCATCACCCTTGGCGTCGCGGCCCTCGTCGTCCTTGTCCTGCTGATCGCAATCCGTATTCCGATCGCCTATGCCATGATCCTCGTGGGCGGCGTCGGCATCGTCATGGTCAATGGTTTGCCGATCCTCCTCAGCCAGATGAAGACGCTCGGCTGGGGGATTTCTCGAATTACGGTCTGTCCGTCGTTCCCATGTTCGTCCTGATGGGCGCGCTCGCGTCCCGGGCCGGTCTGAGCCAGGACCTGTTCCGGGGTGCCAACGCCTGGCTCGGATGGATGCGGGGCGGAACGGCGATGGCCGCCATCGCCGGATGTGCGGGCTTCGGCGCGGTCTGCGGGTCGTCCCTTGCCACCGCCTCGACCATGGGCCGTGTCGCGCTGCCCGAACTGGCGCGTTATCGGTACTCGGGCGCTCTCGCCACGGGTTCGCTGGCCGCGGGAGGGGTTCTGGGCATCCTGATCCCGCCGTCGGTCGTCCTCATCATCTACGCCATCATCGTCGAAGCCAACGTCGTCACGATGTTCGCGGCGGCGATGATCCCCGGCCTTCTGGCGGTCGTCCTCTTCATCCTGACAATCGCCATCTACGTCACGATCTGGCCCGAGTCCGGTCCCGGCGCACGACGGCGTCGACCGGGCCGAGTTTCGCGCGGCGACGCTTGGCCTGATCCCGGTCATGGTGATCTTCGGCATCGTCCTCGGCGGCATCTACGGCGGGTATTTCAATCCGACGCCGGCCGCATCCGTGGGCGTCGTGCTCGTCTGGCTTTACGGGATCGTCAAGCGCACCATCGGGTGGGAGGCCATAAAGGACTCGCTGAAGGAGACGGCAGGCACCACGGGCATGATCTACCTGATCCTGTTCGGTGCGGAACTGATGAAGATCCTGATGAGCCGCATCGGCCTGCCGCAGGCCACGGCGGAATGGATCCTCCAGTCCGGGTATGCGCCGATGACGGTCATGGTCATCCTTCTCGTCGCGCTGATCCTGCTGGGCTGCCTGATGGACTCGCTCTCGATGATCCTTCTCGTCGTGCCGTTCTTCTGGCCGGTGCTGATCGAGTTGAACGGCGGCCTCTACCAGCCGGCCGAGGGCGCGGGTTTCGGCATGTCGACCGAGGATCTGAAGATCTGGTTCGGCATCCTTGCCCTGATCGTCGTGGAGCTGGGGCTCATCACGCCGCCCGTAGGCATGAACGTCTTCGTCATCTCGGCGCTCGCCAAGGACATTCCGATGTCCGAGACGTTCAAGGGCGTGATGCCGTTCTTCCTGGCCGAACTTGTGCGCGTGTCGGTGCTGGTCGCCTTCCCCGCACTGACGCTTTGGCTGCCGTCGGTGCTGTCGGGCTGAGGTGTCTCAGCGGAGGCCGTCCTCGCCCTTGACGTCCCAGGCCTCGAGCCCGCCCATTCGCGAATGAACGCGGCCGCCGCAGGACATGGCGAGAGCGAAGACGATCTCGTCGGGCGCAGGTCCATCGGACAGCCCGACCTCGATCCCGTCGAAGTGAGAGCGGACATAGGCGGCGTTGATGTGGCCAAGCGGGATATCGAGGCGCGTGCCGACGCCGCCTTTCTTCATGCAGGACGGAACGATGGCCTTGGATTCGTTGAGAAGCCCGCGCATCGCGTAGCCGCCGGGGACGTGCCAAAGCGCGCCATGTTCCAGTTCGCCAGCCGAACCGACGATGGCGCCCTTGCCGTAGCCGTCGATGGCTTCCTTGCCGCCCAAAGCTGCGATCAGGCGCTCGCTCATCTCGTGGCCGAGCGGCTTCAGGTCATCCATCGCGTCCTGAAGATGCGGGTCATGGCGACCCGCGAAGGGGTTGCGTACGCAGGCGAGGATTGCGCCCAGACGGCGCGGCGTCTCGGGCGGCGGCCCGCCGTCGTGGCGGATCTCTTCCAGGACGACGTGCATCTTGCGGACGGGGAACTCAGGCATGGGCGAGGGCCTCTTCGGTGGTGACGGTCTGGCCGTTCAACGTGAGGGACGCGGCGAGGATCAGGTTTCGCATGCGATAGCGTCGAGCCGTGGCGAGGCCGGCGGCTAGGGCTAGGGCGGTTTCGGCAGGTGACAAGGGACCGACGCCCGTGGTGACGGGCCGGTCGCCCAGGTCGCTGTCGGGGGCGAGGTCGCGGGCCGGGATGCGCTCGATGGCGGGGTGGCCGGGCAGGTCGACTGCGTTGGCGATGAGGGTGGCGGCGGCGTCGGCCCCGGCGGCCGTTCGGGCGAGGACGGTCACCGCATCGGCGATGCCGAGAGAGTGGCTGCGGCCGCGCCAGCCCGAGGTGGCGATGCCACGGGCGGCGTCCGCGGCACGGATCGTGATGGGGCCGGTGGGCGAGGCCGCAGTGAAGGTGGAACCGGGCGCGAGGTGAAACGCGATGTCGCCGCCGTTGTTGACATAGACCTTGGTGAGCGTGCGCCGGGACATGGCGGACAGGACCTCATCCGCGACCGACCCTGCGACGGCGGCCATGGGTGTGACGAACTCGGCGAAGGGGGTCGACGGCGCGGGCCATGCGCTGCGCGGTAGGGCTGTCGAAAGGCTGGCCGTTGATCGGACGCCTCAGGCGCGGAAGCTCGGCCACCAGCTCGTCGAGGATCGTGCCGAACCTGCGCGCGGCGTCGGCTAGCGCAGCCTCCCGGCCCGGCCCCTCGGCATCGACGATCAGGTCGATGGGTCCGTGGTTCAGGTGCAGCCGCCGGCCGTCCGGCAGGAACGCGATCTGCGGGCCCGTCATCGCCCCGCCCCGCGGACTTCGCTGCCGTCGCCGTATTCGCCGCCTGTCCGAAGCACGTCGTCGAGCGAGCGGATCGCACCGTCGTGGCCCGCCGAGCGACACATACTCGTCCCGCGTCGTCGTGAATTCGAGAGGTGCGACCAGCGCAGGCGTCGGCACATAGCCGAAGGCGCGGTCTGGCACCTGTGTCACGTCCACCATCACGGTGATGCCGCCGCCCGGCCAGACGTAGACCGGCGCGCCGCCTACGGTCACGCGAGTTCTTTCGTCGTGGACCGAGCGCGTGAGGTTGATCGGGTTCCGCGTGACGCCCGAGCGGAGCGACCCCCCGGCACCCCCCATGAAGAGGACGGTGCAGAGCGCCGGCTCGCAGTTCTGTGCGATGAGGTCGACCGAGGCACGCAGCGGATCGGGCATGTCCTTAAGGACCGGTTCATAGCGCTCATCCAGTTCGTAGAAGGCCGAATGCTCGCCAGTGGTCGAGACCATAAGGAGGGTCAGGCCGGGCCGCGCGCCCTTGGCCACGCGCCAGTCGTCGAGGATGGACAGGGGGTCGGTGATGTCCGTGCCGCCCCAGCCGAGGCCGGGTTTGGCGACCTTGAAGTAACGACCCGGCGTCGAGCGGTGGCCCTTGATGCGAATGCCGGTGTCGGGCCAGTCGATGACCTTGCCCGCCTGATGTTCCGAGACGACGCCGGTGATGTGGTCGTCGACCACGACGACCTCGTCGACCAGACCCTTCCATTGCGACGCGAACATGCCGATGGTGGCCGATCCGCAGCCGACGCGCATCCTGACCTCGGGTACGCCATCCACGACGGGCGCGCGACCCGCCTGCACCAGCACGGTCGAACCGCCATCGACGGAAAGCTCGACCGCCTGCTTGTTGCAGAGCGCCATCAGAGCGTCGCAGGTCTTGCGCCCCTCGGCCTTGGAGCCGCCGGTCAGGTGATCGACGCCGCCGAGGGACAGCATCTGGCTGCCGTATTCGGCGGTCATTACGTGGCCCACCATCTCGCCGTCGTACCGCACGGCGGCGGCCTCGTCGCCCAGGTGCCGGTCGGTGTCGATCTTAACCTTGACCCCGCAGTAGGAGAAGATCGCCTCGGTCACGACCGTGACGCAGTCGACGCCCTCGATCTCGCGCGATGACGATGAAGGGGGCGGGCTTGAAGTCGGGATAGGTGGTGCCCGCACCGATGGCGGTCACGACGACGTCGTCACCCGACACGGTCGCTCCGTCCCAGTCGGCTGTCAGGAAGGGCTTCACCGCGTCGCCTTGTGCGATCCGCCGGTCGAGGAGGATCAGCGGATCCACCCTCACGATGCGTCCGTCGTCGTTGGCATAGCGGTCGCAGGCCCCGGCGCGGCCCGGCGCGATGTAGCACATCACCGGGCAGGCGTCGCAGCGGATCTTCTCGGGGCGGGCGGTGTCGGTCATGTGCGGCGCGCCTCGCCGATCGCCGCCAATACCCGGTGGGGCAGGGCGGGGACGTGGGTGATCCGCGCGCCGCTGGCGTGGCGGATGGCGTTCAGGATCGCGGGAGCGGTGGGGATCAGGACGTGTTCGCCGAGGCCGCGCGCGCCGAACGGGCCTTCGGGGTCTGGTTTCTCGATCAGGATGGGCGTGATGCGGGGCATGTCGCCGATGGTGGGGATCAGGTAGTCGTGCAGGTTCTCGGTTCGGCCCGGGACGAATTCCTCCATGAGCGCCAAGCCCAGGCCCTGAGCTATGCCGCCTTCGATCTGGCCCTTCGCCAGCGTCGGGTTGATCGCGCGGCCCACATCATGAGCGGCGGCGATGTGGAGAACGCGCGTCGTGCCGAGCGCCATGTCCACTTCGACCTCCGCCAGTTGAGCGCCAAAGCCGTAGACGGCGTAGGGAGAGCCTTGTCCGTCCGCGTCGAGCGCCGTCGTTGGTGGGTCGTAGGTCTCCTCGGCGGCGAGGACGTATCCGTGGGCGTCCGGCCTGAAGGCCGAGAGGTCGATGTCCTGCCGGGTGCCGCCGTCCTCGACCGACAGGCGGCCGGCCTCGATCCGGATCGAGGCGGTTTCGGGGAGGTTCGTCTGGCGCAGGATCAGCGCCCGCAGCGCCAAACCCGCCGCCTGGGCCGCGCGCCCCGTCACGAAAGTCTGGCGCGAGGCCGAGGTCTTGCCGCAGTCGGGCGTGAGGGCGGTGTCGGGTCCCACGATCTCGAAGGCGTCGAGCGCCACGCCCAGCGCATCGGCGGCGATCTGGGCGATGACGGTGTTCGAGCCCTGTCCGATGTCGGTGGCACCCTGGTGCAGGCGCAACCGTCCTTCGGGCGTGACGCCGATGCGGACGGTGGAGGGATTGGGCAGCGAGGTGTTGCCGCAGCCGTACCAGCAGGAGGCGACACCCACGCCGCGCCGGGTCGGGCCGCCGGATGCGTTGTGCGTCTCGGCCGCGTCAAGCGCCGCCTCCCAGTAGGGCGTCAGCGCGTCGAGGCAGTCGGCCAGCCCGACCGAGGGCAGGATCTGCCCGCAGGTTGTGCGGTCGCCGTCGACGAAGGCGTTCATTCTCCGGAAGGCGAGGCGGTCCATGCCGAGCGCGAGAGCGAGGTCGTCGTAGAGAACTTCCTGCGCGATGGCCGCCTGCGGCACGCCGAAGCCGCGGAAGGCGCCCGAGGTGGGACCGTTTGTGTGGATCGCCCGAGCCTTGGCCTGATAGTGCGGGGTACGGTAGGGACCGGAGGCATGGACCGGCACACGGCTCGCCACGGTCGGACCCCAACTGGCATAGGCTCCGGTATTGAAGGCGCCGTCGAAGCGCATGGCCGTTACGCGGCCTTCTGCGTCCGTACCGATCCGCGCGGTCATCGTTCCGGGGTGACGCTTGGTGGAGGCGAGCATGGATTCGCCCCGGCCCCAGATCATGCGACAGGGCTTGCCCGTCTTCAGCGCGGCGAGGCCGATCAGCGGCTGCACCGAGAGATCGAGCTTCGCGCCGAAGCCGCCGCCCGTTGCCGTGGGGATGATCCGGACGTGCTCGGGTGCGAGGCCCAGCACCTTCGCGGTTTCGTCGCGGTCCATGACCGGGGCCTGGGTGCAGGCCGCGATGACAAGCGTGCCGCCGTCGAGCCAGGCGACGCCGGCTTCGGGCTCGATGTAGGCGTGTTCGACGTAGGACGTGCGGAAGGTGCCTTCGGCCACATGCGCCGACGCGGCGAGTGCAGTCTCTGCGTCGCCGGTCGAGACGCGGCCCTCGATCAAGAGGTTGCCGGCGCGGCCTTCGTGAAGAAGAGGCGCGTCGTCTGAGGCGCCTTCGGCTTCGGTCAGGCTGTGGGGATTGGCCTCCCAGGTGACGGGAAAGGTCGAGAGGTCCAGCGCTTCGACGAGACTGGCCTCGCCCACGACGAGGGCGACGGCCTCGCCCAGGTGACGGACTGTGCCCTCGGCGAGTGCGGGCTGGTCGGCGAGGTGGGGAATGACGCCGAAACGGTTCACGCCGGGGACGTCGGCGGCGGTGAGGACGGTGATGCCGGCGTGCTCCGCCGTCCAGGCCTGCCATGTCGCCGAGCGTGAAGGCGGCGTGGAAGTGCGGACTGCGCACGGCGCGCACGAGAAGGGCGTCGGGAGGGCCGACGTCGGCTCCGAACATCTCGGTCCCGTCGACCTTTGGCCGTCCGTCCAGGCGGCGGACCGGCGCGCCGACGGACTGGCCAGCCGCAGGCATCGTCTCGGCCGGGCGCGCGCGCGATGCGCTCAGAACGGCGGCGACGATGCTGGCATATCCCGTGCAGCGACAGAGGACACCGGACAGAGCGGTGCGGACCTCGTCCTCGGACGGATCGGCCGTGCTCGCGAGAAGTTCGGCGGCAGCCATCATCATGCCGGGGGTGCAGATACCGCACTGGGCCGCGCCCTCGGCGAGGAATGCGTCCCTCAGACGGTCCGCCGCGCCGCCACTCCAGGTCTCGAGCGTCTCGATGCTGGCGCCGTCGACCTGGCCGGCCGGAACGAGGCAGGCGCAGGCCTGCCGCCCGTCGATCAGCACGGTGCAGGCACCGCAGTCGCCCGCGTCGCAGCCGACCTTCACGCTTTTCAGGCCGAGGTCATCGCGCAGCACCTCGGACAGGCGTCGGGACGGGTCGGTTTCGACCTCCTGACGTTCGCCTCGGATGTTGAAGGACAGCGTCATGCGGGCACCTGCGCCAAGGCACGCCGCACGAGTTCCGCCGCCGCGTGGGCCCGGTAGGGCGCGTCGGCACGCACGTCGTCGATGGGGGAGAGGGCCAACGCCACGAGGTCGTCGGTCACCAGTTGGGGATCCAGAGGCTGGCCGATGAGAGCCTTTTCCAGCTCGGTCAGCCGGACGGCGACGGGACCGCAGGCGCCGACCGCGACTGCGGCCTGCTCCACGATACCCTCGACCACGGACACGCGGACCGCCACCATCGCGATGGAGATGACGAGGTGCCGCCGTGCGCCGAGCTTCAGGAAGTGCGCCGAGCCCTTAAGAGCCTGGGCCGGCACCCTGATGGCAACGACGATCTCTCCCGCTTCCCTCGCCGTGCGGCGTGGACCTGTCAGGAACTGGTCAAGCGGCAGGCTGCGTTCGCCGTCCTTCGTCCGCAAAACGACCTGAGCGTCGAGCGTCAGAAGGGGCGGCACGCCATCCGCCGCAGGCGAGGCGTTGCAGAGGTTGCCGGCGACGGTTCCCCGGTTTTGGATCTGCGGACCGCCAACCTCGAGCGCCGCCTGTTGCAGGCCACGGCAGGCCGCAGGAAGCTCGGCGGTGGCGATGTCCGTCCAGGTGGTCGTGGCACCGATGGTCAGGCCGGCGTCGTCGTGGAGGATGCCGCGCAGATTCGGTATCCGCGTGATATCGAGCGTACGTCCGGGAAGGAGCTTTCGCGACGTAGCAGCGAAGAGGTCGGTGCAGCCGGCGGCGATCCGCGTCTCGCCGTCCGCGAGGACCGCAAGCGCCTCGTCAAGCGTATCGGGCCTGAGGTAGGCTTCCGTCATGGCGCCTGATGATTGTTGGTATGCAAGCGACATGTTGCTAGAGGCTCCGCAAGCTGTCAATGAAGTTGCCATGACCGACGACAAGGCTTCGGACTACCGGCTCTCGGATCAGGTGGGGTTCAACCTTCGCCGCGCGAACCAGCGGCACATCGCCATCTTCGCGGCTCACGTCGATGGGCTGACACCGACGCAGTTCGCGGCCCTTGCCCGGCTCTACGAAAAGGGCCCCTTGTCGCAGAACCTGCTGGGACGGCTGACGGCCATGGATTCCGCCACGATCAAGGGTGTTGTCGAGCGGCTGAGGGCCAAACGCCTCGTCACCTCGGGGCCCGATCCCGACGACCTGCGCCTGCGGCGCGTCGAACTGACGGACGACGGCCGCGCCGCCTTCGAGGCCGCACAGACCCGCGCGCTTGTGGCACGGCACGAGACATTGGCGCCCCTCGATCCCGAGGAAGCCCGCGCCTTCGAGGCGCTTTTGGAAAAGCTCGTCTGACATGGTTCGTCTTGTCCTGATCCTTGCGGTGTTCGCCGCCATCGCTTGGGCGACGAAGCCCGATGAAGAAAAGGCCGAGGCGACGCTGCGCGAACAACTCATCCTCGCCGTCGGCCGCGCCGACGTGGGCGATGGCGGGTCGGCCGGACGCGACCTGGCGCTGGCGGTTTGCAAGATGCGGCCCTCGGACTGCTATGAACTTGTCCGGCCCGAGATCGAAACGGTCTATACCGACTATGCGGTATTCTCTCGGTTCGACATCGAGGGGCTGGGGAAAGAGGCGACCTGCTATGGCGCCTTCACCCGGTTCTTCTGTCCCGGCGGCCTGAAGGACGCCTGAGCCTCAGACGCCCACGTACTTGTGGATCAGCGTCCGGTCTGTCTTCAGCTCCGACGGCGTCACCGTTTCGCGCGAATGACCGTTCTCGATGAAGGTCACGCGATCGGCGAGGGCGAGTACCGCGTCGATCCTTTGCTCGACCAGGACGATAGCGACGCCGTTGGCGCGCAGGGTCACGACCGTCTCGCGGATGAGGTCGATCATCGAGGGTTGCAGACCCTCGGTCGGCTCGTCGAGGAGAAGAAGGCGCGGTTCGACCGCAAGGGCGCGCGCGGTCGCCAGCATCTGCTGCTCGCCGCCCGACAGGGTGCCCGCCCGCTGCGACAGGCGTTCGCGCAGGCGCGGGAACATGTCCAGCACCCGGTCGCGGGTTACGGCGTCCTTGCCGCCCGCCATGAGACCGATCTCGATGTTCTCGGCCACCGTCAGCTCCGAGAACAGCCGTCGGCCCTGTGGGACATAGCCGACCCCCTGCCGTGCGATGCGGTGCGCGGGCAAGGCGCTGATCTCGGTCCCGTCGAGGAGGATGCGTCCGGCGGTCAGCGGCAGCAGACCCATGATCGCCTTCAGCGTCGTGGTCTTTCCGGCACCGTTCCGGCCCAGAAGGCACAGCACCTCGCCCGCCCGCGCCTGAAGGCTTAGACCGTGGAGAACGCGCACCGGGCCGTAGCCCGCCTCGATGTCCTGGACCTCAAGCATGGGTCGTCCCGAGGTAGGCGTCCTGGACGGCGGGGTTCGCCCGGATCTGGTCGGGCGTGCCCGTCGCCAGAACCTCGCCCGTCTCGAGCACCGTGATGCGGTCGGCGAGGTCCATGACAACGTTCATGTTGTGCTCGATGAGAAGGATCGTCGTCTTGCCGCGAAGGCTTCGGACCAGATCGCCGAACCCCGCGATCTCGCTTTCCGCCAGCCCCTGCGTCGGTTCGTCGAGGATCAGGAGACGCGGTGCCTGCGCGACGCCCATGGCGATCTCGAGAAGGCGCTGGTGGCCATAGGACAGATCGCCCGCAAGCTGGTCCGATCTTTCGGTGAGACCGACGCGGTCGAGAGCCGCCGCGACCCGCGTCCGGATCCCGGTCGTCGAGCGCCAAGGCGAGGTTGTCGAAGAGCGTCAGCCGCGCGTAGATCGCGGTGATCTGGAAGGTATAGGCCATGCCCATCTGCATCCGGCGATGCGCGGGCAGGCCTGTCACGTCCTGCCCGTCGAAGACGACGCGCCCCGAGGTCGGCGGGATGCGTCCCGCGATCATGCCGACGAGCGTCGACTTCCCCGCGCCGTTCGGCCCGATCAGCGCATGAACCTCGCCCGGATCGACCGAGAGGCTGACGTCCCTGACCGCCGTGAGGCTGCCGAAGTCGCGGGTCAGCTTGGCGGTGGACAGGATGGTCACGGCAACCACCCGAGCCAGCGCTTCCTGATCTCCCCGACGATGCCCGCACGGGCGAAGAGTGTCAGAAGCACGAGGACGACGCCGGCGACCAGCATGTAGGCCGAGGTCAGATCCTGCGCCCAGTTGACGAGGTAGAACATGAAGGCCGTGCCGACGAGAGGTCCGAGGATGGTGCCCGCCCCGCCCAGAAGCACCCAAAGCAGGGGAAAGATCGAATACTGAACCGAGGCGAAGGTGGCGCCGACATAGCCGAAGAACAGCCCGTAGGCCGCGCCCGACGCCCCCGCGAAGGCGCCGGAGATGACGACGGCGCGGAACTTGTGGCTCTGCACGTCGTAGCCCAGCATCCGCGTCCGTTCCTCGTTCTCGCGGATCGCGACGAGGACGTGCCCGAAGCGCGACCGCGCCATCCAGAGCGTCAGGAGTAGCGCGGCGGAGAACAGCACGAAGGCGGTCCAGAACCGGACATCCGGGGTCGAGAAGTCGAGGCCGGCGATCCTCCGCGCCCCTCGGGCAAGGACGAAGCCCTCCTCACCTCGCGTCCAGGTCGTGAAGTAGAGGATCGTCAGGAAGGCGGCCTGCGAGAACATCAGCGTCACGATCATGAAGGCGACGCCCGCCGTCCTCAGCGCCAGCGCCGCCACGGCGGCTGCCAGTGTCGCGGCGCAGGCGACGCCGAGAACGAAGGCGGGCAGCGCAGGCAGGCCCAGATGCTGCATCGGCAGCCCGAGGCCGTACATGCCCGCCCCGAAGAACATCGCGTGCCCCAGGCTGAGAAGCCCTGTGTAGCCGAAGAGAACGTTGTAGCCGGTGGCGTAGATGGCGAGAACGAGGATGCGCGTCAGGTTGCCCTGGTGATAGGTCGGCAACAGCGGATAAAGCGCGGCGAGGCCCGCGATCACGGCGAGGTGCAGGATCAGCGCCCGCGTGTCGGGCCTCATGTGGCGGTCTTCCCGTAAAGCCCCTGCGGACGGAAGACGAGGACGAGCGCCACGAGAAGCGTGGCGAGGATCTTGGCCAGCGTGGGCGAGAAGAAGACCGAGATCACGCCGTCCGACATCCCGATCAGAAGGGCGGCGACGATGGTGCCCCGGATCGAGCCGAGGCCCGCCGATGATGACCACGATGAAGCTGAGAAGAAGCGGATCGCCCCCCATCAGGTAGTGCGCCTGCTGGATCGGCACGATCAGGACGGCGGCCAGTGCGGCCAGTGCCGCGCCGAGACCGAAGACCAGGGCATAGACCGTCTCGACCGGAATGCCGAAGGCCAGCGCCGTCTCGCGGTCGAGTTGCGTCGCGCGCATGACGAGACCGAAGCGCGTGCGCGACAGGAAGGCCCAGAACGCCAGCAGCAGGACGACGGCGGCCACGATGACGAACAGCTTGTAGCTCGTCGTCCCGAAGCCCCAGGGGTAATAGAGCTGAGGCCCGGCCTCGCCCCATTCGACCCACGGCAGCGCGATGCGAGAGTTGAACGGCGGTTCGACGGGACGTGCCTCGGGGCCGTAGATCATCAGCGCCGACTGCTGCATGATGTAGAGCAGCCCGATGGTCGCCACGATCGTCGCCTCGGGATCGTAGTTCACCCGCTTCAGCACCAGCCAGTCGGCCGCCATGGCGATGACGCCCGCGATGAGCGGCGCTATGACCAGCGCGGCGAGGAAGCCCACTGCAGGATGCCCGCCGATGGCGGTCGCGACGAACCAGGCCACGACCGCGCCCAGCATGAAGAACTCGCCGTGGGCCACGTTGACGACGCGCATCACTCCGAAGACCAGCGACAGGCCAAGGGCAGTCAGCGCCAGGACTGCCGCGCCGACCGCGCCTTCGAGGATCGCGAGGACAAGGTGCGGTCCGAACTCCATTCAGTCTCCGAAACGGCCGCACCCCTGCGGATGCGCCTTCTTCTTGGCGGAAATACTCCGGGGGACTCCCGGCCCCCTTGCCGGGACGGGGGCAGCGCCCCCTGCCGACCTCAGAAGCTCATCGTGGTGTAGTCGACCTCGTCCGGATAGAGCGTGTCCTCGATGGAGGTCGCGTGGACCTTCACAAGGCGACCCTCCTTGGCCTGGCTGACGTACTGCCGTCCGAAGACCTGGTGCGTGCGCCCGTTGAACAGCTTGGGGCCCTGCGGATGCTCCATGCCCTCGGGCATGTCGGTCATCGCCTCGACGGCCTCCACCAGCGCCTGCCGATCGTCCGGCCCGGCATATCCCGAAGCCTCCATCGCGGCCTTGATGATATAGAGCGTCTCCCAGCAGCCCCACATGTGGGCATAGGTCGAGACGTCCTTGGCATCGCTCGTGCTTGCGCCCGTGTCATCGACGCCGACAGCGGCGCGGAAGGCCTTGTCGTATTCGGACTGGTCGGCCTGCGCATAGCGCGGATTGCCCTCCCAGAAATATGTACCGTCGAGAAATTCGAGCCCGGGCGAAGCCGAGATCCACCGCCTCGAGGCTGTCGATGAAGCCGAAGATCGCAGGCGCCGAGGGACCGAAGAACTCGCCCAGCTCCTTGACGAAGGTGAGAACGGCGGGACCGACCATGACGTGATAGAGCACCTCCGTTTCGCGCGGGATCTGCGGGAAATACTTGGTGAAGGTCGTCTCGGTCGGTGGGATCGGGATCAGGCCGACGACGTCGCCGCCCGCCGCCTTCACCGCCGCCGAGAAGAAGTCGCGGTGGTCGTGGCCGAAGGCATAGTCCGGGAAGACCATCGTGACCTTCTTGCCGAGTGTGTCCGTGACCCAGGGCGCCATCGACGACACCTGGCTTTTCACGTCGGTTATGCCGGGCTGAAGCGTCCAGCGGTTCAGCGCGCCCGACGCGACGTGGTGGCCTTCCGAGACGACGAAGTAGGGCAGTTTCAGTTCTCCTGCCGCGGGGGCCGAGCCCATGACGACGTGGCTGAAAAGGGTGCCGAAGGCGATGTCGCAGTTGTGCTGGGTGGCGAATTTCTCGATCACCTCGGCGCCGCGCTTGGGATCGGTGCCGTCGTCCTCTGCCACGATTTCGACCGGTCGGCCGTTGATCCCGCCCGCGTCGTTGATCGCCTTCACGGCGGCTTCGGTGGTGCGGCCGTACCAGCGGCCGTAGGCGGCGCCGATGCCGGTCTGGTGCTGCTGGAAGCCGATGCGGATCGGCTCGGACTGGGCCGAGGCGAAGCGCGCGGCGAGCGGGGACGCGGCGAGGAGGCCGCCCGCGGCGGCGCCCTTCAGAAGGCTGCGGCGGCTGGTGAGACGGTGCGAGGTCACGGTCGGAACTCCCTGTTTCGGCGCCCTTGTCGCGGCGCTTCCTGTGCGGGCAGATGATTTGCGGGGCGCCCCCCACATGTCCAGAGGTTTTCCTGCTTCCAGCCCAAGCCTGCCCGTATTTTCGGCGATCACGCCCCCCGTGGCGCGGCAAGAAGCCAGAGGCCGAGGAAGGTGTAGGCGACCATGAAGGCCGACAGCGGCAGGGTCAGGCGAACGGCGCGGGCGTGGTCGCCTTCGACGATGTCGAGCGCCATGCGATGCGACAGGAGGACCGACCAGACATGACCCGCGACGACGACCGCCGCCTGCGTCAGCCAGATGACGCGGACGAGGTCGAGGCGGTTGAACATGCCGGTCGAGACGCGGAACGGGGCGAGGCCGAGGAGATCCGCGCCGCTGTGGAGCGGGTCATTGAGCGCGGCGATCCAGTACTGGAGGCCAACGATGATGGCCGTCAGGTAATGCGCGATGTGGTAGGCCAGCGCGATCGGCAGAAGGGCCAGCGCGAGGCGCGAGACGGCTAGGGTAAATGCGCCTCCGCCCGCCAGAGCCAGCCCGGCGCGGACGGTCAGCGCGAAGATGGCCCAAAGCGCCAGGATCGCGCCGCCCAGTCCCAGCATCGTCGGCAGGACGACGGCCGAGCGTCCGGGAAACTCGAGCGGGTTCACCCCGATCAGGCCGAGCCACCAGAAGGTCTCGTTGATCCCGTCGAAACTTCCCACGGCAAGGAGCGTCAGCGCGAAGAGCCCGAGACCGGCGAGAGGCGGGGCGGCGAGCGCCCTCCACCCCGGTCCGCCGACACCTCCGTTCGGTCCCCACCGGATCGGCGCGAGGCTCGCATAGGTCGACAGGACGACGCGCCCGAGTTCCGCGTGTCGCGTCCAGCCCTCTCCGCAGACCAGGCATCCCACCATCGTCACCAGCCAGTAGATCGCTACGACGACGGCGAGCCGTCTCGGATCGTCTGGGGCCACGTCGACAAGAAGAAAAGCCGCGAAAGCGATGAGCAGGATGAGCGCTGGCCATACGCCGAGAGAAGGCGGCGGGGTCAACTTGGGGCGGATCGGAGAGAGGAGGTGGAGGAGTCCGGTCCAGGGGTTGATCCACCTCCATGGATCGCCCGCAACTGCGGCGATCGGTACGAGCGCCATCCATCCCACGGTCCAGAAACTGAGCGGCAGAAGATTGTCGAGCGGACCTCGCGGACCTGCGAGACCGAGCGTCACGAGGCTGGCGAGGAGAAGAAAGGACAGGACGCTCGTGACGACAGGAAGGATTTCGGGGGCCCAAGTGAACCTCACGGCCCTCCACGCGAAGAGGGCGCGCACCGCCGCCGGTCGAGCTGCGAAGAGGACGAGCACCGTCAGGGCGACTGCCGCCACGCCCGCCGTGATATAGGCGCCCGTCGGCAGGAGGAGGACGAAGCCGCCTTCGGAGGTGTGGCTCCACGCTGCGAAAGGAAACGCGGACAGGAGGAAGGCGAGGCGACCAGGCGTCATGGCGCGAGACTTGTCGAGGTCGCGGACGAAGGCAAGCGGTGGCGCTATTGACAGCCTTCAGGCCACCGTCCTTCTATTCGTGTACAAGCAATCGGAGCGGACATCGCAAGTGGCGGGCGGCAGACTTCTCGGCGTCGATGTCGGCGGCACCTTCACGGATCTCGTAGAGGTCGACGCGGACAGCGGCGCGATCCGCATCGCGAAGACGCCGACCACGCCCGAGAACCAGGCCTTCGGTGTTCTTGCCGCCGTCGATGCAGCGGAGGTGGACCTGACCCGGGTCGACCTGATCGTCCACGGGACGACGACCACCACCAACGCCGTCCTCGAGCGCAAGCTGGCGCGCACCGGGCTGATCACCACCAGGGGATTTCGCGACGTCCTCGAGCTTGGCCGCCGCACGCGGCCGCAGGCCTACGGCATGAAGGGCGAGTTCCGCCCCGTCATCCCGCGCGACCTGAGGATCGAGGTGCCGGAGCGGATGGACGCGAAAGGGCGCGTCCTGACGCCGCTGAACGAAGCCGCGACGCGCGCGGCGGTCCTGGAGCTTCTCGACAAGGGGTGCGAGGCGCTGGTCATCCACTTCCTGCACGCCTATGCGAACCCGGTTCACGAGCATCGCGCGGCCGAGATCGCGGGCGTTCTCTGGCCGAACCGCTTCATCACCATGGGCCACAGCCTTCTGTCCGAGACGCGCGAGTTCGAGCGCGGCGTGACGGCGGCGGTGAACGCAAGCGTCCAGCCTCTGCTCGAGCGCTACGTCGCGCGCCTTCGCTCCGAGCTTGAGGGTCGGGGGTACGGCGGCGAACTTCTGGTGATGAACGGCAACGGTGGCATGGTATCGTCCCGCCACGTCGCGCACGAGGCCGCGAAGACGGTCATGTCGGGACCGGCGTCCGGGGTGATGGCTGCCGCCTACACCGGCCGCAGGGTGGGCGAGGGCAACCTTCTGACCTACGACATGGGCGGCACCTCGACCGATGTCGCCCTGATCCGCGATGGGGCGGCCCCGGTGTCGAACGAGATCGAGATCGAATACGCGATGCCGATCCATGTGCCGATGGTCGACGTGCGCACCGTGGGGGCGGGCGGAGGCTCGATCGCGCGGGTGAACGCGGCGGGGCTGCTGGAGGTCGGACCCGAAAGCGCCGGGGCCGATCCGGGGCCGATCTGCTATGGCCGGGGCGGAACGCGGCCGACGATTTCGGACGCGAACCTGCTTCTGGGGCGTCTCGATCCCGCGAAGCTGGCCGTGCGCGGTGGAGTGACGCGCGACGCCGTGGCCGAGATCTTTGCCCGCGAGTTGGGGCGTCCGCTTGGTACGAATGCGGAGGGCGCGGCAGAGGCCGTCATCCGCCTCGCCAACGCGAAGATGGCGGGTGCGATCCGCATGGTGTCGCTGTCTCTCGGTGCTGACCCGCGCGACTTCGCGCTTTTCGCCTTTGGCGGTGCCGGGCCGCTTCACGCGGCGGCACTGGCGCGCGAACTTGGCGTGCCGCGCGTCCTGATCCCGGCGCGGCCGGGCCTGACCAACGCGCTGGGCTGCGTCGTGGCCGACCTGCGCCACGACTACGTGCGGACGCTGAACCGCCCGCTCGACACGCTGGACATGGCCGAACTGCATGAGGTCTTCGCCGAGCAGGCGGCGTCCGGCGAGGCCGCCCTGAACCGCGAGAGGATCGAAGTCACCGGGGTGACGCACAGCTTCAGCGTCGACATGCAATTCATGGGCCAGTCGCATGTCGTCCGCGTGCCGCTCGATGCGCCCGATCCATCGCGCGAGACGCTTCGGACGCGGTTCGAGCGCGTCTACTGGGACAGGTTTCGCGTCGAGCTGGCCCAGATCCCGGCGCGCGTGGTCAACGCCAACTGCTCGGTCATCGGCGCGTCGGCGTCCGTCGACCTGGGCGGCCTGATCGACCCCGTGGGCCGCATGGCGCGCGCCGCTCCCGCGTCGGTCCGAGCGGTCATCTTCGACGGCGAGGCGCACGACACTCCCGTCTACTGGCGCGACCACTTGCCGGAGGATGTGAGACTCGACGGCCCCGGGATCATCGAGCAATTCGACTCGACCATCCTCATCCCGCCGGGCGACCGCGTGGAAGGCATCGCGGACGGTAACCTCGTCATCCACGTGGGAGGTGCCGCATGACCGTCGATCCGATCACGCTGTCGGTCATCCAGGCGGGGTTGCAGCAGGTCTGCGACGAAATGGATCTGACGTTCTCTCGCGCCGCCTTCTCGCCCGTCATCGCCGAAGCGAACGACCGCTCGGACGGCATCTATTCAGCCGAGGATGGATCCCTGATCGCGCAGGGGCAGGGCGGCTTGCCCGTATTCGTCGGCACGATGCAGTATTCGACCCGGACGCTGATCGAGATGATCCGCGACGGACGCGCGGCCGCGCCGAAACCGGGCGACACCTACATCGTCAACGACCCCTACCTGGGCGGCACGCACTTGATGGACGTTCGGTTTGCGCGGCCCTTTTACAGGAACGGCGAGATCTTCTGCTGGCTGTCGAACACCGGCCACTGGCCCGACACGGGCGGTGCGGTCCCCGGCGGCTTTTCGGCCTCCGCCACGTCCGTCGAGCAGGAGGGGCTGCGCCTGCCACCGGTGCGGCTGTTCAAGGAGGGCGTCCTCGATTCCGAGATCTACGCTATCATCTGCTCGAACATCCGCGTGGCGGATCAGCGGATCGGCGACGTCAAGGCTCAAGCCGCCGCTCTGACCGTGGGTGAAGAGAGGCTTACCGCGCTTCTCGACCGCTATGGCGACGATGTGGTGCGCGCGTCCATCGACGCGCTGCGTGGACGGGCGGCGGCGCAGATGCGGACGCTCATCGACGAGATCGCGGACGGCACCTACGAGAGCACCGCCTGGATCGACAGCGACGGCGTCGTGAACGAGCCGCTGGCGATCCGACTTACGGTCGCGAAGACGCCGGGCGCCCTCAGCTTCGATTTCTCGCGGTCGAGCCCGCCCTGCATGGGGCCGATGAACTCGGTCCTCGCGACGACGCATTCGTCGGTCTACCTCGCGATGCGCCATATCTTCCCCGAGGTTCCGATCAGTGCGGGGGCCTTCGAACCGCTGTCCATCGAGGGCTGCGAGCGCACGTTCCTCGACGCACGCTATCCCCGGCCGGTGTCGGGCTGCGCGGCCGAGGTCAGCCAGCGCATCGCCGAAGCGGTCTTCGCGGCGCTTGTAGAGGCGCTGCCGGACAGGGTCACGGCCGCACCCGCAGGCACCAGCGGCAACTTCGCGCTGGGCGGCCACGATCCGGAGACCGGGCGCGACTTCGTGATGTACCAGCTGTCCGGCGGAGGATACGGCGGCAACGCCGACCACGATGGGCTGGCGAATGGCTGTTCGACCATCGGCATCTCGAAGGCCCCGCCCGTCGAGATCATGGAGCAGAATTTTCCGGTGCTTTATCACCGATATGCGCTGCGCGAAGGCTCGGGCGGTCGTGGCCGGCACCGGGGCGGGCTGGGGCTGGACTACGAGGTCGAACTGCTGCGCGGAACCGCGCGGGCGAGCTTCGTCATGGATCACGGACGTTTCGGACCGCAGGGCGCGCTGGGCGGTGAGGACGGTGCGAAGAACGAGGTCGAGGTCTGGCGGAACGGCGCCAAGTACACGCCCGAACACCTTTCGAAAGAGCAGGACATCCCGCTTCGCGCGGGTGACAGGGTGCGCGTGCGGACCCCGGGCGGCGGCGGCTACGGCGCAGCCTCGGAGCGGGATCCCGACCTGGCGGACGAGGACCGGCGTCTGGGACGCGCCTGACTGCCGCACCGCCTTGCGCCCCTGTCCCATGCGCGAGACAGTGCCGCATGTCCCGGGTCGTCTCCACCCTGCGCCGCCACAAGGTTCTCGCCGCGATCTTCCTCGTGGCGGTGACACTCGCGCTTGGCTTCGCGACCGTCATGGCGGTTCATGCAATTCGGTTCCGCGACCATGTTGTGGAACGACAGCCGGTCGAGCCCTGGATGACGATCCGCTATGTCGCCCGTGCCTGGCAGGTCCCGCCCGACGAGATCGGCGCTGCGCTAGGCGTCGACCGCGACACGGGCAGGGGCCGCAGCCTGAACGAGATCGCCGAGATGCAGGGCCTGACGCCCGAAGAAGCCGTCGCCGCCGTCGAACGCGTCCTGGCCGAGAAGCGTCTCCGACCGTGACGGAAACCCTATACGCTCTCGTCGCGGACTGGGGTCTGTGGATCGTCGCCGCGTCAGCCTTCCTGTCGTGCCTCGCCTTCCCGATCCCGACCTTTGCGGTGATGCTCGCGGGCGGAGCTTTCGCCGCAACTGGCGACCTGACGCTCTGGTCGGTCCTCCTGACCGCGTACGTGGCGGCCATCGCGGGCGACAACACCGGCTATCACGTCGGGCGCTTCGGAGGGGCGCCGCTTCTCGTGCGCCTCCGGGCCGTTCCAAAGCGAGCGGCGATGGTCGAACGCGCCGAGGAGACGGTGCGGACCTGGGGGCCATTGGGTGTCTTTTTCTCGACGTGGCTGGTGGCGCCTCTGGGGCCCTACGTCAATTTCATCTCGGGCGCGGCCGGCATGAGGTGGGGCACCTTCCTGGTCTGGGATGCGGCGGGCGAGGCGATCTGGGTCACCGGCTACGTCCTTCTGGGGTACATGTTTGCCGAGAAGCTGGACGTGTTGACGGGCGTCGTGGGGGATTGGGGAGGGCTCGTGTCGTCGGTGGCCATTGCCGCCATCGCGGGTTTCTTCCTGATCCGCGCGATGCTGAGTGAGGGCGACGAGACCTAGAGCGGACGCCCGGGCAAGCCGGTGAAGATTAGAAGCGTCCGTACTCGGGTTCGAGGTGCGACCAGGCGAGTTGAGCGATCCGCATTCGTGCGACTTCCGCCTAGACCGAAAAGCGCGCGTAGTCGATCCAGAGAGCCGCATCCGGATGTTCAGGAGACTAGCACCCCCCCAAGGAGCGCCGCCCTGCCGTCACGCCACCCTCCCTGCACGCACCGGCGAGCTACGCGGGGGCAATTCGACAAGACAAGCGCTTCAGGCAGCCGAAGCTGTTGCGTGGTCCAGAACTCGACAGATGTCCTGCGGCAAGGCAGGCTTTTCGATGCATGTGGCGTCGGCAAAGTCCGGAACCGACATTCGCTGACGGGGATCGCCACTGATGAAGATGACCACGCAATTTATCTCGAGGAGCTCATGGGCCAGCGGCCACACGACTTCGCTTCCGACATTTATATCAAGAAGCGCGATGGTGGGCGTGTCGGTCTCGAGAAGTCTACGCGCCGCGCACAACGTGAAGGCGGGACCCAGAACGGTTCGACCCGTGGATGCCACCGTCGCCGCAAGATCCAGCGCGATAAGTGTCTCGTCATCCACGACGAGGACGATGTCTGTCTCTTCGGTCATGGCATCGTCCTGTCGATGGGCCTCGGCGGTCCGGCCCGAGTGGCCGGACTCGTTCTTTTTTATTCAGCCGCGATGGCTTCGCTCGACCGTGAGGTCTTGAGCTTCCGCATGAACTGACCCGCGGCGAAGAGCCCTTCGTGGCAACCGCAATCGAAGCGCGGGCTGCGGACTGCAAGGGCGTAGATGGAGCCGCATGTCGCAATGGCGTCGGTCAGCTGAATCTCGTTTCCGGCACCCGGCTCGGTCTTTTCAAGTGCGGCGAAGATATCTTCCGAGAGAACGTAACGGCCGATCGCAGCGAAGTGCGAAGGCGCGTTCTCGGCATCCGGCTTCTCGACCAGACCACGGGCCGCCCGGGGGGTGCCGACGGTATCAGTGCCTTCGAAATCGAAGACGCCATAGCTGGAGATCTCGTCCTCGGTGACGCGCAGAGAGGCGATCAGGCTGTTCATGGTCTCAGGATCGAACGCGTCGACCATTTGCCCCAGGCAAGACGTTCCGACGATCAGGTCGTCGGGAAGGATGACGCCGACCGGACCGGGAAGACACTCGTCGCGGGCGCACAGGACAGCATGGCCGAGACCGCGGGCTTCGTCCTGGTAGACGAGGCGGACGTCGACCTTATCCGGCACCCGGGCGCTTTGAAGCTTGCGCAGGAGCTGAACCTTGCCCTTTTCCTTCAAGGTCTCTTCGAGGCCTTCGCTGACGCTCAGATATTCCTCGATCGCGACCTTCGAGCGATGCGACACCAGAACGATGCGCTCGGCCCCTGCGGCGATGGCTTCGTCTATGGCGAACTGCAGGACGGGAGTGTCGTAGACAGGAAGAAGTTCCTTCGGGACCGACTTCGTCGCAGGCAGCATACGCGTACCATTACCGGCTACGGGAAGAATTACGGTTCTGACTTTCATGGTGACACACCCCTGTTTTCGCAAAATCGTGCTCCGGCGCGTCATCACCGGACTGAATGTTCAACCGGAGGATCTCTTTGGAGTTCCCTCTCGCAGGTGCAGAATTTTGCGCAGGGCGAAAAGTGGCTCAGGTCTGCAGGTGACCGTCAGCGTTTGAAGACGAAGCTCATGTCCTCTGGCGCCGAGACGACTTCGAGCGTCGCCGCGACGCCCGCTTTTCTGACGTTCAGATCCACCCTGCGCCCTGCGATGGGAAGGCGCCGGATCGTCATCAGCGTGACGCCTTGCGGCAGCATCGGCTGACGGAACGAGACCGTGCGCTTGAGCGTGTCGATCTCGATGCCCAACAACGACTGGATCATCAGGAACGGCGCACCTGCCGCCCAAGCCTGAGGCGCGCAGGCCGAGACGTAGGGAATGGCGTGTGGCACATCGCTTTTGGCGAAGCCGCAGAAGAGTTCGGGAAGACGCCGTTCCGGAAAATGCGACGACGCCGACAGGAGGGCCCCGAAGAGCGTCGAGGCGAACTTGGTGTCGCCGTATCGCGCGGCGCCCGCCGAGACGATGCAGGTGTCGTGGGGCCAGACGCTTCCGACGTGATATCCCATCGGATTGTAGAGTGCGGAGCCTGTCGAGACGGTCCGCAGCCCAAAACCCGACAGAAGGTCCGGGCGCCGGAGCGTCGCCAGCGCCTCTTCCGCCCGTCGGGGCGAGGCCGCGCCGGCGAACAGCACGTGACCCGCGTTCGACGACACCACCCGCGTCGGTCGCTTGTCGCCGTCGAGAGCCATCGCCCAGATGCCGAGGTCGCGTAGCCAGAACGCCTCGTCAATGAGCCTGACCAGCGCCTCGGCTCGCGCATCCAGTTCCTGTGCCAGGGCACCGTTGCCGAAGAAGCGGTGCAGCCGTGCCGCCGAGCGCAGGGCATCGACATGGTAGGCCTGGACCTCCACCAGCGCGATGGGGCCGTCGGCAATGGATCCGTCCTCGTGAAAGATCGCGTTGACGCTGTCCTTCCAGCCCTGGTTCCTCAAGGCCGGTGGGGCTGTCGGTGCCGTATTCGACGAAGCCGTCCCGGTCCTCGTCGCCCCAGGTCGATGCCCAGTCGAGTGCCGCGTCGATAGAGGGCATCAGGTGTTCGACGAAAGCCGCATCGCCCGTCCGCGCGAAATAGCGCGCGGCCAGCATGACGAAGAGCAGGGTCTGGTCGACGCCTCCATAATAGAGGGCGTAGGGCGTCTTTCCGAGCCGGGCCATCTCGCCGTTGCGGACCTCGTGAAGGATCTTGCCGGGCTTTGCGTCGCTTTCGTGAGAGGCCTCCGTTGCCTGACGCGTGGAGAGAAACCCGAGGACGCCGCGCGCAATGGACGGATCGCACCAGAGTGTCTGCATCGCGGTGATGATGCCGTCGCGCCCGAAATGTGTCGCGAACCAGGGAAGGCCGGCATAGGGGTATGGTCCCTCCATCGTCTCGGTCAGAAGCATCGAGAGGTCGGCGGCGGAGCGCGACAGCCAGGTGTTGATGCCGGCGTTGTCGGTCTCGACCAAGGCAAGCCGTTTGAAGCGGGCTTCGGCGATGGACGTCTCGACGGATTCGCGTTCGGCGGAATAGGACCGCCGCAGCCGACGCTTTCCCTTGGGCATGTCGCGGTCGAAGCTGACGTACCAGTCCATCTCGACCTGTCCGCGCGCGGCGAGGGCGACCGGAATGATGACCCGCCCGTCCTCGAGGATCACATCGCGATCAAAGGTCAGCCGCGTTTCCATCCGATGCCCGTCTGGGGCCTCGTAGCCCATGACCACGTCCCTGCCATCGAGCCGGGGTGGACGGACGATGCCACGGTCCGACCGCGGGACGCCCCGGATTTCGAAGACGTCGAGGAAGTCGGCGTGCAGTTCGACGACGAGGGGAAGCTCGATGTCCTCTTCGTGGTAGCTCTTGAAGATGAGGCGGTCGTGCAGAACATGCGAAAGACGCCGGACGTGCGACAGCGTGAAGGACTGGGCGGCCACCGCGTCGGTCCCGTCGAGGAAGCGCGCATTGGACACGAGCGTCTCGAAGGTAGTGTTCAGCCGATCGACAGAGGCCTTCATGAAGACCGGAGGCAATCCGGCGGGTAGCACGCGCAGCCGGGACAACATCCGGGTGTCGTCGAGATAGACACCCTCGCGCTCGATGCCGACGCCCTGCGCGTCAGGGCCGAGAATTTCGCCCGTGTCGGAAAAGACGATGAAGAGGTGATCGCTCTTCAGGGCGTTGAAGTTGGTGGTGTTGGGACCGGTTGTCTGTGGCGTGCCGGTACGTGCCGCCTTGGCTACGGCGTCGATTTCTCGTGCTGCTTCGCTCATCGTCCCTCGTGCGCCCTGTCGCCCTGATCGCCGGACGCCGCGCCTCCGCTACCGGCGTGAGTTAGACCGTTCAGGTCGGCGGGCCAGATCACCGCCACGGATTTGAGCGAGATGCGCGGAGTCCGGCGAAAACAGTTCGACGCTTTGGAACCGGATTGTCGCCGTTCGAATTATTCCGACATTGCCATGCGGATTCCACGATGACCCTTCAGACCCCTATTCCGGTCCCTCCGGCGCGCGCCTCCGTGGCGAGTCGGGGAGGAGGGCCGGGCACCCGAACCATGCTTGGGCTGGCGGCGCTCGTCGCCCTCGCCGCCTTCGGCAACGGGGCCGTGTTCGCGATGGCCGTCGCCACCTTTGCGGCCCAGGCCGCCTTGAGTGCGATACAGTTGATGCCGTCGCACGGAAGCCGGGTCGTCGCGCAGAACAAGGCCGTGTCGCGGCGTCCGCGCGTCTACACCCTGCACGTCGCGACCCACAACGAACCGGCAGACGTCGTCATCCGCACCATCCGGGGGCTTCTGGCGCAGGACCGCGCCCCTGACTACGAAGTCATCGTCCTCGACAACAACACGCAGGACGCGCGGCTGTGGAAGCCCGTCGCGGCCTTTTGCAAGGGACGGGAAGGCGTGCGCTTCCTTCACCGCGACGGGGTCGAAGGCGCGAAGGCGGGGGCGCTTACGATCGCGCGCGGTCTGGCGCGTCCCGATGCGACGCATGTCGTCACCGTCGACGCCGACTATGCCGTCACCTCCGATTTCCTGTCACGCGCAGATGCCGCATTGGCCGAGACCGGCGCCGACTTCATCCAGTTTCCTCAGGCGTACGACCAGGACGGAGGCGCTCCTGGCGTGTCCGAGGAATTGGGAGATTATTTCGCGCGCTTCGCCTCGCACGGGGATCGGCGCGGCGTCGCTCTTCTGACCGGGACGCTCAGCGTGATATCCCTTGACGCACTCGATGCGGTCGGGGGCTGGCGCGCCGATACAGTGACCGAGGATGCCGAGCTTGGCACACGTCTGGTGCAGGCGGGATATCGCGGGCATTTCGTGCCTCAGGTCGTCGGGCGGGGCCTGTTGCCGCTTTCCGCCGAAAGCCTGTGTGCGCAGCGGCGGCGGTGGGCGCACGGCAATGCCGCGACCTTCCTCCTTCGGCCGGGCATCGCACGCTCGCTCGCCACGGTCCGCCAGCTTTTGGCTTGGGTGAACTTCCAGACCTTCGGCGCCATTCTCTTGATCTGGGGGCTGGGCTCGGAGCTTTTCGGCCTTCGCTTCGCGACCGAGATAGCGGGCCTCGGCGTTGGCACGCTCCTTCTCGCAATCCTTGCCGCGATGCTTCCGTTCGCCACGGCGTCCTTCGGTGCTGCGGTCTGCCGCATGGCGCTGCTTCCGTCCAGCGCCAGCGCTACCTTCGAGGCTCTGTGCGGTTGGGAGCAGGCGTTCCTTCGTACATCGAAGTTGCGCGACGAGATCAGCGTCAGGATGCCGCCCGAGATGATGACGACACTCGGTCTCGGGCTGGGCGCAATCGTCCTTTCGGCCGTCACCGGCGACACCGTCGCGACCGCCGGGGGCATCGCGCTTTGCTTGCCGGCCGTGGCGTATTTCTACCTCGAGCATGAGCTCGCCAGCTATTGCCGCCAACTCGGAGAGGTTTGAATATGATCCCCTCGGTCAACATCGTCATCCCCACCTACAACCGCGCTCATCTCATCCGCGCCTCGGTGGAGGCTGCCCTGGGCCAGTCTCACCCGCATTGCATCGTGACGGTCGTGGACGATGCGTCGCAGGACAAGACGCGCGAGATCCTCAGCGATTTCCGTTCTCACCCGCGCTTCAACTACATCCGGCTGTCGCAGAACGGCGGCACGGCGCAGGCCAAGAACGTGGGGATCCTGTTTTCCCCATCGGACGCCATCACCTTCCACGATTCCGACGACGTTCCGCACCGGGACAAGGTCATCCGCCAGGCGCGCGTGATCGGGAACGAGGAGATCGGCGCTCACCCCGTCCTGAACTGGAAGCTCGCCAACCGTGTTCCGGGATCGAAAATCCAGGTCGGCGCAGTCCTGACGCATCACGAGCTAATCCTGCCGAACGGCGAACGGGTCGAGATCCGGCGCACACTCTCCCTCGTCGATGATGTCTTCCCGAACCTTCAGATGGCGGCAGGTGTTCCGGGGGACTGGACGCACGTCAACTCCGGGCTCTTCCATTCGTCCGTCTTCCGCAAGCTCGGCGGGTTCTCGGACTGCATCGAGGAGGACCGGGAGTTCCGCAATCGCTTGATCCTCGCCGGCGAGGTCATCTGGGTCATCCCGGAGGTTCTGCTGACCAAGATCGAGACGCCGGACTCCCTCACTCAGTCATCGGACACGGACTATGACAGCGAGCGCCGTCAGCGTGACCGCCAGCGTGTCTGGAAGATGGTCGAGGACTGGTTCCACACCCGTGAGGTTCCCACCGCGCCGCTCGATCTCGCCGACCTTCGCATAGCCGAGATCTGGAACCGTGATCTCATCACCGTGTCGGATGCCCTGAAGACGCCGGCGACGCGGGACGTTGCACTGGCCGAAGTCCGCAGCCAGCGCGGCGTCGTCCCTTCGGTGGCGTGATGCGCGTCGCGATCCTCGATCCGAATGCGCCGCGGCCCTACACGACCGATGCTGCGAGCCTGATCGGCCTCGGCGGTACGGAAATGACGATCGCGGAGGTCGCTCGCGGGCTTGTGCGCGATGTCAGGCTGGAAATCCATCAGGCAGCGAGGACAGCGTCTTCCTGTAGCTCCGGAGTCTGGTTCAGGCCGTATCGCTGGAAGGCGAGGATCAGGGCGGAGACCATCGTCGTCATCAACTCATGGAAGGCGGCCGTAGCCTGCCGAAAAGCCAATCCGGACGCGCGGATCCTGCTCTGGGTCCACAACGTGCCGGGGCGGCACAACCGCCGGATGGGCGAGGCGCTGCGCGAGGCAGATGTCACCGTCGTCTGCGTTTCGGCGTCTCACGCACGGTCGCTGCGGGCGTTCCTTGGACGATCCGCGCCGAAGATCACGCATGTCTACAACCCGATCCCGGACGATCTGCGACCGCTCGGACTGTCGTACGACCCGGACCTCCTGTTCTTCGCCAGCGCGCCGCACAAAGGCCTGCGCGAGGTGTTCTGGAACTTCAGCGCCGTACGCGACGTCTTCCCGACGATGACCCTTGCGGTCGCAGATCCGGGTTACATGCGGTGGGACTTCGGGCCTGTCCCGGACGGAGTGCGCATGGTCGGACGCCAGGACAAGGCGCGGCTGTGGGAGTTCATGGAGCGCTCGCTCTGCCTCTTCTATCCCCAGACGACCTTCGCCGAGACCTTCGGCATCGTTCTGGCAGAAGCCAACGCCGTCGGCTGCCCCGTCCTGACTCACTGCGGTCTAGGCGCGAACGACGAGGTGGTCTCGTCCATAGAGCAATGCCTCGATTGCACAGACACGGACGCGGTGATCGCCACCATCGGTCGTTGGCGGGAGACCCGTCCAAAGGTCTCGGGCCGCTGCGATTTCCGCCTGTCGTCCGTGCTGGAGGATTGGCGTACGCTGCTTCACGTCGATGAGAAGCCCTCGCCGCCGTTCGATCCATCTCGTCGCAGCGCCATGCCTATCTACCTGGGCGCGGCAGAGTAGCGGATGTCCGACGGGAACGTCGCGCTTGCCTTGATACCTGCCCTTCCGTAAGGCTGGACAACGGACGGCCGCGCAGACGGCTCACCGATGCCATGGGAGGACATCATGAAAATCACGTTTCGGGCGCTCGTAGCTAGCGCCGCACTCTCCGTCTTCGGCACTACGGCCTTCGCCGTCGAGTGCATCGCTCCGGCGAACCCCGGCGGAGGCTGGGATTTCACTTGCCGCCAAATCGGGAAGATCCTCTACGACATCGAACAGGTCGACCAGCCCGTGCAGGTCACGAACATGGCGGGGGCCGGCGGCGGAGTCGCCTACAGCCACGTCGTGAGCGAACGGAACGATGACGCTGACCTGATCGTGGCGGCGTCCTCCGCGACGACCACCCGGCTCGCCCAGAACGCCTTCGCCGGCATGACGGCCGACCAGGTCCGCTTCGTCGGCGCGATCGCCGGCGATCCCGGCGTGATCGTCGTTGCCAAGGACAGCCCGCTCAACACGCTCAACGACCTTGTCGATGCGGTGAAGAACGGCGAGGACGTCTCGTTCGCCGGGGGCTCCGCCGCAGGCGGGTTCGATCACCTCAAGGTCCTCCAGGTCCTGAAGGCGGGCGGTGTCGACGACATCCGCGCGGTGAAGTACATCGGCGTCGACGGTGGTGCCGACGCGATCACCCAGACCATCGGCGGCTTCACCACCGCGATGACGGGCGACATGTCGGAAATCGTTGGCTTTATCAACTCGGGCGAGGTCAAGGCGCTGGGCGTCCTGACGGACGAGCGCGTGCCGGGGTTCGATAATATCCCGACCGCAAAGGAGCAGGGGCTCGACGTCGTCGCAGTCAACTGGCGCGGCCTCTACGTGCCGAAGGGCATTTCGGACGAGCAGTTCAATGCCTGGGCCGAGAAGCTCCAGGCGGTGGCCGACAGTGCTGAATGGCAGGAAGCAATGGCCGCGAACGGTCTCGCACCCTTCACCAAGGTGGGCGGAGACTTTCAGACCTGGGTCGATGGCGTGGTAGCCGAGACCGTCGTCCTCTCCAAAGAGATCGGCGTGATCCAGTAATGACCGGCGACCGCATCTTCGGAGCGGTCATGATCCTCCTGGCGCTGGGGTATATCCTCAGCGCCTCGACGATCCAGGTTCCGCTGTTCCCCGACCCGATGGGTCCGAAGGCCTTCCCTTACCTGATCGCCGGCGGCGTGATCGTCGCCTCTATCGTGATGATCCTTCGTCCCGATCCCGAGGCGGAATGGCCAGCGACGCGCACCCTCGCGGCGCTGATTTTCGCGGCGGCAGTAATGGTGGCCTATGCCTATGCCATTAAACCGCTCGGCTTTCTCGTTCCGACGGCGATTGCTGCGGGCATCCTGAGCTACCAGCTTTCTCCGAGACCCATGGCGGCGGCGCTGTCCGGGATCGGGTTGTCGATCGGTCTTTTCGTGCTCTTCCGCTATGCGCTGGGCCTGGGCCTCGTGCCGTTTCCCAAGGGGTGGCTCGGCTGATGGACCTTCTGTCGAACCTGGCACTCGGCTTTTCGGTGGCGCTTTCGCCCTACACGCTGATGCTGTCCGTGATCGGCTGCTTTCTCGGCACGATCATCGGGGCGCTTCCCGGACTTGGGCCATCGAATGGCGTCGCGATCCTGATCCCGATCACATTCACGATGGGCTTCGACGCGACACAGGCGCTCGTTCTTCTGACCTCGGTCTACTATGGCGCGATGTACGGCGGGCGTATCTCGTCCATCCTTCTCAACATTCCCGGCGACGAACCGGCGTTGATGACGACGCTCGACGGCTATCCGATGGCCAAGCAGGGCAAGGCGGGGGATGCGCTGGTCATCTCGGGCGTGGCGAGTTTCGTGGGGGCCTTCATCGCCACCGTGTTTCTGATGCTGCTAGCGCCCTACATCGCGCGGCTTGCCTACAAGTTCGGTCCGGCGGAATACTTCGCGCTCTACCTCCTCGCCTTCTCGACCCTGGGCGGTATCGCGTCGAACAACCAGGCCAAGGCGGCGATGGCTTCGCTGATCGGCCTCGGCATCGCAATGATCGGGCAGGGCGCGTCCGGGCACGGCGCGTTTCACGTTCGGCAACCTGCACCTTCTGGACGGCATCGACTTTCTCGTCGCCATCGTCGGGCTGTTCGCGATCTCCGAGGTCTTCGTCTTCATCGAGAGCCACGGCAAGTCGAGTTCGATCGGCGTGAAGCTCGACAAGGTGACCATTCCCTTCCGGCTTCTCGGCCAGACCTTCGGGACCATGATCCGCGGCTCGCTGATCGGCTTTGTCGCGGGCATTCTGCCGGGTGCCGGCGCCTCGCTCGGATCCTTCATGGCCTATATGGCCGAAAAATCCTGGGTCGGCTCGAAGGGCAACTTCGGCAAGGGCGATCCGCGCGGCGTCGCGGCGCCCGAAGCCGGGAACAACGCGGCGGCAGGGGGCGCGCTGGTGCCCATGTTGACGTTGGGCGTGCCGGGATCGGGAACGACAGCCGTGCTGCTGGCGCTTCTGATGACGCTCAACATCACGCCCGGTCCCACGCTCTTCACCGACAGGCCAGAGGTGGTCTGGGGCCTGATCGCGACACTTCTCATCGCGAACTTCGTCCTTTTGGCGATGAACGTGCCGATGGTGAAGGTCTTCGTGAAGATCCTCATGGTTCCGCCTGCAATCCTGTTGCCGGGAGTGACGATGATCTCGTTCGTCGGCATCTACTCGCTGACGGGCAGCTATTTCGATCTCCTGTTGATGATCGGTTTCGGCGTCCTGGGCTGGCTCTTCCGCAAGATGGACATTCCCACCGTCCCCGTCATCCTCGGCATTCTTCTTGGGTCGAACATGGAGGACGCGCTGCGCCGCGCCATGACGCTGTCGGACGGTGACCCGTCCTATCTCTTCTCGTCGCCGATCGCGATCGGCCTGTGGATTTTCGCCATCCTCGGCTTCGTCGCCCCCATCTTCATGCGCCGTGTGATCCGCAAGCCCCAGGCGATCACCGACTGACGCTTTCCATCCCGACGGGGCAGGACTAGGTTTCACGCATGACCCGTATTCTCATCCCGTCCGGGGCCCTGGGCCTCGACTACGACCGCGAAGCGCTGGCCCGCGGCGTCGCCATGAAGCCCGACCTGATCGCCATCGACGGAGGGTCGACGGATTCCGGTCCGTCCTACCTGGGGCGCGGTGTATCGAAGTACGCGCGCGCCTCGACCAAGGTCGAGTGGAAGGGGCTGATCGCGGCCGCTCGCGAAGCCGGATGCCCGCTCGTCATCGGCACCGCCGGCACCTGCGGCACCGACTCGACGGTCGACTGGCTGCTCGACATCACCCGCGAATGCCTGGCCGAATTGCACCTCGACGCGCGTATCGCCACGCTGAAGTGCCAGCAACCGGTCGAGCGCGTCCTCGACGCCATGACGGCCGGCGACCTTCTTCCGCTGGCTGCCGCTCCCGAGATCGCCCCCGATCTTGTAGCGAGCTGCACCAACATCGTGGCCCTCGCCGGCGCCGAGCAGATCGCCGCAGCACTCGACACCGGCGCCGACATCGTCATCGCGGGCCGAACGACCGACACCGCGATCATTTCGGCCCTGCCGCTTCAGCGCGGAGATCACGCCGGTGGCGCGTGGCACGGCGCCAAGATCGGCGAATGCGGCGCGCTTTGCGCCACGAACCCGCAGTCGGGAGTCCTTCTCGTGGACTTCGATGCGCAGGGGTTCACCGTCACGCCTCTGGCCGAAGGCGCCCGCGCCACGCCGCGCACGGTCCTCGCGCACATGCTCTACGAGAATTCAGACCCCTTCATCCTCTATGAGCCCGGTGGTCATCTCGACGTGACAGGCGCGAACTACAGCGCGCTCGACGATACCCGCGTCCGGGTCGAGGGCTCGGCCTGGGTGCCCTCCGACACCTATGCCGTGAAGCTGGAAGGGGCACGGATCGCGGGTTATCAGACGATCCTTCTGACCACCGTCCGCGATCGCCACTATGTCGAGAACATCCGCGCCTGGACCGACGACATCCTGCGGAAGCATACCGTCAAGGTAGCCGACCGGACCGGGCTGACCGCAGGCGTCGACTATACCTGCGAATTGCGCCTCATCGGCGTCGACAGCACGCTCGGCGCGCTCGAGACACGAGGCACCATCCCCGACGAGGTTGGCGTCCTGTGCGTCATCACCGCTCCGGACCAGGCGACGGCGAACGAGTTAGGGAAGCTGATGAACCCCTATCTCCTCCACCATCCCCTGACGCGGGACGAGGAGCAGCCGACCTTCGCCTTTCCCTTCTCGCCCGCCGAAATCGATCGCGGTCCGGCGTGGGAATTCTGTCTGAACCACGTCATGCGGCTGGACGACCCGATGCAGGCCTTCCGGCTCGAGGTCGTCGATGCCTGAACTCGGCGAGGTGGCGGACAAGGTCCGCTCGAAGAATGCGGGACCGTTCTGGCTGACCATCGACGTCTTCTGCGGATCGCCGGAAGCCTTCTCACGCATCGCGGGAGGCGTCTCGACCGAGAGGGTCGCGGCGGCGCTGAAGGTCGATCCGGCGACGGTCAAGCGTTTCGACATTCCGGCGCTGAACGTTATAAAGATCAGCCTGCCGCGTCCCACGGTTCAGGGACGGCACGACGACCGCGACATGCACGGCGCTGGCTGGGCCGCGGTGATCTCGGAACTGGAGTTGAATTAAGTCGGCAGGCCCGCTGAAGGGCATCCGCGTCCTCGGCGTGTTCAATGTCCTGCCCGACCGGTCTTCTGCCACCAGCCTGTCTATTTTGGCGCCGAGGTGGTGACGGTAGAGCCGTCGGGTCGCGCCGACCGTCGGCCCCTGTAGGAACGACCGAATGCGTTTGTGAGGCGTGACTGGCGATGAATTATTCCAAAGGGCTGGGGATTCGTTAGGTTTCCGCTTTTGCGAACGATGTAGACCTCGAGCCCCTGAATTGTTTCTCGTTCATGGTGTTGAACGCTCTTCAATTGCCCCGAGATTGACGCAATCGGCGTTATCAGCGCATTCTCACACGGAGGTGGAACCTGGCACCACACCTGCTTGCGTGGCTGGAATTGGTTCCTGAACTTTGGTATCAGGCTTGTGGGCCGACGCGGAATTTTCCCGCGGCGAGTGGGTAAGGGGTAATTCAGATATGGCTACGGTCATTGTCGACACCGACGAGGGCACGCTCCACGTCACGCAATCAGGCTTTGACACCAATACCAGCGCGGACGGCGACGAAGTCGCCGGGATGCGGGTCACGGTCGTCTACGAGGGCGGGTTGACCGAAGTCCTCACCTGGCAGGCCACGGGAGGCACGTCGGGCGGGGTCACAGGCTCGGGCATGACCCTGACTATGTCGACGGCCGCCACGTTCACGCTGACGTCCAGCATGCGGGTCGTGTCGCTGACGCTCGAGGGAGAGTACGGCAACGCGGTCTTCGACACCCTCAAGGGCGTGAACGACGGGACGCGCGGCGATACCCTCGGCAGCAAGATCGGTTTCCCCTACGAAGAAATGGGCGGCGATCCGGTGAGCGGCACCGTCGCAGTGACCTATTCCGACGGCGTGATCCGCGCCGGTCTCGAGCGCGGCAGCGACATCTTCACCACGATGTCGATCGACTACTCGGGTGTAGCCGGCGGCGGAATCCTCGGCACCATCCAGTTCCGGAGCGACATGGACAACATCGCGGTGCCAGGCGACCTGGCGCCGGTCACCGCGAACACCGCGCCTGATGCCGTCGACGACGCGATCACCACCAATGAGGATACGGCGGTCAACATCGCCGTCCGCGGCAACGACACCGACGCCGATGGCGATGCGCTTACAGTGCAGTCCGTGGCACAGGGCGCGCATGGCGCCGTCACGATCAATCCGGACGGCACGGTGCGCTATGTTCCGAACGCGAATTACAACGGAGCCGACAGCTTTACCTACACGCTGTCCGACGGCAACGGCGGCGTCGACACGGCGACGGTCAGCGTCACGGTGACACCCGTCAACGACGCGCCGGTCGCCGTCAATGACGCCGCCTCGACGGCGCAGGGCGTTCCCGTGGACATCGCCGTCCTAGCCAACGACACGGACGTCGAGGGCGATCCGCGCACCGTGACCTCGGTCACGCAGGGCGCCAACGGGTCCGTCGCGATCAATCCGAACGGAACCGTGAAGTATACGCCGAACGCTGGTTTCGGCGGCAGCGACAGCTTCACCTACAGCATCTCGGACGGGAAGGGCGGCACGTCCAGTGCCACCGTCACCGTTGGTGTGGGGTCGAATGCGGCTCCCGTCGCAGGAGACGACGCCTACTCGATCAACGAGGACGCCGTCCTGACAGTGGCCGCGCCCGGCGTGCAGTCGAACGACACCGACGCGAACGGCGATGCGCTGACGGTGTCGCTGGTGAGCGGCGTCTCTCACGGCTCGCTGACCCTGAACGCCAATGGGTCCTTCACCTATACCCCGAGCGCGAACTACTTCGGCGCGGACAGCTTTTCCTATGCCGTGTCGGATGGACGGGGCGGCACCGACACCGCCGTCGTCGCGCTTACCGTGAACCCGGTCAACGACGCGCCGGTCGCGAACGACGATAGCAGCTTCGACCACCGCTGGCGTGCCGGTGCAGATCGCCGTCCTCACCAACGACACCGATGTCGAGGGCCAGACCCGCAGCGTGGCTTCGACTGGGCAGGGCGCGAATGGTTCGGTTACGATCAACGCGAACGGAACAGTCACCTACAGCCCGAATGCGGGCTACACCGGCGCCGACAGCTTCGTCTACACCGTATCCGACGGCAACGGTGGGACGGACACGGCCACCGTGACGGTCAATGTCGGCTCAAGCGGCCAAGTCATCTTCGGAACCGAGGGCGACGACCGCCTGCGCGGCACTTCGGGCGACGACATCATCGACCCCCTCGGCGGCCTTCGCGACGAGATGTGGGGAGAGGGTGGCGCCGACTTCTTCGACCTGGCGTCTTCCTCCACGAACGGGATCTCGGAGAAGAAGGTCATCCTCGACTTCGACTTCGATTCCGGAGACCGCATCGGTCTTGGCGGGGCCAGCGTCGCGAACTGGGTGGTTCGTAACGGCAACCTCTCGATCACGCTCGACGGGGACGGCGATACCATCAACCTTCGCGGCGTCTCGTCCTTCGACGAGGCCTACTTCGGAGGCGGCCGGGCAAACACTGCGCCCATCGCGGGCGACAACACGGCGACCACCAGCGAAGACACGCCCGTCAGTATCAACGTCCTTGCGAACGACACCGATGCCGATGGTGACCCGCTTTCGGTTCTTGCGGTGACGCAAGCCGCTCACGGGGCGGTCTCGATCAATGCGGACGGCACGCTGCGCTATGCGCCCGACGCCAATTACCATGGTGCCGACAGCTTCACCTACACGGTCTCGGACGGCTTCGGTGGCATCGATACCGCCACGGTCGGCGTGACCGTGACTTCGGTGAACGATGCGCCGGTTGCGGGTAACGACAGCGCGTCGACGACGATCGGCGCTCCCGTCGATATCGACGTGCTGGCGAACGACAGCGACGCGGATGGCGATCCGCGCACCATCACCTCGTTCACCCAAGGCCTGGGCGGGATCGTGTCGCTCAACGCCAACGGCACGGTTCATTACGCCCCGAACCCGGGCTTCGACGGTCTCGACGCTTTCACCTACACCATCTCGGACGGGAAGGGCGGCACCAGCACCGCCAGCGTCTCGGTTGCCGTCGCGGCGAGCGGGAACGTCATCCTCGGCACCGAGGGCGACGATCGACTGAGGGGCACCGACGGCAACGACACCTTCGACCCGCTCGGCGGCTCGCGCGACGAGATGAGCGGAGGCCTCGGGGCCGACTTCTTCGACTTCGCCTCTTCGGTATCGAACGGCGCGAGCGAGAAGAAAGTCATCCTCGATTTCGACTACGATGCCGGCGACCGCGTCGGCCTGGGCGATGCCTCGGTGGACTCGTGGTTCGTGCGGAACGGCAACCTCATCGTCGAACTCGACCACGATCATGATGTGCTGACGTTCCGCAATTTCGTCGACTACGACCCCGATATGTTCGTCTGATCTTCCCGCGCCCGGTTGAGGCGCGGGATCTTCCATGTCGTACCGGCAGCCGCTAGACGGGGCGCCGCGACGGACATCCGTCCATCGGAACGGGGCGCAGGGCATGGATTACGATGCGATCATCCTTGGCGCGGGCGGCGCGGGGCTTCTCGCGGCGGCGCTTGCCGGCCAGGCGGGGGCTCGCATCCTCGTGCTGGATCACGCGGACAAGCCCGGCAAGAAAATCCTGATCTCGGGCGGAGGGCGGTGCAACTTCACCAACACCGGGACCGAGCCCGACTGCTTTCTCTCCGAGAACCCGCATTTCGCGAAATCCGCCCTCAGCCGCTATACCCAGTGGGACTTTCTTGCCCTTGTCGAGGCCCATGGAATCGGCTGGCACGAAAAGACCCTGGGCCAGCTCTTCTGCGACGGGTCGGCCCGGCAGATCGTGGCGATGCTGCTCGACGAATGCGCGAAGGGTGGCGTCGAGATACGCCTCTCGACGGAAATTGGAGAGATCGTCCATGCCGACGGTCTGTTCCGCGTCGCAGGCAAGACCGCGCCGCAGCTCGTCATTGCGACCGGCGGCCCGTCGATCCCCAAGATGGGCGCAACCGGCATCGCCTACGACATCGCGCGACGCTTCGGTCTCGAGGTCGTGACGCCGCGACCGGCGTTGGTGCCCCTCACGCTCGGCGACAGCGACCGAGCATTTCGCGACATTTCGGGAGTGTCCTGTCCCGTCACCGCACGGGTCGGCGACACGACCTTCACCGAAGCGGCGCTGTTCACGCATCGCGGGCTGTCCGGACCGGCGATCCTCCAGGTCTCGTCCTACTGGTCGCCGGGCGATGCCCGTGGTCCTGGACGTTGCTCCGGGCGCACTTGATGCGCTGCGGGACGCGCGTCGCCGGATGCCGCGCGCACATCTGAAATCCGCCCTGTCGGACCTGCTCCCCAAACGTCTGGCCGATGTTCTTTCGGATCGCATCGGGCTGGGGCAAGAGCTTGGCAATTCATCGGATGCCGAACTGGCTCGGGTCGCGGAAGGCCTCACCGCGCTGACCTTCCATCCGACGGGGACCGAGGGCTATGCGAAGGCCGAGGTCACCGCAGGCGGGATCTCGACCGATGAACTGTCTTCCCGGAGCATGGAAGCGCGGAACGTTCCCGGTCTCTATGCCATCGGTGAGGCGGTCGATGTGACGGGCTGGCTTGGCGGCTATAACTTCCAGTGGGCATGGTCGTCGGCGGCGGCAGCCGCCGAGGCAATCGCCACAAGGGCGAGATCTTTGACCTAGGGCGCGTCGAGAAGGTGATCGGGACAGATCCCCGATCGGGCGATGGCCGCGGCAATGTCCTGTCCAGCGAAGAATCCATGCCTCGTGACCAGGGCCGATGCGATGCCTGCGGCCTGCGCGCCCAGGATATCGGTGTGGAGGCTGTCGCCCACCATCAGGATGCGGTCGCGTCCCACCTGAGGCAGACGCTCGAAGGCGAGGTCGAAGATCATCGGGAACGGCTTGCCACAGAAGATCGGACTGATGCCCGTGCGGTCGGCGAGGCGGTGCGCGAACTGACCCGGTTCGGTCGAGAACCCCACCTCGCGCGGGGCGACGATGTCAGGGTTGCCGACGTAGACGGGCCTCGGCCTCTTCGTCAGCGCGGCTTCGAGCAGAGCCTGCCGTCCTTCCGTCCAGGTGGCGCTGCCGATCATCAGGATGCCGTCCGCCTTGTCGTAAGCCGAAGGCTCGTCCTTCAGGCGGACGTGCGACAGGCTCTCGAATTCGGCGGCCTCGACTCCGTCGCTGATCATCAGGCCCCAGGTGCGGCCATCGCCTCCATTCACCTCGGCGGCCAGAGCCTTGCGGCTGGTCAAGATGTCGTCGGTCTCGAAGTCGTACCCGAGACGTGCGTATTTCTCGACGAGACGGTGGTGCGGAAATCCGGCCGCGTTCGAGACGACCAGCACGCGCTTGCCCAAGGCTCGCAGGTCCGCGATCCGCTCGGCGACGCCGGGGATCGCGGTTTCGCCGATGTTCAGCACGCCGAATGCATCGAGGAGGAAGGCGTCGTATTCGTCTGCCAATTCTTCGAGGTTGTGGCAGACCGTCGGCGCGCATGTGGGCGGTACTGGAGTCGGGAGCCTTGCGCGGACGGCCTCGTAGGCGGAGAACGCCTCCTCGAAGGTCATCGCGCTCAAATGATCGCCCCGCGTACCTTGGCCGACACCCATTCGCTGATTACGACCGCCACAAGTATGACCAGCAGGATCAGGCTGACCTGGGGCCAGGCCAGCACGTTCAGCGAGGCCTGAAGCTGAAGGCCGATGCCGCCCGCGCCGACAAGGCCGAGAACCGTGGACTCGCGGATGTTGATGTCCCAGCGGAAGACGGCGATCCCCGCGAAAGCCGGCATGATCTGCGGCACGATCCCGTAGGCCATCACCTGCCACCGGGACGCGCCCGTGGCCGTGATCGCCTCGACCTGGCTGTGGTCGATCTCCTCGATGGCCTCGTAGAGCAGCTTGGCACAGAAGCCGATCGACCGAATGGCGATCGAGATCACGCCCGCAAAGACGCCTGGCCCGATGATCGCGATGAGAAGAAGCGCCCAGATCAGCGAGTTGATCGAGCGCGTCGAGACGATGATGAAAAGGGCTATGGGCCGGATCAGCCATCTTGAGGGCGTGGTGTTCCGTGCCGCCATGAACGCCACCGGGACGGCAAGACAGAGGGCGATAAGCGTGCCGAGTGTGGCGATGTTCAGCGTGTCCCAGATCGGCCACCAGAGCCGGCTGATGTATTCCCATCTCGGCGGGGTCGCGCGGGCCCAGATGTCGCCTGCGATGGTCGGCGCGTCCCAGACGAAGAACCAGGTCGTCGCGTCCGAAATCTGCTTCCAGCAGAACAGAAAGATGGCAAGACCGATCAGCCAGCCGAACCAGCGGACAAGCGTCTCCTGGCCTGTGCGGCGGCGCCAGATCGCCACGCCTTCGTGCTTGCGGACCGGCATCCTATTGCACCCTCGCCCGGACCACTCCCGAGATGTATTCCAGCGCCATGACGATCCCGATGATGAGAAGAAGGATCGCCGCGGCGGTGTCGTACTCGTAGCGGTCGAAGGCCGTGTTCAGCGTGGCCCCGATGCCGCCCGCGCCGACGAGGCCGAGGATCGCGCTTTCACGGAAGTTGATGTCGACGCGATAAATCGACAGACCCACGAGGCGCGGCATCACCTGCGGCTGCACCCCGTAGTTGATCCATTGCATCCAGCGCGCACCGGAGGCCCGGATCGCTTCGGCCTGGCTGCGGTCCATCGCCTCGATGTCCTCGGCCAGAAGCTTGGACAGAAAGCCGATGGTGGCGAAGGACAGCGTGAGGAACCCGGCCAGCGGACCGAAGCCGAAGATGGCGACGAGAAGGATCGCCACGATGATTTCCTGCAGCGCGCGGCTGATCGCCACGATCCCGCGGCAGATCATGTAGACGGGCAGGGGGGCTATGTTGCGGGCGGCACCAAGGCCGATGGGGATCGAGATCAGGATTCCCACGACCGAAGCCGAGATGGTGATGACAATGCTTTCCACCAGTCCGCCCCAGATATCCGAGGCACGGGTGACAAAGTCAGGGCGGGCAAAGGACAGGACGAACTGAAGCCCGCGGTCGAGCCCTTCGTAGACGCGGTTCCAGTCGACCTCGATGGTCAGGAAGGCGGCGATCAGATAGGCCACGAAACCCGCGATCAGGCTCCAGCGCAACCAGGGGCGCCGGACGAAATGCGGCTTCCGCCAGGCGGTGCCCAAAATGTCGTCAAGCTCGCGCCGTTCTTCGTCCGGCTTCATTCGGCCGCCTCGATTTCGTCTTCGTCGTCCTCGGCAGCCTCAATGGTCGCCTCCCAGTCCTCCTCGCCGTAGATCTCGGTCAGCTTGTCGGGCGACAGGCCCGTCGGAGGGCCGTCGTAGACGATCTCGCCCGACCTCAGGCCGACGACGCGCGGCACGAACATCTGCGCCAGCGCCACGTCATGGATGTTGATGATCGCGGCGAGTCCGCGCTCCCGGCACAGTTCGGTGATAAGCCGCATGATCTGGCGCGAGGTTTTGGGGTCAAGCGACGCGGTCGGCTCGTCCACCAGAAGAAGCTTCGGGTTCTGGATCAGCGCGCGACAGATGCCGACCCTCTGGCGCTGGCCGCCCGACAGTTCGTCCGCGCGCTTGTCGGCCATGTGCAAAAGACCCACCCGGTCGAGCAGGCGGAACGCCTCGTCCACGTCCGACTGCGGATAGCGCCGAAGGAAACTGCGCCAGAATCCGACATAGCCCAGACGGCCCGACAGCACGTTCTCCATCACGGTCAGGCGTTCGACGAGGGCGTACTCCTGGAAAATCATGCCCATGGACCGGCGCGACTTGCGAAGACCGGTGGATCCGAGCTTCGTCAGCTCGAGATCGTCCAGCCACACCTCGCCTCCGGTCGGTTCGACCAGCCGGTTGATGCAGCGGATCAGCGTCGACTTGCCCGCGCCCGAAGGCCCGATCAGCGCCAGCACCTGTCCCGATGGCACCTCCAGGTCGATGTCCGTCAGAGCCTTGTCGCCGGTCTTGTAGGTCTTGGTAAGATTCTTCAGCCGCAGCATCGCCGCTCCCGTCCAGGTCGTCGGGCGGACCTTGCGGCCCGCCCGGAAAGTGCGATCACTCGCAGGCGTAGCTGACGCCGTTCTCGGCGTCGATCTTGCGGATCACATCCCAGAAGTCCTTGTAGTTCATCTCGATGAACTGCTCCTCGCCGGACTTCGAGAACTCTTCCTGAAGCGACGAGCCTTCCCAGTCGAACGAGAAGAAGGCTTCCCTGATTGCGTCCTGAAGCTCGGGCTTCAGGTTGTAGACGGTGCCGAAGCCGGTCGTCGGGAAGGTCTGCGACTTGTAGATCGACACGACCTGTTCGGGCTGGATGACGTCACGCTCGATCATGCGCTGCATGACCGAATTGGCGATGGCGCCCGCGTCATAGTCCTTGTTCGCGACGCCGAGCACGGTGTTGTCGTGCTTGCCCGAGAACACCGGCTCGAAATCGCGACCGGCGATGAGGTCGTATTCGCCCTTCAGGATCGCGGACGGCGCTTTGTAGCCCGAGTTTGACGTTTCGGCCGAAAAGGCGAGCTGCTTGCCCTTGATGTCCTCGACCGTCGAGATGCCGGAGTCGGGGTGGGTGATGATCTCCATCTCGTAGCCGAAGTGCCCATCCTTCGACGCCATGATGGTGAACGGGCGGAAGCCGGCGCAGTTCACGGCAAGCGGGTTGGAGCCGGTGTTGAAGCCCGAGATGTGAAGACGGCCCGAACGCATCGCCTCGATCTGCGCGGCGTTGTTCTGGACCGGGAAGAACACGACGTCCTTGCCGGTGGCTTCCTTCAGGTGATCGATGAAATCGGACCACGCGGTCTTGTAGACGGCCGGATCCTCGACCGGGGTATAAGCGAAGATCAGCGTGTCGGGGTCGAGAAGCTGGCTCTCATCCGTTGGAACGTCGGCGACGAGGTCGCCGTCGGCGTCGCAGAACCGCACGTCGAGATCGCCACGCGGGCAATCCTGCGCCGAGGCTGTCCCCGCAAGGGCGGCGAGCGCCAGCGCAGAGGCGCCGGCAAGGGTCTTGAGGTCGAGTTTCATGGAGTCCTCCCTTTGAATGCGGCTCTTGCGGCCGCGATGGTCTCAGTCAACTAGTCTGCAACGATGATGTCCACCTCCGAGGCCTCGACGGCCTTCAGAAGCTCGCCGTGCGGTCGCCGATCCACGACGATGGTGGTGAGATCGCTGAGGCCCGCCACGCGAACGACGCCGGTGCGGCCGAACTTGGCGCTGTCGGTCAGAAGGACCGAGCGCGAGGCGCGCGAGATCATCTTGCGCTTGACCGCGGCGAAGCCCCGCACTGTCTCGGACGGACCTTCGGCCGACAGCCCGCTTGATCCGATCAGGCAGATGTCGACGTGGAAGCGCTCCAGGAATTCGAGCGTCTCAGTCCCGACGACGGCGGATTCGCCCGGCAGGTATTCGCCCGGACAGAGGATCACTGCGGCGGCACCCTGTCCGAGCGTCATCGCCACGGGAATGGAATTCGTGATGACGCTGCACGGCGTGCCGAGATAGGCCAGCGCGCGCGCCAGCTCGATGGTCGTCGATCCCGAATCGATCATGACCGTCTCGCCCTCGTTCACCAGCTGCGCCGCGCGAGCCCCGATCCTTTCGCGCTCGGCGATCCGGGCATGGGCGCGCTCGTCGAGGCTGGGATAATGGCCCCGCGTCGGAGTCGAAGCACCGCCATGCGCGCGCGAGATGAGGCCGTCCTTGCTCAGCAAATCGAAGTCGCGGCGCACGGTCTCGGTCGAAACGCCGAACCTTTCGGCCAAGGCGCTGATCCTGACGTGCGGCTGAAGCTTTAGCTCAAGCAGAATCTGCCGACGCCGCTCTGACTTCTTCAGCTTGCCGTGCTGCGCGGCATGCTTCTTTTCTTGCACGACATTCGACTTCATCGGTCTCGGGATGCTCCTTGCACGTAGTTGTGTGGGAATCTCCGCAACATGGCAACAAATTCTGTTGCATACCCCACAGCCGGGTGGTGAAATCCTTGGAAAGAAAGGATCGACATGCGATGTGACGCGATCATCCGGACGTGCTGACGCTGGCCGTGCACCTCGCGGCCGCTGTCGCGCTGCTGTTGTGGTCCATCAGGCTGATCCGGACCGGGATCGAACGTGCTTTCCTGCCCGAACTGCGCCGGTCGCTGAAGACCTTCGGTCGCAATCCCCTGACCGCGGCAGCCGCCGGGGGTGGTGCCGCGATGGTCATGCAAAGCTCGACCGCCGTCATCCTGATCGGCGCCGGCTTCGCAGCAGCGGGTCACCTTTCGGCGTCGGGCGCACTGGCAATAGCCTTCGGCGCCGATGTGGGCTCGGCGCTTCTGGCGCGCGTGCTGTTCCTGCCTGTGGGGGACGTCGTTCCGTTCGTCATGCTGGCCGGTGTCGTCCTCTTTTTGAAGGCGCGCAGCCGCAGGACGAAGCAGATCGGCCGCATCCTGACCGGGCTTTCGCTCACCCTCCTGAGCCTCGGGATGATCCGCGCAGCCGCTCAGCCCATCGGCGCCAGCGAGATCGTGCAGTCCATCGTCGGCTACCTCGCCACGGACCGGACGAGCGCTTTCGTGATCGGCGCGCTTCTGGCGTGGGCCATGCACTCCAGCCTTGCCGCCGTCCTTACGTTTGCTTCTTTCGCGTCCGTCGGGCTTCTCGGCGCGCCCGTGGCACTCGCCCTCGTCCTCGGCGCCAACGTGGGCGGGGCGACGGTCCCGGCCGTCCTTCTCTGGCGCGCGCCACCGGCGGCGCGGAACATGGCGGTCGGCAACCTGATCGCAAAGCTCGCCGTGACGCTTCCGATCCTCGCCGCTCTCCTTCTCGTCGATCCCGCGACTTCGATCCTCGGCCGGACCGCCGCCGATCAGGCCATCGCGGCGCACATCGCCGTCAACCTCGCCGTTCTCGTTATCGCGCTGCCGCTGACCCGGCTCATCGCTTGGTCGGCGGACAGGCTGGCACCGCCGCTTGCGGCGGACCTTCCCATCGCCAGCGCGCTCGATCCCGCTGTTCTCGAACGGCCGCGGCTGGCCCTTTCCTGCGGGCAGCGCGAGCTTCTGAGGATGGGCGAGACGGTTCAACTGATGCTGACCCAGGTCATCCCGCTGTTCCGCGAGTGGAACGCAGACGCCGCGGCGCTGATCGAACGGCACGAGACCGAGGTCGACCGGATGCACTACGACACCAAGATCTATGTCGCGCGCCTCCAGCAGAACGAACTGACCGAGGATCAGTCGCTCGACGCCGTCCAGATCGTGTCGACCGCCAACAACCTTGAAGACGCCGCCGACCGCATCGCCGTCGATCTCGTGGGCCTCGCCCGCAAGCTTCGGGACGGCGGGCTGTCGTTCTCGGAACAGGGGTTGTCTGACGTGGAAAGCTTCCACGACCGGATCGTCACCAACGCTCAACTCGCTCTCAGTGTTCTCACGACGGGCGACGCCGAAGCGGCCCGACAGCTCGTGTCGGAAAAGGACGACATCCGGGCCGAGGAACGCCGCCTCCAGGAGCGTCACCTTGCACGGCTGGGCGGAGGCGGACGGCTCAGCGTCGAGACGACGAACATCCACCAGGAGACGTTGCGGGTGCTCAAGCAGGTCAACTCGGCCATCACCTATGTCGCCTATCCCATCGCCGAGCAGGCGGGCGACCTTCTCGACTCGCGCCTCGCGCGGCCAGGCACGGCGGACGGTACGGCATGACCGACGGCACCGAAACCGCCAGCCAGATCGCGGCGCTGCCCATCATGTGGGACAAGTCGGGGCGCGTTCGCGTTCTCATGGTCACCTCGCGCGACAGCGGGCGCTGGGTCATGCCGAAGGGCTGGCCGATGGACGGCAAGAAGCCCTGGCGGGCGGCCGAGATCGAAGCGCTGGAAGAAGCGGGCGCCATCGGCTCGATCGGCAGCGAAGCCATCGGAACCTACGACTATCACAAACGGCTGCAGGACGGGCGCTTACTGCCCTGCCACGTGACCGTCTATCCCATGATCGTCGAAAAGCTGAAGCGCGACTGGAAGGAACGCCGCCAGCGCAGACGGCGCTGGTTTTCCCCGAAGAAAGCCGCGAAGCTGGTCGAAGAACGAGAGTTGGGAGATCTTCTCGACCGACTGCGCGACAAGCCGAAGAAGGACCCCGCGATCAGGAAACTGCTCAAGGCGTCCTGACACGACCATACGACCGAGCCGGGGCAACCGGCCGAACCATCAAAGGGAGGAAAGACAATGAAGAAAGTGACAACAGCTCTGGCCGGATCGCTTGTCGCGCTCGCGGCCTCGGCAGGGGCCTCGCAGGCCCTGACGCTGTATTGCTCGGCGCAGGAAGAGTGGTGCCAGATCATGGCCCGCAGCTTCGAGGAAGCGACGGGCATCGACGTCGACATGACGCGCAAGTCGTCGGGAGAGACCTTCGCCCAGGTCAAGGCCGAGGAGGCCAATCCCAAGGGAGACGTCTGGTGGGGCGGCACGGGCGACCCGCACCTTCAGGCCGCCGAGGAAGGGCTGACCGAGGAATACGTCTCGCCCATGCGCGAGCAGCTTCACGACTGGTCCATCGCCCAGGCTGAAAGTGCCGGCAACCGCACCATCGGCATCTATTCCGGTGCGCTTGGCTATGGCTACAACACCGACCTTCTGGCGGCGAACAACCTGCCCGAGCCCGCCTGCTGGAAGGATTCTGCTGAAGCCCGAGTACAAGGGCCACGTCCAGATGGCGAACCCCAACTCGTCCGGCACCGCCTACACGACGCTTGCCACAATGGTGCAGATGTTCGGCGAGGAAGAGGGCTTCGACTACATGAAGGGCCTGCACGCCAACATCAACCAGTACACCAAGTCCGGCTCGGCACCGATCAAGGCGGCGGGACTGGGCGAGACCACCGTCGGCATCGTCTTCATGCACGACGCCGTGGCGCAGGTCGAAGCGGGCTTTCCGATCAAGGTCGTCGCCCCTTGCGAGGGCACCGGCTACGAAATCGGCTCGATGTCGATCATCAAGGGTGCGCGCAACATGGATGAGGCCAAGCAGTTCTACGACTGGGCGCTGTCTGCCGAGGCGCAGAACCTGGCGCTTGAGGTGGACGCCTTCCAGGTGCCTTCGAACAAGGGCGCGCAAACCTCGGACAAGGCTCCGGACCTGTCGTCGATCAAGCTGATCGATTACGACTTCACGAAGTACGGCTCCTCCGACGAGCGGAAGCGCCTTCTCCAGAAATGGGACGAAGAGGTTTCGACGCTGCCGCAATAAGAGGTGCGCGTCGTCACAAGCCAGAACACCACCCATCCGGTCCTGATCTTCTGGATCGTCGCCGGATGGGTCGGCTTCTGCCTCCTCCCCTGGTACGGGGTGGAGGACTTCTGGACGTTCGAGTGGCTGGTCGATGGCTGGCCGCTTGACGATGACTTGGCGCCGGCAGCCGTTCTGACAGGGATGGGGCAGAAGCTTTGGCTCGCCCCGCTCATTCCACCGCTGATCCTGCCGCTCTTCGCGCTGGGCCGCCCCAAGTCGGACCCCACGCATGGCGCTATCCTGATTGTCGCGGGCGCCTTCGGCCTGGCCTGGCTCGTCGCGCAGGGGTTCGGCATCGGTCTTCGCGGCTTCACCTTCGACTGGCTGACGGCGCTTTTCGGAGACCTCGACGACCGGCAATTCGGCATGGGCTACGGGGCGATGATCACCGCCTCGGCCTTCCTGTTTCTCTTCACGCAGGGCATCGCGGCGCGAGGCGCGGTGAACGGCGACGTCTTCGTCGTGGGCGCCATCGGCTTCGTCATCGCCATCGTTACGGCCTTCGTGTTCTTCCCCATCGCGAAGATGCTCTTCGCAGCCTTCGTGACCGAGGAGGGGGGGTATTCCACGTCGGTCTTCATGTCGAAATTCCTGAACGACAGGCTGTGGGGGCTCGGCTGTCTGTCCGGCGCGCGCTGCGGTGCGGCCTGGAACTCGCTCTTCCTCGCCATCGCGGTTGGGCTGGCGACCACGATCCTGGGCCTTGCCTTCGCGCTTGTCGTGACCCGCTCGGGCTTCCGCTACAAGCGAGCGCTGAGGGCGCTGACGGTCCTTCCGATCATCACGCCGCCCTTCGTCATCGGCCTGGCACTGATCCTGCTTTTCGGCCTCTCCGGGTCGGTTACGGTCTTCTTCGCCGACCTTCTGGGCGTGCGGCCGACGCGCTGGCTCTACGGTTTCACCGGGATCTTCATCGCGCAGGTTCTGGCCTTCACGCCCATTGCCTTCCTCGTCCTCATCGGCGTCGTCGAGGGCGTGTCGCCCTCGATGGAGGAGGCGGCGCAGACGCTGCGCGCGAACCGCTGGCAAACGTTCCGCACCGTGTCGTTGCCGCTCATGCGTCCCGGCCTGGCCAATGCCTTCCTTCTCGGCTTCATCGAAAGCATGGCCGACTTCGGCAACCCACTCGTCCTCGGCGGCAACTTCGACGTGCTCTCGACCGAGATCTTCTTCGCCATCGTCGGCGCCCAGTACGACCAGGGCCGGGCGGCGGTCCTCGCGATGGTGCTTCTGTTCTTCACGCTCTCGGCCTTTTACGCGCAGCGCATGTGGCTAGGGAAGAAAAGCTATACCACGGTAACCGGCAAGGGCGACGCGGGCGTCCATCCCCTGATGCCGAAGGGACTTGCCATTCCGGTCCTCGTCACGGCGCTGACTTGGGCGCTGTTCACGATCGTCGTCTACGTGATGATCGTCTACGGCAGCGTGGTCGAGCTCTGGGGCGTCAACAACTCGCTGACGCTCAAGCACTACGTCACCGCCTTCAGCGTGCGGATGGGCGAGGACGGCATTCGATGGACGGGCGCCGCGTGGGACAGCTTCTGGACGACGATCATCATCGCCGCCGTCGCCGCCCCCCTGACCGCGGCTGTTGGCCTCGTCACCGCCTACCTGCTGACGCGGCAGAGCTTCGCCGGCAAGAACGCCTTCGAGTTCGGAACGATGCTGTCGTTCGCCATCCCCGGCACGGTGATCGGCGTCAGCTACATCCTCGCCTTCAACGTGCCGCCTGTCGAGATCACCGGGACGGGCATCATCCTCGTGATCAGCTTCATCTTCCGGAACATGCCCGTGGGCGTCCGCGCAGGTATTGCCTCGATGAGCCAGCTCGACCGTTCTCTCGACGAATCCTCGCTGACGCTTGGCGCGAATTCATGGCAGACGTTCCGCCGGGTGATCCTGCCGCTTTTACGTCCCGCCATCCTCGCCGCCCTCGTCTACAGCTTCGTGCGGGCGATGACGGCAATCTCGGCGGTGATCTTCCTTGTCTCGGCACAGTATGACATGGCGACGAGCTACATCATCGGGCGCGTCGAGAACAACGATTACGGCCTGGCCATCGCCTATTCGACGGCGCTGATCTTCGTGATGCTGGCGGCGGTGGGGCTGCTTCAGCTTCTGGTCGGACGGGTTCAGATCGGACGGCGCACGCAGCACGGAACGGAGACGACGACATGACCGATCTCACGCTCGGCGCAAAGGCCGCCCCCGTCCGCTTTGAAGGCGTCTCGAAGGTCTTCGGCAAGTCCGTCATCGCGGTCGACAACATCGACCTGAACGTCGAGGCGGGGAAACTCGTCACCCTTCTCGGTCCCTCGGGCTGCGGCAAGACGACCACGCTTCGCATGATTGCCGGCCTCGAAATGGCGACCTCGGGCCGCATCCTGATCGGCGACCGTGACGTGACGCGGCTGCCCGCCACCGACCGCGACGTGTCGATGGTGTTCCAGTCCTATGCGCTTTTCCCGCACATGACCGTGCTTCAGAACGTCATGTACGGCCTGACCTTCTCGGGTTTCGGCAAGGCCGAGTCGCGAGACAGGGCGCACCAGGGGCTCGACCTCGTCGGCCTCAAGGGCTTCGACGCGCGCCTGCCCTCCGAACTGTCGGGCGGCCAGCAGCAACGCGTCGCCGTCGCCCGCGCGCTGGTCCTAGAGCCCCAGGTTCTGCTCTTCGACGAACCGCTCTCGAACCTCGACGCCAAGCTGCGTCGACAGGTGCGCGAGGACATCCGCGCCATCCAGAAGAACCTCGGCCTGACCGTCGTCTACGTCACCCACGATCAGGAGGAGGCGCTGGCCGTGTCGGACGAGATCGTCGTGATGCGCAATGCCTCCATCGCGCAGAAGGGCAGTCCGCGCGAGCTTTACGACAGCCCGACCGACCGCTTCGTCGCCGACTTCATCGGTGAGGCGAACCTCGTCCCCTGCCAGATCATCTCGGTCGAGGGCGACGTGGCGACAATCGAGATCGAAGGGTTTCGAGACCGCTTCCCCTCGCGCGGCTTTCCGCCCCGGACCCGCGACCCTGGCGGTCCGGCCGTCGCGCATCGTCATCGGTCAAGGGCGAGGGGGTGCCCGCCACCGTCGCCAAGGCGACCTATGTGGGCGTGCGTATGGAATACACGCTCGAAGGCGCCTTCGGACAGGTCTTCGCGGTGCAGGACGAGGTGGACGATCCGCTGCCCGTCGGCCGCGAGGTCCGCATGTCCTTCGCCCGCAAGGGGCCGGTGCTTCTTCCCGCCGAGGCGTGATGGCTCGGCTGATTTTCGTCACCCATCCGCAGGTGACGGTCGATCCCGCGACGCCGATCACCCGCTGGTCCCTGAGCGAGACTGGCCGCCAGCAGGCAGAGGTCTTGTCCCGCGACCCACGCCTCGCGCGCATGACCACACTGTGGTCCAGCGCCGAGAGGAAGGCGCAGGAAACCGCCGCGATCATTGCGAGCGGGCTGCCCGTGTTGACGGAAGCCGATCTTGGCGAGAACGACCGATCGTCTACCGGATACCTTCCCCACGCCGAATTCGAGGCAGCGGCGGACCGCTTCTTCGCCGCGCCGGGGGAAAGCTTTCGCGGATGGGAGACGGCCGATGCCGCACAGAAGCGGATCGTCGACGCCGTCACCCGCATTGCGGAAGGTCACAATGAAGGCGACCTCGTCATCGTGTCGCATGGCGCGGTCGGCACGCTTTTGCGCTGTCACCTGGCTGGCCTAGCCATCGACCGCCGCCACGACCAGCCGGGGCAGGGGCACCTCTGGGTCGCGACCCTGCCCGGTTTGCACGACCCGACCGGCTGGCAGCCAATCGCCTGAGGTCAGTCCGACCAGACCTTGACCGCCATGTCCCGGAGCGCGTCGAAGGCGAGGGGGCCCGACGCGATGACGCGTCCGCCGTCCTCGATCATGGCCTGCGCGTCCTGCTCCTCGATGCGGCCGCCGGCCTCGCGGATCAGAAGCTGGCCGGCAAGACAGTCCCAGGCGTTCATGTGCTGCTCGACGTAGCCCAGTAGTCGTCCCGATGCGACGTAGGCCAGCGACAGCGCGCCTGACGCATTGCGGTGGAACATCGCGCCGGTGCCGATCAGCGTTTCGATCAGCGGCACCGTCTTTGCCGCATCGACACGGTTGGAATAGCCCACGCCGACGGTCCCGCTGTCGAGCGTCGTGTCCGTCGCGACGGACATCGGGCGTCCGTTCAGGAAGGCCCCACCGCCCGCGCGCGCCGCGAAGGTCTCGTCATGCACGGGGTCGTGGATGACGCCCGCGACGATGTCAGCCCCGTGAACGCAGGCGAGGACGACGCACCAGGCAGGAATCTCCTGCACGAAGTTCGTCGTGCCGTCGATGGGGTCGATGACCCAGGTGAACCCGGACCGGCCTTCGGAGGCTGCGTACTCCTCGCCCACCACCGCATCGTCCGGCCAGGCGGCCGCCAGACGCTCGCGGATCAGCGCCTCGACACCCCGGTCGGCTTCGCTGACCCAGTCCTGCCGGCCCTTGGCCTCGACGACGAGCGACGCGCGGTCGCGGAACTTGTCGAGCGCCAGTCGCCCGGCCTCCGCACAGATTTCGATTGCTGAGGTTAGGCGGTCTTCGATCTGCATGGGTGTCTCTCTTTCGAATGTCGTCAGGCAGGCTCCGCCGGATGATCTGCGAGTAATCCGGCAGAGCCAAGGGGGGAGTGGTCAGACCTTCGCCTCCGCCGAGACGGCGAGGAAGAAGCGCACCATTTCCGCCGAGGCGTCCGGCCCGTCGGGATGGGTGTAGCTTCCCGCGGTCGAGCCGCCGGACCAGGCGTGGCCTATCCCCTCGAGACGCCAGTCCTCGGCGAGCGTTCGTCCCGTCTCGTCGCGGTGCAGGGCGACGGTTGCGCCGGGCACCTGCGACGCGATCTCCACCGTCGTTTCTCCACCGAGCGAGGCGGCGATGACCGCATCCGCATTGGCGGGTGCGACCGTCGCATCGGAAGTTCCGTGGAAGACGATGCTGCGTACTGGCGTCGTCGCGCGCCGGGTCCCACCGCGTCCGCCCCGCATCGCCGCAAGCGCGCTTGGCAGGTCGCTGGCGGACCCGGGCGCCAGGCCCGAATGCACACCGACCGCCGCGAAGACCTCGGGGTGCGTCCCGCCAAGGATCGCCGCCATCGCCGCGCCCGCGGACAGACCGGCGACATAGGTCCGGCCCTGTGCAACGCCATGCTGCGCGGCGAGAGTCGACGGCAAGGTCCGCCAGCAGCGCCGGTTCGCCCCTGTCCCGCGCCTGGTCCTCGGGACGGAACCAGTTCCAGCAGCCCATCTGGTTCGCCTGCCGGGGCTGCTCGGGATAGACCACGACAAGGTTCTCGCGCTCGGCATGAAGGTTCATGCGAGTGCCAGCGGCGAAGTCGTCGGCATCCTGCGTGCAGCCGTGCAGCATCACGACAAGTCCCTGCAAAGGTTCCGCCCGCGGCGTGGGCACGAAGACGCGGTAGTCACGCGCGCCGAAGTTGCTTTCATGGCGTCCCGCCTCGTATCTCGCACCTTCCGGAACGTCCGGGCGAACCGAGGCGCCCCGGCGCTTCGGCCGAGCCTTGACGAGGGAGGACACGACTTCCCCGAGGGGCCGACGCTGCCGCTTGGGTCCGTCGCCCGACAGTGCCGCCTGAAGGATGCGTGTCGCCTCGGAGGGATTCCCGGCGCGCGTCTGCTCAAGCGCCCGGCCCATGGCCGTCGCGAATTGGTCGTTCATCGTTCTAATCCTTGAAAGGAGGCCGCGGCCTCAGGTCATCCGGTCCTTGAGGGCCGCCTTGAGTTCTCTCGACGCCTGAAGCGCGCCGAGAACGTGAATGGAACCGATCGTCGCCAGCGCGAGGTCGGTCGAGACGTCGGGCGCGATCCGCGCCAATCCGACGACCCGTATGTCCAATAGTTCGCCCTTGTCCCGCGCCGCCTCCAGTTGCGCCTTGGTCAGGTCGACGAGGCCAAGCTCGAGCGTGTGCCGCCTCATCGAGGACGTCACCTGCTCCTGCTCGGCGGTGATCTGGTTGCGGATGGCCGTCCGGATGAAATCCGTGCGGTTGGAATAGAAGCCCTCGCTCACCAGAAGGTCGATGCGTCCAAGGTCGACGTGCCCGAGGTTGATCGTGATCTTCTCGGTCTCGGGAGGCCGCAGCGGGTGTATCTTCGGCATTTCATTCTCCATCCACTTGGATGGTATATGGAGTGCTAAAGGCATTGTGCAAGTGCAGCATGAAGAGATCCGGCTGCCGTCAGTCTTATACCGCCTAGCTCGCCGACGCGCCTGCGGCTTCTCGAAGGGGCGACGTCGGTGATTGGACGCCGCGATCAAGACTGGCTTCCCGATAAAGCGCTTCGATCTCTTGGACCATCGTCGCAATTGAAAACCGGGCGCCCGCCTCCTGTGATCGCTGGCCGGAGGACCGCATGCGATCCTCGCTGGACACCACGCTGAGGAGGGCGTCGGCAATGGCATCGGCGTCCGTGCAATTGCTGACGAGGTCCGCGTCACGGCCGAAGACCGTCTCGGTTCCAGCGTTTCGGACCGCGACGATCGGCATCCCCACGGCGCAGGCTTCCAGAAGGACATAGGGCAGGGACTCGTAGCGGCTGGTGTGTACCTGCACATCCATTTCGCGCATGTGCTGCACGAAGTTCACCGGGCCAAGGAAACTGACACTGCCGTCGAGGCCGTGAGAGGTGACACACCGCGTCACCTCGGCCTCGAGCGGACCTGCTCCGATGACCACCGCATGGATGTCCTGACGCTGGCGGCGCGCCAGAGCGAAGGCCTCGATGAAGGCCATTGGGTTCTTCTGATGCACAAGCCGCCCCACGAAGCCGACCTTCAGGGGGCCATCACCCCTTGGCCGGACCGGTCCCGCGGCTCGCGCGATGAAGTCCGGATCGATGCCGTTCGGGACATAACGCAGCCGGTCGCCGGAAAGGCCGATGTCGCGGGCGTAGTCCAGCTCTTCTGGCGAGACGGCGATGATCCTGTCGTGCGGACGCCCCAGCCAGTGATCGACATTCCTCATGACACGACCCCGCGTACGGGGAAGGGACCGATCCATGCCGCGGAAGGCATGGGGGGTGAACAACGTCGCGCGATATCGGCGTCGCAGTGTCTGCGCGATGAGTCCCGCCTTGCTCGAATGAGCATGGAGGATCCGATCCTTCGTCGGCCCCAGCAGTGATCGCAGCCGCAAGGCGGCCCCGAGGTCGGACGGATGCGGCTCGCGCCGCATGTCCATGCGGATGAAACGCTCCGCCGACACCTGCGCCAGCCAGTCCAGGAACTGGGGCTCGCTTCGGGCAAGCGAGGCGATGAGACGCACATCGTGACCTCGGGCAAGCAGAGCGTCGAACAGGTCCATGACATGGCGCACCGACCCGCCGCCCGTGCTTTCGATCATGAGGTCGATACCGAGGGGTGGGCGCGTGACCGTCATGCGAAAACCTTTCCGAAGAGATCGGCATAAAGCGAGGCCGTCGTGTCCCAGTCGAACCGCCGGGCCGATGCGATGCGGGCGGCGGTGGCGTCGGCATCGTCCGAGGCGCCCAGCAGTTCAACCATCGCCTGAGCGATGTGGGCGACGCTGTTCGGATCGACGAGGAGCGTGTCCTCCGGGCTGACCTCGGGCATGGCCGAGACGGCGGAAGTCAGGACGCGCGCACCGCAGGCGGCGGCTTCGATCACCGGAAGGCCGAAGCCTTCGTAGAGCGACGGAAAGACCAGGCCGCGGGATCCGGTATAGAGGCAGGCGAGGTCGTCGTCGCTGACAGGACCGACGTGCAGGATCGAGGCCGGAGGCTCCCCAATCTCGGCCGCCTTGAAGACCCGCGCGTTCGACGTGCGCCCGAAAGTGACCAGCCGCGCCTCGGGGTGACGGTCCGCGACGATGCGCCAGGCTTCCACGATCCGCGCGAGGTTCTTCCGGGGATCGTTGCCGAGGAACGCGACGAGGTAGGGAGCGTCGGGAATTCCGAGGCGGTTCAGCGTCTCGCGCGTCGCTTCCGCTTCGGTGCGCCGAAACGCGACCGAAGTGCCGGAGTAGATCCGGGTCACCAACTCGGGTCGCGCGCCATAGTGGTCGATCAGCCGCTGGCGGGTGAAGTCCGACACCGTCACGATGTGGCGTGCATGCCGGACAAGGCGCGAGACGACCTGATCGTATACGACGGCGAACGAGCGCGAGAACCATGCGGGCTCGTCGACGAAGGCGATGTCATGGACGGTCACGACATGGCTGGGGTGATAGACCGGGCCCGTGGTCGAGGGGCTCCACAGGTTCTGCCGCCGCGTCCTGCGCGGAAGCACTGTCTGCTCCCAGAGATGCCCCTTCGGCCCCGACGACGACGCATTCCCCGGCCGTACGAGTTCGACCCCGGTGAGACGCCGCGAAATCTCCTCGGCGACACGCTTCTGGCCGTTCGAGGGCACGCCGAGAACGCGAGCGTTGACCATGAGCGGATGGGAAATCTGGATGGAAACCATGAAATGTCCTGTTCAGGCGCCGCGCGCGAAGGTGCCGGTCGGGGAGGAGCCCCGCCGGGCAAACCGTCTTGCGGCATGAGTGGAAGGCACGGCGACCGCGACCAGCAGCCTGGGATGCGAAAGGGCGGCCAGCGCGTAGAAAAGCGGTCCGAGGTCGAAGACGTGGAACGAGGCCGACGCCGCGATCAGGCCGGAAATGACGCCCCACCGTGCCGCATTCGCCAGAACCTTGGTCTCTGGGTCGCAATCCCGGACAGACGTGTCCCGACCGAAGAGGCTGGCGATGAAGAGGCCGAAGCAGACCGTACCGAAAAGCCCCAGGTTCGACAGAAGCGTCAGGACGAAGCTCGAGGTCCGGACGCTGCCGATCCCGGCGCCGAGCATCAGCGTGTCGAGGAATGTCTTGAAGGCGCCCGCGTTCAGGTTCGCCCTCTCGGCGCCCGAGGTCGAGCTCATCTTGTTGGTGATCGTCTCGTCGATCAGGACGCGCGCCTGGTCCCCCAGGCCCGGAGCCAGCAGAAGCAGAGTCGCGGCGGCCAGGAAGAGGGCCAGGCCGCAGACGAGGATGATCCGCATGGTCCGGAACCGCTCCAGCAGCCAGGCGTCCTTGAGAGCCACCAGAAGGAACAGCGCCGAGGCCACCGTCAGGGCCGCATAGGCGGTCGAGGACGTCGAGAGGATGAGAAGCACGAGCGTCATGTAGAAGACCGGCTGCGTGATCCTCGTCCGATAGCGGGCAAGGACCAGCCTCAGCGTCATGCCGAGAATGGTCATGGCGTAGATCGAGTACATGGATGTCTCGGGAAAGAGCCCGCTGATGCGCTTGAACCCGGCGATCTCGTTGTCGGTCCAACTCGTGTAGGTCGCGGTCCGCAACCAGTCGAGAAGGACGCCGGTCCCGGTGTAGTAGGTCGCAAGGTCGATCAACGAGATGGCGACATGAGCGGCGCCGAGAAGGACGAGGCCGTCCAGAACGGCGCGATGGCTGCGACGCGTGGCGATCAGGGCCGTCACGCTGCCATAGAGGACCAGTTGGCCGATGGAATACACCGTCTGCGTCAGGTTTCCCGACATGGGCTCGAATGGGATGAGGAACGTCGGCTCGCCCTCGGGCGCAGGACGTGACACCGGGTAGACCTCGATCTTGCCGTGGAAGAAGGGGCCGATGAGAAACGCCGCAGTGGCGCCATATAGGATGGCGAGCAAGAGCCAGAACCCGGGACTTCCGACGCGGAAGGCTGCGAGAAGCCGCAGCGTTCCGCCCTTCGTCATCAGGTTTCTAAGCGCGATGAACCCGGTAAAGGCAGGAGCGGCCAGAATGGACGCGCCCCCGAGCGACGGCAGGTTCACCACGGCTCCCGAACCGAGAAGGGTGAGCAGCAGCGCCGTCTTCACGACCACCTCTTCGCGTCGAAACAGGACGGCGAGACCGAGAACGGCGACGAGAAGGCCTAGAAACGTGGGTTGCACTTCCGCGCCTCCGACAGAAAGAGGGCCCGGGGCTGGATGACGTCGAACGCCCGGACGAGAAGAAGCGGAAAGCCGAGACCGATCACGAGCCCCAGCCCGGCGGCCGCCACCAGCTCGGACACGCCAGCGCCGCGCCAGGTGGCCAGGGTGATCGCGGTGTTCTGGGCAAGGACGTGGAAGGCCAGGATCGCCATCGAGTGACGACCGATGATGTCGAGGCCCGCCGCTGGCCACGCTCCATGTCTGGCGATCCACCGACCGGCCAGGCAGACCGCAATGCTTCCCGCGATCCCAGCGGCGACGGCCAGGGGAAAGGCTTCGGCGACGCGCAGGTTCAGGTCGGTCCGAGCGCCCAGGACGAAGCACAGGAAGACGGTCGCCAGCGCCGGAAGGACGGCCCAGTCGGGCAAACGCTGCAACAGGCCTTTCGACATCGCGAAAAACCCGAAGAGCGTGAAGAAACAAGCCATGGGCACCAGGTCGAGGTTGCCCGGCCAGCCAAGGGGCGAGGCCTCTCCAGGCCGTCGAAGAACTTCGAGGGGTGGCGCCGGAAGTTGCAGAGCAAGCCAGGCGATCGGCAGCAGCGCGAACAGGGCCAGCGGCAAGGGGATGGACCATCGCTTCACGACATCGAGCAGGCGAACCGACGCGAGAAGCGTCAGCAGAAGCGCCGGCAGAAACCAGAGTTGCGAGGATGGAAGGGTCGCCCCTGTTCCCCACAGCAGCCCGAGCAATGCGAGTGAGGTGTCCGTTTCGCGCAGATACGATTTGGCAAGCGCCAGCGCGAGACCGACGAGCAGGAACGGCACGAGTATGCGCCGCGCGGCGCGCAAGGCATCGAAGCGATCGGGCCGGAGCAGGCATCCGCTGATGACGAAGAAGGCGGGCACGTGGAAGGTGAAGACAAGGCTCACCACATCCGGCGCGAGGATCGCAAAAGCCGCATTGTGCCCGAGAACGACGAGGATCATGGCAAGACCGCGTGCGCAGTCGATGCCGCGGTCGCGTCCGGCGAAAGCTGAAGCAGCGTCAGGCATCGCGCCGCTTTCTCACAAAGGGGAAGGCCGCATCGTGGGTGGCGGTGAGTATCTCTCGATCCGCCCGACGAAGCCAAAGCCAGCCGTAGTTCGCAGCAAGAAGCGAACCGAGGACGCTAAGCGCAGCGCCGGTTTCGCCGAGAAGCGGAATCAGCAGCACGCAGAGCGCGATGTTCAGGGCGGCGGCGAGGATGGTGCGCGACGCCACGGCTCTCTCGCGTCCTTCGAACACGAAGTACTTCGCGGTGACGGTTCCAAGGGCGGCCGGTATCGTCGACAGCATCAGGATCGACAGAGGCACGTAGGATGATGCGTAAGCCTCGCCGAACGTCAGGTCGATGAAGGGTCGTCCGACAGCCGCGAAGAACACGAACACGGCGAGGGAAAGGCCCAGGACGATCCGCGTGACGATCACGAGGCGGCGGAGGTAGAGGTCGCGATCCTTCTGGCGCGCGTTGACGAGGGCTGGCGTGACGGCCAAAAGGCAGACGTAGGGGATGTAGATCCACGCCTCGTAGATGCGCGAGGCCGCGGCGAAGACGCCCGCAGCCTCCGCATCCATCAGACCGGCGACCAGGATCTGCGTGATCCGTATGTTGATCGACACTGCGATGGCGCTCACCAGCATCGGCCAGGACGATGAAAGCAGCTCCCGCGCCCGCGCTGTCGAGAAGCTTGCGACATAGCCCGTGACACCGAAGATCCGGGCAGCCAGGACGTAGGACAGGATGAGGATCACCTGTTCGATCGCAAGGATGACGAAGAAGGCGAGAAGAGGCGCGCCCGAGACGACCGCAAAGACCTTCAGTGCCGCCCCGACCAGCATGACCGCGACGCGCGTGGCAGCCGGGATGCCGGCGCGGACGTCGGCCTGGAAGGCCATGTCGATCACGGTGAACGGCTGGACCGCAACCAGCGACAGGGCGAGCGCGGTGTAGATGACGACATCCTGCGACACGCCCCACATCACCATCGCGGCGATCAGGCCGAACGAGAAGACGACGGAGCTGGCCGCCATCAGCCAGAACGCGACGCTGAGGTCGAGCCGTCGCTGTTCGGCACGGACCAGAAGTTCGCGCACGAGGATACCGTCGAGCCCCAGCTTCGCGACCGCCGCCAGAATGGTGACGACGGAGATCAGCACGTTGAAAAGCCCGAAGTCCCCCGGACCCAGGTACCGCGCGACGAAAATGCCGACGACGAGGTTGATCCCGGCGAAAGCGGCGCGCTCGAGGATCAACGCTCCCGCGTTGGTCAGGTACTTCCTTACTCCCGCGCGAGGGCGGCGAGGTCCGGAGCCGGAGGCGACGGTGCTTTCGAACGTCATGTCGGGTAGCGCCCTGGAGCAATGGATGCGACGATCTGCATACTCATGACGGCCCTCAAAGAGCGAACCCCAGGAGGTCGAAGTCCTGGCGGTAGAGGTCCTTCACGATCCTCCCCTGGCGTTCGTCCAGATCAACATTCCGACCCTGAGGCCTGCTTGCGTTCGCCGTGCCGAGAGGCCGTTGGATACCGATCTCCCGGCAGAAGTCGGCGAATGAGGTATCGAGGGTCCCAAGCTGGAATATGCGGTCCACGATGAGGCTGCCTCCCGTGTCCGTGACGAAGTGAGACTGCGGCCGGAAGTGGATCCACGGCATGACGCGGGCGCGGAAAAGAGGGTTGTTCAGCCGTTCCACGAAGTCGGGGAAGCTGTGGATGCCCGACAGATGGCGCCGGGCCCAGGCCCGGTCGTGGGCGTAGGGTGTCGTCGACGTCAGGTATTGAAACGCGGATCGCAGACGATCCACAGGATGGCGCACGACGGCGAAGCTGGTGTAGCGCGCATAGCGGTCGGGATCGGCGTGACGCAGCCCTTCCGCCGAGATGTGGCCGAACCTGGGATCGTCATCCAGCCCAAGGGCTGCCTTGACCGACTGCCCCGCCGCCTTCGGAACGTGGACGAAGATCGCCTCGTGCCTATCGTTCCACGCCTGATAGGGCGAACGCTGCGCCGTCTCTCGCCGCCAGCCGGCCTCGAACGCGTCGCGCGACCGGTTCGCCAGAAACTGGACGCTGTCCACGACATCTCTCGCGTATCCCATCTTCAGTCTCCCGCGGATGCAGTGACGGCGTGGGGAGGCAGGGAGGTCGATGCCCTCTTCAGAGGGGCGGCGTAGCCCTTCACTATTCCGGCGGCCCAGATCAGGCGCCGGTTACCCTCGCCCAGATGTCCGCGGCCACCGGCCAGAAGCGCTGCAGTCAGGCTTCTGCCGACACGGTAGGCTGCGAAGGCAGGATTGTAGCCGTGCAGTCTCAGGACGCGGCCGTAGCCTGCCGAGTAAAGGCGTGCGCGCCGCAGGGTGCCCGCATCGGGAATGCGGTCCACCTGATCGTGATGCACGAAGAGGTTCGCATCGAACCGGCCGCGCGATCCTGCGCGGATCAGCCGAAGGAGCAGGTCGGTCTCTTCGCCCGAGCCGAAGGGCGAGCCCGAGCCTGCGCCCAGGGTCTCGTCGAACCCGCTCACGGCAAGAGCTGGTGCAAGGCGCAGGAAAATCCCGTTCGAATTTCCTGCCTTCCAGACGTTGCGATGCGTAAGCGGGGCGGACTGGGCCAGAAACGTGCCGTTCGAATGCGCCCCTTCCGCGTCACGCGTGGCGCAGGTGAGAATGTCGATGGTCTCGTCGGCCTCGAACGAAGATGCGACGCGTCCGAGGAGGTCTTGCGGATACCAGCAATCGTCATCGGGAAAGGCGACGAGCCGCCCGCGCGCTGACGCCATGCCGACGTTGCGTGCGCGCGACAGGCCTCGCGCAGACCTCAGCTTGGTCAGCGCAACCCAATCGGGAAGCGTGGCCTCGAACTCGTGAAGGGCGCTCTCGGCCCCCTGGTTCACGACGATCACCTCGAAATCGCGGAACTCCTGTGACCCGAGCGACGTCGCGAGCCGCGCAAGATGCGGCGTCTCGCCGAGTGTCGCGACGACGAGCGAAATCGCTGGCTGACGTCCGTCGCTCATGACCTGCCCATCCTGCGGGGGCCGACCGAGCGCGCGGAATGGAAATTCTCCGCCGGGACCTGATAGGCCACGGACTGCCGGTATTGGACGGCATTCGAGCTTAGCGGGCGGTGCCAGGTGTCGGGACGTGCGTCCGTCGGATACCGCGTCTGCGCGGACGTCTCGGGCGTCATGTTGTCGACGACGCCCGCGAGAGGAATCTTCATCTCCAGCAAACGGGACAACGCGCGCCGAACTGACTCGAGCCTCGTTCCGCCGTTGCGCGTCACGAAGATCGACGCATCGACCAGGGTGCCGATGACGAGGGCATCCGAGGCGAAGGACACCGGCGGAGTGTCGATCAGGACAAGGTCGTAGCTCGCGCGCAGCCGTCTTATCAACGCCTCGAAGGACGGCATCGACAAGGCGTCGACCGAGGCGGGCGTCATCGAGTTGGCGAAGGTCAGGACATCGAACTTCAGGTCCGGGTCCAGCACGATCGACTCTTCCACCGACACGTCGCCGTTGAGAAGCGCCGTCAGGTTCTGCTCCTCGTTCTTGGTCGTAAGGGACGTCAGGTTCGACCGCCTCAGATCTCCGTCCAGCACGAGGACTCGCTTGCCGACACTGGCGTAGAGCGTTGCAAGGGCGATGGTCATCGTCGTCTTGCCGTCGCCTGCGTCGGCACTGGTGACCATCACGACCTTCGGCTCGCTCGTCGCCGAGAACAGAAGCGAAGTCCGGACCTGCCGCATGGCCTCGACGAACGCGACGCCCTCGGGACGATGCATCCACTCCGACACGCCACCCCCGCCCAGTTTGCCGCGCGGCACTTCCGCGAGGAGCGGAAGCCTGAATTCCCTTTCGACCGTTTCGCGCAGAAGCCGGCCCGGGTTCGTCAGATGCCGGAACCCGATCCAGCCAAGGCCGATCAAGAGGCCAAGAAGTCCGCCGATCACCACGATCAGCTTCGTCCGTGGAGAACTCGGGTCGCCCGGCACGTCGGCGGTGGCCAGAAGGCTGGCTTCGACGACGGGCATCGGCTGCCGCGCGTCGCTCTGGTTTCTCAAGGTAAGGAGGTTGCTGTAGACGTCCTGAAGCGACGACACCTCGCGTTCCTGTTGCCTGAGAACCAGAGAGCCCTCCGAAAGGTTCTGAAGCTGTTCCTCGATGTTGCGCACCTCGGCCGAGGCAAGCTCGACCTGCCGATCCGCGATGTTCCGAAGGCTCGACAATTGCGTTTCGATAGCCGCCGACAACTCCTGCCGGACGATGGTCTCGTACTCTTCGATGCGGTCGATCCGGTCGGTGCCGCTTCCCGCGTTGGCGATAAGATCGACCTTGTTCGCGCCAAGTTCAGCAAGCCTCTGCTTGAGGCTCGAGATCGTGTCGCTTTCGGCGGGCACTGCATTCGCCGCATCCGAGCCGGCCTCCTTCAGACGCTCGAATTCCTCGAACCGAACCTCGTGCGCCGCCAACTCCGTACGAAGCCTCGTCAGCTCGTCGTTTGCACTGGACAGCCTCGATTCGAGCGCGCCCTGCGTCACGCCGCTTTCGGCAAGGTTGCTCGATCTCGTCGAGGCAACGCGCTCTTCCGCCTCCTCCAGTTGCGCGCGGATGGTTTCAATCCGGGTCTCAAGCCAATCCGTCATTCGCACCAGCGATGTCTGCCGCCGTCCGTGCTGCCAGGCGATGTATTGCTCGGCCACTTCGTTGCCGATCGCTGCCGCAAGTTCGGGATCCTCCGACGTCGCCACGATCGTGATGACGTAGGACGTTCCGTCTCGGAGAACCTGAACGTGTTTGCCAAGCCGCTCCACGACCTGCTGGGGGGAGACTTGGGTCACCGCGTCGCCATCCGACAACCAGGGAAGGCCCGAGGCCTCGGCCGCGCCGAATTCTGGGACCGAGGCGAGGTTCAGTTCTTCTGCGACCTTGGCCAGAAGGACTGGCGAGCGAAGCACCTGCATCTCGGTCAGGAACGTCGCGTTGCTGATCTCGGTTTCCTCGTTCTGGCCGGCCCCGGTGTCCTGCCCCATGTTGCGGGTTTCGAGGGCGATACGAACCCGACCGTCGTAGGTGGGCGTCATGGCGAGAGCGAAGGCGAGGGCGAGGATCGCGCCCACGGCGGCTGTGGCGGCGAAAAGCGTCTTGCCCCGCCAGAGCGCGTCCAAGGCCTGCCGTGCGCCAAGCGATTCAAGATCCTGCGTGCCGGTCAGGACAGGCTCGGTCCGCGCGGAAGGGATCGAGTAATAGGGTTCAGAGCGTCCCATGGACAGCCTCACCTTGTTGATTGGCCTGCGCCGCGCCCTCAGGCGCGGCTTCGGGTTGTGCGGTCGAGATGAGAATGTTCCATCGCGTGAAATCGAAATGCTGGTCGGCGCGTGGAGCGGTGACGAAATCGACGTGATCGCCCTCGACGATGTCGAGGCCCACGTCGAACTCAGCGGTTCCGTCCAAAAGCGCGTGCCGCACGAAGACCGGCTCGCCGTTCTTCAGGATCGACACGTCGACACCGTCTCCGTCCGACCCCCGCATGGCCGAGCCAGAAAGAGTGGCGGCACACGAGCATTGAGCGGTCCACCGGCGCACCGCCTCGACCGGAACCCCGCCGACGACGCCCGCGTGCGCTCCATGTGCGGTCAGCGAAGCCGCTCCCCCCGACGCCAGACCCCATGACGTGCCCCGATCGTTTCCATGTCCCGGCTCCATATCCTCGGTCCGGTCGACGGTGCGGGCGTGATAGCTCCACCCGTTGCGTCCGGGCGAAAGATCGAAATCGTCGAAGGCTTCTGCCAGTATCCGTCTGTCGCCCGCGGCGCTGGCCAGAACGGCGTCACCCACCAGGATCAGCGGAGTCTCGTCGACCTCATACTGCTGCTCAGTTGCGATTTTTCGGCCGAGGGCATCACGGGCGACATGTGGACCTTCGACGGCAAGCGAGGCGGTCCCCCATCTCGACCAGACGACACGAAGCGTCGAGCCATCCGCAGCGCGGAACCTGAGCGAATAAAGCCGTCGCGACAGATCCTCGCGCTCGATGAAGGTCGCTGTGCCCAGAATGTCCGCCCATGCCGACCACGCCTGACCGACACGGGTGAGGCGGCTCCGGGCGTCCAACAGGCCCGAGGCGAAGTGATCGTCCGACTTCGACAGGTAATAGCTCGCGATCTCGAGCGGAGCGGCCGCCACAGCAGCCAGCGACTTCACCATCTCCTCGGCCGAGGTGAGATTGCCGAATTCGGTCGCCCAGATCGCCTGCTCGTGTCCGTTCTCGTCGAGGCGGTCGCGAAGCCAGCCGACTTCCTTCATCAACGCTTCTGGCGAGCCGTAGGGGTGTACCACCACCTTGTCGATCGACGCGCCTATTCCGCTGTCGAAGCACCTGTCGATAAAGCGGAGGGGCACACCGACGGCGGCGCATCCCAGCACCGGAATGTCGTCGAACGACGCATCCGCCCGAACCCGCTGAAAGACGCTGGTCGTCAGTTCCGCAAGCAGCGGAGCCATCTCCCGCTGCCCGTAGCCGCCGTTCCAGTTGCCGTTCGCCTCGTTCCAGACCTCGATCCCCGCGATGAGGCCGGGGTACTTGCCGGACGCTCCGGCATAGCGGTCCAGGGTCGCGTAAACGTAGTCGGCGAAGGCTGTCCGCGCCTCGCCCGTGTCGGGAAAGGATTTCCCCGGCGAGTTGTAAAGAGGATTTCCGAAGCCGAAGCCAAGGATCACGCGCGCGCCGGTCGCGGCCAGTTCCGACATCACCCGATCGCCGTAGCTCCAGTCGTAGACGCCCCGCTCGGGCTCGAGAAGGTTCCAGAACAGCTCGTCGCGGACGCGGGACAGATGAATGCCCCGTGTGCCGAGTGTCCGGACGACATCCTTCGACCAGTCGATGTGCCCGTAGTGGGTCTGTGCGCCGAACTTGCCCGCCACCTGCGCCGTGGCGGCCCTCTGCTGGCCCAGAGCCTGGCTGGCAATGCCGACCGCAGCCGCACCCAGGATGAACTCGCGCCTCTTGACGCCTCTGGTCACGGTGAGCGGCATCACTTGCCCGTCCTGCCGGCGACCGAGACGACCGTCATCGCAAGGACCTTGAGGTCGAGCATCAGCGACTTGTTCTGCAGATACAGGGCGTCGAGCCTGACACGTTCGTCATAGCTGATGTCGTTGCGTCCCGAGACCTGCCAGAGGCCCGTGATTCCCGGAACGCAGGCATGATAGGCCCAGACCTGCGCACCGTATTTCTTCAACTCGTCCGGAACGACCGGACGCGGTCCCACGAAACTCATCTCGCCCGCAAGCACGTTCCAGATCTGCGGCAACTCGTCGAGGCTTGTCTCCCTGAGGAACTGACCGAAGGAGGTCGTCCTCGGATCCCGGTCCAGCTTGAAGTCGCGCTGCCACTTCGCTGCGATTTCGGGATCGCTTGCCAGAAGGTCGCTGAGCTTCTGATCCGCATCCACGACCATGGTCCGGATCTTCCAGCAGCGGAACAGCTTGCCGTCCCGACCGACCCGGTTATGGCCAAAGAATGCCGGGCCTCCGTCGCGTTTTACCGTAAGGGCCAATGCGAGAATGACCGGAGCAATTATCGGCAAAAGCATCAATGCGAAAACGAGGTCGAATGCGCGTTTCAGCGCGCCCTGATGGAGCCGGACCGCGCCGGCGTCGGTACGAGTGACCCCCTGGCCATCGGCAGGTGTCATCTTGATGGCTTCATTCATGCGTAGGCTCTTCATGCGAAGCGGTCTCCGGTCATATTCTCTATTAGAAGCAATTGCATGAGGGTATGGGGCAGTCTCTGACAGCGGACTCCTCCCGACTGTCGGAGTGCGGTCGTCGACACGCTCCCGATCCTCATGGCCGCTTCGCGCACCATGCATCCCACACCCAACCCAAGGCTTAGGGCGGAGTTGGAGGAGGCGACAGCCAAAGTTTCTGCGGTTGCGAAAAGTCGCCGAGACCGGCCCTGATTTCGCCGTATTCAGCGCAAATGAAGATCATTCCAGGAGGTCGGGATCCGCCGAATGCCTTGACTTGAAGAAGTCGTCGCGGATTTCCGCTGAAGCTTTAAGCGTATTCGTAATACCAATATGACGTCGAATTGCGGCGGACCCGAATCGTCGGGCGCAGCAACCACCGTCAGCAGTATCGAATCGCCATCGGTGGCATATCGCGCTATGAGAGGTGTACTGGGGCTGACGGGGGCGGCTGTTTCGACATGGTGCGTTTCGCGCTGATCGCGTTGATCTTTGCATTTACCGCCGCCGTCGTGGCGCTGATCCTGGGCGCATCCGTCCTGATGGCTTTCCTGATCTACGTCGTAAGCGGGTGCCTGGCCTTGGTCGGCTCGGCCACCATCTACTGGTTCGCTCAGCGTCTGTCCGGGCCACCGGACGCCGACGACGAACCGAGCGACCAGACCGACGGGGCCATCCTGATGGCGCGCGAGACTGGTCAGGACTGACAAGCAGATCGATCTCGGCCTGCCGAAGGCCCGCGCGGACGGAGAGCGATACCAGCGCTCCGGCGAGGCGCTCCTCGCAGCCATCACGACGTCAGGGACCGGTGCGCGACAGGCTCACGAATGCAAACTGAGAGGATTTGGTGGAGCCTAGGGGGGTCGAACCCCTGACCTCTTGCATGCCATGCAAGCGCTCTCCCAACTGAGCTAAGGCCCCATCCGGGTTGGCGCGGATCGCTCCGCGCCAGCGTGAGTTAATGGCTCCGCCCTTTCGGCGCAAGCCAAAAAAGGTCAGTCTTCGTCGTCTGCGCTGACGTCCGCGATGTCGTCGAGCGAGACATCGTCCTCGTCGTCGTCGTCCTCGAGAACGTCGTCGCCGAGATCGGCGCTGTCATCCTCGTCGTCCAGAACGATATCGTCTTCCTCGAACGGTTCCTCGGGTTTCGCCGAGCGGTCGGGCTTGTCGGCCACGAGGCTGCGCCGGCCCTTGCCGGTCTCGAGAGACACGACCTCGCCCGTATAGGGGCTGACGATCGGGCTTTTGTTCAGGTCGTAGAAACGCTTGCCCGTGGTCGGACAAACACGCTTCGTGCCCCAGTCTTCTTTGGGCATTGTCGCTCACTTTCTTGTCTGTCTCTAGGATCGACGCGCCACCTGCCACACTGGCGGGGTACTGTCAAAGGCTTTCCGGGACCTCTGGCGAAACGACCTTGGGGCGGATAGCGTGCCGCGCATGGGCGAGGGTCTTATCAGGCTGGCAGACGGGCAGGGCACGGCAGTCGAATTGCGGCGGTCGCGGCGGGCGCGGCGGCTGTCGCTCCGGGTGTCGTCGCTCGACGGAAAAGTGACGCTGACGCTGCCGCCGGGCGTGTCCGAACGCGAAGCGCGCCGGTTCGTCGAAGAGAAGTCCGACTGGATCGCAGGAGCCCTCTCTCGGCGACCGGACGAGGTTCGGGTGACGGACGGTGCCGACGTGCCGGTCGAGGGCATCGCCCGCCGCGTCGTCCCCGGCACAGGCCGGTCGGCCCGCCTTCTTCCGTCGTCGATCTCCGCGCCTTCCGGCCGTGAAGGTCCGGCCATCGCAGCCCTTCTGAAGTCGCTTGCCCGCGACCGGCTGGCGCAGGCCTCGGATCGCCACGCCCGTGCGCTCGGCCGCAGCTATTCCCGCCTGACCCTGCGCGACACGCGGTCGAGGTGGGGGTCCTGTTCGACCGAGGGAAACCTGATGTACTCCTGGCGCCTGATCCTCGCCCCGCCGGAGGTGCTGGACTATGTCGCGGCGCACGAGGTCGCTCACTTGGCGCGCATGGACCATTCACCGGCCTTCTGGGCGGAGGTTCGCGCGCTCTGCCCCCACTATGCCGAGCCCCGCGCCTGGCTTCGCCGCGAGGGCGCGGGGCTCCATCGCTTCCGCTTCTCGGCCGATTGACGGGCCAGAGGCGCTGTGATCACACTCGCTCCCATGTCGACCCGAACCACCGAACCCAGGCCCTCGGCCCACGATCAGGTCTACCGCAGCCTGCGCGGCCAGATCATGCACGGCGAGATCGAGCCGGGCGCGGCACTGACACTTCGGGGCATCGGCAAGGACTTCGGCGTATCGATGACGCCGGCGCGCGAGGCCGTCCGCCGCCTCGTGGCCGAGGGCGCGCTGACCTTCTCGGCATCGGGACGCGTCTCGACGCCCGAACTGACCAACGAGCGCATCGAGGAACTGGCCGCCCTTCGCGCGCTGATCGAGACCGAACTCGCCAGCCGCGCCCTGCCGCGCGCGCACCTGGCGCTCATCGACCGGCTGACGGCGATCAACACGACCGTGGCCGAGGCCGTAGCGAAGGGCGACGCCGTCGCCTACATCCGCCGCAACCTCGAATTCCATCGCACGCTCTATCTTCGCGCCCAGGCGCCCGCGATGCTGCAAATGGCCGAAACCGTCTGGCTCCAGCTCGGCCCGACGATGCGCAAGCTCTACGGGCGGATGCGGCAGGGCACGCCCCCCGAGGCACACCGCCAGATCCTGGCCGCACTCCGCGCGGGCGACGAACCGGGATTGCGCCTGGCCGTCCGCGTCGACGTGACGAAGGGCCTGAGGATGCTCGCCGTATGACGCGGACGCCCGCGTCGCGCCGCAACGACTATCCGGTGTTCCGCCGTCTCCAGACCCGCTGGATGGACAACGACCAGTACGGCCACATGAACAACGCCGTCCACTATGCGCTCTTCGACACGGCTGTGAACGGCTGGCTGATCGAGGAAGGCCTCTTGGCGAAGACCGGTGCCGAGGCCTATTTCCTCGTCGCCGAGACCGGCTGCCGCTATCATTCCGAGCTGGCGTTCCCCGGCTGGGTCGATGCCGGGCTTCGCATCGCGCATATTGGCAAGACCTCCGCCGTCTACCAGATCGGCCTCTTCGCCGAAGGCTCCGACACGGCGGCGGCGGACGGACGCTTCGTCCACGTCCACGTCGTCCGTGGCACGCACCGCCCCACGTCGATCCCCGAGGCCGCGCGGCAGGTGCTCGCACGCCTCGTCCCCGCCGCCTGATCCATCGCGTACCGTCAACGCTGGCATCAATAAATTGCGTTTGACCCAGCCTGGGATTGCGCAGACACGAAACGCATGGAAAAGCCCGCGCCCCTGTTTACGCCTGTCCTGATCGCGGGCTGCATCCTCGTCCTCATCAGCTTCGCGGCTCGGGCCTCCTTCGGGATCTTCCAGATCCCCATCGCCGAGGAATTCGGCTGGGCAAGGGCGGAGTTCTCGCTCGCCATCGCGATCCAGAACCTGTTCTGGGGCATCGGCCAGCCGCTCTTCGGCGCGATGGCCGAGAAGATCGGCGACCGCAAGGCCATCATCCTCGGCGCCCTTCTTTATGCCACCGGCCTCACGCTGTCGTCCGTCGCCACGACGCCTTACGTGATGCAGAGCCTCGAGGTCCTCGTCGGCTTCGGCATCGCGGGCACGGGCTTCGGCGTCATCCTCGCCATCGTGGGCCGGGCTTCGTCTGACGAGAACCGGTCGATGTCGCTCGCCATCGCCACCGCCGCCGGCTCGGCAGGGCAGGTGGTCGGCCCGCTCGTGGCCGAAGGTCTTCTGCGCGTCATGCCCTGGCAGTCGGTCTTCGTCGTCTTCGCCGGCGCTGATCCTCGCGGCACTTTCAGTCCTGCCGATGATCCGCGCGCCAGCCGTCTCGAAGGCCGAACTCGAGGAAAGCATGGGCACCGTCCTTCGGCGGGCCTTCCGCGATCCGTCCTACGGCATGATCTTCCTCGGCTTCTTCTCCTGCGGCTACCAGCTTGCCTTCATCACCGCCCACTTCCCGGCCCTGGTGACCGAAATGTGCGGGCCGATCATGCAGGGCAGCGTGCTGCACTCCATCGGGATCACCACGACCTCCGCCCTTGGCGCCGCCGCCATCTCGCTCATCGGTCTTTTCAACATTCTCGGCACGCTGACGGCGGGCTGGCTCGGCAAGCGCTATACCAAGAAGTACCTGCTGGCGGGGATCTACACGCTGCGAACCATCGTCGCGGCGGCCTTCATCCTGGCGCCCATCACCCCCGAGTCCGTCCTCTTGTTCTCGGCCTTCATGGGGGCGCTCTGGCTTGCCACCGTGCCTCTGACCTCGGGCCTCGTCGCGCATCTCTACGGGCTGCGCTACATGGGCACGCTCTACGGCTTCGTCTTCCTCAGCCACCAGTTGGGCGTCGTTCCTCGGCGTGTGGCTGGGCGGGCGGATGTACGACATCACCGGCGACTACACGATGGTCTGGTGGATCGGCGTGGGCATCGGCGCGTTCAGCGCGATCATCCACCTGCCTGTCCGCGAAGAGCGGCGCGAACTTCCCGTGATCGCCGCCTAGGGCGACAGGAACGTCCGCAGCGCCTCGGCCACCTGGGCGGGATGCGTCTGGAGAAGGTTGTGGCCTGCGCCGGCGATCTGCTCGTGCCGCGCCCGCGGGTTGAGAGAGGCCAGCTTGCCCATCGCGGCCAGCGGGATCACCGGATCCTCCGCCCCCCAGATCGCCAGCACGCGGGTGCCGTGGTCGCGGATGCGCCCATGATCGCCGTGCGAGGCATGGGCCAGAAGATGCCGCCGCGAGGACAGAAGCGCAGGCAGATAGCCGCGCGTCCGGGTTTCGGCCGCCTGCCGGTCCTCGAAGTCGGGAATGACCGTCGGCGTCGAGCGGTTCTCGATCAGCTCTCGCCGCAGCGCGATGCCGCCCAGGACACGCGTCAGCCAGCCGCCGATCAGCGGAGCGCGCCACAGCCAGCCCGCCTCCGTCGTAGTGGCCGGAACGAGACCCGCCGGTGCCACGAGGATAAGCGCCTCGACGCGCGACGCCTCCTCGGCGGCGAAGGCCGCCGCGATCTGGCCGCCCATGCTGTAGCCCAGTACCGTCAGCGGACCTTTCACGGCCTGATCCCGCAGAAGCTCGCGCAACTGCCGCAGGAAGAAATCGACTCCCTGCGCGCCGCGCGCCCTTTCGGAATAGCCGCGCCCGGAAAGGTCGTAGGTCAGCACGCGGTACCCCAGCCGCGCGAGACTGCGCTCGGTCGCTGCGAAGACGTAGGACGGGGTGGACAGCCCGTGGATGCAGACCGCCACCGGGTCGCCGTCCGATCCCGTCCAGCGATAGTGCGTGGCCCCGCCCGGAAGCTCGGCGATCTCGCCCGGTGCCTCGGACCGGCGCCGCGCCGTCACCGGCATCCGCATCGCCTCGGCGATGGCCGGCGCCGCCGCCACGGCCAGCACCAGACCGCCTACGACCCAGGGCAGGATCATGCCGCGACGCCCGGAAGGACACCCTCCGCCACCAGCCGCGCCCGCCATCCTTCGGCCTCGGTGAAAAGATGCGTCCTCCAGCCCCGCGCCTCGGCGGCCGCAAGGTTCTCGGGCTTGTCGTCGGTGAAGATCAGATCCGCCCCTGTCAGCCCCATCCCGACCTCCAGCGCCTCGTAGATCGCCGGGTCGGGCTTCGCGACGCCCAGATGTGCCGAGACGAACTCCCGGTCGAACTCGCGCAGCACCGGATGCAGCGCCTTCGCGCGCTCCATCGTGTCGGGTCCGAAGTTGGACAAGGACACGCAGGGAACGCCCGTCGCCTTCACCTCGCGAAAGACCTCGGCTGTTCCCGGCACTGCCGTCCGGAACGTCTCGTCCCAGTCGTCGCTCCAGCGCCGGATTCTCGTCGCTCCAGTCCGGGTGCAGCTCGGCGTGGGCATAGGCGGCCTCACGCGACGATGTCCCAAGGTCGATGGCCTCGTTCATCCGGTGCAGCGCGGTCTCGGCGAACAGCCTCTCGCGCCGCTCGCGCCCGATCAGCCGGTCATAGTGCGCCTCGGGCTCCCAACGCGCGAAGATGTTGCCGATGTCCCAGACGACTGCCCTGACCATTCCTGCCTCCAGACTGCCTCTCGGCTCTTGTCTCAGAGACGGTTCGGCGCGTCCAGCACCTCGCGCCGCCGCGCCACCGCCTCGCGCCAGATCAGGACGAGGCCCGACACGAGGATCAACGCGATGCCCGCAAAGGCCACCGCGTCGGGCAGGACTCCGAACACCGTCAGGTCGAAGAACACCGCCATCGGCAGCGCGATGTATTCGAAGGGTGCCACGAACGCCGCCTCCGCCCGGCGAAAGGCCTCGCTGATCGAGAAACCGCCCGTGGCCGAAGTGACCCCGAGCAGCGCAAGAAGCCAGACATCGCTCGTCGCGGGCCAGGTCCAGGCGCGCAAAAGGAAATGCGCCGAAGGGTGTTCGAAGACATCATAGGCGCCGTGCCCGAGGAGGAGTCCCGCCACCCCCGATATGACAAGGAAGGTGATCTGGATCGTCAGGGCCATCGCCGTCGCGTTCTCGGTCGCCCCGATCGCCCGTGTGATGGTGTGCAGAAGCGCGTATCCCGTCGCCGCGATCAGGGGCAGCAGCGCTGCGGCCTGGAACGCCTCGGTCCCCGGACGCAGCACGACGACCACACCCACGAGACCCACCGCGATGGCGAGCCACCGGCGCGGCCCGACCGTCTCGTGCAGGAACCACACCGAGAAGGCCGTGATCAGAAGCGGGCTGACGAAAAATATGGCCGTCGCCTCGGACAGCGGCATGGCGGCGAGGCCGAGGAAGAAGAACAGGTTCGCCACGAAGACGCACAACCCCCGCGCCACATGCAGCCAGACCCGCGAGTATCCGAAGGCTCGCCCGCGTCAGCGGAAGGATGACGCCCAGCAGGAACATAAGGCCGAAGAGCGTCCGGATGAACATCACCTCGTACAGCGCGTATCCGTCCGACAGGAACTTCACCAGCACGTCGGTCGTGCTGAAGCACGCGACGGCCAGCATGGCCCAGAGGGCGCCCACGAAAGGCGCCGGGGTAGGGGCGGCATTGATGCGCATCCCCCGCACCTAGCCCGGTCCGACGTCCGGGAAAAGAGCCACCTCGCACTTGTCGGCGGACCCGCGACGCGGCGTAATGGAAAGGTCGGGTCGGCGAGGAGGTCTCTCATGGCGAAACACCGGATCTACACCACCAGCTTCGGCTCGGTCTACCCGCACTACGTCGCCAAGGCCGAGCGCAAGGACCGCACGAAAGCCGAGATCGACGAGATCATCCGCTGGCTCACCGGCTATGACCAGAAGGCGCTCGAAACCGTCATCGCCGACGGCACCGACTTCGAGACCTTCTTCGACCGCGCTCCCGCGATGAACCCGGCGCGGACCCAGATCACCGGTCTCATCTGCGGGATACGGGTCGAGGAGATCGAAGAGCCGACGATGCGCGAGATCCGCTACCTGGACAAACTCGTCGACGAACTGGCGAAAGGGCGGAAGATGGAGAAGATCCTCCGCCCCGCCTGACCTGCCCCCGCCTGAGCTAGCCGCGGCGGGCCGCGTCGATCGCCGCGACGTCGATCTTGCTCATGTCCATCATAGCCGTGAAGGCGCGCTTCGCCTCGTCGCCGCCCGCCGCCATGGCCTCGGTCAGCGTGCGCGGCGTGATCTGCCAGTTGACGCCCCACTTGTCCTTGCACCAGCCGCAGGCGCTTTCTTGTCCGCCATTGCCGACGATGGCGTTCCAGTAGCGATCCGTCTCTTCCTGGTCGTCGGTCGCGATCTGGAACGAGAACGCCTCGCTCTGTTTGAACGTCGTCCCGCCGTTCAGCCCGATGCAGGGGATGCCCATGACGGTGAACAGGACGGTCAAGACATCGCCCGCCTTGCCCGACGGATAATCCGACGGCGCCTTGTGAACGGCGTCGACGGTCGTGTCGGGAAAGGTCTCGGCATAGAAGCGCGCCGCAGCCTCGGCATCCTTGTCGTACCAGACGCAGATCATGTTCTTCGGGGTGGCCATTTCGAATCTCCCTGTCAATTACGTTGATATAAACGTAATGCGAGAGAGACGAACCGCCAATGCCTTTTCGCCGGGGTCGCGAAATTCAGCGCAGCGCGCGTTCCAGCGCCTCGAGGAACCTCGAACGATCCGCCTTCGTGAACCCCTTGCCGCCGCCCTGTCGGAACGGATCCGCCGCGCGCAGGTCGGCGGCGAGGTCGCGCATCGCCAGCGCCTCGCCCATGTTCCTCTCGGTCAGCCTCTCGCCGTTCGGTTTCAGCACCACCGCGCCGGCCGCCACGCACTTCGCGGCGAGTGGCATGTCGTTCGTCACGACCACGTCGCCCGGACCGCAGTGCTCGGCGATCCATTTGTCCGCCTCGTCCGCGCCCGCCGCGACAAAGACACTCTCGATCAGCGGATTGGGCGATGGCCGGATACCCCCGTTCGACACCATCGCGACCTTCACCTGCCGACGCGTCGCCACGCGCTCGACCTCGGCCTTGACAGGGCAGGCATCGGCATCGACCCAGATCATCAGAACGGACTCAGCCAGGCGATGACGGCCGCCACCGTCACGACCGAGATCGCCGTCGAGACCAGGATCGCCGACGACACCCTCTGCGGCGCCACGCCATAGTGCTGTGCGAGGATGAAGATATTGCCCGCGACGGGCAGGGCGGCGGCGGCGACCATGACCTTCGCCGCGAAGGCATCCACCGGAAAGATCAGGATCGCGGTGACGAAGACCGCGGCCGGATGCAGCACCAGCTTGCAGAACGACAGCCACAGCGCCACCGACATCCGCTCGGCCGACCGCGACGCAAGCGAGGCCCCGATGGCGAACAGCGCGCCCGGCGTCGCCGCGGCACCCAGAAGCACCAGGAACTCGTCGACCGGCTGCGGCATCGGCAGCTTCCAGGACGACCACACCATTCCCAGCACGATGGACATGATCATGGGGTTCTTCAGAAGCCCCATCAGCACCGTCTTCAGAAGTCCAAGCGACAGCCGCCCCTCGCGCGACACCGTGATCAGGATCACGATCAGAGACGAGAACACGATCAGGTCGCAGGTCAGCATGATGATGACCGGCCTGGGCGCCTCGGGCCCCAGCAGCAGCGCGAACATCGGCACGCCCAGGAATCCGACGTTCCCGATCACCGCGCATTGCGACTCGACCGCGCCGACGGCAAGGCCGATTCCGCGGAACGACGCCACGGCGGTCGCGATCAGGTAGACCACGACGGTGGCGCTCAGGTAGGCCGCGATGAAGGTCCAGTCGAGGATCTGGTTGATCTCCAGCGTCGCCACGAAACGGAAGATCATCGCCGACAGCGCGAAATAGAAGACGAACTTCGTCAGATAGGCCGTCGCTTCCTCGGTGAAGAACCGCGCGCGGCCCGAGGCATAGCCAAGGCCGATCACCGCGAAGAACGGCAGCGTCTTGAGGAAGATCTCCCACATGCCGACCCCGCTATCACGCGGGCGGGACGGTAAAAAGAGCCGACGGCATCGTCCCCGCTTGCGGCGCTTCGGGCGCGGCGCTACCGGAGGGCATGAGCCTCACGGTCTTCCTCGCGGTCCTCGGCGCCGCGCTCCTTCATGCCACCTGGAACGCGATCATCCGCATCGGGACGGCGAAGGTCACGAGCATGCTCATCATGACCCTCGTGCAGGGTGGGCTCGCGGTGATCGTGGCGCTCGTCTCGCCGCTGCCGAAGGGCGAGGCATGGCTCTGGCTCCTCGCCTCGGGCGTCTTCCATTCGGGCTACAAGATCTTCCTGGCCTTCGCCTACGAGAACGGAGACCTCTCGCGCGTCTATCCCATCGCGCGCGGCGCGGCCCCGCTCGCCGTCCTCGCCATCGGCGCAGTGGTCCTCGACGACCCCCTCCGTCTGCTCGACGTTGTGGCGATCCTCGTCCTCGGCCTCGGCATCCTCGCCATGGGCCACGGCGCGATCCGGTCGGGAGAATCCCGCCGCCTGATCCCGCTGGCGCTCGGCTCTGCGGCGATGACGGCGGGCTATTCCCTGGTCGACGGCGTGGGCGCCCGCGTCTCGGGCGACGCCACCGCCTACGTCGCCTGGCTCTTCATCCTCGACGCGGTCATGTTCACGCCCGTGACGATGGCGCTTCGCGGTCCCGGCGTCATCCGCGCGCCCTGGTCCGCCTGGCGTCTCGGCGCGGTAGCGGCGGTCTTCTCCTACGGCGCCTACTGGATCGCCGTCTGGGCCATGACGCAGGCGCCGATCCCGCTGGTGACTGCGCTGCGCGAGACCTCGATCCTCTTCGCCGTCCTCATCGGCTGGCTGGCCTTCCACGAGCGCATGGACAGGGTCAAGGCGCTCGCCGCCGTCCTGATCCTCGCAGGCGTCGTCCTGACCCGGCTGTAGCGCGCAAAAGAAAGGGACCGAAAACCGGCCCCCTTCATTTCTTTCCAAATACGCCGGGGAGCGCGAGGGGCAGCGCCCCTCGCATGGGCTCGGTTACCGATCCATCGTCTCGGCCAGCCGCATCAGCGTCACCGCCTCGGCGCGATAGCCGTAGGGGTCCTCCCCCCGCGCGCCGTTCGCCAGCGCGATGGCGTCGCCCCAGCCCCAGTCACCCAGGTAGGTCGCCCCCGCGCAGCAACTGCCCGAAGCCCGCGATGGCGACCGCGAAGCGCGCATCGTCCGACGACGTCGCCCTGTCCGGGCCAGGATCGGCTCCTCGATCAGCGGCTCTGCGCCTCCCCCGGCCGCTTGTAGCGCAGCCGCAGGAACCCAAGTTCGTCCGACCCGTCCGACACCGCCTCGGCCTCGCCATAGCGCAGCGGCCCGTTCAGCACCGCGCCCGACCCCACCGGCGTCACCTCGTAGAGCGCCGTCACCGTGTGCCCCGCGCCGATCTCGCCCGCGTCCACCCGGTCGTTGGCGAAATCCTCGCGCCTGCAGCGCGCGGGTCTCGTAGCCGATCAGCCGGTACTCGGCGACCTCGGCCGGGTTGAACTCCACCTGGATCTTCACGTCGTCCGCGATCGGGAACAGCGCGCCGGTCAGCTGGTCCACCAGCACCTTCCGCGCCTCGGACAGCGTGTCGATATAGGCCGCCGTCCCGTTCCCGTTCTGCGCCAGCGCCTGCATCGTCGCGTCGTCGAGGTTGCCGCGCCCGAAGCCCGAGCACCGACAGGTAGGTCCCGCCCTCCCGCTTCTCCGCGATGAAGTCCTTCAGCGCCTCGGGATCGGACAGCCCCACGTTGAAGTCCCCGTCCGTCGCCAGGATCACCCGCGTCACCTCGCCGTCGCCCGCCATCCCCTCCGCCACCGCATAGGCCTGCTGCAGCCCCGCCTGACCGGCGGTCGAGCCGCCCGCCTCCAGCCGGTCGAGTGCGGCGAGGATCGTCGAGCGCTCCGCCGCCGGCGTCGGCTCCAGCACCTGCCCCGCCTGAACCGGCATAGGTGACGATGGCCACCTCGTCCTCGGGCCGAAGCTCGCCCAGCATCAGCCGGAACGACTGCTTCAGAAGCGGCAGCTTGTTCGCGTCCTGCATCGACCCCGAGGTGTCGATCAGGAACACGAGGTTCAGCGGCGGCCGATCCGCGACCGCCGGCAGCGTCGCCCTGGATGCCGATGTGGACAAGCTGCGTGCCCGCGTTCCACGGCGTCGTCCATCACCGTCACCGTGGGCCGGAACGGCATCGTCGCCCTCGGGCGCGGGATAGTCGTAGGGGAAGTAGTTCACCATCTCCTCGACCCGCACCGCCTCGCGCGGCGGCAGCGCGCCCGCCATCAGCGACGAGCGCACCACCGCATAGCTCGCGGTGTCGACGTCGATCGAGAAGGTCGAGACCGGCTCCTCCGCCGTCACCTTCAGGGGCGAGGTCTCGGCGTTCGCGAAGGCCTCGGTGTCGCTTTCGGGCAGGACGATCATCGCCATCGCCGGGTGCGATCAGACGCTTCTCGCGCATCATCACGCTCGGGGCAGGGGCCGCCATGTCGGCGTCGGCGAAGGACTCGGCCTCTTCCGCCGCGGGCGATTGGGCCAGCGACTGTCCTCGGTGCGGAGGCTGCGCGACAACCCATCGGCCGAAGGCGCCACCGGGGCAGGGGCCAGCTCCACCAGCGGTTCCGCCGCTGCGACCGAGGAGGTCGCGCCCGTCGCACCGCCCGACGCATCGTCGGCCACCTTCGGCTGCTCCACGACCGGCGGAGCGGCCCCCTCGCTCTGCGTCAGCACGTCGCCGCCGCCCGGCAGCTTCATCGCGTCCTTCGGAAGAACCACAAGAAGACCGACCGCCACGATGGCGGTGGTCACGGTCAGGGCGCCTTTGGTCGAAAGGGCATGGAACATCGGTTTCACTCCGTCCAGAAGCCGGGACATCCGGCCTTTCCGAACAGTCAGACGCGCCGCGTCGCGCGATCCTTGGAGGTCGGCGAAATTTTTCTCGGCCAGCGCGATATTCTCCCGCTTCCGCGCCTCATCGGGCGCGGGCGTCGCCGCGTCGAACGCGGCCTTCAGGTCGTCGAGTTCGTCAGCCATCCACGGCCTCCTTCATCGCGCGAAGGCGCTTCTTCACCTCCGACATCCGCCAGCTCACCGTGCCCTCGCTCACGCCCAGGATCTCTCCGGCCTCGGCATGGGTCATCTCGTCCATCACCAGCGCCACGGTGTCCCGCAACTCGTCCGGCAGCGCGCGCATCGCCCGCGCAAGCCAGTCCATCGCCGCCGCCGCCTCCGCCGCCTCGGCCCGGCGTGCCTCCTCGACGTCGCCCCAACCGTCCGCTGTCCGCGCGCGCGTCGCCGCCCGCCGCCGCCGGTCGTTCGCCGCGTTGACCGCGACCCGCCACAGCCATGTGGTGAACCGCGCCTCGCCGCGAAAGGCCCTGACCTTGGCGGGCAGGGCCGCGCAGATGTCCTGGCACAGATCCTCGGCCTCGGCCCGGACGCCCGTCAGCCGGAAGCACAAGCGGAACAGCCGGTCATAATGCCGCGTCACCAGCGCCGAGAACGCCGCCGCGTCGCCGCCCGCCGCCTCCCGCGCCAGTGTCTCGTCCGAGGTATCCATGCGCATCACGGTTGGTAGGACGCACGCGCCCGGTCAATCCTTGGCCGTCGTCACGAAAAATTTCGACGGGCCTGCGTGTCTCGCGCGTTGTACCCCGAAAGGAGCAGACGCATGACCGATACGCACGATCAAGATCACGACCGCGGCCTTCGCGCCGACCTTCCCCGCCTTCTCGGACGCCGCGCCGTCCTTTCGGGTGCTCTAGCCGCCTTCGCCGGACCCGCCGCCGCGCAGGCGCTTTCCTGCGTCGGCTTCTCGGCCGAGACGGCAGGCCCGTTTCCGGCCGACGGAAGCCAGGGCCGGGGCAGCTTCGACGTCCTCTCCGAGGCAGGCGTCCTGCGCGAGGATCTGCGCCCCAGCTTCGCCGGCATGACGCCCGTGGCCGACGGTGTGCCGCTGACCCTGGAACTCGCCCTCGTCTCGGCGGGCGACTGCGCGCCCCTTCCGGGACGCGCGCTGTACCTCTGGCACTGCGACGCCGCCGGACGATACTCGCTCTACGAAGAGGAGCAGGCAAACTACCTCCGTGGCGTCGGGGTCTCCGGCGATGACGGCATCGTCCGCTTCACCACCGTATTCCCCGGCTGCTATGCCGGCCGCTGGCCGCATTTCCACCTGGAGGTCTTCGACAGCGTCGACGCGATACCAAGCGGGGAAAGCAGCCTCATCTCGCAGATCTCGCTGCCCTACGCTGAAAGCGCCGACGTCTACGAGGCGCACCCGGCCTATGTGACCGGCACCCGCAACCTGTCCCGGCAGAGCTTCGAGCGCGACATGATTTTCGCCGACAACACGCCCGAGCAGATCGAGGCGCAGATGCTCAAACTCTCGGGTTCCCCCACGCAAGGCTACAAGGGCAGCATCGTCATCGGTCTGAGCTGAAACGAAAAGGCCGCCGGGACTCCCGGCGGCCCAATCGTCGTGCAAACTGCGATTACTCCGCCTTGAACGACCAGAACATCGTCTCGCCCGAATGGTCGTCGACCCCGTCGTTGTCGGTCGAGACCCAGACGGTCCCGTCTTCCATGATGGCCAGCCCCTCGATCTTGTCGAGAACGTAGCCGCCCGTCGACACGAGGTCGGGCAGAAGGTCCCGCACCGTCTCCTTCGTCACCACGGGCAAAGGCCCGCCAAGCGGCGCGGGCACCATCTCGGCCAGCGGCACGCGGGTCACGATCTTCGTCACCGCCAGATCGCCGACCAGGTTGTCGCGCTCGACGATATAGGCATGGTCGCCGTGAACCGTGATCTCGGACAGCCCGACCCAGCCGGATGCAGGCGCGGCCTTGGGGTAATGGACCGCCCCCCATTCGCCGCTCTCGATATTGTAGGCGACGCAGCTTGGCGTGGTTCTCGGGGTCGTCGTCCCACTCGCGCTGGACCGCCATCCACAGGGTATCGCCGACCTTCGCGATGCCTTCGAACCCGAAGCGAACCTCGTTCGCCATCAGTTCCTTCGGCAGCCCGATCTCGTCCTCGATGGTCCCGTCAGCTCCCACGTGGAACAGGGCGTGCGGGATCAGCCGGTCGGTCCGTCCCTCCGAAGCGACCCAGAACCCGCCCTCGCCGTCGAGAGCGATGCCCTCCAAGTCGAGTTTCTGCGCCGGAGCGCCATCGCGGGTGATGCGGATGACCTCGGTGATCCTCGCCGGGGTCTGCGTCGCGTCGATCCGGAAGATCGACGGCTGCATCCCGTACACGCTGTCGCTCACCGCCCAGACCGTGCCGTCCGCGTCCGCCGCCATGCCCGAGATCGCGCCCCATCCGACTGGCGCGCCGTTCTCCTGCGTCAGCCCGGCCGAGGTCAGCATCGGGTAGGTCGCCGGACCCTCGCCATAGGCATAGATCATCACATGCGACCGCGCCGCGCCGTCCGCTCCAAGGTCGGTCTCGTTCGCGCTGACGAAAAGGTTCCGCGACGGGATCGCCACGAAGCCTTCCGGTCCCACGCCCGACGGCAGAAGCTGCGTCAGGACAGGGTTGGCGGCGTCCGTCGCGTCATAGACGCCCACGACCGATCCGCGCTCGGAGCCGATGAAGACCATCGGCGTGCCGCCGAAGGTGCCGCTGCCGACCGACTCCGGCTCGACGCCCTTGTTGCCCGACCGCCCCTCGGGATAGTGCCCGATCTCGGCCACCGCGTACTCGAACGAGGTGCCCGCATCCCAGACGACCGTGCCGTCCTTCGCGAACACGGTCCAGCCGCGCGATCCGCCGTCCATGTCGCCCTCGTTCGCCGTCGCGAAGTGGTCGGCGTCGATCCACTTCACCGAATCCGGCTCGCGCGGCACCGAGATCTCGCCATCGAAAGTCAGCGCCCCTTCTTCCTCGGTGTCCACGCCCGACAGGTCAACCGATCCCGCCGGGAAATGCGACAGGACCGACCCGTCCCGCGCCACCACCACGATGTGGTTGTTCTCCTGCATCGTCACGACCGTCTCGCCCGCCTCGTTGATGTCGACGAATTCCGGCTCCGGATCCTCGGGCGCGATCTCGGCCAGACCCGTCAGGTCCACCGTCCTCAGCGTCCCGCAGTCCGGCTGCCCGTCCGCGCCCAGGTCCACCATGACCAGGAACCCCGCCGGCATCTGGCCCACGCGGCCATCGCCCGCCTCCTCGTCGCGCTCGTTCTCGACGGCGATCGACAGGAAGCTCCCGTCAGGCGCCAGCGCGAGGCTGTCCGGCTGCCCGCCCAGGTCGCAGCTTGCCACGACGCTTCGGCCCGCGATGTCGATCACGGCAAGCTGACCCGACGGATTGGCGAAACTCTCCGACGTGTTCACGCCCGCAAGCGCAAGGCCCTTCGCCACGACGACCGAGGTCGGCTCGCCCCCCATCTCGACCACGCCCAGAGGGGCAGGGGCCGCGGGATCCGCGATGTCCACGAAGCCCACCACCCCGAACGGGCTGTCGGTGTAGACCAGCGTCATGCCGTCCTCGGTCGCCGCGATGATCTCGGACGAGGTCTCCTGTCCCTGGTCCGTGCCATCCGGCAGGTTCGAAGCGACCGGAAAGCTCGACACACGGTTGAAGGCCATCTCGGCCAGCGCGCCGCTGGCGCAAAGCGACAGGGCCGATACGGCCGCAAGAAGTCTCGATGTCATCGTGGGTCCCCCGTTTGATGCCTGTCCCGCCTGTAGACCGCGACCCGTGACACCCGTGTAACGGTCGCATGTCGGTTTCATGTCACGCCAAACGCCGCGCCCGATTGCCCAGGGGGAAGGGGATTGCTAACACCCGGTGACGCGAGGAGGACCGCCCATGCCCGTCATCACCGAGATCGCCGATCTCAAGCGCATCTACACGCGCCGCGTGCCCCGGATGTTCTACGACTACGCCGAAAGCGGGTCCTGGACCGAACAGACCTTCCGCGAGAACACGACCGACTTCGGAAAGATCTACCTTCGCCAGCGCATCGCCGTCGACATGGCGGGCCGCACCACCCGCACCAAGCTGATCGGCGAGGACGCGGCCATGCCGGTCGCCATCGCCCCGGTGGGCCTTCTCGGAATGCAAAGCGCCGACGGCGAGATCAAGGCCGCCCGCGCCGCCGAGAAATTCGGCGTGCCCTTCACGCTGTCCACAATGTCGATCTGCTCGATCGAGGACGTGGCCGCCCACACCACCAAGCCCTTCTGGTTCCAGGTCTACACCCTGAAAGACGACGTCTTCATGGGCAAGCTCATGGACCGGGCGCGGGCGGCGAAGTGTTCGGCCATCGTCATCACGGTCGACCTCCAGATCATGGGCCAGCGGCACAAGGACCTGAAGAACGGCCTGACCGCACCGCCCAAGTTCACCATGTCGTCGCTTGCCGACCTCTCGACGAAGATCCCGTGGGGACTCGAGATGATGCGCACCAAGCGCCGCTTCTTCGGCAATATCGTAGGCCACGCCTCCGGCGTCTCGAACCCCGCCTCGCTCTCGTCATGGACGGCCGAGGCCTTCGATCCCTCGCTGAACTGGGACCGGGTCAAGCAACTGATGGACATGTGGGGCGGCAAGGTGATCCTGAAGGGGATCATGGAGGTGGACGACGCGATCCGCGCCGCCGACCTCGGCGCCGACGCCATCGTGGTGTCGAACCACGGCGGGCGTCAGCTCGACGGCACGATCTCGTCGATCCGCGCCCTCGAACCCATCGTCAAGGCGGTGGGCGACCGGATCGAAGTCTGGATGGACGGGGGAATCAGGTCGGGACAGGACGTGCTGAAAGCCGTGGCGCTTGGCGCGAAAGGCACCATGATCGGCCGCTCGATGGTCTACGGACTCGGCGCCATGGGCGAGGCAGGCGTGAGTCGCGCGCTGGAAGTCATCCAGAAGGAACTGGACCTCTCGATGGCCTTCTGCGGCAAGCGTGACATTCATGACGTGGATCGTGAAATTCTTCGTGTCCCCAAAGGTTTCTCTGGCGAATTTGACTAACCCCGCTAGATCTCGGGCGAAACAGTGCGGGACCGCTTTCCGCATTGTTTCTTGTTGATGCAAAGATGTCTCGGTCATGAACATGGAACAGCCCGTTTCCTGCCCAAATCTTGCCGTAATTGGGATCGGCGCTTATCTTCAGGGGATGACCCTGCGTAATCGTATCCTGCCGATGCTTGCCGTTGCGGCGCTCTGCGCCGCCGGGCCTGTCGCCGCTCAAACGGCATCGGGCACACCCGCGCAGGCGGAATTTCCGAACCAGACCGTTGCCATCGTCGCCGCCACGTCGTCGCTCTTCGACGCAGTGGAAGGACAGGACACCGCGCAGCGTCGCCGCGCCCCGGCGATCCGCATCCCGCAGCTCGAAACCCGCGCCAGCTTCGACGACGACGCCAAGGCCGAGGCGCTGACCGCGAATGGCCCCGTGCGCCACCTGACCGGATACCGCATCACCTGGTATCCGATCGAACGCTTCCTCGGCACTGTCGATTTCATGGGCACCTGGGACGGCAACCGCAACCTCGTCTGCGGCTATGTCACCTGGGACCTCTCCGACACCGACAACCCGGTGCTCGAGCAGGTCGATGCGAGCTATCTCTCGCTCGACGACCTCTCCACCGCCAGTCCCGCCGACGCGCACCAGATGCTCCTCGACGCCAACTGCGCCTATGGTGACATCGACGCGAACTACGCCTTCTTCGACTGACGCCGGGCCGCTCCTCTACATTGGAACGATTCTAAATTAGCGCTTCACCTTGGCGGCGAAGCCGCTATGCTTGCTCGCGAATTACAGCGAGGCGAGACGACGATGGAGACGATGTCCCCGGTGATGCTGGGCTTCCTGGGAAGCCTCGTGGCGGGTCTGATGACGGCCGTGGGGGCGCTTCCCGTCCTCTTCGGACGCCAGCCCTCACGCGCGGTCCGCGACATGTCCTTGGGCTTTGCGGCAGGCGTCATGATCGCCGCCTCGTTCTTCTCGCTCATCATTCCATCGCTCGCGGCCGCCGAAGAGATCTTCGGCGATGGCGCGATGCCTGCCGCCATCGCCTGCATCTCGATCCTCGTGGGCATGGGCGGGGTCCACCTGATGAACGAGCTTCTCCCGCACGAACACTTCACGCTCGGACGCGAAGGCCCCGAGGCGGCCTCCCTCCGCCGGGTCTGGCTCTTCATCATCGCCATCACCATCCACAACTTCCCCGAAGGCCTCGCCGTCGGCGTGGGCTTCGGCGCCGACGGCATGTCGGGGGGACTGCCCCTAGCCATAGGCATCGGACTTCAGAACGCGCCCGAGGGCCTCGCGGTCGCGGTGGCACTTCTGGGCGAGGGCTACAGCAAGTTACGCGCCTGGGGCATCGCGGCGCTGACGGGCCTCGTCGAACCCGTGGGCGGTCTCCTCGGCGCAGGTATCATCACCTTCTCCGAGCCGCTCCTGCCCTGGGGTCTCGCCTTCGCGGCGGGTGCGATGCTCTACGTCATCAGCCACGAAATCATCCCCGAGACGCACCGCTCGGGGAACCAGAACAAGGCCACCTTCGGTCTCGCCATCGGCCTCGTCGTGATGCTCTTCCTCGACGTCTGGCTCGGCTGACGCCGGGTTCGGCGTCGGTTGCGTCCACCGACGCGATACCGACGCAATACCGACGTGATACCGAAGGCCCCGAAAGGGCCTCCGGCGCTTTCCCCCTTTCCAACCAGACCGATCCCCGCTATAGCCGCCGCTTCGTGGGCGGACACCCTTGGAGGCCGCCCGAAACCGCAGAATTGGAGAAGACCCATGGCTGGAGAGATCCCGGATCTCGTCGCCACGGTACGGACGGGGACAGGCAAGGGGGCCGCCCGTCAAGCTCGCAGAGAAGGGCTCGTACCTGGCATCGTTTACGGCGGCGGAACTGACCCGCTTCCGATCAACCTCCCCTATAACGTGCTGTTCAAGCGCCTGAAAAGCGGTCGTTTTCTTTCGACGCTCTTCAACATGCAGGTCGAAGGCCACGATGACGTCCGCGTCATCTGCCGCAGCGTCCAGCGCGACGTCGTGAAGGACCTGCCCCGGCACGTCGACTTCATGCGTCTCAAGCGCACCTCGAAGGTCAACCTCTACATCCCGGTCGAGGTCGTGGGTCACGAGAACTGCCCCGGCATCCGCAAGGGCGGCGTCCTGACGATGGTCCGCCCCGAGGTCGAACTGATCGTGACGGCCGGTAACATCCCCGACCACATCACGGTCAGCATCGAAGGCCTGAACATCGGCGACAGCGCAACCATCTCGATGGTCGACCTTCCCGAAGGCGCCGAGCCGACGATCCACCGCGACTTCGTCATCGCCAACATCCAGGCGCCCTCGGGCCTTGCGAGCCAGGCTGACGACGACGAGGCGGACGCCGACGACGTTCCCGCAACCGCGCAGGATGCGACGACGAGTGATCCGTCCCGCAAGGCTGACACGATCAGGCGGCGGCCCCTCGGGCCGCCGTTTTCCTTTCGCGCGTCAGGGGGTCGGCACACCCCCGCCCAAAACCACCGCCATGCGGTCGCCGTCGATGTTCCCGCCGCAGAGCACAACTCCGACCGCTCGCCCCGCCATCTCCTCACGCTCGGCCATCAGCGCGGCCAGCCCCGCTGCGCCCGCTCCTTCGGCCAGGTTGTGCGTGTCGCGATAGAACACCCGGATCGCCTCGGCGACCTCAGCATCCGACACAGCCACGATCCGCTCGGCGCCCGCCGAATAGACGGCCAGCGCCTCCGGCACCGGGATCCGCACCGCGATCCCGTCGGCAAAGGTCAGCGCCGTATCCGTCTCGACCGGCCGCCCCGCCTCGGCTGAAAGCTTGGCGGCTTGAGCGCCTTCGCTCACCACACCCACGATCCGCGTCGAAAGCCCCAGGGCATCCCGCGCGGCAATGCAGCCGCAGATGCCGGAGCCGCAACCGATCGGGACGTAGAGAGTGTGAAGGTCGGGCCGTGCTCTCAGAAGTTCCAGCCCATAGGTCGCCACCCCCGACACCAGTGCAGGGTGGAACGGCGGCACGAAGAACAGCCCTTCCGCCTCGGCGATCCGCAGCGCCTCCTCGCGCGCCGTATCGAAGTCCTCGCCGTATTCGATCAACTCCGCCCCGAAGGCGTGCATCGCTGCGTTCTTCTCGACCGAATTGCCCTTCGGCACCACGATCACCGCCCGCAAGCCCGCCGCCGTCGCGGCCATCGCCTGACCCTGTCCATGATTGCCGCGCGTTGCTGTTGCGATGCCCTTGGCGTCAGGATGCGCGCGCCTCAGCCAGTCGATGAAGGTCAGCGCGCCACGCACCTTGAACGATCCCGTAGGCGTGTGGTTCTCATGCTTGACCACCACCTCGCAGCCAAGCCGCGCCGACAAGGCCGGCCAGGCATACTGTGGCGTCGGAGGCATCCGGGCATGAACCATCGCCGCCGCCGCCTCGATGTCGTCCAACGTGAACATCCCAACCCTTTCTTCTTGGCCGAAATACTCCGGGGGTCCGGGGGCAGCGCCCCCGGGGTCGCGGCCTCAGCCGAGGTCGCTCCACTTCAACTGCGTATTCCGCGCGACCGCCCGTGTCAGCCGCTTGCCCACCACCTTCTCGAAGTCATAGCCCGCGATCTCGCCCGATCCCGGTCGCCGGCCCCATATGTCGGCTTCCTCGATCACATGGCCCTCGGGCAAGTCGCGGTCGGCCACGACGGAGGTGCGGGCGAAGCGGTAGACGGCCTCTTCAGGACCCGTCCGCGACTTCTCGTTGTGCAGGGCCACCCAGATCTCGCGGCTCCGGTCGATCAGGTGGCGCAACTCCGATGGGTCCATCGAGCACGAGATGTCGGGCCCCTCGCGATAGCGCGTGTCGGTGAAGTGCCGCTCCAGGATCGAGGCGCCAAGCGCCACGGACGCCAGGGCCATCTCCGGGCCGATGGAGTGGTCCGAAAATCCCACGACGGCCTTCGGAAACGCGCGTCGCAGGTCAGTCACGCCTTTCAGCGACACGATCTCGGGCGGCGAGGGGTAAAGGTTCGTGCATTCCAGCAGCGCATAGTCGATCCCCGCCTCATCCAGGATGGCGACGGACCGCCCGATGCTCTCGATCGTCTGCATCCCCGTCGACATGATGACGGGCTTCCCCTTCGCGGCGATGTGCCGGATCAGCGGCAGGTGGTCGGCCTCGCCAGAGCCGATCTTGAACGCGGGCACGCCTTGCTCGTCCAGCCAGTCGGCGGCCGCGCGGGAAAACGGCGTCGAGATCCAGATGAGGCCCATGTCCTCGGTGTGCTTCTTCAGTGCCGCCTCGTCCTCAGGCGACAGCGCGCATTCCTCCATCACCTGCCAGATCGACTTCCCGCCCGCGTTCGGTGGAAGGATCGACTTGGCCTCCTCGGTCATCTCGTCCCAGACGAAATGGGTCTGATGCTTGACGATCTCGGCGCCCGACTTTGCGGCCTGCGTCACCATGTGCCGCGCGACGTCGAGGTCGCCGCCGTGGTTGATGCCGATCTCGGCGATGACGAGGGGCGGCTGGTCCGGCCCGACTTTCCTGTGCGCGATCTGCATGATGTGCCTCCTGTCGCAGTCCGGTCTAGCGGGGTTCGAGGCGCGATTGAAGGGGCCAGCGGCGGAGGGTAGGGGGCGCTGTCCCCTCCTGGCCTTCGGCCAATTCGCCACCGGCGTATTTCGGGAAGAGATGAAGACCCTTCTCCGCCCTTGCCTCGGGCGGCCTTTTGAGGCTTCCGTGCAGCCCATGATCCGACCCGAGCTTCCGGGGCCGTCCGGCCTGCGCTATCGCCTGTTTCTCGCCGCCTATGCGGCGCGATGATGGCTGCGGGCGAGCCGTTCGTCTGGCGCTACTTCAGGCGGCGCGCGCGAAGCGATCCGGCCTATGGCGAACACCTCGACGAGCGACGCGGCCGAGGTGCGCCGTTTTTGGCGGACGTATGGGTCCACGCCGTATCCATGGGCGAGATGCGCTCGGCGGAGCCGCTCGTTCGCGTCCTTCTCGACGAAGGGCGCCGCGTCGTCACGACCCATGCCACGCCGGCCGGCCGCCGCGCCGCCCAAGCGGCCTTCGCCCCCGAGATCGCGGCCGGCCGTCTCGCCGTTCGCTATGCCCCGCTTGACCGCCCGGCCTACTGGGCGCGCTTCTTCGAGGCTACGCAGCCTGGCGCTGGGCTGGTGATGGAGATGGAATTCTGGCCCTGGATGATCGAGGCCGCAGCGCGGGCAGGCGTGCCGCTCTGCCTCGCCAACAGCCAGGTGCCGGGGCGGAGCTTCCCGCGCGCACGTCGTCTCGCCCGTCTCTTCGGCCATCCTGCCTCCCGCGCCGCGGCGGTCTTCGCCAAGTCTGCCCGCATGGCCGACCGCTTTCGCGCCCTCGGCGCCACCCGCGTCGAAGCCCTGGGCGAGACGCGCTTCGACATCCCGTTGCCTCAGGCGCAGATCGAAGCCGGCCGTGCGCTTGGCCAAGGCCGGCGCGTGCTGACGCTGGCGAGTGTGGTCGCGGGCGAAGAAGAGGTGTTCGAGGATCTTGCGCAGGCGCTAATGGCCGACCCTCACCCACCCCTGATCCTCTGGGTGCCGCGCGCGCCCGAACTTTTCGAGGCGACCGCCGAACGTCTTGCCGCAAGGGGCTTCCGTGTTGCGCGGCGCAGTGAGGTCATCGGCACCGACTTCCTCACGACGAGGCCTCTCGACGATGTGCAGATCCTCGTTGGCGATTCCCTCGGCGAAATGTTCTTCTACCTCGCACCGGCCTCCGCCGTCGTCGTCGGCGGTGGCTTCGTCGAGAAGGGAGCGCACAACGTGATCGAACCCCTGTCGTTGGGAAAACCCGTGCTGACCGGCCCGCACGTCTGGACCATCGAGTTTCCGGGCGTCGAGGCCGAGGCTGCGGGCGTCCTGACGGTCGTCTCCGATCCCGCGAACCTTGCCGACGCCGTGCGTCGCGCCATGGACGACGGAGGCTCGGGTACCGAGGCGTTTCACTCCCTTCACAAGGGCGCGTCTCAACGGATCGTCGACGCCATCCGCCCCTGTCTGGAGGATCGGGTATGAGGCTCGTAGCCGTCGTTCCCGTCCGCGGTGGCTCGAAAGGGTTGCCGGGCAAGAACACGGCGACCCTTGCCGGCGTGCCTCTTTGGGAACGCGCAGTGGCGCAGGGCCGCGAGGTCGGGGCAGCGGAGGTGCTGGTTACGACCGATATCACCGACATTCTCTCGCGCGGCCCAAGGCCCGGCCTGACCGTGATCGATCGCCCCGCAGACCTGGCGCGCGACGACACGCCGATGGCGCCCGTCCTTCTGCACGCGCTCGCCCGTATCGAGGGTCCGGCGCGCATCGTGCTTCTCCAGGCAACCTCGCCGCTGCGGTCAGTCGACGATATCCGCGCTGCCATCGCCCTGCACGAAAGTGGCGCCTACGACCTCGTCAAGACGGTAACCCCGACCAATCCCGGCGTTCTCAAGTACGGGCGGATGGACGGGAACCGCTTCGTGCCATTGGCCGACCCGGCGTTTTGCTTTTCGAACCGACAGGGCCTGCCGCCCGTCATGCGCCCGAACGGGGCGGCCTATGTCTTCGACAAGGACTGGTTTCTCGCGAATGGCGGCTTCGTCACCGACCGGATCGGTGCTGTCGTCATGCCGGAAGATCGCGCACTGGACATCGACACCGCCGAGGACTTCGCTCGCGTCGAGGGTATCCTGCGCGGCTAGTCGTCGTCGCGCGACGGGCGCGGATCGATCAGAAGTGCCGCGATCCAACCTGCCACGAATCCGCCCAAGTGGGCCTCCCAGGCCAGAAGCCGGTCCATCGCGTAGTAGAGCGCCACGTTCAGCCCCAGAAGCAGCAGGACCGCCCGCGCCACGGGCCACAGCCGCTCGGACGTGGCGTAGCGATCGACGTATTCCCAAGCAAGGATAGCGCCGGCGAGGCCGAAGAGGGCACCCGACGCGCCCACCATCGGACGATAGCTGTCCGACAGCAGTGCGAAGCCCAAAGCGCCGCCAAGTAGCGACATGCCGTACAGCAAGAGATACCGCACGGTGCCCACGCGCAGAAGAACCGGGCGGCTTAGAGACAGAAGCGTCGCCATGTTGAGGATAAGGTGGACAAGACCGGCGTGAAGGAAGCCGTAGGTCAGGAACATCGCCCACTGCTGGAGGGGATAGTTCGGCCGCCAGTTGCCCAGAAGCCCGCTCCAGAACCCGCCGTATTCGTAGACCGCCTGCCGGAAGCGGACCCCTCCGATCAGACCTGCATCGCCGGCGAGAAGCACAAGCTCGATCGCGACACAGACGGCGGCAATGACCCAGGCCGCAGTCAGTCCGCGCCCGGCGGGCGTGTCGGACCCTCCGTCATTCGAAGGGTCCGGCGTCAATTCGTCAGAATCCGAAGGCGAAATCGCGCTCGACGTTCAGGAAGATCGAGTTCTGCGTCCGGTCGGTGCCGCCTTCGGTCGACAGGATGGTGCGCTCGTATCCGGCGCGCATCTGCCAGTCTTCCGTGAGGTCGCGGCGATAGGTGAGCGTGGCGACGGTTTCCTGATCGTCGTCCGACCCGCCCAGGTCGTTGCTCATGACGTAACCAAGTCGCGCTTCGAAGGCCGAGATCATGTTGATCTCTTCCACGAAGCCGACTTCAAGCCTCGTATCCCGGAAAACATCGCCGTCGGAAGCGGTGATGTCCTGCGACAGCACGACCGTCAGGCCGCCGCGCGGAGTCGCTCTCAAATAGTTGACGCCGCCCGCGAGCCGAAGCGAGTTGTCGCCTTCCTCGTCGACGACGCCAAGCGAGAACGACAGCGCTCCGGTCGGCAACTCCATGGCGCGCGAGGCGATGGCCGACGTGCGCCGGCCTTCGTCATCGACACGGCTGGCGACCGCCAAACCGAAGGTCCCATTGTTCCGCTCCTGGGTCAGACCAAGGTCGACGCCGATGCCGTCGAGCACGGTTGTGCCGCCGGTGTCTATTTCGGCCCGGTCGTAGAGGAGGTCGCCGAAGAAGCTCAGGCCGCCCGCCGTCTCGCCTTCGACGCCGGCGCCAAAGTAGGTTGTCGTCGTTTCGGTGCTGGTCAGGTCGTCTTCTTCAAGAAGATCATAGCCCGCGCGCAGACGATAGGTCAGCGCCTGGTTCGGACGCAGACGCGCCAGCGCATCGAACGAACTGCGGGTGTTGTCGACGAGGTCGGCGTCGACGACGTCCTCGTAGTCGCGGTCCGCGTACTCGGCCTTGAGGTCAAGCTCGAACGGCCCGCCGATGCCCGTCTGGAGCCGGGCGCCGAGGCCGGTCGCGGTGACCGTACCGGAGTCGATGATCAGCACGTCGGGTCCCAGGTCGATGCCGAAGAAGGCCGACGTCGGATCGAGAACCTCGTCGTCGAGTTGCCGCTCGCGGTAAGTGCCCGTCAGAGCGAATAGGCTCGAGGCGCCCTCGCGGCGATAGTTCACGCCGGCGCTGTAGTTCCCGAATTCGAAGTCGTCGTCGGTCTCGCCGAAGATATCGCCGATAAGCTCGGTGCCGACGTTGAACCGCAGGGACTCGGTCCGGGTTTCCGTTCCGATGTCGAGACCCAGCCTCGTCGTCGAGATCAGGCTGTCGCCGGTGGGAGAAACCGCCAGAATGGCGTTATCCGTCAGTTCGAGGCCCTGAGAGAAACTCAGGACCCCTAGACGCGCCGGACCCTCCTGCGCGAACGCAGGAGCGGCCAGAGCCGTAACCGAAAGCGTGAGGGTTGCCGTAAGAGATAGACCCGTCCGCAAATATGCCATTCGCCCTACTACTCGAAGAGGCGGCGCTCGGGCACGATGATCACGTCACCGTCCTGAAGACGGATATCCCTGCCAACCGCTGCCCCGTCCGCGATTGCTTTATAGTTGATGCGCGAAACCGACTGCTGTCCGGTCCGCGAGTCGGTGCGGCGAAGAAGAATGCGCTTCGTCGCAGCGAATTTCGTGAAGCCGCCGGTCTCGGCCAGAGCCTGGATCAGCGTGGTGCCGCGCGGCAGAGCCTTGCCACCCGGAGCTGCAATCTCGCCCATCATGAACACGTCGATGGTGGCGACACCTGCCGTCGCCGCGACCGTGGGTTCGCTGAGTTGCTGAACCGTCACGAAGACGTTCGGCTGCGAAGCGAAGTTCGACGCGATCCCCGAGGTGATCGCCGAGCCGAGGTCACTGGCTGTGCGGCCGCTGGCGCGCACGGTGCCCGCGAAGGGGAACGAGATCGTGCCATCGGGCAACACGAGGACGGACCGGTTCAACGACGGGTCCTCCAGCACTTCGACCTGAAGTGTGTCACCCGGCTTGATTTGATAACCGGACTGAGCTGCCGCAGCAGTGGCGAACAGCATTGCAGCGATAGCAACAAGAAACTTTTTCATAGTCCCACCTTCCCTTGGGTTCACATAGCACTTCCGTGCCGACATTGGCCAGTTTTAATCTCTTTCCGTCCGAACCCTTAGCCTATTATCCCCTGTCGATCCAGCGGATGGCGGACCGATGCGATTAGGCCACTCTAAGGTTTGGTCGCTTGGTCGGAGATTTTTTCACGCGCTTCGGCGATTTGCGGGCGCGGATCGTCCTCACCCGCGATGCGGACGGCCTCCGAGAAAGCCGTCGCCGCCTCCTCGCCCCGTCCCAGTTCCTCGTAGGCACGCGCCAGGTGATAGTAAACGATCGGATCCGAGACGAGTGCCTCAGCCGCGGGCTCCAGATAGCTCAACGCCTCTTCGACCTGCCCGCGACGGAAAAGGATCCAGCCATAGGTGTCCTGGAACGGCGGCACGTTGGTTCCGCGCAACCGACGCGCCACCGTGAAAGCACGATCGAGGCTTTCGGGATCCTCGCGGTAGGTCGCCAGAAGGCTTGCGAGGTTGTTCGCCACCACCAGAGAGTCGCTGTGGTCGGTGTAGATCTGCTCATAGATCTCGATGGCGCCGTCGATGTCGTTCTCGCGCTCGAGGAAGGACGCCTTCGCCCACAGAAGATCCGCGTCGTCCGGGATCCGCAGAAGGGCGTCATCGATCGCCTGTCGCGCCGGGTCGATCTTGCCCTGAGCGCCAAGAATGCGAGCGTACTGAAGAACATAGGTCGGATCGTCGCTTTCCTCGGCCAGCGGACGAAGCGTCGCCTCGGCGGCCTCGAACTCGCCAACGGCAAGCTGCGTACTGGCCAGAACCATCGTCACACGCGGATTGTCCGGCAACTCCTGTGCCAGTTCGTTGGCCAGAGCCAGCGCGTCGGCGCCGCGGTTCTCGGCCAGGCGCGACTGGATCAGAGTGACCTTGGCGGCGCTGCCGGCATCGTCGGAGGCGCCCGCCAGCTCCTCGAGGAACGCCACACCCTGTTCGCGGCCCTCGCGCCGCGAAATGATCTGAAGCCTCAGCTCGTCCGCTGCCAGTTTCGGCGCCGGTCCCTCAAGCCGCCGCAGCGAAGCCTCGACACCCTCAGCCCGCGACCAATCCTCGCTCGCAAGGTAGATCTGGCCCAGCATCCGCAGCAGCGGCAGGCTGCCCGGCGTCAGCCGCAGGGCGGAAATAACCGTGTTCTCGGCGGCCGAGTAACGCTTTTCGCGCATCAGCACGGTGGCATATCGCAGGCTCTCGTCCGGCGCGTTGGCCGAAGCCTCGACCGCCAGCGCCAGAAGGTCCTGCGCAAGCTCCGGTTCGCCGTTCCGCTCGTAGGCGCGCGCCATGAGCGACATGGCCTCTGCGTCCTCCGGCTCCTGATCCAGAGCGCGGCGCAGAGTGCTGATCGCCTCGTCGGCCTGGTCGCCGTCGATCTGCCACTGCGCGGTCATCTTCAGCGCTTCGACCTGATTGGCGTCATGGGCAAGAACGGCCTCGACCAGTTGCCGCGCGCCGACCTCGTTGCCGGTCGCCATCAGCATCCGGGCCAACGTGACCTTGTAGCGGTCCGTCTCCTCGTCTGCGGGAGCGTCCTCGATGACACCCTCGAGGATCGCCACGGCCTCGTCCCTTTGCCCCGCGTCGAACAGGACGCCCGCCTTCAGGGCCTGAAGCACTCGAGGGTTCTCGTAGAGCGGCAAGGCGGTCTCGATTTCGGCCAAAGCGGCCTCGTCGCCCTTCGTCTGGCGAAGGAAGGTAATGAGAGCCACGTGCGCTGCGACCTTGTTCTCGGTCGTGCCCACCTCGGACCTCAGAAAATCCTCGGCTCCGGCCGTGTTGCCCTCCTGAGCCAGAAGCTGGATCAGAAGCGCCTTCGTTTCGGTGTCGTCGGGATACTTCTCGACGGTATCGCGCAAGTGCGCTTCCAACGCAGGATAGTCTTCCTTCCGCGCCAGCAGCATCGCCTTCACGCGATAGAACGCACGCGCCTGCCGGGGCCGGGAGCCCGCGATCGCGGCGTCGGTCACGGCGATGGCCTTGTCGAGTTCGCCTTCCTGCTGGTAGCCCTCGATCAGCATGCGCTGAAGGACTTCGCTGTCGGGATGCTCCTTGGCTAGGGCTTCGGCCTCGCGCGTCAGCTCGCGCATGCGGGCCTGGTCCTTGTCCGTCACGCTCTTGCGGAATTCGAGCGCCAGGAAGGGAATGTCCGATCCCTCCACCTCGGTCCCGGCTGCGCGAATGGCTGATGCGCCGCGCTCGGCCTCGTCCCAGTTCTGCGACAGGATCGCAAGTTCGGTCAGCGCCAGTCTCACGCCCATGTCGTTCGGGTCGATCTCGGCCAGCGAGACATAGCTCTGATACGCTTCGCCAAGATTGCCCATTTCACGCGAGGCTTCGGCATAGGCCAGCCGGGCGCCCTTGTGGGTCTTGTTCAGCGTGAAGACGTTTCGGAATTCCACGAGAGCCCGTCGCAGGTCGCCCTGCTGCACAAGCTCGAGCCCGCTCTGATAGTGCTTCTCGGCCCGCTCTTCCGCAGAATTGCAGGCGGCGAGCGCCAGGATGGAAACGGCGATGATGGCGGCGCGGCGAAACCTGCTCATGCGGAAATTGCTCCTGAACCCCGAATGCCGCCTGTCATAGCGCTTTGGGATAGGTGCAACCAGCATAATGCGCCCCCGTGACAGGTCACGAGAGCGCGAGTGTGGTGCGGATCAGACGCCAGTGCCGCGCAGAACGACGCCGACGGTTTGTGCCACGATGCGTGCATCGCCGATGAAGCTGACGCTCTGCGCATAGCTGTCGTCGAAGTGCGCGCGGTCGGCAAAGCTGCTTTCGTTGCGGGCCGAAACCTGCCAGTTGCCGGTCAGGCCAGGGCGCAGGCGATAGTAGCCGTTGCCGGAATAAAGCGCCTGCTGCGACGGCATCATCGGACGCGGACCCACCAACGACATCTCGCCTGCGAGCACGTTCAGAAGCTGCGGAAGCTCGTCCACCGAACTGCGGCGCAGGACGCGGCCGATGGGCGTCACGCGGGGATCGACGGAAAGCTTCTGCTTTTCGTTCCATTCCGCGCGCGCGGTCGGGTCGGCCTCGAGATGCCGCTCGAGCTGGGCTTCGGCGTCGGCGACCATTGTGCGGAACTTCCAGATGCGGAAGCGCCGCCCGTCGCGGCCGATACGCTCCTGCCGAAACAGCGGAGACTTGCCGTCCTGAGCGAAGATCATTGCAGACAGGATCAGCATGAAGGGAACGAGGAAGGGCAGGGCCATGAACACCAGGCCGAGATCAACCGTCCGCTTCAGATAGGATGAATAAAGACCCCGTGACCGGGGCGACGCGGAGCGAGGCAGCGCTTGAACATTTGTTGCAGCTTCGATGCGCGAGGCATGTACCGTCATAACCTTTTACCGAGCGAGGTCGGCCCCCTGGAACTCACAAGACTTAAAATTTTCACATTTCCCGACCGGCAGACGGATCGAAACGTGTAGACTGGTTGTAGCACCCGCCTATGGGGAAATCAAAGAAGATTGTTGATTTACGCATGAAAACGGACTGCCGTCTGCCCGTTTCAGCAGCCTGTCGTCAGACCTGTGCTAAACTTTTGAACAAAACCTCGCCATGTTCTGCCTTCATCCTGCCGTAATCGGGGGTCTGAGGAAGAGTTAGGGTTAACGCGAGGTCAGTCAACAATATGTTCGATTTGTGCACATTGTCCCCAAGAGGGGGACAGCGAACCTGGCTGCGCCGTTCGCGATTCGAGGGCCCGATGTCGATGGTCCCCGTGAAGTGATTGCAGAAATGCCGCAGAAGCGACATGATGTCGGCCCATCGGCGTTGCATGCAGACGCGAGGCAGGCGACGCCCTATATGTCCCCCGAGAGTTAGTGAGACATATGACGAGTACCGATCTATACATGGAATTCTTCGGGTTTTCGGAGCGTCCTTTCACGCTTCTGCCCGATCCGGATTTCCTCTTTTGGTCCCGGGCGCACCGTAGGGCCTTTTCCGTGTTGGAATATGGGGTTATGACCCGATCGCCGATCACGGTGATCACGGGCGAAGTCGGCGTCGGCAAGACGACCCTGATCCAGAAGCTTCTCCAGACCCTCGATGACGACATCACGCTGGGCCTCGTGTCGAACGCGCAGGGCGGCCGCGGCGAGCTTCTGCAGTGGGCGCTGAATTCGCTCGGCGTGGACACCGATTTCCACGGCGCTTACGTCACGCTCTTCCAGCAGCTTCAAGACTTCGTGATCGAGGAGTATGCGGCGGGCCGCCGTGTGATCCTCCTGATCGACGAAGCGCAGAATCTGTCCATCGAAGGTCTCGAAGAGCTTCGGATGCTGACCAACATCAACTCGAACAAGGACGAGCTTCTTCAACTCATCCTCGTCGGGCAGCCGGAGCTGCGTCAGATGATCATGCGGCCCGAGCTTCGGCAGTTCGCGCAGCGGGTCACTGCCACCTATCACATCCCATCTCTCGACCGCGCGGCCGTGGCCGGCTACATTCAGCACCGCCTGACCCACGTCGGTGGCACCGGGTCCGAGTTCACGTCCGAGGCCATCGACCTCGTCCATCACCACACGCACGGGATTCCGCGCCTTGTGAACAAGCTGTGCGATTTTTCCATGGTCTATGCCGCAACGGAAGAGAGACGCGTCGTCGACGCCGCCATCATCGAGGAAGTCCTGGATGACGGCATCTTCCTGCCCACGGTGCAATCTGCCGGAGAAGCCGCGGAATGAATACCGATCTCAAGTTCTACTACGCGTTGTTCCTGCAGCGCCTTCCCGTCATGGCGGTCATCTTCGCCGTCTTCACGGCCCTCGGCATCGCGCTCGCGCTCACGCTTCCGCCGCGTTACCGCGCTGAAGCGATCCTGGTCGTCGAAGGTTCGAAGATCCCCGTAGACTTGCGCGCCTTCGAGGACGAGACCGAGGGGACCGAGCAGCTTCAGATCATCGAAAAGCAGCTCATGACGCGGTCGAACCTCATCGACATCGCCAACCGCCACCGCGTGTTTGCGGGCGAGGTCGGGATGACGCCCGACGACGTTGTCGAGAGGATGCGCGAACTGACCGAGATCGAGCTTGTTTCGGGACGCGACCGCGCGACGATCATGACCGTTTCTTTCCTGTCCGGCGAAGCCAAGACCTCGGCCGACGTCGTCAACGACTTCGTGACGATCGTGCTGAAGGCCGATGCCGAGTTGCGCATCGTGGGCTCGGGCGACACGCTGGAGTTCTTCGACCAGCAGGTGCAGCGCTATTCGGGTGACCTGTCACGCCAGAGCGCGAAGATCGTCGCCTTCAAGGAAGAAAACAAGGACGCCCTGCCGGAAGAGCAGACCTATCGGCTCTCGCAGCAGACGGCTCTTCAGGATCGACTGAACCTCGCCGACCGCGACCTCGCCTCGCTGCGCGACCAGCGGGCCCGCCTGCTTGCCGTGGGTGAAGCTAGCGGCGTTCCGACCGTCAACATGACGCCAGACCAGCAGCAGTTGTCGGACCTAGAGAACGAGCTGAACGCCGCCTTGGCGATCTATTCCGAGACGAACCCGAAGGTGACCATCCTTCAGGCGAGGATCGCATCGATCAAGCGGCGCATGATGCGCTCGGGAACGACACCCTCGACCGATGCCGAAGGCAGTCCCGCGTCGGTCGCCAGTACGATGCTCGACCTGCAACTCGCCGAGATCGACTCGCGGATCGACTACCTCGAGAAGGAAAAGGTCAGGACTGAAGCGGACATGCAGAAGCTGCGCGTCGCCATCGAACGCACGCCGAGCGTCGCCATCGGACTCCAGGCGCTGGAAAGCGAATATGCCTCGCTCCAGATCCAGATGAACCAAGCCGTCGCCTCGCGCGCCGCCGCCCGGCAGGGGGTCGAGATCGAATCCGCGGCCAAGGGTCAGCGCATCTCGGTGCTGGAACAGGCGTCGCAGCCCTCCGCTCCGAATTCACCCAACCGCAAGCTTGTCGCGGGTGGCGGTGTCTTTGTCGGCACCGCGCTGGCCGCTGCCTTCTTTGGCCTGGGCGAGCTTTTGAACCGCACGATACGGCGGCCGATCGACCTGTCGCGCGCTCTTGGCGTGCAGCCTCTGGTCACAATCCCGTTCCTCGAGGAAGAGACGGCGCGTCGTCGCCGCCGCATCCTCAAGACCATCTTCACGATCGCCATGCTGATCGCCGTTCCGGCGGCGCTCTGGGCGGTCCACACATTCTACCTGCCACTCGACCTTCTGATCGAGGATCTGATGGCGCGGGTGGGGCTTTGAGCGGAGCCGACTGAGACATGGAAAAACTGCAAGCCGCACTGGCCCGGGCACGCGAGAAGCGCGAAGGCGGCACCGACCGGCCGCTTCGGACCACCGACGTCACCGCGCGCAACCGCGCCCGGCGGGCCGCCAAGGATGGCGCGATAGGCGAGAGATGGGCGTCCATCGGCATGTTCGAGGCGTCCGCCAAGCGGATGCACGACAGCCGCATCTACTCGAGCGAAGCCTCGGTCGAGGCGCAGCACTTCGACATCCTACGCACCAAGCTCTTCCTCGAGATGCGCCGGAACGACTGGACCCGCATCGCCATCACTTCCGCTACGGCGGGCTGCGGCAAGACCACGACCGCCTGCAACCTGATCGCCGGTATGGGCCGCCAGCCGGAAACGCGCGGAATGCTGTTCGATATGGACTTCCGCCGCCCGGCCGTCGCCAAGTTCTTCGGTGCCGCCCCCGGCTCCAGCCTCGAAGATGTCTTTCTCGGCAACGTCGACTTCGCCGACCAGGCGATGCGGCTTGACGAGAATACCTCGGTCTCGGTCACGACCCGCGTCGTCGCCGACCCCGCCCGCGTGATCCTGCGGTCGCAGACCTCCGAGATCCTCGACCAGGTCCAGGCGGACTATCGGCCCGACCTGATGCTCTTCGACATGCCGCCCGTCCTCGTCAGCGACGAGACGCGCGGCTTTCTGAAGCTCGTGGATGCGGTCCTGATCGTGGCCGCTGCCGATATGACGACGGTGGCGCAGGTCGACGAGGTCGAACGCGAGGTGGCGCAATATTCCAACGTCGCCGGCATCGTGCTGAACAAGTGCCGCTTCATGGACGAAGGCTACGGCTACTCGTACTGAGAGAGCCGGCCTTCCGGAAAACTCACCTGAGTAAATTGCGACTAGGCGGACCCTAGGGTTCGCCTTTCTCTATTCGGCGGGGAAGGGCCGCCGCCCGACCGAAACATAGGCCTCGAACCCTGCCTCTTCGGCGTCCTTCGCCGAATAGATGTTTCGAAGGTCGGCCATCCTGGCGTGGACATGCTGCCCGCGATCCGGCCAAGGTCGAGCGCCCGGAACTCATTCCACTCGGTGAGGATCACCACGAGGTTGGCGCCCTCGGATGCCGCATAGGCGTCCGCCTCCCATGCGACGTGAGGCAACAGCGTCTCGCCTTCGCGCCGGCCCTGCGGATCGACGGCATGAACCTTTGCCCCACCGCCGACAAGCGCAGGAATAATGGTCAGCGACGGCGCATCCCGCATGTCGTCGGTGTTCGGCTTGAACGTCACGCCCAAGGACCGCGATCTTCTTGCCGTTGAACGACCCGTCGCAGAGGTCGCGCAGCTTTTCGATCATGCGCCGCTTCACGCGGTCATTCACTTCGATCACCGCCTCGGTGATGGTCATAGGCGAAGCGAACTCCTGCCCGATCCGCGCCAGCGCGCTGGTGTCCTTGGGAAAGCACGAGCCGCCGTAGCCGGGCCCCGCGTGAAGGAACTTGTTCCCGATCCGACCGTCGAGGCCCATGCCCTTCGACACCTCGCGCACGTCGGCGCCGGTCTTCTCGCACAACGCCGCGATCTCGTTGATGAAAGTGATCTTCGTCGCGAGAAAGGCATTCGCCGCGTACTTGATCATCTCGGCCGGACTCGAGGTCCGTCGTCACGATCGGAAAGTCGCGCAGGAAGAGCGGACGATAGACATCCTCCATCACCTTCGACGCGCGCTCGGTCTCGATCCCCACGACGACGCGGTCAGGCCGCATGAAGTCGTCGATGGCCGCACCTTCGCGCAGGAACTCGGGGTTGGACGCCACGTCGAAGTCGAGGTCCGGGTTCGCCCGTCGCACGACCTCGGCGCACCTTGCGGTTCGTGCCCACAGGCACCGTCGACTTGGTGACGATCACCAGATAGTCCGTCGCCGCTTTCGCGATCTCCTCCGCGGCTGCCATGACATAGGTGAGGTCGGCATGACCGTCGCCCCTCCGCGTCGGCGTGCCGACCGCGATGAACACCGCTTCCGCGCCCGTTATCGCCGCCTTCAGATCCTGAGTGAACGACAACCGGCCCGCGGCCACGTTCCGCGCGAGAAGCGTATCGAGGCCCGGCTCGTAGATCGGGACCTCGCCCTTTTCCAGTCGTCCGATCTTGGACGCGTCCTTGTCGACGCAGACCACGTCATGGCCGAAATCCGAGAAGCAGACGCCAGAAACGAGGCCGACATAGCCGGTTCCGATCATCGCGATACGCATGAAACACAATCCTTATCCGTCGGGCGTCTCAGACGCCGTAATAGTTCCGATACCATGTGACGAAGGCGGGCACGCCGCGGTCCAGCCCCGTGGATGGGGCATATCCCGTGATCGCCTGCAAGAGCGTCGTGTCCGACCACGTTGCCGGAACGTCGCCCGCCTGCATGTCCATCAAGTTGCGCTTTGCCTCGACGCCCAGAGCCGTCTCGATGGTCGAGATAAAGGTGTCCAGCGTATCCGGCGCGGCCTTTCCGATGTTCACGATCCTGAAGGGCGCGACCGGGCTCAGGCTGTCGAAATCGCCGAGCCGTTCCTCGGGAAAAACATTCGCCAGCCGCCACACTGCCTCGACGAGATCGTCAACGAAGGTGAAATCCCGCCGCATCTGGCCCTGATTGTAGACGTCGATCTCGCGGCCTTCCAGCATCGCGCGAACGAACTTGAACAGCGCCATGTCGGGCCGGCCCCAGGGTCCATAGACCGTGAAGAAGCGGAACATCACGGTCGGCAGCCCATAGAGGTGCGCGTAGGAGTGCGCCATCGCCTCGGTCGCCTTCTTGGTCGCGGCGTAGAAGGACATCTGGCTGTCGGCCTTGTCCGTCTCGGAGTAGGGCATGTCCTCGTTCGCGCCGTAAACCGACGAGGTCGAGGCCATCAGAAGCCGTGCGCCGGGATTGGCCCGCGCCGCTTCCAGCAGTTCGAACGTCCCTTGCAGGTTGGCCTCGACATAGCTGCGCGGCGCCTCGATCGAATGCCGTACGCCTGCCTGCGCGGCGAGGTGGACGACATGCTCGGGCGAATGTTCGGACATGACCGCGGCCAGCAGGCCCGGCGTCTCGATCCGTCCCTCGACCTCGTGATACTCCGGATACTCGGCCAGCAAGGCCGCTCGGTCGCGCTTGAGTTTCGGGTCGTAGTACTCGGTGAAGGCGTCCACGCCGACGACGCGCCAGCCTTCCTCAAGCCAGCGCCGCGCGACGTGATAGCCGATGAATCCCGCCGATCCCGTGACGAGGGCGGTCTTCACTCGGCCTCCCCCGCGACCTGTCGAAGGTAGGCACCGTAGGCGTTCTTGCCGAGCGGTTCGGCGGCGGACAGAAGATCGGCCTTGGTGATCCAGCCCTGCTCGAAGGCGATCTCTTCCGGCGACCCGGTCTGAAGTCCCTGACGGGCCGTCAGGGTGCGGACGAAATTGCCCGCGTCCAGAAGCGAGCCGTGCGTGCCGGTGTCGAGCCAGGCAAAGCCGCGACCCATCTTCTCGACCGTCAGGGCGCCGTCCATCAGGTACATCTCGAGAAGGTCGGTAATCTCCAGTTCGCCTCTCGGCGAGGGCTTCACCCGCGCCGCGCGGTCTGACGCCGTGCCGTCGAGGAAGTACAGTCCCGTAACCGCATAGTTCGACGGCGGCTTCGACGGCTTCTCGATGATCTGCGTGACCCGGTCGCCTTCGTAGGCGAGGACGCCATAGCGTTCGGGGTCGGCGACGCGATAGCCGAAGACCGTCCCGCCCGTCTCCTGCGCGTCGGCGCGGTGCAGCATCTCGGGTAGCGAGTGGCCGAAATAGATGTTGTCGCCGAGGACCATCGCAGACGGCGCGCCGTCCAGGAAGTCGGCGGCCAGCAGATAGGCCTGCGCCAGCCCGTCGGGCGAGGGCTGGACGATCCATTCGAACCGAAGCCCCCATTGCGAGCCGTCACCAAGCAGGCGTTGGAATTGGTCCTGGTCCTGCGGCGTCGTGATGATCGCGATTTCGCGGATTCCGGCCAGCATCAGGACCGAAAGCGGATAATAGACCATCGGTTTGTCGTAGATCGGCAGAAGCTGCTTCGACACCCCGATGGTGATCGGATAAAGCCGCGTGCCCGAGCCTCCGGCCAGGATGATGCCCTTGCGCTTGGTCATGCGGTCAGTTCCTTCAATACGTCGGACAGCCCCCGCCGCCAGTCCGGGCGGGAGATGCCGTATGCCTCTGCCAGAGAGGTGCAGTCTAGACGCGAATTGAGCGGCCTTTGGGCGGGGGTGGGGTAATCCTGCGTCGGTATACCCTGCACGTCGACTTCAAGTCCCGCTTGCGCGAAGATTTCGCATGCGAAACCGGCCCAACTCACGTCCGGCGTTCCGGCGAAGTGATGGGTGCCGCCCGCCGCGCCACGCGCAAGGGCCGAGGCAATCGTGAAACAGGCATCGGCGATGTCCGCTGCAGAGGTCGGACCGCCGATCTGGTCGTCCACGATGGTCAGCTTGTCCCGCGTCTCGGCAAGCCGCAGCATCGTGCGGACGAAATTGCCGCCATGCGCCGAGAACACCCACGACGTGCGCAGGATAACGGCCCGGCACTTCGAAGCCGCGATGGCTTTCTCTCCGGCCAGCTTCGACGCGCCATAGGCATTGAGCGGCCCCGTCGCCGCATCGGGTGCCCGCGCCTCGTCGCCATCGCCCGGAAAGACGTAGTCGGTCGACAGATGGACAAGCGGCACCCCTGCCTCGGCACAGCCTTCGGCAAGCCGACCGACCGAGGTCCCGTTCACCCGCTTCGCCAGTTCCGGCTCGCTCTCGGCTGTGTCGACGGCGGTATAGGCCACGGCGTTGATCGCGGCGTCGGCCTCCAGCGCCTTCGCCGCCTGATAGACTTGCTCCGGCACGGTGAAGTCCGCGACCTCGCGCCCGATCCGTTCGACCGTCACGCCGTCAGGCACCCGCCTCAGAAGCTCTGTCGCGACCTGGCCCTTGCCGCCGAAGACCGCGATCCTCACGACGCTTTCCCCCGGCGCTCCATCGCGACGGTCAGAAGGGGACGCCACCAGTCTTCGTTGGCCAAGTACCAGTCGACGGTCTTGGCGAGCCCTTCCTTCAGCGTGACCGACGGCCGCCAGCCCAGTTCGTCGCGAATGCGCGCGGGGTCGATGGCGTAGCGAAGGTCGTGGCCTGGACGGTCGGTGACGTACTCGATCAGGCGGTCGTGCGGCGCGGATTTCGGGAGGCGCTCGTCGAGAAGGCGGCAGATGGTGTGGACAAGGTCGATGTTCCGCGCCTCGTTCTCGCCCCCGATGTTGTAGCTTCGCCCGACAACGCCTTGTTCAAGAACGAGAAGAAGGGCGTCGGCATGATCCTCGACGTACAGCCAGTCACGCACGTTCTCGCCCGCGCCGTAGACTGGGATCGGCCTGCCATGCAGCGCGTTCAGTATGACCACGGGGACCAGCTTTTCAGGGAAGTGATACGGCCCGTAGTTGTTCGAGCAGTTCGTCAGCACGACAGGCAGGCCATAGGTTTCGTGCCAGGCGCGGACCAGATGATCCGACGAGGCCTTCGACGCCGAATAGGGCGAGCGCGGGTCGTAGGGCGTGTCCTCGGTGAACTTGCCCGTCGGTCCGAGCGAGCCGAAGACCTCGTCGGTCGAAATGTGGTGGAAGCGAAACGCTTCCGGTTTTCCTTCGGCAGACCAATGGCTTCTGGCCGCTTCCAGAAGTGTGTAGGTGCCGGTGACATTGGTCTCGATGAACGCCGCTGGCCCGTCTATGGAACGGTCGACGTGGCTTTCCGCCGCAAGGTGCATCACAGCATCGGGCCGATGTCGCGCGAAGACGTCGTCCAGCGCCGCGCGGTCGGTGATGGAGACCTTCTCGAAAGCATACCCGGGCGCGTTAGATACCGGCGCCACGTTGGCAAGGTTCGCGGCATAGGTCAGCGCGTCGAGGTTGACGATCTCGTGCCCCTTGCGGATGCCTTGGCGCACGACGGCGGACCCGATGAAGCCCGCGCCTCCGGTGACGAGGATCTTCATGTTCCGGTCCACTCGAAGGGGCTCTGCCAGTCCGCGAACGGCACGGCCTCGGCGTCCTTGGGAGAGATGATGGGATCGACATCGCAGGACCAGTCGATCCCGCAGGAGTCCCACCGCACGGCTCCATCGCAATCGGCGGAATAGTAATCGCTAACCTTGTAAACGATCTCGGTATCGGGCTCGCGCGTGATGAATCCGTGAAGAAACCCAACGGGAACAAGCAATTGTCGGCCGTTGTCGAAGCTCAGGTCGATGGACAGCGTCTGGCCGTAGGTCGGAGAACCGTTTCGCACATCAACGATTACATCGGTCAACGACCCTCGTCCGCACCGCACCAATTTGGCCTGCGCGTGCGGCGGGGCTTGATAGTGCAGGCCGCGCAGGGTGCAGACCTCGGTCGAAAGGGAATGGTTGTCCTGCACGAAATCAAGGTCGATCCCGGCCTCTTCCATGCGGCGGCGGCTCCAGGATTCCGAGAAAAAGCCCCGGTGGTCTCCATGTCGCGCCGGTTCGATGACCAGGGCGCCGGGAAGGGCTGTTTCACTGACGATCATGATTACTCCGGACACTCCGGGCACCCGATAGCAGGAAGGACCGCGTCCGTCACGTCCGTTGCCAAGGCCTCGGCAAAGCGGCGCTGAGGGACGTTGCGAATGGGAAACACAGGGTCAAAGGGGTGTGACGGAAGAGAAATCCGGTGCAATTTTGACAAGTGCGGCCGTCTTGCCGGGAACCAGGCGCCCAGCATCGAGGCCCACGAGACGCGCCGGAACCGACGTCGCCAGGCGCAGCGCGGCGGCTGTCTCGATCCCGAGGTCGCGCGTCAGGAGACGCAGCGCACCCGTCATCTCGAGGTCTGCCCCCGCGAGCGTTCCATCCTCCAGCGTCAGCCGCCCCCTCGACCGGATCACGCGGCGACCGGCGAGGGTGAAGCCGTCGATGCCGGAGGCTGCTGGCGCCATTGCGTCTGTAACGAGAAAGATGCCGTCGGACCCGGCCTTGGCGGCACAGCGCGATCCGCAGGGCGGCGCGATGGACATGGTAACCGTCTGCGATCAGACCGGCGCTGACCCGGGCGTCCGCCAGGACTGCGCCGACGAGGCCGGGCGCACGCGCCGTCATCTGGCTCATGGCGTTGAACAGGTGGGTCGCGGCGCCGGCGCCCGCGTCGATGGCCGCCTTGCAGGCTTCGAACGTCGCATCGGTGTGGCCTAGCGAGACCGTCGCCCCCGCCCCCCTCAGGCGCGCGATTTGGTCGGGCGTCACGCGCTCGGGCGCCACGGTCAGCATCAGGGCGGGCAGGTCGCGGGCGGCGGCTTCCAGTTCCGCCAGATCGGCCTCGGTCATGTCGCGCAGGACCGCGGGGTCGTGGGCGCCGGGTCGTGCGATATGCGGGCCTTCGAGGTGCAGCCCCGCGATTCCGGGCAAACGTTGAGCAATGGCCTCGGTCACAGCGGCGATTGCGGCGGTGGTGACTAAAGGCCCGCTCGAGATCAGCGTCGGCAACAGGTGCGTCGTGCCGAGACTGCGATGCGCCTCGGCGATGCGGCGGAGCGTGCCGACCGTGGGATCGTCGTTGAAGTTGATGCCGCCGCCTCCGTTGACCTGGAGGTCGACGAAACCGGGGGAGAGGATCGCGCCGTTCAGATCCTCGATGTTGCCCTGCGCGTTCGCTTCCGGGCCGAGCCAAGTCGACGCCGTCATCCTCGACGGTAACCGCGAGGCCGTGGCGCAGCGTTTCGCCGTCGAAGACCGGGCCGCCCCTGTAGGTGACGTTCATGCGGGTAGCTCGCGGGCGAAGTCGGCGGCGAGGGACAGGGCGCCGTCGAGGGGAGTGCCACGTGCCGGTCGGAGAGCCGAGCGGAGGGGATGCTGCAGGAAGGCCGAGAAGGCCGGACCGACACCTCCCGTCAGGCACAGGGGAAGGGTGTCAGTCCAGCCAAGCGCGGGCAGAACGCGACCGAAGTAGGCCGCGCCTTCGCTCATGATCCTTTGCGCCACTGGATCGTCATTGGCATCGGTGACGGACGATGCGAGGCGGGCGATCTCATCCGGCTCGGCGTTTGTGGCGAAAGCGATCAGGCCCGCCGCGCCGCCGAAGCGGGATAGAAGTGTCTCCGTCAGGTCCGTCGACGGACCGGTGCCGTCCGCCGCCTCGAGCGTTGCCGACAGCGCGTCGCGTGCCATGGCATAGGCTGACCCTTGGTCGCCGAGGATGTGCCCGTGTCCTCCAGCCGTGCGGAAGGCGCCGTCGGGCGTCTGCACCGCGATGAAGGAACCCGTGCCCGCGTGCAGCACGCCGCCTGCCTCGGGACCGAGCGCGCCCCGGACGGCGGCGCGGCGGTCCTCCTCGACACGGACGTGGACGAAAGGCAGTGCGACCTCGGCGCGGCGGCAGAGGCTTGGACTGACGGCTCCCGCGAGGGCGAGATAGGTCGGGATGTGTGAGAGGTCATCGGCGGTCGTCGACGCCTTCGCCGCGAGCGTGTCGAAGCCTGACCGGATCGAAGAGAGTGCGCCATCGAAATCGCTGGAAAGGTTGGCTGGGCCGCCCCTGGCCTCGATCCGCGTCCCGTCCATCCAGAGAACCAGACGGCATCCCGTGCCGCCGCCATCGACGGCGATCAGCGGGCCGGGGTGTGGCGCGTCGGGTCGCATGGCCGCCATTCACCACGAAGGGCCAGTGGCTGGCAAGCGCGCCTCAGACTTTCCAGAAGCAGAACACGCCCCACAGGATCGACAGGCCGAGCGGCCACCAGAGCGGCATTCCCATGATGCCCAGCCAGGCGAGGAAGATGTAGACCGTTCCGAGTAGCGTGATGAACAGGCGGTCTCCGCGTGTCGTGGTCAGTCCGAGGATGCCGCGCCGCTTGGCGCCGCCTGGCCAGACGATCTCGACAGCCGTCAGGACGGCCATGGCACCGAAGATGCCGACGAAGACTGTCGCCGTCGCGGCGGTCCATGCCATCCAGGTGCCGCCGAACAGCGGTTCGGTCCAGGAAAAGCCTTTGGCCTCCTGCGCCTTGCCGACATTTCCCCAGCCCTGAGCCAAGGCAAACGTGGGCAGGAGCGCGAGGAGAACGGCGAGACGGCGCATCACACCCTCCCCAGGGCGAAGCCCTTGGCGATGTAGTTGCGGACGAAGTAGATCACGATGGCGCCCGGAATGATTGTCAGCGTCCCCGCGGCCGCCAGAAGCCCGAGTTCATATCCCGCCGACGACGCCGTGCGCGTCATGGTCGCCGCGATCGGTTTCGCCTCCACCGCCGTCAGGGTCTTGGCGAGCAGAAGCTCGACCCAGGAGAACATGAAGCAGAAGAAGGCCGCGACGCCGACACCCGCCTTGATGGTGGGCAGGAAGATCGTGCCGAAGAAGCGCGGGAAGGAATAGCCGTCGACGTAGGCGGTCTCGTCCAGTTCCTTGGGTACGCCCGACATGAAGCCCTCGAGGATCCATACGGCGAGCGGGATGTTGAAGAGGCAATGCGCCAACGCCACGGCGATGTGCGTGTCGAATAGGCCGATGGCCGAGTAAAGCTGGAAGAACGGCAGCGCGAAGACCGCCGCAGGGGCCATGCGGTTGGTCAGGAGCCAGAAGAACAGGTGCTTGTCGCCAAGGAAGCGGTAGCGCGAGAAGGCATAGGCGGCGGGCAGGGCGACCGCGACCGAAATCACCGTGTTCAGAGAGACGTAGATGATCGAGTTTATGTAGCCCCAGTACCATGTCGGATTGGTGAAGATCTCGCGGTAGTTCTCAAGCGTGAAGCGCTGCGGGAAAAGCGAGAAGCCGCCCAGGATCTCGTTCGTCGTCTTGAACGACATCGCCACCAGCCAGTAGATCGGCAGCATCAGGAACAGGATGTAGAAGAATGGGATCAGGTACCTGGGTCGCATTGGCCTACTCCTGGTCGTCCTTGGTCATCAGCGTGTAGAACAGCCACGACACGAAGAGGGTTATGGCGAAGTAGATCAGGCTCATCGCCGCCGCGGGGCCGAGGTCGAACTGGCCGAGGGCGATCTTGACGAGGTCGATCGACAGAAGCGTGGTCGAGTTGCCGGGACCGCCGCCGGTCAGGACGAAGGGTTCGGTGTAGATGTTGAAGCTGTCCATGAACCGCAGCAGGATCGCGATGGTCAGGACGGTCTTCATCTTGGGCAACTGGATGTAGCGGAAGACCTTCCAGTTCGACGCGCCGTCTATCTTGGCGGCCTGATAGTAGGCGTCCGGGATCGACACGAGGCCGGCATAGCACAGAAGGACGACGAGCGAGGTCCAGTGCCAGACGTCCATCACGATGATCGTGATCCAGGCCGCGACGGGCTGCTGGGTCATGTCGTAGTGGATGCCGAGGACATCGTTCAGGAAATAGCCGAGGAGGCCGATGCGGGGCAGGGTGAAGATGTTCCACATCGAGCCGACCACGTTCCACGGGATCAGCATGGGCAGCGCCATGAGGACGAGGCACACAGGCACCCAGAAGCCCTTTCGCGGCATGGAAAGCGCAATCACGATGCCCAGGGGCACCTCGATGATCAGGATCATGAAGGTGAAGAAGAACTGCCGCCCGAGCGAAGCGTGGAAGCGCTCCGACCTCAGGATCTGCTCGAACCAGCCAAGGCCCTCCCAGAAGAACTGGTTGTTCCCGAAGGTCTCCTGCACCGAGTAGTTGACGACCGTCATCAGCGGCACGAGCGCGTTGAAGGCGACGAGGATCAGGACCGGCAGGACGAAGAACCATGCCTTCTGGTTTTCGGTCTTCATGTCCGTGTCTCCGCTTCCGTGGCAAGCCAGCCGTCGAGGTAGAGCCGCGTCTGGTCGCGGCGGAAGTCGAGGTGGACGGTCTCGCCCTTCGCGGGGGCATCGTCCTGGATGATCGCGGCGACCTTGGTATCGCCCGCGCGGGTCTCGACCAGGATATGGCGCCCGAGGTCGGCGACCTTGGTGACGACCGCTTCCAGACCCTGATCGGCGAGCGATACATACTCGGGGCGTACGCCGATCTGCGCAAGCGTGCCGGTCTTGACGATGCGGCCTTCAAGCGGGACCGGGCGGCCCATGAAGAAGGCGCCCCCGTCGCGCAGCTCGGCGGGCAGCACGTTCATGCCGGGCGAACCGATGAAGTGGCCGACGAAGGTGTGGGCGGGACGCTCGAACAACTCGACAGGCGTGCCGATCTGGACGATGACGCCGAGGTCCATGACCACCACCTGGTCGGCGAAGGTCAGCGCCTCGGTCTGGTCGTGGGTGACGTAGATCATCGTCGCGCGCACGCGCTCGTGAAGTTCCTTCAGTTTCGAGCGCAGCTTCCATTTCAGGTGCGGGTCGATGACGGTCAGGGGTTCGTCGAACATGACGACATTGACGTCCTCGCGGACGAGGCCCCGACCCATCGAGATCTTCTGCTTGTTGTCGGGTGTCAGGTGCGCGGCGCGGGTCTGCAGCATCGACGTGACTTCGAGCATCTCGGCGATGGCGGTGACGCGCTTCTTCACCACGTCCTCGGGTCGACCACGGTTCCTGAGCGGGAAGGCCAGGTTGTCGTAGACGGTCATGGTGTCGTAGATGACCGGAAACTGGAACACCTGCGCGATGTTGCGCTTCGCGGGCGGCAGGTCGGTCACGTCCGTCTCATCGAAGAGGATGCGACCCTCGGACGGCTGAAGAAGCCCGGATATAATGTTGAGAAGCGTTGATTTTCCGCATCCTGACGGGCCGAGAAGGGCGTAGGCTCCGCCGTCGTCCCAGACGTGGTCGATCTCCTTGATGGCATAGTCGTCGGGCTGCGGATCGGGCATGTAGCTGTGCCTGAGCTTCGAGAGGGTGATCTTCGCCATGTCCCCTCCCTCAGGCCGCGAGCGTGCCGTCCGGCGCGAACCAGAGGCACTGAGATGGATCGAGAAAGAACTGGTGGGAGTCGCCGACCTTGTAGGGGTGGACGCCGTGCGACAGCGACACCCAGTTGTCGGTCCCCATCTTGAAATGCGCGCTTGATTCCGAGCCCGACAGTTCGGTCACGAGGATAGTTCCCGTCAGCGGCACGACGGCGCGGTCCGAGCGGACCGGAACGACATGGTTCGGCCGAACCGCCATCATGTACGCACCGTCGCTCAGCGCCGCGAAGGGTCCGGACAGCGTCCACGCCGCCTTGTCGCCGAGACGGGCCTCGCCGCCGCGTTTCACGACGGTCGCGGTGTTGATCGGCGGGTTCGAGAAGACGCGGGCGGCTTCGAGGCTGACGGGACGGCGATAGATCTGCGCCGTGGGACCGAACTGCACGACACTGCCGTCGCTCATCAGAGTGGTCTTGCCGCCAAGAAGAAGCGCCTCCTCGGGCTCGGAGGTCGCGTAAACGACGACCGTTCCTCGACCGGCGAACAACTCGGGCAACTGGTCGCGCAATTCCTCGCGCAGCTTGTAGTCGAGGTTGGCGAGCGGCTCGTCGAGAAAGACAGCCTGGCTCTCCTTGACGATGGCGCGGGCAAGCGCAGTGCGCTGCTGCTGGCCGCCCGAAAGTTCCTGGGGGCGGCGCTTGAGCATGGGCTTGAGCTGGAGAATGCGTGCGGCTTCCTCCACCCGGCCCTCGATTTCGGACTTCGACATGCCTGCGACCCGAAGCGGGGAGGCGATGTTGTCGAAGACGGTCATGTGGGGATAGTTGACGAAGAACTGGTGGACGAGGCTGATGTTGCGCTTCTGCGTGTTCAGCTTCGTCACGTCGCGCCCGTTCATCACGATGCGGCCCGAAGCCACTGGGTCGAGCCCGGCCATCAGCTTTATGAGAGACGTCTTGCCCGAGCCGGTCTCACCCAGAAGCACGTTGAAGTGCCCTGGTTCGAGGGTCAGCGTGGTCTCTTTGATGTGGGTGACCGCGCCGACGCGCTTGGTGACGTTGTGAAGTTCGATGGTCATCAGGATCCGCCTGTCAAGAAGCCAGGGCCCCCGAGGGGCCCCGGCAGGTCGGCCGGACCGGGAGGATTCGGTCCGGCCCCGGTCTCAGTTCTCGGCCCACTGCTGGACGAGTTCGTCATAGTTGACGGTCTCGCCCTGGGGCTTCTCGTTGTCGAGCTTTGCCTTGGCGCCGCCCTTGCCGATCCACTCGGACGGATCCTTGGGCTCGTTCAGGCGCGGCCCGCAGCCACCGTAGACGTTGGCCTGCTCGTCCGCCTGCTGCATCCGGGCCATGGTGATGTCCATCTCTTCCGCGAGACGGTCCATGGCTTCCTGAGGCGTGAAGGCACCCGAGTTCACGTCACCGATCTGCTGCCACCAGATCTGGGCCAGCTTCGGATAGTCGGGGACGTTGATGCCCGTGGGCGACCACCGCACCCGGTCGGGCGAGCGGTAGAACTCGACGAGGCCACCCAATTGCGGCGCCCGCTCGGTGAAGCTTTCGCCCCGGACGGTCGAGTCACGGATGAACGTGAGGCCGACGTGCGACTTCTTGGTATCGACGGTCTTCGAAGTCACGAACTGCGCATAGAGCCAGGCGGCCTGGGCGCGTTCGGACGGCGTAGACTTGAGGAACGTCCACGAGCCCACGTCCTGGTAGCCGACCTTCTGGCCTTCCTCCCAGTACGGTCCGTGCGGGCTAAGGCGCCATCTTCCAGAGCGGCGTGCCTGCGTCGTCCACCGTGTTGTTGCCGGCCGATTTTGGCGCGACCATGTCCGCGGTGAAGGCGGTGTACCAGAAGATCTGCTGGGCGACGTTGCCCTGGCTCAGCGCCGGTAGCGACTGGTAGAAGTCATAGGACGCCGCGCCCGGAGGAGCGTATTTCCGAAGCCACTCGTCCCATTTGGCGATGGCATAGACCGCCGCCGGACCGTTGGCCGCGCCGCCACGCGCCACAGAGGCACCGGACGGGTTGCACGAGCCCGCTTCCATGCGGATGCCCCACTCGTCGATCGGGATGCCGTTCGGCTCGCCCGGCGAACCGGCTCCGGCCATCGAAAGCCAGGCGTCGGTCATGCGCCAGCCCAGGTCGGGCGCGCGCTTGCCATAGTCCATGTGGCCATAAATCTGGACCCCGTCGATTTCCTTCACGTCGTTGGTGAAGAACTCGGCGATGTCCTCGTAGGCCGACCAGTTGACCGGAACGCCCAGCTCGTAGCCATACTTGGCCTGGAACTGTTCCTTGAGGTCTTCGCGGTCGAACCAGTCCTTGCGGAACCAGTAGAGGTTCGCGAATTGCTGGTCCGGAAGCTGGTAGAGGTTGCCGTCCGGACCGGTCGTGAACTGGATGCCCATGAAGTCGTCGAGATCGAGCGTGGGCGAGGTCGTGTCGGCCCAGTCGCCCGCCATCTGTTCCGTCAGGTTGTAGGCAAGCTGTAGGCGCGAGTGCGTGCCGATCAGGTCCGAGTCGTTGACGTAGCCGTCGTAGAGGTTCCGTTGCGTCTGCATCTGCGTCTGCACGGCCTGGACCACTTCGCCCTCGCCGAGGATCTGGTGGTTCACCTTGATCCCGGTGATCTCTTCGAACGCCTTGGTGAGCGTCTCGGATTCGTAGCTGTGCGTCGGAATGCCTTCGGACAGGACGTTGATTTCGGTGCCGGCGAACGGAGCCGCCGCATCAATGAACCACTGCATCTCGGCGAGTTGTTCGTCACGGGTCAGGACAGAGGGTTGGAATTCCTCGTCGACCCACTTTTCCGCGGCCGCCATATCGGCCCAAGCGGAATGCGTGCCCGCGATGACGGCACTGGCCGCGACCGCGGAGTAAAGATACTTGCGCATCTTTCACCTCCCTGGGTTTCGTTTGTGTAGTAATCCTCCACGCCGGAATGCGTAAAGGAACCGAAACGAAAGTCAAACGAAAAGAATTTTCTGGAAACGAAACGACTGTCTTCGTATAGGGGACAGAAGACATGGCCCGGGAGGAGAGGCCGCATGGACCTGAACGAGAGGCAGGAATTGATCCTGGACCTTTTGCGGAGCGAGGGCCGCGTCGAGGTCGAGGGCCTGTCGATGCGCTTCGACGTGACCAGCCAGACCATCCGCAAGGACCTTGCGGAGCTGTGCGACCGCGGTCTCGCGGCGCGCACGCATGGCGGCGCGCGCAGGCTCGAGACGGTTGCCAACCGCGAGTACCACGAGCGCAGGATGGTTCAGGGTCCGCAGAAGGAGGCGATCGCCGCGCTGGCGGCATCGCTGATCCCCGACCACTGTTCGGTCTCGCTGAATATCGGCACCACCACTGAACAGGTGGCGCGCGCCCTTGCGGGGCATACTGGGCTCGTCGTGATCTCGAACAACATCAACATCATCACGCAACTTCTTCCCGCGCGGATGAAAGAGCTGATTCTCGTCGGTGGAGCGGTGCGCCCGGCCGACGGCGCCATCGTGGGCGAGGACGCGGTCGAGTTCATCTCGCGCTACAAGGTCGACTATGCGGTGATCGGTGCCTCGGCGCTGGATCCCGATGGCGCGATCCTCGACTACGACGCACGAGAGGTGTCGGTGGCGCGTGCGATCCTCCGCAACTCGCGACAGAGGATCTGCGTGTGCGACGGTTCGAAATTCGACCAATCCGCGCCAGTTCGGATTTGCGATGTCGGTGATCTCGACTACTTCGTGACCGACGCCGATCCGCCCCAGGCCTTTCTAGAGGCGGCGCGGCGTTCGAACACAGAGGTCCTTACCTTGGAAAATCGACATGGACTCAAGTCCGCCTGACCGGGACGTCCGGGACGTCTTCATCATCGGCGGCGGCATCAACGGGTGCGGAATCGCGCGCGACGCGGCGGGCCGCGGTCTGTCCGTCACGCTGGCCGAGATGAACGACCTCGCCTCGGCGACCTCGTCGGCATCGACGAAATTGTTCCACGGCGGCTTGCGTTATCTGGAGTATTTCGAGTTCCGCCTCGTGCGCGAGGCCCTGGAGGAACGTGAGGTGCTTCTGCGCGCAATGCCTCACATTTCATGGCCGATGCGCTTCGTGCTGCCCTATCGAAAGGGCATGACGTTCGAGAGCGAGGCCCCGCTGTCGCGGCTTCTGGCCCTGACGATGCCCTGGCTCAAGGGACGGCGACCGGCATGGCTGATCCGCACCGGGCTGATGATGTACGACCGCCTGGGAGGGCGCGAGATCCTGCCCGCCACGCGGACGATCGACCTTGACGGGACGCCCGAGGGCGCGGCTCTGGACCCGGCGTTCCACAAGGCATTCGAGTATTCCGACTGCTGGGTCCAGGATTCCCGCCTCGTCGTCCTGAACGCCCGCGATGCCGCCGCCCGGGGCGCGCGCATCCTGACGCGGACGAAGGTGGTGCGAGCCGAGAGGGACGCGGACAACTGGACCGTCACGACCGAGGGGCCGGACGGTGAAGAGACGCACCGCGCCCGTCTCCTCGTCAACGCGGGTGGACCTTGGGTCGGCGACGTCATCCACCGCACGCTCGGCATCAACTCGCGCCAGAACGTCCGTCTCGTGCGCGGCAGTCATATCGTGACGCGGAAACTCTACGACCACGACAAGTGCTACATCTTCCAGGGCAGGGACGGGCGGGTCATCTTCACGATCCCCTACGAGGACGATTTCACCCTGATCGGAACGACGGACGTCGAGCACGCGGACCCGTGGACGAAGCCCGAGGCTACCCCGGACGAGATGCAATACCTCTGCGATTTCGCATCGCAGTATCTCAGGCAGTCCGTCACGCCCGAGGACATCGTTCACACCTATTCGGGGGTGCGTCCGCTCTACGACGACGGGGCGAAGTCGGCGACGGCGGCCACCCGGGAATACGTCCTCGACCTGACCCGCGAGGGTGGCGCGCCGCTTCTGAACGTGTTCGGCGGCAAGATCACGACCTATCGGAAACTGGCCGAGGCGGCGATGGACCGGATGGGGCGTGTCTTCGACAACCTGAAAGGCGACTGGACGGCGGGCGTGACACTGCCGGGCGGCGATTTTCCCGTCGACGGGGCGAAGGCGCTCATGGCCGACTTGCGCCGGGAATATCCCTTCCTCGACGAGGCCTGGGCGCGGCGGATGGTCCGGCACTACGGCACCGACACGCGGCGCATCTTCGGCGACGCGCGGACGGCGGAGGATTTGGGCGAGGCCTTCGGCGCGGGCATCACCGCCCACGAACTCGACTGGGCTGTGCGCGAGGAGTGGGTCAGGACGGCCGAGGACTTCCTCTGGCGCCGGACACGGCTGGGCCTGAAAGTGACGCCCGATCAGACACGGCGGATCGACGACTATCTCTCGAGGTCGGAGACAACTTCCGAAGCCGTGAAATGACGCTGCGGGATTGAGCATCCCGCCTTCGCGCGACAGGGTGGTGCGGGACAAGAAGGAAGGTCCGGCATGAGCCAGAAGCGGAAGACGATCATCACCTGCGCCGTCACCGGCGCGATCCACACGCCGACTATGTCCGAGCATCTGCCGCTGACGCAGGACGACATCGCGCGTCAGGCGATCGAGGCGGCGGAAGCCGGAGCGTCGATCCTGCACCTGCACACCCGTCATCCCGACGACTTCCGCCCTTCGGTCGACCCCGAGCATTACGCGCCGATCCTCCAGCGGGTGAAGCAATCGACGAACGCGGTGGTGAACCTGACCACGGGCGGCGCCCCCACCATGAAGATCGCCGAACGCATCGAGGCCGCGCTGGCCTTCAGCCCCGAGATGTGCTCGCTCAACATGGGGTCGATGAACTTTGCTTTCCACGGACTTGCCGGGCGCTACGACAGCTTCCGCTATGACTGGGAGAAGCCCTATATCGAAGGGTCCGAAGGCAACATCTTCCGCAATACGCTGAAGGACATCCGCGAGGCGGCGACGCGGCTTGCGCCCCATGACGTGAAGTTCGAACACGAATGCTATGACGTGGGCCATCTCTACACGCTGCGCCATTGCCTCGACGAAGGGCTCTTCAAGGCGCCGATCTTCATCCAGTTCGTCATGGGCGTCCTGGGCGGGATCGGGGCGGACGTTGAGAACCTCGTGTTCCTGAAGAAGACCGCCGACAAGCTTTTCGGCGACGACTACCGCTGGTCGGTGCTGGGTGCGGGGGCGGCGCAGATGCCGCTGGCGGCGACGGCAAGCCAGATGGGCGGCAACGTCCGCGTGGGGCTCGAGGATTCGCTCTATATCTCGCGGGGCAAGCTCGCAGTGTCGAACGCCGAGCAGGTCGCCAAGATCCGGCGCATCATCGAGGACCTGGGCTGCGAGGTCGCGACGCCGGACGAGGCGCGCGAGATGCTGCGTCTAAAGGGCGGCGACCGGGTGAACTTCTGAACGCGCGGCGCGTCTCGCCGTCCCGGCCTTGACCCCGCCGGGGCCGCGCATAGTCTCCATGCTCTGGAACACGAGGGAATTTCGATGGATTTTCTAGCCCGCGCCACTGCCGTTGTCGGCGGCACCATGGTCCTTCTGAGGCGGATGAACGCGCCCAAGGAGCAGGCGGTCGGGACGACGCCCGCCATTCCGGACGCGAAGAAGCAGGGCATCATGACCCTGAAGATGCCGACAGGGAAGGGATGGTCCGAGGGCCAGACGCCGAAGGCGGCGCCCGGGCTGAAAGTCAACGCCTTCGCCCGCGACCTGAAGCACCCGCGCTGGATCGAGGTCCTGCCGAACGGCGACGTTCTGGTGGCGGAAGCGCTGCAGGAGGCGGGGCCGCCGAAGAGCCTTCTCGACCGCGCGGCGCAGGCCACCATGCGGCGTGCACGAGCGCTGGGGCACAGCGCCAACCGCATCACGCTCTGGCGGGACGAGGACGGCGACGGCGTGGCCGAGCGGCGCGAGGTCTTCATCGAGAACCAGCGCCAGCCCTTCGGCATGGCGCTGTCAGGCAGTACCTTCTACGTCGGCAACACCGACGGGATCGTTGCCTTCGACTATGAGGACGGCGCCACGAGCCTCAAGGGCGAGGGCCGGAAACTGGTCGAATTCAAGCCCGGTGGGCACTGGACGCGCAGCCTTCTTCTGTCGCCGGACGGCACGAAGCTCTATGCCGGCGTCGGCTCGCTGACGAACATCGCCGACGAGGGGATGGAGACGGAAGAGGGGCGCGCCGCGATATGGGAAATGGACATCGCGTCGGAAAAGGCGCGCGTCTTCGCCTCTGGTCTTCGCAATCCCGTGGGTCTCGCGTTCGAGCCGTCGACGGGCGCCCTTTGGACCGTGGTCAACGAGCGTGACGGCCTGGGCGACGAGACGCCGCCGGATTACCTCACCTCGGTGAAGGACGGCGGCTTCTACGGCTGGCCCTACTGCTATTGGGGCCAGATCGTCGACGACCGGGTGCCGCAGGACGCGAGCCTCGTGGCCCGCGCGATCCGGCCGGACTATGCGCTGGGCGGGCACACGGCTTCGCTGGGCCTCTGCTGGATGCCCGAAGGTACGCTGCCCGGATTTCCCGCTGGCATGGCCATTGGCCAGCACGGGTCGTGGAACCGCTCGACGCTGTCGGGTTACAAGCTGATCTTCGTGCCCTTCGAGGGCGGACGCCCCTCGGGGTCGCCGCGCGACATCCTGACGGGATTCCTCGCCGACGATGAAAGCGTGTCCTATGGCCGGCCCGTGGGCGTGGCCGTCGGGCCTGACGGGAAGTCGCTGCTCATGGCCGACGATGTAGGCGACGTGATCTGGCGGGTGACGGGGGCGTGAGGTCGGACGGACGGTTGCGATCCACTAGGACGGCGCGTCGCGGGGTGCTTGAATGGCTGCTGCGCGGACCAAGCGGTCGTTGAGGACTCTTCATTTCCAGACACGCCGAGAAGAAAGTCGATTTCTCATCGGAAACAGAACTATAAAAGCTAACATTGCGATGATCGGGTGACCAATAAAAGTGGACGATGAACCACGGACGTTCCTGAAGAACATCAAATCAGGCTCGGCTGGCGACAAAGAAAACCAAAGGATCAAGCGTGATCCGGCAAGAGTAGAATTAGGCCTCTCAGCTCGCCCGACGTCAGCTTCCGTACTTTCCCAGCAATATATGCAAGACGGACTCCTTTCGTCAGAACGTGATCTCGACAAGATCATCCATCGCATCATCGATGGACTTGAAGCGAAAGTGGTATCCCATTTCCAGCGTTCGCATTGGTACGACATGCTGCCCTTCGATCAAGATAGAGGCACGCTCGCTTCCAACAAGAAACTCGATCGCCCATGAAGGAATGCGCCACGACACGGGCCGGCGCAGCGCGCGAGCGAAGGCTTCCGTAAACTCAGAGTTCGATACAATGCCAGGCGACACCGCATTGTATCTTCCGTCCGCCGTCGGAGTGTCGATTACACGGAGCAGGATCCCGGTCATGTCATCTATGTGAATCCATGGGAACGGTTGTCGTCCGGAGCCAAGCGTCGCGCCAGCCCCTAGGCAGAACGGCAGACGTATGATGGGAAGGAAGCCGCGCGCGCGACCGATCCGCCACAGCCGACCCAGAAAGCTGCCGCGATCGATGCGGCCGAGGACAACCCCGATACGCACTCTCGCGTGTCGGGTACGGCTTGTATCCAGGTGGTCGGCAGCGCTTTCCCACCTACCCACCAATTCGGCCGGAAAGTCGATGCCCATCGGCGCGGCATTCTCGTCGAGGACTGGGTATGAGCCATCGTGATTCCGTCGCGTACCGTAGAAGCATTTTCCGGCAGTGGATACGAAGACAGAGGGGGGTGTCGCGCTCGCGTTGATGGCATCTACCAGGCAGGACGTCGTTTTGAGCCGCGATTCCACCACCTCACGACGATAGCTTTCCGTCCATCTGCGGCCAGGCTGCAGAATATGCTCCCCGGCGAGATTGACGACTGCGTCGCAAAGCGGCAGGCCGTCTTTTGCAAGCGCGTCCCAGGTAATCCGATCTGGGCCAGACTTGCGCGAGATAATCGTAACTCGGTCGCCGCGCGCTGCCAAAGCCTCTGCAAGCGCCGAGCCTATGAAGCCTGTTCCGCCACCAATCAAGACGTGAATGTTGTCTCGATTCTCCATTGGTCGCATCCTGCATGCAAAGTGGGGCATCTGTTGGGCAGATGGACCAGCGGACCCCAGAAAAGCGGAAGATGCTACGGCTTGCCATAGGTCAGACGCAGGCTAATGCCCGACGGTTACGGCTGCACCACAGTTTTGAGAGGGCTCGGAGCAGCAGAGGCGATGGCATGTAAGTTCTCGATAGGCTCAAGCCGCCCTTCGCTGCGAATGCGGCATCTCGTGGGGCCTGCGAGCCACCCACGTCTAGGCGCCACCTCCCCGGCTTCTGCGCGAGGCACTTCGCGCGCCGAGGCGAGCGACGCCTGTCCTTGGCGTCCGTCCCTATTCAATGACAGTGGTGAGCCGTGCTGGGATCGAACCAGCGACCCACTGATTAAAAGTCAGTTGCTCTACCAACTGAGCTAACGGCCCACTCGAGCGCCGGACCTAATGCGGCCTCTCCGGGGCGTCAAGACCAAATCCGACCATCGGCTTGACCCTCTCCGCCGCCACGGGCACGGTAGGGAAACCGAAGCCGAAGGTTCCCCCATGATGCGCCGTTTTCTCGTTGCCGGACTGGCCGTTCTGACCGTCTCTGCCTGCGCGCCTTCGGGTGGCATGATGGTCTCGGACAAGGCGCGCGCGCTTGGGGGCAATCTCTTCGTCGAGACCACGGGCGACGGTCAGGCGCAATTCCTCGTCCTCGACGGAGAGATCACCCCCGAGACAGCCGCGGTCTTCGAGCGCGTCACGATCGATGCCGAGGTCGACGGGCTGGTCATCGCGCAGTCGCCGGGCGGCAGTCTTCTGGCCTCGCACCAGATCGGCCGCACGATCAAGGCCGACCGGATGAACACGATCATCCTCGTCAACTGCATCTCGGCCTGCGTCGACATCTTCGTGGCGGGCAGGTCGCGCGAGATGACGGAGATCGCGGAACTGGGCCTGCACGCGGCGACCGACACGACCATTTCCTACGAGATCGACCGTCGCTACTGGCGCGAGATGGGGTTTCCGGAGCTGAACGAGGCCGCCTATCGGGTGCCGAACGACAGTCTCTGGATCATCGACGCCGTGCAGGCAAAGCGCATGGGCGTCGCCACGAACATCCTCAGCGCGCGGCGCTAGGCTTCCCACAGACCGACGAACCCTCTATATCGCGCGCCATGACCGCTCGCCCCGACACCGGCCGGCCCTTCATGAAGATGCACGGGCTTGGCAACGACTTCGTCGTGATCGACCTCCGCGAGGGCGGGGCGCCGGTGACCGAGGACGTGGCGCGCGCGCTTGGCGACCGGCACAGGGGCGTGGGCTTCGATCAGCTCGCCGTGATGCATTCCGACCCGGAAGCCGCGGTGCGGCTGGTGTTCTACAACGCCGACGGCTCGCTTTCGGCCGCCTGCGGAAACGCAACGCGCTGCATCGCGCGGCACCTGATGGACGACACGGGGCAGGGCGCCCTGACGATCCGGACCGAGCGCGGGCTTCTGGCCTGCGAGGATGCAGGCCACGGCATGACTCGGGTCAACATGGGGCAGCCCGACACCGAGTGGCGGGCCATTCCGCTGTCGCGCGAGGTCGACACGCTGCACCTGCCGATCGAGGGCGATCCGGTGGCGACCGGCATGGGCAACCCGCACTGCACATTCTTCGTCGAGGATGCCGAGGCAGTGGACCTCGCCCGGCGCGGCCCGGTGCTGGAGAACCATCTTCTTTTCCCCGAGCGCACCAACGTGCAGTTCGCATCGGTCACGGGCCGCGACCGGCTGCGGATGCGGGTCTGGGAGAGGGGCACGGGCATCACGCTCGCCTCCGGCTCGTCCTCCTGCGCCGTGGCAGTTGCGGCGGCGCGGCGGGGGCTGACGGGGCGCACCGTCGCCCTCGACCTCGACGGCGGCCGGATCGAGATCGACTGGCGCGAGGACGGGGTCTGGATGACCGGACCGACCGCGCATGTCTTCGACGGGTGTGGAGGGGCTGATGGACCGCAAGGTCCCCACCTTCGCGACGCTCGGTTGCCGCCTGAACGCCTACGAGACCGAGGCGATGCGCGAAATGGCGGACGCAGCGGGGCTGTCGGACGCCGTCATCGTCAACACCTGCGCCGTGACCGCCGAGGCGGTGCGGAAGTCGCAGAAAGAGGTGCGTCGGTTGAAGCGCGAGAACCCGACCGCGCGCGTCATCGTCACCGGCTGCGCGGCCCAGACGGAACCCGCGCGGTTCTCGGCAATGCCCGAGGTCGACCTGGTCCTCGGCAATACCGAGAAGATGCGGCCCGACACCTGGGCGCGCGCGGTCATCGGCAACACCGAACCTGTTCTGGTCGACGACATCATGTCGGTGACCGAGACGGCAGGCCACCTGATCGACGGTTTCGGCCGCCACCGCGCCTATGTCCAGGTTCAGAACGGCTGCGACCACCGCTGCACCTTCTGCATCATTCCCTTTGGACGCGGCAACTCGCGCTCGGTGCCGGCGGGCGTCGTCGTCGAGCAGATCAAACGCCTCCGCGACCGGGGCTTCAACGAGGTCGTGCTGACGGGCGTGGACCTGACCTCCTGGGGCGCAGACCTTCCCGGCGCACCGCGCCTCGGCGACCTCGTGCGCCGGATCCTGCGCCTCGTGCCGGATCTCCCGCGCCTGCGCATCTCGTCCATCGATTCCATCGAGGCGGACCCGGCGCTGATGGAATGCATCGCGAGCGAACCCCGCCTGATGCCGCATCTTCACCTGTCGCTTCAGGCGGGCGACGACATGATCCTGAAGCGCATGAAGCGCCGGCATCTGCGCGACGACGCCATCGCCTTTTGCGAAGAGGCGCGCCGCCTGCGGCCACAGATGACCTTCGGCGCCGACATCATCGCGGGTTTCCCGACCGAGACCGAAGCGATGTTCCGGAACTCGCTCGCCCTCGTCGAGGACTGCGGCCTGACCTGGCTGCATGTGTTTCCCTACTCGCCGCGCCCCGGCACCCCGGCCGCGCGGATGCCGCAAGTCGGCGGCGCCGCCATCAAGGACCGCGCCAGCCGATTGCGGGCCGCGGGAGACGTCGTCGCGCGTCGTCATATGGACGCGCTTTCGGGCCGGACGCTGACCGTCCTGACCGAGGGGCCGCGTCTTGGCCGGACCGAGACCTTCGCCGAGGTGACCTTCGACGTGGACCAGCCCGAGGGCGCGCTTCTCGACGTGCGGCTGGGTGGCCACGACGGAACACGCCTCATGGCCCTGGCCTGATGCACCCGAACCCGGCCTACAGGGGCGACGGTCGCGACCGGCACCTTGGCTTCGCGCGCAACCGGGCCTTCGGCACACTGGCCGTGAATGCCGATCCTGCGCCGCTCCTGTCTCATGTCCCGTTCCTGCTTGCGGACGACGGTGCCTCCGCCGACCTGCACCTCGTCCGCTCGAACCCGATTGCGCGTGCAGGCGACGCGCCCGCCGTCATCGCCGTGACGGGTCCCGACGCCTATGTTTCGCCAGACTGGTACGGCATCGCGGACCAGGTGCCGACGTGGAACTACGTCGCCGTTCATCTGCGCGGACGGCTTGAGCGTCTGCCCGACGACGCGATGCGCGACATGCTCGACCGCCAGTCGGCGGCCTACGAGGCGCGCCTGCTGCCGAAGCCGGTCTGGCTTCCGGAGAAGATGGCGGGCGAAGTGATGGAGAGGCTGTTGCGCGCCATCGTCCCGTTCAGGCTGCACATCGATCAGGTCGACGGGACCTGGAAGCTGGGCCAGAACAAGACCGACGAGGTGCGCCTTGCCGCTGCGTCGCACGTCGCGGGCGGTTTCGGCTCGGAGTTGGGCGCGCTGGCCGGTCTGATGGAGCGGCCGTCGGACGACGTGCTCGGCGGCTGAGGCGAAAACGCATTTGCGGCTGCCGTCTGCATCCTTCACCGTCGGCCAAGACGGACCGGAGGATCCCCCCATGAAACTCTACACCAATCCCGCCTCGCCCTTCTGCCGCAAGGTCGAGGCCATCCTGATCGAAACCGGACTCGATACCCGGGTCGAGACCGAACTCTCGAAAGGCAATCCCGTCCATCCGGGCACCATGCCGGTCGGAACGAACCCGCTTGGCAAGATCCCCACGCTGGTGGGCGCGGAAGGCGAGGCGGTGTTCGACAGCCGCGTGATCTGCCGCTACCTCGACGCATTGGCAGGGTCCGCTCTCTATCCGGAACATCGGCTCTGGCAGGTCCTGACCCTCGAGGCGCTTGCGGACGGGATCTGCGACGCGGGTGTGTCGATGACCTACGAGGTTCGTTCGAGGCCCGAGGATAAGCAGTACGCCTCGTGGCTGGACGCGCAGTGGTCGAAGATCGTGCGAGCGCTCGACGTGGTCGAGGACGGCTGGATCGACTGGCTGGAAGGCGCGCCGACGATGGCGCATTTCGCGCTTGGCGCGGCACTTGGCTATCTCGACTTCCGGCATGGCGCACGGGGGTGGCGGACGGGGCATCAGAAGCTCGCCGATGTGGCAGGCGTCCTTTGACGAACGGCCATCGATGGCGGCGACGCGTCCACACGACGCGACCTAGAAACGATAGCTGAGTCCGACGTTGATCGCCGTCGAGGTCATGTCGGTCTTCAGGGAGCCTCCCGACGACAGATCCATGTCGTAGCGCGTGTGGCTGACGTGAAGCTCGGCGAAGGCGGACGTGCGGGCGTCGAGCTTGTAGCTCGCCCCGGCCATCGCGTTAGCGGCGAAGCCCATGGCATCCGGACGCTCGGTTGCGCCGCTTGCAAAGGTCACGCTGGCGTCGGGCATGGCGACGCCGAGACCGAGGCCGACATAGGGCCGGAGGCGACCGTTTGCGTTCCAGCGGTGCAGCGCATCGGCAGTGAGTGTCAGCGTGCCGTCGAAAGACACATCAGACACCCCGGCAGCCGGCGTGGCGGTCGCGACCGCTGTCGAGCGCGTGAGAGTTACCGCCACCCCGTTCCGGGCGTCGATCCAATAGGTCGCCCGAGCACCCAGGTAGTCCATGCCGTCAAGCGAGCCCATGTCCCAGTCGGTCGAAAAGAAGAAGGCGCCGACACCACCCGGACCTTCGCCCGAGACGGAGGACGATCCGCTGTTCTGAAGTCCGGTAAAGACGCTGGCTTCCCACGACCCGGCGTTGACGGGATTGGCAAGAAGCGTTGCCACGACGGCGATCAGGGAAGGCGTGGCGTTCATGTGGCAGCAACCCCCCGCAACCTCAGAAGGTTCCGTGCGGCACGTGGAAGTCGCTGCTTTGGTTGAAAAATGCATCGCTGTGATCACACAGGAGGCCGGTCCAGAGCCTGTCATCTTGCCTCACGCGGATTGCAACCTGCCGCATGGCTGTACCTCGCGGGGTCGGAGGCTCGGACCCCTTGGAGCTTCTGGACGCGAAGCCCGTGCAACGGTCTTGCGAAATTTGCGTGTCGCTCCGGCGAGGTGCGGTCGAATGTCCGCTGGACGCCTTGAGCGTGCGGCGCTATCAACCCGCCCAAACGGCCGGGTGCGTCCCGGCCCGTCGTCTTGGGATCGACCCCCGAAAGAACTGAGGAGACGCTCGTGTCGCACGCAGAAGACCACGAAGGCACTCGCCGGGATTTCCTTTACTACGCCACGGGCGGAGCCGGTGCGGTCGCGGTCGGCGCCGCGGTCTGGCCGCTGGTGAACCAGATGAATCCTTCGGCCGATGTGCAGGCGTTGTCCTCGGTCCGGGTCGATATCTCTGGGATCGAGGAAGGGACGCAGTTGACCGTCAAGTGGCTCGGCAAGCCCGTGTTCATCCGGCGCCGCACGGCGGAAGAGATCGAGGCGGCGAACGCCGTCGACGTCTCGACGCTGCCTGACCCGCTGGCGCGGAACGCGAATATCCCGGACGGGTCGCCCGCGACCGACGCGAACCGGGCGCTGGAAGAAACCGGCGAATGGCTGGTCCAGATGGGCGTCTGCACGCACCTTGGCTGCGTTCCCCTGGGCGAGGCCGGCGACTTCGGCGGCTGGTTCTGCCCCTGCCACGGCTCGCACTACGACACCGCCGGACGCATCCGCAAAGGACCCGCGCCCGAGAATCTTCCCGTTCCGCCTGCTGCGTTCGACGGCACGGAACTGGTGCTGGGCTAAGGGAGGGACACGACCATGGCTGGCATTCCGCACGACCATTACGAACCGAAGACCGCGGGCGAGGGCTGGCTTTATCGCCGCCTGCCGATCGTGGGACTTCTCTACGATACCCTGATGATCCCCACGCCCAAGAACCTGAACTGGATGTGGATCTGGGGCATTGTCCTGACCTTCTGCCTTCTCTTGCAGATCGGCACCGGCATCGTTCTGGCGATGCACTACACGCCGCACGTCGACATGGCCTTCGCGTCGATCGAGCACATCATGCGGAACGTGAACGCGGGCCACATGATCCGCTACGCGCACATGAACGGCGCGTCGCTGTTCTTCTTCGCGGTCTACCTGCACATCTTCCGCGGCCTCTACTACGGCTCCTACAAGGAACCGCGCGAGGTCACCTGGATCATCGGCATCCTGATCTTCGTCCTGATGATGGGCACCGCCTTCATGGGCTACGTTCTGCCCTGGGGGCAGATGTCCTTCTGGGGTGCGACCGTCATCACTGGCCTTTTCGGAGCGATCCCGCTTGTGGGCGAGCCGATTCAGACCCTGCTTCTGGGCGGGCCCGCGGTCGACAACGCGACGCTCAACCGCTTCTTCTCGCTGCACTATCTTCTGCCATTCGTGATCGCGGCGCTGGTCGCCGTCCACATCTGGGCTTTCCACACGACCGGCAACAACAACCCGACCGGGGTCGAGGTTCGCCGCGACTCGAAAGCAGTGGCGGAAAAGGACACCGTTCCGTTCTGGCCCTATTACGTGCTGAAGGATCTCTTTGCGCTGGCGATCATCCTCGCGATCTTCTTCGCCGTCGTGGGCTTCATGCCGAACTATCTCGGCCACCCCGACAACTACATCGAGGCGAACCCGCTGGCGACGCCTGCGCACATCGTCCCCGAATGGTACTTCCTGCCGTTCTACGCGATCCTGCGTGCCTTCACGGCGGACGTCTGGGTCGTGATGATCGCGGACTTCGTGACCGGCGGCATCGTCGACGCCAAGCTCTTCGGTGTCCTCGCCATGTTCGGTGCCATCGTGGTGATGGCGCTCGCGCCCTGGCTCGACACCTCGTCGGTGCGCTCGGGCCGCTATCGTCCGATGTTCAAGTGGTGGTTCTGGCTTCTGGTCGTCGACTTCGTCGTCCTGATGTGGTGCGGCGCGCAGCCGGCCGAGCCGCCGTACTCGACAATTGCGCTGATCGCGTCGACCTACTGGTTCGCTTACTTCCTGATCATCCTTCCGCTTCTCGGCGTGATCGAAAAGCCCCTGCCGCGGCCGGCCACCATCGAGGCCGACTTCGACGCCCACTATTCCGAGACCGGCGGCACGCACACCGCCGTGAACCCCGCGGAATGAAAGGACCAAGACCCATGATCCGCAAGATCACCCTTTCCGCGATCGCCGCTCTCGGGCTGGCCGCAACTACCGCTCTCGCCGCCGAAACCGGCGAGGCTCATATCGAGGATCACGCCTTCTCGTTCGAAGGTCCCTTCGGCACCTACGAAACCTTCGAGCTTCAGCGCGGCCTTCAAGTCTATACCGAGGTCTGTTCCGCCTGCCACGGGCTGCGGTACGTGCCCATCCGGACGCTCGGCGACGAAGGCGGGCCGCACTTGCCCGAGGATCAGGTCCGCGCCTATGCGGCGTTCTATGAGGTCGAGGACGCCGAGACTGGCGACTTCCGTACGGCGACGCCGAACGATCACTTCCCGATGTCCGCTCTCGAGAACGCGCCTGACCTCAGCATGATGGCCAAGGCCCGGGCCGCCTTCCACGGGCCTTACGGGACCGGCATCAGCCAGTTCTTCCGCGGCATCGGGGACCGGAATACATCATGGCGCTCCTGACCAGCTACACAGGCGAGGAGCGTGAGCAAGCCGGGACGATATTCTACGAAAACACAGCCTTCCCCGGCGGCTGGATCGCGATGCCGCCGCCGCTGATAGAAGAGGGCGTGACCTACGAGGACGGCACCACGGCATCTGTGGAACAGCAGGCCGAGGACGTCGCCGCCTTCCTGATGTGGGCCGCCGAGCCGAAGCTGAACGCTCGGAAAGAGACGGGCTTCGTCGTGGTTCTGTTCCTCATCCTGTTCAGCGTGCTTCTATACCTGACCAACAAGCGGATCTGGATGCCGATCAAGAAGAAGGGCGTCCATCCGGCCGAATGATCGGTCGGCCAGAGACATCGAGAGGCGCCGGGCGAGCGATCGCGCGGCGCCTTTGTCTTTGTGGAGGGGTCAAACTGCGAGACCGGTCAGTTCCATCACCCGGCTGCGGTCACTGGCAAAGCGCTCGGCTGCCGTGTCATGGCCGGTGAAGGCCACTTTCGGTGCTGGCCGGCGCAGGACGAGATCGGCGATACGGCTCCGCACCGATGGCGGCAGGCGGCGGCGAACGGCCTCTTTGACACCGGGCACACGCTTCGCCAGCCGACCCGCGACGCTCAGGCCGTGGGCGGCATGGGTTTCATCCGCGTGCTGGGCTGCAAGAAGCGGCGCATCGTCGAGGTCAAGGAAACGCGCCAGCTGGGTCAGGACCTCCGGGGCGCGAAGGGTCAGGTCCTCGAACCTAAGGAATAGAAACCTCTCGGGCGGAAATTCGGCGAGGTAGCGCTCGATCTGGTCGGCGTAACGTCCCACCAGCTCGAGCATCGGGTCGGCGTCCAGAACGTCGGGCAGTGACAGCGGTCCGTCCGGCGCGCGTTCACCGCGATGGATGTGACGCCAGGCCGACATGGCGCGCTCGACCGGATCGCGCATGACGTAGACGAACCGCGCGTGCGGCGCGACCTCGCGGATGCGCTGCGGAACGGGGGCGGTGAGGCCCGGCGCATCACCGTCCGAGAGACGATGCGCGGGGCGCAGGAAGGTATAGGTCGTCGAGGCGTCGACCTTGAGCCGCGCGCCGGGATCGCGGAACGTCCGGCGGTAGGCATCGAAGCCCTTCTGATAGTGCAGGCTGAAGAACTGCGGCTCTTTCGGGTCTGACAGGCAGACCTCCGGGCTGCGGCCGAGCCGCGACGCCAGGAATGTGGTGCCCGACTTCTGGGCCCCGATCAGATACACATCGGCAGCGAACATGGTCCCGGTTCCCCCTCGTGGCCATTCGCCTGTGAGGATGCGCCTGCCGCGTAACGCGAGGGTTTCGCTTTGATGACAGGAGGGTGACGCTTGCCGTGGAGGGCTGCGGGCTATTCTATGAGCCGGGGGAGGGCCATCATGACCGAGCCGACATTCACCATGGGGATCGAGGAAGAATACCTTCTGGTCGACCGGGACACACTCGACCTCGCCGAGGCGACGCCCGAGTTGATGGAGGAATGCCGCGCCGCCCTCGGCGAGCAGGTGTCGCCTGAATTCCTGCGCTGCCAGGTCGAGATCGGCACGGTCGTGTGCCAGACGATCGCCGAAGCGCGCGAGGATTCTGAGGCGACTTCGCTCCACCGTGGCCGAGACCGTCGGACGTCATGGCCTCGTGCCGCTTGCCGCGTCCTGCCACCCGACGGCGGACTACAAGACCCAAGCTCATACCGACAAGGATCGGTATAACGCGCTCAGCCATGACCTCGCCGGGGTGGCGCGGCGACTGCTGATTTCGGGCATGCACGTCCACATCGGGATCGAGGACGACGACCTGCGGATCGACCTGATGAACCAGGCGACCTATTTTCTCCCTCATCTCCTTGCGCTGTCCTGTTCCTCGCCCTTCTGGCAGGGCGAGGATACGGGTCTGGCCAGCTATCGACTGACCGTCTTCGACAACCTGCCCCGGACCGGGCTGCCGCCGCGCCTCGAAAGCCACGGCAGCTATCGCCGCGCGGTCGAGGCCATCGTGCGGACCGGCGCCATCGAGGACGCGACAAAGGTCTGGTGGGACATGCGTCCGTCGGACCGGTTCCCCACTCTGGAAAGCCGCATCTGCGACATGAGTCCGCGCATGGAACACGCGCTGTCCATCGCGGCGCTCACGCAATGCCTGATGCGGATGCTTTGGCGGTTGAAGGTGAAGAACCAGCGCTGGCGGATCTACGACCAGTTTCTTGTGGGCGAGAACCGCTGGCGCGCGCAGCGCTATGGCATGACGGAAGGGCTGATCGACTTCGGCCGGGGCGAGGTCGTGCCTTTCGCGGATCTACTCGAAGAGATGATCGAGCTTCTCTCCGAGGATGCCGAAGCCCTGTCTTGCCTCGCCGAGATCGAAGGCGCGCGCGATATCCTTCTGGGTGGCAACAGCGCCGACCGCCAACGAGAGATACACGAGCGTGAGCTTGGGCTGACAGGGTCGCGTCCGAGAGCGATGCACGCAGTCCTGTCGTCGCTCGTCAGCGAGTTCACGCAGGACCTATGACGGCTCAGGCGGCCTTCTGGTCGCTCAGGATCGTCTCGCTGTGCGCATGACATTCCCAGCCCGCGCTGCCGCGGATCCATGTCGAGCTATCGGCTGCGGTGAATTCCCGGTCCGTGCCGTCCATGGATACTGTCTGAGTGACCTTGTAGACGATGATTGCGACGTCGGGCGACGGTGTCACGACCGAAACGTCGGAGAATTCATAGGACTTGAGCTCCCACGATCCCTCTTCCGTCATGGAGCCCATCTTGTCCTTCTCGATCGACATAACGCCGTTCGCGCCCGTCACGAGGCTGGTCTTGCCTGACAAGCTGGCGGTCGTCTTGCCGTCCTTCCGCTTGATCGCATCCCAATAGGATCTTCTCCAGACCAACGATCTCGTCCTCGATGCGTTCTTGCTGGGTCATCGTTTCTCTCCTTGCGGTGCTTCAGGCAAACACGGTCGTCGAAGCGAAAGTTCCGAGATCCTGACCGACCCTTGGGATCGTTGGCCCATAAGAAAACGGCCCCCGGATTGCTCCGAGGGCCTGTTTGTCGTCGCCGTCGCCGCCGAAGGCTCACGCCGGTTCGAGCATACCCTTCTGCTTCGCGAGATCCTGCATCTTGTGCTGCAGTTTCTCGAAGGCGCGTACCTCGATCTGGCGGATTCGCTCGCGGCTGACGCCGTACTGGCCCGACAGTTCCTCAAGCGTTACCGGGCTGTCCATCAGCCGGCGTTGCGTCAGGATGTCCTGCTCGCGCTCGTTGAGGACGGTCATCGCCTCGGCCATCAGTTCGCGACGAATTTCGAGTTCGTCCCGCTCGGCATAGTCCGAAGCCTGGTCGGCATCCTCGTCTTCCAGCCAGTCCTGCCATTGCGCCGCACCGTCGCCGTCCGCCGAGATCGTGGCGTTCAGCGAGGCGTCTCCGCCCGACATGCGCCGGTTCATCGAAATGACCTCGTCGTGCGTGACGTTCAGGTCGTTCGCAATCCGCTCGACATGCTCGGGCCTAAGGTCGCCCTCTTCGAGAGCGCCAATTCTGGCTTTGGCCTTGCGCAGGTTGAAGAACAGCTTCTTCTGCGCCGAGGTCGTGCCGAGCTTCACAAGGCTCCAGGACCGAAGGATGTATTCCTGGATCGAGGCGCGGATCCACCACATCGCATAGGTCGCGAGGCGGAAGCCCTTTTCCGGGTCGAAGCGCTTCACGGCTTGCATCAGGCCCACGTTCGCCTCCGAGATGACCTCGGCCTGCGGCAGGCCATAGCCGCGATAGCCCATGGCGATCTTGGCCGCGAGGCGCAGGTGTGAGGTCACAAGCTGATGTGCGGCCTCGGTGTCCTGATCTTCGACCCACCGTTTGGCGAGCATGTATTCCTGTTCCGGCTCAAGCATCGGAAACTTCCGGATCTCCTGGAGATACCGGTTGAGGCCTCCTTCGGGAGAAGGCGCTGGAAGTGTGCTGTAATTTGCCATGTCGTCCGTTCCCTGTCTGCACCCATGTTAGGGCGCTTAACATACATAGTGAACTGATCTGTTCAGTTCAAGGGGTGAAGACTGCAAGAGGTTGGTCTCTCGGTTCGAGGGACAGCATGTAGCGTCGAGGCCGCGCAGGCCACCGAATCCGTTCGGGCTCACGCAGTTGTGCGGTTTGCGCGTAAAGTGTTTCAGTCGCCGCTGATGCCCCGCAGAGCGGCTAGAAGCGCGGAAAGGTCTTCAGGCAGCGGGCTTTCGAAACGGACCGCCTCTCCAGTCACCGGGTGGATGAACCCAAGCGACGCGGCATGAAGAGCCTGCCGCCGGAACGCCTGCGCTTCCGCCGCGCCGGGCGCATCCTGAGGCAGTTTCCGTCGTCCGCCATAGGTCGGGTCGCCGATCAGTGCATGTCCCACGTGTGCCATGTGGACCCTGATCTGGTGTGTCCGGCCTGTCTCGAGCCGGCACTCGACGAAGGCGGCGTGGCTGCCGAACGCCTCGCGCAGAGAGACGCGCGTGATTGCGTGTCGCCCGCCATCGAAGAGAACCGCTTGTCGCTGCCGGTCGGTCCTGTGTCGCGCGAGCTGCGTGGTGATCTTCAGGACGCCGCCCGCCTCGAAGGACGCGCCTCGCACGCCGGCAAGTCTCGGATCGCCGGGGCTTGGGACGCCGTGGCAGAGCGCCGAATAGCTTCGGTCGACGGTGTGTGCAGCGAACTGGCGGGCGAGCCCGTGGTGCGCCGCGTCGGACTTGGCGACGACGAGCAGGCCCGACGTGTCCTTGTCGATCCGGTGGACGATACCCGGGCGCTTCTCGCCGCCGACGCCCGAGAGATCGCCACCGAAATGGTGCAGGAGCGCGTTCACCAGCGTGCCCGAAAGCGATCCGGGCGCGGGGTGAACGACGAGACCCGCAGGCTTGTCGATGACGATGAGGTCTGCGTCCTCGTGCACGATCGTCAGCGGAAGGTCTTGCGCGACCATCTCGGTCTCGGCTGCCTCCTCGACGAGGATCTCGTAGGTCTCGCCTTCCGCGACCTTTGCCTTGATGTCGGTCACGGCCTCACCGTCCTTCGTCACCGCCCCGTCCGACAGCAGACGCGCGAGGCGCGAACGCGAGAGATGCGCCTCCTCTGGCACATCGCGGGCCAGCGCCTTATCAAGTCGCGGCGGAGGATCCGCCGCGATGGTGACGAGGACGATGCGGGACGAAGGCGACGACATAGGCGGGGCAGGGTCTCCGGGGGACGGAACCGTGAGGTTCCTGAAGGGGCTGGTGACGGTCCTGACCCTCACCATGATCCTCGGCGTTCTAACCATCGTCGCGCTCTTTGTCATGCGGTTCGCGGACGCCACGCGCGTCGACGTGCCGGCGAACGTGGTTTTGCCCGCGGGTGCCACCGCCACAGCGTTCACGCAGGGCGAAGGCTGGTTCGCCGTCGTGACGGATGCGGCGAGATCCTGATCTACGACCGTGTCACGGGCGCTCTCCGGCAAAGGGTCGAGGTTCAGACGGACTAGAGCGGGATGCGGCCCGTCGTCAGGGCGTAGACCCAGTCGTCGGCACCTCTTTTCTCGGCGAGTCTGACCATCGGCGTCGTGTCGTAGGGCACCGCGATCAGGGCGGCGCTCCAGGTGTGGTCCTGCCGCTCCACGATGGCATAGCGTGCGTCAGGCGCCCCGGTCTCCATCCGGAAGGGCGGATCGAGGCGGGTGTCGGCGTAGGCGGGGCATCCGACAGAGCCGGGATTGACGCAAAGCCGCCCGTCCGACAGCCGCACGATGCGCGGGACGTGAGTGTGGGCCGACAGGAAAAGAGTCTGCGGCAGGCCCGCGACCTTGACGGCGATTTCCTCCGCAGGGCGCAAAACCAGACCTGAACCAACACGCTCATCCAGCCAGTTCGTCTCGTCGCTTTCCGGCGTGCCGTGGCATAGGAGCGCGCCCTCGACCTCCAGCACCGGCGGCAGAGCCCTCAGCCAGTCGAGATGAGCTTCGTCGAGATCGCCGATGCACCAAGTCTCCCAAAGCCCCATCCGGTCGGCGGGGCGGTCGATGAGCTGGCGGTCGTGATTGCCGCGCACGGTCAGCAGGTCCAGCGCCATCAGCCGCTCTGATGTGCCGCGCGCATCGAGGGGACCGGACAGGCAGTCGCCCAGGTTCACGATCCGCGACACGCCCCGGCGCGCGATGTCGGAGAGGACGGCGTCGAGCGCCGAGAGATTGCCGTGGATGTCAGCGATGACCGCAAGCGCCATTCCCGATACCTGACCCGGAACGCAGCCTCCCGCAAGCTTGCCCGGACGGACCCGTCGGCTATACCGGGAGAAACAGGGAGGAACGCCATGCGGATCGAAGGTGCGGGCGCAGTGGTCACGGGCGGGGCCTCGGGCCTTGGGGCCGCGACGGCGGAGCGTCTGGCGAAGGCAGGAGCCAGGGTCACGCTCTTCGACCTGAACGCCGAGATGGGCGAGGGACAGGCCGCGAAGATCGGTGGCCGCTTCGTCCGCGTCGACGTCACCGACGAGACCAGCGTTGTGGATGGGCTGGACGCGGCGGAGGCCTTTTCGGGGCGTCAGCGCATTCTCGTGTCCTGTGCCGGCATCGGGCCGCCCGCCAAGGTTATCTCGCGCGAAGGCAAGGCGCTGCCTCTCGCCGAGTTCTCGAAGATCGTGAACGTCAACCTTCTCGGCACCTTCAACGTCCTGTCGAAGTTCGCTGCGCGCCTCCATACCGCCGAGCCGGTCGGCGAGGAACGGGGCGTGATCGTCGCGACCGCCTCTGTCGCCGCCTATGATGGGCAGATCGGCCAGCCGGCCTATGCCGCGTCGAAGGCCGGCATCGCAGGCATGACGCTGCCGGTCGCACGGGAATTCGCGCGCTACGGCATTCGCATGATGACCGTTGCGCCGGGTCTGTTCCTGACCCCGCTTCTTGCCTCTCTGCCCGAAGACGCGCAAACGTCGCTCGCCGCGCAGGTGCCCTTTCCGTCGCGGCTTGGGAGACCCCGATGAGTTCGCGCAACTGGTCGAGGCCATCGTCACGAACCCGATGCTGAACGGCGAGGTTATCCGGCTGGACGGCGCGATCCGCATGGCGCCGAAGTGACCGAGGCCGAAACCCTTGCCGAGCGGGTCGAGAGCTTCGTCCGCGGCGTCGTCATTCCTTTTGAACGCGACCCGAGACGGGATCACCACGGTGCTCCCGCGCCCGAGTTGACGGCGGAACTGCGCGCCCTTGCCCGCGAGCATGGCGTGATGACGCCGCACATCCGCGCCGACGGCAGCCACCTGTCGCACCGGGACACCGCCAAGGTGCTGATCGCCTCGGGCCTTTCGCCGCTCGGGCCTTTGGCCGTCAACACGGCCTCGCCCGACGAAGGAAACATGTTTCTTCTGGGCGCCATCGGCAGCGCGGAGGTCAAGGAACGCTTCCTGGCGCCGATGCTTCGGGGAGAAGTGCGGTCGGCCTTCTTCATGACCGAGCCCGCAGCAGAGGGTGGTGCGGGGTCGGACCCGTCGATGATGAAGACCACCTGCCGGAAGGACGGCAACCACTGGGTGATCGAAGGCCGCAAGCGCTGGATCACGCAGGCTGGACAGGCGGGCATCGGCATCGTCATGGCGAAGGCAGACGAGGGCGCCTGCATGTTCGTCATCGAGCTGCCCGATCCGGCCGTGAGGATCGAGAGCATTCCGAATACCATCGACAGCTCCTTGCCGGGCGGGCACTGCACGGTGGCGCTGGAGAACCTGCGCGTGCCCGCCGACCAGATGCTGGGCGCGCCGGGAGAGGGCTTTCGCTATGCGCAGGTGAGGCTTGCACCCGCGCGGCTGACGCATTGCATGCGGTGGCTCGGTGCCTGCCTGCGGGCGCAGGAGATCGCGACCGACTACGTCTGCCGCCGCGAGGCCTTTGGGAAGCGGCTGATCGACCACGAGGGCGTGGGCTTCATGCTGGCCGACAACATGATCGACCTGCGCCAGTGCAGCTTGATGATCGACTGGTGCGCCGATGCGCTAGACCGGGGCGAGGCGGCCATCGTCGAAAGCTCGATGACGAAGGTGGCGGTCAGCGAGGCGCTGATGCGGGTGGCCGACCGCTGCGTGCAGGTCATGGGTGCAACGGGCGTGTCGGACGAAACGGTCGTGGAGCAGATCTTCCGCGAGGTGCGAGCCTTCCGCATCTACGACGGACCGTCCGAGGTCCACCGCTGGTCGCTGGCGAAGAAGATCCGCCGCGACTGGGACAAGGCCAACGCCTAGGGCAGGGCAGAGGCCCAGGCAGCGACCTTGTTGGCGATCCGCACGGCATAGTCGGCTTGCGTGGCCCCCGTCTCGCGCTTGCGCGGCTTCAGGTCGTGGTCGCCATCCTCCATCCAGTGGACATCGATGGCGGGGGACAGCGCATAGGTCGCGACCTCGTCCCTGCTGCCGAAAGGGTCGCGAGTGCCCTGGAAGATGAGCGTGGGGGTCACCAGCGTCTCGAGATGCGACGTCCGCAGCTGGCTGGGCTTGCCCGGCGGATGGAACGGGTAGCCGAGACAGGCCAAGCCGACGACGCGGCCCGCCGCCAATAGCCCATCCGCCGCCATGCTGGCGACGCGACCGCCCATGGATTTTCCACCGATGAGAAGCCGGTGCGCGCCAAGCGCTTCGACGGCTGCCAAGGTTTCGGAAATCAGCGTCTCGGCGCGAGGTGGGGGTTTGCGCGTTCCCGTCCGCCGCGCCGCCATGTACCCGAACTCGAAACGGGCGACGCGAAGACCTGCGTCAGAGAAGGCGCGGGCAAAGAGCGTCATCGCTTGTGCGTCCATCGCCGCCCCCGCGCCGTGGGCGAAAAGGAAGGTGATGTCGGCAGTGTCGGGGCCGTCGAAGAGGAAGTCCATCGCTCGCGCTCCAGCAGAACCCTGTGCAGGCGGGCCACGCCAGATCGTCGATATTTGCCCGCGGTTTGCGTTTCTTCATCTGATGTTATATGATTTTCTTAATCAGAATAACGACATATGGCAGGTTCTTCGATGCTCCACCACCTCAGGCACGCCTGGGACGGATTTGTCCGTCCCATGCTGCGGCGCCCGCCGCGACTCCAGGTCGCCGCGTTGTGCTGGCGCATGGGCGATGCCGGGCGCGAGATCCTGCTTGTCACCAGCCGCGGTAGCGGTCGGTGGATCCTGCCAAAGGGCTGGCCGATCCAAGGCAAGGACGCACCCGGATCGGCGCTTCAGGAGGCGTGGGAAGAAGCCGGCGTGTCGGACGGCGAGGCGCGGGACGAGGCGATAGGCAGCTATACCTACACCAAGACCTATGACGAGGGCTGGGGCGTCCCGGTCGAAACTCTGGTATTTCCCATCGAGGTCCGGAGTCTTGCCGCCTCGTTCCCCGAAGCGCACCAGCGCAACCGCATGTGGGTCAGCCCCGAAGAGGCCGCGACCCTCGTGCAGGAACCGGAACTCAAGTCGATCCTGAGGGCGCTCTGACACCTCTGGTTGATCCGGTAGGCGTTCCCCACTAAGTCATGGCCCCTAGCTTCCAAGGGGGCAAGACGATGGAAAGCAGGGACTTCGAGGCACGCCACCTCGAGACGCTGGACCGCGACCTGGGCCGGTTCTCGAACCTCGAGGTCGCGACGGCCTACGTCGCGCGGCCCATGGTCGGAGCCGGGGTTTCGCTGATCTTCGTGATCGTCGCGGGACTCGCCGCCGCCGTCTTCTTCGGGCAGACGTCCAACACGCTGGTTGTCGTCGTGGCTGCGGTCTTCGGGGCCTACATGGCGCTGAACATCGGCGCAAACGACGTCGCCAACAACATGGGGCCGGCCGTGGGCGCGAACGCGTTGACCATGGGCGGCGCCATCGCCATTGCGGCGATCTTCGAAAGCGCCGGAGCGCTCCTCGCGGGAGGCGACGTCGTGTCCACCATCGCCAAGGGTATCATCGCTCCGGAAAGCATGGGGTCGCCGCAGGTCTTCGTCTGGGCGATGATGGCCGCACTTCTGTCCTCGGCGCTCTGGGTCAACCTCGCGACCTGGATCGGTGCGCCCGTGTCGACGACGCACTCGGTCGTCGGCGGCGTGATGGGCGCCGGCATCGCGGCGGCGGGCTTCGGCGCCGTCAGCTGGGGCACCATGGGGGCCATCGCAGCGAGCTGGGTCGTCTCACCGGTCCTCGGCGGTGCCGTGGCGGCGGGATTTTTGTGGTTCATCAAGTCGCGCATTGTCTACCGCGACGACAAGATCGCGGCCGCGCGGGTGTGGGTGCCTGTGCTGGTCGGCATCATGGCGGGAACCTTCGCGGCTTATCTGGCACTGAAGGGCCTCAAATCGCTCATCGACCTTTCGCTCTCGGCGGCCCTGCTGATCGGCCTGGCCGTGGGCGTGGCCTTCTGGCTGGCGATGATCCCAGTGACCCGGCGACAGGCGCGAGGACTCGATAACCGCAACCGGTCGCTGAAGGTGCTGTTCGGCATCCCGCTCATCGTCTCCGCCGCCCTTCTGTCCTTCGCCCATGGAGCGAACGACGTGGCGAACGCGGTCGGGCCTCTGGCGGCCATCGTGCAGGCATCGGGCACGGGAGATTTTACCCACGACGTCACGATTCCCGTCTGGGTGATGGTCATTGGCGCCTTCGGCATCTCGTTCGGACTATTCCTCTTCGGGCCCAAACTGATCCGCATGGTGGGAAGCCAGATCACCAAGCTGAACCCCGTGCGCGCCTATTGCGTGGCCTTGTCGGCGGCAATCACGGTCATCCTTGCAAGCTGGCTTGGGCTGCCCGTCAGTTCGACCCACATCGCGGTCGGCGCCGTCTTCGGGGTGGGTTTCTTCCGCGAGTGGCATTCCGAGCGACGGATGCGGCAGATGCGCGTCGCCATGCCCGACCGCCCCGAGATCGCGCCCGAGGAGCGTCGACGACGCAAGCTGGTCCGACGCTCGCACTTCCTGACCATCATCGCCGCATGGATCATCACCGTGCCGGCGGCGGCCATCCTGTCGGCCATCATCTTCTACGGGATCGGTCTCGTCGCCGGGTGATCGGGAGGGGGAAGATGGTACCGCCTCCCTGGCTTGAACAGGGGACCTCTGGATCCACATTCCAGCGCTCTAACCAACTGAGCTAAGGCGGCACGACAGCTTCCCTAGCGCCCGTCGCCGTCGATTGCAAGGCGCGAGATCAGCTTAATCCAAGCTCCCATTCCTGTTCGACCACCGGTACGCCGAACGAGGTTTTCGGCTCGGAGCGAACCAGCTCAAAGCCGTTCCGGGCATAGAGTGCGCAGGCCGCGCGGTGGCTTTCGTGCGTCCAGAGACGAAGCGTGCGGTTCCCCTTGTTGCGAGCGAAGGCCATGCATTCGTCAAGCAGCCGCTGCCCCAGACCCAGGCCCCGCGCGCGGGGTTCGAGAAGGAAGAGCCTCAGCTTCGCCACGCCGGATTTGCCGGACCGGACGCAGAAGATCGAGCCGAGCCGCGTGCCCTGATGTTCGGCGATCCAGGCGCGTTCCGTGGAGTCTCGGGTCCGGATATAGGCGGCGAGAATCTCGGCCACCAGCGCCTCGAAGGTTGCGTCGAAGCCTTCATCGCGGGCGTAGAGCTCGCCGTGGCGCTGGACCAGCCAGCCCGCATCACCGATGGCCAGGTCGCGCAGGGTGACCTCCGCCGGATCAACGCTTGCCAGCGACCGATCCACGGCCGCGATGGCGGATGCCACGGCCTCGGCTTCGGCGCCGCCGAGCCTGCGCGCGACCTCGAGCCGGGAGCGTTCCTTGAGAGGTTCGAAGGCGGCGCGACCTGCGTCCAGTGGCACGATCACGCGGCGGCGGGCGTCGTCGGGAGGGGTCTCCTTGCGGACCCAGCCCCGCCGTACGAAACGGTCGACGAGGCGACTGAGGTACCCTTCGTCGAGATCGAGCCGGGTCGCGAGGTCGCGCAGGCTCGCGGGGCCGTCCTCGCAGAGTTCATAGAGGACGCGCACCTGCGTGACGGTCATGTCCGAGGAGAGATAGTCGCGTTCGAGGAGCCCCATCCTTGCGGTGTAGCTTCGGTTGAAGGCCCGGATCCGGTCTATGGCGTCGAGTGTCATATCACGACGATGCGCAAATCATTTGACTGAGTCAAGCGAATGGCGCTTGCCGGGCGTTCGGCCTCGCGCTACCTGCCGCGCGGAACGGAGACAGCGGACATGGGCATCAACAAGGAAAGCAACGTCGAGGCGAACCTCCAGATCGGGCCGACAAGCCTTGGCATGGTCCGGCTCTACATCGAGGGGAACGGCATCCAGATACCGATGGATTTCGAGCCGGAAGAAGCCGAGGAGATCGCCGACGAGATCCGCGCCGCCGCGGCGAAGGCGCGGGCGCAGGGCGACACGTCCTCTAGAGGCCCCAGGAAACGCTGAACCCCGGATCGCGGGCCGCGTGCCACCTCAGCGCGGCGTGGCGTGCGAACTTCTGCACCATCACCCTTCTCCGAGCGCCCGCGAGCTTCGTTTCAGGCGCCATGCGGATGATCTCGGCATCGTACTGGTCGGCGATGATGAGGCCGGTGCCCTCGGGGAGCAGGTCGGTCGGAAAGGCTTCGTCCACCGCCCAGAAATAGCGGTCGCACCATTCCAGGTAATTGTGCCACTTGCCGTCAGACGTGAAGTCGGTTCGGCAGGACTTGCATTCGACGATCCAGACTTCTCCACGGGGACCAAGAGCCATGATGTCGACGCGCAGTCCAGGCGCGGGCGTCAGCTCCTCGACGGTCACGAAATCGTGGCTGACGAGGTGGCGGCACACACCGCGCGCAAGAAGCTGTCCGGGTTTCATCTGAAGATCGTCAGGCATGTCCTCAAGTGTGAACAAAAGGTAAACAGTTGACAAGCCCCAAGGAGGCCCTTGCCGGAGGCGAGCGTGACGCTTACATCTCGGCGGTGGCGGGTACTGCCCTTCCCGTGCCGGGGTCAAATTCCGGTGGCCTTAAATACTTCCGAGGGAGCTGGCTCTGACCGGATCGTGGTCCGGCTACCTGGCGCCCACCTGTGAAAACGGGTCCTCGGGAATTTAGTTGCCCCTACGGTTGCGGTGGTCCCGTCACTTTTCTCCCGCCGACCCGGCCCCATATAACAGCGGACCGGCCGGGAGATTTTACATGGACGACAGGACGATGAGCGAGGCGGAAGCCCGCGCGGCCCGCGATGCGAAGGCGCTCGAGGGTCATCTTGGCTGGCTCGACACCTTCACCGGCACGGCGCTTGGCGTGCTCGCGGCGGCCTCGGGCATCTACACCTACCTCGGCGTGCGCGGCCTTCTCGACGACACGGGCGCGCTGACAACCTTTGCAGCCCTCGCCTATTCGGTCGCGGTCTCGGTCGGCATCTTCGTCTTCTGGTCCTACATGATGCGCCTTCTGCCCGCCGTGCGCGGCGCTTCGGCCCGAATGGGACTTCTGCTGTCGATGGCGCTTGGATGCGTTGCGATCGTGGCGATGTCGTCCTGGCTGAACGCGGCAGCACTTGCCGGCGCGGCGGCTGTGGAGCAGCACCTCGCGCGGACAGTGCAGGACTATCAGTCCTCGCTTGAGCGAGCCCATGCCATAGCGGTCTCGGGGCAAGGTCTCAGCCGCGATGTCGAGCGTGTGCGCCAGTCCTTCGACGACCTGAGCGCGCAGGAGGCGACGGGCGACCTGTCTGGCGTCGCCGGTCGGGGTGCCGTGTTTCGCGTTCTCACTCAGAAGGCCGACGAGTTGGAGGCGCTGGAAGCCCAGATCGTGGCACAGGAGCCGCTGGTCGAGGCCGCCTTCCAGCAGGGTAACGAGATACTGTCGCGGATGCGCGGCCTGACGGTCGAGCCGGGGCCGGTCGAGGCGCGTTCGGTGGAATTCTCCGAAGAGGCGGTGCGTCTTGCCGGGATCGTCACGCAGCTTCGCCAACTGTCGGTCGCGCCCTTGGTCGAACGGGCGGCGCAGGATTTGTCGGCCACCGTCGTCATGCCGAGGCTCGACGGCGCCACCGACGACATCCGCACGGGACAGGCCGAAACGATTACGAGTGTCCTCGACGTTCTGGGGCAAAGGGCCGAGACGCTTCGGGCCGCCGCAGCCGAGGTCATGGCGATGGAGCAGCCGGAGGAGACGGTCTATACCCCCATCTCCACCGCCGATGCCGTCATTCGTTACGCGGGCAACTTCATCCCGTCATGGGCCGGTGCCATCGCCATCGACCTCCTTCCGGCGGTTCTCGTCTTCATCCTGACGATTGTTCAGTCCGCCATTCGCGCGGGCCGAGACCGAGTGTCGGTGGAGGATACCCTGACGCTCGCCGAATTGCGCGCCGCCCTTCGCGCGGCCCGGGATGTCGAGGATGTACTCGGCCATACCGCTGAACCGCCGGCCCGGCCCGCGACACCCCCGGTCCCTATCCGGACGAAACCCGAATGAGAGAGCTCACCGTCTCGCGCAGCCTGCGCTGGCTTCTGGGCTTCCAGGCCTTCATAGCGCTCGCTCTCGTCGTGGGCGATCTCGGCGGCGCCTACACCGGCTCGCCGTTCCGTTCGGCCGATGCGCCCTCCCTCGATCAGCCGATCCGCCCAGGCGACCAGCGCCGGCAGTACGACCCCTCGGGCGTTCCAGGCGATCCGGCGCGACGCGAGGCCATGCCTGGCGGCGAGACTTATCCTGACCGGCTGTCGATCCTGCCCGAAGGCGACAGCTTGGTCCTGCGCGGCACCATAGCCGCCGGAGATGGCACGCGCGTGGCCGAGTTGCTCGCGTCGCGCAGCATCGAAACCGTGACGCTCGACAGCCCCGGCGGATCGGTCATGGATGCGCTCGAAATCGGACGCGCCATTCGTGCGGCCGACGCATCGAGCGCCATTGCATCCGGCGGGGTCTGCTTCTCGGCCTGTCCCTACATGTTGGCCGGAGGCGTGACGCGCGACGTGCCGAGGTCGTCCCGCGTGGGTGTCCACCAGCACTATTTCGGCGAAAACTCCCTTTTGCCCGCGTTCCTTGCCGTCGAGGACGTCCAGCGAGGGCAAGGCATGGTGATGGCCTTCCTCGACGAGATGGGTGTCGACCCATTGCTGATGCAGCACGCCCTGACGACGCCGCCCGAGGAGATCTATGTCCTCATTCCCGAAGAGCTTGAGCGATATCGCCTGGCTTTCGGCGGCTGAACCTCAGTCGTCCCGTTCGGCCATTAGCATGACGCGCACGCCGAACTGCACGCCTGCGAAGACGATTCCGTTGAAGAACGACAGCATCAGGAACGCCAGCCACCCTCCTTCGACCGTGTCGATCAGGTGCCGGAGGTTGCCGATGTTCAGCACCACGAGCGCCATGCTGAACAGGATCCCAAGCGCCAGCCCCAGCAGCGTCTCGCGGACGTAGAGGCGGACGAGCGGCGGCATCATTCGGACGGCGTACGGTCGCGGCGGCGCAGCTTGTGAAAGCCGGTGCGGTTGCGCTGGACGAATTCCTCGATCAAGGGCGACAGACCGTGCTGGATGCCCTTGAGCCAGAGAAAACCCGAGAAGGAACCGATGAACGCTCCGCAGGCGTCGACGATCAGGTCCGACATAGTATCGACGAGGCCGCTCTTCTGCATGTTGAGGCCGAACGACTGGTCCATGGCGAACTCAAAGATTTCCCACATCGTCCCGATGGTCACGGCGAAGGAGAAGGCAAAGAGGGCAAGCGCCCAAGGCGGTGCTGCGTAGAGATCGCCTTGGAACAGGTAGAAGACGAACAGGAAGCCGACAATCCCGAAGCCCACGGCCGAGATGCCGTGCAGGACAAGGTCCCACCACCAGAATCGCTCGTAGAAGTCGAAGACCTCGCCCAGGAAGAGCGTCGAGAACACGAAGATCGAGATCGCCGCCATGAAGGGCAGGGGGAGCCGAATTTTGTAGCGTTCCGCAAAGGTGACCGGCAGGACGGTGAGAAGAAGTGCCGCAATCGACACGATGGTGTTGGTCCAGTGCAGGCTGAACAGACCCCAGGTTGCTGAGGCGACGAGCACGCCCCAGATAACCCAGGTGGTGTAGGGAATGTCCCTGCGGTCGATCATGGTTCAAATATGATACGCGAAAGCGAAAGGAAAAGGGCGGCATGACGTCCCTCACGCTGGCGACTTGGAATATACGGAAGTGCATCGGGCTGGATCGTCGGCGCGATCCTCACCGCATAGCTTCGGTGATCGCCAGTCTCGAAGCCGACGTCGTGGCGCTTCAGGAAGCGGACAAGCGTCTGGGTCGCCGTCCGGCCGCCCTGACAACGGACATCGTCGAGCGTGAGATCGGGATGGAGCCCGCCGACGCGGGCGGCCACGATTGCTCGATCGGCTGGCATGGCAACGCGATCCTTCTGGCACCGCACCTGAAGGTCGCGGCACGCCACTCGATCCACCTGCCGGGGTTCGAGCCGCGTGGGGCGCTTGTGGTCGACGTAACAGGCAAGGGAAAGGGTCTGCGGATCGTCGCCGTCCACCTTGGGCTCGTCCGGTCGTCGCGCCGTCAGCAGCTTGCCACGATCCGCACGCGGCTCGAGGCGATGGACGAGATGCCGACGGTCATCATGGGCGACTTCAACGAATGGTCGACCGAGCACGGGCTCGAAGCGCTGACGGGCTTCGAAGTTCACTCTCCCGGCCGGACTTACCACGCGTCGCGGCCTGTCGCGGCGCTGGACCGGTTCGCGCTCAACGGCAGTGTGACGCTGACCGATGCGTCCGTGATCGAGAACCGCGTGACGCGCGTGGCCTCGGATCACCTGCCCATCAAGGCGCGCGTCCGCTTTTGAGGCCTCAGACGACGACCTCGATCTCATCCTGAGCACCCACGCCGAAGACGCGCTTGTAGCGCACGATCTCGTCCTCGGGCCCCATGGCTTTGCGCGGGTTGTCGGACAGCTTGACGGTAGGGCGGCCGTTTGCGCTGACCGCCTTGCAAACGAGGCTGAAGGGCGCCAATCCGTCGCCAGGCACGAGGCCGCGGAAATCATTCGTCAGCATCGTGCCCCAGCCGAAGCTGACGCGCGCGCGTCCGGCGAAGCGGTCGTGAAGCTCGACGATTTTTTCCACGTCGAGCCCGTCCGAGAAGATGATGAGCTTGCGCTTCGGATCCTCGCCGCGCGCCTTCCACCACGCGATAGCGGTCTCGGCGCCCTCGGCCGGATCGCCCGAAGTCGATCCGGATGCCGGTCCAGCCCGCCAGCCAGTCGGGGGCATTCTTGAGGAACTGGTCGGTACCGTAGGTGTCGGGAAGGATGATGCGCAGGTTGCCGTCATGCTCTTCTTGCCAGTCGGCCAGCACGCGGTAGGGCGCCTGCGACAGCTCCTCGTCGCTGTCGGCCAGCGCGGAATAGACCATCGGCAATTCGTGGGCGTTCGTGCCGATTGCCTCGAGGTCGCGGTTCTTGGCGATGAGGCAATTCGACGTCCCGATGAACGCGCTTCCCAGACCTTCCTGCAATGCCTGCACGCACCAGTCCTGCCACAGGAAGCTGTGCCGGCGCCGGGTGCCGAAGTCCGCGAGCTTGAGGTCGTCTATGGCGCGCAGACGCTCGACCTTTTCCCAGGTCCGCGTCATGGCGCGGGCGTAAAGCACCTGAAGCTCGAACTTGCCCAAATCCTTCAACACGGCGCGGGACCGGAGCTCCATCAGGACAGCCAGGGCGGGGATTTCCCACATCATCACTTCCGGCCAGGCGCCTTCGAAGGTCAGCTCGAATTGTCCGTCCTTCTTCTCCAGCTCATAGGGCGGCAGGCGCAGGCCCTCGAACCACTCCATGAAGTCGGGGCGGAACATCTGGCGCTTGCCGTAGAAGGTATTGCCGCGCAGCCAAGTGGATTCCCCCCGGCTCAGCGACAGCGAGCGGATGTGGTCGAGCTGTTCGCGCAGCTCGCCCTCGTCGACCAACTCGGCGAGGCGGATGTCCTTGGTGCGGTTGATGAGGCTGAAGGTGACGCGGGTGTCGGGCCGGTTGCGGAATACCGACTGGCACATGAGAAGCTTGTAGAAATCGGTGTCGATCAGGGAGCGGACGATCGGGTCGATCTTCCACTTGTGGTTCCAGACGCGCGCGGCGATATCGACCATGTCCGAGCCTCCCTTGACGCGCTTGTGTGCCAAGGAAGTCAGGGTGTTGTCCAGCACCGGAGGCCCTTGGCGGTTATTTCAGCTTGCCTCCGCCGTAGCTGTCGTCGGTCACGCCGGGCTGCGGCGCTGGCCCGGCGACGCGCGGCCGTCCTGCGCCGGAACGGCCGCTGTTAACGATCCAGGCGATGCCCTCGCGGATCGGGTGATGCTCGGTTGAGCCGTCGTAGACGACGCCGCAGTTGACGGCGTGGACGGTCGAGGGATTGTCCAGGTTCGGCCCCGGCGGGCGCGGCGCGAAGGTCGCGCGGCAGCCCTGCGTGTCCGAGGAATAGGCGCCGATGGCGAGCCCGTACTGGAACACCGCCACGACGAATTCCGCGCTGGTTCCGAACTGTGGTGCGTAGTAGCCGGGCGGGTTCGTCATGTTGCGATAGACGTACGAGATCTCCGCCCCTTCATTGATCTTCTGGGTCGGCATCCCCCACTGAGAGACGAAGCGCTTTTCGGTGGTCTGACCGGGAACGACGCTCGCCAGCATCGCGTCGCGGACCTGCGGATGGTCGGCGACGGTGGTATTCCAGGCCTGCCCGCCGCAGCCAGCGAGCATCGTGACTGCGAGGAGAAGGAGACGGCGCATGAGGTGCCCCTTTGTGTTCCGGTCGGCCCGGCTTATCTCTGGATCGCAAAGAACCCGTTACCGGAGACAGCCCATGCGCAGCCTCGCCGTCCCTCTCCTGGCCGTCCTCGCCCTTCCCGCCGCCGCGGCCGAAGTGCGCCCTTGCGACGACGGCTACGCCTCGCGCGCGGAAGCCATCGCCGAACCCTGGGAGGACAACACCCGCACTTTCGCAAGCGGCGCGGTGCGTATCGCCCTGATGGACACGGTCGAGCCCGCCGCCGCACCTTTCCACCTGATGATCGTCTCGCCGCCCTACGACGAGCTTGGGATCCGTCAGTGCCGCCTCGTGTCGTTCGACGGCACGATGGGCTACGCGTCGATGTCGCTTGAAGGTCTCGAAACCGACTACGATCCCGCGACGGGCCTACGGCTTGGCGTTCCGATGCGGGTCTACAATCCCGAGACGACGATGTTCGACGAAGGGATCCTCGAGGTCATGCTCAATCAAGCGACGGGAGAGATCACCGCCGAGGACTTCGGGTCGTGATCCTCGGCATCGGGACCGATCTCTGCAACATCGAGCGGATCGAACGCACGCTCGACCGCTTCGGGGACAGGTTCCGGAATCGTTGCTTCACCGAGATCGAGCAGAGGAAGGCCGAGCGTCGCAGTGATACCGCGGGCACCTACGCCAAGAGGTGGGCGGCGAAAGAAGCCTGCTCCAAAGCCCTTGGGACCGGCCTGCGCATGGGGATCGCCTGGCGCGACATGGCCGTGTCGAACCTGCGCACCGGACAGCCCGTCATGTCCGTGACAGGCTGGGCGCGTGAGCGTCTGACCGAAATGACGCCGCCCGGCCACGAGGCGATCATCCACGTTACCCTGACCGACGACCATCCCTGGGCGCAGGCCTTCGTCGTGATCGAAGCGCGTCCCCTCACCGGCTGATCGCCCCGGCCATTTCCGGGGCGAGGGCGACCTTCCGCTCAAGCTCTGGACCGACGGTTGGACCCAGGGTCCAACTTGACACTCTCCGGCCCACCACCCATGAAACGCGAAGCTAACAGAGGCAGGACCACCATGAGCGGCGGCGAGACCGAGGGATCCCTGATGGACGGGATCGTCGAGACCATCAAGACAGTGGTCTACGCGCTTCTGATCGCGGGGGTTTTCCGGACGCTGTTCTTCCAGCCCTTCTGGATCCCGTCGGGATCGATGAAGGACACGCTGCTGATCGGCGACTTCCTCTTCGTCAACAAGATGGCCTACGGCTATTCGCAGTTTTCCTGCCCCTTCGCGATGTGCCCCATCGACGGCCGGATCATGGGCACGATGCCCGAGCGCGGCGATGTCGTCGTCTTCCGCCACCCGGTCAACGGGCAGGACTTCATCAAACGCGTGATCGGCCTTCCGGGTGACACGATCCAGATGCAGTCGGGCCAGATCTTCCTTAACGGCAGTCCCGTGCCGCAGGTCGCCGACGGCCAGTTCGTCGAGACCTACGAGCGCCAGGGACCGATCGGGTCCTATCCGCTTTGCCAGGAACGCGCACCGCGCGAGGGCGATGCCTGCACCAAGGACCAGGCGGTCGAAACCTTGCCCAATGGCGTCCAGCATTCGGTCCTCGATGTCAGCGCGGGACGTCTCGACAACACCGGCGTCTTCACTGTGCCCGAAGGCGAGTTCTTCTTCATGGGCGACAACCGTGACAACTCGACCGACAGCCGGGTGCCACAGGCCGCCGGAGGCGTGGGTTTCGTCCCGTTCGACCACCTCATCGGCCGCGCCGACCGGGTGATGTTCTCTTCCGCCGGTCGCAGCCTGTTCTTCGTCTGGACCTGGCGGCCCGACCGGTTCTTCAAGCGGATCGACTGATGCGGCTCTCGGCCGAGCTCGAAGCCTTCCAGCGGCGCCTCGGCCACAGCTTCGCCCGGCACGACCTTCTGATCCGCGCCGTCACGCACTCTTCCATCTCGTCCGTCACACGGCCCGACAACCAGCGGCTCGAGTTCCTGGGCGACCGTGTTCTGGGACTCGTCATCGCCGAGGCGCTGATCGAAACCGACAGGGACGCCGCGGAAGGGGTGCTTGCGCCGCGCTACAACGCGCTTGTGCGGAAAGAGACCTGCGCCGATGTCGCCCGGCAGATCGACCTGGGAGCGGTCCTGAAGCTCGGGCGGTCCGAGACGATGTCCGGCGGACGGCGGAAGGAGGCTCTTCTCGGCGACGCGATGGAGGCGGTCATCGCCGCGGTTTACCGCGACGCGGGCTTCGAGGCGGCGCGCGATCTTGTCGTGCGGCTCTGGGGTGACCGGATCCGCAGCGTCGAGACGGACGCGCGCGACCCCAAGACATCGCTTCAGGAATGGGCGCAGGCGCGCGGCCAGGTCCCGCCGACCTATGCCGAGACCGCGCGCGAGGGACCGGACCACGCGCCGCTGTTCACTGTCGAGGCGCGGCTTGCCACGGGCGAGAGCGAAAGCGCCAGCGCGTCCTCCAAGCGCGCGGCGGAGCAGGACGCGGCGCGAAAGCTGTTGCAGCGGGTCGACCGCGAGGGGTGACCGCCGGAGAGGCGCTGCCCCTCCGGACCTCCCCGGGATATTTGCGGACCGATGAGATGGGGCGGGTCGCGCTGCTCTGCTCGTCCGGATCAGGCCAGGAAGTAACGCGCGTGGATCGGCAGGAGTGCGGCGCCGATGGAGCGCGCGGCGCGGCCAACGCTGGCCTCGCGGATGTCTGGCGTGGCGATGCCCGTGCGGTCGAGCGTTTCAAGGGTGCTTCGCGCCTGTGACACGAGGGCGGCGCGCACCGGGGCAGGCACCGCGCCTTCGACCAGCACCGCCTCGACATCGACGACGGCCGCAATCGAGGTGGCAGCCAAGGCCAGGTAGCGGCCGGTCGAGGCGATCCACTCGGAAAGCTGGGGTTCGAGTGCGCTCCAGTCGTCTGGACGCGTCCGCAGAAGGTTGGCGTCAATGCCGGCCTCGACGAGGCGTCTTTCGAGCACATGGTTCGACGCAACATCCAGAAGCTGGGCTACGTCGCCCGTTCCATCCGGCACCAGAAGCGAGCCGAAGGCGCCTGCGTTGCCGTTCCGGCCGGAATAGACCTTGCCGTTCAGCACCAGTCCGCCGCCGAGGAACGCGCCGAGGAAGAAATAGGCGAAGTCGGCGTATTCGTGACCGCGCCCCAGTAGATGCTCGGCGACGCAGGCCGAGGTCGCGTCGTTCTCGACCACGGTCTCGAGGCCCGTCGCTTCGCCCAGATAGGCTCCGATGGCGATGGTGCGCCACTCGTTCATCAGCTCTTCGGGGGCGTCGACGTAGTCCAGCCAGTTCCACAACTCGTAGGGCATTGCGATGCCGAGGCCGGCAAGGTGGGCACGGTCGCCGGGGCGGTCGGCGAAGATCATGCGGATGGCATCAAGGAGGAAGGCGCGCACGGCGGCCGGTGTGGGGTAGGGATAAGGCGTCATCCGCTCGGCAAGGACAGTGCCGGTGAAGTCGACGAGGACCATCTCGGCCGCACGCCGCCCGATGTTGAGACCGAGAGACGTGACGCCGCCAGGTTCCAGCGCCATCGGCACCGATGGCTTGCCGACCTTGCCCTTGATCGACGCGCCGCGTCGTACGAGGCCTTCCGCCTCGAGCGCGCGCATTATGTTCGAAACAGTCTGCGCGGACAGCCCTGAACGCCGCGCTATCTCGGCACTCGGAAGCTCTCCATGACGACGGATGAACGACAGCACGACGCGCGCGTTCTGGTCGCGCAGGCCTGACTGATTTGCGCCGCTTCCAGGGTCGCGAATGAATGTTTCGTTGGCTGTCAAGGGCTTGACCCTCCCTTGACGACCGAGAATGCGGTGGGCTGCGTGAGTTTGTCAATTAATAAATCAAATTGATTTACTTATTGACCCGACCCGGCGTTGCGGTGTAGCAACGATTCCGCAACCGTCCCCAACCGGGCGGTCGGTAATATCTGGGAGGATTACATGAAAAAACTTCTGATCGGCACGGCGCTTGCATCGCTCGCCATGGCGGGCTCGGCGATGGCCGCGGCCCACAGCGGAGCCACCGTCTGCCTCATCACCAAGACCGACACCAACCCCTTCTTCGTCAAGATGAAGGAAGGTGCCGAAGCCAAGGCCGAAGAACTGGGCATGACGCTGAAGTCCTTTGCCGGCAAGATCGACGGCGACCATGAAACTCAGGTCCAGGCCATCGAGACCTGCATCGCCGATGGCGCGAAGGGCATCCTTCTGACCGCGTCCGACACCTCGTCGATCGTTCCTGCAGTCCAGCAAGCCCGTGACGCGGGCATCCTGGTGATCGCGCTCGATACGCCGCTGTCGCCGATCGACGCCGCCGACGCGACCTTCGCGACGGACAACTACAAGGCCGGTCTGCTGATCGGTCAGTGGGCGAAGGGCAAGATGGGCGATGCCGCGGCTGATGCCAAGATCGCGACGCTCGACCTCAACGTCAGCCAGCCGACCGTGGACGTTCTGCGGAACCAGGGCTTCCTGGAAGGCTTCGGCGTCGAGCTGAACAATCCCGACGTCATCGGTGACGAAGAAGACCCGCGTCTGGTAGGCTCCGACGTGACCGACGGCAACCAGGAAGGTGGCCGCCGCGCAATGGAGAACCTTCTCGCGCAGGATCCGACGATCAACGTCGTGCATACCATCAACGAGCCTGCCGCCGCCGGTGCCTATGAGGCGCTGAAGTCGGTCGGTCGCGAGAATGACGTGCTGGTCGTTTCGGTCGACGGCGGATGCCCCGGCATCGCGGACGTCGAGGCCGGCGTCATCGGCGCGACCAGCCAGCAGTATCCGCTGCTGATGGCTTCGCTCGGCGTCGAGGCTATCGCCAAATGGGCCGACGAGGGCGTGAAGCCCGAGCCGACCGAAGGCAAGGAGTTCTTCGACACCGGCGTCGCGCTGGTGACCGACGAACCCGTCGAAGGCGTCGAGTTCGATCTCGGTCGCCGAGGGCAAGGAACTTTGCTGGGGCTGATGTCCCGGCACGGGGAGGCGGTTAGACCGCCTCCCTCTCGTTGATTTTTCCAAGTCATCGCGGTTAGGCTTTCACGCGCGGCAGGTGCTGCCGTGGGGAGGGGAGATCCATGGCTGACACATCGGCAAGACCCGACAACTACGAAGGTGAGCTGAACCGCACCGAAGCGGTCGCCGAATTCCACGACGCTCGCCATTCGACGCTGATGGGCAAGGTGCAGCACGTCCTGCACATGAACCCATCGCTGGTTCCGCTGTTCGTGCTCGTGCTGGCGATCGTCACCTTCGGCGCGCTTCTGGGATCGAAGTTCTTTTCGCCCTTCGCGCTGACACTGATTCTCCAGCAGGTGCAGATCGTCGGTATCGTCGCGGCGGCGCAATCCATCGTGATCCTGACTGCAGGCATCGACCTCAGCGTCGGCGCGATCATGGTGTTCTCATCGGTCGTCATGGGCCAGTTCACCTTCCGCTACGGTATTCCCGCGCCCGTCTCGATAATGGCCGGCCTTGCCGTCGGCACCGCGATCGGCGCCCTGAACGGCTGGCTGGTGGCCAAGGTGAAGCTGCCCCCCTTCATCGTCACGCTGGGCATGTGGCAGATCGTGCTGGCGACGAACTTCCTCTATTCCAAGAACGAGACGATCCGCGCTCAGGACATCGAAGCCCAGGCGCCGCTGCTTCAGCTCTTCGGCGCCAAGTTCAGCGTGGGTGGCGCGGTTTTCACCGTGGGTGTCGTCTTCATGTTGGCGCTGATCTTCGTCCTTGCCTACGTCCTGCGTCACACCGCCTGGGGCCGCCATGTCTATGCCGTTGGCGACGACAAGGAGGCGGCGGAGCTTTCCGGCGTGAACACCAGCAAGGTGCTGATCCAGGTCTATGCTCTGTCGGGTCTGATCTGCGCCTTCGCCGGATGGGCGTTGATCGGCCGGATCGGGGCCGTTTCCCCGACCAGCGGACAACTGGCCAACATCGAAAGCATCACCGCCGTCGTGATCGGGGGTATCTCGCTGTTCGGCGGGCGCGGCTCGATCCTCGGCAGCCTCTTCGGGGCTCTGATCGTAGGTGTGTTCACTTTGGGGCTCAGGCTTCTGGGCGCCGACGCGCAGTGGACCTTCCTGCTTATCGGCATTCTCATCATCGCCGCTGTCGCGGCCGATCAGTGGATCAGAAAGGTGTCGGGCTGATGGAACCCATTCTCAAGGGCCGGAACCTGGTCAAGCATTACGGCCGCGTCACGGCCCTGGACCATTGTGACTTCGATCTCATGCCGGGCGAGATCCTGGCGGTGATCGGAGACAACGGGGCAGGCAAGTCGACCCTCATCAAGGCCATATCCGGCGCAGTTGTGCCGGACGAGGGCGAGATCTGGCTCGAGGGCAAGAAGGTGAGTTTCACCTCGCCCATAGACGGGCGGAAGGCCGGGATCGAGACGGTCTATCAGACCCTCGCCATGTCGCCGGCGCTATCCATTGCCGACAACATGTTCATGGGGCGCGAGATCCGGGCCGAGGGGATCATGGGCAAGTGGTTCCGGAAGCTCGATCGGAAGAAGATGGAGGACTTCGCGCGGCAGAAGCTCTCCGACCTGGGCCTGATGACGATCCAGAACATCAATCAGGCGGTCGAAACGCTATCGGGCGGCCAGCGGCAAGGCGTCGCCGTTGCGCGCGCGGCCGCCTTCGGGTCGAAGGTCATCATCCTCGACGAACCCACGGCGGCGCTCGGGGTCAAGGAATCCCGCCGCGTGCTCGAATTGATCCTAGATGTGCGCTCGCGCGGCATCCCGATCATCCTTATCTCGCACAACATGCCGCACGTCTTCGAGGTGGCGGACCGCATCCACATCCACCGTCTGGGGCGCAGGCTCTGCGTTATCGACCCGAAGGACTACACGATGTCGGATGCCGTGGCCTTCATGACAGGCGCAAAAGTGCCCGAGGCGGTCGCGGCTTAAGCGAAGCCGAAGAGCAGTAGGACCAGCGGGATCGTCGCCACGGCGGCGAGCGTCTGGAGCGTGACGAGACCCGCCATCAGCGTGCCGTCGCCTCTCAGTTGCCGCGTCAAGACATAGGCCGTGGGCGCGGTAGGAATGGCCGAGAAGACGACCAGAACCAGCGCCTCGGTGCCGTCCAGTCCGAACGCCATTCCCACGGCCAGTGCGAGAAGCGGCATGGCGAGAAGCCTTAGCGCGCTGTTGGACGCCAGCACGCCGATCTCTTGCCGCACCGCCTGGGGCCGCAGCGCCGCTCCCACGCAAAGAAGACCAAGGGGCAGGCTGGCCTGTGCGACGAGGCCCAGAAACCGTCCGATCCCCCACGGCAGCCCGGTGTCCGCCGCCGCGATCGCAAGCCCCGTGAGGCAGGCGAGGATAAGGGGATTGCGAAGTACAGTTTTTGCCAGACCGAGGGCCGTCCGCTCCACGCCGCGTTCGGTAAGGGCAAGGATCGACAGCACGTTCACCAGAGGCACGGTGATGGCGAGATAGACCGCCGCTCTCTCGACCCCCTCCGCACCGGCCAGAGCCGTCGTGATGGCGAGACCGAGATAGGTGTTGAACCGGATCACGCCTTGCAGCCCCGGCCCGAAGCGCGCCGCAGGGACCGGTTTCAGGCTTCGGGCCACCCAGAACGCCGCAGAGGCCAAGAAGATGGTCACCACTCCCGCCAGCCCCAGCCGAAGGATTTGGGGATCGCGGACGGGGGCTTCGGCGAGGCTCGACACCAGCAGGGCCGGGAACAGGAGGAAATAGTTCAGCCGTTCCGCGGCAGGCCAGAAGCCGGCGTCGGGAAATGCATTGCGCGAAAGGACGTAACCAAGGCAGATCAGGGCGAAGAGGGGCCAGATCGTGAAGACAAGCAAGCCGCTCTCCTTGGCGCGCCCCCGGTACGTCGCACGTTTAGCATCGGGCGGGGGCGAGGGGCCACCGGCTTTCTTCGTGCAAATGTGCTAGGAGTCGAGTGCGGGTCTTGATCCGCCCGGTAAAGGATCAGCCATGCGACGTGCCCTCCTCTCAATCCTTCTGGCGTTTCTCGCCGAGAGTGCGACGGCGCAGGTGCCGCCCTCCGCAGAAGACATCTCAGGATATGGCGGTCTTCTGGCGGCGGCGCACACCGGCGACGCAAGCGCGATCCGGCAGCTGGTCGCGGAAGGCGCGGACCTCGATGCCCGCGACGCCCACGGTCGGACTGCCGCGCATGTCGCTGCCTTCGCCTCTCATGACGACGCCCTCCGCACGCTGGCCGAGGCCGGTGCCGACATGAATGCGCTCGAGGGCGACGCTTATGATGTCGTGACCATCGGCGCCGTCGCTGATGATGCCGACTTGATGTCGCTCGCCATCGAACTCGGCAACGATCCCGGACTTGTGACCAGTCCGTACGAGGGCACGGCCCTCATCGCGGCGGCTCATCTGGGACATGTCGAGGTCGTGCGCAGGCTCGTCGCCGCCGGCGCGCCGCTCGACCACGTCAACAACCTCCACTGGACGGCCGTCATGGAGTCCGTCGTGCTGGGCGACGGCGGGTCAGACCATCTCGCGGTGCTCGACATCCTCCTGTCGGCCGGCGCCGACCGGACCCTTGCGGACCGCGATGGGCTGACGCCGCTCGACCACGCGAGAAGGCGAGGCTTCGATGAGATGGCGGCGCGGCTCGAGCGGACGGACTAGGCCGCTTGGCCGCCTCCCAGGTCGAACTCGCCCTTCGCCTTTCGTGCGATGAAGCTGACGAAGGCTCGCACGCGCTCGGCGATCAGGCGGTTATCCGGATACACCGCATGAAGCGGCACCTCGCCCGCACTCCAATCGGGCAGGACATGGACGAGGTCGCCCGACCGGAGCATTTCACCGACGATGAAGGCGGGAAGCTGGCAGATGCCCGTCGCTTCGAGAGCGGACGTCCGCAGCGCCCATCCCTCATTCAGTTCGAGCCTCGGCAGGATCGGGACCTCGACCCGTTCCGAGCCGCGCGTCATGGTCCAGACGCGCCCCCGGCGCAGGCTCGCGAAGTGCAGGAGGTCGTGACCGGCAAGATCTCCGGGCGTCTTGGGCTTACCGCGCCGGGCGATGTAGTCTGGGTGAGCGCAGGTGAGGAGAGGAGAGACACCCAGCTTTCGGGTGATGAGGTTCGGCTCGACCGCGATCGTTCCGCGGATCGCAAGGTCCAGCCGGCGCTCGATCAGGTTGTGCGCCGCGTTCGACAGGTCGAGCTCGATGCGGATGCCGGGATGATCCGTCAGGAACTCCGCGACCCAGGGCAGAAGGAACCTCTGCGCCAGGTCGGGCGGGGCCGTGATGCGCAGCCGACCCTCCGGCGCCGAGTGCTCGGCCCGCGCTGCGCGCTCGGCAAGGTCGACCCGCTCGGCAAGGTCGCCCAGGCGGTCGCGATAGGCTTGGCCAGCCGCTGTCAGCCGGACGATGCGGGTGGACCGATGGAAGAGACGAAGGCCGAGCCGAGCCTCGAGATCGGCCACCTGCGCGCTCACCGTGGATCGTGTCAGGCCAAGCGCCTCGGCGGCTCCGGTGAAGCTCTCGTGGTCGGCCACCGCAAGGAAAGCCGCAACGCCGTGCAGGGGATCGACGGTCTTCATCTGTTAGCTCATCCGGACAATGTTTTGGAATGCAGGCGGCTTATCGCGCCATTCCCTCAGCAATATAAGCGCTTCCAGTCGCAAACAATCCTGATGGAGCTACAGATGAAGACTTTTGATCAAGCGGTCGTCTCGACCCCCGGCGCTGGCATCCTCGCGCTCGGTTTTGGTCCCCATTTGATCCGCATTTCCGCTGAAGAGAGCGGTGGTCGCCTCGGTGTGCTGGAAGCCGAGGTGCCAGCGGGCGAGGGACCGCCACCGCATGTCCACGACAATGAGGAAGAATTCTTTCGCGTCCTCGAAGGACGATTTGCGTTCTGGTGCAACGGAACACGTGTCGAACTCGCCGAGGGCGGCCTGATCGTCGTTCCCCGCGGCGCGGTTCATCGCTTCCAGAACATCGGCGAAGCGACCGGACGATTGATGGTCATGATGACGCCCGGCGGGTTCGAGGGGTTCTTCAAGGCAGTCGAGACCGAGGCGCCCGCGACGCCCGCGGACATCGACGCGCTCGCCGCCCGGTTTTCGCTGCGCTTCGTACCGCCGCTCGCGGAAGCAGCGGCCGCCTGAAGTCGAACGGGCCCCGGCGGGCCAACGAGGTTCGCCGGGCGTTTTGCGAGCAAACTGTCTCGAGTCCGAGCCGCGCCGGTTCTCTGAGTTGCAGACAGGTGTTCCTCTAATGTCGCCGTCACTTCTTTCCTCGCGGCTGAAGTGGCTCGTCGCGGAAAGCGGGTCGCGCGTTACGACATCGGCGCCAAGCGTCCGGGCTACGTCCTGACCGAAGCAGGCCGGGAATTCGTTCCCCTTGGTCGAAGCGCTGGGTATCTGTGGGGCAACGCTGGACACGGCGCGAACTGATGGATCACGAGATCGATCTGGGACTGCTGGTGTGGAGCCTTGAGAGCTCTTCCAATCCAGACGCCTTCGGGAAAAAGCGATGCCTAATACGGCTAGAACTAACGGATCAGACCTGAGGCGAAGCGATACTGGTGGTTCCTGAACCAGAAGTGCCGCTGCGAGTTCTGCGTCGACAGCCCGGGCGGAGAATTAACCTCTACGTCGGCTGCCACGCTACCGGACGCGATCTACATCGTCCGTGGCGACCTCGCCATGGCCATGGCAATCGAAGCGCGACGCCTCGAACTGCTCGGCGATGCTTGGGCGAGGCGCGAGTTTGTCGAATGGGTCAATCTCGGACCGCTTACGCAAATGCGATCACATCGTCCTGGCGCTTGATCCGTGTTGTACCGCAGGGATCATGCCAGTTAGTACGGTGCGGTAAGGTACGGCGTGATCCGGTTGGTCCGACGCGACGAGGAAGGCCCTGAGCGGACGTCTGACAACGTGGAGCCGTTGGCCGCTTGCGGCCCACACCGAACGTTTGTCGACGGCTGGATGCCGCATCGCAGCCTTCCCGAAGTTGCCGTTTGTGTCAGGATGCAGTGACGCGGTAACCTTGAAGGTTCGGTGCGCGGACATTGCCGTCATTGACTGGAAGTGCAAAAAATTTCGGCATTGCGGACCGATCCAGACACTCAAGAACCAGCCATTCTCTTCCAGGGTTGATCGGCAGGCGAAAGCACCGAAGCTCTCGCCCCCACTGCAGACGTTCGAGGGCCTGGCCGGTAACGTGCGCTACCGGCACTTACCAGACCATCGCCAAGACGCTCGTCGCTGCGGCGCAATTTCTCTCAAGCGTTCTCGCCCAGATCCCCTTCGTACACGAGACGCTTGGATTATCACAAACGCTCGACTGGAAATCTGACCTCGAAGACCGCGCCCGGGCTTGCATTCGAGACGGACAATGTTGCACCATGCAAATCGGCAATCGCTTTTACCAAGGCCAGACCGAGACCGTTTCCGGGACTGTTGCGGCTTTTCTCGCCACGAAAAAATCTTCGAAAAATGCGCTCATGGTCCGCTGGTTCAATGCCTGGGCCGCCATCGGCAACACGAACGAAGACATCTGACGGAGTCGTATGCACGGAAATCTTGACGTTAACGCCGGATGGGGAATGTTTGATCGCATTTTCTACAAGGTTTGACAGCAATTGCGTGAGGAGGTCACGATCGCCGAACACCAAAGCTGCCTGATCAGCAATCTGCGCGTCCAATGTTATCCCTTCATCATCCGCAAAGGGCTCAAAAAATTCAACAACGTTCAAAATAGTAAGGTTTATGTCAAACTCCTCGAACCTCGCGCGCCTATCAGCGCCTTCGATCTGTGCAATACGCAGCAGCGCGTTGAATGTCCCTATTATCTCCTCGGTGTGCTCCAAACTAGCAGTGACGTCTTCAGGCGAAATTCTCGCGCTACTCTGCATCGCTTCCAGCCGCTGACGCAAATGCTGAAGCGGGGTTCGCATGTCGTGCGCAATGTCGTTTGAAATCTGTTCCTGACTCTCCAGCAAACGTTCAATTTTATCGAGCATCAGATTGATGGAAGTTGACACCCTGCCGAGATCGTCCCGCTTGCCCGCCGCGGTAGGGATTCTCTGGTCCAGCTTCCCGCTTGAGAAATCTGAAAGCGTCCTGGAAATGCCCGAGATACGCTGTTCGGTCAGACGCCCAACGCGGGTCCCCACGATCAGACCCAAGATCACGACAACAAGAGAACCCGCAATAAGCGCGTAGCCAAGGGCCTCCAGAATTTCTGCGAATACATGATCGCTGGACCCTTGAACCAGTCGATACGGTCCGATCTGGTCGGCGCGCATCCAGTAACCTACAAGTTCCTCGTTGACGCCGCCCCGCAGATTGATGTCGTCCGCCAGAATTCTGTTCGGCAGTGGGCCGTCCATCTTGGCGGGAATATTGCCGGAGATGATGGACCCGTTTTCATCAAGAAGTTGGTAAATGTGAGCGTTTTCGAAGCTCGCTTTTGCCAAAGTGTCCACGCTGCTAATGAGGGCTTCAATTCCTTCAGCGCGGTAAATCGTTTCCAGTGTCATAGCCGCGCCCCTCATCTCAATGCGCACCCATTCACGGATCTCGTACTGCGTGTAAATGTACGTCATGATAAAAACTATGGCTGACAGAGTTACGTACACCAACGAATACTGAAGCGACAGTCGTACTGAAGTGCGGCTGGATGCCGGGTGCGGTCTGTCAGCCATGAACGCTGTAACCCGCCCCACGGATCGTGTGGATCAGTGGCTTGTTGAAAGGCTTGTCGACCTTGTTGCGCAGACGACTTATATGGGTTTCGACGACATTGGTCTTTGGATCGAAGTGAAATCCCCACACCGCTTCCAGTAGCATCGTGCGCGTAACGATCCTGTTCGCATTCTTCATCAAATATGCCAGCAATCGAAACTCTCGCGGTTGCAGGGGGATATGCAGATCAGAACGACGTGCACTGTGCATGATAAGATCAAGCACAAGGTCGTCCACGCGTAACGAAGTCTCCTCCGCCAGCAGGGGCGGGCGGCGCGCGAGTACGCTGAGACGCGCAGACAGTTCCGAGAATGCAAATGGCTTCACCAGATAATCGTCCGCGCCAGCCTCCAGCCCATCTATTCGGTCATTCAAGCCGTCAAGTGCACTAAGAAACAGGATCGGAGTCGAAACTTTCGCACTGCGAACGGACTTGACCAGCGAAAGCCCGTCCAGACCGGGCAACATTCGGTCAACCACCATTACGTCAAATTCGGCGTCGAGGGCATCGAGAAAGCCCTGCTTTCCATCTGCTGCGTGTGTCGTGACATGACCGAGCGCGTTCAAACTGGCGCATATATAATCGGCCGTCTCGGCATCATCTTCTACAACAAGCACGCGCATCTGCATCCAAGCTCCAATTAGTCCTCGGGCTCACAGCAATGATTCATTAATGATGCCTTCTTCGAAACATTGCCGATCCGTATAGTTCTCGCCACACCTGAGTCATCAAGGCCATGCTAGTGATTCCCAAAAGCTAGAGAAACGTTTTCAAAGTTGTGACGATCAGTCTCATAAAAAAACAAGGTAAGCAGGTCGCACGCGCTGCGATTGTTGTACTAGCATCCGTTGCCACTTGCTTCAGGAACATTCGCCTGCACGACGATAGATGCTGTGACGCCCTTGGGCAAGGCGGCCGGTTTGCCTGACGAACGCCTCGACCGTGTGTTCCTGAAGTTCACGACATGACCGGACTTGAGCTGTCGGGGGGCGCTTACCGGACTTGCCCGCGATCAAGCCGTAGTACTTGGTCGCCTCGGCATTCCTCAGAGAGGGATCAGCACCTTTCTCTGTCCTGGTACTATTTATTAGCCGGCTCCGCCAAAAATATCCTAATCTATGAGCGGCTCCTCCAAGGAACCGTCTTCATATCTCTATTTTGGTGTTCTCTCTCCAGCTCCATTCCTTTGTAGCGCAATGTTGATCCTCGGCGTAACTTCACCTCGCTACCGCCGCAGTCAAAGGGAAAGCCAGGATCGAAAACCGGCGTGCCGCAATAGAGCGCGAGTTTGCTCGCCTTGTTGACGCGATCTGCGACGGTACAGCGGTCATACAGCAGCAGGATCCAAGATGCTGGCGCTTCAAGAAGAACAGACACGACTGCGCGCAGTACTGGAACTTGCGCCGGAGCCTTCCGAAGTGCATCTCACCGCACCCGGCTGATCTCAAACGGTACGAGGATCGGTTTTCCGATCTCCAGGCCGCACTCGTCAAGGGCATTCGGACTGGCGACACCGAGCCGCTCGGACCGCGCGCGGACTGGTCGACAGGGTCACCGTCTCACGCGAGTTGAATCGAAAGGGCGGCGTCGAGATCGAGATCGCCGGACGCCTCAACCGCCTGCTCGGCCCAAAGGCATTCTCGCAAGGTGTGAAGGGAGTGTGGGGTGCGATGGTAGCGGAGGAGGGACTTGAACCCCCGACACGCGGATTATGATTCCGCTGCTCTAACCAACTGAGCTACTCCGCCAAAGGCGAGACGCTGAGTAGAGGCTGGGGCAGGGACCGTCAAGCCGGAAGTTGGCTCGGGGGCTGCTTCGATACGGCGGCTGACCACCTTGGACCACCCGAACTGCAGCCACTCTTCAGGCAGATGCCGGGCGCTGAACAGAAAGCACGACGGATGTGGTTCCAGCGCGCGCCAACAAGCGCCCACGGGTCCGCTTTTGCGACGCCTTTTATCGGCCCCAAAGTTTTCCTTCAGACTGTTTCTTGGCAGCGGCCTCCTGCGCCACGCATCCACTCGCGCGAGCGCGAACAGGAACGCGCCGGTGCCCGCCGCCTGCAACCCGCGACCGGCAAGGCTGCCCGCGGGCAGGAAGGCCAGCCATGCGACCAGAGACAGCGGCAGAGCAACCTGCAGGGCGAGGATCAGGGCTGTCATGAATGCACCTCCGGAAATTGCCTTGCAAAGTGCTGGCGAGACCGAACCGAGCAGCAGTCAGGAAACCAAAGTCTTCTCACAGGACCGTGCCCCGGTGTTCGGTCCCAATCCTGGCCTCGCCTTTCGCAACGGCGATCAATGTTTCTTCGAACCCTGGAGGCGGGAGACATCAAAGCCCTTGTGCCCATCAAGCGGTTCTCTTCGCGACGTGTCGTATGGCGGCCATGGCACAGGGCGGGCCGACAACTTCGAAGACGATGGTGCCGGCGACCGTCAGCGTCAGAACGGTCGGGCCCCACTCGGGAACGGTTTCTGCCGCAACAAGTGCCATTCCGACGGCGACACCCGCCTGGGGCAGCAGAGCCGGGCCGTAGGCATGGAATTCCTCTCGCGGAACTCGGCCGAGGCGCGCGCCAACTTCGCCCGCAGCCACACGCGCTACAAGGCGCAGTGAGATGTAGGCGGCGGCGATCCAGCCAATCGACGCCAGCGCATCCAACTCCAGGGATGCGCCGGCCAGCACGAAGAAAAGGATCATGAACGGCCACTCGATGTTTTCGATCTCGTGGAAGGCGTAGTCATGATGACGAGCGAGGTTGGCGATAAGGGCACCCGCGGTCATGCCTGCGAGCAGGAAGGATACTTCGAACCACATCGACAGACCCGTCGTCAGGAAGACCACTGCTATGGCCTCGGTCTGAGACGGTTCGCCCGGTGCCAGCCGCCCGGTAAGGAGCGCCGCCGGCAGTCCTATCGCGGCACCCAAGAGGATGGCTCCGCCGATGTCATGGGCAGCTCCGGCAAGTGGTTCGACCCACCCGCTCGTTTGCGTGACGAGGGCGAGACAGACAGCAAAGACCAAGAGACCCCAGATGTCGTCTATGCCGACAATGCCGTTCAGGGTCTCGGTGAACCTGTTGCGGACGCCGGACTGGCGGATCACATCCGCGACGGCTGCCGGGTCCGTTGCCGTTGCGATGGCACCGAGCAAAAGGGCGAGACCAGGATCCAGACCCAGAAGGACGAGTCCTCCCCAGACAAGGACAGTTGTTCCGGCCACCACGCACAGAGAGATCGCCATGATGGCTCGACCGTGACGGCTCAGGTTCTCGCGGGTCAGTTCGCCTCCGATCAGGAAAGCGACCATAGTCAAGGCAACCGCCGAGATCGCCTCGAACGAGGCTGCCCAAGCGGACACCGGGAGGATGTTCAGGCCCGATGAACCGACAAGCAACCCGAGAAGGAGCAGCATGGTCACACGCGGCAGCCGGATCATGCGACTGACTTGGTCGGCTGCCAGTCCACCCATGAAGAGCATACCCAGCGTGATCAGAAAGAGGGAGTGCTCCACGTCAGCGGTGCCCCGGTCCACGCCGGGGAGGCATCGACCTTGGTGCATCGACCACTAGCGCAACAGCCGCATGGCATCCATGTCCCGGCCAAGCGCGGTGTTCATGTCCTCGATGGAATCGTAAAGCAATTCCAGCATGTAGGGCGGGTTGTGCGCGTAGTTTCCCGGGTCCGCCGTCACCAGCTTCCAGTTATAGGCAGCGCGCAAGCTTCGGGGGGTCCAAGCCTTGTAGGCGGCGGCTCCGCTTGCCGTCTGGTCGACGATGCCGTCGCCGTTCGCATCCGCGAAGAAGTAGGGATAGCGCGTGCCGTCGTAGACGAGAGGAGCCTTTGCCACTTCGGCCGAATAGGCCTTGATCAACTCGAGCAGCGCGGCGGCGTTGGCCCGAATATCTGCACGGATGCCCTTGGAGGTGTCGCCGCTGCCGTCATAGCTTTGCCGCGAGATGCGGATGCTCTGCGGATCGTCGGCCTGATGGCAGGTCAGGCACGGTTCGAACGCGATTTCCAGCGTGTGGGGGTCGTGACAGGAATTGCAACTTGCCACCGGACGTGCATGGAAAAACCGGCCGGAGTAATCCTTTCCGTCGTAGTGAAAACCGGAGCCGCCATAGCCACCGAGCCACGTTGCGGCGGCAGTGGCGTAGTGCGGGTTGATGAACCGCAGGTCGGGGTTCGGTGTGTCGAGGTCGAGCCCGGCAACCGCCTCGACCACGTCCCTGCCTGCGGTGCGCCCCTGGTGGCAGGTCATGCACGAAGCCTCGACGCCCAGCACCGGATGCAGAAGACCGCTGGGAAAGGCCACTTCCGTAACATCTGCCAGACCGGCGTGATGGCAGGTGCCGCAATCGACGACACCGCCGGTGTTGATCGGCCCTTCGACGATGCCGGCCTCGGTTCCGTCGAGACCGTGGTAGTCGCGAAAGCCTTCACCGGAATGGCACGTTGCGCAGACCGCGGTGATTTCTTCCTCCGCGTCCCAGTGACGGAACGCCTCTGCAGCGGCATCGGCATGAGCAGAGCGAAACCAGTCGGAGATCGCCTGGCTGTTTTCCACCTCGACCTCCGCGGCATTGAAAGGTCCAGCTTCCGGAATCGCGAAAGGAATCGCCACCTCATCTTCGGCGGCGCTCGGCACTTCGGTCTCGGCTTGACCAAGCGCCGCATGGCCGCCTGCGAAGACCGCGATGATGACGACAAGAGGGCGGAAGACTCTCTGAATATCGGGCATGTTGGAACCTCCGGCATCGGGATAACCGTAGCCACTCTAGCAGAGTTGGCTCCCCGCGACTTGAGGCGTATCAAATGACTCCGCGCCGGAGCGTGTTACACGGGCCGCATGGTTGCACCGTCTATCCGCTCGGGTCTTGCCCCTCGTTTCCCTTCTCCTTCTTTCGGACCGCTGGAAGAAATGGTCGCGATCACTGAAGAAGCCGGGGTTCGCCCGTCTCCCGGTGAAGCGCCGCGCGTCTCCGTCGAGGTCACGGAGGGAGCGCTGGTGCAGCAGGGCTCACCTTTGGCCCGTTTGCGCAAGGCGCCGGAAGTCTGTTTCGTCGCGCCGATGCGCGCGCGCGTTGCGCACATTCGCTTGTTGCAGGGGCACAGGCTGGCCGAGATCGTGTTGTTCCGCGAGCCTGAAGACGAGGCAATGCGTCACGACACATCCGGCGCAGACAACGAGGCGGGATTGCGCCGACTGATGCAGACCGCCGGGCTCTGGCCTTGGCTGCGTCGCAGACCTTTCGGCGGAATGCCGAGGCCGGACGAACGGCCCGCCGCCATTTTCGTCATGGCCACCGATACGGCCCCGCTTGCGCCCGATCCGCGTCTGGCGATCATAGGACAGGAAGAGGCATTCGAACGCGGGCTTCACTCGCTGACCCTTCTGACGGATGGGCCGGTCTTCGTCTGCCAGCAGCCAGGGCCGCCGCTTTTCGACGGCGCACCCAGGCGCGGTCGTCTGCGCTCCGTCGACAGCGGTCCGCGCCATCCACAAGGCGCGCCAGGGCTCCGCATCCACACACTTTTCCCGGCCCGCATCGAGTCGCCGGTCTGGGACCTCCACGCCGAGGATGTCGCTCATCTGGGGTCATTGATCGCGACCGGAATCCTGCCAATGTCTCGCCTCGTCAGCGTAGGCGGGGCGGCGCTCCGTGAAGGACGACTGGTGCGCACGCAACCCGGCGCGGACCTCCGCGGCCTGACACACCGCGTCACGAAGCCGGGTCCCCACTTGGTCCTGTCGGGATCGCCGCTCGACGGACATCCGGCTCGTTGGCTCGCACCGCGCCACCGGCAGGCCACGGTTCTGCCGAGGGTGAGGGAAGATCCGCCACCGCATTGGCTGATTGGCGCACTGACCCGTTCGGCTGCACCGAAACCGGTCATACCAAACGCAGCCATCGAACAGGCGTTTGTAAACGCGCTTCCTGCAGTGGCCTTCGTCCGGGCTTTGATGTCCGGCGACGAAGAAACGGCAATGAAAATGGGCCTTCTGTCACTTCTCGAGGAGGACGTGGCGCTCGCCGATTATGTGCTTGGAGGCGAGATGCATCTCTCTGCGGCTCTACGTGACATGCTCAACCGTGTCCGCGCGGAGTTCGCTGAATGACCCGCGGCATCTGGACCCGTGAGACAGTCGCGCTGATGTTGCTGGCGTCTTACTTGCCGTTGACACTGTTCTGGTTGTGGTTCGGCGGCGTCGAGGCACTTCTGCGGCTCGGCTTTGTCGCACTCGTGCTGGCGTTCTGGAACCTTGTCTTTCTGTTGGCGCGGGCGCAGCCGATCTCGGTGGCTTTCCTGATCACGGCTCTGGCGGTCGCGATGCTGGCGCCGGAAGGGCTGGGAGTGTTTCGGTTGACCCTAGCCATCAGCTTTGGCGCGGTGATGGGAGAGTTGGTGTTCGGAGGCTGGGGCCGCAACGTGGTGAACCCGGCGGTGGTGACGCTGTCTTTCCTTGGCTTCGGCTTTCCCGGATTTCCCTGGCCCGAACTCGCCGCGCCCGTGACATGGGCCGCCATACCCGCGGCGCTCATCGGAGTGGCGACCGGCTCGATGTCCCTCGGTGTCGTCGCCAGCGCTGCCTTTGTGGCAGTCGGCGCGGTGGCAATGGGGGTGTTGCCCCAGACAGCGGTGCCTGTTGCGGGGATCGTGCTTGTGCTGCTCGTGGCCGATCCGGTCACCAGCGCCACGACGCTGTTCGGGCGCTGGCTGAACGGGGCGCTTTATGCCGGTCTCGTGACCCTGTTCGCCGGCGGCTGGCATGGGGCCGCGCCGGTGCAGATCGCTGTAGCCGCCGCCCTTCTTACTTCGCTCGCCGCGCCTCTGCTCGATGAGATGGCGCTGGGGATCTGGTATGAGCAGAGACGGAGGCGACATGGCCGAAGCTGATCGGAACCCTTGGCGGCGGTTCCTTGCCTTGCCCAACGAAAGCCGGGCGAAGACGCTGATCGTCGCGTTCCTCGTTGCGTTGGTCTGCGCTCTCTTGGTCAGCGGCGCCACGGTGTTGCTGCGCCCGATCCAGACGGCCAACCGCGCGGCCGAGGAGCAGGCGCGCATCGAAGCTCTGTTGCGCGGCATTCCGGGCATGACCGGCCTCCTGGCGCAGTCGGGTGGCGCACTTTCTACCGTCGTGATCGAGTTGGCCAAGGGACGTGCGGCACAAGACGTCACGACCGCCACCCTCGACAGCGCGCTGGCCGACACCTCGAACTGGACTGCGCTCGAGGCCGGTGCAGACATGGCGGGGCTTGGGCAGCGACCCGACTTCGCCCAAGTATTCCTGCTGCGCGAGGGCGACGACATCTCGCTGCTGCTTCTACCTCTCACTGGCCAGGGCTATGGCGGACGCATTGACGCGATACTGGCACTGCGTGGCGACATGAATACCATCGCCGGCATCGCCATCACCGGACATTCCGAAACCCCTGGCCTTGGCGGACGGATCGACGAGCCATCCTGGCAGTCCAGTTTTGCAGGAACCGAGCTGCGCGACGGGACGGGGGACATGCGCTTTGCAGTAGCACGCGGCGAGGCATCGAGCCCTTACGAGGTCGACGGCATCACCGGCGCGACGCGAACCGGCCGGGGGGTCGCAAACATGGTGCGTTTCTGGCTTGGGCCCGATGGCTATGGTCCGCTGATCCGCGCCATAGAACGAGGGGAGTTCTGAGCCATGGTCGCGCGCATCGATTTCTGGGCGACACTGACGGACCCGCTGCTTCGCCAGAATCCCGTGACGCTGCAGATCCTCGGCATCTGCTCGGCGTTGGCGGTGACGACAACGCTGGTGACTGCGCTGACCATGTCGGTGTCGTTGACCCTGGTTCTTACGCTGTCGGCAGTGCTCATCAGCCTGATACGTCGGCACATTCCCGATACCATCCGGCTGATCGTCCAGATCGTCATCGTCGCGTCGCTGGTGATCGTGATCGACCAGGTCCTGCAGGCCTACTTCGCCGAGATCAGCCGCGCCCTGTCGATCTACGTCGGCCTCATCACCACGAACTGCCTGGTGCTGGGCCGCACGGAAGCCTATGCGCGTCACCATGCGCCGCTGCCCGCAGCCGTGGACGCTTTCGGCAACGGGCTGGGATATTCCCTGGTCCTGCTGGTCATCGGCGGGATCCGCGAACTCTTCGGCCGGGGCCAGCTGTTTGGATGGCAGGCATTTCCCTTGGCCGATGCCGGCGGCTGGTTCACGCCGCTGGGCCTGATGCTCCTGGCGCCGTCGGCCTTCTTTCTTTTGGGTGGACTGGTCTGGGCCATCAGGTCGTGGCGTGTCGAACAGACCGAAGCGCTTGAGCATGTGCCGCCTGCGCGGCCCGTGACGGTCGAATGACGGATCTTTGGTTCCTTTTTCTGTCTTCGGCTTTCGTAGACAACATGCCGCTGACGCTGTTCCTGGGGCTGTGCACCTTTCTGGCGCTGTCGAAACGCCCTGAAAGCGCACTTGGCCTCGGGATTGCCATGATCGGCGTGCTGGGCGTGACAGTGCCGTTGAACTGGCTGATCTACCGCGGACTGCTCGCGCCGGGAGCCTGGACCTGGGCCGGCCTGCCGGAGCTTGATCTTTCCTACCTGTCGCTGATCGCCTTCATCGGGGTCATTGCGGCGACCGTCCAACTTCTGGAGATGCTGCTCGATCGCTTCTTTCCCGCCGTGCATGCCGCGTTCGGTGTGTTTTTGCCGTTGCTGACTGTGCAGTGCGCGATCCTGGCAGGCAGCCTTTTCATGGTCGACCGGTCCTACGGCTTTGCCGAATCCGTGGTCTTCGGCTTTGGCAGCGGCCTCGGCTTCGCTGTCGCGGTCGTAATGCTCGGCGCGATCCGCGGCCGACTGGCCTATGCCGATCTTCCTGCGGGACTGAGGGGGCTTGGCATCGCCTTCATTCTGACCGGGCTCATGTCTCTGGGCTTTGCCTCCTTCGCACAGATGGCGATGTCGCAATGACCGAGATCCTTCTGGGCAGCCTGGTGATCATGGGACTTGTGGTCGGCCTTGCAATGGGACTGCTGGCCTTTCGGTCCCGTTTGTTGCCCTCCGGCGAACTCGACCTCAACGTCAACGACAGGATGCATCTGCGCGCAAAACGTGGGGCAAGACTTCTTGAAGTGCTGCACAGCTTCGACATCCCCATCCCAGCCGCCTGCGGCGGAAAGGGCACTTGTGGACTGTGCCGCGTCACGATCTCGGGCGACGGTGCCGGGACCCCGCAAGCGACAGAACGCGGGGTGCTGTCGCCCAGGGAACGCCGCGCGAATGTCCGTCTCGCCTGCCAGACCACGCTGAGCGGCGATTGTGACGTATGGGTGCCGGATGGCATCCTCAGCGCCGGAAGTGGTTTTGCCTGCACTGTCGCGTCTACCAGGATGCTGGCACCGCTTATCCGCGAAATTGTTCTCATCATGCCGGACGACCGACTGTCGGCGTTCCGTGCCGGTGACTTCATGCAGATTACCGCGCCGGCCTATCGACTGGACTTTGCGACACTAGAGCTGCCGGAGCCGTTCCGTGACCCGTGGGAGATCGCGGGTTGGAGTGAAATGCGTGTCTCTTCCGAGGCTGCCGTGACCCGGGCCTATTCCCTCGCCAACCGACCCGAGGATGCAGGCACCGCCGTGTTCAACATCCGCCTTGCCGTTCCGCCGCCGGGGCGCGAGGCCGAGATCCCCCCAGGCCTTGTCTCGTCCTGGCTGTTCACGGTTAGTCCGGGCGACAGCGTCACGGCCTCCGGCCCGTTCGGCGATTTCCACGTCCAGCCCGGCACGCGGGAGATGATCTTCGTTGGCGGGGGAGTCGGCATGGCACCATTGCGCGCGATGATACATCAGGAACTAGCGGTCGGAACCGACCGGCGCATTCGATACTTCTACGGCGCGCGCACGGCGGCCGACCTGTTCTATTCCGAGGAGTTCGAGACGCTTGCTCGCCAGCACGAACGTTTCAGCTGGACGCCGGCCTTGTCCGACCCCGCTCCGGGAGATCGCTGGACCGGAGCCTCAGGTTTCATACATGAAATCCTGAGGGCAGAGATGGCCGGTCATGCCGGACCCGAGGAATGCGAATACTACCTCTGCGGGCCACCAGTGATGATATCGGCCGTCCTTGCCACGCTACAGCGGCTTGGTGTGGAGCCCGACGCCATCTTCTACGACGATTTCGGAGCCTGATTCATGGAACGACAGAACCCCTCGCGACGCGATGCTATCGGGCTCTTGGGCGCGGCGCTCGCCTGTCCCTCGTTATCCCACGCTGCATCCCCGAAACCGCTGACCGGCACTGCGTTCGGCACGACGTGGCGAATTGCAGGGTCAGCAGACGCCGGGCTCGACCAATTGCGGCCCGTGCTTGAAGACTTGTTCGACGGCATCGACGCAGAAATGTCGCCCTGGCGAACGGACAGCGACATCAGCCGCTTCAATGCCAGCGAGCGAGGCGGAGCGGCGAGTGTAGAGATGGTCCGCGTGACGCAGGCCGCACTAGAGCTAGCCCAGACCAGCGGCGGAACATTTGACCCCACGGTCGGCCCTCTCGTCGCTCGCTGGGGTTTCGGACCAATCGAGCGCGGCGGTGGACCGGATTGGCGCGGCGTTCGTATCGAGGGCGGCGCCATCGTCAAGTCGCGGGGCGAATTGACACTCGATCTTTGCGGCATTGCGAAGGGCCGCGCCCTCGACAGGGCTGCCGAACTTGCACGATCGCATGGCCTCGACACTGCGCTCCTCGATCTGGGTGGCGAACTCTCTGCGCTGGGTCGCCATCCTTCGGGGCGCGACTGGCAGGTCGCTGTAGAGCATCCTGTGCGGCCTCAGTTGGTAGCGGCAATGCTGCACCTTCCAGACGGGATGGCCGTCGCCACATCAGGCTTGTCTCAGCAAAGCTATTCAGTCGGTACAAGTCTATGGGGTCACATCATCGACCCGATAGCCGCAACCCCGGTGCAGGGACGCTTGCGCTCGGTTACGGTGTTGTCATCCGACGCAATGACCGCTGATGGCTGGGCCACAGCCCTCTTTGCCGCCGGTGACGATGTCGGACCGGCGCTGGCCCGGGACCGCGACATAGCCGCGCTGTTTCTGTTCGAGCATGATACGGAACTGCTCCGCGTCGAGACCGGCGGCATCAAAGACGTGCTGGCGTGAAGGGAAAGCATCCATGGTGGAAGTCATCTTTGCAGCGGTGGTCATGGTCCTCGCAGCGGCAGGACTCGGGCTGGGCCTGCTCCTCGGGCGGGGGCCGGCCCTGACCAGTTGCAGCGCGGCCGCCTGCCTGCCCGAGGCTCGCTGCAGTGATTGTCCGCTGCGTCGAACAGTTGAGAACGCGCCGGAATGACCGAAGAGCTCATAGCGTCCATCATGGTTCGGGAGTTTCCGGACCTCGCTCCGGACACGCCTATGCGTCGTGCGGCAGCGTTGCTGGTAGAAACCCGCGCCGCCGCCGCTCCTGTCGTTGGGGAAGACGGCCATCTTTTGGGAATCCTTACTCAAAAGGACTGCTTCCGCGCTGCGCTCCACGCAAGCTATTATCGGGAATGGAAAGGCTGTGTCGCGGACCACATGACGCGCGAGGTCATTGTCGTGGACCTGAAGGACGAGCTCGTAAGAGTGGCCGAGATGTTTGTAAGCCATCCCTACCGCGTGTTTCCGGTGAGCGACGGAACAAAAATCGTGGGACTTGTCGATCGCTCCGACGTTCTCGCCAGATTGATCCGCATGAGTTGAGCTAGGGTCCGGCGCCCGACATCCCGCGGGCGGTCTGAAGCTCGTTTCTTGCGTGCCACCGGTTGATGGACGCAGGGAACAACAGCGGCAGCAACCGGTTATAGGGGGGCAGACCCCAAGGGGGCACCCGGATGGTCGGTCCGAAGGACTCGACCGTCGCAACTGTCGGCACGGGAGACAGACCATGCGCAAGCATCCAACTGCTATCGGCATAATCGGAGGGATCGTGGGAACGCTGCTCGTGGCCCTCGCGGTATGGGTGACGGTCGTCTACACCGGCGCCTACAATGTCGCGGCATCCGACCAGCACGCAGATGCGGTTCGATGGACGCTGGACACCTCGATGCGCCGATCTGTCGCCAATCGCGCAGGCGACGTCGAGATGCCAGAGGAGCCCTCCGAAGAGCTAATCGCCGAGGGCGCAGGCCTTTATGCAAAAAGCTGCGCCCACTGCCATGGCGCGCCAGGTTCAGAACCGGCCGAATGGTCCCGCGGGATGAGACCCGAGCCGCCGCACCTGACCGAAGCCGCCAGCGAATGGACGCCGGAGGAGATCCACTGGATCGTGAGCAACGGCATCAAGATGTCGGGCATGCCGGCCTTCGGGTCGCACCACTCCCCGAACGAGATCCTGTCCCTCACGGCGTTCGCAAGCGCGCTGCCGGGTCTCACATCCGATGACTACGCAGCCCTGACCGGTTCGAGCGGCTCGTCGGGCCGCCAGGCGGCCGTGCTTGAGGGCGAGTAACAGGAACGAGGAAATACGCCGCATGTCCTATATCCGCTTCGGTCTGATGATCCTCACCTCCACCGTGGTGATGTTCGTCCTGATGTATCTCAACACCTATGCCTGGGAGCACGTCTTCTTTTCGGAGACGCGGACCTACATGGCCATCATGATGGGCGCGACGATGGCTGTCATCATGCTCGCCTACATGCTCGGCATGTATTCGAACAAGCGCCTCAACATCGCGATATTCGCAGGTTCCGTCATCGTATTCGCGCTCTCGCTCTGGCTGGTCCGCAGCCAGGTTACGGTCTCGGGACCCAGCTACATGCGGGCAATGATCCCGCACCATTCGATCGCCGTCATGACTTCCGAGCGCGCCCAGATCCGCGATCCGCGCGTGCGCAAGCTGGCGGACGAGATCATCGCGGCGCAGCGCCGGGAGATCGCCGAGATGCGCTACCTGATCGCAGAGGTCTCCGAAGGCAACGTGGTTGAGAGCATCTATCAGGACCCGCCGGCCGAGCCGGGCTCTGTCGAGGATGCGCTTTCGAACACCCTCATCAGCACGCTCGACCCCGCTCCGATTCCCGAAGCCGAGGCCGAGCCGGGTTCTTGGCTCCACCGCTCCCTGCACCTTCAATCGCAGCCCGGAAACCGACCCGATCCTCTGGGCGAACGAGGAGGGTGCTGCGGCCATGAAGCTGAATGGCGTTCTTATTGCTCTCGAGGCGGACGCCGACCCGCGGCAGGGCGCTGCGACGTTCAGGGCGCCCGGCACGTCGATCACGGTGCGGCCGCTCGGAGAAGAGGAGGACTGGCGCCAGAACGCGGAACTGGTGTTCGAGCTTAACGAGGGGCTGAGCGTGGGCTACCGCGGCTTCTACAGGTGCGGAACGGATTGAGCATCAAGGCCCCGGAGTTCCTGGCAGGGAGAGCCGCCCGGCATTGACGAGGCTGCAAGCCGGCAGTTCGGTCCCGAATGGTCGAGACGACGATATCATCCCAGGAATTCAAGTCGAAGGGCCTCGTGAAGGGGACAGTGATTGGCGCTCTTGTTGGGATTCCTTCTCGTCGCCGCGATTGGTATCGGCCACCACTACGGCCTGCTTGCCGTTCGCGGCATAATGCCGAACTCGGACAAGACCCCAGGCGGCAATCATGCTGACGTTTGTGGGTCTGCTTGCGCTCCACACGGTCGAGATCCTGGCCTTTGCCGTAGCCTACAGGGTTCTGCTGGACTGGGGCGGCTTGGGAGACCTCGGCGGCAGCTACGACGCGAACTGGAGCGGACTTATCTACTTCTCCGGCATCAACTTCGCCACGCTCGGCTACACGCAGATCGAGACCAGCGGACCGATACGGATGATCAACATGATGCAGTCCCTTGGCGGGTTCATGGTGCTGACCTGGTCGGCGACGTTCCTCTACTCAGTCTGCGAACGGGCTTGGCGCGATTAGCAGGCGAAGTCGAGGAACAGTCAGCTCGCCGCTGACACGCTCTCCTGATAGCTGCGCTCGCGGTCCGGCCAGGTGCTCTTGATGTATTCGAGAACTGCTCGAATCTCCGCGTCGCTCAGCACATCTCCGAACCCGGGCATGTCGCTCTCGTATCCGCCCCCGACGATCGCGGCCGTGCCTTCCCTCACGATCCGGAAGAGGACGTCGTCGGGGTGGTGCCAAGTGTGACCGGTAGCATCGTGCGGGGGCGCCGGCAGCCGGCCAGAGGGGAGAGGCGACCGCCAGTCAGTCTCGCCTTCGAGGTCCGCACCGTGGCAGGCCGAGCACTGATCCGCATAGACCTGCTGTCCTTGCGCGATCACCTCTGCCGATGCGACGCGGTGCGATGCGGCACTGGCCCAATTGGCGAGGCTCAGGACGCGCCGGGTCTGAACGAACGACCTCCCAAGCTCCGTCTCCTCTGAACGCGCCCGGGCGGACGCCCGCGGCGTCCCATCGGCATTAGATGAACGGGACGGATGTCCCGAGGAGACGACCATGAACACCCTTTCGCGACGCGGCTTTATCGCCGCATGTGCTGCCTCCGTCGGAGCGGCACAGATGCCCCGTCTCGCCTCCGCGCAGGCGTCGGCCCCCATCCCCCTGTCCGCTGCAAGCCGCACGCTCGAGATCAACGGTCGCGCGGCCACCGTTTTCGGCCTTGCTGGTCCCGGCTGTCGGAGAGACGGAAGCGCCTGCCTTCGACACCGACCTTGCGCAGGAGGCGCGCCTCATCGCGCTGGACCTTCTGCCTGATCGACCTGTGGACCGCAGCCAGATGCTGATGCTTGGCGGCTCGATGCAGCCCTATGTCTGGACGATCAACGGGGCGACGTGGGGCCAACACCGGCCGGTCACCGCGCGCAGCGGCGAGCGGATCGTGCTCTCGTTCCACAACATGTCGATGATGGGTCATCCGATGCATCTGCACGGGCATGTGTTCCAGGTCGTCGGGGTGAACGGACGGGCGGTCGCGGGCGCGCTTCGCGACACCGTCTACGTGCCACCGATGTCGATGATCGACGTGGCACTCGACGCGGGCGAGGCCGCGCGCTGGATGCTGCACTGTCACCACATGCCGCATCTTAGCAACCGGCATGATGTCCGAGTTGGCGGTCAGCGCCTCGGTCTGAACATGGGCGGGGCGGCCAGTCTGGGCGCCCCGCCGTTTCTCGAAACTGCAGGACGAACACGGAAGGTCGGCGCCAACGAAGGGGGGAAACCTGGAGACCTTCTGGGTGTTTGGAAGTCAAACCGTCCGCCGCAGGGGGAGAAGCGGTTGTTCTTTGGCCAAAGCGGCGCCGATCGAGTATCTTTGAAAATGAGAGAGGACCTCCGATGAACTATACGATCAATCGCATGATCCCCGGCGCGGGGATCGACGAAGTCGACTCTCGCGCGCGAAAGGCGCTGGCGGACCACGGTGTCGGCGTCCTGACCGAGATCGACGTTAAAGCGACGATGAAGAAGAAGCTCGACGTCGAGATGCCCGCCTATCGCATCCTCGGCGCCTGCAACCCGAAGATGGCGCACCAGGCCATCGGAATCGAGCCTCGGGTCGGGGCGATGCTCCCCTGCAACGTCATCCTGCGCGAGGTCGAAGGTGGCGTTGAAATCAGTGCCATCGACCCTGTGGCGTCGATGCAGGCGATCGAGAACGCCGAGCTGACGGCCGTGGCGGGCGAGGTCCGCGATCTTCTGGGAAAGGCGGTCGCGGCGATCTGAGATGAGCCTGCGCACCGGGATCCTTACAGGTCTGGCAATACTTGGGATTGCCTTGGCCGGCTTCTGTCTGTTCGAGCCTTCGGTGTTTGCCGGGCCACGCGACCTTCTCGACGGAGAACGCCTGGAAATGCTGGTCGAACGCGCCGGCTTCTGGGGACCGGTGGTGATTGTCGTGCTCATGACCGCAGCAGTCGTGGCCAGTCCGATCCCGAGCGCGCCGATCGCGATGGCGGCCGGCGCCGCATACGGGCAGCTCTGGGGCACGGTGCAGGTCGTGGTCGGAGCGGAGCTTGGGGCGCTGATCGCATTCGGCCTCGCCCGGGTTCTTGGACATGATGTCTTGCGGCGGGTGTTCGGTAGCCGGGTCGACGCCGGTCTGCTTGGATCGCAGAACGCGCTGACGGCGACGGTCTTTGCCAGCCGCCTGATGCCCTTCGTCTCTTTTGACATGATCAGTTACGCCGCCGGCCTCAGTCGGCTCCATGCTTGGCGATTTGCCCTCGCCACACTGGCAGGCATCATCCCGGCGAGCTTCCTGCTCGCCCATTTCGGGAACGAGGCGGTGAGCGGAGACCTTGGTCTGGGGACATGGGCGGTGCTGGGCCTTGGTCTCGTGACCGGACTTCCGCTGCTCTGGGTGGCGATGCGGAGACGGCCCGAAAAGGGCACCCCAACGACTGTGGATTCCAGCCCCCGCTAAAAAAAAGGGCTTGAGCTTCCAGTTACTGGAAGTCGCAGGGTGACCCTGGCCGAATAAAGGCGGAAGAGTATGAATCACGATCATCATCATGCGGCGCCCGATATCCCTGCGGAAACCGAGACTGCGAAGGATCCAGTCTGCGGAATGACGGTGGCAATCAAACCGGACGGGCGTCACTCAGAGTTTCAGGGCGACACATTCCATTTCTGCTCGGAGAAGTGCCGGACGAAATTCGAGGCGGATCCCTGGTTCTATGCGTCGTTCCGGGCCGCCGGGCAGAAAAAGGCCGCTCCGGCCCACGTCCAGTATACCTGCCCGATGCATCCCGAGATCGTGCGGGATGCTCCGGGATCCTGCCCGATCTGCGGCATGGCGCTCGAGCCGACGGTTCCCTCGGATGAGCCTAGCCACGAGTTGGTCGACTTCACGCGCAGGATGTGGATTTCGGCAGCGGCGGCGGCGCCGCTCATCGTCCTCACCATGGGCGAGTTGGTGGCTCTGCCCGTGCGCGACTGGGTCGGGCATCAGACGGCCAGCTACCTCGAGTTCATCCTCGCGACGCCTATCATCCTCTGGGCGGCGCTGCCCTTCTTCCGTCGCGGCTGGGAGTCAATTACGAACCGCAGCCCAAACATGTGGACGCTGATCAGCCTCGGCGTGGCTGCGGCCTACCTTTACTCGCTGGTCGCGACTTTCCTGCCGGGCGTGTTCCCTGAACAGTACCGGATGGGCCACGGCGTCGGGACCTACTATGAGGCGGCGGTGGTGATTGTCGCTCTGGTCTTCGTGGGTCAGGTTCTGGAACTGCGCGCCCGGGAGCGCACCGGCGACGCGATACGCGCGCTTCTCGACCTTGCGCCCAAGACCGCGCGGCGCATCCTGCCGGATGGCACGGAGTATGACGCGCCCCTGGAGAACGTCATGGAGGGCGATCGGCTGCGCGTCCGTCCTGGCGACGCGGTCCCGGTCGACGGGACAGTGATCGAGGGGCGGTCATCGCTCGATGAAAGCATGTTGACCGGCGAGTCCATGCCCGTCGAAAAGGGACCGGGCGATGCAGTGACCGGCGCCACGATCAACAAGAACGGCAGCCTCGTGATCGAGGCCGGCAAGGTCGGATCGGACACGGTGCTGGCGCAGATCGTGGCCATGGTGTCGAACGCACGCCGATCCCGCGCGCCCATCCAGGGTCTGGCCGACCGGGTTTCGGCGGTGTTCGTGCCGACGGTAGTGGCGATAGCCATCATTGCCTTCACAGTCTGGCTGGTTTTCGGCCCCGAGCCTGCGCTGGTCTTCGCCATCGCATCCGCCGTGTCGGTGCTGATCATCGCATGCCCCTGTGCGCTAGGTCTCGCCACGCCAATCTCCATCACGACGGCGGCGGGGCGAGGAGCCCAGGCCGGTGTGCTGATCAAGGATGCTGAAGCGCTGGAACGCATGGCCGCTGTCGACACGCTGATCGTGGACAAGACAGGCACCCTGACCATGGGCAAGCCAAAGCTGACAGATATCGTTGCCCTCGGTTCGCTGGCGGAGGCCGACATCCTGTCGCTGGCCGCAGCACTCGAGCGCGGTTCGGAGCATCCATTGGCAGAAGCCATCGTCGAGGGCGCTGAGGCTCAGGGTGCGCCGCGTCAGGAGGCCACGGACTTCGAGGCCGTCACAGGCAAGGGCGTGCGCGGCAGTGTCGGTCGACGCGCGGTGGCTCTCGGCAATGCCGCTATGATGCAAGCGATGGGGCTGGACACGGCTGAGGCCGAGGCACAAGCCGACGTTCTGCGCAGCGAAGGCAAAACAGCCATGTTCGTCGCAGTCGATGGTGCGCTCGCCGGCATCGTAGCGGTGGCCGACCCGATCAAGGACAGCACTGCACAGGCGATCCGGGAACTCCACTCGCAGGGACTACGGGTGATCATGGCGACGGGCGATAACGAACGCACGGCACGCGCGGTGGCGGGCAAGCTCGGAATTGACGAGGTCCGCGCGGGCATCCTGCCGGAGGCAAAGAAAGAGCTGATCGACCAGTTGCGCCGCGAGGGCCACAAGATTGCGATGGCAGGCGATGGGGTAAACGACGCGCCTGCGCTGGCTGCCGCCGACGTGGGCATCGCCATGGGCACCGGGGCGGATGTGGCTATGGAAAGCGCGGGGATCACCCTGCTGGGTGGCGATCTTATGGGCATCGTGCGGGCGCGCAAGCTCGCCCGGGCCACCTTGCGCAACATCAAGCAGAACCTCTTCTTCGCCTTCGCCTACAATGCTTTGGGGGTGCCGATCGCCGCAGGCCTGCTTTACCCCGTTACCGGCCTCTTGCTATCGCCAATGATCGCTGCGGCTGCCATGAGCCTGTCCTCCGTCTCGGTGATTGCCAACGCCTTGCGTCTGAGGCGGGTCGACCTCTGACCTGTCCGCACGCCATACCAATAGGGAAGGGTACCACATGACCAATTACATTCTCTCGCGCCGCGCGATCCTGATCGGTGGGGCGGCGATACTGGCAGGATCGGCTCTAAAAGCCGCCGCAAAAGGCGCTGCGCCCACGATCCATGTGATGAAGGACCCGAACTGCGGCTGCTGCTCGGCCTGGATCGAGATCCTCGAGAATGACGGCTTTGGCGTCACGACCGAAGCGAGCGCGGGGCCGCTTCTCATGCGCTACAAGCTGGACAACGGCATCCCGCAGGAGATGACCTCTTGCCATACAGGGCGCATCGAGGGCTACATGATCGAAGGCCACGTCCCGGTTGCCGACATCCGACGTCTGCTGGATGAACGTCCCGACGCGATTGGCCTCGCGGTGCCCGGGATGCCCTACGGATCGCCCGGCATGGGGCCGGAATCGCAGCGAGAGGCGTATGTTGTCTACCTGATCCGACGCGACGGGACGACAGAGCCGTTCACGCAATACCCGGCAGCCTGACCTCCGGCCGATTTTGGCGCACTCATGACCCAGTCTTTTGACCGCCTCGTTGAACGACAAATCCAGAAGGCTCTTGCGGAGGGCAAGTTGCGAGGCCTCGAAGGCGAAGGAAAGCCACTGCCCGACCGCTCGGGCGAGGCTTACACCGACATGGCCACAGCAGTGGCGATCCGCATGATGGCCGAAGCAGGCGCGCTGCCCGAGGAGTTCAAGATCAGGAAACTTCTGGATGCGGCCAAGCAAAGCTACAGGCAGTTGGAAGGCGACGATGCCAAGCGCGTGGCGATGGCTTTGATCGCCGACCTCGAGCAGCGTTACAACATAGCGGTCGAGGCAAGGCGGCGGTTCCTGGGGTCTTAGGTCGAAGCAGCACTTCTGCTGCCACAAGGTATTCAACACGGGATCCGGCAGCACCTTCGCCCTCAACGGCCACCACGAGGCAGAAGTCCCGCTCGAGGACAGGAGGAACCTTGGCCTATTCGCGCCAAGAGACCGCTCCGGATGTCTTCGCGCTTTGGACATGTTGGTCGGCGCCAGTTCCCGTGCAACAGTCGAGCGATGTCTAAGCTCCTTGCCCTCTGGAGAGGCGATCTCCCTTTGGACGCTGCGTTCTGGTCCTGGACAGTAATCGGGGGGCTGCTCGTCAACATCTCGACGAGTATCGCCTTTCTGGCTCTGATCACCGCCGATCTTGCCTGGTTGGCCGTGCTTGTGGGTTACGGTCTTTCGCTTCCCTACAACGTGGTCGCGCTGGTTGGTGTCTGGAGATCGGCAAAAAGCTATGCGGGGCCCTCGGCCTACGGCCAACTCGCCCGCGGCGTTAGCCTGGTGCTGATGACCCTCTTGAGCCTGACGTGAGGGACGCGCGGGGCAGAAAAGAATAGGTTTGTCACCCGGCCCTGCGCGATACCCTCGTCGAGGCTAAGGATACAGCACGCCGCCGACCGCTCGTCGCGGCTTGGTCGTCGTTGCAGGGAGTGGGATGAAATCGGCTTCATCGCCGGGCACGGTGTCGAAGCGACCGCGTCGCCATTCCTCCTGCGCCTGCTCGATCCGTTCCTTGCGCGACGAGACGAAGTTCCACCATATCCAGCGCGGACCTTCCATCGGCTCGCCCCCGAAGAGCATCACGCGCGCGGCGGTCACGGCCTTGACGATGATCTGGTCGCCCGGCCGAAGCACCAGAAGCTGCGCCGGCCCGAAGCACTGACCCGCAACTTCGATCTCGCCCGCAATGGTGTAGAGCGCGCGCTCCGTCACTGAAGGCTCGACTGGAACACTCGAACCCGCTGCGATCTGCACGTCGGCGTAGAGCGTCTCGGACGCTGTCACGAGCGGCGAGCGCGATCCGAAGGCTTCACCGGCGATGAGGCGCGCCGTCATGCCTCCATCCTGGATCACTGGCAGGGCCGATGCGCCGTGATGAATGAAGTCTGGGTCGCTTTCTTCCTGGGCCTCGGGCAGCGCCACCCAGGTTTGAATGCCGAAAAGGCGCTGGCCCGTCCGCCGGCTAACATCGTCCGTCCGCTCCGAATGGACGATTCCGCGTCCCGCCTTCATCCAGTTTACAGCTCCTGGCTCGATGTCGACGTCTGTGCCGATGCTGTCGCGGTGTCGGATCTTGCCCTCGAACAGGTAGGTAACGGTCGCAAGGTTGATATGGGGATGCGGACGCACGTCGATCCCCTCGTCGGTCAGGAATTCGGCCGGTCCCATCTGGTCGAAGAAGATGAAGGGACCCACCATTTGGCGCTTGGTTGATGGCAGAGCGCGGCGCACCTCCATCCCGCCAAGGTCCACGGCGCGGGGCACGATCAGTGTCTCGACGGCGTCGACGGTCTCCGGGACGCCAGGTTTCGGGTCGGGGCAGGGACTCCAGCTCATGGCGATTTCTCCAGCGTCAGCGATTTAGCACGTCCTGACAGTCGGACGACACTTTGCGCAGGCATCCCCTTGGACAGCGGCGCTAAATCAGAAACCATGCCTGGCCAATTCTTTCGCTATGTGCGCGCGCGATGCCGAGTGGCGCGTTGGAAAGGCAGCGAAGTAGTCGGCCGCGCTCGCGTCAGCCTTGCTCCGAAGGATATCCTGACGCCATTCTTCGGCGCGCTGTAGCCGTCCCGCCAGCCCGTTGGCCGCGAGAGCGATCATTCCGATCAGGTAGTGCGCCCCGGTTTGTGTCGCGGCCCGGTCTCCCCAATCGGCAGCGGCCTCGTATTCTTCCTGCTGTAACAGCAACTGTGCCCGGACGCCGTGTATCCCGTAGAGAAGCGGGTCGAGCGGGCTGAGACGCAGCGATGTGTCGAGCGCCTTGGTCGTCGCCTCCGGGTTACCTGTCAGCATCGCGGTGAAGGCCGAAGCGTAGAAACCCTGGGCGTAGTTCGGATTGAGCGTTGTCGCTCTCGATAGCCAGTCCGCAGCGATTTCCGGCTGGTCGGTCAGCCAGTACGAGCGTCCCATGGTGAAGTTCGCAAAGGGGTCGAGAGCATCCAGTTCCAGCGCGCGTTCGGCGTGTTGCCGGGCGAGGCGTGCCGCCGCAGACGTTTCGGGATCGAGGCGCAGGAACGCTGTCAGAAAGCTGGTGAACGACAGGCCCGCATGTGCGCGGGCGAAGTGCGGTTCGGCTGCGACAGCGCGTTCGAAACACGCCCGCGCCACCGCCGTGTCGGTGGCGGTGAAGCGGTAGAGATGTCGCAGGCCGACATGGTAGTTGGCCCAGGCGTCGCGATTATCGAATGTGCTCCGTTGAGCGATGCGGGCCTCGTTGAACGGAATGTGCGTCTCGAGCGCCGCGATAAGCTGGGCGACGATCCGCGATCTGAGCTCGTCTATCGCGTCGAGAGGCGAGACGAGGTGGTCGGCCCAGAGCACCTGCCGCGATCCAGCCTCCAGGAGTTCGAGGCTCACAGCGGCCCTACCGCCGCGGCTCTCGATTATTCCGCTCAGGATATAGCGCGCCGACAGGGCTTCCGCGACCTGATCGAGATTGGCCGCGCCGATGCCGAAGCGGAACGAGGAACCACGCGCAATCACGGCGAGCCAGCGCAGCCGGGACATCGCTTCGATGATCTCATGAGGGATCGCTTCGGCAAGCACCTCGAGGTCCGGATCAGTGCCAAGGGGCCGGAGCGGTAGGATAGCAATCGTGGGCATCCCTGGAAGGGGATCGAAACCGGATTGCGCCAGTGTGGTGGATTCCACCCGCGCCGGTGTCTGTTCCCTGACCGCCGCAGTGAAACGAAATCCCCTCCCATGAACAGTCTGGATCATCTCCTGACGGGCCCCGTCGTCACCCAAGGCCTGACGCGCCGAGCGGATGCGACTGGAGATGCTGGCGTCCGATACCGCCTTTCCCTGCCAGACTGCCTCGACGACCTCGTCCTTCGAAACCATGCGGTCCCGGTTCTCGACGAGGTGAATCAACAGGGCAAGCACCTGCGGCTCGAGCGCAATGGCGACACCGCGACGGACAAGCTGGAACCGATCCGCGTCGAGACGAAACTCTCCGAAAGTCCAGATCATGCGCATGAATACAAGAAAATCGCGATGGTCTACAGAAGTTCTTCAGACTTCCGTCAAGCTCGCGCGTGCGGCAATCGGTAACCTGGACGTCTGTCGCCGGCCTTCTCCCGGCAGCAGACGGAAAAGGAGAGAAGAACATGCAGGAAGCAGCGATCGAGATCCGCCGGTTCGAGACGCCGGACCAACGCCTCGACATGAAGGATCGGGGCGGAATCTCCATCGTCCAGATGGCCGATGGCAGCACGGGGATGCATGCCATCTTCGAGAAGGGCTGGACCTGGGAGGCCGACGAGAAGCCCTTGCTCGGCTCGCCCGATGCCTGCCCGATGCGCCACACGGGCTATTGCATGTCAGGAACGCTGGTTGTGCGGATGCTCGAGACAGGCGTCGAGACGACCATCGGCAAGGGCGACTTTTTCGAGATCCCACCCGGCCATGACGCCTATGTGGACGGCGACGAGCGGGTCGAACTGATCCTTTTCGCCGCGCCAGAACATCTGCACTGACCGGCCCCGCCGCAGTGTCGGCATGCCGCGAACACCCAACAGAACCGGAGACTAGCCATGGATGCCATGACAACGCGCACCACCAACGCAGGACGCGGTCACCTTTATGCCAGCGTGCTCGACACGATCGGCAATACGCCCGCTATCAGGATCAACCGTCTCGCACCGAAAGGCGTGGAGCTTTACGTCAAGGCCGAGTTCTTCAACCCGGCCGGGTCGGTGAAGGACCGGCTGGCGCTGAGCATCATCGAGGAGGCTGAACGGGCTGGCAGCCTGCGCCCCGGCCAGACGGTAGTCGAGGCGACGTCAGGCAATACCGGCATCGGGCTCGCCATGGTCTGCGCCGCCAAGGGTTATCCGCTGGTGGTGACGATGGCCGACAGCTTTTCCGTCGAGCGACGCAAGCTGATGCGGATGATGGGCGCGAAGGTCGTGCTGACGCCAAGGGCCGAAAAGGGACTTGGCATGTATCGCAAGGCGGTAGAGCTGGCGGACGCCAACGGCTGGTTCCTCGCCAGGCAATTCGAGACCGACGCCAATGCCCGCATCCACGAGATGACTACGGCGCAAGAGATCATCGCTGATTTCAACGCTCACCGCCTCGACTACTGGGTCACCGGCTATGGCACCGGCGGGACCGTGACAGGCGTGGCCCGCGCGCTTCGCCGCGAGCGCCCGGATACGAAAATCGTGCTGTCCGAACCCGCAAACGCGCAGCTCCTCGGGAGCGGTAAAGCTCAGGCGCGGAATCCAGATCACTCTCCCGCCGAAAGCCACCCGGCCTTCGAGCCGCATCCGATCCAGGGCTGGACGCCGGACTTCATTCCTCACGTCCTTCAGGAGGCCGTGGACGACAGGCTCTACGACGAACTGGTTCCCGTTGCCGGCCCGGACGGCATCGCATGGGCACAGAAGCTCGCGCGATCCGAGGGCATCCTCACTGGCGTCTCCGGCGGATCGACCTTCGCCGTCGCCATGAAGATCGCCGAGCGGGCGGACGCCGGCACGGTGATCCTGTGCATGCTGCCCGACACCGGCGAGCGTTACATGTCCACACCGCTTTTCGAGGCAATCCCCGAGGAGATGACCGAGGAAGAGGTCGCCCTGTCCCGTTCGACACCCGGCTACCGGTTGGTGTGAGCGATGTCGGACACGCCGGAAACGCTCGATCCATCGGATTGGGACGCCCATCGCGCCGTCGCCCATCAGATGGTGGACGACGCCGTCGACTACGTCCGCGACGTCCGCTCCCGGCCTGTCTGGCAGGACATGCCGCAGGACGTGCGCTCGCGATTTCGCGATGGAGTTCCCGAGGAAGGCCAGCCGCTGCAAGAGGTCTACCGTCAGGTCATCGAGGACGTTCTGCCTTACCCGATGGGCAACATCCATCCGCGGTTCTGGATGTGGTACATGGGGGCGAGCAATTTCACCGGGGCAATGGGCGATTTCCTCGCCGCCATTTTGGGCTCCAATCTCGGTGGCGGCGACCATGCCGCGGCCGAGATCGACAAGCAGGTCGTGTCCTGGATGAAGGAGATGGTGGGCTATCCGGCGTCGGCCAGCGGGACGCTGGTCTCGGGCGGTTCGATGGCCAACCTGATCGGGTTGACGGTTGCGCGGAACAGCATGTCCGGCATCGACTTGCGGGAACTCGGTGTCGGCGGGATGACGGCTCCGATGCGATTCTACGGATCCGATCAACTCCATTCCTGTCATCGGATTGCCGTCGAGGCGATGGGACTGGGGAACCGGGCCCTGAGGCGCGTGCCGTCCGACGCGGTGTGCCAGATGGACCTCTCCGCCCTGCGCGCGACAATCGCCGAGGACCGGGCGGCGGGCCTGCTCCCTGCCGCCGTGATCGCGACGGCGGGAACCGTGAACACGGGCGCCATCGACGACCTCGAGGCCATTGCCGATCTCTGCGCCGCCGAAGGCCTCTGGATGCACGTCGACGGCTGCATTGGCGCGCTTTTGGCCATTGCGCCCGAAGGACGTTCGCTGGTGCGCGGGATCGCGCGTGCGGATTCCATCGCTCTCGATCCGCACAAATGGCTGCATGCGCCGTTCGAGGTCGGATGCGCGCTGGTGCGGGACGCCGAGGCGCATCTTGGCACCTTCTCCGTTACGCCGGAATATCTTGAAGCCGCGCCGAGGGGCATCGCCTCGGGCGCGTGGCTTCACGATTTCGGGCTCCAGACATCCCGCGGCTTTCGCGCGCTCAAGGTCTGGATGGCGCTGAAGGAACACGGTCTGGAGAAGTTCGGGCGGCTCATCGATCAGGATCTCGCCCATGCACGCTATTTGTCGAACCGGATAGAGGCCACGCCGGACCTGACGTTGTGTGCTCCGACCGTCATCAACATCGTCTGCTTCCGCTACGATCCAGGCGGCCTGTCAGAAGCGGCGCTCAAACGATTGAACGTCGAGATCATGGTGCAGATGCAGGAGTCCGGCATCGCCGCCGTTTCCGACACGACCGTGCACGGGCGCCATTGCCTGCGCGCTGCTATCAACAATCACCGGACAACCCCGTCCGACTTGGACATCCTGATCGACGAGGTTGCGCGACTGGGCAAGGCACTCTCTGCCGAGCGTCACGCTGGCTGACGCCCCGGCAAAAGGGGTGTCAGCGAACGGCTGTGGCTCTTACGGGCCGCTGCCGCAGTCGCTGCTGTGTCAGTGCGGTTCGCGCGCGGCGCCGCTTCGGACGCCCGCCGCCCGTGGGCCCCGTGCGCCTAGCGCGCCTCCAGGGAAGCGATGGGCGCCGTCATGCGGAAGATCAAGCCATCCGGCGTGAAGTCACGTTCGTAGCTGCCGCCGAACCCCAACTCGACGATGCTGTGCAGAAGCTGCGAGCCGAAGCCTTTCCGCGTCGGCGGTTCTGCGGCGCGACCAGTCTCGGTCCAGGTGATCGCCGTCTCTGTCCGGCCCCTTCTGCAGACAAGCCGGATATGACCGCCGGGAACGGACCACGCGCCGTGTTTGGTGGCGTTGGTCGCAAGCTCGTGGAGAACGAGCGCAAGCGACTGGCCTGCCGACCGCCCGACGCGGATGTTGTCACCCTCGAATGTGAAGCGATGAGCGTGGCCGTCGATGAAGGGGGCGAGTTGGTTCTCGGCGAGGCTTCGCAGGGTCGGGGCTGCGCCGCTCGCGGATTCGGCCACATCGATGGCGCGGCCGAGCGCGTTCAGCCTCTGGCCCAGAGACGCCTTCATCTCGTCGACATCGGTGCTCGATCGCGCGGTGAGGTTCACCATCGCGACGGCAAGGCCCATCTGGTTGCGCGCCCGATGCGCCGTCTCGTTCAGGATCATCCGCCGTTCCGCATCGCGCTCGTTCAGGCGGTGAGCGGCGTCTTCGAGAGCTTGCCGAATGTCGTTGACCTCGGTGATGACCGACGGCGTGGCGGTAGGATGCGCCCCCGACCCGAGCGCGCTGGCGAATTGGGCGGTGGACCTGATGGACCGCGAGATCGCGAGACCGACGCCAAGCGCGGTGGCGAGCGCCAGTGCGAACCACGCAATCGCGCCGATCAAGATCGCGCGGTTGTAAGTCGTGGAATCGGGTGCGAGGCTCGTGGAGCCCCAGACAAGAATTTGCCAGGGTGCTTTCCGCAGAGGCTGGGTGACGGCGAAGGCTGCGTCGGCGAACTGCGCGTTCCAGTCGTCGCTTGAGAGATCGGCTTGGGGACCATAGCGAAACGCGGCCGTCCCCTCCGCGTCGCGTAGCTCGACGTTCCACCGCGCCGAGGTTCGCTCGCTCAGCACCAAGGGCTGGAGCGTCTCCGCGTTCCGCGTAAGGATCAGAATGCGCCTGCGACCGTCGCGCAGGTCGACCCGGCGAAGGACGTTGAACACCAGCTCGCCCGCGACCCTCCCCTTGAAGAAGTTCGACACTGGCGAGACATCCTCGCCGCGCGCCATGGCGATGGCGCTTGCGTCCGACGATGTTCCGAGAGGCGTACCCCAGGGCACGCGGGTATTCAGAAGCTGCTGGCCCAACTCGTCCAGTACGATCAGGTGCCTGTCCTGCCCGACCAAGGCAGCGCTGGCCCGCCTGTGGAGCGTTTGCAGCGCATCCTCTTCGAGCCAACCGCTTCGTGCGAAGACCGACACCAGCGTCTCGAGTGTCGCGATCTCGGTGTCCAGCCGTTCGGCGGCATAGTCGGCTTCCGAGTTGCCCAGGGACTGCGTGATCTCGATGCGTTCGCGTTGAACGTCCGTCGCCATGTAGGTCAGGAAGGCGGCGCCAGGCAGGACCAGAATAAGCCCAAGAAGAGCGATCAGCGTTCCCGCCGAAAGCGCCCGCACCGGTAGAAGTCGAGCGCCGACGCCGTGCACGACATCGGGCTCGCCAGTTTGTGCCAACTTCGTAGTCAAGCTTCCCCCGGCGCTGCGCTGCGTCGCGCAGACCGACAATAGCATCTATGTCGGGGAGCGCAGCAAAATCCGCATCCCTTCCGCGAAGACGCGAGCAGCCGCCGGGACGCAGGGACCGGACCGCGAAAACCTCTGCTCGTCGTCCTCCGCGCCTTGACGCCCCCAGCCTGACGCGCGACCATCCCCGGGACGGAGCGGCGCTGCACGCCGCCCGGATAACTGGCGCGTGACGCCAAGGGAGGAACTGACACATGAAGATGACCACACTCGCGCTCGGTCTCGTGGCGACCGCTTTCGCAACAACGGCCGGCGCACAACAGCTTCGCCTGATGACCGGACCCCAGGGTGGGTCGTGGTATCCGCTCGGCGGCGCTATCCAGGGCATGGCGAACGAGGCGGGCGTTGCCTCGATCCAGGTTCTGCCCGGAGGCGGCGTGGCAAACGTCCAGGGCGTCCAGAACGGCGACGCCGACCTCGGATTCGGCAACTCGATCTCGACGGTCGACGCCATCGAGGGCCGGGAGCCCTTCACCGGAAAGGCCGACAACGTCTGCAACATAGCGACGCTCTACCCGCAGTACTTCCAGATCGTGACCACCGCGGATTCGGGCATCACCTCGCCCGCCGATTTCGCTGGCAAGCGCCTGGTCACGCAGCCTGTCGGCAACACTGCCGAGCAGGTCACCCGTGCCGTGCTCGAGACGGCGGACCTGGGCTATGACGACATGAGCGCCGTCGACTACGTCTCCTACTCGGATGGCGTGTCTCTCATGCAGGACGGCAACGGGGACATCTTCACTCTCGGCACAACCGTGCCCGCGTCGGCGATCATGGACCTCGCCAACTCGACCGAGATCACGCTTGTGTCGCTGGACCCGGCGTTCATCGAGGACATGAAGACCAACATCAACCCGGGCTATACCGCGATCAACATTCCTGCCGGCAGCTATCCCGGGCAGGACGCCGATGTTAACGCCGTGGGCTACGCGACCCACGTCGTGGCACGCTGCGATCTCGATCCGGCCGTCGTCGAGGGCATCCTCACCCAGATGTGGGAGAACCGCCAGGATCTGACCTCCATAGCCTCGGCCATGTCCGGGCTGACCATCGAGCAGATGGCGCAGGACGTCGGCGTGCCGATGCACGAGGGCGCCAAAGCCTTCTACGCCGCTCAGGGCGTCTCGCAGTAACGCGGGTTACGCACCCGTGACGGGCGGCGGCCGACATGCCGCCGCCCATCTTCCCGCGAGGCCCGAAGGGAGACATCCATGGACCAGAGCGCGCGTCTGCTGAAGCAGGCCGTCACCGTCGTCGCCGTCGGCATGAGCCTCTTCCACCTCTGGGTCGCCTATTTCGGTCCGCCGAACGCCTTCACCCTTCGCGCGACACACTTCGGACTGGCCCTGGCCCTGGCCTACATGACCCTCCCCGGTATCTGGACGAAGGAGGGCAAGGGAAAAAGCCCTCTCGACTGGCTGTTCCTCGTCGCAGCCGTCGCGGCCTGCGCCTATCCGATCGTCTTCAAGGACTACTTCAACACCCGCATGGCCTATGTCGGCCCGGTCTCGACCTCGGACCAGCTTTTCGCCGTCGTGATGATGGTGACGGTGCTAGAGGCGACGCGCCGCGCCATTGGTCCGATCCTGCCTATAACCGCGCTGATCTTCCTGTCCTACCAGGTCTTCTTCACCGACACCCGGATCCTGCGGCTTCTCGAATACCAGTACATGACGACGGATGCGCTCTTCGGCATCCCGGCACAGGTGTCGGCCACCTACGTCGTGCTCTTCGTCATCTTCGGGGCGCTCGCCGAACGCTTCGGCCTGGGTAAGCTCTTCATGGACTTCGCCCTTGCCCTGACCGGCCACCAGGCGGGCGGACCCGCCAAGGTCGCGGTCGTGACCTCGGGCCTCTTCGGGTCCGTCTCCGGCTCGGCCGTCGCCAACGTGATGACGACGGGCACCTTCACCATTCCCCTGATGAAGCGCATCGGCTACCCCGCGCATTTCTCGGGCGCGGTCGAGGCCGTTGCGTCGACCGGGGGGCAGATCATGCCGCCGATCATGGGCGCCGCCGCCTTCGTCATGGCCGAGTTCCTGGGCGTCAGCTACCTGACCGTCGCAGGTTACGCCCTTTTGCCCGCGCTCCTCTACTATCTCGCCGTCTTCCTCGCCGTTCACTTCGAAGCCAAGAAGCAGGGCCTGCGCGGCCTGCCGCGCGCCGACCTGCCGAGGGTGGGCGAGGTGCTGCGTGAGCGCGGCCACCTGTTCCTGCCGCTCGTCATCATCATCGGCACGCTGATGTCGGGCTTCTCGGCGCCCTATTCGGCGCTGATGGGGATCCTCTCCGTCGTCCCGGTCGTCCTCATGCGCAAGACGACCCGAGGCGAGTTCAGCGTCGCCCGCCTGATCGACGGTCTCGAATCCGGCGCGATCAACTCGGTCATCGTGGCGCTTGCCTGCGCCACCGCCGGCATCGTCATCGGCGTCATCGCGCAGACCGGCCTCGGCCTGACCTTCACCGGCGTCGTGCGCGCCGCGGCGAACGAAATGCTGTTGCCCGCGCTCATCCTGACCATGATTGCCGGCATCATCCTCGGCATGGGGATGCCGACGACGCCCGCCTACATCGTGCAGGTGGCGCTTCTGGTCCCGGCGCTTGTCCGCCTGGGGATCCCGGTGCCGGCGGCCCACATGTTCGTCTTCTACTTCGCCATCCTGTCGGCAATCACGCCGCCCGTCGCCATCGCAGTCTACGCCGCCTGCGGCATAAGCCGAGCGACGGTGTGGGAGACCTCGGTCTCTGCGGTGAAGCTAGGTCTGACGGGATATATCATCCCCTTCATGTTCGTCTTCGGACCCTCGCTTCTGCTGATCGGCACCTGGGACAAGATCGTGACGACCGCCATCACGGCGATCATCGGCGTCACCTTCCTGTCGGCCGGCCTCAGCGGTTATCTCGTCCATCCGGCCCGGTTCCTGAACCGCATCATCTTCGTCGCAGCGGCGCTTACGCTCATCAAGCCGGGACTTGCCACGGATGCGGCAGGCATCGCGCTGGCTGTCCTCGGCGTCGTGATGAACCTGCGCTGGCCCGCGCCGGACACCGCGCCCGCGCAGGACGAAGCGCACATCGGCCATGTCGAGGCTCCGGTTTCGGCTCCCATCGAGCCCGAGGACTGGAACGAGTCGCCCGCTGCCCATCCCGCGAAACGCTAGGGGGTCGTCGGCTGGCTTTGCCAAAGGCCTGCGGCTACGCCGAGGGCGTCGCCGACATTCCACAACGACGCAAGCGCGGCGCGGGCGTTTCCATTCCCTCCCGCCTGTGGAATCGTGCTGGCATGAGTAGCGTACCCGACCTTCTTCCCCTTGGCCCGGACGGGCTTCTGTTGCGCTTCTCCGACCGGCTCGGCGACGCCCCGAACCGCGCGGCAATCGCCTTCCGCGCCGCCTTCGACGAGACCGCGCCCGAAGGCGTGGTCGAGACGGCGACCTCGCTCACTTCGGTCTTCGTCCGCTTTCGCCCTGACCGGATCGCGCGTGGCGAAGTGGAAACGGCGATGCGGACCACCCTCGACAGCCGCGACTGGAGCGACGCCGATCTGCCGTCCGGCCGCACGCTCTGGACGCTTCCCGCGGCCTTCGGCGGCGACGACGGCCCTGACCTCGAAGAAACGGCTGACCTCGCAGAGGTGACCGCCGACGAGGCCGTCTCGCAAATCTGCGAAGCCCCGCTCCGTGTCCTCGCCCTCGGCTTTGCACCGGGGCAGCCCTACCTGGGCTTCCTGTCCGAAAGCTGGAACATTCCGCGCCGGACCGAGGTCACGCCCCGCGTGCCGCGCGGAGCCGTGGTCGTGGCCGTCCGGCAGGTGATCCCCTTCGCCAATGCTGCGCCGACCGGCTGGCGGCAGGTCGGACGCACCGCCTTCCGCTGCCACGACCCCGAAGCCGATCCGGCGATCCCGCTTCGCCCCGGCGACGAGGTACGCTTTCGCCCCGTTCGACCCTCGGACCTCGAACGCTTCGAGACGGAACCCTTCGGCGGCGCAACGCGCGAGGCGCTGGCGTGAGCCTCAAGGTCGAACGCGCGGGGCCTGCGCTCTCGGTCCAGGACGGCGGCCGGGAGGGGCTCCTGGGCCTCGGTCTGTCCCGTGGCGGTGCGGCTGACCGAGGTGCCTGGCTGGAAGGTCTGGCACTTCTGGGTCTCCCTCCGGGAACGGCATCCATCGAGATGGCAGGCGTCGGTGGCCGGTTTCTGGTCGAGGCGGCGACACGCTTCGCCCTGACGGGGGCGGAGATGAAGGCGAAGCTCGACGGCGCGCCGCTGGAGTGGGGCGCGGGTCATGTGGCGATTGCCGGCTCGATCATCGACATCGGCGCCGCCGTCTCGGGCGTCTACGGATATCTCACCATCGCGGGCGGCATCGCCACCGAACCTGAGCTGGGAGGGCGCGGGTTTCACGGCATCGCGGGCCTCGGCCGACCCCTGCGGGACGGCGACCGCCTTCCGCTTGCCTCCGATCCCACGCCGGACGCGCCGCCGATGCGCCTGTCCGGCCGCTCCCGTTCCGCATCACCCCTGCGCGTCATGCCCGGACCGCAGACCGCCTCCTTCCCCGACGAGGTCCGTGCGGCCTTCGAGGCCGCCACCTTCACCCGCAGCCCCCGCGCCAATCGCCAGGGCGTCAAGCTCGACCACGAAGGCGCGCCCTTTGCGACCGGAGGCCAACTGACCCTCGTGTCCGACTTCATCGCCGAGGGCGACATCCAGATGACGGGCGATGGCGCGCCCTACGTCCTTCTCGCCGACTGCCAGACCATGGGCGGCTATCCCCGCATCGGCACCGTGCTTCCGGCCGATCTGTCGCGCATTGCGCAGGCCGGGCCGGGCGAGGCTCTCCGCTTCCGCTTCGTCACGGTAGATGAGGCCACAGCCGCATGGGAAAGTGACGAAACCGTCCTCGCGCGGCTCAAGCGGGGACTTGTACCGAGGGTCCGCGATCCGCGCGAGATGTCCGACCTTTTGAGCTATGATCTGGTGGACCGGCCGCCTCGGGATGTGATCGGCGAATGAGCGTGGCGAGATCGCAGCGCGGCATGGTTGCCCCCACGTCGTCGTAATCGACCGACCGGCGATTTGCGCTTTCTGGGCATTGCCGCAGGCGCGGGATGATGGTTCTTTCGGTCGAAGCCACCTTGCGGGGCGGGTCATCGGACACGTCGGCTAACTCGTGCCATATTTGGAGAACTCCTTGATGAGGTTGCTGTTCTGGATCATCTCCGCCTTCTTCGTGGTCCAGACGATCTTTCCCCTCATCCGCAGCTCCAAGGCATGGATCCGCGTCAGCGACTTTCCCCGCCTTCAGTTCGCCTTTGCGTTGGCTGTCCTGCTCGCAGGTTACCTGGCGCTCGTAGGCGTCTCGGACAATTGGGATATCATCTACCTGGTGATCGTCATCGCGGCCCTTTGCTATCAACTCTACCGAATTTTCCCCTATACGCGGGTGGCGCCGAACCAGGTCATCGATGCCACGGCGCACTCTCCCGAAAGCCGCGTACGGGTGATGGTCGCGAACGTCCTGATGGAGAACCGCGACGCGCAACGGCTGCTCGATGTCGTCAGCGACGTTCGTCCCGACCTGCTTCTGTTGGTGGAAATCGACGACTGGTGGCACGAGGCGATAAAGACGCTCGACGACACGTTCTCCTTTCGGATCAAGCGGCCTCAGAACAACTATTACGGCATGGAGTTTTTCTCGAAGTTCGAGATCGAGGAGAGCGACGTTCAATTCCTGCTCTCCGACGAAATCCCTTCGATCCGCACAGGGGTGCGTCTGCCCTCGGGGACATGGGTCGATTTCTTCGGAGTCCACCCGCGCCCGCCGGACATGGACTACGACAGCGAGGGCCGGGACGCCGAGCTTCTGCTGGTCGCAAAGGAATTGCGCCAGTCGAAGAGAGCCTCGATCGTGGCAGGAGATCTCAACGACGTCGCGTGGTCGCACACCACCCGCATGTTCCAGCGCATGAGCGGCGCGCTCGATCCAAGGCGCGGTCGGGGCATGTACAACACCTTTCACGCAGGACATCGTCTTCTGCGGTGGCCGCTTGATCACGTCTTCCATGACAACGCGTTCACTCTGGTCGAGTTGAGACGTCTGCCGAACATCGGCTCGGATCACTTCCCGGTCCTTGTCGAGCTTCAGTACGAGCCGCAGGCCGAAGCGGTGCAGGAGGCTCCGCAACCCGATCAGGAGGATCGTGAAGAGGCCGAGGAGAAGATCGCGAACGGCCGCGAGGCTGTGGCCTGACGCCGTCTCAAGATCGCTTTGCGACGATGCGAAATGGACCCGTGCCAACCCGTGGCATTGTCTTCCGCGACGTGAATTCAAGGCCTTGCAAAGCTTTTGTTCCCGCTTGACGGCTAGGGGCCAAGCTGGTTGTCTCCCGTGCAACAGGGGGGTCATCCGGTGCAATCGCGCAAGTATTCCGCTCGGGAAAACGGGCTCGCATGACCGACGCAGCGCCCGTCATAGCACTGCGCGACGCGACCAAGCGGTTCGGTCCGGTCGAGGTGCTTCACGACGTGGATCTCGAGGTTCATGCCGGCGAGGTTCTGGCCCTGATCGGCGAGAACGGCGCAGGCAAGTCGACTGCGATGAAGTGCCTGGCGGGCTACCAGCCGCTGACTTCGGGACGCATCCTCCTCGACGGCAAGGAGGTGACGTTCGGATCGCTGCACGAGGGCGAGGAGGCGGGCATCGTCCTCATCCATCAGGAGTTCAACCTCGCCGAACAGCTTACTGTCGAACAGAACATCTTTCTCGGCCGCGAGCTTAGGAAGGGCCTCTTTCTCGACAAGGCCCGGATGCGGCAACTGTCGCGCGACTATCTCGACCGCGTGCAGTGCGACGTCGACCCCGACCGCGTGGTCTCGACCCTGTCGAACTCGGAGAAGCAGATGGTCGAGATCGCCAAGGCGCTCGGCCGTGACGCGCGCGTGCTTGTGATGGACGAGCCGACGGCAGTCCTGACGAACACGGAATCACGCATCCTCTTCGACCAGGTCCGTGCGCTCAAGGCGGCGGGAACGGCGATCATCTTCACCTCGCACAAGCTTTCCGAAGTCAGCGAGATCGCCGACCGCGTCACCGTCATGCGCGACGGAGCCGTCGTTCACGACGGCCCGGTGGCGGACATGACCGAGGATGCCATGGCGACGGCGATGGTCGGGCGAGACGTCTCGGACCTCTATCCGCCGAAGGGGCGCCGCCCGGACGACGCACCCGTGATGCTGAAGGTCGACGGCCTGAGCGTCCCTCGCTTCGCCGAAGACGTTGGCTTTGAACTGCGGCGGGGCGAGATCCTCGGGATCGCGGGTCTCGTCGGCTCGGGCCGCACCGAGGCGATGGAGGGGCTCTGCGGCCTTCGACCCGCCTCTGCCGGACGCATCGAGATCGACGGCCAGCCGGTGACGATCCGCCGGCCCGCCGACGCGCTGGCTCACGGGCTGTGCTACCTGACCGAGGACCGCAAGCTGAAGGGCCTGCTGCTAGAGAAGGGAATGCGGGTCAACCTCACGCTCCAGTCGCTTGAAAAGTTTGGTGGTTTGATGGTCGATCGCCAGGCCGAGGAGAAAGCGCTCGACGCTGCCATCCGCGAGTTCGACATCCGCGGCGGACAGCGCGAGGCGCGTGTCTCGAACCTGTCGGGCGGCAACCAGCAGAAGCTGCTTCTCGCCAAGGTCATGCAGTCCGAACCGCGCATCCTCGTCGTCGACGAGCCGACGCGGGGCATCGACATCGGGACGAAGCAGCAGATCTACGCCTTCCTCCGCCGCCTGGCGGACGAGGGCCGCGCCATCATCGTCATCTCCTCCGAGATGCAGGAGGTGATCGGCCTGTCCGACCGTGTTCTCGTCATGCGGCGCGGCCGAGTGGCCGGGGTCTTGGATGGCCAGGACATTACCGAAGACGCCATCGTGCGCCACGCCATGGGCGTCGGGGCCGACAGCCAGGGGAGGGCCGCCTGATGGCCACAGACACCGCCGGAGCCGCCCCGGCCCGCCGCCGCCTGCCATCGATGAGCGTCCTCGGCCCCATCGTCGCGCTCATAGTCCTGGTCCTGGTCGGCGCCTTCCTGAATCCGAACTTCGTCAGCGCGGCCAACATCACAAACGTTCTCGCCCGCTCTGCCTTCATCGGCATCATTGCGGTCGGGATGACCTTCGTCATTACGGCGGGGGGCCTGGACCTGTCGGTCGGTTCGATGGCGGCCTTTATCGCGGGCCTGATGATCCTGGTGATGAACTGGGCGCTGCCGACGCTTGGGATCGGTATTCCGATCATCCTTCTCGGCATGGCGGTCGCACTGATCGCAGGCCTGCTTGCGGGCCTCCTGAACGGCTTTCTCATAACCACGCTCGGGATCGAGGCGTTCATCGTCACGCTCGGCAGCATGGGCATCTACCGCAGCCTCGTGACCTGGCTGGCCGACGGTGGCACGCTGTCGCTCGATTTCGGGCTTCGGACCTTCTACCGCCCGGTCTACTTCGGCGGCATCCTCGGGGTCTCGTGGCCGATCATCGTCTTCGCACTAGTCGTGATCCTTGGCGAGATCCTGATGAGCCGCTCGCGCTTCGGCCGTCATTGCGCCGCCACGGGCTCGAACGAGCATGTCGCGCACTACTCCAACGTCGACGTCAATCGCACCCGGCTTCTGACCTATGCGATGCTGGGCGTCCTGGTCGGGGTCGCGACGATCATGTACGTCCCGCGCCTCGGCTCGGCCTCGGCCTCGACCGGCGTGCTGTGGGAACTGGAGGCCATCGCGGCCGTCATCATCGGCGGCACCGTCCTCAAGGGCGGCTTCGGCCGGGTCTGGGGCACGGTGATCGGTGTGCTGATCCTAAGCCTGATCGACAACCTTCTGAACTTGACCGACCTTGTCTCGCCCTACCTCAACGGGGCGATCCAGGGGATAATCATCATCCTCGCCGTGATCTTGCAGCGAGAAGCAAAGGCCAAGGGCTGAAGCCCGGCCACATCAACAGGGAGAATACGAATGTCCTACATGAGAGCCCTTCTGACAGGCGCAGCCGTCGCCGCACTCGGCACCGCTGCCGCCGCACAGGATACCCAGGTGATCGGCGTTTCGATCCCTGCCGCGACCCACGGCTGGGCCGGCGGCATGAACTTCCACGCCCAGGAAGCCATCGAGCGCCTGGAAGAGGTCTATCCGCAACTCGACTTCGTCCTCGCCACCGCGTCGGATCCGGGCCAGCAGGTCAACGACATCGAGGACATGGTCGCCACGCGCGGCATCGATGCCCTCGTCGTGCTGCCCTTCGAATCCGAGCCGCTGACCGCGCCCGTCCAGGCCGTCAAGGAAGGCGGCGCCTGGGTCACCGTCGTCGACCGTGGCCTTTCGGTCGAAGGGATCGAGGACCTTTACGTCGCCGGCGACAACCCCGGTTTCGGCCGCGTGTCGGGTGAATACATGGCCGAGAAGATGCCGGACGGCGGCAAGATCGTCGTCCTGCGCGGCATCCCGACGACCATCGACAACGAGCGCGTCGAAGGCTTCGAGTCCGCCATCGAAGGCTCGGGCATCGAGATCATCGGCATGGAGCACGGCAACTGGAACCGTGATGACAGCTTCAACGTGATGCAGGACTTCCTGTCGAAGCACGAGCAGATCGACGCGGTCTGGGCCTCGGACGACGACATGGCCGTCGGCGTCCTCGCCGCAATCGACGCGGCGGGCCGGGACGACGTCCAGTTCGTGCTCGGCGGTGCCGGGATGAAGGAGATGGTCCAGCGCGTCATGGAAGGCGACACCATGATCCCTGCCGACGTGACCTATCCGCCGTCCATGATCGCCACCGCGATCGAACTGACGGCGGTCGGCATGACCTCGTCGGCGCCCGTTTCTGGCACCTTCACCATCGGTTCGGTTCTCATCACGCCCGAGAACGCCGAAAGCTTCTACTTCCCCGACAGCCCGTTCTGATCGGGGCAGGGGCCGGCCCCGCGCCGGCCCCGCTCATCCCTGACGCGCCCGGATCAGCGCCGCATAGCGCTCACGGCTCGTCGTAAGGTGATACCGCATCGCCTCTCCCGCCGCCTCGGCGTCGTTGGCGAGGATCGCATCCCGGATCCGCCGGTGTTCTTCCAGAAGCACGCGATCCAGCCCCTCGGGGATGTCGAGAGACCGCCGCGCCCGCAATTCGGCGCGCGGAATGGTCCGGCCACCCAGGAAGTCGAAGAATTCTTCGAACCGCGTGTTGTTCGTCGCGTGCGCGATCGAGCGATGAAACGCGAGGTCCGCCGTTTCGGCCGCGACACCCATTTCCGCCGTTCTCAACGCTTCGAAACGTGCGTCGATGACCTTGCGCTGTTCGTCCGACGCGCGCACCGAAGCCAGCCTTGCCGCCTCGATCTCGATGGCGGCCCGCACCTCGATCGTCTGGATGATCCCCGACAAGGTCGCGATGCTCTCGGCCCGCGATGGCGGCAGAAGACCGTCGCGGACGTAGACCCCGGATCCCTGCCGCGATTCAACGAGCCCCTGTTCGCGCAACCGCGACAGGGCATCCCGCACAACGGTCCGCGACACGCCGAACTCGGCGATCAATTCACGCTCGGTCGGAAGGCGGTCGCCGGGCTTCAGCCGGTCAGCCTCGATCCGCGCCGCCAGCGTGTCGCGCAATCGGTCGGTCAGGCTGCGGCCGTCGTCGGCGAGCGTCACGGCTCACCCGATAGGAGATTGACCGTAGGGCATGAAGTCATCATGATGAATTCATAACAACCCGCCGAACCGGCGACAATGTCTGGGAGGAGACGACATGACTTTCACGAAATCGGTGCTGAGCGGCCTTGCCGTCTCGGCGCTAGTGGCTACCGCTGCCTTTGCCGAGGAATGGAAAGGCTGGAACATCCACGTCGAGGGCTATCCGAACACCGTCGCGATGGACAAGTTCGGCGAGCTTCTGTCCGAGAAGACGAACGGCGAGATCACCCTTCAGATGTTCCACGGCGGCGTCCTCGGAAGCCAGCCCGACGCCATCGAGCAGGTCCGCGCCGGCGCGCTGGCCATCGGCAACTTCAACCTCGGACCCATGGGCCCGACCATCCCCGAGACCAACGTCGTCTCGCTGCCCTTCGTCTTCAAGGACGTGGATCACATGCACCGCGCGATGGACGGCGAAGCCGGCCAGAAGATCTCGGACGGGATGGCCGCCAAGGGCCTCGTGGCGCTGGCATGGTACGACTCGGGCGCGCGCAGCTTCTACAACTCGAAGAAGCCGATCAACACGCCCGCTGACGTTCAGGGCATGAAGGTCCGCGTGATGAACAACGACCTCTACTCCGGCATGATCCAGGAGCTTGGCGGCAATCCCGTCGCCGATGGCTTTCGCCGAGGTCTACCAGTCGCTGAAGACCGGCGTGGTCGACGGGGCCGAGAACAACTGGCCGTCCTACGAGTCGACCGGACACTTCGAGGTCGCGGGCTTCTACTCGCTGTCCGAACACCTCATCATTCCCGAATGCGTCTGCATCAACGCCGACGTCTACAATGCGCTGACCCCCGAACAGCAGACGGCGGTCAAGGAGGCGGCGATGGAATCCGCCACGCTTCAGCGCGACCTCTGGGCAACCCGCGAGACCGAGAGCCGCGACAAGGTCATGGCCACCGGCGTCAAGTTCAACGAGATCGCCGACAAGGCTCCGTTCCAGGAGGCGATGAAGCCGGTCTACGAGACCTACCTCGCCGCCAACCCGGACATCGCGCCGCTGGTCGAGCTGATCCAGAGCCTGCAATAAGCGCCTGATTTCGGCGCCGCCCCCACGTGGGGCGGCGCGTCACACGCCATCACGGACGACGCTTCCCAGATGACCACCACATCGCCGAGACCGGGCAGGGCGTCCGGCCTGGACAGGGTGCTCGACGCCCTGTCCTTCGTCTGCAAGCTCCTTTCCGGCACCGCCATCGTCGTCCTGACGCTGATCTTCGGCTGGCTGGTCTGGGGACGATACGTGATGAACGACACGCCGACCTGGGTCGAGCAGGTGGCGCTTCTGCTCGTGATGCTCATCACCTTCCTCGGCGCGGCGGTCGGCGTGCGCGAGAACACGCACCTCGGTGTCTCCTACTTCCGCGAGATCGTGCCGTCTCGCGTCCGCACCATGCTCATGGTCATCAGCCACATCTTCATGGCCATCTTCGGCGCTGTACTGGCCTGGAACGGCTACAAGCTCGCCGCCCTGAAGTGGGAATCCTCGATCCCGCTCATCGGCGTGTCCGAGGGCTGGCGCGCGGTGCCGATCACCGCCTGCGGCATCCTCGTCCTTCTCTTCTCGCTCGGCCACCTCGTCGCCATCGCGCGCGGCGAACGGCAGGAGCTCGACCTCTCGGAGCTGGCCGAATAAATGGGCCTTTTCATCCTTCTCTCGCTCTTCGCCTTCGGTGTCGTCATCGGGATGCCGGTCGCCTTCGCGCTTGGCGCCGCAGCCCTGACCGCCTTCTGGTGGGAGGGCCTGCCGCTTCTCATCGCCACGCAGCGCATCGTCTCGGGCGTGAACGTCTTCTCGCTTCTCGCCATCCCGTTCTTCATTTTCGCGGGCGAGTTGATGTTCCACGGCGGCATCGCCATGCGCCTCGTCCGCTTCGCCGCGGCGGCGGTCGGATGGGTTCGCGGCGGACTCGGGATCGTCAACGTCTTCTCGTCGATGCTGTTCGGCGGCATCTCGGGATCGGCGGTCGCCGACGTCTCGGCGCTCGGCTCGATCCTGATCCCGGTGATGAAGGAGAAGGGCTACGACGACGATTACGCCGTCAACGTCACCGTCACCTCGTCCATCGCGGGCATCATGATCCCGCCCAGCCACAACATGATCCTTTACGCCGTGGCGGCGGGAGGCGGCATCTCGATCTCCTCGCTCTTTCTCGCGGGCGTCGTCCCCGGCGTCGTCATGTGCGTCTGCCTCGCCGTCGCGGCCTACGTCATAGCGGTGAAGCGCGGCTATCCGTCCGAGACCTTCCCCGGATGGACTGCCCTGTTCCTCAGCTTCGTCTACGCGCTGCCCGGACTTTTCACGGCGGTCATCATCGTGGGCGGCGTCCTTTCGGGCATCTTCACCGTCACCGAGTTGGGCGCCTTCGGCACGATCTACGCCGCCCTCGTGACGCTGATCGTCTACCGCTCGCTGACCTGGGAGAACTTCCTCATCGCCGTCACGCGCGCCGTCAAGACCACCTCGATGGTGATGATCCTCGTCGCCTGCGCGGCCGCCTTCGCCTATATGCTCAGCTTCTACCAGGTGCCGAACAAGGTCGTGGCGGCGATGCTGGGCATCTCGGAAAACCCGATCGCCGTCCTCCTGATGATCAACGCCACGCTTCTGATCCTGGGCATGATCATGGACATGGCGGCCCTCATCCTGATCTGCACGCCGATCTTCCTGCCCGTCGCGACCTCGCTCGGGATGGACCCGCTTCAGTTCGGGATGATCCTGATGATGAACCTTGGCCTCGGCCTCTGCACGCCGCCCGTGGGCGCTTGTCTCTTCGTCGGCTGCGCCATCGGAGAGGTCCCGATGGAGAAGGCCGTTCGCACGATCTGGCCGTTCTACATCGCCATCCTCGTGGCCCTGGCCCTGACCACCTTCATCCCTGCGATCTCGCTGACGCTGCCGCGCGCGCTCGCCGGCTAAAGCACGCGCGACAGGAACGCCCGCGTCCGCTCGTGCCGGGGCTGTGAGAACAACTCCGAGGGAGGCCCTTCCTCGAGGATCGTCCCGGCGTCGAGGAAGCAGACCTTGTCCGCCAGTTCGCGCGCGAAGCCCATCTCGTGCGTCGCCAGCACCATCGTCATCCCATCGGCCCGCAGGTCGCGAAGGACATCCAGCACCTCGCCCACCAGTTCCGGGTCGAGCGCGCTGGTGATCTCGTCGAACAGCATGATCTCGGGCGTCATGGCCAAAGCGCGCACGATGGCCACCCGCTGTTGCTGCCCGCCCGAAAGCTGGTCCGGATAGTGCCCCATCCGGTCCGACAGCCCGAAGCGCGCGAACAGCGCCTCCACCTCCGGCATCAGCGCCTCGCGTGTCCGCCCGCGCACCCGGCGAGGAGCGAGAAGCACATTCTCCAGCGCCGTCATGTGCGGGAACAGGTTGAAGCTCTGGAACACGATCCCGATGCGCTGCCGCACCGGCTGCGGGTCCAGCCCGGGTTCCGCGATGTCGACCCCGTCCAGAAGGATCACCCCGTCGTCGATCGGCTCGAGAAGGTTCAGGCAGCGCAGAAGCGTCGACTTCCCCGACCCCGACGCGCCGATCAGGCAGACCATCTCGCCCTCGGCCACGCTCAGGTCGATGCCGTCGAAACACCTCATTCGCGCCGAAGCTCTTTGTCAGCCCCCGGACCTCGAGCCGCGCCATCAGCTTCGTGCCCGCATCTGCTTCGCCATCAGGTGATCGGCATAGCGCGTGGCGGGAATAGTGACGGCAAGGAAGATCAGCGCCGCGCCCGACATAGGGCGTGAAGTTCGCCAGAAGCGACTTGTAGACCCCCGCCTGCCGGAAGATCTCGACCGGCCCGATGAAGGACAGAAGCGCCACGTCCTTCTGAAGCGCGATGAAGAGGTTCATGTTCGCCGGCACCACCCGGCGGATCGCCTGCGGCAGGATGACATAGCGCATGGTGTCGCTCTCGGAGAGGCCAAGCGACAGGGCCGCCGCGCGCTGGCTCTGGTGGATGCTCTCGATGCCCGTCCGGAACACCTCCGCCACGTAGGCCGCATAGGTCAGCACCAGCGCCACCGTCCCCCAGAGGTAAGGCGAATTCCAAGGGCGCGGCATCCCGAGACCCGGCACGCCGAACCCCACGAGGTAGATCACCAGGATCACCGGCACGCCCCGGAAGACGTCGGTATAGACGATCGCCGAAAAGCCGCAAGGGATAGAGCGCCGGCGCGCGCGCGTCCCGCATCAGCGCCACGATCAGCCCCGCGGCGAAGATCAGCGGCGCCGACCACGCGAAGATCGCGATGTCGAGGAGGAAGGCGTCCAGGAGTCCCGGAAACGTCTTCGCGAAGACCTCGCCGTTGAAGAAGCTCTTCTTGACCGCGGGCCATCCCGGCGCGAGGGGCACCAGTAGAACGATGGCGGCGAGCACCGCGAGGGTCGAGGCCCCCGCGACCGCCGCGGATCGCCTTCGGATACGCGCCTCGTGGATCTGCCGCCGCGTCGGCACCTATTCGATGACCGGCACGCCCGTCGTCTCGGAAAGCCAGGTCGCTTCCAACTGGGCCAGCGTCCCGTCCGCGCCAAGCTGCTCCAAAGCCGCATCGACGCAGGCCTTCAGCGGATTGCCCTCCTCGAACAGCATCCCGAACTGGTCCGGTTTTTCGGTGCGCTCGGCCGGGAACTGACCCAGGACCACGCCATCGTCCAGCACCACGGCGCCGAGGTAAAGCGCCGTCGGCAGGTCGAAGAGTGCGGCGTCGATCTGGCCGGCCTTCATCGCCTCCACCACGTCGGCGTTGTCGTTGTAAAGAAGCGGAGCCTCCTCCGGCTGGATGATCTCGGCCAGCATCGGCACGGCGGTCGTCGCCGCGTCCGCACCCCACTTCACGCCCTTCAAGGCCTCGAGCGAGGTGTCGAGCCCGGCGTCGACCACGGGCTTGCGCGTCAGAACCGCCATTGCCGCCGAATAGTATGGGGCCGAGAAATCCACGATCTCATCCCGCTCGGGCGTGATCGAGTATTGCTGGATGTTGATGTCGAAATCCTTGGCGCCGGGCTGGATGGCCTGGTCGAAGGACGACCGCACCCAGGTCACCTGGTCGTCGGAAAAGCCCATGGCGTTGGCCACGGCATAGGCCACCGCCGCCTCGAAGCCCTGCTTCGATTCCGGCGCGTCGTCGATCACCCAGGGGAAATAGGCGGGATTGCCGGTCGCCACGGTCAGCGTGCCCTCGGTCAGGGTCTTGCCCGCGGCGCAGTCGTTCTGAGCGAAGGCCGCGCCCGAGACCACTGAAAGCGCCAGGATGGAAACTGTGAGTCGCATGAAACATCTCCCGATCTTTGCCGCACATGCTTGGATCGGTGACGCCGAATGTCCATGCCCTTCTTCTGTCCGGCAAATACTCCGGGGGAGTCCCGGCGACCCGCCGGGACGGGGGCAGCGCCCCCGCCTTACTCGCGCGCCCTCAGCACCTGCGCCGGACGCGCGGCCAAGGGTCCCCAGGCGAAGAGCAGCCCCGAGACCATCGTGGCGAGGATGCCCGCCCCCACGATGACGAAGGCCGAGACCGGCTCGAAGTGGAAGTCGGCCTCCATCACGAAGCGCATCACGGCCCAGCCGGCAAGCCCGCCCGCGACGATCGCGACCAGCCCAGCCGCCGCGCCCAGGATCGCCGAGCGCAGGGCAAAGCTCGCCAGCACCGTCGCCCGCGACGCGCCGAGCGTCTTCAGCACCGCCGCCTCATAGGTCCGCGCCTGCACGCCCGCCGCCGCCGCGCCGATCAGGACGACGCCGCCGGTGATCAACGTCACCAGCGCGCCCGCCGTGATCGCGGCCGCGATGCCCGACAGGATCTCGGACACCCGGTCGATGGCGTCCTTCACCCGGATCGCGGTTACGTTCGGGTAAGCGTTCGACACCTCGCGCAGAAGGCGGGCCTCGGCCTCGGGTTCGGCGTAGACCGTAGAGATGAAGCTGTGCGGCGCGCCCTGCAGCGCGTTCGGGCTCATCGACATGACAAAGCCGATGCCCGCCGTCGAGAAGTCGACCACCCGGAACGACGCGACGGTCGCCGTGATGTCGCGGCCGAGGATGTTCACGGTGATCTCGTCGCCCAGCTTCAGGCCAAGCTCCTCGCCTTCTTCGGCGGCGAAACTGACGAGCGGCGGTCCGTCATAGTCTGGCTGCCACCACTCACCTGCCGTCAGAACGGTGCCCTCGGACGGCGCGTCCGAATAGGTCACGCCCCTGTCGCCGCGCAGCACCCAGTGATCGCCCGCCACCTCGGACGCCGGCCGTCCGTTGATCTGCGTGATGATGCCGCGCAGCATCGGCGCGCTGTCGATCCGGCTTACCGCTGCATCCGCATCTAGCGTCTCGCGGAACGGCTCCATCTGGTCGGGCTGGATGTCGACCATGAAGAAGGACGGGGCGCGTTCCGGCAGGTCGTTCCGGATCGCACCGCGCAGGTTGGTGTCGATCTGTCCGACGGCGGCCAGCACCGAAAGCCCGAGGCCGAGCGACAGGATCACACTCGCTGCCTCTCCTTGAGGCGCGCCGACGGCTCCAAGTGCAAGCCGGAGGGCGCTTCGCCCCCGGACGCGCGGCGCAAGGCGGCGGGCAAGCCGCCTGACACCCGCCGCCGCAAGGATGAGAAGCGCGAAGGCCGCCGCCACGCCGCCCGCAGCACCCCAGGTCAGGGTCCAGAGGCCCGAGAGCGCCGCCGCCGAAAGAACGAGCGTCGTGGCGAGAAACAGCGTGACGCCGATCCAGAGGGGGCGCGGAAGGATGCGTCCGCCGCCACCGCCATCGCGGAAGAGGGTGGCGGCCCGCACCTCCTCGACCCGCGCCAAAGGCCAGAGCGTGAAGATGAGAGCCGCAAGCGTGCCGTAGAGGGCCGCTTCCGCCAGCGGCTTCGGATAGACCGTGAACTCCGCCGGAACGGGCAGACGCGCCTCGATGAAGGGTGCGAAGACCAGCGGGAGGGCCGCGCCAAGGATCAGACCGGCGGCAAGCCCCACAAGCGTCAGCGCGCCGATCTGAAGGAAGTAGGCGAGGAAGATGGTTCGGCCGTCCGCGCCGAGCGTCCTCAGTGTGGCGATCACCGGCGTCTTACGCCGCAGATATGCCGTGACGGCGGACGAGATGCCGACGCCCCCGACCGCCAGCCCCGCGAGGCCGACGAGAACAAGAAACGACGACAGCCGGTCGACGAAGGTATCGACCCCCGGCGCGCCCCGCCGCTTGTCGCGCCAGCGAACGCCGGTAAAGCTATCCTCCGCCTCACGCTCCAACCGTTCGAGATCGGCACCCTCGGGCAGGAGAAGCCGGTATTGCGTCTCGTACAGCGTCCCGGGCTGGATCAGGCCGCTGTCGGCCAGCGCCTCGGTGCGCACGATGGTGCGGGGCCCAAGCGTGAAGCCACCCGTTGCGTTGTCCGGCTCGCGCAGAAGTTCGGCTGTGAGGACAAAGGCTTGCGCGCCAAGGCTGAAGCTGTCGCCAACATTCAGGCCGAGCCTTGCGACTAGGACGGGATCCATCACCGCGCCGGGCAGACCGTCGCTTCCTGCCAGAGCCTCCGAGAGTGATATCGCAGGATCGAGCCGCACTTCGCCCAGAAGCGGATAGGCGTCGTCGACGGCCTTGACCTGCGTCAGCCCCCGCTCGGCAGCCTCGCCGCGTCCCGAAGACGGCCATCGACCGGAAGTCGACCGTCTCGGACACACGCGTCGCGTTGAGCCGCCATCCACGCCCGCTCGTCCTCTGTGGCGAAGCGATAGGTCAATTCGATCTCGGCATCGCCGCCCAGAAGCGTCGCCCCCTCGCGCGAGAGGCCGGACTGGATCGCTTCGCGCGCGCTGCCCACGGCGGCAATGGCGGCGACCCCCAGGATCAGGCAGGCCAGAAATACCCGGAAGCCCGAAAGGCCGCCCCGAAGCTCGCGGCGCGCGATGCGGGAGGCGGCGGCAAGGCTCATTCGGCGGCGGCGCGGACGTCGTCGGTGGCGATACGTCCGTCGTCGAGGTGGACGACGCGCTGACACCGCTCGGCTAGGTCGGGGGCATGCGTGACCAGGATCAGCGTCGAGCCGTAACGCTTGTTGAGGTCGAACAGAATCTCGATGATCGCCGACCCGTTCGCGGCGTCTAGGTTGCCTGTCGGCTCGTCCGCCAGAAGGATCTCGGGACGCGGCGCGGCGGCGCGGGCCAAGGCCACGCGCTGCTGCTCACCGCCCGACATCTGCGAAGGGTAATGGTCGAGCCTCGCGCCCAGGCCCACGGCGCGCAGTTCCTCGCCCGCACGGTCGAAGGCGTCGTCCTTTCCCGCGAGTTCCAGAGGCGTCGCCACGTTTTCCAGCGCCGTCATCGTCGGAATGAGGTGGAAGGACTGGAACACGACGCCCATATGTTCCCGACGGACACGGGCCAGCGCGTCCTCGCCAAGACGGGTGAGGTCGTGGCCGAGGGCGGTGATGCTACCGCCGGTGGCGCGTTCGAGCCCGCCCATGAGCATGAGGAGTGACGATTTGCCAGACCCGGACGGACCGACCAGCCCCAGCGTCTCGCCCCGGCGGACGTCGAGCGTGATGCCTTTCAGTATCTCGACCCGGCCTGCGTTGCCGTCGAGCGAAAGACGCGCGTCCCTGAGGGAGAGGATCGTTTCGGTCATCTTCGCTCCGTTCCGTCGTGTGAAGGGATATGGGCCTTCGGGCGCGATCCGCAACGCAAGGTTGGGGACAATTCTATCCGTGAGCCTGATAACTGTTCTGTCGGTCAGCGTTTCCCGCGCCACAGCCGAACCCGTCGTCATCGCGGCACTGGGCGACAGCCTGACCCAAGGCTATGGCCTTCCGCCCGAGGACGGTTTCGTCCCGCAGCTTCAGCGCTGGCTCGACGGGCAGGGCGCGGATGTGCGGCTGGTGAACGCCGGCGTCTCCGGCGACACCTCGGCGGGTGGGCTGTCGCGCGTCGGCTGGACGCTGACAGACGATGTCGATGGCCTGATCGTGGCGCTCGGCGGCAACGACCTCCTGCGCGGTCTCGACCCTACCGTGACGCGAAAGAACCTCGACGGGATCCTTGCGGCGGCCGAAGCGCAGGGCGTGCCCGTGCTTTTGATGGGCATGGACGCGCCGTCGAACTACGGCGCGGACTACGAAGCAGCCTTCGACGCCATCTATCCTGAACTGGCCCGGAACAGGGGAACGCTTCTTGCGCCGGACTTCCTTGGCGCCTTGGCAGCCATGGAGGATCGCGCCGCGACCCTGAAGGACTACATGCAGCCCGACGCCGTCCATCCGAATGCTGCCGGCGTCGCGCTGATCGTCGAAGATTTGGGACCGCATGTGATGGAGCTTGCGGCCCGTGCGGGCGGCGGCTGACAGTGCCGGTGCGCCCTGTTAGGGTCCACGTGAATTTAGGAGACGCCAGTACACGGCACGCCTCGTGCGCGATGCGACGTGTCGAGGCAGAATTGCTGAGATGACAAGGGACTACAGCCTGCTCTTCGGGTCCGGAGGCGAGAGTTTCGACGTGCCGCCACTTGCGCGGCTCGGATGGCAGACGACATTCGCGCGCCAGACCGACGCGGACGAGATGGTCGCCTTTCCGCCCGTGCGCGTGCTCGAGGTTCACCGGAGCGGCCTTGTGGTGAAGGGCGACGGTCTGGACGAAACGCTTCCTCCCCGGTCCGATGTCACGGTCGGCGACTGGCTGATGTTCGACCGCGAGAGACCGTCGGACAGCCGGCTTCTCGATCGCAAAAGCCTGTTCCGCCGCCGCGCCGCAGGCCACGACCGCGAGACGCAGTTGATCGCCTCGAACGTCGACACGGTCTTCGTCGTGACCTCATGCAACCGCGATTTCAACGTTGCCCGGCTGGAGCGTTACCTGACCCTTGCTTTCGACGCTGGCGCCGATCCCGTTCTTGTCCTGACCAAGGCCGACCTCAGCGACGAAGAGGACCGCTTCGAACGCGAGGCCCAGGCGATCTCCGACAAGGTACCGGTTCTGACGGTCAACGCAAAAAGCCCTGCGGTGCGGGACGAATTGAAACCCTGGCTCGGGCTTGGGCGAACCGTGGCATTCCTTGGCACCTCGGGCGTGGGAAAATCGACGCTCGTCAATGCGTTGCTTGGCGAAGATCAGGTCGCGACCGGTGATATCCGCGAGGACGACTTGCGCGGGCGGCACACCACGACGCGGCGCCAGCTTCTGTTCACGCCCGACGGGACCGGCGTGCTGGACACTCCGGGGATGCGCGAGTTGCAGCTTGCCGATGTCGAGGCGGGGCTGTCGGAGTTGTTTGGCGACATCGAGGACATCGCCGCACGGTGCAAGTTTCGCGACTGCGCGCACGAGACCGAGCCGGGCTGCGCCGTGCGCGCCGCGATGGCGGCGGGTGAGCTTGATGCCTCTCGTATGGAGCGGTGGAAGAAGCTCGTCGCCGAGGATCGCCACAACACCGAAAGCCTTGCGGAACGTCATGCGCGCGAACGGAAGTTCGGCAAGATGGTGAAGGAAGTCGTGAAGGACAAGAAGTCGAGGTGACCGGACGGCCTAGCTGTCGAACCCCGGCTCGTCCAGAAGGTGCCGACCTGCCTTGTCCTCCACTTCGATGACCCAAAGGTCGGGATCGAAGCTTCGCTGTCTGGCGATGGAAGCGTCGACTTCGGCCTCGTCGCCATCGGTCAGAACGACCCACGCTCGGTCGCCGGTCATGAGGTCGAAGGACCGCTGGAAACAGACGGCGCGACCATCGAGCGTGTTGAGCTTGATGAGAACAGCGCCCGCGGTCACGTCGCCCTTGCGCACGACGAAAGCGGGAATGTCGGCCAGGCGCAGTCGCGTCAGATAGGCCGAAACCCAGAAGTCCGAGGTCAGCCGCGTCACGGGTCCCACCAGATCCAGAGGGGACGTGCGCCGTCGTCGGTCTCTACGGTGACGCTCGCCTCCTGGTCGGGGGCCACGCCGTCGAGAAGCGCCAGGAGGTCGCGAAGGTCGTCCGGCTCGATGGCGAGCGAGAGTGCACCGTTCGCTCGACCGGCGCTTGTGCCTATGGTGAACAAGACGTCGGAGTGCAGGACCCGCGACCACGGCAGGGGATCCTCGATCCTGCCGCCGAACCGCAGGCGGTGCGCGTGGCCGGACCGGAGCGGCGCCAGGCGCTGCCTCAGCCTGAGTTGCGCCTCGGCATTGGCCGCACGAAGGTGATAGCCGAAGTATCCGCGCGAGGGCCGCTCGTAGCTCCAGAGCGCCACGTCGCGGTGCGCGGACTGGTCTGTCACTCCGCCCCGTCCCGGAAGTCGAGCCCCATCTCGGAATAGCGCTCGGCCTCGTCCTGCCAGTTCTCGCGCACGCGTACCGTCAGGAACAGGTGGACGGGCCGTTCGAGGAAGGCCGAGATCTCCTGCCGGGCGAGCTGACCGATGGTCTTGATCGTCTCGCCCCGTTTGCCCAGGACGATGCCCTTGTGGCCGTCGCGCCCGACGTAGACGATCTGGTCGATCCGTGTGCTGCCGTCCTTGCGGTCTTCCCAGGCCTCGGTCTCGACCGTGAGTTGGTAGGGAAGTTCCTCGTGCAGGCGCAGCGTCAGCTTCTCGCGCGTCATTTCGGCCGCGATCATGCGCATCGGCATGTCGGCGATCTGGTCCTCGGGATAGAACCACGGGCCTTCCGGCACGGTCTCCGCCAGCCATTTGCGCAGGTCGGCGACGCCAAAGCCCTTTTCGGCCGAGATCATGAACGTCTTCTCGAAAGAGAAGCGCTCGTTCATGTCGCGCGTCAGGTCGAGGAGGACGGGCGCCTCGACGCGGTCGATCTTGTTGATGGCCAACGCCACGATGCGGCCCTGACCGATCTCGGCCAGCCTCTCGAGGATCGCCTCGACGCCGGGCGTCACGCCGCGGTGCGCCTCGATCATCAGGACCACGACATCGGCGTCGGCGGCTCCACCCCAGGCGGCGGCGACCATGGCGCGGTCCAGGCGGCGGCGCGGACGGAAGAGTCCGGGTGTGTCCACGAAGACGATCTGGCTCTCGCCCTCCATCGCGATGCCGCGGATGCGGGCCCGGGTGGTCTGGACCTTGTGGGTGACGATGGACACCTTCGCTCCGACCATGCGGTTCAGAAGCGTAGACTTGCCGGCGTTCGGCTCTCCGATCAGGGCGACGAATCCGGCACGGGTGGTCATGTGGGCAAGGGTCCGGGGCTTGGAGTTTCCTTTTCGCGGTCTACCGGGTTTGCGCGACGCTCGCCAGCCCTCAGCCGCCGACGGCAAGGCGCTTCAGCGCACGGTCGAGGGTGTCGAGGTCGACGGGCTTCTGGATCAGTTCCATCCCTTCCTTGGCGCATCGCTCGGCCACCTGGGGCGCGCGGTTGGCGGTCAGCATGCAGAGCGGGACGCCAGGCAGGCCCGCGCGCAGCCGGTCGAGGCCGTCGAAGGCCGTGGCCTCGTCACCGAGTTGATAGTCGACGAGGCAGACGTCGGGCAAAAGGTCGAGGTCGGCGACAAGGGCGAGGGCCGCGTCGATCCCGGGCGCGTCGATGACGTGATGGGCGCGCCGACCGAGCGCGAGTTCCAGCGCCTCCCGCAGTTCATCGTCGTCCTCGATCAGAAGGACGAGGCGGCCGGTATCGGCGACGTGGCTCGTAGGCTGCGTCTCGCGCATGGCGAAGGGTGGCACGGCGAGAGGGGCGGTCACGCTGAAGGTCGAGCCGCGACCCACTTCCGACCGGAGCCCTAGCGGATGACCGAGCAGAGCGCAGGCACGGTCGACGATGGCGAGACCCAGACCGAGGCCTTCGGACGCGGACGCGCGGGCGTCGAGGCGATGAAATTCCTTGAAGATCATCCTCCTGCTTTCCTCCGGAATGCCGGGGCCGGTGTCGTGGACCTCGATCCTGACCGTGCCGCCGCGGTGGCGCACGCCGACCAGCACCCGCCCGACGGCGTATAGCGGATCGCGTTGCCGATCAGGTTCTGCACGATGCGGCGGAAATAGGTACGGTCGCATTCGACCCAGGCCGAGCTGCCGACCACCCGAAGGTCGAGCCCCTTGGCGGCAGCGGCGGGGGCGAACTCGGAACGCAACTGTGCAAGAAGGCGGGTCAGGTCGACGGGACCGACCTCGAAGGTTTCGACCGTCTCCAGCTTCGAGATGGCGAGAAGCGAGCCGATCATGCTCTTCCACGCTTTCAAGCGCGTTCTGCGTCTTCGCCGCACTGCGTGCGGTGTCGCCGTCGGGCGCCTCGGCCAGCGAGGACACGAAAAGCTTGGCCGCCGACAGGGGCTGGAGGAGGTCGTGGCTTGCCGCCGCGACGAAGCGGATCTTCGACGCGTTGGCGCGCTCGGCGGCGGTCAGCGCGTCCTCGAGATCGAGCGTGCGCTCGATGACGCGTCGCTCGAGCGTTTCCTTGGCGCGGCGAAGCTCGGCGGCGGCGCGGCGCTCGGGGGTCATATCGCTGAACGACACGACGAAGCCCCGGTCCGGCATCTCGCGCGCGTCGACCTTGAGGACGATGCCCGGAGGGCGCGTCATCTCGTAGGCGAGCGGCGGGCGGGCGCCCTCGATCGCGATCCAGTCGGCGATGGTCGGGCCTCCTGCCGGGCGCAGGTCGAAGTGGCGGCCTGTTCGAGAAGCGACGACAGGTGGCGTCCCGAGCCGCAGGGCGGCGAGCGGCATGCCCAGAAGCTCGGCGGCCCGGTTGTTCCAGCCCATCAGCACGCCGCCGTTGTCGAAGATGCACACGCCCTGATCGAGGTGTTCGAGCGTGGCGCCGATCAGGCGGGACTGGTTGTCGAGGATGCGCGATCTCTCGCGACGCTCGATCCGCATGATGTCGGTCACGTCGGTCTGGAGAACGACCGTCTGGCCGGCCTCGGTCCGGTGCTCCGAGATCTGGACCCACCTGTCGCCGGTGATCGAGACGTTGAAGACGATGTGATCGTCGCGATGACGGGCGCGGCGTCGGTCGGCCCATTGCCGGGGAGTCTGCCCGGCAGGAAGGTTGAGGAAGCGCGAGCGGCTGGCGCGGTCGATGTAATCCTCGAAGGACAGGCCGGGGCGCAGGTGCTGGTGGATGTCAGGCATGAACATCGCGAAGCGGCTGTTGCAAAGGACCAGAAGGTCGTCCTGCGTCGAAGAGCCCGAACCCCTCGCGGACCGTCTCGATGGCGTCGGTCAGCGTCGTTGCGCGCCGCCTCGGCGGACCGGATCGCCCCCGAAAGCTGCGCGTTCGACTGGTTCAGGAGGTCGAGCGCCGTTTCCAGTTCTCGCGTGCGGGTGCGGACCTGGTCCTCGAGCATGACCGCGCGCTGGAACTGTTCGTAAGCCGCGCCGCCGTCGTTCGTCACCTGCTCGACCCGGCGCATCAGCACTTCGGTGATCTTGAGAAGCTTCTCGTTCTGCCGCTCGACGGAGTCGGCGGGGTTCGATCATGAGGCCGCGCATCAACTTGCCCTCGGGCGGATAGATGGCGACCCCGGTCATGGTCTGGTTTACGTGCATCCCGCCCATCTGTTCGCCATAGGTCGAAAAACCGACGACGCCGTGGCGGGCGAGGATGTCCGAGACCTCGCGCGTCAGTTGCTTTTCCTGCGCCTCGAGGCGGCGGAGGATGCAGTCGCAGGCGATGATGGCGTCGGGCGCCGACGTCCTGCGACAGCGCCGCCAGTTCGCGCTCCAGGTGCGTCGGCCATGTGTTCGGTGTCGGCCAGCGACAGGACCAGACCCTCCTCGATGGCCGAGAAGAACACCAGACGCCGTCGCGGTCCTTGACCTGCTGGATCGCGCGGACGTGGTGCTTGCCGCCGAAACGGACCGCGACCGGGTGAGCGGCGAAGGTGAAGGTGTCGAGCTGCTCGGGGTCCTTGCCGAGGATGCGGGCATATTCGCGCGCGGCGGGTTCGGCGTTGATCTCGCGCACGATGCGGCGCTCGGGGTCGGCGCCGGTGACCACCATGCGGTGCTCGGTCGGGATCAGGTGGTCGAGGCTGAAGACCCGGACCCGGCAATCGGTGCGGAAATAGGTGAGGACTGCGGCGTTCGAATAGACCTCGCCGCCGATGGCGACGGAGGTGCGGCGGAACCGGGTGCCGTCGCCCGCCGAGCCGCCGAACAGCGGCACCGGGCCAAGCGCGTCGGAACAGGCGGCGGCGACGCGGTCCTCGGCCAGCGACAGGCCGTCGACGAGCAGAAAGGCGAACTCGTTGCTGCCAGCGCGGGCCGCTCGGCCGATCAGTCGGCGCGCGGCGCGGATCATGCCCGACACGATGTCGACCTTGTCGATCTCGTCGACGGGATGGAGCAGGACGCTTTCGGCGGCGAAATGGCTCGGGGGGAAACCCGAGCAGCGACGATGCGTCCTCGGCATAGCCAGCCCGCGCCGATCTCGCCGGCCGTCGTGCAGCCGATGACGGGTGTTCCGGCGAAAATGCGGGCCGCTGCGGCCATCAGCGGCGATGTCGGCCGTCGGGCGAGACGAAGAGGACGACCAGGGCCAGCGGCGTCGCGACCGAGCGCGGCGCCAGCGCACCGGCGGAGACCGGTCCGGTCGCCGACCTCGCGTGGTCATGCACTGGCGGCCGCCTCCGCGGCAGCGGTCGACGGCGGCGTCGGCGGACGCCTCATGCCGACTGTCCTCCCGGCGTCCTGCCGAACGGATCCGGTCAGTGTGCCGGGCGTCAGGCGGTCGTGCAAAGCTTCCCGAAAGTTCGCCTCGCGCGCGATCAGCACCGCCTGCGTCCGGCTCTGGACGCCGAGCTTGCGCATGATCGCGGTGACATGCGCCTTCACGGTCGCCTCGGCGATCGACAGGTCGTAGGCGATCTGCTTGTTCAGCTTGCCCTCGCAGATCAGCTCGAGGATCTTCGCCTGCTGCCGGGTCAGCTGGGCCAGCGCTCCAGCGCGTCGTCTCGCGCGTGTCGCGCCCGGACCCTCGTCGGCATCGTCCGCCACGCCTTCGGGCAGGTGGACGCCGCCCGCCGCGATGGTGCGGAACGCGGACTGGAACGACCTCGCGCGCGCTGTGCTTCGGCACGAAGCCCGCGGCGCCGGCGCGGATCGCGGCGCGCATCATGCCGGTGGTCGGAGATCGACGAGACGACGATGACCGGCACGTCGCCCGCGGCCTTCTTCAGGCGCAACAGCCCGTCGAGGCCGCTGACGTCGGGAAGGTTCAGGTCGAGAAGGATGATGTCGGGCGCCGTTCGACGTGTCGAGCATCTCGATGGCGGTGCCAAGGTCGGGCGCGTCGCGCACCGTGTCGACGCCCACGACCATGCGCAGCGTCATCGACAGCGCGTCGCAGAACAGCGGATGGTCGTCGATGATGAGCGTGTTCCGCAAGATGCGCAGGTCTTCCGAGGAGGCATGATACCGGGGTGAGGTTAGCACAATGGCATCCTTGTCCAACACGTCGCTTGGTCGGCACCGGGCGGACGAGGCCCTGCCAGCCGCGACGTTCCGTCGACCACCGCCTGACCCTTCTGCTCGCCGGGCGGCGACGCAATTCCCCCAAAGGTCGCATATCGCGGCGCGCGCATCATCCCTAGTCTGCACGCGAGAAGGACAACGCCATGAAGCTTTCTGAAGAACGGCAGATCGCCGCCCCGCCGGAGAAGGTGTGGGAGGCTCTTCTGGATCCCGACATCCTGAAACAGTGCGTGCCCGGCTGCGAGTCGATGACCGGAAGCCCCTCGGAGGGGTTCGAGGCGGTCGTGACGCAGAAGGTCGGCCCCGTGAAGGCGACCTTCAAGGGGCAGGTCAAGCTTCAGGACATCGTCGAGGGACAAAGCCTGAAGCTAGTCGGCGAAGGCAAGGGTGGTGCTGCGGGTTTCGCCAAGGGGGGCGCCAACGTCCGGCTCGAGCCGCAGGACGGCGGCACGCGGCTGATCTACGACGCCGAGGCCAGCGTGGGCGGCAAGCTGGCGCAGCTTGGCAGCCGGATCATCGACAGCTTCACGAAGCGGCTGGCGGACCAGTTCTTCCAGCGCTTCCAGGAGACCGTCGAGGCGGGGCATGCAGCCTCCGCTGCGCCCGTGCAGGAGTCCGCGACGGCGGTGGATCCCGCCCCCGCCACGACGGACATCGCGAAGAAAAAGGGATTGCTTGGCCGTATCTTCGGCTAGGATCAGAGACACTGAGGGAGGACAAGACATGAAGATTTCGATGACCGTCAACGGCAGGGAGGTCGCCCGCGACGTCGAGGACCGTCGGCTGCTTGTCGACTACCTGCGCCAGGACCTGGGTCTGACCGGCACGCATGTGGGCTGCGACACCAGCCAGTGCGGCGCCTGCGTCGTCCATGTCGATGGCGAGCCTGTGAAGGCCTGCACGATGCTTGCCGCCGACGCCGAGGGCGCACAGGTGAAGACCATCGAAGGCATGGCGGGCAAGGACGGGTCGCTTCACGCGATCCAGGCCGCCTTCCAGGAGCATCACGGGCTTCAGTGCGGCTTCTGCACACCGGGCATGATCATGTCGGCAGCGGCTCTCCTGAAAGAGAACCCGAAACCGGACGAGCAGGAGATCCGCGAGTATCTCGACGGCAACATCTGTCGCTGCACCGGCTACCACAACATCGTCAAGGCGATCATGGCGGCCTCTGGCCAGTCGGTCGCGATCGCGGCCGAGTAGGGCCCAGAGGGAGGAGACAGGCGACATGCCCAAGGATTCAGTGATCGGCGCATCGACAAAGCGCCGCGAGGACAAGCGCTTCATCACGGGTCGCGGTCAGTACACCGACGACATCGTGCTGAAGGACCAGACCTATGCCGCCTTCGCGCGCTCCGACGTGGCGCACGGCAAGATCGTGTCGATCGACACCTCGGCCGCCGAGGCGATGCCCGGCGTGCTGGCGGTCTTCACCGGCGAGGACTTCGTCGAGGTCGGCGGTAACCCGGCCGGCTGGCTGATCCACAGCCGCGACGGCACGCCGATGACCGAGCCGAAGCGCCCAGTTCTGGCGCACGGCAAGGTGCGCCACGTCGGCGACGCCTATGCCGCCGTCATCGCCGAGACCGCCGAGCAGGCCCGCGACGCCGCCGAGGCGATCGACGCCACCATCGAGGAGCTTCCGGCCATCGTCGATATGAAGGCCGCGGCGTCCGACGCGTCGAACCGCGTCCACGACGAGGTCGCGTCGAACGTCTGCTTCGACTGGGGCTGGATCGAGGACAACCGCGCGGCCGTTGACGAGGCGATCAAGGGCGCGCCGCATGTCACGACGCTTGAGCTGCGCAACAACCGCCTGTCACCGAACCCGATCGAGCCGCGCTGCTCGATCGGCGAGTTCAATCCGGGCACCGAGGACTACACCCTCTACACCACCAGCCAGAACCCGCACCTGACTCGGCTTCTGGTCTGCGCCTTCGTCATGGGCATCCCCGAGAACAAGCTGCGTGTGTTCGCACCCGATGTGGGCGGCGGCTTCGGCTCGAAGATCTATCACTACGGGGAAGAGGCGCTGGTCCTCGCCGCCGCGAAGCGGCTCGGGCGGCCCGTCAAGTGGACGTGCTCGCGCAGCGAGGCCTTCCTGACCGACGCGCACGGCCGCGACCACGTCACGAAGATCGAACTGGCGACGGATTTCGACGGCAACTTCATCGCCGTCCGGACCGAGACCTTCGCGAACCTCGGCGCCTACCTGTCGAACTTCGCCACCGCGACGCCGACCTTCCTGCACGGCACGCTGATGGCCGGCAACTACACCGTCCCGAACGTCTACGTGAACGTGAAGGGCGTCTTCACCAACACCGTCCCCGTCGATGCCTATCGGGGGGCAGGCCGGCCCGAGGCGACGTTCAGCCTCGAGCGCGTCATCGACAAGTGCGCGCGCGAACTGGGCATCGACCCTATCGAGATACGGCGCAAGAACTACATCAAGCCGCACCAGTTTCCCTACACCACCCCGGTGGCGCTGGAATACGACACCGGCAACTACGACGCGGTCATGGACCGGCTCGAGGAGATCGCCGACCTCACCGGCTTCGAGCGGCGTCTGAACGACAGCGCCTCGCGCGGCAAGCTGCGCGGCCTCGGCATCTCGTCCTACATCGAGGCCTGCGGCATCGCGCCTTCGAACCTCGTCGGAGCGCTGGGCGGACGGGTCGGTCTCTACGATGCCGCGACCGTGCGGGTGAACGCCACCGGCACGATCAGCGTCATGGTCGGCGCCCACAGCCACGGCCAGAGCCACGAGACGACATTCCCGCAGATCGTGGCGGACCGGCTTGGCATCGATGAGAGCAAGATCGAGATCGTTCACGGCGACACGGCGAAGATCCCCTTCGGTATGGGCACTTACGGCTCGCGCAGCCTCGCTGTCTGCGGCTCGGCCGTGGTCCGGGCGACGGAGAAGATCATTGCGAAGGCCAAGCTGATCGCCGGCCACATGATGGAAGCGGGCGACGCCGAGGTCGACTTCGAGGACGGTGTGTTCTCGGTGAAGGGCACGAACAAGAACGTGCCTTTCGGCGATGTGGCTCTGAAGGCCTACATCCCGCACGACTTCCCGCTCGACAAGATCGAGCCTGGTCTCGAAGAGACGGCTTTCTACGATCCGGCCAACTTCACCTACCCGTCGGGCTGCTATGCCTGCGAGGTCGAGGTCGATCCGGGCACCGGAAAGGTCGACGTCATGTCCTTCGCCGCAGCGGACGACTTCGGCAACGTCATCAATCCGATGGTCGTCGAAGGCCAGGTTCACGGCGGCATCGCCCAGGGTATCGGGCAGGCGCTGATGGAGAACGCCGTCTACGACGAGAACGGCCAGCTTCTGTCGGCAAGCTACATGGACTACACGATGCCGCGCGCCTACGACGTGCCGATGTTCAAGGTCGACCACTCGGCCATCACGCCCTGCACGCACAACCCGCTTGGCGTGAAGGGCTGCGGCGAGGCCGGCGCGATCGGCTCGCCGCCGGCGCTGGTCAACGCCGTGATCGACGCGCTACAGCGCGCCGGCAGGTCGAGCGTCACGCACATCGACATGCCCCTGACGCCGTCGCGCGTCTGGGACGCGATCCACAACAGCTGATCCGGGCAGAAGGAGAGACATCATGTACAACTTTGAATTCCAGAAGCCCGGTTCCATCGAGGATGCGGTCGCGGCCCTCAGCCACGAGGACGCGATGCCGCTGGGCGGCGGGCAGACGCTTCTGCCGACGATGAAGGCGCGGCTTGCCTCGCCGACCCGTCTTGTGAGCCTGGGCGGCATCCCCGGCATGAAGGGTGTTTCGTCCTCGGGCGACACGCTGACAGTCAAGGGAGCAACGACCCACGCGATCGTGGCGCGCGAGGCCGGGGGGGTCTTCCCCGGACTGGCGCAGCTTGCGGCCCATATCGGCGATGCCGCGGTTCGCAGCCGCGGCACCATCGGCGGTTCGCTGGCCAACAACGATCCGGCGGCCTGCTATCCCGCCGCCGCTTTGGGCACGGGTGCCACGATCAAGACGAACCGGCGCGAGATCGCGTCTGACGACTTCTTCCAGGGCATGTTCTCGACCGCATTGGATGAGGGCGAGATCATCACAGAGGTCCGCTTCCCGATTCCGGAGGCCGCGAATTATCAGAAGTTCATGCAGCCTGCCTCGCGCTTCGCCATGGTCGGCGTCTTCGTCGCCCGCTTCGCCGACGGTGTTCGGATCGCGGTCACGGGGGCCGGCAACGACGGCGTGTTCCGCTGGAGCGAAGCCGAAAGCGCATTGTCGTCGAACTTCTCGGCCGATGCGCTGGCGGGACTTTCGGTGTCGGCCGACGACATGATCTCCGACATCCACGGCTCGGGTGCCTATCGTGCCCATCTCGTAAAAGAGCTGACGGGCCGCGCGGTTCAGGCTGCGAGCTAAAAGCCGGGCAATCTGCGGAAAAGGGGTCCCGTCCGGAAAGACGTGGCCCCTTACTCGTTCACAGGATCGCGTCAGGGACGACGGGTCAGCGCTGCGTCATGGGGCAGGTTCGGAACCCGAACAGCGAATAGATCGGGCACCATCCGATCAGCCCGGTCAATAGTGGCACCACACCGATCCAGCCCCAGGGCGTTTGCGGTCCGATGAAGACGAGAGAGATCAGGACGATCCCGACAACTACCCTGAGGATACGGTCGAGCGAGCCTTCGTTGCGTGTCATTTTTCAGCCTCCTGTGGATGACGACGACAAGGCTAGGATCGCACGGGATGCGCGTCGGTGACTTTGTCACAGGTCAACTGCTTCAGGGGCGGTCGGGGAGGCCCGCGATGATCTTGTCGGGTGTCATGGGGAAGTCCCTTACCCGGACACCGCAGGCATTGAAGACCGCATTTCCGATGGCGGCGGCGGCCCCGGAAATCCCAAGCTCGCCGATGCCCTTGGCCTGGATCGGGTTGGCCTCATCGTCGCGCGTGTCCTCGAGGAGTATCGCCTCAAGCTGCGGGACGTCGAGGTGGACCGGAACATGATATTCGGCGAGGTTGTGGTTGACGATCCGTCCATCCCGAGGGTCATGCATGATCTCTTCGGTCAGCGCCGATCCAATGCCCCAGATCATGCCGCCGTGGCATTGGCTTTCGGCCGTCAGGCGGTTCAGGACGCGGCCGATCGAGAAGATCCCGAGCATTCGGAGGACGCGAACTTCGCCCGTGTCGGCGTGCACGCCCACTTCGGCGAAATGCGCGCCGTATCCGGCGATGGCGAAGTCGTCGGCGGTGTCACCCGGCTTGATATGACCTTCCGACGTCTGGGGCAGGCCTTCGAAGTCTGCGAGCGGGATTTGGACGTTGCCGCCCGTCGCGACCCCGTCGCGCAGTGTCAGATCGTCGGCCGAGACATCGAGTTTGCGTGCGATCCACTCCCTCAGACCTTTGCAGGCCAGGAAGACCGCCGACCCGCAGGACTGCGCGCCGAAGCTGCCGCCGGAACCGCTGGACTTGGGCAGGTCTGAGTCCCCGATGTTGACGCGGACCTTCTCGGCGGGAAGACCCAGCATCTCGCCAGCCATCTGGGTGAGGATGGCATAAGAGCCGGTGCCGATGTCGGTCATGTCGGTTTCGACAAGTGCCGTGCCGTCGGCCTGGAGCGTCACGCGGGCGATGGATTCTTCCAGCATGTTCGTACGAACCGCTGACGCCACACCCATACCGATCCACCAGTCGCCGTCGAGTTGCTGCGCCGCCGGGCCGCGCCTGTCCCATCCGAAGCGCTCCGCACCTTCGCGCAGGCAGCGCTCGAGTTCGCGCTCGGAATAGGGGACGTCATCCGCAGGGGTTGTCTCACGCATATTCATCACGCGGAGTTCGATCGGGTCGATACCCGCCGCCTCGGCAAGTTCGTCCATCGCGCATTCGAGGGCGATCATGCCCACGGCCTCGCCGGGGGCTCGCACCGACCCAGTACCGGGACGATGGATCCGGGCGATCTCGTGGGTGAAGCGGCGGTTTTCGCCGCCGTAAAGGAAGTGGGTGCCTTGTGCGACGGGTTCGGAAAAGGCCTCGCCCGGCAGGTTAGAGACCCTGTCTTCATGCGCGAGGGCCGTCATCATCCCGGACGCATCGCAGCCGAGCCTGATGCGCTGCGTGGTTTCGGAGCGACGGAGGGTCATCTGGAAGACCTGATCGCGGCCCATGACGACGCGAACGGGCCGCTTCAGTTCGCGTGCCGCGTGGGCTGCCGCGACTGCCTCTGGCGAGATGCCGAGCTTGCTGCCGAACCCTCCGCCGACATAGGGGGCGAGGATACGGACGTTGTCCTCGGACATATCGAGCGCGTCGGCCAGTTCGGCGACGTTGTGCTTCAGCATCTGATAAGAGCCGTGAAGGGTCAGGCGGCCATCCTTCCACTCGGCGACCGAAGCATGAGGTTCCATTGCCGCCGACGTATGAGGCGCCGTGGCATAGGTGACGTCTATCGCTGTCGCCGCGTCGCGGAGGGCACCTTCGAGGTCGCCCGTGTCGCTCTGGCTTTTCTTTGGCTTGTCGACCGTCGAGGCGGTAGCCGGATCGACTTCCGCGTCTTCATCCTCTTCCTCGTAGGTCACCGTCATCGACTGCGCCGCTGCCCGCGCCTGCTCGAATGTCGAGGCGACGACAAGCGCGATGGGCTGGCCGAAGTAATGAACCTCGGGAAGAACCTGCTCCGGCGCCTTGCTGGCCTGACCTTGAGCGGGATTGCGGACAAGGGGATCGCCACTGAAGACAGCCAGCACGCCTTTCATTGCCTTGGCGCCATCGCTGTCGATGTGGCTGACCTTCCCTTTGGTGATCGTGGAGCGGACGAGGACGCCCGTCGCAAGATCGTCAGGTAAATGCTCTGCCGCATACTTTGCCCGCCCGGTGACCTTCAACGCTCCTTCCGGACGTGGGAGACGCGTGCCGAGGAGGCCCTGCGCCATTGTATCGAGGAGGCGGGGCTGAGCCTCGTCCATCGTTAACTCGGTCGTCCGGTCGGGGTTTTGGTCAAGGGACATCAGGCTTGGCTTTCGCTGAGTTCACGCATCGCTCGGCGCAGGGTTCGACGGGCGAGGAGGATTTTGAAATCGTTGTCGCCATGCCCCTCGGCCTCGCTGAGAAGGGCGTCGGCGGCGGCCTCGGCCGCGTCGAGGGGCGAATGGCCCTTCAGCGCGGCGTCTATGGCATCCGTTCGCCAAGGCCGCGGGGCAAGGCCGCCAAAGGCAAGACGACCGGAGGCGATGCGTCCACCCTCGAAACGAATGATGGCGGCAACTGACACGAGGGCGAAGGCGTAGGATGCGCGATCGCGGACCTTTACGTACCCTTGCCTGCCGTCCGGCGGCGCGGGCAGAATGACATGGCTGATGACGTCGCCGTCTTCGAGGCAGGTCTCGATATGAGGCGTGTCGCCGGGCAGGCGATAGAAGTCGTCGAGCGCAACAGTGCGCTTGCCTTTCGTCCCTTCAATCTCGACGCGCGCCCCCAAGGCCATCATCGCGACCGCCATGTCGGATGGATGTGTGGCGATGCAGTGGGACGACGTGCCAAGGATACCGCAGACACGATTGCGGCCTTCGAGAGCGGCACAGCCGGTCCCGGGCTCGCGCTTGTTGCAGGCGGCAGCAGTGTCGTAAAAATAGGGGCACCGCGTCCGCTGAAGGAGATTTCCTCCCGTCGTCGCCTTGTTCCGCAGCTGACCGGTGGCCCCCGACAAAAGAGCGCGGGACAGGACGGGATAGCTTTTGCGCACAAGGGGATGCACCGCGAGGTCCGAATTCGTGACCAGAGTGCCGATGCGAAGGCCGCCCTCGCTTTCCTCGATGCCATCGAGGCCTGTCCGCGTGATATCCACGAGGGTCGCAGGCGTCATCACCTGAAGCTTCATGAGATCAAGAAGGTTCGTTCCGCCTGCAATTACGGTCGCCCCCTCCGCGGTATGGCGGGACGCTTCGGCGATGTCGCTCGCTCGCTCGTAGTCGAAGGGCTTCATTCCGCTGCCATCCCGCGCGCGTCGCGCACCTCGGCGATGGCTTGACGGATGCGCGGGTAGGCCGAGCAGCGGCAGAGGTTGCCGCTCATGCGCTCAGCGATCTCTTCGTCCGTGAGGTCGGGCTCGGCTTCGAGCGAGCGCGAGATGTAGGAGGGCCAGCCGTCCTCGGCCTCTTGCAGCATCGCTGTTGCGCTCATGATCTGGCCCGGGGTGCAATAGCCGCACTGGAACCCGTCGTTCCGCACGAAGGCATCCTGAAGTGGGTTCAGCGTGTCCGGCGTTCCCAGACCTTCGATGGTCGTGATCTCGTCACCGTCGTGCATGACCGCCAGAGTGAGGCAGGAATTCACCCGCCGTCCGTTCAGCAGGATGGTGCAAGCGCCGCATTGCCCGTGGTCGCAGCCCTTCTTCGTCCCGGTGAGGCCAAGATGATGCCGCAACGCATCGAGGACCGTGACCCTCGGGTCGAGGTCCAGCCCGTGATCGGTGCCGTTAATTCTGAGCGTGACGTCCATGACCTTCCCCTCATTCCGTCCTGCCTCAATGTCCCGGACCGGCAAAGGTTCCGACCGTGGACGGAGCCGAGGGGAAGTCCGCCGCCGCAGGTCACCCTCGCCGCGGCGTCCGGTGGAAATTTTAGGCTAGTGCGGCGAAGATCGTCGACTATGCCGGCGCGACGACTCCTCTCGCTCGTGTTTATGAAGGGAGGATGAGGGCAGGCCGGCAGGGCAGTGGGACCGGGCGCCAGGATCGTCGGCTGGCCAGGCCCGAACCGCGAGGGCGATGCCAATGACTTGAGCGGCGAAGAGGTGGCGGTACGTCCGGTTGAGCATGATCACGGGCGCGTCGCGCCAATGATGCCGGGGTCGCAGTCGCGCGAAAGCTGATTTCGCGGTAGACGTGCGGGCGTTGGGTGAAAGGGTATTTGGAGGCGAGTACCGGAATCGAACCGGTGTGCACGGATTTGCAATCCGCTGCGTAACCACTCCGCCAACTCGCCGAAGGCCTTGTGTGATTAGGGTGGCGCGCGTGCGGCGTCAAGCGGATTGGAGGTGCCGTGGCCGCAGATGACGACCCCTCAGCCGGGGTAGCCGAAGACGCGGGGCAGCCACAGGACGATGCCGGGGAAGAAGATCATGGCAGCGAGAGCGGTGATGAGCACGGCGAGAAAGAGCCAGATTTCGCGGATGATCTCGGCGAGAGGAATGCGCGTGACCGCATTGATCACGAAGAGGAGGATGCCGTAGGGCGGCGTGATCAGGCCGATCATGCAGTTCACGACAGCGACCACGCCGAAATGGACGAGGTCGATGCCAAGCTCGCGGCACGTCGGCAGGAAAAGCGGGATGATGACCAGAATGATCGTCGTTGCGTCGAGGATGCAGCCCAGCAGCAGGAGAAGCACGTTGACCCCAAGCAGGAACACCAGCGGATGCACGTCGAGGCCGACAAGCCGGGCCGCCAGGATGTTCGGGATGTTCTCGGAGGCAACGACGTAGTTCAGGATCAGCGCGCCTCCGATCACGAGGCCTACGGCGGCCGAGGACCTGGCGCTCTCGACGAGGATCGAGCCGAGGGCCCGCAAGCTGAGCGCACGATAGAACGCGGCGGCAAGGACGAGGGCGTAGAAGGCCGCGACGGCCGCGGCCTCGGTCGGCGTCGTGACACCTCCGTAGATGCCGTAGAGCAGGATGGCGGGCATCAGAAGGGCGGGGAAGGCCGAGACGGCGAGGCGCGGCAGTTCGGATAGCGGAATTGGCTCCTCGAGCGCGAAGCCCCGACGGTGCGAAATCCAGGAATTCATGCCCATGAGAACGGCACCCATGAGCAGACCGGGCACGATGCCACCCAGGAAGAGGTAGCCGATCGAGGTGTTCGACACGAGCGCGTAGAGAACCATCGGGATCGAGGGCGGGATGATCGGGCCGATGGTGGCCGAGGCGGCGGTGATCGCGGCGGCGTAGCCTCGGGTGTAGTGGCCGGACTTCGTCATCATGTCGATGATGATCCGGCCGATGCCGGCGGCGTCGGCGACGGCCGACCCCGACATGCCCGAGAAGATCAGCGACGCCACGACGTTGACGTGGCCGAGGCCGCCCCGAAAGCGGCCGACAAGCGCCACGCAGAACCCAAGGAGCCTGTCCGAGATGGTGCCCGCGTTCATGATGTTCGCGGCGACGATGAAGAGCGGCACGGCCAGCAGGATGAAGCTGTTGTAAAGCCCGTCCATCAGGACCTTGCCCGCGAGACCGATGTCCTGTCCCACGGCGGCCATGTAGACGATGGAAGACAGCAGGATGGCATAGGCGATCGGCATTCCGATGCCCGCCACGACGAAGATCGTCCCGAGGCAGAGAAGGAATTCGACGCTCATTCGTCGAGCCGCCCGGGCCCGTGGTGGACCTCTTTCGCGCCGGGCCCTCGGATGGCGCTCCAGGCCATCCAGGCATAGCGCAGGGTGACGGCAGCGAGGAACAGGATGTAGACCGCGTAGATATCGCGCATACGTATCCAGTCGCCGAAGAGGCCGGAGAGGGTTGCCGTCTTCTTCAGGCGCAGGATGTAGAACTTCTCCCACGTCGGCAGGATCGACGCGCCGAGGCCGATGGCGATGGCGAGGCCGCCGACGATCAGGAACCAGCGGCGGAGGCCGGGTCGGACGTGATTGAAGAGGACGTCGAAGGTGACATGGTCCTCGTCGCGGACCACGAAGGCGCAGCCGACGAAGATGATCCAGACCCAGAGAAGAAGGCAGAACTCGAGGGTCCAGCCGTAAAGGCTTGGATTCAGAAGCGGAATTGATTCCGAGATCCAGCCGATCCGCGCGCTGTAGCGCACGGTGATCTGAAGGATGAACGTCAGGAACATCAGCGCCATGAGCGCGCCGACGAAAGCCTCGGCGGCGCGGCGCAGTATGGCGAGTGCTGCCATCACCTCCCCCTATCCGTCAGGCGGGCGGCCCTGGAGGGCCGCCCGTCGTCGGTCAGTTACCGAGCGCGTTGATCTGCTCGAGCACGCCTTCGGGCCAGGAGGCCGCGAATTCGGAGCCTTGGTATTGCTCCTGCACGTGCGCGCGGAAGGCGGCTAGGTCGGGCTCGTACACTTCGAGTCCGTTCTCGGTCAGGAAGGCGACCAGTTCCTCTTCCTTGGCGAGTTGGTTCTCACGTCCGGATTCGGCTGCGGCGTCAGCGGCTTCCTGCACGGTCGTCTGCTGCTCGGGCGTCAGCCCGTCCCAGACGGCCTTCGACAATGCGATATAGTTCAGGTCGACGAGGTGCGATGTCAGGGCGACCTGGCAGGTCACCTCGTAGAACTTCGCATCGACGACGGTCGGAAGCGGGTTGTCCTGCCCGTCGACCGAGCCGGTCTGAAGTGCGGTGTAGATCTCGGTGAAGGCCATCGGCGTCGGGTTAGCGCCAAGGGCCTTGCCCAGGAACTGCCAGGCGTCGGTGCCGGGCATCCGCAGGTTGATGCCGGCCAGGTCCTCGGGCGTCTGGACGTCGACCTCGTCCTTGCATTGCCGCAGGTTCACGTGACGGCGGCCAAGGTACATGACGGAGAGGAGCTTGACGCCAAGCTCGTCCTCGACCTTCTGCTTGAAGGGATCCATCAGTGCGTCGTTGAAGACGGCGACCTGGTGCGCGGCGTCCTGATGGACATAGCCGGCGGTGAAGATCGAGAATTCCGGAAAGAATTGCGCCAGCTCCTGAGCCGAGGCGATGGACATCTCGAGGTCGCCCGAGGAGATGGCCTCGAGTTCGGAATTCTGGGCGATGAGCGAGGCGTTGTAGTGCGGCTCGTAGGTCGCGAATTCCGAGACGGCCGGGCCGAACACTTCGGCCAGCGCGACGGAACGCTGGTCGGTTTCGGACGCGGGCGTGGACATGCGAAGCGTGATCTTGTCCTGCGCCGCAAGTGGGCCGGCGAGTATCGCCGTGGTCATCAGCGCCAGTGCGGCGCGCTTGAGTGTCAGTGTCATGGGTTCCTCCTCCGATATGATCCGGACTTTGCCGGGTTCTGGTTCACACTCCAAGCGCTCTTCGCTTGGCGCTGTCGATGTGGGCGTGGATGGCCTCGACCGTGCGTGCCGGATCGCGGGCCTCGAGCGCCTGGATGACGGTCAGGTGTTCGTCCATGACCGAAACGACGAGTTCGGGCAGCATTCGAGTGTCGGCGTTGCGGATCAGCCTTATCTTGATGGCGTTCACGCGGTGGATGTCCGATATGATGCGGTTCTGCATGTGATCGACGACGTGGTCGTGGAATGCCCAGTCCATGCGCTGCGCACGCGCGAGGAGATCCGGTGTCACGCCCTCGGTCGCCTCTCGGCGGATCGAGGCGTGATCCTCGGCAATGCGGGTCGAGATCCTCGTTGGACGCTGTCTCACTGAAGCGCGCGAAGGCTTCGCCTTCGATGATGCGGCGAAGCTGGAAGGCGCTGCGGATGAGGTCGAGGTCGATGGCCAGCACCTGAAGCCCGCGCTTGGGCGAGGTGCGGATCAACCCGTCTGCCTCGAGGCGGGGGATCATCTCGCGGATCGCACCGAGCGGCATGCCGGTCAGCTCGACCAATTCGCGCTGCGAGACGAACTGGCCCGGCTCGATGTCGCGCGCCAGCAGCTTCTCGGTGAAGCTGGAATAGGCGTGGTCGCGCAGACGGGTATTCGCCTCGGCCATGTCAGGCGGCGCTGACGTCGGCCGGAAGGAGTGTGGCGCGGGCGGCTTCGTCGAGGGGAGCGAGCGGCGGGCGCAGGCGGTTCCAGCCTTTGTCGCCGGTCCGTTCACTGATCAGTGTCTTCAGTGCGGCGACCACGGGGACCGAAACCACGCGCGTGACCTCTTCGGACAGGGCGGTGTCTTCCGTCGCGGTCTCGACGATGCGCTTCATGCGGGCAGGGTAGAGGTTCGCCATGCCGGTGATGGCACCGCCGGCGCCAAGAGCCATCGCGCGGTGCAGAAGACGTTCGTCGCCGACGAGGACGGTCAGGCTGCCCAGGTCGAGGAAGGACCGCGCCGTCTCCCAGTTGCCGGAGCTGTCCTTGATCGCGCGAATGCGCTTCCCCGCAGAGCCGACGAGACGGCCGACCAGCCCGGCCGAGAGTCCGACGCCGGACACCTGCGGAATGTGATACAGGATGAAGCGCGCATCCGCGTCGGTCCGCGCGAAAAGCTCGGAATGCCAGGCGAAGAGGCCGTCGTCACTGTTGCCCTTGAAGTAGAAGGGCGGGAGCAGGAGGAAGTCCGACACGCCTCTGTCGCGTCCTTGCGCGACCTGTCGAGCGGCATCGCCAAGTGAGTTCGCACAGACGCCCAGCACGATCTTCGAGGCCGGGATGCCGGCCGACAAGAGCGCGTCGATACCCGCTTCGCGCTCGTCCATCGCGATCGAGGCGCCTTCGCCTGTCGTGCCGTAAAGGGTCACGCCGTCGGCGCCCTCGGTCATCAGCGCGCGGGCGTGTGCCCCGAGACGTGCGTGGTCGATGGCGCCGTTCTCCTCGAACGGTGTGAGGAGTGCTGTGGAAATGCCGAACATGAGCGAGTCGTCCCCCTGAATCGCCCCGATCCTAAGAGAAACTTCAAATATGCGCAACTGACATGTCAGACGTGCATGTGATTGCCCCAGCGTCGGGGGCCCGTGTTCAAGGGGGTTCAGACCTTGAGATCCCGTTCCGGATGGTCGTAACTGGTGTCAGTCAAATGCAGTGGAGGTTAAGAACAGACATGAAATACCTTAACATACTCGCAAGCGCCGCACTCGCGGCAGGTCTCACCGCCTCGACGGCAGGCGCACAGGACATGGCCTTCTTCCGTATCGGAACGGGCGGAACGGCCGGCACCTATTACCCCATCGGCGGCCTCCTCGCGAACGCCATCTCGAACCCGCCGGGCTCGCGTCCCTGCGAAGAGGGCGGATCCTGCGGCGTTCCCGGCCTTGTCGCCTCGGCCCTGTCGGCGAACGGCTCCGTCGCGAACATCAACGCCATCGCCGGAGGCACGCTGGAGTCCGGGTTTTCTCAGTCCGACGTCGCGACCTGGGCCTACACCGGCACCGGCATCTGGGAAGGCAAGCCCGCGGTCGAGAACCTGCGGACAATCGCCAACCTCTATCCCGAAAGCATCCACCTCATCGCCAGCGCGGAGTCCGGCATCAGCGGTGTGGCCGATCTGGCAGGCAAGCGCGTGTCGCTTGACGAGCCGGGCTCGGGCACGCTGGTCGACGCGAAGATCATCCTCGAGGGTTATGGCCTGTCCGAAGCGGACATCCAGCCCGAATACCTGAAGCCTGATCAGGCCGCGGATCGGATGCGCGATGGCGCGATGGACGCGTTCTTCTTTGTGGGCGGCTATCCGGCAGGCGCGATCTCGGAGTTGGCAAGCCAGCACGACGTCAAGGTGATCCCGATCAGCTGCGACGACGCGCCCTCGATCTGCGAGCAATTCCAGTTCTTCGCGACCGACACCGTGCCGGGCGGCACCTACGAAGGCAATCCGGACGACGTGAACACGCTGTCGGTGGGCGCTCAGTGGATCACCAGCGCGGATCAGCCTGAAGACCTGATCTACGAGATCACCAAGGCCCTCTGGAACGACAACACCCGCAAGCAGCTCGACGCGGGCCATGCCAAGGGCAAGATCATCACGAAGGAAACCGCGCTCGACGGTATCGGCGTGCCGCTCCATGCAGGTGCCGAGAAGTTCTACCGGGAAGCCGGCCTGCTCCAGTAAGCCAATGAGGTCCGGGACGGCGTCCCGGACCCCGAGCCGACCGGAGGGGCCGCGAACCAGCGTCGCGGCCCCTTTTTCTTGGAAAGGCCCACAGGAGCGCAGCGAATGGTCGAAAACAGGAAGGCAGTGGACGAGGACGTCCGCGAGCTGACAGCCGACGAGCTTCAGGCGATCGAGGAAGAATACGATCCCGAGTTGCGGTTCCGCGTCCTCGTCTGGCCTCTGGCGCTGGCCCTCGGCGCGATCCTGTTCCTTCTATCGTGCTACCACTACTACACGGCGGGCTTCGGCATCCCGCAGGCGACCGTCCACCGCGGCCTGCATCTGGGCGTGACCCTGATGGTCGTCTTCCTCAGCTTCTCGGCCTTCGGCAGGAAGGAACGCCCGCATAGCGTCTCTTCTCCGTTCGGAATGCCGCTTCTCGATTGGGTGATGGCCATCGCGGGCCTCGTGAGCGCGCTCTATGTCCCGTGGATTTACAGTGAGCTGGCGTTCCGGGTCGGAAACCCGCTGCCCATAGATGTCGCGATGGGCACGATCCTGATCGTCGTTCTGCTCGAAGCCGTGCGGAGGTCGATGGGCTGGCCGCTTCCGGTCATCGCCATCCTGTTCATCGCCTACGCCTATTTCGGCAAGTCGATGCCCGGCATCTTCGTCCATCCGGGCGCGAGCTGGTCGAACATCGTCAACCACCTCTACCTGACCTCGCAGGGCATCTATGGCACGGCGCTGGGTGTCATCGCCACCTATGTCTTCCACTTCGTTCTCTTCGGAGTAATGGCGACCCGCATCGGGCTTGGGCAGCTTTTCATCGACGTGGCTTCGGCTTTGGCGGGGCGTTATGCAGGCGGTCCGGCGAAGGTTTCGGTCCTGTCGTCCGCACTCCTCGGCTCGATCTCGGGTTCGTCCATCGCCAACACGGTGACGACAGGCGCGCTGACCATCCCGGCCATGATCCGCATCGGTTATCCCCGCCATTTCGCCGCCGCAGTGGAGGCCGCTGCTTCGACGGGTGGCCAGATCACGCCGCCCGTCATGGGAGCGGTGGCGTTCCTCATGATCGAATACCTGGGACTCCCGCTGACCACGATCCTGACGGCGGCGCTCGTGCCGGCGTTCATGCACTTCTTCGGCGTTCTCGTGCAGGTCCACCTCGAGGCGCGCCGCCTCGGTCTGCGCGGCCTGTCGCCCGAAGAGATCCCGAATGCCTGGCGCGTGCTGAAGGCTGGCTGGCTGTCGGTCTTGCCGCTCCTCATCCTCATCGCAGTTCTTCTGTCGGGCCGCACGCCCTTCGCGGCCGCGTTCTATTCGATCACGGCCTGCATCGTCGTCCTCGCCATCCAGCAGGTCATGGCGTCGGGCATCGTCGGGGGGATCAAGGGCACGGCCCACGGGGTCTGGGAAGGATTCATCCTCGGCGCGAAGCAGTCGCTTTCGGTGACCGCGGCGGCAGCGCTCGTCGGAGTCGTGATTGGTGTCGTCACCCTGACCGGGGTCGGATTCAAGATCGCCTACATGGTCACCGGCATCGCGAGCGACTGGGCCGTCTCGCTGCACGATGCGCTGACGTTCCTGCCGTTCGAACTGATGACGGTGCCGTCTCTGACGCTGCTCTTCACGCTGATCCTGACGGCCATCGTCTGCATCTTGATGGGCTGCGGCATACCGACGACGGCCAACTACATCATCATGGTCGCTGTCGCCGCGCCGATCCTGGGGCTCCTCGGCGTTCAGCCCCTCGTCGCGCACTACTTCGTCTTCTATTACGGGGTGCTTGCGGACGTGACGCCTCCTGTGGCGATGGCGGCCTATGCCGGCGCGGGCATCGCGGGAGCCAATGCCTTCAAGGCGGGCAACACGGCATTCCGCCTGAGCATGGGCAAGGCGCTCGTGCCCTTCGTCTTCGCCTTCCAGCCCGCGCTTCTGATCGTGACGGACGGCTTTACCTGGCCCGCGTTTCTTCTGGCATTCTCCGGTGCGGCGCTGGGGATCTGGGTTCTGGCCTCTGCCGTGTCAGGCTGGCTCTTTGCGCCGATCCACTGGGTGGAACGCTTGCTTCTGGTGGTCGCCGCCCTGCTTCTGGTGGCACCGAGCCTGCCCGCGACCGCTGTAGGGCTGTTGCTTGTCGCGCCCGTTGCGCTGCGTCAGCTTGTGCCACGCTGGACGAGGGGGGCCGCAGCAGGTTGAGCTACGCACCACCAGCGCCGCAACAAGCGGCGCTGGCACAGGGCGCGAAACTGGAGGGTCTCAAGCGACGCCGACGTCAGCCTGGCGCGCATCACGGAACGACACCAGTTTCTGGTGCCTCTCGTCCCATAGCTTGAGCTTGATCGACGACAGGCTCTGCCGCACCGAAAGCCTCTGGACCTGATCGAGATCGGGGTGATCGCGCAGCACCTCCGTCAGCCGATAGAAGGGCACGCGGCTTTGCAGGTGATGGACGTGATGGACGCCGATGTTGGCGGTCATCCACTGGAGAGGCTGCGGAAGGATGTAGTGCGAACTTCCATGCGCCGCTGCGTGATGAAGCTGCCAGTCCTGCTCTTCCTGCCAGACGGTATCCTCGAACTGGTGCTGGACGTAGAACATCCAGACGCCGATGGCGGCGGCGAAAAACGTGGTGGGAAGCCACAGGAAGACGACGGGCGCGACGCCGACAGTCCAGACGACAAGGGCCAGGAGGCAGACGATGGCGACGTTCGTCCCCATGGCGCTGATCCACACCCTTTTGCCGCCGACGCCCAGAGGGACGCGATGCTGGCAGAAGAACAGCCATGCCGGACCGACGATGAACATGAACAGCGGGTTTCGGTAAACGCGATAGCTCAACCGCCCGGTCCAGGACCGGCTTCTGTACTCGTCGACGGTCAGGGTCATCACGTCACCGATGCCGCGCCGGTCGAGATTGCCCGACGAGGCATGATGCAGCGCGTGGGTGGTCTTCCATACGTCATAGGGCGTCAGCGTCACGACGCCGATAACCCGTCCGACCCAGTCGCCGAGCGTGCGGTTGCGGAAGAGCGATCCATGTCCGCAATCGTGCTGGATCGCGAAAAGGCGGACGAGGAAGCCCGCGTTGACGATGGAAATTCCGATCGCGAGCCAGACGCTGACGGACAAGCTGGCCCAGGCGAGGACCCAGAGGGCCATCAGAGGCAGCGCCGTCACGGCGATTTCGAAGGCGCTTCGCCGGTGCGATGGCTCGCGATATTTCGACAAGATGCGGACCCATGTCCGCGCATCCGTTTCAGGGATGACGGCATCGCCATCCTGTAACGCGCTCTGAATTGTCATGCTGCTATGGTTTCCGATTTCTGACGCGGGCGGTCGGCTTCTTCGAGGCGATCTTCGCCTTGGGTGTCTCGGAGGCTTCGCGTTCCAGACGAGATTTTCGAAGCCGCTGCGTTTGCTTGTCGCGATCTTCGCGCTCAGCCTCGATGATCGACCGAGCGACGCGATTGGTTTCGTCGGCGCGCGCATCGAGCTTGGATGGCGCGCGCGGACCGCTCTTCGCCGTTTCGGTCGGCATCGAATTCTCCCGATCGCCTACAAGGAAGGTCGTCCGCAGCAAGCGGACCGTTCTCGACATGAACCATAACCGCTCCGACCAGAAGAAGATATGCCGCCGAAGGATAGAATTCATCCCCACCCGGACATGAGGCGACGAATTTGCATCATGGGTGCCCGGTGAATTTCATGGTATACGTCGAAAGGCGGCATTTGTCGCGCGCTACGTCCTGCGTTCAGGGTCGATGTCTCGGCCGAACGATTCAGGCAAACAGGACAGGATGGCATGCTGGAACGACGCGGCTTCCCGATCGAGATGATTTACGTTCCTGCGAAACGGCTCAAGACGCTTGAGCCGGACAAAGTCACGGCACTGGCGGAAGACATCCTGACGAACGGTCAGACGACACCGATCCGATTGCGGACCGATGGGAAGCGGTTCATCCTTATGGAAGGGCTGCACCGGCTCGAGGCGATGCGAGCCTTGGGCGAGCGATCCATCGACGGGTACCTGGTCGGTTCGCGTCTTCACTGACGCGGACGGAACGATCTCGCACCGCACCGCATTCCCCCGGCATAATCGCTTACGTCACCGCGCTGGCGACGGATCACTTCACGAATGCCTTACGAGACAGCTCTTCACGGATGCTGTAGGAGGGACGGGCCGCAACTCACTGCGGGCCTTGGCAACTTTGGGAGCCGCCTGTACCGCACATGTCGTTTCTGAAACAGGTTCTTCTAACCGTCGTCCTTGTGGCCCTCACCGTGTGGGGTCTTGCGACCTACGTTCCGGCGTCACATCCGATGCTGGACCGGCTCGGCCTGCTTGAACCTCTCGGGATCGAGGCCGAGGCGGCCGTCGCCCCCCAGGGCGGTGGCGGTGGAGGTCAGGGTGGGGCCGGCAGGGGCGGTGGAGGACCGGTGACCGTCATCGCGAAGGCGGTCGAAGAAGCCAGCCTTTATGACGAGATCACGACCATCGGCGACGGTCGTGCGCTGCGCAGCGTGGCGATCCTGCCGGAAGTCGCGGGCACCCTGTCCGCCGTCAACGTGCAGTCCGGCGATTACGTGAACGAAGGCGACGTCCTCGTCACGATGGACGACGGCAGCCAGCAGATCGAGCTGGAGCGGGCCCGCTTCGTTGTCGAAGACGCGCGCGAAGCGCTGGAGAGGGTCAACGCGCTGGGCGGGACGGTGTCGCGGATCCAGCGGAGCAGCGCGACGCTTGCTCTGCAAACGGCGGAGCTTGACCTGAGAGAGGCGCAACTCGAGATCGAGCGGCGCAGGATAGTGGCGCCGATTTCCGGCTGGCTGGGCATTATCGGTCACACGGTCGGCGACCAGGTGACGGCCTCGACCGAGATCGCTCAGATCGACGATCGCTCCGAGATCGTCGTCGAGTTCAGGGTCCCGGAGCGGTTCGTCGCCCAGATCGAACCGGGCGACGCGATCCGCGCCACGCCGCTCGCCCGGCCCCAGTTGGAACTGGAGGGGCGCATTGCGGCGGTCGACAACCGCGTCGATGCCGACAGTCGGACACTGCGTCTCCAGGCCTCGCTTTCGAATGCCGATGACGTGCTGCGGGCCGGGATGGCGTTCCGCATCAACCTGTCGTTCACCGGCGACCCCTTTCCGACCATCGATCCCCTTGCGATCCAATGGGGCAGCGACGGTCCTTTCGTCTGGGTTATTCGCGACGGGAAGGCGACGCGGCAGAAGATCATGATCCTGCAAAGAAACAGCGACACCGTTCTCGTCGGGGGCGGGCTCGACGTCGGCGAGCAGGTGGTGACCGAGGGCATGCAGAACCTTCGGCCGGGCACGGAGGTGACGGTCTCGGGCGACGACGCCGCGCTGAAGGCGTCGGCCCCCGGCGTCGGGACCAGGGGATAAGGCGATGGCCGTCAGCGCGCAGTCCGCAATGTCCTCCAGCACGGCGCTCTTCGTCAGACGGCCGATCCTTGCTTTCGTCCTTTCGGCGCTGATCGTCCTTGCCGGGCTGGCGGGCCTTTTCGGTGCGGAAGTCCGCGAGTTGCCGGACGTCGACCGCCCGGTGATCACGGTGACGACCGAATTCGCCGGAGCCTCGCCCGAGACAGTGGACCGCGAGATCACCGCACAGATCGAGGGCGCCGCTGGACGGGTGGCCGGGGTCAAGTCGATCTCGTCCAGTTCGCGTTTCGGCCGCAGCCGAGTGACGGTCGAGTTCGGCGACGATGCCGACCTCGACGTCGCAGCGACCGATATGCGCGACGCAATCGGACGCATCCAGAACGCGCTGCCCGATGGAGCGGAAGACCCGCGGATCGTGAAGGCGGATGCCAACGCCGAAGCGGTCATGCGGATCGCCGTCACCTCGAACCGGCGCACAGCCCAGGAGTTGTCCCAGTTCGCCGAGGAGGTCATCGAGGATCGGCTGATCTCGGTTCCAGGTGTCGCGGACTTGCAGGTCTATGGCGACCGCGAATCCGTGTTCCGCGTCGACGTTGACCAGATGCAGCTTGCCAGCCGCGGATTGTCCCTCGCTGATGTCGCTACGACGCTGAGAAACGTGGCCTTCGACGCACCGGCTGGCGCGCTCAACTCTAGCAGCCAGAGCATCGTCGTCCGGACGACCGCGACCGTCGAGCAGCTCCGAGGAGTTCGAGGCGCTGGCGATCCGCGATGACGTCACGGTTGGCGATGTGGCGACCGTCACGCTTGGCCCAGCGCCGGGCGAAAGCGTGCTTCGCGCCAATGGGCAGACCGGGCTGGGCATGGGGATCATCCGGCAGGCACAGAGCAACACGCTTGAGATCTCGCAGTCGGTGCGGGCTGTGGTGGACGAGTTGCAGTCAATCCTGCCTGACGACATCAGCGTCTTTGTGACGAGTGACGACGCCGTCTTCATCAACGGTTCGATCCGCGAGGCGCTGAACACGCTCGGCATCGCCGTCGCCATCGTCATCGCGATCATCTTCGTCTTTCTCCGGGACGTCCGCGCGACGCTCATCCCCGCCGTCACGCTCCCGGTGGCATTGGTGGGCACACTCGCCGCGATCTACATGGTCGGGTTCTCGGTCAACATCCTGACGTTGCTGGCGCTGGTGCTTGCGACGGGGATGGTCGTCGACGACGCCATCGTGGTGCTTGAAAACATCGTGCGCCGAAGGTCCGAGGGCATGGGGGCGCGGGCGGCGGCTGTTCTGGGGACGCAACAGGTGTTCTTCGCCGTCGTCACCACCACCGCGACGCTGGCGGCTGTCTTCATCCCGCTGTCCTTCCTCCCCGGCCAGACCGGGGGTCTCTTCCGCGAGTTCGGTTTCACTCTTGCGATGTCGGTGCTCCTGTCGTCGGTCGTGGCCCTGACCCTGTGCCCGGTTCTGGCCAGCCGGCTGCTGAAGGGGCATTCCGGCACGGCGGAGCGTCGGGGACCGATGCTCTGGCTCGGCACGCGTCTGGCATCGATCTACGCGCTGGCGCTGCGCTTTTGCCTGGCGATGCCGCTTCTGGTCATCGTGTTCTCGATCGGGTTCGCCATCGTGGCTGCGCTGTCGTTCGGCGGCATCCGGCAGGAACTCACGCCGTCGGAAGACCGCTCGCTGGCGCTCCTCCGCGTTTCGGCTCCGCAGGGGGTGTCGCTCGACTATACCGCCGGCAAGATGCGAGAGATCGAGGACCTGGTCGAACCCCTCCGCGCCTCCGGGGAAGTCACGAACGTCTTTTCCATCGCCGGGACCGGATCGGGTAACAGCGGCTTCATGGTGATGTCACTGGCGCCCTGGGAGGAACGCACCCGGAGCCAGCAAGAGATTGTCGGCCAGATCAACGGCATGGTTGGGGAGGTCATTGGCGTCCGAGCTTTCGCGATCCAGCCCAACTCTCTTGGAATCCGGGGTGCCGGCCGAGGCCTGACGGTGGCGCTGACCGGCAACAACTACCAGAGCCTTGCCGACTCGGCGCAGGCCATCATCGACCGGATGGAGGAGGACCCGGCCTTCGGTCGCGTGTCGCTGGGATACGAGACCACGCAGCCCCAACTGTTCATCGAGGTCGATCGCGACCGCGCTTCGGATATCGGCGTCAACATCGATGGTCTGGGCGAGGCCCTTCAAGCCGTGCTCGACGGCCGCACGGTCGGGACTGTCTTCATCGACGACCGCAGCTTCAGCATCAAGATGGTGTCCACGTCCGATCCGGTGAACGATCCCGGAGACCTGGAGCGCATCTTCGTCCAGGCGGGCAACGGTCAGATGGTGCCGATCTCGAGCTTCGTGACGCTGCGCGAACGTGCGGTGGCACCGGAGTTGAGCCGCGAAGCGCAGATGCGCGCCGTCGAAATCTCGGCCACGCTGACGCCGGAGCTGTCGCTCGGCGACGCCTATTCCGCCGTCCAGGAGATTGCCGACGAGGTGCTGCCGGAACAACAGCGGATCGTGCCCCTCGCCGAAGCCGCCACCCTTTCCGAGACATCTTCGGGGCTGTTCGTCACCTTCGGCTTCGCCTTCCTGGTCGTGTTTCTGGTCCTCTCGGCGCAATTCGAGAGCTTCGTCTCGGCGATCATCATCATGGCCACCGTGCCCCTCGGTCTGGCCTGCGCGGTATTCGCCCTGCTGATCACCGGAGGCAGCCTCAACGTCTACAGCCAGATCGGGCTTGTGCTGCTGATCGGCATCATGGCGAAGAACGGCATCCTGATCGTCGAGTTCGCCAACCAGCTTCGCGACCAGGGTCAATCCGTCCGGGATGCGATCTTCGAGGCCTCTACCGTCAGGCTCCGTCCCGTGATGATGACGATGGCCTCGACCGTTCTGGGTGGCGTGCCGCTGATCTTCTCGTCGGGCGCAGGCGCGGAGGCGCGCGAGGCGTTGGGCTGGATCATCGTCGGCGGTCTTGGACTGGCGACGATGTTCACACTGTTCCTGACGCCGGTCGCTTATCTCGTTTTCGCGCGGCTGTCGCGCCCGAAAGCCGAGGAGGAGGCGATCCTCGTCAGGGAGTTGGGCGCCGCGACTGCGGGCACTCCGGCGGCGTGAGTGCTCCCTAGCGGATCGGATCAAGACCGCAGGCGGTGAAGGTCGACGCGGCGTCCGCGCTCCGCAGGAAGTCGATGAACGCCTCGGCTGCGGGCCGCATCCTGTCGTCGAGATCGTAGGCGGCACCGAAGACGAAGACGCGCGCGAAGTCCGGGGGCAGCGGGCCGACGATGGTGATGCCCGGGATCGGAAGCAGTTCGCTCATCTGCTGGAAGCCGAGGTCGGCCTCGCCTCGGGCCACGACGCTGCCGACGCGCTCGGAGAGGATGGTGCGCGCCTTGTCCTTCATCTCGTCGGCGATGCCCAATGCAGGAAAGACCTCTGTCGAGAGGTAGATGCCGCTGGCGCTGGCGGCGTGCGCCACCGATCCGGCGGCGAGGAGCGCGTCTTTCAGCCGGGCGGAGGTCGAGATGTCGGGAACGAGCGCTCCCTCGCGGACGGCCGCCCCGATCCGCGAGGCGACGAGCGGGACGAAGTCCTGAGAGACGAGACCGTCCCGCGAATAGCGGGCATGCGCCGCTTCGGCCAGAAAGTAGAGATCGAAGCGCTCGCCGTTCGCGAGCCGCGTCGGGATCGAGTCATGGGCTTCGCCGCAGGGAAGAGCCGTAGGAGACCTCCACCTCGCCGTCATAGCCGGGCAAAAGCGTTTCGATCGGGGCCGCTTGTGCGCCTGACGTGATGATGCGCAGGGGGCGCGAAGATGTGGCGGTCATTCTGTCGATCTCTGAGCGGGTTGCGCGTTGGCCTTGAACCATTCGTAGGTCGACAGGAGCCCGTCGTCGAGCGGGATGCGTGACCGCCAGCCCAAACGCGCAAGGCGGGAGACGTCGAGGAGCTTTCTCGGCGTGCCGTCGGGTTTCGAGGGGTCAAGCTCGATGCGGCCTCTGAAACTCGTCACGGCGGCATCACAACCTCGTCCAGCCTGTCGCTCGGTCCCTCGTCTAAGCGGCGGAGGAGGGCGGGAAGACGTGGCTGCTCCCGGGGTCAAAATTTTCGCCGGGGCCATAGAGGTTCGTCGGCATCACCAGGACGCGGCGTGCGGAGGAGCCGGAGGACTTGGTTCTTGTTAGGTGTCTGACCGAGAGATGCGTCAGACCCAGAGTGAGGTTTTCAAGCTGAACGCTTCATCCGCAGGTATATCCGCCGCATTCGGCGGATTGCCGTCAGGATCTCACCCAGGATCACGGTCCAAAGGGCAATCCGCAGAACCCCGGTCGGGTCGAGCCAAAGTGCCAGAGCGGCGGCGAGGATCGCGGCGATCGTGACGGCGGCCATACGGTGTTGCTTGGCCATTGGACCCGAAAAGTCCGAGACCTGGTCGATCGAAGCCCCAAAGGCGCGCAGATACGAAAGGAACACCGCAAGGCAGGCTGCGGCCCAGCCCACGGATAAAAGGCCCGCGCCATATCCAAAACCGACCAGGATCAGCATGTCTGCCAGACGATCCGGCACCTCATTCCAGAACGGACCTGTCGCATCGCCGCGCTCGGCTTCGACTGCGACCATGCCGTCGAACAGGTTGCACAGGAGACGTATCTGAACGAAGGCAGCCCCCGTCAGAAGAAGTGCGATGCTGAGCCCGGGGGCGCCGCGGTCGATACCGGCGAAACACCCGCCGGCAAAAGCCGCAAAGAGAACGCTTGCCGCCGAGATCTGGTTCGGCGTGATGTTCGCTGCGGCAAGACGCCTTGTGATCGCCCGCGCCCAGCCGGTGTCGCGGCTCTTGAGGGGACGTCGGTTCTTGAGGTCAGCCATAGGACGGCCTCCGTCGAAGGTAGCAGTACCCGAAGATGTAACTTCCCGACACGGCGAGCGGGACAGCGACGGTCGCAGCGAGTTCCGGCGTGCCGGAAACCCAGTGTGCCGCGAGGAGGAGGGTGGAAGAGAACAGAAGCGAAATGCCAGCCGCCAGCGCCCAGTGCGGTAAGGACCGGCGAAGACGATCCGCGATCATCTTGAGGCAGCCAGTCAGAAAGCCCGACAAGACGGCTTGCAGAACGGCGGCCCGCAGCGTCTCTGAGAGTGCGTGCTCACGGTTCGCATAGAAGGCCCAGCTTCCCATAAGCACCGCGCCGAAGGCCACGTGGACCCAGGTCTGTGACGCGAGGCGCTTGATCACGTCCACCAGAAGCGCGTCAGGTGGAAGAAGATCGGCGCCGAGAAGACGACCGAGTTCGAGCCGGTCGATGAAGCCCCCATGCCCTTCGATGGTGTGTCCCCAATCCTTCACCCCGCGGTCGCGCTTGATGGCGGACATCACGAGGCCGCCGAAAAAGCCCATCAGGGCGATGATGAAAGCCATGATCCCGGCCTGCAGCGGAGTGAAAGGAGTCAGCCAGTAGAGGGCCGATCCTATCAGGGTTGCAGAGGCCACCCCGCCGACAAACCCCTCCCAGGTTTTGGAGGGTGACAGGCGGGGCGCGATCTTGTGACGGCCCAGAAGCTTTCCCCAGACATACTGCAGCACGTCCGAAAGCTGCACGACGACGATCAGAAAGGCGATCAACAGGACGCCGCGCCCTTCGTAACCCTCGATCTTCAAGGTAATGAGCGCCGGGACGTGACTGGCGCAGTAGACGCAGATCATCAGGGCCCATTGCACTTCCGCCACCCGCACAAGGAAGTTCCGGGTTTCTCCGCGCAGCGCCGAGACGATCGGACCCAGAAGGAAGCAGTAGACCGGGATGAAGATCGAATAGATCCCGTATTCGCCCGCCCAGATCAGCCAGTACTGCAGTGGAATCACGACAAAGAAGCTTAGAGCGAGCGTCCAGTGATCTGCGCGATGCGCATTGGTCAGCGTCACGAATTCTCGCAGCGCTGCAAAGCTGCACAAGGCGAACAGGATCACGACACCCGCCCGACCCGCGAGGAAAGCGAGGCCGATCAGGATCACCATCGCCCACCAGGCACGGATACGCGCGTTCAGATTTTCGATGACGGTGTTCTCGCCGTCCGGAGAATAGGCGCGCTCCAGAACGGCGCCGATGACGCTCGCCGCGATCAGCAGGCCTACAACCGACGCCAGCAGGTAAATGAGATCGGGGATCATGAGAGAGGTGCCGATAGCTCGAGAAGGGCGTTGCGCGTCCGGCCGAGAAAGGTCTCCTTGTCGTCACCGTCGAGATGTTGAGGTGAGCCGAAGGTCACCTTGCAGAGCAGGGGCACCGGTACGATCTCGCCCTTCGGCATGACGCGGTTGAGGTTTTCGATCCAGACGGGAACGAATGTCGTCTCAGGCCGCGCACGGGCCAGGTGATAGAGGCCGGTCTTGAACGGCAGAAGCCGTTCCTCGGTCAGATTGCGGGTACCTTCGGGGAAGAGGATCAGCGACGCGCCCTCGTCCAGCGCTTCGGCCATCTGTTCGACCGCAGCCTCCCTCGGCGCGCCGCCGGTCCTGTCGATCAGTACCGCGTTGAAGACATGTCTGCCGACGAAGCGCTTGAGACCTGTGCCCATCCAGTAGTCCGCGCCGGCAACCGGGCGCACGCTCTTGCGCAGTCGGCGCGGAAGCACGGCCCATATCAAGACGAAATCGCCGTTGCTCGCGTGGTTGGCGTAATAGACCCGTTGCCCGGGGATAGGCTCCACCCCAATCCACTCGGCGCGGACAGCGGTGATCAGCCGGGCGAAGAATTCAATCGCATGGGCCGCAAGCCGCGCGACGATGCGCAGGGGAGGCGAGAGGTCGGTCGTCATGGTCGGACACTATGCGGGATGCGGACAGGAGACGGCGTTCTCCAGAGGGGACCATACGACGTCTTCCCGGTCTGGAGCAAAAGGGAATATCTCAAGCGGGACCATGCGCAGCATTGCAACGAGGCCGCGTAGCGAAGAGACAAGAAAACGGCTACCGCCCTTGCGCCGGCAGGGGTTGGGCAGGGTGATGCTCAAGCCCATGAGTGAAAAATCACCCTATCTAGGTCCAAGAATTCTCCTAAGAAGGTGAATATTTAGAAAATTGCAGGGCTGTACTGGAGGCAGTAAATCACGCACATCGACCGCGCCAAGTTTGTAAAGTAACGAGTACCACGGTCGAGCGCTTAGAGTGTAGCTGTTAATGACGATGGTAAGGGTTAAGAGGTTCTAATGTCAGTTGCAATGTGTTTGACGGTGATCGCGCTTGGTGTGTCGATCGTGTTTTCTATTCTGGCGGGTCTGTCGGTCCAGAATTCGTGCCAGCGTCTCGGCCCCATAGCGTGAGACCCAAGACTCCTGTTAGTATTGGCCATGACAACTTGGTTCACATAGTCGATCAGTGAGCCACACATAAATTCAGATGAGGACAAGAGGTTTAAGGCTCATTTACTAAGAAATTCGCAAGACTCTGTCGTTCCACGGAGTTTGCCACGCGTACGGTGCGAAGCTCGACGTCTGTCGGCACACCGCACTCAAGCCGACATTCAGTTGGTATTTTCCTTCAGCAAATCGCGGATGAACGAGGGCAGCGTCATCGGGTCGAAAGGCTTCTTGATCACCCCACAGGCGCCCAGGGACATGAAGGTGGCTTCATCTTCCTTCCCGCTATTTGCGGTCATGAAAATGACCGGAATTCTTCGTAGCCTGGAGGAAATCCGCAGGGCCGACATTACTTCTCGACCGGATAGCTTCGGCATCTGGTCGTCGAGAAGGATGACGTCGGGTGATGCGTCCCGGAGATAACTCAATCCCTCAAGCCCGTCCGCGACCTGGATAAGTTCCATGTCATCGCCGAAACTGATGGCCAGCTCGACTAGACTGCGAATGTCAGCGTCGTCTTCGACGTGAAGGATCTTCAGCAAGGCAAGAACTCGGCAATCGCGCCCAGACCCAACGTCATCGTCAAATCGCGGAGGTTGCAGCTTGAAGGCGAGTGACGCCCACTGATACGCTAAAGTGAATAACAAGCAAGCAGGCGGCCCCCATGAAGATCAGCTCTTTGTCCGTTTTTGTACTCACGATTCTTAGCGGATGCGGAGGTGGAGGCAAGGAGGAAGGTGGCGGTCCGATCATCAGCAATTTCGGCGAGGCGCCGGTCTTGGGGCGCTACTCGACCGAGGGCCGGGTCGTCACCACTGGTCTCGATTCGACCTCCGAACAAGTGATCGTCACGAGCGGACCGACCTTTTCCGAGGGAATGGTGAGTTTCGTCAATTCTGCAGGTGAACTTCAGTCGGTCCAGCTGAACGGTCGATCGTATGGCGCGGTCGACTCCATAGGCGGGTTCGTCCTTCTCCAGAACGGGACCAGCTTTCTACGTGTCTCGGACCCGAGTTCGGCGATCTACCAGGTGCATGGGGCGGGATATACCGGCGCCGGGACGTCCTCCGGCACGATGTTCGGTATGGTTGCGGGCTACGAGACCGACGCCGGCAGCCTTCCTGCCGCAGGCGCCGCGTCCTATTCCGGTTCGGTGGACGGGGTTTACATCGACGAAGCTGGAACCGGTTATCTGACGTCGGGAGACATTTCCCTCACAACAACCAATTTCGCCTCCGTCGATCTTGTGATCTCGGGAACATCGAAGGCGCCCCTCAGCGGCGCGAGTGCCACGAGCGCCCCCGAGTTGGATTTCACTGCCACCGATCTGACCGTTCTGAACGGACGTTATTCGGGCGCTGTTGCCTCCGCCGGAATGAGCGGTGACGTGAACGGGCGCTTCTATGGCCCTTCCGCCGAAGAGACCGGAGGCGTGATATCGGCCAGCGGCACTGCCGGGAATTTTGTGGCGGGGTTCGGTGCCAACTGAAGCGCCCTCACACTAGATGCGAGATCAGGAAAACGCGTGAGCCTTCGACCATCTGGTCAACGGCGTCGTCGAGCGTCGGACCAGGCCCACGCTTCAGGGCGTGAGTGACGTTCGCCTCGTGCATCTCGAGGTCCCTGGCCGCAGCCTCGGCGACAGCAACGGGCACGCTCCTCATGACGCTGCTGCGCACGAAGCAATGATAGCCTTCCGTGACCTCTGCGGCAGACGCAAGAAACGCATTTCTCGAACACCGAGACAGGCTCTGGATGTATCGGAAGTGCGTCAGGATCGACGCCTTAGACTTGGCATTCAGGGCGTCCTGCCGGGCGACCGGAGCGAAATCATCGTCCGAGGCGTGCTGCGCCGCGAGCGTGGCGACGACGGGAAGAATGGTCTTTGCCGCCGTGAAATAGTTCCGGATCGCCTCAACGGACACCGAACTGACGCGGAAGCCCCGGTTCGTTTCGGATGACACGAGCGCTCTGCTCTCGAGCATGATGAGGGCTTCGCGGACCGGGGAGCGCGAGACCTTGAATTCTGCGGCGAGCGCATCCTCCGGCACACTCATCCCCGGCTGAAAGGCCCCCGTAATGATCATGTCGCGGATCGCATCCACGAGTTCCGTTCTGCGTGCCATGGGCGTGTCCTCACTCCGTGTATCAATCCATTATTCATGGATTATACAACCTCGACAATCAATTTAAAGGATTAGCGTTATGATCTAATATACTGATAAAACATGATAAAATTTGAGAGTGCCCCGCTCTTCTGCCACCGTCTCTTCGTCAGGCAGAGTAAGGGCTCATGGTTACCTACAACTTCGGCGAAATCGCTCAGGCTCAATACGCTGGCGTCGTAACGTCGGCACATTTCGGCGGCATCTACAGCACCTTCTATGGGTTGGACGCCTTTGCTGAACAGGCCGCCTTGTTGGGATCCCGAGACATCAGGTGGCCGGGTGGGACACGTGGCGAAACGGCGCTGGATACCCAGGACAGGGACGATGACCTGAATGTTTCGGAGTACCTTTATGACCTGACCCACGATGACCTGATGACCATTTCCGGTAAGGGTCTTTCGGATGCATTGCTGGCCGCCAATGCCAGCGGGGGAAGCCTCTCGCTCTTTCTTCCCAGCATCAGGTACTTCGATGACGTTGACAGGGCCGAGGGCGACGCCCGTGCCTTTGTCGAGAAGCTGCTGTCAGGCGGCTTCGGCGGGCTTCCCTCCTCGCTCGTCATCGAACTCGGAAACGAAAGTCTGGACGGGACCGTATCGACTGCCGCGCGATATGGCATGGTGGTCGATGCCATGCTTACCGGCATCGCGGCAGCCTTTGAGGCTCTTGGCGGGACGGCAGATGACTTCAACCTCACTCTGGCGGTCCAGATCGGACGAAGCGCAGAAGAAGACTCCACAATTCGCGACCAGATCGGCCACGACACCATCAAGATGATCGACGCACTGATCGTTCACCATCTGCCGATCAATATCTTCAACCACAACCGTCAACTGGATGGCATCGGGATCGATGAAGGCGATAACCGGTTCAGCCGCTCCCTGGACTACATCGAAAACTGGAGCCGTGCGGTAGGGGAGGCGCGCAAGAGTGCTGAGGGCGTGCTCGACGTGATCGCGTCCGCCTGGACGGTGGGGCCGTCTTCCAATGTGGAGGACGAGGCGATCATCTACCAGGATATCGGTGCCCGTCAGGGCCGAACCACCATCGACACCTTCGCCAACCTTCTGGCCGTCGGCGTGGACGCTGCCTCACTTTGGGGCATCGATGCCCGGAGTAACCCGAACTGGTACACGAGGGAGACAGACTCGGGCATCGAGTTGTCTCATGGTGGCTACGCGTTCCAGATGATGGCCGAAAGCCTCGAGGGCACGGTCCTTCTGGACACATTCCACCAGAGCTGGGCATTCAGCGGCGATACCGAAGCGCCGATTTCGGTCTATTCCTTCGAGGACGACCAGAAGTACGTGATCTTCATCGTCGCCGGCGACATCGAGCTGCCGGAGACAGCGCATCTAGCATTCGACGGTCTCGACCTCGGTCGTGCCGTCGAACTCGAAAGATTGACGACCGTGCTTCGCGATCACGACGATTTCGTCTCGGGGTCCGATCTCGAACGTCTCTACGAAATGCCGAGCCTGTCAGGCTCGACCTTCGACCTCTTCGAGCAGGAGTTCGATTTCACGGTGACTGAGGACTACGAGGTGAACCGGCTGACGATCTGGAAGGACGGCAGCGCTGTCGCCCCTGTCTGGAAACCTCTCGATGCCGCCAGCGCCCTGGTCAGCGATGGCGGCCTGGTCCGCGAGACTGTGCAGGCAGCCGACAGCGCGTGGATTCTGCGTGGAACCGGGGCAAGTGAGAAGCTCTTCGACAACAAGGGCGACGATTTGATCGAAGGGGGAGGTGGCTCGGACCACTTCGTCTTCCGAACAAACGGTGGAAAGAACATCGTCTTCGACTTCGAGCAGACTGGCGACGCCGCAACTTTCGACAGGCTGCTCCTCAAGGGGTTCGGCTATGCCACGCCAGCGGAGGCCGCAGACCACTTCGAAATGACCGATGCCGGCGTTCTCTTCGCCGACCAGGGAACATCCGTTCTGCTCGACGGATTCTTCGGCGATCCGATGGACGTCTTACTTTGACTGTCTCTTTCCTGCAGTGCGTAGACACAGACTCTCACGCGGACGACCCAACGCGTCTATTGCGGTCGCAGCCGCCGCAAACGCAAGCACTGTGGCCAAAATGTACCCAACTTGTTCAAATCCTGAGACAATCGAGGAAGCGCCCGAATTTCATGCGATTGACGCGATCTAAATGTCGCTGCCCGAAGCCTCGGTCAATCGGAAGTCTTTGTGAGGACGAGATGGCAGTTGGCCATTTGAGGAACGACAGCAGCGCCTTCTGGAAGACGTTGCGCCGCCGTGTGGAGTGGCTGGTTCTGCCACCCTTCCTGATTGCCGCCCTCCTGGTCGGCGTCGTCGCCTATCATGACCGTCAGGAACTCACCACGCTGACCGCCCGCGCAAGAATTGCGGAAGAAGCCAGGGAAATCGCCTGGCGCCTGGAGCGTTCGATCCTTGAGCCGGTGTATCTCACCCGCAGCCTCGCATCTTTGGCCGAGCTCGACATCGAAGCGTTTGAAGAGGGCTTCACCAAGATCGCTGTCGATCTGAGGTCGCAGAACCCCGCCATGTTGAATATCGGCCTCGCGCCCGATCTTAAGATTTCCCAAGTCTTCCCGGTCCGAGGAAACGAGGCGGTCCTCGGCCTGGACCTGGCATCACGGCCTGATTTCATGGAAGGCATCCAACGGGCGATTGAGACCGACGAAATAGTTATCACCGGGCCGGTCGCATCGCTGCAGGGCCCTACGGTCTTCATCATCCGCGCCCCGATCGTTCTGGACCGTTCCGGCGACAAGCCGAGGCTGTGGGGAATCATTTCGGTTGTGTTTCTCGCCAGTGCTGTGACCGAGCAGCTCGAGGGCCTCTCCGTGCTCTCCCCGTACTTCATCGCAATCAGGGAAGGGGCAGCGGACGGGCGTGCGGGAAGGGTCATTTACGGGGAACCGGACAGGATCGGGAGCGACACCGTCTGGGAGAGCATCGCAGTCCCCGGCGGGGACTGGCAACTTGCTATCACCCCGAACCAGGCTGTCCTTGCTCAGGCTTCCAGGTCAACCAATCCTCTTCTGTCGATTTATCCTCTTTCGGTTGCTCTGGGTGCACTCACGATCTTCTTGCTGGCGCGCCTCTGGCGGCAGCGTAGCGAGACCGAGTCCCTCATCAACTCGGCGTTCAACGCGATCGATCAGGGCTTCGTGGTGTTCGACGAAAACGACCGGCTGCTTTTGTGCAATCAAGCGTACGTCGATTACAGTCCGCAGACCCGTGACCTAATCCGAACCGGTATCTCCTTTTCGGAGCTCGTCCGCGCGGGTCTCGAAAGAGGCCAATATCCCGATGCCGTAGACAATGAAGCAGAGTGGATCGCCAACAAGTTCATTCGGCACGCGCAGCCGCATTCCGAAGCCATCCAGAGGTTACCGGACGGAACGTGGCTCAAGGTTACAGAGCGGAGAACGAAAGACGGCATGTCAGTCGGACTTCGCATGGACATCACCGAGTTGGTGAAGGCCCAGCGGTTGGCCGAGGAGGCTCTGCAGGTCAAATCCGAATTCATCAGCGTTCTCAGCCACGAGTTGCGGACCCCCCTGACGGTGATCCTCGGCTACGCGAAAGTCCTGACCCACGTGAGGATGATGAAACAGGCCCGGGCCCTGACTGAAGGCGATGGCTCCGACCGCGAGGGACTGCAGCTTCTCCTCGACAGTATCAGCCAGCAGGGAGACAAGATTCAGAAGTCGGGCGAGCACCTCCTTGTTCTGATCAACGACCTTCTGGATTACTCGAAAATCGAAGCAGGGCATCTCGATCTCAAAATCGGCGAAGTCTCTGTCGGTTCCTTGATAGATGACGTTGTCGACTCAATGACTGAAATGGCGGCTGAAAAAGGCCTCCAGTTGGAACCGCGAGGCCGCGACGTCCTGATCGAGATCGATGCCATCCGGGCAAAGCAGGTTCTCATCAACCTTGTCGGAAACGCCATCAAGTTCACCGAGACGGGTACCATCACGGTCAGCAGCGAAATCTATGACGACTTTGTGCATATCGTTGTCGCTGATACGGGGTGCGGAATTGCTTCGACCGATCTAGAGGCGGTGTTCGAAGCCTTTCAGCAAATCGACTTCTCGGACAAGCGCAAGGCTGGCGGCACAGGACTTGGGCTGGCTATCTGCCGTCAGATCATGCTCCTGCATGGCGGCACTCTGAGCGTCACCAGTTCGGTCGGGGTCGGCAGCACGTTCACTGCGGCTTTCCCAAGGAAGCCCGTTCCGCTGACGGAGGAAAGACGCAGAAATGTCAGTCGGCTCAGCCGGGCGGTCCTAGTGCCAGAAGAGGTCGGGTAGGGGGGCGTGCAGCGCCTTAGCCAGTTTGGCGGGCTGAGCGGCGCAGACGGCCAGTAGCGCTGCCGACAGAACGTCATCCAAGGTCTGCTGTCCGCCACTGCCGGAATTCTGTCGCACACGCTGCATGCTGATTTTCGAGCCTTCCGGCAGCGCCGCATTCATCTCGTCGACCAGCCGACTTGAAACCACCGGATCCGCGAGGCGGGTGACACAGACGAAGACGCCGCTGTGATAGGCTACAACATGCCTGGTCGACGAGAGCGCACTCACGATGAGCCGCCCGCACTCGCGGACCAAACTTCCCTGTGTGTTGCCTGCGCCCTGGTTTTCCAGCGTAAAGCAAGTCACCATGGACAGGGCCGACCGACCGCGATCAAGGGCGCCGACATAATTCTTCAATGTCTCGAACGCGACCAGCCCCTCGAGATCGAGGGCTTCATCGGATCCGGTGCCGGAGTGAGGGTCGTCCTTCCCTCGAGACGTCTTGCGTCGCCGCACGACCTCCATCCGGGCAAAGAGATCGGCGGGTGCGAAAGGCTTGATGATGTAGTCGTCCGCGCCGGCTGCATAGGCACGGTCGATGTCGTCGTGCCGGTCGAGCGCCGTCATCGCGACGATGTACGGTGGCTTGCGGGCGCGTCGCAGAGCGGTGCAGGCCGTCACGCCGTCCATCTCGGGCATAACGATATCCAGGAGTACGAGATCGAACACTGACCGTCCGGCGAGAATGTCGTCGACGACCGGCCGTGCTTCACTCGCGGTCTGAACGCGGCAGCCGCCGATGGTTTCCAGCGCCAACTGGGCGAGGTTCAGTTGAATCGGATCGTCATCGACGACCAGCACCGATACTTCATCGGGACCTGGCATGTCGGGAGTCCGCATCTGACCTAGTGCCGCGGACGGATGTCAGGCTGTCGACGCCCGAGGATCTCATCCGCCATTCGAAGGAACGCCGCGATATCCGCAAACAGGGTCGGATAGGCTCCGGTTGCATCCTCGGCCGCCAGCCGCGTGGTGATGCGGCGCGCCGTCTGGCCCAGTTCCTCGTATCCGAACGATCCCGCTACGCCGGCGGTCTTGTGAAGATCGAATCGGCAGCGTTCCAGTGCGCCGGGATTTGAGGTTTTTCGGAACACCTCGATGTTCTCTGACAGGGACGCGACACGGTCTTCGAGAACCATGAGGAACTTGATCTTCAACGCCGACTTGCGCGCCTCGAAGACCGCGAGCAGATCTTCGTTCATACGGCAGCTCTCCTAGGCTGCTCAGGACGGTTGGCGATGTGCGGGTCCATGTCGAGGGAGGCGAGTGCCAATTGCATGGTGTCGGCGACGGAGGCGCTCCGGAAGCGGCGGCAGCGCGCGACCTGTCCGAACGTCAGGGCGATTCTTGTCTTCAGCGAACGCAGGTGATCGCTGCTGTTGACCAGGTCTTCGATCGACGAACGCAGAAAGCCGTCGAAGAGCGTCGACGACGATTGTGCGACGCAAAGGAATATCCCGTGATCAACATAGCTGAGAAGCTTGTGAACGTCTCCGAGGCGTCTCGAGATCCCGCTGGTGACTTCTTGGAGAACCGCCTCAAGGTCGCGAGTACTCAGTGAGGTCAGCACATCGAAATTGTCCACCCTTATGGCCACCACGGAATTGGTGGCCCCACATCTCGACAGTTGAGCTAGGTAGTTTTCGAAGGTTGTTCTCGAGGTCAGCCCGTCAAGGACGAGCAACTCGGGGTCGATATGCGTCTTCTTTTTTTCGGCCGCGGACCTGAGACGCTCGGCGTCGCGTTTCAACTCGGCAATCGCGATGGCGCGTTCGATCCGGACGCAAACATCGAAGGGATCGAATGGCTTGTTGAGGTAATCGTCGGCACCTGCGGCGAACGACCTGTTCACGTACTGCTTGTCGTGCATCGCCGTCAGCATGACGACGGGCGTGAACCGGAGATGCCGTTGAGTTCTGATCGCTTGACAAAGTTCGATCCCATCCAGCCCCGGCATCTGAATATCGAGGATGATGACGTCAAACATCTCGCCCTTGTTCACCAGTTCAAGAGCCTTATTGGGGTCCTGTATGCTGGTGACGTTAGGGTAACCTCCCATTTCGAGAGTTTCTACCAGTAGTTCCAAGACGATAAAATCGTCATCTACTGCGAGGACCCGGACGCTCATTTCTTTGATTACCTCTTTTTTGACTGACATCTCCCGAGGCCACTTAGTTGATGCCGAGTGTCATCATTGGGGCACAAAGACGATCATTCTGGGTTGATCTCGAAAAAGTTGTTACGCCGGTACGTCGGGACACGCGGGGGTGGTATCGCTGCATCGCGATGCCACGTCTGACGGCGGTGTTGCAAGGCACGGCCAGACACGGCTCCCGCTCTGTGATTTTGGTCCGAATGAACGATAATCCGCCTTAGTTTATTGACTCGCCCGCGGCATGCGAAGCGGAACACCTCTTTACCCAGCGACACGGTCGCGAGCCTCCGATCGCATATGGGCCACCAAAGGCGTCTCGACGACTACATACCGCCGCGCATGGGTTTTCCCCGTCGCGGTGGCAAGTCTGGAGTAACACTATGGATGATTTATTAACCTAAGGAGTTTGAATATTATTCAATTGCAGGGGTGTGCTCTTCGAAATATTCCAGCGAAAGAGCTTGGGCTCGATGTAATTGCGTAAACGGTACAGGTTGGGCCGGGCGGGTGACGCCAGGTCAAGCCAACTAAGAAGAGAAAAAGATGATGACTTCCTATCCCGTTAGAATTCGGTCTGCCGCGGCATTGCGGCTGGTGGAGAACGGCGATGCAGCGACGCAGGACAATCTCGATTCGGCAGTGGGGTGCTTGTCTGATGCGTCCCTGTCCAGTCTCGAAGACGAACTGGATTTCTTTGCCCAGACGGGATTCGTCGGCAATGAGATATCGCAACTGCTGTCAGGCCTCCACCGCGAGGCTGCCCGGCTGGTTGCCTGACGGCAACCAACCTTAACCGTACCTGTAAATGTTGTGTGCCAAAATGATCTATGCCGAAAGACTTGCGGAACTTCCCGCCCCAGTCCGACACCTCTATTACCTTCTCACCAGCCTGAGGCCGATCAGCTACTTGGCCTGGCTTCGCGAGGGCGAACCGAATCCCTTCGTGTGCCACTGACACCTTGCGTCCAAAGAGGTTCTCGGGGAAGCGGATGCCTGATGGCGCGCTTCGAACACTGCGAGACGCACTACGATCCCTAGGGCCCCGTCGTCAGCCTCGATGAATTCGATGCCGTAGACTGCCTGCGCACTCGGCTCAATGATCGGGCAGTCCCGGTTTGCGATGCCTCGTGGCCTTGGGGCCGACAACCATGCCGGTGTGGCTTCGGCTCCATTGCGCGGTCATCTCAAACGTGGTTCAACGGGCTCGGGGTTACTGAACGGAAGAGTTTAGCGAATGACCGATTTCGCCCGCCGCCGCACCACGATGGTCGACACGCAGGTCCGGCCTTCGGACGTCACCCGGTTTCCGATCATCGAGGCCATGCTGTCCGTTCCGCGCGAGGATTTCGTGCCCGTCGAGCGGCGCGAGGCCGCTTATGCAGGCGAGCATGTCGATCTGGGTCGCGGCCGGGTCGTTCTCGATCCGCGGACGCTGGCCAAGATGCTCGACGCCGCCGACATCCAGTCGGACGAGATCGTTCTCGACGTGGGGGCGGGGCTTGGCTACTCCTCCGCGCTCGCCGCGCGCCTTGCCGAGGCCGTGATCGCCCTTGAAGAGGACAAGGCCCTTGCGACGGAAGCCGAGCGAGCGCTCTCCGCCGCCGGCGCCGACAACGTCGCGGTGGTTGAAGGGCCCCTTGCCGACGGCGCGGCTAAACACGGCCCCTACGACGTGATCCTGCTTGAGGGCGCGGTCGAGCACATGCCCGACAGCCTCGTCGATCAACTGAAGGAAGGTGGCCGACTGGTCGCGATCTTCGCCGAGGGTGCTCTTGGCGTCGTCCGCGTTGGATACCGCATCGACGGCCGCGTGAACTGGCGATACGCCTTCAACGCGGGCGCGCCGGTGCTGCCCGGCTTCGAGGCGCGCCGCGCCTTCGTTCTGTGAGGCTGGAATGAATATGAACAGGCTCCGCACCTCCGTCGCCGTCATGCTCCTGTCGCTGGCGGCGCTGCCAGCAACGGCGGAAACGCTGACGGACGCTTTGATCGACGCCTATCGCGACAGCGGCCTGATCGACCAGAACCGCGCGGTCCTGCGTGCGGCGGACGAGGATGTGGCACAGGCCGTTGCGACCCTTCGGCCGGTCTTGAACTACGCTGCGGGCGTGAACTATGCCGATCCTTCGGCCGGCAGTGACATCAACGCCTCGATCTCGCTCACGGCGGGAATGCTTCTCTACGATTTCGGTCGGTCGCAACTCGGCGTCGACGTGGCGAAGGAAACCGTCCTCGCCACCCGCGCCGTTCTCGTTGATGTCGAGAACACGGTTTTGCTCAATACCGTCACCGCTTATGTTGCCGTGCGACGGTCCGAGGCCTTCGTCGATCTACGTCAGAACAACGTCCGCCTCCTGACCGAACAGCTTCGCGCAACGCGCGACCGTTTCGATGTGGGCGAGGTGACGCGCACCGACGTCTCGCTCGCCGAGGCTCGTCTCGCCGCCGCTCGATCCGGTCTCGCGGCCGAGCAGGGCGGCCTCGCACAGGCGCGCGAGCAATATCGCGCCGTCGTCGGCCATTATCCCGGGACCCTTGCGCCTCCGCCCACGCCGCCTGCCGTCCCGTCCAGCGAAGAAGCCGCGCGTGCGATCGCCCGACAGGAAAACCCGCAGGTGATCCAGGTCCAGCACCAGGTCAAAGCGGCCGATATCTCCGTCGAGCGCGCCTCGCGCAACCGGCTTCCCAACCTCGAGGTATCGGGCCGGTTCGGGATCGACGACGAGGGTGACGACAGCACGTCTCTCGGCATCCAGCTCTCGGGCCCGATCTATCAGGGGGGCGCCCTGCCGTCGCAGGAGCGCCAGTCGATGGCGCGCCGTGACCAGGTGCGGGCGCAGCTCTACACCACCGGTCTTCTGGTCGATCAGCAGGTCGGGAACGCCTACGCCAACCTCGCCGTCGCGATCGCATCCATCGACGCCTCCGACCGGCAGGTGCGTGCCGCTCAACTCGCCCTGGAAGGTGTGCGCGAAGAGCTTCAACTCGGCGCGCGAACGACGCTCGAGGTGCTCGACCAGGAGCAGGAGGTGCTCGACGCCCTCACGAGCCGGGTCGCGGCCGAGGTCGACCGGTATCTCGCGATTTACCAGATTCTCGATGCGATGGGGCGGCTGACCGCCGAGCGCTTGGGTCTCAATGTCCCGATCTACGATCCGGCCGCCTATTACAACGCTGTCAAGGACGCGCCGCTTCACACGATAAGCCCCCAGGGGCAGCGACTGGACCGGGTCCTGAGATCCATCGGTCGCAACTGAGTTCGGAGCCCGCGGTGGTTGTCTGCCGCGGGGTCTGGCGTTAGGCTGGGCCTCCAAGAGGCAGCAGGAACGATCTCAATGTCTGGAAACGCGACGGATCCCAAGGTCGAAGACGTTCTGTCGTCCGTCAGGCGACTCGTCTCGGGCGAGCTTCCCCGCACGCCGCGCCCCTCACTGCCCGAAGGACCGGGAGCCCTGGTGCTGACGGCCGCGCAGCGTATCGTGACCGCCCCCCGCGGCGCGACGTCCGCCACCGCACGCAAATCGCTCGAAGAGCGGATCGCCGAGCTCGAGGCCGCCGTAAGCTTCCGCAACGACGAATTCGAACCCGACGGGTCGGAGGATCAGTCGCAGCATCGGCCCGACCGGATCGTCTACACCCGGCCGCCGTCCGAAAGCGTCGACACCTCCCGCCGCCGCAGTTCTCTGCGCCTTAGCCAGATCGCGCTGATCGAAACCGGACCTGCCTCGGACGACGAGGAGATCGGAACCGAAACGCCGGCGTTCCGCCGCAAGAGCGAAACCGCTGCGAACGATCCGGCACCCGTCGAGGACGTCGAAGAGGCCCCGATGGCCGAGGACGTGCAGCCTGCCCCCCACACGGCCGAGGTGCGCCGCTTCACCGACCCGGACGATGTCGCCACACGACTGGCCGCACGCTGGTCCGTCGATCCGACCAGCGCTCCCGCACCCCTGATGCCGACGACCTTGGCGCGGGACGGCGACGACTTTGACGACGCGCTGTCGCGCGCAGTGCGCGAGTTGGTGCGAAGCCTCGTCGCCGAGGACAGTCTGGTCGAAGCGCCTGACGCCACACAGGATACCAGCGGCGTTCCGGTCGATATGTCGGCTGAGGATTTCGATGACGAACCCTCCGCATTCTCCCGGCTCTCTCGTGACGAGCCGGACGACGACCATTCCGATCGGTTCGCCGACTCGCAGGACGACGACCCGGAGACCGACGCGCTGATCGCCGAGGCCGAGGCTCCTGTGCCTTCGGTGATTTTCGTCCACAAGGATCACGACGAGGAAGTCGCCGAAGAGCCGGATGAACCCGTGGACGACGAATACGAAAGCCGCGCGGAGGAGCCGCAGCCTGCGTTCACGCCCAAAGAGGACGTCCAGACCGCTTCTGTCGCCGACGCCGTCATCGAACCTTCGCCCGCAGCGACGACAACCCACGCCGCCGTTCCTTTCGAAGACGCCGTCACTACCGAAGACGCCGCCACTTCCGAAGATCGGCCCGCCGAATTAGCCGCGCCGTCACCTCTCGATGTCGCGGGTGCGGCATTGGCGGCGCTGCCGGACGAGGACGCCATGCGGCTGATGGTCGGACGTCTGATCCGCGAGGAGCTTCAGGGCGAACTCGGCGAACGCATCACCCGCAACGTCAGAAAGCTCGTCAGGCGAGAAATCCTGCGCGCGCTGAACGCTCGCGACCTGACCTGAGACCTTAACGCCGTCTCATCAGGAAGCACCTCGCGTCACCAGGCGCAGCACGTCCCCGGGCAGGGGCGTCGTAAGGGTCAGGCCGATCTCGCGATCTTTGGACCACGCCACCTTGCCGGCAAATCTCTGAAGCCGGATGATCAACGTCACCTCCGCCTCGATGGCAACGAAACGCGTCAGACCGGCGGCGCAAAGCCCCAAGGGCGAGACGTCGCGCAGGACAACCCGTTCTTCCCCGTTCTCGGTCAGCAGGATCGCCGGAAAGTCCGTCCGGCGTCGGCGCATCCGGAATTTCATGCGTTCGAGCCTAGACCCGCGGCATGAGCCAACGGTAAACGGCCCTCAGACGTCCTCGATCCGGATCGCCACCGGGTCGGACGACAGGACACCCGTCCCCGCCATTGCGGCGATCGCTCGGTCCAGCGCGTCGCGGGACGCCTTGTGGGTGACGATAAGCACGGGCGCGTCGGGTTCGTCGTGCCCATATTGGCGCATCCGGTCGATCGAAATGCCCGCGTCGCCGAGGACGGCAGCGATCTTGGCCAGTGCGCCAGGCTTGTCGACCAGCTTCATGCGCAGATACCAGGCCGCCGGAGGAGCCGAGACGCCCTTGGCTGCCGGGGCAAGTTTCGCCGCGGGAATACCGAAAACCGGAAGTCGGACACCCCGCGCCAGATCGCAGATGTCCGACATCACCGCGCTGGCGGTGGGGCCTTCGCCCGCGCCCGCTCCCCGCAGAACGATCTTGCCGACGCTGTCGCCTTCGAGAACCACCATGTTCGTGGCGCCCGGTAGCTGGCCCAGAGGCGAGGTATCCGGCACGAGGCACGGCGTCATCCTCGCATCGATCCCTCGTCCCGTCTTCTGCGCAACGCCCAGAAGCTTGACGCGATAGCCCATGTCGGCGGCCTGCTCGATGTCCTCGACGCTGATCCGCTCGATCCCCTCGATGGTCAGCGCCTCGAAGTCGATTTGCGTGCCAAAAGCGAGCGAGACGAGGATCGCAAGCTTGTGCCCGGCGTCGATGCCGCCGACGTCCAGCGTCGGATCCGCCTCCAGGTAACCCAGCTTCTCGCATTCCGCGAAGACGGTCTGGTAGTCCAGGCCAGCGTCCTGCATCCGCGTGAGGATATAATTGCAGGTGCCGTTCATCACGCCCATGACGCGGGTGATCTCGTTCCCCGCCAGCCCCTCAGTCAGCGCCTTGATGACGGGAATGCCGCCCGCCACGGCCGCCTCGTAGCGGATCGTGACGCCCTTCGCCTCGGCCGCTGTCGCCAGCGACTGCCCGTGCAGCGCCAGCAGGGCCTTGTTCGCGGTCACGACATCCTTGCCGGACGCTATCGCGGCCTCGATGGCCGCCTTGGCCGGCCCCTCCGATCCGCCCATCAGTTCGACGAAGACATCGACATCGTCGCGAACGGCAAGCGCCACCGGGTCGCTCTCCCAGGCATAGGAAGAAAGCCTCACGCCCCGGTCCCGCTGCGACCGCGCCGAGACGGCCGAAATGACGATCTCTCGCCCCGTGCGTGCGGCCAGCAGGTCGGCATGTCTCTGCACGATGCGCACGACACCCACGCCGACCGTTCCAAGACCGGCGATGCCGAGGCGAAGGGGCTGGGTCATTTGGCGCGCTCCGTGTGACTGGTCCCGCGCGTGTTAGCCGGTCGGCCCGCGCGGGGCAACGTCCGAGAGGATCATCCCGAAAGGCGCGCGCGCAGGGCCTCCATCGCAGCGTCGTCCTCCACCGGACGGCGCAGGACGGCGGCCCGCATACGCAACGCGGCGGCCCGCGCCGACAGCGCACGAGCCTCGGCATCGCTCGTCGGCGGCGGACCGGCAGGGTCGAGGATCGGGTCGAGAGGCAGAAGTTGCGGCCAGGGCTGGTCCTGACGGGCGAGGGGCACGCCGCTGGTGTCGGGCCACGGTCCGCACGAGCAGAGGATCACGAGGGCGAGGATGGCCGGGCGCGTCATGTCCCGGACATTAAGGGTGGGCAGGGTCCTTGGCCAGTCCGCTGCCGCCCTCGCACCCGGACGTGCGGCGGAAGTTTGCATTTGAACTGAACAAGTGTTCAGATAGAACGGACGAATGGCGCGCAAGGCTGGCTCTCACGCGGAAATCACGGGTCCTGCGATACGCGATGCGGCGCTGCGCCTCTTTGCGCGCTCGGGATTCGCCGCCGTCTCGATGCGCGAGATCGCGGCCGAAGTCGGGGTCAGGGCCGGTGCGCTTTACCTCTACACGCCCGACAAGCAATCTCTGCTGTTCGATCTGATGCATGACCACATGCAGTCGCTGCTGGCCGCCTGGCGCGAGGCCCGCGTGAACAGCGGCCCGCCGTTTCAGAGGCTCGAGACGTTCGTCCGCTTCCATATCCGCTATCACTTTGACCGCAACGACCACGTCTTTCTCGCCTACATGGAATTCCGCAGCCTCACCGGAGGAAACCATGACGCCATCCGCGACCTGCGCCGCGCCTATGAGGCCGAACTCGAGGCGATCCTCGCCGACGGACAGGCTTCGGGCGACTTCGACCTGCCGGACGTGCGCGTGACGGCGCTTGCCCTCATCGCGAAGTTGAATGGCGTGCTGACATGGTATCGGGATGGCGGACGGCTTGCGCGGGACGACATCGAAAGGGTCTACTGGACCATGATACAGCGGATGGTGACGAAGTGACGGCTGCTGAGCGCGACGGGGTCCTGATCTCTATTTCGGCCTCGCCGATGCGGCGGTGGCTGGGCGTGCTCTGTCTCGCGGGGCTGGGCGTGCTGATGTTCTCCCTTGCCGTCGACGATCAAGGCGGTCTGTGGCGGCTTTTGTTCTTCGCCTTGGGGCTCGTCGCGCTGTGGTGCGCGGATGCCCTGCGACGTGCGACGCAAGACAGCCTCGTGCTGACGCGCGCGGGACTCTCCACATCCAGCGGTCGTATGCTCGCGCCGGTCGAAGACATCTACCGCGTCGAAAGCGGCGTCTTGGCCTTCAAGCCCTCGAACGGCTTCCTCGTCCGACTTAAGACACCTCAGCCCTGGGGATGGGCCCCTGGCCTCTGGTGGGTCCGCGGACGTTCCCTCGGCATCGGCGGAGTCGTGGGCGGCGGACAGGCTCGCGCGATGGCCGAACTTCTGGCGGCGCTGGTTGAAGGTGTTCTTCCAGACCGTTGAGCGATAACAAAAATAGCTTTCCGTCTGGGAGACCCTGCTTAGCTCGCCGCACCACTCAACCCGTCGTCGAAGACAAGTTGCGGAGAAAAGCGAGGCCGTGCCAGAGCCACTTCGCGAAAGCGATAGGCTGCGAGACCCACGGCGAAGGCCGGTTGCCATTCCTGCTCGCTTTCGACGACGATCAACTGCTCACCCAAAGCCATTTCGGGCAGGCGAGCCTCGATAATGGTAAGGTCAGTATAGGCGGGAATGTCGGCGCCCTCGGACCAGACCAGCGCCAACTGCTCGGTACCTGTCGCCGGATTGGTTATCTTGGTGACGACGGAGACCCGGATCGCGTTCGCCCCGGCCGAACCGGCGAGGAAATCGAACATCTCGTGCATCGCCGCGATGTAGTCGTCGTCGATTGGATCCGTCTCGCGCGAAAGCATGTCGGCGACGGTATAGGTGGCCTTCTGGCTGATGTTCAGCGTCTTGAAGGCGTCCCAGAAGACGAAGGTGGCGATGATCGCCCAGACCAGAAGGGGCAGGGCGAAGACAGCCTCGATCGACAGGCTGCCGGTCTCGTCGTTGCGGAAACGACGGGGAAGGTGGAAAGCCATCAGTTCTGACCTCCAAGGGCATCGCTCGTCTGGCCGTAATCGGCCCTCAGAAGAGACGCACCGGAGCCCCCGCTCCCCGAGTTGCCGCCCATGGACGTGCCGCTGCCGGAACCGCTGCTCGAGTTTCCGTTGCCGGAACTCCCGCTTCCAGAGGTCCCGGACGATCCGGAATTTCCGCCAGTGTTCGCAGCCACCTCGCCATCGTCGTCGCCGGCAGCATTGTAGCTGCCTGACTGACCCGGATCGCAGCCTTCGCTGCCGGTTCCGATGCCCGCGTCGCAGCCCTGGGGCTGACTGGGGCTGCTCACACCCAAAGGATTTACCGGATCGGGCGCCAGCGAACGGTTACCCGGCTCGTTGACGAAGGCCGTCGTCGCCACGAGCGCATAGTTGCCTTCCGCGTCGACCCGCATCCCGAGACCGATACCGGTCGAGGGGAAGAGCGGCTGCGACAGGGCGCAGACGCGCACCATCATCATGCTGTTCTGGTCGCCCACCTCATATGTCGTGCCGGTCCGCGGATCCTCGGTCGAAAGGCGATCGACGCATTTCGCCGGCCCACGGACCAATGCGGTGCTTCCGGGCTCGATCGGGATCGGCTGCATCTCGATCTGAAGCGAGTTCATGCAGTCGGGAATGATGCCGGCCTGATTGCAGATCTTGGCCTTCAGATGCTCGAAGCTGGGCACCCTGCCGTTGCCGAGCCGCACGTCGCGGACGGCAACGTCCACCGCACGCTCGAGCATCACATTGCGGACCATGTAGTAACCGGATTCGAACCCGGTCAGAAACAGGAAGATGAAGGCGGGAAAGAGGACGACGAATTCGACCGTCGCGCTACCTTCCTGACTTTTCCTGAAGTATCTGAACAATTTACACATCACACACACCACCACCGTTTAGGTCACTGAGTCAGTCTGAGTTGCGAGATCTGCGCCGCGATCGCACTGAAGGCGTCGCTGATCTGCGTCCCGTCCACGTCGAAATAGTTGCCCGGCTTCGAGGCACAGTCGCGAAGCAGGGTTTCGGCGTTCGTCGGCGCTTCGAAGGCCACCGTGAAGACCTCGATTTCCTCGTTCGCGGCGGCGGCCGAACAGATCGATCGCACTCGCGTGTCGGCGGCACCGTAGCTGCCCGCGTCGATGACGGCGTTCCAGTGTGCGTTGTAGGCCGCGGTGTCGCCGGAATGCTGGAAGAACATCCGCGCCACATCCCGCACGGCATATTCGCGGTAAAGCTTGTGATAATCGTACTGCTCCGCGTCTATCGGCAGCGACGCCTCGCTCAGGAACTGGTCGTCGTTCGTTGTCGAGGTCGAGCGCGGGCGATAGAACCGCGAGGACGCCGGGCCATTGGACCGCTCGACGAGGAAGCCGTTTGCCTTGGTGCCGTTCGCAAGCGTCTCCGAGTACCACACAGGTGAGGGACCGGACTTGAACGGTTCGGCCAGATCAAGGTGGTCCGTATTCTGGCCGTCTGTCATCAGAACGACGTACTTCACGACCTCGGTCTCGTCGTAATCGACGGGGTGACCGCGCATCGTGTCGACAAGGACACCCGAGTCCACCATCGACGAGATCACCGGCTGGAAGGACGGATCCAGGATACCAACACCCCAGTTCATGCCGTAGTCGATCGCGGTGTAGCCGCCCGCCGACAGGGCATCGATGAAGTCGTGCAGCTTCGTCTCGTCGTTCTGATAGAGGAACATCTTGGGACGCGCGTCCCCGCACCAGTAGGCGCTTTCATCCGGCTTCGTGTTGCTGTTGCCGCCGGACTTGAAGACCGCCGTCGTGTCGACGTTGCCGGCTGCCAGGCGCCGCGTCGCGAAGTCCGCATCCGAGAACCGCGCACAGCGCGACGTCGCGTCGTTCCTCTGATAGACAGACAATCCGAGGCCATACGCTGAAGCAGTGACGATGGTCGCGTCATCGAACGCCAGCCGGGCCATCAGGTCGTCGTCCATGTAGACCTGCTGGTTGTAGGGCACGATCGAGATCGACACGCGGTCCGGGCCGCTGGCGGTCAGCACGGTCGTCACGAAGTCTTTCGCGGCGACCTTGAGGTTGTCCATCTTGCCGTTGTCACCCATGGACCCGGACATATCGAGGACGAGGGCGATCTCGATGAGCTGCTGGCCCTCGCGGGCCGCGCCCTTCGTCTGGCCCTCGAGGTGATCGATCCCCATCATGTTCATGAAGATCGTGTCGAGCCGGAAATCGACGTTGGCCGACACGGAGCGACCGATGGCCACCGATCCGCCCTCCGGAAATTCAATCACGGGGGTCACATTGACCATGTCGGGATCGTAGCCCGCCTTACTGACGTAATCCTTCACCAGCGCCTGGATCTCGGCGTCGGTCGACGCGGTCTGGCTGAGGCTCGACGCCGCGATGATCGCCGTGTCGATGGTGTTCTGGATCGACGTGCGCTCGGATTCGTAGCGCATGACGTCCACGGCCATGCCCGTGATGAACAGGATCAGGATGAAGAGGAAGAGGCTGAAGATGGTAAGGGAACCGCTCTCGGAGTCGCGGTAAGCCTTAGCCTCGAGCCACGCGTCACGGATGACGCGATGCGAACCGTTTACTTTCGTCCTCATGGGACCTCACACTCATTACCCACGACATCCTGTCCGAACAACCGGACGCTTCGCACAGATATCGATAAAACTTTTCTAAACGAGAATTGTGGCGCAACTGTGGCAGACATTTGCATTTAGCGAGCGTAAACAAGGGCATGGGCAGATCAATCGATGACATAATGTAGGTTTTGGTGCTGACGCCGGGACAATCCAGTCGGTTGCGATCCACGAAACCCTGCTTCATGGTTTTTGTTAGGCAAAAGGTAACCGCCGGCAATGCAATGATGCCGGAGCACAATCATCGGCCAGGAGGTGAGCGATGGACGGATCGTCAGGACGCGAACCAGGATTCCGCGACAGCGTCGATCTCATGTTCAATCGCGCGGCAGCGCTCATGGATCTGCCGCCCGGGCTCGAGGAAAAGATCAGGGTCTGCAACTCGACCTACGTCGTGCGCTTCGGCGTCAAGCTGCGCGGCCGCATCACCACCTTCACCGGATATCGCTCTGTCCATTCCGAACATATGGAGCCTGTGAAGGGCGGCATCCGCTACGCCCTCAGCGTGAACCAGGACGAGGTCGAGGCGCTGGCGGCGCTGATGACCTACAAGTGCGCCCTTGTCGAAGCGCCGTTCGGCGGATCGAAGGGCGGGCTCTGCATCGACCCGCGCGTCTGGGAAGAGGACGAGCTGGAGCGGATCACCCGCCGCTTTGCCTACGAACTCGCCAAGCGCGATCTCATCAACCCTTCGCAGAACGTCCCCGCCCCCGACATGGGCACCGGCGAGCGCGAGATGGCCTGGATCGCCGACCAGTACCGGCGGATGAACACCACCGATATCAACGCAAACGCCTGCGTCACCGGCAAGCCGATCCACGCCGGCGGCATCCAGGGCCGGGTCGAAGCGACAGGGCAGGGGCGTCCAGTACGCGCTTCAGGAATTCTTTCGCCACCCCGAGGACATGGCCGAGGCCGGACTGACGGGCAGTCTCGACGGCAAGCGCGTCGTGGTTCAGGGCCTCGGCAACGTCGGATATCACGCGGCGCTCTTCCTGTCGCAGGAAGATGGCTCGAAAATCGTCGGCGTGATCGAGCATGACGGCGCCGTGGTGAGCGAGACCGGTCTCGACATACCTTCGCTGCGCGCGTGGATCGTCAACCACGGCGGCGTGCGCGGCTATCCCGACGCCACCTTCGTCGAGAATGGGGCCTCGGTCCTCGAAAACGACTGCGACATCCTCATCCCCGCCGCCATGGAAGGCGTCATCAACCTGTCCAACGCCGAACGGATCCGCGCTCCCCTCATTATCGAGGCGGCGAATGGTCCCGTCACGGCGGGGGCCGACGACATCCTGCGCAAGCGGGGTACGGTCATCATCCCGGACATGTACGCCAACGCGGGCGGCGTGACGGTGTCCTATTTCGAGTGGGTCAAGAACCTCAGCCACATCCGGTTCGGCCGGATGCAAAGACGGCAGGAGGAATCCTGGCACAGGCTCATCGTCGACGAACTCGAGAGGCTCTCGGCCGACAAGGGTCTCGGATGGACGCTCTCGCCCGGCTTCAAGGAGCGCTACCTGAAGGGCGCGGGAGAGCTCGAGCTGGTCCGCTCCGGTCTCGACGACACCATGCGGGGTGCCTATCAGGCGATGCGGCAGGTTTGGCACGAGCGTGACGACGTGAGCGACCTGCGCACGGCTGCCTACCTCGTCTCCATCTCCCGCGTGGCGGCCAGCTACCGCGCCAAGGGGCTCTGAGCAGCACAACACGCGAAAAGCACTTAATCTGCTGCAAAAATCTGGTTAATGGCCGCGCCCGCACCGCGGCCCGACCAGATTTAAGTCGCAATCCAGCTCTAAGCATCTGTCTGGGATGACAAAGGGATCCGATGATCCCGGGAGACTGCGAATGCGTGCGATCGCTCCACTTGGACGTCGGCTTCGATACCTTCTTCTTAAAGAGTCGGGCGCGGTCACGGTCGAAGGTGTCCTCTGGGTCCCGATCTACGGCGTCTTCTTCGCGCTCCTCGTCGACGTCTCGCTGATGTTCAACGGGCAAAGCCAGGCGCGCCGCATTATCCAGGATGTGAACCGTCTCGCCTCGACCGGATACCTGGGCGACATGGACGAGCCGGCCCTCATCGAGCGGGCCGCCGAGGATCGCGCGACCGCCAGCCTCAGCCATCTCAGCAGCGCGGCCGAGGTCGAGGCGACCATCGTCGACAACGTCGTGAGCATCGTCGCGACGATCCCGGGCTCCGATCTTCAGGCCACGGGCTTCCTGTCGTTCTTTTCGGACATCGAAGTCGTCGTGTCCGCGTATCACCTGGTGGAGAGCTGACATGTCTCGAATCTTGAACGCCTTCCGCCGTTTCCGCCGCGAGGATGGGACGGTCTCTGTCGAAGCGGTCCTGTGGATCCCCTTCTTCGTGTTCTGCCTGACGCTGATCGCGGACGGCGCCCTCATCTTCTATGGACAGGCGCGCGCGCTCGAAGTCACCGAAGACGCGAACCGCTCCTTCGCCATTGGCGAGGTGACGCGCGAAGAAGCCGAGGCGCAGATCGTGTCGCGGCTTTCCACGATCAGCCCGAACGCCAGCGCTCGCATCAATACCGAACGCGGACTTATCACGACGGTCGTCACCTTGCCGACGTCAGACCTCGATGCGGTGGGCTTCGTGACCTCGCTTGCATCGATCAACATGCAGGTCGTCTCTCAGATGGTGCAGGAGTTCTAGAAATGACAACGATGCGGATACCGACCCCTTTCGCGGCCGAAGACGGCGCGATGTCGGTCGTGAACCTGTTCTTCATCCTGGCCGTGGGGATGCTTTCGGGCGTCGCCATCGACGTGTCGAACCTCATGTCGGCGCGCACCCAGCTTCAGACGGCTGCGGATGCCGCCGCGCACGCCGCGCTCGTCGAGCGGGAATGGCACGACATGGAGACATCGCGCGAGACCGCGATGCAGATCCTGCAGGCCAACATGCCGACCTCGGTCTATGGCGACGTGCTGGACGAAGAGGCGATCCAATTCGGCGAATACGACCGCGCCACCAAGGTCTTCACCCCCGATGAGGACAGCCGCGACGCCGTCATGGTCGAGACGAGCCGCCTGTCGAGCAACGGCAACCCCGTCGGAACATTCCTTCTCCACCTCGTCGGCCTCACCCAATGGGACGTGAAGCGCCAGAGCGTGTTCGAGACCTTCTTTCCGACCTGCCTGATGGAAGGCTTCGTGGCGCAGGGCGTCGTCGACATCCAGTCGAACAACTCCTACTTCAACGGCTTCTGCATTCATTCGAACAGCCACGTCGAGATCAACCAGAACAACTTCTTCGAGGCCGGCACCATCGTGTCGATGCCCGACACCGACGACCTTGTCGTCCCGAACGACGGCCTGAGCGAAGAAAAGAACGAGGGCCTGGAAAAGGCGCTGCGCGAAGGCCGCTGGTTCATCAAGATCCTCGACCGTCTCGACCGCGTCCGTCAGGGCGTGCAGATGGAGCGACAGCCGCTATGCGCAGACCTACATCAAGAACTATACGGTCTGCTGACCCTGACGAGGACGACCGTCAATCCCAGTCGACTTCACTGCGGGCCGCATCTACAATTCGATCTTGCTCCAACAAGCTTACCTTCAACTCCGGCATCTACGACGGGCATCGTCGTCATCGCGGAATGCGCAGATGATGTTCAAGGACGGCGCCGAGTTCAGGAACGCGGTGATCATCAGCAAGAGCACCGCTGCCAAGTCCATGTCGGCGCCGAACAACCTGGTCCTTGGAGCACAAGGACAACTGCGCGGAAGGCGGAGGCGCGATCCTTGTGTCCTACGGCGGCGTCGAAGTCTCGGCCAAGCTCGAGATGCACGGCAGCCAGATCATCGCCGCCGGCGACGTCGAATTTCAGGCGCCAATGCTGACGGCATCCGGGGCGCATCCATCGTGGCGGGCGGTCGCATCGACGGCACCTCGAACATGAACTTCGCCTTCTGCGGCAGCGGTATGGCGCACATCTTCATGGCCGAATACTTCCGCCTCGCCGGCTAAGGGACGCATGATCCTCACGAAAAGGCCGGGCCGCAGGGTCCGGCCTTTTCGTCGTTCCTTGCCCGAAGCGTCATCTTGCGTCGCAAACGGACGTTGCACGCCCCCCTGCCGTTTGGTTCTCTGGCCCCATGAGATACAGCGGCGCCAGGGTGATCCTCGAAGGCCTGCGCGGACAGCGCGGCTGGCGACCCGTCTGGCGTGAGCCCGATCCAAAACCCGAATACGACATCCTCGTCATCGGCGGCGGCGGCCACGGTCTTTCGACCGCCTACTACCTTGCCCGGGAACATGGCGCGAAAAGCGTCGCGGTGCTCGAAAAGGGCTGGCTCGGCAGTGGCAACATCGGCCGCAACACGACCATCGTCCGCGCCAACTACTACCTTCCCGGCAACTCGGAATTCTACAGCCATTCCCTGAAGATGTGGGAAGGGTTGGAGAGCGAGCTGAACTACAACGTCATGCATTCGCAGCGCGGCCTCATCAACCTGTTCCACTCCGACGGCCAGCGCGACGCCTTTGCCCGACGAGGCAATGCGATGGCGAACCAGGGCGACGACGCGGTCCTCCTCGACCGCGACGGCGTAAGGCGCCACTTGCCCTATCTCGACTTCGACAACCCGCGTTTTCCCGTCTACGGCGGTCTCCTGCACCCGCGCGGCGGCACCGCCCGCCACGACGCCGTCGCCTGGGGCTATGCCCGCGCCGCCGACCGTCGCGGCGTCGACCTGATCCAGAACTGCGAGGTCACCGGCATCGACGTCCAGAACGGTCGTGTGACCGGCGTGCAGACCACGCGCGGCGCGATCCGCGCCAAGAAGGTCGGCATCGTCGTCGCCGGACGCTCCAGCCAGGTCGCCGCGATGGCGGGTCTGCGCCTGCCCATCGAAAGCCACGTCCTCCAGGCCTTCGTGACCGAGGGGCTGAAGCCCGTCATCAACCACGTCGTCAGCTTCGGCATGGGCCACTTCTACATCAGCCAGTCCGACAAGGGCGGCCTCGTCTTCGGCGGCGACATCGACTTCTATCCGTCCTACGCGCAGCGCGGAAACCTTCCCATGGCGGAACATGTGATGGAGGCTGCGATGACCCTGATGCCTGTCATCGGACAGGCCCGCGTCCTGCGCTCCTGGGGCGGCATCATGGACATGACGCCGGACGGGTCGCCCATCATCGACAAGACCGGGATCGACGGTCTCTACATCGACTGCGGCTGGAACTACGGAGGGTTCAAGGCCGTCCCCGCCTCGGGCTTCGCCTTCGCCCACCTGATCGCGCAGGACCGCCCGCACCGCATCGCCGAACGCTTCCGCCTCGACCGCTTCACGACCGGCCGGGGCCTGATGGACGAGGAGGGCACGGGTGCGCAGCACAACCTGCACTGAGAGCGCCAAGTCATGCGCCTGACGTGCCCCCACTGCGGCGAAAGAGACCTGCGGGAGTTCGCCTCGCGCGGAAACTCTGTTGCTCTTTCGCGACCTTCCGAGGGCGCATCCCCCGGTGAGTGGGCCGATTACCTGCACATCCGCGATAATTCGGCCGGTGAGGGCCGCGACCTCTTCTACCACACGCCCTGCGGTCTCTGGATCGAGGTGACGCGCAGCACGATTACCCACGCCGTGACCGCCACGCGCCCGGTCCGCGAGGCGAAACCATGAGGCTGGAGGGCAGGGGGCAGATCGACCGCGACCACCCGGTGCGCCTCACCTTCGACGGCCGCATGATCGAAGCCTTTCGTGGCGACACTGTCGCCTCGGCCCTCATGGCGAACGACATCCGCGTCGTCGGTCGATCCTTCAAGTACCACCGCCCGCGCGGCCTCTATTCTGCCGGATCGGACGAGCCGAACGCGCTCGTCACGACCGGCCGGGGCCGGGACGCCACTCCGAACGTCCGAGCGACGATGCAGGAGGTCTGGGACGGGCTCGACGTCTCCAGCCAGAACCGCTGGCCCTCGCTGACCCGCGATGTCGGCGCAATCAACGACCTCTTCTCGCCCTTCCTCGCGGCGGGCTTCTATTACAAGACCTTCATGTGGCCCCGCGCCTTCTGGGAACGGGTCTACGAGCCCCTGATCCGCCGTGCCGCCGGCCTGGGCCGCCTGTCGGGCGAGGCCGCCCGCGACGCCTCCGAGAAGGCCTTCGCCCATTGCGACGTCCTGGTGATCGGGTCGGGACCGGCGGGTCTGATCGCGGCGCTGACGGCGGCGCGCGCCGGGGCGGACGTGATCCTCGCGGAAGAAGACAGCCACATGGGCGGCCGTCTGCTGTCCGAGACGATGACGGTCGGCGGCCTGAGCGGCCCCCAGTGGGTGGGCTCGGTTCTCAATGAACTCGTGACGCTGCCGAACGTCCGCCTGATGGAGCGGACGACAGTCACTGGCGCCTACGACCAGGGCACCTATGGCGCGCTCGAGCGTGTGTCGCTTCATCGTCCACCAGGACAAGCCCCGCGCGAGTGCTTCTGGCGGATCACGGCAAGGCGAACCATCCTAGCGACTGGCGCGCTGGAACGCGGCGTGGCCTTCCCCGGCAACGATCGGCCCGGCGTGATGCTGGCCTCTGCCCTCCGCTCCTATGTCAACCGATGGGGCGTCGCTCCTGGCCGCCGCGCCGTCGTCTGGGGCAACTCCGACGACGCGCACCGCACGGCCCATGACCTGGCGACGGCCGGCGTCCAGGTCGCCGCGCTGATCGACGCGCGGCCCGATGCCACCACGACCGGCGAGTGGCCGTTCTACCCCGGCGGCGAGGTTCTCGGCACCCAGGGCCGCCTCGGGTTGAAGAGCATCCAGGTGCGTCACGGCGGCCGTGACTTCACCGTCTGGACCGACTGCCTCGCCGTGTCGGGCGGCTGGAATCCAAGCGTCCACCTTGCCTGCCACACAGGCTCGCGTCCCCTCTGGCGCGACGACATCCAGGCCTTCGTCACCGGCACGGAGCCGGTCCGGGGCATGGAGGTCGCCGGTGCCGCGAATGGCGTCTTCGACACCGCCGGATGTCTCGCCGATGGCGTCCGCGCAGGCAACGTCGCCGCGCAAGCCATTGGTCATGATAAACAATCCATTGACCTGCCGGACGCCGAAGCGACGCCCTATACCATCACGCCCCTGTGGGAGGTCGAGGGCAAGGGCCGCGCTTGGCTCGACCTCCAGAACGACGTCACGACCAAGGACGTCCGTCTGGCGGCGCAGGAGAATTTCCGTTCGCCCGAGCATATGAAGCGCTACACGACGCAGGGCATGTCCCCCGACCAGGGCAAGGGCTCGAACGTCACCGCGCTGGCCGTCCTTGCCGCCGCGACCGGCGGCACCATCGCCGCGACCGGCACGACGACCTACCGCCCACCCTTCGTCCCCGTGACGATCTCGGCCATGGGGGCAGGGGCCAAGGGCAAGGGCTTCGCGCCCGAACGCTTCACGCCCGCCCATGCTGCCGCCGTCGAACTGGGCGCGCCGATGATCGAGGCGGGTCTCTGGTATCGCCCGTCCTTCTTCCCGAAGTCCGGCGAGCGCGTCTGGCGCGAAAGCTGCGACCGCGAAGTGCGCATGGTGCGTGAAAGCGTCGGCGTCACCGAAGTCTCGACCCTCGGCAAGATCGAGGTCATGGGCCCCGACGCGGGCGTCTTCCTCGACGTCGTCTACACCAACATGATCTCGACCCTTCCCGTAGGCCGCGTGCGCTATGGGCTGATGCTGCGCGAGGACGGGCACGTCATGGACGACGGCACCGTCGCGCGGCTGTCGGACGACCGCTTCGTCCTCACGACCACCACGGCGGCCGCGGCCGAGGTGATGCGCCACCTGGACTTCGTCGCACAGGGTCTTCGTCCCGACCTGAACCTCCGCACCGTTTCGGTGACCGAGCAATGGGCGCAGTTCGCCGTGGCAGGCCCGCGAAGCGAGGCTCTGGTGCGGTCGGTCCTCGACGACCCCGCCGCAGGCGATCTGCCGTTCATGGGGTGCACCGAAGCCTCGATCTCCGGTACGGGGGTCAGGGTGTTCCGTATCTCCTTCTCCGGCGAGAAGGGCTATGAGATCGCCATACCCGTCAGACCGGGGTGAGGCGCTTGTGGCGCCTCCTCCTCGCGCAGGCCCGGATGCTGGGCGGCGGGCCATACGGGCTTGAGGCGCTGAACGTCCTCCGGATCGAGAAGGGCTTCCCGACCCACGCCGAGATGAACGGCCGGTCCACCGCCTTCGACCTTGGATTGCAGGGCATGCTGTCGGCCAAGAAGGACTTCATCGGCAAGGCGCTCGCCGCCCGTCCCGGACTTCTGGGCGACGACCGCGAGCAACTCGTGGGCCTCCGCCCTGTCGGTGCCGCTCGGATGCTGACGGCGGGGGCCTACCTCTTCCGCGAGGGCGATGTCGCCACGCGCGAGACGCAGCAGGGCTTCACCACGTCCGTCGCATGGTCGCCCACGCTGGACACCTTCCTCGGTCTGGCCTTCCTCGTGAACGGCCGCGCACGCCATGGCGAACGCCTGCGGATGGTCGACCATATGCGCAACGTGGAAGCTGTGGTCCAAGTCGGCCCGCCCTGCGCCTTCGACCCGGACGGAGGGCGGATGCGTGGCTGAGTTGATCGCACGAACCCCGGCGCACGCCGTCCTCGCGCAACCGATCGAGATCGGCCGCACTAGCATCGAAGAGATGACTCTCGGCCCGGTGACCTGGATCGCACCCTACAACGGCCAGGAAAAGGCGGTTGCGGCCGCGCTCAAGTCCTCCGCAGGCGTCGCCTTTCCGAAACCCGGCCAGGTCACGCGGAAGGGCGGCGTCCGCGCCCTCTCCATCGGTCCGGGACAGGCGCTGCTCATCGGGGCATCCCTGTCGCTCGACGACGCGGCCACGACCGACCAATCGGCGGCATGGTGCGCGATCTCGCTGGCAGGCGAGGATGCCCGCGACGTCCTCGCCCGCCTGACACCCCTCGACCTGCGCCCCTCGGCTTTCGCCATTCATCGAACCGCGCGGACGATGGTGGGCCACATGACCGCCAGCCTGACGCGGACAGACGAAAATGCGTACGAGATCATGGTGTTCCGGTCGATGGCTCACACCCTCGTCCATGACCTCACCCGCGCCATGCGCCACGTCTCCGGACGCGCCGCTCTCTAGGTTTCGGCCAGCGCAGCCTCCCGGCGGGCCTGGCTTTCCTCCGGCCAGACTTCGGACCGACGGTAGAACCTGTCGAACGATGGAACGCCCTCCGGCAGCACGACCCAGGGAAGTTTCGAGCAGGTGTAGATGTGGACATCCGGAGGGAACGCGGAGCTGTCGTCCATCGTCCCGACCCTCACGAAAAGGAACCGGGGTCCAAACCCCGAATAGACGCTCCACACCGCCACGTGACATGTCTTGCAGCGCGTGATGATCTGACCGTTTCCGCTGTCGGAGGGCGTCAGGATGTCTTCGGGCACGCCCGCCAGCACCTCGACCCGTTTCCGCTCGATCAGCGCGTTCAGGACGAAGGCCGATCCCGTCTCGCGCTGGCACGAGGTGCAGTGACAGCAGTGCGTATAGAGCGGGCGGTCCATAAGGGCGAAGCGGACTTCGCCGCAAGTGCAGCGTCCTGTGGCGGCTTGTGTCATGGGCGGCTCCTTTCCCACAGCCTGACATGCGCCCCGCCGCCTGTCGCCAAGAAAGGGCGCCACCGGGGCCGCTGGACTTGCACCGGGCGTGGGCCGATAGTCGGCACATGAGCCTGCCCCCCGGATTCCTCGACGAGCTGAAGACGCGCGCCTCGCTGTCGCAGGTGGTGGGCCGCAAGGTGTCCTGGGACCAGCGGAAGTCGAACCAGGGCAAGGGCGACATGTGGGCCCCGTGCCCTTTCCACCAGGAAAAATCCGCAAGCTTCCACGTCGACGACCGCAAGGGCTACTACTACTGCTTCGGCTGCCATGCGAAGGGCGACATCGTCAGCTTCGTACAGGAGACCGAGAACGTCTCCTTCATCGAGGCGGTCGAGATCCTGGCGCGCGAAGCCGGGATGACGATGCCCGCCCGCGATCCGAAGGCGCAGGAGAAGGCCGACCGCCGCACCCAGCTGATCGAGGTGATGGAGCAGGCGGTGCAGTTCTACCGCCTCCAGCTTCGCACCGGCGCCGCGTCGGCGGCGCGCGACTACCTTACCGGGCGCGGCCTCTCCGACGACGCCCAGACCCGGTGGGAGATCGGCTTCGCCCCCGCCGGCTGGCACGCGCTTTGGGAGCACCTGCGCGGCAAGGGCGTGGCCGACGATCTGATCCTGCTCGGCCGGCCTCGCCAAGACGTCGCAGCAGGGCAAGGAGCCCTACGACGTGTTCCGCAACCGGATCATCTTCCCGATCCGCGACGCCCGCGGCCGCGCCATCGCCTTCGGCGGCCGGGCGATGGACGCCTCCGACAGCGCCAAGTACCTGAATTCGCCCGAAACCGAGCTCTTCGACAAGGGCCGGAGCCTCTATAACCATGGCCCCGCGCGTGAGGCCTGCGGCAAGGGGAAATCCCTGATCGTCGCCGAAGGCTACATGGACGTCATCGCCCTCTCCGAAGCCGGCTTCTCGGCGACCGTCGCGCCCCTGGGCACGGCGGTGACGGAAGACCAGCTTCAGCTTCTGTGGCGCATCAGCGACGAGCCGATCGTGGCGCTCGACGGCGACACGGCCGGCCTGCGCGCGGCCATGCGCGTGATGGACTTGGCCTTGCCGCTGCTCGAGGCCGGCAAGTCGCTCCGCTTCTGCCTGATGCCCGAAGGCATGGACCCCGACGACCTGATCCGCAGCCAGGGGCCCGCCGCCATGCAGCGGCTGGTCGATGCATCGGTGCCGCTTGTCCAGCTTCTCTGGCGGCGCGAGACCGAGGGCAGGTCCTTCGACAGCCCCGAGCGCAAGGCGGCGCTGGACCGGACCCTGCGCGAGGCGATTCGCAAGGTGCGCGACCCTTCGCTGCGCCGGCACTATGGCGACGAGGTGAATCGCCTGCGCCGCGCCCTCTTCGATCCCCGGCCCGAATCAGGGCGTCCGTTCAAGCCTCGGGGCCTGCGCGGGATGCGCCACGCGCCGCCCGCGACGCCGATGGTCGAAACGAAGGCCAGCGCCCTCGCCGCAGCCGGGACGCCCTTCGAGGAAACGCTGCGCGAGGCGGTCATCCTCGCCACGCTCGTCACGCATCCCGACCTTGTCCACGACTTCCTCGCCGACCTCGAGCGGCTCGACACGTCGACCCCCGAACACGAGGCCGTCCGCCGCGCCCTGATCCAGTGCAACGGCGCCGGGCGCGAGGAAATACAGACAGTTTGCGGCGCGATTGCCCTTGAAAAGCTGTTCCATCCGCGCCATGTCCGCATCTCTCCTGCCTTGAGGCCCGGCATGGACGCCGAGACGGCGCGCCTGTCCGTGTCCGAGGAACTGGCGAAGCTTGCCGCCCGCCGCGGCGCCCGGCGCGAGATCGAGGACGCGGTGCGCGACATCGACGGTCTCGTCGACGAGGGGCTGACGTGGCGGCTGGGGCAGGCGGCCGAAGCCAGGAACCGGACCGACAAGGGCGGGCACGAGGATCGGGCCGAGTACGACCTCGGGCCGAACGGAGCGCGGCTCCGTCGCGACGAGAAAGAGACTTTCGAGGCGCTCATCGGGCGAATCGACTATTCGAAGGGCCGGGGCGGGCCGTAGCTCTGCGGGATCACCCGCAAAAGAAGCGCAGGACCTCGGGTTGCGAATCGGTGTATCGCGCTGGATGATTCGGCGCGGGGCGAATCAGGACATTTAACGCGGGAGTGGCTGCATGGCTGCCAAGGACACCAGCGACGAGCAGAAGACCGAGGAGCAGGAAGGCGAAGTCGTCCTCGACCTGAGCCAGGCCGCCGTCAAGAAGATGATCGGCGACGCCCGCACCAAGGGCTACATCACCTACGACCAGCTCAACCGTGTTCTTCCGCCGGACCAGGTTTCGTCCGAGCAGATCGAGGACGTGATGTCGATGCTCTCGGAAATGGGCATCAACATCATCGAGGACGAAGAGGACGCTGACGAGGACGGCGAGTCCACCGAGGTCGCCAAGGCATCGACCTCGCGCGAGGTCACGATCTCGCAGGCCGAGACCGAGAAACTCGACCGCACCGACGACCCGGTGCGCATGTACCTGCGCGAGATGGGCTCGGTCGAGCTTTTGTCGCGCGAGGGCGAGATCGCCATCGCCAAGCGCATCGAGGCCGGCCGCAACACGATGATCGCGGGCCTCTGCGAAAGCCCGCTGACCTTCCAGGCCATCACGATCTGGCGCGACGAACTTCTCAGCGAAGACATTCTCCTCCGCGACGTCATCGACCTCGAGACCACCTTCGGAAGCTCGATGGGCGACGAGGGCGAGGTCGCGCCCGTGGTCGACGCCGGTGGCGCGGAAGAGACGCGCCGCAAGTCCGACGAGCCCGAACTCGACGCCGACGGCAACCCGATCCGGACCGAGGACGACGACGACGACGAGGACGCGGCCAACATGTCGCTCGCCGCGATGGAATCCGCGCTGAAGCCGCGCGTTCTCGAAATCCTCGACCGGATCGCGGGCGACTACGGCAAGCTGTCCGACATGCAGGACAGCCGCATGTCGGCGACCCTGAACGAAGACGGCAGCTTTTCCGAAAAGGAAGAGAAGAAGTACCAGAAGCTCCGCTCCGAGATCGTCGTGCTGGTGAACGAGCTTCACCTCCACAACAACCGGATCGAGGCGCTGATCGACCAGCTCTACGGCATCAACCGCCGGATCATGTCCATCGACTCCTCGATGGTGAAGCTCGCCGACCAGGCCCGCATCAACCGCCGCGAGTTCATCGAGGAATACCGGGGCTACGAGCTTGACCCGACCTGGATGGACCGCATGGCGGACAAGGGCGGGCGCGGCTGGCAGACGCTGATCGAGCGCTCGACCGACAAGATCGAGGAGCTGCGCGGCGAGATGGCCCAGGTCGGCCAGTATGTCGGCGTCGACATCCCCGAGTTCCGCCGCATCGTCCAGCAGGTCCAGAAGGGCGAAAAGGAAGCCCGCCAGGCCAAGAAGGAAATGGTCGAGGCGAACCTCCGGCTCGTCATCTCGATCGCCAAGAAATACACCAACCGCGGCCTGCAATTCCTTGATCTCATTCAGGAAGGCAACATCGGCCTGATGAAGGCCGTCGACAAGTTCGAATACCGCCGCGGCTACAAGTTCTCGACCTACGCGACCTGGTGGATCCGCCAGGCCATCACCCGGTCCATCGCCGACCAGGCCCGCACGATCCGCATCCCGGTCCACATGATCGAGACGATCAACAAGCTGGTGCGCACCGGCCGCCAGATGCTCCACGAGATCGGCCGCGAACCGACGCCCGAGGAGCTGGCCGAGAAGCTGCAGATGCCGCTCGAGAAGGTCCGCAAGGTGATGAAGATCGCCAAGGAGCCGATCTCGCTCGAGACCCCCATCGGCGACGAAGAGGATTCGCAACTCGGCGACTTCATCGAGGACAAGAACGCCGTCCTGCCGCTGGACTCCGCCATTCAGGAGAACCTGAAGGAGACGACAACCCGCGTGCTGGCGTCCCTCACGCCCCGCGAAGAGCGGGTCCTGCGCATGCGCTTCGGCATCGGCATGAACACCGACCACACGCTCGAGGAAGTGGGCCAGCAGTTCAGCGTGACCCGCGAGCGGATCAGGCAGATCGAGGCGAAGGCGCTGAGGAAGCTGAAGCATCCGAGCCGGAGCAGGAAGCTGCGGAGCTTCCTGGATCAGTGAGGCTTCGGTCGTTGCTCATTATCCTGTTCTGTGCTGCCAGTTACAAAGTTGACGCAACGGCCGTAGATTGCGGCGTTGCTCCATCACGAATGCTGAAGTTTGGTACAACAGAGGTCTCTCGACGTGGCTCAGCGCGAATGGACGGTCGTACGGTTGGTACGTGGACTCTTACCCGATTGAGGGATGCGTGTCCAAATACACGAGACGGCATTGACACAGGGGATCGCGCTTGTCATGACGGCGACGAAGGAATTGAACACGAGAGGCTAGCTGCAATTATTCATCTATGAACGCCCGAGTGCGAAAATTCCTTGAGGCTGGAGCTATTAGCGCCATGAAGAGTCCGTTTCGGACGGACGTCAGGACTTCATCTCGACCTAGATGAGATAGTTACCTTGGTTAGGACGCGTCTGTTTCGCACACTCGCGTAGGGCAGTGGTTTCATCCGCGCCGCCACGCGATCGCAACGAATTCGTCCGAGCCCCACTTTCCAACGCAATCGCTTCACGGCCCCTTGGCGTCGGTCGACGCAACCCGGGGACTGCGCCGACGCCTGCAGCGCCGTGCAGCGCGCGTTGCGACCGCCACCGCCCAGCCACACCTCCAGATACTCGTCCTCGGCAAGCTCTCGCAGCATCGCTCGGCGGCAAGGTTCGACCGTCGCGCAGCGCCCTCTCACGGTCGTGCGCACCCCGGCACGGCCAAGCCTGTCGCAGGGCCGAGCCTTGCTCAGCCCTGACCTGTTCAGCCGGCGCGCCTCTTAGACCGCCCTCGTGGTTCTCCTGTATTCCATCGCCGGTTTGAGAAGCACGACAGAGTAGATCGCCGAGATGCCGACGAGGATGTAGACGAGGTTGGTCAGCCAGGTGTCGACGCCGAAAATGGCCGAGACGAGGTTGAAATCGAAGAGGCCGACGAGGCCCCAGTTCAACCCCCCGACGATGATGAGGATCAGTGCGGTCACATTCAGGATATGCATGAGAAATTGTTCCGTTCGTGCGTGTTGCAAAAGCGTGAAACCCTGAAACAGACGGGACGGCCACGTGTTCCAGCAACGCGCTACGGACAGCCGCCAGCGCCGCATTGCGGGGTTATTTCAACCCGGCCTTTCAAAGGCGGCGGGAATGGGCGATCCTCGGGCAAGCAGACAGGAGGTGCGCCCATGTCCCTTTTCTCCAGCCTCTTCGGGGGTGCCAAGAGCCCCAGGTCCGAGCCCGAAAGCTACGAAGGCTTCACCGTCACGCCCACGCCGATCAAGGAAGGCCAGCGCTTCCGCGTCTCCGCCCTGATCGAGAAGGACGGGCGCAGCCACACCCTCATCCGCGCCGACGTTGTCGAGGACATCGACACCGCGAACACGATCTCGCTCGCCAAGGCGCGGCAGATGATCGACGAGCAGGGCGACCGCCTGCTCGGCTGAACCGCATCAAGGAGACGCCATGACCCATCCAGCACTGGCCGAAGGCAACGTCGCGACCGTGACCGGCGGCGCATCGGGCATCGGCCTCGCCTCCGCCGTCCGCTTCGCGCAACTCGGCATGAAGGTCGTCGTGATCGACAACCGCTCCGACCTTCTGAACGACGCGGCCGACCGGCTGGTGAAGGAGGGCGCGGCCGAGGTGATGACCGCCTCGACCGACGTGTCCGACCGTGCGGCGCTGGAGAAACTGGAGAAAGAGATCTTCGAGCGCTTCGGCGGCACCGATATCCTGATGAACAACGCCGGCATCCAGCCCGGCTCCTCGATCTGGAGCGACGACGAGACCTGGCACCGCATCATTGAGGTGAACCTCTGGGGCATCGTCAACGGCTCGCGCGTCTTCGGTCCCCGCATGATCGCACGCGGCAATCCCGGCGCCATCGTCAACACCGGCTCGAAGCAGGGCATCACCACGCCGCCGGGCGATCCGGCCTACAACGTGGCGAAAGCCGGCGTGAAAGCCTTCACCGAGGCACTTCAGCACGACCTTCGGAACGGCCCCGGCCAGGTCACGGCCCACCTTCTGATCCCCGGCTTCGTCTACACCGACCTCACGAAGGGCAACCGCACCGAGAAACCGGCAGGCGCCTGGACCCCGGACCAGACCGCCGATTTCTTCCTCGACCGATTGAACGCCGGCGACTTCTACATTCTCTGCCCCGACAACGACGTGAACCGCGATCTCGACGAAAAGCGTATGGCCTGGGCCATCGGCGACATCATCGAGAACCGCCCGCCGCTGTCGCGCTGGCACCCCGAATATGGCGATGCCTTCAAGGACTTCGTGGAGAAAGGCTGATGGGAAACTTCTATGCGAACCTCTCCGTCCACACCGACGACGCCGGAAAGTTGGCACGGCTGGTCGAGGGCAGGGATGACGCCGGCGTCGTAGCACCTGCGCGGAACGGCTGGACGGTCCTGTCCTCGCGAAAGATCGAGACCCAAGACGATGCGGTTATCGACGATTACGGCGCGGCCCTCTCCAAGGCAGAGGGAACGGTTCTTGCCGCGATGAACCATGACGACGACATGCTGATCCTCACGCTTTACCGGAACGGGACGCGCGTGGCCTACGCCAACACGTCTCCCGGCGCGTTCACGGACGACGACGAACCCCCGCATCTCGAACATGCCGAAGCTTTCGCGGGTTTGAAGGACAACGTGACCCCGGGCGAGGTCGAAGCGGTGCTGACCGGAGATCATCTCTTCGCGGTCGATGCCCACAAGGCCTTGGTCCACACGCTCGGGCTTCCCGAGTTGTCGGCGGGCTTCGGATACAGCTACTGGCGGAACGGCGAATTCGGCGGAGACGGATATATCGAATTCGGCACCGGATGACGCCACGTGACCCGCTTCACTCTCACCGTAGCCACCAGCCGCGATGGCTTCATCTCGCGGACCACCGACGAGCCCCCGCAGGCTTGGGCCAGCGCTGAAGAGCAGGCGCTGTTCTTCCGCGACGTCGAGGCGGCGGATTGGGCCATCATGGGCCGCCATACGCATGAGGCCGCGGACCGTCCCGACCGCCACCGCATCGTCCTGTCTTCCACGGTCGCAGGCTGGCAACGCCCGACTCAATTCTGGCTCGATCCTGCGCACGTCACACCCTTCGACCTTCCCGCCCTCGTCGAAGCGGTTCATCCCCTCTCACATGGTCTGATCCTTGGCGGCACACGGGTTCACGAGTGGTTTCTCGCCCACGACGCCATCGACCGCGTTCATCTGACGGTCGAGCCCGTGACGTTCGGAACCGGGCTGCCCATCGTCACCGACCAGGGGACCAGCGACCCCATCGCAGTCTTCACCTCGCGCGGCTTCGCCATCGAAAGCGACGCTCTCCTCAATGCGGCGGGCACGCGCTATGTGACGCTTGAACGGAGGCACACGCCATGAAATCAGCGCTCGCCGTCCTTGTCTCGGCCACCGCCGTCGCTGCGGACTGTCAGGATCTCACCGTGCTCGCCTGCGACATCGGCGAGAAGCGCCTCGAAGTCTGCGCAGACGCCACGCAGATCACCTATGCCTTCGGCCCGAAAGACTTCTCCGGAACGGACCCTGTCGAACCCGCTCGACGCCCCCGGCTTCACGCCTTGGCCCGGCGTCAGCCGCACCATTTGGGACGTGGTCGAATTCGTGAACGACGAGATCACCTATCAGGTCTTCACCTCGACCGAGCGTATTCCCGAGGACGACGCCAGAGGCCCGACACGCACCGATGCCATCGTCGTCATGAGGGAAGGCGAGGTTCTGGCCGACTTTCGCTGCGCCCCCGATACCGTGGACGGGTCGGTCGACCTTCTCTTCGACCACCTGACAGCACACGGCATGTGTTTCGACCTCGAAGCCCGCACCTGGGCGCGCTGCCAATGACTGTCCTCACGATCGAGACACATGGCCCCGGTCTCTACGAGTTTACGGACCGCCTCAATGACCTCGCGCAGGGCGACGGCGTGATGACGGTCTTCGTCCGCCACACCTCGTGTTCTCTTTTGATCCAGGAGAACGCCGACCCCGACGTGCAGCGCGACCTCAAGACGTTCTTCGACCGCCTCGTGCCGCCGTCCGACGACGCCTCGATGCGCTGGATCACCCACACCAGCGAGGGCCCCGACGACATGCCGGCCCATATCAAGGCGTCGATGCTGCCGGTGAGCTTGTCGATTCCCGTCCTGTCGGGCCGCCTTGCTCTCGGAACCTGGCAAGGCGTTTACCTTTTCGAACATCGGACCCGACCGCACCGCCGCGAGATCGCGGTAGCACTCACGTCGACTGCGGCATGAGATAAACCTCACGCACCGCCGCGCGCGGATCGGCCTCGATCGCCAGCATCACGGCGTCGGCCACGTCTTCGGGCTTCAGCTTGTCGGGCTTGCCACTCTCGAAGAACGGTGTGTCCACCATGCCGGGAGCGACGACCGTGCAGCGTCCGCCCCATTCGCGCATCTCCTCGGCCATGTTGCCGGCGTATCCGTGGACGAACCACTTGGTCGCCCCATAGATCGACCCCGGAATGTGCCGCTTGCCGGCCGCCGAGCCGGTCATCACCAGCGTGCCCTTTGACTTTTTCAGCTCGGGCAGCACCGCACCGACGGTCCAGAGAACGCCGAGGATGTTCAGGTCCACCATTCCGCGGACATCGTCTTCCTCGGGCGCGCCCTTGCCCGAGGACTTGAGCCCCCGCCCGGCATTGGCGAAGGCCGCATCGATCCCGCCGAATTCCTGCACGGCCCGCTCGACCGCGTCGGCCAGGTCCGTGGGAGAGGTCGCGTCCCCAGGCAGCACCAGAGCCGACGCACAGCCGTCCGCCACCTCCTTCAGCTTGTCCTCGCTCCGCGCGAAAAGGGCTACGTTCCAGCCCGCTTCGGACGCCTTTCGCGCCGTCGCGGCGCCGATCCCGGACGAAGCTCCGGTGATGAAAAGTGTCTTGGTCATGTCGCCTCCTGTTGAAGCCTGACCAACCCGCAACAGTGGGCTGCGTTCCCCTCCATCATCTTGGGGGTGTCGATTGCCAACTCCCCAAAATCGAGGTACTTCCGAAAAGGGAAAGTGGTTCTGGACGGCGACGACCCGAACCGCAGGGACAAGGCAGGGAGAAGAGGCGGATGCGCTGCCCGTTTTGCGGAAATATCGACACACAGGTCAAGGATTCCCGCCCCGCGGAGGACCACGTCGCCATCCGGCGGCGGCGATTCTGCCCGGCCTGCGGCGGCCGCTTCACGACCTACGAGCGCGTCCAGCTTCGCGACCTCGTCGTCATAAAGACCAACGGCAAGCGCGAGGATTTCGACCGCGGCAAGCTTGAACGCTCGATCCGCATCGCCATGCAGAAGCGCCCGATCGAGCCGGAACGTATCGACCAGATGATCTCCGGCATCGTCCGCCGGCTGGAAAGCATGGGCGAGACCGACATTCCCAGCCACACCATCGGCGAGATCGTGATGGAAAGCCTCGCGCGGATCGACACCGTCGCCTACGTCCGCTTCGCCAGCGTCTACAAGAACTTCCAGGCCGCCGACGACTTCGACAAGTTCGTCAGCGAGCTTCGCCCCGCCGCGAAGGACGAGTGAGCGAGGACCACACCCGCCACATGCGGCAGGCGCTGACGCTCGGGCGCCGGGGCCTCGGCCGCGTGGCGCCTTGGCCGTCGGTCGGCTGCGTCCTCGTAAAGGGCGGCCGCATCGTCGGGCGCGGCACCTCCGACGCCGTCACCCTGCGCCATGCCGAACGCGTGGCGCTCGACCAGGCCGGAGACGCCGCGCGCGGCGCCACCGCCTATGTCACCCTCGAACCCTGTTCGCACCACGGCCGCACGCCGCCCTGCGCCGACGCCCTCGTGGCGGCGGGCGTAGCGCGCGTCGTCATCGCGGCGGGCGACCCGAACCCGCAGGTCGCGGGGCAGGGGATCGCGCGCCTGCGCGCCGCCGGGATCGAGGTCCTGACCGGCGTTCTGGAGAAAGAGGCGACAGAACAGCACCTTGGCTTCTTCAGGGTGATGACCGAAGGCCGGCCCATGCTGACGCTCAAGCTTGCCTCGACGCTTGATGGCCGCATCGCCACCGCCTCGGGCGAAAGCCGCTGGATCACCGGGCCGGACGCGCGCCGCGCCGTCCATGCCCTCCGAATGTCCCACGACGCCGTCCTCGTCGGCGGCGGCACCGCTCGCGCCGACGACCCCACGCTCACGGTCCGCGAGATGGGCGCCGACCGCCAACCCGTCCGCATCGTCGCCTCGCCGCGGTCTCGACCTGCCGTTTCCCTCCCGTCTCTCTGCCTCCGCGAAAGAAGGTCCGGTCTGGCTGATACACGGCGAAGGTCAGGCCGATCCTGGGCCGATCTCGCAACTGGACCGGCGCGGGAGTCCGCTGCCTCGGTGTGCCGTCCTCCCACGACCGCCTCGACATCCCCGCCATGATGCAGCGCCTCGCCGCCGAGGGCCTGACGCGCGTCTTCTGCGAGGGCGGCGGAAGCCTCGCCGCTTCGCTCCTGGACGCGGGCGTGGTCGACAGGCTCGTCCTGATGACCGCCGGCAAGCTGATCGGCTCCGAAGGCCGGCCCTCGGTCGGCCCGCTCGACCTCGCGTCCCTGACGGATGCGCCGACCTTCCAGCTTCGTGACGTCCGCGCCCTCGGCGGCGACGTCATGCAGACCTGGGCCCGCGCCTAGCGCCGGAAGGGCGCGACGAGTCCTTGCAGCCATGCCAGCGTCTTGTTCACGCGCGGCATCTCCACCCCCTCCGCCAACAGGCGAACCGCCTGCTCGGGCGAGATCGGCTCTCCCGTCGCCGGATGGAAATAGCGGGGATAGGCGATCAGACAGGCGTGGACCAACTGCGCCAGCGTCACCTCATGCCCCTCTCGGTGCACAGGTCGCGGAACAAGGTCGGTCGTCAGCCCGCGACCGGCATAGAACGGCATCCCGAGGCACGTCACCGGTACCCCGCGCAGCAACGCCTCGAACCCCAGCGTCGAGGTCATCGTCCAGACCTCGTCCGCGACGGCCAAAGCCTCGTCAGCGCCGACGCCGCTCAAGGTGACGTCGGCCAGCCCCCCGACATCGGTCTCCTCCACGGCCCCGGGCCTCAGCCCCGCTTCCACGTCCGGATGCGGCTTCCACAGGATCACCGCGTCTGGATTCGCCTCTCGCGCCTGCCGCAACAGATCGAGGTTCGTCCGAATTTCGCCCGCCCCGTACCGTACCGAGGCGTCGTCCTCGACCTGTCCGGCCACCAGCACACGGCGACCAGCCGGAATCTCGGGCGCCGACGTCCCGATGTTGTATTTCGTCAAACCTTCGGCCCGCAGGGACCGGATCAGCCGTTCCGAGCGTCGCAATTCGCCAACCGGAATCTGCCCCGCCGCGTCGATCAAGGCGTCCAGACGCCCCGCCTGATGCGCATCGAAGTAGAGCGTCGGCTGGTCCAGCACCAGCGACAGGGGAGGCACCAGCGCCGCACCCAGCCCGCGCGACCGGAGGAATCCGTCCTCCATACGCAGCGCGCCCTCCGGCGCCTCCGCCATCCCCCAGACGACGGCCGTCCGGTCACCGCTCTCAGGCACCGACCGCACGAACCGAACCGGCACCTCGCGCCCGAAAGCCCGCGACAGATGCGGCCGCTTCCAACGCTTCATCCCGACCGCGACATACCCCTGCCGGTCCTCTCGCCACGCCCGCGCCCGCGCGGCAAGGCCGGCCACGACCTCCTCCACCTCGCACAGCCGGTCCGCGACGGGGTCGTACCATGTCGGATAGAGGATCATCGCAGCGGCGAAGAGCTGCGCCCGCGTCAGCGTCCGCGCGCGGCGGGCAGGGGCGTCCTGATCCTGCGTCAGCCCCCACCCGGCATAGAACGGCTGCCCGAAGACGCGAGGACGATGCCCGGCGAAGATCGCCTCGAACCCGAGCGTCGAGGAATGGGTGTAGACCGCGACCGCCCCCTCGAAGAGGACGCGCGGCGCGATGGGGCGGCTCTCCAGCGTCACGCGCCCCGTTGCATCGCCCGCCGTAAAATGCCCCTCACGCCCGCCGTGCCCCGTCTCGGGATGCGTCTTGATGACGATCCGCGTCCCCGGATGCTCTTCCGCCGCGAAGGCCAGCATCTCCAGAAAGTCGGCCCGCCCGGCTCCCATCAGCGCCGCGTCGCCCTTCGTCTGGTCGATCACGACGACATAGCCCGGCTCGGGCGCGGCAGCGCCGGATCCGTCGCGGAATACTTGCCCACATGCCAGTAGGCGAGGCTGTCCATCGCCTCGCGCGCCCGGTCGAGAAGGGCGGTATCGTCCAGCGCATGCGTCGCCAGCAGCCGTTCGAGGTCGGAAGGCGTTGCCCCGTCGAAATGCACCCCTGTCCGGTCGAGGCACAGCCCCACCGGCGCCTCGCCCCGTACCCGCCCCGGATGGACCGACCGCAGGAAGGCGTCCTCGACCGTCAGGATCGGCGCCTCTGCCCAGCCCGCGACCGCCTGCGCCCGCCACGCTGTCCGCGACCGGCCCCACAGCCCGACCCAGTCGCCCTCGCGCGGCACGCCGGTCGTCACCTCCCAGCCGGCCAGTTCGAGGATGCGCCGAGGCGTGCCCTTCGTCAGAAGACCGCCGTTGTAAACGCAAAGCCGCCGCCCGAAGGCGGCGGCTTTCACTGTCCCGTCGTTTTTATTGTCTGTCGTCACTCGGTCAGAGACTGGAGCGACGCCGCCGTGCCGACCGGAGCAACGATGGCCTGCAGGATCTTCTGGAACTGGGTATAGGGCGCCTCGGTCACATAGACCGTGTCGCCGTCCCGGATGTCGAAGTCGCGCGCAACGAAGACCCCGTTGGGCGAGGTCAGGTCGAGAACGTAGACCATGCGCTGCTCGTCCGAGAACTCGCGCCCCAGCACGCGGCCGGCGACTTGCGGCTCCTCGTCGCGGAAGACGAAGATGCCCGTCGGATCGGCGAGGGACGTGTTCAGACCGCCCACGGTCGCCAGCGCCTCGATGGCCGACACGCTCTGCGTCTCGAACGGCACCTTCACCTGAGCGCCGGTGGCGCCGATGGCGGTGTAGAAGCGCTCGTCCTCTTCGACCAGAATGCGGTCGCCCGCGCGCAGCGCGATGTCCAGGCTCGGGTTCTCGTAGAGATCCACCAGCCAGATCGTGCCGGTGTGCGCGCCCCGGATCAGCGTGACCTGCGTGATGTCGGGCGGAAGGGTAATGCCGCCCGCCCGCGCCAGCATGGCCGTCAGCGTGCGCGTCGGCCGCTCGATCGGATAGACGCCCTGCGCCCCGATTCCGCCGATCAGCGACACGGTCGCCCCATCGCCCGCCATGCGCTGCACCATGACCTGCGGGTCCGGCGTCTGCGCTTCCAGCTTCTCGGTGATGATGCGCCGGATCGCCTCGGGCGTGTTTCCGGCGGCGCGGATGCGGCCTGCGTAGGGCACGAAGATGAACCCGTCGCCGTCGACCTGGACCTCCTGAAGCGCGGTGGAGTTCGCCCCGGCCTGCGCCAGAAGCCCGTCGTCCACGTTCTCCCAGATCATCAGGCCCAGCGTGTCGCCCGGCCGGACGGTGTCCGATCCCAGCACCGCCGCGTTGATGAGCCCTGACGAGAATCCAAGCGGCGGGACATATTCCGTCGCTCGGGTCACGTTGTCGTCAACGCTTACGATGAAGGCATTGCCCTGCTTCTGGACCGAGCCGGCGAAGATCTCGTTCTTCGTGGGGCCCGTCCGCGGAAGTCCGCAACCCGCAAGCATCGATGCGGATATGCACAGCGCCACCCAACGGGCGCGGGGTCTCGTCGAAAATGTCACTGCTCGGTCTCCTCGACCTTTTTTATTGCCTGCCTCGGCTATTGCGGCGAGCTTACGCAGCTTTCCCACAATTTTAACACATTTCGGGAGAGTCAGAGGCTTACGGGCCGAAGGTGTTGCGGACGCGCCGCAACGCCGTCCCCGGCGAGACGGGCATAAGGCGACGCTTCGGCCAGCATCAGGTCGGGCATCTGCCGCAACAGTTTTCGCCGAGAAAGAAGGCCGTAGTAGCCGCCCGGCACCTGCGAGGTCGCAAGAAGAAACGCCCGATAGGTCAGGTAGGCGTCGCGATCCGGCGAACGCGGATCGCGGAAGAACTCGGTCAGCGACTGGTCCGAGACGAACTCGGGCTTGCGATAGACGGCATCGCCGAAGACCTTCAGCGGCAGCCCGCGCCACAGCGCCTGCTCGGCGGCGGTGGAGTTGACCGTCAGCGCACTTCGCGCCGCATCGAGCAGCCGCGCAAGCTTGCCGCCCGACACGAAATGCACGCGGCCCTCAAGGCCATGCTCGGCGGCGAGGCGCCGGACAAGGGGACGCAGCGGCTCGCGCCCGTCCTCCAGCGGATGCGCCTTCAGGACCAGGTGATGATGCAGCGGCGCGCCAGCGGCAAAGCCGCGAAACACCGTGTCGAGGAACTCGGCCTGATCGCGGAAGGGACCGTGCGACAGGAAATTCGCATCATGAGCCAGTTGCAGAAGGACAAGGTGATAGGGAAAGCCGCCATGCCGGATGCGCGCCGTCGCCGCCGCCCGGCCCAAAGCACGCGCGGGCGTCTCGAGGAATCGCCGCAGGTGCAGACCGAACTCGCCCCCGACGCCGGGCGTGCGGTGCGGCCGGAACTCAGGATAGCGCCCAGACCCCAGCATCAGCCGCGCATGATAGGCGGCCCCCCAGGCCATGTGCGCGCGCATGTCGCCCCAGCGGTCGGGCGCCTCGGTATGGACCTGCGCGCCTTCGGCCAGCGACGCCGCCATCTCTGCCACCGTCATCCGCGCCGCCAGCGACCCGGCGTTCGCGCCGCCACGTTCGTAGGTGATCCAGTAGGGCCGCAGGTAGCCTTCCTCGAAGACGTGCGGCACCAACCCGTCGGTCTCGGCCAGCGCCAGGGCCGCCCGATGCACCGGGCGGCTCGATCCATAGCAGGCGATATCCGTCACCCCGAGGCGACGCACGGTCTGGCCAAGGAACGCCGCAAACCCCTCCGGCGCATCGCGATAGGCGACAAAGCCGCCGCCCCGCCAGAAGGCTTCGTCGCCCGCGTTGAACCCGATCCGGTGAACCTCGGCCCCCGCCGCGCGCAATCCTGCGCCCAGCCCGGCGAAGAACGGCCCGTGCGGTCCCTGAAGGAACAGAAAGACCCTGCGCCGTCCCAAGTTCGCCCCCATGCACCAGTCCTAGACGTGCAAGCGATCCCGGTCCATTTCATCTTGCCGCAAATACGCATCTTTCCCGCCGTCGCCGCGGGCTTGCGTGTCGCGGCAGAGGCGACTACCTCGAAAGGGTCAAACCGGAAGGGCCAGCGCCATGTTCACCGGCATCGTGACCGACGTGGGCGAGATCCTCGAGATGCGGCAGGAGGGCGACCTCCGCGTCCGTATCGGCACCGCCTACGACATCGCGGGCATCGACATCGGCGCCTCGATCGCCTGCGACGGCGTCTGCCTCACCGTGATCGCCCTCGGCACCACGCCCCGCGGCTGGTTCGACGTGCAGGCCTCGGCCGAGACGCTCTCGAAGACATCGCTCGGCGACTGGACACCCGGCGCCCGCGTCAACCTCGAACGAGCCCTCAAGGTCGGCGACGAGATCGGCGGCCACATCGTGTCGGGCCATGTCGACGGCATCGCCCGCGTCGTTGGCATCCGAGACGAAGGCGACAGCACCCGCGTCACCTTCGAAGCCCCGCGCAAGCCTCGCCCGCTTCATCGCGCCGAAGGGGTCGGTCGCGCTCAACGGCACCTCCCTCACGGTGAACGAGGTCGACGGCACCCGCTTCGGCGTCAACCTGATCCCCCACACCAAAGTCGTCACCACCTGGGGCCGCATCGCCGAAGGCGACGCCGTCAACCTCGAGATCGACACCCTCGCCCGCTACGTCGCCCGGCTGACCGAGGCGGCGGCGTGACCATGCTCGGCCACAACCAGGGCCCGACGATGGAGCCCGGAGGCGCATGGCGCCGCTATGCCTGGGGCAGGGCGCGGGCCGAGCTTCTGCCGAAGATGCCGCTCGAAGTCGTGCGCCGCCGCGTGAAGCGCGCCCGCGAACTGGGCCTCGACTACAAGACCTACGCCGGCATCCGCGCCGCCACGGGGCGCGACATCGTGGCTCTCCTCTTCTCGGACAACGCGCTGCGGATGCTGCGCGACGCCCGCATCGATCCCGACCGCGAGGCCAAGCTGGCCGACCTCGACGGACGTCGACATCCTCGCCCCGCTGCACCTTCCGCACGACCCGCGCGAGGCGCTCGCCCGCAACGCCATCCTCCTCGACGCCGACCGCGCCCCCGGCCTGTCCGAGACCTGGGGCGAGACCCGCCGCCGCATCCTCGACCTCGCCGGCCGCACGCCCCGCGACGCCATCGTCGTCGTGGGCGACACGGCACATCGAGCGGGGCTGGGCCGAAACCGCCCGCCTCGCCGGCTACGTCCCCGCCGAGCGCTACTTCCCCTGACGTTCGCGCACCCCCGCGGCCTCTGGCCAAGGCACCGGCCATCCGCTATGGCGTGCCCCATGAATTACGAGACCCCCGGACCCGTGGAAGACAACTGGCGCGACGCGATTTCGTCGATCGAAGAGATCATCGACGACGCCCGCAACGGCCGCATGTTCATCCTCGTCGACCACGAGGACCGCGAGAACGAGGGCGACCTCGTGATCCCCGCCCAGATGGCCACGCCCGAGGCGATCAACTTCATGGCCACCCACGGCCGCGGCCTGATCTGCCTCGTCGCTGCCGGGCGAGCGCATCGACGCCCTCGGGCCTGCCGCTCATGGCCTCGCAGAACTCCTCCCGCCACGAGACCGCCTTCACCGTCTCGATCGAGGCGCGCGAGGGCGTGTCGACCGGCATCTCGGCCCATGACCGCGCCCGCACCGTCGCCGTCGCCATCGACGCCGGCAAGACCGCGCAGGACATCGCCACCCCCGGCCACGTCTTCCCCCTCCGCGCCCGCGACGGCGGCGTCCTCGTCCGCGCGGGCCACACCGAGGCGGCGGTCGACGTCGCCCGCCTCGCCGGCCTCAACCCCTCGGGCGTGATCTGCGAGATCATGAACGACGACGGCACGATGTCGCGCCTGCCCGACCTCGTCGCCTTCGCGCAGCGCCACGCGCTCCGGATCGGCACCATCTCCGACCTCATCTCCTACCGCCGCCGCCACGACAACCTCGTCCGCATCACGCGCGAGGAAACCGTGCGCGCCGAATTCGGCGGCGACTGGCAGATGCGCGTCTTCACCGACAACACCCACGGCGACGAGCACATCGTCGCTGACCAAGGGCGACATCCCCGGCGACGGACCCGTGCCTCGTCCGGATGCACGCGATGGACCCGCTTCTCGACGTCGTGGGCCTCGGCCCCAAGGCCGCCGCGACGAGTTCGGCGACGCCATGACGCTCATCGCGCGGAGGGCAGGGGCGCCTCGTCCTCCTCCGCGACACCACGATGAAGCTCGCCACCGGCGGCGCCGCCTCGCCCCAGACGCTGCGGCAATACGGCCTCGGCGCGCAGATCCTCTCGTCCCTCGGCCTGAACGAGATCGTGCTCCTGACCAACTCGCCCAAGCCCCGCATCGTCGGCCTCGACGCCTACGGCCTCTCCATCGTCGGCACCCGCCCCGTGAAGGCCGACTGACATGGCCGGACAGGCGCACCACACCCTTGACCTGCCTGACCTTCGACGCCCCCGTCCGCGTCCTGATCGTCGTCGCCCCCTACTACAAGGACATCGCCGACGACCTCGTGACCGGGGCCCGCGCCACCCTCGACGCGGCCGGCGCCGAAGCCGAGGTGATCGAGGTCCCGGGCGCCCTCGAGGTCCCCACCGCCATCGGCATCGCCCGCGCAGGCGGCTATGACGGCTTCGTCGCGCTCGGCTGCGTCATCCGGGGCGAGACCACGCACTACGACACCGTCTGCAACGACGAGCCGCGCGCTGACCCTCCTCGGGCTGGAAGGCGCTTGCATCGGCAACGGCATCCTGACGGTCGAGACCTACGACCAGGCCGCCGTCCGCGCCGACCCCAGCGGGCCAGAACAAGGGCGGGGGGGCCGCGGCGGCGCGCCGCACCTCCACTCGCTCATCGCGCAAGCCGACGCGCCGCATCGGCTTCCGGCCGAAGTCCCGCGCATGACAGGCACCGCATGAGACCCTCACGCCAGATGAAAAGCGCCGCCCGCCTCTACGCCGTGCAGGCGCTCTTCCAGATGGAGCACTCCGGCCAGGCCGCGCCCCGCGTCCAGAAGGAGTTCGAGGACTTACCGCATCGGCGTCGAGATCGACGGCGACGAGATGGCCGAGGCCGACCTCGACCTCTTCCGCAAGCTGATCGACGACGCCGTCAACTGGCAGGGCCGCATCGACCAGATGACCGACCGCGCGCTGGTCGCCAAATGGCCCATCGCCCGCATCGACCCCACGCTCCGGGCGCTGTTCCGCGCCGCCGGAGCCGAACTCGTCGAGGGCGCCGCCCCGCCCCGCGTCGTCATCACCGAATACGTCGACGTCGCCCACGCCTTCTTCCCCGAGGGCAAGGAGCCGAGTTTCGTCAACGCCGTGCTCGACCACATGGCGCGGGAGGCGAAGGGGGAATTTTAGGGGAGTGTAGAGGGTTGATGTCATCCGTCGTGCCCCGCGAACGGGACACGACGCATTGAAGTGGCGCGTGCGACTACTTCTTGATGGTCTCTACCACGTGGGTGGACTTGCGCTGCATGGCCTTCTTGACCGTTGTGAAGCGGCCGGTCTTTGCGCTGCGGCCAACTTTGAACGCCTTCGATTTCATCTTTCTTTCCTTTACTTGTGCGTTGAGGGTGGGAGGCGCGCTCACCGCGCCTCCCGTCGATCTAGGTGAGGTGGCTATTCAGGGATCAGAATAGGCCACGCCCGCAGCCCGAACGCTCTCGCGTAGAGCCGGGTGCCGGTCTTCGGGCATGTCCGCCAAGGGCGGAAGACATACCGGAAACCCGGCGGAGGGGGTGTGTGACGCATGGTCATTACACTCTCCACTTCGGGGCGTATCTTGCCTTTGACCCGGAATGCGCTAAATGCAGCCCTGTTGAGGAGACTGATTTGCGCTTCCGGGAGGCTCTGCATCGTCAAGCCCCTGATGCACGATGAAGAATTCTGATGGGAGGCTCGGGCGGCAACCTGAGCCTTCTTTCGTTATGGCGACCCCCTCTTCTGAAGGTCTTGAAGGCGGTAGCTGGCAGCAGGACGCGACACTCCGAACCTCTCCATCAGCTGCTCCGCACTGTCGAACATGGAGATGTGTCGCGCGGGCATGAGGAGCGTGCTAGCGAAGCGGTTCGCCTGTTTCTCTGCCGACCGGAACGGCTTGAGCTGCTCAGCGGACAGCGCCCGCGCGAGCGGCTTTTCCGCATCGGTGTGAAGCAGGAGGTGGCCTAGCTCGTGTGCAAGGTGAACCGGGCGCGCACGCCGCCCGTGCAGCCTTCCTCATACACATCCCCGCCGGATGCGGATGAACTTCCCTCTCGGGCAAGTCAGCCCCTCGGCACCGTCCATCTCGGCGCGGGGTGGAGATTTCAAAGCCGATCTCATCAAAGCGGTTGGCCAGCAGCTTCTCGACAATATCGACCACCGGAAAGAGGGCATATCGACAAGCCGGAAGCTAGCTCGAACGCTGTCTGCCGCAGCGTCCACCTGCGCCCAGCTCATCGCCGGTGCCCTGAATCCGACATACCGCTGATCAGTCAGTGTCTCCCTTGCGCAGGATGGCAAGAATTTTTTCCAGCTCATCGGGGGGTAAGGGCGTCCATCTTCGAGCTCATCCGGCGGGCCATCAGCCCCGCTGCATCGCGTTCCAGAGGCGTCTGCGCCTCGACTGTAAATGCCTTTCGCGACCGGTCTGCGGCTTGGCGCAGGGCTTTGGCGGCATCACCAGCAAGCTGGTAGGCGACGATGACGAGTTCTTCAAAGCCTGAGGGTGGGCTCTTGGAGCCACGCTCAACGGCAGAGATGAATGCCGACGATTTCTCGAGACGATGGGACATATCGTAAAGGCGCTGATCTCGATCAATTCTCAGTTTCCGCAACTCTCTTCCCGATTTCAGTAGTCATGGTGTGCCTCCTTGGTTTCTCGGCGCAATATGTGGTGTCAGGGCCGGCGTGTCAACCACGTGGGTTAATTTTCTCCCGCCCCAAGTAGGTTAACGACCTGTGTGTCGAAAGTTGGTCAGCCATATCCCTCGCCTCGCCCCCTACCGCCCATCCAACCCGCACCGACGCGATACCGACGCAATACCGACGTGATACCGATGGGACGTTTCTCTCGGAATCCAGACAAATCAGAGGGTTGACGACCCCGCCCCCGGGACGCCGACCCGGGCCCCGTAGCCTCAGCAGTTCGGCACGTTGACCGCCAGCCCGCCGAGCGCCGTTTCCTTGTATTTCTCGCTCATGTCGGCCCCGGTCTGGCGCATCGTCTCGATGGCCGCGTCCAGTGGAACAAGGTGGGATTCCGTCCCCCCGCAGCGCCAGCGAGGCGGCCGAGACCGCCTTGATCGCCCCCAGTCCGTTGCGCTCGATGCAGGGCACCTGGACCAGCCCCCGCACCGGGTCGCAGGTCATCCCGAGGTGATGTTCCAGGGCGATTTCCGCAGCATTCTCAACCTGTTCCGGGCTACCCCCCAGAACGGCCGCCAGCCCCGCCGCCGCCATCGCCGCTGCCGATCCGACCTCCGCCTGGCAGCCGCATTCGGCGCCCGAGATCGACGCGTTGAACTTGATCAGCCCCCCCACCGCCGCCGCCGTCAGCAGGAACTCCGGCACCCTTGCCTGCGACGCCCCCGGCACATGGTCGAGCCAGTAGCGGATCGTCGCCGGAATCACCCCCGCCGCCCCGTTGGTCGGAGCCGTAACCACTTGACCTCCCGCGGCATTTTCCTCGTTCACCGCCATGGCATAGGTCGAGATCCAGTCGTTGATGACATGCGGCGCCGTCAGGTTCCGCCCCCTCTCGGCCTCGAGCGCCCGCAGGATCGCCGGAGCCCTCCGCTTGACGTTCAGCCCGCCCGGAAGGATCCCGTCCGTGGCCAGCCCCCGGTCCATCGTCCCCTTCATCACTTCCCAAATCCGCGCCAGCCCCCGGTCCAGCGCCTCGGCCGTCCCGCGCGACATTTCGTTCGCCCGCTTCATCTCCGCGATCGACAGCCCCGACGCCCGGCACATCTCCAGCATCTCTGCCGCAGAGCGGAACGGATAGGGCACCGGCGGTCCCCGGTCGGTATCGCCGCCGGAGGCAAGCTCCTGTTCCGTCAAGCACGAATCCACCCCCGACCGAATAGTAGGTCTCGGACAGGATCACGTCGCCTTGCGCGTCCGTCGCCCGCAGGATCATCCCGTTCGCATGGCCGGGCAGGGGAGGCCCATAGTCGAACACGAGGTCCGACGCGGGGTCGAAGGCCAGCGCCGGCAGCCCCTCGGGCGTCACCGTCCGCTCCGCCGCCACACGTGCAAGTTCGGCCTCCGCGCGCTCCGCGTCATAGCTGTCGGGCCTGAACCCTGCCAGGCCGAGGATCACCGCGCGATCCGTCGCATGACCGACGCCCGTGAAGGCCAGCGAGCCGTGAAGCGAAGCGCGCACACCGAAGGCCGTGAAGGCCGAGGCGCGCAAAAGGTCGAGGAACCGCGCAGCCGCCACCATCGGCCCCATGGTGTGGGACGACGAAGGGCCGACGCCCACCTTGAACATCTCGAAGACTGAAAGAAACATGCGCCTAACAACGCTGCGGGCCGTGCGGACGCAAGTCTCGCTGCGGCATGTTTCGCGCGTTTTCCGCCCTTTGTCCCAGTTTCGGCCACAAAGGCGCGTTAGGGCGAGGCAAGATCCAGCAAAGGTGGGAATATGTCGATACTTGAAGAGGTGGCCGACGGGCTGGCGAAGCGAACGACCGAGATCATGGAGCGGACCGGGCTCGACACCATCGAGAAGAGGATGGCCGACGAGATCGGCTCCACCTCTCCGACGCTACAAGAGACGTACCTGACCGCCATGCGCATTCGAAAGGCCGAGGCGCGGGCCCACAAGCTTCTCGACAAGTACGAAAAAGGCGACGCCATCCCGAAGGCCGGCATCAGCTCGGCGCCGCAGGAAATGGGGCACTAGCCGTCAGCCGAAGGTCTGAGCAAGCCAAACCAGAAGGACGCCCAGTGCTACGGCGCCGAGCCCATAGGCCCGGCGCGTTTCTATCGGTATCTCCGTGATCATCCGGATCAACTCTTCCAGCCGGTTCGGCAGAAGTGCCAGCACCAAACCCTCGAAGACAAGCACCAATCCGATGCCGAGGAGGACGAGGGTCATGCCGCCGTCCTCCTGTCGCGTCAGTTGCCGCCGAGCGTCACGCCCGAGCCGGGAGTCGGCTCAGGTTCGATGGCGGAGGCTTCCTCTTCAGACGTAGCGTCGGAAGGCGCCTCGCTAGCAGCCGGAGCCGCACTTGCGCCCGTCGAAATGCCAGCGCCGTCCAGGAACTCGAAGAATTCGCTGTCCGGAGTGATCACCATAGTCGAGTTCGAGCCTTTCAGCGCGTTCTCGTAGGCGGTCAGCGAACGATAGAAGCGGAAGAAGTCCTGGTCGGCGCTATAGGCTTCGGCGAATATCCCGTTCCTTTCGGCGTCGGCCTCGCCTCGCACGATCTCGGCCTCGCGAGTGGCTTCCGACACGATTTCGACCACGGTGCGGTCTGCCTGTGCCTGCACGCGCTGCGCCGCCTCGGCACCACGGGCGCGTTCGTCCGTCGCCTCGCGCTCGCGCTCGGCACGCATCCTGTCGAAGGTCGCCGCGAGGTTCTGCTCGGGCAGGTTGGTCTGCTTGAGCCGGACGTCGACCACGTCGAGGCCCAAGGCTGCGGCTTCCGCGTCGGCACCGGCGCGAATGCGGTTCATCAACTCGGCGCGATCGGAGGACAGGATGGTGTTCGAGGTCACACCCTCGGCACCCAGCACCGCACGAATTTCGTCGATCAGGATCGAAGCGAGGCGATCCTCGGCGGAGTCGAGACCGCCCACGCCGACCGCCTGCCGGAACTGGATCACCGCTGCGTCTGAATCGCCGATCCGGTACCGCGCAAAGGCGTCGACCACGAGCCGCCGGTCGTCGGAGGGCGTGATCTCGATTTCGGGTGTGTCCAGCGACAGGATGCGGTCGTCATACCGCACGACCTCCTGGATGAAGGGAATCTTGAAGCCGAGACCAGGCTCGTTCTTCACCTGCTTGATCTGGCCGAACTGGAGGACGAGCGCCTTCTCGCGTTCCTCGACGATGAAGATCGAGGAAAGTGCAACGACGAGAAGCAGAACAACGGCGACGAGGGCGACGGTAAGCCTGTTCATGTCAATTTCCTCCGCCGGTGGTGGGAGCGCCGCGGCGCAATTCGTTCAGCGGCAAGTATGGCACCACGCCCTGGCCGCCGCTCGAGTTCTCGTCGAGGATGATCTTGTCGACGTCTCCCAGCACCTTCTCGAGCGTCTCGATGTAAAGGCGGCGTCGCGTGACCTCCGGGGCCTGCTGATATTCGTTCAGGACCGCGAGGAACCGGCTTGCTTCACCCATGGCCTCGTTCACGACCTGGGCCCGATAGCCTTCTGCCGCCTCGAGAACCTGCGCCGATTGACCGCGCGCCTCGGCCAGCACGCGGTTCGCATAGGCGTCGGCCTGGCGCTCCAGACGGTCGCGCTCCTGCTCGGCCGCTTGTACGTCGCGGAAAGCGTCGATGACTTCGCTTGGCGGGTCCGCCTTGTTGAGGTTGACGCGGACGATGGTGATCCCTGCCTGATAGCTGTCGAGCGTCGACTGGATCAACTCCTCGGCGCGCTGCGCGGTCAGGGCGCGGTCGCGGTTCAAAAGAGGCGCCAATTGGGACCCTGCAACGATTTCGCGCATCGCCGATTCCGACACCGCGCGCACCGTTTCGGGACCGTCGCGGAGGTTGAAGAGGTACTGCGCGGGGTTGTTGATGTTCCAGACGACCTGGAAGTCGATGTCGAGGATGTTTTCGTCGGTGGTCAGCATCAGGCCGTTGTCGCCGTCACGCCCCATCCCGATGTCCTCGGACTGTTCGCGTGTGACGGGGATCACCTCGTAAGTGACCAGCGGCCAGGGCGCGAAGTTCAGGCCCGGCTCGCCGATCCCGCTTTGCTTCCCGAGGAACAGCTCGACCGACTTCTCTTCCGGCCGCACCGTATAGAACGAGGCGAACGCCCAGACCGCAACAAGCGCCAGCAGGCCAAGGCCGACGGTGCCCTTCGACAGTCCCGGTCCGTCGCCGCCGCGATTTCCGCCGCCGCGCCCGCCCATGAGCACCTTCAGGCGCTCCTGTCCGCGCTTCATGATCTCGTCGATCTCGGGGATCTGCGGGCTGTCCCTGTCGGGCCGCCGCGGGCCGCGGTCGTCGCCGCCGCCGCCGCCCCAGGGTCCGCCATTCTTACCGGCCATGCGTCGTCCTTTGTCCGTTTGCTGTCCTTGACGTGCTAGGTGACCTTTCCAGCATTGATTTTCAAGCTGTTCTGACGGGAGCGTGCATCGTCACCAGCTCCTCGGAAATGGTCGGGTGGACCGCCACGGTACGGTCGAAGTCCTCTTTCGTCAGCCCTGCCTTGACCGCGATGCCGACCATCTGGATCAACTCGCCCGCGCCATCCGCGACGATGTGGCACCCCAGGACCTTCCGGCTGGCCTTCGAGACGACGAGTTTCATCAGCACTCGGTGCGGTCGTCCGGCGAAGGCCGACTTCATCGGGCGGAACGAGGTGCAGTAGACCTCGACCTCTTCCTGGTCGCGCGCCTGCTCTTCGGTCAGCCCCACGGTCCCCAGCTCGGGCTGCGTGAAGACGGCCGAAGGGACGAGGTCGTGATCGGGTTTCGTCGGATTGTCCTTGAAGACCGTTTCGGTGAAGGCCGCGCCCTCTCGGATCGCCACGGGGGTCAGCTGAATGCGATCGGTCACGTCGCCGATGGCCCAGATCGACGGGACAGCGGTTCGGCTGTAGTCGTCGACTTCGATCGCTCCGCGGCGGTTGACCTTGACGCCCAACTCCTCGAGGCCGAGGCCCGTCGCGTTCGGTTGGCGACCCGTAGCGAAGAGGACGTGGTCGAACACCTGCTCCTTCCCGTTCGTCGCCTTGACCCACACGGGATTGCCCGCTTCGGACGAGGGGTCGGCCTCTGGCTCCGGCCCGAGGCCCGACGAGCCTCCGAATTCCACCGGTGCCCCCATTTCGGCCGCACCGGAGGGGCGCGACGCGGCAGGGCACATCTCGACGAGGTTGGTGCCGAGGTGAAGGTCGATCCCCTGTTCCCGCATCGCCTCGGCCAGAAGACCGCGCGCCTCTTCGTCGAAGCCCCTGAGGATCTGCGCGCCGCGATAGAACTGGGTCACCTCGACGCCGAGACCGTTCAGGATGCAGGCGAACTCGCAGGCGATGTAGCCGCCGCCGATGATGAGAAGCGACTTCGGAAGCTCTTCGAGAAGGAAGATGTCGTCCGAAACCAGCCCCAATTCGGCATTCTGCATGTCGGGCCGGACAGGATGGCCGCCGGTGGCGATCAGGATGTGCTTCGCACTGATCGTCTCGCCGGTATCGAGTTCGACCTCGTTCGGTCCCGTCACCCTGGCTCGCGCATCGTGGATGACGACCTCGTTCCTCTCTAGGATGCCGCGATAGATCTGTTCCAGCCGGTCGAGTTCGGAGTGGAGCCTCGCGCGGAAGACAGGCCAGGCGAAGGTGCCGGGCTCGGCCGACCAGCCGTATTCGTGGGCGAGCTTCACCTGCTCGCGGAACTCGGATGCGAAGACCATCAGTTTCTTCGGCACGCAGCCCCGAATGACGCAGGTGCCGCCCATCCGGCTGTCCTCGGCCAGCGCGACGCGGGCGCCCGCTTGCGCCGACGTGCGTGCTGCGCGGACGCCGCCCGAACCGCCGCCGATGACGAAGAGATCGACGTCGTAGGCCATCAGTCGGCGATGTCGACGAACACGTTGTCCGTCGCGACCTCGTGGATCATGCGACCCGTCTCGCCCGAGTTGATGTCTCGCGTCTCGACCGTGCCGTCGCCATGCCCCGTCACGATCACGTCGCAGATATCGATGAAAAGCCCGTTTTCGACCACCCCCGGCACCTGGTTCAGGATCAACGCCAACTGGCGCGCGTTACCGATCCGGCCGAGGTGCAGGTCGAGGATGTGGTTGCCTTCGTCGGTGACGAAAAGCGTGCCGTCCTTCATCCGCGGCACGGCCTTGTTGCCCATGACGTCCAGCCCCTCGAGCATTTCCTCAAGCAGCATCTTGGTCGTGTTCAGGCCGAAGCCGACAACCTCGACGGGCAGGGGAAAGGCGCCCAGCTTCTCGACCCTCTTGGTCGCGTCGGCGATGACGATCATCCGGTCCGAGGCGGTCGCGACGATCTTTTCCTGGAGAAGCGCCCCGCCGCCGCCCTTGATGAGGTTCAGTTCGGCGTCGCACTCATCCGCCCCGTCGATGGTCAGGTCTAGCCAGCGTGCCTCGTCGAGCGTGGCCACCGGCACGCCGACCTCACGCGCGAGGGCGGCCGTGGCCGATGACGTCGGAACGCCGACGATCTGCAAGCCCTCGTTGCGCACGCGCTCGCCAAGCCGTCTGACAAGCCAGGCCGCCGTCGATCCGGTGCCGAGGCCCACCTTCATGCCCCCCTCGACGTGGGTCGCGGCCTGCCGCGCGGCGGCGTACTTCGCAATCTCCTGTGGGGATGTGGGACCGGTCATCTGCGCTCTCCGAAAGGTTCGCCAGACTTATAGGTAACTTGCGCATCGAGGGCGAGAGGGAAGGGGTGGGAAAATCCTCTCGCCAGACCTGAGGGGAATTGCTACATGACGCCCCGGATGCGGGTGTGGCGAAACTGGTAGACGCACCAGATTTAGGTTCTGGCGCCGCAAGGCGTGGGGGTTCGAGTCCCTTCACCCGCACCAACGACCCTTTCGCCCGGAACCGCCGAACGGGGATCGCGTTGTCCTGCCGCTCAGACAGGACACCCAGATGAACCTCCAGACCCAACCGGACGCGGACACCGGCGCCATTTACGCGATCGTCAACCAGGGCTCCGGCACTGGCGAGGGGTCCGATTGCGCCTCGCGGCTTGAAGAGGCGCTCTCGATCACCGGACGGTCGCTCGAGGTGCATTCTGTCTCGCCTGGCGACGATCTGACCGAAATCGCGCGCGCAGCGGCGCGGAACGGCTTCACGACCGTCGTGGCGGCGGGCGGGGACGGCACCATATGCGGCGTGGCGGCGGGCCTTGTGGACTCTGGTGTGAATATGGGCGTCTTGCCCCTCGGCACTTTCAACTTCTTCGCCCGCAGCCTTGAGATTCCAGAGGAATTCGACGAGGCGGTCGAGGTGATCCGCTCTGGCCGGACGGAGCCCGCCACGCTTGGCGAGGTGAATGGCAAGGTGTTCATAAACAACGCCAGCATCGGCGCCTACGCGATGATCCTGAAAGAGCGTGAGGACGTCTACAAGACCTGGGGCCGCAGCCGTGTCGCGGCCTACTGGTCCGTCCTCAAGGCCATGATTACACTCTACAAGCCCCTGACGATGGCGGTCACCGTTGACGGCAAGAAGGTCCGGGCCAAGACCCCGATGGTCTTCGTCGGCATCTGTGCCTACCAGCTTGAAGAGTACGAGCTCGACGGCGCCGACGCTGTGCGCGACGGCAAGTTCGCCGTGATGATCGCGCCCGACAGCGGACGGCTGATGCTGATCTGGCGCGCGCTCAAGGTCGCGTTTCGCGGCGCCCGCAAGGACCACGACTTCACCCTTCTCACCGGGGAAGAGGTCGTTATCGAAACGCGTCGGGCCGAGCGGCTTGTCGCGCGCGATGGCGAGAACGAGCGGATGAAGGGTCCCTATCGCTTCAAGGTCCTGAAGGACGCCGTGCAGGTGCTGGTTCCCGCGGGATGAGGCTGGTCCAGATCTCCGACCTGCACTTCGGGCGGGAGCGGCCCGACCTTCTCGTCCCGCTGTCCGATGCGATCCGCCAGGCCAGCCCGGACCTTGTCGTGATGGCGGGGGATTTCGTCCAGCGAGCCCGCGCCTCGCAGTTCCGACCGGCTCGAGAGTTCATGGATCGGCTCGAGGTGCCTTGGCTTGCGGTTCCGGGAAATCACGACATTCCGCTCTACAACCTGACCTCCCGGTTATTTGCGCCCTACGCAGCCTACTCCAAGTTCATCGCTGAGGATCGCGAGCCGGTGCGCAGCTATCCCGGCGTCGAAGTCGTCGGCCTCGATACCACAGACCCCCGGGCGCACCAGCGAGGCAAGGTCACCGCTGCCCAGATCGACCGCATCGCCGAGCACATCACGCGCAATGTCGGCCGCAAGACGGTCATCATCGTCGCGCATCATCCGTTTCATCACGCCGAACTGATCGAGAAGAAGCTGATGCTGTGCGCTCCCGACGCGCTTGAAACGTGGTCGCACTGCGGTCCCCACGTCATCCTGTCGGGGCACCTGCACCACTGGCGGGTCGAGCCCTTCGTGGCGCGCAAGGGCGTCCAGCAGACCCTTCAGATTCACACCGGGACCGGCCTTTCGTCGCGTGTGCGAGGCGAGCCGAACGATTTCGCGGTGATCGACGCCAAAGGCGACAAGCTGAAGGTGATGCAGATGGCGGTCCCCGAAGGAAAGGCGCAGTTCGAGACCGGAGAAATCCACTTCTTCCGCCGCGGCGTCTCGGGCTGGACCGTGGCCAGTGAAGATGCTCTGGCCCGCGCCATCTGACGCCCTCCGGAACGCCCGTTTCCGCTTGCGCCCCTGCCGTCCCCGCCCTAGAAGGACCGCTGATTTTCCGGCCCCGCGCCGCACGCGCGCGGGACAGACACGAGGATACCCATGCAGGTCACCCAGACGCTGAACGAAGGGCTGATGCGCGGCTACAAGCTGATCGTCACCGCCGAGGAACTGGACGCGAAGGTCAACGAGAAGCTCGCCGAGGCGGCCCCCGAGGTCGAGATGAAGGGCTTCCGCAAGGGCAAGGTGCCAATGGCGCTTCTGCGCAAGCAGTTCGGCCCCCGGCTTTTGGGCGAGGCGATGCAGGAGAGCGTCGACGGCGTCATGGCCAAGCATTTCGAGGACTTGGGCGACCGTCCGGCGATGCAGCCGAAGGTCGAAATGAAGAACGAAGGCTGGAAGGAAGGCGACGACGTCGAGGTCGACATGACCTACGAGGCGCTGCCCGATATTCCCGAGGTCGACCTGTCGAAGATCAAACTGGAAAAGCTGGTTGTCGAGGCCGACGACGCGTCAGTCGACGAGGCTCTTCAGAAGCTTGCCGAAAGCTCCCAGAACTTCGAGGACCGCAAGAAGGGTTCGAAAGCCAAGGACGGCGATCAGGTCGTTATCGACTTTGTCGGCAAGGTCGGCGGCGAAGCGTTCCAGGGCGGGGCGGCCGAGGACTTTCCCCTGACGCTCGGTTCGGGCCAGTTCATCCCCGGCTTTGAAGAGCAACTCGTCGGCGTGAAGGCGGGTGACGAGAAGTCGGTCGAGGTCAGCTTCCCCGAAGCCTACGGCAACAAGGAGCTCGCCGGCAAGGCTGCGACCTTCGACGTCACCGTCAAGGCGGTGAAGGAACCGAAGCCGGCGACGCTTGACGACGATCTGGCGAAGAAATACGGCGCCGAAAGCCTTGACGCGCTGAAGACGCAGGTGTCGGACCGGATCAAGTCTGAATATGACAGCGCCTCGCGCGCCGTGATGAAGCGCGCGCTTCTCGATGCGCTGGACGATGCGGTGTCGTTCGATCTGCCGCCGTCGCTGGTTGAAGCCGAGGCCGCCCAGATCGCGCACCAGCTCTGGCACGACGAGAACCCCGAGCATCAGGGTCACAACCACGACAAGATCGAACCGACGGACGAGCACAAGAAGCTGGCAGAGCGCCGCGTGCGCCTTGGCCTTCTTCTCGCAGATCTGGGTCAGAAGGCCGAGATCAAGGTGACCGATGCCGAGATGACCCAGGCCGTGATGAACCAGGCTCGCCAGTATCCCGGACAAGAGCGCCAGTTCTTCGAATTCGTTCAGCAGAACGCCCAGATGCGTCAGCAGCTTCAGGCGCCGATCTTCGAAGACAAGGTCGTGGACCACATCTTCGAGCAGACGACCGTGAAGGAAAAGAAGTCCTCCAAGGATGCGCTTCAGAAGGCGGTCGACGCGCTTGACGACGAATAGGCCCGGGCCGAACCAGCAATGAGAATGGCCGCCCTGAGAGGCGGCCTTTTTCTTGCGCGGTCTTCGGGTGGATCAGTTCAGCGTAAGAGCGACCCGCTGCCGCTCGTAGGCGGCGACAGCGACTTTCATTGCCGGCGGCAGAAACGGATTGGGCGAGCCCGCCTGCCGCCACGTCGAATAGCGGCAGAGGCGCACGGACGTGACGAGATAGAGCGTGAAAAGCCCGAAACCCAAGGCCCGCTCGAGGGCATCCGATCCGGCGACTTTCTTCATTCTTGTCTCTCCCGTCACGTGTCACGTCGTTACCTCTCTCCATTGGGCGTGGATTGAGGTCGCTTCATGGTAGGTGAGGGGAGTTTTCGCGAAAATTCCGCGGAACTTCCGTGTGCGAGCTCAAATGCGGCCAAAATAAGGCGCATTTGCCCCATTATCGCCACATGCGTGCAAAAACTGCGGAAATTACATGTGGAGATTGCAGCGCATTTTTGGTAATCAGGACGTACAGTGTAAGCATATGAGTTGTGTCCCATGTTCGACTTCATCTCCGATAACGCCGTCCATTCCGCTCCTCTCGCCGTCGTCGATGCTGAAACCCTCTCACAGGCTATTTCGTCGCTCGCCGACGACGAACTCGCAGCACTTGAGGACGATCTGGACTTCTGCAGTTTCGCCGGGGTTCCCTCGACCCGGATCCTCAGGGTGCTGAGCAAGGTGACCGACCTCGACGCCGGCTGGGACCGCCAGCTGCGCGTTGAGGCCGATCCCCTGGTTCCCCACGTCTATTGAATCGTCAAAGGGGCTTTCCGTCGAACGGACGGACCTCGATCCCGGCTTCCGAGAGGCCGTCCCTCACGGCCTGAGCCAGCGCCACCGCTTGCGGACTGTCACCATGAACGCAGATGCTGTCGATCCGCGTCTCAAGCCGTGATCCGTCGCCTGCAAGGATGGCTCCAGCCCTCACGAATTCGACCATGCGACTTGCTGCTTCGGCCCCGTCATGGATCATCGCGCCGGGCAACCTCCGGTCGACGAGCGTTCCGTCAGCGTTGTAGGCGCGGTCCGCGAAAATCTCTCCCGCCCAGTTGCAGCCGAGGTCGAGCGCCACTTTCTCCATCACCGTCGCCGCCAGCCCCATGATGACGATGTCGGGCGCGACATCGAGCGCCGCCTCGAAGCAGGCGCGCGCCATCGCCTCGTCCTGGCAGGCCATGTTCGAGAGCGCGCCATGCAGCTTCAGATGCCGCACCTCGCCGCCCGCAGCACGCGCCATCGCCTGAGCCGCGCCGACCTGATAGCGGACCATGTTTGCGAGCGTCGGCATCGGCACCTGCATCTGTCGCCGCCCGAAGCCTTGAAGGTCTGCAAAGCCCGGGTGCGCGCCAATTCCCACGCCGTGTTCTACCGCCAGCCGCATCGTCGCCGCCATCGTGTCGGCGTCGCCCGCATGGAAGCCGCAGGCGATGTTGGCCGAGGTGACGATCCGCAGAAGCTCCGCATCGTCGCCCATCTTCCAAGGGCCGAAGCCCTCGCCCATGTCCGAATTGAGATCGACCGAAAATGTCATGGCGGAAGGATGCCTTGGGCATCGTCCGATGCGCAAGTCCACAGCATTGCCCAAATCGCATCGCAGGGGCCTTTCGGTACAAGGCTCATTGTCCTACGAACGGGGCAGGAGATCGGAATGGACACCCCGCCATCGCAGAATTGGATCGCCTTCCTGGCTGACAAGGTCGGGAAAGAAATCCTTCGGGCATGGCGACTGATGCGAGAACGGGGTCCGGACAAGGTCCAGTTCTGGTTCATCGCCCTTGTCATCGGTCTCGCTGCCGGATGCGCGGCGGTTCTTTTCCGGCTCGGGATCAACGTCCTCCAATCGACGCTTTACGGCACTGACGAGCCCCGTTTGATGCGCACCTTCGCCCAGACGCTGGCATGGTACTGGATCGTCGCCATCCCGGTGGTGGGCGGTCTTGTTGTGGGCCTGATCCTGAACCGCTTCACCGCCGATCACAGGGCCAAGTCGGTGGCGGAAGTCATTGAGGGCGCCGCGCTGAACGAGGGTCGCGTCCATACGAAGGAAGGGCTTGCCTCGGCTGCCGCCTCGCTCATTACTCTGTCCACAGGCGGCTCGAGCGGACGCGAAGGCCCGGTCGTTCACCTTGCCGCCGTGATCTCGTCGTGGGTGTCGCGCCGGATAAACGCCGATGGCATCACGGGCCGAGACCTCCTGGGATGTGCTGTCGCCGCCGCCGTCTCAGCTTCGTTCAACGCACCGATCGCGGGCGCGCTCTTCGCGCTCGAGGTCATCCTCCGGCACTTCGCGGCCCATGCCTTCGCGCCGATCGTAATCGCCAGCGTCGCAGGCACGGTCGTCTCGCGCCTGGTCTTCGGCGACGTGACCGAGTTCACCCTGGCGCAGGAAGGCAGCCTGTCTTTCTACGTCGAGCTGCCCGCCTTCCTCCTTCTGGGTCTGCTGTCGGGACTGGTCGCCGCCGTGATGATGGGCACCATCTTCCTGGCCGACGATCTCGTCACCCGCTTCAAGGAACGCACCGGTCTTCCGCGCGTCTTGCGGCCGGCGCTGTCGGGCCTGCTCCTTGGCCTGATCGCGCTCGCCTTTCCGCACATCATAGGCGTGGGCTACGAGACGACCTCGGCCGCGCTGACGGGCGCCCTTGGATGGCGCGAAGCTGTGGTCTTCTGCATCATCAAGGTGATCGCGGTCGCCATCACCTTTGGCGGGCGGATGGGCGGCGGCATTTTTTCGCCCTCGCTGATGGTCGGCGCCCTTCTGGGTCTGGCCTTCGGGCTGACGGCGACGGCGATCTTCCCCGATAATTCCGGCTCCGAGACGCTCTACGCGCTGGCTGGCATGGGCGCTGTCGCGGCGGCCGTCCTTGGCGCGCCCATTTCGACCACGCTCATCGTCTTCGAACTGACGGGAGACTGGCAGACGGGCCTGGCGGTGATGGTCGCCGTGTCGATGTCCACGAGCCTTGCCTCGCGCCTCGTCCACCGCTCGTTCTTCCTGACTCAGCTCGAGCGGCGAAACGTCCACCTCTCGCAGGGACCGCAGGCCTACCTTCTGTCGCTCTTCCGGGTAGCGAACGTCATGCGCAAACCCGAGGATCCGCGCTATGCGCCCGAAGACGCCGTCTGGTCCGCCATCGAGGACGGCCATTGGGTCGATCCGAACGCCACGCTGGAGACCGCGCTTCCGCTGTTCGAGAACACGAGCCACGCCTTCCTGCCGGTCGTGACGCTTGGCAGCGAGGGCGAGGCGCCCCGGATTCACGGCGCTCTGTTCCACGTCGACGCGCTGCGCGCCTATAACCGTGCACTGGCCGCGACCGCGGCCGAGGAACACCGCTGAACCGTCAGACCTGCTCGATGGCGACCGTGTCGGTGGCGTAGAAGGCGATATGTCCCTCGATCTGCGACACCTCGGCCTTGGGGCTCTCGTAGGACCACGCCGCGTTTTCGAGGACGGTGCTGCGAGTGACGATGGAATAATGCGCGGCCTGACCCTTGTAAGGGCAGGTCGTCACCTTGTCGGTCACGTCGAGAAATTCCATCGCGATGTCCTCGCGCGGGAAGTAGACGACGAAGGGATAGCCGTCCTCTTCGAGCTTCAGCGCGTCGTCGCTTTCCCCGATGACGGCGCCGCCGGCGCGGACCACCCACGTTCCCTCGGCCGGAGCGATCCGGATATGATCGGCCATGTCATCCTCCTGTCTGCTGTCGATCCTGCCTCGCGCGGGTGACGATGGCGTGTCACGCGCGGGGCAGGGGCGCCGTGGCGGCATCGAGCCAGTCCCGCGCCTCCGACGAAATTCGGTCAGTCAGCTTCTGTCGCACTTCGGCATGGTAGCGGTCAAGCCAGTCGATTTCCCAAGGTCCTAGCTGGCTTGTGTCGATCAATTGCCGGTCGAAGGGCACGAAGGTCAGGGTCTCGAAGTCGAGTTGATCGCGCATGTCTCCGATCTTCTCGGCTTCTCGGACGACGATAAGGTTTTCCAGCCGGATGCCATAGGCGCCGTCACGATAGTAACCGGGTTCGTTCGAGAGGATCATTCCGGGTTCGAGCGGCACCTCTGAGATGCGAGAGATGCGTTGCGGCCCCTCGTGGACCGACAGATACGCACCGACGCCGTGCCCGGTCCCGTGGTCGAAGTCCTGCCCCGCACGCCAAAGCGCCGCACGGGCCAAGGGGTCGATGTCGCGCCCCGAGACGCCGCGCGGGAAGCGCGCCATCGACACGGCGATAAGGCCCTGAAGCACGCGGGTGAACTGCGTCCGCATCTCGTCGGTCGCTTCGCCCACGATCACCGTACGCGTGATGTCGGTCGTTCCCTTCAGGTACTGCCCGCCGGAATCGATCAGAAACAGTTCGCCTGACCGGATTTCACGGTCAGTATCTTCGGTGACGCGATAGTGGATGATCGCGCCGTTCGGACCTGCGCCCGAGATCGTCTCGAAAGATATGTCCTGAAGCTGGTTCGATTGACGGCGAAAGCCCTCCAGCGCCTTCACCGCGCCGATCTCGGTCAGCCCGCCCTTGGGCGCGCGGTCGTCGAGCCAGCGCAGGAATTCGATCATGGCCGCGCCGTCGATCAGATGCACCTCGCGCATCCCCTCTATCTCGGCCGGGTTCTTCCGCGCCTTCGGCAGGATACAGGGATCGTCGCCCCAACGAGCCTCGACCTCGGCCTCGCTGAGAATGGTCGCGACCGCGACGGGCGCTGTCTTGCGGTCGACGCGCACCGGGCCGGAGAGCTGTGTGAGAGCCGCCTCGAACGCCTCCCAGTGATGAATGTCGACGTCCGGATCCCTTGCGAGGTCGTCGAACTTCTGAGGGTCCGAAAAGACCGAGACGCGCCCGTCGTCGAAGAGGATGGCGAAGGCCTGGACCACCGGGTTTCGCGCCACGTCCGAGCCGCGGATGTTCAGAAGCCAGCAAATCGAGTCGGGCAGGGTGAGGACAGCGGCCCGCTGACCTGCAAGGCGCAGCTCATCGGCCAGCCGGGCCCGCTTCGCGCTGCACGTCTCGCCTGCGACGTCCAGCGGATGCGCCTTGACCGGGGCTGACGGCATAGGAGGGCGGTCTGGCCAGACCCGGTCGACGAGGTTGTCGCAGGCGACGAGCCCGATCTCGGGCGCGGCCTTGCGCGCCGCCTCGATCTCGTCCGTCGTGTGGAGCCAGGGATCGAACCCTACTCGTGCCCCCGCCGGCAGATGATCGGCGAGCCACGGACCGAGACGGGTTTTCGGGAAGTCGACCGGGGTGAAATCCGGCGCCACCTGTGCGACCACCTGAAGCCGATAGCGTCCGTCCACGAAGATCGCGGCTTCCTCGGCTGTCACGACCGCGAACCCGGCGGATCCCGTGAACCCCGTCAGCCACGACAGACGCTCGTCGGCCGGCGCCACGTATTCGCCCTGATGCCGATCCGAACGGGGGACAAGGAAGGCGTCCAGCATCTCCGCCTCCATCTCGGCGCGAAGGGCTGCGAGACGCGGCGGTCCCTGGTCGGGCGAGGCGGTGGAAGCAAAGCTTTGGAACATGCGCGGAGGGAACAGGAAGGGCGGCGAGGGCGCAAGCGCGATGTGAGGCTGCCAAGTCGGCATTGCCTTCGAGAATTCGTCCATGTCCACGAGCCTGCCGCATTTCCATGCTGTCCTCGATGGCGGACCTGAAGGAACCGGACAGAAACGGAATGTTTGCCAGCCTTAAGTATTCCATCGCAGCGATCCTGTTTTGGCTCGTCGGCGCGCTGTTTGCCGACGGGTCGCAGGAGTTCATCGCGAGATCCGATCCGGCGACCCTGATCGTGCTGAAGATCAACTCGCGGCGGGATGCTGACGGCCTTTTCACCTACCGCCCCGTCCTTGCACTCGATGGCGTCGAGTTGGACAGCTATGCCGGAAACATCTGGTCTCGTCCCGCCAAGCATGAGGCCGGCGACGTTGTTCCGGGGCGATACGATCCGGACAGCGGCGAAATGCGCAGCGACAAAATGCTGGAGGACGCCTCGTGGATCGGGCGCATCGCCAAGCTCATCGCCATTCTCGTGGGCATCGAGGCGCTGGCTCTGCTGTTCGGATATCCCGAGCATCTGCTGCCGATCCGCGTGCGCGGCCGTAGGCGAAGATACTACGGTTTCCCGCTGCGCGATCCGTATTGACGTGACCTGGCAGCAGCGTCCTAGGACACCTTCTGCAATCGCTTCAGCCGCTTGCGCGCGCGCGGATCGCTTTCGAAGAGCGACGCAAGCTGTTCTGTCATGGCGCCGGCAAGCTGATCGACGTCAGTGATCGTCACCGCGCGGTCGTAGTAGCGTGTCACGTCATGCCCGATCCCGATTGCAAGAAGCTCAACCCGCTTCTTCCGCTCGATCATCGCAATCACGTCGCGGAGGTGTTTCTCCAGGAAATTCGCGGGGTTGACGGACAAAGTTGAATCGTCGACCGGCGCCCCGTCCGAGATCACCATCAGGATTTTGCGGGCCTCGTTTCGAGGCGCAAGGCGGCGGTGCGCCCATTCCAGCGCCTCGCCGTCGATGTTCTCTTTCAGAAGGCCTTCCTTCATCATGAGCCCAAGGTTCTGCCGGGCCCGCCGCCAGGGCGCGTCGGCGGACTTGTAGATGATGTGGCGCAAGTCGTTCAGGCGGCCCGGCACCTGCGGACGCCCTTCGGCCACCCACTTCTCGCGCGATAGTCCGCCCTTCCAGGCGCGCGTGGTGAAGCCCAGGATCTCGACCTTGACGTTGCAGCGTTCCAGCGTGCGCGCCAGCACATCGGCACAGATGGCGGCAATCGAGATGGGACGACCGCGCATGGACCCCGAGTTGTCGAGAAGAAGCGTCACGACCGTGTCGCGGAATTCGGTGTCCTTCTCCATCTTGTAGGCCAGCGGCACCGTCGGGTTGGCAACGATCCGCGCCAGCCGTGCAGCATCAAGGATGCCCTCGTCCAAGTCGAAAAGCCACGAGCGGTTCTGTTGCGCTTGAAGCCGGCGCTGAAGCTTGTTCGCCAGTCGCCCGACCGCGCCCTTCAAGGGGTCGAGTTGCTGATCGAGGTAGGCGCGCAACCTCTCCAGCTCTTCCGGTTCGGCCAGATCCTCGGCCTTGATCTCCTCGTCGAAGTCGCCGGTGAAGACCTTGTAGTTCGGGTCGGCGTCGCTGACGGGCATCGGTTGCGGCGGCTCGATCTCGGCCTCGCCCTGCGGCATCTCGGTCTCGTCGCCGCCCTCGGCGTCGGACAGGTCGTCCATGGAGACCTGTGCCTGCGCCTCGTCCTCGGCGCGATCCTGGCTTTCCTCGGGAGCGGCGTCGCTGTCGTCCTGCGTATCCTGGCTGTCGTCCTGGTCCTGGTCGCTGTCCTGCTGGTCGCTGTCCTGCTCGGCGTCCTGATCCTCGTCGGAGTCCTCGCTATCGGGATCGTCGCCGATCTGGTCTCCATAGCCGAGATCGGTGATCACCTGGCGGGCGAAGCGCGCGAAGGCAGCCTGGTCCGTGAGCTTGTCCTTCAGCGACTCGAGCGTCCCCCCCGCCTGCGTCTCGATCCTGTCGCGCCAGAGGTCTAGAAGATGACCGGCCGACGGGGGCAGGGGCCGCCCGCTGGCCAGTTGCCGGACAAGATACCCCGCCGCAACCGGAAGTGGCGCCTCGTTGATCTCGCGGACCTGGTCGTAGCCCTTCCGCTTCGCCTCGTGCTCGATGCGCGCGTCGATGTTGCCCTGCGTCCCCGGCATGGCGCGCGCGCCCACGGCCTCGCACCGCGCCCATTCCATGGCTTCGAAGATCTCGCGGGCAAGCGGTCCCTGCGGCGCATAGCGGCTGGCCGTCGCCTCGTCGTGGAACCTGCGCCGCAGCGCATAGCTGTCGGCGGTCCCGCGCGCCAGAAGCACCTCATCCCGCGTCATCCGCCGCGTGACCTGCGGCAGCCGCATTCCCTCGGCGGACATGCCGGGGGGATCGACCGAGAACGTCACGTTCAACTCGGGGTCGTCCGCAAGCGTCTTGGTGGTCTCGGCCAGCGCCTTCTTGAAGGGATCGGCCGGGTTGTCGTTCGGGGTGCTCATGTCTTGCGGTAAACCACTCTTGCCGGGTCGCATCAATATCCGACGCTCAGGCGACGTCCTGTCCGCCGGTCTGCGTCACGTCGTAGGCGGTACGCGCGGCGTGGATGCGCGGTGCATTCTCGCCGGTCCATTGTGCGAGGGCGAACACCGGGCGCTGTAAGTCCTCGCCGAGTTCGGTCAGGGCGTAGGTCACGCTCGGCGGTTTGGTGGGCTGAACGGAGCGGCTGACGAACCCGTCGCGTTCGAGGTTCCTCAGCGTCCCGGCCAGCATCTTCTGCGAAATATCACTGATTTCACGCCTCAGAGCGTTGAAGCGCATGGGCCCGGCAGACAGGGCGCGGATGATCTGGATCGTCCACTTGTCGCCGACGCGGCTGAGAAGCTCGCTGATCGTCTGGCAGGTTTCGTTCGTGTGACCTCGTGTCATCGCTGTCTCCTCGTCTCGTCCTCGTGCCTTCTTGCGTCGGCTCGCGTGGGTTCCAGATTACAGGTGGTAACTAATTCACACCTTGCAACATAAGGATACCGATATGGACCCGAAACCCCGCCTGGCCGTCATTTACGGCTCTACCCGATCGTCACGGTTCGTCGAGAAGCCCGGCCGCTGGATCGCGGACCGCGCTCGCAACTTCGGTGCCTGGGACGTGGAGGTCCTCGACCTGGCCGACTACGACATTCCCTTCTTTGACGAGGCGACCTCGAACCTCTGGGCGCCCTCGAAGGATCCGAACGCCGTCGCATGGCAGAAGAAGCTCGCGACCTTCGACGCTTTCCTCTTCGTCACGCCCGAATACAACCGCTCCATCACGGGAGCGCTCAAGAACGCGCTGGATCAGGCCTATGTCGAGTGGGTCCGCAAGCCGATGGCGATCGTGGGTTACGGTATGACCGGCGCGTCGCGCGCGGCCGAGCACCTGCGGACAATCGCCATCGAGCTTCAGATGGTGCCGATCCGCTTCGGCGTCCACATTCAGGGCGAGGCCTTCCTGAAAGTCCATCCAATGGGTGCGGGCGGCGAGATGGGCGAGATCGAGGCGGCGATCGCGCCCTCGGCCGATGCGATGCTGACCGACCTTGCATGGTGGACGAAAGTCACCGCTGACGCTCGTGCCGAGGCGCGCGCCGAAGCGGCCTGACGCCTTACCCGAGGAGAAGGCCCACGCAGGCGGCGATCTCGGCTTCCGAACGCCTGAAGGCCCAGTCTGCGTCCTTAGGGTCGTCATTGAAGGTGGCGCGGGTCAGAAGACTGGCCTGCGCCTGTTTCGCCTCGATCCGGCGTGACAGCGCATGGCGCATCTGCTCTGCGGGTGTCGTCGCGTCGAGGAGCGTTATCATCGCCGCGCGTTGTGCCTTCGTGCGGTCGGAGGCGGGATCGGACATGAGCCACTGATGTTCCATCAGGGCCGACAATCGACCCGTGCAGCCGGCGAATGTCCAGAAGATGTCAGGCGCGGCCCCGACGGGACCGGACGGAATGGCGACGACTGCAAGCGCCGCGATTGCTTTTCTCAAAGCGCCCATAAATCGAACATAGGGCCCGAAAATTGCCGATCCATTGATCGGAACGTGTTCAGTTCATGGCAAGCGCAAAACCGCAACATCCCGGTTCGGAGGGACGAAGGTGGCTCTTAGATGGTCGAAGGGCCGCTCAGACGGCGAGCGACGCGGCGCTTTCCGGCAATTCCTGATCGAAACAGCGCTGATAAAACTCGGCCACCGTCTGACGCTCGAGTTCGTCGCACTTGTTGAGGAACGTCAGGCGGAAAGCGTAGCCCACGTCGCGGAAAATCTCGGCGTTCTGCGCCCAGGAGATCACGGTCCGCGGGCTCATCACCGTCGAGAGGTCGCCATTCATGAAGGCGGTCCGGGTCAGGTCGGCCACCGTCACCATCTGGCCGATGACGCGACGGCCCTTCTCGGTGTTGTAGTGCGGCGCCTTCGACAGGACGATCGCGGCTTCGGCGTCGTGGCTGAGATAGTTCAGCGTGCAAACCAGCGACCAGCGGTCCATCTGCGCCTGGTTGATCTGCTGTGTCCCGTGGTAAAGTCCCGTCGTGTCGCCCAGACCGACGGTGTTGGCGGTGGCGAACAGCCGGAAGTACGGATGCGGGTCGATGACCTCGTTCTGGTCCAGAAGCGTCAGCTTGCCGTCGACTTCCAGCACGCGCTGGATCACGAACATGACGTCCGCGCGGCCTGCATCGTATTCGTCGAACACGATGGCGGCAGGATTGCGCAGCGCCCAAGGCAGGATGCCTTCCTGGAACTCGGTGTATCTGCACGCCCTTGTCGACCTTGATCTGGTCCTTCCCGATCAGGTCGATCCGGCTGATGTGGCTGTCGAGGTTGACGCGCACGCAGGGCCAGTTGAGCCGCGCGGCGACCTGCTCGATATGGGTCGATTTGCCCGTGCCGTGATAGCCCTGGATCAGGACGCGGCGGTTGTACTGAAAGCCCGCCAAGATCGCGAGCGTGGTGTCGGGGTCGAACTTGTAGGTCGGATCGATCGGCGGGACGCGGTCGTTCGCTTCGTAAAAGCCCCTGACCTTCATCTCGACATCGATGCCGAAAACGTCGCGGACGTTGATTTCTTCGGTCGGCTTCGCGTCGACGTCGATCCGGCGATAGTCCATGTCAAACCCTTCGCTTCGCGGCGGGCAGGGTGCCCGATCACCACCTGCCCGATTTGGCCCGAGGGTGCAAGGCGTCGGCTCCAGAATGCGGCCTCTATTCAGGGTTAACCGATTGTTCGCCCGAATCTGGGAGACCTCGCGCCGACCGTATGCGGATCGTTTGGTCGCGTAACGATTTGCCTGGTGCGTGAGGCGTCCCCGCCCGAAAGGGCGGGGCGTTTCCCCTTGAAGCTCCGTAACAATCCTACGCGGGAACGTGACTTCGTCGTGTGCGCCCCACTGCGTATATAAAGGCAACGATTACTCAGTGAGGATATCATGAACCGACGTGCATTCCTGTCCACCGCACTTGCCGGATCGGCGCTTGTCGCCGTCATCGGGCGTCCCGTACTCGCCCAGACCTTCGAGGTCGCGCGGTCAGATGCCGAATGGCGCGCGATGCTGACGCCGGCGCAGTACGACGTCATGCGAGACGAAGGGACCGAGCGTGCAGGATCGAGCCCGCTCGACAAGAACTACGCCGACGGCACCTACCTCTGCCGGGGATGTGAGCTTCCGGTGTATTCGTCCAAGCACAAGTTCGATTCCGGTACGGGCTGGCCTTCTTTCTGGCAGTCCCTTCCCGACGCCGTGCGCACCAAGGACGACCGCTCGCTCTTCGGGCGACGCACCGAGGTGCATTGCCGCCGCTGCGGCAGCCACTTCGGCCACATCTTCGACGATGGACCTGCGCCGACCGGAAAGCGGCATTGCCTGAATGGCGTCAGCCTGGTGTTCCAGGCCGCCTGACCGCCACGTCTGCGCATCTGGCGCATAACACTGCACACCTAGACGGCACGCTGCACGAACGCTGTCCGGATCGGCCACGTAAACTCCACGCCCTAGTGCGATAAGACGAATGTCCCTCTAAGGCGTACGACAAGCGTCCCGTCGAGCATCTCCCAGCCCGCCTCCGGTCCTCTCACCGGGGGCGGCTTCGCATCAGGACTGGAAGTTCCGGCTTTCCTTGATCTGGTCCCATGCCCACACGACCTCGGCCAGTTGATCTTCGTGTCCGCGGTCGCCGCCGTTCATGTCGGGATGAAGAACCTTGATCAAACCCTTGTAGCACTTTCGGATTTCAGCCTTCGTCCAGTGATCCTTGGCGTCGAGAATGTCGAGCGCGCGACGCTCGGTCGGCGGCAGCTTGCGAGTGCCTCCGCTGATCGACTTGCCGGGATTGCGTGTGGCGTTCTCGCCGAGGATCTGATGCGGGTCGTCGATCCCCAGTCGCGACCAGGCGCGCTGCTCGTCCCCCTTCTTGCCGAAGGGCTTGGTCTCGCGGCCCCACACGCGGTCGCTGTCGACCTGAGCCGAGAATTCCTCCTCGGTCTGACCGTGGAAGAAGTTCCATTTCAGATTGTACTCGCGGACGTGATCCTTGCAGAACCAGAAATACTCGTCGAGGTCGTCGGGAGACTTGGGCGCCCGATATTGGCCCGTCTCCTGACATCCGGCGTGCTCGCAGACACGGGTCGAGGTTTCGAAGGCACCGGACATGCCACGCCGCCCGCGGGAGCGCTTTTTCTTGTCAGCCGATACCCGGAGATCGAAACCGAACGGGTCATCCGTCATCTGTCACCTGCCTTTCCGACTCGGACCAAAGAGTTTAGCTACGCCGTCAGCGGTTTGAAGGGGTATTCGGGAAAAATGAGCGTGATCGAAGAAATGCGTACGAGGCTGGACGGCGCGTTCGCGCCAACGCTCCTCGAGGTGGAAGACGAAAGCGAGCAGCACCGCGGTCATTCCGGCTGGAAAGAGGGCGGCGAGACCCATTTCCATGTTCGCATCCAGGGCCCGGCGTTCCGAGGACTGTCGCGGATCGAGCGTCACCGTGCCATCCACGAAGCGCTCGGGCGGGAGCTTCTGACCCGCGTCCACGCTCTTCGTCTGACCGTAGGCCCCTAATCCGACCGACGGGCGGCCCCGAGACTGGGAACGATTCCCGGCTGTGGCGGGGACGTGGTCACTCGGCGCGGCACCACCGGCTCGGACGCATGATGCGCTAGCTCTGGCTCGGGGGGAGCCGACACTGTGGCGCGCGGGTCGGTTAGGGACATGGCCTCGGTCAGGAAGCGCTTGAAGACAAGGACGTTCTGATACGTCGTCTGCGTGCCCGTCAGCCCCTTGCGTTCGTCGCAAGGAAGGGTCTCGGCGCGGACGTATTCCCAGCCTTCGTCCGCCATCTCGTTGAGAAGCGTCGAAAGGGAGAGAGCGAACCGCTCCTCGGTGGTCTTCAGCCCGCGCGCCTTGGTGCCGGTGGCCGGGGCGGGGACGGCCTTGTATTCGAACTTGCGCATGGAGGCCTCTCGTTGATCGAAGCGTTGTTTACCAAAGGCAGGCGCGCGACGGAAGAGCAGGAGGCCGAGTGCGAGATGCGACGCCGCGCCAAACGTGGAACTATCCACAGCTCCGCCGGTCAAAACCCGCCTACGCGTCGTTAGCCGGACGACTTCGGATCGCACCTTCAGCAAGAATTCATTAAACAGACCGCAAAAGAACGAGCAGCATCTTCAAGATTCGAGGTCATCATGAAGCAGGCATTCCATAATTCTTCGACAACAATCGTAACCGCAGTCGCTCTCACGATTGCGCCGCTCCCGCTTTTCGCGGGCGGCTATGGCGCGGCCGGCGTGTCGGACGCGAACGTGGGGCAGCAGTCGGCGCAAGGAAGTCAGGTTTATTGCGAGAGGCTGGACGCCAGCGTTCCCGAAGACCTTTTCGCGCAAATGGATTGCGGCCCGTCCGGCTTCGCCCGCAGCGCCGTGGCGCCCGAACGTATCACGAATGGCGGCATCGCCGGATTTCTAAGCGGCCTGTTCCGCCCCGCACCCGCCGAAAGCGACAGCCCGAATGGAGGGCGCCGTGTGTCGCGGGACGACAACGACTCGGGCCCGAACCCGAATCCTGGCCCGACACCTACGCCTCCGGATCAGACCGCCAGCGTCGCGAAATGGGAACGGCTCGAGCAGCTCGGCGTGACGCGCGGCAACCTGTCGGATCAGCCCAAAGACTTCCGCGAGCAGGTGATGGATTACCGCTCGACGCATGGCGCCCAAGGCGACTGGTCGGGCTTCAACCCGGACTGAAACAGATACCGTCGGCGCGGCCGGAGCCTAGAGCCCGAGCCGCGCAGCGACGATCTGGTTCACGGCGGCAGGGTTAGCCTTGCCGCCCGTCGCCTTCATCACCTGGCCCACGAACCAGCCTGCAAGCTTGGGGTTGGCCTTGGCCTTTTCGACCTGAGCCGGGTTCGCCGCGATCACCTCGTCGACCGCCGCCTCGATGGCGCCGGTGTCGGTGACTTGGGTCATGCCGCGCGCCTCGACGATGGCAGCGGGATCGCCCCCCTCGGTATAGACGATCTCGAACAGGTCCTTGGCGATCTTGCCCGAGATGGCGTCAGAGGCGATGAGGTCCAGAATGCCGCCTAGTTGCCGGGCCGTCATCGGGCTTTCGCCGATCTCGTGGCCTTCCTTCTTCAGTCGGCCGAAGAGTTCGTTGATCACCCAGTTCGCCGCAACCTTGCCGTCACGGCCCCGCGCCACTTCCTCGAAGTACGCGGCACTCTCGACGTCCGCCGTCAGAACGCTCGCGTCGTACTCGGTCATGCCGAAGTCGGTCACGAAGCGGACCTTCTTCGCGTCTGGCAGTTCAGGCAGCGAGGCCTCGATGTCGTCGACCCAGGCCTGCTCGATCTCGAGCGGCAACAGGTCGGGGCAGGGGAAGTAGCGGTAGTCGTGCGCCTCTTCCTTTGACCGCATGGACCGCGTCTCGCCTTTGTCGGGATCGTAGAGGCGGGTTTCCTGGGTGACGGACTTTCCGTCCTCAAGAAGAGCGATCTGGCGTCGCGCCTCGTATTCGATGGCCTGTTGGATGAAGCGCATCGAGTTCATGTTCTTGATCTCGCAACGCGTGCCAAGGTGCGAGAAGTCCTGAGTGGCCTCGTATTTTTCGTAGTCGCCGGGACGGCAGACGCTGACGTTGACGTCGGCGCGCAGATTGCCGTTCTGCATGTTCCCGTCGCAGGTGCCGAGATAGCGCAGGATCTGGCGCAGTTTCACGACATAGGCCGCCGCCTCTTCAGGCCCCCGGATGTCGGGGCGGCTGACGATCTCCATCAGCGCCACGCCGGTCCGGTTCAAATCGACGAAGGACATATGCGGATCCATGTCGTGGATCGACTTGCCCGCGTCCTGCTCGAGGTGGATGCGCTCGATCCTCACGCGCCGCGCGATGCCGGGGGCCATGTCGACGATCACTTCGCCCTCGCCCACGATGGGGTGGTAAAGCTGGCTGATCTGGTAGCCCTGCGGCAGGTCCGGATAGAAATAGTTCTTCCGGTCGAAAGCCGAGGTCAGGTTGATCTTCGCCTTCAGCCCCAGCCCCGTCTTCACGGCAAGCGCCACGCAGCCCTCGTTGATGACGGGAAGCATTCCGGGCATCGCGGCATCGACGAAAGCCACGTTCGAGTTCGGCTCGGCCCCGAATTGCGTCGAGGCGCCGGAAAAGAGCTTGGCTTTCGAAGCGACCTGCGCGTGGACTTCGAGACCGATCACCAGTTCCCAGTCGCCCGTGGCGCCTGCGATCACCCTTGGCTTCGGAGCCTCGTAGGTCAGGTCGAGCATCGGTCCATCTCCATCACGCGGAACGGGCGGGTTCTAGGACGGGGCGGGGGTCCGCTTCAAGGGGGAACCCCTGCGCGTGACGTCCGTTGTCCGGATGAACCAACGAAATTCACCACAAGGAGTCCACCATGCCGAAGATTTCGGAAGCCAAGATCGCCATCCTCTCCACCCACGGGTTCGAGCAGTCCGAGTTGGAAGTCCCCCTTCAGAAGCTGAAGGACGCAGGTGCGGAAGTGCACGTCATCTCGCCCGATGGCGAGGACATCAAGGGCTGGGACCAGAAAGACTGGGGCCGCAGCGTGTCGGTCGACAAGCCTATCCGTCAGGCGCTGGCCTCGGATTACGACGCCATCGTCCTGCCGGGCGGCCAGATGAACCCCGACCTTCTGCGCGTCGAAGAAGAGGCCCTCGAGTTCATCAAGTCGTTCTACGACGGAGGCAAGACCGTCGCCGCCATCTGCCACGCACCGTGGCTTCTGGCCGAGATCGGCATCGTCGAGGGGCGCAAGCTGACGTCGTACAAGTCGATCAAGACCGACATGATCAACGCCGGCGCCGAGTGGGAAGACAGCGCGGTCGTCGCCGACAACGGCATCGTGACGAGCCGCAATCCCGGCGACCTCGACGCCTTCGTGGCGAAGATCATCGAAGAGATCGAAGAGGGAACGCACGCTCGCGAAGCGGCGTAAACCCGCCGATGCACTGGAAACAATGGCCTCCGGGGCTTGGCCCCGGGGGCTTTTCCATGCTTCGTTCCAGGCCGGGGCGATGTCAGGGACAGTCGGCACATGCGTCGGATCGCAGTTTTCGCAGTCGTTCTCGGAATGGCCTTGTCGTCATGCGGTCGTGCTCCCGAGGCAGCACAGATCGCGCCGATGCCAGGCTCGCTCTGGGACGGACGGCCAGAGGCCGGAGCCTGGACGAAGTCGGCGATGGACGCGCTCGATGGGTACGGGACCTCTCTCGTCGATACCGTTCCCGGTGATATCGACACCTACTGCCCTCAATACGCGCATCTGGACCGCGAAGGCCGCAAGGCGTTCTGGGTCACCTTCCTCTCGGCACTCGCCAAGCACGAAAGCACCTGGCGGCCCGAGGCTGCGGGCGGTGGCGGGGCATGGCTCGGTCTTCTTCAGATTTCTCCGCAGACCGCGCAGGGCTATGGATGCCGCGCCGCGTCGGCAGGGGCGCTGAAGGACGGGGGCGCCAACCTGTCGTGCGGGATCCGCATTATGGCCGTGACGGTTCCGCGCGACGGTGTGATCTCGGCCGGAATGCGCGGCGTGGCCGCCGACTGGGGGCCGTTCCACACCGCCTCAAAGCGCGCCGACATTCAGGCCGCGACCCGGTCGCAGCCGTGGTGCCACGGATGAAAGGGCTCGCCGCAGCCGCGCTTGCGGTCTGCGCCAGCGGTGCCTGGGCGCAGGTCGAGATGCGACCCTCGCCCTACATGGTCCCTCCGATGACGCAGGCCGCAGCCGTCGCTCCGGCGGCCGTCCCCGAAGTCGCTCGCCCCGCGCCGCGCAACAATGATCTGCCGCGTGCGAGATGGGAAAATCGCAGCGACGGCGATCTCTGGACCCGTGTCGTTCTGTCAGCGGTAGAAACTCATGGCGAGGAACTGCTGGACGTCGTGCCGCAGGACATCGAGGAGTGGTGCCCCGCCTATGCCGAAAACGATCGCGAGGACCGCGCCGCCTTCTGGGCCGCCCTTCTGTCGACGCTTGCCCGCTATGAAAGCACGTGGGATCCGCGCGCTGTGGGCGGAGGCGGGCTGTGGTACGGTCTTCTACAGATTTATCCGCAGACGGCCGAGTTTCGAAAATGCCGCGTCCAGTCCGGCGAGGGTCTCAAGCACGGTCCCTCGAACTTGAATTGCGCCATCCGCATCATGTCGGTGACCGTTCCCCGCGACCGCGCCATCGCGGTCGAGGCAAGCCGCTGGAAAGGCGTCGCCGCCGACTGGGGTCCGATCCGCACGGACTGGATGCGATCTGACATGCAGCGCTACACACGGTCCCAGACCTATTGCCGGTCGCTGGCCGAGGTGCGCCCCAAGGAAAGACCCTGACGCCGTTCCGCGACGAGTGGGCGGCGAACCGCCTGTTTTCACGGGACTTTGCGGGAAGAGTTCGCTGAGATCTCGCCGGAGGGCGAGGGCAGTGCTAGATATGGGTCAGGGGGCTGCGATGGGCTGTTGCACAAGCCTTGGCGAGATGAGTGCGAGGACACGACTGTCCCCACCCGACCGTTTCGTCGTCGCTCCCGTCACGGAAGTGTTGCACCTGTCGGATCTAAGCCTGCCATGAAAAATCGACTGACACCCCTGATTGAAGAACGCGCGCCCTGGCTCTACCGCGATACCCTCCATGGGCGACTGGCACGGCGGGCGCTGATGTCCGTATTGGGCTACGACCGCACCGTCGCCGTAGGCGAGGTGGTGCAGGACTGGCCGACCGAGCGGATCATGTCACATGTGGCATCGCTTCTGGCGAAGGACGTCACGGTGAAGGGGCTCGAGAACGTACCGCGCCAGGGCGGCGCGATCATCGTTGCGAACCATCCCACGGGCATTGCGGACGGTATCATGCTGTTCCACGCGCTTCATTCGATCCGGCCGGACATGTTCGTCTATGCCAACTCGGACATCCTGCGGATTCTTCCTCAATTCGAAAGCATGATCGCGCCGGTCGAATGGCGGCTGGAGAAACGCACGCGCGCCCGCACGCGCGAGACGATGGAATACACCCGGAAGGCGTTCGAGGCGAAGCGCCTGGGCGTCATCTTCCCGTCGGGCCGTCTTGCGAAGCGCCGGGGCCTGAAGCTGCACGAACGACCCTGGATGCCCTCGGCCGCGATGATCGCGCGCAAGTATGATCTGCCCGTGATCCCTTTGAATATAAGGGCGCGCAATTCGGCGCTGTTCTACCTCTTCGACCTCATCCACCCCACGCTCAGGGACATCACGCTGTTCCATGAGACGCTGAACAAGGATCGTCAGCCCTACCGGCTGACCTTCGGCGAACCGATCAACCCGTCGGCCTTGCCGGAGAAGTCCGAAGAGGCCATCGAAGTTCTGAAGGCCGCTACGCTTGCGCTAGGTGGCCGTCATGCTCCCACGGTGTCCCTGATCCAGAATTCGCGGCGTCCTCTATGGGTCAGGTCAGCCTAAGGGCCAGAAATTAGGCGCATTTCCACCAACAATCGCCATAAAGTTGACGAATTGGCTGGTCAGGGTCCCGATACCAATCGGAGAGGCCCATGCCGTCCTTGCAAGCGTTTTCCGTCCAGATGCTGCTGGCTTTTGCAGCCCTGGTCGCTGCCGCGATCGCGGTGTGGTCGGTCTTGCGGACACGCGCCCGTACGCGCGCGATCCTTCGCGAGGGCAGGCTCGAACGCGCCGCCGCCGCCGAAAGCCGGGCCCTGAACGGGCGATATCCCGTCGAAGAGAACGATCCGGACCTGCTTGAAAGACGGGGCGTCGCACGGCTGACGGCCGACCTGATGATGTCGGACGAGTGGACGCAACTGGGCGACCAGATTGCGGCATGGGAGCGGACGCTGGAGTCCACTCCGGGTGGTCTGAGGTTTCACGACGTCGGTGTGAAAACCGCGCTGTCCGGCCTGAAAGGTCTTATCGACGAGATGCCGCGGACTGCGCTTGCAGACCTTGAAGCGGCTGAAGACGAGCTTGGCCACTTCCTCGACACGCACCGAAGGTCGTCCGACTGTCATGTGCTGGCCCTTCTGGCCGCGCGGGCACACCTGATGATCGGCGAAGCCTGCCGTGCTGAAACCTGGCCGGAGGAGCTTCACCGCGATCTGTGGCGACGGATGGCGAAGCACTTTGTGCAGGCGGGCGAAATCCTCTCGAACTTCGACGCATTGGCCTACATGTCGCCCCTTCTGGCCGAGGCGCACTATCTTCAGGCTCTCGGCTCGCCAGGCGGCGCGCACCGGCTTCAGCAGCTCTTCGAGGACTGGATTGACCTCGATCCGTCGAACCCGCTGATCTACGAACGCCATTCCGATTTCCTGGCCGACGACATGCTGGTGGACGACGCTTCCATCATGGCCGAGGCGGACAAGGCGCTCGCCCGCACCGAAGGGTCGCTCGGCTTCGGCGGTTATGCCCTTTTCTTCCTGCCGCTCCTGTCCCGCCGCGACAGCGCGCGGTCCCTGATGGACGACGACCTTTTCGCCTCGGCCGTACTCGATCTGGCGTCGATGTCGGCCAGCCAGGCCGAAGTCAACCAGGCCGCCAACGTCCTTGCCGTCGAGATGAACAGTGGCGAGGGCTCTCTCGCGATGCGCGACATGTTCTGCATGATTGTCCAGAGCCAGCTCGAGGTCATTTATCCCCGCCTGTGGTCCCTGCCTCTGGCCGAGGTACAGGCGCTTGTCTCGGGAAGCGCCGACATCGTGACGGACGAAGACGACTACGACACGGTGCCGCTGCGCGACGCCGTCATGTCGCGGGCCGCCTGACGAGAGGCCGCCCATGCACATCATCGCCGCTGTTCTCGCCCTTCTGGCCGGGGTCTATATCTTCGTGAACCGCGCTCGAAACGCAGCCGAGATGACGCAGGAACTGATGGGCGTCGCCGACGACGTCCGGGCTGCCGCGCGTCGGCTGGGCTTTCGCCGCAACAAGGCGCAGCACCCGGTCGAGGCTATCGAGGATCCGAACACCGCCGCCGTCACCGTGGCCACCGCGTTCATGGAACTGCACGGCCTCCCGACCGAGGAACGGCGGCAGGCGCTCCTGCGCGCGATCCAAAGCTATCTCGAGGTCGGGCTGCCGGAAGCCGAGGAACTGATGATCCTCGGGCGCTGGCTGATGACCCAGTGCAACGGACCCGAGCCCGCCATCACCCGCACCTCGCGCCAGCTCTGCAAGCTGACGAAGGGCGACATGGGACCTGTGCTCGAGCTTCTGAAGGCGGTGTCCGCCGAGCCCCTGACCGAGAAGCAGCGTGAGGCCATCGAGGAAATCAGGCGCATCTTTCGGAAGTAGCCCCTAGCGCCCGCCCGAGATGTCGAGCGTCGTGCCCGTGACATAGCGCGCGGCATCCGAGATGAGCCAGACGATGCCCTCGGCGATGTCCTCGGGCGTCCCCACGCGGCCCATGGGCACGCGGTCGGCCAGACGCTCCGCCCGTCCGGGCTGGCCTCCCTTGCCGTGGATTGCCGTGTCGGTGAGACCGGGGCGAAGCGCAATCGACCCGTATGCCCTCCCGCGCCACCTCATCCGCGAGGCCCTTCGAGAAGGTGTCGATGGCGGCCTTCGCGGCGGCGTAGTCGACATACTCGTTTGCCGATCCGATGCGCGCCGCGACGGACGAGACGTTGACGATCACGCCGCCCGCGCCGCCATGAAGTCTGCTCATCCGCAGGACCGCCTCTCGCGAGCAGAGGATGGGACCGATCGTGTTGACATCGAACATCCGTCGCAGACGCGAAGCGTCCACCTGATCGACGCGTATCGGCGTGTCGACGACGCCGGCATTGTTCACGAGCGCGTCCAGGCGCGGGAAGACTGCGTCGAACGCCCCAAAGACGCGCGCGATAGCTTCCGGGTCCGACAGGTCGCCTTGAAGGAGAATAGCTTTCCGGCCAAGGGCTTCCACTTCGGCCTTCGTGCGTTCCGCTCCCTCACGGTCACTGTTCCAGCCGATGCCGACATCCCAGCCGTCGCGCGCCGCAAGACGCGCGGTCGCGGCGCCGATCCCTCCCGAGGCGCCGGTGACGAGGACGGCGCGGGTCATGCCGCGTCTCCCAAAAGGCGCGTCGCGATCTCGGTTACGTCGCGGCTGGGGCCGGTCGCGAGAATCCGGCGCAGCTGGTCGGTCATCATGCCTTGTCGGTCTCCGTCATAACGCCGCCAGGTCTCGAAGGCGGTTGTCATCCGTGCGGCGGTCTGCGGGTTGATCGGGTCGAGCACAATCAGCCAGTCGGCAAGGAAGCGGTAGCCCTCGCCCGACACATGGTGGAAGGCGGCGGTGTTGGCCGATCAGGGCACCCACGGCAGAGCGGAAGCGGTTCGGCGTTTTCGGGTCGAACTCGGGCAGGGCGGTAAGCCTTCGCGCGACGGTGACAGCCTCGTCCGGGTCCGCGTTTCCGATCACGGTCGAGAACCACTTGTCGAGCGTGTTCGGATCGTCGTGCCATCGGGTGAAGAAGGTCTCGCTTTCCGCGTCGCCTCTGCCGCGACGGATCAGAATGGCCAGCGCGGACAGGCTGTCGGTCATGTTGTCGGCGGAGGCGAAGACCTCTGCTGCAGCGTCGCCGCCATCGGTGCGCGACAGCATGTCGAGCGCACGAAGCCGCAGCGCGCGCCTTCCGGCTGCCTCGGCGTCAGGGCTGTAGGGGCCGGGGGTGACGAGCGCGTCGACGAGGGTCCGGAAAAGCGGTGCCTGCGCTTCGGCGAGACTTTGCAGTACGTCTTCGCGAACGGCATGGATTTGGCCGGGATCAGGCGTTCGTCCACCGTCATGAAGGGATTGCGCGATGTCGTCCTCGGACGGCAGGCCGAGTGCCAGCGCCCGGAACGCGGGCTCGAGGCCGTCGTCGGAGATCAGGCGGCCAAGCGCGTCGAACCATGCAGGGTCAAGGGCCGCACCGTCGAGCGCGCGCAGAAGCTGTTCCTTCGCAACCTGCCGTCCCGCCTCCCACCTGTTGAACGGGTCGGTGTCGTGAGCGAGAAGGATCAGCCGTTCGGCGTCCGTTATCTTGCGCTCGACAATCACAGGGGCAGAGAAACCACGATTGAGCGAGAGGATCGGCGCCGGCTCGACGCTGGCGGGAAGGGAGTTGGCGACCGGCCCATCGGAGGGCCGCCACGTTCCGTTCTCCAGTGTGAATGTGGCCTCCGGGGTCTTGAGGGTCAGAACCTGCGTGGATGAGATTTCCGTCCCGCCGGGAGACAGTACGCCCGTAGCAAGGGGGATCCACACTGGCCCCTTCTGCGGCTGACCCGGCGTCGCGGGCGTCGATTGGCGCAGCGTGAGGGTCAGCACATCGCCGGACCAGTGCGTGACGGCGGTGACGCGTGGCGTGCCGGCCTGGCTCCACCACCGCTCGAAGCCGGTCAGCGCATGGCCTGTCACCTCCTGGAAGCAGTCGAAGAAATCCTCGATCGTGGCCGCATCGCCATCGTGGCGGTCGAAATAGAGCGTCAGCGCGCGGTCATACGCTTCTGGCCCGACAAGGGTCCGCAGCATTCCGATGACCTCGGCGCCCTTCTCATAGACCGTGGCCGTGTAGAAGTTGTTGATCTCGACATATTCCTCGGGCCGAACCGGATGCGCCAGCGGCCCCGCATCCTCGCGGAACTGCCGCGCGCGCAGCATCAGCACGTCGTCGATCCGCTTGACCGCGTGCCCGCGCACATCACCCGAGAACTGCTGGTCGCGGAAGACGGTAAGCCCTTCCTTGAGACAAAGCTGGAACCAGTCTCGACAGGTGATGCGGTTACCGGTCCAGTTATGGAAATACTCGTGCGCGACGATGCCCTCGATCAACTCGTAGTCGCGATCCGTCGCAGTCTCGGGCGAGGCCAGCACGTACTTGGAGTTGAAGATGTTCAGCCCCTTGTTCTCCATCGCGCCCATGTTGAAGTCGTCGACGGCCACGAGGTTGAACACGTCGAGGTCGTAGGCGCGGCCGTAGACCCGTTCGTCCCACTCCATCGACCGTTTCAGCGCGTCGAGGGCATAGCCGGTGCGATCCTCGTCGCCAGGCCGGACCCAGACGTTCAGCGTCGCGTCGCGGCCCTCGGAGGTGCGGTGCGTCGTCGAAGTCGCGCGCAGATCTCCCGCGACAAGGGCGAAGAGGTAGGCGGGCTTTGGCCACGGGTCGTGCCATTCGGCCCAACCGTCGCCCGAGGCGGTCGGATTGCCGTTCGACAGCAGCACGGGCTGGTCGCTCTCGATCCGTACGGTGAAGGGCGCCATGACGTCGGGGCGGTCGGGATAGAAGGTGATCCGGCGAAACCCCTCGGCCTCGCACTGCGTGCAGTACATGCCCTTCGACATGTATAGCCCTTCGAGGCGCGTATTTGCCTTCGGGTCGATCTCGACCTCGCATTCCCAGGTGAAGGCGTCGTTCGGCGCGTCGACGGTCAGGCCTTCCGCGTCGATCCGCGGTTCGACCGCGCGACCGTCGATGCTGGCCGAGAGAAGTTTCAGATCCTCACCGTCCAGCCGAAAGCCGCGGTCCGCGCTGTCGGGGTTCGGGCGAAAGCGGATGCGGGACGTGACGCGGGTGGCGGTGGGGTGCAGGCCGAAGGTCAGGTGCACATCTTCGACCAGCCAGTTCGGCGCCTGGTACTGGGCGAGGCGGACGGGATCGCTGCGGACGGTTTGGGGGGCGGCGTCTTTCAAGGGAAGCTCCGGCGTTGTTCGCGCCGGAGCCTAGGCCGGGCCGGGGATGGCCTCAAGCCGCTCGGTCGGCTCCGATGGCCCGTGCCAGCTTGCCGAGCGTCTGGAGCCCAAGCTCGACCGCGCCGAAGCCTTTGGCGTTGTCGTGCTCTTCCTGCGTGACGAAGGTCATCTGCATGAGGACGTGCGTGCGTCCGCCCCGGTCCTCGAAGGTCACGACGCTGTCGGCGTGCTTGGGGCCGTCCTTCCCCCAATGCAGCGTATACTCGATGCGCTCGTTCGGCGTCATGCGCGTATAGAGATGCCAGTTCGGATAGACGGTGCCGTCGGGACCGATCATGTCGAAGACCCATTCTCCGCCCTCGCGCAGGTCGATGCGGTCGGTCCGGCACGAAAATCCGTCCGGTCCCCACCACTGGGGCAGGCTGTCCGGGTCGGTCCAGGCGGCCCAGATGCGGTCGACGGGCGCGTCGATGACACGTTCGATCGTCATGGTGCGTTGCGAGGCGGGTGTCTGCACGTTCATCTCTTGGGTCCTTTCGATGGATCGGTGACGAAGGTTTCAAGGCGGTCGAGCCGCGCCTCCCACAGGTCGCGCTGGTCATCGAGCCAGGTGCGGACGGGAGTGAAGGCGCCGGGGACGAGGGTGACGGTGCGCGTCCGGCCATCCTTGGAGGTCGCGACGAGGCCCGAGGCTTCCAGCCTGCGGATATGGAGGAGGAAGGAGGGCAGGGCCATGTCGAAGGGGCGGGCGAGTTCCGACACTGTCGCCGGGCCCGCGGCCAGCCTGTGGATCAGGGCGCGCCGGGTCGGATCTCCCAGGGCCTGAAAGAGGGCGTCGAGGTGTGAGGGCGAGAGGTCCATTGGGTCCGAAATAGTTAGGGTATAGCCTAACTGTTATCGTTTGATCGGGGAGGGCGCAAGGGAAAACTTAGGACTCAACCTAAGTATCGAAAGGAACGAAGATCGGCGGCGCGCGTTGACTGCCAAATCCAAGTCCACCGATTGAGAGGAGCGTTTTTACATGTCCGCACCCGATACCAACGTCGACCGCCAGGCTCGCCGCCATCGCACCCCTCTCGTGGGGATGGCGCTGGCCGTAGGCTTCGCGGCCATTGCAATGTTGATCTGGCTGTCTTGGGAGGCCGCCGATGGCAACACTCCCGGAGAGGACAGCGTTGTGACCGACACTGAACAGGTGGCGCCCGGCGTCGTTGTCGAAGAGACCGAGCCGGCCCTTGATGGTGTTCCTGCCGCGACCGGCAACTGACTTCAGTCCTCCGGGAAGTTCACGACACGAAGGGGCGGCAACGCCCCTTTTCCTTTTCGCATTCGGGGCCTAGCTTCGACCGTCGTATTCAAAAGCAGGAGAGATAGGCATGGCGCGAGTCGAACGGCACAGGCTTCAGGTTGCGGCGGATCTCGCCGCATTCCTCGAGGAGGAGGCCCTTCCCGGCACCGGGATAGATCCTGCGACTTTCTGGAGCGGACTGAGCCGTATTGCCCACGACATGGCTGGCGAGAATCGCGCGCTTCTGGACAAGAGGGCGGCACTTCAAGGCAAGCTCGACGCGTGGCACCGTGATAATCCGGGGCCTGTCTCCAACATGCCGGCCTATCGGGCCATGCTGGAGGATATGGGCTACCTCGTGCCGGAGGGACCTGACTTCTCGATCGGCACCGAAGGCACGGACGCCGAGATCGCGTCGATTCCAGGACCCCAACTGGTCGTGCCGGTCACGAACGCGCGATATGCGCTGAACGCGGCCAATGCGCGATGGGGATCGCTTTACGACGCGCTCTACGGCACCGATGCGCTTGGTGACGCCCCTGAAGGTGGTGGATACGACGCCCTCCGAGGCGGTCGCGTCGTCGCCTGGGCAAAGGCATTTCTGGATCAGGCCCTTCCGCTGGAGAAGGGGTCTTGGGCGCTGGCGGCAAAGGCCGACGCTCTGGACGGTCGGCCCTTTCCAAAGTTGAAGGACGAAGCCCTCCTCCTTGGCTCCAAGGGAAGCGAATTCCTGTTCCGCCACAACGGTCTGGGGATCATACTTGATTTCAGCACCGGAACCGAGATCGCCGCATCCGACCTCATCGGCCTCGCCGACGTCAAGCTCGAAGCTGCGGTGACGGCCATCATGGATCTCGAAGACTTCGTCGCCTGCGTCGACGCCGCGGACAAGATCGTCGCTTATCGCAATTGGCTGGGCCTGATGAAGGGCGACCTCACCGAGAAGGTCACGAAGGGCGGACGGACCTTCACCCGCGCCCTTGTGCCCGACGATGCCTTCGAGTCGGACTCGGGAGAAGTGCGTGTCCGTCGTCGCGCGCTCATGCTGGTGCGGAACGTGGGGCTTCTGATGACGAACCCCGCGATACGTCTCGAATCCGGCGACGAGATCCACGAAGGCCTGATGGATGCGGCTGTCACGGTGCTGATCGCCATGCACGACCTGAAGAAGCCTGTCGCCGATCCCCGTAAAAACAGCCTCGAAGGCTCGATTTACGTTGTGAAACCCAAGTTGCACGGGCCCGAGGAAACCGCGTTCTCCTGTCGGGTTTTCGACCAGGTCGAGTCGATGCTAGGTCTGTCCGCCAATACCGTGAAGCTGGGGATCATGGATGAGGAGCGGCGGACGAGCGCCAACCTCAAGGAGTGCATCCGCGCCGCCAAGGACCGCGTGGCCTTCATCAATACAGGCTTTCTCGACCGCACGGGCGACGAGATCCGTACGTCGATGGAAGCCGGACCCATGATCCGCAAGGGCGACATGAAGGACACGGCCTGGATCAACTCCTATGAGGATCGGAATGTCGACATCGGACTTGCCTGCGGGCTGTCGGGTCGCGCTCAGATCGGCAAGGGAATGTGGGCGATGCCGAACCGGATGGCGAACATGCTGGCCGAGAAGGGCGCACACCCGAAGGCTGGCGCGAACACGGCCTGGGTGCCGTCGCCGACGGCGGCGACGCTGCACGCCACGCATTACCACGAGACCGACGTTTTCGAACGCCAGCGCGAGATCGCCGCGCAGGGCCCGCGCGGCTCGCTCGACGACCTCCTGACGATCCCGCTCGCCGGCAATGCGCGCTGGTCGGACGACGAGATCCGTGCCGAGGTCGAAAACAACGCGCAAGGCATCCTGGGATACGTCGTGCGCTGGATCGACCAGGGGGTCGGCTGCTCGACGGTGCCCGACATCCACGACGTGGGCCTCATGGAGGATCGCGCGACTTGCCGGATTTCCTCGCAGGCACTTGCGAACTGGCTGCGCCACGGCGTGGTGAGCGAGGCCGAGGTGCGCGACGCGCTGAAGCGCATGGCGGTCAAGGTCGATGCCCAGAACGCGGACGACCAGGCTTACCGCCCGATGGCACCCGGCTTCGACGGTGTGGCGTTCCAGGCGGCCTCGGACCTCGTCTTCGAAGGGATCGACCAGCCGTCGGGCTATACCGAGCCGATCCTGCACCGCCGCCGCCTTGAGCTCAAACAGGGCTGAGGCAGGCGGAAACGCCACGATTTCAGGCGTTTCTTCACTGATCTGTGCGATTGGATTGCCGTTCCTCCAAGTTTCGGCAAGACTGGGGCCAAGGGCTCGGAAAGGATAAAGTCCACATGGCGGTCGTCGGTATCATCGGTAACTCGTACCTCATGAACGATCAGTACCCCGTCCATGTCGGCGGTCAGATGAACAGCTGGGCGGTGCGGCACGTCGCCGGTGCGCTGCCCCTCATCGTTCCGAGCTGCCCCGATCTTGTAGATCTGGCCGAGCTTCGGCGCGTCTGCGACGGCTTCGTCTTCACCGGCGGCCGCGCCAACGTCCACCCCGAAGAATACGGCGAGGACGAGACGCCGGCGCACGGCACCTTTGACCGCTCGCGCGACCGTCTCGCCCTGCGCCTGATCCGCGAGTGCGTGGCAGAGGGGCAGCCGATCCTGGCCATATGTCGCGGATTTCAGGAGCTGAACGTCGCCATGGGCGGTTCGCTCTATCCCGAAATCCGCGAGCTTCCGGGCCGCATGAACCACCGTATGCCGCCCGACGGCACCATCGAGCAGAAGTTCGAGCTTCGGCACGAGGTGACGCTGACCGAAGGCGGCGTGTTCCATCGTCTGTTCGGCAAGCCGAAGGTGATGACCAACACGCTGCACGGGCAGGGGATCAAGGCAAAGGGCGAGCGGATCGTGATCGACGGCCATGCACCCGACGGCACGCCTGAGGCGATCTATGTCGAGGGCGCGCCTGGCTTTGCGCTCGGCGTGCAGTGGCACCCGGAATACAAGGCCGACCAGGATCCGGTCTCGAAGCCGCTTTTCGAAGCGTTCGGCGATGCGGCCCGGTCCTGGGCCAAGGGCGACCGTCCCGCGAGGCTGAAGAGCGCCTGACGACCTTGTCACGGAGAGCCGCCGTGACTTTCCGCGGCGACGTCTCGTCGCCTCAGGCGAAAGCCAGCGCGCGCGCTTCCGAACCCTTCAAGCAGGTCCGGCTTGCGGGTCCATAGGATCCCGCATCCGACCGAAGGGCCGGAAAAAGCCTGAACAACTCATCCCGCGACGGATCGGACAGGCTGTCGAGGCCGCAACTGCCTGGATAGAAGCTTTCGGACGGGGCGCCGTTCGCTATGACGATCTCGTGCCGGTCGAACAGCATGTGGACGTAGGTCACCATCCCGCCGTAGTCGATCGTCACCTGAAAGTCGTCGACGAGGGATTTCGCGGGGGCCAGCACCTCGGTTTCGCCGAACAGAAGCTGCGCCGCATAACCCCGGCATAGCATCCTGTGCTGCGGCGACACCAGAAGATCGCGGTGGTTGCCATAGCTTCCGGTGGCGAAGCGGATTGGCGCAAGAACCCCTGTCGCAGGCACGGTGCGGCGTCCGATCCAGCGCAATGGCTGCGCGCCACGATCCAGTGTCGTGACCATGTCACCCGGCTTGAGCGTCTCGATCGGTCTCTCGCCGCCCGGCGTGCGGATCATTGTGCCCGCCGTGAAGCAGATGATCGTTTCGATTTCCGAGAAGGTGAGGACCGATCCGTCGATCAGCGTCGCGGTGCCCGAAAGGCCGCCCGCGCCGTCGTCGAGATTGGAATAGACGATGGATCCCTTCTGGAGGACGCCTGTGAGGTCGAGCGTATCGCCCGCTCCGGTTTCCGCGCCCTCGCCGCCGACCACGGTGATGGCCGCCCCCGTCAGCGCTGCCCCATTGATGGTGAAGGTGTCGTTCCCGTCGCCGCCGCGTCCGATGTCGCCGCCGCCGAGGACGATCGCATCGTTTCCCGTACCACCGTCCAGCGTATCGGCTCCGTCGATCTCGATCGGCTGGAAGTGAATATCGGTGACGAAGATGAGCTGGCTGCTGGCGGCGAGGTTCGAATAGACGATTTCGATCCGTGCCACCGGTCCTGCGATTTGCACGAGGACCGAGCCGGCGGCCTCGTTCGAGCTGTCGCCGCCGGGGCCGGATGTGATCGTGTTCCCCGAGACCGTGTCGTTGCCCGCCGCCGTCAGCGTGACCGGCACGGAATTGCCGTCCGCGTCATAGGCCAGGATCACGATCCGGTCCTGCCAGCCGCCGGTATCGACGTCGTTTATGCGGAAGCGAACGTTGGCGACTTCGTCCGATATGTCAGGATCGTTGCCTGAAAATTCCAGGATCGCGGTCGACGTAGGGCCGGTGCCGGTGCCTCGCAGCTCGAGCGAAGAGTTGGTCGCAAAGGGTTCGCCCCCCGCGACATACTGCGCCGATCCGGTTTCGACCTGAGCCGAGTTGCCGGCGCCGTCGTCGGCGTAAGAAAAGGCCACAGAGACAGCGCCGGTGTTCTGAGTGAAGCCCGCTTCAAGTCCCGCCTCGTCCGCGCCCTGCAGGTTCCAGTTCAGCGACTCCTCGGCCCGCAGAGAGGTCGCCGCTCCGCCACCGCCGTCCAGCGTGTCGTTACCAGAACCGCCCAGGATGCTGTCCGAGCCCGTCCCGCCGGAAATCACGTCCGCACCATCGCCTCCGAAAATCGTATCGTCGCCGGCGCGGCCAGAGATCGTGTCGTTGCCCGTGCCCGTTGTCGGGTTTGGAAGGTTGCCTCCATAGATCGTATCGTCGCCGTCGGTGCCGTTCAGCGCGGCGTCGTTGCCCGTCGTGCCGTAAATCGGACCGGTGTAGGCCGGGGTTGCCGTCGTCTGGGCCGTGACGATGGTTCGCGAGTTGGCGTTCGAGGCACTGGGATCGAAATAGACGTAGCCGTCAGTGGCGAGGTAGTAGGTGCCTCCGCCGCTGGTGTTCACATTGAAGAAGCCGTTGAAATAGGTGTAGGACCAGTTCCCCGTTCCGATGGTCTGCGCCGTGGTGAAAGTGATTGGGGTGGTGCCGACGGAATCGCCGGGATCAAGCGTGTTGCCGCCCAAATTGACGCGATAGCCGACAGGCATGACAGACTACTCCCGCGGCAGTGATGCCGCTTGCCCCCAGTTTCTTGTCGTCTTCCGTTCCGCGCGAGTTGGCAGCAAGGCGAAAAGGAATCGTTAAACCTGACCCTGCATCAGCTTGTGAAATGTCGCAAGACGTATGCATCGCTTCTTGTTCACCCCCAAGATGTAGTGGGGGTTCCGAGGGCGTCAGGTTACTGGGGAACGGCGGTGAAAGCGCGGGTCGTCCCAGCTTCTCGAGTCGAGTATTTTTGCGAGCGCAACTGCCGCCCGGTCGATGTCGTCCTCAACCAAGTAGAGCGGCGTGATCCCGAACCGAAGAAGGTCGGGTGCCCGGAAATCTCCAACGACTCCGACGTCGATCAGGGCCTGCATGACGGCGTAACCTTGTGGATGGCGGAACGAAATCTGGCTGCCGCGCGCATTCGGATCCTCTGGCGAGGCAAGCGTGAGGTCGGGACAGCCCTCGAGGACGGCACGAACGAAACGCTTCGACAACTCGATCGACCTCCGTCTGATGTCGTTCATGTCGATGCCGTCCCATATATCCAGTGCGGCATCGAGAGCAGCCATTTGCAGGACAGGTGGAGTGCCGACGCGCATCCGGTCGATTCCGTCCGCCGGCCGGTAGTCCGGGTCAAAGTCAAAAGGCGCGCGATGGCCAAGCCAACCGGCCAGGGCAGGGGCGACGTTCGGCAGGTGATGTGGTGCGACGTGGATGAAAGCCGGGGCTCCCGGCCCACCATTGAGGTACTTGTAGGTGCAGCCGACAGCGAAATCCGCACCGGCTCCCGCCACGTCGACCGGGATGGCTCCAGCGGAATGGGCGAGGTCCCAAACCGTCAGCGCGCCTACGGCCCGCGCCCGCGCGCTAAGGTCGGCCATGTTGTGTAATCGTCCCGTCCGATAGTCGACCTCGGTCAGCATCACGACGGCCACGGTGTCATCGATGGCACTCTCGACATCGTCGGGGTCGACTACGCGCAACTCGTGCCCGCGACCGAGCGTGCGGATCAGCCCCTGCGCCATGTAAAGGTCAGACGGGAAGTTACCGGAATCGCTGAGGATCACCCGCCGGTCGGGATTCAGGTCCAGGGCGGCGGCAAGCGCCTGCCAAAGCCGGATCGACAGGGTGTCACCGACCACCACCGATCCCTCGGGCGCGCCGATCAGACGGGCGATGCGGTCGCCGAGGCGGCGGGGCATGTTCATCCACCCCGCGCGGTTCCAGGCAGTGATGAGCATTCCGCCCCATTCGTCCCGGGTCGCGCGCTCGAGACGCCGCAACGCCGCGCGCGGCAAGGGTCCAAGCGAATTGCCGTCCATGTAGACCAACCCCTCGGGGAGGTCGAAGAAGCGGCGAGTGGCAGCGAAATCGATCATCATCCAGTCCTAGCGTGCCGCTCGGGCACGCACCAGTCGGCGCCTCGCTGAATGCGGTGGTATACGGTATACCTGCGCCAAAAGGCGCAGTTCCAAGCGCTTGGCAAACTGTGGGGCCGCCTTTAGACAGGTTGGGCGGGCGTCGTACCGGACGGCCACCTAACGGGGGGATGCGACCCATGAGAATCGGAGCGCCGAAGGAATTGGCGACGGGAGAGGCGCGCGTGGCGATGACGCCCCAAAGCGCCAGGGACCTTCAGAAGCTTGGCTATGACTGCCTGATCGAAAAGGGCGCCGGCGAGAAGGCCGGCTTTACGGACGCGGCCTACCAGGAGGCAGGCGTCAAGGTCGTCACGGGCGCGAACCTTTGGAAAGAGGCCGATATCGTCGCCAAGGTCCAGCCGCCCTCCGAGGCCGAGACGAAGAAGCTGAAGGAGGGGCAGACCCTCATCTCGTTCTTCTGGCCGGCGCAGAACGGCCCTCTCATGGAAACTGCAAAGACGCAGGGCGCCAACGTCATCGCGATGGACATGGTGCCCCGCATCAGCCGCGCGCAGAAGATGGACGCGCTGTCGTCCATGGCGAACATCGCCGGCTATCGTGCTGTGATCGAAGCGGGAAACAACTTCGGCCGCTTCTTCACCGGCCAGATCACGGCGGCGGGCAAAGTGCCGCCTGCCAAGGTGCTCGTCATCGGCGCGGGCGTTGCGGGACTTGCCGCAATCGGCACGGCGACCTCGCTCGGCGCGATCACCTATGCCTTCGACGTCCGTCCCGAGGTGGCCGAGCAGATCGAGAGCATGGGCGCGCAATTCGTCTACCTCGACTTCGAGGAGACGTCGCAGGATGGCGCTGCGACAGGCGGCTACGCCGCGCCGTCCAGTCCCGAATTCCGTGAAAAGCAGCTTGAGAAGTTCCGAGAGCTTGCCCCGGAGGTGGATATCGTCATCACGACTGCACTGATCCCCGGCCGTGACGCGCCGGTTCTCTGGACGCAGGACATGGTCGAGGCGATGAAGCCGGGTTCGGTCATCGTCGACCTCGCCGCCGAACGCGGCGGCAACTGCGAGCTGACCGTCAAGGACCAGAAGATCGTCACCGACAACGGGGTCACCATCGTCGGCTACACTGACTTCCCGTCGCGCATGGCGACGCAGTCCTCGCTCCTCTATTCGACGAACGTGCGCCACATGATGACGGACCTCACGCCCGGCAAGGACGGGCAGGTGGTCCACAACATGGAGGACGACGTGATCCGGGGGGCCACCGTCACGCATGGCGGCGACATCACCTGGCCGCCCCCGCCTCCGAAGGTTCCTGCCATCGCGGCGCAGCCGAAGAAGGACAAGCCGAAGGAGCTGACCGTCGAAGAGCGCCGCGCGAAGGAGAAGGCCGACTTTGCCGACGCGACGAAGCGGCAGGTGACGATGCTGGTCGTCGGCGCCGCCGTCATGCTGCTGATCGGCGCCTACGCGCCCGCAAGCTTCATGTCGCACTTCATCGTCTTCGCGCTGGCGTGCTTCGTTGGCTTCCAGGTGATCTGGAACGTCTCCCATGCGCTTCACACGCCGCTCATGGCCGTAACCAACGCGATTTCCGGAATCATCGTCGTCGGTGCGCTATTGCAAATCGGGGCGTCGAGTTGGCTCGTCGTACTGCTGAGTTTCGTGGGAGTGTTGATCGCTTCCATCAACATCGTCGGCGGCTTCCAGGTCACGCGCCGGATGCTTGCCATGTTCCAGAAGTCGTGAGGAGGAGGTAGTCATGCTGTCCAACGGACTCGTCTCTGCCGCCTACATCGCGGCATCCGTCCTGTTCATCCTGTCGCTTGGCGGGCTGTCGAACCAGGAAAGCGCCAAGCGCGCGGTCTGGTACGGCATCGCCGGCATGGCCGTCGCCGTGTTCGCGACCGTTCTGGCGCCGGGAGTGCAGAACCTCTGGCTCATCGTCGTCGCCATCGCGGCGGGCGCCTTCGCCGGCCAGTACGTCGCTGGCCGTGTTCAGATGACCGAGATGCCGCAACTCGTCGCGGCGCTGCACTCTTTCGTCGGTCTCGCGGCGGTGTTCATCGGCCTCAACGCCGACATCATGTTGAGCGCGGTGAACGAGATGAAGGCGCAGGGCGTCAACATTTTCGCCGCCGACCTGACCGCCTTCGGCGAAACGCTCTGGCACAAGGACCCGACCGAGGTTGCGATCCTGAAAGTCGAGGTCTTCCTCGGCATCTTCATCGGGGCCGTGACCTTCACCGGCTCCATCGTCGCCTTCGGAAAGCTCGCGGGCAAGATCGACGGCAAGCCGAAGAAGCTGATGCTGCCCTCGGACGAAAGCCCCGTGCCGTTCATCTCGGGCCACTGGCTGAACGCGATCTCTTTGGCGCTCTGCTTGATCCTGGGGCTCCTCTACTTCAACGGTGCGGGCATCTGGACAATGGTTCTGGTCTCGCTGATCGCGGGCTTCATCGGCTGGCACCTGATCATGGGGATCGGCGGCGCCGACATGCCTGTCGTCGTCTCGATGCTGAACAGCTATTCCGGCTGGGCCGCGGCGGCGATCGGCTTCACGCTCGGGAACGACCTCCTGATCGTGACCGGAGCACTTGTCGGCTCGTCGGGTGCGATCCTGTCCTACATCATGTGCCGCGCGATGAACCGGCACTTCGTCAGCGTGATCCTTGGCGGTTTCGGCGGCACGCAGGGACCCGCGCAGGACATCGAGGGCGAGCAGATCGCCATCGACGCGGATGGCGTTGCGGCCGCGCTGAACGAGGCGGATTCGATCATCATCATACCGGGCTACGGCATGGCGGTGGCGCAGGCACAGCAGTCGGTCAGCGAACTGACGCGCAAACTTCGTGCGCAGGGCAAGGAGGTTCGCTTCGCCATCCACCCCGTCGCGGGACGTCTTCCGGGGCACATGAACGTGCTGCTGGCAGAGGCGAAGGTGCCTTACGACATCGTGCTTGAGATGGACGAGATCAACGACGATTTTCCCAAGACAGACGTCGCCATCGTCATCGGCTCGAACGACATCGTGAACCCGGCGGCGCAGGACGACCCGAACTCTCCGATCGCCGGTATGCCGGTGCTGGAGGTCTGGAAAGCCAAGCAGGTCTTCGTGTCGAAGCGCGGGCAGGGCACGGGCTATTCTGGGATCGAGAACCCGCTGTTCTACAAAGAGAACACGCGGATGTTCTATGGCGACGCCAAGGCGAGCCTCGACAGCCTGATGCCCAAGATCGACTGAAACGGTCTGGCACGTCGGGCGCCCTATGCGGGCGCCCGACGTCAGTCAGGACCGGGAGAGCCGCAGGGCGCCAGAAGTGTAGTCGCAGCCCTGTGAATACGTCCCGTCGATCTCGGTCGACTCGTAGACTTTCGACAGCCGCTCAAGGTCCTCTCCGAGCCTTTCACAGCTTTCGTTCAGAAACAGCAGGATGAAGTCGGGTGGCAGGTCCGCGTCGGCCTCTGCGTACGTCATCGCTTCGGCCTCGTTAGGCTCTGACAGGTAGAAAGCCATGATGTCGCGATAGACCGGCGCCTTCACGTCATAGAGGAAGAGCGGGACGCCATCGGCCTTGGCCGCGCTCTCCGCATGGGCGAGCAGGGTCTGGTAGGGATGCAAGGGGTTCTCGCGCGCCGCCATCTGGGTGGCGCCGTGCGAGATCGAGACGGTGGCGTAAAGCGCGCAGAAGACGATCGCCGGAACGGAGGTCCACGCCGGTCCCCGCAATGCCCGTGACATGGGGATAGCCAGTGCCAATGCGCCGAACGGCACGAGTTCGATGAAGTTGCGAGATGTTGCGAGCGGAGTGTGCAGGCTGAGGGCGCCCACTATGACGACCAGCGCGCCTACGGTCCCGCCGGTCAGCGTCAAAAGTTTCGCATCCCGACGTGCGAAAAGAACTACGGCAAGTCCGAGCAGGGAGACCACCGCCACAACCCCGAAAGCCGCTGCGGTCTCTGCCGTTTCGCCTGTGAGGCCGAATGCCCCTGAGACGTCTCCAATGAAGAGGTCCAGTCCGGGCCAGGCGGCGGCGATCCCCAGTTCGACCGCGTGACGCGCGCCCGTTCGGATCCAGAAGTTGCCGCCGAGAAGATCTGACGCCGATCCCGTTGCAAGCTGCGCCGCGGGCCAGGCTGCTATCAGGCAAAAGACAGCCAGTGCGGTAAGGAAGGTACGCGGCGACGGACGGGTCAGGACGAGATAGGTCAGCGCCAGCGTGCCGAGGATGGCGCCAAAATAATGCGTCAGTCCCAGAAGCAGCGCCGAGACGTAAAGCAAACGCCGGTCATGGGTGATGAGGGCGCGCAGGCAGAGACAACCGAGGAACAGCAGAAGCGCATAGCTTCGCGTCTCCTGCGCATAGTACACGGTCTGCGGGCTGAGAAGGACGAAGGCCGAGAGCAACAGCGTCGTTGTCACGCCCAAGTGCCTGCGCAGGCTGAGAAGGACACCCAAACCCGCAAGCATTGCCACGACCGACAACGCACGGGTCGCGCTTTCGCCGCTGCCGAAGAGCGCCATCCATGCCCATAGGACGACCTGGTATAGCGGCGGATGAACGTCCTCGAACGTAAGGCGCAAGGCGCTGCTCAGATCGTTGCGGCTGATGACGACGCTGTAGAGTTCGTCGAACCAATAGGAGTAGGCGGCCTGGAGCCCCGGAACCGTCGCGGCAGCGAACCAGACACACGCGGCGAACAGAAGCGCCGTGGCGGCGACCTCGGCAGTGCGCGGGCTTCGATGGTGTGGCGACTGCATGACCGGACCGATACATTCGTTAACGCGCAGACGGGCGGCCGCCTGACACGTTCGGGTGGCCGATACTTGATGATCTAGGGTGAAGCTGACCTGGGCAAAGGCCGCCAGGCCCTTGGGTGATGCAAGAACTGTTTCCGCACACGAAAATTGACGATGCCGCGAGGGGCGGAAAGCCGCATTGATCGAACCTCTGCCGATGGCTAATTCACGGCAATGCGATTCATTCTCTTCTTTCTGTTGGTCATGCTTCCCTTCGCCGCCCGCGCGGATGCGGTCTGCGACGACCTTTGGTTCACCCGGAACCTGGTCATGGACAGGGGCGGATACTGTTTCGGATCGACCCTTGGCCAGTCTGTCTTCGGCAATGAAGGCTGCACCGGCAAGACGGCGACCGTCTCCCGGCGCGACGCTGGTCTCGTGGAACGCCTGACGGCTCGCGAAGCCGAAGAGACCTGCCGGGTGGACACCTCCCGGCCGACGCTCGATCTCGACGATCTGGCCGTTCGGCAACGGCTTGTCGATCTGCCCGTCCGGAACATGACGGATTCGCTCTGCCTGGGCTGGAACGGAGCCGAGACTCCGCTCCGCGCCGGACGCTCGGACGCGGCCGAAGTCCTGGGGGCGATCGCCACAGCGGACGTCGTTCGCTTCGCACACGGGGAAGAGGACGGGTGGCAGTACGTCACCGTCTTCGGCAGCGATCTTTCCGTGAAGACGGGCGGTTGGCTGGCACCGGGGCTTGACGCGAACTGCACAGCCTTCGCTGGCTGACGGGTCCCCGGGTCCCTCGCGGGGCCCGGGCGGTGATCCTGTCAGGCGTGAGCCGAAACGCGGTGACGCGGCGGTTGCATGACGATCGGGCCTTCGGTGAAGGTCGAGTAGTGGCAGGTCAGTTCGGTTCCGGCGGGGATGTCCCTGACGGCATAGCCGTGGGTCCCGTCCGAGAAGTCCAGGTTCGGCTCGTCGGCGTGGTTCATGAACCGGCCCTCGTCGGTCTCGAGTATGACGTAGCCGGGGTTGTTCCAGTCGGGATAGGCGTAGCGGTCGACGAACTCGCGCACATGCTCGGGCAGCGTCGAAACCTTGTCGGCAGCGATACGCTGATCCAGCGTATCCTCGTGGGCCCAGACGTTTTGTCCGGCCCTTATATCGTCGTGGCAGAAGACGCCCAGACCCTCGATCGAGGACGGGGCGAGGTAGCAGCGCACAAGCATCATGCGCCAATCCTCCGAAGGCGCCGGGCCGCCGGCCGGACGTTGTTTACCCGGACCGTCCGGTCCGACGCGGGGCGGTCCGCGCGTCGTGAATGTGCGCGCGTTTGGAGGAATTGCAAGTGGGGTCAAAGGGGATCGGCGGATCAGATCTCGCGCCATTCTCCAGAGGCCAATCCGTCGAGCGTCCAGTCGCCGATCCGCCACCTCACCAAGCGCAGCGTAGGTAGTCCGACGGCGGCCGTCATGCGCCGGACCTGGCGGTTCCGGCCTTCTGTAATCGTGACCTCGATCCATCTGTCTGGCACTGATTTCCGCACCCGGACGGGCGGATCCCGCAACCACAGATGCGGCGGGTCGATGAGACGAACACGCGCGGGCCGGGTCGGCCCATCCTTCAGCATCACGCCCCTGCGCAAAGGCTCAAGATCGGCGTCCACGGGGTCGCCCTCGATCTGGACGAGATAGGTCTTCTCCGTCCGCGCGGACGGGGACGCGATCCGAGCCTGGAGTTGCCCGTCATCGGTGAGCACGAGCAGACCCTCGGAATCGCGGTCGAGGCGGCCGGCGGGGTACACGCCCGAAGGCAGTTCGAAAGTCGACAGCGTGGGGCGGGGCGAGGGCGATTTGCCGTCGGTGAACTGGCTGAGCACGCCCCACGGCTTGTTGAACAGGATCAGGGTCATGGCCCTTGGTAGCGGGTGGGACGTGATGCGGAAAGCGCACAAAACCGCCTACGACGAAGCCTGTGGAAATCCGTTCGAATTTCCTCTTGCGCGACTCAGGCACAAGCCCCATATCCCCGCTCAAGACGCCAACGCACGCGCCTCTGGCCGGCATCGTCAAACGCCCGCGTTTACGCAGCGACGGTAACGTCTCCCTTGGAACTGAGCGGTCATATCTTGGCCGGGTCTTTTGGAGATGAACATGACGATGCATGACGTTGGGCTTCCAGCCCGCGATGACCTGTCGCCTTCCCGTGCCGAAATCTATGCCCGCGTCCACGCCTTCGACAGGCCGACGCTCGTGCTGGACGTCGACAGAGTCGAGCACAACTTCGATGCGCTTCAGGCCGGTCTGGGCGACGCGCATATCCACTATGCCGTCAAGGCGAACCCGGCGCGCGAGATCATCGAGCGTCTGGTTCAGGTCGGCTCGCACTTCGATGCCGCCTCGCGCGGCGAGATCGAGCTTTGCCTCAGCCAGGGTGCGCGGGCCGAGACGATCAGCTTCGGCAACACCGTGAAGCGTCCCTCGGACATCGCCTTCGCCTACGAGGCCGGCGTGACCCTTTTCGCGGCCGATGCCGAGGAAGAGCTCGCGAAGATCGCCGAGAACGCGCCGGGCGCGGGCGTCTACATCCGCCTGATCGTCGAGAACAGCCAGGCTGACTGGCCGCTCAGCCGCAAGTTCGGCTGCCACGGCGAGATGGCGCTGGCGCTGCTCGACCGCGCTAAGGAGCTTGGCCTCGACCCCGCCGGTTTCTCGTTCCACGTCGGCTCGCAAACCCGCCGTTCCGAGATGTGGGGCCCCGTTCTGGACCAGGTTCAGGCCGTCTGGACCGCCGCGCATGAGGCGGGCCACAAGCTGCGCCTCCTGAACATCGGCGGCGGCTTCCCGGCGTTCTACGGCGAAGTCATCGAGCCTGCGACCGAACTACGCGGCCGGCGTCATGCGCCAGGTGCGCGCGCGCTTCGGCGACGTGCTGGTGATGGCCGAGCCTGGCCGTGGCATGGTTGCGGATGCGGGTGTGATCGCGGCCGAGGTTCTGCTGGTCAGCCGCAAGTCGGCGAACGAGCTGCATCGCTGGGTCTACCTCGACATCGGCAAGTTCTCGGGTCTGGCCGAGACGATGGACGAAGCGATCCGCTATCAGTTCGCCACGCCCCGTGACCACGAGCAGATGGGGCCCTGCATCCTCGCGGGTCCGTCCTGCGACAGCGCCGATGTGCTTTACGAGAAGAAGATGGTGTCGCTGCCCGTCGGCCTCACCGCCGGAGACCGCGTGGTGATCCGCAACTGCGGCGCCTACACCTCGAGCTACTCGTCAGTGGGCTTCAACGGCTTCCCGCCACTGGACGTCTGCGTGATCTGAGCCTTGGCCTGATACGAGGACCTGAGAACCCCGGCCCCCGCGGCCGGGGTTTCGCATTCAAGACTTGATATACGTCAATGCGGGCTTGGGTCCTGCATCATATTCTAGTTACGGAATATGATGCAGGAGGCTCTCATGGCCCTTTCGACTTCACCCGCCGTCACTCGCTGGTCGCCACTGTACTTCCTGTCCTCTGTCGGGGCAGGGGGCCTTGTGGTGACGTTCTTCATGTACCTGATGTTCTGGGTGCCGCACCCAGACAGACCTGTGCCCGTGTTCGAGGATATCTCGGCCGCCTTCGCAAGCGGTCAACCCGCTCTTCAGGCTTCCATCGCTATCGCTCTTCTGGGTGTAGCGTGGTTCGCCTGGCGAACATTCGCGCTTCTCGCCTTCAACCTCCGAAGGGTCGGTGCCTTCCGCGCCTCCGAAGCTGGTCGGGCGCACGCGGCATCGAACGCAGGTACACAAATGATGGCACTGCCGCTGGCGCTCGCCATGGCTGTCAATGTGGCGTTCATCGTGGGCCTAGTCTTTGTTCCAGGTCTGTGGGGCGTTGTCGAATTTCTGTTTCCCTTCGCCCTTGCGGCCTTCGTGCTCATCGGCGCCATGGCGTTCCGACAACTCGGCGCGTTCCTCGGACGGGCCCTGTCGTCCGGCGGTTTCGACTGCGCGGCCAACAACTCGTTCGCGCAGCTGCTGCCTGCCTTCACTTTGGCGATGGTCGGCGTCGGCCTCGCCGCTCCGGGGTCCATGAGCGGATCGGCCACAGTTGCGGGGATCAGCGTCATCCTGTCGGGGTTCTTCCTCGTCGCCGCCATTGTGATCGGCGCCGTGGCGATGGTTCTCGGGGTCAGGTCGATGATGGAGAATGGCGTCTCGGTCGAGGCCGCGCCCACCCTCCTGATCGTGCTGCCGCTCGTCACTGTCGCCTCGATCCTCCTCTTGCGCCAATGGCACGGACTTCACGTCCACTTCGACGGCCACACCGGCCCTGCCGAGACGCTGGTCTTCCTAAGCCGGATGGTGTCGCTGCAGCTTCTTTTCGCGATGTTCGGCCTCCTCGTTCTGGCCAGGGTCGGCTACTGGCAGCGGTTTGTCTTCGGCGCCGAGACTTCGGCGGGGTCCTATGCGCTGGTCTGTCCGGGCGTGGCCTTCTCGGTGCTCGTCCAGTTCTGGATCAACAAGGGTCTTGTCGCGGCTGGTTTGATCGCGAAGTTCGGCATCGCCTACTGGGGCCTGACGGCGATCGCGCTGGTCGCGCAGGCGGCAATGATCGTCCTCGTGCTCCGGCTGAACCGGCAGCACTTCGGGCAATCGAGTGTCGCGGCGGTCCCCGCCGAATAAGTCATGACGTGTGTGAGGCGGCCTCGACCCTTTTGGGAGGCGGGGCCGTTTCACTTGTCAGGACCGGAGGTTCCGTGCTTCCTCAAAGGCATGAAAGCCCCCGCCGAAACCTCGCTCTGCCAGTCGCTGCCCGCCACGGTTCCATTCGTGGGGCCCGAGGCGCTTGAACGCCGGCGCGGCAGGCCTTTCGCGGCGCGGCTTGGCGCGAACGAAAGCGTCTTCGGGCCCTCTCCGCAGGTGATCGAGGCCATCCGCGCCGCCGCGCCCGAGGCATGGATGTACGGCGACCCCGAGAGCCACGACCTGCGCGCCGCCCTGGCTCGTCGTCTTGGCATCGGGCAGGATGAGGTCGTCGTCGGCGAAGGGATCGACGGCCTTCTCGGCTACGCTGTCCGCCTCTACGTGGAGGCGGGCGATGCCGTCGTGACCTCGGACGGGGCCTATCCGACGTTCAACTATCACGTCGCGGGCTTCGGCGGTCGACTGGTCAAGGTGCCCTACGTCGACGACCGCGAGGATCCGCTGGCGCTTCTGGACGCGGCGCGCAGCGAGCGGGCGAAGATGATCTATCTCGCCAACCCGGATAACCCCATGGGCTCGTGGCACGACGGAGCGCGAATCGAAGAGATGATCGCCGCTCTTCCCGACGACTGCCTCCTTGTGCTTGACGAGGCCTACGCCGAATTTGCACCGAAGGGCACGGCTCCGCGGATCGACGTTGCGGACCCCCGTGTGATCCGGATGCGCACCTTTTCGAAGGCGCACGGGCTGGCAGGGATGCGGGTGGGCTATGCCTTCGGGCAGGCGGATGTGATCCGTGGCTTCGAGAAGGTGCGCAACCACTTCGGCATGAGCCGGATCAGCCAGGCGGCGGCGCTGGCGGCCCTGAAAGACGACGGCTGGATCGGCGAGGTCCGCATCGAGGTCGAGGCCGCACGCGCCCGGATCGCCGCGATCGCGCGGGACAACGACCTGTCGCCGCTGCCGTCGGCCACCAACTTCGTGACCATCGACTGCGGCCGGGACGGTGCCTTCGCACGCGCGGTGCTCGAGGCTCTCGCAGACCGCGACGTCTTCGTGCGGATGCCCTTCGCATCGCCCGGTAACCGCTGCATCCGCGTCAGCGCCGGCCGCACCCCCGACCTCGACCGGCTGGCCGAGGCGCTGCCGGATGCGCTGAAGGCTGCGCAGGCGGACTGAGCCAACGTAAATTTCAACCTGACCGACGCATTTTCCGCGCTATGATCCGCGAGAAAGGATCCTGCGAAGGTGCCGCGCATGAGGGTTCCCGACTATACGAACGCCTTCCTGGTGTCCGCCTTTGTCCTTGTCTTCATGGCCCTCGTCTCGGTCTGGGCCCTATGGGGCCTTCTGATCGCTGGCCTCGTGAGCTGGATCGCCGACCGCCTGATGACGGTCGACTTCCGAGGCCGCCGCTCCGGCTGAAGCTCACGCCTCGGCGGCGATGACCTCTGCCGCCTTCACGACGCCGCCCGGCGCGTGCGGCAGGCCCACGGCCTTCATCCCCGCTTCCATCGTGGCGAGCGCGCCCAAAATCATCTGCGCGCTGACGTGACCCATGTGGCCGAGGCGGAAGAAGTGGTGCCACGCCGGGTCGTCGGCCTCTGCCATGCCGAGTCCGATGCCAAGTGTCAGGCCAGCCTTGTCCTCGCACCAGCGCCGCAGTGCCGTGGCTCGTTCCGACCCGGCCCGGAAGGCGGTGACGGAGTGGCCACGCAACTCGCGCTGCCGGACGTTGAGTTCGAGCGGACCCTCCGTCCCCCAGTGTTCGGCCGCGGCCCAGACTGCGCGGGCGAGGGCGGCGTGTCGTGACCAGACGTTCTCCAGGCCCTCCTCCTCGATCATGTCGAGCGCCTCGCGGAGACCGTGGAGGTGAAGCGTTGGCGCGGTGCCGCCGAAGTAGTTCGAGAAGATCTTCGGGAAGGCGCGCGGGCGCCAGTCCCACGCCCAGGTGACGCAATTCGCGGTGTCGCGCGCGCGGTCGGCCTTGTCGTTGAACCACACGAAGGCCAACCCCGGCGGCGTCATCAGTCCCTTCTGAGACCCCGCCACCATCACGTCGACACCCCATTCGTCCATCTCGAAGCGGTCGCAGCCAAGCGACGCCATGCAGTCGACCATCAGAAGCGCCGGATGTCCTGCCGCGTCGATGGCGGCGCGAAGGGCCGGTATATCGGTGCGCAGCGACGTCGAAGTGTCGGTATGGACGGCAAGGACGGCCTTGTAGCCGCGGTCATCGTCCTTCAGCCTCTCGGTCAGCGCTGCCATGTCGATGGGATCGCGCTTGCCGAAGTCCATGATGTCGACCTCGACGCCCAGGACCCGCGCGATCTCGGCCCAGCCGTGCGAGAAGCGGCCCGTCGCGGGGACGAGGATACGGTCCCCGCGGGACAGCGTGTTGGTCAGCGCCGCCTCCCACGCCCCGTGTCCGTTGGTGATATAGATCGTCACGTTGTGCTCGGTCCGCGCGACAGCCTTCAGGCTGGCCACTAGGGCGGGCATCATCGCGGGAAGGGCGCCTTCATAGATGTTGGGCGAGGTACGGTGCATGGCGCGCAGGACACGCTCGGGCGTGACCGAGGGGCCGGGAATGGCGAGGTAGCTGACACCATGGGCGAGGGACATGTGAACGGGCTCCGAAAGGCAACGCCACGGATTAGGCGGCTGGCGCGAAAGGGTCAATGACCCCCAAAAGGCGCGGTGCTTGTGCGCGAGGGGAGCGAAGGTTAGTCAGTCGTGACGTAGCAAGCACGAGGCAGCGTGGTCGACACCGTCACAACCGGATCCGGATACTCGGGAAGCGCCACCGAGCGCGGGCTTCTCTCTTGGGTCTGGCACGACTATCTGCGGCCGCACATGGGCCGTCTTGCCATCGCGATGATCTTCATGGCGATCGAAGGCGGAATGCTCGGCGCGCTCTCGTATATCGTGCAGCCGATGTTCGACCAGGTCTTCGTCGCCAAGGATCGCGGCGCGATCTATTGGGTCGCAGGCGCGCTTGGCGGGATCTTCATCCTTCGCGCCATTTCCGACTTCTCGCACCGCGTCATCATGAACGGCATCGGGCTCGACATCATCACCGCGATGCAGCGCGACATGGTGCGCCATCTACTGACGCTCGACAGCGCGTATTTCCAGTCCAATCCGCCCGGCACGCTGATCGAGAGGGTCCGGGGCGACACCACGGTGGCGAACCAGATCTGGATGCAGGTCCTCGGCACGGCCTGGCGCGAGGTTGTCTCCATAATCGCACTTCTCGCCGTTGCGATCTCGGTCGACTGGCGCTGGACGCTTGTCGCCATCGCGGGTCTGCCGGTGCTGGTCGGGCCGATCATCGGGATGCAGCGCTATGTGCGAAAGAAGTCCTTTGCGGCGCGCGAGGCGGCGGCGCGGCTGTCGACCCGGCTCGACGAGATCTTCCACGGTGTCAACACGATCAAGCTCAACACGTCCGAAGAACACGAGTCCGGGCGCTTCGAAGGTGTGATGCAGCGCTACGTGGGGCAGGAGATGAAGGCGCGGATCGGACGCGCGGGCGTCCCTTCGGCCATGGACGTCGTAGCGGCCTTCGGTTTTGCCGGCGTCGTGATCTACGGCGGCAACGAGATCATCGACGGCGAGAAGACCGTCGGCGAGTTCATGTCGTTCTTCACCGCCATGGGTCTTCTGTTCGAGCCAATGCGCCGGATCGCCAACATCTCGGCCAACTGGCAGTCGGCACGGGCCAGCCTCGAGCGCATTCAGTCGGTGTTTCGGGCCACCCCAACGATCCTGTCGCCCGCGACGAGCAAGGCCGCACCGTCCGATCCGGCCGGAGCGGACGTCGTCTTCGAGGACGCCGTCGTAGCCTACGGGGGCGAGCGCGCTTTGAACGGTGCGACCTTCACCGCCAAGGCGGGCGAGACGACGGCGCTTGTCGGCGCGTCGGGAGCGGGAAAGTCGACGCTGTTCTCGGCCCTGACCCGGCTCGTGGACGTCGAGGCCGGGCGGATCCTCGTCGGAGGAGTGCCGGTGCGCGAGATAAGCCTGCCGGACCTTCGCGCCCTCTTTTCGGTCGTGACGCAGGATGCGCCCATGTTCGACGAGACGTTGCGGGACAACATCACGCTCGCGACCCCCGGAGTGGACGAGACGCGTCTCAGGGCAGCGCTGAAGACCGCGCACCTCGAGGCGTTCGTCGACGGCCTTCCAAGGGGACTGGACACCCCGGCCGGTCCACGCGGCTCGCAGCTTTCGGGCGGGCAGCGCCAGCGCGTCGCCATCGCTCGGGCGATCCTGCGGGACGCTCCGATCCTCCTTCTGGACGAGGCGACAAGCGCTCTCGACGCCGAAAGCGAGGCCCGTGTGCAGGAAGCGCTGGACAAGCTGTCCCAAGGCCGCACGACGCTGGTCATCGCGCACCGGCTGTCGACGGTGCGGCGCGCGGACAAGATCGTCGTGATGGAGGCGGGACGGGTCGTCGACGAGGGGCGCCACGACGAGCTCATGGCGCGCGGAGGGGTCTATGCCCGGCTGCACGCGCTTCAGTTCAGCGCGACCTGATTCTGTCGTAGCGACGCGACAGCGTTTCGGGGTCAGCGCCGGCGGCGAAACGTGCAAGCGTAAGAAGGTTTCCCGACACGCGACGCGTCCATCCCTCGCTCTCATAACGGTCGGCTGAAGTAAGCGCCTCAGTTCGGAGCGGCATCAGACGGCCCTTCAGACGACGGGCAAGCTCCACGTCCTCCATCAGGGGCAGGTCAGGGATGCCGCCTACCTCCTCCAGTGTCCGGCGCGCGACAAGCAGCCCCTGGTCGCCGTAGGGCAGTCCAAGGAGGCCGGCCCGCAGGTTCGCCCCGCCCGCCACGACGTGGGCAGCGAAGCCCGAGGCGCGGAACCTCAGGCGGAAGTATCCCGCGCGCGTCGGGTGGTGCTCGATCAGCCGTCGCGCCTCCATCGTCCACCCCTCCGACAACCAGGTGTCGGCGTGGAGGATCAGGACGAACGGGCGCCTCGGCCGCAGCCACACCGCGAGCGATCTGGCCGCCGCGCCCGGCTGCACCCGAGACCAGCGTTGCGCCGAGGTGACGCGCGATCTCCTCGATTCCGTCCGTCGAACCGCCGTCCGAGATCACCATGTCGCGCACCAGCCCCTCCGTCGCGCCCGAGAGAAGCGCGTTGCAGGTCGCCGGCAGGGCTGCCGCGGCGTTCAGCGTGGGAATGACGATGGAAAGCGGTGCGGGCATGGGTGGTGACTGGAACGGTTGTCCCTATATTGGGTCCAAACGTCAGGGGAGGCCAGCATGGCCGCGCGCAGGGTCTATCGCATCACCGGAAAGGACCGCGAGACGTTCCTCCAGAACCTCGTCACCAATGACGTGAACCGCCTGAAGGACGGCCTCGTCTGGACGGCGCTCTTGACGCCGCAGGGCAAATACCTCGCAGACTTCTTCCTGGTGCCCGACGGCGAGGCGATCCTCGTCGATGTCGACGCCGAAATGGGACCGGGCCTCGCGCAGCGGCTGGGGATGTATCGGCTGAGGGCGGATGCGAAGATCGAGGAGACGGACGTCGTGGTCTCGCGGGGCGCCGGCGCCGCTCCGGACGGGGCCTTCGCCGATCCGAGGCATCCCGACCTCGGCTGGCGCGCCTACGACGGTCGCGCCGGAGAGGACGTCGACTGGGAGGCGGTTCGCATCAGCGCAGGTGTGCCGGAAAGCGGCGTCGATCTGATTCCGAACGACAGCTATCCGCTCGAGACCGGCTTCGAGCGGTTCCACGGGGTCGATTTTCGCAAGGGCTGTTATGTCGGGCAGGAGGTGACGGCGCGGATGAAGCACAAGACCGATCTCAGAAAAGGTCTGGCGCGGGTTGCGCTTACGGGGGATGCAAAGCCCGGAACAGCGATCATGTCCGAAGACGGACGCGAGGCAGGCGTCCTCCGCTCCGTCGCGGGAGATCGGGGGCTGGCCTACCTCCGCTTCGACCGCACCGGCGGATCGCTCACGGCTGACGGTGCTTCGGTCGAGGTTCTGGATCAGATTCTGATGCGCCGCCCGGTCGGTCGCGACTGATCGAAGGGCGGCGAGAACCCCTTCCTGAGCCGGTGTGGGTACCCAATCTGCGCGGCGGGTGACGCCGATCGGCCTGGGGTTATCGGAGAGGATGACAGGCAGCTCGCGCATCAGCCCGGTGCTAACTTCCGTTGCGACCTGGTTTCGCGAGATGATCGTGAGACGCCGATTTGACTGCAGTAGTCCCCGCACCATCACCATCGACGACGTCTCGACCAGTTCGGGCAGGGCTGCGTTCACCAGGTCGGGCAACGTGGCCTCGACCCAGGTCCGCGTCGGGGTGCCGAGGGGAGAGAGAACCCAAGGGAAATTGGTCAGTTGCGCTGTCGGATCGGGCCTGCCGAGAAGCGGATGCCCCGGTCCGCAGAACACGCCGAGGCGATCCGCGAACATCGGCTCCTGCACCATGTCGGGCGGGCAGGGGTCGCGCAAAGCACCCACCATCAGGTCCAGGTCGCCTTGTCGCAGCGCCCGGAGAAGGTCGGTGTAGGGACCGTCGATGATCTGAACCCGCAACGGCTCGGTCCCCGCGGTCACGCGATCCACCACCTCGGGAAGCACGGTCGACCGGGCAAGAGGCAGAGCGCCGATCCGGATACCCGGACGCGCCCGCCCGTGCCGCTGCGCGATCTCGGAGAGGCCCTGACGCAGCTCCGCGAGCATCAACCGCGTCGCCCGCGACAGACGCAGTGCAGCGCGCGTGAGGGCCGTGCCGGACGGCATCGTCAGGAAAAGCGCGAGGCCCGTCGCCAGCTCCAAATCCCGAGCGGCGCGATGCACGGACGGCTGAGCGAGCCCGAGCGCCCGGGCCGCGGCCGAGAATGAGCGGGCGTCGTCGACGGCGACGAGGGCGCGCAGGTGCGCTCCCGTCAGCCGCGCCGCCACCATGGGAGGCCGAGGTGTTCGCGCCCGACGATAGGCCTCGGTCAGCCCGGTCTCGAGGATCTCAAGCGCACGTTCCGCCCTGAATGCGAGAACCCGCCCCTCGTCGGTCGGCGCCAGACCGCGACCGTGCCGCACGAAAAGCGAGGCCCCGACGGTCGCTTCCAGCCGGGCGATGCCCTGCGTGATCGCGGGCTGCGACAGGTGGACGATACCGGCCGCGTGGGTGATACTCCCCGCTCGACAGATCACCACAAAGGCGCGGAGATGGCGCAGGTTCAGATGGGCGGGATCAGTCATCTCGGTACGCCTATAGCCTGACCGAATATCGCCACTTCTATACGAATTGGCAATTCGCGGCAGTTGGCTGGACTCTGAGGACCAACGGGATAGAGGAGAGGCGCGATGTCCATCGGCAAGACCGCACTTGTCATATCGGCCCATTCGGCCGATTTCGTGTGGCGCTGCGGCGGGGCCATCGCACTGCACCAGCAGATGGGCTACGCCGTCACCGTGGTCTGCCTGTCTTATGGCGAGCGGGGCGAGAGCGCGAAACTGTGGAAGCAGGAGGGCATGACGCTCGAACGTGTCAAGGACGCGCGCCGTGCGGAAGCCGAAGCCGCCGCGCGCGCGCTCGACCTCCACGACATCCAGTTCTTCGACTGCGGCGATTATCCGCTCGACCTCGACCGCGCGCAGAAGGACCGGTTGGTCGACGTCATACGTACCGTGCAGCCGCGCTTCATGCTGTCGCATTCGCAATACGACCCCTACAATACAGACCACATGTACGCGACGAAACTCGCACTCGAGACACGGATGATCGCCCAGGCCTGGGGTCACAATCCGGGCCAGAAGGTGCTTGGCGCACCGCAGCTCTATCTCTTCGAGCCGCACCAGACCGAGCAGATGGGATGGAAACCCGATACCTTCCTCGACATCACGCCGGTCTGGGACAAGAAGCGTGCCGCCATCGAATGCATGGAGGGGCAAGAGCACCTGTGGGAGTTCTATACCCGCGTGGCGCAGCAGCGCGCGAACCACTTCAAGCGCAACTCGGGCGGGCAGTCGGGCGGGCGCGACTGCAAATATGCCGAGGGCTTCCAGTCGATCTTCCCGCGTACCGTCGACGAGTTGTGAGGACAGCGCCGTGAGCCATCCGACAATGCCCGTGACCGACCTCGCGCACCTCGGCCACGTCGAGGTGCTGACCGACCGCTACGATGAAAGCCTCGATTTCTTCACCCGCGTCTACGGGCTGAAACTTTCGGCGGAAGAGGGCGGTTCGGCCTACCTGCGGGCTTGGGACGACTACGAATTTCATTCGATGAAACTGACCGCCGCCGACACCACGGGAGTGGGACACATCGCCTACCGCGTGTCGTCGCCTGAAGCGCTCGAACGGCGCGTGGCGGCCATCGAGGCATCGGGCTGCGTCACGCATGGCTGGACCGACGGCGACCTCGGCCACGGCCGGGCATTCCGCTTTGAGGATCCCTTCGGCCACGTCTTCGAGCTCTACTGGGAGACCGTGCGCTATGAAGCGCCCCGGGAGGACGCCTCGGCACTCAAGAACCTGTCCTCACGCTACCACGCGCAGGGCGCCGCTCCGCGCCGTATCGACCACGTCAACATCCTCGGCGAAGATGTCGCGGCCTTCCGCGACTGGGTCGACGCCTGCCTCGGATCGCGCGTGACCGAATACATTCAACTCGACAACGGAAGGATCGGCGGCTGCTGGTTCTCCTGCAACAACAAGACCTACGATCTCGTCTGCTCGGAAGAGCGTGGCGGAGGGGCGGGGCGGCTGCACCATGTCACCTACGCCACCGACACGCGCGAAGACATCCTGCGGGCCGCCGACATCTATCTCGAAAACGGCGTCCACATCGAGACGGGACCGCATAAGCACGCCATCCAGGGCTCGTTCTTCCTCTATGCCTGGGAGCCGGCAGGCAACCGGATCGAGTTGGCGAACGCGGGCGCCCGGCTGATCCTCGCGCCGGACTGGGAGCCGGTCGTCTGGACCGAGGCGGACCGCAGAAAGGGACAGGCCTGGGGGCTGAAGACGATCGAGACGTTCCACACCCACGGGACGCCGCCTGTGAAAAAGGATTGAGGTTCGCCGCCCTTGCTGGCCTCCGGGCAATTCACCCGAGGCGTATTTGGAAAGAAATGAAGATGGGAAAAGTCGTCACCGACATCCGGCGCGCCGACGCCGACATGATCCGCAGGCTGGGCGAGGCGGGCGTCGCCACGGTTCACGAGGCGCAGGGGCGCAAAGGTCTGATGGCGGCGAACATGCGGCCGATCCAGCAGGACTTCGGCATGGCCGGCAGCGCCGTCACGATCAGCGCGCCACCGGGCGACAACTGGATGATCCATGTTGCCATCGAGCAACTCCGCGAGGGCGACGTGCTGGTGCTTGCCACCGACGGCGCCGTCGCCCATGGGCTATTTCGGCGACCTTCTGGCGACCTCGGCCATGGCGCGTGGCTGCCGCGCGGCGGTTCTGGACTGCGGGGTGCGGGACACGCGCGACCTGCGTGGCATGGGTTTCGCGGTGTGGTCGACGGCGGTGTCGGCAGCGGGCACCGTGAAGGAGACCGTTGGCAGTGTGAACGTACCCGTCGTCTGCGCGGGCGCGCTCGTGAACCCGGGCGACATCGTGGTCGCGGACGACGACGGCGTCTGCATCGTTCCCTTGCGCCGAGGCCGAGGCGGTTATGGCGCAGGCCCAGGCCCGCATCGATGCCGAGGCCGGAAAGCGCGAGCGGCTGGCCTCCGGTGAGCTTGGGCTCGACATCTATGACATGCGCGGTCGGCTGGCCCAAAAGGGCCTGAAATATGAGTGACGGCCTCCGCTGCATGTGGATGCGCGGCGGCACCTCGAAAGGCGGATACTTTCTTGCGGCTGACCTGCCGGAGGATGTGGAGACGCGGAACCGCTTGCTGCTGGGAATCCTGGGCTCACCCGATCCGCGGCAGATCGACGGCATGGGTGGCGCCGATCCGTTGACGTCGAAGGTTGCGGTTGTGCGTCCGTCGCAGAGGCCGGGAATCGACGTCGACTACCTGTTCCTTCAGGTCTTCGTCGACCGTGCGGTTGTCACCGACGCGCAGAACTGCGGCAACATCCTTGCCGGTGTCGGCCCCTTCGCCGTCGAGCGGGGGCTTGTCGCGCCGCAGGGCGACGAGACAGCCGTGACGATCTTCATGGAAAACTCGGGACAAGTCGCCGTCGCGCGGGTCGCGACGCCGGATGGCGCGGTACGATATGAGGGCGAGTCACGGATCGACGGCGTTCCGGGCACGGCTTCCCCCGTGCCAATCGAGTTTCGCGACACGGCGGGATCGACCTGTGGCGCGCTCTTTCCTTCGGGCCGCGTCATGGACGTGATCGGCGGGATCGAAGCGACGCTTATCGACAACGGGATGCCCTGCGTCGTCCTTCGCGCCTCGGACCTGGGCATCGTCGGCGACGAAAGGCCCGAGGCGCTGGAGGAAGATGACGCGCTTCGCGCACGGCTCGAGTGCATCCGTCTGGCGGCGGGTCCGATGATGAACCTGGGCGATGTGGCCCAGTCATCGGTGCCGAAGATGACCTTGGTCTCGGCCCCCCGCGCCGGCGGAGCGATTTCGACACGGACCTTCATTCCACACCGCTGCCACAAGACCATAGGTGTGCTAGGTGCCGTCAGCGTCGCCACGGCCTGCCTGACGACTGGCGCTATCGGTCACGACCTGGCCGTCCTGTCGGGCGGTGTCGTGCAGGCGCTGTCGGTCGAGCATCCGATGGGCGAGATGACGGTTGTCGGTCATCTCGAGAACGGTGTCGTCACCCGCGCCGAAGTGATCCGCACGGCGCGAAAGCTGATGGACGGCACGGTCTTTCCCGTATTCCACCGAAATTGAGAGATTTTCTCGTGCGGGGGTGATCCGGGGGGTGCTGCGGTGCGTATCGTGGCTATGATGAACCTCGAAATCGATATCGCGCGGTCGGGACTCCCCCCGGTCCCGGCGATTTTGACAAGGACGCTTTGGAAGGAACGGACGATTCCGGCACCCTCGGAACAGACCGGATGGATGATCGCCGTCAGGGATCGGCGTGACCGCGCGGCCTTCTGCGCGCTCTTCGACCATTTCGCGCCCCGCCTGAAAGGGTTCGTCATGCGCACGGGAACCACGGCCGCCGAAGCCGAGGACATCGTGCAGGACGTTATGCTGTCCGTCTGGCGAAAGGCCCATCTGTTCGACCCGCATCGGGCGGAGGCCTCGTCCTGGATCTACCAGATCGCGCGGAACCGTCAGATCGACATCATCCGCAAGGCCCGCCGCCCGGTGCCGGAAGAGCTTTCCGAACCGCCCGGCACCGAGCCCGATCCGGCCCAGATCGTGGCGGTTGAACAGGAAACGGGCAAGCTGCGAGCCGCCCTGAAGCGGCTGAAGGGAGAGCAGCGCGAGGTGATCGAAAAGGCCTATCTGGGGGAATTGTCTCATCAGGAGATCGCGAACCAGACGGGGCTGCCGCTCGGGACGATAAAATCACGCATCCGGCTTGGGATGCAGCGTTTGAGACACGAACTGAAGGATCTGGAAGAATGACCGCCATTGGCCATCACACGCCCGACGCGATGTTGGCAGCCTATGCCGCCGGAAGCCTGCCGCATCCGTTCGCGGTGGTGATCGCAACGCATGTCTCGATGTGTGAGGACTGCCGCGCGGCGCTCGAGGCTCATCAGGCCGCGGGCGGTGTCGTCCTGGATGAGACCAAGGGCGAAGCGCTGTCCGAGCGTCTGCGCGATCGGGTTCTCGACCATCTGGACGATGCCGTCGAGGATACGCCCGCCCATGCACGGACCGGCATTTATCCCTCGCCTGTCGTCGCGGCGATGAAGGGTCGTGCGCCGCGCTGGAAATCACTGGGCATGGGCGTGAAGCAGGACATCCTGTCAGCGGATGAAGAAGGGTCGCTGCGGCTCCTCTACATTCCCGCTGGCCAGGCTGTTCCCGATCACGGACACCGGGGGACCGAACTGACGCTTGTCCTTCAGGGCAGCTTCAGCGATGTCACCGGCCGGTTCGGCGTAGGCGATGTCGAGGTCGCGGACGAGGAGCTGGAGCATACGCCGACCGCGGACGAAGGCTTGCCCTGCATCTGCCTCGCCGCGACGGATGCACCTCTTCGCTTCAGCGCACTGCTTCCGAAGCTTCTCCAGCCGATCTTCCGGATCTAGCGGCCTCTGTACGCCGCAAGATCTGGGAGCAGGTCGAAGGCGCGAATGGCCCAAGCGAAGGGTTTGGGAAAGTCGGTGCGAAAGCGCCGGCTTTTCATTGCGTCGAGGACGTGACGCGCGGCCTCCTCGGGTTCCATGATCTGCGGCATCTTGAAGTTGTTCTTCGCCGTAAGGCGCGTGCGGATGAACCCGGGATTGACGAGGCGGACCGTGACGCCGCTGTCCTTCAGATCGTGTCGCATCGTCTCGGCCAGGCTGATGAGACCCGACTTGGATGCGCCGTATCCTATGTTGGCCGGCAGACCGCGGTATCCGGCAAGCGAGCCGACAATGGTAATGTCACCGGAGCCCCTCTGGACGAAGCGGGGTACGACTTCTCCCAGCACGCGGAGTGCGCCCATGAAGTTCACGTCGGCGATCTTGAGCGCCTGCTCGGTGTCCCAATCGGTCGCCGCCATCGGTTCGTAAGCTCCGGCGTTGTAGATCAGGCCGTCGATCTCGCCGGCGTCAACGACCGCTTTTCGCACGGCATCGAGGTCGGTCACGTCCAGCGGCAGGACACGCGCGGCACCCAGTTCCGTCGCCAGGCTGTTCAGCCGCTCCTCGCTGCGGGCGGAAAGGACAAGGCGCGCGCCTTCCCGATCAAGCCGCTTTGCCAGGTCGCGGCCCAATCCCTCCGAGGCGCCGATCAGCCAGAATGTCTTTTCTTTCAATTCGGTCATGGGCGTCTTTCAACTGGATGAGCGTCGGTGACGAGCGGCTCGGGCTGTGGCGGAACGCTGGAGAAGGGCGCGCGTTTTGCCCACAGTTTGATTGCCTGCCAATGGATCAGCGCCAACACACGCGCAGCACCCAGAGGGCGGCGGACGGCGGCGGCAAGCAGTGAAGCGGTTGTGGCGGGATGTCGATTGCCGGACAGGGTCGCAAGCACGCCATCCTCGCCATTGCGAAAGTCGATGCGGATGCGGATAGCGTCGTCATCCAGCCCGATATTGAACCGGTAGGTGCCCTCGACCTTCTGGAAGGGAGAGACATGCATCATTTTCTCCGCCTCCAACGTGTCGTCGTACGCAATGGGTTCGAACCCGGGCCGGACGCAGATGTAGCAATGCCGGTGACCGAACGTATTGTCGACCTCGGCGATCACGGCGCGGGGTGCGCCGTCGATCATGGCGAACCAGAGGCTGATGGGATTGAAGTGCAGGCCTAGGAACGAGGGCTGCGTGAGAAGAAGAAGGCGCGCGTTCGGATAGGGAAATCCGCGCTCTGCCAGAACCTCCCGCGCCCAGCCCGCACCGCGTCCGTCGCTGCGTGGACCGCCATGGCGAATGTCGTGGACGGCCCACAGGTTGAAGCGGTTCCGGGAGAAGAGAAACGGCGTGGCGGCGGCGTCCTCGAGGTCCAGCAGCACGTAGTCCACCCCATAGCGGAACGCGTTCGACACGCGTCCCCGCCGCGCGTGGGTGGTGTGGCCCTGAATGTGGTCGAGCATGATGGGTGAGTTACGCACAACCATCGCTCGCGGTTCAACTTTTTCCGGCACGAATGAACCGAGTGGTCGTGCGCTCCGTATCATGCGAAGGTAAAAAGAAAAGCGAGGCAGTCCATGTTCGACACGGCAGACGCCCCGGGCCGCAGGATCGCGGTCATCGGGTCGGGCATTTCGGGACTCGCCGCGGCGCACTACCTCTCCTCCGATCACGACGTCACCCTGTATGAGGCGGCCCCGAGGCTTGGTGGACATGCCCGGACCGTGATGGCGGGGCGGAACGGCGACGTGCCTGTCGATACCGGCTTCATCGTCTTCAACTATGCCACCTACCCGCACCTCACCCGCCTTTTCGGTGAGCTCGACGTCCCCGTGATGAAAAGCAACATGAGTTTCGGGGCCAGCATCGACGGTGGCCGCATCGAATACGGGCTGACCACGCCGCGCAGCCTTGTGGCGCAGAAGCGCAACCTGCTTCGTCCCCGCTACTACGGCATGATCGCCGACATCCTTCGCTTCGGAAAGCGTGCGGTCGCTGCGGCGACGGACGACGACAAGACCATAGGCGAGCTGATCGAGGAGCTTCGGCTGGGCTACTGGTTTCGGCACTACTACTTGATGCCAATGTGCGGAGCGATCTGGTCGACACCCGTGTCCGAGATCGACGGTTTCCCCGCCCGCTCGCTGGTGCAGTTCTTCCGGAACCACGCCCTGTTGGCCTTCACGCCCGAGCACCAGTGGTTCACCGTCAAGGGAGGCAGCATCGAGTACGTGCGGCGGATCGAGGCGTCGCTTCTGAGAAACCGTGCGACGATCCGCAAAAGCACGCCCGTGGACAGGGTTCACCGCACGGACGTGGGCGTTATCGTGTCCTCACCGGCGGGAGAACATGTATTCGACGAGGTCGTCTTCGCCTGCCACTCGGACCAGGCATTGAAGATCCTCGGAAGCGAGGCGACGGCGGAAGAGGCCTCGGCCCTGTCCGCCATCCGCTACCAGACGAACAAGGCCGTGCTGCACCGTGACCCCAACCAGATGCCGCGCCGCAAGGCGTGCTGGTCGTCCTGGGCCTACCGAAGCCAGGACGGGGCCATCGGCGTCACCTACTGGATGAACCGCCTTCAGGGCATCCCGGACGACGAACCCATGTTCGTTACCCTCAACCCGCCCGTGCCGATCCCGGACGAACTGGTCTATGACCGCGTGGACTACGAACACCCTATGTTCGATCGGGCCGCGATGTCCGCACAGCGTCGGATACGCGAGATGCAGGGGCGCAATCGAACCTGGTTCGCGGGCGCGTGGAACCGCCACGGCTTCCACGAGGACGGCATCCACTCGGCCGTGGAAGTGGTCGAGGCCCTGCGCGCGCGGGAAGCCGCCGGTGCACCCCCTCTCGATGCGGTGACGATGCCCGCCTAATCCCTTTTTGCCCTCTCTACACCCCGTGTGGGCCGCTTGTGTCGCATCGAGCCCAAATCTAGAATCGCGCCGTGACGGGTTGCGCCGGGAGGGGCGGAATGGGCACCGAGATCGCAGAGGCGTCGGAGACCGGCGAGGCATTCTGGATCGACAGCCCCGGCCACCGGCGATGGCTCGCCCGCGACGCGCTGCGCTCCTTTGATTTCTTCCGGCCCAGCATTCGCGACGACGGCGGGTTTCACACCCTCGATGTGGACGGAGCGCGCATGGCGTCGGGCGTGCAGGAGTTGCACACCACGACCCGCCTCGTCCATTCCTTCGCGCTCGGCCACCTGGCAGGTGTCCCTGACTGCGCCGGAGTGATCGACGCGGGAATGCGCTATCTGGTGCAGGGACACCGCGACGCCGAGTTCGAGGGCTATCTGTGGGCCCGGGACGGTGCGTCGATCGTCGACGACCGCAAGCTGGCCTATGGGCACGTCTTCGTCCTTCTCGCCGCCTCGAGCGCTCTCATGGCGGGTCATCCCGAGGCCGACGCGTTGGTCCTCGACGCGACGACGAACCTCGACCGGCATTTCTGGGAGGACGGGCCGGGGCTCTTCGCCGACGAGTGGACGCGCGAGTGGCTGCCGTTCTCGGACTACAGGGGCCTGAACGCCAACATGCATGGCGTCGAAGCGCTGCTCGCCGCGTTCGAAGCGACGGGGCGCGAGATCTATCTCGACCGCGCGGGACGGATCCTCGACTTCTTCATGGGACGCGTCGCCCCACAAAACGGATGGCGCCTGCCGGAGCACTACCATGCCGACTGGACGGTGGACCCGTCCTATTCCGGCAACCCCATGTTCCGCCCCGCAGGCACGACACCGGGCCATTCTTTCGAGATGTCCCGCCTGGCGCTGCAACACTGGGACCTTGCCGGTCGACCGGACAGCAGCGCGCCCGACGCGGCGCGGCGGGTCACCATGCAGGCGCTCGCGGACGGCTGGGACGACACGCGGGGCGGCGGCCTCTTCTACACTCTCGATCACGACGGCAGGCCCGCGATCCGCGACCGCTACTGGTGGCCCGTGACCGAGGCGATCGGGGCTGTCGCGTCTCTCATCAAGCTGGAGCGAAAGACCGAGGACGAGGCGTGGTACAGGCGTCTGTGGACTTTCGCCGACGCGCACTTCGTCGATCACGCGCATGGCGGCTGGTTTCACGAGATCGACGGCGAGGGACGGCCGGCGTCGACGCAGTTCAAGGGCAAGCCCGACATCTATCACGCGCTTCAGGCGGACCTCTTCCCGCTGGCGCAGGGGCTGTCGCGTCAGGCGGCCGGGCTGCCGAAACTGGCGGAGGTGGCGGCCTAGTCGCTGTCGCGGTGATCCTGCCGGGCGGGACCTCGATAGCGTTCCGTCAGATCGGCCGGCACTTCCGAGCCGTCGATGAGGAAGGGAAGGATCCCGCGCCTGGCCGATTTGCCACGACGTGCCTTGATGTCGTCATCCGACACAGTCACGCGTTGCGACATGCGGCGCGACCAGCGTGCGAGGTGATCGTAGAGCCGGGCGATTTCTCCGGTTGCTTCAGCATCACCTCCCAAGTCTTTGAACTCGCTCGGATCGTTTGCGAGATCGAACAGCATCGGGCGAAAGCCGCCCTCGGCGTGGATCAGCTTCCAACGCCCGTCGAAGACCATGAAGAGCCGCGCGTCTCGAGGACTGACGCCTAAAGTGTCGGCACGGGGTGTGACGGAATAATCGTACTCGCTGACGACGACCTCGCGCCACGCCTTGGGTGGCTGTCCGTGAAGCCAGGGCATCAGCGACCGGCCTTCGACAATGTGGTCGGGCACCGCGCCGCCCGCCGCCTCGATGAAGGTGGCACAGAGGTCGATGGCCTCGACAAGCGCGTCGCAGGTGGTGCCGCGCGTCGCATCCGCGTCGCGTCGAGGGTCGAGGATGATGAGAGGGATTTTCACCGAGGGTTCGTGGAAGAAGTCCTTCTCGCCCAGCCAGTGATCCCCCAGATAGTCGCCGTGATCCGAGGTCAGGACGATCATCGTATCGTCGGCCTGTCCTGACGCTTCGAGATGATCCAGCAGCCGACCCAGTTGGTCGTCGCACTGACGGATCAGACCCATGTAGGCCGGGATCACCTTGCGCCGCACCTCGTCCTGCCGGAACGCCTGCGAGACGCGAGTATCGTGATAGGCGGCGAGAACGGGATGCGGGTCTTCAAGCTCGGACGCGTCCCGCACGGGCGGCAGGATGTCGTCGGCTCCGTACATCGCATGATAGGGCGCCGGCACGATGTAGGGCCAATGGGGCTTGATATAGCTGACATGGGCGCACCACGGCGCCTTGGCCTCGTCGATAAACCGCATCGCCTCGCGCGTGAGCCAGGGCGTCTCGCTGTCCTCCTCGCGCACGTTGGCCGCGCGGTCGGCGTTCGCGAACATCCAGCCCGATGCCATCTGCGCCTCGTCCGAGACGCCGGCGTTGGCGTAGTCGGCCCAGGGGTTTTCGCCGTCATAACCCTGCGCCGTGAGGTACTCGTTGTAGGGCGAGCGTTTCTCATCGTACCAGCCGTCCGGACCATAGCCCCAGAGACCGTCATCGCGCACGAAGGCGTCGAAGCCGCACTCGGCCTGCCGCGCGCCGATCAGGCTGTCGGGTGCAAGCCCGAGACGCTCCATCCCCACGGCATCGGCTTTCATATGGGTCTTGCCGATCAGCCAGCAGTCCATGCCGAGCGCGCGCAGGTGATCGCCGAGGGTCAGCTCTCCGACGCGCAGAGGATAGCCGTTCCATTGCGCACCGTGGGACGAGACATACCGGCCGGTATAGAAGCTCATCCTCGACGGGCCACAGACGGGGGACTGGACGTAAGCGTTGGTGAAGCGGACGCCGCGCGCCGCGACGCGGTCGAAATTCGGCGTGTTCAGATGTGGATGCCCCGCGCAGGACAGATAATCGAAGCGAAGCTGGTCATACATCACGAAGAGGATGTTCACCGCGCATCCTCCGGGTCTCCGAGGGTCAGCGACTTGCGCATCAAGCGCACCAGCGTGCGGCGCTCGTCCGCGTCGAGGCCGTCCAGGATGGTGCGTTGAAGCGCGGTGACGAGAGGCAGAAGGCGGGTGTGCAGGGCAAGGCCCTCGGGCGTCAGGGCAAGGACGCGCGCGCGGCGGTCCTGTGCGTTGACCGACCGCTGGATCAGGCCGCGCTTCTCCAGCCGGTCGACGACGCCGCCCATGGTCGCCCGGTCGCAGGCGACCAGATCGGCGAGCCGCGCCTGGTCTATGTCTGTCTGGTGCTTGAGCGCATTGAGTGCCGCGAACTGGACGGGCGTCATGTCGCCGTCAGACGCACGCATTGCCGCCTGGAAATTCTGGGTGGACCGCTGGTTCATCCGGCGCAGCAGGTGCCCCGGCATGTCGAGAAGGTCCGAGACGATGGGTCTGTCCGTCATGGAACCACGAGTAGCCCAAATCCGTAGTCATTCAAATGGTTTGACGATAAACAAAAAGTAAGTATACATACTAATATCTCGGCAGGAGACATCGATGCAGTTCCACCTCAACGGTTTCCGCCCCGGAGACCCTGACTGTCTTCCCGAGGATGACGAGGCTCGCAATGCCGCGCGCGGCTCGGAGGTCGACGTCCTGATCGTGGGGGCGGGACCGGCGGGGCTGACTCTGGCCGCGCAACTGGCACGTTTCCCAGACATCGCTACGCGGCTTGTCGAAGTGAAGCCCGGCCGGATCGAAAAGGGGCAGGCCGATGGTATCTCGTGCCGGTCGATGGAGATGTTCGCGGCCTTCGGCTTTGCCGACCGCGTCGAGCGCGAGGCCTGTGCCATCACCGAGACCGTGTTCTGGACGCCGGACCCCCTTGACCCGGCGCGCATCCGCCGTGCCGGCCGGGTGCAGGACGTCGAGGACGGGCTGTCGGAGATGCCCCACGTCATCCTGAACCAGGCACGCATCCACGACATGCTTCTGAACGAGATGAAACGCGGTCCGGCCCGAATGGAGCCCGACTATGGTTTCCGGCTCCTCTCTCTCGAAATCGAAGAGGCGGCGGAATACCCTGTCGCTGCGACGGTCGAGATGGCGACAGGCGAGACCGAGGTGATCCGCGCGCGCTATGTGGTCGGGTGCGACGGTGCGCGCAGCGCGGTTCGGCGCGAAATCGGGCGCGAGCTTCGGGGCGACAGCGTCAACCGGCTGTGGGGCGTCATGGACGTCCTTGCCGTGACGGATTTTCCGGACATCCGTTTCAAGGGTGTGATCCAGTCGGCCTCGGACGGGACCATCGTCGTCATTCCGCGCGAAGGCGGCTATCTCGTCCGGCTCTACGTCGAGATGGGCGAGCTCGAGGAGGGGGCGAGGGCCGGTGAGACCGGGCTGACCGCAGAGACGATCATCGAGAAGGCGCAGGCGATCCTGCGGCCGTTCCGGTTCGAAGTGAAAGACGTGGTCTGGTGGTCGGGCTACCAGATCGGCCAGCGGGTGGCCGACCGTTTCGACGACAGCGAGGGCGACGGCTTCCCCCACGTCTTCATTGCCGGTGATGCCTGCCACACCCACAGCCCGAAGGCGGGGCAGGGGATGAATGTCTCGATGGGGGACGCTTTCAACCTGGGTTGGAAGCTGGCCGCCGTCCTGCGAGGACACGCGGCACCCACCTTGCTGCGCACTTATTCGCAGGAACGACAGGCCGTAGCGCAGGAGCTGATCGACTTCGACCGGCACTGGGCGAGCGCGGTGCGCGAGGGGCAGACCGACGGCTCCGACGACATGCCCGCCGTCCAGCGTCAGTTCATCAGGCAGGGCAGGTATACTGCCGGTCTGGGCGTCGCCTATGCACCGTCGATCCTGACCGGCGACGCGACCTACCAGGATCTGGCGTCGGGCTTCGAGATCGGAGCGCGGTTTCATTCCGCGCCCGTCGTGAGACTGGCGGACGCGCGCCACATGCAGCTTGGACGCGTGGTCGAGGCGGACGGACGTTTCAGGCTCTTTCTCTTCGCACCCGAAGGCGACAAGGGCGGCCCGGGAGGCGTCCTCCGTAACCTCTGCGACTGGCTTCTGAACGACGTCGTATCGCCCGTCGCGCGCACTACGCCAAAAGGCAGGGCCCCGGACACAGTGATAGACACTCGCGCCATTCTGCGCGGTGATGCGCGTGGAATGGACGTCACGGACCTGCCCGCTCTGCTCCTGCCGGCAAAAGGCGCGTTCGGGCTTCTCGATTACGAGAAGGCGTTCTGCGCCGACCCCACATCCGACATCTTCACGATGCGGGGCGTGTCGCCGGAAGGCGCCTGCGTTATCGTGCGCCCGGACCAGCATGTGGGCCACGTCCTGCCGCTGGAGGAGCGTGCGGCCATCGCTTCGTACTTCGAGGGCATACTCAAGCCGTGGACGCGTGGCGCTGCCAGTGATGTCCGTCAGAGGCGTCAGACGGAAGGTTCGGGCGATCTAGAAGTCGAATAACTCGCCGAGAAAGCCTTCGCGCTTCTTCTTGTAGGGTCGGCCCCCGTGTGTGTCCTGCCGGTAGTCCTGACCCCGATGATCCTGCGCGCGATGATCCTGCGTCGGCATGGCGGGTGCCGCTCGATCGATGATCTTGTCGAGTTCGCCCCGGTCGAGCCACACGCCGCGACACTTCGGGCAATAGTCGATCTCGACACCGCTTCTTTCGGCGATGACAAGCGTTTCTCCGTCCATCGGACACTGCATGGATCTCTCCGTTCCTGTTTGGCTCCCGGAAAGCTAATCACTCATCGCGAAATTCCAACGGCGCGGCAGATGCCCCGACCAGGCGGGGCCCATTGTAACCCTCACGGACGAGGCAGATACTGAACCCGTCTGCCTGCGGAGCCGGTGCACGTCCGTGAAGTTCGTCATCTTCGTTAACGGAACGCTTCTGCTGGCTCTGGCGGCGATCATGGGCGTCATCGCGCTGCTGTTCCGGGATACGATGCTGATCTTCGGTCAGGCGGGTTTCTTCGTCGGTCTTGTCGGAGGTCTCGTGATGATCGCGAACGGCTACCCGGATCGCGGGCCGCGTCCAATTCACGGCTTTCTATTGACGTCGAGCGTCTGGATGACCGCCGCCATCGCGGGCGCGGTGCCGCTTGCATTTTCCGGCCTTTCGCTCACCGATGCGGTTTTCGAGGCGATGTCAGGCATCACGACCACGGGCTCCACGGTCATGGTCGGGCTCGACACGACACCGCATGGCATCCTTCTGTGGCGGGCGATCCTCCAGGCGATCGGCGGCATCGGCTTCATCGTGACGGGAGTGGCGCTGCTTCCGATCCTCAAGGTCGGGGGAATGCAGCTTTTCCGCACCGAAAGCTCGGAAAAGGGCGAGAAGGAGTTGGCGAATGCTGCACGGTTCGCGCTTGCGACCGTTTGGGTCTACGTCATCCTCATGGGCGTCTGCTCGCTGGTCTATGCGATCGGTGGCATGTCGATTTTCGATGCCTTGACCCACGCCATGACCACCCTCTCGACGGGAGGCTATTCGAACTACGACGCCTCATTCGGTCACTTCGATAGCGCTTTTCTGGAGTATGCCGCCGCGATCTTCATGATCCTGGGGTCATTGCCCTTCGCTTGGTACATCAGGACCGCGCTTAGGCGCCGTGTGGCCAGCGAGCAGGTCGGACGCTTTCTGCTCTTTGTCTTCGTCATCAGCGTGATGCTGACGCTGTGGCTTGTCATCGTGTCCGAGAGGACGGTCGAGACGGCCTTCCGCGAAGTGATTTTCAACGTCGTTTCCGTCGTCAGCACGACAGGATACGCGACGGCCGACTATACGACCTGGGGATCGTTCTCGGTCGCCGTGTTCTTCTTCCTGACGGCGGTCGGCGGATGCACAGGCTCGACGGCAGGAGGCGCCAAGATGATGCGCTGGATCATCTTCTTCAGGCTGTCCGCACGTCAGGTCCAGGTAATCCACGCGCCGCACGTCATCGCCGTCGTGCGTTACGAGGGTCACGCGGTCGAGGACGACGTGGTGGCCGGAATCGTCACCTTCTTCACGCTCTATCTAGGCACCATCGCGGCGCTGGCGGCAGCGCTCTCGGTCGTGGGTCTCGACTTCCAGACCGCGGCCAGCGGAGCCCTCACGGCTGTCGCCAACGTAGGCCCCGGCGTCGGCCCCATCATCGGTCCCGCCGGCAACTTCGCACCGCTCGACGACGCCGCGAAACTGCTTCTGACGTTCGGCATGTACCTCGGCCGCCTCGAACTCCTCACGGTATTCGTACTGCTGACGCCGGTTTTCTGGCAGGAGGTTTAGGCCGGGGTAGAGTGAAATGGCAGCCCGTAGGGGAATCGAACCCCTCTTTCCAGGTTGAAAACCTGGCGTCCTAACCGATAGACGAACGGGCCGCGCTGTGGGGGGCTAATTAGGCGGCTTCGACGGGCGTGGCAAGTGGAATTTCCGGGAAATTCTCAGGCGGGAAAGAGGTCTTCAGGACACCGCGCGGGCGGCATCCTCGAGCCTCAGCTCGACGCGCTGGCGGCCACCCCAATGGCTGACCTCGATGCGGCCGGCGAGGTGGAAGCGCGCGCCGCCGTGACCGGCGAGAGCCTGGCCGAGAGGGCTCTCCCAGGCGTCGAAGGCGATGGCGTCGAGGCGTGCGCCGAGGCCGTCCCCGAAGCTGACCTTGAGGTGGTTCGCGCCGACCTGGCGGCAGTTCAGGATGGCGACGTCGGGAAACGCGAAACGGGGCGCGGGCGAGCCTTGCCCGAAGGGGCCGGCGGCTTCGATCCGGGCAATGAGTTCGGGCGTCGCGGCGCCGGGCATCAGCGGGGCGTCAAGGCGGAGGTCTCGCGGTCCGGTACTTCCCGCGCCCTCGCGGGCGAGGAGGTCGCCGAGCCGGGCCATGGCCTCTTCGATCCGGTCCTGTTCGACGGTCAGCCCCGCAGCCATGCGGTGCCCGCCACCTTTCAATAGCAGCCCCTCGGCGGCGAGCTTCTGGATGGCGTGGCCCAGGTCGACGCCGTGAACCGACCGTCCCGACCCCTTGCCGATGCCGCCGTCGAGACCGATCACCACCGCCGGACGGTTCGTGGCTTCCTTCAGTCGCGCGGCGACGATGCCGACGACACCGGGATGCCAGCCTTCGCCGGCGGCCCAGACCAGAGGCCCGTCGAGACCCCGCGCCTCGGCCTGCACAAGTGCCGCGTCGCGGACCGCCGTTTCGATCTCGCGCCGTTCCCGGTTCAGTTCGTCCAGCTTGTCGGCCATTGCACGCGCCTCGTGCGGATCGCGGGCCGAAAGGCAGCGGGCGCCAAGGTCGGCGCGCCCGACACGCCCGCCCGCGTTGACGCGGGGGCCGAGGACGTAGCCCAGGTGATAGGCCGTCGGCGCGGTGCCGAGACCCGCCACGTCGGCCAGCGCGGTAAGACCGGGCCGTGCGCGCTGCGCCATGACCTTGAGGCCTTGCGTCACGAGCGCCCGGTTCACTCCGATGAGCGGGGCGACGTCCGCCACGGTCGCGAGCGCCACGAGGTCGAGCATCTGCATCAGGTTCGGTGTCGCGCGACCCGCGTCGCGAAGCTGTCGGTTGGCTTCGACGAGGACCAGGAAGACGACGCCCGCCGCGCAGAGGTGGCCAAGATCGCCCGTTTCGTCCTGGCGGTTGGGGTTAACGATGGCCAGAGCTTCGGGCAGGGTCTCGCCGCCGAGGTGGTGGTCGATCACGACGACGTCCGTTCCCTTTGCCGCGCCGATGGCCTCGAACGAGAGGGTGCCGCAGTCGACGCAGACGATAAGGTCATGCGTCCCGGCCAGCGCTTCCATGGCGGTCGGGTTGGGACCGTAGCCCTCGTCGATGCGGTCCGGGACGTAGAGCGTGGCATCGCGGCCCTGCGCGCGGAACCAGTCGAGCAGCAGCGCGGCAGAGGCGCCGCCGTCGACGTCATAGTCCGCGAAGATCGCGACCCGTTCACCCGCGGTCATGGCGTGGACGAGGCGGCCTGCAGCGAGGCCCATGTCGCGCAGGCTGCGGGGGTCGGGAAGGAGGTCGCGGAGCGTCGGTGTCAGATACGCCAAGGCATCCCCCGAGGCGACGCCGCGCGCGGTCAGAACCCGACAGACCGCCGCATCGAGACCCGTGGTCTGCACCATCGCTTCGGACAGCCGGATCTCCTCCCCCGTGGGACCGGTCCAGCGGCGCCCGGAAAGCGAGGTCTCGACGCCGAGAAAGGCGAGCGGCTTCATGTCGTTCGGCAAGGATCCTACCATATGTGGTGGCGCAGTTCTGCACACACCATACCTGAGGGATGGTGCTTCGCAAAGCCCGAGTCTCGCCGTAACTACGTCAGGGTCGAGTTACTTGCCGAGCGGATGCCGGTAGGTCATGCGCCGGACCGATCCCGTCTTTGACCGCATGAGGATCGTCTCGGCGGTCAGGATGCCCGGCTCACGCTTGATCCCTGGAAGGATCGAGCCGTCCGTCACACCCGTCGCGGCGAAGATCACGTCGCCCGTCACCATGTCGTCGCGGGTATAGACGCGGTCGAAGTTGGTGATGCCGGCTTTCTTCGCACGGCCGCGCTCGTCGTCATTCCGGAAGAGCAGCTTGCCGAAGATCTGCCCGCCCATGCACTTGAGCGCGGCGGCGGCGAGAACGCCCTCGGGCGCGCCGCCAGAACCCATGTACATGTCGATGCCGGTTGTCGGCTCGGCGCAGTGGATGACGCCCGCCACGTCGCCGTCCGTGATGAGACGGATGGCGCAACCTGTCGTGCGGAGTTCGGCGATCATGTCCTCATGACGGGGGCGCTCAAGGACGCAAACAGTGATGTCCTCGGTCGACACGCCCTTGGCGGTCGCCAGTGCCGATACGCGCTCGGCCGGGCTCATATCCATCGTGACGACGCCGCGACGGAAGCCCGGACCGATGGCGAGCTTGTCCATATAGACGTCGGGGGCATGCAGCATCGACCCGCGCGGGCCCATGGCGATGACCGTCAGCGCATTCGGCATGTCCTTCGCAGTAAGCGTGGTGCCTTCCAGAGGATCGAGCGCGATGTCGACCTCGGGGCCGGTGCCGGAACCCACCTGCTCGCCAATATAGAGCATGGGCGCTTCGTCGCGCTCGCCCTCGCCGATGACGACCACACCCTTGATGTCGAGTTGGTTCAACTGGTTGCGCATGGCGTTGACGGCGGCCTGGTCGGCGGCCTTCTCGTCGCCGCGCCCGATCAGACGGGCAGAGGCAAGGGCGGCCGCCTCGGAGACCCGGGCCAGGCCCAGGGACAACATGCGGTCATGAAACTCGGGGGTCTCGGCCATCGGGCACTCCTTGGCAACGGGTTGCGCCCTGCCTATCGGGGGGCTTTCCCTGCGGCAAGGGCGGTTGCGCTAACGATACACGGCCTGTGACACAGGCGCACGACAGGGTGAAACGGGCCTTTCGTGTTGAAGGGGGCGCCTGTATAGAGCGCCTGTTTGACCAGAACCGGGGAGACATCGAGCATGGCCAACGTCGTGGTGGTCGGCGCCCAGTGGGGTGACGAAGGCAAGGGCAAGATCGTCGACTGGCTGAGCGAGCGCGCCGACGTCATCTGCCGCTTTCAGGGCGGTCACAACGCGGGTCATACGCTGGTCATCGGAGGCGAGGTCTTCAAACTACATGCCCTGCCGTCGGGCGTCGTCCGGGGCGGCAAGCTGTCGGTGATCGGGAACGGTGTCGTGCTCGACCCCTGGCACCTGGTGAAGGAAATCGAGACCGTTCGCGGGCAGGGCGTCGTGATCAGCCCCGAGACGCTGATGATCGCCGAGAACACGCCTCTCATTCTGCCGCTTCACGGCGAGCTCGACCGTGCGCGCGAGGCGCAGACCTCTGTCGCCAAGATCGGGACGACGGGGCGCGGAATCGGTCCTTGCTACGAAGACAAGGTGGGCCGTCGTGTGGTGCGCGTGGCCGATCTCGCCGACGCCGCGACGCTCGAGACGCGGGTCGACCGGCTTCTCGTCCACCACGACGCGCTGCGGAAGGGCCTCGGCATGGAGCCGGTCGACCGCGATGCGTTGATCGCCTCGCTGCGAGACATCGCGCCCGCGATCCTCGAATACGCAGCCCCTGTCTGGAAGGTTCTGAACGAAAAGAAGAAGGAGGGGCGCCGCATCCTCTTCGAAGGGGCGCAGGGCGCGCTTCTCGACATCGACTTCGGCACGTATCCCTATGTAACGTCATCGAATGTTCTTGCAGGCCAGGCGGCGGCGGGCACCGGAATGGGCCCCGGCTCGATCGATTTCGTCCTGGGCATCGTCAAAGCCTACACCACTCGCGTGGGCGAGGGACCGTTCCCGACCGAGCTTTTCGATGCCGACGGCGACCGGCTGGGCGAGCGCGGACACGAGTTCGGCACCACGACGGGGCGGAAGCGCCGCTGCGGCTGGTTCGATGCGGTGCTGGTTCGACAGACCTGCGCGACCTCGGGCGTCTCGGGCATCGCGCTGACGAAGCTCGACGTTCTCGACGGTTTCGACGAGTTGAAGATCTGCGTGGGATACGATCTGGACGGCCAACGGCTCGACTACCTGCCGACGGCGACCGACCAGCAGGCGCGGGTGACGCCGGTCTACGAGACGCTGACGGGCTGGTCTGAATCGACCGCCGGCGCGAGAAGCTGGGCCGATCTTCCAGGCGAGGCGATCAAGTACGTCCGCCGCATCGAGGAGCTGATCCAGTGTCCGGTGGCCCTGCTGTCGACCTCGCCGGAGCGCGAGGACACCATACTCGTCACGGACCCTTTCGCTGACTGAAGCAGCGGGTGTCCCGAACGGAAAGCGCCCGCCGTCGACCGGCGGGCGTTTCTTTGTCGGTAGTGGCTCAGTAACGCGAGCGCGAGCAGACGCCGGCGTCGTCGCAGAACACGCCGGCAAGGCCGCCGATGATGGCGCCGCGGTCATGGTTGCCATCGACGACTTCCGCCGCGCCATATCCGACGGCGGCGCCGACGAGACCGCGCTCCATGTCGCTGTCGATGAAGCCTCCGGGGCCGCAGGCGGCGAGAAGCGGAAGAAGCAGGGCGAGGGGCAGAATGCGTTTCATGTCATGTCTCCTGTAAAGCCGGTTTCTCACCGACCGGGTTGGTGTCGTTCCGTGCCGCGATCCCGCTGCAAGGTCCGCTCGCTGGGAATTGGGACCCCGCATGTCGGGTGCGGTCGAAAGGAAGATAGGGTCACGCCCCGCCGCTAAACGATATCGGAACCCCCGTTTCGGCGGGCGATGGCCGGTTTATAAGGCGTTATCAGATAACAGGGGGCCGATGAGGCCTTGAGAACAAGGGGTGCGGCACCGTCCTCACTTGACCCCGGAGGCAGGCGCGACATAACCCGAGCCATGCCCCTTTCGTATAAAGCCCGGCGGCGATGGTCGCTTGTCATCCTTCTTGTCGGCCTGCCGATTTACATCGTCGTGGCGGTCAACGTCGTGGCTCTGTTCGACCGGCCACCGCTCTGGCTTGAATTCGTCATCTACGTTGCATTGGGCTTCATCTGGGCCCTTCCGTTTCGGGCGGTGTTCCGGGGCATCGGCAAGGCCGACCCCGACAGGTAAGGGATCGGACCGTCATCTGCAGCACGGTCACGGGACCTCTCTGAGCAGGGCGCTATGTCTGCCTCTATAACCGGAGGATAGACCATGAACCGCACTGCCGCCGTATTTGCCGCGCTTCTGCTGACCGCAGCTCCCGCCATCGCCGACGACTTCGTCACCCTCGACGCGGAAGGAAGCGTCACCGAGACCGCCGACCGGCTCGTTGCCGCCGTCGAAGAGGCGGGGGCCACCGTTTTCGCACGTGTCCCGCACTCGAAGGGCGCCGAGAGCATCGGCATGGAGCTTCAGGACGCGGAACTGGTGATCTTTGGAAACCCCAGGCTGGGGACGCCGGCCCTTCAGGAGGACATCCGCGCCGGCCTCGTCCTGCCGCTTCGGGTACTCGTCCATGACGACGAAGGTCAGACTCGCATCACCTACGAAGAGGTCGATGAGATGTTCGATGACCTCGACATCGACGACGACGCCGAATTCGTGGGACAGATGAAGGGCGCGCTCGAAAAGCTCACTACCGCTGCGGCGGGCGGCTGACGTCCCGCGTCAGCGCGCGAGTTCCGCCAGAGCCTCGCCAAGATCGAGGGCGCCGTCATAGAGAGCGCGGCCTGAAATCGCACCCGCGATCACGCCCGTAGCCTTCAGGCGACGCAGATCGTCCATCGACGAGACGCCGCCCGACGCAATCACCGGAACAGAGACTGCGCGCGCCAGGGCCTCGGTCGCCGGAATATTCGGGCCCTGCATCGCGCCGTCCCGGTCGATGTCGGTATAGATGATGGCGGCGATGCCCGCGTCCTCGAACGCGCGGGCGAGGTCGGTGACCTGTACGTCGGTTTCGTCGGCCCAGCCTCGCGTCGCGACGCGACCCTTGCGCGCGTCAAGCCCGACGGCGACCTGACCCGGAAAGGCACGCGCCGCGTCGCGCACCAGCGCCGGATCCTCGACCGCGACCGTGCCCAGGATGACGCGGGACAGACCTTTCGCCAGCCAAGCCTCGATCGTGGCCATATCGCGGATGCCACCGCCGAGTTGGGTGGGGATCGTGACGCGCGACAGGATGGCCTCGACCGCGTCGGCGTTCACCGGGCGCCCTGCGAAGGCCCCGTTGAGGTCGACGAGGTGAAGCCATTCAGCCCCCGCAGCCTCGAAGGCCGCGGCCTGCGCGCCCGGGTCGTCGTTGAAAACCGTCGCCTCGGACATCTCGCCCTTGAGAAGCCGCACGCATTGCCCGTCTTTCAGGTCGATGGCTGGATAGAGGATCATGGGACCGTCCTTCGGTGTCGCTGCCTCATGCCAACCCGAGGCGCCGGGGGCAACCCCGGCGTGACGCCGCGGCGCAAAGCATCTTGTCGCCACGTCACGCTTGCCTGAAGCGGGATGCGCGAAAGACGCTCCGCGACATATCGGGAGGACAACCATGACGCTTCGACACATCCTTTTCGCACTCGCCCTGACCGCCACGCCCGCTTTCGCGGCGGACCCGGTTCTTGGTCTCTTCAAGACCCAGCCCGACGACAACGGCGCTTTCGGCCACGTCGAGATGTATGAATGCGGCGAGGTCATCTGCGGCGTGATCCGCAAGGCGTTCAACCCGGACGGAAGTCCGCGCCAGAGCCAAAACATCGGCAAGCGGATGATCTGGGACATGCAGCCCCGGGGCGATGGACGCTACGGCGGCGGGCGTATCTGGGCACCCGACCGCGACAAGGTCTATTCCTCGAAGATGGAGCTCTCGGGCAACTCCCTGAAGGTCTCCGGCTGCGTCATCGGCATATGCCGCGCGCAGAGCTGGACGCGCGTGCAGTGAGGTCTGAGCGGTCTTCCGCCAGCGATGCGGCGGCGCAACGGTCATCGTCGAGGATAGGCAGGAATCCCCCCGCGGACGATTCCGGACTTGGTTCGAACGGGAACCGGATTTAACCTGTCGTGGTTGTATATGATCAAGAAATGATCGGATTTTTCCCCATGCGCACGACCGTTCTGACTGTTTTGCTGATGTCGGCCACCCCGGCACTGGCGGCGACCTACGACTTCGACCTGTCGATGAACTTCGACCGCGAGTATTTCCAGGACGTGTACGACTTTGAATCCGGGGACAACATTCCCGTCGTCTTCGACCGGACTCCCTACGGTTTCGAAGGCACCTTCAGCGACCTCACTCCGGGTGCCCTTACGTCGGCGCGAATCACGCTCGAAGATGACCCTTACGGAGAGCTCTCGCTCGTGTCCTGTGAATTTGCCGGGCAGAGCTGCAGCGGCGACATGATCTCGCTGTCGTCGGACGGCAAGAAACTCTTTGTGGGGTCGATCAGCGATCCCACGATCTCGATCGACATGGCAGCGATGACGGCCGAGTACTATGAGGATGGCCCCGGCGGGTACACCGACGCGGGCGAGTTCAACTTCTACGGTGCTCAGTTCAAGCTCGTCGCCGAGGACCTGGCCGCCGTGCCGCTTCCGGCGTCGGCAGCCCTTCTCTTGGGCGGGCTCGCTGTCTTCGGTGCCATGCGCCGTCGCCGCGGCTGACATCCACACGCAATTTTCGAGAGGCGCTTCGCTGACTGCGGGGCGCCTTTTTCATTGCGTGATCGGAGGGAGGGGGCTGGTGCTGCTGGGGAGGATTGAACTCCCGACCTCACCCTTACCAAGGGTGCGCTCTACCACTGAGCTACAGCAGCGCCGGTCGATGCTGGCGCGGGATACGATCATTCCCCCGCCCGCGCAAGGGTTATCTGGACGCTTTTTCCCGCCTGCGCTAGGTAGGCAATATGGCAGGATCCCCAAGCTCCGAAAGACCTTCCAAAGAACCCGCGACGCGGGACGACAAGCTGAAGGCAGCCCTCAAGGCGAACCTGCAGCGGCGTAAGGCACAGGCGCGGGCACGGGCGAAGAAGACCGAACAGGGCAAGGCGGGCTGAGCATGGATTCAATAGTAGTGACGGGTGGAGCAGAGCTTCGCGGAACCATTCCGATCGCGGGCGCGAAGAACGCCTGCCTCGCGCTGATGCCGGCCACGCTTCTGACCGAAGAGCCGCTGACGCTGATGAACGCGCCGCGGCTGTCGGACATCAAGACGATGACGACGCTCCTGCAGTCGCTCGGTTCCGAGATCCAGAGCCTTCAGGACGGGCGCGTGATCGCTATGTCATCGCTCGGGCCGGTTTCGACCCATGCGGACTATGACATCGTTCGCAAGATGAGGGCCTCGAACCTCGTTCTTGGGCCTCTTCTGGCGCGGGAAGGACACGCGGTCGTCTCTCTGCCCGGCGGCTGTGCCATCGGTGCCCGCCCCATGGACATCCATATCACGGCCCTCGAGGCGCTCGGTGCCGAGATCGAGCTGAAGGACGGCTATCTCCATGCCAAGGCGCCGGGCGGGCTGAAGGGTGCGCGGGTGCCGCTGCGCTTCGCCAGCGTTGGGGCGACCGAGAACACGCTCATGGCCGCGACGCTGGCCAAGGGAACGACGGTGATCGAGAACGCCGCCCGCGAGCCCGAGATCGTCGACCTCGCCGCCTGCCTCGTCCGCATGGGCGCACACATCGACGGGGCAGGGACGTCAACCATCACGATCGAAGGTGTCGACCGGCTGGGCGGCGCCACCCACCCCGTCGTGCCGGACCGGATCGAACTGGGAACCTACATGCTCGCTCCCGCGATATGTGGCGGCGAAGTCGAATGCCTGGGCGGCCGCCGCGATCTCGTCTCGGCCTTTTGCGACAAGCTCGACGAGGCGGGGATCGAGGTGACGGAAACGGATCGCGGTCTAACGGTTGCGCGCAGGAACGGTCGCGTGTCCGCCATAGACGTCCGCACTGAGCCGTTTCCTGGCTTTCCGACCGACCTGCAGGCGCAGTTGATGGCGCTTCTCTGCACGGCCGAAGGCACGAGCCACCTCGAGGAGACGATCTTCGAGAACCGCTTCATGCACGCACCGGAGCTTCTGCGCATGGGCGCGCGCATCGACGTCCACGGCGGCACCGCGACGGTGACCGGGGTGGACCGCCTGAAGGGCGCGCCTGTGATGGCGACGGATTTGCGGGCCAGCGTCTCCTTGATCCTCGCAGGCCTCGCGGCCGAGGGCGAGACGATGGTGAGCCGCGTCTATCACCTCGACCGCGGCTACGAGCACGTCGAGGAGAAGCTGTGCGCCGTGGGGGCCAGGATCGAACGGGTGGCGGGACGATGACGGATGACGCACGCTTCGAAGATGCCGCCGAGCGTCCGCTTCGCCTGAAGGCCGAGACGGCGGAGGATGTGGCTGTTCTCGCAGCCCTCGTGCAGGACGCCGTTCTGTCGTCGACCGAGATGAAATGGGAAAAGAGCAATCGCCGTTTCGTTTGCCTTCTCAACCGCTTCCGGTGGGAAGACAAGGTGACGGCCCAGGCCCGCGGGCGTGGCTTCGAAAGGGTGCGGGCCGTCCTGTCGATCGGGGACGCGCTTGCCGTCCGTCAGCAGGGCCTGGACCGCTCTGTCCTGGATGGCGACACTGTTCTGTCGCTCCTGACGCTCGGCTTCGAGCCTGGCGAGGACGGAGCGGGTCGCATCGTCCTGACCTTCGCCGGAGACGGGGCGGTGGCCGTCGAGGTCGAAGCGGTCAACCTTGTCCTTCAGGATGTCACGCGCCCCTACCTTGCGCCGTCGGGGCGCGCTCCATCGCACCCCGACTAGGGGCCGGGGACTTGAGCGGACCGCGCCCCGCGTCTAAGAGCCGGTCAGAGGAGCGAGAATGCCGCATTTCCTGAGCACCGAAGACGCGGATTTCGAAGACCGTTTCCGCACGCTTTTGTCCCTGAAGCGCGAGGACTCTCCCGACGTGGCCGCCACGGTGGCCGAGATCATCGCCGACGTGCGAACGCGCGGGGATACAGCCCTGATCGACCTGACGCGCAAGTACGACCGTTTCGAGGTGACGCCCGCCACGCTGGCCTTCTCGAAGGCCGAGATCGACGCCGCCGTGGCCAAGGTGCCGGCGGCGGAACGCGCGGCGCTTCAGGTGGCGGCCGAACGCATCCGCGCCTACCACGAGCGCCAGAAGCCCGAGGACGACAGTTGGACCGACCGCAGCGGCGCCATGCTGGGGTGGCGCTGGACTGCCGTCTCGGCGGCCGGGCTCTATGTGCCGGGCGGCCTTGCGACCTATCCCTCTTCGGTCCTGATGAACGCCATCCCGGCGCAGGTGGCTGGCGTCGAGCGTCTGGTGATGTGCGTGCCGACGCCGGACGGGCTGGCCAATCCGCTGGTCCTCCTCGCCGCGAAGCTGTCGGGGATCGAGACGATCTACCGCATCGGGGGTGCGCAGGCCATCGCGGCGCTGGCCTACGGGACCGAGACCATCGCGCCCGTCGACAAGATCACCGGACCCGGCAACGCCTATGTCGCAGCCGCGAAGCGCCATGTCTTCGGTCGCGTCGGCATCGACAACATCGCGGGTCCGTCCGAGATCCTCGTGATCGCCGACGGCGACAACGACCCCGACTGGATCGCGCTCGACCTTCTCAGCCAGGCCGAGCACGACCAGAGCGCGCAGGCGATCCTCATCACCACCGATGCGACATTCGCCGAACTCGTCGTGGACGCCATCAACCAATACCTTCAGGTCCTCGAACGCCGCGACATCGCCCGTGCTTCCTGGGAGTCGAATGGCGCTGTCATCCTGGTGCAGAACATGGGCGAAGCGGCCGCGCTGGCGGACGACATCGCCGCCGAACACCTGGAGATTTGCGTAGCGAACCCCGAGTCGCTTGCGGGCAACATCACCCACGCCGGTGCGATCTTCCTCGGTCCCTGGACGCCCGAGGCCATCGGTGACTATGTGGCGGGGCCAAACCACGTCCTGCCGACCGCACGTTCCGCCCGCTTCTCGTCGGGCTTGGGCGTGCTCGACTTCATGAAGCGCACCACGATCACCCGCATGACGCCTGGCGCCCTCGCCGACATCGGCCCCGCCGCCGAAACGCTGGCCGCCGCCAAGTCTCTGCAGGCCCATGGCCTCTCGGTCGCAGCGCGATTACGTCGGCTGAACGAGTGATTTGAATTCCGGCGCCTTTGACGTATCCAGCACCCATGTCCCGTCTTGTTCATATCGACATCGACGACACCGCGCTTCCTCCTCCGACGCCCCAGATCGAGCAGGAGAGGCGGGTGGCGATCTTCGACCTGCTCGAGGACAACAGCTTCGAGATTCCGGGGCGCGACGGGCGGGCCGTGCCGGATGGGCCGTACCACCTGCTGCTGGCCATCCGGGACAAGCTCCTGGTCTTCGACATCCGCACGGAGGAGGGCGAGGCCGCCGCCGAGTTCCGACTGTCCCTCGGGCCGTTCCGGCAGGTCGTGAAGGACTATTTCCAGATTTGCGAAGCCTACTTCGACGCCGTGAAGCGCCTGCCGCCCGGTCAGATCGAGGCCATCGACATGGCGCGCCGCGGCATCCACAACGAGGGCGCGCGCGTCCTCCAGGAGAGGCTGGACGGCAAGGCCGATCTGGACACCGACACCGCTCGGCGTCTCTTCACCCTCATCTGCGTGCTGCATTTCGGAGGCTGACGGGTGCCGGACCTTCCCCAGTCGGTGCTCTTCTGTTGCGATCACAATGCCGTCCGATCCCCCATGGCCGAAGGCATGATGAAGCAGTTCTATGGCCACGACACCTATGTCCAGTCGGCGGGCGTTTACAACGACACGGAAATCGACGGCTTCTCGATCGCGGTCTGCAACGAGCTGGGGATCGAATTGTCGCGGCATCGCTCGCGCAGCTTCGACGAGATGCAGCAATGGGGCGACGACCTGTCCGCCTTCGACCTCGTCGTGGCGCTGTCGCCTGCCTCACAGCGCCGCGCGCTGGAGCTTACGCGCTTTTTCCACCTCGACGTGGATTACTGGCCAATCCTCGATCCGACGGGGTTGGGCGACACGCGCGAACAGAAGCTTGAACACTATCGCCAGTCGCGCAACCAGATCCGCGAACGGATGCTGGCGCAATTCGGTCCTCCCACCATCGCACAAGACCGTGCACCTTCATGATTCCCCTGCGGCCGGTTGCGTTTTCGGGCTTGATTCGGGGGGCGATCGCCCCAATATTCGCCGCGCCCGAACGACGGGTGATTTGAAGGAGAGACCATGGCCAAGGAAGAGATGCTCGAATTTCCCGGTGTCGTGAAGGAACTCCTGCCGAACGCGACATTCCGGGTCGAGCTTGAAAACGGCCATGAGATCATCGCGCATACGGCAGGCAAGATGCGCAAGAACCGCATCAGGGTCCTCGCGGGCGACAAGGTGCAGGTCGAGATGACCCCCTACGACCTCACCAAGGGTCGGATCAACTATCGGTTCAAGTGAGCGCGGATCGACCGCGACTCGTGCTCGGTTCGGCCAGTCCGCGCCGGCTGAAGCTGTTGCGACAGATCGGCGTCGAGCCGGATGAGGTGCGACCCGCCGACATCGACGAGACCCCCCTCAAGGGTGAGCTTCCCCGGGCCTATTGCCGTCGTGTGACGCGCGAGAAGGCCGAGGCCATCCCCCGCAACCCGGGCGAGGTGGTGCTGGTCGCCGATACGACGGTCGCCGTGGGGCGCCGCATCCTCGGCAAACCCGCGGACGAGGCCGAAGCGCGATCCTTTCTGGGGCTTCTGTCGGGGCGGCGTCATCGCGTCGTGACGTGTCTCGCGGTCGTTTCGGACAGCGGGTTGCGTGAGCGTGAGGTGGAAAGCGTCGTCAAGCTCGACCGGCTTTCATCCAGCGACCTCGACGCCTACATCGCGACGGGCGACTGGAAGGGGAAGGCGGGGGCCTATGCGATCCAGGGTCCGGCGGGCGCCTTCATTCCTTGGATCTCGGGAAGTTACACCGCGATCATGGGCCTTCCCGTCCGTGAAACCGCGCGTCTCCTGGCGGCGGCCGGCCTGAACCTGACGGAGGTCGTATGAAAGGGTCTCTTGCCGTTTTCGATACCCTCAACGGTCGCGAGGCCGCGGCTCTGATCGTCGACGGGGCGTTGGCCGATCTTCTCGTCGATGCCCCCGGCGACCGTATCCGCCCTGGCGCGATTTATCGGGCGCGGGTCGGGCGACCGCTGAAAGGGCAGGGCGGCGCAATTCTCGAGACCCCGGACGGGCCTTTGTTTCTGCGCCAAGCCAAGGGGGTTTCGCAGGGCGACACGCTGATCGTTCAGGCCTCGACCTGGGCCGAGGCAGGCAAGGCGACACCCGTCGCCGCTCGCGTTCTCTTCAAGAGTCGGTTCGCGATGGTGACGCCCGGCGCCGAAGGGCTGAACATCTCGAAGGCGATCCGAGACGAAGAGCGCAGGGTGGAGTTGCGGGCAATTCTCGATGCCATGGACCCGCCAAAGGGTATGGGCGTCGTCCTGCGCACCGCTTCCGAAACGGCGGAGGACGACACCGTCGCCGAAGATCTCGCCTCCCTTGCCGACCTGGCGTTTCGCGTCATGTCCGAGCCTCGGAATGGCGCACCCGAAATGCTGCTGGACGGACCATCGGCGACCGAGATCGCCTGGCGCGACTGGCCCGCTCCAGACACGACGGACGACCGTCCCGGAAGCTTTGCCCGCAGCGGGGCGGACGACATGATCGCGGCCCTGTCCGATCCCAGGGTGGCGCTGTCGGGGGGCGGCTACATGTTCGTCGAGGCGACGCGCGCGCTGGTAGCCGTCGACGTGAACACCGGCGCGGACACCTCCCTCGCTTCCGCGCTGAAATCCAACCTCGCGGCCCTCGCCGCCCTCCCGCGCGCGCTTCGTCTTCGAGGTCTTGCCGGCCAGATCGTCCTCGATCTCGCACCGGTTGCGAAGCGCGATCGACGCCGGGTCGAGGACGCCGCCCGCGTCGCGTTCCGCTCCGACGGGATCGAGACGACGGTGCTGGGCTGGACCCCCTTGGGGCACCTCGAGGTGACGCGGAAGCGCGAGCGGCTGCCGCTGGCAGAGTGCTCTGGGATGAGCTGCCCCATCTGTTCAAAGCCCTCGGTGCCCGCCTACCGGCCGTTCTGTTCGAAACGCTGCGCTGACGTCGATCTCGCGCGCTGGCTCAAGGGCACCTACGCCATCCCCGCCGAACCCGTCGATCCCGACGAGGATGCGTCACCGGACGATCCGTCCGAGCAACCGCCGCGGCACTGAGATTTTTGTCTTCCCGACCACTGGACAGCCCTTCCCACGGCCATTAGAAGAACGCGACCTGAGCGGAGCCTTTCCTCCGCCCGTGCCCGGGTAGCTCAGGGGTAGAGCAGCGGATTGAAAATCCGCGTGTCGGTGGTTCGATTCCGCCCCCGGGCACCACGCAAACGTCCTGCATGTTCTGATGGTAGCCTGTGTTTGCAGGATTCCTTGGGGACTTCTGCATCGCCGCACGGTATCACGCTTGGCTTCGTCACCTTAGTCACGGATGGGCCAAGCGACTTTCGACGACCTCCCGAACATCGCACTGCTGCATTAGCAGCAAGTACTCCACCCGCAAGGAATGGCGCCGGCTGGCCGCACCCCAGCACAACCTCGGCAACCTTACCGTCGCCGACCGTACTGCCTTCGCGCCTGCTACCAGACTTGGGAGCGTTGGCTCGAGGCCAAGGAGCAACTGCAGAAGACGCGACGCTCTAAGACGCCTTGGTTACGTCCAGTAGTCACCCTGGCTCTCGATTGCCCACAAGCAGATGGAGCTGACGGCGCGCTACATCGCGAAGCTCGGGCTGACGCCGTCGGTGCGAAGCAGGGTGTTGCCCGAGGGCATCGAGGCCAACGAACCGCTGATCATCTTGCGGACGATCTACGAGCGCGCCGAGGACGGTCAGCCGCGCAAGGTCGTCGAGACGACGGTCGGAGCATGATCTGGCTGCCGCCGGGCGCGGAGAATGCGTGACGCGGGGTGTCTCGGTCCGGAGCTCGATACGGAACCAATCGGAACACGTCACATTGATGTCTTGTATCACTTGAGAAGTGTTGAGGTGCAACCGGGGTGTCGGTCTCTGATGTGGAAGAGAAACTGAAACTGCAGCGCGCGGCGCTTGCTGACTTCGGGCTGCTCGCTTTTCAATGTAACGACATCGATGACCTCCTTGAGCGCGCCTGCGAACTGGTTTCGAGCGCGTTGGACGTCCACCTGGTGAAGGTGCTCGAGCATCTTCCGGAGCGCGGCGAAATGCTCATTCGGGCGGGCGTGAACTGGAAGCCCGGGGTCGTTGGGCATGTGACGTTCGGAGACGACGAACATTCGCCAGGCGGATACGCTCTGCGGGCCGCTCATCCGGTGGTGTCACCGGACTTGGACCTGGAGGAGCGCTTCGAGACGCCTGAGGTCCTCCTCCAGCACGGCGTAAAAAGCATGATCAACGTCATCATCGCCGGGGAGGGAGACGCTTTCGGAGTTCTCGAGGTTGATGCCAGTGAGCCGCGCGACTTCGGGGATGACGACGTGGCCTTCCTCCGCACCTATGCCAACCTCCTCGCGGCTGGAATCGACCGGGTCCGGACCCATGAGGAACTTCGGCGCTCTGCCCTCGATCATGAGTTGCTTGCGCGCGAACTCGGCCATCGCGTGAGAAACCTGCTGGGCCTCGTTCGTGCGCTGGCGTCGCAGACCACCTCGAAGGACGGCACCGAAGAGGGGTTTCGCAGCGCCTTCATCGCGCGGCTTCAGGCGCTCTCAACGGCCGAAGGCCTGGTGTTCGAGCGGAGCGAGGAGAACACGGACCCCGCGATCCTAGCGCAGGCGATCCTGGCGCCACACCGTCAGGACAATCGGGAGAAGATCACGATTGATGGACCTTCGGTGCGGATGTCGGCGAGACAGTCGCGGATGTTCGGCCTGGCCCTGCACGAACTTGCGACGAATGCGGCGAAATATGGAGCGCTCTCGGTATCGGAAGGGGTGGTTCATCTCAACTGGCGCCTGGACGAGACGTCCGCAGGTGGACAACGGCTACTGATAAGCTGGGAAGAAGAGGACGGTCCCGAAATCACCCCGCCGGAACGAAAGGGTTTCGGCACGCGTCTTCTGGAGGACGTGGTCGGCCAGGCGTTGGACGGCGAGGCGGAACTGGACTACCGGCCGCAAGGCCTGCGCTACGATTTGAAGATTCCAATGGATGATTAACGATCATGTCCCACTCACTCGACGACCATCTCGTGGATCGACGCATCCTCATCCTAGAAGACGAATGGTTGATCGCGCTGGACCTTCAGGACCTCTTGCAAAGGTGGCGCTGCTCCGTGATTGGTCCGGTCGCGACAACCGCAGCGGCTCTGGAGCTGATCGAAGATATGCCGCCGGACGCTGCAATCCTGGACGTTCAATTGAGCGGTGAAACGTCCGAGCCGGTCGCACAAGTCCTGCGCGAAAGGGGGACACCCTTTCTGCTGCTGACCGCATACCAGCGGCATCACCTAGCCGGAGTTCTGAGAGAGGCTCCGGTGCTCCGGAAGCCTGTCGACGAGACCGAGCTTCGGACACTGCTTGCCGACCTGCTGCGTTCCGCAGCCATCCGGTAAAGCAGTTCCCCCAACGGAAACCCGGGTCACCAAAGGCCGCCACACTCTAGCCATGTTGGAGCCCTATGCGATGAAGCATCTCACCTGAGTTTGGAGAACTGTAGATGGATGCCCTGCTGACCAACCCGATCGCGATCGCAGCCTTCCTGTGCGGCGTCGCCGTGCTTTATCTCGTCGTCTCGCGAACGCTGAAGAAGAACAAGGACTGACCTCTCCCTAACTAAGATTGGGGCAGCGAGTGCCGCGCCGCTCGTAGAAGCGACTCGCCTCTACGAGACTGACGAATTTGCCGCGCGATTTCATCGGGTGCTCGAGGCCCTCCGGGCGCAGGGCACGATGACCCTGAGCACGATCGCGGCATAGCTGAACGCGGAATCCTCACCTCGGCGGGGAGCGGGCAGGTATCGAATGTCAGGGGCTTGATCCGGCGCCTCCCCTCTGCCTCGGCGTAAGTCCGGACAGAAGCGTCCTCCAGAGGCTACGTAGCGAGGGTCCGCTATGAGCCCAAGGCAGCAGACGCGCTGCAGTGTAACGAACCTGCAGCAATAGAAATAGTTAGCCAAGCGGCAAATCTTTGTTATAGTTTCCCATATGGAAAACTATCAGTCAGGGCTTGGCACGGCATTTCATGCCCTCGCCGACCCGACACGCCGCGCCGTCATCGCTCGCCTGATCGAAGGGCCGGCTTCAGTAAAAGATCTCGCGGCACCGTTTGATATGGGCCTCCCGTCTTTTCTCAAGCACGTCAACGTGCTGGAAGCCGGCGGGCTGATCAACTCGGAAAAAGTCGGGCGGGTGCGAACCTGTCGTCTGAACCCTGCGCTGTTGGCCGCGGCCGAAAATTGGTTGAGCGAACAACGTCTGGTCTGGGAAGGGCGGACGGACCGACTTGCTGAACTTGTAGAAAAAGAACAAGCATCGGAGCCCAAAAATGACGGCAACGAATGAACTGTCAGTGACCAGGTTGATCAAGGCGCCGCGCGCGGCAGTCTGGCAAGCATGGGCAAATCCAGAGAAATTCAGGCGATGGTGGATTCCCGCCCCGATCGAATGTCGGGTGGAAAAGATGGACCTTAAACCCGGCGGAGGTTTCGTGACCTTGATGAAAGAGGAGGGCGGAGAGTTTGAACCTCACCTCGAAGGGTGTTTTTTGGATATTGCTCCGCAGGAACGGATCGTCTTCACGACGGCTCTCAAGGAAGGATGGGAGCCTGTCGAACCCTGGCTCACCCTGACCTCGATTATAACGATGGCGGACGAAGCCGGTGGAACGCGGTATGTCGCCCGTGCTTTGCACAAGAACCCTGAAGACAGCCGAAAGCATGAGGAAATGGGTTTCGAGGAAGGCTGGGGAACAACTATCGATCAGCTGGCGAAGCTGGCCGAAACCGTGTGAGGCAACGAGGAAGCACGTTCCTTCGAATACCTGCATGAGACGTCTGGAAAGTCCGCAGAGCGCTACTCCAGGCGTCGTGCCGTGAACGTTCGCTTCTTTGCCTGCTACACGTCGGAGGCAAACGATCTAAAAGGATCCGTCTCTTGGACGCAAACTCTCCTGTTGTCCCGCCCAGCTGAACCATCGCATTTGATGCGAAAGGTGGCTGGATACCTTAATGAGAACTTAGGGAGATGCGTCGCTTCCCTCGCACTAAGCCCCCACGTCGTCTGTGGCATATGAGTTGCCTCACAGGCGGGTGAACTCTTCTTCGCCCAGCTCCTCGAGGATCATGCGACGCGCGCGGTTGACGCGGCTTTTGACGGTGCCGATCTCGACGCCGCAAATCTGTGCCGTGGTTTCGTAGCTTTCGCCGAGCATGACGACGAGGATCAGGGTTTCGCGATAGCAGTCGGGGAGTTGCCGCACGACCTTCATGATCTCGTTGCCGTAGTAGGACCACTCCTGTGCCCCGGCCGAGACCGGGATGTCGGAGACGCAGTCCTTCCCGCCGGGCCGCTCGCGGTTCCGCTTGACGATCTCGTTGTAGAAGGTGTTGCGCATGATGGTCATCAGCCAGGCGCGCAGGTTGGTGCCCCTGGTGAAGCGCTCGACCTTGGCGATGGCCTTGGTGAGGGTTTCCTGCACGAGGTCGTCGACCTCCTGCTGCTTGCGGGTCAGAGACCAGGCGTAGGCTCTGAGGGCGGGAATGAAGCTGATGATGTCGTCGAAGGTCTCGTCTTTCTCGGACTGAACCAGCATGTCGCCCCCCCGGACTTGGCTTACACGTATGCGCTGCGGACGCGTCGGGACAACGTGACCCCCTGCCAAGTGTTCCTTGCCCTTTACGCGCTGGCTCGCCCGCCCTTGCGTCGTGGGGGACGCCCGGGTTCGGCGGACGGAGGCATCCCGGGGCCGATCAGCCCTCGACGGCGCCGCGTTTCCGAAGCTGATCCTGGAGCTGCCGCGCAAGCTCGAGAAGGCGCTCGGGGACATCCTCGGACTCGATCCTCCGAAGTTGCTCTTCCAGCTCCCGCTTCATCGCGGTCTCGTCGGCGATCGTGGTGGACTGCCCCTTCATTCTCGTTCCTTGCTGACCTGCGGCCGTGTCCGGCCCGTTACCTTTACGTCCCGAAGTCTACTTCGCAGTGTCCGGTCTGGATCAATGAATTTCTCGCTGGTCTCCGCAGAAACAGCCGGCGTCTTGCGCTGAAGCTGCATGTCCCGACATCGTCAGGAACAATCGCACCGGGCAACTGTTGCTGGGGATCACGAAAGCCGCCCCGGCGTGGGGTTGGTTCCCTAAGAAGAGGAGCCTCCAAATGGCGATTTTCTCCAGCGACATCAAATCGATGGAAGATCTGTACCTGCACACTCTGCGCGACGTCTACTATGCCGAGAAGCAGATCGAGAATGCTCTGCCTAAGATGATCGAAAAGGCGAGCGACGAGAGGCTGAAGAGCGCCTTCTCATCACACCTCGAGGAGACGCACGGGCATGTGCGGCGGCTCGAACAAGTGTTCCAGATGATCGGTGCGGAAGCCAAGGGGGTGAACTGCCCCGCCATCGACGGAATCATCGAAGAGGCCGAAGACATCGCAAGCGACGTGTCCGACGAAAACGTCCTGAACGCTGCTCTGGCGGCCGCCGCGCAGGCTGTCGAGCACTATGAAATCACGCGATACGGCACCCTCATCGCCTGGTCCCGCGAACTGGGCAGAGATGACTGCGCCGATCTCCTCCGGCAGACGATCGCCGAAGAGGAAGCGGCTGATGAGAAACTGACGCGGCTCTCCGAGGAGCGCCTCAATCGGGCAGCCTGACCGGCCGGATCTGTCCTCCCCAGCCCCGCCGGTCAGGTCAACTCGCCGCCCTTCGCCAACGGAGGGCGGCGAGAGCAAAGCCATTCACAGAAAGGCAGCCAATGGCACAAGATTATCGAAATGACCCGCGGCGCGTCACGCGCCAGAACTATGGCCGGCCCTTCGGCGATCGGTCCTCGTACAGTCCCGGTGCTGTCGCCGGCCCCCACTCGGGGGTGCATCCCGGCACGTACCGCGAAGATCGGGACGCGTCCTATCGGCAGGACTCCTATTCCTCCGGCTGGCAGGGCGACGGCGGCGACCGCAGCATGTGGGACCGCGCGGCGGACGAGGTCTCGTCCTGGTTCGGCGACGATGCCGCGCAGGCGCGCCGCCAGGATGACCATCGCGGACGCGGACCGCGCGATTATACCAGGTCCGACGAACGTATCCTCGAGGACGTGAATGAGCGTCTGACGGACGACCCCGACCTCGACGCCACGGATATCCGGGTTTCGGTGAGCGAGCGCGAAGTCTCTCTCGACGGTGAAGTCGCCTCTCGTCTTGAGAAGCGTCGCGCCGAGGACTGCGCCGAGGACGTCTCGGGCGTCGCTCACGTGCAGAACAACCTGAGGATCAGGACCGTCTGATCTGTCTTGCCAGCAACGTTCGCCTTGCCGAGACGGCGGGGTGGATCGCTGCCCTACGACCGAGAAGGAGACCAAAAATGAACTTCGCGCGCCTCTCCCCACTGCTTTTGTGCGTCATTTGCGCAGGGCAACCTGCGTATCCGCAAGAGACTACCCAAGAGCCCGCGGTGCCGGATCAGCCGGCGGCTGAAGTGGAAGGCGCCGCACCTTCAGAAGAGCCGTCGCCGGAGGCGGAACCGGCTGCGGAGCCGGAACCGGTCGCAGAGCCTCAGGACCTGCCAGCGGCAGAGCCGCAGGAGAGCCGAGCGGCGGCGGGCCTCGAGGCGACGGAGGCCTCTCCCGAAGACGACGGCGCCGCCGCACCGGGTCAAAGGGCGCAGGCCCCCGACTTTCCGGCACAAGCGGGGGAAGACTGGCCGCTCTGGGGGGGCGGCACGCTTGCGACGCGTTACTCGACGCTCGACCAGATCACGCCAGCAAACGTCGGAGAACTGCAGCGGGCCTTCGTCTATCGCACAGGTGACATGCCCGAGGGAGAGGCGGTCGGTAAGTATTCGCCCGAGACGACGCCGCTCAAGGTCGGGGACGACCTGCTGATGTGCTCGGCCATGAACATCCTGATTTCGATCGATGCTGCCACCGGCGAGGAAAACTGGCGCTACGACCCCGGCGTGCCGAACAGCGCCATCCCCTATGGCGCTACGTGCCGTGGCGTATCGGTCTACGCCAACCCCGAGGCCGCGCCGGACTCTCCTTGCGCCGCGCGGGTGATCGAGGCGACGCTCGACGCCAAGCTGATCGCGGTCGACGCGCAGACCGGCCGCCCCTGCGAGGATTTCGGCGAGTTCGGGACGGTCGATCTTTGGCAGGACATCGGCGAGCGGGTGCCCGGCTGGTACGCCGTGACCGCGCCACCCGCCATCGTGCGGGGCGTCATCGTGACGGGCGCGCAAGTCCTCGACGGACAGGCCGAGGAGGCTCCGTCGGGCGTCGTGCGCGCCTACGATGTCCTCACCGGAGAACTCGCCTGGGCCTGGGACCTGGGCGCGCCCGAGCAGAACCGCGATGGCCCGCCCGAAGGTGAGGTCTATACCCGCGGCACGCCCAACATGTGGACGACCGCCGTGGCGGACGAAGAACTGGGCCATGTCTATCTGCCGATGGGCAATTCGTCGGTGGACTACTATGGCTCCAACCGGTCGGAGGCCGAGAACGAATTCGCCACCTCGCTTGTCGCGCTCGACGCGACCACGGGCGAGGAGGTCTGGCATTTCCAGACCGTCCGGCGCGACGTCTGGGACTATGACCTGGGAAGTCAGCCGACGCTGCTTGACTACGAAGGAACCCCGGCGATCCTGCTCCCCTCCAAGCAGGGGGATCTCTACATCCTCGACCGCGAAACAGGCGAGCCGCTGACCCCCGTGGGAGAGTTGACCGACCTGCCGAAGGGCGAGGTGGAGCCGGACTACATCTCCGACACGCAGCCGATCTCGGAATGGCACACGTTGCGCAGGCCGCCGCTCGAAGAGCGCGACATGTGGGGTGCCACGCCGCTGGACCAGCTCTGGTGCCGCATCCAGTACCGGCAGGCCGAATATCAGGGCTTCTATACGCCGCCGACCGCCAATTCCCGCTGGATCCAATATCCCGGCTACAATGGTGGGTCGGACTGGGGATCGGTGGCACTTGATCCCGAACGCGGGATCCTGATCGCGAACTACAACGATATTCCTAACTATAACCAGTTGATCGAACGTCCCGATCCCATGGAGTCCGACGAATACACCACCATCGCCGAGGCGCCCGAGACGGTGGGCGCGCCGGACAACCCCGCAGGGCCGCAGGCCGGCTCGCCCTATGCCATCTCGGTCAATGCCGGCTGGCGCAGCGCGTTGACCGACATGCCCTGCACCGAACCGCCCTATGGCGGCATTCGCGCCATCGACCTTTCGACGGGCGAGACGCTGTGGGACGAGCCCATCGGCACCGCGCGCCGAAACGGGCCCTGGGGCATTCCGTCCATGCTGCCCATCAAGATCGGCACGCCCAACAACGGCGGATCGGTGGTGACCGCGAGCGGTCTGATCTTCATCGCTGCCGCCACGGACAACCTGTTCCGCGCCATCGACATCGAGACGGGCGAGACGCTGTGGACCGACGTCCTGCCCGCGGGCGGTCAGGCAAACCCCATCGCCTATGAGGTCGACGGCAAACAGTACGTGATGGTCACGGCGATGGGTCACCACTTCATGGAAACCGGGGTAGGCGACTACGTCATCGCCTACGCCCTGCCATAGCGCAAACGCCAAAGGAAGGAGACCCGAAGTGAGCCAGGCAACATCCACCATCGACCACGATACGATCCGCACTTGGGCCGAGGAAAGAAACGGCCATCCCGCCAGAGTGAAGGATTCGGGCGAAGGCGGCATCCTGAGGATCGATTTCGAACCGCCCGAGGACTCGCTGGAAGAGATCGAGTGGGAGGAATTCTTCTCGGTCTTCGAGAAGCGCAACCTTGCGTTTCTCTATCAGGAGAAAACGGACGAAGGCTCCGTCAGCCGGTTCAACAAGCTCGTCCACCGCGAGGAGGATGGGTGATGGCCCTGCGTGCGCTGTTCAGGAGGTCGGGTGACGTGCTGCATCGTTTGGTCCGAAAGAAGCCCAGCGCGCCGTTTGCTCCGCCGGTACGTGACGCAGGACCGTCTCAGATGCGCAGTCCCCCGCAGGACTGGGACATCGTCGACGAAACGTCCGACGAGTCCTTTCCCGCCAGCGATCCGCCAAGCCGCTGAAACTGCGTGACCGAGCTAACCCGGCGAACCGGTGTCAAACCGGTTCGCCGCACACTCGTCAGCACTCTATCTTTGCGAAAACACCCCGCAGGCCATCCGATCGCCCGCGTTGCCCGAAGGCTGGCTTTCATAGTCATCGATGCCGGTGTGGATGACGAAGGCCGCCCCGTCTTCGTCAAGGATTTGACTTTCTACATCGAGGAACGGCAGCACGACTTCGACCTGGGCTATGCCATTTTCGGCGACCGAGATGTTCGGCATGTCGCCCGGATGAGGCCCGCCCTCGACCAAGACGCCGTGTTGGCGATCTCCCGCGATGTGGCCTCCGGCCGAACTGAAGTCCTCGGACTCGCAGTCGCCGTTCTCGTGCAGGTGAACCGCATACTGCCCTTCGGGCAAATTTGACAGCGTCAGTGTCGCCAACGCGACGCCCGAGGCGGTGTCGTGTACGCGCACCGCACCCAAGTTGTTGCCTTCGCGGTCTACAATGTCCGCCGTGGCGTCCGCAGAATGTGCAGCCGTCGCCAGCAACGCCGATGCAAGCACGGTCAGGAACTCGAGTCTCATAGTTTGCCTCCTTGATTGTTCAGCAGCGCCGACTACGCTTCGGCGGACATGCTTGACGTCGAACAGCGGAGTACTTCCGATGTTCCTGAGCGCTTTGTGGACATGGTTGGACGGCGCCCCGGCACCCCTGTTCAGGTGCAACGCCATTGACCCTATCACCGGTCAAGGTCGGACTGCTGGCCCTGCACGCGGTCGTCCGAATACAGCGTCATCGATAATGGTCAGTGTGGGCCCGCCGAGCCCGTCTCAGGACCGGCAAGGTTGCGAGGATGAGGAGAAGGATCACGGTCGGAGCCACCAGTCGCGGCACCTGGGCCCACCAGTCCATGCCTTTCTCCCAGAAGGCCCAGACAACCGTGAACGCATAGGTGACGAGGTAGATCCAAAGCGCGTTGATGGACGGTTGCGCCAGATACCAGGCCGTCAGGCAAAGTCCGACGCCTGCTATCGCATAGTACCAGCTTCCTCCAAGGGAGATGAGCCACAGGCCCCCGCCGAAGATGAGGATGCCGAAAATCGCAAGGACGACCGCCAGGAAGACGGCGAAGATGTAGCCAGCGGTGTACCTCGTGCCGCGACGGGTTTCGATGTGCGAATTCGTGGTTGCATGAGACATCTGCGGCTCCATTGGCAATTGGTGCTTTGCCTTCGAACAACAGGGGCACGGAGATGTTCCCAAAGGGTCTGTCCGCGCGCGCAGCGATAGCCTTGAGCGGTTTCGGGTTCGGCGGCCAAGGCGGGGAACATCGCAAAGCCGACCCTGTTTCTGCGAGCACCGCTACATCGGAGGTTTGCAATGCAGGAACAATTCGCCCCCGGGACGACATTTCCGGACTTCGTCCTTCCCGATCACACCAAAACGAAGCGCAGCCTTTCGGATCTGCAAGGCGATCAGCTTATGGTGCTGTTCCTGACGAGGGGCTTCTTCTGTCCCAAGGACCGGCAGCACGTGCTGGAGCTGGTTCGTTTTCATCCGCAGATGGTGGTCGGCTATACCCAGGCCGTGACCATCACGACGGACGACTGGCACACGACCAACAACTATCGCCAGCAGACAGCGGCGCCCTGGCCCTTTCTCTACGACGAGGACCGGGTCGTGCAGAAGAAACTGGACATCAGGGAGTACACCGACACCCAGCATGACGTGATGATCCCGCACACCATCGTGCTCGGACGCGACCTTCGGGTCCACAAGGTCTACAACGGGTATTACTACTGGGGCAGGCCTTCGATGTCGGAACTTCACTCCGACCTGCGCGACCTGGCCCGTCAGACCTACGCGGATTGGGATATCACCGAGCCCGCCTTGCGGAAGAAGTGGGACAAGGGCGACAAGTCGGACTTCTATCCCTACGGGGACGAACTCGGTCTCGATGGATGAACTCATGCTCCAGATGGCGGGGGCGATCGACCAGTATGCAGGAACGGCGAGGCAATCAGGCTAGTCGCCCTCTGCTTCCGAAGCGCACGAGAAACTGGCGCGATGCTCGAAAAGGAGTGTCGGCCGCCGTTTCGAGGAATAGCGACTGGACAGGGCGGATTTTCTCGTCAGGAGCGTCGATGTCCGACGTAAGCTGTTCGGCCAATTGCCACCGTTGCTCAGGGGGGCAGGGCAGGGTGCGTGACCATGATCACTGGCTCTAAGCGAAAACTTGCATAGGCGGTTCGGACCACTGTCTTGGCGATGCCCAAACCGAGCCTCAACCCCTCGTCAATTCTGTCAATTCCATTCTCTCACCAGCCCTGTTTTCTTGGCTCGTCATTGGCTTCTCACCATCAGCGCCGGCCCTTGCTTCCCATCCTTCGTACCGGGATTGGAGCAACGGAACGGTTAGGAACATCGGAGCCCGCCTCCTGTTCTCGGGGGACAACGCCAGAGGAGGCAACAAGATGAGACATCAATCACGCGAGTCGCATGACAACGGCCGAGAAAACTGGGATCGGGATGACGATCGTCGCCGGCAGATGCGCGGATCCGAACGCGACCGGTCCGGCGAACAGTATGGCTCCGGCTCCATGAGCGGACAAGGCATGTGGGACGACGACCGGCAACAGGGGTCGTCCGGCGGTTACGGCCGGTCCGACGACGGCCAGCAACGTGGCGGCTACGGTCAGTATGAGGGCCAGGATCAGGGCGGGTATGGTCAGTATGGCGGCCGCGAGCAATCTGGCGGTTCCAACCGGGGTTATGGCCGTGACTATTCGGGACGCGTCGGTTCGCCGGGTCAATCCGGAGGCTATGAGGAGAGCCGTCGGCAGGATCAGCGCCATGACGACGGTAACTGGGGCTACTCCGGCGGCGGTGGAAGCCGCATGCAAGGCGGAGACCCGAGCTCCCGCGGCTACGGAAGCGGCGCAGGCGGCGCTTATGGCGGGGGTGGATACGCGTCCGACTTCGCTGGCGGAGGCATGGGCGGCGGCCAACGGGGGTCCATGTCCCAGTCCGGCGGATCGGGCATGCCGTATGGAAGCGGCGGTCAGTCCACGTCCGGAGAACGCCAGAACCACCGGGGCCGGGGTCCGAAGGACTACAAGAGGTCCGACGACCGGATCAAGGAGGACGTCAACGACCGGATCACCGACGACGACTCCCTCGACGCCTCCGACATTTCGGTCGAGGTGAGTGACCAAGAGGTCACCCTTAGCGGAACGGTTCAATCGCGATGGGAAAAGCGCCGGGCAGAAGACTGCGCGGAGTCGGTCAGCGGCGTCAGTCACGTCCAGAACAATCTGCGTGTGAAGTCGTCGAGCGACGAGACGACCTCCAGTCAGGCATCGTCCTCGTCCGACGGCGCCAGCAAGTCGCGGTGATCGGGACTGCGGGTATAGGCGAAGCCTGAAACAGATGTGGTCGCGGCCGGAGAATTGAGGCCGCGACCGAGCCGACGCAGCAGGACCTTGTTCATCGGCGTCTCCAAGCAAAGGGCACTGGAATGACTGACGGTCGATGCGCAGATGATGTGACGGTTTTGCGTCTTCGGGAGGCGCAGCACAGACACCGGAACACGCTGCAAATCCTCACGAGCCTCGCTCGCAAGCGATCGCGACAATCCCAAAACCGGCAGGTCCGCGAGAACCTCGCCTATTTCGCCGAGATCGTGGAAATCTTCGCCCACCTGGATCGGCAAGCCTCCGACGGCCACCGCGCACCAATCGTGTCACGTCTGAATGCGATGTCACGCCGTTGGCAGATCCTCGGCAATGGACACGTGGAAGTCGTGCTCGAGGCGGACGACGGGCTGGCGTTGCCCACCTCGGACGAGACCGTCGTCTGTCTTATCGTGCACGAATGCGTGCTGAACGCATTCAAGCACGCCTTCCCAGACGGGCGGCGCGGAAGGATCCACGTCCAACTCTCGAGGCCGACGGACTCGACCGTCAGGCTTTCGATCGAGGATGACGGGGTAGGAATGTCTCAGGACGCTACGGAGCCAAGGCCGGATGCGCACAGGTCCAAGAAGCTTGGCTCCTCCCTCGTGAGTTCCCTCGCCGAAGCGCTTGCCGGGACGGTGACGTGGGACAAGGGCAAGTCGGATGGGACCTGCGTCGTCGTCCAGTTGAACACGCGCTGAGGCGCCAGCGAGCATCAAGAGCCGGAGCCGCCACCATTGGAAACGAGGAAGGCGAGGGCGGCTCCCAGGGCCAGGACTGCCCCGACGAAGCCCAGAAGCATCAGCAGCCCGTCACGGAACAGGATACCGAGGCCGAAGATGGCAATGACGATCATCGGGCCGGAGGTGGCGAAGGGGATGAACTCGAGCGGCGGAACGCTCAGCAAGAGGATCAGGATCACGACGGCCGCGGCTCGCTGCGCGTTCTTGCCAGCGAACGGCGTCAGGCGCTCGTGAAGCCTCTTGTCGATCCTGAGCGCCAGAGGCTTCAGATAGCCCACCGATTTCTCGACGCGGCTCTTCGTGAGTGTCCTGCGCCTGATGAAATCCGGCACCCAGAAATGCTCGTACCCCAGCAGGAGACGAATGCACAGCGTCGCCAAGATGAGCGCGAGGAGTGTCGGGACGCCGGGGATACCGCCGATCGGCGTCAATTCGATCAGCGGCAGGATCGCCAGGGCGGCGCCATAGCCTTGCTCATCCAGCGCATCGACAAGATCGCCGACCGAGACAGACCCGTCGTGCTTGTCTGTTTCGCGGCGCAACTCTTCAAGGATGCCGTCGAGATTATGATCGTCCGTGCCTATGGTAGCCTCCTGGTTATACAGAAGCATTCAAGTGAAAGACGGGCTGCGCCGGTAAGACCGATAGGCGCAACCCGATGTGGCGTCAGAAGTCCCAGAAGCCCTCTTCGCCGAAGTCGTCGCAGTAGGCGGATACCTCGGTTTCTTCGAGGTTGCTGCTCTGGTCGGCATCATAGCGGCTGTAGACGGCCTGGTTGAATTCCTCCTGGGAGAGGTCGCCACTTGCGTCCGCATCCCACTCGTCGAACATTCCGCTCTCGCTCAGTCCGGTCGAGAACTCATCCTGAGTGAGGTCGCCGCTCTGATCGGCGTCCCAGGCCGTGTAGTCGTCGCTGACGGAAAAGCCCGCCTGCTGCTCGTCTTCCGAGAACGTGCCGCTGTCGTCACGGTCGTAGGCGCCGTAGAGGCCGGTGCCGACCTCGTCCGAAGACAGCGAGCCGCTGGTATCGGTGTCGGCGTTTCCGAACCAGCCGCCCTGATCGTTGGCAGTTCCGAATTCCGTCTGATCCAGCATCGCGTCGCTGTTCGTGTCCCAGTCGCCATGACAATCGGCCATCGCAGGTGTAACGCCGAGCGCAATGACCAGAACGGACGCGGCCGTCATGTACTTGGAAATCATCTTCATCTGCTAATCCTCCTTTCTGGGGTGGAACACCTCTGGTGCGCAGCGCGCCCAGAGGCGGTTGGTGGATGTCGGAAGCGATTTCCGACATCGTCCCAGAACAGCGACCCGCGCGTCATGTTCCCGTTGTTACAGCGGTATCGGGTCGGCTGATCAGATGGCGCCGTGGGCGTCCGCAAGATCAAGGCGGCCAGTGCTCGGCCTTTGTCAGGTCAGCTTTTCCACGTGCAAGCAGGCCATGCCGTGAGATCGGTCAGCGCAGGTCGGCGAGGTCGGTCGCCTGTCGCCGCACCTCGCGCCCTTCACTCAACATGAGGGCTGCCGGCGTCACCAGAAGCGTCAGAGCCGTCGCCACCAGCAGACCGCCCGCGATGGCCGAGGAGAGCTCGGTCCAGTATTGCGTCGAAGGGGCGCCATAGACGATCTCGCGGCCGAAGAAGTCGATGCTGAGACCGATCACCATGGGCATCAACCCCAGCGCCGTCGTCACAGACGTCAGCACTACGGGCCGCAACCTTTGCGCTCCGGTGCGTAATGCCGCAAGCCGCGGCGAAAGTCCTTCGCCCCGAAGCGCATTGTAGGTGTCGATCAGCACGATGTTGTTGTTCACCACGATCCCCGCCAAAGCGATCACGCCTACGCCGCCCATGACGATGCCGAAGGGCCGGCCGGTCACCAGAAGCCCGATCAGCACTCCCGCGACCGAGAACACGATGGCGCTCATCACGACTCCGGCCTGAAAGAAGTTGTTGAACTGCAGAACGAGGATCATGAACATCAGCCCGATTGCCGCCCCGAAGGCGCTGATGAGAAAGCGCATCGCTTCCTGCTGATCCTCAGCCTCGCCCGCAAAGGTCCATTCCGTGCCATCCGGCAAATCCGCCCGGGCCAGAGCGTTTTCCAGCGCAGCTATGCGCTCTGTTACGAGAGCGCCGTCGGCGACGTTGGCCTCGATAGTGGTGGCGCGGGCCTCGTCCACTCGGCGGATGACGCCAACCCGCTCGGATGGCTCGAAAGTGACGAAGTTCGCGATCGGCACAAGGCCAGCCGACGTCGGGACGCGCAGGGTCGAAAGTTCGGCCAGGGTTCGGTCTCCCGCAGGGAACCTGACGCGGATGTCCAGCTCTCCATCGGTATCCTCGGGCCGGTAGTCCGTCACCGTGATGCCTTGTGTCAGCAGCCGCACCGCTTGTCCCAGCAGGCTGACGTCCGCTCCAAATCGCGCCGCTTCGGCGCGGTCGACCTCGATCGCGACCTCGACGCCGGGAAGAGGGCGCGTGTCGGTGATGTCCGTGAAGCCACCCAGCCCCGCCATCAGGGCGCGCACTGCCTCGACGGCCTCTGCGGGTTCGTCAGTGGTCAGGCGCAGGTTCACCGGTTTGCCCTGCGAAGGCCCGCCGCTTTCGGTTTGCACCTGCACCGCAATGCCCGCGATGTCGTCCGTGGCATCGCGAATGACATCGCCTATGAGCACCGCCGCGGGCCGCGTCTGCCAGTCGGCGAGATCAAGCTGGATCTGGCCGATGACATCCTCATCACCCTGGCCGGCTGTCATCACGGTGCGGGCATAGACCGTATCCACCCCGTCTATTCCGTCGATCCGACTTTCGACCTCGCGCACGAGGTCGTCCCTTTCCCAGATCGAGAGGTTGTCGCGCGCCCGGATCTGCACCTGCATGAACTCGGGCTCCACCTCCGGGAAGAACGTGACGCCGCGCCCGAATTCGCCGTAGGCGGCGAAGGCGCCGATCAGCCCGGCAAGCGCCAGCACCAGCACCGTGGCGGGCCGCATTACTGACCAGTCCAGCAGGCGCACATAGGCTCCGGTTAACCCCGGCGCACGCCGCGGATCGCCGCGCTCTGCCGCATGGAGGGACGCCTTGGCCGCAGCGCTTTGAGGTTGCCGCCGACCGATTGCGCCGCCAACGACGGGGATGAAGATCAGGGCCATGAACAGCGATGCGCCGAGTGTCAGCAGCACGGTCATCGGCAGGAACTTCATGAACTGCCCGACCATTCCCGGCCAGAACAGCAGCGGAAAGAACACGCTGAGCGTCGTTGCGGTCGACGCGATGATCGGCCAGGCCATGCGTTTGGCCGCGGCTGCATAAGCGTCCGGGCCGTCGCGGCCTTCGCCCAGGTACCGGTCGGCGAGTTCGACCGTGACGATGGCGCCGTCGACCAGCATCCCCACGACGAGGATCAGCGCGAACAGCACGACGATGTTCATCGTGTATCCCAAGGCCCAGATCGCCGTGACGCCCGCAAGGAAAGCGCCGGGAATGGCGAGCCCGACCAGCAATGCAGGCCGCAGGCCAAGGGCGAAGACCACCACCAGCATCACAAGCAGCACTGCGGCCACCACATTGAACTCGAGATCCGAAAGTAGCGTTTCCACCGTCTCGCTCTGGTCCTGCAGCCACGTCACACTCAGGCTGTCAGGCCAGTCTTCCTGCAGGCGTGCCACCTGCGTGCGAACTTCGGCTACTGTCTCGATGATGTTCGCGCCGGACCGCTTCGTCACTTCCAGCGCAAGCGCAGGCTGGCCGTCGATGCGGGCAAAACCGGTCGGGTCCTCGAAGGTCCGGCGCACCGTGGCCACGTCGCCGAAGGTGACGACAGTATCGCCTTCGACCTTCACAGGCATCGCCAGAACATCTTCCAGATCCTGGATCAGCCCCGGTACCTTCAGCACGATCCGACCGCCACCCGTCTCGATGGCCCCCGCGGCGATCAGCTGATTGTTGCGCTGAAGCTGTGCGATCAGAGCATCGAAGCTGAGTTCGTAAGTCTGGAACACTGTCGGATCGATCAGCACTTCGAGGAATTCGTCCCGCGCTCCACCGATCTCTACCTCCAGCACGCCCGGCAGCGCCTCGAGCTGAGCCTGAACGTCCTCGGCAAGATCGTTGAGTGTGCGTTCGGGCACGGGACCGGACAGAACGGCCGTCACGACCGGGAAGAGAGCGGTGTTGATCTCGGTCACGGTCAGGGTGCGGCTGTCGTCGGGCAAGTCCGACTGCACGCGGTCCGCGGCCTCGCGAACGTCGTCCAGCGCCGCGTCGATATCGCCGCCTGCCGCGAACTCCAGTTGAACGGAGGCGAAGCCCTCGGCCGCTTCGGACGTCATCTGCTGAAGCCCCTCGATCGCTCCGAACTCGGCCTCCATCGGTTCCAGCAGAAGGCGCTCGGCATCGGCCGGGCTGATCCCCTCGATGCCGGTGGAAACGTAGACCAGCGGCAGCGGAACTTCGGGATTGGCTTCCTTGGGGATCTGGACATAGGCGATGGCGCCGACGGTCAGGATCAGCACGAGCGCGACGATCACGGCCCGTGTCCGGGAAAATGCCGCGTCGATCAGGCCATTCACGGGCGCTCCTCCACGCTGCCCGGCGCCTCCGATGCGTCCGCAATCTCTGCCCTGACAGCCTCGCCGGCGCGGACGAAGCCCTGGCCCAAGGTGATGATCCGCGCCTCGTCCGGCAGGCCGGTCGCCCAGACGCCGCCGATCTCGGCCTTGACGATCTCGATCGGGTGGTAGCGCACCTGATCATCCTCGACGGTCTTGACTCCGATATCACCGTCGGGACCCAGCGAAACGGTGGACGGCGCCACGAAATGCGCCTGAGCCGAGCCGGTCGGAATGGTGATCTCGGCCGAGATGCCGGCGGGAATGGCGCCATCGGGGTTCGGCACCTCGATTTCGACCAGGAAGGTCCGGGTGCTGGTTGCAGCGGCGCCGCCGACGAAAGTAACGACGCCGGTGCGTTCCTCTCCCGTGATGAAACGGACCGAGGCTTCTTGACCTGTCTCGATGCGGTTCAAAGCCGTTTGCGGCACCTGGATGGCCACCGTCAGCGGGTCGGTGTCGACAATCCGGGCTATTTCTTCGCCCGCAGCGACGAATTCACCTGTTTCCACCGGCAAACGCTCGATTCGACCTGCGAAAGGCGCGGTCAGCGTCAGGTTGTCCAGCGCCTGTTCTGCGGCAGCCACCTGGGCTTCGGCCGCAGCCAAGGCTGCGCGTGCCTGCGCCACCCTGTCCGCCGTTGCGACACCCCGATCCAGCAATTGCGATGCGTTCTCGAACTCGCGTGCCGCGCGGGCACGTTCCTCCTCCGCCTGGTCAAGAGCGGCCTCTGCCTGAGATGCGGAGAGGCGGGCGATGACGTCCCCCTCTGCTACACGGGCGCCCTTGGTGAATGGCAATTCCACAACCGTGCCGGGGTTCTCGGCCTGGACGGTCGTGTCGCGCTGCGGCTGTGCCTGGCCCTCGGCACCGAATGTCAGCGTCACCTCCTCGGCCCGAGAGACCTGTACGCGGACCGCGGGCGCTCTTGGCACGGGCGCGCTTGCTGCCTCCTCTGGCGTGCCCGAAGGCAGAAGAAAGCCGCTCGCCATCCAGACAACCACGAGCAAAAGCGCCGCCAGCGCCACCCACAGCGAACGACCCGCGCCTGGATCGCTTTGGAAGGTCTCGCCAACATTGCCGGCGTCCGTATCAGACATGGCAGCCTCCGGTCTTAAACGGGGTCGGTTGCACCCACGTCTTATCATGTGGAGCAACAATTGTACCTGTCCAAGTCGGGAGGTGGATGTCGATCCCCGGCTTTAGCGCCCGCGAGCAGCGGCTGACGCCTCGAGGAACAAACGCTGTCTAGTCCGGTTTCCGGGGACGTTGCCGCCGGAGCCGGCCTTACCTTCGGTCCACAAGGAGGTGCTTCCGATACCCGACCTCTCTCGATTACGTGCGAAGATGGTAGAACGCCAGCTCTCCGCTCGGGGTGTTCTTGACCGCAGCGTCCTCGCCGCAATGGGCAAGGTCCCGCGCGAGGCCTTCGTCGATCCCGGCCAGGAGGAATTCGCCTATTCGGACAGGCCGCTTCCGATCGGAAAGGGGCAGAGCATCTCGCAGCCCTACATCGTCGCCCTCATGATCGAGTCCGCCGAACTTCAGCCCGGCGACCGGGTGCTGGAAGTCGGGACGGGCTCGGGCTATTCCGCCGCAGTGATGTCCGAGGTTGCAGGGCAGGTTCACAGCGTCGAGCGGCATGCCAGTCTGGCCGCGACTGCACGCGAGAAGCTGGCATCGGCCGGCTACGGAAACGTCCGCGTGCATGTCGGCGACGGCACTCTCGGCTGGGGCGAGGACTACCGTATGACGCCATTCTGGTCGCTGCCGGCGGCCCTTCCGTGCCCGAGGCGCTGAAGCGGCAGCTTGCGACGGGCGGTCGACTGATCATGCCGGTGGGCGATGCCGAGGCGTTGAAAGGCCAGTCGCTGTTGAAACTCACGCGCACCGGCGCCGACACCTGGCAGCTGGAGCGGATCTCGGGCGTGCGCTTCGTACCCCTGATCGGCGCCCACGGGCTGGACCGAGGACGGTCGCCCCGCCACATCGTCCCTTGGACCGGCCAGCCGCCGCAGTCTGCCCGAGATGATCTCTCGACGTTGCCGAACCGCTGCCGGAGTTCGACGCTCCGGCGTTCGGAGGGCTTTTCGACCGCTGGGCCGACCGACGCGTGGTGCTTCTGGGAGAAGCGTCTCACGGCACCGCCGAGTTCTACCGCGCCCGCGCCGCCATCACCCGGCACCTGATCGAGCGTCATGGGTTCACTGTCGTCGCTGTCGAAGCCGACTGGCCCGACGCCGCCGCCGTGAACCGATACGTCGGACATCGCGCGCCGCGCGCCTTCCAGGACCCGGCCTTCACGCGCTTCCCGACCTGGATGTGGCGCAATACCGTTGTCGAAGCCTTCGTCGACTGGATGCGCATCTACAATGACGGGATTTCGGGCGATCGCCGGGTGGGATTCTACGGGCTCGATATCTACAACCTGAGCGGTTCGATCGCCGCCGTCCTTGCCTATCTGGACGAACACGACCCCGAAGCCGCGCGGATCGCGCGAGAGCGCTACGGCTGCCTGACGCCCTGGCAGAGCGATCCCGCCACTTACGGTCGCGCGGTGCTGAGCCAAGGCTACCGGGACTGTGAAAAGGCGGTCATCGATCAGCTGCGCGACCTGCTGGACAAACGGCTGCGATACGAGGCGCAGGACGAGGCGGCGTTCCTTGACATGGCACAGAACGCCCGTCTGGTGCGTTCGGCCGAACGCTACTACCGAGTCATGTATCACGGCGGCGCCGACAGCTGGAACTTGCGCGACACCCACATGTTCGAGACGCTGGAACATCTGTTGCAGGCCAAGGGCCCAGATGCGAAGGCGGTGGTATGGGCCCACAATTCCCACATCGGCGACGCCCGTGCGACCGAGATGGGGGTAGTTCGGGGCGAGCTTAATATCGGACAGCTCTGCCGCCAACGGTTCGGCGACGACGCCGCACTGATCGGCATGGGCACCCACACCGGCACCGTCGCCGCGGCAAGCTCTTGGGGGGACGAGATGGAGGTGAAGCGCGTCCGCCCGTCGCGTCACGACAGCTACGAAGCGCTGTGTCACGACAGCGGCCAGCCGCGCTTCCTGCTGGACCTTGCTGCCGACGACGCGCTGCAACGGCTCCTGAGCGAAGAGCGTCTGCAACGATTCATCGGCGTGATCTATCGGCCCGCCAGCGAGTTGCAGTCGCACTATGCCTCCACATGTCTGCCGCAGCAGTACGACGGATGGCTGTGGTTCGATGAGACTGAGGCGCTGACGCCGCTCGCCCCGGACCACCGGCGCGATGGCGCGCCGGACACGTGGCCGTTCGGGCTTTGAGGTCGGGTGCTGTTCCGCCCGTTCCAACGGACCCGGCAGTCCACGGCTGTCGGCGCGCAGGCGCGCGTCGTCCGGCCCGTCGCGCATTTCTGGGGAACCTGTCGCCTCTGCTCCCTGTTTGAGGCGCATGGCCAACCCTGACCCCTTCCCGCGCGACGGCAGCGTCGATGCGTCCGCTGCGCTGCTGCGACAGGGATACGAATTCATCGGCCGGCGCTGTGACCGGCTGGGAACCGATGCCTTCCACACGCGCCTGATGCTGCGCGACGCCCTTTGCCTGCGCGGACCTGACGCCGTCGATCTGGTCTACGGTCAGCACGGGTTGACGCGAAAGGGCGCCATGCCGTTTTGGGTCCTGCGCCTGCTTCAGGATCACGGCAGCGTCCAGCAACTCGAGGCTTGGAGCCACCTGCGCCGCAAGGAGATGTTCGTGCGGCTGCTGGTCGACGAGGCGTCGGCGGAAGCCGTCGCAGGCAAGTTTGCGGACCTGTGGCTGCAATGCGCCACATCGCGCCCGCCACAGTTCGAGGTGCTGCGGGGCACAAGCCATCTCCTTGCAGCGGCGGCCATCGCCTGGTGCGGTCTGCCGGAATCGATGGCCCGATCGGAGTGGGTCCCGACCACGCTGTTCCGGATGAGCGACCGCACCGGCAGCCTCGGGCCATCGACATGGACCACGCTTCTGAAGCGGTCGCGCCTCGAGCGTCGGCTGCGCGCCGAGGTGCGCCTGATGCGCCGCAACGGCGAGCCCGCCGGGGATACGCCGCTGGCCCGCCTGGCGCGGGCGCGTGATGCGGAGGGACAGTTGCTGAGCGACGCGGTGGTCGCCGTCGAGCTTCTGAACCTCCTGCGGCCGATCGTGGCGGTCGGGCGCTATATCGCCTTTGCCGCGCTGGCGCTGCATGAACATCCCCAATGGCGGGACCGCATCGCCGCAGGCGACGATGACGCGATCCTTCCCTTCTGCGAGGAGGTGCGGCGGCTGGCCCCGTTCTTCCCCTTCACAGCGGCGATCGCGACACAGGACATCGCGTTTCGCGGCGGCACGATCCGCGCCGGGCAGTGGATCGTTGTAGACCTGTACGGCACCTGCCGCGACCCCAAGGCTTTTCCTGACCCGCGGGCGTTCCATCCGGACCGCGACTGGCAGACGCCGGCCGTACAGGCCGCGGCGGTCCCACAGGGCGGAGGTGATCTGCGGCTGGGTCATCGCTGTCCCGGCGAACGCGTCACCCTGGTGCTGATGGCCGAGGCGGTGCGACTGTTGTGCCGGCGGCTCGACTATGACCTGCCGGACCAGGATCTGAGCGTGTCGCGCCGACGGATACCGGCGCAGCCCGCCAGCGGAGTCATCCTGAAGGGGCTGCGTCCGCGCGACTGAGCTAATTTTCGACGGCGACATAGGGACGTCGACAACCGGCTGTCCGAGCGCGGAATGACACGGAACGCTCGCAAGACGTCGAAGACGCACATCTGACTTTCAGATGGGCTGAAACCGAGCGATCGCCGCGAATGCCCGTTTCGACCGGCCGTCGCGCAGAGGGTGAGTTTCGTGCTCAACGTGGGCTTTGCGCCGTCACTGCACTTCGTCGTCGCCTGCGCGCCGCGGTGCTGCTTCCCGGACCATAGAAAGGATGAAGATCCGGCCGATGGGTTCCGTCTGCCGGAATAGTACAGGCTGAAGCCGGGACGGGGTCCATCGATGAAAGGATCATCTATGGGACCGGGCAGATCACGGCATTGAATGACCTCGGTGACTACGCTGACCAAATTTTAGCCAGAGAAGACGTCGAGTTCGCCGATCTGCGTTCTGCACCAACCAACCGTTGGCAATCACGGCTTACGTCCAACTGATAAATCAGCGCAGACTTCATGATCTTGAGCGAAGGGCGATTCCGTGCGTTCGTGGCAGTTCGGCAAACGGCACCGTTGTCCGCACAGCAAACCTTGAGGCTCACCGGCAACGTTGCACATGCAGCGAATGTTCCCTCTGAGCCCTCTTTGACCGATGCTGCGCGAAGCACGAATGTCTGAATAGACGAAAGCGAGCCGCCTAAGTCCAGTACACGTTACGTTCTGCGGCTCAGAATTGTGTAGCCCAGCGAGGATGATCTTCGTCAATAACCAGCGCGTGGCTGTGCTTGCGATGGCCCTTCAGGTGGGGATGGTCGAGTGGCAGGTTCTCGTGCGTGTGTTCAAGCTCCGCTGCATCGCCAGACGGCCAGAGTTTCAGGGCCACAAGCAAACCAGTCGCTGCGAGGAGCGCAAGGCCAATGAGTGCAGAAACTACGCCATGAACCGACAACAGCCAGCCCGACAGCGGATAAGTCAACAACCAGCAGGTGTGGGAGAGTGCGAATTGCGCAGCGAACAGCGCGGGGCGGTCCCCGGCATGGGCGGACCGGCGCAGCAACCTTCCAGTAGGGGTGAGGACCGCAGAATATCCCAGGCCCACCAGCAGCCACGCGCCAAGGAGGACGGGCCAGTTGAGCCCCAGGGCGGCGACCTCTCCGGCGAGACCGAGGAGCGTCAGCACCATAAGCGCGGCGCCGGCTATCATCACCGGCCGATCCGGCACGCGGTCGAGCACCTTGGGCAGCGCGAGTGCGGCCAGCATCGAGCCCGCGCCGAAGGCGAACAGCGTCCAGGCCAGTGCGGATGCGTCCAGCCCGAGCGTGCCACGGACCAGCACCACAGAATTGACCAGCACCATTGCCCCTGCCGCTGCGGCGGCAAGGTTCAGAGCCAGCAGCCCGCGCAACCGCGGTGTCCCGAGGTAGATGCGGATGCCGCGCGTCGTGCGGTCGTAGATGCCGCGCGGCTCGGATGGTGTCGGACTGGGCAGCAACACCGCGACGATCAGCGCTGCGGAGGCTACAAACCCCACCGCTGTTCCAAGGAAGAGGGAGTTGTAGCTCACCAACGCCAGCAGAAGCCCGGCCAGCATCGGGCTGACGATGTTCTCCAGATCATAAGCCAGCCGCGACAGAGACAGCGCACGGGTGTAGCGCGCCTCATCCGGCAACACGTCCGGGATCGTCGCCTGGAAGGTCGGCGTGAAGGCGGCGGACGCTGATTGCAGCAGGAAGATCAGCACATAGACCTGCCAAACCTCGGTGACGAAAGGCAGGCAAAGCGCCGCGCCCGCACGCACCAGATCAAGTGCTACCAAAAACGCCCGGCGGTTCACGCGGTTCGCGAACGCGCCAGCAATGGGTGCGATGCCGACGTAGGCCACCATCTTGATGGTGAAAACCGTGCCCAGCACCATAGCTGCGTTCTCGCCCGCCAGATCGTAGGCCAGAAGCCCGAGCGCAACGGTGGCAAGCCCCGTGCCCAGAAGCGCCACGACCTGCGCGGCGAAGAGATGGCGGTAGGTTCGGTCGGCAAGGACTTCCAGCATGGGCGGCCTCAAAGGTATCGGGAGATGGTCTTCAGTTCGTCGCGATCCGACGTGGAATTCTCGGCATCGAGGCAATGATCGAGGTGGTCGTGGATCAACGCGCGCTTTGCGTTCACCACGGCCTTTTCGACCGCCTGCATCTGTTGCGCGATCTCGAGGCAAGGTCGTCCGGCTTCGATCATCTCGATCACGGCACGAAGATGCCCATCGGCGCGCTTCAGCCGTGCGACGAGGGCAGGATGGGTTGCATGGACATGGGGCCTTGTCATAGAAAGACGCTATCCTCCCCTGGAGGATACAGCAAGACGGCTCCACGAATGGGCCGCGCGACCAGCGGGCAGACAGGCAAGATCGATGACAGCTCTGCGGACTTACGGACAACACGCGCTTGCGGCGCTTCTCTGCCTGTCGATGACGGTATGGTCCGTCATGCCAACCGCGACCCATGCGTCGACCGTGTTCGAGACGATCCAGGATCATTTCGAGATGATTGCCGATCACGGTCATTCGCATGGATTGGAGGAAGACATCTATTGGGCCATGCACGGGCACAGCCACGAGGCAGCTGACCACGATCACGGCCAGGCCCTGCTCGAGTTCGGCGACCGCTCCCCGCCGATGTTCGCTTCCAGCGACGCATGGCGCCTGGATGCCTCGTCAGGAGGCCCGTTGCACGTTTTCAGGATCGAACGACCTCCGCGCGCCTGATCGACACCGCGCCCGTTCGGCGCGGCCCATTCGATCAGACACACTATCTGCGGAGAGCAATCCATGACCCTGACTACACGGGACCGGGACAGACAGAGGCTACTGCAAGCTTCCCTTCTGTTCGGCCTCATCCTGTCCACGCTGGCCCTCTGTGCCAGCCAGGCGCTCGCTCACAACGTGACCGAAGGCGACGCCGGCTACATCCAGGAAATATGGGGGGTGAACATCATCCCCTTCATGTATCTCGGCGCCAAGCACATGGTGACCGGATACGACCACATCCTGTTCCTGCTCGGCGTCGTCTTCTTCCTCTACAAGATGAAGGACGTCGGCATCTACGTGAGCCTCTTTGCCCTCGGCCATTCCACCACGATGCTCCTGGGTGTCTGGTTCGGCTGGGGGATCAACGCCTACGTCATCGACGCCATCATCGGCCTGTCGGTCGTCTACAAGGCTCTCGACAATCTCGGTGCCTACCAGCGCTGGTTCGGGTTCCAACCCAACACCAAGGCCGCGACCCTGATTTTCGGGTTCTTCCACGGCACGGGTCTCGCGACCAAGATCCTCGACTACGAGATCGCCTCGGAGGGACTGCTGGCCAACCTTCTGGCGTTCAACGTCGGCGTGGAGATCGGTCAGTTGCTGGCACTCGGCGTCATCCTCATCGTCATGGGCTACTGGCGGAAGAACCCGAACTTCTTCCGCCAGGCCTACACCGCCAATGTCGTCATGATGTCGATGGGGTTCATCCTCATGGGCTACCAGATCACCGGCTATTTCCTGGCCGCCTAACAAATTGGAGAGACACATGTTCAATGCTCAGAAACCTAGCCTGGAAGACCTGCCCAGTTCAGCCCAGTTGCTGCGCTCGACAGTCATCGCCGCGGCTTCCGCCGTGGCAATCCTTGTGGTCGTCGTACTGCCCGCCGAATACGGGATCGACCCCACCGGCGCGGGCGACGTCCTCGGTCTGACCGAGATGGGCGAGATCAAGACCCAGCTCGCGGACGAGGCTGAGGCCGACCGGTTGCTGGAGCTGGAGGCCACCGGCGGCGACCTGTCCAGCTTCCTCGACAGCGTCTTCGGCCTATTCGTCGGGGCGGCCCACGCTCAGGAAGCGGAGGTCTGGCGCGACGAGACCACCTTCACCCTGGCGCCTGGCGACTCCGCCGAGTGGAAGCTCGTGATGACCGAGGGCCAGACCGCTGAATACCGGATGCTGGTCGAAGGCGGACGCGTCAACTTCGACCTCCACGGCCATGGTGGCGGTCAGTCGGTGACATATGAAAAGGGCCGGGGATCGACTGGGGACGAAGGCCAAATCGTCGCTGCATTCGATGGCGAGCACGGCTGGTTCTGGCGCAATCGCGATAGCCAGCCCGCCACCGTGACCGTCCAGGTGCGCGGCGAATACGCCGAGTTCCGCGACGCAAGCTGAAGTTTGAGCTGCCGATGCAATGCGAGATCGGCAGCCCTTCCCTCAGTCAATGTTGTCGAGTTCAACCAGTTTATCCCCTACAACGGACATTGGTATACTTGCCACAAATGGACGCGTTGTCCGCACAGCCGACCTTGGCACCTCCGGATGCGTTCGCACCCGCAGCGAACGTCCACTTCCTCCGCACACCGAACCTTCAAAGTTGGTGCGTCGCTGCATCCTGACGCACACGGCGGCTTGCGGGAAGCTGCGACGCGGCATCCAGACGTCGACGAATTTCGCCTATGGACCGAAAGCAGCCAGTCGCTGCGCGAGTTCGGCTAGCGGTTAGGATAGCTAGCGGCCCTGATCTTCGAAGCTCTCGCCATCGATTAGGAAATGACTGCAAGACAGCGCGAGTCCCGCGCTGCACAGCGAAGAACGCTGGCGCCTATTTTGAAGGTCCGCTTCGAGCCCAGAACCTCGTGCCGGCGTTGGAGGCCGTCACAAGCGCTTCAGGCCGCGTCAGCCGCGAACTGCGCCTGCGTCTTAGCCCCGGTGATATAGGCGACCACATCCTCGCCATCGGTGTCGGCGCGGTCCAGGTCGGCCACGATCCGGCCGCGGCGGAAGACAACGATCCGGTCGACGAGGTCCATCACCTGCCGCATGTTGTGGCTGATGAGGATCAGGGGTTCGCCCGCCTGCTTGAGCGTCCGGATGATCGCCTCGACCTGCGCGGTCTCCTGCACGCCAAGGGCCGCCGTCGGCTCGTCCATGATGGTGAGCTTGGAATGGAAGGTCGCCGTCCGCGCGATGGCGACGCACTGGCGCTGACCGCCCGACATGTTGCGGATGGTGTTGCGCAGGTTCGGGATCTTGACGGCCGTCTTCTCCAGCGCCTTCAAAGTGTCGGCCCGCATCGCCTTGTAGTCGAGGATGCGGAACGGCCCCAGCCAGTTGCACTTCGTCTTCTCGCGCCCGAGGAACAGGTTGTCCGGCACGTCGAGGTCGTCTGCAAGCGCCAGCGTCTGGAACACGGTCTCGATGCCGGCGTTGCGCGCGTCCATCGGGTTCTCGAAGGTGACCGAGCGGCCGTCGAACAGGATCTCGCCCCGCGTCGGTTTCTCGACCCCTGTGATCTGGCGCACGAAGGTCGACTTGCCAGCGCCGTTGTCGCCCATGATCGCGACATGCTCGCCGCGCCTGAGGACGAAGTTCGCGCCCTCCAACGCATGGACGCCGCCGTAGTGCTTCGTCAGGCCACGGGTTTCCAGGATGGTGTCGGACATGTCGTTTTCCCTCACGACCGCATCGCCGCGCGGCGCTGGCGCCATTGGTCCAGCACGACGGCCCCCACGATGATCGCGCCCTTCACCATCTCCTGGTAATAGGCGTCGAGCCGGATCGACGTGAAACCCGAGATGATGACCGAGAAGATGGCCGCGCCAAGGACGGTTCCGAGGATCGACCCGCGCCCTCCGGACAGCGACACGCCCCCGATCACCGCCATGGCGATGGCGTCGAGTTCGTACATCATGCCCATGCCGGCCTGTGCGGTAAGGTTCTTCGAGGTCAGCAGGATCGCGGCGACTGCGGCCATCATGCCGGCGATGGTGTAGACCAGCGTCTTGTGCCGGGCGACCTTGATGCCCGACATCCGCGCCGCGTCCTCGTTCGAACCGATGGCATAGGTGTGCTTGCCGTAGATCGTATATTTCATCACGAGGTGGAACAGGACCGCAAGGCAGAGGAAGACCACAGCCGGGTTCTGGCCCTTCCAGCTGAGCAGATCGAAGGTCAGCCAGCTTAGGATGTCGCCGTTGGCGAGGCTGGCATAGGTCTCGGTCGGGAAGGACACCGGCTGGCCGTTCGACCACCAGCGCGACGCGCCGCGCGCGGCGACCATCATCCCGAGCGTGGCGATGAAGGGCGGAATGCGGGTGTAGGCGATGAGCAGGCCGTTGATGAGACCGGCGAGCATTCCACACGCAAGGCCGACGACGATCGGCACCAGGACCGGCAGATCCATCGCCCATTCGCCGAAGATGGCCTTGGGGTTCGGGTTGCCGTTCACCACGGCCGTCTGGGCGAAGCTCATCACGATCATCGCGGTCGCGCCAACGACCGATCCCGAGGACAGGTCGATCCCGCCCACGATGATGACCTGCGTGACGCCCAGCGCGATGATCCCGATGATCGCCACCTGCAGGACCATTATGTCGATGCGCTGCTTGTTGAAGATTGCATCGACGTTGTCGCGCATGTTGAACAGGAAGCTGGTTCCGTTCAGGCGGTTCAGGATCTCGAACACCAGCGTGATGAGGAGAAGTGCGATCAGCACGTTGGCCTCGTTCGGCCAGGACCGTCGACGCCGGTTGTAGGTCAGCCCGCCAATACCTTCTGCGACAGCCATCGGTCCCCTCCCAAGGATGACGGCGACGGGATGCCGTCGACCGCGGAATGCCCGGTCCGGGCGACAGCCTTTGCCGCCGCCCGCCGGAAGATTATCAGTTCTTCGAGGTGTAGTCGCCGAGGTTGTCGGGCGTCACCAACTCGAACGGCACCCAGACGGTCTGTTCGACCGCTTCGCCCTTGGCGAGCTTGACGGCCGCGTCGAGCGAACCCGAGCCTTGGGCGGCGGCATTCTGGAACACGGTGACGTCGAGGTCGCCCGCCTCCATCGCGGCCAGCGCGTCCTGCGTGGCGTCGACGCCGCCGACCTGAACCGTCGCCATGTCGATTCCGGCGGCCTTCATCGCCTGGATCGCGCCGATGGCCATCTCGTCGTTGTTGGCGATGACGCCGTCGAACTCGGTGCCGGTCGACAGCCAGTTGGTCATCAGGTTCTGGGCCTGGTCGCGCGACCAGTTGGCGGTCTGCTGGTCGATCACGTTGACGGTGACCTTGCAGTTGCCGGCGTCGATCACGTCGTAGATGTCCTGCGTGCGCTGAACAGCGGCCTGGTTCGACAGCTCGCCCTGCATGACGTAGACGTTCACGTCGGTCTTGCCCTCGGCCGCCCAGTTGTCGCAAAGCTGGATGGTCTCGAGCGTTCCCGAGTCCACTTCGTTCGAGGCGACGAAGGCCTGGTTGTCGGGCAGCGCATCGAGGTTGATCGGCTGGCGGTTGACATAGACAAGCGGCACGCCGGCGGCGTTCGCGGCGTCCGACATGGCCTGCGTGGCCGAGGTGTCGACCGGGTTCACCACGATGGCGTCGACGCCGCTCGCGATGAAGTTGTTGATCTGGTCGAGCTGCTTGGCGACGTCGTTCTGCGCGTCCTCGATCTGGACATCATGGCCCTGCTCGTCGGCATAGGTCTGGATGCCGTTGCGCAGCACGGTCAGGAAGTTGTCGTCGAACAGAGCCATCGACACGCCGATCGTCTCGGCCATGGCGGTGGTGGACAGAAGCGACGCAAAGGTCGCCGCGATAAGGGTCTTCTTCATTGGTTCCTCCCGGTCGGGTGTCCGGCGCACCCCATGTACGTGCCGGAGGCCGCAAAGGGCCGGTTGCCGCGCGCGTCAGGCCGCCTTGTGGGCCAGCCGCGAACGGATGAAATCGATGGACGCGGCGAGCGCGTCGTGCGGATCGGCAATCGCGTGCGTCACGGGCGAGAAGGCCTCGAAGGACACAGGGCCAGAATAGCCCGCAGCGATCAGCGCCTGCAGTTGCGCCACGTTTCCCAGACGGTCGTCCGCGCCGACGAGGACGCGATGCTCGTCCTCCATCTCCTCGGGGGCGAGCGTCGGGTCGGTGACGCCCGAGACGTGGACGATGCCGGTGTGCTCGGGGAAGAACTCGGTCTCGCCCGCGAGGAAGTGGTGGAAGGTGTCGTGGACGATCCTGTAGACGTCGCCGCCGCCCACGGCCTCGATGGTGTCGACCGTCTCGGCCTTCGAGCGCAGCGACGACCGCCGGAAGCCCAGGGGCTCGACCAGCGCGATCATCCCAGCCTCGGCCAGGATCGGACGGATCTCCTTCAGCGCCACGCGCAGGTTCGCCTGCCGCTCGCCGTTGCCGGTGCCCGTGCCATCGTTGCGCGGGATCAGGCTGATGGTCTCGGCTCCGCAGGCCTTCGCGATGGCGACGAGTGCCGTCACCTCGTCGCGGATCGCGTCGGACCAGCTATTGAAGGGATAGACCTGGCTCAGGCCGACGATGCGCAAACCCATGCCGCGCGCCGTCTCGCCGACGGTCGCAGGCGCGTCGCCCGAAAAGAGCGGAGTCGGAAGATCGTTGCGGAACTCGACTCCCACGCAGCCGAGGGCCGACGCCTGGTCCAGAAGCGCGCGCCATCCCAGACGGGGCGCGGTCATGTGATTGATCGCGAAGTCCACGCCGATCCTCCCTGATGCGCGTTTCACGGCGACCCTGTCGTGCCGGAGTGGGCGCGGTCAATGCGCCATGGACCCTTTTGCAGCATTCGTGAGACGTTCGGCCTCAGCCGGCGTGAAACGATTGTCTCAGAGAAATTCCGGCAGATACAGCACCGGTTCAAGGAACGTCTGCCCGGACCCGGCAGTCTCGCCCATGGCAGTCCGCGCCATCTCGTCCACCAGCCTCGAGGCCAGGTCGCGCAAGGGAGTCGCGATGACGAGAGAGACATAGCCGTCCACCATCGCAAATTGCGAATCTCGCGTGAATTCGTTGACGACCAGCGCCACCTCGCCTGGCTTTCGCACCTCGCGCAGGGCCGAGATCGCACCCTCCATGCCGCCGCCCGCGACATAGACGCCGGTCAAGCCGGGATGTCGCTCGAGAAGATCCAGCATTGCCTCGTGCGTCAACTGCCGCGTCTCGAGATTGATGAGGGGGTCAAGTACCTCGTACCCGCTGGGATACTCGCGGAAGACGCTGCGGAATCCCGTCTCGCGCAGCTCGTGCCCGTGCCATCGGTGACCGCCCACGAAGATGGCGATCTTGCCCGGCCTAGGTGCGGCGACCTTGACCATTCGTGCCGCTCCGCGTCCGACCTTGAGGTTGTTCAGGCCGAAATACCCCAGCCTTGCGCCTTGCGCGAAGTCCGACAGAAGCGAGAAGACGCGCACGCCATCGGCCTTCAGATCCTCGACTGCTGCGTCGATGGCTGGGTGATTGACGGCGGTTGCCGCGATCACGTCGACGCGGGCCGCCATGCGTCTCATGCTGTCGGCTACGTCCGAGGGCGCCTGCGTGTGCGAGAATTCGAGGTCGCAATGACAGGCGGCAATCTGGCAATCGCGCGATGCGGCGCGGATTTCTGCTTCGACGTTCTGGTAGAACTCCTGCGCCCGCTTGTGCAGCAGGATACCGAGTTGCACCGGGGGCAGCGTCGGCAAGAGCCTCTTCTCGATCAGCGAGGTCGCGTGATAGCCGATCCTGTGCGCGGCCTCGGCCACCGCGCGCCCGGTCTCCTCGCGGACATTGCCCGCCCCCGCAAGCACGCGGTTTACCGTCGCGACGCTGACCCCTGCCGCCCGCGCGACGTCGCGAATTGTTGCACGCCTGGCCATCGCTCCCCTCCGATTCTGACACAAACGTATCACACGTTGCATCATGACGTGACGGATTATGATGCAAGTTGCCCCTTATGACCTTCCCTGAACGCCAGAGGCGGATAATGTCCGGCGCCAGGAGGATTGCGTCATGGCAAAGCGAGATTACAGCCTTCTCGGCCCCGATGGCGCCCGCGCCGTCGAAACCGGACTCGCGGCGGCGGACTGGTATCACAGCGACGTGCCGCGCAAGGACATGAAGGCATTGATGCAGCGCAGCGATGCGCCTGCGATCCGTGACACGGCGATCCTCTTCGGCGCGATGGTCCTTTTGGCGGGCGCAGGCATCGGCTCTGGCCGTCGTGGTGGTCCGCGCCTTTCTGGCTCGCCTACGGCGTCCTTTACGGCTCGGCGATGGATTCGCGCTGGCACGAATGCGGCCACGGCACCGCCTTCAAGACGCGGTGGATGAACGATGTCGTCTATCAGGTCGCGTCATTCTGCATGATCCGCAACCCCGTCACCTGGCGGTGGAGCCATGCGCGCCACCACACCGACACCATCATCGTGGGCCGCGACCCCGAGATCGTCGCGATGCGCCCGCCCGCACTTGCTCGCATCCTCGTCAACTTCCTTGGCGTCCTCGATGCGTGGAACGGTTGGGCTCGGATGCTTCTGAACGCGTCCGGGACAACTCGACCCCGAAGAGGCGACCTACATCCCCGAAAGCGAGCAGCCGAAGGTCGTCCGCGTCGCCCGCATCTGGGTCGCGATCTATGCCGCGACGATCGCGGTGGCGCTCTGGACCGGGTCGATCCTGCCGCTCATGGTCATCGGCCTGCCGCGCCTCTACGGCGCCTGGCACCACGTCCTGACCGGCGTCCTCCAGCACGCGGGGCTTGCCGACAATGTCATCGACCACCGCCTGAACAGCCGCACCGTCTACATGAACCCGGTCAGCCGCTTCATCTACTGGAACATGAACTACCACGTCGAACACCACATGTTCCCGATGGTGCCCTACCACCGCTTGCCCGACCTGCACGCCGCGATCCGCCATGACCTGCCGCCGCCCAACACCTCGATGTGGCAGGCCTATCGCGAAGCCTGGCCTGCGCTGAAGCGGCAGTTGCGGTATGAAGACCACTACCTCCGGCGGGAATTGCCGCCGACCGCGCGGCCCTACCGCGAGGACTTCCACGCCGCTCGCGGCGGAATGACCCCATCCAAGGAGAAGACGACATGACAAGCTGGGTGGATGCCTGCGCGGCGGACGACATCGAGGCCGAGGACTTGGCCCGTTTCGACCACGGGGGCCGCACCTTCGTGATCTATCGCGGACCGGCGGACGACTATTTCTGCACCGACGGGCTTTGCACGCATGAGAAAGTGCATCTCGAGGACGGGCTGGTGATGGACTACGAGGTCGAGTGTCCCAAGCATAACGCGACCTTCGATTATCGCACCGGCGAAGCCCTGCGCGCCCCGGCCTGCGTCGACCTCAGGACCTATCCGGTCAGGGTCGAGGACGGCCGCGTCCTGGTCGAGATCTCGACGTGAGCCTTTATCATAGCCGCCCGACCGTCGCCGACATCCGCGCCCGCAAGGCGCGAGGCGAGAAGATGACGATGCTCTTCGTCGAGACGCTCGACGAGGCCCGCGCCGCCGCCGAGGCCGGAATCGACATCCTCTCTATCGTCGCGCCGCTCTGGACGCCCGCCATGCGCGAGGCGGCGGGCGACTGCTTCGTGCAGGTGGGCCTGCTCTACGGCGAACTCTGCACCGGCGAGGACTACCTGCGTGCCGCGCACAGGGCGATGCAGACTGGCGGCGATTGCGTCTACTGCTCGGCCTCCCTCGAGATCCAGAAGCTCCTCTGCGACAACGGCATTCCGGTCGTGGCCCATGTCGGCCTCATCCCTTCACAGTGCACATGGACCGGCGGCTTCAAGGCGGTCGGCAAGACCGCCGACAGCGCGCTGGCGGTCTGGGAGCATGTCCGGCGGCTGGAAGCCATAGGCTGCTTCGGCGCCGAGCTGGAGGTCGTCCCGGACCGCGTCGCGTCCGAGATCGCCAAGCGCACCTCGCTCGTCCTTCTCGGTATGGGCGCGGGATCGGGCGCCGACGCGCAATACCTCTTCACTGAAGACGTGCTCGGTCACACCAGGAAGCGCCGCCCCCGCCACGCCAAGGTCTATCGCGACTTCGCCTCGGAGCATGACCGACTCCAGCGCGAGCGCGTCGCGGCTTTCGGTGAATTCATCGCCGACGTCGGGTCGGGTGCCTATCCGGCGTCCGAACATACCGTCCGGATTCCGGACAAGGAGTTCGATGATTTCATGGCAGAGGTCGGAGGCTAGACCTACGTTAGCTGGATGATATGAAATTGTATCCACCCGGCAATTCGCCCTCATCTCACGTTCTTCGCCAGGACCTCAAGCGTCCGCCGCTGTCCGAGCTTCTGATGCAGAACGTCTTATCCGATACCTGAGTTTAACCAGCGGGCCTCGCTATGCTTGCGACCGTTCTCCCTGCCGACAATGGTGCGGTGCGGAGCATCGATCCGGAGACCGAGTTCGGCTCAGGGCATCAGATCAAGGCATCGGCTCAGTCGTGAAGGCTTGAGGCCCTGCGCAGGTCCGGAAACAGCCGATACCAGAGGGCGCAGACGCCCAAGGCCGCCAGCGCTCCTCCCGCGACCGCGGGCATGGGGCCGACCAGGGCGGCGGTGGTTCCGGCGCGGAAGCCTCCGACCTCGTTCGACGTGCCGATGAAGATTTGGTTCACCGCCGTCACGCGGCCGCGAAGCTCGTCCGGGGTGTGAAGCTGGATCAGGGTGCCGCGGATGATGACGCTGACCGTGTCGAAGCCGCCGATCAGCATCAGACAGAGGATCGACAGCCAGACGGTCGTCGAGACGGCGAAGACCAAGGTCGCAAGCGCGAAGCCCGCGACGCAGGCGAACATCAGGTGGCCGGCGTGGCGAGTGATCGGGTGGCCGACGAGGAAGCCGGCGACGACGACGGCGCCGATGGCGGGTGCTGCGCGCAGGATGCCCAGACCGACGGAACCGACGTCGAGCACATCGCGCGCATAGACCGGCAGAAGGGCTATGACGCCGCCCAGAAGCACGACGAAGAGATCCAGCGACAGGGCGCCGAGAACGATCTTCGTGCGCAGGATGTAGCGAAGGCCCGCCGCCATCTCCTCCATGCCCCGCGCTGTCCCGCGCACGGCTTTGGGAAGCCGGGGCAGGGACAGGACGAGCACCGCTCCTGCGAGGAAGCTTGCGAAAGACACCAGATGTGCCGCTTGCGGCGCGAGCCCGTAGAGCAGGCCGCCGGCCACGGGGCCGCCCATGGTGGCGACCTGGTTGGCGATGTTGTTGGTGGCAAGGGCCCGGTGCAACTGTGCCCGCGGCACGAGGTTCGGCACGATGGACTGCCGCGCGGGATTGTAGAAGGCGCGCGCGATCCCGAAGAGCACCACGACCCCGAAGATGGCCGGCGTGCCGGTCTCGGGCGTCAGCGTCAGCCAGGCGAAGGCCGCAGCCGTCAGGGACATGGCCGCGAGACAGACGCTCATGACCAGCCGTCTCGGCAGACGGTCGGCAACGGCACCGGCCGGGAAGACGAGAAGGAGGGCAGGGAGGAACTGCGACAGCCCGACCAGCCCCAGCTGGAACGGGTCGCGCGTCATGTCGTAGACCCGCCAGCCGACCGCGACGGTCTGGATCTGGACGGCGAAGCCGGTCAGGAACAGAACGGCGACGTAGGCCGGAAACCCCGGATTGCGGAACAGGTCCAGACGCGACGAGCCTCGGGGAGGCTCGGTCACGGGGCGGTCATTGGAGTCCAATCGTAACGTCGTCGAACAACTCCTCGACCTGCATCTGACTGCGGATCAGACCTTGCTGGTGGCAGTACCGGATCGCAAGCTCCAAGCCGGGCCGCAGGGCGTCGAGCCCGAAAGGTCGAGTATCGATGTCGGCCTTCAGGCCGGCGTACGGCTTGGCGATCCTCGCCTTCGGATTTTCGTTTTCTCTGGTGGTTCTGCTCGTCATCCTTGCGTGCTCAGCCAAGGAAGCCGAAGAGCATCAACGTTCCGCCGACAAGGATGAGAGCCTCGATACTCGCGGTGTGAAGGCGGAGGCTTGTGCGCCGGACGATCCAGGCGGCACATGCGGTGCCAGGCACGGTGCAAAGACCCATGGCCAGCGCCAGAAGGAAGTGTCCGGCGTCGAGGGCGTCAAGCGCGCCAAAGACGATGGCCTTGAAAAGGTTGGTGGTGACGGCGATCGCCGCATCCGTCGCCAAAAGGGCTGGGCCTGAGAAGCCGATGCCCATCAGCATCGGCACGATGAGCATTCCGGCTCCGACGATCAATGAGGACAGAAATCCGAACGTCGCGCCTATGCCGTAGATCGCGACCGGTCCGGGCGTGATCTTCATCCTGTCGATCAGTCTCCTCACTGGCACCGACAGGACAAGGACGGCGCCGAGCACGCTCTGGATCAGGGCCGAGTCCATGCGGACGTAGAGCTCTGCGCCGACCCAGGACATGGGCAACGCAACCGCCGAGATCTTGGCGACGGTCGGTGCGTGAAGGCCGCCGCGATAGAACCAGACCCGGCTGAAGTTGTTGATCAGCATCAGGACCGAGATGACGGGGATCAGCGCTTTCGGCCCGATGATCGGTGCAATGAAAAGCGTGACAAGGAGTCCGGCCCCATATCCGGAGAGGCCCCCGAAGATGCCGGCAAGAAAGCAGACAGCCATCCCGGCCATGACCATGCCGGGCGTAAGCACTTGCTGAAGTAGCTCACCGTTCAGCAAAGCTTCAGCACGTCCGTCTCGATCCTGCCACCGCCCGCCATCAGCCCGTCCGCCCATTCCGCCACGACCAGCGCCTGTTCCGGGTCGCGGCCAGCGAACGAGAGGTTCGCACGTGCCTTCACCAAGAGATCCTCGCGGTCAAGTGGCGCGCGGGCGCCTCCCCGCAGACACGGCACGAAGGCCTCGACTTCGCTTCCGTCCTGGAGCGTCGCGCGGATGTGACCGGTGTAATTCGCCGGATACTCGTTGCTCGGGTCGACGTGGAAACGAACCTTCGAGGCCAGGTCCAGGGCGCGCGTGTCCCGAACCGCCTCCTCGGTGAACTGCGCAAGGCCCGCATTCCCCCATACCCAGCCGGCGGCGATGCAGTAGGGGCCCGAGAACTTCGCCGCATAGGGCGTCGGAGGCGCCTTCTTCGATTCCACGGGCTCCCACAGCCGGTGGACCGTGCCTTCGCCCACGTCGCAGGTCAGACTGACAACGTCCTCGGGTGCTATGCCGCGGTTCCGAAGGTCGATGGCGCAGTCCACGTAAGGCTGAGTCATCGTCCCGCAGGCAAAGGGTTTGAAGGCGAGGCGCGCGGATTCCCACCGCTCGCCCAGACCGTCGAGGAGGGGCGAAAAGTCGGTGGCCCTCGGGTCGGAGAAGCCGTTGAAGAATCCGTGCGTTCCCTCGAAGACGGTCGCAGGTCCCGTGAATCCCGCCGCGCCCAGAGCTGCTGCGCGCATACCCGACTGCGCGGCCCATCCGGGGTGCAGGCGTTTCGTAGAACTGCCGTCGGCAAGGTATTCGATGATCCCCGAGGCCATCGACCCGGCGACCCCGATGGCATTGCGGACCGCGTCACGGTCGAGGCGCAGCGCGGCTGAAACGCCAGCGGCAGCGGCCATCGCGCCAAGGACGGCCGTCGGATGGAAACCGGCCTTGTGCACGGATTTGTCCGCCACGAGGCCCAGGCGGCACATGACCTCGAGCCCCACGACGATGCCGCGGGCCGTGTCCGTGGCGTCGAGGCCGTGACGTTCGGACGTGGCGATCAGGGCAGGGACGATCACGACCCCCGTGTGGACAGGGCAGCCCTCAAAGGTGTTGTCGTAGTCCTCGCCATGACCGCAGGTTCCATTGATCGCGGCTGCGGCTTCGGGTGACCGGCCTTCCGCCAAACCCCAGACAGTGGCCTCGCCCTCATCGGAGAAAGCGGTTCGGACGGCCTTTCCATAATCGGTGTCCAGCGCCGCGACGGCCAGGCACACGGTGTCGAGGATTGTATCCGCAGCGCCGCGCCGGGCAGCGTCCGACGCCTGGTCGATCTCGAAGTCGAGGATCCAGTCGGCCAGGCGTTCCGAGAGAGTGGGCTCAGTCATAGCGTCTCCTCCAGTGCATCAGGTGGCCAGAGCGGCGAGACCGGACAAGTCGGGCTGTCGCGGCAGGTCGGCCACCCAGTCGAGCATCGCTTCTGCTTGCGTGGCAGACCAGCCGCCGTGCCGGCAATTGGACTTGGCTTTGGCGCGGATTTCCTCGGCCGTCAGCGGTTCGCGGACGCCGCCGCGCATGTGAGGCTGGTCGAAGGCGATGCGACGACCGTCGGTCGTCTCGACGCGGATATGACCGGTGTAGTTGCGCGGATACTCGTTGGCGGGATCGATCTCGTAGGAGATCTTCGCGGCGAGATCGAGAACCTCTGGATCGCTTGCGCGGGTATCGCTGAACTGGCTCAGGCCCGCGTCGCCGTCAAGGAAACCGACTGCCATGCAGTAGGGCATCGAGAACTTCGCGGCATAGCCGGAGGGCGGCCGGTGCTTCGCCGCCAGAGGTTCCCACAGCCGATGAACGAGGCCCTCGGCGGTCGGACAGGTGATCCTCTTGATATCTCGAGCAAGCAGACCGCTGGCGGCGAGGCGACGCATGCAGTCGACGTAGGGATGGATCATCGTCCCACAGGCGTAAGGCTTGAACAGGATCTTCTCGGCATACCATTCGTCGCCTAGCGACACCTCGAGGGGCGTGAAGTCCGGTTCGGCAGACGGTGCGAAGGCATGGAAAAAGCCGTGCGGCCCGTCGAAAACGGTGCGTGGAGCGAAGAAGCCGGTTCTCGCAAGGATGGCCGCGCGAAGACCGGATTGTGCGGCCCAGCCGGGATGCAGTCGCTTGGTCCAGGCGCCCTCGGACAGGTACTCGAGAATGCCCGACGCCATGCTCCCGGCGAGCCCAAAGGCCATCGTCTGCTGACGCGCGTCCAGGCCGAGAGTCACACCGGCGGCCGCCGCGGCTCCCATGGCGCCGATCACGCCCACCGGATGGAAGCCGGCGCGGTGCATGGCGCCTGGCGCGACACGGTTGAGACGGCAGACGGTCTCGAGCCCCGCGACGATCCCGAGCGCGGCACGTTCGCCGGAAAGTTCGAACCGTTCCGCCGCCGACAAGGCCGCAGGTATGGTCATCGCACCGACCCGGATCGGGGAGCCTTCGAGCGTATCGTCGAAATCCTCGCCGTGGATGGCGACCCCGTTGGCGAGGGCGGCCCCCGCGGCATCGAGCCGGCGGGGATGGCCCAGGACTGTGCAGGGGCCGTCGCTGTCCCAGCCGGCGACGATCTGCGCCATGTAGGGCTCGCCCCGCGCAGCCACGCAGAGACCAAGCGCGTCCGTGACGTCGAGAAGCGCGACCTCCTGCATCCGTTCGCCCACGTCAGACCAGGTCAGTCCCGCGAGCCAGGCTGCGTACACCTCCGCTCGTGCCGCACCTGGCGGCGGCAGATCGGCCGTCACGCTGGCGCCGCTGTGTTCTCGCCCGACGCGAGGATGCGGGCCTTGCCTGCCTGGACGTGGGCCCATCCCGCCTCGAATGCGCCGCGAGGGTCGCGGGCATCGAGAGCTGTGACAATGGCGCGATGCTCGATGTTCGAGCTTTCGAAACCGCCGCCGTGGACAAGGCCGCGTGCCCGGAACAACTGCAGGCGCGATATGAGCCCGAAGTAGGTATCCGCCAGCACCTCGTTGCCGGTTCCCGTCACGATGGCCGTGTGGAAATCGATGTTCAGGGGGAAGTAGGCGTCGATGTCCCGGCGCTGCCCTGCCACTTCCATCTGCGCCAGAAGAACATTCAGCTCGTTGACCATGTCCGCCGTGACGCGTTCGGCCAGAAGTCGGCAGGCGGTGCCGAAAATGCCGGCCCGCACGTCGTAGATCGCGACGGCGTCATGGCGGGTGATGCGCTGCACGAAGACGCCGCGGTTCGGGATCATTTCGACGAGACCGCGCGCGTGCAGGGCCTGGAATGCTTCCCGCACGGGCCCGCGGCTGACCCCAAGCTGATCCGCGAGCGTCTTCTCGTTCAGCTTCGCGCCCGCGCTGTATCGGCCCGACAGGATGATCTTCTGGATCTCGCTCTGCACAAGCTGGCTGAGGGAGGATGACTTGAGAAGGTCGAGAGCTTGCGAGCCTTCCATCGTCTGACGTTTCGCGATCCTGTCCACGTTTGCCTCAGACCTCGACATTGCATATTGTCGACAATACGGATGCTCGTTCGAGACGTCAAACGTCCCAGACGGGCCCATCTCGCGAGGAGGACGAGAATGCTGAACAGGACCGACAGGCCGCTTGCCGGGAAGGTGGCCGTTGTGACCGGTGCCTCACGCCGGATCGGACGCGCGGTAGCCTTGGGGCTGGCCCAAGCCGGGGCCGATGTGCTGGTTCACGCCCGTCAGTCGCGTGAAGAGGTCGAGGCGGTCGCTGAAGAAGTTCGTGGTCTCGGGTCCAGGGCGGTCGTGGCTCTTGGCGACGTGAGCGTCGAAGACGACGTCGACCGTATTTTCCAGGTTGCGAACGATGAACTCGGCGGCGTCGACATCCTCGTCAACAACGCCGCGATCCGCGCGCAGGCGCCTTTTCTCGAGATGGCCCTCGACGACTGGCGTCGCACCAACGCAGTCATCCTCGACGGGGCTTTCCTGTGCAGTCGCGCAGCGCTTCGCAGCATGGTCGGCCGAGGAGGTGGGACGATCGTGAACCTGGGCGGTGTCTCGGCGCATGTGGGCGCAAAGGAGCGGGCGCATGTCGCCACCGCGAAGGCAGGTCTCGTCGGCCTCACCAAGTCCCTGGCTCTGGAGTTCGCGGACCGCAACGTCACCGTCAATTGCGTGGCGCCCGGCAAGATCGGCGGCAAGCGCTCGGCCACGGCCGGCAAGTCGCCCGAGATGGCCAGCCGTCCCATCGTCGGACGCGAGGGCGAGATCGCGGAGGCGGCTTTCGTCATCCTGTCGCTCTGCATGCCCGAGGCGCGTTTCATGACGGGCCAGACGGTTCACGTCAGCGGCGGCATGTACATGCCCTGACACTCAGGCAGGCGTAAGCAAGGGCCTGAGGTCGCGCACGTCGTCAAGGCGATCGATGTGAAGGACCGTATCGACGAGTTCCTCAGCACGTTCGCTACCGAGGATCGGGTCGATCAGGTCCCGCGCCTTCGCCGCGACCTGATCGCGTGACATGGGATTGTCCGGCGTGCCGAGCACTGCGCGAGTGTGATGTCGGAGACTGCGCCCGTCAGTGGTCTCGATCTCGAGGATTGCCTGTCTCGGAGGGCGAGCCTCTGTCAACTCTTTGCTGGGACTGGTGAAAATTCGCTTTCGAAGGTCGAGGACTGCAGGATCCTTCATGCGTGCCGCGTCGTGTGCGGCAGAGAACGCCACCCCGCGATCGATGAGGCCTACGGCCAGCAGGTGCTGAAGACAGACGTCCGGCATGTCGCGGTCGTCGACGATGTGGAGGCGATCGTCCGGCATGATCGCAGTCAGGCGGGCGACGTCTTCCGGGCGGAGGCCGTGAGCCTCCATGAGCGCCATGAGCGAATCGAGTGCCGCCTGGATCGGGGACCCGACGCACCACTTCTTGATCGCGGCTCCCATGATTTCGAACCGGGTTCCAAGCCCATCGCTAAGCGCCTCGGGGCGAGGCTCTTCTGCGAAAGCAGAAAGGTAAGACGGGCTTCCGGTCAGCACGCCTTCAACCGCAGTCCAGCCTTCCTGAACCATCAGCGCGGCCATGACCCCGTTCCGCGCGCCCGCGCCGCCGAAGTCGAAGGCCTTCTCGATGTGATCCTTGTCTCGCCGCCAGTACGGCACCCCCGACGTCTGCTGGACGGCATATGAGAGAGCATGCATGGCGCCCCGGCTGTCGACCCCGGCAAGCGCGGTGGCAGCGGCAGTTGCGCCGAAATTTCCGCCGATGGAGTGGGTCGAGAAGCGCGCCGTGTCGGCCCCCCTGACGCCCAGAGCCATGACCGCTCTAGCCCCCACGTCGTAGCCAAGCGCCACGGCGCGTATAAGAGAGGTGCCGCCGTGGCCACCGGTCTCGGCCATCGCAAGTGCTGCGGGAACGATGGCGCAGCCGGGATGAAAGCGGCCTCCGACATGGCTGTCGTCGGTCTCGTCCGCATGCGCCGCCATGGCGTTGGCAAGCGCGGCATGGGGCGCGGCGACAAGGCGCCCTGCGCCGATGGCCAACGCGTCCGATGGCCCTCCCAAGCGATGCGCGATCCTCGTACCGGCCCGGCCGCCTGGCAGGTGTGTGCCAGAGATCATCGCAGCCAGCGTGTCTAGCAGGTGAAGCCGCGTCTTCTCGACCACCTCCTCTGGCAGTGGGCACGTGGTCGCCTGTGCGATGTAGTGCGCGATGGCGGTCGTCTCGGCGCAAGTCATCAGGCTCTCCGATTGCAGATTGTCGACGATTGACATCTTTCTAGTTTGCGTCATCCTTGGCGGCAACAGCCATGGGGGCCGTTCCTGCCTTTGGCACCGCGCCCTGCTGGCTGTTGCTGGGACAAGGGAGGAATGGACCCATGCGTACAGAATTCCGACGGCTCGCAGGAGCGGCCGCACTGTCGGCCGGGCTCGCGTTCGGCCTGGCTGGCGCCAGTGCCGCGCAGGAGTACCCGCACGATACCGTCACGCTCGTCACGCACTCATCCGCGGGCGGCGGAACCGACGTCTTCCTGCGCGAAATGGTGGGCTTTCTCGGCAAGGCCATGGGGGCCAACTTCGTGGTCGAGAACGTCACCGGCGGCTCGGGTGCCAACGCGATGGCAAAGCTCGCGACATCGCCTGCGGACGGCTCGATCTTCTACGGAACGACGCCGACCTACATCAACACCTCGCTGCTCTCTAATCCCGAGTACGACTTCACCGATCTTGAAGGCGTCGTGAACGTCTTCATGGATCCACAGATCGTCTTCGTGAAGTCCGACAGCCCCTATCAGTCGCTCGGCGACCTAATCGCCGCGGCCAAGGAGAATCCGATCAGCGTCCCCTTCGGCGTCACGACGCCCGGGTCTCTTGATCGCCAGGTCATGGAGCAGTTCAAGGCGCTGACTGGCGTTACGTCCCCGGTCATCACCCATGACGGCGGCGGCGAGCTTCTGATCTCGGTCCTCAACGAAACGGTCGCCGTGGCGATCGGCGAGATTCAGGAGCTTTCGGCACAGATCGAGGCCGGCGAGATCAGGCTTCTCGCGACCTACACGGAAGAACGGCTAGGAAACTTCCCGGACGTGCCGACCGCTCGCGAGGAAGGTGTCGACCTCGTCGTCACCAAGTTCCGCGGCATCGCGGGCCCGCGCGGCTTGCCGCAGGACATCAAGGACCTGTGGGCCGACGGCATTGCCCGCGTGCTCGAGGATCCGGAATTCAAGGAGTGGTACACGGCGCAAAGCCTCGTCCCGACCCTGATGCCGGCAGACGAGTACGAGGCCTTCCTGACGCAGTTCGCTGAGGATCAGAAGGCCTTCCTGACCGAATATGGTATCCTGAAGCCCTGATCCGAGGTCGGACATGACACCGTCGTCGGCACCTCGCTTCCGCATTCCCCGCGACGTCTGGATCGGCCTCGCCGCTCTGGCGCTCGGGGGATGGTACTGGCGGGCTGCCGGCGACATCCCCATCAGCCCTCTCGACGGCATCGTGAACGCGGCTGCCCTTCCGAGGTCGCTCGCCGTCGCGATGATGGGTTTCAGCGTCCTTCTGATCCTGCGGGCGCTGGCCATCGAGGCGATGTACCTGCGCGCGGCGCGGCGCGCTGCGGGGCCGGTGGCAGACCGTCCCGCGCTGGACGGTCAGGCGTTCACGGCAGGCCAGCATCTGAAGGCAGCGGGGATCGTGGCTATCGGGATCGCCTATCTGCTGATCCTGCCCTACCTCGGCTATCTCCTGAGCGTCGCGCTTCTGGTCATCGTGGCGTCGGTCTACATCGGAGCGCGGGCCGGCGCGTATACCGTGGGCGTCGGCCTGATGGTTGCCGTGGCTTACTACCTTCTCTTCGTGCGTCTCCTCGACATACCGCTGCCCGCAGGTTTCTGGCCCTCGCTCATCGGCTGACGCGGCGGCCCGAGCCGGCCGGATGCACCTCTCAAGACATTCGCCCCAGAGGCGTCGGAGAACCACATGGACGGACTTGCGATAGCCTTCGACATCCTCACTAGCACCCCCGCGGTCTTCGCGGCGCTGGCAGGCGTGGCCTGGGGCATCGTCGGGGGCGCGCTGCCTGGAATTTCTCCTTCGATCGCGCTGGCCCTCCTTCTGCCGTTCACCTACGGCATGGATCCGACGACCGCCATCATCCTACTTGGCGCAACCTACGTCGGTGCCGAGTACGGCGGCTCGATCCCCGCGATCCTCATAAATACCCCCGGCACAAACGCGGCTGCAGCGACCGTGATCGACGGCTATTACATGCACCGCGAGGGTCGAGGCGGAGAGGCGCTCGGCATCTCGCTCCAGTCAGGAGTCATCGGTGGTATCATAGGCATCACCTTCCTGATCCTGTTCACAGAGCCTCTGTCCCGCGTGGCTCTGGCCTTCAACTTTCCGGCTTACTTCGCGCTCGGCATCCTGGGGCTGACGGTCATCGTCTCGCTGTCCAATGGCTCTCTCATCAAGGGCATGATGACGGCGACGCTCGGCCTGATGATCTCGACCATCGGGACCGATCCCATGTCCGGCGTCACCCGCTTCACCTTCGGCCAGCCGGAGCTTCTCACCGGGGTCGAATACGTGATCGTAATGGTGGGCGTCTTCGCGATCTCGGAACTGATGATGACGGCGAACACGCCGGACTGGGGCAAGACCGACGCCCGACAGACCCGGATAAAGCTGCCGTCCTTTCGCCAGTGGCGAAAGCTCTGGCGCGCCCAGGGCATCGGCAGCGGTATCGGCATCTTCGAGGGCGTGATGCCGGGGGCGGGCGGCTCGATCGCGGCCTTCATGTCGTACAACGAGGCGCGGCGGTGGTCGAAGGAGCCCGAGAAATTCGGCAAGGGGTCCGAGGAGGGGATCGCGGCACCCGAGGCGGCGAACAATGCTGTCGCGTGCACGGCGCTTGTTCCCGTCCTGAGCTTCGGCATCCCCGGATCCAATTCCGCGGCGATCCTGATGGGCGGAATGCTGATCCACGGCCTGACACCGGGACCGATGTTGTTCCAGAAGGAGCCGGAATTCGTCTACGGGCTTTTCGGAGGCCTCGTGGTCGCCAACATCTCGCAGCTCTTGCTCGGCATCCTCATGATGACCCCCGCGCTGTGGCTCGTGAACCGGCCGAAGCCCTATCTGATGGCCGCAATCTTCGCGCTGGTCTTCTCGGGGATCTATTCGATCCACGACAACACGTACGACCTCTACCTGGTGCTTCTCTTCGGCGTCGTCGGCTACCTTCTCAGGGTCTTCGGCTTCCCGTTCCTGCCGCTCGTTCTCGGGCTGGTGCTTGGCTATCTGGTGGAGTCCAACTATCGGCGCTCCCTCGAACTGACGGCGGGCGACCACCGGATTTTCTGGGAAACACCGATCTCGTTCTGGCTTCTGGCGACCGCCGCCGTCTTCGTCGCGGGCTCGGCCGTTCGGGATGTGATGCTGGCGCGAAAGGCAACCCGACAGGTCGTGGAGGATCCTTCCGCATGAGCATCGTCCTTTCCGTCAGGCCGTGCCGCCCGGAAGCGCGGCCCGCGCCTGAAGAGCAGTTGTCCTGGGCACTGGCCGATCTCGCCGCGGGCAACCGTCCGCTCGACGCCGACGCCGCAGCCCTTGCCGGGTGCCGGCTGATCGACAACATGGCGATCGCCGTCGCCTCCCTCGACCGGTCGCCCGTCGCCGCTGCACGGGGTCAGGCCTTGTGCTTTCCTCGCATGAGGGGCGCGCGGATCGTCGGCCTTCCAACGGACGTCCGGTCCGACTGCACCTGGGCGGCTTTCGCCAACGCCACGGCCGTGCGCGAACTCGACTTCCACGACAGCTACTTCGCGCTCGACTCGAGTCATCCCGCCGACTGCATCATGACGCTTCTCGCCGTCGCGCAGCAATGCGGCTGTACGGGCGACGACCTCGTCCGGGGAATCCTCGTGTCCTACGAGGTCCAGACCGCGCTCGTCAGGGGCTTGCCTCTCCAGCACCACCGGATCGACCATGTGGCACACCTCGGTCCTGCGGTGGCGGCGGGGCTGGGAGCCATGCTGCGTCAGCCCGTGACTGTGATCTACGAAGCCGTGAACCTCGCGGCGCATCTCTCGTTGTCGACCCGGCAGATCCGGAAGGGGCGCATCTCGACCTGGAAGGCGTCGGCCCCGGGACATATCGGCAAGTGCGCCATCGAGGCGCTGGACCGCGCCATGCGGGGCGAAACCGCGCCGTCACCCATCTACGAGGGCGACTACGGCATCCTCGCGGTTCTGCTCGGCGGACAGGAGGCCGAAGTGACCTTGCCGGGCCACGGTGAGCCCTGCCGCGCCATCCTCGATACCCTGCCCAAAGCGCATTCCGCCGGGTACCACGGCCAGGCGATCATCGACCTGGCACTCAGACTGCACGGCCGGTTGGGCGACCTTGAACAGGTGGAAACGGTCACGATCCACACCAAGCGCATGACGCATGTTGTCATGGGCTCTGGCTCTGGCGACCCCGACAAATGGGACCCGCGCGCTTCGAGGGAGACACTCGACCATTCGGCGCCCTTCCAGTTTGCCCGCGCTCTGGTCGACGGGGAGTGGCACCACGACCGAAGCTACGATCCCGCGCTCATCGCGGATCCCGCCTTCGTCCGACTGTGGGGCAAGGTGCAGACCGTGGAAGACGAAGAATGGAACCGCAGGTTCTCCGTCGCCAAACCGATCGAAAAGGATCACGGCGGCCGCGCGGCCATCCGTTTCTCCGACGGACGCGAGGTGGCCGAGGAGCTGGCGGTGGCGGATTCGCATCCCCGCGGCGCCTCTCCCTGGGGGTTCGAGGACTATCGTCGCAAATTCGAGACGCTGACCGACCCCTTTCTGACCCGGCCGGAAGGCGAGAGATTTGTCGCCGCGGCAGCCGATCTGGTGAAGCTCTCCGCAAATGACGTGAGAGATATCGGCGTCGAAGCCGACCTGCATCCCCCTTCCGAAGGGCCGAAAGGGCTTCTGGACCGCTCGCCCGCATGACGCCCATCAGCCCGCAGGAGGTCATGGCCCTACTCCGCGGGCCGACAGTCCGTGAGTGGGCTTTCCTCGACCTTCGCGAGAGAGGAGAGGCGGCGAACGGGCATCCGTTCGGCTCCATCAACGTGCCGGTCAGCCGACTTGAGCGCGAGATCGATCGCCTCGTCCCTCGCGCGGCGACCCCGCTCGTCCTCCTCGACCGTGGCGACGGTGTGGCGGACCGCGCGGCCGAACGTCTCGAAGCCCTCGGACGGCAGCACATATCCATCGTCGCCGGTGGCATTCCGGGCTGGCGTGTCGCGGGTCAGCCGCTTTTCGAGGGGGAACATACATTTTCCAAGGCGTTCGGCGAGTGGGCGCAGCACCGCTTCAGCGTCCCCGACATCGGTCCCGACGAACTGGCAGGTTTGATGGAAGGCGACGAACCGCCGCTCCTCATAGACGGGAGACCCTTGGAGGAGCATCGGAAGTTCACCCTTCCCGGTGCTATCAGCTGCCCGAATGCGGAACTCGGCCTGAGGCTTCCTTCCCTCGCGGAGCCGGGCCGGACCATCGTTGTGCATTGCGCCGGTCGGACACGGTCGATCATAGGCGCCCAGACGCTGCGCGATTTCGGACTTCCGAACCCGGTCGTCGCTCTTCGAGACGGCACTCAGGGCTGGGAGTTGTCCGGCAGACACCGGGAGATTGGAGCGGACCGCACGGTTCCGCCGCCTTCCGAAGAGGCGCTCGTCACCGCCAGGAGGATTGCAAGACAGGTCATGCTGTCAGAGCGGGTGCCTGAACTGGATGCATCGACACTCGGCCAGTGGGCGGAAGACGAGACCCGCACAACGTACCTTTTCGATCCACGGGAAGTCGAAGAACCCCTCGCCGCCGGCTTCCGCCGCGCCCCGGGTACCACGCTCATCCAGCAGACCGATCGCTTCATAGCTGTCAGGGGAGCTCGCGTGGTTCTTTGGGATTCCTTGCTCGTTCGAGCGACCTTCGGCGCGCTTTGGCTTAGGCGGATGGGAATGGACGCCTATGTGCTGACCGAGCCGCCGACGCTACATTCGCAGCAGGAGGAGACCGAGGATCATAAGCCGGTTTCCGAAGCCTCCGAGGTATCGCGGCCCGACGCAGCCATGCCATTTGCCGGGCGCCATCTCGGAAACCTCGACGATGCACGCGCTTATCTCGCCTGGGAGACCGGCCTTTTGGGGCGGCTTGTGACCCATGACATGATGCCATGGGGGGACGAGCATCAGGGGGCGATCTGACCGTTCTTGCAGCAAGGCCTTCAGGTAGAAACGTCACTTCCTCCGCCCCCTGCGTCGGCCGCAACATCCTGATCCTCCCTCCACGCATCTGGCGCCATGCCATTCCGCCCTGTAAGCTCCCGGAATGAGATGGGATTTCCGGATAGCGCGTGGCCTGACCTTCGGGGTTGCTGCCGTCTGTCTGGCCGGAGCGGTTTGGTGGGCGGGGCTTGGACAGTCGCTCGATCAGTTGAGTCAGCGGGGCGCGTCCGACCTCGCACTCGCGTCGGACCGGCTGGTCAAGAGCCTGACGCGGTACCGCGAGTTGATCGTGGTTCTCGCCGACGACGAGCAGTTCGACGGACCTGCGCCTGATCCAGAAGGCGCGGCTCGGCTCCTGCGGCGTGCGGCGGACCTGACGGGGGCGCTGGACCTCATGCTTCTCGACCGCGACGGGCAGGTTGTCGCCAGCGCCTCAGGGGCGCGCGGCGTCGATTGGAGGGACGACGCCTTCGTCGACCGCGCGCTGACCGGTGCGCTCGGATCGTTCCACGCGATCAGCGACCGCTTCCTGACTCGCGCGTTCTACTTCTCGGCGCCGATATTCTCGGCTCAGGGTCCCGTCGAGGGCGCTCTCGTCGCCGTCGTTGATCTGGACCGGATCGAGGCGGAAGGGCGCGGTGCGATTCCGGTCGTGCTTTTCACCGACGAGGACGGCGTCGTGATCTCGTCGAACCGCTCGGAACTCGTCCTGATGCGGCGAGACGGCGAGGGGCGCTCGGCTTTTCCAGAGAACAGGCTCCGCCCGTTCTTCTCCTACCAGACGCTTGGCGTGCGCGGTACCGATGTCTGGCGGACCGACGCCGGCCCCTATGTTCCGAAGCGCGCGCTTCATGTCGAGCAGCGGATCGAGATCCTGGGCCTTCGCGCCGAGGCTCTGCTCGACGCCCGGCCAGCCTATGTCACCGCCGGTCTTCAGGGCACGGTCGCCGGCGTCCTCGCCGCCTTCTTCGGCACCGTCATCTTCCTGACGACCGAACGCCGACGCGCCCTGGCGCGGGCGAACGCGGCGCTCGAGGTCCGCGTGGCAGAGCGTACGGACGAGTTGTCGCGCATCAACCTGGCCCTTCGCGATGAAGTTGCCGAACGGCGCGAGGCCGAAGCGGCGCTGAAGCGCGCGCAGGACGAACTCGTGCAGGTGGGCAAGCTGTCGGCTCTGGGCCAGATGTCGGCGGGCATCAGTCACGAACTCAACCAGCCGCTCATGGCGATCCGCTCCTTTGCCGAGAACGGCACGCGGTTCCTCGAGATGGGCAAGGGCGACATGGTGGCCGGTAACCTCGCCAAGATTGCGGACCTTGCCGCGCGGGCGGGACGGATCATCAAGAACCTGAAAGCCTTCGCGCGGCAGGAAAGCGAGCCCTCGACGCGCGTCGACCTCTGCGCCGTGGCGCGTGCCGCGATCGAGATGACGGAAGCGCAGTTCGAGCGTGACGCGGTTGGCGTCACGGCACAAATTCCCGACGCTCCCGTCTGGGTGACGGGCGGAGAAGTGCGCCTGACGCAGGTGGTCGTGAACCTTCTGACCAACGCCGCAGACGCCATGTCGTCATTGCCCGAGAAATCGCTGACCTTGACGGTCGCCGCGAGCCCGGAGCCATCGGTCACCGTCCGCGACAGCGGGCCCGGCATCGCCGACCCCTCGCGCATCTTCGAGCCGTTCTACACCACGAAATCCGTCGGCGACGGCGAGGGCACGGGGCTGGGCCTGTCGATCTCCTACGGCCTCGTCCAGAGTTTCGGCGGGGACATCTCGGGCGAGAACGCGCCCGGAGGAGGCGCCGTCTTCACCGTCCGTCTCCAACCCTGGCGCGAGGAGCGGGCCGCATGAGCCGGGTGCTGCTTGTCGAGGACGACGCGCCCGTTCGTGAGGCGCTCGCTCAAACGCTGGAACTCGCAGGGCTGACCGTGACCGTGGCGGGATCCTTCATCGTGGCGAAGGATCATATCCGGCCCGACTTTGCGGGCGTGGTCGTGTCCGACATCCGGATGCCGGGCAAGGACGGCATAGCACTTCTCGATCATGCGCGATCGGTGGATCCCGATCTGCCGGTGATCCTCTTGACCGGAGAGGGCGATGTGCCGATGGCGGTCGCGGCGGTGAACCGGGGCGCGTTCGACTTCCTCGAAAAGCCTTGCCCGACCGAGACGCTGGTCGAGACCGTACGCCGCGCGCTTGATCGCAGGCGGGCAGCACTCGAGGATCGCAGGCTTCAGGCCGATTTGCGAAAGGGCGATGCCGCTCAACGTATGCTTTTCGGCACATCGGCCGTGGCCGAGAGGTTGAGGGCAGAGGTCCGCCAGATTGCCCGAGTGCCGGGTTGCGTGCTGATCGAAGGCGCGCCGGGCTCTGGTCTCAGCAAGGTGGCAGAGGTGCTGCACCTTCTGTCACCCGTCGCACAAGGACCCTTCATCAAGCTCGGTGCCGGGGCGCTGACGCCTGCGGCTCTCGACGACGCGGTTGCCGCGGCCGACGGAGGAAGCCTTTTCCTGAACGAAGTCACCTCGCTCTCCGAGGCTTGCCAGTACGCGCTTCTGGAACATCTTGATCGCGAGGCGGGCGCACGCCTTCTCGCAGGGACGACGCAGGACGCCCTGGCGCTGTCGGGGCAGGGCGGGTTCCTGCCCGATCTCTACTACCGCGTCGAAGCGCTGCGCATCCGCATTCCGGCGTTGAAAGAACGCCCCGAGGACATACCCGTCCTCTTCCGGCACTATGTGGCGCAGGCCTCGGAACAGGCCGGCGTACCCGAGCGCGCTATCCCTCCCGCCCTTCTGGCGTCGCTCATGTCGCAGGACTGGCCCGGCAACGCACGCGCCTTGATGAACGCGGCCATGCGGTTCACCCTCGGCCTCATGCCGGACGAGATCGAGGAGATCGGGCTGGCTGAAAAGATGGCGCAGATCGAGGCCTCGCTGATCGTCGAGGCGCTGCGCCGCAACAGGGGCAATGCGACACTGACCGCCGAGACGTTGAAGCTGCCGCGCAAGACGTTTTACGACAAGCTGGCCCGCTACGGTGTCAGGGCCGAGGACTTCCGCGACTGAGTTGTGCGGAATTTCGCACAGTCAGGCGGTAACTGATGTCCGAGAATCCGCACACGACGGCTTCGCCTGCTTCAATTAGTTTCCCTAAAGTCATGATAATGCGGTTAAAAACCATCCGGCAATATCCCGCTTGCCGTCACGTCCGTTACAGGGAACCTCCGCACAGGGGAGGAAACTCGCCGCAAAATCAAGTTTCCGTATCAGGGAGGATACCGATGAAACACTTCACAACCGCCGTGGCGGCCGCCGCACTCAGCCTTGGCGCGACCGGCGCCTTAGCGTCCTGCGAGGACGGAGAGATCGTTGTCAAGTTCGCCCACGTCGTCAACGCGACCGGCCACCCGAAGGGCGTTGCAGCCGACACCCTCGCGGGCCGCATCAACGAAGAGATGAACGGCACCATGTGCATGGAGGTCTTCCCGAACACCACGCTCTATGACGACGACCAGGTGCTCGAGGCGATGCTTCAGGGCGACGTCCAGCTGGCCGCTCCGTCGTTGTCGAAGTTCGAGACCTTCACCAAGGTTTTCCGCATCTTCGACTTGCCCTTCATGTTCAAGAACGTCGAGGCCGTCGATGCCTTCCAGACCTCTGAAACCGGCCAGGCGATGAAGGAACTCGATGCAGCGCCGCGGTCTCCAGGGCCTTCAGTTCTGGCACAACGGCATGAAGCAGTTCTCGGCCAACGTGCCACTCGTCAGCCCGGATGACGCAAAAGGCCTGAAATTCCGCGTGCAACCGTCGGACGTGCTTGTCGCGCAGATGGAAGCGCTTGGTGCAAGCCCGCAGCCGATGGCCTTCTCGGAAGTCTACGGGGCGCTTCAGACCGGCGTCGTCGACGGACAGGAAAACACCTGGTCCAACGTCTGGGGCCAGAAGTTCTTCGAAGTCCAGGACGGCACGACCGAGACGAACCACGGTATCATCGACTATCTGGTGGTCGCTTCGGTCGACTGGCTCGACAGCCTCGATCCGGCCGTGCGCGATCAGTTCCTGACCATCCTCGAGGAAGTCACCGTCGCCGGCAACGCGGCCGTGGGTGATCTCGACGCTCAGGCGCGCCAGTCGATCCTCGATGCTGGTGGCGTCATCCGCGAGCTGTCCGACGAAGAGCGTCAGGCCTGGGTCGACGTGATGAAGCCGGTCTGGGAGCAGTTCGAAGGCGACGTGGGCGCGGACAACATCGCCGCGGCTCAGGAAATCAACGCTTCGATGTAATCTACGAACGGGCAGGGCGCCGGTGCGCCCTGCCTTCCGCCTCACGGGAGAGGGGCGGGACACAGGGGGAGGGGAATGATGTCCGGACAGACGGGTGCGGCACTGTCGCCGCTCGGCCGCTTCGTGAACGCGCTCGAGGAAATGGTGATCGCCTATATCCTCGCCGCGATGACGGTGATCACCTTCGTGAACGTCGTCCTGCGCTACGTCTTCAACCACACGATCCTCTGGGGTCTCGAGGTCACGACGATCCTCTTCGCCTGGCTTGTCCTTCTGGGTATTTCCTATGGATTCAAGCGAACGGCTCACCTCGGTGTCGACGCAATTCTGAACATCGTCGGTCCGGGCCCGAAGAAGGTCATGGTGCTTCTCTCCGCCATCGCATGCCTCGCCTACGGGGGCCTGCTGATGAAAGGCGCGTGGGACTACTGGGCGCCCTTCGCGGGCTACCAGCGCACCGAGGGCCGCGTCATCCCCACGGGCTTCGACGAACGCACGCGCGACCAGGCCTTCTACCACACCGAGCAGGTGCCCGTGCCCTTCGGCGGAGAGTTTTTGGCCGAGCGCTTCAACATGGGCGAGAGCTACGACAAGCTGCCGCGCTTCATTCCCTATTTCGTCCTGCCCTTCGGCATAGCGCTGATGCTGTTCCGGATCATCCAGGCCACCATCGGCGTCCTCGCCGGCCGGCGCGACAGCCTGATCGTCAGCCACGAGGCCGAGGACGCCGTGGCCGAGGCCCGGATGGCGGAGAACTGAGATGCAGGTCGTCCTTCTCTTCACCATGGTCATGGGCCTATTGCTGATCGGCACGCCGATCGCGGTGGCGCTTGGACTGTCGTCGATCATCTTCCTTCTGGCCTTCTCGGACACCTCGCTCGCCTCCGTCGCGCAGTCGCTCTACCAGGCGATGGAGGGTCACTACACGCTTCTCGCCATCCCCTTCTTCATCCTCGCCTCGTCCTTCATGTCGACGGGCGGCGTGGCCAAGCGGATCATCCGCTTCTCGATCGCCTGCGTCGGCCACCTGAGAGGCGGCCTTGCGATCGCGGGCGTCTTCGCCTGCATGATCTTTGCGGCGCTCTCGGGGTCTTCGCCCGCAACCGTCGTCGCCATCGGCACTATCGTCATCGCGGCGATGAAGCAGGCGGGCTACACCAAGGAATTCGCGGCTGGCGTCATCTGCAACGCGGGCACGCTCGGCATCCTCATCCCGCCCTCCATCGTCATGGTCGTCTATGCTTCGGCCACCGACGTCTCGGTCGGACGGATGTTCCTCGCGGGGGTCATTCCGGGCCTTCTGGCCGGCGTCATGCTGATGGTGACGATCTACGTTATGGCCATCGTCCGCGACATGCCGAAGGGCGAATGGAAAGGCTTTGGCGAGATCGGCGCCTCGTTCCTCGACGCCCTCTGGGGTCTGATGCTGATCGTCATCATCATGGTCGGCATCTACGGCATACCCGGTCTGACGGGGGCGATCTTCACTCCGACCGAAGCAGCGGCCGTCGCGTCCGTCTACGCTTTCGTCGTCGCGGTCTTCGTCTACCGTGACATGGGTCCTCTGGCGGCGCGCGACGGGCAGGGCCGCAAGACGCTTTTCCAGAGGCCGCAGGCGCTCGTGACGGCGCTTTTCCACCGCGACACGCGGAACACGCTTCTCGATGCGGCGAAGCTGACCGTGATGCTGATGTTCATCATCGCCAACGCCCTGATCCTGAAGCACGTCCTGACCGACGAACAGATCCCGCAATCGATTGCGCGGGCGATGCTCGACGCGGGCTTCGGCCCGATCATGTTCCTCGTCGTCGTGAACGTTATCCTGCTGATCGGCGGGCAGTTCATGGAGCCCTCGGGCCTGATCGTGATCGTGGCGCCTCTGGTGTTCCCCATCGCGATCCAGCTTGGCATCGATCCGATCCATCTCGGGATCATCATGGTCGTGAACATGGAAATCGGGATGATCACGCCTCCCGTGGGCCTGAACCTCTTCGTCACCTCGGGCGTGGCGGGCATGTCGATGATGTCGGTCGTCCGCGCGGCGTTGCCGTTCCTTGCCGTCCTCTTCGTCTTCCTGATCATCGTGACCTACGTGCCCTGGCTTTCGACCTGGCTTCCGACGTCGAGGATGGGGCCGGAGATCATCACGAATTAATATTAAACGGTCTTGCGACCTGAAACCGGATCGGGTTTCCTCCCGCAGGCAACGAAGAGTGCCGACGGGAGGAAAAGATGAAGACGATCAAGGGACCGGCCCTGTTCCTGGCTCAGTTCGCGGGCGACTCTGCGCCTTTCGACAGCTGGGACGGCATCACGAAATGGGCCGCCGATTGCGGCTACAAGGGGGTCCAGGTCCCCAGCTGGGACGCGCGGTTCATCGACCTCGACAAGGCTTCGTCGTCCAGGGATTACTGCGACGAGGTCAAGGGCGCGGCGGCGGCGAACGGAATCGAGATCACCGAGCTTTCGACCCACCTTCAGGGCCAGCTCGTCGCCGTACACCCGGCCTATGACGAGGCGTTCGACGGCTTCGCCGCACCCGAAGTGCGTGGCAACCCGAAGGCCCGTCAGGAATGGGCCGTCGACCAGGTGAAGAAGGCGCTGACCGCGTCGAGGAACCTCGGCCTGACCGCGCAGGCGTCCTTCTCGGGCGCTCTTGCCTGGCCCTATCTCTATCCCTGGCCGCAGCGGCCCGCCGGGCTGGTCGAAGCTGCCTTCGACGAACTCGCGAAGCGCTGGACGCCGATCCTGGACCATGCCGAGGAGATGGGTGTCGACATCTGCTACGAAATCCACCCCGGCGAGGACCTGCATGACGGGATCACCTACGAGATGTTCCTCGATCGCGTGAACGGTCACGCGCGGGCGAACATGCTCTACGACCCGTCGCACTACGTGCTCCAGGCGCTCGACTATCTCGACAACATCGACATCTACCACGAGCGGATCCGCATGTTCCACGTCAAGGACGCCGAGCTGAACCCCACCGGGCGGCAGGGCGTCTACGGCGGCTATCAGTCCTGGGTCGACCGCGCGGGCCGCTTCCGGTCGCTCGGGGACGGGCAGGTCGATTTCCGCGCCGTCTTCTCGAAGCTCACGCAGTACGATTTCGACGGATGGGCCGTGGTCGAGTGGGAATGCGCCATGAAGCACCCCGAGGACGGCGCGCGCGAGGGCGCGGCCTTCGTCAAGGATCACATCATCCGCGTGACCGAGAAGGCCTTCGACGACTTCGCGGGCGGCGGCACCGACGACGCCGCGAACCGGCGGATGCTGGGTCTGGACTGAGGGGATACGACATGCCGATCGACGGAACTTCGGAACAGAACACCGGCCGCCTGCGTCTCGGCATGGTCGGTGGCGGACGCGACGCCTTCATCGGCGGGGTCCACCGGATCGCCAGCCGCATCGACGGCCACTGGGACCTCGTGGCGGGCGCCTTCTCCTCGACGCCCGAGAAAAGCCAGGCCTCCGGCGCCGATCTCGGCCTGGACCCGAAGCGCGTCTACGACGACTTCACCGCCATGGCGAAGCGCGAGGCGCGCATGAAGGGCGGCATCGACGCCGTCGCCATCGTGACGCCGAACCACATGCATTATCCCGTCGCGCGCGAGTTCCTGAAGCGCGGCATCCACGTCATCTGCGACAAGCCCCTGACGTCGACCCTGCCCGAGGCGCGCAAGATGGCGAAGGCGGCCGAGACGTCGGAGGCGCTGTTCATTCTCACGCACAACTACACCGGCTATCCCATGATCCGGCAGGCGCGCGAGATGATCGCGAACGGCGACCTGGGCGAGATCCGCGTGGTTCAGGTCGAATACGCGCAGGACTGGCTGACCGAGGACGTCGAAAGCACCGGCCAAAAGCAGGCCGGCTGGCGGACGGACCCCGAACGCTCCGGCGCGGGCGGCTCGACCGGGGACATCGGCACGCACGCCTTCAACCTGGCGAGCTTCGTGACCGGCCTGACGCTGGAAAGCCTCGCCGCCGACCTCCAGAGCTTCGTCGAGGGCCGCCGGGTCGACGACAACGGCCATGTCATGCTGCGGTTCGAGGGCGGGGCGCGGGGGATGCTCTGGTGCAGCCAGGTCGCCCCCGGCAACGAGAACGGCCTTCGCCTGCGCGTCTATGGCACCAAGGGCGGGCTGGAATGGGCGCAGGAGGATCCGAACTATCTCTGGCACACGCCCTTCGGTGAGCCGAAGCGGCTGCTGACGAGAAACGGCGCAGGCTCGGGCGCGGCAGCGGCGCGGATGTCGCGCATCCCGCCCGGCCACCCGGAAGGCTATCTCGAAGGCTTCGCCAACATCTATTCCGAAGCCGCCCGCGCGATCCGGGCGAAGAAGGCGGGAGACGCGATCCCTGAGGACATCCATTTCCCGGACATCCTCGACGGCGTCACGGGCGTCGCCTTCGTCGATGCCTGCGTTCGATCCTCCTCGCGGAACGCATCCTGGGTCACCCTGAACATCTGACTGCGCGCACAGCGCGAACTTCTGGAGCTATCATGTCGTTTTTCAAAGACATTCCGGCCATCGCCTATGAGGGCCCCGAGACGTCGAACGATTTCGCCTACCGCCACTACGACCCGGACGCACAGGTCGCCGGTCGCCGGATGGAGGATCACCTGCGATTCGCCGTCGCCTATTGGCACAGCTTCGCATGGGAGGGCGGCGACCCCTTCGGCGGACGCACCTTCGACCGGCCCTGGTTCGGCTCGACGATGGACGACGCGCGAACCAAGGCGGATGTCGCTTTCGAGATGTTCCGCATCCTCGGCCAGCCATTCTTCTGCTTCCACGACGCCGACGCCCGGCCCGAGGTCGAGAGCTATGCCGAGAACACGAAGAATCTCGAAGCCATCACCGACTATATCGGCGGGAAGATGGAGGAGACGGGCACACGGCTACTCTGGGGCACCGCGAACCTATTCTCACACCGCCGCTTCATGTCGGGCGCGTCCACCAACCCCGACCCGGATGTCTTTGCCTATGCCGCCGCGACCATCAAGGCGAACATGGACGCGACGCGGAAGCTCAACGGCGAGAACTACGTCCTCTGGGGCGGTCGCGAAGGCTATGAGACGCTCCTGAACACCGATCTCGGCCGCGAAGCCGACCAGATGGCGCGGATGCTGTCGATGGTCGTCGACTACAAGCACAAGACCGGCTTCAAGGGCACGATCCTGGTCGAGCCGAAGCCTCAGGAGCCGACGAAGCACCAGTACGACTACGACGTCGCGGCCTGCTATGCCTTCCTCAAGCGGTACGGGCTCGAGGACGAGGTGAAGCTGAACATCGAGCAGGGACACGCGATCCTCGCGGGGCACACCTTCGAGCATGAGGTGGCACTTGCCATGAGCCTGGGCGTCTTCGGCTCGATAGACATGAACCGCAACGACTATCAGTCCGGCTGGGACACCGACCAGTTTCCAAACAACGTGCCGGAAGTCGCGATGGTCTATTACGAAATCTTGAAGGCGGGCGGCTTCCAGACCGGCGGCACCAACTTCGACTCGAAACTCCGGCGCCAGTCGCTCGACCCCGAGGACCTGATCCTCGCGCATGTGGGGGCAATGGATGTCTGCGCACAGGGCCTGAAGGCGGCGGCGGCGATGCTGGAGGATGGCTCGCTCGAAGCGGCGCGACGCGAGCGCTATGCGGGCTGGGACAGCGATCGCGGCAAGAAGCTGATGTCGTCGTCGCTGGAAGAGATCGCCGAAATGGTCCTGTCCGAGGACCTGCAACCGGAGCCGCGTTCCGGACGACAGGAAAGGCTGGAGAACCTGGTCAACCGGTTCGTCCAGAAGGCTTGAGCGAAGTCTACTTCGCCTCGGCCCGGCCCGACGTGTCGTGGGCGCGGCTGTCTGCGATGTGCATGATCAGCGTCGAACGCCGGACGTGAAGGAAGAGGGTCATCGGGCGGGCCTGCCGCACGGTGGCCCTTTGCGTCTGTTTCGGCGCGGCTGGAAAAGAAACCACTTTCATCAGTCTGCTCCACAATTCCTTACGCTAGGGGAAGCTTTCTTTGTGACCGAGTATGGGCACAACCGGGGTATCTTTTCGGTTAATGTTCCGGACGCGTGAACCGTCGGGACGGTTATGTCGCCAAAAGGACTCAATCTCATCCGATGCGTGTCCGCGCTCAGGGGATGACGAGCAGCCAAAGCCACACCGTGCCGATCGACAGGCCGGTCGATATCAGGACGGAGGAGGCCGCGACCCGTCGCGCCGCGCCGTACATGTTGGCGAAAAGATAGGTGTTCACGCCCGGCGCCATGGCCGCCGTCAGCACGACCGAGCGGAAGGCGTCGCGATCCAGATCGAGCAGCGTGGCGGTCGTGAAGGACACCGCGGGGTGCAGCACGAGCGAGATCACGCAGACCATGGCGATGGTCTTCAGGTCGCCTTCGGGACGGTAGCGGTAGAGGACTCCCCCAAGCCCGAAAAGCGCAGAGGGCAGGGCGGCGCGGGACAGAAGATCGACGCCGTCCGTTATGACCTCGGGCATCGTCATTCCGGTCAGGTTCACGATCAGCCCAAGCGAGATGCCCACGATCAGAGAGTTGTGGAACATTGCCCAGATCACGTTTCGAGCCGTGCCGATGGGCCCTGCGCCGGTGCCCCGCGCGATCTCCATCGCGGTGACGCCGATCAGGTAGCAGATGGGAGGATGAAGCGCGATGATGGCAAAGTTGCCGGCCAGCGCTTCGGTCCCGTAGGCGCGTTCGGTGATCGGCAGACCCAGAAGGACCGAGTTCGAGAAGAGGCCGCAGAAACCGATCGCGACGGAGTCCGTCCAGTTTCGGCGGAAGATGAACCGCGCGCCGGTCAGGGCCGCGAAGAAGCCCGTCACGGCGCCGATATAGAAGCTGAAGAGAAGCGGCAGGTTGAAGTCCGCGCCGAGGTCGAGGGTCGAAATCGCGCGGAACAGAAGGCAGGGGATCGCGAAGCCCTGACTGAACTTCATCAGGGCGTCGACGCCCGCATCCGAGAAGTAGCCTTTCCAGACCGCGACATAGCCTCCGCCGATCACCAGGAAGACGGGTAGGATGACGTCCAGAAGGGCCTGCACCGGGTCAGTCCGGCAGGCTCAGGCGCATCCCGTCGTAGGCGGGCACGACGTGGTCGGGCGTCTCGTCGAGGATGGTCCTGTAGTCGAGGTCGATGTGCATGTTGGTCAGGATCGCGCGCTTCGGCTGCACCTTCTCGATCCATTCCAGCGTCATGTCGAGATGCGCGTGCGTCGGATGCGGCGTGCGGCGCAGCGCGTCCACGATGAAGACGTCGAGGTCCTGCAGCGAAGACCACGCCGCGTCGTAGATCTCGACCACGTCGGGTAGGTAGGCCAGGCCGCCAATGCGAAAGCCGAGCGCGTCGATGGAGCCGTGACCGACGCGGAACGGATGGAAGACGATGTCTCCGCCGGGACCGCCGATGGTCACGTCGCCCTTGATCGTGTGCATGTCGAGAATCGACGGATAGGGCGACCCCTCGGGCTGGATGAAGGCATAGCCGAAGCCCGAGTAAAGCCTCTCCTGCGTCGGCCCGTCGGCCCAGACCGGCAGGCGCTGGCGCGTGTTGAAGACGATCATCCGCAGGTCGTCGATGCCGTGGACATGGTCGGCGTGGCCGTGCGTGAAGATGACGGCGTCCAGTCGACCGACGCCCGCATCCAGAAGCTGCTGGCGCATGTCGGGCGAAGTGTCGATCAGGACGCGCGTCACGGCGTCACCCTCGGTCCGTTCGACAAGAAGCGAACAGCGACGGCGGCGGTTTCGCGGCTCATCCGGATCGCAGGCGCCCCAGAGGCCGCCAAGCCGCGGGACACCGCCCGACGAGCCGCAGCCGAGGATGGTGAAGGTCAGCTCTGCCATTCGGCAGCCTTGGAGAAAAGGCGCTCGAAATTCGCCTCGGTCGCGCGTGCGAAGTCCGCATAAGAGAGACCGAAGATCTCGGCGCCCACCTTCGCTGTATCGGCGACGTAGGCGGGTTCGTTGCGCTTGCCTCGGTTCGGTGGCGGCGCCAGGTAGGGGGCGTCGGTCTCGACCAGCACCCGGTCTAGCGGCGCATCTGCGAAGATCGCGCGCAACTCGGTGCTTTTCGGGAAGGCGGCGATGCCCGAGATCGACAGGTAGAAGCCGAGGTCGAGTGCCGCCTCGGCCAGCGCCCGACCGGACGAGAAGCAGTGCATGACGCAGGAATATGCGCCGGCGCGGTGCTCGTCGGAGAGGATGCGCGCCATGTCGTCGTCGGCGTCGCGGGCGTGGATGATGAGAGGCAGGCCGGTGCGACGCGCAGCCTCGATATGGACGCGGAGGCTCTCCTGCTGGATCGGCTTCGTCTCGGCGGTGTAGTGATAGTCGAGTCCCGTCTCACCGATGCCGACCATCTTCGGATGCCTGGCGATTTCCTCAAGACGCTCGACCGTCACGACGGGCTGCTCATGTGCGGACATTGGGTGGATCCCGGCGGCGTAGAACACTTCGGTATGGGTCTCGGCCAGCGCGCGGACCTCGGGTTCCTTCCCGAGCTTCGTGCAGATCGTCACCATCCGGTGGACGCCGCGCTGTTTCGCACGCGAAACCAGTGCCTCGACCTCACCCTCGAACTGGGGGAAATCCAGATGGCAATGGCTGTCCGTGATATGGGCCGCGTCGGTCATGGCCTCCGTATCGGGCAGGCCGCGCGAAGGGTCAAGGCGGGGTCAGCCGCGGGCGGCCTCGTCGATGCGGAGAAAGGCGTCGGTCAGAAGGCTTTGCGCGTCGATGTTGACGGCGCGTCCATGCCCGATGCGGGCCGACAGCTCCTGCTGAAGCGTCGCCCAGACCTGCGCGCGGCTGGCATCGGGCGCAAGGCGACGCCACGCCTCGATCTCGCCCGGTGCGGCTTCGGCGAGGGGAGGGCGTCCCGCGCCGGTTCGCGCAAGCCTGACCAGGGCGAGGTCGAGAAGCCGCACGGCAAGGTCCTGCCGCTCCTCGGCACCGCGGGCGGTCACCTTTTCCGCGAAGGCGCGCAGGGCCTGCCGGTCCATTTGGGGGCCTCCCGAGATCAGGCTTACGATCGTTGCATACAAGCCAGGCCCGTCCTGCGAGAGAAGCCGGATCGCCTCGCCAACCGACCCTTGGGCGAGGTCGCTCAGCGCCATCCCATCCTCGGGCGTCACCCCGGCCTGGGACAGCGCCTGCGCCATGTCCTCGGGGCCCACCTCGCCGAGTCTCAGCGTTCGGCATCGCGACCGGATCGTCGGCAGAAGCCGCGCGGGCTGGTGGCTGACGAGGATCAGGACCGCCCGTTTCGGCGGTTCCTCGAGAACCTTCAGAAGCGCGTTTGCGGCCGAAGGGTTCAACTCGTCCGCTGCATCCACGATGACGACGCGCCGCCCGCCATCGGTCGCGGTCAGGCCGAAGAACTCGTTCAGCTTCCGAACCTCGTCGACGGTGATCTGCGATTTCAGCTTCTTGCGGTCGGCGTCCCAGGCGCGGCGGATCAAAAGGAGGCCCGGTTCGGACAAGGCCGCAACGCGTCGTGCCACGGGATGCTCGGGCGGGATGTCCAGCATCGCCGGAACGGGAGGCGCGTCGCCGAAGAAGCCGGCTTCGACAGGGGCCTCGGCCAGAAGGAAGCGCGCCATCCGCCAGGCAAGCGTCGCTTTCCCCACGCCCTTGGGACCGGTCAGAAGCCAGGCATGATGCAGCCGGCCCTGCGTCACGGCCTCGAGAAACGCCGCCTCGGCAGCGTCCTGTCCGAAAAGCTGAGCCGTCTCGCGCGGGTGTGGTGCGCCGTCGACGCGATCCGCTTCGGCCGGAAGGTCGTCGCTCATCCGGCGGTGTCCGCGATCCGGGCAACCTCGGCGGCGATGCTGTCGGGATCGCGCTGACCGTCGACGAGATGGCAGCGGTTCGGAAAGTCCTTCGCCAGCCTGTGGAAACCGTCGCGGAGACGGTGCTGGAAGCCTTCTCCCATCTCCTCGAACCGATCCTCGCCGCTCTTTCGGGCAAGGCCCCGTTCAAGCGCGCGCGAGGGGTCCATGTCGATGATGAGCGTCAGGTCGGGTTCGATCCCGATGACGGCATCGTGCAGGCGGTCGACGAGGCCGCGAAGTTCGCCCCTGGCCGCGCCCTGATACACCCGCGTCGAATCCGCGAAGCGGTCCGAGATGACCGTCGAGCCGCGTTCAAGCGCCGGACGTATGGTCTTTTCGAGGTGATCGCGGCGGGCGGCGGTGAAGAGCAGGATCTCGGTCTCAGGCGACCAGCGGTCAGGGTTGCCCTCGACAAGAAGGCGCCTGATCTCTTCGGCGCCGGGCGATCCGCCGGGCTCGCGCGTCAGGATGACCTCGATGCCTTTTGAGCGCAGGTAGGCGGCCAGCAGCCGTGCCTGCGTGGATTTTCCCGAACCGTCGATGCCTTCGAATGTGATGAACCGCCCGCGCGTCATTCCATCAGGCTTTGCACCTGACCCTTGGCCTTGTCAAACAGCACATAGGACGAGGCGCGGACCCGCGGCAGGAAACCTCCACGCGTGACCGCACGGTCCGAAACGAGGGGAATTCTCTTTTCGGGCATGTCCGGCGCGGTGATGACCAGCTCGGCGACCTGTCCGCCTTCCTCGATCGGCGCCTCGACCGGGCTCCGGAACTCGACGCGGGCCTGAAGGCTGTCCTGCCCGATGGCCGGCACCAGCAGCGTGATGTCCTCGCGCGCGACGGCGTTGACGCGTTCGAAGTTGCCCATCCACACCGGCACTTCGGCCACGATGGCGCCGGACTTGGCAAGGTTCTTCGGCACGAATTGGCGGAAACCCCAGTTGATCATCGCCTCGGCCTCCTGCCGGCGCTCGGCCATGCTGTTCAGGCCCGAGAAGACGAAGACGATCCGGCGGTCACCCTGCTTGGCTGAGCCGACAAGGCCGTAGCCCGCTTCTTCGGTGTGGCCCGTCTTGAGACCGTCCGCGCCGAGGCCAAGCCCCAGGATCGGGTTCCGGTTGAAGCGGTTCGAGGGCGAACGGCCATCGAAGTCGTACTCTTCCAGCGCGAAGAAGCCGTAGTACTCGGGAAACTCGGTGATCAGCAGCGTCGCGATCCGCCCGAGGTCGCGCACCGACATGCGGTGGTTCGGTTCGGGCCAGCCCGAGGCGTTGGAGAAGGTCGAGTTCGTCAATCCGATCTCGGGAGCGCGCGCGTTCATCTGGCGGGCGAAGGCATCTTCGGTCCCGGCGAGGCCCTCGGCCACCACGACGCAGGCATCGTTGCCGGACTGCACGATGATGCCCTTGATGAGATCCTCGACGCGAGGACGGTCGGTTTCGTCCAGGAACATCGTCGAGCCGCCCATCTCGCGGGCGCGTGTCGAAACGCTGAACGTCGTGTCCATCGTGACGCGTCCGTCGCGGAGTGCCTCGAACAGCATGTAAAGCGTCATCAGCTTCGACATCGAGGCGGGCGGAAGCGGTTCGTCGGCGTTCTTCTCGACGAGAACCGTGTCCGTCGTGATGTCGTACATATAGGAGGCTGTCGCCTGCGTTTCGTATTCAGCGCGCGCGGGAACAGGCGCGCTGGACGCGCAGGCCGAGACGAAGACGAGAATGGCGAAGGTGGCCAGGGGGCGGAACATGAGCTGTCCTCCGGAAGGGTGATCTTACTGGGCGGTCAGGAAGGCGTCCTTGTATCCCATGCGCTTGATTTGAGCGAGAAGGGCGGCCTGGTCGTCGGCAGTCGAGACCGGCCCGACCACGACGCGCCAGAGCGTCTTGCCGTTCGAGGTCTTCGGGCCGACGGCAGGCAGGATGCCCTCACGACGAAGCGCCTCGGCTGCCGTGTTGGCATTGGCCTCGACGCTGAAGAGACCGACCTGAACATAGGGATTCTTGATTGCGGACGGGGCCGGTGTCGGCACTGGAGTCGGGGCAGGCGCGGCGGTTGCGGCAGCCTGCGGGGCAGGGGTGGCGCCTGCTTCTGCGGCATCGATCGCAGCGGCGGCGGACGCCGCGACGGGATCGAGCGGCGCCGTCTCGACACCGGGAACCGAGGCGTCTGTCGTGGGCGCCAGCGCCGGATCGGCCGCGACCACGGGTGGCGGCGGAGACTTGCGTCCGAAAATGCGCTGAAGGAAGTTCGGTTTCCGCGTCGTCGTCGTGGCCGCGGCTCCTGCTGTGGCGGCCCCGGCCGCGGCGGCGGTGTCATCCACGGTTCCGCCTTCGGTCGACGGCGTCTCGCCTGTCGTTTCGTCGGCGATCGGCAAGGGCTCGGGCGCGGCTTCGATCTCCTCGGGACGCACGACCATGATCGAGACCTCGGTCGGCTGACCGGCGAGGATGGCCAGAGCCGATGCTGCGTCCGACGAGAGCTGGATGCGCGGACCCGGGTTCTCGCGTTCGCGCCGGAACAGCGCGCCCGGCACGGACTGGCCGTTCGAGACGTTCGTCAGGATCGCACGCTCGGGCTCCTTGACGTCGGGATGCGCCACCCAGACCCCGCCAAGCGACGGTCGCCCGTCCCAGAGCGCCTCTTCCGTAGTCTGGAAGATGTCCGGCCGCTCGACATCGCGAGAGCCTGGCCGGGTCACGGTCGGAACCGCCGCAGCCGTCGTCGTTCCCGCTTCGCGCCCACCCAGCCCTTGCTCGCAGCCCGCCAGCGCAAGGACGAGGGTCGCAGAGATCGCCCCGGATCGCACAAACCTGTTCATCTTCTGCTCCAATGCCCCGCCAAGGCCGTTTTCTGCGGCGTCAGGGACGCCATTTTCGGCGAAGTCTACTCGCAAGCGGGGTGCAAGAAAAGGGAAGATGCCCGGTCCGCGTAAAGCCGCGCCCACATGCACGCTTTCAGAATCGCGCCGTGCCCACTAGGCAGGTTCGGACGGAAAAGACCTCGTGCAGGCACCCGAGCCTGCCAGTGGCAAATGCGGATGAGTGGCCGAGCGGTCGAAGGCACTGGTCTTGAAAACCAGCGAACCGAAAGGTTCCGTGGGTTCGAAATCCCACCTCATCCGCCACTCGTCCTCGCAAAAGCGTTCTCTCGATCCGGCTGCGCCTGGAATTTTCCGTTGTTTTCGAGGGTTATGCGGGTGGGGCTGAGCACCAGCGCCAGCGCCAAGAGACCCGGAAGTGGTCTCTCGAGGCCAGTATTCTCCGGACCTGAGGACTGCTCCGTTTTGGTGAATTGCCTGTAATGAACTGACTTCGCTAGTGTTTATCAGTGGAATGGCTGTGCACTTCGACGCCGGTGACTTTCGCGAGATGGAACAGAAATCGAACTTAGGATCGCAGCAACGGAAGTCAAAGTCGTCAGGAAGGCAAAGCAGTCCGCCCTCGCCGCGACGCCGTGCGTGGGCGAACTAGGGCAAGACCCCGCTCGACGTGGACGCGGTGAGGAACGCTTGGCAACCGACCGAGTCTGGGAGACAGTAATGCGGGGGAGTATCTCGACCCTGAGCGGCCCTCCCATCTGCGTGCCTCTCGACCGCATAGGCCGCAAACATACAGCGACGCGCTCATCTCGCGTTTACCGGGTCCACCCAAGCTACCATTACGATCAAAGAAACGAGTTGCCGACCATGGCGAAGTGTTCACGCCGCCATGGCTGGTCGACGCCATGCTCGACGTCGAGGGACCGGATCGAACCTAGGTGCCGAGTCCCGTAAGCAACCGGCAGCAAGACGCCCCACAGAGCACTCGCGATGCCCTGCGTGATGCCGATGAAGCCAAGCGCCACCCACCAGGCGAAGACGTCCCGGCCCCTTGAGGTGCCATGTCAGTCTGTGCAGCCTCGACACCGCATCACGGTAGGCTCTAGGTCAAGTCGGGCCAGGCCGATGAAATCGCCGCACTCGTCGCACCAGCCATAGTCTCCGTCTTCGACACGCCGGATCGCCGCCTCGAGAGCCCGGATTCGTCCATGGCGACGCGCTTCCTGGGCCGCCGCCATGGCTTGTTGCTGCATAGCGTCCATTCGGCTGAGGCGGCCGACACTTTGCTGGTCGAGCTCGACCGGTCGTCGGTCGGCAGCCGTCTGCGCCGAGGCGGTCCGTAACTCCTGCAACTCCGCTCGAAGGCGGGGCAGAAACGCAGCCTTAAGCTCTTCCGCTGTGGGGTCGGCCATGCCAATCACCGCAAGAGCAGGACAGGGACTTTGCAGGAGCGCATCATCTCGGTCGTCGTCGAACCGATGACGAGGCTGCGGATGCGGCTGTGACCGTAAGCGCCCATGACGAGCATCCCGAAGCCTTCCTCGTCGACCATCTTGCCGAGTTCGACGTCCGGTTGGCCCGGCACGATACGTGTGTCCGCTTCTATTCCTGCCGCCTTCAACAACGCTTTAGCGTCCGTGAGGTTCTTTCTGGTCTCGGCCGTTTCCGTGCCCACGGTCACGAGGGTGACGGACAGACCGGCAAAGAAAGAGCTGCGCGAGATGTGATCCACCGCCTTCATCGCGGATCGGCCGCCGTCATAGGCCACGAGCACTGTCTCGATGGGTTTGAAGGCGCGCGCGGCGACGAAGACCGGACGGTGCGCGGCGCGCACGATGCGTTCGAGGTTGGACCCCAGATGCCCCTTGGCGAAATCCGCCGCCTCTCCCCGCTTGCCGATGACGATGACGCGGGCAGTGCCCTCGACCTCGCCGATGGCTTCGACGATGTCGCCATGCCGCAGGCGCGTGGTGATCTCGGTCACGCCGTCCTGATCCACGATGGCGCGGGCGTCCTCGAGGATCGCGCGTCCGCGATGGCTGATCAGTTTCGCCCGCTGCGCGTCGAGCGCCGCCAGTTCCTCCATCAGGGTCGTCCGCGCCCCGAGCCGGATCGTTCCCGACAGGTCGGCCTTGTCCGGGGCCTCGCGCCGGCCCAGCACATGGATCAGCTCGACGGGCGCCTGCGTCCGCTGCGCGATGCAGGAGGCGAGGTGGCAGACACTCTCCGAATAGATGGAGCCATCCACCAGGGCGATGATCTTGTCGGTCATTCTGTCACGTCCTTCAATGCGCCATCAGCTTGTCCATGGCGCCGGGCTTGTCGTGGATGGCAAGCCGGTCGACCAGGGTTTCGGTCGCGTCGTTCATGCCCACCACCTCGACCTCGGCGCCGTCGCGGCGGAACTTGAGGATTGCCATGTCGAGCGCCTGCACCGAGCTGATGTCCCAGATATGTGCAGCACTCACGTCGATCACGACGCGTTCCGGTGCTTCCCGGAAGTCGAAGGCATCCATGAAGTCTTCGACCGAGCCATAGAAGAGCTGTCCCGCGATGTGATAGGTCCGCACCCGGCCATCGTCGCTTATCTCGGAGGTGACGTGGAACAGCTGCGCGATCTTGCCAGCGAAGAAGATACCCGACAGTAGAACGCCCACCAGCACGCCGATGGCGAGGTTGTGGGTGTAGACCACGGTCACAACCGTCGCAATCATCACGATGGACGACGAGCGCGGGTGGACCGTAAGGTTCTTGATAGACGACCAGGAAAAAGTGCCGATCGAGACCATGATCATGATCGCCACGAGGGCCGGCATCGGGATGATGCGCACGAGGTCGCCAAGGCCGACGACAAGGATCAGCAGCACGACCCCGGCTGCGAAGGATGACAAGCGCCCGCGGCCGCCGGACTTCACGTTGATGATCGACTGGCCGATCATCGCACAGCCCGCCATGCCCCCTATGAAACCGGTGGCAGTGTTGGCAAGGCCTTGACCGACGCATTCCTGGTTCCTGTTCGACTTCGTGTCGGTCAGGTCGTCGATGATGTTCTGCGTCATCAGGCTTTCGAGCAGGCCTACGACGGCCACCGCCACCGAATAGGGCAGGATGATCATCAGCGTCTCGAGGTTGAGCGGGATCTGCGGGATCAGGAAGACCGGCAGCGTGTCGGGCAGCGCGCCCATGTCGCCCACCGTCCGCACGTCGAGCCCCATCGCGACGGCCAGACCCGTCAGCACGACAATGGTGACGAGGGGCGAGGGAATAGCCGTCGTCAGAAGCGGAAACAGATAGATAATGGCGAGCCCCGCTGCGACGAGCGCGTAGGTGATCCACGTCACTTCTCGCGGGTCGAGCTCAGGCAGCTGCGCCATGAAGATCAGGATCGCCAGCGCGTTCACGAAGCCGGTCATCACCGATTTCGAGACGTAGCGCATGACGAAGCCAAGCTTCAGGACGCCCGCGCCGATCTGGATGAGCCCGGCCAGAACCGTGGCAGCCAGCAAGTATTCCAGCCCGTAATCGCGCACCAGCGTGACCATCAGTACGGCGGTTGCGGCCGTGGCGGCAGAGATCATACCCGGACGACCGCCGGTGATGGCGGTGATCACGGCGATGGAGAAGCTGGCGTAAAGGCCCACCTTCGGGTCCACGCCTGCAATGATGGAAAAGGCGATGGCCTCGGGAATGAGCGCGAGCGCCACGACAAGCCCAGCGAGCAAATCGCCGCGAATGTTGCCGAGCCATTGCGCACGGTAAGCGTCAAGTGAGAACATCAGAATGCCTTCCGGTACCGGTCCGGCGCGGTTCGCGCGAGATCAGTGTGCTGGTGCACCGTGTTTTGTGGTTGTCCGGCGGATCGGCGGCCGGAAGAGCCACCCGGAATTGCATCCAGGTCCAAGTTTGCTGCCGTGCGGCCTAAGGGCTGTGACTGAGAATGGCAACACGAAAGACCTCTCGAATTGTCTGAACGCCAAGTTCCATCGGTGTCGCCAGGTCATATCGGCGTCAGGTTCCTCGCCCGTGACATGCCGGAGGCGAACGACCTGACCGTGGGCATCATGGCTCTCGTCGCGCAGCAAGAACGGGAGGCCATCTCGCGGCGCACGAAGGAGGCACTAGCGGCCGCGAAGGTTCGCGGAGTGATGCTGGGCAACCCTAACGTTGCCGCGGCCCCCAGGCGGACTGGCAAGGGCGGACAGGCGTTGCGAGCGGCCGTGTCCAGGAACGTGGACGACTTTTGCGCGAGACTTGGCGCCCGTCGTTGTCGGGAATCTGGCGGAAGGAGCAACAACACTTCGCCGCGTGGCCGAGCAACTGAACGAGCGCGGGATGCGGGCGAGGCGAGGTGGGCGGTGGCAGGTGTCGAATGGTAAGCTTCTGCCACGACACTTATCTCGGGCGCGCGTGGATAACTTCGCGGGCGAAAAGATCCCTCTGCTTGAGTTGCATCCCATCAAGGGTCATGATCCGCTCAGGGCGCAGGTTCGGCCTTGCCGCTACCGCACAACGGACACAGGAGCAGGAACATTCAATCCATCGTGATCGCCTCCGATCTTTCTGAGCGGTTAGATCGCGCTCTCCAAAGGCGTCTTCTTCTGGCCAGAGAGCCGGGTGCCTGCGTGACTCTGGTGTCTATCGTCGACCACAGCGCTCCGGAGAGCATAGCGGGGGAACTGGTCGAAAAATGCCATGCCCATCTGGAGGCGTCTGCCGCCAACTTGGCCGGCGATGTCGGCGATCCCATCCCGCGCAAGGTCGATATCGTCATTTCTGTGGGATTCCATCGGGCGGTGGTCGGCAGGCACCGCAGCCGAGGGCTTTTCGATGGAGTGCGACAACCGACTTTGGAGAGTGTCGTGTCCCAGTCGAGAATACCGGTGTTGATGGCGGTATCGCCAGTGCATGCGGAGTATACTCGTGTTTTGGCACCGGTGTCCTTTTCATCGGCCTGTCAGCAGACGGATCCGTGTCCGAATGACCGCTGCTCCGCTACAGAACCGATCGTTCACACGCCAGCCAATGAACCGACCCGATGCCAATTTTCCGTGCATTATTGACCTGAAGACACCGCTGTGACCGAGCAGGAAACAACTGTAGTCGTGAACGACTTATCGCTCATCATCATCGTGCTGCTCCCGTTCATCGGCGCGCTGTTTCCGGGGCCCATGATCCGCGCCGGGCGAAATTCGTGTGCAATCTTCACCGCACTTCCTACGACGCTCGCCCTGGTCATGCTGCTGCTGCTCGCCCCATCGGTGATGGACGGGCAGGTCATCGCCGTGGAGCTTGCCTGGCTGCCGCAACTCGGGCTCTCGGTCGCGTTCTTCCTCGACGGCCTTGGCCTCCTGTTCGCGGCGATGATCCTCGGCGTCGGGCTGCTGATCACGCTTTATGCGCGGTTTTACCTTTCGGGCGATGATCCGATGGGCCAGTTCTACACGTTCCTTCTGCTGTTCCAGGGGGCGATGCTCGGCATCGTGCTTTCCGACAACATCCTGCTCTTGCTGGTTTTCTGGGAACTCACGAGCCTCTCGTCATTTCTCCTGATCGGATACTGGAAGCACCTGCCCGAGGGGCGACAAGGCGCGCGGATGGCGCTTGCGGTGACCGGTGGCGGTGGGCTGGCGATGATCGCCGGAATGCTGATCCTCGGCGAGATCGCCGGGAGCTACAAGCTGACCGACATCCTCTTGCAGGGCGAGGCGATCCGGGCTTCGGAATGGTACATGCCGGCGCTGATCCTGATCCTGCTGGGCGCGTTCACCAAGTCGGCGCAGTTCCCGTTCCACTTCTGGCTGCCGCACGCGATGGCCGCGCCGACGCCGGTCTCGGCCTATCTGCATTCGGCCACCATGGTGAAGGCGGGCGTGTTCCTGATGGCGCGGATGTGGCCGGTGCTGGCAGGTACCGACGCGTGGTTCTACATCGTCGCGACCACAGGGTTGGTCACCATGGTGCTGGGCGCGCTGATCGCGCTGTTCAAGGACGATCTCAAGGCTTTGCTGGCCTTCTCGACGGTCAGCCATCTGGGCCTGCTGACGATGCTGCTGGGATTCGGGACACCGATGGCGGCGGTTGTGGCGGTCTTTCACATCATCAACCACCTGACGTTCAAGGCCGCGCTCTTCATGACCGCAGGCATCATCGACCATGAGGCGCATACGCGCGACATCAAGCGACTTGGCGGGCTCAGAACACTCATGCCCGTGACCTTCGTCATCGGTGCGCTCGCGGCGCTGTCGATGGCGGGCATTCCGCTGCTGAACGGCTTTCTGTCCAAGGAACTGATGCTTGAGGAGGCCGCGCACACGACATGGGCGGGCAGCCCCTACGCGCTGCCCGCGCTCGCCACGCTGGGCGCGCTCTTGTCGGTCGCCTATTCGTTCCGCTTCATCGGGCATGTCTTCCTTGGTCCGGTGCGCGCGGACTATCCCCACAAACCGCATGACCCGCCGTTCGGCCTGTGGGTCGCTCCCGCCCTGCTGGTCGGCCTTGTCGTCCTGATCGGCGTCCTCCCGCATATCGTCGAGCCGCTCGTGCGGGTTGCGGCGGGCGCGGTGACCGGGGGTGTATTGCCCGAGTTCCATCTCAAGATATGGCACGGGATCACGCCCGCGCTCTTCATGTCGGTCATCGCGGTTCTGGGCGGGGCGGCCCTGCTGGCGATCCATCATCCGCTTGACCGGGCCTGGATCGCCGCGCGCCGGCCCGAGGCCAAGGCGATCTTCGACCGCCTGGTCGGCGGGGCGGCCGGTCTGTCGCAGCGCATTACGCAACTGACCCATGACGGGGCGATGTCCCGTTATCTCGCGATCTTCGTCGCCTCGACCACCGTTCTCGGCTACCTCGCCTGGCGCGGCGGCGGGATGCCGGCGCCGACGCGCGAGATGCTACCGGTGCCGCCGTTGGTCCTGGTCGGCTGGGTTCTGCTGCTGGTGGCAACGGGATCGGTCGTGCTGATGCATCGCGACCGGTTCCGGGCCCTTGTCGTGATCGGCGTCATCGGCCTGACGGTTTCGGTGGGCTTCGTCTACCTCTCGGCCCCGGACCTTGCCCTGACGCAGATATCGGTCGAGACAGTGACCATCATGCTGCTGTTGCTGGCGCTCCACTACATGCCCAAGGTGTCGCCGGCCGAAAGTTCTGTCGGGCGGAGGATCAGAGACGGCGCGATCGCCGTCGCGGCCGGGGCAGGCGTAGGCGGACTTGCCTACATGTTCATGCTGCGCGATACCCCGACGATCTCCGACTATCATCTCGCGAATTCCTACGAGGGCGGCGGCGGGACCAATGTCGTAAACGTCATCCTCGTCGATTTCCGCGGATACGATACCTATGGCGAGATCATCGTTCTCGGTATCGCGGGGTTCATCATCTATGCGGTGATGGAGGCACTCCTGAACGGTCCGGCCGCGCGCAAATTGCGCAGTACCGACTATTCGAGTGACCGCTCTCGGGACAGGCATCCCCTGATGATGGTCATCGCGACCCGCGTGATGATGCCGATCGCCATCCTCGTTGGGGTTTACATTTTCCTGCGCGGGCACAACCAGCCGGGCGGGGGTTTCGTCGCCGGTCTGGTCGTGTCGATCGCGCTGCTCATGCAATACATGGCGTCGGGCTTCGCGTGGACCCAGAGTCGCCAGCGGATCGAGTATCACTCGATGATAGGTTGGGGCGTGGTGATCGCCGGCCTGACCGGAGCCGGCGCTTGGCTTGGCGGAAAACCTTTCCTGACCAGCGGCTACGACTATTTCCACTTCCCGCCGATCGAGGAATTCGAGCTCGCCACCGCGATGCTGTTCGATCTGGGCGTGTTTCTGGCGGTTCTGGGGGCGGTGATGCTGATGCTCTACAGCCTGTCGCGTATCGCACATTACGCGGGCGAGACGGTCAATCCGGAACCCATGGACTACGACCCGTCGACGCGGACACGTATCGCCGAGGAGGAGAAATAACGTGGAGTTCATCGTGGCCAGTTCCGTGGGGGCACTGACCGCCGCAGGGATCTATCTGATGCTCCGCCTCAGAGCGTTTTCGACAATTCTCGGTCTTCTGCTCCTGTCCTATGCCGTGAACGTCTTTCTGTTCGCATCGGGGCGGCTTGCGATCGACCTGCCGCCGATCCTGTCACGCTATGGCGAGGCGAGCTACACTGACCCGCTGCCCCAGGCGCTTGTTCTGACGGCCATCGTCATCTCCTTCGGCATGACCGCCGTGCTGGTGATGGTCGCGCTCGGGGCATACTTGGAGTCCGACGACGACCGTCTCGACCTGCCGGAAGCCGAGCAAGACGAGGAAACAGGCCGAGGTGCAGAGCAATGAATCACTGGATCATTGCGCCCGTCATCCTGCCAGCGCTGCTGGCGCCAGTCCTCGGCTTCGTCATGCGCCATGACATGCAGCTGGCGCGTACCGCTTCGATTGCAGGAACCGTCGCGCTGGCGGCCATTGCCATCGGGCTGTTCGTGACGGCCAGCGGCGCTCCGCAGGTCTATTACCTGGGTGACTGGCCGGCGCCGTTCGGCATCGTCCTCGTGCTTGACCGGTTGTCGGCCCTGATGGTGCTTGTCACGACCGTGCTGGCTTTGCTGGTGCTCATCCACGCCGTCGCGACCGGGTGGGACGCGAGGGGGCGGCATTTCCACGCGCTTTTCCAGTTCCAGTTGATGGGGATCGTCGGCGCGTTTCTGACCGGCGACATCTTCAATCTTTTCGTGTTCTTCGAGATCCTGCTCATCGCCTCCTACGGATTGATGGTCCATTCCGGAGGGCGCGACCGGATGCGTGCAGGGCTGCAGTACGTCGTGATCAACCTGGCAGGGTCGACGCTGTTCCTGTTTGCTCTCGGAGTGCTCTATTCGGCCACCGGCACATTGAACATGGCCGATCTCGCGCTGCGCCTGCAGGACGTACCCGTGGATGAGGCCGCGTTGATCCGCGTGGCCGCCATGCTTTTGATGATCGTCTTCGCGCTGAAGGCCGCGCTGTTTCCGGTGCAGTTCTGGCTTCCGGCCACCTATGCCAACGCGCCGCCGCCCGTCGCCGCGCTTTTCGCGATCATGACGAAGGTAGGAGCCTATGCGATCTTGCGCATCCACACGCTCGTCTTCGGTCCCGGGATCGAGGCGACCGACGGACTGGCGGAGACGTGGCTCTTTCCGGCCGCCATCGTGACGATCGCAGTCGGCGCGATCGGCGTTCTCGGTGCGCGGCATCTGATGCCGCTGATTGCCTTCTCGGTCCTGGGATCCATGGGCACACTTATGGTGGCCATCTCCGTCTTCACGCCCGCCGCGACAACTGCCGCGCTGTACTACCTCATCCATTCCACATTCGCGGCAGCTGCCCTGTTTCTTCTGGCCGATCTGGTGACGGCGCGCCGCCCAGGAGGTCGACTTGTCGCCGAGCCGGCAACCTCGCAGAACGGGCTGTTCGCGGCACTCTTTTTCGCGGCGGCGATCGGCATGGCCGGGATGCCGCCGTTGAGCGGTTTCATCGGAAAGCTGATGGTTCTGGACGCGCTGCGCGAGCCGGGAACCATGGCCTGGGCCTGGAGCGCGGTGTTGATCGGCTCGCTCGTGACCATCGTCGGGTTCGCCCGGGCCGGGAGCACGTTGTTCTGGAAATCCACCGCGCTACTGCCCGCTGCGTCAGGAGGTCCCGTTGTGCAGGCGGAGCCAACCGCCGCCGCCCGACCTGCCGGTGTGGCGGGACTTGCCTCGGTCATGACGACCATTGCGCTGTTGGCCCTGCTGACCATTTTTGCCGGGCCGCTCGTCGGGTATCTCGACGGAACGACCGCGCAGATCTTCGACAGGGATGGGTACGTGACCTCGGTCCTTGGAACGGAGGGGGAGACCTGACATGATTGGCCGCCTCATCCCGCATCCGCTTCTGAGCGTCACCCTGGTCGTCGTCTGGCTGGGCCTGGTCAACACCGTGACACTAGGCAACCTGTTGCTTGGTGCTTTCCTCGGCCTCGTGGTGCCGATGATCACGGCGCCCTACTGGCCCAATCGTCCGAGGCTCCGCCGTCCCCTCGTGGCTGTCAGATACGTCTTGGTCGTGCTCTGGGACATCATCGTTGCCAATGTACAGGTTGCGTGGATCATCCTGTTCAAGCGAAACGCGGACTTCCGGTCTCACTGGATCAACATCCCGCTCGACCTCCGATCGCCCGAGGCGATCACGGTGCTTGCCGGTACGATCACGATGACGCCCGGTACCGTTTCGGCGATGCTGGCCGCGGACGGACGTTCCATTCTCGTTCACTGCCTGCATACTGAGGATCCGGACCACGAACGAAGCAGGATCAAGCAGCGCTATGAGCGGCCGCTCATTGAGGTATTCGAATGATCGCCATTTCCCTGATGATCGCCTTCGCCTGTTTCGGACTCGGGCTCCTGTTCTGTCTCTGGCGGATCGCCTTCGGGCCGACTCTGTCCGACCGGATCCTCGCGCTTGACACTATGGTGATCAACCTGATCGCTCTGCTGGTCCTCTACGGGATCTGGAAAGGTACGGCGGTCTATTTCGAGGCCGCAATGCTGATCGCCATGGTGGGCTTCGTCTCAACCGTCGCCTATTGCCGCTTCGTTCTGCGCGGCGATATCATCGAGTAAGGAGCAACATGTCCGGTATCGTGGAAATCCTGATCTCGGTCTTCATCGTCCTCGGAGGCGTGTTCGGCCTTGTCGGCTCATTCGGGCTGGTAAAGCTGGGCAACACGATGCAGCGGCTGCATGGGCCGACCAAGGCGACGACACTGGGGATCGGATGCGCGCTTCTCGCCTCGATGCTCTATTTCTTCGCAAGCAAGGGATCCGTGTCGTTCCACGAACTCCTGATCACCCTGTTTCTATTCCTAACCGCACCGATCAGCGCGAACTTCATCGCCAAAGCCTACATCGTCCGCAACATCGAAAAGCCTGAGCTTCCTTCATCAGGTGGCGAGTACGGATGGTCGGTCTACGACGATCCGCCTGCACGGAACCAGGAGAAAGAGAGCGAAGGAGGGCGTCCACGATCCATTAACTAATCTGCTCCTCGTGCTGCGGCTTAGTTCTTCTTTGGCCATTGAGGCAGCACTGTGGGAATAGCGGGAACAGCCTGAACGCCCTCGAATAGCGCGACCGGGGGGTCGATTCCGGGGACAGTAGGCCTCTCCTGCTGCGCGCAAGCCTCTTCGTTCATCGTTACCTCCCTGAGCCATGCACTTCGCTACTCGATGAACAAATTGTCCTACCCCATGTTCCCCGGATAACCGAGAGTGGTGAGGATTGCCTTGATTGAAGGCACCGTCAGACGGGTTTAATCCCAGTCGAGGGCGATGCGGCTGGCGATATGTAAAACCTTGAGCCCTTTATCATCAACGGTTTACAGGGTGGAGAACGTTGGATCTCAGTCCCGTCTCCTCCGCCATTTAAATATTACCGTCGTGCGAATGCTTTGAGTGATTTTAGGATCGCCCTTTTCGAGCGCTTCTGGCCCCGAAATGCTGATCCTAGAAAGCGTTAATATACCCCTGCCTCCATACCGGCGCATGGCGGCACTAGCCTGTTGAACTTCCTGGAAGGTCTCTCCTCCGGCTCGAACGGCTCGGCTTTCATCCCGTGGAAGAAAACACAACGCTCTCGCCAGCGAAACTTTTAGGAAACGCTGGCCTTTCGAACGGTGTGGGACTTCGGCAGCACGAGCCAGGGACCGAGCACGGTCGTCAGCAGAGCAAAGGCGAGCGTCCATAGGACCACGGCAATTGTTACCCCATTTACCCCGTCAAAAGAGATATACGGGTCCGCAATCCTTGCCACTGCAGCACCGGCGATCATCAGGAAGGCCGACGTCAGAAGGCGCCCGGCCCTCAATTGCCGACCGGTGTGTCCCAAGGTTGCTCGCATCATGACGGCACACGTCATTCCGCCGACCGCGCCAATGCCCCACAGGTGAGGACCGACCGCCGGATGTACGACGTTGAACGTCGCCAGCCCGGTGCCGACAAAGCCAAGAGGTAGGAAAAGATACGCCAGATGAAGGATAAGCAGGATCGGAGACTTCGCGGTGGCGATGCCTTGCCATCTCCCCAGTCGGACAAGATGCAAACCGGCAGCGAGAAATGCCAACGCGGCGTACGTCCACGTATCGGCTGCCACGACCCAGGCGATGAGCGCAACCATACCTGTCGCAAGGGACAACTCATCGAAGCTGTTGAACGGTACGGGTAACCGCTCGATCCTTTTGGCCGCCAGCCAGTTTCGCGTGAAGCTCGGCAGGATCCGACCGCCGATCAACATGATCAGAAAGATGAGTACTGCGATTCCTGCTCTTCGACCGATCTCGGCTGTGCCGGACGCGATCGCCTCGACATGGAAGAGGACGTTCAGAAGCCAAAGCAGCGCAACCGGCACGAGAACCTTCAGATTGCGCCAATTCCGGCCGGCCACGATCTCGCGTGCAACCATGAGGGTGACGGCGAGTAGAAAGGACTGGTCCACGACGAGGGTAGCGGGCGCAGGCAGGGCAATCAGGCCGGCGACGCTGATCCGGCCGGCAATCCACAGGGACAGGAGCAACAGAAGCGGCCAGCCCCTCGTCGGCAGGCGGCCCGTCCAATTTGGCACGGCGGTGAAGAGGAAACCTGCGACCACGGCGGCACCGTAGCCATAGACCATTTCATGGACGTGCCAGTCGGTCGGAGTGAAGGTCGCGGCAAGGGACGTCCGGCCGGTCCAGATGAGCCACCAGGCCGGGATGACGACCGCTGCGAAGAGGATGGCCGCAAGAAAGAAGGGACGGAAGCCAGAGGACAATAGCGCCGGTCCGTCATACGTGCCTCGCCTGGACATTCGATTGCTCCGCCAAAGAAAGGCCGGGGGCGGCCGGTCCCACCGCCCGCCTCAAGGGGATGATACGGAACGCGGCGTCACTGCACCTGAGCGATCAGGTCGGCCATCCGGGTCTTGGCCTTGCCCTTCTGCTTGACGGCTTGGGCGTCGTCTAGGTTCACGGCCTCGCCCACCTGCACCAGGGCGACCATGCCCATCGCGTAGTGTGGCGTGCACTTGACGCCATAGAGGCCTTCGGCATCGACCGTCAGCTCGAACTCTTCGTTGAGACCCGACTTGAACTCCGCAACGCCCTCGGGAAGCATTCCCTCAATGTTCTCGGCGTTGTGGCCCTTGTCGGTGGGAATGAACTTCACCACGTCTCCCGGAGCGGCCTTCACGTAACCGGGCTCGAAGACCATGGCGCCGGCCTCTCCCTTGTTCAGCATCCTGACCTCGTGTGTCTCGGCGGCGGCGGCGCCGGCCAGGGTTGCGAGGGCGGCGGTCATCATCAGAGCTTTCAGCATCGGACATTCCTTTCATGCGTTCATGTCGTTTCTCTTGACGCGGTTTTGACCTATCACCGGGGCGCCGACGTTGTTCTTGCTCAAACTCTGGAGTGGTCGTGTCGAAACTCGACGAGAGCCTTCTGAAGGGGCTTCCTCCCTTCTCTCTGCTGGAGCGACCGCAGATCAGGGAAATCCTCGATCAGGCCGTATCGCGCCGCTATGAGGAGGGCGTGGAGATCTTCCGCGAAGGCCATGACGCCGACCGCTTCTATCTGTTGCTCGACGGCTACCTTCGGGTCGTGCGCAGCACTCCGGGCGGCGACCAGATCATCGTCCTGCACATATCTCCCGGCCAGCTCTTCGGAATCGCGCCCGCCCTGCACCGTGACACCTATCCCGCCACTTCCATCGCCGCGGCAGAATCGATTGCGCTGTCCTGGCCCGTGAGCCTGTGGTCTGATTTCATGTCGAAGTATCAAGGGTTTGCGACCCAGACTTATACCACCCTCGGCCAGCGGCTCGGCCAGATCCAGGAGACGCTGACCGAGATGGCGACGCAGGCCGTCGAGAAGCGCGTCGCCTGCGCTCTGTTGCGGATGGTGAACCAAAGCGGACGAAAGACGCCGGAGGGAATCGAGATCGCCTTTCCGGTTACCCGCCAGAACATTTCCGAGATGACCGGCACGACGCTTCACACGGTGAGCCGGCTTTTGTCGGCGTGGGAGAAGGACGGGATCGTCCGCTCGACGCGCAAGCACATCGTCGTCACGGCGCCCCATCGCCTCGTGGTCCTGAGCGGCATTCAGGAGTGACGTGCTTCGGGCGGCAGGTCTGAGCCTTGCGTCGATAAGATGACGCGGCGCAGGTCTCCGCGAAACTCGCTCTCGTCCAGCCCGTATTCTAGGCAGGCATCGACGATGGTGTGAAACGGTGCGATCGGGCAGCCCGGGCACAGCATCCGGCGGTCGAGGAACACCGTCGCGACCGATGGCCATTCGGCGAAGAGCACCGAAAGCGGCAGGTCGGGATCGTCGAAGTCCGGGCGGGGCATGAGAGTCCTTTCGCCGCCATCCTGCGTCCGGCTTGCGTCTGCCTCTTTGCGCTTCCGCAACAAATGTCGCGGCGGTCCGACATGGGCATCGCCTATGAGCAAAAAATGGCGGGAAGCGTCGAACCGACACCCAAGGTTAGCTCGTGCAGGTCGCCTCATTTCGGACGTCGGACGATGGTTGGCGTGGCCCCTCAATCGCCGCGAACGAGCCTGAAGCCCAGGTGGTCGGGCGGCAGACCGATCGCGCATCCGCCGCCGCGCGGATCGCGGACGAAGTCGATTACCGCCGCCTGGTGACGGCCCCCGGCGATACGCACACCGCAATAGGGAGCCCGCGCATCGATCGTGCCGTCCGCGCGGATCTCGCCGGCTTCCATGCAGCCATTCGTCCATTCCCAGACGTTGCCGCCCATGTCCGCCACGCCGAGGCTGTTCTCGCCGAAACCGCCGCGCGGCCTGAGCGCCGGGCTTGAACTGCCGCGCAAGAAAACGCCGCGCTCATACTGCGCCAGCATTCGCTCGCCGGGGTCGAGGTCGGACTCGTCGGGCGCGGCATCACCCATGACCTCGGCGGCCGCGCGCTGCCATTCGAGGGCGGTAGGCAAGCGCCACGTCTCGCCGGTCCGGCCGGACAGCCAGGCCGCATAGGTGGTCGCGTCGTCCCAGTTCACGTTGGTCTGCGCCATGCTGCCGCTTCCGGTCTCGGCATCGGCGCAGGCGCCGTCAGCAACGCAGGCCGAGTACTCGTCGCGCGAGACCTGGTATTTCATGATCTGGAAGGCGCCGACCTCGGTAAGCTGCACTCCGGGCGTGGCGCTTTTGCCGTTCTTGCTGAAGCTTCCGACGGGGCGATACTCGACCTCACCCGCAGCGATTCGAACGAGGTCCGGTCGGGCGACGGTAACAGAAGGCGTGGCGTCGAAGATGGCCCATCCGCCGATCGCCGCCAGTCCGGCGAGGCCCGCGAGTGCCGCAATGGTCTTCATGTCCAGGCTCCTCGAAGAAACCGGGGCGGCCGGTGTGTTCCGGCCGCCCCTGTGACGAATGCGCTTCGGGACGGCCCCGGCCTATGGCAGCGCGGTCTTGCCTTCGTAGTCGGCATTGTACTCGGAGGGCGCCTGCACTTGTTCCATGAGGTCGTTGTTCCAGTCGCCATCGACCACCACGTGCGCCGTCGCACCGAGGTTCACGGCCTCGATCAGGTTGTGGTTGACGTAGGCGTACACCCCCGGCTGGAGGAACTCGTACAGCGCCGCGCCGGCCGAACCGCCCGCGATGAACCAGGTTTCCAGATCGCGCTCGGGCGGGTTGTTGAACTTGCCGCGCTCCCACACCAGGTCGCCGTGGCCGCCGATCAGGTGGGGGCGGGTGTCGCGGTTGGCCTGGCTGTGCACGAACAGCACCTTCTCGCCCTGCGAGGCGTGAAGCGCGTTGTCGCCGGTCAGCGACCCGACCTTGCCGTTGAAGACGACGTGGCTGGGGATCAGCCCGTTCATCACTTCGAGCGTGTCGGGATAGCTTTCGCCGACATCCTCGAACCGCTTGTAGTCGCCGTTTTCGTCCTTCGGGATGTAGAAGTCGTTCTCGCCGATGTAGAAGACGCGGTCATAGCGCACCGGGTTGCCCTCGTGGTCCTTCAGGCCATCGCGCGGCAGGACCATGATGCCGCCCGACATGCCGCTCACGACGTGCCAGGGGATCATCGGGCCGCCGGGCGCGCAGTGATAGACGAAGGTGCCCGGCCGCGTCGCCTTGAAGCGCAGCGTCGGTCTTCTCGCCCGGGTTCACCAGCGTCAGCGACCCGCCGCCAAGCGCGCCGGTCGCGGCGTGGAAGTCGATGTTGTGCTGCATCATGTTCTCGGGCGAGTTGTAGAGCGTAAGCTCGACGTAGTCGCCCTCGTGCACCACCATCAGCGGTCCGGGGATCGGACCCGTTGAAGGTCATCGCCTGAAGGTAGGCGCCGTCGTCGACCTCGATCTCCTTCTCGACGATCTGCATCTCGAACTCCACGATCCGCGGCTCGGCCGGGGCGACCTGTTCGTGCGCGTGAACCATCGGCGGGCGCACCAGCTTGTGCTTGATGCGCTGGAGGTTCGACAGGTCGGCAGGCGGCGCCATCGAGGTGTCCATGATTTCCTCGGCGCTTGCGGCCTTTGCCAGGATGGGAAGTGAGGCAATGCCTGCGGCTCCCAACAGTGCGGCTCTTCGGGTCAACATCTCGTACGTCCTTTCGAGTGGAAGTAAGTTGACCCTCAATTAGAGGTGGAAGAGCGGGAGAACGTTGTTCAAACGCAAGCTTCGGGATCGTCCTCGTCTTACCGGTGCTTGGGCATGGGACTCGGCACGCTTACCGAAGCATTCGCACGGAAGATCGGCAGACGCGGCGGGACCGAGCGTATGTTCATCCGTTCGGCTCAATCGCTCGGGAGGAATTAGATACTCGGCCGATACGTCAGTTGCTGGCGCCCACCTTCAGGCAAAGCGGTTTCAGGCACTTTGAGCCTTGGCAGGATGACGGCCCTACCAAGGAGGAACCGACCACTGGATCGGCAGAAAGCGGATTCCAGGGGCGCCACGCGCCCTCGCAAGGCCGCTCTCCCGATCCAGGTCCGCCCGATTACACGACCACGCGGGACCAGCTGCCGTATCTGTGGCGCACCGGTCCTCGGGGGATGCTCACAACGATCAGCGCCAGCCCGGCCGAGGATGTCGGCGCCGCTCTGCAGCCAGGTGGCATCCATCACGAAGGCGCCAGATCACCAGCGCCGCGCCGAGGCAGACGTTCAAAATCCGCGCCGCCCGAATGCTTTCGGCCATGGCGCGTGACGGCGATGGTCACCGCGAGGGCGCCGATAAGGTGGTCGGTATTTGCGAGTGCCCTTGGTTCCCAGCGTCAGGCGGGTGAACATCAGCCAGATGCCGATGGCCGCACCGCGGCGACAGCCCCCAGGTCACGGTGACGCCCCCGCCCAGCATCTCGCGGACGACTGCGCCAGCGAGCGCTCGAAACTCTTCGGTCGCCGCGTTGGTCGGGTCCTTCGTCCGTGTCGCCAGCCAGCAAGACGCGCAGGAGCGGCGCGCCGGCACGTCTGCGACGGCGAAGGAACTGGCAGGTGGCGATCAGCTCGTCGACCGAATAGGGGATCTGGATCAGCATCGCCGCCGCAGTGATCAGGCACAGCGTGCACCAGGTGCCCAGCAGGATGGGCTGGATCATGATGAAGGTGATCGACACGACGCCCAGCGGCACGATCATGATGCCGAAGATCAGCACCAGCCAGGGCATTGTGCGCCAGCGCCGCGCCGAGCCGACGAGCGCCGATCAGGATCTCCAGCATGATAGGTCAGCGCACCCAGTCCGGCATCCGGCACCGGCCAGGCTCGCGAGACTCGAGGAGGTGATGATTTCCTCCGTGCCGTTCCGCGGGTCGTCCGCGCTGCCGGCGAAGAACGGCTCCCACACGCCATCGATGTGGCCGAGCTGATAGGCGGCGAGATAGCGCGAGACGAAGAGGCCGACGAAGGCCAGGGCGATGACCGGCATGCGCTGGGTCCAGTCCGAGGGCGAATAGTCCCAGCCCGGCGGGACGGTGGGGCCGGTGGTCGCCGCCATCGTGCCCGACGCCCGGCGCCGGCCGGACGCAGACGGCGAGCGCGAAGATCAGCGCGCCGACCAGCGTGCCGTTCAGGTAGGCGGCCGCACTCTCGGTCCAGAAGACCAGGGGCGCGGTCATGACCCAGGCCGCCGACCGCCGCCACGCCCCACCGCACCAGCGCCAGGCGCCAGGACAGCGCAAGGAAGCTCAGCACCATCACCAGAAGGCCGCGAGACCACATCGCTGATCGTCATGCCGGTCTGCCGGCATAGCCGAGCAGGAGCGGGCGCGGTGATCAGCCAGGCGCCGAGGCCGATGTTGAGGAACTGCGCCCAGACGTTCCGGGCGTGCGGCTCGCGCGGACTCCCGCTCGTGGCGCAGCCGCAGGTCCTCGGGATCGTCCCGGTCCTCTGCCGCCTGCAGCCAAGTGCGGCTTGCGTCAGCCCGTTGGCCGTCGTACCAGCCCGCCGGATCCGGCTTGAGAGCGGCGCACCATCGCGGGCAGCCCTCGCGCAGGCTGTGGCGCGGGGCTCCCAGCCGAGCAGCTCCTGCGGCCGCGCGAGATGTCGAGCTCGTAGTGGTCGTCCGCCATGCGCACCATGAACGGCTTGATGAAGGGCTTCTCGCCCTGGTCGAGATCGTCCGGCACGACCGGCTCGGTTTTCTGTCTCGAGCCATGCGCCGGCCGCAGCCATCGGCTTCGGGACGGACAGCGTCGTCCAGTCCTCGGTGCCGTGGATCAGGGTGCCGAGGCGCTCCTGCAGCGCGCCGTAGCCCATGGCCTCGCGCTCGCCGATCAGGATCGTCGACCTCCTCGGGCAGCTCCGCCCGGCGGTCGACGGTGCGGACGAAGGCGTCGAGCATGTCGTCCTGGTGGAGCATGGACTGGCCGGCCTCGAGAGATCGCCGGAATAGGCGTGGGCCTTCGGGATCGCGCTCGTAGATGCGGCGGATCTGCTCGGCCAGCGTCGGCACCGCGGTCTTCTCGTCATAGAGCCCCGCCAGATGCAGCAGGGCATAGGGAATGTCGCCGTGCTCCTCCCGGATCACATCTTCGGTCCGCGCCTTCGAGCGTCGGATAGGCCCAGCCGCGGTTCGACGGGTGGTCCTCGCTGATCGGCACGCCCGGGTGCGCCGGGGCGGTGCACCAGCATGGTGCCGGAATAGACGAACTGCTCCACCCGAAAGCGCTGCAATGCACGCAGCAGCTTGCGCGTGCCGTCCACGTTGACCTCCTGTAGAGCGGGTTCTCCTCGCCGGAGAAGTCGAAGATAGGCGGCCAGGTGGATCACCGCGGCAAGATGGTCGCCGTGCGTTTGGCGGATCTCGTCGAGCGCCGCTTCGACCGATGAGCCGTCGGTAATGTCGAACGCCACAATGCCGTCGGCCTTTTCCAGATCGAGGCCGATCACGCGATAGTCCTTGGACAAGCGTCGCGTCAGCGCCGAACCGAGACTGCCCGCCGCCCCGGTGATGAGCACGAGCGGTTGTTCCGTGCTGTCCGCGTCCTCCGTCATAATGTCACGGCGACGGTCCGAATTTGCCAATGAGATTTGGCCATGCCGTCGTTCCTTGTGCCTTCGCGCAGTCATGGTTGGCCAACGACGGCGATCACGACAGGTTCCTGAAGGAGCGGGGTGAGGTGGAAGTCTCACGTCCCTTGCCGTCACAAGCTGGCTCCGTGGATGAGCGCTGCATGCGTTTCAAGCCGCAAGCTGCGCTGGCCGTGAAGCGGTGGCTTGCCCGACTACCCTGTCGCGGCCTGCGCGCGGACGCACCGCATCAGCCGCCGCCGGCAATCACGCCTCGGCGACACGACGTTCGCTGGCAGCGTCGAAGAAATGGGCCTTTCCCGGTTCGACCATCAGAGACACGCGCTCGCCTTCGGCAGGGCGGTCGTGGCCGGGGACGCGGAACACGATGGGGTCGGACATCGCCGTCACCGAGCGTGGCGTGGACGAAGGCATCGGCGCCGAGCGTCTCGACCGCGAGGACGCGCACGCTCAAGCTAGCCTCGGCGTCGAGCGGGGCAGGCACGAGATGCTCGGGTCTTATGCCCAGGATCACGCTTCCTTCACTCACGCCGGCGGGGGCGGGGAGGCGGGTGCCGTCGGTGAGGTGCAGATGACCGCCCTCCGTCCGCGCCGGAAAGAAGTTCATCGCAGGCGAACCGATGAAGCCCGCGACGAAGACGTTTGCAGGCGTGTCGTAAATCTCCATGGGCGTCGCGATCTGTTCGGCCACGCCCTTGTTCATCACGATAAGCCGGTCGGCCAGGGTCATCGCCTCGACCTGGTCGTGGGTGACGTAGAGAGATGTCGTGGCCACGCGGCGCTGGAGGTCCTTGATCTGGAGCCGCATCGAGACCCTGAGCTTGGCGTCGAGGTTCGAGAGCGGTTCGTCGAAGAGAAAGGCGGAGGGCTCGCGCACCAGTGCCCGCCCCATGGCGACGCGCTGGCGCTGCCCGCCTGAAAGCTGACGCGGCTTGCGGTCGAGAAGGGTCGTGAGGCCCAGCATCTCGGCGGCCTTGCCCACGCGCGCCTTCAGGTCGTCGCCCTTGATCCCGGCGATGCGCAGCCCGTAGGCCATGTTGTCGAACACCGACATGTGCGGGTAGAGCGCGTAGTTCTGGAACACCATCGCGATGTCGCGCTCGCGCGGTTCCAGCTTGTTCACCTCGCGGCCGCCGATGTCGATCGTGCCGCTCGTGATCTCCTCGAGCCCCGCGACCATCCGCAACAGCGTGGACTTGCCGCAGCCGGACGGCCCGACGATCACCACGAATTCACCGTCCTCGACGTCGATCGAGACGCCGTGGATGACCTCGGTCTTGCCGTAGCTCTTGCGGACGTCATTGAGGCTGAGGGTCGCCATTACTTCTCCGTCTCCACGAGGCCCTTCACGAACCACCTTTGCATCAGAACGACGACCAGCACGGGCGGCAGGATCGCCAGGACGCAGGTCACCATGACAAGGTCCCAGGGCGTGTCGGCATCCGCGAAGCGAGATCATCTTCCTCAGCGCGATGACGATGGTGTTCATCGAGTTCGAGTTCGTGACCAGAAGTGGCCAGAGGTACTGCGTCCAGCCGTAGATGAAGAGGATCACGAAGAGCGCCGCAATGTTCGTGGCCGACAGGGGAAGAAGGATGTCCTTGAAGAACCTCCATGGGCCGGCGCCGTCGACGCGGGCGGCCTCGAACAACTCGTTCGGGATCGTCATGAAGAATTGCCGGAACAGCAGCGTCGCTGTGGCCGAGGCGATGAGCGGCAGGATGAGACCGGCGTAGGTGTCGATCAGGCCGAGGTCGACCATGACCTTGTAGGTCGGCAGAATCCGCACCTCGACGGGCAGCATCAGCGTGATGAAGATCAGCCAGAAGCAGACCATCCGCAGCGGAAATCGGAAGAACACGATGGCATAGGCCGAGGCCATCGAGATGACGATCTTGCCGAAGGCGATGCCGAGCGCCACGACGGTCGTGTTGAACAGCAGCCGGTCGACGCCGACGCCCCCGATCCGGTTGATGCCGCCGGAGACCGCCTCGCGGTAGTTCTCGAACGCCTCGGGTCCGGGCAGCATCGGAAGCGGCGGGTTCAGGATCGTCCTCAGCGAATGGGTCGAGGCGACGGTGACGTAGTAGATCGGGAAGGCGACGATTACGCAGCCGAGGATCAGGAGGACATGCGCCAGCGTCAGGCTGCGACGAGAGGTGCCGACGAGACCTTCAGCCATAGTGCACCTTCCTCTCGATGTACTTGAACTGGAAGGCCGTCAGGCAGATCACCAGCACCATCAGCATCACCGATTGCGCGGCCGACGAGCCAAGAAGCAGGTTAACGAAGCCGTCGTTGTAGACCTTGTAGACCAGCGTCTCGGTGGACTTGCCCGGTCCGCCGGACGTGACCGCATGGATGATGCCGAAGGTGTCGAACAGCGCGTAGACGGTATTGACGACCAGAAGGAAGAAGGTGGTCGGCGCAAGCAGCGGGAAGACGATCGTCCAGAACCTCCGCACCGGCCCTGCGCCGTCGATGGCCGACGCCTCGATCAGGCTTTTCGGAATCGCCTGAAGACCGGCGACGAAGAACAGGAAGTTGTACGAGATCTGCTTCCAGCTCGCCGCCGCGACGACAAGGCCCATGGCCTGGGTGCTGTTCAACAGCGGATCCCACCTGATGCCGAGCGCGCGTGGAATGGCGGCGAGCGTGCCGAACGAGGGATTGAACATGAAGAGCCACAGCATCCCCGCGATGGCGGGAGCCACCGCGTAGGGCCAGATCATGAGCGTCCGGTAGAAGCCGCGGCCACGGACGACCTTCTCGGCCTGCACCGCCAGCAGAAGCGCCACGGCCATCGAGAGCCCCGCTGTAAGCAGAGAGAAGACAACGGTCACCTGGGCGGCGTTCAGGTAGGCCGGATCGGCCAGGACGCGGCGGAAGTTGGCGAGCCCCACGAAGGTCGAGCGGAGGCCGAAGGGATCCTCGCGCAGCACAGACTGGTAGAGCGCCTGCACCGCCGGCCAATAGAAGAAGATGGCGCTGATCGCGAGTTGCGGCGCGATCAGCAGCAGCGGCAGCCAGAAATGGGGGAAGGTCGCGCGGTTCATGGGGCAGGGACCGGGCCGCCCCGAAGGACGGCCCGGAAAGCCTTACATGTTGCCATACGCTTCCTTGATGGCGGCGTTGCCACGTTCGACGATCGAATCCATCGTCGTCTGCGCGTCCTGATCGCCAGCCAGCATCTTCTCGAACTCTTCGTTCGCGATGTCGCGGACCTGCGGCAAGTTCGGCAGGCGGACGCCCTTCGAGTTGCCGGTCGGCTCCTTGCCCATCATCTGCGTGATAGGTGTCTCACGGCCCGGGTTCTCGCCGTAGAAGGTCGACGACTTGGTCGCCTCATAGGCTTCCATCGTCACCGGCAGATAGCCCGAGGTCTGGTGCAGGTAGGTCTGCACGTCGGTCTGCGAGAGGTAGTCGAAGAAGGCGGCGATGCCCTTGTAGGTCTCCTCGGACTTGTCGCCGAAGACCCACAGCGACGCGCCACCCGGGATCGTGTTCTGCGGTCCGCCGGCATCCGAGTCGTAGGGAAGCTGCGCGATGCCGTAGTTCATGCCCGACTTCACGATGTCACCGAGACCACCCGACGACTCGGTGAAGATGCCGCATTCGCCTGCAAGGAAGATCTGCTTCGCTTCGGACGTCCGGCCGCCGTACTTGAAGGTGCCGTCCTTGGCGAGATCGGCGAGCATCTGGAAATGGTTCACGAAGATGGGGGCGTTGAGCTGCAGCTCGGGCACACCGCCTTCCGCGAGACCGTTCTCGAACGTCGCGTAGGGGACGTCGTTCCAGGCCGCGAAGTTCTCGAGGTGAATCCAGGTCAGCCAGGTCGAGGTATAGCCGCAGGGTGCGGCACCCGATTCCTTGATCGTCTTCGCCATCTCCCAGACCTCGTTCCAGGTCTTTGGCGGCGCAGCAGGATCGAGGCCCGCTGCTTCGAAGATGTCCTTGTTGATATAAGTGATCGGCGAGGACGAGTTGTAGGGGAACGACAGCATCGTCCCGTCGGGCTTCGAGTAATAGGCGACGATGCCCGGCAGGTACTGCGACTTGTCGAACTCGTAGCCGTTCTCGCTGAGCACGTCGGCGACGGGTTTTACCGCGCCTTCAGCCCCCATCATCACGCCCGTGCCGACGTCGAACACCTGCATGATGTCGGGCGCCTGGCCGGCGCGAAAGGCGGCGATGCCGGCGTTCAGCGTCTCGGGGTAGGTGCCCTTGAAGGCCGGCGTGACCTTGTAGTCGGACTGGCTTGCGTTGAAGTCGCCCGCGATCTTCTCGACCACCTCGGCGTTGGCGCCGGTCATGGCGTGCCACCAGCTGATCTCGGTCTGGGCCAGCGCCGGAAGGGCTGGAAGTGCGAAACTCGCCACCGCCGCAGCGATCAGGTTCCGTCTGTGCATGTCGTTCTCCCTATTGTGCGAATTGCCGTGGTGCGCCGTTTAACGGCGTCTTGTAACAGGTAGACTGAAGGTTTGGCGGACCCTGGTGGGGTCCGGCCGCGCCGGGCGCCGACGCCTCGGATTTGTGCAGCTATCCTGCGAACTCGCGATGCGGGATTTAAGCGCAAACCGGCGGCGTGAGCGACGGCTTGCGCGCATGACGGGGTCGGATGTGACTGACGTTGAAAAGCCCCGCTTCTCGCGGCGGGGACAGGTCTGCACGTCGCGAGGGAGACGTCATAGCCAAGAAAAATATGCCGACAATGCAGAAGCATTGTCGGCACTTTCTTCAGGTAATTATCGAAATCGACGGAAACTCAGTCGAACCGTCACTCGCAACCCACTCACTCACGCACACACTCGACGTTCAGACATCCGCGACCAAAATAGCTCGCGACTGTCGTCTCTTGGCAAACTCGGAACCGCTACACTTGTTACGTCAGGTTACACACAGCACTCGTCTAACGACCTGACATTGCCTCAGGCAGCGATTCACAACAATTCTCTAAATATTTGACGTAACGGGGTGATTTATTTTACCGCGTTGGATGATTTATCATCCAGTAAGCGACTGCCTCCCGCCAGGGCGACTCGAGGCCGCGCGGGGAGGTGCGATGAAGGTGAAGGCTCTATGCCGCTGCGGTGCAGGCCAGCTTGACGGCGCGCGAGAGCGCTTCGTCCGCACAGCGGACCGGATGATCGGCCGCGCACACCTGTCTTCGTCCCGGACCGACCTCGAAAAGGGCGGAAACATAGACCCCCGACGCGACTTGGGTCGCGCAGGGCACCCATTTGCCACCGGGACCTTCAACCTTCTTCCCAAGGCGAACATTGATCGCGCCCGGAGGCGGACCCGAGAGCATGATGGAAGAATCAAGAAACTTGGAAATGTTCATGGCAGCGTCCTTCGCCGCCCGAATTTTCAAGCTCATCTTGTCCAAAAGATGGCCACGGTCGGGCACACTGACGCCCAATCCCACGCTTTCGAAACATTCCGTTTCCGGTCTGACGCGGATCGGTGGCCTAGCCCGTTGTCTCCGGCGAAAATGCAGGCCGAGGCTCAGCCGCGCGCCGAAGGTGGTCTCACGGTGACTTGGGACAACATTCTTAAAATGGCTAAGGTTCTGCCTTCACTTGATCTTGCTCACCTGCGACCACTGACAGCGCTTGTTGCTGACGAGTGATCGGGCGTGCGTGACCGAACCCATCGGAGTTGCCTTGTATCAGACGAAGAATAACGCTGACGTCACCGTCGCCATGCTGCGTGCCTTCGTATGCATGAGTCGCACCCTCAACCTCTCGAAGACCTGCGAGGAGTTGGGTGCGACGCGGCAGACCGTGCGCCGTCACCTGACCGACCTTGAAAGCATCAAGGGCGAGCGCCTGTTCGAGGTGGTCGACCGGCAGTATCGCCTGACTGCGCACGGCGCCGCTTCGCTCGAGGGTGCCAAGTCGCTTCTGCTGCACCTCGACACCTGGTCGGGCCAATCGACGTTGAGCAAGGAATTCTCCGGCGGACTTGAGTCCAGCCGTTACGTGGACGGAGATGGCAAGGAGTTCTTCTCTCAGCAACACCCCGTCTCGAAGATCGCGATGGAGGGTCTGCCGCTGGTCAAGAAGGCGCTTGTTGCCTGGGGCACCGCGGAGACGCGAATCGAGCACCAGGCGATGGACGCGATACGGCCTTACATCGTGCTGTACCGAAAGGGGCCCGCAGGATGGGTGTTCGTCGAGGTAGGCCAGGAATCTGCCTACGCGCGATGGTTCGGTTGGGCTTGGTCCCGAAGCGCCATCGGCAAGCTCTTGAACGAGGATAACGTCGGGGACGAATTCAACGAGTTCATCGCCGGCGCCTACTCTCGCATCTACGAAGAGGGTGGGGTGCGCCTCGACCACCTCTACGCTTATTTGCCGCGCGATGGCAGCGATCCCCTGCCTGTCACGTTCCAGCGTCTGCTCCTTGGTTGCGTATTCCCGGACGGCACGCCTGGGTTGAGCGTGCTTGCCGTCATTACCAGCAAGGTCGAGATCGACGCGCTCAAGGACGCGGATCGGCCGAGCCTTTCGGACGAATTGATCATGGATTCACTTCTAATCTGATCCCGTCGCCGTCAAAGGCTCACGACTATGCAACACTCCCAAGCAGCCATTTTGAGAATGCGGCAAAAAACGTGCACAAATGTGACTTCTTGATGTTAGCTTGGCCGACGGAAACGACCGATTCAGGAAGCCGAAATGTCGCCTCGCAATCTCTTCGACACGATCATGTGTGTGTCGCGCATCATTCGCGAACTCGAAGACGCCGGCATGCGGGTCGAGGTGGGCGATGACTTCTCGGCCTATCGGGCTCATCGCACCGCGCAAGCCGACCGGAACCCGATGTATCCCATGTTCGACGTCTCCAGCTCCTACATAGACGGCTCGAACGGCTTCTGGATTTGCGGCTTCGATCAGTCGGGCAAGCTGATCCATACCCAGGCTGTGCGGCTTCTCGATCTGGCGGGCGTCTCTCTCGGGAAACATCTCGACATTCACCGCCACAAGTACATCACGCCCGACACGACGCCCGATCCGGACCTTACCTTTTATTCAGGCCCCGATGCCCTTTCCACGATCACTGGCAAGGTATGCTATCATGGCGAATTCTGGCTTCCCGCGCGGGGCCTTGGCGGACCGCGCAGCCAGGGGGCCACGACGCTTCTGTCGCGAATCCTGTTCGAGATCATGGTCAAGAGCTGGGCGCCCGATTATGTCTTCGCGCTTGTGCCGAAGCAGCTGGCGGCAAAAGGGGCACACCTTCGCTACGGCTACTCGCACTGCGAGCCAGGCAAGTGGATCGGTCCGGACAAACAGGTGACCGACGAGGACCACCTAATCTGGATGAGCGCCAAGGACATGACCAACGCTCTGGCGCGCGAGCCGCAGTCGCTTCAGTACGCCGATCAGATCTCCTCCATCAGGGCAAGCCTGTCGGCCATCGACTCGAAGGGGTGATCCCGATTGACGATATCCGACAATGTCGTCACACATGCCGGAACCCAACACACTGGCTCGATGACTGTATCAACCCCCAAGGCTATTGTCGGTCCGATTGCAGTCAGCGTCGCTTTCGTGATGGAGCTGACGCTTGTTCCGCTATTGTTGCCGGAAATCCAGAATGAATTCGGACTTACGCTCAGTCAGATGGCGTGGGTATTCAACTCTTACGGGATTGCCGTCGCCGTCGGCGTCCTGATCGGCGGGTGGCTGGGGGACGTCGGCAACGCCAACCGAATCTTCGGCATCGGCGTCCTTTTCTTCGCGACAGGGTCCATGCTCGTCGCGTTCGCGGCCAGTTACGAAGCTCTCACGCTCGCCCGCGCCTTGCAGGGGCTGGGGGGCGGCATCTTCTCGCCTCTCATCCCCATCCTGCTGACGCGGGCGTCGCCAAGACAGCCTGGCAAGGTCCTGATCGTATGGGGAAGTGTCGCGGGATATGTCGCATCGGCTGCGCCGTTCTTCTACAGCAGCGTATTGAACGGTCACCGCTGGAATCTGGCGTTCATCATTCTCGCCGTCATCTCACTGGCAGCACTGGCGGTCGTTCTGGTCTCGCGCCCGCCCGACACGCAGACGTCCTCCGCGCCCGCCGTTCCACGGTACACCCGCCTTCTGGGCGCCCCAGCGCTCTGGATCGTCTTCGGCTACGTCTTCTGCACCTATGGGGCGATCACCTACTACCTCTTCCGGTTGCCGCTGTGGCTGGCCGAGCAGGAGGTTCAGGTGGTCAGCATCGGTCTAAACCTCTCTATCCTGTGGTTGAGTTTTTCCATCGTAAGCACTCTGCTCAGGAATTGGGTCGATGAACCGCATCTGAAAGGCATTATGCTTGCGGCACCGCTTTTCGTCGCAGCCGGATTTCCCCTGGCCTATCTGTGCAATAGCGCGGCCTGCCTCCTCGTGGCGTCGGCACTCCTCGGCACCGGGCTGGCGTGCAGCAACGCCCCTTCGACCCAGCTCGTCCTCAAATTTGCGCCAAGGGGCATGAGTGCCATCTCGGCCAGTCTCGACATCACCTTCGCACGACTAGGAGGCGTGATGACCGTCGCATTCCTGGCGCAGACCGTGTTCGGCGCATCCGTGCTGGTGATGATCGCGATGTGCATGGCGGCCCTGCTTTTCGCCGTCGCCGCGACACGGCGATTTGACGACTTCGAGCAGGTGACGGCCTGACGTTGCCATCTCGGCGAGCGGATGGACGGCCCCCCCGAAAGCTTGAGAAGAGCCTGTGAGGTCGAGCGGCGAGGCTTTACCTTGATCGCGACCCAGCTACCTTACGACAAGTTGAAACATATAAGTCAGGCCAAATAATGGTCGACACCCACCTTGAGGCGCCTTGGCACCTCGACAAGCGAGCCCATGACATCATCAATGCCACGGTGGCATTCGCGTCGATTTTGTCGCCAGCCGGAGTGACGCTGGATGTCAGCAGGAACGCCCTGGACGCGGCAGGCATACTTCTCACCGACATCGTCGACCGATATTTCTGGGAGGGATATTGGTTCGGTCACGATCCTGCCCTCCAAGCCAGGTTGCGCGACGTCGTCGAGCGAGGGGCTCGGGGCGAGACAAGCCGGTTCGACATCGAAGTCCGCGTTCGGGGCGACAGACGGCTCATCGTGGACTTCCAGATCGCACCTCTGCGCGACGAGAACGGAAATGTCACCGAGCTGCTAGCCTCGGGTTTCGACGTCTCCGAGAGGGAAAGGCAGAGGGAAAATCTCAACGGCGCCCTGCGCGAGACGAGCCACCGCATCAAGAATATCCTGTCGACCGTGTCCGCAATGGGGCGGATGACCATGATTCATGGCAAGGGCGACCGCTTCGGCAGTTTTCTGAAGCGTCTCGACGCCCTTGCGGCCGTTCACTCGATTTTCGGCGACGGCTCCAAGATATCGTCTGCACCCTTCGACGTCATCACGCGCCAGGTGCTGAATCCCTTCCTGCACGGCCACGAGAAGGTGGAGATCCTGAGTGGCAGCAGGCGGATTTTTCGGGATCAGGCAAAGCTGCTCGGTCTCTGCATCCACGAACTCGCGACCAATTCGTCAAGGCACGGCGCCCTGCATGACGGCGGCACCCTTTCGGTGTCACTCACTGACCCGGACGGCGATGGCGTGGCGCATTTTTCCTGGATGGAGACCCACGCGCCGAAGGACGTGGGCACGTACACGGAAGGCTTCGGACTTCCCTACGTCCGCAACGCTCTGCGATCCTTGCTGATGGGCGAACCGGTAATTGAAATGCAGAGCGACGGCTTCAAGATCGTGGCCGACGGACCGGCGCCCTACATCTTTGAACAGCTTGCAGGGTCGAGACGATGAGGGTCATGATCTGCGAGGACAATGCGCTGATCGCGATGGACCTGCGCGAGATGGTCGAGGAGGCAGGCCACGAGGCCTTGGGCACGGCCACGACGTCCGACATCTGCTTCGAACGCGCTTACGCCCTGCAAGCCGATCTCGTGCTGGTCGATCTCAATCTCGCCGATGGACGCACCGGACCTGCCCTCATCAAGCGGCTGGCGGGCGAAGGTATCCCGTCCATCGTCGTCTCGGGAGAACTCGACTACCTCCCCGAGGACCATGGCGCCCTGGCGCTTCTCGAAAAGCCAGTGTCCTACGTCTCGCTGAGGGACACGCTCAGCCGCCATGACAGGAGCGCGAAGACCTGAGTCTAAGCGTTCTTTCTATCAGCCGAGCGAACGCCGCAGCGTTGCCGTCTCGGCGAGACCAATCATCGCTATGTCCTTGCGAGACAGCGATCTTCGTATCCGCAACGAACAGGGTGGGTCCTCCGCCGACGGAAGTCGCTGCCTGGCCTGTAAAACCTTAAGAAGAACCGCCGTTGGGACTGGCGGACAGGCCGCTTCCGGGGTCTATCTGACTGACAATGGAAGACACGCCCTTTTTCGCAGTCAGCCCCTACCACCTCACCCTCGTGTGCGTGGGGCTCGTCATCATTCTGGCTTTCTGGACGCCGAGGCTCTTTTCGCGTCGAGAGCCTGCGGCCGCGCCCCTGATGATCCTCTTCGGGGCGGCCGCCAGCTATGCCCTCGCGCCCTTTCCGATCCTCCCCGATCCGCGCGAGACGCCGGCGCCGTGGGAACTGGCCAGCGAACTGACCGTGATCGTGGCGCTGTTCGGCACGGGGCTCCGGATCGATTCGCTGACGCCAGGGAGGCGGTGGATCCCGACCATCCGCCTTCTCGCCATCACCATGCCTCTGACCATCTTCGCCGTCGCCTTCCTCGGATGGGCCCTCGCTGGCATGACGCTTGCCGGCGCCATTCTCCTTGGGGCGGTCCTAGCACCCACGGATCCCGTGCTCGCCTCGGATGTTCAGGTCGGCCCGCCGCAGGAGGGGTCCGAACATCCGGTGCGCTACACGCTGACGACCGAGGCGGCGCTGAACGACGGTCTGGCCTTTCCCTTCGTCTATCTGGGCCTGCTGGTCGCGGCTGGGTCGCTGACGCCCGAGAGCTTCGTGCTCGAATGGCTCGCGCTCGACGTCGTCTACCGTATCGCCGTGGGCGTCGCGACCGGCTGGCTGGGGGCGAAGGCGCTCGGCTTCGTGCTGTTCCGTCTGCCCGGCGGAGCGCCTCTCGCCGAAACCGGGTCCGGCATCATAGCACTTGCCGGGGTCTTCCTTTGCTATGGTTCGACCGAGATCGTCGAGGGTTACGGCTTCATCGCCGTTGCCGTCCTGGGTCTGACGCTTCGGCGCATCGAAGAGCATCACGACTTCCATCGCCGTCTCCATGATTTCTCGGACACCATCGAGCATGCACTGACGGCGGGGCTTCTCGTAGCGCTCGGCTCTATCCTGCCAACGCTCCTTCTTGCGGCGACCTGGACGCTCGTTCTGATCGCGGTGTTGCTACTGGTTGTCGTTCGCCCGCTCTGCGGCTGGCTGGCGCTCATGGGCACCGACCTTGTCCGCAACGACCGTGCCATCGTCTCGATCTACGGGGTGCGCGGAATCGGGTCGATCTATTACCTGTGTTATGCGGCCAGCCACATCGAGTTCATCGACGAGGCGCCGCTCTGGACGCTCGTCGCGATCGTCATCCTGATGTCCACGATGCTGCACGGCTTCAGCGTGGCCTGGGCCATCGACCAGGCTTCGGACGAGGACGCCAAAGCGCCCGACGGGTAGTCGTCAGGCGCCGGCCAGCAGCGATGCCGTCTTTCGGAAATGCTGTGCGATCAGCGCCGACGCCCGGTCCGCGTCGCGGTTCAGAACCGCCGTCGCGATGTCGGCGTGTTCGTGGACAAGGTCGCGGTCGGTGCGGCGCAGCGCGACAGATGCCAGCCGATAGCGCTCGACCTGCTCGTTCAGCCTGGCCCGCAGCGTCAGCAGCCACCGCGATCCGCAGGCGGCGACCGTCGCGGCGTGGAAAGCGCTGTTCGCGGCCTCCCAGTCCGACAGCACGACCTCTCCCGAGGCGATCAGCGCCACGTCCTTCTTGTTGAGTTGGTAGGCCGTCGCAGCGACCTGCGACTCCCAGGCGTCGTCGCCGTGTTCGATCGACAGTCGCAGCGCCTGCTCCTCGATGGCGACCCGGGCGATGGTGAGGTCCAGGAACTCGTCCATGCTGAGGGGAGCGACCGCGAAGCCCTTGTTCCCGCTCGCATGAACCAGACCCGCCGCGCAAAGGCGCTGCAACGCTTCGCGAAGCGGGGTGGGTCCCACGCCATAGAGCCGGGACAACCTTTCGATTCTCAGACGTTCCTCGGGGGCAAGGGCGCCCGAGATGATGTCGCGCCGGATGGCGAAGTAGGCTGCCTCTGTCAGGGTCTCGCCCGGAGCGGGAGAAATGGGGCGCACGAAATCGTCAGCGGTGAGGGACGGCAAAATCTGCTCCATGCGCAATCATCCAGTCTCGTTGCCGAGTTGACAAGCAATACTGCATATGATCGCATGGATTATCGACAAAATGAAAGTGAATCGATAAAGTGAAGCTCGTAACCTTCCTCCACCGCGACACGGTCAAGGCCGGCTTCATCGACGGCGAAGACGTTGTCGTCTGCGCCGAGGGTCCGTCCGCCGACACCGCCGTTCTCGACCTGATCGGCTCTGGCGACGAAGGCGTCTCGCGCTGGAATGACTTGGCCGTCTCGGCGGAGCGTCTTCCGCTGAAGGACGTCCGCCTCCTGCCGCCGATGCCGCGCCTCGTGCGCGACGTGATCTGCGTCGGCAAGAACTACCATGCGCACGCGAAGGAATTTCACAATTCCGGCTTCGACTCCTCCGGCAAGGAAGAGACGCCGACCGTTCCCGTCATCTTCACGAAGGCGATGACCGGTCTCATCGGCCCAGGTGAAGCGATCCGCTCCGAGGTCGACCCGACAGGCACCATCGACTTCGAAGGCGAATTGGGCGTCGTGATCGGCAAGAAGGCCTCCCGCGTGTCGAAGGACGACGCGATGGACTATGTCTTCGGATTCGTCATCGTGAACGACATGACCTCGCGCGAACTTCAGCGCCGCCACAGCCAGTGGACCATCGGCAAGGGCCTCGACACCTTCTGCCCGATGGGTCCCTGGATCGCGACGGCGGACGAGATGCCGGACCTGCCGGGCATCACGCTCAAGACATTCGTCAACGGCGAAGAGCGGCAGCACGCGACCATGGCCGACCTGATCTTCGATATCCCGACCATCATCGAGACGCTCACCGCCACGGGCACGCTTCTACCCGGCGACGTGATCGCGACCGGTACGCCCGCCGGTGTCGGCATCGGGTTCAACCCGCCGCGCTACCTGAAGGCCGGCGATCGCGTGAAGATCGAGATCACGAACCTCGGCGTCCTCGAAAACCCGGTGGCCTGATGAATGCACCCGCCTCCCAGCCAGCCGCCGCGCCCCTCGCCAAGGGGGTGCGGCAACTCGGGGGGATCGACGACATGCCCGGAGGCGGGCAGGTGACGGTCGAGGGTGACTTTGCCTACGTCGGCCACATGAAGGCGCCGCACGGCACCTCGATCATCGACATCTCGGACCCGCGGGCGCCAAAGGTCGTGGCCGCCATCACGCTGCCCGACGACACCTCGCACACCCACAAGGTCCGCGTGACGGGCGACATCATGGTCGTCAACGTCGAGCAGGCCGACCGCCATTTCCGCCGCCGCGCCGCCCGGATCGCGACCGAAACCGAAACCCTGACGGCTGACCTCGGCCGCGCGCCGACCGAAGGCGAATTGGCCGAAAGGCTCGGCATCCCCGAAGCCCGCATGGATGAACTGCGCCGCCACGCCGCGACGCCCTACGAGGACGGCGGCTTCCGCGTCTACGACATCCGCGACAAGGCCAATCCGCGCCTTCTCGCCCATCAGCGCACCGGAGGGATCGGCGTCCACCGCTTCGACCTCGATGAGCAGTACGCCTGGATCTCGACCGAGATGGAGGGCTATCGCGGCAACATCCTCGTCGCCTACGACCTCTCCGATCCCGCGCGCCCTATCGAGGCAGGCCGCTGGTCCGCCCCCGGCCAGCATGTGGCGGCGGGAGAGGTGCCGGACTGGCCCGGCCAGACGCACCGCCTCCACCACGGGCTGAGGTTCGGCGACGAGGTCTGGGCGGCCTGGTGGCACGAGGGCTTCCGCGTCCTCGACGTCAGCGACCCCTCGGCCATGAGCGAGATCGGTTACTGGCCTCACCCGAAAGCCTTCCCCGAGCCATTGCACACCGCCATGCCGTTGCCCGGAACCTTTGATGGCCGCCGCTACGCGCTCGCGATAGACGAGGAACACGACCACCGCCCCGGTACGCCGCACGCCTTCATGTGGGTGCTCGACGTCACCGACCTGTCGGCGATCGAACCCGTCGCGACCTTCGAGGTCAGCGAACTCGACAGTCCCTGGAGCCGCGGAGGACTGCGTTTTGGCGCTCACCAGTTTGCGGAACGGCCTGCTGCGTCGCCCATGCCGGTAGCGTGGTTTGCAGGGGGGATCAGGATGCTCGACCTCAGCGATCCGACGCGACCGACGGAGATCGGGCACTACATTCCGGAACCAAGGGGCGGCACCGCAGCCCCTCAGACCAACGACGTCGACGTGGACGGTCGCGGCTTCGTCCACGCCATCGACCGGCTCTGCGGCTACGACATCCTGGAGCCCGCGATGTGACCGCGGCAAGGGGAGGGGACGAATGAGAACGACCAAACTCGGCGGACTTGAGGTGCCCAGCATCGGCCTCGGCTGCATGGGCATGTCGACGGCCTACGGCACCAAGGACGACCCAGAGTCCACGCGTGCCATACATCGCGCCTCGACCTGGGCATGACGCTTCTCGACACAGCCGACGTCTATGGCAACGGTCACGGCGAACGCCTGATCGGCGAAGCGCTGAAGGACCGGCGCCGCGATGCCGTCATCGCCACGAAGGTCGGAAACCTCGGGCGCGCGGCGAAGCCCCGCACGGTCGACGGCAGCCCCGAACACATCACCGCGGGCTGCGACGCAAGCCTCGAGCGCCTCGGCGTCGAGACCATCGACCTCTACTACCTTCACCGCGTCGACCCCGATGTGCCGATCGAGGACAGCGTCGGCGCGATGTCCCGGCTGGTCGAAGCGGGCAAGGTGCGCCACATCGGCCTCTCAGAAGCCGGTTCCGACACACTGCGCCGTGCGGCCAAGGTCCATCCAATTGCGGCCCTCCAGTCCGAATGGTCGCTCTGGTCGCGCGACGTCGAGGGCGCCATCGTCGACACCTGCCGCGAACTTGGCATCGGGTTCGTCGCCTACGCGCCCCTCGGTCGCGGGTTCCTGACCGGCACGATCCCCGACGTCGATACCCTCATCCCCGAGGATCGCCGCCGCGACCATCCGCGCTTTGACCCCGACAACATCGCGCAGAACCTGCCCCTGATCGACGCGCTTCGCAGCGTCGCGGAGCGCCACGGCGCGACCCCCGCACAGGTGGCCATCGCATGGGTCCTGTCGCGCGGCGAGGACGTGGCGACGATCCCCGGTGCCAAGAAGGTGAAGTGGGTCGAGGAGAACGCGAACGCCGCAGACCTCGAATTGACGGATTCCGACCTCGCCGACCTCGGCCAGGCTTTTGCGCCCGGCGCGGCGGCAGGGACACGGTATCCCGAAAAGCAGATGTCGAAGCTCGGCATCTGATCGACAGACACGAACGACGGAGAGACGCATGGACCAAACCACCGAGATCACCGGCACCGAGCACTGGGCCGAGAAGGGCGACGCGAAGCTCTTCATGTGGCGCAAGACCCTGTCAGAACTCCGCACCGAATGGCGTGGCCCTGTTCGTCCACGGCTCGTCGATGGCCTCGCAGCCGACGTTCGATCTCCAGGTTCCGGGACGGCCGTTTTCTTCCGCAATGGATTACTTCGCCTCGAAGGGCTTCGACTGCTGGTGCGTCGACATGGAGGGTTACGGCCGCTCGACCAAGGATCGCGGCACACGCGCGACGATCTCGGACGGCGGAGACGACCTTGAAGCCGCGGACAAGGTGATCCGCGCCGTGTCAGGCGACGGCCCGATGTGCGTCTACGGCATCTCGTCTGGCGCGCTCCGCGCTGCGACCTTCGCCGAACGGCAGCCGGGCCGTGTTTCGCGCCTCGCGCTCGACGCCTACGTCTGGACGGGCGAGGGCAGCCCAACTTTGCAGGAGCGGGCCAAGAAGCTCGACTTCTTCAAGGAGAACGACCGCCGCCCGATCGACCGGGCCTTCGTCCACTCGATCTTCAACCGCGATCACGCCGGCACCGCCGACGACAAGGTGGTCGACGCCTTCGCCGATGCGATCCTCGCCCTCGACGACTCGATGCCGACGGGCACTTATACCGATATGTGCGCGCACCTGCCGCTGAACGATCCGAAGAAGCTGACCATGCCGACCATCGTCATGCGCGGCGAATACGACGGCATCGCCAGCATGGAGGATCTGCTCGATTTCTTCGGACGGCTCCCGCACCCCGACAAGCAGTTCACGGTGATGCAGGGCATCGCCCACGCCTCGTTCCAGCAGCTCAACTACATGACGGTCTACGACGTCCTGCTCGACTTCTGGACGCGCACGCCGCCGGTCTACACCGGCCACTGACGACCCGGCTCGTCCGGGAGACGACGAGACGCGCACCCGAGGAGGATTGGGCTCGCGGATAAACCAAGGAGGAGAACCAAGATGCATCGCACAAAATCGCGCCTTCTCGCGCCAAGCCGCCGGGGCTTTCTGGGCGGCGCAGGCGGCCTGATCGGCGCCACCGCGCTGAGCGGATCCCGCGCCTTCGCCCAAGGCCAGTTCCCCGAGCGGAACCTGTCCGTGACGATCCCGACCGCCGAGGGCGGCGGGGCCGACCGTGACGCCCGCGTCTTCGCCAGCGTGTGGAAGAACCACATCGGCGTCGACCTCGAGTACGAATACTACCCCGGCGCTGCCGGACAGGTGGGCTACGAGTTCTATCTCGACAAGGAACCGAACGCCTACAACCTCCTGTTCGCCAACCTCGGCCCCGAAGTCATCATGATGGTGACGCAGGACACCGGCATCGAGGTCGGCCAGGACATCGTCTACATCCAGCAGACCTCGTCCGAGCCGATGGCGATCTGGGTTGGCGCCGAAAGCCCGATCCAGACGCTGCAGGAGTTGGTCGACCTCTCGATGACCCGTCCGGTCACGGTCTCGACCTCGCGTCTGCCGCACCCGGGTTCCATCGGCGTGCTGTCGCTGGCCGAAGCCACCGGCGGCCAGTTCACGCTGGTGCCCTACGGCGGCGGCAACCCGACGGCCATGGCGGCGATCACCCAGGAGGTGGACGCGAGCGTCCTTCCCTTCGCCAACCCGATCGCGCTTGCCGACCAGGCCCGCGTCCTCGGTGTCTTTGCCGAGACCAACGTGGCCCCGGCCGAAAGCGGCGATGCGCCGACGGTGAACCAGGCCTTGGGGACATCGATCCCCAACTTCGATAGTTCGCGCGCCTGGGGCGTCCACAAGGCGGCCTACGACCAGTTCCCCGACCGCATCGCGATCCTGAAGGAGTCGATGCAGGCGACGCTGGAAGATCCGGCCTACGCCGAGGCGGTCAAGGCGGCGGGCCTTCCGACCGCTTTCATCGACGCAGGCGACGAAGCCGTGGCGATGGCGACGGCGGCGTCGATGAAGGAACTGGCGACCAAGTATCGCGACCTTCTGTCGGGCGCCTGATCGCACGACGTATCGCGGCCCGGACGATCCGGGCCGCGACTAATCCCCTGTTGAGGTCGAAACTCCGATGAAGCCTCCCGAAAAAGGATCGCGCCGCACGTTCGGGGCCGACCTTATCCTTCCGGTCGCAGCCTCTCTCTATGCGATCTACTACGTCGCCTCGGTCTGGGACTTCCCGCCCGAAGCGCAGCGCAGCGGTCTCGTCCTGGCAAGCCTTTTGCTGTTCCTGACGACGATCTACTTCATCCGCACCGCTCTGCGCGCGAAGAGCGGGAAATGGGACTTCGAGATCGCGTCGAATTCTCGGACCCCGCGAGGGCCGGACGAACCGCCTGATCTTCTTCGGGCTGGTTCTTGGCTATGGCGTCGTGGCGCCTTGGGGCGGGTTCACCCTGACGACGTTCATCTTCCTCGCCGCAGGCAGCTACGTCTCGGGCCTGCGCCCCCTGCGGAAGGCCATCATCTTCGCGGCCGTCACCGCCATCGCGGGCTGGCTGTTCTTCATCGTCCTTCTCGGAACGCGCTTCCCCGAGGGTCCGTTCGAGCAACTCGTCTCCTGGATCGTATCGTCATGGAACTAGACGCCGCCGGCCTCACGACCCTTCTCCTTCATTCGCTGTCGATGTGGTGGGTCATCATTCCCGCCGTCGTCGTCGGCATCGTCATGGGAGCCATTCCGGGCTTCGCGGCGCACAACACGATCATCATGCTCTTGCCGCTGACGCTCGCCTTCGACGTCGACGTAGCACTGACCTTCATGGTGGCGCTCTACTGTGCCAGCCACCTCGGAGGCGGCATCCCTGCCATCCTTCTGAACATCCCCGGCACAGGGGGCGCCGCGGCGACGACGCTCGACGGCTATCCGATGGCGCAGAAGGGGCAGGCCGCGAAGGCGCTGGCGCTCAGCTTCGTCGCCTCGGTGATGGGCGGTCTCGTCACCTCGCTGGTGACGCTCTTCCTGCTCCAGTACCTCGCGCGGGTCGGCTTCTACGTCCGCTCGGTCGAGATGGTCGTCATCATGCTCTTCGGTCTCGCCCTGATCGCCGCCATCGCGGCCGAGGACATGCTGAAGGGCCTGATCGCCGGCGCGTTCGGCCTGATGCTGGGCGCCATGGGGGCGGACCACATCTATGCCACCCCGCGCGGCACCTTCGGAATGCTCGAGCTTTTCGACGGCGTCCCGCTCGTGCCCGCGCTCGTCGGTCTTTTCGCCATATCCGAAGCCCTCGTCATGCTGGAGTCGAGTGGCGGGTCGGCAAAGGTGTCGGCCGGCGTGACGCCGACGTGGAAAGAGACCTTCCACAATATCTTCAGCTCCTTCAGGCACTGGTGGCTGACGATCTGGACCGGCATGGTCGGCCTCCTGATCGGCGTCCTGCCAGGTGCGGGCGCCTCCATCGCCGCATTCGTCGCCTACCAGCAGGCCCAGACCTTCTCGCGCCACCCCGAGAAGTTCGGCACCGGCTGCGAAGAAGGCGTCGTGGCGCCCGAATCCGCGAACAACGGCGTCACCACCGGCACGCTGGTCCCGCTTCTGGCCATCGGCATCCCCGGCGGAAGTACGGCGGCGGTGATGATGATCGTGCTCCAGTATCACGGTGTGCCCTTCGGCCCGCGCCTCTTCATGACCGAGCCGCTTCTGGCCTACGGCATCATCATGTCGATGTTCGTCTCCTACGTGCTGATGCTCTTTACCGTCTTCCCGATGGCGCGGTATCTTTCGACCATCACGACGGTGCCGAGCTGCTACATGGCGCCCGTCATCATCGCCTTCACCCTCATCGGTGCCTTCGCGCCCCGGACCTTCCTCTTCGACATCGGCATCGCCATCGCCTTCGGCGTCATAGGCTACGTCGCTCGGAAGACCGGCTATCACGTGGCCGCCATCCTGATCGGCGTGATCCTCGGTCCGCTGCTCGAGAAGTCATTCCTTCTCTCGATGCGGATCTCCGGCAACGATCCGACGGTGCTCTACTCGTCGAATATCTCGAAAGCCCTCTGGGTTCTGCTGATCCTGACGTTGACCCTTCCGGCCATCATGTCGCGGATCAAGCGTCGTCGAACGGAAAGCCTGACATAGAAGCAGGTCTATCGGGCCGGTCCATGGTGGCCGGCCCGCTTTTCTTCCGCTCATGCTCAATGGGGGTAGAAGACGCCCCGCCTATCGTGACAAGACTGTGGGCACAAAGGAACTGGGGAGGGTAACCCGATGAATAAACTCGTTTGCGCCGCAGCAGCGCTCGCGCTGACCGCCACCATGGCGGAGGCCGCGACCAAGGTCGGCATGATCACGACGCTTTCGGGCGGAGGAGCCGGCCTCGGCATTGACGTGCGCGACGGCTTCATGCTCGCCCTCAAGCAATCGGGCCGCGACGACATCGAGGTGGTGATCGAGGACGACCAGCAGAAGCCCGACATCGCCGTGCAGCTTTCGGACAAGATGATCCAGTCCGAGAAGGTCGACGTGCTGACCGGCATCATCTGGTCGAACCTCGCCATGGCCGTCGTGCCCGCCGCGACCGGACAGGGGGTCTTCTACCTTTCCCCGAACGCTGGACCCTCGCAGTTGGCCGGCGCGGGGTGCAGTCCGCTCTACTTCAACGTCGCCTGGCAGAACGACAACCTGCACGAGGCCGCAGGGGCCTGGGCCAACCAGACCGGCTACCAGAACAGCTTCATCCTCGCGCCGAACTACCCGGCCGGGAAGGACGCGCTCACAGGCTACAAGCGGATGTACGAGGGCGGTCTCGCAGGCGAGCTTTATACCGAACTCGGCCAGACCGACTATGCCGCCGAGATCGCGCAGATCCGGGCCTCCGGCGCCGACAGCGTCTTCTTCTTCCTGCCGGGCGGCATGGGGATCAGCTTCCTCAAGCAGTACGCGGACTCCGGCGTCGACCTGCCGGTGATCGGACCCGCCTTCAGCTTCGACCAGGGCATCCTCCAGGCCGTGGGCGCGGCGGCGCTCGGGGTGGTCAACACCTCGCAATGGTCGAAGGACATCGACAACGAGACCAACAAGGCCTTCGTCGAGACCTTCCAGGCCGAGTACGGCCGCCTGCCGTCGCTCTACGCCAGCCAGGGCTTCGACACCGCGAACCTCCTGATCTCGGCGCTCGACAAGGCCGAGCCAGCGGACAAGGAAGCCTTCCAGGCAGCGCTCGAGGCGGCAGACTTCTCGTCCACGCGCGGAGACTTCGAGTTCGGACCGAACCATCACCCGATCCAGGACATCTATGCTCGCGAGGTGATCCAGGAAGGTGACGTTTTCACCAACAAGATCATTGGCGTCGCGCTCGAAGATCACGCGGACGCCTACGCCGCCGACTGCAAGATGTGACGCGACGGGCGGCCTTTGACCGGGCCGCCCGACAGCCTCTGACCCCATGTCCGCGATCCTCGTCATCGAGCAGGTACTGAACGGCCTGCAGGCCGGCGTCATGCTGTTCCTGATGGCGGCCGGTCTGACGCTGATCTTCGGCGTGATGGGTCTCATCAACCTCGCCCACGGGTCGCTCTACATGGTCGGCGCCTTCGCGGCGGCGGCGGTCTCGGCGGCGAGCGGGTCGTTCCTCCTCGGCCTCGTCGCAGCGCTCGCCGCTGCGGCGCTGGCGGGCGCGGTGGTCGAGATGGTGGTGATCCGCAGGCTCTACGCCTCTGACCACCTCGACCAGGTGCTGGCGACCTTCGCGCTGATCCTGATCTTCTCGGAAGGCACGCGCTGGCTCTACGGCTCCTTCCCCCTGTACCTAGACATCCCTGGATGGCTCTCGGGCCCCACGCGCCTCCCCGGCGGCATCCTCTACCCGACTTACCGCCTCGCGCTCATCGTCGTCGGACTTGCCGTCGCCCTCGGTCTCTGGTTCCTGATCGAGCGCACCCGCCTCGGCATCCGCATCCGCGCGGGCGAGAACGACCGCGAGATGATCGCGGCACTTGGCGTCGACATATCAAGGCTCTACACGCTGATCTTCGCGCTCGGTGCCGCGCTCGCGGGTCTGGCCGGCGCACTGGTCGGCGCGATCCAGTCGGTGCAGGTCGGCATGGGCGAGCCGGTCCTGATCCTGGCTTTCGTCGTGATCGTGATCGGCGGCATCGGCTCGATCCGGGGGGCCTTCGTGGGTGCTCTCCTCGTGGGACTGACCGACACGCTCGGCGGCATCTTCCTGCCCGAGGTCTTCAAACTCTTCACCGACCCCGCGACCGCCCAGAGTGCGGGAGCCTCGCTTGCCTCCATGTCGATCTACATCCTGATGAGCCTTGTCCTGATCTGGCGTCCGACGGGCCTTTTCGGAGCGCGGGCATGATCCCCGAGCGGCTCCTGAACGCGCTCCTCCTTGGCGGTCTCCTGGGGGTGGCGCTTGTGGCCGAGTGGCGCGACGAACCCTTCACCATCACGCTGGCGACCCGCGCGACGATCCTCGCCATCGCGGCAACCGGGCTGAACCTCGCCCTCGGGCTTGGCGGTCTCGTGAGCCTCGGGCATGCGGTCTTCTTCGGGCTCGGAGGCTATGCCATGGGCATCCTTGCGTTCCACGCGCAGAACTACGCGCCGCTCGATCTTGGTCCGTTCGCCATCGCGGGCACAACGTCGATGCCGTTGATCTGGCTCGTCGCCATCGCCGTCTCGGCCCTTGCCGCACTCGTCATCGGCCTCCTCAGCCTGCGGACCAGCGGGGTCTACTTCATCATGATCACGCTCGCCTTCGGTCAGATGTTCTTCTACTTCGCGATCTCGTGGAGCGCCTACGGAGGCGAGGACGGACTGTCGATCTACGTCCGGAACGGCTTTCCCGGCTTGAACACGCTCGATCCGGTCCAGTTCTTCGGCCTGTGCTTCGTCATCCTGTGTCTCGTGCTCCTCCTCTGGTCCCGTCTCGCACGGTCGCCCTTCGGTCTCGCGCTGAACGCCGCACGCCAGGTGCCGGCGCGGGTCGAGACCGTGGGCCTTGACCCCAAACGCCTGAAGCTTGCGGCCTTCGTCCTGTCTGGCGCCATAACCGGCCTTGCTGGCGCGCTCTTCGCCGACCTCAACCGCTTCGTCAGCCCCTCGATGTTCAGCTGGCAGCTTTCGGGAGAGTTGATCGTCCTCGTCATCCTCGGCGGTGTGGCGCGGCTCTGCGGTCCGGTCGCCGGCGCGATGCTGTTCGTGGCGCTCGAGCATTGGCTCGGCGGTCTGACCGAGTTCTGGCACATCTGGCTGGGCGTGATCCTGCTTCTGATCGTCCTCTTCGCCAAGGGCGGTCTTGTCGGGCTTCTGTCGGCGAGGCCCGCCCCCCATGACTGAGCCCATCCTCGAAACGCGCGGGCTGACGAAACGCTTCGGCGCGCTGGTGGCGAGCGATGACGTTTCGATCGACCTGATGCCGGGCGAGATCCACGCCATCATCGGACCGAACGGGGCAGGGAAGTCCACGCTCATCGGACAGATCTGCGGAGCGGTGACGCCGGACGAGGGCAGCGTCCACTTCCAGGGTCAGGACGTGACCGACGAGACCGTCGCCGCCCGCGCACGGCGCGGATTGGCTCGGACCTTCCAGGTCTCGGCTCTGGCGATGGAGGATACCGTCCTTCAGAACACCCTCCTCGGGGCACTGGCCGCGTCGTCGTCACCCTGGCGCTTCTGGCGGTCCGTCCTGAGCGACAGGGACCTTGTGGACCGAGCCGATGCCTCTCTTGCCCGCGTGGGCCTTGCCGACCGGCGCCGGACGCGGTGCGCCGACCTCAGTCACGGCGAACGGAGGCAACTCGAGGTCGCGGTGGCGCTGACGCTTTCGCCCCGTGCCTTCGTCATGGACGAACCCATGGCGGGCCTCGGCGCGCAGGGCTCGAAGGCGCTGACGACCTTTCTCGGCGGCCTCCGCGACGAAGCCCCCATCCTCCTCGTCGAGCACGACATGGACGCCGTCTTCGCGCTCGCCGACCGGATCAGCGTGCTGGCCGAGGGCCGCATCCTCGCCACCGGCACCGTCGACGAGATCCGCGCGGACCCCGAGGTGCGCAGGGCCTACCTGGGCGAGGACGCATGAGCCTTCTCGCGCTCTCCGGCCTCACCGCCTCATACGGCGCAAGCCAGGCGCTGTTCGGCGTCGATCTTGCGATCGGGGAAGGCGAGGTCGTGGCGCTCATGGGCCGCAACGGCATGGGCAAGACGACGACCGTCCGCGCCATCTGCCGGATGATCGTCTCGAAAGGTGGGCTCACCTTCGCCGGACACGACCTGCACACGCGTCCCAGCCACGCCGCAGCCCGTCTCGGCATCGGCCTCGTGCCGGAGGGTCGCCGCTGCTTCGCCGATCTCACGGTGCGCGAGAACCTGATCGCCGCCGCGCGACCCGGACCTTGGGACGAGGCGACGGATCGGGGACCTTTTTCCGCGCCTTGCCGAACGCCGCGACCAACGGGCGCGCACGCTCTCGGGCGGCGAGCAGCAGATGCTGGCCATCGGACGGGCCCTGATGACGAACCCCCGCCTTCTGATCCTCGACGAGGCGACGGAAGGCCTCGCCCCCCTCGTCCGGGCCGAGATCTGGGCGGCGGTGGCGCGGCTGAAGGTCGAGACCGGCATGGCGATCCTCGTCATCGACAAATCGGTCCGTGACCTTGCCCGCGTGTCGGACCGCGCCGTCATCCTCGAACGCGGCGCCACGGTCTGGTCGGGCAGGATCGAAACGCTGACCCCAGCAATCTCCGAGGCTTACGTGGGCGTCTGAACCGACCGGCGGGAACACGGGAAAACATTGGATTGGCCTGATGTCCGAGCTAGTTTAGACAAGCAGAACAACAAGATGATTTGGGAGGACTACCTATGAAACTGATGCACGCCATCGCGGCGGGAACCCTGGTCGCATTCAGCGCCCCGGCCTTCGCTCAGGAACAGCTGTCGATCGCCACTGGCGGGACCGGCGGCGTTTACTATCCCATGGGCGGCGGCCTTGCCGAAGTCATCAACAAACACGTCGAGGGCTACTCGCGCGACCGCCGAAGTCACCGGCGCCTCGGTCGAGAACATGGGCCTCATCGCCACCGGCGACGCGGATCTGGCCCTCGCGCTGGCCGATACCGTCGCACAGTCCTACACCGGAACCGGGCGCTTTGAGGGCCAGCAACTGCCCATGGTGCGCGGCCTTGCCTCGATGTACGCCAACATGATCCAGATCGTGGCTCTCGAGGGCAGCGGCATCACCTCGCTCGAGGATCTGAAGGGCAAGCGCGTGTCCATCGGTGCGCCGGGTTCGGGCACCGAGGTCAACGCCGAAGCCATCCTGACCGCCAACGGCATCTCCTATGACGACATCGAGGAGCAGCGGCTGAACTTCAACGAGACTGCCGACGCGCTCGCCAACGGCGACATCGACGCGGGCTTCTGGAGCGTGGGCGCACCGACGTCGTCGATCCTGAACCTGTCGACGACGAACGACATCGTCCTGCTGGCGCTCTCGGACGACGAGATCGCAAAGGCGCGCGAGGCCGACGCGACGTTCGCCCAAACGACACTGCCCGGCGGAAGCTACACCGGCGTCGATGAGGACATGACTGTCCTCGGCATCCCGAACGTGCTGGTGGTGTCCTCCGAGATGTCCGACGATCTCGCCTACGAGATCACCAAGGCGATCTTCGAGAACGTGGCCGAGCTTCAGGCGGTTCACCCCGCCGCGAACGAGACGACGGTCGACTTCACGATGACGGCCACGCCCGTGCCGCTGCATCCGGGCGCGATCCGCTATTACGAGGAAGCGGGCACCACGATCCCGGACAACCTGCGTCCTTGATCGAAAAGGTGGGAGGAGGGCTTAAGGCCCTCCTCGTCCTCATCGCCGTCACGGCCAGTCCCGCTCAAGCGGGCGACCTCGTGGCACTGAGCGAGGACGGCACCGAACTTCTGCGCCAACCCGTCCCCGAGGGGTCGGGCTGGTGCGTTCTCTGGCATCACTCCGTCAAGGGGTTCGAGGTCTCGGACTGCTATGAGAACCGTAGCGGCCGGATGGTGCTGGTCCGCTCGCACCTTCCCGACTTCGCCGCCGGTCTCGACCACATTCCCGGACGCGGCCGGCAGGTGTCGGACGGGCAGGGCGGCTACTGGATTCTCGACATCGACGAGCCTGTGCCTGGAAATGGCTATATCCTGCGTCCCGGTCGGGGCATTGTGGATCACCGGATCGCCGTCGGCGACCGGGTGGTGTCGTTGTCCGAAACGGCCCCGCGCGAGAGGGTGCGGATCGAACTGACGGAAGAGGGCGACTGATGGTCACGGATACCGACGCGCACATCCACGAGCGGCCCCAGCCACGGATCGTGCTGCGCGCCATCGCCGTCATCGGCATCCTGCTGTCGCTCTTTCAACTCTACGCGGCGGGCGTCCAGCCTCTCGGCCTGTTCTTCCAGCGGCCGATCCACCTGGGGTTCATCCTCGTCCTCTGCTTCCTGATCTATCCCGTTTGGGGTCCGTCCCGCCCGCGCGGTGTCCTCGGCTGGATCATCGACGGCATCCTGATCGCCTGCGGTATCCTCGTGGGAGCGTGGCTGCCCATAAACATCGACGTCATCGCCAACCAGATCTTCCCGCGCTCCATCGACGTGGCCGTGGGGGTCTTGACCGTGCTCGTCGTCCTCGAGGGCGCGCGCCGGGCCGTGGGCTTCGGCATGACGATCATCGGCGCCTTCTTCATCGCCTACGCCTTCGCCGGCAACCGGGGGGAACTGCCGTTCCTCGCCGACTGGATGCCCGGCATCATGAACCACCGCGGCTATTCGCTGGACCGCGTGGCGAGCCAGATGACGCTTGGCGCCGAAGGCATCTTCGGCATCCCGCTCGGTGTCGCCGCGACCTTCATCTTCGTCTTCGTCCTCTTCGGCGCCTTCCTCGAAGTGACGGGCGCGGGCAAGTTCTTCATCGACCTCGCCTATGCCGCCACCGGCCGCCAGCGCGGCGGACCGGCCAAGGCGGCGGTCATCGCCTCGGCGGGTATGGGGTCGATCAGCGGATCGGCCATCGCCAACGTGGTCACGACCGGCGCCTTCACCATCCCGCTGATGAAGAAGCTCGGCTATCGACCTGCGCAGGCAGGAGGAATCGAGGCCGCAGCCTCGACCGGCGGGCAGATCATGCCGCCGCTCATGGGTGCGGGCGCGTTCCTCATGTCCGAGTTCACGCGGGTGCCCTACGTCGACATCGTGCTGGTCTCGATCTTCCCCGCCTTCCTCTACTTCGGCGCCGTCTACCTTCTGGTCCACATCGCCGCCGTGAAGCAGGGCATGACGGGCATGAAGGCTGACGAACTGCCCAAGGTGAGCGAGGTGATGGCGGAAGGCTGGCACTTCCTCTTCCCGCTCGTGGCGTTGGTGGTGCTTCTGGTCGTTGGCTATTCGCCGATGCGCGTTGGCTTCTACGCCATTGTCTCGGTCATTCTCGCCGCAGCGGCGCGGGCGCTCTGGTCCTACCTCGCCTCGGGTCCGACGGCGGCGGGCTTCGTGACACTCTGCCGGAACGGCCTGGCCATGACCCTTGAGGCGCTGGAGCTTGGCGCGCGGAACGCCGTCGCCGTTTCGATGGCCTGTGCGGTCGCGGGCATAATCGTCGGTGTCGTGGGTCTGACGGGCCTTGGCCTCAAGTTCTCGGCCATGATGATCGCCTTCTCGGGCGGCAACATCGTCCTCGCGCTGATCCTCGTCCTTCTCGCGAGCCTGATCCTCGGGATGGGCCTGCCGGTCACGGCCGCCTACATCGTCCTGATCATCCTCGTCGGCCCCGCGCTGACCGAGGAGTTCGGCATCCCGATCCTGATCGCCCACCTCGTGGTGTTCTGGTACTCGCAGGACTCGAATGTCACGCCGCCCGTGGCACTTGCGGCATTTGCGGGCGCGGCCATCGCCGGGTCGAAACCGATGGAGACGAGTTTCCAGGCATGGAAGTTCGCCAAGGGGCTCTACCTGATCCCGCTTTTCATGGTCTTCAACGAATCCATCATCCTGGGCGGGCCGCTTCCGCTGGTGCTCTGGAACGGCTTCATCGCGATCCTGGCGATGACGGGCTTCGCGGCGGCGCTGGAAGGGTTCCTCTGGCGGCCAATGCCGATCTGGCAGCGCCTTCTGATCGTGCTCGGCGTCATCGCGATCTTCTGGCCCAGTGTCGCGATCGAGGCCGCAGGCGCTGTCGTCGTGGCTGGAGTGCTTGCGCTGAACTGGCGCGGAGGCCGGAGCGCGGTGGCAGTCTGACAGTACTTTACGCCGCGGCGGGGCTGGTGAAAGAGTGCGCCCGACCCTGACAGGAGTGAGCCAGGCCATGCGCGACGAGATCCGGTCCCACACGCTGGCCCCTGAGGCGGACCTTGTTCGCGATCTTGCGCGGACAACTGCTCTCGACGACACGGCACGCGCCCGTATTTCCGCCCGCGCCGCTGACCTGGTCCGTGCGGTTCGGGCCACCGGCAAGGTCGGCATGATGGAGAGCCTTCTCGCCGAATACGGGCTGTCCACGCGCGAGGGGGTGGCGCTGATGTGCCTGGCCGAAGCGATGCTGCGCGTGCCGGACAGTGGCACGGTCGACGAGTTGATCCGCGACAAAATCACGCCGCACGACTGGGCGAGCCACATCGGCGACTCCGGCTCGATCCTCGTCAACGCCTCGACCTGGGGGCTGTTGCTGACCGGCCGCGTTCTCGACGACGACGAAGGGGGCGTGGCTGGCACGCTGCACGGCCTCGTCCGAAGGCTGGGCGAGCCTGTGATCCGCCGCGCCGTGGGGCAGGCCATGGCCGAGATGGGGTCGCAGTTCGTTCTGGGCCGCACCATAAACGAGGCGATGAAGCGCGGCCGACCGATGGTGGCGAAGGGGTATACGTACTCCTACGACATGCTGGGAGAGGCGGCGCGGACCGATGCCGACGCGCTTCGCTATCTAGACGCCTATGCCCGCGCCATCGACGTCATCGCGGGTGCGGCGTCGGGAAGCGATGTCGGGACGAACCCGGGCATCTCGGTCAAGCTGTCGGCGCTGCATCCCCGCTATGAGCGTGCGCAGGCAGAGACGATGCTTCCCGTCCTCTCGGACCGCCTTCTCTCGCTCGCCGAAGCGGCGGCGAAGGCCGGGATCGGCTTCAATATCGACGCGGAAGAGGCTGATCGGCTTGATCTTTCCCTTGACGTGATCGAACGCGTGCTGTCGTCCGGCAGCCTGAAAGGCTGGGACGGCTTCGGCGTCGTCGTCCAAGCGTTCGGACGACGCGCGATGCCCGTCCTCGACTGGCTCCACGACCTCGCTGCCCGTCACGACCGCCGCATCATGGTCCGCCTCGTCAAGGGTGCCTACTGGGATACCGAGGTGAAGCGCGCCCAGGTGCTGGGGCTAGCGGACTATCCCGTCTTCACCCGCAAGACCCACACGGACGTCAGCTACCTGGCCGGTGCGCGGAAGCTTCTGTCGATGACGGACCGCATCTATCCGCAGTTCGCGACGCACAACGCCCACTCCGTCGCAGCCGTTCTCGAGATGGCGTCCGACAAGGCCGCCTTCGAATTCCAGCGTCTGCACGGCATGGGAGAACACCTGCACGAGGCGGTTCGCAAGTCCGAGGGAACGCGCTGCCGCATCTATGCGCCCGTCGGCGCGCACCACGACCTTCTGGCCTATCTCGTCCGTCGGCTTCTGGAGAATGGCGCCAACTCGTCCTTCGTGAACCAGATCGTGGATACCACTGTTCCGGCAGAAGAAATCGCGGCTGACCCGGTTTCGAAAGCCGAGGCCGACGGTTTTCACCCGAACCCGGCGATCCCTCGCCCTGCCGACATTTTCGCCCCTCGCCGCAACAGCGCAGGATGGGATCTGACCGATCCTGTGACGCTCGCCGAAATCGACGCCGGCCGCGCCGCCTTTGCCGCTCCCTACGCCTGGACTGCGGGTCCGCTGACACCGGCCGAAGGCTTGGGTACGGCCCGCGAGGTGCGAAATCCCGCGCGTCCGTCCGAGGTGGTGGGAACCGTTACCGAGGCCGATGCGAAGATGGTCGTGGCGGCGGTCGGTCTTGCTGTCGAGGCGCAGCCTGGCTGGTTCGCACTCGGCGCTCCGGCGCGGGCGACGATCCTGCGCCGCGCGGCAGATCTCTATGAGGCGAACGCCCACGAGGTCTTTGCCCTTACTGCGCGCGAGGCAGGCAAGACCCTCGCAGACGGCGTGGCGGAATTGCGCGAAGCGGTCGACTTCCTGCGCTACTACGCACAGGAGGCCGAAACCCTGGGCGACCGCCCGGCGCGCGGCGTCATCGCCTGCATCTCGCCCTGGAACTTCCCGCTCGCGATCTTCACCGGCCAGATCGCCGCGGCGCTGGCTGCGGGCAACGCCGTCATCGCCAAGCCGGCCGAGCAGACGCCGCTTGTCGCCTGTCGCGCCACCCAGTGGCTGCACGAGGCGGGTGTGCCCGCAGGCGTCCTCCAACTTCTGCCCGGCGACGGCGACGGCGTGGGGGCGCCCCTGACCGCCGATCCGCGCCTGTCGGGCGTGTGCTTCACTGGTTCGACCGAGGTGGCGAAGCTCATCGACCGGCAATTGGCCAGGACCGCGCCGCAGGCCATGCTGATCGCGGAGACCGGCGGTCTCAATGCAATGATCGTCGAACTCGACGGCGCTACTCGAACAGGCGACCCGCGACATCCTGCGAGGTGCATTCCAGTCAGCCGGACAGCGATGTTCGGCCCTGCGCATCCTCTATGTCCAGAAGGATGTCGAGGAGAAGCTTCTGAAGATGCTCTTCGGCGCCATGGATACCCTTGTCGCTGGCGATCCGTGGAACCTGGCGACGGATGTGGGTCCCCTGATCGATGCCGAGGCGCGCGAGGCGATCGCCGCCTATGTCGAGCGGATGGAGGAAGAAGGGCGCGTGTTGAAGCGGCTCGACCGTCCGGCCGAAGGTCACTTCGTACCGCCGACCGTGGTGCGCGTGTCGGGGATCGCTGATATCGAGCGCGAGATTTTTGGTCCCGTCCTCCACGTCGCACGGTTCGGCGGCGACAAGATCGCCGATGTGGTTTCCGACATCAACACAAGAGGTTATGGTCTGACCTTCGGGCTGCATTCGCGGATCGACCGGCGCGTGCAGAGGGTCCTCGACCGGATCGGTGCCGGCAACGTCTACGTCAACCGCGACCAGATCGGCGCCGTGGTCGGAAGCCAGCCGTTCGGCGGGCATGGCCTCTCGGGGACGGGACCCAAGGCGGGCGGGGCGCAGTACTTGCCGCGCTTCACGGCTGAGGGCGGGACGGGGTCCGAGGTCCTACCGGGCGGCGACACCGAGACTGTGGATTTCGAGTTGATCGACGATCGTGCGGCCAACTGGGGCAGGGCGACCGACCGGATCGCCCGGCTGCGCTCGGCGCTGCGCGGACGGGCGTCGGCGGCGATGGCGGCATCGGCGGCGCTCGATTTTGGCCCCGTGGATCTGCCTGGACCGACGGGAGAATCCAATCAGCTTGCCCTTCTTCCGCGCGGACGCGTCCTCTGCCTCGGGCCCGATCCGGAGGCGCTGCTTGCTCAGGTCGTCCAGTCCCTCGCTGCGGGCAATGCGGTCGTTGCTGCTGCCCCGGATGCAACGTCTGCCCTCAAGATGCTGATGCGCGAAGACTTTCCCTTGTCCGTGCACGACGGCGGCGCGAGCGACGACCTGCTTCGCCATCCCGGTGTCGACCTCGTCGCAGCCAAGGTCTCGGGCGCCGCCCTAGGCCGACTGCGGCAAGTTCTGGCCTCTCGAGAGGGGCCGGTGCTGACGCTCGTCACCGGACTTCTGTCACCTGAACTGTACGCCGCCGAGCGCTCGACCTGCGTGGATACCACGGCGGCGGGAGGCAACGCGACCCTCCTCGCAGAGGCCGAAGGCTGAGGCATGTTGGAAACAGTTTCCGCTCACGTCCCCATGGCCGGGTGAGCCAATTACGGCAATCCTATGGCTTCACGGGGCTTTTGCAGCATCCAGGCGCTCTGGAACCTAGGGTCTCTCGGAGCTTAATGCGCCGTAAACGTTAAGTATTTCCAGACCGGAAACATTCAGTCGCGGAGGTGCGCGTTTTCACGCTCCCGGCCAAATATCCGTAATTGCATCAACTTTTGGACAGATTCGATTGCCATGGTGTGCCGAATGCCCGCACGCCCGGGCCAGACTTGCATAGGTATGCGTATGAAACCGAGCACAACGCCGAAAGAGTTCGTGGACCAGGAGTTCCCCGACGAGCTTCAGCCAGGCATGTCGCTGCTTCACGGTCAGTACACGATCGAGGAATATCTCAACAGCGGCGGTTTCGGAATCACCTACCTCGCCGAGGACAGCCTGCGCCGCCGTGTCGTGATCAAGGAATGTTTTCCGGGCGCCTTCTGTCGCCGGTCGAAGACGATCGTAGGCGTGCGTTCGCGTGCTCACGCCAAGGAATTCCGCATGATCGTGGACCTCTTCGTTCAAGAGGCCCGGAACCTTGCGCGTCTGAACCATCCGAACATCGTGGGCGTCCACCAGGTTTTCGAAGACAACGGCACCGCCTACATGGCGCTAGACTACGTCGACGGACGCGACCTTCTCGAGATCGCCGAGGATCCGACGGCCCGGCTCGATCCCAAGGACCTCGAGGCCATCGTGGTCAAGCTGCTCGATGCCATCGAGTTCATCCACCATGAGGGCGTGCTTCACCGCGACATCTCGCCGGACAACATCCTGATTTCGCGCGAAAAGGAGCCGGTGCTGATCGACTTCGGCGCCGCACGTGAGACAGCGTCCCGCGCCACTCGTCACCTGGGCGCGATGCGGACGGTGAAGGACGGCTATTCGCCGCAGGAATTCTACATCTCGGACGGCGCTTCCTTTCCATCGAGCGATCTCTATTCGCTCGGTGCGTCGCTCTACCATGTCATCACCGGGAACACGCCGCCGAACGCTCAGGAGCGCCTGACCGCCGTCGCAAGCGACGATCCCGATCCCTATGTGCCGATCGCCGACCGCACGGGCGGTTACAAGCGCGAGTTCCTCGAAGCCATCGACCGCGCTCTGGCGATCTTCCCGAAGAACCGCATCCAGTCCGCCGCCGACTGGCGCGCGATGATCACCCACTCGCGCGTAAGCTCGCTGACCCGCGGGTCCGTGTCGCGCCCTGTCCTTGCCGTCGACAACGGCTTTGTCGTCTCGCAGATCAAGGACCTGGTTCGCGAAGAGAAGCTCGCCTCGCAGCACTTCAATAACATGGGCGCCGAAGGTGCGCAGAGCCTTGCGACCGAGGCCGAGCTGGAAGCGGCAGGTCTCGCCCAACCGAAACGGCCGAGACGCCCGAACCAGACCGACCGGCCCGATACGCCGCGCCCGCCGAGGGGTTCCGTTACCTCCACGCCAAGCTTCGTCGATGTTCCGCAGGAGAAGGTGGTCACGCAGGTCATGCGCGACACCTCCGGGTCCAAAGGCAAGCTGGGTCTCGTCGCAGGTCTTCTGGCGCTGCTCGCCGCCGCGGGCGTCGGGGGTTACGTGATGATGGGGTCGGACGAGACGCCCGATGTCGCGTCGATCTCCACGCCTGCCGCGACCGCCGAACCCGCCGTTGTCGCACCTGTCGAAACGGCCGAGATCGAGACGCCCGTCGCGCCCACACCCGAGCCCGAAGTGGCGGCGGTGGAAGCGACCGTGACCCCGCCCGCCGCAGAACTCAAACCGAGGGTGCCGGCCGCCGTGATCGTGCCGGCCGTTCCTGCCGAACCCGAAGTGCCCGCCGTCGTCGCCGAACCGGCGACCACGGGACCCGTGCCTTCCGAACCCGCCGCGGTCGAGGGTGAAGACGTCGCCGTCGTTGCAAGTCGGCCCGACGTCACGAAGCGCCCGCCGTCACGGCCTGCCGCCATTTCCCAGCCCGAGGTTCCCGCCATCGCGCCGACGGTGTCCGAACGCGTCGCGACGCTTCCGAACGTGTCCACGGAAGACCTGGGTGTGGACGTCGGCGCGGATGTCGATGCCGACCCGGCACGCACGGCGTCTATCGTCATCGAGCCACAGGTCGAAAGCGGCGCTCCGTCGGTCGACCGGTCGAGCCCCGCGCCGCTTCCGCCGGAGCCCGCCCAGCCCTCCAACGTGATCGAGGCCTCGCCGCTCTTGTCCGGCGCCACCGCCGCCTTCCCATTCATGCTCGAGCCGAACGGTTCGCTCAGAATCCTGTCGGTCGATGCAAGCGCGCCCGAGTGGCTGGAGTCCGGATCGAAGATCCTGTCCGTGAACGGCCTGCCCGTCATCTCGTTCTCCGAGGTGCAGCAGGTCGTGAAGCTTCAGCCCGGTTTCGGGCTTGGAGCCTCGGTCAAGGCGACCCTCGGCATCGAAACGCCCGATGGCCAGACGCTGGTTCGCAGCCTCGATGTGCCGACGGTCCAGGAGACGATCCTGCTTACCGGCGAACGCTTCCGTACCGCACAAGTGGACGGGGCGTGGGTCACGACGGTCATCGAGAGTCCGACCGATGCCGACGAGGCGCTTCGGACCGGCGACATCGTCGTTGCCTTCATGCCGTCGAGCGAGCTGATCGACACGCCTCTGGCGCTTCAGACGATCCTCGCCCGCGAAATCGCCGCCGGCGCGCCCAAGTTCAACTTCGCCGTTAAGCGCGACGGCGAGATGTGGCTAGTCTCGACGACGAACGTCGAGGCCGGCAACTGAACCAGGGAGAGGCCGAGATGAACACCATGACCGCTCCTCAGTACGATGTGGCGACCGCCCTTTCGCAGGGCGCGCGCGACGTGCAGGAAGACGCTCTCGTCACAGATTTTCCCCTTGGTCCGCAGGCCGGCTTCATGGTCCTGGCCGATGGCATGGGCGGACACACGGCGGGCGAGATCGCCTCGACCATCGTCGTCACCGAGATGTTCGCCGAGCTGAAGTTCAAGTCGCAGCAGCTGAAGAACAACGAGACGCAGGTGCCCCAGGTCCTTCACCATGCCGCTCTGTCCGCGAACCAGTGCATCCGCGGCTATGTCTCGGACCACCCCGAAAGCTACGGCATGGGCGCCACCCTGGTGGCACCGATGTTCATCGAGGACAGGCTTTACTGGGTCTCGGTCGGGGATTCCCCGCTGTATCTTTTCCGCGACGGCAAGCTGAAGCAACTGAACGAGGACCACTCGCTTGCGCCCGAGATCGACCTCATGGTCCGCTCCGGCATGATGACCGAGGAGCAGGGCCGGAACCACCCCGACCGCAACTGCCTGAAGTCGGTCATCTTCGGGTCCGAGATCGCCAAGGTCGATTGCCCACGCGAGCCCTTCAAGGTCGAGCAGGACGACATCTTCGTCGCGTCGAGCGACGGTCTCCAGACACTCACCGACGCGGAAATCGAGGCGATCCTCGACGACAACCGCACGAAGCCCAGCCACGCTATCGTCTCTGCGCTTCTGGCGGCGGTCGAGAAGATCGACGATCCCGATCAGGACAACATTTCGATTTCGGTCATCAAGGTCACCACGAGGACCCCGGTCGAGGTCTTCGACAGTACGCGGCACGTCCAAGTGGCCAAGCCGCGCGGAGTGTCCATGCCCACGCGTGTCCTGCAGTTCGTTTCAGGACGCTGACGCCGACCGATCGCCTTCGCATGCCGGGCAGGGGCACCTGCCCGCAGCGTTTCCGCGGGCGACGACTGAAATTGACTTTGCCACAATTTGACCGTCTTCCGCCGTTTTGTTTCCAAAATGGACATGAAAAAGCTGGGACGTTTTCCAGCCCGCGCCCCATTCCTTCCCCATTCCTTACCTAAACCCAGCGTCAATCTTTAGCGATTTCCCTGTTCCCGGTTCCGACATCTCACCCCGTTCGCGGCAGCGTTTCACAGTGAACGCGGCGCGGGCCCCAAATGAGGAGCAACTCCAGTGGGAAAAAAGATTGAAGTCTTGAAGGCTTCGGTTTCCGCCGCCGCAATCGCCGGTACTCTGATGATGCCGTTGGCTGCAGTCGCCGAAGAGGTCAGCCTCAAATCCGCTGACGGCACCGTCAACCTGGTCGGCGAGTTCGTGGATTTCAAGGACGACAACTACATCATCCGCACGGTCCTGGGCGACCTCCGGATCTCCGCCAGCCGCGTGCGTTGCGAAGGTGCGGCCTGCCCGCAAATTGGCGGAAGCGCGGCCGACGTGATGATCTCGGGCTCCGACGTGATCGGGATCGGGATGATGCCGCTTCTGATGACGGGCTTCGCCTCGTCGATGGACGCCGACGCGGAAATCACCAACACCTCGGTGCAGGGTCAAAGCCTTGCGAAACTGGTGGGCGACAGTGGTTTCGGCGACGACATCGGGTCCTTCCTCGTGACCTCGACGACGTCGGAAGACGCCTTTCGGTCGCTGATGAACAACGAGACCCAGATCGCCATGTCCGCGCGCCGCATTCTGCCGGCCGAGGCCAAGGAGCTGCGCGCTTCCGGCGCCGGCAACATGGTCGATCCGAACCAGGAGCGAATTGTCGCTGTCGACAGCGTCGTCGTCATCACCCACCCCACGAACGATGTCGGCGAACTGACGATGGAGCAGCTTCGCGGCATTTTCTCGGGCAAGTTCCGGAACTGGAAGGACGTCGGCGGATCGGATCACCCGATCTCGGTCATCGCGCAGGAGCCCGGGTCGACCAGCTACGACTTCTTCATGGACTACCTCTTCGAAGGCCAGGAGAAGCCGGTCTTCCGCCCTCAGGGCATCGCGGATGACGACCAGGAAGTTTCGAACGTCGTCTACCTCGATCCCCACGCAATCGGTTATGTCGGCTACGCTTTCCAGCGCGGCGCCAAGGGCGTCACACTGGTCAACGAATGCGGCATCGCTTCGCGGCCTGACGCCTTCTCGGCCAAAACCGAGGAATACGGGCTGAACCGCCGGATGTACCTCTACAATCGCAGCGACAACCTGGACGAGTCTGCTCAGGCCTTCCTCGATTTCGCCATCTCCGAGAACGCCGATGGCGTCATCGGCAAGTCGGGCTTCATCGACCTGGGCATCCTTCGCCGCCCGCAGACGGGTGACGACGAACGTGCCGCTGCGCTTCTGGCCGAGAGCGAGGCGTATGACGCCGGCTTCGAAAGCACGGTGGCGATGGAAATGTTCGACAGCATGGTCAACTACGATCGCCTGTCGACCACCTTCCGCTTCCGCCTCGGCTCGTCGAAGATGGACGAACGCGGCAAGCTCGACATGGAGCGTTTGATCTCCTACCTCGAGACCGCTCCCCAAGGCACCGAGATCACTTTCGTCGGGTTCACTGACAGCGTCGGCACGTTCGAGGGCAACCGCAAACTGTCCGAAGAGCGCGCCAGCGACGTGATGCAGGAAGTGCGTCGTGCCGCGGGCAGCCGCCTCAGCCACATCACCATGCAAACCACGGGTTATGGCGAGGTGTCTCCTTCGGCCTGCAACGTGACGGAAAATGGTCGTGCCGTGAATCGCCGCGTCGAAGTGTGGATCAGTAAGGACGCGTAAGCAGACGCAAGCTTCCGGGCGCAGAAGATCAACGGACGCGCCCGGTCCACCTTCGAAAATCCACGAATAGGAACGCGACATGAAACAGCATTCGCCCAAAAGGACGCTCATCGCAGCAGCGGTCGCCAGCGTCGCAGCCTTGTCACTGGCCGCACCATCTTTCGCCCAGGAATTCGACGGCTCGAAAGCCCGGGTCAATCTGGCGGGCAAACTTCGGACCCTCACCCAAGCCGTCGCCTCGGCCAGTTGCCGTCTCGACTCGGGCATCGAACCTGAAGCCGCACGGTCTGAGCTCGTCGAAGCAAGGAACGAGTTCAACGTCATCCTCGCCGGTCTCACCGACGGCTCCAGCGCCCTCGGCATCCCGAGTGCCGAAAAATACGGCGTCGTCAAGAAATCCATCGGAGCCGTGCGCGACCTCTGGCAGCCGGTCGACAAGGCGGCGTCCGCCATGGTCACGGGTCAGGACAGCGGCGACGGCGCCAAGCTGATCGCTTCGTCCAACGGCGAACTTCTTCAAGCCACGATGATCCTCGCGTCGGACATGTCGGGCAAGTACTCGAACCCGAACGAACTGACGCAAGCCGACGCCATGGCACTAAACATCGCCGGACGGCAACTGATGCTGGCGCACCAGATGTCCAAGGAGGTCTGCGGTATCATGGTGAATGCTGCAGACATGGGAACGGTCGAAGGGCTCGGCGCGACGCTCGACACCTACACCGTCTCGCTGAACGCGTTGTCGAACGGGATGGTCGACGCGGGCATCAACCCGCCGCCGACCGAGGCCGTGGCCAAGGAACTTGCCGCCGTCAACGCGACCTGGACCGAAACGCTCGGGGCCCTGAACGCGATCCGCGGCGGCTTCGCTCCGTCGTCCGAGAATGTGGCGAACCTTGCTGTCACCTCGGCCGACCTGACTACCCGGATGGACAACGTCGTGACGCTCTACATGCTTGCGACGCCGGGTCAGGAGGACGTCTATCGCGTGCCGCTCAAGGCATATGCCGAACAGCAGTTGAACGATTGGCTGACCAACCCCGAGCTCATCGCCGCGATCAAGGCGCAGAACGCCGAGCATACCAACCTCAGCCAGGCCGAGATCGATCAGCTCGACCTCGACTGGCGGGCACAGCGCTCGGCTGAAGCAAAGCCACTGATCGACGGGATCCTGTCACGTCCCGCCTCTACGTGGCTTGCGCAGAAGCAGTCCGAGACCGCCCAGTTCGTGACCGAGGTCTTCGCGATGGACAACCGCGGCCTCAACGTCGCCCAGAGCACCGAGACCTCGGACTACTGGCAGGGCGACGAGGACAAGTGGCAGATGACCTATGGCAACGGGTCGGGCGAAATCCACATCAGCGAAGTGGAGTTCGACGACAGCACGGGCTCCTACCAGAGCCAGGTGTCGATGCCGGTGAAGGATCCGGCGACCGGCGAGTTGATCGGCGCCATCACCTTCGGCGTGAACGTTCAATCCCTGCTCTGATCGGGTGGGAGACGCCGGAAAGGGCCCGCTTCGGCGGGCCCTTTTCGTTTCAGCGCTTGGCCGCGTAGTAGGCGACGCGGCGTTCGAGCATGGCGAGAAGCTCGGAAATCGAGAAGGCCAGCGCGAAGAGAACAAGCAGGACGGCCCAGAAGTGCGACATCAGGAAGTTGTTCGAATAGAGCTCGAACAGCGCACCGAAGCCGACGATGGAAATGAGAAGCTGTCCGATGATCACGCCCTTGACCGCCCGGATGATCCCGATCCGCACGCCGCCGAGGATTTCTGGCAGCGCGGCCCAGAAGTAGATCTTCACGAAGGCGTCCCAGGGCGAGGCCCCGAACGACCGCGCCATGTCGACCAGCGAGCGGTTGATTTGCATGACGCCGACGCGGGCGTTCAGGATGATGATCCAGATCGCGAAGAGCGTCGTCGTGATGATGATCGACGTCATGCCGAAGCCGAAGAGGACCATCAGCACTGGCACCAGCGCGGTGAGGGGCGCCGACAGGAAGATGTTCACCCAAGGCAGCAGAAGCTCGTCGATCAGGCGGTTCTTGCCCATGAGGATCCCGGTGGGAATCCCGATGACGATCGAGAAGAACACGCCGGCCAGGAAGGCGTAGGCGGTTTCCCATAGCGCCTTCTGGAAGGCGGAGGTCTGGACCACCTCGAAGAGCGTCACCATGACTTCAGACAGGGGCGGCACGAAGAAGCTCACCCCCATCCGGCCGATAAGTTCCCACAGGAGGCCCCAGAGGATCAGCGACGACATTGCGGGCAGGCGGTATCCGTAAACTGTCATCGGCCTATTCCACGTAGCTTCTGAGCAGCGCCCAGATGCGGTCCACGGTGTCGAGGTACTCGGGATCGCGGCGGATGTTGTCGACATCCTTCATCCGCAGACCCGACGGCCGGATGATTTCGGACACCCGGCTGGGGCGCGGCAGAAGAAGGGCGATCTGGTCCGAGACGTAGACCGCTTCTTCGATCGAGTGGGTGACGAAGATGAAGGTCTTGTTCTCGTTCTGCACCAGCGACAGGAGGTCTTCCTGGAACTTGCGCCGTGTCTGCTCGTCTACGGCCGAGAAGGGCTCGTCCATCAACAGAACGTCGGCATCCACCGAAAGCGCGCGGGCAAGGCCGACGCGCTGGCGCATCCCGCCCGACAACTCGTGGGGAAAGCTCTTCTCGAAGCCCTTGAGACCCACGTCGGCGATGTATTTCTCGGCGATCGCCTCGCGCTCGGACTTCGCGACGCCGCGAAGCTCCAGACCGAAGGCCACGTTCCGCATCACGCTCGCCCAGGGCAGAAGCGCGAAGTCCTGGAAGACGAAGGCACGGTCCTCGCCGGGGCCCGTCACGGGTTTGCCGTTGACTTCGATGGTGCCCGAGTTCGGCTCCAGCAGGCCCGCGATGATCTTTAGAAGCGTGGTCTTGCCGCAGCCCGACGGCCCGAGCAGCGAGGTGAGCTGACCGCGCGGAAACTCGAGCGTCATGTCGCGCAGCGCCTCGGTCTCGCCATAGGTCTTCGAGACGTTCCTTGCCGAGACGGCGATGTCTGTCGTGGCCACGGGGGCCGGCTTAGTCTGAGGCATAGCCACGGGCGTTTCCTTCGAAGAGTGAGAGTTCGATCCGCTCGAGCAGGTTCAGGAACAGAACCGCCAGGACGATGATCGAGAAGATGGCCGCATACATGCTCGCGTAGTCCGCAACAGAGCGGCTGTAGCTGATGATGTCGCCGACACCCGTCGGCGTGATCTTGAGTTCGGCGAGGATGGCGCCGATGAAGCCCGCCGAGACGCCGAGGCGCAGGCCCGAGAAGATAACGGGCGAGGCGGCGGGCAGGATGATCTTGCCGATGACTTCGGCCCGGCTGGCAAGGAACGACTGGCCCATCTCGATGAAGCTCGAGGGCGTGTTCCGCACCGCGCCCGCGGTGTTCAGGACGATCACGGGCATCGCCATGATGCAGACCACGAAGACCTTCGATGTCAATCCGATGCCATAGATCATCACCAGAAGCGGAATCAGTGCCGCGAGGGGTGCGGCCTGCATGACGATGAAAATCGGCGAAAAAAGCCAGTCGGCCCATTTTGCGAGGCCGATCCACATGCCGGCCGCGACGCCGATGAACGTCGAGATGAGAATGCCCACGACAAGTGGCTTCAGCGTTTCACCATAGGCGACGAAGAGCGAGCCATCGATGGTCATTGACCAGAGCGCCGCCATGGAACTCGATGAACGTCGGGAAGGCATAGCTGACCGGAATCCGGCCCGCGATTTCCCACGCGCCAAAGACCACGGCGGCAGAAACCAGCTTCAGGACCAGCGGTCGGTGCTTCACCAGGGCCGGGGTCATTCTGCCGAAGAAGTCGCGGCGGGCGGGTTTTGTGAGGGGCGGCCGTCCCTGACTTGCGGCGGTCGCCAATGTGCGTTGGCTTTGGTCGGTCATTGAGACTCTCGTTCAGGGGGTAAGGGCGGCCCGTTCAGCCGGGCCGCCCCAAGGCTGGATTACTTCGCCTTGGCCGCCTCGAGCGGGGCCATGTACCAGAAGTCGTCGATGTTCAGGGACGCCGGGTCGCCTTCAAGCTGGCCGGCTTCGGTGTACCACTCCATGTCGGCCTGAGCGGCCTTCATGCCGCCGCCTTCGGGGTCGTAGAGACCGCCTTGCACGGCCGCGGCGTAGAAGTCGTCGAGGCTACCAAGGATCTCGGGCGGAAGCTGGCCGATCGGGCCGTCCGGGTTCGTTTCCTTCGAGATGATCGTCGGATCGGCGTTCATGTCGCGCCAGGTCGTGTAGAGCGCGTCGACGAAGATCTGCACGTCCTCTTCGTTGGCCTGGATCCAGTCGAGGTTTGCGAAAAGCGCCTCGTCGGATGCTTCGACCTCGAACATCTCCAGCACGTTGAACATGTCGGGGTGCTGTTCCATGATCTTGTTGGTGTTCGACAGATCAAGGATGGTCGCCTCGGCCTGGCCAGCGACCAGGGCCACGACGCGGTTCGACGATCCCGGAACATAGGAGCGTTCGCCGAACTTCATGCCGACCTTCTCCTCGATCACGTTGGCGATCGAGTCCGTGCCGCCCCCGCGCGAGTGCAGAAGGATCGGCTCGCCGTCGAGGTCGGCAAGCGTTTCGTACTTCTTCGAGGTCACCGGGAAGAACTTCAGCTTCGAGAGCTGGAAGATGATCCGCAGCGGCGCCTTCGACTTCTGCATCGCCGCGTAGGGCGTGCCGAAGCCGATGTCCATCTGGCCGGACAGAACGGCCTGGATCGCCAGCTCTTCGTCCGAGAAGGCGGTCCATTCATAGTCGAGGCCGTTGGCCTTCGCGCGCTCGAGCGCCACGAAGAAGGCGGCCATCTCGTCGGACGGCGTCTCGGCGAGCGCGATCCGGATGGTGTCGGCCTGGGCCATACCCAGGGTCATCGCAAGCGCCACCGGCACGGCGACGGTCTTCTTCAGAAATCCTATAACGGTCATGTCTCCCCCCATTTAGGTTCGTTGTTGGTCGTTCGGTCTTCAGGTTTCGGTCAGTGGTCTCCGAACAGGCGTGCCGACACCGATCCGAGGTGGGCGCGCATGGCGGCCTGTGCCTCGGTGGCGTTGCGCGAGCGGATCGCCTGAACGATCCGGTCATGCTCGGCGAAACTGGTATGGCTGCGGGCAGGGCGGTCGGACGCGCGGACGACCGTATCCCAGGCCACCGCACGGCGAACCTGGTTCAACTGGTCGAAGAGCGCGAGCAGAAGCGCGTTGCCGGTGGATTCGGCGATAAGGCGGTGCAGGCTGTCGTCCCACGCCTCGTAGACGTCCCAGCTTTCGGCCGCGACGGCCTTGTCTCGGGCATCGACGATCCGCGCGATCCCCGCATCCGAGGCGTTGATCGCGGCTTCGCGAGCGATGGCGGGCTCGAGCGCGATCCGGGCGCGCATCATGTGGAGAGGCGACACCTGGCGGGCAAGGTCGATCACGCTGGCAACGGGCGCGCCCGATCCGATCGATGAAACGAAGGTGCCCTTGCCGACGTGGCGCCAGATCGCGCCCTCGCGCTCCAGCGCCTCGAGCGCCTTGCGAAGCGTGTTCCGTGTCATCCCGAGACGGGTCACCAACTCGCGCTCGGCGGGCAGCCGGTCGCCGGGGTGATAGCCACCCTCGGTGATGAAAGCCCGCACCCGGTCTCGCGCCGCCCCGTCTGGGAGGGTCGGAGACGCGATGTCGGAGGCGTCCCAGTATTGGTTGACCAATTCTGTCATTTCGGGGATAGATTGCTCCAATCGCCGTCGCCGTGCAAGTGATTTGGTTGGCTCGGGGCGCGAAACGTCGGAATTGGTTGGGATTGATCTGCTATTGGTCAACCCTGCTGCCACATGGAGGGAAAGGAAAAACCATGAGCGACTACGCCATCGAGGCACCGAAGCCCGTCACCATCCCCGTCGCGGGATCGGACAAGGTCTATCCGGTGCGCCGGGTTTACTGCATCGGCCGGAACTATGCCGCACACACCGTCGAGATGGGGGGCGACCCGGACCGTGAAGCACCGTTCTTCTTCCAGAAGAACCCGAACAACCTCGATGCCACGGGACAGTTTCCCTATCCCGACAAGTCCTCGGACGTCCACCACGAGGCCGAGATCGCCGTGATGCTGAAATCCGGCGGCACGAACATCCCCGTCGAGAAAGCGCTCGATCACGTCTACGGCTATGCGCTCGCCCTCGACATGACGCGGCGCGACCTTCAGGGCGAGCAGAAGAAGGCGGGCCGTCCGTGGGAGATCGGCAAGGCGTTCGAGCGCTCGGCTCCCGTTGGTCCCGTCCATCCGGCCTCCGAGATCGGACACCCCGACCACGGCGCGATTTCGCTGACCGTGAACGGCGAGACGCGCCAGACCGGGGACCTCAACCAGATGATCTGGAAGGTGCCCGAGATGATTTCCTATCTCTCCGACTACTTCGAACTGGCCGCAGGCGACGTCATTCTGTCGGGCACGCCCTCGGGCGTGGGTGCCGTGCAGAAGGGCGACGTCATGGTCCTTTCGGCTGAGGGGCTGGGCGAGTTGACCGTCACGGTGGTCTGACACGCCCGACCTTTCCGCGAAGCCGGGCCCTCGTGCCCGGCTTCGTCGTCTCTACCGTCCAGAACGGCGTCAGTATGCCGCTGTATGCAATCGCCCCGTCGACCTTGCGCTGGAAACCGGATAAGGCAGCGCCAGACCGAATCCGAAGGGGCGCCACGCCATGACCGAAGAGACCCATCCCGACATCATCTACACGAAGGTGGACGAAGCGCCCGAGTTGGCCTCGGCGTCTTTCCTACCGATCGTCCGCGCCTTCACGCAGGCGGCGGGCGTCACCATCGGCACCCGCGACATCTCGCTGGCCGGCCGCCTGATCGCGGCCTTCCCCGAGCGCCTGACCGATGCGCAGCGCCAGTCGGACGACCTCGCCGTCCTCGGCGAACTGGTCAAGGGCGCGGACGCCAACGTCATCAAGCTGCCGAACATCTCGGCCTCGGAACCGCAACTCGTCGCCGCGCTGAAGGAACTCCAGTCGCAGGGATACGACCTGCCCGACTACCCCGAGGCTCCGCAGACCCCCGAGGAAAAGGCGATCCGCGCGAAGTACGACGCGGTCAAGGGCTCGGCGGTGAACCCGGTTTTGCGCGAAGGCAACTCGGACCGCCGCGCGGCCATCGCGGTCAAGAACTATGCCAAGGCCAACCCGCACCGGATGGGCAAGTGGTCGAAGGACAGCAAGACGAAGGTGTCCACCATGGGCGCCGACGACTTCCGCTCGAACGAGAAATCCGTGACCGTCACCGCCGCCCAGGCCGGTCCCGCGAAGATCGAGATGACGGACGCCGCGGGCAAGGTCACCGTCCTGAAGGACGGCTACCAGCTTCCCGCCGGAACAGTGGTCGACGCCACCTTCATGTCTGCGAAGGCGCTGCGTTCGTTCATCGAGCGCCAGATCGAGGAGACGAAGCAGGACGGCACGCTCTTCTCGCTGCACCTCAAGGCCACGATGATGAAGGTCTCGGACCCCATTCTCTTCGGCCACGCGGTTGCGGCCTATCTGGCCCCCGTGCTCGAGAAGCACGGCGCTGCGCTGAAAGAGGCGGGCTTCAATCCCAACTCCGGACTCGGCGACCTTTTCGCACAACTCGACGAGATGGAGAACGGCAAGGCGATCCGCGCCGAGATCGACGCGCTTCTCGCCGAACGTCCGCCGCTCTACATGGTGAACTCCGACCGGGGGATCACCAACCTGCACGTCCCCTCGGACGTGATCATCGACGCCTCGATCCCGGCACTCATCCGCGCGGGCGGCAAGGGGTGGGGTCCTGACGGCGAGGAAGCCGACGCCAATTGCATTGTCCCCGACAGCAGCTATGCCGCCGTCTATGAGGTGGCCATCGACTACTTCAAGGAAACCGGCGCGCTTGACCCGTCCACGGCCGGTACGGTCCAGAACGTGGGCCTGATGGCGCAGAAGGCCGAGGAATACGGCTCTCACCCGACCACCTTCGAGATGTCGGCAGCGGGCACCGTCCGCGTCATCGCGGCGAACGGTGACGTGCTTCTGTCGCACGAGGTCGAGGCGGGCGACATCTGGCGCTCTGCGTCGACCAAGGAAGCTCCGATCCGGGACTGGGTGAAGCTCGCCATCAGCCGCCAGAAGGCCGAGGGTTGCCAGGCGATCTTCTGGCTCGACAAGGACCGCGCGCACGACGCGGAACTCATCAAGTACGTGAAGCCGATGCTGGAGGACGCAGGCGTCGCCGACCGCTTCCAGATCCTGGCCCCGCGCGAGGCGACGCGCCTCTCGCTCGAGACGATCCGCAAAGGCGAGACCTCCATCGCCGTCACGGGCAACGTGCTGCGCGACTACCTGACCGACCTCTTCCCGATCCTCGAATTGGGCACCTCGGCCAAGATGCTGTCGATCGTCAAGCTGATGAACGGCGGCGGTCTCTTCGAGACCGGCGCCGGCGGTTCGGCCCCGAAACACGTCCAGCAGCTTGTCGAGGAAAACCACCTGAGATGGGATTCGCTCGGCGAGTTCTGCGCGCTTGGCGAAAGCCTCAAGTTCCTGGGCGAAACCAAGGGCAACGACCGCGCGACCATCATGGGCAAGGCAGTGGATGCGGCGACGCAGGGCATCCTCGACGACGACCGCTCGCCCGGCCGCAAGGTGGGACAGCCCGACAACCGCGACAGCCACTTCTGGTTCGCGCTCTACTGGGCCAGGGCTCTGGCCGAGCAGACCGAGGACGCCGATCTCGCCGCACACTTCAAGCCGATCGCCGAGAAGCTTGAAGCCAACGCTGAGAAGATCACGTCCGAGATCGCGTCGGCGCAGGGAAGCAAGGCCGATCTGGGTGGCTACTACCACACCGACGCGACGAAGGCCGCTAAGGTCATGCGCCCGTCAGAGACGCTGAACGCCATTATCGGCTGAAGGCCAGGGGCGCGCGCGGATCAACGCGCGCGCCTCGTCTTCTTCTGTCTCTAAACACGCCGGGGTCCGATGCAGGGCCCCGGTCCGCGCCTCAGTCGTCCGAGCGCCCGCGCTTCTCGAAGCGGGGCAGCATGGCCGAGAAGTCGGTTCCGCGACCGCCTTCCTCCTCGACGAACCTGCGATAAAGCTCCAGCGCTACCCGGCCCATGGGCGTGGCGGCGTCGACAGCCGCGGCTGCTTCCTGCGAAAGCCCGAGGTCCTTCAGCATAAGTTCCGACGCGAAGCCCGGCATGTAGCCGTTGTCGGCGGGCGACTTAGGTCCCACGCCCGGCGCAGGGCAATAGGCGTTCATGGTCCAGGACGACCCCGAAGACGTCGACACCACTTCGAACATCTTCTGGCGGTCGAGCCCCAGCTTGTCGGCCAGCGCGAAGGCCTCGCAGGTGGCGATCATCGTCACGCCGAGGATCATGTTGTTGCAGATCTTGGCCGACTGGCCCGCACCTGCCTCGCCGCAGTGGACCGCCTTCTGGCCCATGATCTCGAAGAGCGGCAACGCCTTGGCGAAGGCCGCCTCCGACCCGCCCGCCATGAACGTCAGCGTTCCCGCCGCAGCCCCGCCGATGCCGCCCGACACAGGCGCGTCGACGGCAAGGAGGCCCGACGCCTCGGCCATCCGCGCCACCGCCCGCGCGCTTTCGACGTCGACCGTCGAGCAGTCGACGAAGGCTGCACCCTGGTCCATCACGGGCACGATCTCGGCCGCGACCGAACGAAGGATCGCGCCGTTCGGAAGCATGGTGACGACGACGTCCGCGCCGCGCGCGGCGTCTTCGGCGGATGCGGCCCGCGCCACGCCTTCTGGGCAAGGGGCGGCCAGGTCGAAGCCCGTCACCTCGTGGCCTGCCGCGACGAGGTTCGCCGCCATCGGCGCACCCATGTTGCCAAGGCCGATGAAACCGATCTTCATTTCGGGATCTCCTCGAAGTCCAGAGTTGCGTCGTCGAAGGGCCTGAGCATCGCGTCCACGTCCGAAGGGCTGACGGCATCAAGCGAGGCGTGTCGCCAGCGGGGCGTGCGGTCCTTGTCGATGATCTGCGCGCGGATACCCTCTACGAAGTCGCCTTCCAGCAATGATCGCGCCGCTGCCCGGAACTCCAGAGCGATGGCCTGCCGGACGGTCTGCAACCCGCGCGCGCGGCGGATGACGCGAAGGGCCGTGTGCATGGCGAGGGGAGAATTTCGGGCAAGGGCCTTGCGCGCTGCCTCGGCCACTTCGCCCTCCTCCGTTGCGAGGGCGGCCGCGATGGCGGGGACGTCGTCGCGCCGAGAAGGCGCGGTCGATCATCGCCTGCGCGGTCGCGAGCGGGCCGTGCATCGCCGTCGCAGCCTTGTCGGCGAGGCCATCGGCCGACCCTGTCGCGCAGAGGTCCGCTTTCATCGTCGCCCACTGTGCCTCGGGGATGTGAAGGTCGGCAAATCCCGCATGAATCGCGTCCGCCGCTCCCATCCGTGCGCCCGTCAGTCCCAGGAATTCTCCAATCCGGCCCGGAGCGCGGGACAGAAGGAAGCTGCCGCCGACATCGGGGATCAGTCCGATGGTGCATTCCGGCATGGCGATCTGGGTCGTCTCGCCTGCGATGCGGTGGCTGGCGTGGCCGGCGAGGCCGACGCCGCCGCCCATGACGAAGCCCTGCATGAAGACGACGACGGGCTTCGGTAGGTCGCGATCCGGTCGTTCAGCTCGTATTCGTGCCGCCAGAACTCCACCGTCTCGCGGCCCTTGTTGCCGGTCGCGTCGGCATGGATGCGCGCGAGGTCGCCGCCGGCGCAGAAGGCGCGGCCACCCTCGGCATCGAGGATGACCAGGGCCACCGCGTCGTCGTCCGCCCATCTGTCGAGCGCGTCAAGGATGGCGAGCGACATCTCGTAGGACAGCGCGTTCAACGCCTCCGGCCGGGTCAGGGTGATGCGGCCGGCGCGACCCTCGGTGCGGATATGGACGTCGCTCATGCGCGTTCCTTCAGCATGTCGCGCGACACGATCAGCCGCATGATCTCGTTCGTGCCCTCGAGGATCTGGTGGACGCGCAGGTCGCGGACGATTTTCTCGATCCCGTAATCGGCGAGGTAGCCATAGCCGCCGTGAAGCTGGAGGCAGTCGTTGGCCACCTCGAAGGCCCGGTCGGTGACGAACATCTTGGCCATGGCGCAGTGGCGTGTCGCGTCGGGTGTGCCCAGGTCCAGTTTCCACGCCGCCTGACGCAGGAACACGCGCGCGGCCTGAAGCTTGACCTCGGCCTCAGCCAGCCGGAACTGAAGCGCCTGGAAGCGGTCGAGTGTCTGCCCAAAAGCCTTTCGCTCGCCCATGTAGGCGACGGTGCGGTCGAGCGCCTCCTGCGCCGCACCAAGCGCGGTGGCGGCGATGTTCAGCCGACCGCCGTCGAGACCCGCCATGGCGTAGGAAAAGCCGCGTCCCTCGTCGCCGATCAGGTTCTCCGCGGGCACCTGCGCGGCGTCGAGTTGCACCTGCCGCGTCGGCTGCGCACGCCAGCCCATCTTGTCCTCGAGTTTGCCGAAGGACAGGCCATCGGTGCCGTCCTCGATGACGATGGCCGAAATCCCGCGCGGACCGTCCTCGCCCGTGCGCGCCATGACGATATAGGCGTCCGAATAGCCGCCGCCCGAGATGAAGGCCTTGGTGCCGGTCAGCGACCAGCCCTCGTTCGTCCGCTCGGCTTTCGTGCGGAGGGCGGCGGCGTCAGAGCCGGAGCCGGGTTCCGTCAGGCAATAGGAGAACACGGTCTCCATCCGGCACATCCCGGCAGCAGCCGTGCCTTCATCTCGTCCGAGCCGTAACGGTCGATCATGCCGCCGCACATGTTGTGGATGGACAGGAAGGCCGCGACCGAGGGGCAGGCCATCGACAAAGCCTCGAAGACCAGCGTGGCGTCGAGGCGGGACAGGCCCGAGCCGCCGTAATCGTCCGAGACATAGATGCCGCCCAGCCCCAACTCGGCCGCCTTCGTCCACAGGTCGCGCGGAATGTCGCCCGCCTTCTCCCAATCGAGGGCATGAGGCGCTATCTCGGTCCGCCCGAAAGCGTGCGCCATGTCGAAGATGGCGGTCTGTTCCTCGGTCAGCGCGAAATCCATGCGCGATCCTCCCCTGACCTGTTGAGACATGGCCGGGGAGGGCCCGTCAAGTGCAGCGGGCCCTCAGGCGGGATCCCACGAGAAGACCTCCGCGGAGGTGTCGAGGGGTGTGAAGGCGGTCTCGAACTGCGGCAGCACGCGTTCGAGAATGCTCTCGGCAGTCCAGCCGTCCGAGGTATGCGCCATCCGCACCGGCCGGTGCTGGCTGAAGAGGTAAAGCTCGTCCGCTGCGCGCGCCGAAGATCTGTCCCGTGACGGTCGAACCGGGAGCGAGGAGGGCCGCGACAAGAGGAGCGATCCGGTCGGGGTCGAGGGCGCGCAGGCGCTCGACTCGCTCGACCTCCTCGGGTGTCCGGGCAGGGATGGAGGCGATCATCCGGGTGCCGGCGAAGGGCGCCACCGCGTTCGACCGGACCCCGAAGCGCGCCATGTCGAGCGCGATCGACTTCGACAGCCCCGCGATGCCGAGCTTCGCGGCGGAATAGTTCGCCTGGCCCAGGTTGCCGATCAGCCCGCTGGTCGAGGTCATGTGGACGTAGGCGCCCGAGCCTTGGGCGCGGAAGTGCGGTGCGGCGGCGCGGGCGACGTTGAAGCTGCCCTTCAGATGGACGGCGACGACGGCGTCGAAGTCCGCCTCGGTCATCTTGTGGAAGAGGACGTCGCGCAGGATGCCCGCGTTGTTCACCACCGCGTCGATCCGACCGAACTCGGACAGCGCCCGGTCGACCATAGCATGGGCGCCGTCCCAGTCGGCGACCGAATGGCCGTCGGCGATGGCGCGTCCGCCTGCCGCCCGGATTTCGTCTGCCACCTGAGCCGCCGGAGAGGCGTCGCCGCCCTCGCCAGAAAGCGAGGCGCCGAGGTCGTTGACCACCACCGCCGCGCCCTGCCTCGCGAGTTCGAGCGCGATGCCTCGGCCCACGCCTCTCCCCGCGCCGGTGACGAGGGCGACCTGTCCGTCCATCAGGCCCATGCGCGGCTCCTTCGGAGAGCCCTGCGCGATTGCGTACTTGAGAAGAAATGAAGGGCAGGAGTCATTCCTTTAGCCCTGCCGAGGCGAGAAGGCGCCGCGCGCGTTTCAGGTGCGGGATGTCGATCATCTGGCCGTCGATGCCGACCGTGCCCAGGCCCGGCGTCTCGGCGAAGGCCGCGACGATGCGGCGGGCCAGCGCGATGTCGTCCTCGCTCGGAGCATAGGCGGTCTCGATGACAGGAACTTGCGCGGGATGAATCGCCATTTGGCCGAGAAACCCGTCGCGCCGCGCCGCGCGGGCCGACAGGGCCAACCCCTCGGCGTCGCGGAAATCGGTGTAGACGGTGTCGATGGCGGGCACGCCGGCGTTCGCGGCGGCGAAGAGCGTAAACGCGCGGGCGATGGCGTAGGGGCCGGTCCAGTCGCCATCAGCGCGGGTCGCAGTCGCGCCGAGAACGGCACTCAGGTCTTCGGCGCCCCAGGTCAGGGCGGCGAGGCGCAGATGTGCGGGCGCGTAGGAGGCGAGGGCGAAAAGAGCGGCGGGCGTCTCGGTGACTATGGGGAGGATGCGGGTCGCTCCGGCTTCGATCCCGGCAGCCCTTTCGCGCCCGTCGAGCATCTCGGACAGCCTTGCGATATCTTCGCCGCCGGACGCCTTCGGCAGCATGATCCCGGTCAGTCCGGCGCGAACGGCGGCGGCAAGGTCGTCCTGGGCGAGGCCGCTGTCCAGCGGGTTGATCCGGACCCAGATTCACGGACCGTCGGCGCTGGAGGCTGCAGCGTCGATCAACTCCGGCAGTCCAGCGCGGGCCTCCGCTTTGCGGTCGGGTCCTACGCTGTCTTCAAGGTCGAGGATGAGGCCTGCCGCACCCGAGGTCCGGGCCTTGGCGGCCTTCGCGGGGCTATCCGCGGGCACGAAGAGAAGAGACGTCAGGCGCGGGGTGTCCATGCTGGCATGGAACCCCATCCGCGCGCCGATGGCCAGAGCGCCGAGGCATCCCTTGCCTCCAGAGGCGTGACCGTTCATTCATTCGGCATGAGCGTGTCCCGATCCGACAACAGAACGCCAACCCGCGAGCGCATGTTCAGGGTCGCCGCATGAAAATCGAAAGCCGCATCAGCCCGCGTTCCGAAACCTTCGCCGAAAACGAGGCTGCGATGCGCGCGCACCTTGCCGAGGCAGAGGCCGCGGCCGAGGTGGCGCTTGCGGGCGGCGGCCAGAGGGCGCGCGAGCGGCACCTGTCCCGAGGCAAGATGCTGCCGCGCGACCGGGTGCAGAACTTGCTCGATCCCGGCTCGCCCTTCCTCGAGATCGGACTTCTGGCCGCGCATGGCCTCTATGGCGGCGAGATCGCGGCGGCGGGTGCCATCGCGGGCGTGGGCCGGGTTTCGGGGCGCGACGTGATGATCCTTGCCAACGACGCGACCGTGAAGGGCGGGACCTATTATCCGCTGACAGTGAAGAAGCACCTCCGCGCGCAGGAGATCGCGGCCGAGAACCGGCTGCCCTGCATCTACCTCGTGGACAGTGGCGGCGCGAACCTGCCCAACCAGGACGAGGTCTTTCCCGACCGCGACCACTTCGGGCGCATCTTCTTCAACCAGGCGCGGATGAGTGCCGAAGGCATCCCGCAGATCGCCGTCGTCATGGGCTCCTGCACGGCGGGCGGCGCCTATGTACCGGCGATGAGCGACGAGACGGTGATCGTCCGGAACCAGGGCACGATCTTCCTCGCCGGTCCGCCACTCGTGAAAGCCGCGACGGGCGAAGAGGTGACGGCCGAGGATCTGGGCGGCGGCGAAATGCACACGCGTCTGTCCGGCGTGGCCGACCATCTGGCCGAAGACGACGCCGACGCGCTTCGGATCGCGCGGCGGATCGTGGCGAACCTCGGGCTGGAAACAGGGGCCATCCTGCGCCGCGAGACGCCTGAGGATCCGGCCTACGACCCGGCCGAGATCATGGGCCTCGTCTCGGCCGATCCGCGCGTGCCCTACGACATCCGCGAGGTCATCGCGCGCATCGTCGACGGCAGCCGCTTCGACGAGTTCAAGGCGCGCTTCGGCGAGACGCTGGTGACGGGGTTCGCCCATCTTCACGGCATTCCCGTGGGGATCGTGGCGAACAACGGAGTCCTGTTTTCGGAGAGCGCGCAGAAGGGGGCGCACTTCATCGAGCTGTGCAGCCAGCGGAAGGTACCGCTGGTGTTTCTCCAGAACATCACAGGCTTCATGGTCGGGCGTCAGGCCGAAGAGGGCGGCATCGCGCGGCACGGTGCGAAGATGGTGACGGCGGTATCCACCACCGCCGTTCCGAAGGTGACGATGATCGTCGGCGCCTCCTATGGCGCGGGCAACTACGGCATGGCAGGGCGGGCCTTTGGACCGCGCTTCCTCTGGGCCTGGCCGAACAGCCGCATCGCGGTCATGGGGGGCGAGCAGGCGGCGCGGACATTGGCCATCGTAAAGCGGCAGGCGATGGAGGCGCGGGGCGAAAGCTGGTCCGAGGCCGATGAGGCCGCTTTCCGCGCACCGACCGAAGAGATGTTCCGCTCCCAGAGCCATCCGCTCTACGCTTCGGCGCGTCTCTGGGACGACGGCATCGTCGACCCGAGGAAAAGCCGCGAGGTCCTGGCGCTGTCGCTGTCGGCCACGCTCAACGCGCCGATCGGGGACACCCGCTTCGGCCTCTTCAGGATGTGAGGTGTCATGCCGGTCACGGTCGTCACGGGAGACATCACGACGATGGAGGTCGACGCCATCGTCAACGCGGCGAACTCGTCGCTTCTGGGCGGGGGCGGCGTCGACGGTGCGATTCACCGGGCGGCGGGTCCGAAGCTTCTCGCGGAGTGCCGGACGCTCGGCGGCTGCGAGACGGGGCAGGCCAAGCTGACCTCGGGTTATGACCTTCCGGCGAAGTACGTCATCCACACGGTCGGGCCGGTCTGGAGAGGGGGCGACGCCGATGAGGAGGAGCTTCTCGCCTCGTGCTACCGCGTGTCCCTGATGCTGGCCGAGGCGGCGGACTGCGAGTCCATCGCCTTCCCCGCGATCTCGACCGGCGTCTACCGCTTTCCCATTGAGCGCGCCGCGAAGATCGCGGTTGAAGAGGTCGCAGGATCGCCTCTCGACGTGAGACTGGTGGCCTTCGGACCCGAAGCCGAGGCAGCGCTAAAGGCGGCGATGCGCGAGGAAGGGCTCGATGCCGGTTAGGAAGCTCCTGATCGCGAACCGGGGCGAGATCGCCTGCCGTGTGATCCGCACCTGCCGGGAGCTGGGGATTGCGACGGTGGCCGTGCATTCGGACGCCGATGCGGGGGCGCTGCATGTGCGGATGGCGGACGAGGCGGTGCGGATCGGTCCCGCGCCCGTCGCCGAGAGCTATCTCCGTGCCGATGCCATCCTCGAGGCCGCGCGCGCGACCGGCGCCGATGCGATCCATCCGGGCTATGGTTTCCTGTCGGAGAACCCCGCCTTCGTCGAGGCTGTCGAGGCGGCGGGATTGACCTTCGTCGGTCCTCCCGCCTCGGCGATCCGCGCCATGGGACTGAAGGACAAGGCCAAGGCGCTGATGGAGGACGCCGGCGTGCCGGTCGTGCCCGGCTATCACGGTGACGTGCAGGATGCCGCATATCTGCTCTGAGAAGGCGTCCGAAATCGGCTACCCGGTGCTCATAAAGGCGCGGGCGGGCGGTGGCGGCAAGGGGATGCGGCTGGTCGAGCGGGAAGGCGACTTCGCCGAGGCTCTGGAAAGCGCCCGGCGTGAGGCTCAGGCCAGTTTCGGCGACCCTGCCTGCCTCGTCGAGAAATACGTCCAGAGCCCGCGTCATATCGAGGTTCAGGTCTTCGGCGACATGCACGGCAATGTCGTTCACCTATTCGAACGTGACTGCTCGCTTCAGCGCCGGCACCAGAAGGTCATCGAGGAAGCCCCCGCGCCCGGTATGACGCCCGAGCTGCGGCAGAGGATGGGGGACGCCGCCGTCGCCGCCGCGAAAGCCGTCGGCTATGTGGGAGCGGGCACGGTCGAGTTCATCGTCGACGGCGCGCGCTTTCCCGACACCGACGCCTTCTGGTTCATGGAGATGAACACCCGCCTTCAGGTCGAGCATCCGGTGACCGAGGCGGTGACGGGTCTCGACCTCGTCGCCCTCCAGATCGCGGTGGCGGAGGGGCAGGCGCTGCCCTTCTCGCAGGACGAGTTGCGGCTGACGGGACATGCGGTCGAGGCGCGGCTTTATGCCGAGGATGCCGCCGCCGGGTTTCTGCCTGCGACGGGGCGGCTGGACGTGCTGCGCTTCGGCGGCGGTGTCCGGGTCGACACCGGCGTGGAGGAGGGCGACGAGGTGACGCCCTTCTACGATCCGATGATCGCCAAGCTGATCGCGCATGGCCCCGACCGGGGGAGTGCGCTGCGGTCGCTGGTCCGCGCGCTGGACGAGACGCTTGTCGCGGGGTCGGTGACGAACCGGGGCTTCCTGTCGCGGCTTCTGTCGGACGAGGACGTGGCGGCGGGCCGGGTCGACACCGGGCTGATCGCGCGAAAGGGCGAGGCGCTGACGGCGGAGCCTGAGGCCGAGGCGGTGGATTTCGCCTTGGCGGCGCTGGCCGTTCTGACCTCGGGCGACGTGCCCTTCCGCGACTTCCGGCTCTTCGGTCCTGCGCGGCAAGTCGTGGCGTTTGAAGACGGCGCGGTGACGGTCGAGACAGAGGGCGCGCGGCGCGTCGGTCGAGACGCCTCTCGGTGCAGTGACGTTGGAACGCGCGTCAAGGGACGGCGACAACCTCGCCTTCGTCGAGGATGGCGTCTCCGGGACGGCACGGGTGGTGACGACACGTAATGGCGTCCTTGTCCGACGCGAGGACCGGCAGCACCACCTCGCCTTTGCGACCGGCAAGGCCGGGGCCGGGGCGGCGACCGCCGACAGGGTCCTCGCTCCCATGCCGGGGCTCGTCACGCAGGTCCGCGCCGAGGCAGGGCAGGCGGTCGCCGAGGGCGACACGCTGGCCATCCTCGAAGCGATGAAGATGGAGCACCGCCTGACCGCGCCGCGCGCGGGGCGCGTGGCCGAGGTGACGGTGGCCCCCGGCGCGCAGGTGGCGCAGGGCGACCTTCTGGTGCGCCTCGACTCTGCTGACGATTGACCCCGCCCCGCGCGCGGGCAGAGTGTCGGCGCGAAGAAGGAGGAGATCCGATGTCCGATCCCATCTACATCTGCGGCGCGGCGCGCACCCCCTTGGGCGCTTTTCAGGGCGCCTTCTCCGGAGTGCCTGCGACTGAACTGGGCGCCCGCGCCATCGCGGCGGCACTGGCCGATGCGGGTCTCGCCCCGGACGACGTGGGCGAGGTCCTCATGGGCAACGTCCTGTCTGCCGGTCTGGGACAGGCACCCGCCCGGCAGGCGGCACTTGGCGCTGGGCTACCGGCGTCCGTGCCCTGCACCACGGTCGCCAAGGTCTGCGGCTCGGGCATGAAGACGGTGATGCAGGGCCACGACGCGATCCGTGCGGGCTCGGTCGGCGTCGTCGTGGCAGGCGGGATGGAGAGCATGACGGGTGCGCCCTACCTGCTGCCGACGGGGCGGAGCGGGGCGCGGATCGGGCATGTGGGGCTGATGGACCACATGATGCTCGACGGGCTCGAGGACGCCTATGACATCGCCCCTAACGGCACCCGCCGCAGCATGGGCACCTTCGGCGAGGACTGCGCCGAGAAGTACCAGTTCACCCGCGACGACCAGGACGCCTATGCCATCGAGAGCGTGACGCGGGCGAAGCGTGCGTCTGAAGACGGGTCGTTCGACTGGGAGATCGCGCCGGTCACGGTCAAGGGGCGCAAGGGAGACACGGTCGTGTCGCGTGACGAGGGGCCGGACCGCATCGATCCCGCGAAGATCCCGTCGCTGAGACCCGCCTTCCGCAAGGACGGCACGATCACGGCGGCGTCCTCGTCCTCGATCAACGACGGGGCTGCGGCGCTGGTGCTGGCGTCAGCGTCGGAGGCGGAGCGACTAGGATTGGAGCCGATAGCGCGGATCGTCGGCCATGCGGCCTATGCGGGCGAGCCTGGATGGTTCACGACCGCCCCTGTCTACGCCAAGCAGCGGCTGTTCGAGAAGACCGGCTGGTCGGTCGACGACGTGGACCTCTTCGAGATCAACGAGGCCTTCGCCTGCGTGCCGATGGCGTCGATGCGCGAGCTTGGCATCGAGCACGAGCGGCTGAACGTCAACGGCGGCGCGGTGGCGCTCGGCCACCCCATCGGGGCGTCGGGTGCGCGGATCCTCGTGACGCTTCTCGGCGCGATGCGGGCGCGGAACGCGCGGCGCGGCGTGGCCTCAATCTGCATCGGCGGCGGCGAGGCGACGGCCATCGCGCTGGAACGGGTCTGATGGCGCGGCGGATCGGCGTCTTCACCGGCAGCCGGTCGGAGTACGGGTTGCTGCTGCCGGTGCTGCGGGCCATCGACGCGCATCCCGACCTGGACCTCGTGCTGATCGAGGGCATGGACCGCGATTCCGCCGACACGCCCGAGTTTACGGCTGAGGCGACGGTGCCGGTGAAGCGCGAGGGCGAAAGCGCGGCCTCGACCCCGCGCGCCATTGGGCGGGCGGTCCTGGGCGTAACGGACGCTCTGGAGCGGCTGGGGCCGGACGCGATGGTAATCTACGGCGACCGGTTCGAGGCCTTTGCAGCGATGATCGCTGCGACCCAGATGGGGGTGCCGACGGCACATATCGAAGGGGGAGATCTGACGCAGGGGGGCACGCTGGACGACGTTGTCCGCCACGCGATGACGAAGCTCGCGCATATCCATTTCACGACCAACTCCGAGGCCGCGGGGCGGGTGCGGAGGATGGGGGAAGAGGCCTGGCGCATTCACGACGTGGGGTTCCCGCCGATCGACCTGATCCGGGCGGGGGACTTCGCGCCGCCCGAGAGGGTCGCGGAGGAGCTTGGGCTCGATGCCGAGAGACCGCTGGTTCTGTTCACGCTGCACCCGATCAGCACCTCTCCCGATCGGGCGAGGGATGAGATCGCGGCTTGCCTCGATGCGCTTGAACGAGCGCGGTCGGAGTTGGGGGCGCAGCTTGTCCTGACCCATCCTAACGGCGACCTCGGCTCGGCCGCCATCGTCGCGGCTCTGGAGGATTTCGCGGGGCGGGACGGCGTCACCCTGCGGCGAAGCCTCGGTCGGTGGCTTTATCATGGCGTGCTGAACTGGTGCGGGCGCGTGGGCCGAGGTGTCTGCGTCGGCAACTCGTCCTCGGGTCTGAAGGAGACGCCGGCTTTCGCCTGCCCCGCGGTCGACATCGGCCCCAGGCAGGAGGGGCGGCTCAGGGGCGAGAACGTGCTGCATGTTTCCTGCGAGGCCGATGCGATCTTCGCTGCGATCCGGACGGCGCTGAGCGACGAGGCGTTCCGGGCGCGGGTGGCGGCGGCGGAGAACCCCTATGGCAAGGGGGACGCGGGGCCGCAGATCGCGCGGGTGCTGGCCGGGCTGGACCTGGGCGATCCGGGGCTGGTGGCGAAAAAGACGGTGTTCGATGAGGGCTGAGGTGCGGGAGGTCCGCCGGAGCAGGAGCGGGACAGAAATCCCCGGGGTCGTGTCATGAGTGCGAACCGGGACGGGGATCAGGACGACGGGGCGCAGCGATCCTCGGGCGGTGACGCGTCCACGCATTTCCTGCATCTCGTGAAGGCGGAGGACGCGCGCGACGCGACGCCCGGTTGCTGGTTCGGCGGATTGCCGTGCCTGGGAGGTCTTTCCTGGCCGCGCGGCGATATCGCGAAGGATGCCTTGAGCTTCGTGGCGCAGATCGACCTTGCGACGATTCCCCGTGGGCCCTGGTCGGGGGAGTTGCCGCCCGAGGGCGCTCTGGCGTTCTTCGTTTCGCAGAGCGATGAGTGTTCCCGGCTGGAGAAGTGGCCTTACAGCAGGTATCAGCACAAGGTGGTCTACGTTCCGGAGGCCACGATCATTCCCACGGACGCGCCGGAGGATCTGCCGCCGCTCGGCGGGGACTACTGGGAACGTTACCTGTCGACCGCCACTGTCGTGGAGGACGCGCCGCGCCTTTTGCGGCACTGGCCCATGCGGGTTGTGGCGCATCTGGAGGGGTATTCCGGCATGGACGGAAAGCGTTCGCTGATCAAGCGCGACATCGTCTGGAGCTCCACACCTCACGGCACCCTATCGGAACAGAAGACGCAGGCGGTTCATCCGTATCTGCTGATTGAACGGTATCACGAGATGATCCGGTCCGGGTTGCCGCCCGAGACGGGGCGCGGGATCGACGAGGTGCGAGAGGCGCTGGACGTTCTTGCCAGCCTGATCGGCGACGCCGGGCTTTTCGATCTGATGCCTCCGGAGACCTACAGGAAGGCGGCGGACGGGATGGTCGGCATCGAAATCCTGCTGGACCGGATCGCGGGGCGCAAGGGAAACGAAGGGTTTCGTCTGCGGAACAACTGCTGGTCGAAGGCACGGATGACCGCGATGTACGATCTGATACGGCATTGCGTCGATACAGGGAGCGACCTGGACGAGGAAAGGAGCGACCTATACCGCAGGTGGCTCGGCGGATTGGAAAACGACTATCACCAGGCCTTCGGTTCGGGTCCGTTCCGGGGCGACGACGAACCGGATGATCATTCCGAGTTTCGTCTTCTGGCGCGGTTCAGCGAAGACCCGGCGCTTGGATGGGACACGGGCGGTTCGGAAGACCGGAGGTTCTTCATACGCGCCGACGACCTGCGCGCGGGCCGTTGGGACGGCGCGTTCGTCGGCTAGGCGTGTGGATCGGCCGCCCGGATTGGCGGGGACGCGCCCGTCAGTCGAACTTCGGCAGGCCGTTCGCGCGGGCGATGAAGTCGGCCAGCATCGGGACGTATCGGTCGGCCTCTCCGGCCGCCTCCATCGCGGCGAAGGCATTCTTCACCACCGACTGCATCGGATTCACCGCGCCGACGGATGTGGCCAGGTTGGCGAGGTAGGCCATGTCCTTGTGCGCGTTCGAGATCGAGAAGCGGTGCGCGTTCTCGTCCTGCTCGAGCGTCCATTTCATGAAAGTCTCGTAGAAGCCGTTCGAAAGTCTGCCGGGGCGGATGACGCTGTCGACCTGGCTGGCCGAAAGGCCCGACTTGCGGGCGATGGCCAGCGCCTCGGCATAGAGCGCGGCGTAGCCCATGCCGATGAAGTTGTTGATGAGCTTCATCTTGTGGCCGAGTCCGGTCGGGCCCAGGTGGACGATGACGCCCGCCCAGGTCTCGATCACGGGCTTGATGCGGGCGAAGACCTCGGGGTCGGCGCCGACCATCGCGTCGAGCGTGCCTTCCCAGGCTTCCTTTGGCGTGCGCGAGAGGGGCGCGTCGGCGAGGTGGCCGCCCGCGGCGCGGATCTCCTCGGCGAGCGCGAGGGTCGACACGGGGTCGGAGGTGGAGCAGTCCACGATGATCGCGTCCTTTTGGAGTCCGGCAAGGAGGCCGTCGTCGCCGCGCACGTTGGCTTCCACCTGCGGCGAGCCGGTGACGCAGAGAAAGACGATCTCGCAGACCTCCGCCATCTCGCGCGGTGTCGAGACCTCGACGGCGCCGCGACCGATCAGGTCCTCGACCGCCTCGCGCCTGCGGTGCGCCATGACGCGCAGGGAATAGCCCTTCTCGACGATGTTCTTCGCCATGCCGTGGCCCATGAGGCCAAGCCCGATGAAGCCGATGGTGGGGTGTGTCATGCCGCTGTCTCCCGTAGTTCGCGGGATCATCGACGCTGCGGGGCGGGGGTTCAATAGGGGCGGTCGATGCCGAGGGTTTCGGAGAGCTTGCGCCAGGTTGCGGTCTCGAAGTCCTCCGGCCAGTCCACGCCGAGGGACGCCGCCCGGGCGCGGGCGCGGGGCAGGTAGGCGCGGGCATAGGCGAGGTGCGTGTCGATCATCGCCTGCCGCTCGGCCACGGGCGGCGGGAGCGAAGTCAGAAGCGCCTTCTGGTCGTCGGAAAGGAGCCGGTTCAGGTGCAGGATGCCACCCCGGTTCGGGGCAGCGGTCTCGTCGATCAAAAGCTCGACCAGGGCGTTGCGCAGGTGAAAGACGCCGAGGACGCCGTTGATGTATTCCTCGCGCCCGGCGGCGAGGTGGAGGAGGCCCAGGATGCGGATGAAGTTCTCGACCGCGTAGCGGAATGCGGCCGGATTGAAGACCTTCGGCGACGGCGTCTCGGGCAAAGTGTCGTAAAGGCCGTCGTGATCGAAGAGCGGCTTCAGGGTGCTTTGCGCATGGGCCTTCATCTGTTCGGGCTTGAGGATCAGGACGTCGGTGCGTGTCCAGTCGGCGGTGATGGCGTTGATGAGGACGGGAACGGTCCTGCGGTCCCACCAGAGGACGATCTTGCCTGTTGAGGCAATGGCTTCACGCCAGACGGCGGCGATCGCGTCGGACGCGCCCTCTGGCGTGACGAGGACGAAGTCGATGTCGCTCCATTCGTCGGCCATGCCGTTGCCATGGCTGCCCGAGAGGAAAAGGCCGCGGATGGTTTCGACGTCACGGATCGTGTCGACGATCTTACGGATCGTGTCGTCGTGGGTCATTCGCTTCTCCCCTTGGTCCGGGAGGAAGCTGGCCCCTCGGCGCCGGGTGTCAACTGTCAGGTGATGAAGCCGATCCCTGCGCAGGTGATGCAGCGGCTGACCTTGCTGCCGTAGCAGGCGGTGCAGCGGATGTAGACCGGCTCGCCGAGTGCGCTGCGGCTGGTCGCGGTCCGGCCCTGGCCGCCGCAGGACCGGCAGGCGCAGCGTCCGGTGCCGTGGCAGCGGTGGCAGCGGCGCTCGACCGGCTTTTCGGGCCGTGGCTTCCGGTACGGTCGTTCCAGTTCGAACATGGATGGCATCCTCGCCGATTATGACCCGCCGGCGAGGATTTTGCGGCAATGCGTCAGCAATGTGGCGGCATTGAGGTGCGATGGCGGCAGTTGCCGCAAAGTCATCCTAGCCGCGTTCGATGAAGTCCTTCATGCGCGCCAGCGCCTCGCGGATGTTGTCCTGCGAATTGGCGTAGCTGAGGCGGATGTAGCCCTCGCCCAGGATGCCGAAGTCGGGGCCGCCGATGGTGGCGACGCCCGGGCCTTCCAGGAGGTCGGAGGCAAGCTGCTTGGCCTTCCGGCCCGTCGCCTTGATGTTCGGGAAGGCGTAGAAGGCGCCCTTGGGCACGATGCAGGAGACGCCGTCGATCCCGTTCAGCAGGTCGACGACCAGTTTCCGGCGCGCGTCGAACTCGGCCACCATCTTGCCCACCTCGTCCTGCGGACCGGTCAGCGCCTCGAGCGCTGCGTATTGCGAGGGCGCGTTGACGCAGGACCAGCAGTTGACGGCGAGCTTGCGGGCGTTGTCGTAGAGCTTCTGCGGCCAGACCGAGTAGCCGAGCCGCCATCCGGTCATGGCATAGGTCTTGGACCAGCCGTTCAGCAGGATCAGTCGGTCGCGGATCTCGGGGTAGTTCAGGAGCGTGACGTGTTCCTCGCCGTCGTAGAGCATCTGGTCGTAGATTTCGTCGGACATGATCGCGACGTCGGGCCAGTCGGCGAGGCCCGCGACCAGCTTGTCGACCTCGGCCTTGGGCGTGACGCCTCCACAGGGGTTGGCGGGCGAGTTGACGATGATGAGGCGGGTCTTGTCGGTGAGGAGGCCGAGGGTTTCCTCGGCCGAGAAGGCGAAGCCGTTCTCCTCGCGGATCGGGATCGGGACCGGTTTCGCGCCGGTGAACTCGATCATCGAGCGATAGATCGGGAAGCCGGGGTCGGGGTAGAGGATCTCGGCTCCCGGCTCGCCGAACATCAGGATCGCGGCGAACATGGTGACCTTGCCGCCGGGCACGATCAGGACGTTGTCGGGGCTGACCGTTGCGCCGAAACGGCGGTCGAGATCGGCGGCCACCGCCTCGCGAAGCGGCAGGATGCCGGTCGCGGGGGTATAGCCGTGGTGGCCGTCGCGGATCGCCTTGATCGGCCGCTTCCGTGATGTTGCCGGGCGTCGGGAAGTCGGGCTGGCCGATGCCGAGGTTGATGACGTCCTTGCCTTGCGCGGCAAGGGCGCCGGCGCGGGCGAGGACGGCGAAGGCGTTCTCTTCGCCGATGCGGTCGAAGCCGGGAATGGTATGGAGCATGTTGACCTCGGTTCAGTCTGTGTGGCGGGCGCCGGGGGAGCGCTGCTCCTCCGGACCGCCTCGGCGTGTTTCGGGCAGGATGACGGACATCAGTAGGTCGCGCGGCCGCCCGAGATGTCGAAGACAGCGCCCGTGGTGAAGGAGCATTCCTCGGAGGAAAGCCAGGCGACCATGTTGGCGATCTCCTCGACCTCGACGAAGCGGCCGCGGGGGATTCTTGGACAGCATGAACTGGATGAATTCCTCGGTGAGTTGTTCGAGGATCGGCGTGTTGGCGGCGGCGGGGGTGACGCAGTTGACCGCGATGTCGTGGGTCGCGACCTCCTTGCCGATGGCCTTGGTGAAGCCGATGACGCCCGCCTTCGAGGCGGCATAGTGGCTGGCCTTGGGGTTGCCTTCCTTGCCCGCGACCGAGGCGATGTTGACGATGCGGCCGTAGTTCTGCGCCTTCATGGACGGGATGACGGCCTTGTTGGTGTGGAAGGTGCCGGTCAGGTTCACCGCCATGATGCGGTCCCACAACGCGGTGTCGTAGTCCTCGACGGCGGCCACGTTGCCCGCGATGCCGGCCGAGTTCACCAGGATGTCGATGCGTCCGAAGCGGGCGAGGGTCGCGTCGCGCGCGGCTTCGACGGAGGACCAGTCCGCCACGTCGCAGGCGAAGGCCTGGGCGTCGCCGTCGATTTCGCGGGCCACATGCGCGGCCTTGTCGGGATCGAGGTCCCAGAGGGCGATGGTCGCGCCCGAGATGGCGAGACGGTGCGCGACGGCGCGTCCGATGCCCATGGCGCCCCCGGTGACGACGGCGATGCGGCCGTCGAGATCGTATCGGTTCATGTGTCCTCCCCACGGGGCAGGATCGCGCCCCGATGCTGCACCACTTGTGAGGCAAGCGCATGGCCTGCCGCAAGGGCTTCCGCCTCGGAGGCGCCAGTCAGGCGCGCGCCGAGGTATCCGCCGTTGAAGCTGTCGCCGGCGGCGGTCGAGTCCACGACGCGAGCGGCGGGCGGGCAGGCGGGGCAGGTCGCGCCGGAAAGCGAGAGCGGTCCCTTTTCTCCGCGCTTCAGCGCGCCAGAGCCGACGCCCCAAGCGGAAAGGCGGTCGATCACGCCCTGCGCGTCACCGTCGCCGTAGAGCGATACTTCGTCGTCGACGCTCGGCAGGCCGATGTCGCAGGTCCGCCAGGCGCGCTCGATGTCCGCCCGCGCAGTCTCGGCGTCGGGCCAGAGGCGGGGGCGGTAGTTCGAGTCGAACACGACGCATCCGCCGCCCTCGCGGTAGGTGGCGAGCCAGTCGAGGAAGCGGTGTCGCGCCTCGTCGGGCAGGACGGCGATCGATATGGCGGAGTGATAGATCACGTCGAAGGCTGCCATCGCGTCGACGTCGGGGCCGGGCGCGTCGAAGAACGTCCGGTAGGCGGATCGGTCGCGCCAGTAGAGGAAGGACCTTTCGCCGCCCGCGTCGGTCGATATGGCGTAGAGGCCGGGCAGGCGGTCGTCGCTTTCGGTGACGAGGGCGTCCGAGATATCTTCGTCCGCGAGCCGTTCGCGGATCATTGTGCTGAAGCGGTCGCGGCCGAGACGGGTGGCATAGGCGACGTCGAGCTTTGGCGCGGAGCGTTTCAGGTAGACGGCGGTATTGTAGGTGTCGCCCGCAACGCCGACCGTGGCTTGTGTCGGGTCGGCCGCGTCTAGCGACAGCTCCACCATCACCTCGCCCAGGCAGAGGACGCGCGTCATCGCCGTCGCTCCCGCCACCAGATCAGGAGGCCCGACGCGATGATGATCGCCCCTCCGACGAGGGTCGGATTGTCCGGGACGGTGCCGAAGACGATGAAGCCCGCGATGGTGACGTAGAGGATGAAGACATAGGAGAAGGGCATCAGCACGCCCGCCTCGGCATGGGCGTGCGCGCGCGAGAAGATTTCGTGTCCCGGCCCAGGCCGAGACACCGATGCCGAACATGAGGATCCAGCCGAGAAGCGTGTCCGGCGAGGTCCAGGCAGCCAGCGCGAAAGGTGCGAGGACAACAGTGCCGACCGTCCCCGCCGCGACCTGCATGGTCTGAGTGGCGATCCTTCCCGAGAGCTTGCGCGTCAGGATCGAGAACAGGGCGAGGCCCGTCGCGTTGCCGAGGACGAGGAGCGTCGCCCAGTGGAATTCCGCGCCGAAGGGGCGGATCACGATGACGACGCCGATGAAGCCGAGGACCACGGCGAACCAGCGCCAGGGACCGACACGTTCGCCCAGGAGCGGCACGGCGAGTGCGGTGACGAGGATGGGCGAGGAGTTGGCGATGGTCGCCGTCACCGTCAGCGGAAGGTACTTGAGCGCGATGAAGTTGAGGATCGTCGTCATCACCAGAAGCGAGCCGCGTACGACGACAAGAGCCATGTCGCCCCGGCTGTGAAGCCCCGCCACGCTGCCGCGCGACAGCCCGACGCCGACCGAGACGGTGAGCGCCACGGCATAGCGCAGGAAGGCGAGCTGGAGCGCCGGGATGCCCGCCAGCACCAGCCACTTCACGGTGGTGTCCGTCACCGCGAAGAAAAGCCAGGTCCCCAGCATCATCAGGATGCCGAGGCCGACGCGGTCGTCCCGGATGTCGAGCGCGGGAGCGGCCATCCTCAGCCGAACCAGCGGGCGTAACTGTCGACCATCTGCGGCACGAGATCGTCGCCGTGGCCGTCCTCGACCGCGCGCCCGATGGCCTCCTTCGCGCCCTTGGCCATGATCGAGCTGCGACCGAAATCGCTGACCATGCGGTCGTAGTAGCTGACGTCCTTGAGCGCATTGCGAACCGAGAAGGACAGCTTCGTCGGATCGCCGTCGACGGCGTAGGCCTTGATGAAGTCCATCATGCCCGAGCCGTTAGGGCCGGCGGACAGCACGTTGTAGAGGCTTTCGCGCGGAACGCCGGCGATGTCGCAGGCGGCGAAGGCTTCGGACAGCGCGTTGACCGAGGCCATGGCGTAGAAGTTGTTGATGAGCTTGATCGTATGGCCCGAGCCGAGGGGGCCGAGGTGGAAGATGTTCTCGCCAAGGTCCTCAAGCACGGGGCGCACACGCTCGAACGTCGCCTCGTCGCCCGCGCCCATGATGTTGAGCTTGCCCTCGCGGCCGTGGGTCGGCGTGCGGCCGAGGGGCGCGTCCAGCATGGTCGCACTCTTGGCGGCGACCTCCTTGCCGAGCGCAACGGTCGAGCCGGGAAGGGAGGTGCCGAAGTCGATGACGACCTTGCCCTCCGAGAGACCGGCGATGACGCCGTCGTCGCCTCGCATCCGGGCCTCGACATGGTCCGAGGTGCCCATGCACAGCATGACGATGTCGGCGGCTTCGGCCAGATCGCGGGCCGTTGCGGCCTCGGTCGCGCCGCGCGCGGTGGCGGCGTCGACGCCGGTGCGGTTCACGTTGCCGAGGACGGTGAGCGTATGGCCCTTGTCCAGCAGACGCTGCACCATGGCCGAGCCCATGAGCCCAAGTCCGATGAATCCGATGTGTGTCATGGGGTCGTCTCCTCTGCTGTTTCCGTGGTGAGCGCGGCCGCCATCCGGCCAAGCTCGTCGCTGCATTTTGCGCCCGAGCCGTTGCCGCCCGCCGCCACGATCAGGCGGGGCGAGAGGTGGCGGATCTCGGGGACGCGCGTGTCGGTCCATGTCGTTACGCAGGGCGCGATGTGGCGGCTCTCGAAGGCGAGGCCGGGCACGAGGCGGCGGATGGTGTCGGTCAGGTAATCGCCGATCTCGACGCTGCCGCCGCCTCGGAACCACTCGCCGACCGCCTTCTGGTCGGGGAGGAGGACATCCACGGGGTCGCCGCCGAGTTTCAGCCAGGTCTTGCCGTCCGGATAGCTTATGGGCGGCAGGACGTAGATGGCGTCGGGCGAGTCGTAGACGAAGGAGGGCATGTCGCGAAGGCGTTCGGCTTCCGCGGGGCCGATCTCGTGGAAGGCGACGGTGCGGGCATAGACCTCGAGCACGGGGGAGCGGCCGAGGACGGCGTCGGTCCAGCCGCCCGCCGCGACGATGACGCGGTCGGCGGAGTGGGTTGCGTCGGCGGTGCGGACTCTTCCGTCGCCGACCGCGAGGCGCCTCCTGCGCGACGATCTTGGCGCCAGCGCGGCGCGCGGCCTCGGTCTGGGCGGCGACGAGACGGCGGGGGCTGATGTGACCGGCGTGCGGTTCGAAGGCTCCGGCGAAGCCGGAGGGCAGGGCGAGGTAGGGAAAGCGGGATTTCAGGGCATCGGGGTAGAGGTCGTCGAAGTCGAACGACAGGCCCTCTCGGCCCTTGGCGACGTCGTCCATGTAGTCCGGGCCGCCCGCGACCAGCGAGCCCGAGGCGGTGAAGAAGGCGATGCCGCTTTGCGCCTCGATCTCGGCGTAGCGAGCGATGGAGGCGTGCGAGACCCGCGCGAAAAAGGGGCGGCGGTCGTTGACGCGGGTGATGCGGCCCTCGTCGTAGTGGCTGCCGAAGACGCCGTGATGTGTGTCGAAGCGGGGCGGTTCGTCGGGACCGATGAGGGTCACGTCGTGGCCCGCGCAAGCAAGGTGCCGTGCGGCGGCGGAGCCGATCAGGCCGCGTCCGACGATGGCGATCTTCACGGGGCGGACGGCAGGGTCGCCGCCTCCACCGCGAGGGTCAGCTCCAGCGTGCGCCGTCCGCTTGCCGCGTCGTTGAGGGGCTGGGTCTCGCCCCGGCAGACGGCGGCGAAGTGTTCGAGTTGGCGGATCGAGTGGCACGCCGTCGGGGGCGGGGGCGTAGTGCGGCGCGGGGGCCTGCGACCAGTCCTCGGCGCCGGTCCAGACGCGAAGCGAAGGGAACTCGACGGCGCCTTCGGTGCCCGTGATGCGGAGCGAATCCTGACCCGTGGTGGCGATGTTCGGGTTCTCGCCCGTGCCATGCTCGAACCCCCAGGGCGAGGGCGTGGTGTCGGCGAAGGCGATGGTGGCGGTGAGGCCCGAGGCGAAGGCGAGGACCGCCCCGCCGGATTCGACGCGCGCCGTCTGACGGACGGGGTTCGAGCCGAGGCCAGCCACGGCGGTGACCTCGCCGAAGAGATGCCGCAGGAGGTCGATCTCGTGGCAGAGGTTGAGGCGGACCGGCGCGCCGTCGGCACTCTGGCGCCATGTCACCTCGAAATAGGGATCGGGTTTGCGGACGGCCCAGATCAGGCTGGCGAGGATGGGTCGGCCGATGGCGCCGGAGGTCAGGACGTCCTTGAGGGCCGCGACGCGAGGGTGGAAGCGGCGGTGGTGGCCGGTGAGGATGTGGACCCCGGCGTCTCGCGCGGCCGCGATCATGCGGTCGACGGCGTCGAGGTCGGGGGCGAGGGGCTTTTCGACGAGGGCGTGGAGGCCGCGGGCGGCGGCTTCGAGGAAGACGGCCTCGTGGAACTGCGTGGGCGTGGCGATGACGATGCCGTCCGCCTTGGCATCGCAGTCGGCCAGCGAGGCGAAGCCGGGGGCGTCGAAGGCGGCTCGCAGCGCGGGGTCGGGGTCGATCACGCCTGCGAGCGTCAGGTCGGGATGCTCGGCGATGTGGGCGGCATGGCGGCTGCCGATCAGGCCCGCACCGGCGACGAGAAGGCGCGTCACCGGGAGCGGCCCCCGGCAAAGGTTTCGCATGCGAAATTCGCGGCGTCCGGGGTGACGTCGATCCCCGTCACATCACGGCCCCGATCTGCCAGGGCACGAACTCGTAGTCGCCGAGGCCCTGCGCTTCGGACTTGGATTGCTCTCCGCTCGCAACCCGCAGGAAAAGCTCGTATATTTCGCGGCCCTTCTCTTCGAGGCTGACGCCCTCGGAGAGCATGGTGCCGGCGTTCACGTCCATGTCTTCGATCATGCGGCCATACATGTCGGAGTTGGTCGCGACCTTGATCGTGGGGGCGGGTTTCGAGCCGAAGGCAGAGCCGCGCCCGGTCGTGAAGCAGACGAGGTTGCAGCCGCCGGCGATCTGGCCGGTGACCGAGGCCGGGTCGTAGCCGGGCGAGTCCATGAAGGTGAAGCCCTTGGCGCGGACGGGTTCGGCGTATTTGTAGACGCCGGTCAGCGGGGTGGTGCCGCCCTTCGCAGCGGCGCCGAGCGACTTTTCGAGGATCGTCGTCAGGCCGCCCTTCTTGTTGCCGGGTGAAGGGTTGTTGTCCATCGAGCCCTTGTTGCGGGCGGTGTAGTCCTCCCACCAGCGGATCAGGCCGACGAGGCGGTCGCCGACGGGGCGGTCGACGGCACGGGCGGTCAGCAGGTGCTCGGCGCCGTAGATCTCGGGCGTTTCTGCGAGGACGCCGGTGCCGCCCTGGGCGACGAGGAGGTCGCAGGCGTAGCCGAGCGCGGGATTGGCCGTGATGCCGGACCAGGCGTCGGAGCCGCCGCATTGAAGGGCGACCATCAATTCGGACGCTGGGCAGGGTTCGCGCTTGGCTTCGTTGGCTATCGGAAGCATCGAGCGGACCTTCTCGATTCCCAGTTCGATGGTCTTGCGAAGGCCTGCAACGCCTTGAATATTCATGGTTTGGAACGTCGGGCTTTGCTTCAGGCCATAGGCCTCCAGCAGCCAGTCGATCTGGTTCATCTCGCAGCCAAGGCCCACCATCAGGACGCCTGCGTGGTTGGGGTGCTTGGCATAGCCCCACATGACGCGCTGAAGCGCCTCGAACCCGTCGCCGTCGCCCGCCATGCCGCAGCCGGTGCCGTGGACAAAGGCCACGACGCCATCGACGTTGGGATATTGGGCAAGCTCTTCGGGGCCGAAGGCGTCGGCGATGCGGCGGGCGGCGGTGGCGGAGCAGTTCACCGATGTGACGACGGCGATGTAGTTGCGCGTGCCGACCGAGCCGTTTTCGCGGCGGTAGCCCATGAAGGTGTCGCGCTTCTCCTCGGGGACCATCTCGACGTTGCGGAGATTGGTTCCGAATTCATAGGCCATGCTCGGTGTTGCGGAACTCGGTGTTGTGGGTGTGGACGTGATCGCCCGCCGCGATGTCCGTTGCGGCATAGCCGATAAGCTGGGCGTACTTGCGGATCGGTCCGCCCTGCGGGATCGCCTCGGTCGCGATCTTGTGGCCCGAGGGGATCAGCGAGGTGGTGGCGACGGCCTCGACCGCTGCGCCGGCCTCGAGCGCGCGGGTGGCGGTGACGACGTTGTCGGACGGGTCGAGACGGACGGTCGGTTTCATCGGGTTGCTCCGGGATGAATGGGGCGGGCGGGGGCCGGGGACGATGGATCGCGCGGGGCGCCGCGAATCGACGTTAATCCTGTTGGAAAGCGGGCGAAAGGCGCTGTCGGCATCGCGTCGGCAAACTGTCGGCAAAGCGTATGGCAGGGGATCGGCCGGAGAGACGCGTGAACGGTGCGCGCGGTGCCCGGCCGGGCCTGCGTATTTCGGGCAAGATGAAGCGGCATGGGCTCAGGCGCAGACGGGGGCGTCGGCGCTCCAGCGGTGAAGGTCGATGTGCGGCGCGGCAGCGAGACGGGCGCGGGCGTCGTCCCACATCTTCTGCCATACGCGCCAGTCACGCAGTTCGGTCGCCGGGTTCGCGCGGGATCGGGCGACGAACTCGGGGAAGTGGCTGCGGCCCGTGGGATCGCCGGTCACGTTGTAGCGCAGGTCGAACGACCAGCGGATGCCGTCCGAGACGTTCGTCGAGCGAGGCGTGGGGCGTCATCGGATGGAAGATCACCGCGCCGCCGGCCTTCACGGGGAGCGGCACCGCGAGGTCGGTGTCGACGAAGCCCTTGGCGATGGAGGTCTGGCGCTGCGGGCAGTGCGGCAAGAGGTCGGCGCGTCCGGGCACGACCTGGAGGCAGCCGTTCTCGACCGTGGCGTCGGTGACGGCGAGCCAGACGGTCACCATGCGGGTCTGGTCGGCCTCTTCGAGCGCCACGGCACGGTCCTGATGCCAGTCGGTGCCGCCGACGTGGGCCCGAGCCTCGTCGGCGCGGAGCTTGCGCTGGGGCGGTTTGATACGGACGTGCTGGATCGGGTTCGAAGTGATCTCGGGCCCGATCAAGTCCTCGACCATGTCGAGGAGGCCGGGCGCGTTGATCATGTCGAAGACCGCGGGGCCGATGTGCATGGGCGTGTCGGCCTCGATGCGGTCGCCCGGGAGCGAGATGTCCATCGGCTGAAACCAGTCGCGGCCCGTGTCGTTGGCAGTGCCGATCTTGTCGGCGAAGTCGCCCTGCCGCGCCACGCCCCAGCCGTCCAGAATGCGGTCGAGCAGGGTCTCGTATTCGGCGCGGACGGGGGCGAGCACGTCGTCGCCGAGAATGCCCTCGACCACCAGGTAGCCCTGGGTTTCGAAGAAGCGGAGTTGGTCGTCGGTCAGTCTCATGGTTGTCCCCAGTCGAGCAGGATCTCGACGATCGGCGGCCAGAGAAGAAGGACCGTCAGGGCGAGAAGCTGGATGCATATGAAGGGCAGGAAGCCCTTGAAGATGTCGGTAAGCGAGATGTGCGGGGGCGCCACCGACTTGAGGTAGAAGGCGGCGGGGCCGAAAGGCGGCGAGAGGAAGCTGACCTGCATGTTCATGCAGAAGAGGACCCCGAACCAGACCGAGAGGTACTTGGGCTGGAGTTCTCCGAAATAGCCGATCTCTTCGATGGGGAGGCGCTGCACGATGGGCAGGAACACCGGGATGATGAGAAGGACGATGCCGACCCAGTCCATGAAGGCGCCCATGAACAGAAGGATGACCATCATGGTCAGCAGGATCAGCATGGTCGGCATATCGGACCCGACGATCAGGTCGGCCACGAACTGCGGACCGCCCGCGATGGTGTAGGCGCCGGCAAGAGCGGCGGCACCGATGGTGACCCAGATGATCGTGCCGGTGGAGCGGAGCGTCCGCAGAAGGCTGTCCCAGAGGCCGTCGCGCACCGCGGGGATACGCAGCGTCAGGAGGATGAGAAGGAAGAAGGTGCCCGCGACCTGAAGCTTGACCAGCCATTCGCGGTCACCGTCAACGACGAAGTGCGGCAGGACGATGAGGAGCGTCACGAAGGCGATGATCGGGATCAGCGCGCCCTGGATCGTGCCGAGCCAGCCGCCGAAGCTTTTCTGGTAGAGCGTCATCAGGATGAAGACCGCGAGCGCGCCCATGCCGGCGGCCTCGGTGATGCCGGTGATGCCGCCGTAGATCGAGCCGAGGACGACGCCGATGACCACGATCGGCGGCACGAGGCCCTTGCCCATGAGCCAGCCGCGTGCGGTTTTCTCGCGCCCGAAGACGAAGAGGATCAGCGCCATCGCCACGAGGAAGATGCCGCCGAGCCAGGGCAGGTGGGCCGCCGTGCCGAGGGCGATGTCGTCGACGCCCTCGCGCGACACGTTCTGTCCGGCGACCGTGAAGAAGGCGGCGCGCAGGAACAGCATCAGCGTAAAGCCTGCCGTGAGGATCGACAGGAAGGCGGCGAAGAGCGCCATCTTCTCGGCCCCTGCGGGTTGAGCGTTCAGGGCGGCGAGGTCAGCCTCGAGCCGGGCGCGGCGCGACGACGACAGGTTCGGCTGGGCGAGATCCGAGCTCAGCTTCTCGATCGGCAGGGGGGCGAGCGACGGGTTCAGCTGGGTGCGGACGATGATGTAGATGATGATCATCGAGGCCAGCATGAAGCCGGGCAGGAAGGCCGCGGTGAACAGCGCCTTGATCGAGGTCTCGGTGATGAGGCCGTAGATGATGAGGACGATTGACGGCGGGATCATCGTGCCGAGCGACCCCGAGGCGCAGATCGTGCCGATGGCGAGGTTCTGGTTGTAGCCGAGGCGCAGCATCTGCGGCAGCGCGATGAGGCCCAGAAGCACGACCTCGCCGCCGATGATGCCCGACATCGCCGCCATGATGACCGCCATGAGCGAGGTGACGATGGCGATGCCGCCGCGCGTCCGGTTCAGCCAGACGTTCAGCGAGTTGTACATGTCCTTGGCGATGCCCGACCTTTCGAGGAGGGCCGCCATGAAGATGAAGAGCGGTATCGAGATCAGGACGTAATCGGTCAGAAGGCCGTAGATCTTCTGCGCGAGGATGTTGAGCGGCCCGGTGCCGGGCTTCGCCGTCAGGAGGCCGTCGCCGAAGGTCCATGGTTGGAGAAGAAGGGCCGGCTCGAACTTCATCACGAGGACGAGGACGGCGAGGATCGCCGAGGCGAGGCCGAGCGGCATCCCGATGGCGAGGAGCGCCACGAGGCCCAGCATGAGCACGAGAGAGATCGTTCCGACGTCCATCAGCGGGTGTCCCTGTCCTGAACGGAGGCGCGTGTGACGTCCAGATCGGCGGTGCCCTCGTCGCCGACGGCGGCACGCAGACGTTCAAGCTCGCCCTCGTCGATGTCGTCGGCGGCGGTGTGGATCACGGGCTCGTTGTTCCAGTCGGCGAAGAGGTTCACCACGGCCTGAAGCGCCACCAGCGTCACGACGAGAAGCACCATGATCTTGAGCGTGGCGGGGATGGGCGGGTCGAAGGCGGTGCCGAAGGTCTCCCACCTCATGAATTTCTGGAAGGCTTCGCCGTAGGCTCCGTAGATCAGGAAGAAGGCGAAGAGCACGATCAGCCCGGTCGAGATCACGTCGAAGAGGCGTTGCAGCCAGCGCGGGCAGACGTCGTAGAGCAGGAAGATGCGGATGTGGCTGCGCTGCTGCATCGAGTAGAGGCCGGCCAGCAGGAAGACGAACCCGGCGAGCCAGAGCGACAGCTCGTTGGCCCAGAGCGTCGGGCGTTCGAAGACGTAGCGCATCAGGACTTCGTAGATCATCACCGAGGTCAGGATGAGGACGAGGATCATCGTGACGCGGCCGAGGAAGACAGAGATGCGGTCGAAGCCGTTCCAGTGCTCGTATTCCATCGGCGCCCGGCGGACGGTCATCACGCCCAGGATGAAGAGGAGCGGGCAGAGGATCAGCGCGGCATAGTCGACGATGTCGCCGAAGGCGAAGATCGGCGAAAGGTTCGGGGTCACGTCCGTCCGGGCAAGCTGCGCGGCGAGCTGGCCGTTCTCGGGTCCGAAATCGAGGATGTAGGCGGGTGCGTGCCAGACGAGCCAGCCCGAGACGACGCAGAAGGCCAGCGGCGCAAGCCACTCGACCAGAGTTCCCTGTTCTTGGTGCATGTCGCCCCTCGGTCCCCCGACCCCTCCCGGGCCGTCTTCAGAAGCGGTGTGCCGGCGGAGCGCGCAAGGCGGCTCCGCCGGCAGGGTCGGCTTACTGGTCCGAGACGAGTCCCAGAACCTTGAGGTAGGCGAGGTGGCTGTCGACCAGCGCCTTGGCTTCCGGCGTGGTCGCGAACTCGGGCCATGTGTCCTGCGCTGCCTTGCGGAAGGCGGCGCGATCTTCTTCGGCCCAGTTGTGGATGGTCACGCCGCCTTCGGCGAGGGCCACGGCGGCCTCGGCGTTGGCCTTGTCACCTTCGAGAGCCTGGCGGAGACCAAGCTTCTCCATCGCAACTTCCATGATCCGCTTGTGGTGGTCCGGCATGGCGTCCCAGACGGACTTGTTGCAGGCGAGGTGGTCCGACGGCATCGAGTGGAAGCCGGGGTAGGTCGCATGCTGGGCGATGTCGTAGAGACCCATCGACTGGTTGTTGGCGAGGATCGAGGCGTCGGCGCCTTCGATGATGCCGGTTTCCAGCGCGGTGAAGACCTCGGTGAAGTCCATCACGATCGGCGAGGCGCCGAGCTTTTCGAAGATCTTGGTCTCCATGCCCGGGGGCGAGCGGAATTTCCAGTCCTTGAAGTCTTCGGCGTTCTGGATCGGCTTGGTGGACGCCAGCGCCTCCTGTCCGACGACCCACCAGCCGACGAGTTGCATGCCGTACTGGTTGTAGAGGGTCTGCGCGTCTTCCTTGCCGCCGCCGATCAGGAGCCACGAAAGCTGCTGGTAGGGGGTGTCGTAGCCGCCCATGATGTCGCCCACGAACTGGAACGCGGGGTTCTTGCCGGTCTGGTAGGCGCCGCCCGTCATGTCGCAGTCGAGGATGCCGGTGGCGGCCGCGTCGAAGGTCTCGACCGACTTCACGACAGCGGACGAGTAGAACATCTCGACCTGGATTTCGCCGTTCGACATCGTCTGGATGTCGTCGATGAACATCGCCGCATTCTTCCCCGAAAGCGATTCGGGCGCATAGTGCGTCTGGATGCGGAGCGTGGTCTGCGCCAGTGCCGAGGTTCCGGCAAGCATGGCGACGGTGCCTGCGGCGAAAGCCGCATACTTCACGAATTTCATGAATTCCTCCCGTTTCATTTTTGCGTCCTTTCGGACGTCGTCAACGCAGGTCACGGTAGCAACTCGACCCCCCTCTGCCAACGCGAAATTGAAAAAGCGCGAAATTTCGAAATTTTTGACAGGATGCGGGATTTCGCTAAGGTGCCGGGAGGAGGGCGTCATGCGCGTCGAGACACCGGACATCTACGAGGATCTGAAGCGGAGGCTGATGAACGCCACGCTGCGGCCCGGTCACAAGCTGAAACCCTCGGACCTTCAGGGCGACTACGGCTGTTCGGCCAACACCGTCCGCGAGGTGCTGCACCGGCTGGTGACGATCGGTCTGGTGGAATTCGAAGCGCAGCGCGGCTTTCGCGTGAGGGCTGTCGACCAGTCGATCTTCAATGACGTGACGCGCTTCCGCATCCTGCTGGAACAGGAGGGGGCGGAGCGGTCAATGGAGAAGGGCGGCGTCGCCTGGGAGATGCATCTGAACGCCGCGCATCACGCGCTGGTCCACATCCAGACCCGCATCCTCATGGCCGGCGACATGGAGCCCTTCCGCGCGCTCTGGTCCGAGGCCGAGCGGCATTTCCACGAAACCCTGATCTCGGCCTGCGGCTCGGCGCTGATCCGGCGCACCCACGCCAACATCTACCTCCAGTTCCGGCAGCAGATGATGACCCTGACCGAGGAGTTCGGCGGGGCCTACTTCGGCATGATCGCCGACGAGCACCAGCAGATCCTCGATGCGGCACTTGCCCGCGACGCCGCGGGATGCGCGCGGGCCATCGAGACGCACCTTCGGCGGAACATCCGCGAGGCCGCCTGAGGCTCAGGCCTTCGTCATGTCCTCGTCCATGTAGGTGCGGATGATCTCGTGAAAGTCCGATTCGGCGGTGAAGCCGAGGTCGCGCGCCCGCTGCGGGTCGAAGTCGCGCGGCCAGCCCGAGACGATGCGCATGATGGTCTCGTCGGGCCGAGGCTTGATCCGGGCCACGACCTCGTCGCCCGCGATTTCGCGCAGGGCCTCGATCTGCTCGGCCACGGTGCAGGAGACGCCGGGCATGTTGAGCGCGCGGCGCGTTCCGAGGAGGTCGGTGTCGAGGGTCGCGGCGTGACGCAGGAAGCCTGCCGCAGAGCGCGGCGAGGCGTGCCAGTGACGAACCGTGTCGGGGACGGGCAGGATCGCCTCCTTGCCGTTCAGGGGCTCGCGGATGATGCCCGAGAAGAACGACGAAGCGGCGAGGTTTGCCTTTCCGGGACGGACGCAGATCGTCGGCAGGCGGATCGCCATGCCGTCGAAGACGCCCTTGCGGATGTAGTCGCCGAGCAGAAGTTCCGAGATCGCCTTCTGCGCGCCATAGCTGGTCTGGGGCGCGGACAGGAATTCGTCACCGATCTTGTCGGGGAACGGCGGACCGAAGACGGCGATGGACGAGGTGAAGATGATCCGCGGCTTGTAGTCACCCTTCGAGGCCTGCACCTCGGAGCGGAAGGCTTCGAGGAAGTCGCGGAAGGCGGTCATGTTCACCGACCAGCCGAGATCGAAGTTCGATTCGGCCTCGCCCGAGACGATGGAGGCGAGGTGGTAGACGAGGTCCGGCCTCCCTGCCGCCAGTCGGCGGATGGCGCCCGGATCGGTGACGTTGCCGGGGATCTTCTGCGAGGCCTGCGCGCCGCCGTGCCCGGGGAAGGCCATGTCGAAGAGGGTGACCTCGTCGCCGCGGGTCAGCGGCTCTTTCGCAAGCGAGGCCGCGAGCTTCTGCCCGACCATCCCGCCGCCGCCGATGATGAGGATTTTCATGCCGGGACTCCCGTTTGAGTTGCTTCAGGTGTGGGGCCGTGGGGCGTGGGCGTCAAGCCGAGGACCGGCACAAATGCGGATCGCCGCCTTCGGCGCCGACGCGGGTGGGGGCTCTGCCCCCACGCCCCCGGGATATTTGAGGACCGATGAAAGGCGGGGTCAGATCGAGGCGGTGATCCCGCCGTCCACGTAGAGGGTCTGGCCGTTCACGAAGCTGGCCGCGTCGGACAGGAGGAAGACCGCCGCGCCCTTCAGTTCGCCGACGTCGCCCCAGCGGCCTGCAGGCGTGCGCTTTTCGAGCCAGGCCGAGAAGTCGGCGTCGGCGACGAGCGCGGCGTTGAGCGGCGTCTTGAAGTAGCCGGGCGCGATGGCGTTGACCTGGAGGCCGTGCCGCGCCCAGTCGGTGGCCATGCCGCGCGTCAGGTTGCGGACCGCGCCCTTCGTCGCCGTGTAGGGCGCGATCGAGGGCCGGGCGAGTTCGGACTGGACCGAGGCGATGTTGACGATGCGGCCGCGCTTGCGGGCGATCATGCCGCGCGCCACGGCCTGGCCGACGAGGAACACGCTGCGGACGTTGGTGGCGAAGAGTTGCTCCCACTTTTCGAGCGGGTAGTCCTCGAGGGCCGTGCGGAACTGCATCCCGGCGTTGTTGACGAGGCCGTCGAGGGGGCCGTCCGCCTCGATTCGTGCCACGGCCTCGGCCACGGCGGACGCATCGGTCACGTCGAAGGCGGCGGTCGAGACACCGTGCCCTTGAGCGCGCAATTCGTCGGCGGCGGTTTCGAGGGCGTCGACGCTCCGCGCGTTCAGGACGACGTGCGCGCCGTGCTCGGCCAGACCTTCGGCCAGGGCGCGCCCGATGCCCTTCGAGGCCCCGGTGACGAGGATGCGGCGGCCGGTCAGATCGAAGAGCGGTGAGGTCATTGCGGTCTCCCTTTTTGCGGCGACACTAGAATTCCGGGGTGGCTTCCACTAGGGCAATTCGAAACAAGTCGACGCAGGGGGAACGCGGCATGGCCGGAAGACTTCAAGGAAAACGGGCTCTTCTGACCGCCTCGGGGCAGGGAATCGGTCGCGCGACGGCGCTCGCCTTTGCCGCCGAGGGGGCGGAGGTCTTTGCCAGCGACGTGAACCAAGAGGCTCTCGGCACGCTGAAGGACGAGGCGAAGGGCACCATCGAGACCTTCCGCATGGACGTGCGCGACGACGCCTCGGTCAAGGACGCGGTGGCGCGGGCGCGGCCCGACATCCTCTTCAACTGCGCGGGCGTGGTCCACAACGGCACCATCCTCGAGGCGACGGACGAGGAATGGGATTTCGCCTTCGACCTGAACGTGCGGTCGATCTTCCGCACCACGCGGGCGGTGCTGCCGGGGATGCTGGAGCGGGGCCGCGGCGCCATCGTCAACATCGCCTCGGTCGCTTCGTCGATCACCGGGGTGCCGAACCGCTGCCTTTACGGCGCGTCGAAGGCGGCGATCCTGGGGCTGACGAAATCGGTGGCGCGTGACTTCGTGACGAAGGGCATCCGCTGCAATGCGATCTGCCCGGGCACCGTCGACAGCCCGTCGCTTCAGGACCGGCTGCGGGCGACGGGGGATTACGACGCCGCGCGCGCCGCCTTCATCCAGCGCCAGCCGATGCAGCGCATCGGCAAGGCCGAGGAAATCGCGGCGCTGGCGGTCTATCTCGCCTCGGACGAAGCCGGGTTCACCACAGGGCAAGCGCTGGCCGTCGACGGCGGCTGGACGATCTGAAGAACGCGCCGCAAGGCATTGACGAACAGGAAGGAACGACGAGATGAAACTGGTCCGCTACGGCAACCCCGGAGAAGAGAAGCCCGGCCTGATCGACGGGGACGGCACGCTGCGCGACCTCTCGGCGCATGTCGACGACATCGGGGGGGCGGCACTGTCGGACGAGGGGCTGGAGCGTATCCGCGGGCTCGATCCGTCGAGCCTGCCGGAGGTGTCCGGCAACCCGCGGTTCGGTCCCTGCGTGGCGGGCATCGGCAAGTACCTGTGCATCGGCCTGAATTATACCGACCACGCCGCGGAGACCGGCAACCCGATCCCCGAGCATCCGATCCTGTTCATGAAGGCGACCTCGGCGGTCGTGGGGCCGGACGACGACATCGTGATGCCGCGCGGCTCGACCCACACCGACTGGGAGGTCGAACTGGGCGTGGTGATCGGCAAGACCGCGAAATACGTCAGCGTCGAGGACGCGATGGACTATGTCGCGGGCTTCTGCGTCATCAACGACGTGTCCGAGCGGCACTTCCAGATGCACCTGTCCGGCCAGTGGACCAAGGGCAAGTCCTGCGACACCTTCGGGCCGACGGGGCCCTGGCTGGTTACCCGCGACGAGGTGGCGGACGTGCAGGAGCTGGACATGTGGCTCGACGTGAACGGCACGCGGAGGCAGACCGGGAACACGCGCACGATGATCTTCGGCGTGGCCGAGATCGTGTCGCACCTGTCGCAGCTCGGGTCGCTGCATCCGGGCGACGTGATCTCGACCGGGACGCCTCCTGGCGTGGGCCTGGGGATGAAGCCGCCGGTCTATCTGAAGGCGGGCGACGTGGTGGAACTGTCGATCGAGGGCCTGGGCGTGCAGAAGCAGACGGTGCGCGAAGATGTCTGATCGTCCAAGGGTTCTCCAGATCGGCAAGCTTCTCGACTTCATGGACGGCCGCCTCGCAGAGGGCTTCGAGGTGGTTCACCTGCCCGAGAGCGGGCAGGCCGACTTTCTGGCGCAGCATGGCGCGGGCATCGAGGCGGTCGTGACGACGAAGGGCGTGGCGCCCGAGGTCATGGCGGGACTGCCGGACCTCAAGGTCATCTCGAGCTTCGGCGTGGGCTACGACGGCATCGACGCCGAGGCGGCAGCCAAGCGCGGCATCCTCGTGTCGAACACCCCCGACGTGCTGAACGACGAGGTGGCGGATACGGCGGTCCTGTTGTGGCTGATGGTCAGCCGCCGCGCGGTGCCAGCCGAAAGATGGGCGCGGTCGGGCGACTGGGAGGCCAAGGGCGCCTTCCCTCTGACCCGCAGCGTGCGCGGGCGGACCGTGGGCATCGTGGGCCTGGGACGGATCGGGACCACCATCGCGGAGCAGGTCGAGATGTTCGACGCCGAGGTGGTTTATCACTCTCGCAGCGAGAAGGACGCGCCCTATCGCTATTACCCCGACCTGATCGAGATGGCGCGGGACGCGGACGTGCTGATCGTCATCACACCGGGGGGCGACGAGACGAAGCACCTGATCGGCAAGGAGGTGCTGGAGGCGCTTGGACCCGAGGGCACGCTGATCAACGTGGCGCGGGGTTCGGTCGTGGACGAGGCGGCGCTGGTCGAGGCTTTGCAGGCGGGCAAGCTGGGCGCGGCGGGGCTGGACGTCTTCGAGGAGGAGCCGCGGATCCCGGACGCGCTGAAGGCGATGGACAACGTCGTTCTTCTGCCGCACGTCGGAAGTGCCACGGTCGAGACGCGGGCGGCCATGGGCAACCTCGTTTGCGACAACCTGGACGACTGGCGCACGACCGGACGGGTGCGCACGCCCGTGGTCGAGTGCAAGTCCCTGAACGGCTGAGGTCGGCATGGCTCCCAAGTTCGGCACGAGCGGTCTGCGCGGCCTCGCGACGGAGCTGACCGACGACCTTGTGGCCCGCTATGCGGCGGCCTTCGTTGCGCAGCACGGCCACAACGGGACGCTCTATGTGGGCCGCGACCGGCGCGAGAGTTCGCCGCGAATCTCGGCGGCGGTCGCGCAGGGAGCGGCGGTCGAGGGCTTGCGGGTGATCGACTGCGGTGTCCTGCCGACGCCTGCTCTGGCCGGGGCAGCGCTGGAGGCGGGGACGCTGTCGATCATGGTCACGGGAAGTCATATCCCGGGGGATCGGAACGGGCTGAAGTTCTATACGACGCGGGGAGAGTTCACCAAGGCGGACGAGGCGCCGCTGGCGGCAGCCGTCGCGGCGCGGCGAAAGGTCGAGGCTGTCGAGGCGGAGGTCGAAGAGACCGACGCGCCGCGAGAGGCCTATGTCGCGCGGTATGTCTCGGGTTTGCCGCATGGCGTGCTTGCGGGACGAAGGGTGGGCGTCTGGGTTCATTCGTCGACCGCGTCGGAAGTGCTGCCGGATATCCTTGAGGGTCTCGGGGCGGCGGTGGTGAGCCTCGGTGCGTCGGAGACCTTCGTGCCGGTCGATACCGAGGCGGTGGATGCGGACGACGCGTGCCCGGCTGGCGGCATGGGTCGCGGAGCATGACTTGGATGCGCTGGTCTCGACCGACGGCGATGCGGACCGGCCGCTTTTTGTCGATGACCGGGGGCGCATCGTTCCGGGCGATATCCTGGGGCCGATCGCCGCGCGCTGGTGCGGAGCGGACGAGGTGGTGACGACGGTCTCGGCCAATTCGATGGTCGATCTCATGGGCGCCTTCCACAGGGTGCAGCGGACGAAGATCGGCTCGCCCCACGTCATCGCGGCGATGGAGGCGCGGATGGCGGCGCATGCGCATCGCGTCGCGGGCTATGAGCCGAACGGCGGGTTCCTGCTCGGGTGGGACGTGGGGCGGGCGGGCATCTCGCTGCCTTCGCTGATGACCCGCGACGCGGTGCTGCCGATCGTGGCGACGCTGGCGGCGGCGGCTCAGGAGAAGCGCTCGGTCAGCGCCATGATCGCCGACCTTCCGGCGCGGCGGACCGCGACGGACCGGTTGCAGGACGTGCCGCCCGAGATGTCGCGGGGCATCGTGGAGGCGCTGCTGGGCGGCGACCTGTCGGTGCTGCCGGACGGATTGGGCGCGCCGGTCTCGACCGACACGACGGACGGAGCGCGGCTGACCTTCGCAGACGGGCGCGTTGTCCATATCCGGCCCTCGGGGAACGCGCCCGAATTGCGCGCCTACGTCGAGGCGGACAGCGATGAGGCGGCGGGCGATGTGCTGGCCTCGGTGCTGGAGGCGCTGAAGGCGCGGGTCTGAGGCGAGGGGCGCTGCCCCTCGCGCTCCCCGGAGTATTTTCAGACAGAAGAAGCTCGGGCGCGGTTGTAGAGCGGCGCCATCAGGTAGGGTGTGAGGTACATCGGCACCTGGTAGCAGCCGATGAAGATCAGGAGCGGCGCCGTCGTCTCGGGCGGGAGCGCCACGAGGAAGAGCGCGATGTTGCGGTTGCCGGCCACGAGGCTTTCGCCGGGCTTGAGGCCAAGCGCCCAGGCTGCCGCCTGAAGGCCGAGGTTGGCCGCTGTGGCGATGGCGAGCCAGCCGAGGACGCGGGCGGGGGTTTCGAGAAGCGCCGGGCCGAGCGCGGACATGAGCCCCACGACAAGGACGGCGAGGGCGATGGCGCTGAGGCCGTCGAGGGCGCGGACGCGGTCCGGCGAGAGCGGCGGGAGGAGCGCGCGGAGGGCGAAGCCCGCCCCGGTCGCGCCGAAGATCACGACGAGCAGGCGGAGGGCGGCGGCGATGACCTCGGAGGGGTCTCCGAGCGTGGGCAGGCCCCAGAGGATCGGGAGCGCCGTCAGTGGGAAGAGCGCGGTGCCGAGGGCGAGGAGCCGCATCGGGGGCGCGGGGTCGTAGCCCATCAGCGCCGCGAAGTTCGGGCTGCCGGTGATGGACGGCGCGGTCAGCATCAGGATGAGGCCGAGCGCCAGGGGCCGGTCGGCGACGCCGAGGCTCATGGCGAGGCCGAGCGCGGCAAGCGGCAGGGCAAGCTGAAACACGGCCGAGAGCGCCAGCGTGCGGCGGATGTCGCCCATGTTGCCGAGGGCTGCGCGCGGCCCGATGCGGAACGCGGCGAGGAAGAGGATGCCGCCGACAAGGGCAGGAAGAACGTCGCGCACCTCGCGCGCCAGAGCGGGGAGCGTCAGCCCGGCAAGGAGGCCCGCCACCAGCAGGAGGCGGCCGTGCCGGGCCGCGAGGTGCAAGGGTGCCGCGATCACCCTCCGGGCCGCTGTCGGATGTTCTCGGGCAGCCAGGTGGCCAGTTCGGGGAAGGCGATGAGGATGAAGACCATCAGCACCATGATGAAGAACATCGGGATCGCCGCGCGGGCGATGAAGCTCATCTCGTGGCCGGTCATGCCTTGCAGCACGAAGAGGTTGAAGCCGATCGGCGGTGTGATCTGCGCCATCTCGACCACGACGACGATGAAGATGCCGAACCACACGATGTCGATCCCGGCTTCTCGGATCATGGGTTCGACCACGGCCATCGTCAGGACGACGGACGAGATGCCGTCGAGGAAGCAGCCGAGGACGATGTAGAAGACCAAAAGTGCCATCAGGAGTTGGAAGCGTGTCAGCTCCCACGAGCCGATCAGGTCGGCGAGGCCGCGCGGCAGGCCGGTGAAGCCCATCGACAGCGACAGGAAGGCCGCGCCCGCGAGGATCAGCGCGATCATGGCCGAGGTGCGGGTGGCGCCCATGAGGCTTTGGGTGAAGGTGCTCCACGTCAGCGAGCCCTTGGGTCGCCGCGAGGACGAGCGCGCCGATGACGCCGAAGGCCGCGGCCTCGGTCGCGGTGGCGAAGCCCAGGTACATCGAGCCGATGACGACGCAGATCAGGCAGATCACCGGGATCAGGAAGCGCGAGTTGCGGACCTTGCCGAGGAAGCTCATGTACGGCTCGGGCTTCGGGTTGAAGTTGGACGAGAGCGACGAGGCGACGGCGACGTAGACCATGAACATCAGCGCCAGGACGAGGCCCGGAAAGACGCCCGCCATGAAGAGCTTGGAGATCGATTCCCGCACCGTCACGCCGTAGACGATCAGCGTGAGCGAGGGCGGGATCATCAGGCCGAGGGTCGCCGCACCGGCGAGCGTACCGATGATCATGCGCTCGGGGTATTCGCGCGCGCGCAGTTCCGGGATGGACATCTTGCCCACGGTGGTCAGCGTCGCGGCCGACGAGCCCGAGACGGCGGCGAAGACGGTGCAGCCGACGATGTTGGTGTGGACGAGGCCTCCGGGCAGGCGCGCCATCCAGGGGGAGAGGCCCCTGAACATGTCCTCGGAGAGCCTTGTTCGGTAAAGGATCTCGCCCATCCAGATGAAGAGCGGCAGCGCGGTCAGGGTCCAGGACGATGAAGCCGTCCAGATGATGGTGGCCATGGCGTCGCCGACGGGACGCGAGGTGAAAAGCTCCATGCCCACCCAGGCCACGCCGAGAAGCGCGAGGCCGACCCAGACGCCGGAGCCGAGGAGCAGGAAGAGGACGAAGAGGAATATGCCGATGGCGTAGAGGTCGCTCATTCGGTCGATCCCTCTCCGGCGAGTTCGGCGGCGATGCCGTGGTCACCCGCGAAGATGATGCGCAGGAGGTGGTCGGTCAGCGCGATGGCGAAGACGACCGCGCCGAGCGCCATGGCGGACTGCGGGATCCAGAGCGGCGTCGCGTCCTGGCCCTGGCTGACGTCACCGAGCTGGTGCGACCAGAGGACGAGGTTGACGGCATAGCGGGCGAGAAACCATGCCGCCATCGCCCCGATGGCGAAGCACCAGAGCTCGAGCCAGCGGCGGTGGCGTCCGACGGCGGTGAGGAGAAGGCCGACCCTAATGTGCGCGCCCTGGTTCAGCGCGTTCGCGAAGGCGAGGAACGAGGCCGAGGCCATGCAGTAGCCGGCGTAGGAGGCGGCCCCCGGGAAGGTGACGCCTGTCCAGCGCGCGACCATCTGGGCCACGATGATGACGAGCATCGCGACGAGGAAAAGCGCGGCCAGGATCGCGCAGCCGAGGTAGAGCCCGTCGAGGGCGCGGCGGAGAATTTTCATCCGGCGGACGTCGCGGCGAGGGGCGCGCCATGCGTATTTGGGAAGAAATGAAGCACGGGCGGACCCTCTCGAGGCGTGTGCTGCGGTGTTCCCGGGCCGGGGCGTGCCGGCCCGGGAAAGTTGGCGATCAGTTCTTGAAGCCGTCGACGATGGACTGGCCCTGCTCGCCCGTGGCGTCGAGCCATTCGGTCGTCATGGTCTCGCCGAAGCCCATAAAGTCGGTACGGAGCTGGTCGCCCGGAGGGGCCACCGTCATGCCGCCCTCGGCCAGGCCGTCGAGGTAGAACTGGGTCAGCTCTTTCGACTTGGCAAGGCCGGTCTCGGCTGCGGTCGCGGCGCAATCGGACATTGCGGTCTTGTTCTCTTCCGAGAGGCCGTTCCAGGCGTCGAGGTTGGCGAAGATCGTGTTGCGGGGAAGCCAGGCGTCGACCTGGTAGAAGTGGGTCAGGTGCTCCCAGACCTTTTCGTCATAGCCGGTCGAGCCGGAGGAGACGAAGCTTTCGGCGACGCCGGTCGCCAGCGCCTGGCTGAGCTCGGCGGCCTCGATCTGGACGGGCTGCATCTTGGCGAGCTCGGCCAGCCGCGCGGTGGCGGCGTTGTAGGCGCGGAACTTCACGCCTTCGAGGTCGGCGGCCGAGTTGATCTCTTTCTTGGCGTAGAGACCCTGCGGCGGCCATGGCACCGAGTAGAGGTAGTGCAGGTTCTGGCTGGCCAGAAGCTCTTCCAGCGCGGGCTGAGCGGCCTCGTTCAATTTGACGCTGTCATCGAAGGAGGTGGCGAGGAAGGGGATCGAGTCGTAGCCGAAGAGCGCGTTCTCGTTGGCGTGGGCCGACAGGAGACGCTCGCCGATCAGGGCCTGACCGGTCTGGACGGCGCGCTTGATGTCGCCGCCCGGGAAGAGCGAGCCGTTCGGGTGGGTCAGGATGTCGATCTCTCCGCTCGTCGCGTCGCGGACGCAGTCGGCGAAGCCCTGTGCGGTCTCGGTGTGGAAGTTGGTCGCGGGATAGGCCAGCGGCATGTCCCAGGTCTCGGCAAAAGCCGCGCCGGTGGTCAGCGCCGTCACGGCGGCCATTGTGGCGAATGTCTTCATCTTGGTGTCTCCCGGTTGGTTCTTGTTGGTTCAGGTGAAACGTGCAGGCGAATAGGGCGAAAGGTCAATGTTGGGGCGTCGTCCCGAGATCAGGCGGGACAGGATCTGCCCGGTTTTCGGGCCTCCGGTGAGGCCGACGTGATCGTGGCCGAAGCCGAAGAAGGCACCTTGAGTGCCGGGCACCTCGCCGATCAGCGGGATCGAGTCAGCGATGGACGGTCGGTGGCCCATCCATTCGACGGTCTTCTTCCAGGTCAGGCCGGGAATGGCGGCGCGGATGTTCCTCTCCAGCAGTCGGAAGGGCGCGCGGGAGGCGGGGGCGTCGAGGCCGCCGAACTCGACCACGCCGGCGAGGCGGATGCGGCCCTCCATCGGGGTGGCGACGAACTTGCCGCTGGCGACCATGACGGGCGCGCGGGGCATGACCGAGGGCTCCCAAAGCTCGAGGTGATAGCCGCGCTCGCTTTCGAGGGGGACGGTGACGCCGAGCTTCTGGGCGAGGCCCTTGGACCAGGCGCCGGCCGCCAGCACGACGGCGTCGCAGGGGATCGTCTCGCCGCCGACGCGGAGACCGGTGACGCGGCCGTCTTCACGGGCGACGTCGGTGGCGTCTCCGATGACGAGGCGCGCGCCTTGGGCGACGGCGTGCTGTGCCAGGTCCTTGACGTAGCGGCCAGGGTCCGCGATCCGGCCGTGATCGCCGCAGCGTGCGGCAAGCGCGAAGCGGGGGCCGAGGGCGGGGTCGTAGGCGCGAAGCGCGTCGCCCTCCAGCACGTCCCATTCGATGCCGTGGCGGCGGCGGATGTCCCAGCCGAAGGCGTCGCCCTCGTACATGGCGCGGGTGTCATAGAGGAAGACGTAGTCCGAGGGGACGATCCAGCCTTCGGCGCCGGTGCCCTGAGCCAGCGCCTGATGGTCGGCGAGGCTGTCGCCGATGATCGGGTGGAGTGCCGCCGCGCGCCGTTCGACGCCCGCGATGGTGCCGTTCGAGAGATAGCTGCGAAGCCAGGGTGCCAGGCGGGGCAGGTAGCCCCACTTCAGGAACAGGGGCTGGTTCGGGTCGAACAGCATCCGGGGGACCTTCCGCAGAAGGCCCGGAACGGTGACGGGGATGATCGAGCACGAGGCGAGCACGCCGCCGTTGCCGTGACTTGCGCCCTCGGCGGGTCCCTTCCGGTCGACGAGGATCACGTCGTGCCCGTCGCGGAGGCACCAGATCGCGGTCGAGACGCCGACGATGCCCGCGCCCACGATGGCGACGGTCCGCTTGTCCGACGGTGTGTTGCCCTGATTCATCTGTCCCCCGGCGGCGAGCCTGCCCCATCGCTTGAGCCGCGACAATTCCTTTTGACGCCGGAAGGGGTTGGGGCAGTCTCGCGGCGGCAAGGGAGGACGGACATGCGGATCACGGGCGGGAAGGCGGTCTATGGGGCATCGGTGGGGATCCTGATGCTGGAGGCGCGGTTCCCCCGCATCCTGGGCGACATGGGGAACGCAGGAACCTGGGATTTCCCTGTGCTCTACCGCGTGGTGCGGGACGCCTCGCCCGACCGGGTGGTGCGGAAGGGCGGCGAGGGGCTTTTGCCCGCGTTCATCGAGGCGGCGAGGTCGCTGGAGGCGGACGGAGCGGACGGGATCACGACGAACTGCGGGTTCCTGGCGCTGTTTCAGGAGGAGTTGGCGGCGGCGGTGTCGATCCCGGTGCTGACTTCGTCGCTGATGCAGGTGCGGACGGTCAATGCGATGCTGCCGAAGGGAAAGATGGCGGGGGTGCTGACCATCTCGCGCTCGACACTGACGCCCGCGCATCTTTCGGCGGCCGGTGTGCCGGAGGGGACGCCGATCGGGACGACGGAGGGCGGGGCGCATTTCACCGAGGCGATCCTTGGCGATGCGCCCGATCTGGACCCCGCGCTGGCCGAGGAAGACAACGTGGCGGCGGCTCTGGCGCTGGTTCGGGCCAACCCCGACGTGGGCGCGATCGTTCTCGAATGCACCAACATGACGCCCTACGCCTCGGCGATCCGAAGTGCGACGGGTCTTCCTGTTTTTTCCATGGTGACCTTCGTGAACTGGTTTCAGGGCGCGATCAGGCCGCGCCGGTGGTCGTTCGACCGCGTCTGAACGGCGTTCAAGAAAGTTGTTGAACGACGTTCAGTGGTATGCTAGGTATCCGCGTGAACGATGTTCACAAGGGATAGGGAAAGGAAACTTCCATGACACACGTCGTGCATACCGAGCGGCTTCTGCGCGAGGGCGTCATCGACGCCGCGCAGGCCGCCGAAATCGCGCGCCGGTCGCGTGAGACGATGGTGGCGCTTGCGGTGAATTCGGTGCTCTGCGTCGGCATAGTCGCGGCCACTCTCGGGCTGATCTTCTGGCTTGGCAGCGCCGGGGCGGTTGCCTTCGCCGGGACGATCTTCCTGATTGCCGGTGCTGCCGTCCTGTTGAAGGGCGGGGAAATCTACCGGATGCTCGGAAACGCCTCGGCGCTGATCGGGGCTGGAATGATGATGGGCGGGGCAGGGGTCGAGGCGGTGCGTCTTTATGCCGAAGGCGCGGATGTCTTCCTTATGATCGCCGGTGCGGTCGTGGCGGGCGGCGCCTTTTTCGTCTTCCGTCAGGGGCCTGCGACCCTGCGCTTCGTCTCGGGCGCGACGATGCTTCTGGGAGGTGCCATGCACCTTGCGGGCGTTGGCTTCGCCATGTCGGACGCCTCCGGTCTCGAGGCGGCGGCGGTCAACGGCTATGCCTTCCTGCTGCTGTTGGCGGCGGGCGTCCTTCTGGACGTGCGGCTTGTGACGGCGCTGGCCATCGCGCCCTTCGCGCAGATGCTCGACACCGGGACGGATTACTTCCACGCGATGTACGTCTTCTATTCGCCGGAAAGCACGCTGACGATCCTTCAGATGATGGCTCTGACGGCGCTCTGCATCGTCGTGATGCGGCGGGGCAGCGAGCGCCTTGCGCGACACGCCGGGATCCTCGCGATCCTCGCCGTCGTGGTCGGCAACCTCGCCTTCCTCGTCGGTTCGCTCTGGGGGGATCAGGTCGGGGCGTCGCTGGCGCTGGACGGGCCGATGTGGACGGATGGCATGGAGTGGAGCGACTACGACGCAAAGGTCCAGGCCTGGGAAGCGCAGTTCCTCCACATCTCCGAGAACGTTTTCAGCGTAGTCTGGGCGGCGCTTCTGGCGGTCGGGGCCTTCTGGGCGGCGCACGCCAACCGGCGCGGTCTCTTCAACGCCACGATCACCTTCGGTGCGATCCACGGCTACACCCAGGTGTTCGAGACCATGGGCGACGAGCCGATGGCCTGGGCCCTGGGCGGTCTCGCCCTGATCCCGCTGGCCTGGGGCATGTGGCGGCTGAACCGTTACCTGTCGGAGAGGCAGGATCCCGGGCAGGGGACGGCGCTGGCAGCCTGAGGTCGGAGCAGAGAGGCAGGGCCGTCGCAGAAATGCGGCGGCCCTTTCTCGTCAGGAGGCCGCCTTGAGCAGCCCGTCGTCCTTAAGGCGCGCGTACGTCTGGTCCAGTGTCTTCCAGACGCGCTCGATCAGGATGTCGATCTCTTCGCGCGTGATGACGAGCGGGGGCGCGATGATCATGCGGTCGTAGACGTGGCGCATGATGAGGTTGTTGCCGAAGCTGAACTCGCGGCAGATGTACCCCACGGTCCCTGCCTCGGACGCGAAGCGCGCACGTGACGGCTTGTGCGGGGTGAGGGCGATGGAGCCCATGAGGCCCACGATGGTCGCCTCGCCCACAAGCGGATGGTCGACAAGCGACAGCCACTTCTCGCGGATATAGGGCCCTACGTCGTCGTGGACGCGCTGGACAAGCTTTTCTTCCTCGATGATCGCCAGGTTCTCGAGCGCGACCGCCGCCGCGACCGGGTGGCCGGAATAGGTGTAGCCGTGGTTGAACTCGTCCGAGCCGATGACTTGGGCCACCTCGTCGGACACGACCGATCCGCCGATAGGAAGGTAGCCGGACGACAGGCCCTTGGCGATGGTGATGATGTCGGGCCGCGCGCCGATGGCCTGATGGCCGAACCAGTGGCCGGTGCGGCCGAAGCCGGTGATGACCTCGTCGCAGATCAGGAGGATCTCGCGTTCGTCGCAGATGCGCTGGATCTCGGGCCAGTAGCTTTCGGGCGGGATGATGACGCCGCCCGCGCCCTGGACCGGCTCGGCTATGAAGGCCGCGACATTGTCCTCGCCGATCTCGTCGATGGCGTCTTCGAGTTGACGCGCACGCGCGACGCCGAAGTCCTCGGGACTCGTGTCGCCGCCTTCGAGATACCAGTAGGGCTGGTCGATGTGACGGATGCCGGGAATGGGGAGACCGCCCTGCGCGTGGATGCCGGCCATGCCCCCCATGGACCCGCTGCCGACGGAAGAGCCGTGGTATCCGTTCTTGCGCGAGATGATCCAGGACTTGGACGGCTTGCCCTTCAGCGCCCAATAGTGCCGCACCATCCGCAGGTTGGTGTCGTTCGCCTCGGACCCCGAGCCCGCGAAGAAGACGTGGTTCAGATCGCCCGGGCAGACCTCGGCGAGCTTTGCGGCAAGGTCGATGGCCGGGATGTGCGTCGTCTGGAAGAAGGTGTTGTAGTAAGGCAGCTCGCGCATCTGGCGGTCGGCGGCCTGGACCAGACGCTCGCGCCCGTAGCCGACGTTGACGCACCACAGGCCCGACATGCCGTCGAGGATGCGCTCGCCCTCGCTGTCGGTCAGCCACGAGCCCTCGCCTCGCACGATGATGCGCGCGCCCTTCTTCGCCAGCCCGGATTGGTCGGTGAAGGGATGCATGTGGTGGGCAGCGTCGAGCGCCTGAAGCTCGGCGGTCGGGCGAACGTTGGTCAAGGGCATAGCGGCATCCTGTAGGGCAATGCCGCAAATATGATCAAATTCCGGAAGCGGTCAATCCGCGCCTGACGCGGCGGCCGTATCGGCAAGGGTCAGGCGGACCTGGCCCATTCCCTGGCGGATGTCGTCCGCGACCGCGTGCGCTGCGGCTTCGGGGTCGCCTGCGCGGAAGGCGTCGAGTGCCGCGGCGTGCTTGTCGGGCAGGTTCGACGTGCCGAAACGGCCGCAGACGATGCGAAGTGACGGTCCGATCTGAAGCCATAGGGACGAGGCGATCTTCCGCAGGACCGTCGCTTCAGCCTGGTCGTAGAGGCGGAAGTGGAAGCGGTAGTTGAACTCGAGATACCGCTCGACGTCGCCCGAGACGATGGCGCGGTCGACCTCGGCGTCGAAGGCCGCCAGGTCCGAGAGACAGGCGTCGGTCATCCTGTGCGCCGCCTCCTCGGCGAGGCGTGGCTCGACCGCGAGGCGGGCGAAGGCGATCTGGTCCAGCCGGTCGCGGTCGATCTCGGGGACGTGCAGGCGACGGTTCCGTCCCAGTTCAAGGGCGCCTTCGGCCGAAAGCCTGCGGATCGCTTCGCGCACAGGGGTCATGCCAGCCCCGATTGCGTCGGCGATGCCCTGGATTGTCACTGACTGTCCAGGCGCTAGGGTGCCAAACAGGATCATGTTCCTGATCTGCCGGTAAATGGCCTGATGCTCGGGGAGTTTTGCCAATGAATTGGTCATATTCCGGGCCGTACCGCCGTCTGCCATACGAATTGCTTGAGAATGCCTCGTCATTTGATCAAATGGCCGACGAGGTGCCAATGGGGAGACCGAAATGAAGCGCACACTTTTCACGACTCTCGCCCTTGCCGCGATGGCCTCTACGGCCGCGACCGCGGAAGAAGTCAGGGTGTACAACTGGTCGGACTACATCGACGAGGAATTGCTGACGAAATTCGAGGAAGAAACGGGAATCGACCTCATCTACGACGTCTTCGACTCGAACGAGGTGCTCGAGACCAAGATGCTGGCCGGAAGCTCGGGCTATGACGTCGTGGTTCCGACCGGGACCTTCCTGCAGCGTCAGATCTCGGCCGGGGCGTTCCAGAAACTCGATGACGCACAGCTTCCGAACCGCTCGAACATGTGGGACGTGGTGTCGAGCCGCACCGACAAGTACGATCCGAACGGCGAATACTCGATCAACTACATGTGGGGCACCACCGGGATCGGTGCCAACGTGAACAAGGTGAATGAAGTCTTGGGCGAAGACGCTCCGACGGATAGCCTGGCTCTTGTGTTCGATCCGGCCAACATGGAGAAACTCGCTTCTTGCGGCGTGCATTTCCTCGACGCGCCGACAGAGATGATCCCGGCCGCGCTGAAGTACATCGGCGAAGACCCGAACAGCCAGGACCCGGAGGTAATCGCCAAGGCCGAAGAGGTCCTGATGGCGGTGCGGCCCTACGTCCAGAAGTTCCACTCCTCCGAGTACATAAACGCTCTCGCCAACGGCGAGATCTGCGTGGCTTTCGGCTGGTCGGGCGACATCCTTCAGGCCCGCGACCGGGCGGCCGAGGCGGAGAACGACGTCGAGATCACCTATACGATCCCGAAGGAAGGCGCCCTGATGTGGTTCGACCAGATGGCGATCCCCGTCGACGCACCGAACCCCGAGGGGGCCCATAAGTTCCTGGACTTCATCATGGACGCCGAAAACATGGCGGCAGCCTCGAACTATGTGTATTACGCTAACGGGAACAAGGCGTCGCAGGAGCATCTTAACGAGGATGTCATCGGCGACACCGCAATCTATCCGAGCGAGGAGACGCTGGAAAACCTTTACACCGTCGATCCTTACGACGCCAAGGTGCAGCGGACCGTCACGCGGTTGTGGACGAAAGTGAAATCCGGCACCTGAGGCCGGTTCGGCCCGGCGGCGGTGCCGCCGGGCCATCTCTCGAGGGGCAAAACATTGGTCAATTCCACCGTCTTCGCGCCGTGGGAAGATCCCGGCCAGACGCCGCTAATTCGTATTGAAAACGTCACCAAGCGCTTCGGCGATTTTACCGCCATCGACGACGTCTCGATCGACATCTACACCCGCGAATTCTTCGCCCTTCTCGGCCCTTCCGGCTGCGGCAAGACCACGCTGATGCGGATGCTCGCGGGTTTCGAGACCCCGAGCGAGGGGCGCATCACCATCGACGGCAAGGACATGGCCGGGGTGCCGCCGAACAAGCGCGCGGTGAACATGATGTTCCAGTCCTACGCGCTGTTTCCGCACCTCACGGTCTGGGACAACATCGCCTTCGGCCTGCGACGCGACCGGATGGACAAGGACCGTGTCGCCGCGCGGGTGGAAGAGATGCTGAAGCTGACGCAGCTTCAGAAGTTCGCGCAAACGCAAGCCGCACCAGATCTCGGGCGGCCAGAGGCAGCGCGTGGCGCTGGCGCGCTCGCTGGCGAAGGCGCCGAAGCTGTTGTTGCTCGACGAACCCTTGGGTGCGCTGGACAAGAAGCTGCGGGAAGAGACGCAGTTCGAGCTGATGGAGATCCAGGAGAAGACAGGCACCACCTTCGTGATCGTGACCCACGACCAGGAAGAGGCGATGACCGTCGCCTCACGCGTGGCTGTGATGAACCACGGCAAGCTCGTGCAGGTGGATACGCCCGAGCGCATCTACGAGGCGCCCCAAACGGTCTATGTCGCGGACTTCATCGGCGACGTGAACCTGATCGAAGGCCGCGTGTCGTCCGTGGGCGAGCTGGCCGAGTTGGCCTGGGCCGAGGGAAAGGCGACGCTTCTGGGTCAATCCGGCGCGGCGCTGAAGGCGGGTGACGCGGCGGTCTTCGCCATCCGCCCCGAGAAGATCGCCATCTCGCGCGAGGAGCCGGAGGCGCGCAACCGCGTCCGCGGCAAGATCGTCGACATCGGCTACCTTGGGAACCTGTCGGTCTATCACGTCCAGCTTGCCGACGGCACATACATCAAATGCGAGGTCGGCAACCGAAGCCGGGTCTCGCGCCGCGACTACACCTGGGAGGACGAGGTCTGGCTGGCCTGGACCGACACCGCCGGGCTGGTGCTGCCGTCATGAGAGGCGTGGTCGGGGCGGGCGAGGGGACGCTGACATGAAACGGCTTTTCACCGTCGTTCCGTATGCCTGGCTCATCGTCCTGTTCCTGATCCCCTTCGCGATCGTCTTCAAGATCTCGCTTTCGGACTACGCCGTCTCGATCCCACCCTATGCACCGACGCTCGACATCTCTGGCGGATGGCAGGCGATCAAGGACTTCCTGGGCGAACTCGACTTCGAGAATTACGTCTTCCTGACCGAGGACGCGCTTTACTGGAAAGCCTACCTGTCCTCGCTCAAGATCGCCGCCATCTCGACGGTCCTGACGCTGCTCGTCGGCTATCCGATCGCCTATGGCATGGCGCGCGCGCCCGATGCCTGGCGGCCGACGCTGATGATGCTGGTGATCCTGCCGTTCTGGACCTCGTTCCTGATCCGCGTCTACGCCTGGATCGGAATCCTCGCGACCGAGGGCTTCCTGAACCAGTTCCTGCTCTGGATCGGGATCATCGACGCGCCGCTCGGCCTCCTCAACACGCCGACCGCGGTTTATATCGGCATCGTCTACACTTACCTGCCGTTCATGATCCTGCCGATCTATGCTGCGCTCGACCGGCTGGATCCGTCGCTGCTGGAAGCCGCCGAGGACCTGGGCTGCTCGCGCACCACTGCCTTCTGGACGGTGACGGTGCCCCTGTCGCGGCCGGGCGTCATCGCGGGCTGCTTCCTCGTCTTCATCCCGGCCGTGGGCGAGGTGGTCATCCCGTCGCTTCTGGGCGGATCGGACACGCTGATGATCGGCAAGATCCTGTGGGAGGAGTTCTTTTCGAACCGCGACTGGCCGGTGGCGTCGTCGGTGGCGACGATCCTGCTTCTGATCCTCGTCGTGCCGATCGTCCTGTTCCAGCGCCAGCAGCAGGCGGCGCGGGAGGCCGAGCAATGAATCGCATCTCGCCCTTCAACATCGTATCGCTGACGCTTGGCTTCGCGTTCCTCTACATCCCCATGATCATCCTCGTGATCTACAGCTTCAACGAGTCGAAGCTGGTCACGGTCTGGGCTGGGTTCTCGACCAAGTGGTACGGCGAGCTTCTTCGCAACGAGTCGTTCCTTGCAGCGGCCTGGGTCACGCTGAAGGTGGCTTTCTTCTCGTCAACGCTGGCCACGATCCTCGGCACCATGGCGGCCTACGTCATGGTGCGGCGGGGACGTTTCGCGGGGCGAACGCTCTTTTCCGGCATGATCTATGCGCCGCTCGTCATGCCGGAGGTCATCACGGGTCTGTCGCTGCTTCTTCTGTTCATCGCCATCGGTCTGGATCGGGGCGTTCTGACCATCGTGCTGGCGCATACGACCTTCGCGATGTGCTATGTCTCGGTCGTCGTCTCGTCGCGTCTCGTCAGCTTCGACCAGTCGCTGGAAGAGGCGGCGCTTGACCTTGGGTCGACACCCTTCGAGGCCTTCCGGCTGATCACCATCCCGATCGTGGCCCCCGCCGTTCTGTCGGGCTGGCTTCTGGCGTTCACACTGTCGCTCGACGATCTCATCATCGCCTCGTTCACCTCGGGGCCGGCGGCGACGACGTTGCCGATGAAGGTCTGGTCGTCCGTGCGCCTTGGCGTCAGTCCCGAAATCAACGCTCTGTCGACCATCTTCATCGGCATCGTGACCGTTGGCGTGCTGATCGCCTCTGTCGTTTCGAAGCGCGCCATCACGCGCCGGCAGGCCGAGGAACTGGCCGCCGAGAGCTGAGGCGGGCGCGATACGTTTTATTGAACGAGCGTTCAAAAAAATTTATTGACGCAGCGGGGATCTGCCCGCCATCCTCCGACTGACGGAACCCCGGGCACAACGGGGCCGACAGGGAGGACAACATTGACAGACGCGCATCTGTCGGATGAGCCGAGATCCATTCCGGGGCTTCTCGCGCGCAATGTCCGGCGTCACGGCGGCCGTCCGGCGTATCGGGAAAAAGAGCTGGGCATCTGGCAAAGCTGGACCTGGGCCGAGGTCGCGGACGAGATCGAGGCGCTGGCGCTTGGACTTCTGGCGCTTGGCCTCGAGGAGGGCGATCATGTCGCCATCGCGGGGCGCAACCGGCCCCGCTTCTACTGGACGATGGTGGCGACGCAGATGGCGGGCGGCGTTCCCGTCCCGGTCTACCAGGACAGCGTGGCCGAGGAGATGGCCTATGTCCTTGACCACTGCGGCGCGCGGATGGCGGTGGTGGAGGACCAGGAGCAGGTCGACAAGACCATCGAGATCAAGGACCGGCTGCCGAACTTGCGGGACGTCATCTACCTCGATCCGCGGGGCCTCAGAAAATACGCTCATGCGCATCTGAAGCCGTTCGCCGAGGTGCAGGCCGCGGGCCGCGCGCGGCGCTCCGAGCTGATCGCCGAGCTGGAACGGCGGCGCGACGCGGCCGGACCCGAAGACACCTGCGTCATGCTCTATACCAGCGGGACCACGGGCCGGCCGAAGGGCGTCGTCCTGTCGAACCGCAACATCATCGAGACCTCGCGCGCTTCGGCTGAATTCGACCGGCTGACCGAGCACGAAAGCGTGCTGGCCTACCTGCCGATGGCCTGGGTCGGCGACTTCATCTTCTCCCTCGGGCAAGCCATGTGGTGCGGTTTCTGCGTGAACTGCCCCGAGAGCACGACCACGATGCACGAGAACCTGAACGAGATCGGGCCGACCTATTTCTTCGCGCCGCCCCGGTACTTCGAGGAGCGCATCACCACCATCACGATCCGGATGGAGGACGCCTCGGCGCTGAAGCGCCGCGTCTACGACCACGCCATGGCGCACGCCCGCAGGGTGGGACCGTCGATCCTCGACGGAAAGCCCGTGTCGGGGCGGGACCGCTGGCTCTACCGGCTGTACGATGTCCTGGTTTACGGGCCGATCCGCAATCGCTCGGGCATGTCGAACGTGCGCGTGGCCTATACGGCGGGCGAGGCCATCGGGCCGGAGATCTTCGATTTCTGGCGCTCGCTCGGGATCAACCTCAAGCAGCTCTACGGCCAGACCGAAGCGTCGGTCTTCATCACGCAGCAGCCCGACCACGAGGTGCGGGCCGACACGGTGGGTGTGCCGTCGCCCGGCGTCGAGTTGCGCATCGCCGAGACGGGCGAGGTTTTCTATCGCTCGCCCGGCGTCTTCGTCGAATACTACAAGAACCCCGAGTCTCACCGCAGATACCAAGGACGCGGAGGGCTGGGTGGCCACCGGCGACGCGGGCTTCATCGAGGAAGGCACGGGGCACCTTCGGATCATCGACAGGGCCAAGGACGTGGGCAAGCTGGCGTCAGGCGCGCTTTTTGCGCCGAAGTACGTCGAGAACAAGCTCAAGTTCTATCCCGCCATCCTCGAAGCCGTGGTCCACGGCGCCGACCGCGACTATTGCACCGCCTTCATCAACATCGACCTCAGCGCCGTCGGCAACTGGGCCGAACGGAAGAACATCGCCTACTCCTCCTACCAGGAGTTGGCGGGGCACCAGGACGTGCTGGACACCATCCAGTCCCACGTCGAGGAGGTGAACCGTTCCATCGCCGGGGACGACATGCTGTCGGGCTGCCAGGTCCGCCGGTTTCTGGTGCTGCACAAGGAACTGGACGCGGACGACGGCGAACTGACGCGAACCCGCAAGGTCCGCCGCAAGATCATCAACGAGAAGTACGACGATCTTGTTAACGCGCTGTACGACGGCTCGAAGACGGTCACGACCGAGACGGAAGTGACCTACGAGGACGGGCGGAAGGGGTCGATCAAGGCGACGCTGGAGATCAGGGACGCCGCCGTGGTGCCGGTCGAGGCGAAGCGGATGGAGGCGGCGGAGTGAGGCTGCGGGGCTTGAAATGAACGCCATGTCCGGCAACACCACCACCGCCGACGGGCGCAAGATCGGTGGCGTCCTGATGGAGATGCGGAACATCACGCTGCGGTTCGGCGGCGTCGAGGCGATCAAGGACATCTCGTTCGACATTCTCGAGGGCGAGGTGCGCGCGATCATCGGGCCGAACGGGGCCGGAAAATCGAGCATGCTTAACGTGATATCGGGCTTCTACAATCCCCAGGTGGGCGAGGTCTGGTTCCGGGGCGAGAAGCGGCCGCCGATGAAGCCCTACGAGGTGGCGCGGCTGGGAATTGCCCGGACATTTCAGAACATTGCGCTCTTCGATGGGATGAGTGTGCTGGACAACATCATGACCGGACGGCTGACCCACATGACGACGGGGATGCTGGCGCAGGCGATCTGGAAGGGAAAGGCCGAGCGGGAAGAGGTCGAGAACCGGGAGATCGTCGAAAAGATCATTGATTTCCTTGAGATACAGCACATTCGTAAAGTGCCGGTGGGGCGTCTGCCCTATGGGCTGAAGAAGCGGGTGGAGCTGGCGCGGGCGCTGGCGGCAGAGCCGAAACTTCTTCTTCTCGACGAACCCATGGCGGGGATGAACGTCGAGGAAAAGGAGGACATGAGCCGCTATATCCTTGATACGAATGATGAATTCGGAACCACCATTGCGCTGATCGAACACGACATGGGGGTTGTCATGGACCTCTCGGACCGGGTCGTGGTGATGGACTACGGCAAGAAGATCGGCGACGGCACGCCCGACGAGGTGCGCAACAACCAGGAGGTCATCGACGCCTATCTGGGGGTGGCGCATGACTGAAACGCCCATCGGTATCGCGTCGGTATCACGTCGGTATTGCGTAGGTGCGTTGGTATTTTGCTTCCCAAACGTTGGGTGGGCGGACGATGGTCTGGGTAGATGGTTCGAAATGCTCGATGTGTGCGAAAGCGTAATCGCAGAGCAATCGATTGCGGCCTTGTCTGCGTTTGATCCCGCCCCTTTCGACCTTCTGGCAAACCCGGCGAGAAGCAATTATCAGTCTACAGTCCGTCGAAAGGTCATGTCGCGATAGCAAACCGTCGAAGGCGAAAACTGGACGACGATGTCTCGTGAACGAATTGCCGGATGGTAGATCACTCACTTCCTGGGAAGCTTTCGTTGTCGGAAGCATGGGCCCGGAGCTTTCCAGACCAGGTTCCCTGCACGCTGAGTACACTTCCGCAAATCACGCCGCTCCTTCTACCGGGAAAGATCAATCCCGTAGCCATTCGATGTATGGAGGGCGCAAATTCCTACTCGATTAGGGCGACCTACGGAGTCAAGGACTATGGGGAAGCCGGCTTGGAAATAGAGGTGGTCAGCGAGGGACATTCTAGCGGGATCTGCGCCGAGGAGAGAGACGAATGAGCCGCATTGACCCCGAAACTGGTCTCAGCGGTCAGAGTGCTGCACAGGTCCACTCTTCTTTGAATGGAGCACCCCATGCCTGACCAGCTTCTCTTCGCGATGGAGGTCACGCTGAACGGCCTGATGGCGGGCGTGCTCTATTCGCTCGTGGCGCTGGGCTTCGTGCTGATCTTCAAGGCGAGCGGGATCTTCAACTATGCGCAGGGCGTGATGGCGCTTTTCGCGGCGCTGACGCTGGTGGGGATCATGGAGGGGCAGGTGCCCTTCGCGCATCTCATCAACAGCGTCTTCGGGACCGACATCCACCACTTCGGATGGCATGTGCCCGGCGCTGGCCGCGATCGTGCTGACGATGGTGCTGATGATCGCCTTCGCCTGGGCGGTGAACCGGTTCGTGCTGCGCCACCTGGTGAACCAGGAGCCGATCATCCTCTTCATGGCGACCATCGGGCTTGCGTACTTCCTCGAGGGCGTGGGCGACCTGATGTGGGGGTCGGACATCAAGACGCTGAACGTGGGCCTGCCGCAGGGGCTGAACGAGACCATCGACCGTGTGACCTACGAGGCCTTCGGCTATGGCTTCTTCATCGACAACCTCGACATCGTGGCGACGATCATCGCGGTCGTGCTGGTGGCGGGGCTGGTGCTTTTCTCGCAGTATACCAAGCAGGGCCGCGCGCTGAGGGCGGTGGCCGACGACCACCAGGCGGCGCTGTCGGTCGGCATTTCGCTGAATTACATCTGGGTGCTGACATGGTCCATCGCGGGCTTCGTGGCGCTGGTCGCGGGCATCATGTGGGGTGCCAAGTCGGGCGTGCAGTTCTCGCTGTCGCTCATCGCGCTGAAGGCGCTGCCGGTTCTGATGCTGGGCGGCTTCACCTCGATCCCCGGCGCCATTGTCGGCGGCCTCATCATCGGGGTGGGCGAGAAGCTGTTCGAGTTCCTGATCGGCATCCACATCGGCGGCGCGACGGAAAACTGGTTCGCCTACGTGCTGGCGCTTCTGTTCCTCGTCTTCCGGCCGCAGGGCCTGTTCGGCGAGAAGATCATCGAGAGGGTGTGAGGGTATGAAGTTCCTGCCGCTGTTCCGCCTGATGCCGCCGCTGCTGGTCCTTTACGGGATCATCCTCACGGTGGCGAACGTCGCCGAGCTGAGGGCGACGGCGAACCTCGCCGGAATGAACGGTACATACTACACCGAGGCGCGGGTGATGCATCTCGCCGGGATGGTCAAATCTTTCGCGGACGTCTTCTATTACACGGGCTTCGCCGCAATCGTACTGGCCGCAACGCGGTATATGGAGGAGAAGCCATGACCAAGATCATCGCCATCCTGAACGTCGTCGCCTGGTCCGGCTTCTGGGCTTTCGGATACCTCGCCATGACCGGCGGGGGCGGCAGCGCGGTCGTGGCCTCGCTTCTGGCCTTCGTGGGGGCGGGGATCGGCATCTGGGCCTACCTGCAACTCGTCCGCCATGCCGAGGCGACGGGCTATGCGCCGCCGCAGAAGCGGGCGGCGGTGACGGGGGCGGGGCCGGTGAATGCGGAGCGACCGCTATGAGGGGGCTGGCGTTGGCGCTGGTTCTTGTCGCGGGTCCGGTCTGGGCGGAACCCCTCGAGGGCGCGTTCCGGGGGGTCTTCAACGATCTGACGCTGTCGGTGACGGACGGGAAGGCCGTGGCGGAAGTCCCTCGGGCGCCTGTCTGGGCTACCTCGAGGGCGGGGTGAGCGAGGTCGCGGACGGACGGTGGGAGATCCTGGGGTCGGTCCCCGAGGCGCCTTGCGTCCTCAGCCTGACGCGCGGCGGCGACGGGCGGATCGAGATGATCGAGGGGCCGGGGTGTGGCTTCTACCACGGCATGAGCTGCGAGTTGTCAGGCGTGCTGGAGGCGGCGCAATGAGCCTCTGCCGGATCGGATCAGAGCGCGACGAAGATCAGCGCGGCCACAACGACGGCGATGACGAGGCCTGCGAGCGCGCCGAGGCCGGCCGCCGCGAGCAGGGGGAAGCCGTAGATCAGCGCGGCCCCGCTGCCCGCGCCGCCGCCCAGCACTGCACCCGCCACGCCGAGCGCGAGGATGCGGCGCAGGTCGCGCAGAAGTTCCAGGCCCGCTTCCTTGCCGACGGAGATGATGCTTTCCGCAAGCGCGCCAAGAAGCCACTTTCTGTCGTTGCCGGGCATATGTCCCTCCGCTCCCCCGGGGATCCTGCGGGACGGAGCGTTTTCGATCAAGGCTTTGGAGGGTTCGGATGATCTATCGCGAGGCGGGCGACTTCAAGACCACATACGCGGCGGACGCGCAGACCTTCCCCATCAAGCTGGATCGCTGGGGATACTTCGTCATCCTCGCCGTCGCGGTTCTTGTCGTGCCCTTCTTCATCACCGACTACATGGCGAACGCCATCCTGGTGCCGTTCCTGATCTACGCCATCGCGGCCATCGGGCTGAACATCCTGACGGGTTACTGCGGGCAGGTCAGCCTTGGGACGGGGGGCTTCATGGCGGTGGGCGCCTATGCCTGCTACAAGCTGATGACGTCGTTCCCGGACGTGAGCATCGTCATCCACATCCTGCTGGCGGGCCTCGTGACGGCCGCCGTGGGCGTGCTGTTCGGGTTGCCGTCGCTGAGGATCAAGGGCTTCTACCTGGCGGTGGCGACGCTGGCGGCGCAGTTCTTCCTCGTCTGGCTCTTCAACAAGGTGCCGTGGTTCTACAACTATTCGGCGTCGGGCCAGATCAGCGCGCCCGAGCGCACCGTCCTTGGCGTGGCGGTCACGGGCCCCTCGACCGACGCCTGGGCGACCTACATGATCTGCCTCGTGTTCACGATTGTCCTGGCGCTGATGGCGCGAAACCTGACGCGTGGGTCGGTGGGGCGGCGCTGGATGGCGATCCGCGACATGGACATCGCGGCCGAGATCATCGGGGTGAACCCGCTGAAGGCCAAGCTGACGGCCTTCGCGGTGTCGTCCTTCTACATCGGCGTCGCGGGGGCGCTGTTCTTCTCGGTCTACCTGGGCGCGGTCGAGGTGGGCGAGGTGTTCGGCATCCAGAAGTCGTTCCTGGTCCTTTTCATGATCATCATCGGCGGGCTGGGGTCGATCTTCGGCTCTTTCGCGGGGGCGGCGTTCCTTGTCGTGCTGCCGGTGGTGCTGAAGGTGATCGGCTCGGACTGGCTGGGCTGGCCCACGGACCTTGTGGCGCATTTCAACCTCGTGATCGTGGGCGCGCTCATCATGGCGTTCCTGATCTTCGAGCCGCACGGGCTGGCGCAGCTCTGGCGGCTACTGAAGGAGAAATTGAGACTCTGGCCCTTTCCGCACTAGGGCGGGGCATTCACGACATCGGACAAGAACCAATGGGAGGAGACTACCGATGAGACGACTTCTGACGGCGACCGTGGTGGCGGTCATGGCGGCGGCGCCGGCTCTGGCCGAGCTGGTGATCCCGTCCCTGAGCTATCGCACCGGCCCCTATGCCGCGAACGGCATCCCCTTCGCGGACGGCTACCAGGACTACTTCAAGCTTCTGAACGAGAAGGACGGCGGCATCGGCGGCGAGCCGATCCGGGTGGTCGAGTGCGAGACCGGCTACAACACCGAGAAGGGCGTCGAATGCTACGAGTCGACGAAGGGCGAGGGCGCGCTGGTCTATGCGCCGCTGTCCACCGGGATCACCTACCAGATCATCCCGAAGGCCAGCGCCGACGGGATCCCGGTGCATTCGATGGGCTACGGCCGGACCTCCGCCAAGAACGGCAAGGTCTTCGAGTGGATGTTCAACTATCCCGCCAACTACTGGGACGGCGCGTCCATCGCGGTGAAGTACCTGATGGAAGAGAACGGCGGCAGCCTCGAGGGCAAGAAGATCGCGCTGATCTACCACAACTCGGCCTACGGAAAGGAGCCGATCCGCACGCTTCAGGAGCTGTCGAAGAAGCACGGCTTCGAGTTCATGGAGATCCCGGTCGACCATCCGGGGCAGGAGCAGAAGTCGCAGTGGCTTCAGATCCGGCAGCAGCGTCCCGACTATGTGCTGATGTGGGGCTGGGGCGTGATGAACCAGGTCGCCATCCAGGAGGCCGCCAACATCCGCTTCCCGATGGAGAACTTCATCGGCGTCTGGTGGTCCGGGTCCGAGAACGACGTGATCCCCGTGGGTGACGGCGCCGAACGGCTACAAGTCGCTGAACATGCACATGCCGGGGATGGATTTCCCGGTCTACGACGAGCTGAAGACCTATCTTTACGACAAGGGCCTTGCGGCGGGCGCGGGCGATCAGGCGGGCTCGGTTCTCTATAACCGGGGCATGTACAACGCGATGATCATCGCCGAGGCGATCCGCAAGGCGCAGGAGCTGTCCGGCGCCACGGCCATCACGCCGGCGCAGTTGCGCGACGGGATGGAGCAGCTTGTCATCACCCAGGACCGGCTGACCGAGCTTGGCATCCCGAACTTCGGCCCGGCGGTCGAAGCGTCGTGCGAGAACCACGGCGGGCAGGGCATGGCCATCGTCCAGCAGTGGGATGCGTCGGCGAAGACGTGGAACGTGCTGACCGACTACATCCAGTCGGATTCCGAGGTGATCGACGCGCTGATCGCCGAGGACAGCGCGGCCTATGCCGCCGAGGCGGGGATCGAGGAACGCTGCAACTAGCGGCGCTGATCGAGGCGGGGTGAACCCCGCCCTACCGTCCCCGGGAAGACCGGGGGCGGGATGAGGGAGAGAGACATGCTCGACGCCGGAAAGACCGCGACGCCTCTCTTGGAGGTGAACAACATCGAGGTGATCTACAACCACGTCATCCTGGTGCTGAAGGGCGTCAGCCTGAAGGTGCCGGAGGGCGGGATCACGGCCCTTCTGGGCGGCAACGGCGCGGGCAAGACGACGACGCTGAAGGCGATCTCGAACCTGCTCAGGTCCGAGCGGGGCGAGGTGACGAAGGGCTCGATCCTCTATCGCGGCGAGCGGGTGCAGGGGCTGGACCCCTCGGCGCTGGTCAAGCGGGGCGTCATCCAGGTGATGGAGGGGCGGCACTGCTTCGAGCACCTGACGGTGGAGGAGAACCTGCTGACCGGCGCCTATACGCGGCGCGAGAGCGGGGCCAAGATCGCCGAGGACCTGGAGCTGGTCTATTCCTATTTCCCGCGCCTGAAGGAGCGGCGGAAAAGCCAGGCGGGCTATACCTCGGGCGGCGAGCAGCAGATGTGCGCCATCGGCCGCGCGCTGATGTCGCGGCCCGAGACGATCCTGCTGGACGAGCCGTCGATGGGCCTTGCCCCGCAGCTGGTCGAGGAGATCTTCGGGATCGTGAAGAGCCTGAACGAGAACGAGGGCGTGAGCTTCCTTCTGGCCGAGCAGAACACCAACGTGGCGCTCAGGTTCGCGCATTACGGCTATATCCTGGAATCCGGGCGCGTCGTGATGGACGGCCCCGCGGCGGCGCTGCGCGAGAACCCGGACGTCAAGGAATTCTACCTCGGCATGTCGGACGAGGGACGCAAATCCTATCGCGAGGTTCGGTCTTACCGGCGCCGCAAGCGCTGGTTGAGCTGACGTCTACGACCAAGGTCGCATTTCCCCGGGGTCACCTGCTGGTCAAAAGGGCGCGGGGGCAGCCTGGCGCCCTGAGGGCGCCCGAGCCGTTTCCGTGCGCCCAAGGTATCGCCGGCAGGTTCCTACCCGGGTTGACGCGATTTCAACCGGCCCGGTCGATCGATTTGGATGCTGGGAAGGTGATTGATGCTGGTGAACGTTCTCGACCTTCGCGAGAGGCCCTATCGCTGGAGCAATGTCCTGGCGGTCGTGCAGTCCGCAACCAAGGACAATGTGGCCGAGGACGCGGACGTCATCCAGTCGAAGATGGGGGTCGAGATCGACTATGCCGAGCGCGACGGGCTGTCGGTGCGTGACGCGGTCTTGTGGGCCGAGCGGCTGGACGGCATGGTGACGCTGTATCTCTACGACCGCGACCCGGAGACGCCAGCCGATGAGAGACCCCTATGACGCGCGGGAAATCCGCTCGCCCGAGGCCCGTGCCCAAGACCTGAGCCGCGACCTGCCCGAGGCTGTCGCGCGCGCAGCACTTCTCGAGGGCTACCGCGAGACGCTTGGTGGTGTCGCGGCGGCCGGGATCACGACGCGCGAGGCACTGGCCGGGCTGCCGGTTCTCCGCAAGTCGGACCTCATGCGTCTTCAGGCCAAGGAGCCACCCTTCGGCGGCCTGACGACGCGGCCTGCGAGCGACTTCGACCATGTCTTCCAGTCGCCGGGGCCGATCCACGAACCCGGACGGCGCGGCGGCGACTGGTGGCGGCTGGGGCGGTTTCTTCACGCCTCGGGCGTCGGGCGGGGCGATATCGTCCAGAACTGCTTCGGCTATCACCTGACGCCCGCCGGTCATATGTTCGAAAGCGCGGCGGAGGCCGTCGGGGCGACCGTCATCGCGGCGGGCACTGGGCAGACCGAGTTGCAGGTTCAGGCCGCATCGGCCCTGGGTGCGACCGCCTATGCCGGGACGCCGGACTATCTGAAGGTGATCCTGGAAAAGGCCGACGAGATGGGCGTGACGCTTGGCATCCGCCGGGCGGGCGTGTCTGGCGGAGCGCTGTTCCCGTCGCTGCGCCAGTGGTACGCCGACCGGGGCATCGCCTGCACGCAATGCTACGCCACCGCCGACCTCGGGCTGGTCGCCTATGAGAGCGAGGCGATGGAGGGGATGATCGTCGACGAGGGCGTGATCGTCGAGATCGTGACGCCGGGCACGGGCGATCCGGTGCCGGACGGCGAGGTGGGCGAGGTGGTGGTGACAAGCTTCAACCCCGATTATCCGCTGATCCGCTTCGCGACGGGCGACCTGTCGGCTGTGCTGCCGGGGGTCAGCCCCTGCGGGCGGACCAACATGCGCATCAAGGGCTGGATGGGGCGGGCCGACCAGACCACCAAGATCAAGGGCATGTTCGTGCGGCCCGAGCAGGTGGCGGCGCTGGTGGCGCGTCACCCGGAGGTCGCGCGGGCGCGGGTCGTCGCCGGACGGGCCGACGAGGCCGACACGCTGACGGTTCGTGTCGAGGGCGAGGGCATCGACGCGGAAGCGGTGGCGGCGAGCGTGCGCGAGGTGCTGAAGCTGTCGGGCGAGGTCGAGGTGGTTGGCCCCGGCGGCCTGCCGCGCGACGGCGTCGTGATCGAGGACACGAGGACCTACGAATGACGCGGCGGCTGCTGGTCTATGGCGACTCGAACACCTTCGGCACCGGGCCGATGCGGACGCTCGACGACGATCCGATCCATCCGGCGGGCGTGCGCTGGGGCGACGTCATGGCGGGCGAGTTGGGCGATGGCTGGGAGGTGATCGTCGAAGGGCTGCCGGGGCGGACGACCGTTCACGACGATCCGGTGGAGGGCGCGCATCTGAACGGGCTGACGGTGCTGCCCGCGATCCTGGGCTCGCACCGGCCGATCGACCTTCTGGCGATCTGCCTTGGGACCAATGACCAGAAGCACCGCTTCGGGCTGACGGCGCAGGACGTGGCGCTTGGGGCGGCGCGCCTGGTCCGCGCGGCGATGCTGACGGGCTGGGTCGGCCGGGTGCTGGTGGTGACGCCGCCGCCGGTCAAGGAGCGGGGCGATTTCCGCGAGATGTTCCGGGGCGCCGAGACGCGGTGCCGGGGGCTCTCGGCCGAGATGGCGCGCTTCGGCGCACGCGAGGGGGCCGAGGTCTTCGACGCAGGCACCGTGATCGAGACAGACGAGGCCGACGGCATCCACTGGTCGGCCGCGTCTCACGATGCGCTCGGGCGGGCCGTGGCAGTCGTGGTGCGCGGCCTCGGGTGACGGCGCTCGGCGGCAGGGTCGGATTTGCGTATTTGGAAAGAAATGAAGGGGCAGGCGATGCGGGCGGCGGTGATCGGGGGCGGCGTGATCGGCGGGGGCTGGGTGGCGCGCTTCCTGTTGAACGGCTGGGATGTTGCGGTCTTCGACCCGGACCCGGAGGCCGGGCGGAAGCTGGACGCCGTTCTGGCCAATGCGCGGGCGGCCTTGCCGATGCTCTACGAGCGCTCGATGCCGGAAGAGGGGCGGCTGTCCTTCGCGTCTTCGGTGGCCGAGGCTGTCGCGGGCGCGGACTGGGTGCAGGAGAGCGTGCCCGAGCGGCTGGATCTGAAGCATCGCGTTCTGGCGGAGATCGAGGCGGCGAACGCGGACGCTCCGGTCGGGTCGTCGACGAGCGGGTTCAAGCCCTCGGAACTGCGGGAGGGGATGGCGACGGGTTCGCGCGTCTTCGTCGCGCATCCGTTCAACCCGGTCTACCTTCTGCCGCTGGTCGAGATCGTGGGTGGCGAGGGCGCGGATGCGGGCGTGATCGCGCGCGCCTGCGAGGTGCTGCGCGGGATCGGGATGTATCCGCTGGTGATCCGGGCCGAGATCGACGCGCATATCGCCGACCGGCTTCTGGAGGCGGTGTGGCGCGAGGCGCTGTGGCTGGTGAAGGACGGCATCGCCACGACCGAGGAGATCGACGAGGCGATCCGCATGGGCTTCGGCCTGAGGTGGGCGCAGATGGGGCTGTTCGAGACCTACCGCATCGCGGGCGGCGAGGGGGGCATGGCGCATTTCGTGGCGCAGTTCGGGCCCTGTCTCGCCTGGCCCTGGACCAAGCTGATGGACGTGCCCGAGATGACGGACGACTTCGCGGCGGAGATCGGCGCGCAGTCCGATGCGCAGTCCGGCGCGATGTCGATCCGCGAGCTGGAACGGCTGCGGGACAGCAACCTCGTCGCCATCCTGCGCGCTCTGAAGCGCGAGGGCAGCGGGGCGGGGCGGGTCTTGCTGGAGCATGACGCGACGCTCGACGGGCCGGCGGAGGGTGTGCCTCTGGAGACCGTGCGGCGCGTCGTTCCGTCGGACTGGACCGACTACAACGGCCACATGAACGAAAGCCGCTATGGCCAGGTCTTTTCGGACGCCGCCGACGCGGTGATGGCGCATGTGGGGGCGGGGCCGGACTATGTGGAGGCGGGACAGTCGTTCTTCACCGTCGAGACGCGGATCTCCTACCTGATGGAGACGCGGGCGGGCGAGCGCATCAGGGTCGCAACGCGGGTGATGGAGGCCGAGGGCAAGAAGCTGAGGCTGTTCCACGAGATGGAGCGCGAGGCCGACGGATCGGTTCTTGCGACCTGCGAACAGTTGCTGGTGCATGTCGATCTGGGGACGCGGCGGTCAAGCCAGCCGGGGCCGGACCTTGCCGAGCGGATCGGGGCGCTGGCGGGGGCGCACGCCTGAGGCGGACGCGACCGGGGTGTCAGAAGACGGAAAGTTCGGCGCTTTCGCCTTCGGTCAGCTTCTCGAGGAGGGTGACGAGGTGAGCGTAGTCGTCCTTGCCGAGCTTCTTGCGCATCAGCGCGTTGTTCTGCACCGCGTAGGGCGTGCCCTGCGCGATCCGCTGCACGCCGAGGTCCGTCAGCGACACGGTGGTCGTGCGGCGGTCGCGGCGGCCCGCCTCGCGTTCGATGAGGCCGGCGTTCTCCATCGTGCGAAGCGCGCGCGAGGTGGCGGTGCGGTCGATGCCCACGAAGGTGGCGATGTCCGAGGGCTGCGTCAGCCCCTCGTTCCCGACGGCGAGGAGGATGCACCAGGTGGTGCGGGTCAGGTCCAGCGTCTTAAGCGCCTCGTCCAGACGTCGTTCCTGAAGGCGGGCGGCCAGCGAAAGGTTGTAGCCGAGCGAGGCGTGCAGGCGGTAAGGGTTCATGCAGGCATGTCAGGGGACATGCGAGGGGGAGTCAATTGGAAGTAGAACCGTGCGACGCATAGAGGCGATCATTTTCGACAAGGACGGCACCCTGTTCGACTTTCAGGCGACCTGGGGACAAGTCATCCTGACGCTTGTCGACCTCGTGGCGCCGGGGGTCTTACGCGCACAAGCTGCGGCGGCGCTTGGCATCGACGAGGCGACGGGTCGGTTCCGGAAGGACAGCGTAGTGATCGCAGGCACGACGGCCGAGGTCGCGCGGACGCTGGCCGGGGTCACGGGACGCGATGCGGACGAGATCGCAGCCATCACGGACGGGCTTGCCACGCAGGCCGAGCAGGTGCCCGCCGTGGCTCTGCGACCTTGCCTCGAAGCTCTGTCGGCACGTCATGCACTGGGAGTTGTCACCAACGATTCCGAGGCGCCTGCACGGGCGCATCTGGAGCGGGCCGGCATCGGCGATCTCTTCGCCTTCGTCGCGGGCTACGATTCCGGGCATGGCGCCAAACCGGGTCCGGGTCAGCTTCTGGCCTTTGCTGCAGCGACGGGTCTCGATCCCGCACGCACGCTGATGGTGGGCGACAGCCGCCATGATCTCGCGGCGGGGCGGGCGGCCGGCATGGGGACGGTGGCCGTCCTGACGGGAATTGCCGAAGCGCACGAGCTTCGGGACCTGGCCGACGCGGTCCTGCCGGATATCGGGCATCTCGTGGCATGGATCGCGGCGCGCGAGGCGGAACCGGCCTGAAAGCGACCCAACCTGTCGGGAACCGCGTTTCAGGCAGGGCGCCTTTGGCGGACAGTCCCCTCAAACGGAGGGACGGCGCATGACGGACGCGGCGGTCAGACGGCGGAGCGGGGGACGTGCGGGGAACCGCGACAGGCGCGGGGGCGAGATCTTCCGTCAGCAGCCCTGGGGGCCGGTGAAGAACATCGACCGGCCGGTCGAGCCTCTCGGCGAGGAGGGCGTGCAGGCGATTTACGACGGCGCGATGCGCGTGCTGGAAGAGATCGGCGTGGAGTTCCTGAACGACGAGGCGCTGGCCCTTTTCAGGCAGGCGGGCTGCACGGTCGAGGGGACGAACGTCCGCATGGGCCGCGACTGGGTGATGGAGATGCTGGCCCGCTCTCCCAGCCAGTTCACCATGACCCCACGCAACCCGGACCGCGTCATCACCGTGGGCGACGGCTCGCTTCTTTTCGGCAACGTCTCGTCGCCGCCCGCCTATTGGGACATGACGATGAAGGCCAAGTCTCCGGGGACGCGGACGCAATGCGCGGACCTTCTCCGGCTTACCCAGTACTTCAACTGCATGCACTTCGCGGGCGGCTATCCGGTCGAGCCGGTGGACATCCACCCGTCCGTCCGGCACCTGGACGTGCTCTTCGACAAGCTCACGATCACCGACAAGGTCCCGCATGCCTATTCGCTGGGGGCCGAGCGGGTCGAGGATGTGCTCGAGATGGTGCGCATCGCGGGCGGGCTGACCGAGGAGGAGTTCCGCGCGACGCCGCGGATGTACACCAACATCAACTCGACCTCGCCCCTGAAGCACGACACGCCGATGATCGACGGCTGCCTGCGGTGCATACGTCGGGGGCAGGCGGTGATCGTGACGCCCTTCACCCTGGCGGGCGCGATGGCGCCGGTGACGATGGCGGGCGCGGTGACCTTGTCCATTGCCGAGGCGCTTTCCGCGATAGCGCTGTTCCAGTGGGTCGCGCCCGGCGCGGCCTGCGTGCTGGGGACCTTTACCACCAACGTCGACATGACCTCGGGCGCGCCGGCCTTCGGGACGCCGGAATACATGCGCGCGACGCAGATGACGGGGCAGATGGCGCGCTTCTATGGGCTGCCGCTGCGGTCGTCGGGGGTCTGCACGTCCAACGCGCCGGACGGGCAGGCGATGTGGGAGACCTCGAACAGCCTTTGGGCGGCGGTGCAGTCGGGCACGCACATGATCTATCACGCGGCGGGGTGGCTGGAGGGCGGGCTGATCGCCTGCCCGGAGAAGTTCGTGATGGACTGCGAGGTGGTGCAGATGATCCAGCGCTACATGGACCCCGCCATCTGCGCGACGGGTCCCGAGGAGATCGCCGTCGAGGCGATCCGGGAGGTGGGGTCTCGCGGGCATTACTTCGGGGCCGAGCATACCCGTGCGCGGTACGAGACGGCGTTCTACGCGCCTTTCGTCAGTGAGTGGCGCAACTTCGAGGCCTGGTCGGCGGATGGCGGCGCCTGGACCCAGGAGCGGGCGCATCGGCTGTTCCGGCGTATCGTCGAGGACTTCGAGGAGCCGCCTATGGATCTGGCCGTCCGCGAGGAGCTTGCCGACTTCGTGGCCAGGCGGAAGGCCGAGGGCGGCGCGCCGACCGATTACTGACAGCCCCTGCATCCCGGGTGGGACTGTATGATTCATCATCCAGAGGGGTGTGAATCTTCATCTCATTAAAGTTGAAATTTGTCGAATTGAAGGGAATCGCCTCCGCAGGCATCTTCAAATCATCGGACAGGTAGTTCGGTGTGTGTGTGACGAGTGAGTTGAGTGACCGGACCAGAAAGCGAATTCAGTGTGAGTGTTTCGCCTCGGCCCGGAGTGTTTACGAGTGAAAGAGTGAGTTCTGACGCAAGGCCGGTGCGGTCGGCCGAAGGTGGAGGGATGTGGGGATCCCTCCACCTCAGTCAGAGAAACCGCGAAAGAAAGTGCGAGTGACCATGTTTGACCATCCGATCCGCTTCCGTTCTGTCTCGGCCACGCAGCTTGAAGAAGCCGGCACGCAGTTCACGCGGGTCCTTCTTGAAATCTCCGTCGGGACATTCTCCGACGAAGAGCTTCTCGGCCTCGAGGAAGAGTTGGAGTTCTGTGCCCAGACCGGGCTCATCGGTCTGCGCATGTCGCAGCTTCTGGCCACGCTGCGCCTGGATGTCCTCGCCGAAGCCGCGTGATCGCAACGCTGGCCCGTGCCGGGTCGGCACCTGACCATTCCCAGAGACTTGGAGAGGCCGGACCATGCTCCGGCCTCGTCTGCGTCCACCGTTCCCGGCTGGCGCGATACGTCACGCGCCGCGTCGATCCGGGGCGGGCTAGTGCTTCACCATGATGTGGCGCGCGACGGTATAGTCCTCAAGCGCGTGCATCGACATGTCCTTGCCGTAGCCCGAGGATTTGAGACCGCCGTGGGGCATCTCGTTCGTCAGCATGAAGTGCGTGTTGATCCAGGTGCATCCATAGCGCAGCCGCGCCGCCGTCGACATGGCCCGGCCGATGTCCTTCGTCCAGACCGATGAGGCCAGCCCGTAGTCGCTGTCGTTGGCCCAGGACACCGCCTCGTCCACGTCGCTGAACGGTGTGATCGAGACGACCGGGCCGAAGACCTCGCGCTGGACGATCTCGTCCTGCTGCCGCGCGCCGGCGATGACGGTGGGGGCATAGTAGAACCCCCTGTCGCCGTGGACGCTGCCGCCCGTCGTGATCTCGACGTGGTTCAATTCGCGCGCGCGTTCGACGAAGCTTGCGACCCGGTCGCGCTGGCGCGACGAGATGAGCGGACCGATTTCGTTCAGCGTGTCGTCGGCGTCGTCGTAGACGATCCCGGAGACTGCGGCGCTGAGGTCGGCGACGAGAGTGTCGTAGGTCTTTTTCGACGCGTAGATCCGGCAGGCGGCGGTGCAGTCCTGACCGGCGTTGTAGTAACCGAAGGCGCGCAGACCCTCGACGACCTCCGAAATGTCGGCGTCGTCGAAGACGATGACGGGGGCCTTGCCGCCAAGTTCCAGATGCGTGCGCTTGACGGTCTTAGACGCGGCCTGAAGCATCTTCTTGCCCGTCGCCACGTCGCCGGTCAGAGAGATCATGTCGACGCCCTTGTGGGTGACGAGCGCGTTGCCCACGGTCTCGCCCCGGCCGGTGACGATGTTGACGACGCCCTTTGGGTAGCTCCTCGGCGAGGATGCGGGCGAATTTGAGCGCCGTGAGGGGCGTCTGCTCGGACGGCTTGAAGACGACGGTGTTGCCGCCTGCAAGGGCGGGGGCCAGCTTCCACGCCATCATCATCATCGGATAGTTCCAGGGCGCCACCGAGGCGACGACGCCGATGGCGTCACGCCGGATCATCGAGGTGTAGCCGGCGAGGTATTCGCCTGCGAGCGGCCCGTGCATGTTGCGCGCGGCCCCGGCGAAATAGCGGTAGGTGTCGACGATGGCGGGGATTTCATCGCCTCTCGCGGCATTGATCGGCTTGCCGCAATTCAGCGCTTCGAGCGCGCCGAAGGCGTCGCCCTCGGCCTCGATCCGGTCCGCGATGCGCAGAAGGGCGGCGGACCGCTCGGCAGGCGTCGTGCGGGACCAGCCGGCGAAGGCCTCGCGCGCGCCCGCGACCGCCGCGTCGACCTGATCGAGCGAGGCTTCGGGCAGCTCGAGGATGGTCTCTCCCGTGCGCGGGTTGAGGATCGTTTCCGGGGTTTCCGTTCCTGCGGCGAATTCGCCGCCGATCAGAAGCTGGGTGTCCATGGGGTCCTCCTCAGAAGGGTGTTCATTTGCCGCCGCCTGCGGTCTCGGAACCGCCGCGGGTCAGGTAGTAGGCGCCGAGGATCGGCAGGAAGGTCACCAGCACCACGACCATCGCGACGACGTTGGTCACGGGACGCTGGCGCGGACGCACGAGCTCCTCGAGCATCCAGATCGGCAGCGTCTGCTGCTGGCCTGCGGTGAATGTGGTGACGATGACCTCGTCGAAACTCAGCGCGAAGGCCAGCATCCCCCCGGCCAGAAGCGACGGTGCCGATGTTCGGCAGGACGATGTGACGGAAGGTCTGGAAGCCGTTCGCGCCGAGGTCGGCCGAGGCCTCGAGCATCGAGCCCGACAGGCGCCGGAAGCGGGCGACGACGTTGTTGTAGACGACGACGATGCAGAAGGTCGCGTGGCCGAGGACGATGGTCAGCGTCGAGAACGGGATGTCCGCGATGTTGAAGGCCGACCTCAGCGCGATGCCGGTGATGATGCCGGGGAGGGCAATCGGCAGGATCACGAGAAGCGACACCGCCTCGCGGCCGAAGAACCGCGCGCGGCTGACGGCGGCGGCGCAGAGCGTGCCGAGGATCAGCGCGAGGATCGTCGAGATCGCGGCGACCCGGACGGACAGGCCAAGCGCCTGCCAGACGTCGGGCCGGTTCCACGTGACCGCGAACCATTTCAGCGTCAGGCCGGGCAGGGGCCACTGGTAGGTCCGCTCCTCGGTCGTGAAGGCATAGGCGAAGATCAGGAGGATCGGCAGGTGCAGGAACGCGAGGCCCGCGAAGGCGGCGATCTTCAGGCCGAGCGGCGCACGGTCAGAGTGCATCGAAGGCCCCCTGGCGTTTCGCCATCCAGAGGTAGGCCCCCATGATGACGATGGGCACCACGGCGAAGGCGGCGGCGAGCGGGATGTTCCCCGCCGTGCCCTGGTGGGCATAGACCGCCTGTCCGATGAAGTTCCGCGACGAGCCCACGATCTGGGGGATGATGTAGTCGCCTAATGTCAGCGAGAAGGTGAAGATCGACCCCGCGATGAAACCCGGCAGCGCCATCGGCAGGATGACGTGCCGCATCGTCTGCCCGCGCCGCGCGCCCAGGTCGTCGGACGCCTCGATCAGGTTCTGCGGCACGCGTTCCAGCGCAGCCTGCACCGGCAGGATCATGAACGGCAGCCAGACGTAGAGGAAGACGAGGAAGGTTCCGATGTAGCTGACCGACAGCGAGTTGCCTCCGATCACCGGAATCGAGAGGACCGCGTTCAGGACGGCGCTGGCGCCGATGCCGTCGACGGCCCAGGTCAGGATGCCTTCCTTGGCGAGGATGAGCTTCCAGGCGTAGACCTTCACGAGGTAGCTCGACCAGAGCGGCAGCATCACCGCGAGGTAGAAGAACGCCTTCATCCGGCCCTTTGCGTAGCGCGCGGCGTAATAGGCGATGGGGAAGGCGATCACGGCGGAGGCGACCGTCACGGCGGCGGCCATCAGCGTGGTGCGCAGGATGATGTCGAAGTTCGCGGGGCGGAACAACTCGCCGTAGGTCTTCAGCGTCAGCCGGTAGTCGATCAGCCCCGAGAACTCGTCGATCGAGAAGAAGCTCTGAAGAAGGAGCGCGGCCAGCGAGCCGATGTAGACCACGCCGAGCCAGAGAAGCGGCGGGACGAGGAGGACCGCGAGCAGGACGCGGGGCCGCCGCCAGAACAGGTCCGAAAGCCGGTCGCCCGTGGCGGAGGCCATCTAGCCCTCCTCCATCCGGTGAAGCGCGGTCGCGTCCCAGGTCAGGCCGACCGCGTGGCCCGTTTCGGGAATGGGCGCGCCGGAGGGAAGGTCGGCTGCGATGTCCGCGCCGCCGATGTCGATGTGGACCCGGCTGACCGCGCCGAGGTAGCGGCGCGAGACGATCTTGCCCTGCACCAGCCCCTCGCCGGCGGAGACGAGACGCACGGCCTCGGCGCGCAGGCTGGCCCATCCGCCCGGCGCGCCTGCGCGTGTGCAGATGTCGGGAGACAGCACGTTGGCGGAGCCTACGAAGTCGGCGACGAAGCGGGTGCGGGGACGCTGGTAGATCTCCTCGGGCGAACCCACCTGCACGATGCGGCCCTCGTTGAAGACGGCGACGCGGTCAGCCATCGACAGCGCCTCGCCCTGGTCGTGGGTGACGAAGACGAAGGTGATGCCGAGCGAGCGTTGGAGCGCTTTCAACTCGTCCTGCATCGCTTCGCGCAGCTTGAGGTCGAGAGCACCGAGCGGTTCGTCCAGAAGCAGGACCTTGGGTCTGTTCACCAGCGCGCGGGCCAGCGCGACCCTCTGCCTCTGGCCTCCCGACAATTGCCCGGGCTTCCGGTCGCCGAAGCCGTCGAGCTTGACGAGCGACAGCATCTCGCTGGCGGCCTGGTGGCGGCGTGTCTTGTCCTCGCCCCTGACCATCAGACCGTAGGCGACGTTGTCGCGGACGTTCAGGTGGGGAAAGAGAGCATAGTCCTGGAAGACCGTGTTGACGGGCCTCCGGTTCGGCGGCACCGCGCCCGAGTCCTGCGCCGAAGATCAGGACACGGCCCGACGGTCGGCCTCTCGAAGCCCGAGATGAGCCTGAGGCACGTCGTCTTGCCCGACCCCGAGGGACCGAGCATCGCGAAGAAGCTGCCTTCAGCGATGGAGACCGAGACGTCGTCCACCGCGCGGACGCTGCCGAAATGGCGCGAGACATGATCGAAGGCGACGGCGTCGGTCATCGGGAATTCTCTTCGGTCCGGCGGCGCAGGTGCGCCACCGGAGAGGTCCTGCGGAGGGGCAAAGGCTCAGCGGCCGCCGATGACGCCGATATAGTCGCTGACCCAGCGATAGTAGGGCACGCACTCACCCTGGCTTTCGCAGGCGCTGACGGGAGTGGTCCAGAACCGGATCCGGTCGAAGTCGTCGAGACCGTTGGCCGAGCAGCCCTCGGCGGTCTGCATCCCCGAGCCGTCGGTGCAGGCTGCCGGCACCGCGGGCACCGAGCCGAACCAGGCCGAAAGATCGGACATCAGGTTCGACGACAGCGTGTGCTCCATCCACATGTAGGCGCAGTTGGGGTGGGCGGCGTCGACGTGCATCATCGTCGTGTCGGCCCAGCCCGTGGCGCCTTCGACCGGGATGACGCTGGCGATGGGCGCGCCTTCGCTTTTCAGGATGTTGACCTGGAAAGGCCAGGACCCGGACGCGACGACGCCCTCGTTCTTGAAATCGTCCATCTGGATGAAGGCATCGTGCCAGTAGCGGCTGACCAGCGTGCGCTGCTGGCGCAGAAGGTCGAGCGCTGCCTTGTACTGGTCCTCGTTCAACTCGTAGGGGTTGGCGATCCCGAGTTCGGGCTTGTGGTGCATCAGGTAGTTGGCGGCATCGGCGACGTGGATCGGGCCGTCATAGGCCTGAACCCGGCCCGAATTGGACTGGCCGTCCGGAAGGGTCGTCTCTTCGAAGACGACGCTCCAGCTTTCGGGGGGCGTGTCGCCGAAAGCCTCGGTCGAATACATCAGCACGTTCGGGCCCCACTGGTAGGGGACGCCGTAATGGACGCCGTCGACGGTGTGCCACGGCGCGCTTTGCAGGCGCTCGTCGATGGTGGACCACGACGGGATGAGGTCGGTGTTGATCGGCTGGACCCGATTACCCGCGACGAGGCGGAGAGAGGCGTCGCCCGAAGCGGTGACGAGGTCGAAGCCGCCCTCGTTCATCAGGGCCACCATCTCGTCCGAGGTGTTCGCCGTCTTGACGTTGACGGTGCAGCCCGAGGCTTCTTCGAACTTGGTCACCCAGTCGAAGGCGGCGTCGGTTTCGCCGCGTTCGATGTAGCCGGGCCATGCCACGATATCGACCTGGCCCTCGCCGTCGCCAAGCTCGGACACCTGGGCGAGGACCGGCTGTGCCACGAGGATCGCCGAGACCGCGGCCGACAATAGGAAGCGAGCAGACATCTTGAATTCTCCCGTTGGTGTTGTGACGCCCCGATCATCCCACTCGCGGAGTGGTCGCCGGAATTGCGCGAAGGATTGGTGCAGCCGCTCGCTTTCGCAATGCCAAAAATCTGATCTGCATTATCGGAAAAACCGAACGCTTCAGGTTCCGGCCTGGAAGGAGCTTCTTGCGAGGCGGACAAAATCGCGCGCGTTGGCCGAAAGGGGCGCGCCGCGCCGCCATGCCATACCGACCTGAACCGTCGGCAAGTCGCCCGACACATCGCGGATCTCGATCCTGTCGCCCTCGAGGGACCAGGGCCGGTAGATCAGGTCCGGCAGGATCGCCACGCCCATTCCGGTCGCGACAAGGGACCGGACGGCCTCGACCGAGCGCGTGCGGAAAGCGACGTCCGGCCGTGCCCCAAGGGACGACAGAAGGGTCTGCGTGCTTTCCTCGATCTCCTCGACCGACAGCATGATGAGAGGTTCGCGGACGACATCCTCGATGCTCACCGCTTCCTCCCCTGCCAAGGGATGGCCCAAGGGCAGCCAGAGACGCATGGCCGAGGCCGCGATGCTTTCGACCTCGAAGGCCGAGCGATTGTGCAGCTTCGAGACGATCAGGAAGGCCACGTCGATCTCGCCCCCGATCAGAAGGTGCTCGAGGTATTCGCCCGTGTCCTCGACCGCCGAAATCCGGATGCCGGGAAAGGTCCGGCGGAACCGCCCGAGCGCATCCGACAGCCCATACCCCGCGACTAGGGACGTCACACCCAGCCGGATCTCGCCCTCGCGCGCGTCGGCGCCCATCATGAAGGCGCGCCGCGCGTCCGATACGTCGTCTCGGATCTTGCGCGCGTGGCGCAGGAACTGATGCCCCGCGACGGTGATCTCGAGGCCGCGCGCGCGACGCTCGAAGAGCGTGACGGAAAGGTCGGCCTCAAGCGCCTTGATCGCCTCGGTGACGGAGGACTGCGAGATCGCCAGCGCCTTGGCCGCATTCGTGATGCTGCCGTGCTCGGCGGCGGCGACGAAGAACTGAAGGTGCCTCAGGGTGAAAGCCAAGCGCGTCCCTCTGGTGAATGCCCGACAGGGCGGTCGCCCGGTGCAGGCGACCTGGCCTCATTCCTAGCGCGTTGAGGGAATTGACGTAACGGTGGATATTGACGGGAAAGCCATGCGCGCGGCGCAGCGCGTCGGATCAGACCTCCACCTCGACAGCCCCGATCGGTCTCGAGCAGCAGGCGAGGATGTAACCTTCGGCGATGTCGTCGTCCGAAATGCCGCCGTTGTGGACCATGTGGACCTCGCCTGCGGTCTTCCTGATCTTGCAGGTGCCGCAGACGCCGAAGGTGCAGCCGGACGGGATGACGATGCCCGCACCGCGTGCGACTGCGAGTACCGTGTCGGTTTCCTTGCAGTCCGCCGTCACCTCGGACTTCGCGAAGAGGACGCTGGCGGCGCTGTCCTCGTCTAGGATGACGTCGTCATGCTCGGGACGCTGCTCTTCCTTCTTGACCGGCGCGGCGAAGCTTTCCTGGTGATAGCGGTCCATGTCGTAGCCGAGAGCGATCAGCATCTCGCGCACCGCGTCCATGAAGGCCTCGGGCCCGCAGCAATAGACCTCGCGCTCCAGGTAGTCGCCGGCGATGAGGCCGATCATGAGCTGGTTGAGCCGCCCGCGGAAGCCGGTCCAGACGCGGTAGGGATCGTCCTCTTCGACGATGAAGAACAGCCGGATCGACGGCACGCGCGACGCCATCTGCTCGAGCCGCTGCCGCGCGATGATGTCCTGGGGTCGATGGGCGCAATGGACGAAGGTGATGTCGGTATCCGTGCCGCGGTCGTAGAGGTAGGTCGTCATCGACAGCGACGGCGTGATGCCGGACCCGGCCGAGATGAAGAGGTACTTCTTGCTCTCCTTCCGGGGCATCGTGAAGATACCGGCGGGACCCGTGGCCTTGATCTCCATCCCGGGCTTCAGGTGGTCGAGCATCCAGCGCGTGCCGACGCTGCCCGCCTGAGCCTTGACCGTCACGGCTATGGTCAGCGGCCGCGAGGGCGAGGACGAGATCGTGTAGGTCTTCCAGATGGTGCCGCCGGGAACCGGCAGCTCGAGCGTCAGGAACTGGCCCGGCTCATAGCGGAACTGCGACCCCGATCGTGCAACGAAACTGAAGGTCGCGGTGTTCGGCGCCTCCGGCACGACGGCGCAGCACAGGAGAGGCTCGGCATCGGTCCAGATGCCGTCATCCTCGGAGGCGCGAAGGTCGAGTTGCAGCACCACCCCGGTCACTCCGCCGCCAGGGTTGCGGGCGCGCCGCCGGTGATCGATCGGATCATGGTCGATGCGTACCAGTCGACGAACTGGATGTTGCCGCCTTCGTGGATCGGCGAATAGGGGCCCGGCTCGTAAGCGGGCGAGCGGATGCCGCGCTGGTTGTTCTCGACCACCTCGCGGTCCTCGTTGTTCGTCGCGATCCAGACTTCCGTCAGGCGCTTGAGGTCATAGTCCTGCCCCTCGACCGCGTCCTTGTGGACAAGCCACGTCGTGCGGACCTCGGTCTCCATCGGGCCGACGGGTGTGACGCGGAAGAGGATGACGTGGTCCGACAGGAAGTGGTTCCAGCATCCCGGGTACTTGTACTTCAGAAGCGCGCCCGCATCCCTGAAGGGCAGGGTGGAGTTCGGCCGCGTGCTGGCGACCTTGCCGTCCATGGTATAGCTCTCGGCGCCGTCGAGCAGCGGCGTGCGCACGAAGCGCCAGTCGCCCCAGGACGATTCGAGGAAGGCAGACGGGGCGCCTGCGGCCTCGCAGCGCTGGCTGTGCTGCCGTTGCAGGCCGCTCAACTCGCCGCTGTTGTCGCTGCCGATGGCGCGCGGATCCTCGGGGAAGGTGCGGCAGAGCGACGGGTGGTTCCCGGCGCAGTGATAGCATTCGCGGTTGTTCTCCCACACAAGCTTCCAGTTGCCATGCTCGATGATGGTGCTCTCATGGGCGACCTTCGAATTCGCCAGGTCGTGGGGCGCCATGTAGCGCGCGGCCTCGGCGGCGAAGTCTTCGATCGGGGGTGCCACGTCGGCGAGGCAGATGTAGACCATGCCCGAGACGTCGCGGCAGTGAACGGGCTTCAGGCCGTGCTTCGACGCATCGAAATCCGGTCCCATCTCGCGCGCCCAGAGCAGCCTGCCGTCAAGCTCGTAGGTCCACTGGTGGTATGGGCAGACCAGCTTGGGGTGCGTGCCCTTCTTCGCCTTGCACAGAACCGAGCCGCGATGGCGGCAGGAGTTGTGGAAGGCGCGGATCTCGCCGTCGTTGCCGCGCACGATGACGACGGAATAGGCGCCGACGTCATGGACGACATAGTTCCCGGCCTTCGGGATCTCGCAGGACGGTATCGAGAAGAGCCATTCGCGGTACCAGATGTTGGACAGGTCCGCGTCGAACACGCCTGAGTTGCAGTAAAGCTCCTGCGCCAGCGAATGCTCGGGCCTGCGGCGCATGAGGGTGGACAGAACGTCGGATTCGCGAAGCATTGAGCTACTCCTCGCTTCAAGATGGTCGCGAGGCGGCGCGACCGATGCCTTACGCGCGTCATCGCACACGCAGGTTTCGCGGACCGTTTGAATTGCGACATGAGCCGCCGGGTTTGCGACCGACCGGCTCAGACCGGCTGGTTCAGAAGCACTCCGGTCGCCGGACCGTCCGGGACGGCGGCGGCTTGTGCCGAACGGTATTCGGCGGGCGAGAACCCGCGCTCGGCCCTCATCGTCCGGGCAAGATGCGTCCCGTCGCAAAAACCCGTGGCGAGGGCGACGTCGGCGACGGTGTCGCGGGTGGACCTCAGCTTCAGGAGCGCCCGGTCGAGGCGGATGTCGAGGTAGACCTTCGAGGGCGTCTGCCCCACGTCGCCGAGGAACCGCCGCTCGAGCGTTCTTCGTCCGACGTTCATCTGACGGGCGAGGCTGGCGACCGGAAGCGGCAGTTCGACGTTTTGCTGCATCCTCAGGACCGCCCGCTTGACGAGGTCGTCGGTGGGCCGTCTTGCGACAGGCTGGCCCGGCTGCGCCACGTCGCCGCGAAGGGCGTGGTCGATCATCATGATGTTGAGGCTCTTGATCGCGGCCGACTGACCGACATGGCGCGCGACCAGAAACGCGGCCAGATGCGCCGCGCCGTGTCCGCCCGAACAGGTCAGGCGGTCGCGGTCCACGACGAAGATCTGGTCCGCCACCGGCTGAACCGCGTCGAACCGGTCGACGAAATCCTGATGATGGAACCAGCTTACGCAACAGCGATAGCCGTCCAGCAGCCCCGTCTCGTGCAGGATGAAGACGCCCGTGCAAAGACCGACGACCGGCACTCCGGACGACGCTTGCGCGCGGAGATAGTCCCGTTCTGGCACGCTCAGCGCCGAGCGGTCGCTCATCACGCCGCCGACGACGACGAGGTAATCGTAGCGGCCGGCACCGCGCAGCGTCGTGGCCGGCGTGACCTTCACGCCGCAACTGGAGCGCACCGGCGCCATCGTCTCGGACAGGACGGTCCATTCGCAGAGGATGGGGCGGGACTTGTCGGCCTCATCCGCCGCCAGACGCAGGACATCCACGAAATTCGCGAAGGCGGACAGGGTGAAGTCGTCCGCCAGAAGGAAGGCGATGCTCAGCTTCTTGCGGCCGGACATCGTGGGATCGGCGGGGATGGGCATGGCGCAATCCTACTGCACGTTTGGCGCGGATATACCGTCAGGCACCTGCCATTGGGAATAGGTCATCGCATCGTGTTCCCGCGCAAGGTGCCGACCATGACCCATTTCAGTGCCTTCAGCCTTTTGAAGAACGCCTTGACCGGCCACAAGAACTGGACCGAGCAGTGGCCCGACAGCCAGCCCAAGGCCGAATACGACGTCGTCGTCGTCGGCGCGGGCGGTCACGGGCTGGGCGCGGCCTACTACCTCGCGAAAGAGCACGGGATCACCAATGTCGCGGTGATCGACAAGGGCTGGCTCGGCGGAGGCAACACCGGGCGGAACACGACGATCATCCGGTCGAACTATCTCTACGACGAAAGCGCGCGGCTCTACGACCATTCGGTCGACCTGTGGGAGAACCTCAGCCAGGAATTGAACTACAACGTCATGTACTCGCGGCGGGGCGTTCTCATGCTCGCGCACAACGTCCATGACGTGCAGAGCTTCAAGCGTCACATCCATTCGAACCGCCTGAACGGCGTCGACAACCGCTGGCTGACGCCCGAGGAGTGCAAGGAGTATTGCCCCCCGCTGTCGATCTCGAAATCGGCGCGTTATCCGGTCATGGGCGGCGCTTTGCAGGAGCGCGCGGGCACCGCCCGACACGATGCGGTGGCCTGGGGCTATGCACGAGGCGCGGCGGCGCGCGGCGTCGACATCATCCAGAACTGCCCGGTAACGGCGATCCGCCGCAACGCCGACGGTTCGGTCGCGGGCGTCGAGACGGCGAAGGGTTTCATCAAGGCGAAGAAGGTCGGCGGTATCGGCGGCCGGGCACACCTCGGTCGTGATGCAGACGGCGGACGTGCGCCTGCCGCTGGAAAGCTATCCGCTTCAGGCGCTGGTGTCGGAGCCTATCAAGCCGATCTTCCCCTGCGTCGTGATGTCGAATGCGGTCCACGCCTATATCAGCCAGTCCGACAAGGGCGAGTTGGTCATCGGGTCCGGCACCGACCAGTACACCAGCTACAGCCAGCGCGGCGGCCTGCCGCTGATCGAGCATACCGTCGCGGCGATCACCGAAGTCTTCCCGATCTTCAACCGCATGCGGATGCTGCGGAAGTGGGGCGGGATCGTGGACGTGACACCCGACCGCTCGGCGATCATCTCGAAGACGCCGGTCGAAGGTCTTTACGTCAACTGCGGCTGGGGCACGGGCGGGTTCAAGGCGACGCCGGGCGCGGCTCATACCTTCGCCTGGACGGTGGCGAAGAACGAGCCGCACCCGATCAACGCCCCGTTCACGATGGAGCGGTTCCGCACCGGACGGCTGATCGACGAAGCGGCCGCCGCCGCCGTCGCGCACTGAAGGACGACGCATATGCTTCTGATTCATTGCCCTTATTGCGAAGAGACACTGCCCGAGGCCGAGTTCGCCTATGCCGGGCAGGCGCATGTCATCCGTCCCGAAAATCCCTCCGGCCAGTCGGACGAGCAATGGGAGGATTTCCTTTTCATCCGTGAGAACCCGAAGGGTCCGCATTTCGAGCGCTGGCGGCATTTCCACGGCTGCGGACGCTTCTTCAACGCCGTCCGCGACACGGTGTCCGACAAGTTCCTGGGCACCTACAAGGCGGGCACTCCCCGCCCTGATCTCGCCAGCCTGACGGAGGATCTGCGATGACCGGCTATCGCGTTCCGGGCAGGGGCCGCGTCGATGCGCGCCGGCCCGTCGGCTTCACCTTCGATGGCGTTCGCTACCAGGGTGCTGCCGGCGACACCGTCGCCTCGGCCCTTTTGGCGAACGGCGTCCATCTGATGGGCCGGTCCTTCAAGTACCACCGCCCGCGCGGCCCCGTCGCCGCAGGTTCCGAAGAGCCGAATGCGTTGATCGGCACGCGCCGTGGCGTGGGACGGTTCGAGCCGAACACCCGCGCTACGGTGCAGGAGATCTGGGCAGGATCTGGAGACCACGTCGCAGAACAAGTACCCGAGCCTGAAGTGGGACATCGGCGCGGTCAACGACGCGGCCTACATGCTGTTCTCGGCGGGCTTCTACTACAAGACCTTCATGTGGCCGAAGAGCTTCTGGCACAAGGTCTACGAGCCGTTCATCCGCGCCGCCGCCGGTCTGGGCGTCAGCCCGACGGAGGAGGACCCGGACACCTACGCCTCGCGCTTCCTGCACTGCGACGTGCTGATCGTGGGCGCTGGTCCCGCCGGGCTCGCCGCCGCGCGCGCCGCTGCCGTCGACGGGCTGAAGGTCGTGCTTGTCGACGAGAACTCCGAAGCGGGGGGCACGCTTCTGTCCGAGCCGCAGGCGCAGATCGACGGCAAACCCGCCTGGGACTGGCTGGCGGGCGAGATCGAGGCGTTGAAGGCGGCGGGCGTGCGGATCATGACGCGAACGACCGCCATCGGGTACTATCACCAGAACATGATCGGCATGGTCGAAAAGCTGACCGACCATCTCTCCGAACTGCCCGTGGACACGCCGCGCGAGCGGATGTGGCGGGTGCGGGCGAAACGCGTGGTGCTGGCGCAGGGTGCGCTCGAGAAGCCGCTCGTGTTCCACGGCAACGACAGGCCCGGCGTGATGCTGGCGGGGGCGGCGCAGACCTACCTCAACCGCTACGGCGTGCTGGTCGGAAAGCGGCCGGTGGTTCTGACCTCGCATGACAGCGCCTGGTACGCGGCCTTCGACCTCACCGATGCGGGCGCGAAGGTGCAGGCCATCGTCGATACGCGCGAGAGCGTGCGCGATGACCTCCTCGCCGAGGCCGGGAAGCGCGGCATCCGGGTGAAGATCGGACATACCGCGACCGCCACCAAAGGGCGGCTGCGCGTGACGTCGCTCCGGGTCAACCCGGTGACTGACGGCAAGGTCGGCGCGGGCTACGTGATCGATTGCGACGCCGTCCTGATGTCGGGGGGATGGACGCCGTCGCTGCACCTCTTCTCGCACACCAGGGGATCGCTCGCCTGGGACGACGACCTGACGACGTTCCTGCCGAAGGACACGCCGGAGAACTGCGTCATCGCCGGCGCCAGCCGAGGTCTCTGGGGCGTCGAGGCGGCCTTGAACGACGGCGCCGACAAGGGCCGCGCCGTGGCCGTCGAGCTCGGCCGAACCGGCGGGGATTACGACGTATGCGGTCGCCGCCGACCGGACCGGCACCGGCGTCAGCCACACCGAGTTGCCGACCGACCTGAACCCGGGAAAGGCCAAGGCCTTCGTCGACTATCAGAACGACGTGACCGCCAAGGACCTGCGCCTGGCCGTGCGCGAGGGGATGCGCTCTATCGAGCACGTCAAGCGCTATACCACGAACGGCATGGCGACCGACCAGGGCAAGATGTCGAACATCAACGGCTTGAACATCGCCGCGGATGCCCTTGGAAAGAAACAGCCTCAGGTCGGCCTGACGACGTTTCGGCCGCCTTATACGCCGACCTCGTTCGGGGCCTTCGCAGGCTACCATCGCGGCGCACATTTCGAGGTGACGCGGAAGACACGGATCGATGCCTGGGCCGAGGAGAACGGCGCGGTGTTCGAGCCGGTCGGCCAATGGCGCCGGGCGTGGTACTTCCCGAAACCGGGCGAGGACATGGATACCGCCGTGCGTCGCGAATGCGTGGCGACGCGTGCCTCGGTCGGCATCTTCGACGCCTCGACGCTTGGCAAGATCGAGGTCGTGGGGCCGGATGCGGTCGAATTCATGAACCGCATGTACACCAACCCTTGGACCAAGCTCGCGCCGGGCCGCTGCCGCTATGGCCTTCTCTGCGGCGACGACGGCTTCATCCGCGACGACGGGGTGATCGGTCGCCTGACGCAGGACAGGTTCCACGTCACCACGACGACCGGCGGCGCGGCGCGCGTGATGAACATGATGGAGGACTACCTTCAGACCGAATGGCCGGACCTGAACGTCTGGCTGACCTCCACCACCGAACAATGGGCGACGGTCGCGCTGAACGGCCCGAAGGCCGCGGCGCTGCTGGCCCCTCTCGTCGAAGGTGTCGACCTGACCGACGAGGCCTTCCCGCACATGTCCTGCGTCGAATGCACCGTCGCTGGAATGCCCGCGCGTCTCTTCCGCGTCAGCTTCACCGGCGAGATCGGGTTCGAGGTCAACGTGCCCGCGCCGATGGGACGGAAGCTGTGGGAGGTGCTGTGGGAGGCCGGTCAGGCACTACGACATCTGCGCCTATGGCACCGAGACCATGCACGTCCTGCGCGCCGAGAAGGGCTACATCATCGTCGGCCAGGACACGGATGGAACGGTGACGCCAAAGGATGCCGGGCTCGACTGGGCGGTCGGCAAGTCCAAGCCCGATTTCGTCGGCAAGCGCGGCATGGCCCGTCCGGACCTTGTCGCCGAGGGCCGGAAGCAACTGGTCGGCCTTCTGACAGAGGACCGGTCCAGGCTGGAGGAAGGGGCGCAGATCGTCTTCGACCCGAAGCAGGCGATCCCGATGACGATGGTCGGTCATGTGACCTCGTCCTATCACTCGGATGCCGTGGGACGACCGATCGCGCTGGCGCTGGTGGAGGGCGGGCACGGACGCATGGGCGAGACCGTCCACATCCCGATGCCCGACCGCACCATAGCCGCGAAGATCACGCCCATGGTCTTCGTCGATCCCGACAACGCAAGGCTGAAGATCTCGAGGAACCGCCATGAATAAACCGATGTCCTCCGAACCCGAGGTTCTTGCGGAAAGTGCCGCTGCCCGCGTCCGGCTGGCGGCGCCCTGCGCCCGGCTGTCGTTGCGCGCGCGAGGCGACTTGGCGCCGCTCGAAGCGGCGCTCGGGCTGATCGCTGCCCGGCAAGATCGGCGAGCGTTGCACCGGCGGCGAGTTAGAGGCCCTGCGCCTCGGTCCCGACGAGTGGATGCTTCACCTCCCGGAAGGGGCCGTCGATGGCATTCTCTCGTCCTGCGCCGAGGTCTATGCGACCCTGCCACACAGCCTCGTCGACGTCTCGGGGCGCGAGGTCACCTTCCTGATCGACGGCCCGCGTGCGACGGAGCTGCTGACCCTCGGCATGGCCCGCGATCCCGACAGCATCGCGGCGGGCGAGGGCAGGCGGACGAACTTCGACGGCGTGACCGTCACGATCTGGCGCGACGCCGAAAGCGCGTATCGCATGGATGTCTGGCACAGCTTCGCGCCGCACGTGCGTCATCTTCTCGAAACCGGCTGCCGCGAACTGGCCGCCGAGGCCGCCTGACCGCGGGGCCGTTCCGCGCTTACGAAGCCCTTAGATGTCCTTCATCAATCGAAGCGCGTCGTAGATGGCGGCGTGCGTATTGCGCGCGCTGACCGCGTCGCCGATGCGGAACAGCTGGAAGGCGCCCTCGACCCCGCTCGCGATGCCCTGCGCGCGACCGTCGATCAGCGCGTCGTAGTCGACCTCGCCCCCGTTCGAGGACAGGGGCCTCAGCTCGAAGTAAAGTTCGTCGAGCGGCAGCGTGCCATAGTTCACCACGATCTGGTCATAGGTCTTTTCGGTCCTGAGATCGCTGTAGTCCGTCCCGATCACGGCCTTCAGGCGGTTGCCGTCGCGGGACACGTCGAGCAGGCGGCGCGTGACGGTGAAGGTCACGTCCTTCGATTGCAGCGCGCGCATGTAGGGAACGAGGTTCATCGCCATGATGTCGGGGGCGAAGGTGCGGTCGGGGGTCATGACCTCGACCGTTGCACCCGCGTTCGCGGCGACCTCTGCCGCCATCAGGCCCGGATGATCGCCGCTTTCGTCGTAGACGAGAACGTTCTGCGCGGGCTTCACGTCGCCCGCGATGATGTCCCAGGCGCTGACGACATGGGGCTGCTCCCCGCCGCTTTCGAAGAGCTCGGTGTTGGGCAGACCGCCCGTCGCAATGATGACGACTTCGGGATCCAGGGCCGTCACGTCCTCGGCCTCGGCCCAGGTGCTGAAGCGGAATTCGACGTCGCGCGCGGCGCATTGCGCCATGCGCCAGTCGATGATCGAGATCATCTCGCGCCGTCGCGGGTTCCGTGCGGTGAGGCGGATCTGTCCTCCCGCGTCGGCCTGCGCCTCGAACACGGTCACGTCGTGGCCGCGCTCGGCGGCGACGCGCGCCGCCTCGAGGCCAGCCGGGCCGGCGCCCACGATCACGACCTTCCTGCGAGTGGCCGCCGGCTCAATGGTGTGCGGCATCGTCAGCTCGCGCCCGGTGGCGGCGTTGTGGATGCACAGCGCGTCGCCGGCCTGATAGATGCGGTCGAGGCAATAGGTGGCGCCGACGCAGGGGCGGATGTCGTCCTCGCGGCCCTCGATGATCTTGCGGACGATATGCGGGTCGGCCATGTGCGCCCGCGTCATGCCGACCATGTCGAGCTGTCCCGACGACACCGCGAAGCGTGCAGTGGCCACGTCGGGGATGCGGGAGGCATGGAACACCGGCATTCCGGTGGCTGCCTTCACCGCGCCGGCAAGGCCAAGGTGCGGCGCGGTCGCCATGCCCTGGATGGGGATCATGTCGGTCATCGCCGGATCGGTGTGGATGCGGCCGCCATTGACGTTGAACACGTCCACCAGCCCTTCGGCCTGGATATGACGCGCCAGCCTGAACGCCCTCGTCCGGCGTGATGCCGCCCGGCGTCTTTTCATCCGCGCCCATGCGCAGGCTCAGGACGAAGTCGTCGCCGACACGCTCGCGCACCGCACGAAGCACGTCGATCGTCAGGCGGGCCCGGTCGTCGATGTCCGCGCCGCCGTAGGGTCCGTCGAGGTCGTTGCTCAGAGGCGACATGAACTGGTCGAGCAGGTGGCCGTGGGCGATGATCTCGACACCGTCCATGCCGCCCGCCTTCATCCGCTCTGCGGCGTCGGCGAAGTCTGACACGATGCGCTTGAGATCCCAGTCCTCTGCCAGCTTGGGAAATGCCCGGTGTGCCGGTTCGCGATGCTTCGAAGACGACACCGACGGCAGCCAGTTGCCCTTGTTCCACGTCGTGCGTCGCCCGAGGTGCGTCAACTGGATCATCACGGCGCAACCGTGGTCGTGACAGGCGTCTGTGAGCCTGCGAATCCACGGCACGACCTCGTCCTTGTAGGCGAGAACGTTGTTGAAGACCGGAGGGCTGTCCTTGGACACCGCCGCGGACCCCGCCGTCATGGCCAGCGCCACGCCCGCCTTCGCACGCTCGGCATGATAGGCGGTATAGCGGTCCTTCGGCATCCCGTCCTCGGGGTAGGCCGGTTCATGGCTCGTGGTCATGATCCGGTTGCGCAGCGTCAGGTGCTTGAGGCGATAGGGTTGCAGAAGGGGATCACCGGACATGCGCGTCTCCTGAACGGCTACGCTCAAGCGATGCGCAAAATGTTCATGTGTGTCAAGTAAGTGTTCACAAGCGTCGAGTTTTGTTGATTGCCGCGACGAGCGGCCCTAGAAAGGCGGGCATGACGGACACTGGCGCAACCGACGAACCCACGAAAGGCTGGCGCGGATCGCGCGACGTCTGGCTGGCTTCGGCCCGCGACGCCTTCGTCACTTCCGGGATCGAGGCGGTCAAAATCCAACCGCTCGCCAATCGGCTCGGGCTGTCGCGCACCAGCTTCTACTGGTTTTTCGAGGATCGCGCACAGCTTCTGCAGGCGCTTCTGGACGACTGGCGAGAGACGAACACGAGAAGGCTCGTCGAAGCGACCGATAATTTCGCTGCCTCCATCGCCGAAGCCGTCCTGAACGTGATCGGAGTCTTCTTGCCGGGGGGCGGGTTCGAGGCGGGACTGGATCTTGCGGTGAGGGGCTGGGCGCATCAGTCGGATGCGGTCGCAGAGGCGGTGAACCTCGAAGATGAGAGGCGGCTGTCGGCGATCCGGCACATGTTCGCGCGATTTGGCTTTGGTCCGGACGAGGCCGACGTCCGGGCGCGAACGATGTACCTGGTCCAGATCGGCTACATCTCGATGCAGGTTCAGGAAGACCTCCCTGTCCGCCTCGCGCGCATTTCCAACTATGTGAAGACGTTTACCGGCGAATTGCCGACATCCGTCGAGATGGAGCGTTTTATGGGTAGGTTTCGACGTGGCGCCGCACCGGGTGTCGCGGATGACCCATCGAAAGCAATGTCCCGCACAGTGTGACGTCACCTTTCGGGCCGGGATTCCGCGTTTCGATGGAAGATGCCGTCACTCGGCAAGGAGCAAGACGTCAGCGCCATCCAGTGTCGGACAGTAGGTGACCTCCCGCCCGTCCTCTGGGGCAGCACTCGGTCTCACGTACAGGCCCGCGTCATCGAACATCCAAAGCCAATCCGGCGCCCATCCGAAGTCTACGGTCGCCGATCCACGTCCGCACTGGAAAGCCTCCGCTCCGAGAATGTACTGGGCGGCCACGAGGTCGAAGGGATAGAACCCGGCAAGTCCGACCTCGTCCTGCCAATAGTCCATCCATCCGGCCGCGCCCTGGACGATCCAGTCTCCGGCCGGTCCGGAGGCAGCGATCCGGTTGAGATCGTCCGGCGTCACCATCACGTCTCGTGCCGCCTCGTATGGGATCAAGGTCAGTGGCACGTCCGTCGACAAGAGAAACGCGACCGACTTGGGGTCCTTCCGGAAGTTGAGGTCGCTGAAGATCGGACCGTGACCGAAGAGCATACCTTCGCCATGCCCTTCGCTTGGGTGGAAAAGATGGCCGGGGTGTCGGCCCATCACAGCGATGATCCGCTCCAACCGGGCCGCGAGCGAGGGGTCCGATCGAAGCGCAGCCGCGATGTTGGTCAGCGGACCCAGGGCCAGGATCGTCAGGCGATCGCTTTTCAAGGCGCTTGCGAGAGCCGAGCTTGCCGGCGATCCGGCGTCCGAAGGCGCCCCGGCGCCACGAAAGACGGTCGGAAGTGGATGGCCCGCTGCCGCCAGACGCGCCGCAAGGTCGCGGGCAATTGCATCGGTCGCATCGATGTCGGCATTGCCGAAAACCGTCGACACGCCTGCGATCACCATCCCCTCCGACCGCGCCAGCGCCAAGAGGGCGAAGCAATCGTCCGGGTCGCTGCGGGGGGTGTGACCGCAAGCGGGATCGGTGTCGATCCACAGGCGACTGGGTGTTTCGGCATCTGACGGCGAGGTGGAAAGCTCGGCGTGATCGACCTCGCCGGTCCGCCAGGTCGCGACGGGCAGGGCGAAGGTCCCGATAGCGATGGCGACAAGCCCCGCAAGAGCGAGGAGAACGCCGAAAAGTTCGCTTCTTGGTCCAACGTGGCATCGTGACAGTCTTGTTCGACCTGTAACGGTTGTCGAGGTCATGGGCAAAGGCGTGTCCTGCGATCCCGGCAGGGCTCGGCCCAGGTCGTCCATCCGCTTGCGGTCGCAGCAGCGGTCGATCTAGAGGAACGATGCGGCGTTGGATGCCTCGGCGACCGGCCGATGGCATCCGTCGCTCCGGGTCAGCAGGTGTCCCGCGAGCCAATCGTCATGGACGTCTCGCTCTTGTTGCATGGTCAGGATCTCGCGCAGGCTTTCAACGACCAGATCCGCCCCTATATCCGCAACGCCACGTGCCGCGTCGGGCGCGATTGACCGCACCCGATCGATGAGGGCACTGAACGTCCGGCCGTGCCGTCCCAGTATCTCGGTCGCCAGGTGAGTTCCCGACTGCAGGTCCGTCCGCCTGCTGTCCAGGAGGAAGCGCATCTCGTCCAGAGGCGCGCCGACAAGGTCCAGCAGACCGGCGATCGATGCCTGCTCTGCCCCAAGGAGGTCGGCGAGGGTCTCTCCCTCCGTCCCAAGTGCCGTCTGCGACCGGGTGGAGACGTCTTCCATCCGCGACAGGCTCTGGCCCAATGCCTCGTGCAGCGCTCGGGCAGAGGCAGCGAGGGTCTGAAGCTGCAGGGCGGTCTCTTTCAGCGGCAGACCCTGCGAGCCCAAGTTGGCGCAGGCGATCACGGCGTTCATCCCGACCAGATGCATCTTTCCGTCCAGCCCGCGAAGACCATCGGCCAGATCGATGATCTGCCGATAAGCGGCTCTCAGCGTGTCGGTCTGGCCGCCGAATTCGGTCTGGCGGGCCCTGCAGTGGGACAGCGCGTCCCGCAGTCCCGCCATCGCGGCATTCAGCGGCCCGACGCCGCGCGTGCGGCCCGCAAAAGCGGCGTCGAGGTCGCTCAGAAGCGCAAGCGTTCCCCGACCTGTCCGATCAAGCGCCGCGCAGGCGTCCCGCAGGTTCCTCAGGTGCTCGGTCGATGCGCTGTCGACCTGCCGCCGGGCCAGATCGACCAGCGCGAGCCTGAGACCGGGCTTCACCGCATCGGCGGCTGCGATGAGTATCACCGCGATGTGGTCCAGCCGCTGCCGGGTCGCATCGCCCGATTGCAACGACATCACCGTCGCCGCCATGTCACTGCGGACCCTTGCCGCACGCAGCGAAAGCGCGCCGCTTGACGAAACCGTCCGGCCGAGCCAGTCCTCGGTCACCTGCAGTTCTTGCGTCAGGTCCTGCAGCCGTGAAGAGACGGTCGTATCGAGCGTCTCGTTGAATTCGTCCGCAGCCACACGGGTTTGCTGCGAAGAGGACAGCAGACGCTCGATGGCCGTCACCATCCGCCGCAGGTTGTCGGCAGCGCCCGAGATCAGCAGTTCGGCGTCCGAAGTGAAGCCAGTCAGATCGCGACCGCCCGCGTCGTTGCCCGCGACGATGACGCGGGCATTCAGCGCCACGATCCCCATCGTCCGCACGACCCGCGACAAGTCGAGGATGTCCGTCTTCACGCGCTGCGTGCGTGCCGACAGGTCCAGAAGGGGCTGGATCGCTTGAACGATGTCACCGATTTGCTCGCGGACCTTCCGGTCGAAGGCCTGGACCGCCGACACGATGCGCGGGATTGTGTGGAACTCCGTCAACCCGGCGATGCGGTTCATCGCCGCTTCGAGGCCCTGGAATTGCTCGCAGGCCCGGATCAGCCGGTCGCCGGCTGCGACGAAGTCGGCCTCCATCTGGTCCCGCAGTTGCGCGAAGTCATCGGCGAGGCGGCGCAGGTCTGCTTCCTCGGCCACCTTGCCGGCCGGAGGCGTCGAGCTCATGCCGAGCGTGCCTTGCGGGCGAACTGGCCGATCGACTCGACGGTCCAGCCAGAGATCTCGGGCGCGATCTGGTCGATGTCCAGCGTGCGGATCACCGCGTCGCGCTCCACCGCTTCGCGCGGCATGCCGTAGACCACGCAGGACGCCTCGTCCTGCGCCAGCGTCCGCGCTCCGGCCTGCCTCATCTCGAGCATTCCGCACGCACCGTCGTCGCCCATCCCGGTCATGATGACGCCCAGCGCGTTCGACCCGGCCTGCTGCGCGGTCGAGCGGAACAGGACATCGACCGAGGGCCGGTGGCGGCTGACGTTCGGACCGTCGAGGACACCGACACGGTAGCCGCTGCCCGCGCGGCGCAGGATCAGGTGGTGATTGCCTGGCGCGATCAGCGCAAGGCCGGGACGAAGGCTGTCGCCGTCCGCCGCCTCGTGCACCTCGATGCTGCAGATCATGTTCAGGCGTCGCGAGAAGGCTGCGGTAAAGCCTTCGGGCATGTGCTGGACGATGACGATGGCGGGCGCCGGCGGGGCCAGCGCGGCAAGGACACGCTGGATGGCCTGGGTGCCGCCGGTCGAGGCGCCGATGGCGACGACCGGCATCGTCGGCGGCACCGCACGGGGCGGCAGCGGCGGCAGGATCACGTCCGCGGTCAGCTTCTTGCCAGGATCCGGCCAATTGGCCCGCTGCCGGTCCGGCCCGCGCGAAGCCGCCGCAGCGCGAAGCGCGTGTCCCAGTCGAACGGCGGCTTCCTCCCTCGCCTCGAGCGAATCGAGACGCGGCTTGGCCAGCACATCGACAGCACCGGCATCGAGTGCGGCGAGCATCGCCCGCGACCCTGACTTGAGTATGGCTGGAGCACACGACGACGGGCAGGGGGCGCTGTGCCATGATCCGCTTCAGGAAGGTCAACCCGTCCATCTTCGGCAGTTCCAAGTCCAGAAGGATCACATCCGGCAGCTCCCTCCGCATCTTCTCGACGGCCTGGAACGCGTCGGTGGCGGTGCCCAACAGGGCCAGTCCGGCATCGGCCCGGATGATCGCCGAGAAGGCGGCGCGGATCGCGGCGGAATCGTCGACCACGAGCACGCGGATGGGACGGTGTTTCCCGATCATCGTCTCACACCTTCACGAACATCGCCGGCGCGATCTGGCGCAGCGAAGCATTGCGGACCACCATCGATTCGGAATGACCGACGAACAGGTGCCCGCCGGGCAGCAGGTGACGGGTCAGTCGCTCGACGACGGCGGCCTGGTCGGCGGTGTCAAAGTAGATCAGCACGTTGCGCAGGAAGATCACGTCGACATCGTGATCCACCGGCCACGACGGCTCCATCAGGTTCAGCCGCTGGAACTTGGCCCGGCGGCGCAGTTCGGGCACGACCCGCCAGTCGTTTCCTCGGGTGCCTCTGCCCCGCATGAGGTAGCGGTCGCGGATATCAGGCGGGACCGGACGGATTTCCTCGCCTGGATAGACGGCCAGCCGGGCGCGGGCCAGGACACGAGTATTGATATCGGTGCCAAGGATCGCCCATTCGAACGGCCGCCCGTGCGCCGCCTCGGCCAGCACGAACGCCGCCGTCCAGGCCTCGGCGCCCGTCGAGGCGGCAGCGCTCCAAATCTTGAACAGCCGCTTGCCCCGACGCCGGAAGGCCGGAACCACGTCCTCGGCCAGCACCCGGAAGTGATCGGGCTCTCGGTAGAAGTCGGTCTTGTTCGTGGTGACCGCGTCGAAGATTTCGTCGCGCTCGTTTTTCAGGCCGTCTTCGTCGAACAGGTAGCGGAAATAGTCCTCCAGCCCCGGATAACCCAGCGCCAGCATCCGGCGGCGCAATCGACTTTCGATCATCAGCCGCTTGGACGCAGGCAGTTTCACCCCGATCTCGTCTCGGACAAGCTCGGTGAAACGGCGGTAATGGGCCGTCACCAGCGCGGATGTGTCGAGGCTCATGGCGGCGTGTGCTCCGCTCAGGCCGCGCGGCTGCCGGCGAGGGCGTCGAACGTCCCGTCGCCGAACATCGCCTGAAGGTCGAGCACGGTCACGAAGACCCCGTTGCGCCGGCCCAGACCCGCCACCATGCGGGCGTCCCAGCGCAGCATGCCGTCATCGGGCAGATCCGAGATTTCTCCGGTGTCGAGGGCGGTGACCTCGAACACCCGGTCCGCCTTCAGCGCGACCACCGCCTCGCGCCCTGTCGAGCGAAAGCGCAGGACGACGATGCGGGTCGCCTCGCTGTCCTCGGTCGTGTCCAGCCCCAGCATCACCCGAAGGTTGCCGACCGGCACGGTGTCGCCCCGCACGTCGATGACGCCCAGCAGATGCGCCGGGGCATGGGGCAGCCGCGCGATCGGGCGGAGGTCCAGGATCTCCTGGACCGAGATGACGGGCACAGCGAACAGCGCGTCGCCGATCCCCAGCGTGAGCACCTGGCCGATCGGCGTCATGCCGCGCGGCCCTTGCGCGCCGGTTCCGCAAGAAACTCGGCATCGAGATCGTCTTCCGCCCCCGAGATCTCGAAGTCGAACCCGCCCTTGGCGGTAGCCGGCGGCTTTGCCTTGCCCTGCACCTTGCGCCCGGCGGCATATGTCTTCCGTGCCGGTGCACCGCTGTCGGCGACCTTGAAGAAGGCGATCGCGGCCTGCAGCTGCTCGGCCTGGCTGGCGAGTTCCTCGGCGGTGGCCGACATCTCCTCGGAGGCCGAGGTGTTCTCCTGCGTGACCTTGTCCAGCTGCTGGATCGCCGTATTGACCTGGCTGGCGCCTGCGGCCTGTTCCTGGCTGGAGGTGGAGATCTCCTCGACCAGTTTCGACGTCTTCTCGATATCCGGGACCAGGCCTTCCAGCATCCGGCCGGCGTCTTGCGCAGCGCGCACCGTGCTCGACGACAGCGACGAGATCTCGCCCGCCGCGGTCTGGCTGCGTTCGGCCAGCTTGCGGACTTCGCTGGCAACGACGGCGAAGCCTCGGCCATGCTCGCCCGCCCGCGCCGCTTCGACCGCGGCATTCAGCGCCAGAAGGTCGGTCTGGCGGGCGATCTCCTGCACCACCATGATCTTCTCGGCGATGGTCTGCATCGCTTCGACGGCCTTGGCGACGGCCTCGCCCGAGACCCTGGCATCGGCGGCCGACTTCTTCGCCATCTTTTCGGTGTCCGCCGCGTTCTCGGCGTTCTGCTTGATGTTGGACGCCATCTGCTCCATCGACGACGAGGCTTCTTCGGTGGAAGATGCCTGCTCGGTCGCGCCCTGGCTCAATTGCTCGGCGGTCGCCGACATTTCTTCGGAGCCCGAGGCGACATTGCGCGCCGAACCCGCGACATCGCCGACGACCGAGCGCAATTTCTCGACCATCTCGTTCAGGGCGCGCGTCAAGTCGGTGACCTCGTCGTTGCCACGCAGCGGCGCGGTCTCGGTCAGGTCGCCTTCGGAGACCGCGCGACTGAGGCGGATGGCGCCATTCAATCCGCGCGAGATCGAAGTGACGAGCCAAAGCGCCGCTATGGCGCCGATCGCCGTCGCCGCCACGATCAGGCCGATCAACAGGGTCTTCGCGGTCGCGTACTGCTGGTCCGAAGACACCGACGCCTCATCCATGGCATCGAGGTTCAGCTGCAGGACTTTCTGCAGCAGGTCTTCCATGACGAGCCAGACCTCGCGGCCGTCTATGGCTATCTTGTGGTAGGCTTCCTCCATCCGGCCCGTTTGCGCCAGCCGAATGGCGTCGTCGTTGTTGCTCTTCAATTGCGCCAGGTTCGCGTCGAATTCGTCCAGCCAGGCCTTCGCTTGATCCGATGAGATCGGGTACAGTTCGTCGTACCGTGCGGTCACGGTCTCGCGCCACCGGGCCACGCGTCCTTCGAGGGCCGTCCGTTCTTCGGCATTTGTGGCCAGGATGTACTCCCGGACATCTCGCGCAACTCGGATCTGGTACGCGGCGAGTTCTTCTGAAAGGCGCACGCGCTCGGCATTGCCGTCAACGATCGCGTTCAGCGAGTCGTTCATCGCGCCCAGATCACGAAGGCCCATCAGCTGGCCTCCTGCTCCCATGGCGAGGATCACCAGGAAGGCCGCGGCCAGCTTCATCTTGATCGTCAGTCTCATGTCACTTTCCCTCATCGACCCAGCCGGCGGACGCGTCGCGCGCAATCGCCTGCGAGAATACCTTTTCCAGATCGGGCAGGAGCACGAACTCGTCCTGCCATTTGCCGATGCCGCTGATGAACTCGGGCGGCCATTTCATTCCAACGTCGGGGATATCCTCCAGGGAGGCGCGGTCCATTTCGACCACATCGTGGACCTTGTCGGCGATGATGCCGACGGTGATGTCCTCGCCCTTGACACGGACGTCGAGCACTAGAAATCGCGTGTCTTCGCTTGGCGCGGTCGGTTCCATCCCGAAGGCCACTTTCAGGTCGGCCAGCGGCACGACGGAGCCGCGCACGTTGACCATACCGGCAGAGAAACGGTCGGCGGTCGGCACCCGGGTGACCGGGACCGGTTCCAGGATCTCGCGCAGGCAGTCGGCGGGGATTGCCATGACCTCGCCGCTCAGCCGCATCGTCACCATGTTGCACTTCGTCGTCATGCCACGCGTTCCTTCCGCGACCGGTCCTCGATCTGTCGGCCGAGCCCGACCAGTTGCGGCACGTCTAGGATCAGCGCCACCTTGCCGTCCGACAGGATCGTGGCGCCCGAAAACCCTTTGAGATGAGCGTGCAGCCTGGACAGTTGCTTGATTACGGTCTGGTTGTTGGCCACGATCCGGTCGACGACCAGCCCGACCCGCGCGCCCGACGACGACACGACCACGACCTTGGGATATTCCGCCTCGGGGGCCGTCTCGCTGTCGAAGAGGCCGCGAAGGCGCAGGAACGGGACCAGCGCGCCGCGGATGTTCAGGAAGGACGATCCGGCGCCGGGACGCTGCAACTGGCTGGGCAGCTCGACGCATTCCTCGACCGCCGCCAGCGGGATCGAGAACTGCTCGCCTCCGACCTCGACCTGGAGGCCGTCGATGATCGCCAGCGTAAGTGGCAGGCGCAGGGTCACGGTGGTGCCGTGGCCGGGTTCCGAGCTCAGGTCGATCTGTCCGCGCAAGTCGTCGATCGTGCGGCGCACCACGTCCATGCCGACGCCCCGGCCAGACAACTCGGTGACCTCCTTCGAGGTCGAGAACCCAGGCTCGAAGACCAGCCGATAGAGGTCGCCGTCGCAGATCGCCGCGTCGCCGGCGATGAGGCCGCGCTCGATGGCGCGGGCGCGAATATGCTCGGCGTTCAGCCCACGGCCGTCGTCGCGCACTTCGATCAGCACCTCGGCGCCGGAGTACGAGGCCGACAGCACGACCTTTCCGGCCTCCGACTTGCCTGCGGCGCGGCGCACTTCGGCGGTTTCGAGCCCGTGGTCGGCCGAGTTCCGCAGGATGTGCACCAGCGGATCGGCCAGCATCTCGATCACGGTCTTGTCCAGCTCGGTGTCTTCGCCGCGTGTCTCGAACCGGATCTCCTTGTCGAGCGTGCCGGACAGGTCTCGCATAAGGCGGCGGAACCGACCCGTTATCGACCCTATGGGAACCATCCTCATCGACATGGTGGAATCGCGCAGGCCGGCGGCGAGGCGCTGGATGTCCTCGGCCACGGCCAGTAACGACGGGTCGCGCAGAGTATGTGCCAGCGAATGAAGCCGTGCGTCGGCGATTACCAGTTCGCCCACCCGATCCATCAGCTCGTCCAGCCGTTCGGTCGCGATGCGCATCGTCTCGCCCGCCGGGCCGGAAGCGGCTTGCGGGGTGGTGTCCCTGACCGGATCGGGCAGCGCCGCATCGGTCGTCGCAGGCAAGTCGCCGGTCTCGTGCAGCGGCGTGACCTCCAAGGTCATGTTGCCGCTGTGGAACACGAACACCTCGTTGATCGCTTGCGGGTCGACCACGCGGTCCAGGTCGACCTCCCAACCGATCGCGCAGGTCGTCGGGTCGAGCGCTGAAAGTGTGGGCACAGCATCGGTCAAGGCCAGTACCCGGCTGGGACCAAGCGCGCGCAGTTCGTCCAGCAGCAGCGCCGGATTGTGGCCCAGCCGCAGGGCGTCTTCGGCCAGCCGGAACCTTATCCGCCAGCCCTGTTCCGGTTCGGCCGAAAGTGCAGAACCGTCGCCCATCGCAGCGCGCAGTTCGTCGAGGATCGGCGCGCCATCCACGGCCGCCTGCTCGGCGTTCCGAAGAAAGGCGAGGATAAGGTCACAGGCCTTCAGCGACACCGCGATCACCGCAGGCGTCACTGCAGCCCGCCCGTCGCGAAGCTTGTCGAAGGCGGTCTCGAAATCATGCACGAAGTGCGCGAGTTCGACATGCCCGAACATCGCGCCCGAGCCCTTGACCGTGTGCAGGTCGCGGAACACCGAGTTGACCAGATCGGCGTTCTCCGCCGCCTGCTCGAGATCCAGGAGCCCGCGCTCGATGCTGGCGACGAGTTCGGCCGCCTCCTGTCGAAAGATCGCGCCGGCGTCGTCTTCGATGTTCATCAGCCTATGACCTTCTTGACCATTTGAAGGAGGTTCGCCTGGTCGAACGGCTTCATCATCCAGCCGGTCGCGCCGGCAGCTCGCGCGGCCTGTTTCAGGTCGTCACGGGACTCCGTGGACAGAAAAACCACTGGAACCCCGACCGACGTCGACATCTGGCGGAACTTGCGGATGAAACCGATGCCGTCCAGCCGCGGCATGTTCTGGTCGGTGATCACCGCGTCGAACCGCGTGGCGCCAGCCTTCGCCAGCCCGTCCTCGCCATCGGTGGCTTCGGTGACCGCATAGCCTGCGCCGGTCAATGTCATCCTGACCATCTGCCGGACGGAGGCGGAATCGTCGATCGCGAGGACTGTCTTGGTCATACGCTGTCTCCCGTCGCGACGAGGCCGACCCATTCTTCGTTTTCGATGGAAGGCCGCAAGGGGACTGCGTCGTGCAGGCCAAGGTGCTCAAATGCGCCGGACAAGGCGCCGCCCGCTGGCGCGGCGACCACCAGGCGGGCCTTGCGGAGCTGCGCCTCGATCTGGGCGGCGAACAGGGTCTGCACCAGCCCGAACCCCGCCGCGGTCAGCCGCGACGTATCCACCCGCGTTTCTCCGCCGGCGACGAGCGCTGCCATCAGGTCGGAGCGAAGGCGGTCGACGGCCTCGATCCCCGGCGATCCATCCAGACGCAAGCCGTTACTGCCAACCATTTTCCAACCCTGCAAAACCGCATGTGCGACCCGTATGCGGCGGGCAGGTTAAAACGGAGCTAAAGGTCACGGGATCTTGGCGGAGGTTTGGACACGCAGATCCGCCGAACCGTCCACCGGGGTTTCCTTAGGCGACAGGGCCGCAGACAGCCGAGGTCGAAAATATCCGGAGGTTCTCTCAAAAGTGAATGGTGGGCGACCCAGGAATCGAACCTGGCGTGCGTCTCCGCGAGGGAGTTACAGTCCCCTGCCACACCTTGCGGCCTGTCGCCCACTGGCGCCGGTCGCCCGGCACGGAGGGACGGATAAACTTGGGGCTTCTGACGGTCAAGGCGGAAAACGCGGGCCGGTCGGGCGGCGGGGCAAGGCTTGGCAAAGACATCCCGGCCCGGTAGGCGAAGGGCGACCGGAAGGGGAGCCCGAAGCCCGTGAAGAAACCGAAATGGGTGATCGAGAAGGAGAAGGCGCGCCGCGAGGCGGGCCAGGCGACCGTGTGGCTGTTCGGACTTCACGCGGTCCGCGATGCTCTTCTGAACCCCGCGCGCGAGAAGTTGCGCCTCGTGGTGACGAAGAACGCGCTGGACCGGCTGGGAGACGCGGTCGGGCAGGGCGGCATCGAGCCCGAAATTGTCGATCCCCGTAAGTTCGACGTGCCGATCGACCCGGCTTCGGTTCACCAGGGCGCGGCGCTCGAGGCGAAACCGCTCGACTGGGGCAAGCTGCGCGACCTGGCGGGGAAGGACGAAGCCGCCGTCGTGCTGTGCCTTGATCGGGTGACGGACCCGCACAACGTCGGTGCCATCCTGCGCTCGGCCGAGGTCTTCGGCGCTCGCGCCGTCGTGGCCCCCGCGCGGCATTCGGCACCCGAGACCGGAGCCCTGGCGAAAAGCGCGTCGGGCGCGCTCGAGCGTCAGCCCTATTTGCGCGTCGGCAACCTGTCGGCGGCGCTGGACGAACTGCGCGAGGCGGGGTTCCGGCTTGTCGGTCTAGACGGGGAAGCAGAAGCCACGCTGGCGGAGGCGCTGCAGGACGCTGGCCACCGCATTGCGCTCGTCCTCGGTGCGGAGGGGCCGGGGATGCGCGAGAAGACGCGCGAGACCTGCGACATCCTCGCCCGGATCCCCTATTCGGGCGATTTCGGATCGCTCAACGTCTCGAACGCGGCGGCGGTGTCCCTATATGCAGCCATGAGCCGCAAGACCTGAGTGAATGCCCCATTCCGCGAAGATCGCCACCTGCTGTTATTGCGGCACCCGCGCCGCTCTCGTCCTTCGGGGCGAGGGACGTCACGAGTTGGCGTGCTCGACCTGCGGGGCGCCCCTCCACGAGCTGAAGATGCTGCGTGCGGATGCGGCCCGGCCGAGAGAGACGGCGCGCCGTCCCGCCCCGGTCCGCCACCACGCCGCGCCTCCGCCGCGCAAGAGACAGCGCAGCCTCTCTCAGCGCCTCATGCACAAGGTGTGGGACGCCGCCGAGGACCTGATCGACGAGATTTTCGACTGATCACGGTTTTGCGACCGGCCTTCAATGACCAACCGCCCGTTCCTATTTCGTTTGCATGGCCCGGGCTCGGAACGCCCGGTGTCCTATCACTGTCCCTCGTTCCGTAACTTGGCGCCCGTTTATCAGAACGGGCGTCTTTTTGTATGCGCCACAGGGCTGCGATTCAGGGAGAAGCGTTCCACGGCTCTACTCGCTCTGGGAACGCGCGTCCCGGAATGCACCGCCAACGGAACGCCGTTCCGGAGGAAGGCGCAGCCAAGGAAATCCCGCCCGCCCCGGCCATTTGATCGCGCGCGCGTCCTGCGCTAGGTGGCGGGGTCCGCAAATGGGGATTGCGCCATGTTCTTCGAGACCTTCGATACCGACCTGACGCCCGTGTTCGCCTCGGTGATCCTGGGCGGTGTCCTGGGCCTTGTCTTCGGCATCGCGGCGCAAATCTCGCGCTTCTGCCTGCGGCGCGGCATGGTGAGCGGACCCGATCGCCGCCAGGCGCTCGGGACCTGGCTTACGGCGCTGATCGTGGCGCTTCTCGGCACGCAGCTCGCGGTCGCGGCGGGCTGGATCGACTTTTCAGACCACCGCCTGCACGTCGCGGACCTCCCCTTCGTGGCGGTCATCGTCGGCGGGCTGATCTTCGGCGCGGGCATGGTTCTGACGCGCGGATGCGTCTCGCGGCTGACGGTCCTGTCGGCCACGGGCAACCTGCGCGCCGTCGCTGTCATCGTACTCTTCGCCATCGTGGCGCATTCGGCGCTCAAGGGCCTTTTGTCCCCCGTCCGGGTCGCGCTCGGCGCCCCCACCATAGGGCTGGGCGAGGCCGCATCCCTGTCGGGACTGCCCGGCGGCGCTCCCGTCTGGACGGCGCTTCTGGCTTTGGCACTGGCCGCCGTGGTCTGGCGGTCGGGCGCGCGGCCGCTTCACCTTGCGATGGCGGCGGTCATCGGCGCGTTGATCCCGCTTGGCTGGATCGGCACCGGCTGGTTTCTTTTCGACGACTTCGATCCGATCCCGCTGATGTCGCTGTCCTTCACGCAGCCCTGGGCGGACACGCTGTTCTGGACCATCGCCTCGACCTCGATCCCGGCAGGCTTCAGCACGGGCCTCGTGGGCGGCGTTCTCGTCGGAGCCTTCGTCTCGGCGGCGGCCCGGCGCGAACTGAAGCTCGAAAGCTTCGAGACGCCGGCGCAGACGCTGCGCTATGCGGGCGGGGCGAGCCTTATGGGTCTGGGCGGTGTCCTGGCCGGCGGTTGCACCGTGGGCGCTGGCCTCTCGGGCTCGGCCTCGCTGTCGGTCGCGGCGCTGATCGCGCTCGGCTCGATCATGGTCGGTGCCCGACTGACCGACGCGCTTCTGACGCGCGGCGCCACCGGCGCGCGCGCAGCCATTCCCGCCGAGTGACGTCTATTCCGTGTTGCCGTCCGCGCGCTCGCGGATGCGCCGCGCGTGGTAACGCTGGAAATCCTCTTCCGACTGGTCGAGATAACGCTCTTCCTGCACCCAGGTGAGCATGTCCAGCGTCGTGCCCGGACCGAACGCGCCCGGCATGACAGCGACGGCCTGACCGATGGCCGACGTCGTCTCGTCGACCTCCGGGCGGCAAAAACACGATGGTGGGCGTGAAGAGGACGTTCCACTTCCGCGCCGCCTCCTTCTCGGACAGTTCCTCGCCATCGGTGTCGACGATGTCGATGTCGCCGTGAAGATTGAGCTGCACCGGGAAGTACTCGTCGGTCAGCAGCGCGGTGATGCGCTCGTCGGGAAAGGTCTTCTCGTGCATCTCGTGGCAGTAGATGCAGCCGCGCTGCTCGACGATCAGGACAAGGCGCTTGCCTTCGGCGGCGGCTTCTGCCGCGTCCTCGCGAAGATCCTTGAAGGTGTCCCGCAGCCACTCGGGCTTGTGAAGCCCGTCGTCGCCCATGGGCGCCACATCGGCGGCGAGGGCGGGCAGGGCGGCGAGGCAAAAGACGGCGGCGGCAGTGGCGAGGCGGTGCATGACGGCTCCTCCCGTTTCATGTATTCAGGCTTACGAATATCACGCGCCGCCTGCGCCGCCAAGCGGCGCTGCGTCACACCTCGCCCCAGATTTCCTCGGCGCAGCGCACGACCAGATCGAGCTTCCGGCGCTGATCGTCCGGCGTGATGGCGTTGCCTTCCTCGGTCGAGGCGAAGCCGCACTGGGGCGCGATGCCCGAGCTGGTCGATATCGCAGTACTTCGACGCCTCCTCGAATCGCGCCTTCAGCCAGTCCATGTCCTCCAGCTCGCCCGTCTTCGTGGTGATGAATCCCGGCAGGACGCGCTGCTTGCCCTTGGGCAGCAGTCCGAGCGGCTCCAGACCGCCCGCACGGTCGGTGTCGTATTCCATGAAGAACACATCCACTCCGGTCGAAAAGATCGCCTCGGCGGCGGCGTCATAGGCGCCCTCGGCGGCATGGGTCGACCGGAAGTTGCCCCGGCACATGTGCATCCCGATCACCATGTCCTCGGGCCGGTCCTTGATCGCCTCGCGCATCATCCAGGAATAGCGCTCGATCAGCCAGTCCGGGTCCTGTCCCGGCCTCGGCCTTTGCGGCGCGGTGCTTCGGGTCGCAGAGGTAGGCGAAGAAGATGTCGTCCATCTGAAGGTAACGGCACCCGGCATCGTAGAAGGCATGGACCGCCTTGCGATAGGTTGCCGCCAGGTCATCGAAAAGCGCTTGCGGATCATCGCGATAGGCAGCAACCTTGATGTCCTCTGGCGCGGTACGGAAGTGGCAGCACGACGGGCCGGGGATCGAGATCTTGGGCACGACCGAGGTGTGGTCCTTCACGAACCGGAAGTGATCGAGCATCGGGTGGTCGTCAGGAAAGTCGAGCTTCCCCGAGATCGTCGGGAAGATCGGCCGCAGCTTCACGCCCGCGAACTGAACCCCGCCGTCCGGGTCGCGCTCCTCGAGGTCGAGCCCGTCGAGCATTCCCATGAAATCATAGTGCCAGAACGACCGGCGCGCCTCTCCGTCGGTGACGGCCTTGAGGCCGACCTCCTCCTGCATCCGGATCAGCTCGGGGATGGCCTCGTCCTCGATGGCCTTCAGGTCCCAGGCGGTGATCTCGGCCGAGGCAAGGCGGCGGCGGGCGTCGGTGATCGCGGCGGGACGCAGGAGGCTGCCGACATGGTCGGCGCGGAAGGGGGGCGTGGGCATCTTCTTTTTCTCCTTGTTCTGCGCGTCCTTGCCTAAGGGAACGGGCATCCGGCTTCAATACGGGTTTCGGGCGCTCCGGTCCGCCGACAGCGAGGCGTGACGCTCTTCGACCAGCGCCTCGATGGCGTCGGCGAGGTGGACGCGGTCGATGTGGTGGTCGCCCCGCTCGACCCGGATTCGGTGAGCGCGGATCATCACGTCGGCATGGCGGCAGCCCTCGGGCGGCGTGAAGCGATAGCAGGCGAGTTCGATCAGAAGCCCCAGGGGATCCCGGAAATAGATCGAGTCCATGAAGCCCCGGTCCTTCGGTCCGCTATAGCCGATGCCACGCGCCTTCAGCCGCGTCTCGGCCTGCATGAATGTCGCCTCGGACACCGCGAAGGCCAGATGGTGGACGCAGCCAGGATCGGTCGGCGTCGGGCGTCGCTCGGGCTTGCGGTCCTCGTTCGTGAAGATCGTGATAAGCCGCCCGTCTCCCGGATCGAAATAGAGGTGGTTCTCGCCCGGCGAGTTCAGGTTCGGCTGCTCGAAGATGAACGGCATCCCCAGCGTGCCCTCCCAGAAATCGATCGAGGTCTGCCGGTCTGCGCCGGTCAGCGTGATGTGATGCACGCCCTGCACCTGAAGCTTGCGGATGTCGGTCATCTTGGCCCTCCCTGTCCCCTGGGGCGCACCCTAGCACCCTGTCGCACTCTTGCGACCCCCCGGCACAAATCCGCGTGAGCGGGTCGACATCGGGAAGGGGTCGCGCTAGCACCTTTGCTCACAGGCAAACAACGACAGATCCCACAATGACCATGTATCGCGCGTTCCGCGGAATCCTCCTGATCCTCACCGTTCTCTTCGTCGCAAGCTGCGGCGGTGTCGATCCGCAGAAAAGCGCCCCCGTGGGCGAGGCGCAGGTCGCCGAACTTCGCGCCGCGATCCTGGCGCTTGGCCCCGGCATCGACCCCGAAGAGGCCGACCGCGCCGCACGGGTGTCCTTCGCGCGCACGCGCGAGCTGGCGATCCAGTACCAGATCACGGACAGCCCGCTTGTCCACAACACCAAGGTGAACATGGGCCTGCGTCCGCGCGGCCTCTGCTGGCACTGGGCCGAGGACATGGAGACGGCGCTGGTGGCGCAGAACTTCAAGACGCTGGAAATTCACCGGGCCATCGCGAGCGCCGACAACCCCTTCCGCATCGACCATTCCACCTCGATCATCAGCCGCCGCGGCGACGACTATCGTCAGGGGCTGGTACTCGATCCGTGGCGCAAGGGCGGCATCCTGCACTTTGCGACGGTCGCCGAGGACACCGACTACGAGTGGGTCGCCCGCGACGTTGTTCTGGCGAACAAGGCGCGCGCGCAGGCCACCCGCCGCCCCGCGAGAGTCAACTTCTGAGAGACCGCTCGGGCTTCGGCCCGTAAAGCCTGCGGACGACGGCGACGCGGATCGCCTCGGCCGCCGTGCCGGCCACCAGGCCGATGAAGGGGTCCACGACGACCGTTGCCAGCGCCGTCACCGCGATGACCGGGCGGCAGGACGGCTTGCAGTCGACGATCCGCTTCTGCGCTGCAAGATCCACGGCGGCGATCATCAGAAGCGCACCCAGGGCCGCCGCCGGAATGCGGGCGAGAAGGTCGGGCGCACCGGGCACCAGAGCCACCGCCAGAAGCGCTGCGGCCAGCATCAAAGGCGCGGCCCCGGTCCGCGCGCCGAAGCGATGGTGCGCGGTGACGCCGCCCGCGCCGTGGCACATGGGCAGCGCGCCGAACGGCGCGAGGCACAGGTTCGCGATCCCGCTCGTCAGCGCGAGGCGCTTCGGCGTGACGTCCCGCGCCGCCTCTCCCCAGCAGTCCTTCGCGACAAGCGCGGTCAGCAGGATGGCATTCGTCAGCGTCAGCGAAAGCTGCGGCAGGACAAGCTGCTGGACCGTCGCCGCCAAGGCCGTCTCGCCCGGCACGGCCAGCGCGATGCCCGGCAGGTCCAGCGCAAGCCCGACCGGAAGGGCGGCGGCAAGAAACAGCAGCGCCGCCGGCAGCCCGGCCCACAGCAGAACCGCGACGCAGGCGAGGCTCAGCAGTCCGCAAGCGGCGCGCTGCCCATCAGCTGGATCGCGACAAGGCCGAGGGCGATCCCCAGCCCAAGCTGAAGCCCGGCCAGCACCGACTGCGGCACGAGGCGCGCCAGGCGCGCCGCCCATCCCGTAAGCGCGAGAAGGATCAGGACACCACCGATGATCGCGCCCGCAAGCGCGACCGAGGCAGGCGTGGCGGCCCCGACCAGCAGGAGCGCCGCGATTGCCTTCATCGGCTGGACCGGAACGGGCAGGCGATAGACCAGCGCCGTCGCGGCGTAGAAGACGGCGAAGCCCGCAAGGACCGGCTGCGCCGACAGCCCGCCGACCGCGATCGCGCCCAGCATGAGCGGCAGAAGCGTGCCCAGGTCGCCAAGCGCACCGCTGGCTTCCCGAAGGTCGAGGCGAAAGGACGGTTGCACGATTTTCGCGGTTCCTCGTCAGGGGTCACGCAAGGATTCCACGCCACGACCCCGGTGAGAAGCCGAAAACGCAAGAGCAGCCTGCATTTGCGGGGCTTATCGCATCATCAGGAATGCGATGTTGCACGCACGAATTACCGCAACTAGGGTTGTCGGCGTAAATCATGCAAAGAAAGGGGGAGGATTTGCACGATATGGCAGAGGCCATAGCCCTCGCATTGGGGCTTGTTGCCCGAGGCGATGCCGACCTCTTCGAGATCGTGCTTCTCTCGCTGCGCGTCAGCCTGACCGCGACCGCCGTCGCCTGCATCCTCGGCCTGACCCTCGGCGCCTTCCTCGCCGTCGCCCGATTCCCCGGACGGGGCGCGGCGCTCGTCGCGCTGAACGCGCTGATGGGACTGCCGCCGGTGGTGGTGGGCCTTCTCGTCTACCTCCACCTCAGCCGCTCCGGCCCGCTCGGCTTCCTCGGCCTTCTCTACACGCCCACGGCGATGATCGTGGCGCAGACGGTCCTCATCACCCCAATCGTTGCGGCACTCTCAAGGCAGGTGATCGAAGACCTGCACCGCGAATACGCCGACCAGTTCCGCTCGCTCGGCCTGACGCGCTGGCAGAGCATGGGCGCGCTTCTGTGGGACGGCCGCTTCTCGCTGCTGACCGTCGCGATGGCGGGCTTCGGCCGCGCCGTGGCCGAGGTCGGCGCGGTGATGATCGTGGGCGGCAACATCGACCACCTGACGCGCGTGATGACCACCGCCATCGCTCTCGAGACCTCGAAGGGCGACCTGCCTCTCGCGCTGGCGCTCGGCCTCGTCCTCATGGTGATCGCACTCGGCGTGAATGCAGGCGTTCAGGCGCTGCGCCTTCCCGGCGAACGGGTGGCCCATGCGTGACCTGGCGCGCGAGACACGGATGACCGACACGGGCGCCATCGTCGGGGCGGAAAATCTCAGCCTCGACATAGGGGGCACGCGGCGGCTGGACGACGTGAGCCTGCGGTTCGAAGGCGGCGGCGTTTCCGTCGTCATGGGACCGAACGGGGCTGGCAAGACCCTTCTCCTGCGCTGTCTCCACGGCTTACAGACGCCCACGTCGGGGCGCGTGACGCTGGACGGCGCCACGCTGACCGACCGCGACCGTCTGCGGCAGGCGATGGTCTTCCAGGCGCCCGTGCTGCTGCGGCGCTCCGTGGCCGCCAATGTCGACTTCGCCCTGAAGGCGCGGGGCATCCGCGATGCCGAGTGGCGCGACGCCTGCCTCGCCCGGGTAGGCCTTCTCGAACGCTCGGGCGAATCCGCCCGCCGTCTCTCGGGCGGCCAGCAGCAGCGTCTGGCCCTTGCACGCGCCCTTGCGACCCGTCCGCAGGTCCTTTTCCTCGACGAGCCGACAGCCAGCCTCGATCCGGCCTCCGCGCTGACCATCGAGACGGCAATCACCGAAATCGCGGGCGAGGGCGTTCGCGTCATCCTCGTCACCCACGACGTCGCCCAGGCGCGTCGTCTGGCCTCCGACGTGGCCTTCCTCGCGCGGGGCCGTCTGGTCGAAAGGTGCGACGCGGCCCGGTTTTTCGACGCACCGCACAGCGGCGAGGCCACGGCCTATCTCGCGGGGCGATATGTTCTTTGATGCAGGAAAGGGTCACAGACCAATGAATTTGATGACAAAACTCGCGATCGCCTCGTCGATCGCAATGACCGCGGGCGGCGCCTTCGCCGAATCGATCATCGTGCAGTCCACGACCTCGACGGCGAACTCGGGCCTCTACGACTACCTTCTCCCGATTTTCGAGGGCGAGACCGGCATCGAGGTCAACGTGGTCGCGGTCGGCACGGGCCAGGCCATCGGCAACGCGGCCAACTGCGACGGCGACGTGCTTCTGGTCCACGCCAAGAGTGCCGAGGAGAAGTTCGTCGCGGACGGCGGCGGCGTCATGCGCACGGACCTGATGTACAACGACTTCGTCATCGTCGGCCCGACGGAGGACCCCGCCGGCGTGAACGGCACCGACGACGTGCAGGGCGCGCTGGCGAAGATCGCCGAGACCGGCGCTCCCTTCGCCTCGCGCGGAGACGACTCGGGCACCCACAAGGCGGAACTGGCGCTTTGGAACTCGGCAGGCGTCGACCCGAAGTCGGCCTCGGGCGAGTGGTACCGCGAGACCGGCTCCGGCATGGGCGCCACGCTCAATACCGGCATCGGCATGGGCGCCTATGTCCTCACCGACCGCGCGACCTGGATCAGCTTCGAGAACAAGCAGGACTACGACGTGGCGGTCGAAGGCGACACCGACCTCTTCAACCAGTACGGTGTGATCCTCGTGAATCCCGAAAAGTGCCCTTCGGTGAAGGCCGAGGAAGGCCAGACCTTCATCGACTGGCTTCTGTCCGACGCAGGCCAGGACGCCATCGCGGGCTACCAGATCAACGACCAGCAGTTGTTCTTCCCGAACGCGCCCGAGTGACTCCCGCGGGCGGGGGCCACCACCCCCGCTTGCCGCGCCGCGCGGGCCGGGTAAGGTGGCTGCATGGCGGACACCCACCACCCCCACGAATTCCTGACGGTCCGGGAACTGGCCGAGCTTCTGAGGATCAAGGAGCGCAAGGTCTATGACCTCGCCTCCTCGGGCCAGGTGCCGTGCTCCCGCGCGACGGGCAAGCTTCTGTTTCCCGCCGATCAGGTGCGCGCCTGGATCGAGCGGACGAAAAGCGGTCTGACCGCGCCCGCACGCCGGCCCGACATCTTCCTCGGCAGCCACGACCCGTTGCTGGACTGGGCACTCCGCGAGTCGCGCTCCGGCTTCGCGACGATGTTCGATTCCTCGCTCGACGGTCTCAGGCGCTTTGCAGCGGGCGAGGGCGCGGCGGCCGGACTGCACGTCCGCGAGCCGGACGGCGGCTGGAACGTCGCCACGGCGAAGGCGTCGGTCGCCTCGCAGGACGCCGTTCTCGTCAGGTGGGTGTCGCGCACGCGCGGCCTCGTCCTTCGCCCCGACCTGAAAGACAGCGTCACCGGCCCCGAGCGGCTGGAAGGGCTTCGCGTCGCGCGCCGCCAGCCCGAGGCAGGGGCCGAGGTGCTGTTCCGCCACCTTCTCGCCGAGCATAGCGTCGATGAAAGCACCCTGACCGCCACCGCGCCCTGCCGCAGCGAGCAGGACGTCGTTCTCGCCGTCCAGCAAGGCGACGCCGACGTGGCCTTCGGGATGGAGGCGGTGGCGCAGCCCTACGGCCTCGCCTTCGTACCCCTGATCGAAGAGAGGTTCGATCTTCTGATCGACCGCCGTTCGTGGTTCGAGCCGCCGATGCAGGCGCTGATGGCCTTCGCGCGGACGGACGCCTTCCGCGACCGCGCCGCCCGTCTCGCGGGCTATGGCGTCGCGGATCTCGGCGCGGGTGATCTGGAACGCCTGAGCCGTCAGGCCGCCGCGCAGCCCCAGCAACGCCCGCGCCTCGGCCACCGTGGCGACGCGACGCCCCGCCTCCTCGACGATCCGCGCCGCGCGCTCCACAAGGGCCGCGTTCGATGGCGCAAGCGTCGTCTTGTCCATCCGCACGTTGTCCTCCAGCCCTGTGCGCAGGTGCCCGCCCGCCTCGGCCGCCCACCTGTTCAGCGTGACCTGCTCGGCGCCGATCCCGGCCGCGCACCAGGGCGCGTCCTCGCCGAAGAACCGCTTCACCGTGTGGATGTAGAACTCGAAGACCTCGCGATCGACCGGCATGGCGTTCTTCACCCCCATGACGAACTGGACATAGGGCCGTCCGGGCAACCTGCCGTCCGCGTGCATCTTCGCGGCCTGAAAAATGTGCGACAGATCGAACGCCTCGATCTCGGGCATGACGCCATGCGCCTTCATTTCGGAGGCGAGCCAATCCACGAGGTCGGGCGGGTTCTCGTAGACGCGGGTCGGGAAGTTGTTCGACCCCACCGACAGCGACGCCATGTCGGGCCTGAGGGGCAGCATCCCGCCGCGCGCCTGTCCCGCGCCTGACCGCCCTCCGGTCGAGAACTGGACGATCATGCCGGGGCAATGCTTGTCCAACCCCTCCTTCAGCCGCGCGAACTTCTCGGGGTCCGACGAAGGCGTCTCGTCGTCGTTGCGGACATGCGCGTGGACGATGGTCGCACCCGCCTCGAACGCGGCCTGCGTGCTTTCGACCTGCTCGGCGACGGTGATCGGCACCGCGGGGTTCACGGCCTTCGTGGGCAGCGATCCGGTGATGGCGACGCAGATGATGGCGGGGGTGGTCATGGTCTCTCTCCCAATAGGCGTCTGGCGCCGGCGATGGCGCGGGGGATTGCGGCGGCGGGACCCTCGGCGGCGCAGAGAGCGGTCATCGGCACCTCGACGCCAAGGGGCAGGTCGGGCGGCAACGCGTCGAGGAAGGCGTGAAGATCGATCCGTCCTTCGCCGGGCGGCAGGCGGGCCTCGCGCGCCGTGTGGAACAACTCGTCGGCGGAGTAGGGCGGATGCACCGGCGCGTCTGAAAGATGCGCGAAGCGCAGCCTTTCGCGAGGCACCTGCCGCAGCGTCTCAAGGCTGCTCTCCGAGCGGTCGAAGTGAAGCGCGTCGACCAGAAGCCCGGTGCGCGGCCCCGCCTGCGTCACGAGCGCGAGCGCGGCGTCCAGGTCGCGCGGCGGCGTCCAGGGAAAGAACTCCATCGACACCCCCAGCGACCGCGTCGCGGCGCGTTCGGCGAATTCAGCCAGCCGGTCCGCAAGCCGCGACAGGTCGGGATCGTAGGGCGCCACCACGACCTCGCGCGCCCCGAGCGTCGCACCCGCGTCGAGAAACGCCTCCAGCGCATCGAAGTCGGTGCCGGGCTCGATCCGCACGAACTCGATGTCGTGGACCGAAAGGCCGCTGTCCGCCAGCGCCGCCCGCGTCTCGCGCATCATCGGCGCGTCGTCCATCAAGGGGTATCCGGGCGTCGTCTCGGTGACCCGGATCAGCCGCAGCCCCACGGCGTCGAACCCGGCCTCGGCCGCCGCGCGGACCAGCGCAGGCGGCGCCAGGTCGATGGCGGTCAGGTGGGCGAGTGACAGGCTGCGCGTCACGGGGCGGCTCCGGCGGCGTGGCGGCCTGCGACGAACCCGAAGGTCAGCGCGGGGCCGAGGTTGATTCCCCCCGCAGGATAGTGTCCGACCATCACGCTCGCCATGTCGGTAATCCGTCCATTCCAGCGGCTCCTCCATGACCGTCCGCCGCCATGATTTCGGAACGGAGGACCCGGGCCCGGACTTCTACGGTATGGTCACCAGTCCGCTGTCGCTGGTAGGGTTCGCTCAGGTGGCAGGAACACGCGACAAGACACGGATCGCAAAGACGCCTTGAAGGGAGTGCCCCGCAATGAGCGCAGACCCGGACCTGAAGCTCGGCCTGATCGGCGACAACATCGCGCGGTCGCGCGCGCCCGTCCTGCACCGCCTCGCGGGCGAGCAGAGCGGCCTGACGGTGCGCTATGACCGGCTGGTGCCCAAGGATCTGGGCGAGGAGTTCGACGAGGTCTTCGACCGCTGTGCGGGCCGGGGCTATCGCGGCATCAACGTGACCTACCCCTACAAGGAGCTTGCGGCGAAAAAGGTGACCATCCCCGACCCGCTCGTCCGCGCCATCGGGGCGGTGAACACGGTGCTCTTCGACGCAGAGGGGCCGCAAGGCTTCAACACCGACTATTCCGGCTTCATCGCCGCCTATCGCGAAGTGCGGGGCGAGACCCCGCCGGGCGTCGCCTGCCTGATCGGCACCGGCGGCGTCGGCCGCGCGCTGGCCTTCGGGCTGGTGGCGCTTGGCGCGACGGAAATCCGTCTCGTGGACCGCGACGCCGCCAAGGCCGAGGCGCTGGCGGCCGACCTCCGCGCCGCCGGGACAGAGGCGAAGATCGTCATCGCATCGGACACACTCACCGCCGCAAAGGGCGCGGACGGCCTCCTCAACGGCACGCCCGTGGGCATGGTCGGCTATGACGGCACCCCGCTTCCCGCCCATGCCATGACCGGCGCGTCGTGGGCCTTCGACGCGGTCTACACCCCCCGCGACACGCAATTCCTGAAAGATGCCGAGGCGGCGGGGCTGACGGTCATCTCGGGCTACGAGCTGTTCTTCTTCCAGGGCGTAGACGCCTGGGCGCACTTTGCGCGCCGACCGCTGGACCAAGAGCGCCTGAGGACCGACCTCGCCCAGGCCGAGGAGGCAACCGCATGAAGACCTCGATCGCCACCGTCTCGATCTCGGGCACGCTGCGCGAAAAGCTCGAAGCCATCGCCAAGGCGGGCTTCGACGGCATCGAGATCTTCGAGCAGGACTTCGTCGCCGACAGCGGCACGCCCGCGCGAGATCGGCGCGATGATCCGCGACCACGGGCTCGAGATCACGCTGTTCCAGCCGTTCCGCGACTTCGAGGGGCTGACCGGCGACCTGCGCGCCCGCGCCTTCGACCGGGCGAAGCACAAGTTCGACACCATGTCCGAGCTTGGCACCGACCTGATCCTGATCTGCTCCTCCACCCATCCGCAGGCCCTCGGCGGGGTCGACCGCATGGCCGACGATTTCGCCGAGCTGGGCGAAATCGCGAAGGGCAGGGGCCTGCGCATCGGCTACGAGGCGCTGGCCTGGGGCCGTCACGTCAACGACCACCGCGACGCGTGGGAAGTCGTGCGCCGCGCCGACCATCCGAACGTCGGCCTGATCCTCGACAGCTTCCACACCCTCGGGCGCGGCATCGACCCCGAGACCATCCGGCGCATCCCCGGCGACCGCATCTTCTTCGTGCAGCTCGCCGACGCGCCGCTGATCCAGATGGACCTGCTCTACTGGTCGCGCCACTTCCGCAACATGCCGGGCGAGGGCGACCTCGACGTCACCGCCTTCATGCGCGCGGTCGCGGCCACGGGCTATGACGGTCCCGTCAGCCTCGAGATCTTCAATGACCAGTTCCGCGGCGGCCGCCCCGAAGGCCTTGCCCGCGACGGCTATCGCTCGCTCGTGGCGCTGATGGACGACGTGCGCCGGTCGGAACCCGACGTGGCGATGAAGCTGCCCGACCTGCCGCCCCGCGTCGGCGTCGGCGGCGTCGCCTTCATCGAATTCGCCACCCGCGGCGACGAGGCCAAGGCGCTGGCCGCGCTCCTCCGCAGCATGGGCTTCACGCACGTGGGCCGCCACGTCGCCAAGGACCTCGACCTCTGGCAGCAGGGCGACATCCGCATCATCCTGAACTTCGAGACGACGGGCTTCGCCAGTGCGGCCTACGTCAACCACGGCACCACGATCTGCGACCTGGGCCTGACCGTCGGCAGCGCCGCCGACACCGTCGCCCGCGCAGTTGCCCTTGCCGCCTCGCCCTTCAGCCAGTCGGTCGGACCGGGCGAGCTCGACATCCCCGCCATCCGGGGCGTCGGCGGCAGCGTCCTGCACTTCATCGACGAGGCAAGCGGCCTTTCGGACGTCTGGTCCGTCGAATTCACAGGCGGTGACGGACCCGCCCCCTCGGGCGCGGGCCTCACGCGCGTGGACCACGTCGCCGAGACGATGAACTACGACGAAATGCTGAGCTGGGCGCTGTTCTACACCTCGATCTTCGACATGGACCGCGCGCCGATGGTCGACGTGATCGACCCCGACGGCCTCGTCCGCAGCCAGGCGATCCGCACCCCGGACGCCAGCCTCCGTATCACGCTGAACGGGGCCGAGACGCACCGGACCCTTGCGGGCGCCTTCCTCGCCGAAAGCTTCGGCGGCGCCGTCCAGCACGTCGCCTTCGCCACCGACGACATCCTGGCCGCCGCCCGCGCGATGGCGGACGCGGGCTTCGAACCTCTGCCCATGACCGGCAACTACTACGAGGATCTCGCCGCCCGCTTCCCGCTGCCACCCGAACGGATCGAGGAGTTGAAGGCGCTGAACATCCTCTACGACGAGGACGCGGACGGCGCCTTCTTCCAGTTCTACAGCCGCCCCTTCGCGGGCGGCCTGTTCTTCGAAGTGGTCCAGAGAACCGGCGGCTACGACGGCTACGGCGCGCCGAACGCCCCCTTCCGTATCGCCGCGCAGAAACGCCTCGGCCGCGGCAGGGGAATGCCGAAGCGCTGACCTCAGGCGGGTTCGCGCACCTCGGCCATCTCGCGCAGCACATCCGCCGCGATCTCGAACGACCGGATCCGCGCGGCGTGATCGTGGATCATGCCCGTCACCATCAGCTCGTCGGGCTGGAACGCCTCGACCAGATCGCCGAGCTGACGCCGCACCGTCTCCCGCGACCCTGTCGCCGAACAGGCCAGCGCGCCCGCGACCTGCGCCTTGATCTCCTCCGGCAATGCCTCGACGGCGGCCAGGTCCGGCGGCGGCAGCTTGCCGGGCTGGCCCGACCGCAACCGCGCGAAGGACAGGATCTGCGACGACCGCAGACCGCTCGGCCTCGGCATCCGTCGCCGCCGCGCAGACACCCGCCGCCATCATGAACCACGGCCGGTCCAGCCATTGCGAGGGACGGAACATGCCCCGATAGGTCTCGGCCGCCTGTTCGAGGTAGCCGGGCGCGAAATGGGACGCGAAGGCATAGGGCAGGCCAAGATGCGCGGCCAGTTGCGCGCCATAAAGGCTCGACCCCAGGATCCAGACCGGCACATGCGTGCCCGTGCCCGGAAACGCCTGCACCTTTGCGCCTGCGTCGGCATCGCCCAGGTATCCCAGAAGCTCGATCACATCCTGCGGAAAGCTGTCCTCCTGCACCATGTGCCGCCTGCAGCGCCCGCGCCGTCGCCATGTCGGTTCCCGGCGCGCGGCCCAGTCCAAGGTCGATCCGCCCCGGATAAAGCGTCGCGAGCGTGCCGAACTGCTCGGCCACGACGAGGGGCGCATGGTTCGGCAGCATGATCCCGCCCGCACCGACCCGGATCGTCTTCGTGGCCCCCGCGACATGCCCGATCACCACGGCGGTGGCGGCACTCGCGATGCCCGGCATGTTGTGGTGCTCGGCCAGCCAGTAGCGGCGATAGCCCGCGCGCTCGGCGGCGCGCGCCAGGTCGACGGTGTTGGCAAGGGCCTCGGCCGCCGTATGGCCCTCGGGCACCGGCGACAGGTCGAGAAGCGAATAATGCTGCATCTGGAATCTCCGTTCCCCCCAGACCTAGGGGCCGGGACGCGCTCCGCCAAGGGCAACCCTGCCCATGCCCCCGCTTGACCCCGGATGTCCCATCCAATAATTACCCCGAAGCGACGCGGGCGTTGTGTAATGGTAAGACCTCAGCCTTCCAAGCTGATGACGCGGGTTCGATTCCCGCCGCCCGCTCCAGACCTCCTCCCGAATTCCGCACCGCCCTGTGACGACCTGAACCTTGCGGCCCCGCCGCCCCTTGGGTATCCGGCCCGCACGAGGGAGGGCTCATGGCCGCATCAAACACGGAAGACCGGGCGACGTCCCGCAACGTCGGCGCGCTGAGGGCCCTCTGGCCCTTCGTCTGGCGCTATCCCCGAATGCTCCTCGCCGCGGGCGTGGCCCTCGTCGTCACGGCGATGATCTCGCTCATCCTGCCCGTCGCCGTGCGCCGCGTGGTCGACGGGTTCGAAACTTCGGCCTCCGAGCTTCTCGACGGCTATTTCAGCGCAGCACTCGCCATCGTGGTCCTGCTCGCACTCGGTACGGGCGTGCGCTACTACCTCGTGACGCGCCTTGGCGAACGGGTCGTGGCCGACATCCGCACCGCCGTCTTCGACCGCATGATCGGCATGAGCCCGGCCTTCTACGAGCGCATCATGACCGGCGAGGTCCTGAGCCGCATCACCACGGACACGACGCTGATCCTCTCGGTCATCGGCTCGTCGGTCTCGGTCGCGCTGCGCAACGTGCTGATCCTTGTGGGCGGCCTTGTCCTTCTGTTCTTCACCTCGCCCAAGCTCGCGGGCCTCGTCCTTCTGATCGTGCCCGTCATCATCGTCCCCATCGTCGTCCTCGGCCGCCGCCTGCGCGTCCTCAGCCGCGAGAACCAGGACTGGATCGCCTCGTCCTCGGGTTCGGCCTCCGAGACGCTGCTCTCGGTGCAGGCGGTGCAGGCCTATACGCACGAAGGCAAGAGCCGCGCGCGCTTCGCCGACGTGACCGAAAAAAGCTTCGTCGCGGCGAGGAAACGGGTCGGCACGCGGGCGCTTATGACGGTCATCGTCATCACGCTGATCTTCTCGGGCGTCGTCGGCGTCCTCTGGATCGGGGCGCGCGACGTGCGCGCCGACACCATGACCGTGGGCGAGCTGGTGCAATTCGTCATCTACGCCGTCATGGTCGCGGGCGCGGTCGGCGCGCTGTCCGAGATCTGGGGCGAGCTTCAGCGCGCCGCCGGCGCGACCGAGCGCCTTGTCGAGCTTCTGAACGCCAGCGACACCGTGTCCGACCCCGAAGCGCCCGAGGCTCTGACCCCGCCCGTCGCGGGCCGCGTGGCCTTCGAGGGCGTCTCGTTCCGCTATCCGTCCCGTCCAGATGCCGCCGCGCTGGAAGACGTGAGCTTCGAGGTCTCACCGGGCGAGACGGTCGCCCTCGTCGGCCCCTCGGGTGCCGGCAAGTCGACCGTGATCCAGCTTCTCCTGCGGTTCTGGGATCCCCTGAAGGGCCGCGTCAGCATAGACGGTCACGATCTGACGACGCTCGCCCGGTCCGACTTCCGCCGCCACGTGGCACTTGTCCCGCAAGAGCCCGTCGTCTTCGCCGACACCGCGCGCGAGAACATCCGCTTCGGTCGCCCCGACGCCACGGACGCCGAGGTCGAGGACGCCGCCCGCGCCGCCGCCGCCCACGATTTTCTCGCCGCCCTCCCGGATGGCTACGACACCTACGTCGGCGAACGCGGCGTGATGCTGTCGGGCGGCCAGAAACAGCGCATCGCCATCGCCCGCGCCATCCTGCGCGACGCGCCGATCCTCCTTCTCGACGAGGCGACGAGCGCCCTCGACGCCGAAAGCGAACGCCTCGTGCAGGACGCGGTCGAACGATTGTCCTCGGGCCGCACCACGCTCGTCGTCGCGCACCGCCTCGCGACGGTGAAGAAGGCCGACCGCATCCTCGTCTTCGACCACGGCCGCATCGTCGCCCAGGGCACCCACGACAGCCTCGTGGCCGAGGGCGGTCTCTACGCCCGCCTCGCGCGCCTCCAGTTCACCGAGGGCGCCGAGGTCTGAGGCATTCCACCCGGGCGCGCGATGCGCTAGCCCTGTCGCGGTCAGCGACGAAAGGACATGGCATGGCGAACACCGACTTCGATGCGGCCCACACCATCACCGACGAGGCGTCCCTCCGCGCGCTCTATCCGGCGACGCACACCATGGCTGCGCTCAAGTGCCTCGACCACATCGACCGCCACGCCGCCGACTTCATCGCCCGCTCGCCCTTCCTCTGCATCGGCACCCAGACCGCCGAGGGCCGGGCCGACGTCAGCCCGCGCGGCGACCCGGCCGGCTTCGTGCGCCTCCTCGACGCCCGCACCCTCGCGATCCCCGACCGGCCCGGCAACAACCGCCTCGACACGCTGGCCAACATCGTCGCGAACCCCGTCGTGGGCCTCCTGTTCCTCGTCCCCGGCTTCGACGAAACGCTCCGCATCAACGGACGCGCACGCCTCGTCACCGACCCCGCTCTCCTCGACAGCCTCGCCGTCGACGGCCGTGCCCCGCGCCTCGCCATCGTCGTGAGCGTCGAGGAGGTGTTCCTCCACTGCGCCAAGGCGCTTCGCCGCTCGCGCCTCTGGGACCCGGCGCAGCACCGCGACCGCGCCGAGATGCCCTCGCTCATGGCGATGCTCACCGACCAGACCTCCGGCGCTCCCGCCGACGAGGGCACGCTGAAGAAGCTCGACGCCGATCTCGAGGAAGCCTACCGCCGCACTCTTTACTGACGCCGCGTCCCTGACGCCCGGTCGCGCTTGCCCGGTTGCGCATTTCCGGTGACACTTTCCGCAACAGGGGAGGAGCCGATGGAATTTTCTTCGCGTGAGCGCAGGGACGCGATCGAGGCCGAGATGACATGGGAGGAGCGGGACCAGCCCCGCACCATCCACGCCCGCCTCGATGCCACCGCCAAGGTCCACGGCGACCGCCCGGCGGTGTCGTTCCAGCTTCTCTCCGACCCCGCGTCGAAATCCGAGACCGTCGACTGGTCTACCGTCCTCGACAAAAGCTGCCAGGCCGCGAACCTCTTCCGCAGCCTCGGCGTGGGCGAGGACGATGTCGTCGCCTGCATCCTCCCCAACTCGCTCGAAACGGTCTATGCCCTTCTCGGCGGCATGATCGCCGGCAAGGTCAGCCCCATCAACCCGCTGCTCGAGACCGACCAGATCGCGGCTCTCTTGCGCGAGACGGGCGCCAAGGTCGTCGTCACCCTGAAGAGCTTCCCCAAGACCGAGGTCGCCCAGAAGGCCGCCGCCGCCATCGAACAGGCGCCGGGAGTAACCACCGTTCTCGAGGTCGATCTCCTGCGCTACCTGAAGGGGATCAAGACGCTGATCGTCCCGCTGATCCGCCCGAAGAACAAGGTCGCCCACAAGGCGCGCATCCTCGACTTCAACGCCGAACTGGCGACGCAGCCCAAGGCGCTGACCTTCACGGACGGCGGCCAGGACCGCGTGGCCGCACTCTTCCACACCGGCGGCACGACGGGGATGCCCAAGATCGCGCAGCACCGCTATCAGGGCATGATCTACAACGGCTGGATCGGGGCGAACCTGCTCTTCGACCACGAAAGCGTCATCATGTGCCCGCTGCCGCTGTTCCACGTCTTCGCGGTCGAACCCGTCATGATGTCGGCCCTGTCCGCCGGCGCCCATGTCGTCTTCCCGACGCCTGCCGGATATCGCGGCGACGGAGTGATGGACAACTTCTGGAAGCTCGTCGAACGCTGGCGCGCGACCTTCATCATCGGCGTCCCCACGGCCTTCTCGGCGCTCATGCAGCGCCCGGTGAACGCCGACCTCTCGTCGGTGAAGATGGCCTTTTCCGGCTCGGCCCCGCTGCCGGTCGAACTCTTCAAGCGGTTCGAGGCCTCCTGCGGCGTCGAGGTGGTCGAGGGCTACGGCCTGACCGAGGCGACCTGCCTCGTCTCTTGCAACCCCATCGGCGGCGTAAAGAAGATCGGCTCGGTCGGGATTCCGTTCCCCTATACCGACGTGAAGATTCTCACGGAAACCTCTGAAGGCGTTCGGGAATGCGCCGCCGATGAGGTCGGAGAAATCTGCGTCTCGAACCCCGGCGTCTGGCCCGGGAACACCTACACCCAGACCGACAAGAACGCGAAGCTCTACCACCACGAGCGATACCTGCGCACCGGCGACCTGGGCCGGATCGACGCCGAGGGCTATCTCTGGATCACGGGCCGCGCCAAGGACCTCATCATCCGGGGCGGTCACAACATCGACCCCGCACTGATCGAGGAAGCGCTGGCGGGCCACCCGGCCGTCGCCGTCGCCGGTGCAATCGGCCAGCCCGACGCCCATGCAGGCGAAGTGCCCTGCGTCTATGTCGAGCTTGTCGCGGGCGGCACGGCGACACCCGAGGAGCTGATCGACTTCGTGAAAGAGCGCATCTCGGAACGCGCGGCGATACCCAGGTACATCGAGATTTTGCCCGAGATCCCGAAGACCGCCGTCGGCAAGGTCTTCAAGCCCGATCTCCGCCGCAGCGCCATCACCCGAATCTACGACGCCTCGCTCGAAGCTGCCGGGCTGCCCGCGCGCGTGGCGCATGTCGAAGAGGACAAGAAGCTGGGCCTCGTCGCATGTCTCACGAACCGCGAGGGTTGCGACGAGGGCGCCGTCACCGAGGCCCTGGCCCCCTTCACCCGGCCGTGGAGATGGGCGGACAATACGCCTAAAAATTGAGGTATTAAATATCGCCTGCCCAAATCTTGCCCACGATAGAGTCACAGTTTGGTCAGATTTCGATGTGACCTTGTCGGGACAACCTAGGGACGAGGTTTCACATGGTTCACCTGTCGATCAGCATCCTCGCAGCACTGGCGATTGCGATCTCGACCTGGGACGCGACGGGGTCGCTTGCATTGTCCTTCCTGGCCTATGTTCTGACCGGCAGCCTTGTCCTGACGATGGCGGTTCTGTCCGACTGGCTCGACATCCGGTCCGAAGACCGCGACGAAGCCTAGGTCCTAGTTCAGCACCACAGAATACCGCACGATCCGGTTGTTATCCGAGTCGCTGAAGTAATACCGGCTGCCCTCGACCGCCACGCCCTCGGGATCGTCGAAACGGTTCGGTCCCAGACCCGGCATCCCGTCTCCCAGTACACCTACAAGCGCGCCGCCTCCCGGCGCATCGGGGTCGATCATCAGGATGCGGTGCGCGTCCTGGTCGGCCACCACCAGCATCCCCGTCTCGGTCACGTCCAGATAGCGCGGACCGCGAAACCCGAAGGCCGCTCCTTCGATCACCTGGAGCCGCTCCAGGTCCGGCGAATACTTGACCAGCCGCCGCGCCGCGTTGTCGGCGACCCAGATCGCGCCGTCCAGAGCCTCGGCCACGTCATGCGCGCCCGGATGCCCCTCGACGGTCGAGACCAGCTTCAAGTCGCGGAACCGCGCCAGCACGCCTATGGCACTCGCCATGGCGTAAAGATCGCCGTTCGAATGCAGAAGCGCCCCCTCGGTCCCCGGTGCCGCCACGCCGATGTCCGGTTCGTCCCCCAGGACGTCGAGCGATTCGTAGATCGCCACCGCGCCAGCGTTCGTGACCGCCACTGCGACCGATCCGTCCGCCCCAAAGCTGATGTCGTGGACCCCCGGCAGGAAGCCTTCGCCCAGCATCTCGATCAGCTCCAGCGTCTCGGCATCGAAGACGGCGATACGCGCTCCGAACTTGTCGGCGACATAGAGCCGCCCGTCAGGCCCGATCGCCAGGTCGTGAGGGTCGGCCAGCACCGGCTCGCTCGCCAGGTCGAAGCTCGCGAATGGCGGCGCGTCCTGGGCAAGGGCAGGGGTGGCGAGGCAGAGGAGGACGGCGAGGCTGCGCATGTCCGTGATGGTAGCACGAGCGGGGCGCCGCGCACCTACGCGATACCGACGTAATACCGACGCGATACCGACGCCCTTTTCAGGGCCTCCAGCCCAGCCAGTTCGCGATCAGCCGCAGACCCGCCGCCTGGCTCTTCTCGGGGTGAAACTGCGTGCCGATCATCGTGTCCCGCCCGACGATGGCCGTCACCGCGCCGCCATAGTCGCAATGCGCGATCAGTTGCGTCGGGTCATTCATCTCCATCTGGTAAGAGTGAACGAAATACGCATGATCCCCGGTACTTAACCCTTCGGTCACCGGATGCGCCCGGTCGATGACCAGGTCGTTCCACCCCATGTGCGGCACCTTGAGCGAGGCGTCCGACGGCGCGATCCGCCGCACCTCGCCGTCGATCCATCCAAGCCCCGCGACCGTCTCGTACTCATGCCCCGCCCGCGCCATCAGCTGCATGCCCACGCAGATCCCGAGGAAAGGTTTCGCTTTGATCTCAACGGCTTCCACCAGAGCGTCGAACACGCCCTCCTGACCCCGAAGCTCCGCCATGCAGGCCGGAAACGCCCCATCCCCCGGCAACACCAGCCGGTCGGCCCGCGCCACATCCTCGGCCCGGTCCGACACCAGGACGTCTCCCGCCCCCGTCTCGCGCGCCATGCGCTGGAACGCCTTCTCGGCCGAGTGCAAGTTCCCCGCGCCGTAATCGATCAGGACGGTCAGCATGGCGCGGCCGTCACAGCGCGCCCTTGGTGGACGGGATTGCGTCCTGCTTCCGCGGATCGGTCTCGACCGCCTCGCGCAAGGCTCGCGCGACGGCCTTGAAGGCAGCCTCGGCGATGTGGTGACTGTTGATCCCGTGCAGAGCGTCGACGTGCAGCGTGATGCCGCCATGTGTCGAGAAAGCCTGGAAAAATTCCCGCACGAGCTCGGTGTCGAAAGCCCCGATCTTCGCCGTCGGCATGGCAAGATTCCACACCAGGAATGGCCGCCCCGACAGGTCGAGCGCGGCGCGCACCAGCGCGTCGTCCATCGGCAGAAGGCAGGCCCCATAGCGCCGGATCCCGCGCTTGTCTCCAAGCGCCTTCGCCAGCGCTTGACCAAGCGCTATGCCCGTATCCTCGACCGTATGGTGGTCGTCGATGTGCAGGTCGCCCTTGGCGCGCACCGTCATGTCGATCAGCGAATGCCGCGCCAACTGGTCCAGCATGTGGTCGAAGAACCCCACGCCGGTCTCGTTGTCATAGGTTCCGGTCCCGTCGAGGTCGATCTCGACGGTGATGTCGGTCTCGGCCGTCGTCCGCGTCACGGTCGCGTTGCGCATCGCCTGCATCTCCTGTCAGCGAGGCCGCTTATAGGCGGCGGAGGGAAACCGGGAAAGCCCGGTTTTCTCTCGCGAATCGGGGTGTTGTGCGGCTGCACGATGGCAATGCCGCCCGGCGCGACATATGTTCAGGTCGAAGCGAAGGGGCAGGCAGTGATACTCGGCGACATTGCGGACGGACTGACGCGCGGCGTCGAGGCGACGATGAGCACCGTAAGCGGCGCCTTCTTCGAGCCCGTGGTGCGGCTTGGCGTGACGGGACTAGCCCGGTCCGGCAAGACGGTCTTCATCACCTCCCTCGTCGCCAACCTCATCGCGCGAGGTCGGATGCCCGCCCTTCGTGCCGCGGCCGAGGGTCGGATCCACACCGCCTGGCTTCAGCCGCAACCCGACGACACGGTCCCGCGCTTCGACTACGAGGCGCATCTGGCCGCGATGACCGGTCCCGACCCGCATTGGCCGGAAAGTACGAGCGGTATCAGCGAGTTGCGGCTGTCCTTTCGCGTGCGACCCTCGGGTCTTCTGTCCGGCTTTCAGGGGCCGCGAACCCTTCATCTCGACATCGTGGACTATCCCGGTGAGTGGCTCCTCGACCTCGGCCTTCTCGACAAGACCTTCGAGGATTGGTCGCGCGAGACGCTGGCTCGCAACGATCCTCGCCCCGAAGCCGCCGCCTTCAAGGAGGCGCTTGCGGCAGCCAAGCCCGATGCCAAGCTCGACGAGGTCGCCGCCAAGTCGCTGGCCGAGGCCTTCGCCACCTCGCTCCAGGCGCTGCGCGACGCGGGCTATTCGGACTGCACGCCGGGCCGCTTCCTGCTGCCGGGCGACCTGAAGGGATCGCCTGCACTGACCTTCGCGCCATTGCCGCCGCAGGACTGGCCGAGAGGCAGCCTCGGGCGGGAGTTCGCGCGACGCTACGAGGCCTACAAGCGGCAGGTGGTGAAACCCTTCTTCCGCGACCATTTCGCCCGCATCGACCGTCAGGTGGTGCTGGTCGACGTCCTCGGCGCGATCCATTCGGGTCCGAAGGCGGTCGAGGACATGCGGCTTGCCCTCGCCGACATTCTGGGCGCCTTCCGGCCCGGCCGGAACGCCTTCCTCTCGAAGCTGCTGCTCGGCAAGCGGGTCGAGAAGATCCTTTTCGCCGCAACCAAGGCCGACCACCTGCACCACGCGCAGCATGCACAACTCACCGCCATCGCCGCGGCCCTCCTGGCCGACGCGAAGACTCGCGCCGATTTCGCGGGAGCGGACACGCAGGCCATGTCGATCGCCGCCCTCCGCGCCACGACCGAAGACCGGGTCGAGCAGGGCGGTCGCACGCTCGATCTGGTGCGCGGCCGGCTTCTTAACGGCGGCAAGAGCGTCGCGATGTATCCCGGCCGTCTGCCCGAGGATCCGGGCAAGCTTCTGATCCCCTCGCGCCAGGGCGCCGACCGCTGGCTGGAACAGGACTACAGCATCATGACCTTCGCCCCCCAACCGGTGACGCTGAAACCCGGCGACGGCCCGCCCCACATCAGGCTCGACCGCGCCGCCGAGTTCCTGATCGGAGACCGCCTGAGATGACCGACACCCGAGACCACGGCCCCGTCCTGATCGACCTCGACCCGCGCTCGGACATGCAGAGCCCGGCCGACGCGCCGCCTGTCGCCGAGCCCGAGTTGGCGCCGACGGGACAGGCGATGCAGACGGTCGCCACGTTGGCGGGCCGACCGCGCTCGGCGCTGGCGGCGTGGTTCTGGCGGCTCTTGGGCGCTGTCGTCACCTTCTTCGCCGGTGTGGCGCTCTGGGATTGGACGGCCACGCTGATCGCGCGGAACGAGGTGCTGGGAACCGTCGCGCTGACGCTCCTGGTGCTCTTCGCCCTCGTCTGTCTCGCCATCATCCTGCGCGAGGCGGCGGCACTGGCCCGGCTCTCCCGCGTCGAGCGTCTGCACGACGAGGCCGCACGCGTCATCGCCTCGGGCGACACCGAAGGCGCCCGTACCCTGGCCCGCCACCTGGCCTCGTTCTACTCGGGTCGCGAGGACACCAAATGGGGCCGTCAGCGGCTGGAAGAGGGGATCGAGCAGAGTTTCGACCCCGACGTCCTCATCACACTGGCCGAGGATTCGCTTCTCGCACCCCTCGACGCCATGGCCCTGCGCGAGGTCGAGGCAGCAGCGCGTCAGGTGGCGACGGTGACGGCGCTGGTGCCGCTGGCCTTCGCCGACGTCGCTGCCGCGCTGACCTCGAACCTTCGCATGATCCGCCGCATCGCCGAGGTCTACGGCGGCCGGTCGGGCACGCTCGGCGCCTGGCGGCTGACGCGGGCGGTCCTGACCCACCTCGTCGCCACGGGAGCGGTGGCGGTCGGCGACGACCTCATCGGTTCGGTCGGCGGCGGGCACGTCCTCGCCAAGCTCTCGCGGCGGTTCGGCGAAGGCATGATCAACGGCGCGCTCACAGCACGGGTCGGGATCGCGGCGATGGAGGTCTGCCGCCCGCTGCCCTTCGGCGCAGGCCGCCGTCCGCGCGTCACCGCCGTGATCGGGCGCGCACTGACGGGCCTCTTCGACCGGACATGAGCGAGGGCGCGGATATGTTCAGGCTCGACGGCAAGCGCATCCTCATCACCGGAGCCTCCAGCGGCATCGGTGCGCACTTCGCGATCGTCGCCGCTGGTGCCGGGGCCGAGGTTGTCGCGGCCGCGCGCCGGGAAGGTCGCCTCACGGAACTGGCGGAGAGGATCGAAGCCACAGGTGGGCGAGTTCGAACGGTGATCCTGGATGTGACCGACGCCGTCTCTTGCACTGTCGCGCTCGAGGAGGCCGGACCGCTCGACATCCTCGTCAACAACGCCGGCGTGTCGAACCTCGGTCCCGCTGCGAAGACCGACGATGACGAATGGCAGCGCGTGATCGACACGAACCTGACAGGTCCCTTCCGCCTCTCCCGCGATGCGATGGCGCGCAACATCGCCGAGGGCCGTCCGGGCGTCGTGGTGAACGTGGCGTCCATCCTCGGCTCGAGGGCGGCGAAATCGGTCGCCGCCTACGCCGCTTCGAAGGCCGGGATCGCGAACCTGACCCGCGCGCTGGCGCTGGAATGGGCGACGAAGGGCATCCGCGTGAACGCTCTGGCGCCAGGCTATTTCGTCACCGAGATCAACGAGGACGCGCTTGGCGGAGAGGTGGGCGACAAGATCCGACGCCGCATCCCGATGGCCCGCTTCGGAGAGTTGGACGACCTGACGGGACCGTTCCTCCTTCTCGCCTCCGACGCCTCGCGCTTCATGACGGGCAGCATCGTGACGGTCGACGGCGGCCAGTCGGCGGGGGTCTAGGCCCAGCCCTTGCGGCGTTCCTCGTCCAGCCAGAGACTTCGCAACACGTGGGCGCGGTCGACGAAGTCGTCAGCCAGGATCGTGGAGCCCTGGATTCGGTCGACGCGGAAGTGACGGAAGCCGGCCCGAAGCTCGCACCACGCGGCGATCATCACGGAATCGATGTTGTAGACCATCGCCACGGGACAGACCGTCCGCTCACTCAGTTGGCCGTCCTCCGAGCAGTACGAGAGAGCCAGCTTGCGCGCACCGCGGATCGCGCCGCGCAGGTCCGACAGCGTCACACATCCCAGGTCGGGATCGTCCGCCGGTGCGCCGAAGCTTTGGACGCGCAGCCAGTCCTCTTCCTCTTGCAGGGCGTCGACCTTCGCATTGATACGTTGAGCGGCCCGCTGGAGGGCGGTGTCCCCTGTCCGGGACAGCAGCAAAAGCCCGACCTGCAACGCCTCGACCTCCTCCTGATCGAAGTTGAGCGGCGGCAGGTCGTAGCCGCGGCGCATGACGTATCCCACGCCCGCTGCGCCCTCCACCGGGACGCGCATCGCCTGAAGCGCCGAGACGTCACGATAGACTGTGCGGACGGAGACCTCGAGCCGTTCGGCCAGGGTGCTTGCAAGGACCGGATACCGCGCCGCGCGCAGGATCTGGATCACTTCGAACATGCGGGCGATACGGTCCATCGCGCTCCTCGTGCCAGCCTCATGACACCTTAGCAAATGCTCCTGACACCTTGCCGTCAGGAGGATTCTGCGACGAGGGAGGTCCCTGTTCCGGAGGCGCTCCATGATGACCTACTACGACCACATCCTCGCCATTCACCTTCAACTCGGCCAGTGGCGACCGCCGTGGTCCAGAGGGCAGACAAAAAAGACGCGAGGGGACCCCGCGTCTTTCTGTCAGGTGACGGGCACGTGCGGGGAAGCCGAAGCTCTCCCAAGTCTCGAGTCAGCCCGCGAACCACCAGCGTTCGGCGACCTTCAGGCCATCGTTGACCCAGTTCGCGCCGACCGCCTCGTCGTGGGCAACGCTATTGCCGTGGGCGGCGATATAGTTCGCCCACATCGCAACGATCGCGCCGCTGTCGTCCTGCAGCAGGCGCTGCGCCTCCCAGTACTGGTCCTTGCGCTTGGCATCGTCGGTTTCGGAACGGGCCGAAACGACCAGGTCGTTGAACTTCTCGGACGCCTCGGTGCCCCTCCAGGCGGTATCGTTCCACTCGGTCTCGGCGACGTAGGCCGAGGAGTACATCCAGTCCTGCGTCGGGCGGCCGCCCCAGTAGCAGGCGCACCAGCCCTTCTTGTTCCAGACGTTGGACCAGTAGCCGTCCGAAGGCTCGCGCACGACCTCGATCTGGATGCCCGCCTCACTGGCCGAAGCCGCCATGAGCTGCGCCGCGTCGACCGCGCCCGCGAAAGCCGCGTCCGAGACCGAAAGCTGGATCGGCCCGGAGTGGCCGGATTTCGCATAGTGCTCGGCCGCTTTCTCGGGGTCGAACTCGTGGACCGGCAGCTCTGTGTTGAAGAAGGGCATCGAGCCGTTGACGGGCACGTCGTTGCCCGCGACACCGTGGCCGAGAAGGATCTTGTCGACCAGTTCCTGCCGCTTGACCGCGTACTTGAGCGCCATCCGCAGGTCGTAGTTGCCGAAGGGCTCGACATCCAGCCGCATCGGGAACGTGAAGTGCTGCGTGCCGGTTGTCTCGAGGATCGTCAGCGTCGGCACCCGGCCGAGAAGGGCCACTGTCTTCGGGTCGATGGTGTCGGCGTAATCCACCTCGCCGTTCATGATCGCGTTCTGACGCGCGGTGGTGTCGAGGATGGACAGCATCTCGACCTCGTCGAAGTGCGCACGACCCTCTTTCCAATAGTTCGGGTTCCGCGTGAACTGCGCCCTGACGCCGGGGTCATAGGCGTTCAGCACATAGCCGCCGGTGCCGTTCATGCCGTTCGGATCGACCAACTCGCCGTTCTCGGAGGGCATGATCATCAGGTGATAGTCCGAGACGATCATCGGGAAGTCGGCGTTGCCGAACTCGAGCTCGACGATGACGCGGTTCTCGCCGTCCTTCTTGATGTCGGTGACGCTGGCGACAAGGCCCTTCGCGGCGGACTTCGTGTTCTCGCCGCGATGGTAGTTGAGGCTGGCGATGACATCGTCGGCGGTCAGCGTCTTGCCGTCGTGGAATTCGACGCCCTCGCGCAGGTTGAACACCCAGGTCTTGGCGCCATTCGACGGCTCATAGCTTTCGGCCAGTTCGCCGATCAGCTCGCCCGTGTTCGAAACCTCGGTCAGCATGTTGCCGCGCGAGTGGATCAGCATCTGGGTGAAGGCGTTCTCGGCCGTCGATGGGTCGAGGATGTCGGTGGTCGAGCCGTAGCTGGAAGCGAGGCGGAAGAGACCGCCCGCCTTTGGCGTCTGCGCCTCGGCGCGGCTCGCGAGCGACAGCGCGGTCGGCAGCGTGACACCCGTGGCGAGCGCCGACATGATGAAGCGGCGGCGGTTGATCTGACCGGACGTCAGCTTGCTGGCCTGGCGCCGGATGTAGCTTTCCTTCGTGGTCATGCGTGTCTCCCTCATTTTCCACCATTCAATCGGCCCGGACCCCGGAAGGCAAGCCCGGCCTTTAAGCCGGGCTTAAGCCTCTGGGGCTAGTCCCTGTGGCATGACAGGCTTTGAATGGCTCGACGGCGTCGAAGCGCCGGTCTTCGTCCTGATGCCCGCCGACGCGCGGGCGAGGATCGTTTTCTGGAACCGGGCGACCGAACGGCTGACCGGACTATGCCGGGCCGATACCGTCGGTCGCCGGGTGCGCGACGTGCTTGGAACGGCAGCACTTTGCCTTCCACTTCCGGGCAGACCGGGGCGCGCGCCCGGCACCCTCGGCGCGGCGTCCCTGTGGCCCGTGCCCGGCCGCGACGCCCTTGTCGTCACGCTTCCTCCGGCGGCGCAAGACCAGGAGAGGGAGCTTTTCCTCGGAATGGCGGCTCACGACCTTCGCACGCCGCTGCGGAACATCATCCACCTGTGCGAGGACGCTCACGACGACGCCGGAACGGCGCAACGGATCGCCGATATCGCGACCCGCGCTCAAGAGCTTCTGGCGGACGTGCTGACAGCGGTGCAGGCATCGACCGTCGCGAAGGTGCCGACGACCGAGGTCGAGTTGGGTCAACTCTGCCGGGTGATTTTCGCGATGCTCGATCCCCAAGGCAGGCATGACCTCCGCGCGGAGGAAGCGACGCTCGATGTCGAACGGCCGGTGCTTCAGATCGTGCTGCGCAACCTCATCGACAACGCCATCCGCCACGGCGGAGCGGCACGGCTGTCCCTGCGCATCTGGGCGGAACAGGGCTCCGGCGGTCAGGTCGCGATCGGCGTGTCGGACGATGGCCGCGGCTTCGACGACCCGGCAAAGGCGTTTCTTTCGGGCGGCGAGATGCGACACGACTCCGGTTTCGGTCTCGTCGGGCTGCGCCGCCTGATCCGCGCGCGGGGCGGCACCCTGCTGGTGGCACGCCCGGAGAATGGATCGGGCAGCATCGTCACCGTCACTCTGCCCGGCACCGTCCTCGCAGGAGAAGGCGCGGTCGCCCGCGCCTCCTGGGCCGTCAGGACGTGATGTCGTAGGCCCGCTCGCCGTGCTGCGCGAGGTCGAGGCCTGTGGTCTCGGTCTCGACATCCACGCGCATCCCGACAAGAGCACGCGCCACGGCGGCGAGGACGAAGGTCATCACGACGGTGAAGACGCCCACGATCAGAAGGCTGCCCAGCTGTGCCGCCCACGACCCGGTACCCAGGACCGCGATCATCACCGTTCCGAAAATACCGCCGACGCCGTGGACGGCGAAGACGTCGAGCGTGTCGTCGATCTTCAGACGGTTCCGCATCACCATGACCGCCTCCTGGCAGAGGATGCCGGCGATCCCTCCGATCACCAGAGCCGCGACCGGGCCGACGAAGCCCGAGGCCGGCGTGATCGAGGCGAGGCCCGCGATGGTTCCCGTGACGATGCCGACGAGCGAGGCCTTGCCGTACTTGATCCGCTCCCACAGCGCCCAGGTCAGCGAGGCGGCCGAGGCCGAGATATGGGTGACCGTAAGCGCCATCGCGGCACCGCCGTCCGCGGCAAGCTGCGAGCCGCCGTTGAAGCCGAACCAGCCGACCCACAGCATCGCCGCGCCGATCATCACGAAGCCCGGGTTGTGCGGCGGCTTCGTCGCGTCGCGACGCCTGCCCAGCATCAGGGCGAGGACGATGGCGGCGAGACCCGCCGTCTCGTGGACCACGATCCCGCCCGCGAAATCGCGTACGCCGGTCTCGCCGAAGATGCCGCCGTCAGCCAGCATGCCGCCGCCCCAGACCCAATGCGCGACCGGCGCATAGCAAAGCAGCATCCAGAGGCCCGAGAACAGAAGGACGAAACCGAAGCTGATCCTCTCCACATAGGCGCCGACGATCAGCGCCGGCGTGATGATGGCGAAGGTCATCTGGAAGGCGAAGAACAGCACCTCGGGCAGGGTGCCTGCCACCGTCTCGGCATCGACGCCGTTCAGGAACGCCTTGCCGAGCCCTCCCCACAGCGCACCCTCGCCGCCGAACGCGATGGAATAGCCGCAGGCGAGCCAGAGAATGCTCATCAGGCAGGCGATGGCGTAGCAGTGCATGAAGACGCTCAGCACGTTCCGCGACCGCACGAGGCCGCCGTAGAACAGCGCCAGCCCCGGCAGCGTCATGAAAAGAACCAGCGCCGTCGCGACGATGATCCAGGCGGTGTCCGCTCCTACCATGTTCCCCTCCCAATGGTCGTTCGCGGTGAGAAACCGCAGGGTGGGCGCGCGTAAAAGAGGCGAAGACCGTCAGGCCCGCCAATTCGGTAGGCACTTTTGCGACTGCCCGTAAAGCAGGCGGAATTGAGGGCGTCAGCCTATCATAAAGGCAGAGTGTCGACGTCCAGCGTGAGCAGCGACAAGGCGTGGGCGACGCTGAGACGCCGCACCTCAGCTCGTCCAGCCGCGCCGAAGTCGACCGTTTCGGTTTTCGTGCCCCTGGCCGAAGCAATCCCGAAGCAGACGCGCCCCTCGGGCTTGTGCTCGCTACCGCCTGGTCCGGCGATGCCTGTGACCGACACCGCGATCGTGGCGCCCGACCGCGACAGCGCACCCTCCGCCATTTCGCGGGCGGTCTCCTCGGACACGGCACCGTGCGCCTCAAGCGTGGCGTCGCGGACGCCCAGCATCCGGACCTTGGCGGCGTTGGAATAGGTGACGAAACCGCAGTCGAAGACGTCGGACGATCCCGCGACATCCGTGATCGCGCCCGCGACGAGGCCGCCGGTGCAGCTTTCCGCCGTGGCGATGCGCACGCCCTTTGCGCGGGCGGCGTCGATCAATCGAGCGGCGGTCACAGCGCCATGACCCCGTGCGACACCCCGGCGAGCAGGATGCCGATGACGGCAGCGAAGATGCCGGCCCAGACGTCGTCCGCCATGAGCCCGAAGGCATCCCCCCGCCCGTCGGCGCGGCCGGCGTGCCAGGGCTTCCAGACATCGAAGAGCCGGAACAGAAGGAACGCCGCGACGACGCCGGGCCAAAGCCGCAGCGGATCGAGGCCGACGTGCGCCGCGCCGATCGCGACCGGAAGGACGGCGATCCACTGGCCCACCACCTCGTCGAGCACGATCCAGGACGGGTCATGGTCCTCCGAGCCCTCGATCTCGGCGCGGGTCAGGCGATAGCCGATCCAGAACAGGACGATGGCGCAGATGGCAAGAAACAGGGGCCCTCCAAGCGCATTCAGGATCCAGGCGAAGGGCAGGGCGGCGAGAGACCCCCAGGTGCCGGGGGCCGGACGCAAGTAGCCCACGCCGAAGAAGGACAGCACCCGCCGGCGATGCAGGGGAGGCAGGCCGCCCTCGGCCACCAGCGTCGCGGTCGCCATTGCGGCAATGCCTTCCTCGCGCCCCGTGAAGCCAAGCCTCTCGGACGTGGTGGCCTTGACGCTGATGCGCGCCGGGTCGAGCCCCATGATGCCGGCCAGCGCCTCGCGCATGGCGGGCGCGTGAGGTCCCACCTTCGGCCGCTCGCAGATCAGGGTCACGTCCGCCTGGGTGACGCGGAAGCCGCGCTCGGCCGCCAGCGCCACGGCGTGCTGCAGGAAGATGCGGCTGTTGGCGCCTTTCCATTGCGGATCCGACGGCGGAAAGTGCTGGCCGATGTCGCCCGCCGAGAGCGCGCCATAGATCGCATCCGTCAGCGCATGCATCGACACGTCCGCGTCGGAATGCCCCGCGAGCCGCTTGTCGTGCGGGACGGGGACGCCGCACAGAACGACGTGGTCGCCCTCTTCGAAGCGATGGACGTCGAAGCCGTTCCCGACGCGGATATCCATGCCGTCTGGCCCTTTCCTTCGGTGCGGGATCCGGTCTAGGCCGTGTCGCCGGTGCTGACAATGGCGACCGACACCACTTGTTTGGCCTAATTTTTAGGCATATGCCGGTTTCGGGGGCTTTTTCGCTGGCATGGCATGGGATCGTCCCGAAAGCCCCCGTATCTGAGACATCGATGCACAAGGTTTAGGCATGGTCCTCCGTATCGCCGACGTTTCCCTCGACCCACCAGTTCTCCTGGCTCCCATGGCCGGGATCACGGATCTGCCGTTTCGCCAACTCGTGGCCTCGTTCGGCGCTGGCCTGGTGGTCAGCGAGATGGTCGCAAGCCAGGAGATGGTGCAGGCCAAGCCCGGCGTCCGCGAAAGGGCCGAACTCGGGCTTGGCGACGCCACGACATCGGTCCAGCTCGCCGGTCGCGATCCGCACTGGATGGCCGAGGCCGCGCGCATGGTCGAGGCCAACGGCGCGAAGATCATCGACATCAACATGGGGTGCCCGGCCAAGAAGGTGACGGGCGGGCTGTCCGGGTCGGCCCTGATGCGTACGCCCGATCACGCGCTTCGTCTGATCGAGGCGGTGGTCGGCGCGGTTTCGGTCCCGGTGACGCTGAAGATGCGGCTTGGATGGGACGACGATTGCCTGAACGCGCCCGATCTCGCGGCGCGTGCCGAGGCGGCGGGCGTGCGGATGGTCACCGTCCACGGGCGCACCCGCTGCCAGTTCTACAATGGGCGAGCCGACTGGTCCGCGATCCGCGCCGTGAAGGACGCCGTCTCGATCCCCGTCATCGCGAATGGCGACATCGTCACCGCCGCAGACGCCCGCGAGGCGCTGAGGCTTTCCGGCGCCGACGGCGTCATGGTCGGGCGCGGTATCCAGGGCACGCCCTGGCGGCTGGCCGAGATCGCGCACGGTCTGGGTCATGGCCCGGCGCCGGTCATCCCGAAGGGCGACGCTCTGGCCGACATGGTGCGGGATCACTACGACGCCACGCTCGCCTTCTACGGCGAGGACCTGGGCGCGCGCGTGATCCGCAAGCATCTGGGATGGTACATGGACCGGGCGGGCACCTCGGTGGACATCAGGAAACATGTTCTGACGGGTACCCCGCGCAAGGTCCGCGCCTCGCTTCAGAACGCCCTCTCGCCCGGATACGAGGGAGCCCGCGCGGCATGAACGTCTTTCTTCAGAACCTGTGGCTGTCGCTTCCGATCCCTGCGTTCCTGATCGACCCGGGCGACGTCCTCGTCGAGGCGAATCCGGCTGCCGAGAGCTTCCTGAATACCTCCGCCCGCTCCCTGCGCGGCACACCCGTTTTCGACACGCTCGCCATCGACGCGCCACTCGACGACAACATCGGCCGCGTCCGCAGCGAGCAGGCGAGCCTCTTCATGAACAACGTCGACGTCGGCGGTGGCAACCTGGCGCCGGTGAGCTGCAACATCCAGATCGCGCCGATGGGGAACATGCCGGGCTTCGTCCTGATGCTGATGGAGCCCCGCGTGCTGGCCGACCGGCTTGGGCGGTCCCTGTCGGTCAAGTCGGCCGCGAAGTCCGCAATCGGCATGGCCGAGATGCTGGCGCACGAGATCAAGAACCCGCTCGCCGGCATCACCGGCGCGGCGCAGCTCCTGTCGATGAACCTGCCGCCCGAGGATGCCGAGCTTACCGACCTGATCGTCAGCGAGACACGCCGCATCCTCGCCCTTCTCGAACAGGTCGAGCAGTTCGGAAACCTGCGCCCGCCCGCCCGGCGCGCGGTCAACATCCACGATCTTCTCGACCGCGCCCGCAAGTCCGCTGCAGTGGGCTTCGCCGCGCACATGACCATCGCCGAGCTCTATGATCCGTCGCTCCCTTCGACCTTCGTGGACAGCGACCAGATGGTGCAGGTCTTCCTGAACCTTCTCAAGAATGCGGCCGAAGCGTCGAAAGGCGCGCCGGGCCAGATCACGATCCGGACCTTCTACGACATGAGCCTGCGGCTGAGACGCAAGGACAAGACGGCCTCGCTGCCGCTCAACGTCGAGATCATCGACGACGGCCCCGGCCTGCCGCCCGAGATCGCGCAGGACGTCTTCGAGCCCTTCGTGTCGGGCCGCGAGAACGGCACCGGTCTGGGCCTTGCACTGGTCTCGAAGATCATTTCCGACCACGACGGATGGGTGAGCGTCGACAGCATCCCCGGTCGCACGGTCTTCAGGATTTCTCTCCCGGTCGCCCCAAGGCAGGCCGAGGAGCAATAAGGGAGGTTTGAGCGCATGGACGGCACGATTCTGGTGGCGGACGACGACAGGACGATCCGCACTGTCCTGACCCAGGCCCTGACGCGGGCGGGCTGCAAGGTCCATGCGACCTCGTCGCTCGTCACGCTGATGCGGTGGGTCGAGGAAGGGAAGGGCGACCTCGTCATCTCGGACGTCATCATGCCGGACGGCAACGGTCTCGACCAATTGCCGAAGATCAGCGCCCTGCGGCCGGGCCTGCCCGTGATCGTGATCTCGGCCCAGAACACGATCATGACCGCGATCCAGGCGACCGAGGCCGAGGCCTACGACTATCTCCCGAAGCCCTTCGACCTGCCCGACCTGATGAAGCGCGCCGGGCGTGCGCTCGACGTCAAGCGCCGCGCGCCGTCGGCCAACGCGCCGAAGTCGCCCGAGAAGACCGCCTCGGACCTGCCGCTCGTAGGTCGGACGCCGGCAATGCAGTCTCTGTACCAGCTTATCGCGAGAGTGATGAACGCCGACCTGCCTGTCCTCATCACGGGCGAAAGCGGCACCGGCAAGTCGCTCATCGCGCGCACCATCCACGACCTGTCGGACAGGCGCACGCTGCCCTTCGTGGTGGCGACGTCGCAGGACCTCGAGACGATGGACGGACCGGCCACCCTTATCAGCCGCACGCGAAACGGAACGCTTCTGTTCGACGAGGTGGCGGATCTGCCGGAAGAAGTTCAGGCGCGCATCGTGCGGATGCTGGACAGCTTCGGCGACAGCGGTCCGCGCGTCATGGCGACCAGCCAGGCCGATCTCGCCGCGCGGCTCGAAAAGGGGCAGTTCCGGCAGGACCTGTTCTACCGTCTTTCGGGCGTGGCGCTTAACGTGCCGTCGCTGCGCGAGCGGGTCGAGGATATCCGCCCCCTGACGGATCACTTCGCCGCCAAGGCCGAACGCGACGGCCTGCCGGTGCGGACATTCAGCCCCGAGGCGATGGACCTCATCAGAGCCTATTCCTGGCCGGGAAACGTCCGCCAGCTTGAAAACACCATCCGGCGGCTGGCGCTGACCGGGGGCGAGGATACGATATCGCGCAGCCAGATCGAACTTGTCCTCGGCAATCAGCCCGCGATAGAGCCGCTGACCGGAAACGATGACGACAAGCTCTCGGCCTCCATCACCAAGCACCTGCGTCGTTACTTCGACCTGCATGGCGGTCAGCTTCCGCCGCCGGGCCTTTACCAGCGCATCCTTCGCGAGGTCGAGACGCCCCTGATCGGCATCGCGCTCGACGCCACGGGGGGCAACCAGGCGAAGTGTGCCGATCTTCTGGGCATCAACCGGAACACGCTGCGCAAGAAGATCACCGACCTTGATATCCGCGTGACACGCCGCCGCAAGTTGATGTAAAACCGCAACATAACAGTGGCCGATGCGTGACTCCGGTCCCACGGTCCAGAACAATATGGGCGGTCGTCGCACTATGCGACAAGGCGAATACAGGAGACCGGCGTGACGTCTCGCGCCAGGACGCTGACCTGGGAAAGGGTGAGCAACCTCAGACGCTTGCAGCGCTATTCTAATGCTGCGGGTCTGGGGCTGGTTCTGCTTGGTCCCGTCCTCGTCCTGATGACCTTCGCCGTACTGGGCCCGCTCGACCGCGCGGCGACGGCTTTGCCACTGCGACTCGTTCTGCTGGCCGACCTCGTTTACGCGCTCGTCGTCGCCACACTCGTCGGCATCCGCATTGCAGGCATGATCTCGGCCCGCCGTGCACGTTCGGCGGGATCCCGCCTTCACCTTCGCTTGACCGGCGTGTTCGCGATGATCGCGCTCATTCCAACGGTACTCGTCGCCATCTTCGCGGGTATGACCATCAACGTCGGCCTCGAAGGCTGGTTCTCGGACCGGGTGTCCGGCGTGGTCGGCGCGTCGCTCGCCGCCGCAGAGGCGTATGAAGAGGACCAGCGCCGCGACCTGTCGAGGATGTCGGTGCGCTCGCCGAGGTGCTGGATTCGGCGCGGCGGCGGTCCGCCTTCGTGTCGGACGGCGAGCTTCGGCAGCTTCTGGGGCAGGGGCAGGCGCTGATCCAGCGCGGACTGCGGGAGGCTTTCGTTATCGACGGCACCGGCGAGATCCGGGCTCGCGGCGAACGCTCTTACCTGTTCGACTTCGAGAGACCCGACGCCGCGACGCTGGCGACGGCCGCCGCGGGTGAGACGGCGGTGGTCGCAGGACCTCGCCACCGACGAACTGCGCGCCCTGGTGCGGCTCGATGCCTTCCCCGACCGCTTTCTCTACGTGTCGAGGTCCGTCGACGGGCGCATCCTCGGCCTGCTCGACGATGCCGCCGAGACGGCGCAGCTCTACAATCAGCTCGAGCGGGAGCGCGGGCGGCTGGTGTTCGAGTTCGGTCTTCTCTACCTCGGCTTCGCAGTCATCCTGATCCTCGCCGCGATCTGGGTCGGCCTCTGGTTCGCCGAACGTCTTGCGCGTCCCGTGGGGCGTCTTGCCGGTGCGGCGCAGCGTGTCGGCGGCGGCGACCTGGACGTGCAGGTGCGCGAGGAGCCGGGCGACGACGAGATCGCCATGCTCGGACGGTTGTTCAACCAGATGACCCGCCAGCTCAAGGGCCAGCGCGACGCGCTGATGAACACAAACCAGCAGATCGAGGCGCGTCGCCGGCTGTTCGACAGCGTCCTGTCCAGCGTGACGGCAGGCGTGATCGGTTTGGACCCGCAGGGCCGCATCACCTTCGTCAACCGATCCGCCGAGCGGCTTCTCGCGATCGGAGAGGAAGTTCAGGCGGCCCATCTGAACGTCGCCGTCCCCGAGTTCGAAGGCCTTCTCGACAGGCTCGAAACCTCGGGCCGGGCGGTCGAACAGGAGGAAATCCGCATCTCGCGCGATGGTATCGCCGAAACCCTGCTCGTTCGTATCGCAACGCGAAAGGGCGCCGACGGCGAGGATGAGGGCCACGTCATCGCCTTCGACGACGTGACCGACCTTGTGGCCGCGCAGCGCCTGGCGGCTTGGGGCGACGTCGCGCGCCGTATCGCGCACGAGATCAAGAACCCTCTGACGCCGATCCAGCTTTCGGCGGGCCGCATCAAGCGCAAGTTCCGCGACGCGCTCGACGCCGAGCAGTCCGAGGCGCTGGACCGCATGACAGACGTCATCGTGCGTCAGACCGAGGATCTGCGGCGGATCGTCGACGAGTTCTCGAAGTTCGCCCGGATGCCCGAGCCGGACCGGAGCCTTCAGGACCTCGCCCGGATCGTGCGCGACGCCGTCACGCTTCAGGAAGCCGCAGCGGGGGAGGTGCGGCTGACCTCCGACGTTCCGACCCATCCCGTTCTTGCGGAATTGGACGCTACGATGATCGGGCAGGCGCTGACGAACATTATCAAGAACGCGGGCGAAGCTATTGAATCCCTGCATGAAAGCGGGAACACGCCAGAAGGCCACGAGGCCCGTGTGCATGTCTCGCTGACCGCGGCGAACGGGACGGCACGGATTACCGTGTCCGACAACGGGATCGGGCTGCCCGAGGATCGGTCGAGACTGTTCGAACCCTACGTGACGACGCGGGCCAAGGGCACAGGCCTTGGGCTGCCGATCGTGAAGAAGATCATCGAGGAACACGGCGGCAAGCTGACGCTCACCGACGCGGAACCGCTCGACGCGACCGGCAAGGTGGGCGCGCGGGCCGAGATAACCCTGCCGCTTGCGGCACAAGACGAGCAGACAGGCGATCTCAAGGTCGCCGAATGATGGAGATGCACTGATGGGCGACATACTGATCGTAGACGACGAACGCGACATCCGGGAACTGATCTCGGACATCCTCAAGGACGAGGGGTTCACCACCCGGCTGGCGGGCACATCGGACGACGCGATGGCCGAATTGAACAAGGAACCGCCGGCGCTGATGATCCTCGACATCTGGCTGAAGGACAGCCGGATGGACGGCATCGACATTCTGAAGACGGTGAAGCGCGACAACCCGGACGTCCCGATCATCATTATCTCGGGCCACGGCAACATCGAGATCGCCGTCGCCGCCATCAAGCAGGGCGCCTACGACTTCATCGAGAAGCCCTTCAACATCGACCAGCTCATGGTGGTCATCACCCGCGCGATGGAGACGTCGCGGCTTCGGCGCGAGAACTCCGAGCTTCGGCGCAAGGACGTGACGACGACGGATATGATCGGCATGTCGCCGGCCTTTCGCACGCTGAAGTCACAGCTCGACAAGGTGACGAAGTCGAACGGTCGGGTGATGCTGACCGGCCCTTCCGGCGCGGGGAAGGAAATCGCCGCGCGCTACATCCACACCCACTCCGAACGATCCGACGGCCCCTTCATCACCGTCAACTCTGCCTCGATCGAGCCCGAGCGAATGGAAGAGGTCCTCTTCGGCCGTGAAAGCTCGGGCCGCGGGATCGAGCCCGGCCTTCTAGAGCAGGCGCATGGCGGCGTGATCTATTTCGACGAAGTGGCCGACATGCCGCTTGGCACGCAGTCCAAGATCCTTCGCGTCCTGACCGAGCAGCAATTCCAGCGCGTCGGCGGCGGCGACAAGGTGCGCGTCGATCTCCGCGTGATCTCGTCGACAACCCGCAACCTCGAGGTCGAGGTCGAGAACGGCACCTTCCGGCAGGAGCTGTTTCATCGGCTGAACGTGGTGCCGATCGACGTGCCCGCGCTGGCCGAACGGCGCGAGGACATCCCCGAACTCGCCACGCACTTCATCCACAGCTTCAACAAGGCGCAGGGTCTTCCGCTTCGCAAACTGTCGGAAGAGGCCGTGACGATGCTTCAGACCATGGGATGGCCCGGCAACGTGAGGCAGCTGAAGAACGTCATCGAGCGCGTCCTGATCCTGGGCGGGGACAGGGGTGACATCCAGGCATCCGAGATCCCCTCGGAAACCCCGCCCGAGTCCTCCGAAGAAGGCCGGGTCGTGCTGTCGGGAAGCCTCGCCACGCTGCCCCTGCGCGAGGCGCGTGAGCTGTTCGAACGCGAGTACCTGCTCACCCAGATCAACCGCTTCGGCGGCAACATCAGCCGCACCGCGGGCTTCGTGGGCATGGAGAGGTCGGCGCTGCACCGGAAGCTAAAGTCGCTGAACGTCGTGACATCGTCCCGCTCTGGCGCGCGCATCGCGAGCATCGCCGAGGAGGAGGACGAGGAAGAGGACGCTTGAACTCTTCTGTGACTCCCGAGGGAAAATGTTTGTTCACTGCGGCAGCTACAGAAAGGTTCTCCCGGATACCGCTCGGACGCCTCCCGGCGTCTGTTTTCCGCGGCAGAAGGCCCAGGTCGCTTGCCAGAGCTGCGCTTGGCTTTGAGGGAAGGGCACGGCCTTTCGCAGCCGGATCGAGGAGAAGGAAACAAAGGACTGCGAACCGAGGGACCAAGCCCAGTTTGACGGCCGCCATTTCGCGGTCGACGTGACGCATTCCCGCCTGATGATGACCGCTCTGCACCGTCTGGTGCCGGTCAGCTGAGGTATCACGGCCGATCACCTCCTGTGTGTGGCTGTATCGCCCCCTGTCGTCCCGCGACCTGCCGCTGAACTCGCCCTAACCCCTCGCAAGCCGCCCCGTCCGGCATCTGACGTGCCTCGGTCTCGCGGACCTCTCCGGCCGCGAACCGGCGGTGCATCTCCATGAGGAATCCGACTGAAGCAGGTCTAGGCCCGCAGATAGTCCTCGTCCGACACATGCTCCTCCCAGGTCACACGGCTGCCGTCGCGGGCCTCGGCGATGGCGATGTGGGTCATGGCGGTCGTGTCGGTCGCACCGTGCCAGTGGCGCGTGTCGGGCGAGAACCAGACGACGTCGCCCGGTCGGATCTCCTCGCGTTCGCCACCCTCCGTGCAAGCCCAGCCCACGCCCGCCGTCACGATCAGCGTCTGTCCATAGGGATGGGTGTGCCACGCCGTCCGCGCTCCGGGTTCGAAGGTGACGGTCAGGCCCGAGACGCGCGCCGGTGCCTCGGTCTCGAAAGGCGTGTCGAACCGGACCGTGCCGGTAAAATATTCGGCCGGGCCGGGCTTCGAGGGGTTCGTGCCGTTGCGGGTGATTTTCATGCGGTCCTCCGTTTCCGGGAACCCTAGACGCTGAGACCCGGAGGCGCGACGGCTTATTCCGCCCCCCGGCGACCCGGCGCCTTCGGAGGAACCTAGGACACCGGGCAAAGACGCCGCCAGGGGACGCCCCTGCCAGGGGACAGGGGGCACTCGCACACGTAGGGCCGGTCCGCAGGGCCGACCCGAGAGGAGCCACGAGAGGCGGTGCCCCCGGGTTTCACGCTTCGATCAGATTTCCTCGACGCCTGCCGCCGACAGGATTTCTCCCGTGGGCTGGCCCGTCGGGGATCCGCCGTCGGGCTCGTCCGAGATCGCCAGCGTCAGACCTTCGAGCGCGCTGCGGACTGACTCGGGAACCTCGTAGCCCGCGCGAGCGGCGTCGTCCGGCAATAGGCCCACGGGGACGGGAGCTGCACCATCGGCAATCGCCCAGAGCTCCAGATCGCGGCCCGGCGCGGCAGAGCCGTCGGTGCGCGTGACGCGGATGTGTCCGGTCACGCTGTCATAGACTGCGAGCACCCGCAGCGCCCCATCCTCCGAGGTGAGCACGGTGGCATAGAGGATCGGAACGCGCACCTGCGTGGCGACCTCGTATCCCAGAACCGCGGCCAAGGCGAGCGAGGCGGCGGCGGTAGCCTGCCAGAACCCGGCGCGCGCCAGCCATCCCTGCTTCTGCTCATGCCCGAAGACACGGGCGAGAAGTTGCCGGCGTGCGGCGGTGGACGGTTGAACCGGGGCGACGTCGGAGGCCAGATCGGCAAGACGGGCCTGCCAGAAGGTCACCTCCTGGGCGAAGGCCGGTTCGGTCAGCGCGCGTGCCTCGGCGGCGCGGGCCTCGTCCCCGTCGAGAAGGCCGAGCGCCAGTTCCGCCGCGAGGATCGCGTCATCTTCCGGAAGGTCGGAGGGCATCATCGGGACAGGCACTCCCTCAGCGAGATCAGGCTGCGGCGCAGCCATGTTCTCATGGTGTTGAGCGGCACGTCGAAGCGTGACGCCAGGTCGGCATAGCTCTGGCCGTTCAGATAGGCGCCGGTAACCGCCGCGCGGCGGTCCTCGGCCAATTCGTCCATGCAGTCAACTATCCGCTGCGCCTCGGACGCCGCGATGACGTCCCCCTCGGGCGAACGGCGCGGCGAGGGAAGGGTGTCGAGCATCGCCTCGGTCGCGGATTCGGGTCGCCGCGCACGCAGCCGGTCGATGGCGGTGTTGCGCGCGATGGTGATGAGCCACGTCATCGGAGACAGGCCGTTGACCTGATATCGGTCGGCCTTCTTCCAGATTTTGACGTAAGCGTCCTGCATGGCGTCCTCGGCGGCTGCGCGGTCGTTTAACACACGCAGGCAAACGCCGAGAAGTTTCCCGCTTGTCGCGTCATAAAGTTCTGAAAATGCGGATCTTTCTCCCAGTGCCACGCGGGCGATAAGGGCTTCGATCCGGTCTTGTGGGGTCATGGTTGGCCCGTTCCTTCGTACCGCCGCGTCTCGCGCAAGGGTGCCTTGGACTTCGGGGGGGCGCAACCGTCATGGCGGTTGTCGGCCCGGAATCTTGCGGGCGGTTCCAGCCGTGCCGGAACCGCCCGCGAAGCTCTGCTCGAGTTATTGGGCGGTGATGACCTGCATCACGAGTTGGTCGTCGACGCGGATCGGACCGTCTTCCGTGGCGCCGAGCGTATATTCGAAGACGCCGGTCGACATGCCACCGGCTTCCGAGTGAACCATGAGCATCAGCATCTCGCCCGGGGCCACCTCTTCCTGAAGGATGGCGGCGACGTCCGTGTTCTCACCGGCACGCAGGGGCGCATAACCCACGACGGGACCCGGCTTCATCTCGGCGTCGGTGCGGTGAACGACCAACCAGCCGTTCTCCATAGCGGTGATCATCTCTGCCGAGACGATGCCGTTGGACACGTCCTGGTCGGCGGCCATAACAGCCGGGTTCATCGCATGGGCAGCGGCCAGGGCCACGCCGGCCGTGGCGGTGAGGGCGAGTGCGGCGATCGAAAGGGTTTTCATGTGCGGTGTCCTTTGTTTGTATTCACTGTTCCACCCACGCGGTTCGACGGGATAGAGTTTCGGACGCCTGGGCAAATGCCGCACTTGTCTCCGCAACCGTCTGAAATACGGCGGAAATTTTCGACGGTCACGAGGCCGCCAAGCTATGCGAGCTTGATCACGGCGATGCCCCATGCCACAGAGGCGCGACGGAAGGCGGCAAGGGGCCCTTCATGAAGGTCATCATCTGCGGCGCGGGTCAGGTCGGTTGGCAGATCGCGCGGCACCTTTCCGGCGAAAGGAACGACGTCACCGTCGTCGACAACAACGCCGAACTGGTGCGCCGCGCGACCGATGCGCTGGACGTCCAGGGGATCGCCGGTCACGCCAGCTATCCCGACGTGCTCGAGCGCGCCGGCGCCCGAGACGCGGACATGATCATCGCCGCGACCTATTCGGACGAGGTGAACATGGTCACCTGCCAGGTCGCGCACTCGATCTTCGAGGTGCCCCGCAAGATCGCGCGGCTTCGCGCGCAAAGTTACCTGACGGCGATCTATTCCGACCTCTACCGACGCGACCACATGCCGATCGATGTCGTGATCTCGCCCGAGCGCGAGGTGGCCGAGGCCGCCCTTCGCCGGCTGAACGCGCCAGCGGCCTTCGACACCGAGATGTTCCTCGAGGGGAAGGCACAGCTTCTGGGAATTCAGCTCGACGAGAACTGCCCGGTGGTGAACACGCCCCTGAGGCAGCTCACCGATCTGTTCTCGACCCTTCGCGCGATCGTGGTCGGTGTCCGCCGCAACGGCAAACTTTTCGCACCCGAACCGGGCGACCAGCTTTTCCCCGAGGATCAGGTCTATGTGATGGCCCACTTCCAGGACATCACCCGGACGTTCGAGATCTTCGGCAAGACGGTCCACCGCCAAGAACGCGTGGTGATCCTTGGCGGCGGCAACGTCGGCCTCGCCGTCGCCCGCGCACTGGAAGGCCGGGCCGAGCGTCTGCGCGCCCGCGTGATCGAGAAGAACCGCGCCAACGCCGAGCGTGCCGCGGACGCGCTGGAACGGACGATCGTTCTGCATGGCGACGGAATGAACATGGACCTGCTGAACGAAGCGGGGATCGACCGGGCCGACGCCATCCTCGCCGTCACCGACGACGACAACACCAACCTTCTGGCCAGCGTGCGCGCCAAGCAGCTTGGCTGCCCCATGGCCATCGCGCTGATCAACGATCCGACGCTGATCCCCCTGATGGAGCCACTCGCGATCGACGCTTACATCAACCCGCGCGCCACCACGGTCAGCTCGATCCTGCGCCACATTCGGCACGGGCGGGTGCGCAGCGTCTATTCCATCGGCGACGCCGAGGCCGAAGTGATCGAGGCGCAGATCCTCTCGCCTTCGCCGCTGGCAGGGCGCCTGATCCGCGACATCGAGTTCCCCGAGGGCGTGCTTGTCGGCGCCGTGATGAAGAACGGCGAGGTGGTCAAGCCGACGGGCGATCTGAGGATCGACGAGGGGGACGTCATCGTCGTCTTCGCACTCGCCGCCGACGTTCCCGAGGTCGAGCGCCTGTTCCAGGTCTCGATCGACTTCTTCTGATGAGCCGCTTCTACGATCTGCCCTTCATCGTCATCCTCATGGGGATCGGCGCGGCCGCGATGATGGTGCCCGCCATCTATGCCTCGGTCGTCAACGACAACGAGACGGCGCGAGCGTTCTTCTACCCGTCGGTTCTTTTCATCATGCTGTTCGGCATGGTCGCGCTGGCCACGGCCAACATCAGGATCCGCCGGCAGGGGCGAAGCCACCTGATCTCGATCGTGGCGTGCTATGCCGTGCTGCCGGTAATGTTGGCGGTGCCCGTCTCGGAGGCCGTCCCGGACACGAGCTTCCTCAACGCCTACGTCGAGATGGTGTCGAGCTTGACGACGACGGGTGCGACGCTCTTCGCACCCGAGCGGCTGCCGGACGCGGTGCATTTCTGGCGCGCTCTGGTCGGCTGGATGGGCGGCTTCTTCGTCTGGGTGACCGCCATCGCGATCATGGCGCCCCTGAACCTCGGCGGATTCGAACTGACCTCGGCCGCCGAAATCGGGCAGGGCGCGCGCGAAAGCCGCCGCACCGCCGAGCCGTCCGAGCGCATCCGGCGCGTCGGAGCGCGGCTGTTTCCGGTCTATCTGGGCCTGACCGTCGCCCTCTGGATCGCACTTGTCGTCTCGGGCGACCGCGCCATCGTGGGGCTGGTGCATTCGATGTCGACGCTCTCGACCTCGGGCATCTCGGTCTTGGGAGGTCTCGAACCCGCCGGATCGGGCTATGTCGGCGAGTTCATCGTCTTCCTCTTTCTCGTCTTCGCCCTGTCGCGCTTGACCTTCGTGTCGGACGAGCGCCCGGAGGGCGTGCGAAGTCTCTGGCAGGACCCCGAGATCCGTCTGGGCCTCGCGATCACCGGGACGCTCGCCGTGCTTCTGTTCCTGCGCCACTGGGTCGTCAGCTTCGAGGAGGGGACCGAGCTTGAGGTTCTCGAAGGCATTCGCAGCATCTGGGGTACGATGTTCACCGTGATGTCCTTCCTGACGACCACCGGCTTCGTCGCGGCCGACTGGGACACGGCGCAGCTTTGGTCGGGGGTCAGCTCGCCCGGCGTCCTGCTCGTCGGGCTCGCGGTCTTTGGTGGCGGCGTGGCCACCACGGCGGGCGGCGTCAAGCTTCTCCGAGTGTTTTCGCTTTATCAGCATGGCCTTCGCGAGATGGAAAAGCTCGTTCATCCCCGCTCGGTCGGCGGCTCGGGACGGCACGGCCGGCGCTTCCGGCGTCAGGGCGCCTATGCGGCCTGGGTGTTCTTCATGCTTTTCGCCATCTCCATCGCGCTGGTGGTCGGGGCTTTCACCCTGGTCGGCCGCATGGACTTCGAAGAGGCGATGATCCTGACCATCGCCACGCTGTCGACGACCGGTCCCCTGACCGCGGTGGCGGGGGGCGAGCCCCTCGACCTCGCGGCCTACTCGGAGGCGACGAAGGGTATCATGTGCGCCGCGATGATCCTCGGTCGGCTCGAGGCACTGGCGATTATCGCGCTCCTCAACCCCGAATTCTGGCGTTGATGCCGCAAGGCGCGGCAAATCCACCATAATCCGGCCCCCACGATCTCAATTGGGGGTGGCACATGGCAAATCTCCCCCTAATATCGCATCACCACGAAGGGTCGGTCGATCAACGACCGCAATAAGAAGGCTATGAAACATGGCTTCGGACAGACAGAATTTGCAGGACGCATTTCTGAACCACGTCAGGAAGACGAAGGTTCCTGTAACGATTTTTCTCATCAACGGCGTCAAACTTCAGGGCGTCATCACCTGGTTCGACAATTTCTGCGTTCTGCTGCGCAGGGACGGTCAGTCGCAGCTCGTCTACAAACACGCGATCTCCACCATCATGCCGGCACAGCCGATCTCGCTCTACGAAGGTGAAGAATAGGGGTGGAACACTCGGACGACCGGTCCAACACGCGGGCACTCGTCCTTCACCCCGACATCACCGGCGATCCTGACCGGCGCGATGCCGGCTATGCCCTGGACGAGGCCGTGGCGCTTGCCGCCGCCTTGCCGGGGCTTCAGGTCGTGGGCGCCGAGGTCATCCGGCTGAAGAAGCCGCAGCCGGGTAAACTGTTCGGCACCGGCAAGGTCGAGGAGCTGGCCGCGCGCATCAAGGCGGATGAGGTCGAACTCGTTCTGGTGGACGGGCCGGTGACACCCGTGCAGCAGCGCAACCTCGAGAAGGAATGGTCGGTCAAGCTACTCGACCGGACCGGGCTGATCCTCGAAATCTTCTCGGACCGCGCCGCCACGCGCGAAGGTGTCCTGCAGGTCGAGATGGCGGCGCTCAGCTACCAGCGCACGCGGCTTGTCCGTGCCTGGACCCACCTCGAACGCCAGAGGGGCGGGCTCGGCTTCGTCGGAGGCCCCGGCGAAACGCAGATCGAGGCCGACCGCCGCGCCATCGACGACCAGCTCGTGCGTCTGAAGCGGCAGCTCGAGAAGGTGGTGAAGACCCGCGCGCTGCACCGGGCCGCACGCGCCAAGGTGCCGTTCCCGATCGTGGCGCTGGTGGGCTATACGAACGCAGGAAAGTCTACGATATTCAACCGGCTCACGGGTGCCGACGTTCTGGCGAAGGACATGCTTTTCGCCACGCTCGATCCCACGATGCGGTCGGTGAAGCTGCCTTCGGGCCGACCGGCGATCCTCTCCGACACCGTGGGCTTCATTTCGGACCTGCCGACGCAACTCGTCGCCGCCTTCCGCGCCACCCTCGAAGAGGTGCTGGCCGCTGACATCATCCTCCACGTCCGCGACATCTCGCATCCCCAGACCGAAGAGCAGCGCGACGATGTCCTTTCGGTCCTGTCCGACCTGGGCGTCGGGCAGGATCGTCGCATGATCGAGGTCTGGAACAAGATCGACCGCCTGCCGCCCGAGGCGCAGGAGCCTTTGCGCAACGCGGCCGAACGGCGCGAGGACACCATCGTCACCTCGGCGCTGACCGACGACGGACTTTCCACCCTGTTGCCGATCGTCGAAGCCGCCCTGGATGAAGACCGCCGGCAAGAGAGCCTCGACATCGCGCACGACGATGGCCGCAAGCGGGCCTGGCTCTACGAGCAGGGGGTCGTCACGAACGAGGACGAAACCGAGGACGGATGGCGCCTCGACGTGTCATGGTCCGCGATCCAGGCGGCCCGCTTCGCGCAGCTCTGACGTTCTTCTGTCAAGACATACTCCGGGGTGGGGCCCCACGGGGGCCGAAGGGCAGCGCCCCTCACTCCGCCGGCTCGAGGCGCGTGATCCCTTCGGCGCCAGCGCGCGCCAGTTCGGGGTCGAGCGTCATCGGGATGTATTCCCCCCGCCGCCACAGCTCTCCCAAATCGTCGTAGTGCCGCGAGAGCGGATGGCCCGACTGGCCGGTAGAGATCACGAAGACCGAGCTGTCGGGGTCGGCGAAGTCGTAAACGCCCCGGTAGCCCGCGCCGTGGGTGTTCTGGAACGGAGTCGGATCCCGTCCCGACGTCAGCCCGCGCAGAAGCGTGTTGTCGCCCCCGCTCGTCGACTGCCGGATGTTCACCAGCCACGAGAACCAGCCCACGTCGCCCAGGACCGGATGATCGTGCGTGGCCTCGTGCGCATCGCCCCACCTCAGCGATTCCAGTGACTGGCCGTAGGTCTCGTCGATCCAGACAAGCGCGTCGTCGAGCGCCAGCCGCGCGATGTCGGTGCAGGTCTCTTCGGGCGCCGACTGGATCACGTCGCACCAGACCGAGGCCCCGTCGCGGTTGCGGAACACGCGCTCGACGAAGATCGGCTCGAGATGCGGGAAGGCATCGGCGAGGGTGCCGAGCTCGTCGCGGATCAGCCTGTCCTGAAGCCGCCGCATCCACGCCATGTAGATCAGCGGCTCGGGAAGGTGTTCGTTCATCTCGCCGTTCCAGCCTGCAAGCAGGTCCAGCGCATCGCGGCGTCGTCGTTCGGGCGTGCCCTCGGCGGCCGCCTCTCCGGTGAACCACAGATTGCGGGCGACAAGCGGCAGCAGCGTCCGCGCCGTGATCGATACGGTGTCGAGCTGCGCCTCGATGAAGCTTTCGCGGGTGTGGACCTCGCGCGACTGCATCAGGCGCTCCCACCTCTGGATGCGCTGTGTGTCGCCCCAGTCGAAAGACATGTGCAGCGGGAAGGGCCGGTCGATGACCTTGTTGTTGGTGTTGCCAAGGATGCCGCCTTCGGGATCGACGAACCTGGGATTTAACTCGTCCGACAGCCGACCTTGCCAACGGTTTTCGGCAAGCCAGCCGGGCGCGGGCATCCGTCCTTGCGTCTGGTGACGCGCGGCGCGGCGCGGCAGCGCGCCGATCACCTTCATCCCGATCCGCTCGCTGTCGACGACGGTCAGGTTCTGGGGCGGCGCGACGAAGGCGCTCCCCGCGTCCAGTGCCTCGTCGACCGTGCCGGCGCGCATCACGCCCAGAAGCGCCTGCACGGACGTGTCCGTCGGGCCAAGGGCGGTCCACCCAAGCGAAGCCACATGCCCTCTCGGCGTCACCGCGGCGAGATCGTAGTGCGAACCGGGCAGCACCGGTCCGTTGTCGGTCCAGCGCAGCGTGAGGGTAATCGGATCCGCGTCCTTGATGGTGATGAGCGAGGTGCGCTTCGCCATCTTCTTCCAGCCCGACGGCGTCAGAACCTCCTCGGGATTGTCCGGGTTCAGCTTCTCGATGAACACGTCCTGATCGTCGGCATAGGACGAGGTGAGACCCCAGCCCAGCTTTTCGGACCGCCCGACCAGAACCACGGGAGCGCCGGGGATCGTGCCGCCGATCACGCCGCCCGAGGCCAGTTCCAGCCGCGCGAGGTACCAGATCGAGGGCGCCGTGAGTTCAAGGTGAGGATCGTTCGCCAGAAGCGTCCCGCCAGCCGCCGAGCGGAAAGGAGCGGCGGCCCAGACGTTCGAGGCGCCCGCCATCCCGCGGGGCGCAACCGGCGACAGGCGATCCGGCCAGGTCACCTGCGCGTAGGTCGGCAAGGGCGCGTCGAAGAGCGAGGCGTATTCAGGAAGAGCGGCCACTCCCGGCCCCGGCGTGTCTGGCAGGATGTCGGCCAGACGCTCGTCGGGCAGCATCTGCGAGACCCGGGCGCGAAGGACCTCGGTCTGAAGATGGCCAGAAAGCTGAAGCGCCATCAGCTTGCCGATGACGATGCTGTCGGCCGGCTGCCAGGGCGCGATCGACGGCTCGAAGATCCAGAATTCGGGCGCACCACGACCTCGCGCGCCTGTATTCACCTCGTCGAGCCAGGCGTTTACCCCACGGGCATAGGCGGCAAGCGCGGTGCGGGTATAGTCGTCCTGCGCCTCGAGCGACTTCACGGACAGGGCGTAGAGGTCGAACCGCCGCAGCAACTCGTCAATCTTTGCCGTCCGCGCGCCGAAGATCTCGGACAGCCGGCCCTGCGCGGTGCGCCGCAGCATGGTCATCTGCCACAGCCGGTCCTGGGCATGAGCGAGACCGAGGCCGAAGTAGACGTCCTCATCCGTCGCCCCGAAAATATGGGGGACGTCGGCGTTGTCCCGCACGATCTCGACGGGTGCCGAGATGCCGGCGACGGTCAGTGTCCCCGAATACTCGGGGATCGAGCGCGAGAAGAACCAATACAGCACGACCGCCGCGAGGAGCACGAGAACGAGGATGCCCGTCACGATGCGCAACAGCCAGCGGAAGAGGCGCAGCATCAGACGACCCTCGACGGGCGAGGGGCGGCGGTCGTCGCCTGTCGGGCAAGACGAATGGTCATGCGCGCCTGTCCGCGTTGGCCCGGCGCTATTGACTGCGCCTGAGGGTTCGATAGGTCGGGGGCAGGATAGGCGTGAAGCCGGGAGGATGCCATGACGAAAATCGCGTTTCTGGGACTTGGGGTCATGGGCTTTCCCATGGCGGGGCACCTGAAGGCGGGGGGCTATGAGGTGACGGTCTACAACCGGACCTTCTCGAAAGCCGAAGACTGGGCATCAAAGCACGGCGGCGCGGCGGCTCGGACCCCGCGCGAGGCGGCGAAGGACGCGGACTTCGTCATGGCCTGCGTCGGCAACGACGCCGACCTCCGCTCGGTCTGCCTCGGTCCCGACGGCGCCTTCGCGGGCATGAAGTCGGGCGCGATCTTCGTCGACCACACGACGGTCAGCGCCAAGGTCACGCGCGAGCTTTACGCCGAGGCGGACAAGAAGAACCTCTCCTTCGTCGACGCCCCGATCTCGGGCGGACAGGCGGGGGCCGAGAAGGGCCAGCTGTCGATCATGTGCGGCGGCGACCAGGGCGCCTATGACCGCGCCGAGCCGGTGATGCAGACCTACGCCAAGATCTGCCGCCGGATCGGCGGATCGGGTGCGGGGCAAGTGACGAAGATGTGCAACCAGATCGCCATCGCCGGACTGGTGCAGGGCCTGTCCGAGGCGCTTCACTTCGCCGAGAAGGCGGACCTCGACGGCCGTGCGGTGGTCGAGGTCATCAGCCAGGGCGCGGCCGGCTCGTGGCAGATGGCGAACCGCTACGAGACCATGCTCGACGATCATTTCGAGCACGGTTTCGCAGTCGACTGGATGCGCAAGGACCTTGGCATCTGCCTCGACACCGCCGACGAGACAGGTGCGAGCCTTCCGGTCACGGCGCTGGTCGACCAGTTCTACAAGGATGTCCAGAAGATGGGCGGCGGTAGGTGGGACACGTCGAGCCTGCTCAAGCGCCTGCGCAAGCTCGGGTGAGGCGGGCGAGGGGCGCTGCCCCTCGCGCTCCCCGGGATATTTCAGGACCGATGAAAACAACGGCCCGCCCCTGATCAGGGACGGGCCGTTCGGTTCTCACCGGTCGCGGTCATCGGCGTCCCCGCCTGTACCGCCACCCTCCGATGACATGCCACGGTTAACGAGGCGTTATCATCGGTCTGGCAAATATCCCGGGGGAGACGCGCGGAGCGCGGCGGGGGCAGAGCCCCTTCCGCCGCCCTACGATCAAGGGATGATGCGCGAGTACTTGGTGCCTTCGACAGAAGCGCCGGCGATAAGCCCTGCCTGCCCGAAGACGACCGCGATCACGGGCGCGAGGACCGTCGTGGTGTCGGCGGACAGGTTCCCGCCGCGATCGTTCATCGCGTACTTCACGTCCGCCCCGGCGGCCCATCCCGACGACGCCCGGAACTCGGCCAGAGCCTCCTCGGTCATGAAGTAGAGGACGTGCGCATACTGCTGCGCCCCGATCTGGAACCCGAAGCTTGCCTGTGCCGCCGAGTAGTAGTCGACCGTGATCCCGTTCACGCGAAGTGCGCCGCGACCGTAGGAGCCGCCGAACCCGAGGCTGGCCTCGGTCACCAGCGGCATGACCAGCATGCCCACGGACTTGGCCTGAAGGTCGCGAGTGCCCGGGTAATTGTTTTCAAGATAGCCGAGCGTCGTATCGACGCGGGCGTCGATGTTGGCGCCGCCCTGGCTGCCGATGCCGTTGCCGCAGGCTGAAAGCGCCAGCGTCGCTGCGGCGCCCGTAAGGAGGGCGCGGCGGGGAATGCGTGTCATGGGGTCTGCCCTTTGATTGAACCTCGATCGACGGCCTTATCTGGCCGTTCGCCGCAAAGTATAGGGGAGGGCGCGGGCAGAGTCACCCTCCATAGTGGTGCGGCGGACCTTTGGTCTCACCTTGCGGCGCGATACCATGCAACAAGGGCGGCACGGTCGGAGGGCTCCATCCCGGTCACATTGGCGGGAGGCATGGCGTGGCTGAGCCCGGCCTGAAGATAGACTTGCCGCGCATGGCGCGCGATGTCGCCCGGCGTCTCAAGAACTACGCCCTTCGGCGGTTGGAGAATTCCTTCCCATACCGGCTCCCGTGCGTGGCACATCGAGCAGCGGCCCAGAACGACGCTTTCGGCATCCTCCCACTCGGCGACCTCGGTAAAGCGGGCCTCGGAAGGCGTAAGTGCGCGGGCCTCGGCCGCCTCCACCGTCTCCCCGGTGCCTGCGGTCGAAAGCCAGGCGATCAGGATGAAGATCACCACCGTAACCGCCCACGTCCAATGAGGATTCCCGCGCCGGGAATGTCGTGTGTTGAACCAGTGCCGGATGGTGACGCCCATCAGGAACACGAGTGCCGCGATGGCCCACGAGAACCGCGTGCCGAAGGCCAGCGGATAGTGCGTGGACAGCATCAGGAAGACGACCGGCAGCGTCAGGTAGTTGTTGTGTGTCGAGCGCAGCTTGGCGATCTTGCCGTACTTCGGATCGGGTGTGCGTCCTGCCTTGAGGTCGGCCACCACGATCCTCTGGTTCGGCATGATGATGAAGAACACGTTGGCCGTCATGATCGTGGCGGTGAAGGCGCCGAGGTGCAAGAGGGCCGCGCGCCCGGTGAAGATCTGGTGGTAGCCCCAGCTCATCGCGACGAGCATGACGAAGAGCAGGAGCATCAGTGTCGTCGGACGCTCACCAAGCGAAGATTTGCACAGGAAATCATAGACTAGCCACCCGATGCTGAGGCTCAAGGCGGAAATCAGGATGCCTTGCCAGAGCGCAAGGTCAGCCTTCGACGGCTCGATCAGGTAGAGTTCGCCGCCGACCCAGTAGACCACCATCAGAAGAGCCGCGCCGGAGAGCCAGGTCCAATAGCTTTCCCATTTGAACCACGTCAGATGCTCGGGCATCGCGGCGGGGGCGACCATGTACTTCTGAATGTGGTAGAAGCCGCCGCCGTGGACTTGCCATTCCTCGCCGTCCGCCGGGCCGGGCACGTCTCGGTTCAGGCCAAGGTCGAGGGCGATGAAATAGAAGGACGAGCCGATCCAGGCGATGGCCGTCACGACGTGCAGCCAGCGGATCGCGAATTCGAGCCAGTCCCAGAGAATGGCGATGTCTGTCATGGGCGGCTCTCCGCTGATGCGCGGGATCATGTGACGCATGCGGCAGGGGGATGACAAGAGCGCCGTGACACGGCCTCGCTGCGACGCGGCGCTTGACAGAGGGGGCGCGTGCCGCCATGTGTCCCCTCGAACGCAGACGCCCTGCCGCGTGAGCAGGTGGCCGAAGTCGGCCGATCAGGTGTCGCGTTCGATGCATCCGACATCACGCGTGGAGGCAGCGACGGGTCTAGACGGCCCGGGCGCACTCTGACCGCAACACCCGCGGGCCCTTGGCCCGGCGGGCAAGATTTATCGCGGAGGCACGATGTCTTCGCACCGAAAGGACTACATGGATTTCGATATGCTGGGGCTTCAGCCCCGTCTCGTTAAGGCTCTGATCGACCAGGGCATCACCGACCCCACACCGATTCAGCGCCAGGCGATCCCGCACGCGATGAACGGCCGCGACGTTCTGGGCATCGCCCAGACCGGCACCGGCAAGACGGCGGCCTTCGGGCTTCCGATGATCCACGCGCTGATGACGCGCGGCGTTGCGCCCGCGCCGCAAACGGCTTCCGGTCTGGTGCTTGCTCCGACGCGCGAACTGGCGAACCAGATCGCCGAGGCGATGCGCACCTTCACCAAGGGCAGCCATCTCAAGGTCGCCGTGGTCGTCGGCGGCGCCTCCATGGGCAAGCAGATCGAGGCGCTGCGCCGTGGCGCGGACCTTCTTATCGCGACTCCGGGCCGCCTGATCGACCTGATCGAGCGTCGCGCCGTGCGGCTGAACGAGACCGGTTTCCTTGTTCTCGACGAGGCCGACCAGATGCTGGACATGGGATTCATCCATGCCCTGCGCCGCATCGCGCCGCTTCTGCCTGCCGACCGTCAGACGATGATGTTCTCGGCGACGATGCCGAAGCTTATGGCCGAGTTGGCCGGCAAGTTCCTGAACGACCCCGTGCGGGTCGAGGTGGCGCGTCCCGGCGTCGCCGCGAACGGCATCGAGCAGTCGGTGCATTTCGTGCCGAAGGCCGGAAAGACCGCGCTTCTGATCGACCTTCTGGGCGCTCATCGCGGCGACCTGTCTCTGGTCTTCGCCCGTACCAAGCACGGGGCCGAAAGGCTGATGAAGTCGCTCGTGGCGGCCGGCTTCGATGCCGTGTCGATCCACGGCAACAAGAGCCAGAACCAGCGCGACCGCGCTATCCGCGACTTCAAGGCGGGCAAGATGAACGTCCTTGTCGCGACCGACGTCGCGGCGCGCGGCATCGACATCCCGGACGTTCGCCACGTCTACAACTACGAGCTGCCGAACGTGGCCGAGAACTATGTCCACCGTATCGGCCGCACCGCGCGGGCCGGGGCCTCGGGCCAGGCCATAGCGTTTTGCGGTGAGGACGAGTTCGGCGACTTCCAGGCGATCGAGAAGCTTTTGAAGACGCGCATCGCCGTCGTCGGTGGCCGTCCCTGGGCGGCGGAGCACGCAAAGGGTCAGCCGCGCACCAAAAGCGCACGCCCGCGCAACCGCAGCGGCAAGCCCCGCGGGAACGTCAAGCGAGCCGCCTGAGGGCTCAGCGTCCGAAAAATCTCCTGATCCGGCGCTTCAGGCGCCGGGCCGGGGGAGGCGGCAGGACATGGTGCACTCCAGGCTTCACCGCTAGGCTTCGCATCAGATCCTCCCTGAGCGCGCCCGCCACCTTCGCTGCCCGTGTCGCACAGTCCTTCGCGCCGTCTCGCGCCTCTGGGGCAAGGCAGCGGTCCAGCGCGTCCGAGAGCCCCTCGATCGTCGCGTCGTCGATGCCCGCGACTTCGGGCCAGCCGATGATCCCCGCCTGTTTCGTCACCTTGTCGCCGCCCGCGATGGCGTCCAGCGCCAACACCGGTGTTCCCGCCTTCAGCCCCAGAACCAGCCCGTGAAGCCGCGTTGTCAGCAGCACGTCGAGCCGTCCGGCAAGCGCGGTGAACTGGTCCGCCGTCTCGGTCAGTGTGCGGTTCGTCTCGGGCGGCCAGAGCGTGTCCATATCGACGGCTGAAAGTCCGCGCGCGCGGATCAAGTCACGCAGAAGCGTGCCGGCTTCATCGTGGCGGCGGCGGGTTCCGTATTCGGTCTGACGGGTTGCAAGGCAAAGTCCGACGACAGGCACTTGTGTCACGGGTGTGATGAAGGACAAGTCGGCCCGCACCAGCCGGTCGCTGTCACGCTCGAGAAGGACATCGAAGGGCTGGAACGTCGAAAGCGGCTCCACCATCGTCAGGTTGACCCCGATCCAGGTGCAGTGCGCGAAGGCGGCGAAGATGTCGGCCATCCCTTCGTACATCTTCGGCGAGAAAGGGCCGCAGACCACCAGAAGGTGAGTGTAGCGGGCAGCGTCGAGTGCGCGGGGATCGACCCAGTCGGGATTGCCACGTCGGACCTTTCCCGCGAAAGGCGCGATGTCGAAGGGAAGACCCGCTTCGCTCAGCCATCCCTCGACGACCTTCAGCACCTCGGTGTCGCCGAAGGTCGAGAAGTGACCCATCACGAGAGCGCGTGCGCCTTTCGGCAGGGTTGAGGCTTTCATCGCGTCTCCAGTGCCGTGAGGGCGGCTTCGGCATCCACCCACTCTCGCGCCCATTTAGGCACACGCAAGGTCTCGGGTGGCGCGGTCCAGGGTTTGCCTGCCCCGGTGAAGTGCAGAATGCGGGGGTCGCGGCGCGAGGCGGCGAAGCGGTCGACGTCCAGTGGGGGCAGCGGCCTCCCGCCGGTCCTTTGGTTGCCCCAGATGGCGTTCCAAGCGGGGTCGATCAGAGTGACGCGATCCCGAAAGACCACATTCAGGTGATCCTGGTCGCGCAGGTGATAGCGCCCCGCGGCGTCGGCGTCGGCCATCGCGGTGTCGAGCCCGAGCGCGCGGATACGCGCGCAGTCCATTACCATCACGCCCGCATTGAAGTAGGCGCCAGGACGGCGCATGCCGAGGCTCTGGAGGTGCCACATGAAGCGCATGTGCCCAGGACGCCACCAAGGCAGGTTGCGCCACTGCATCGCTGCCGCGGATCGAACGGCCGCGGGGTCCGGCGCCGCCCCCACGGGCTGGCCCTCGAGATCGGTGAAGAAGAGGGGCGCGACATCGGCCCGCACCAGCGTATCTCCGTCGAGGTAGAGCACGCGTCCTTCGATCACTTCGGGCAAGCGAAGACGCAGAAGTGTCGCCGCCGAGATGTGCTTGCGGTCGTCCGTCGACGCGATGCCGGGGTCGAGAAAGACGGCATCGGTGCCGCGAAAGGCCCCGGCGATCCGACGGACGCGATCCCGAAAATCGCCGAGGTCGCCCGCGCAGAGGAACACGGCCCTGACCGGGCATGTCGCATTCCTCAGAAGTGAAAACAGCGACACCAGCGTGCAGCGCGCGAAGCCTGCGTCCAGCGCCCAGGTCACCGTCGCCGTGCCCTCGGGGGCGTCGGGAAGCCGGGGCGTCACATTCGCCTCAACTGCCCCGGTACGTCGAATAGCCGTAGGGCGAGAGCAGGAGCGGGACGTGATAATGATCCTCCTTCGCCATCCCGAAGCGGATCGGGATCACGTCGAGGAAGCGCGGTGTCGGATGATCGGCTTCATGAGCGTCGAAATAGGCCCCGGCATGGAACACCAGCTCATAGGTGCCGGGCTGCCATTCCTCGGTCCCGAGGATTGGCGTGTCGGTCCGGCCGTCGCCGTTCGTCTTGCGTGAATGCAGGTAGATGCGCGCCTCGCCGTCGATCCGGTAAAGCTCGATCGTGATGCCGGCCGCCGGGGCGCCACGCGCCGTGTCGAGAACGTGTGTCGTCAGGAATCCGGTCATGGCCAAACCTCGCGCACCTGTGTCCATCTCCTGTGCAGCGGAAACCGTGCTTCGATGCAACCTGAAAACGCAGGCGCGAAATTCGTTGACGCAGCGGCAATTCCGCGAGCCTGCTGTCGGCACAAACGAAAAAACTATGGGACGGGAAAAATGACGGACACTTCCATCGGAACGCCGGCGCAGCTGCGCGATCCAAATTACACACCACCACTCATGAAAGCCGTGCCCCTGGGCATCCAGCACGTCATGGCGATGTTCGTGTCGAACGTGACTCCGGCGATCATCGTCGCGGGGGCAGCGGGCTTCGGCTTCGGGTCGAACAGCCCCGACTTTCCGGAGCTGCTCTACCTGATCCAGATGTCCATGCTCTTCGCAGGGATCGCGACGCTGTTCCAGACCATCGGCGTCGGCCCCGTGGGCGCGCGCCTTCCTGTCGTCCAAGGGACGAGCTTCGCGTTCATCCCGATCATGATCCCGCTCGTCGCGGGCAAGGGCGTCGACGGGCTGGCGGCTCTCTTCGGCGGCATCGTGATCGGCGGCATCTTCCACACCTGCCTCGGCTTCTTCATCGGTCGCATCCGGTTCGCGCTGCCGCCGCTGGTGACGGGCCTTGTCGTGACGATGATCGGTCTCGCACTCGTGCGTGTCGGCGTACAGTACGCGGCGGGCGGCGTCCCGGCCATCGGCACGCCGGAATACGGTAGCCTGCTGAACTGGTCGGTCGCGCTGATCGTCATCGTCGTGACGCTTGGCCTCAAGTTCTTCGCGCGCGGGATGCTGTCGATCTCGGCGGTGCTGGTCGGGCTTCTGGTCGGCTATGTCGTGGCGATCCTGACCGGGATGCTGCCGGTGTCGTCCATCGCCGCAAGCTGGTCGAACGCCGCCGCCTTCGCGCTGCCCGACCCGTTCCGCTATGGCTTCGAGTTCTCGTTCGCGGCCGTCATCGGCTTCAGCCTCATGGCCATCGTCTCGGCGGTCGAGACCGTGGGCGACGTCTCGGGCATCGCCAAGGGCGGCGCGGGACGCGAGGCGACCGAGGAGGAGATCACCGGAGCCACCTTCGCCGACGGTCTGGGAACCACGGTCGCGGGCATATTCGGCGGGCTTCCCAACACCTCGTTCAGCCAGAACGTGGGCCTGATCGCCATGACGGGTGTGATGAGCCGGCATGTGGTTACCATCGGCGCGATCTTCCTGATCGTCTGCGGTCTGATCCCGAAGGTCGGCGGCCTGATCCGCACCGTTCCGATCGAGGTCCTGGGCGGGGGCGTCATCGTCATGTTCGGCATGGTCGTCGCGGCAGGCGTATCGATGCTGTCCGAGGTCGACTGGAACCGGCGCAACATGGTGATCTTCGCGATCTCGCTGTCGCTCGGCCTTGGGCTTCAGCTTGAACCCGATGCGCTGCAACATCTGCCGGATACGGCGAAAATCCTGCTCACCAGCGGGCTGCTGCCGGCGGCGGGCCTCGCCATCGTGCTGAACCTCATTCTGCCCGAGACGCTCGAGGAAGAGGCGACCGAGGAGATCTCGGGCGGCCTGTCCGGCTCACGGGCCTGAGCGAACCGCCCTTGCCCGCTCTGGCGGGCAGGGGCATCCTCCGGGGGTAATCGCTTGCTCCGGACCCATTCATGACCGACGCCCCAAGATATCCCCGAGACATGACCGGCCACGGCGAGACGCCGCCCGATCCGCAATGGCCGAACGGCGCGCGAATCGCGGTGCAGGTCGTGCTGAACTACGAGGAAGGCGGTGAGAACAACATCCTGCACGGAGACGCGGCCTCGGAGGCGTTCCTCTCCGAGATCGTCGGCGCGGCACCGTGGCCGGGTCAGCGGCACTGGAACATGGAATCGATCTACGAGTACGGCGCCCGGGCCGGGTTCTGGCGGCTGCACCGGATGCTGAAGGACCTGCCCGTGACGGTTTACGGCGTCGCGACCGCCCTGGCCCGCGCGCCCGAACAGGTCGCGGCGATGAAGGCGGCCGGGTGGGAGATCGCGTCGCACGGTCTGAAGTGGGTCGAGTACAAGGACGTTCCTGAAACCGAGGAACGCGCCGATCTTCAGGAGGCGATCCGCCTGCACACCGAGGTCACGGGCGCGCGTCCGCGCGGCATCTACACCGGCCGGTCGTCGATGAACACGGTCCGATTGGCGGCGGAGGAGGGCGGTTTCGCCTATGTCGCCGACGCCTATGCCGACGATCTGCCCTACTGGATCCGGGTCGGTGCGCGAAATCAACTGGTGGTGCCCTACACGCTCGACGCCAATGACATGCGCTTCGCGGTCGCGGCGGGGTTCGGCGGGCCGCGAGAGTTCGAGGAATACCTGAAGGACAGCTTCGACATGCTCTACGCCGAGGGCGGACGGATGCTGTCGATCGGCCTTCACTGTCGCCTCATCGGGAGGCCGGGGCGGGCGCTGGCGCTGAAGCGGGCCCTCGACCACATGGCGGCCCACGACGGGGTCTGGTTCGCCACCCGGCTTCAGATCGCCGAGCATTGGGCGCAGGTGCATCCGCCCCGCACAGCGCCGCGTCCCTCGGAAATGACGTGCCAAGATTTCGTCGCGACCTTCGGCGGCATCTATGAGCATTCGCCCTGGATCGCCGAGAGGGCCTGGGCGCTGGAATTGGGTCCGACACATGACACGGCGCGCGGCGTGCATTCAGCGTTGACCCGCGTATTCCGCTCGGCCTCGGAGGAGGAACGCTTGGGTGTCCTGAAGGCTCACCCCGACCTCGCTGGAAAACTGGCGCAGGCGAAGAGACTGACGGCGGAATTGACTTCCGAGCAGTCCTCCGCAGGCCTCGACGCGCTGACCGACAAGGAGCGTGACGACTTCGAACGGCTGAACGGGGCCTACGTCGAGAAATTCGGCTTCCCCTTCATCATCGCCGTCCGCGACCACGACAAGGCGGGGATCCTTCGCGCCTTCGAGACGCGGATCGCCAACGACCGCGCGACGGAATTCTCCGAGGCCTGCCGACAGGTCGAGCGCATTGCCGAGTTGCGCCTCATGGAAAAGCTGGGATGAGCCGCGAGATCCGGACCGAGCCGCTGACGGCGGCATCCTTCGCGCCCTTCGGCAACGTTCTGGAGGCGGCAGGTGAGCCCGACCGCATCATCAACCAAGGGCTCTGCGGGCGCTTTCACGATCTGGCGGCGCTGGATTTCGCGGACGGCCGCGCGGGGATCAGCGTGTTCCTCGCCGAGCCACGCGCGCTTCCCCTGACGCTCGACATGGTGGAGCGTCATCCCGAAGGCAGCCAGGCCTTCCTGCCGATGACCCAGCACCGGTTTCTCGTGATCGCCGCGCCGGATGACGGCGGTGTGCCGGGAACACCACGGGCGTTCCTGACGGAACCGGGGCAGGGCGTGAATATCCACCGCGGAACCTGGCACGGCGTGCTGACGCCCCTGCACGCGCCGGGCCTCTTCGCCGTTGTCGACCGGATCGGAGAAGGTGCGAACCTCGAGGAACACTGGTTCGAGACGCCCTGGACCGTCTCGGCGCCCTGACCTTCATTTTTTCGCAACTACGCCAGGGGGTCGCGTTTGGAGCGCCATTGGTCCGAGCGACAATGGCGACGGGGCGGAGCCGCCGCTCAGAACGGCACGAGCGGCATCTGCCGGTTGACGTCCTTGTAGAGCAGGTAGCGGAACCTCTGCGGCCCGCCCTCGTAGCAGGCCTGCGGGCAGAAGGCGCGCAGCCACATGAAGTCGCCCGCCTCGACCTCGAGCCAGTCGTCGTTCAGGCGATAGACGGCACGGCCCTCCAGCACGTAGAGCCCGTGCTCCATGACGTGCGTCTCGGCGAAGGGGATCACGCCGCCCAACTCGAAGGTGACGATGTTGACGTGCATGTCGTGGCGGAGGTCGGCGGGATCGACGAAGCGCGTCGTCTTCCAGCGGCCGTCCGAAAGCTCCATCGCGACGGGCGCGACGGCGTTCTCGTTCGCGATGAGGACGTCGGGCAGGGGCAGACCCTCGACCCGCTGATACTTCTTGCGGACCCACATGAAGCAGGCCGAGATCGCGCCCCGGTTCCACACCGCCCAGGGCACCCCAGGCGGGATATAGGCATAGCCGCCGGGCGTCAGGCGGTGGAGGATGCCCGCGATGGTCAGTTCGACCTCGCCTTCGGTGACGAAGATCACGCATTCCGCCTCGGGGTCATCCTCGGGGCGGTTCGTGCCGCCCATGGGATAGATTTCCATCGCGACCTGGGCGAAAGTCTCGGCGAAGCCAGACAGTGGCCGCGCCAAGACCCAGCCCCGCGTCTTTTCCCAGTTCGGGAAGAAGCTTGCCGTGATGTCCTTGGCGCAGCGGCGCGGGATGAAGGCGTAGGCTTCCTTGAAGACCGCGCGGTCCGTGACGAGGGTCGTGGGGTCGGGCTTGCCGCCTTTCAGCGAATAATAGGTGTTCACCGTCATGCGTTGCCGCCCCTCTCGAACCGTCCGGCTTCCTCGGCGGCCTTCCGGAGCGCCTTCGACTTGTTGACCGTCTCCTGCCATTCGGCCTCGGGGTCGCTGTCCCAGACCACGCCGCCGCCGGACTGGACGTAAAGCTGCTGGTCCTTCAGGACGGCGGTCCGCAGGGCGATGCACATGTCCATGTCGCCCCCCGCCGAGAAGTAACCTACGCCGCCGCCATAGACGCCGCGTTTCTCGGGTTCCAGTTCGTCGATGATCTCCATCGCGCGGACCTTCGGGGCTCCGGACACCGTTCCCGCAGGCAGGCCGGCCAGAAGCGCCGACAAAGCATCCTCGTCCTCGCGCAGCTCACCCACGACATTCGACACGATGTGCATGACATGGGAATAGCGCTCGACGATGAATTCTTCGGTCGGATGGACGGTGCCGATCTTTGCCACGCGACCCACGTCGTTGCGGCCGAGGTCGAGAAGCATCAGGTGCTCTGCCAGTTCCTTCTGGTCGCTCAGGAGATCGGCCTCGAAGGCGCGGTCCTCTTCCGGCGTGGCGCCCCTCGGCCGGGTTCCGGCGATCGGGCGGATCGTCACTTCGCCGCCGAAGACGCGGACGAGGATTTCAGGGCGAGGCCCCGATCACCTGGAAGCCGCCGAAGTCGAAGTGAGAACATGAAGGGCGAAGGGTTCGTCCGCCGCAGCGCGCGGTAGAGCGCGAAGGGCGGCAGGCGAAACTCCTGCTTCCAGCGTTGCGAGGGGACGACCTGGAAGATGTCGCCTGCCGCGATGTATTCGCGCGCCTTCTCGACGGCGGCCTTGTAGGCGTCCTTCGAGAAGTTCGAGACGGGTTCAGCGACAGGCACATCCTCGCCGAGGTCGCGGTGCGCGTCGGGCACGGGACGTTCGAGATCGCGGACCGCATCCATCACCCGTTCGGCCGCTTGCGCAAAAGCGGCGCGGGCCGAGAGGCCGGAGGACACCCAGGCCGGAGAGACGACGATGACTTCGCCCTTCACGCCATCCAGCACGGCCACCACCGAAGGCCGGAGGAGGACGGCATCGGGCAGGCCAAGGGGATCGGGGTTCACGTCCGGCAGATGTTCGACCAGCCGGATCATGTCGTAGCCGAGATACCCGAAGAGCCCGGCCGAAGCGGCGGGCAGATGCTCGGGGATGTCGATCCGGCTTTCCTCGATCAGCGAACGGAGGGAGGCGAGCGGATCGCTCGCCTCGGCCTCGAAACTTTCGCGGTCGTAGCGGGCTTGCCGGTTCATGCGTGCCTGCGTTCCGCGACACTCCCACACGAGGTCGGGCTTCATGCCGATGATCGAATATCGTCCGCGCACTTCGCCGCCCGTAACGCTTTCCAGCATGAAGGCGTCGCGGCGGGCGCCGGTCAGCTTCAGCATCAGCGACACCGGCGTGTCGAGGTCGGCGGCGAGGCGGGTATAGACGAGTTGGTTCCGCCCCGCCTCGAAGCCCGACGCGAAGGCGTCGTATGCTGGCTGAAGCGCCATTCTACTGAAGCTGCGCGTTGACGGCCGAGATCGCCGACTGGTTCACCTCGACCTCGCGGGTATCGAGAAGCGACGACGTATATGCGGTCAGCAGTGCGCCCGAGAAGTCGCGGGCAATCCCTTCCGAGAAGGCTGCCTTGGCACGCGCGGCTTCCTCCGAGGTGCCGTCGGGCACGTTCACGGCATCGAGCCGAACGACCCAAGCGTCGCCGTCCGCGGCAAGAACCGCGACCTCGTCGGGCTTCAACTGGAAGAGTGTCGTGACGAAATCGGGCGGAGTGCCCTCGACGAGGGTGTCGCGTCCCACGTTCCTGTCGGCCTGGAGGTCGAGGCCAAGCGCTGCCATCTCGCGGCCGTTGCGGACCTGATCGGCAACAGTCTCGGCCTGGGCGGCGAGCGTCTCCTGGCGGCGCTCGGTGAGAAGGGCCGCGCGGACCTCGTCCTTGACCTCTTCGAGCGGTCGCAGTTCGGGGGCCTTCACCTCGTCAACCTTCAGCGCGACGATGCCGCCGTCTTCAAGCGGGATCACCTCGGGAAAACTGTCCGGCGTGGCCTGCGCGGCCGCGGCCCTGAAGGCGTCGTAGGCCGCGATGTCGTCGAAGACCTCGCCGTTCCACTCGATCGTGCCAGCCTCCATGTCGGTCCGCTCGGCCAGGACCGCCATGTCCGCGCCGCCCGCCAGCATGTCTTCGATCTGGGGCGCTGCTTCCTCGATGATGCGACGCGCGCGATCCGCGGCGGCCTCGCCCGCCAATTCGTCGCGGACCTCCTCGAAGCTCGTCTCCTGTGCGGCGAGGACGCCGTTCATGCGGTAGAGGGCAGGTCCAAGACTGGACGGCAGGGGCCCCACGACGCCCGGCTCCTCCAGGGCGAAGATCGCCTCGCCGGCTTCGCCCAAATCCTCGAGCGACACGTCGCCCAGGTCGATGTCCGCCAGTTGCAGGCCGCGCTCGGCGACGAGGTCGTCGAAAGTGGCCTCGCCCGCATCGAGACGCGCCCTGGCTTCCGTCGCTGCCGCCTCGCTGCCGTAGACCAGCCGTTCGACGAGGCGCCGTTCGGGCTGGATGAACTCCTCCTGCCGTTCTTCGTAAAGGGCACGGAGCTGCGCCTCGTCAACCTCGACATCGCCCGCCAGCATGTCGGGCGTGAGCCAGGCGTAGGAGATCACCTTGGTTTCCGGACGGGTGAAAGCATCGGGATTCGCCTCGTGATAGGCTGCCAGATCCTCGAGGGACGGCTCCGGCAGCGGCTCCGCCAGGTCCTCTTCGGTCAGCCGGGCCCAGGTGACGTCGCGGGTCTCGCGCGCGAAGGCGAATAGGGTGTCGGTGAAGATGGGCGGCGTCTCGACGCCCGACGCGACGGCCTGCCGCAGCAAACCCTCGGCGAGGTCCGACCTCACGCGCGTCTCGAAGTCGCCGACCGAGATGTTGCTCTGCTGCAGTGCCATCTCGTAGGTCGCGCGGTCGAACCCGGCGGCGCTCTGGAAGGCGTCGGCCTGGCGGATCTCGCCCACCACGTTCGCGTCGCCGACCGACAACCCGATGCGTCGGGCCTCGTCCTCGAGCGCGGCTTCGGTCACGACGCGCGACAGGGCCTGACGGTCGAGCCCGATCAGTTGCGCCTGCTGAACCGTCATCGCCTGACCGGTCGTCTGCTGGAAACGTCGCACTTCCGCCTCGACCGCGCGAGCATAGTCGTTCACGCCGATCTCGGCCGATCCGACTGTGGCCACCGTGCGCAGCGAGCCGCCGAAGTTCGTCACGCCGAAACCGGCAAGCCCCATGACCAGAAGAAGAAGGATCACCACTACAATGGGATTTGTTCGCTTCTTGCCGGCCATGCGCGGTCGTCCTCCTCGTGCCCCGAAGCCCTTAGGAAAAAGGGTCGCGTCGATCTAACGCGACCGGGGAAGCAGGGCAAGGGACATCGGGAGCGGCGAGAGGCCGCTCAGTCCTTGCCGCGGTAGGGCTCGACGTACTGAAGCGCCATGTCCCAGGGGAAGAAGATCCAGGTGTCCTGGCTGACCCCGGTGATGAAGGTGTCGACCATCGGCTCGCCCTTGGGCTTGGCATAGACCGTCGCGAAGTGGGCCTGAGGATAGAGCCTGCGGACCAGCTCCAGCGTCTTGCCGCTGTCGACCAGGTCGTCGACGACAAGAACGCCGGTGCCGTCGCCCATCATCTCGGCGTCGGGCGCCTTGAGGACCTGGGCCTCGTTCTGGGACTGGTGGTCGTAGGACTTGACGCTGATCGTGTCGACGGTGCGGATGTCCAGTTCGCGCGCCACGATCATCGCCGGCGCCATCCCGCCGCGGGTGATCGCCACCACCGCCTTCCAGCCGCCGTTGAGAGGGCCTCGTCCGTCCAGCCGCCAGGCAAGAGCCCGGCTGTCGCGGTGGATCTGGTCCCAGGAGACGTGAAAGCCCTTCTCGTGCGGCAGGCGGTCGTTCATGGCGTCACTCTTTCTTGTCGTAGGTCATGTCAGGCGCATCGAGCGCTTTCATGCCGACGACGTGGTAACCCGAGTCGACGTGGTGGACCTCGCCGGTGACCCCTCGGCTCAGGTCGGACAAGAGATACATCGCCGCGCCGCCCACGTCCTCGATCGAGACGTTCCGGCGCAGGGGCGAATTGTATTCGTTCCATTTGAGGATATAGCGAAAATCGCCGATGCCCGAGGCGGCGAGCGTCTTGATAGTGCCGGCGCTGATGGCATTGCAGCGGATGCCGTCGCGGCCGAGATCCTCGGCGATGTAACGCACGCTGGCTTCAAGCGCCGCCTTGCACAGACCCATGACATTGTAGTGCGGCATGACCTTCTCGGCGCCGTAGTAGGTCAGCGTCAGAAGCGACCCGCCGTCGGGCATCATTGCGGCCGCGCGGCGCGCGACGGCGGTGAAGCTGTAGACCGAAATATCCATGGACATCAGGAAGTTGTCGCGCGACGTGTCGATGTACCGACCGCGCAGTTCGTTCTTGTCCGAGAACCCGATGGCGTGGACGAGGAAGTCGAGCTTGCCCCATTTATCCTCGAGCGAGGCGAAGAGCGCCTCCACGCTGTCGGCATTGCCCACGTCGCAGGGCAGGACGATGTCGGAGCCGAGTTGCGCCGCCAGTGGCTGGACACGCTTCAGAAGCGCTTCGCCCTGGTACGAGAAGGCGAGTTCGGCCCCCTGTTCGGCGCAGGCCTTGGCGATGCCCCAGGCGATCGAGCTGTGGTTGGCCAGCCCCATGATGAGGCCGCGTTTCCCGGCCATCAGTCCTGCGGTCATTTTCAGCCCCCGACCCGTTTATCTCGCTCAGGGTCTATGTCATCACGGTGACTGCATCAAGTATGCGGACCGTATGCGGAGTGTATGGCAGATGGCGGACCGAGGCGGCATTTTCGAGGGCGACGACCCGATCGCGATCACGCGCCGCTGGCTGGCCGAGGCCGAGGCGTCCGAGCCGAACGATCCGAACGCGATCGCCTTGGCCACGGTGGACGCCGAGGGCCTGCCGAACGTGCGCATGGTGCTTCTGAAGGACATCGAGGACAACGCCTTCGTGTTCTACACCAACTACGGCAGCGCGAAGGGCGGCGAGCTGGCCCATTCCGCCAAGGCCGCTTTCGTGATGCATTGGAAAAGCTTGCGGCGGCAAGTTCGCGTGCGCGGGACCGTCACGCGGGAGGAGGGGCCTCAGGCCGACGCCTATTACCGGAGCCGGGCACTGAAAAGCCGCATCGGGGCCTGGGCGTCGGAGCAGTCCCGGCCCCTGTCGTCGCGCGAAAAGCTGGTCGCCGAGGCGGCGAAGATGACCGTTGTTCATGGGCTTGACCCGAAGCGGCCGCCGTTCTGGGGCGGCTTCAGGATCGACCCCGTGGAGATCGAACTCTGGGCCGACGGGGATTTTCGTCTTCACGACCGATTCCGCTGGACCAGGTCGGGGACGGATCGTGCCTGGCAGGTCACACGTCTCTATCCCTAGGCGAACGAAGGAAGAAAAAAGTCGTATCGCCTCGGATTAAAGTTGCATAAACTCAGGTTTACAGCCCACAAGTGCAATAATAATGGGTGGAAGACCCGAGGGATGATGCAACAGATGACCGACGCCGAAAAAGACGGGGCGCGCGTCACCGGTACCGTTAAGTGGTTTGATCCGTCGAAGGGTTTCGGCTTCGTCGTTTCTGATCAAGGCGGACCGGACATTCTCCTGCATGCCAACGTTCTGCGGAACTTCGGCCAGTCTTCGGTGGCGGACGCAGCCGGCATCGAAGTGATCGTGCAGGAGACGGCGCGCGGTATACAAGCCATAGAGGTTCTTCACATAGAGCCTCCGGCATCGATGGACGCCGACGAGATGGCCTCGTCGGGCGGCGAAATCGCCGAGCCCGTCGACCTGTCGCTTCCCCTCGTACCGGCCCGCGTGAAGTGGTTCGACAAGGCGAAGGGATTCGGTTTTGCCAACGTCTTCGGACGGGGCGAGGACGTGTTCCTTCACATCGAGGTTCTGCGTCGGTCTGGACTGGCGGACCTTCAGCCGGGCGAAGCGGTCTCGCTTCGCGTGGTCGAGGGCAAGCGCGGCCGCATGGCGACACAGGTGACTTCATGGGAATCTGCCCTTCGTTCGGAGCTGGATCCGGAAGACTGAGCCTGGCGCTTGTCTTCCTAGTCCTGCCTGCCGGAGCCTTTGCCGCCGCGTGCGACGAAGGCCGGGTCGAATTGCGCGGCGACGGTGGCCGAGCCGCCTTTTCGGTCGAGGTCGCGGACGACCCGAGCGAGCGTTCGCTCGGTCTGATGAACCGGCCCTCGATGCCGAAAGGCGCAGGCATGCTCTTCGTCTACGAGCGTCCGCAGCGCGCCGTCTTCTGGATGCGTAACACCCTCATCCCCCTGGACATGATCTTCATGGACGAGACGGGACAGGTGACGCATGTCCACTCCGAGGCGGTGCCCCTGGACGAGACCGGGATCGACGGCGGCGAGGACGTGAAATTCGTGCTCGAGATCAATGGCGGCCTGGCCGAGCGCCTCGGCATCGCCGAAGGCTACGAGATGCTTCATCCGAGCGTTGGCGATATTGCGGCCTGGCCTTGCGTCGAGTGATCCCTTTGGGCTTTCCACGCCGCGCATCAAGGTCTAGGTAGACGTCGTCGGGGCGTAGCGCAGCCTGGTAGCGCACCTGTTTTGGGAACAGGGGGTCGTGAGTTCGAATCTCTCCGCCCCGACCATTTCGAAGCCATCATGTCACGGGCGGGACCGTACAGGATTCAGGCTTCGTTTACGCTTGCCGTGATACGGAAATCGAGACGGGCGAGACGCTTGCGCCGCGAGCCGAACACGTCCGCGCGGATTGTTTCAATCTGATGGAAGAAGTGTCCAGCGATTGGCGTCATGCGCCATTTGCCGCCAATTGTGGCGGTGCTAAGTCATCTCTGTGTCCGGAGGGCGGGGTGAGTCACGCCATGCCTTGGCGGATATGTATCAGTGCAGGGATAGTGATGAGAAAACTCACACACCTTTTTACCGCCGCGGCTTTCTACGCCGTCGCGGCGACTGCGGCGTGCGCAGCCACATTCGACCTGACCGATGCCGCTCGTTATTCGATGACTTCGTTCACGATGACGGGCGACGACGGTTTGACGATGACGGTCAGCGGCGGCGAGTACGATGGCGCCTCGAGAAGCGTCAGCGCGCACAAGGACTTCGGCCTGTCAGTGGGCGACGTCTATGTCGACACGAATGAGTTCGCCCTGTTCGAATTCAGCAAGAAGGTCAACCTCACCAGCTTCATGGCGGGATTCGTCGACAACTCCGACGGCTACCGTGTTTATGCCCTGGTGGGCGGCCTTTACGAGATGATCGCCTCTGGTGACTTCGGCGTGTCGAACTCTATCGGCAAGAACACGGATCGAGCAACCGTGACTTTGGGCGACACTGTCGCCTCGACGGCCTTCGCCATCGGCGTGGCCAATTGGTGGGACGAGTGGAAGGTCCGCAGCGTCAGCGTCGACCCGGTATCGGAAGTTCCGCTTCCCGCCGGCGGCGTGCTGCTCCTGTCCGCCCTCGGCCTCGTCGCGGTCAAGCGCCGCAAGGCCTGACCCGACCCTCAACCGGGATCGCGCCCGCTTCGTCGGGCGCGATCCGCTGGCTGCCTCGGGCGGCCTTGGTTTTTCCACATCATGCAGGGTCTGAACCGCACGGCTTAAGCCGAGACGGTCCCACACTTTTTCGGCGCGATGCGATTTGTCCGAAAAGGCTTCGCCACGAAAATGCCGTCTGGATGTCCAAAAGGCCGTTGACGAATCCCGCCCGGATGCTTCAAGTTGTGCGAGCCGGTCGGGATAGCCACAACATATAGTGGGCTCCGGTAGGGGAAGTAGAAGCCTCCTGAGAACGCCTCGTCAAGGGGACGTGCCTTTCGGATCGCGGGATCCGGAGGTCAGGATTCTTCTGTCTCTCGGAGACCCGGCCGGTGCGAAGGGGCAGGTCCGAACAACGGGCCAAAAGATAGGACCGGGCATGAAGATCGAAAGACGCTTTACCGAGGCAGGCAAGGACGCTTACGCGGCCATCGAGTTCACGACGACCGCATCGGAGATCCGCAATCCCGACGGCACGGTCGTCTTCAGGCTGGACGATGTCGTGGTGCCGTCGCGCTGGACCCAGGTGGCGTCGGACGTCATCGCTCAGAAGTATTTCCGCAAGGCCGGTGTGCCTGCGCGTCTGAAGAAGGTGCGCGAGAAGGACGTTCCGTCCTTCCTGTGGCGGTCCGTGCCCGACGACAAGGCTCTCGCTGAATTGCCCGAGGACGAGCGCTTCGGCGGTGAGACGAAAGCGACGCAGGTTTTCGACCGACTGGCCGGCGCCTGGGCCTACTGGGGCTGGAAGGGCGGCTATTTCACCGACGAAGAGGACGCTCAGGCCTACTTCGACGAGATGCGCTTCATGCTGGCGACGCAGAAGGGCGCTCCGAACTCGCCGCAGTGGTTCAACACCGGCCTGCATTGGGCCTACGGCATCGACGGTCCCAGCCAGGGGCACTATTACGTCGACTACCGGACGGGCGAGTTGACCAAGTCGGCCTCGGCCTATGAGCATCCGCAGCCGCATGCCTGCTTCATCCAGTCCTGCGCCGACGACCTTGTGAACGAAGGCGGCATCATGGACCTCTGGGTCCGTGAGGCGCGGCTTTTCAAGTACGGCTCGGGTACGGGCACCAATTTCTCGCACCTTCGGGGCGAGGGCGAGAGGCTTTCGGGCGGGGGCAAATCCTCGGGCCTGATGGGCTTCTTGAAGATCGGCGATCGCGCGGCCGGCGCGATCAAATCGGGCGGGACAACCCGTCGGGCAGCGAAGATGGTGATCGTGGACGCCGATCACCCCGACATCGAGGCCTTCATCAACTGGAAGGTTCTCGAGGAGCAGAAGGTCGCGTCGATCGTCGCCGGCTCGAAGATGCACGAGCGTGAGCTCAACGGCATCTTCGCGGCGATCCGCGCCTGGGACGGCAGCGTCGAGGATGCCTACGACCCGGCGAAGAACGACACGCTGAAGGCCGCCGTCAAGTCGGCCAAGAAGTGCGCGATCCCCGAGACGTACATCAAGCGCGTCCTGGACTATGCGCGGCAGGGATATACCTCGATCGAATTCCCGACCTACGACACGGACTGGGACTCCGAGGCCTACAGCAGCGTCTCGGGCCAGAATTCGAACAACTCGATCCGCGTCACCGACGCCTTCCTGAAGGCGGTCGAGGCAGACGAGAAATGGCAGCTGACCAACCGCAAGGACGGCAGCGTGTCGAAGGAAATCGACGCCCGCGATCTGTGGGAGCAGGTGGGCCACGCCGCCTGGGCCTGCGCCGATCCTGGCATCCAGTACCACGACACCGTCAACGCCTGGCACACCTGCCCGGAAGACGGCGCGATCCGGGGCTCGAACCCCTGTTCGGAATACATGTTCCTCGACGACACCGCCTGCAACCTGGCCTCGATGAACCTGCTGACCTTCCAGAAGGACGGCGTGTTCCAGGCCGAGGACTACATGCACGCCACGCGTCTCTGGACGGTCACGCTGGAGATCAGCGTGATGATGGCGCAGTTCCCCTCGAAGGAGATCGCGCAGCTCTCGTACGAGTTCAGGACGCTCGGCCTCGGCTATGCCAACATCGGCGGGCTGCTGATGAACATGGGCCTCGGCTACGACTCCGACGAGGGGCGTGCCCTGGCTGGTGCGCTGACCGCGATCATGACCGGTGTGTCCTATGCGACCTCGGCCGAGATGGCGGGTGAGCTTGGCGCCTTCTCGGGCTATGAGCGCAACGCCGAGCACATGCTGCGCGTCATCCGCAACCACCGCCGCGCCGCCTATGGCGAGACGGCGGGCTATGAGGCGATGAACGTCAATCCCGTCCCGCTCGACGACGTGAACTGCCCGGACCAGAAGCTTGTAAAGCTTGCAAGAAGCGCCTGGGACGAAGCGCTGAAGCTGGGCAAGAAGCACGGCTATCGCAACGCGCAGGCCACCGTCATCGCGCCGACGGGAACGATCGGCCTCGTGATGGACTGCGACACCACCGGGATCGAGCCCGACTTCGCGCTGGTGAAGTTCAAGAAGCTCGCCGGCGGCGGCTACTTCAAGATCATCAACCGCTCGGTGCCCGCAGCGCTTGAAACGCTCGGCTACGGCTCGGCGCAGATCGAGGAGATCGTGAGCTATGCCGTGGGCCACGGCACGCTCGGCAACGCGCCCGGCATCAACCACACGGCACTCATCGGCCACGGCTTCGGCCAGAAGGAGATCGAGAAGATCGAGACGGCTCTGCCCTCGGCCTTCGACATCCGCTTCGTCTTCAACCAGTGGACGCTCGGCGAGGATTTCTGCACCCGCACGCTCGGCATTCCCGTGGCGAAGCTGAACGATCCGTCCTTCGACCTGCTGCGGCACCTGGGCTTCAGCCGGAAGGACATCGAGGCCGCGAACGACCACGTCTGCGGGACGATGACGCTGGAAGGGGCGCCCTTCCTGAAGCAGGAGCACTACGTCGTCTTCGACTGCGCCAATCCCTGCGGCAAGAAGGGCAAGCGCTTCCTGTCGGTACAGAGCCACATCACGATGATGGCAGCGGCGCAGAGCTTCATCTCGGGCGCCATCTCGAAGACGATCAACATGGCGAACGACGCCACCATCGAGGACTGCAAGGCGGCCTACGAGCTGTCGCATCGTCTCGGCGTCAAGGCGAACGCGCTCTACCGCGACGGCTCGAAGCTGTCGCAGCCGCTCGCTTCGGCGCTGGTCGAGGGGGACGACGACGCCGAAGAGGTGTTGGCTTCCGGCAATCCCGCCGAGAAGGCGCAGGTGCTGGCCGAGAAGATCATCGAGAAGGTCATCGTCCAGGAAATCGCCCGCGGCCGCGACAAGCTGCCCGAACGGCGCCGGGGCTATACCCAGAAGGCCATCGTGGGCGGTCACAAGGTCTATCTGCGGACGGGCGAGTACAAGGACGGCACGCTCGGCGAGATCTTCATCGACATGCACAAGGAAGGCGCGGGCTTCCGGGCGATGATGAACAACTTCGCCATCGCGATATCGGTCGGCCTGCAATACGGGGTGCCGCTGGAAGAGTTCGTCGACGCCTTCACCTTCACCCGGTTCGAGCCTGCCGGCATGGTCCAGGGCAACGAGGCGATCAAGAACGCGACCTCGATCCTCGACTACATCTTCCGGGAGCTTGCGGTCAGCTACCTCGACCGGACCGACCTTGCCCACGTCAAGCCCGAGGGCCAGACCTTCGACGAGATGGGCCGGGGCGAGTCCGAGGGGAAGCGCAACTTCTCTGAAGTGCCGGGTTCCGCCGGATCGGATGCGGTCGAAGTGCTGAGGAAGGTGGCATCCGCCGGCTTCACCCGCCGCCGCGTCCCACAGGAACTGGTGCTGGTCCAGGGCGGCATGGGGGCCACGGCCTTCGCCGGGACAGCCGATCCGTCCGCCGCCCTTCAGGCGCTGGTGCCGGACCTGGCGCCGATGACCTCGACCGAGACGGCGGTCGGCAGCGGTACGGTCAAGATGGACCTGCGGCAGAAGGCCAGGATGCAGGGCTACGAGGGCGACCCCTGCGGCGATTGCGGCAACTACACGCTGGTGCGCAACGGCACCTGCATGAAGTGCAACACCTGCGGCGGAACGTCGGGGTGTAGCTGAGGAATTTGGCGGGGCGCGCGCTGCCCCGCCTTCGAGACGGGCCGCACGTTCGCTTCGGCGAGAGTGCGGTCAAGGGGCGGGTGCGCTCGCCCTTGAACGCGGGTCAGGCCGCAGGCAGAAACCGGGCGGTATAAACACAGAGCCTGACAAGCGAAACTGACAGGGGGCCCTCGTGGCCCCCTTTTTCTGTGATCGGCACGTCCATGGTGGCCATGTACGCGGTGATCTATCTTGAGGGGACGGGCGGCTAGTAGATTCCCTTGATCCAACGTGGGGTGAAGGGGCCGAACGGGTTCCAGTCCTCGAAGAACAGCCGCTCGGTCTCCATCAGCCGGTCCCAACTGTAGACGCCGCAGCGCCGGCGGGCCGCGATGCCGTCGCGCAGGCGCGAGCCCACGCGTTCGAGGATCGAGGGCAAGATGAGGGCATGGTGCTGCTCGTTCGAGCGCATCATCGCGGTATAGCCGAAGAAGAGTTGGTTGTCGGCGTCGTGGCCGTGAGTGAAGTAGGACAGATACATCGCGGGGCGCACGGTCGTGGTCAGGAACAGGAACGCCGTGCCCACGGTGTTCTGGAAGGCAAGCGACCGTGCGCGGCGCTGCCGCCAGCTTAGTCGCTGGTGCTTGCCCCCGAAGTGGACCGAGTTGATGGCCGTCCTCGCCAACGACGATCCGTCGGGCAGCGTGCTGAGGGCGATCATGCTTGCCGACACCATGTCGGGGACCGTGAACGTCGGGCGAAGCAGGCGATAGAAGCCGTCCGGCATGACACCGTGATCGAAGTCGCGCATGCGCGACAGGAAGGCGGGAAAGCCAAGCGCCGGATGGGGGCCGGGGTCGTCCTCCTCGCGCAGCGTCTCGATCGGTTCGAGGAGGATGCGGGCATCGACGCCGAAGTGCTTGCAGATGCGGTGAAGGACATCCGGCCTCGGGTGCGCTTCGCCGGAAAGGTAACGAAGGAACTGTGTTCGGTTCACGCCGATGTCTCGGCAGACCTGTGAAACGGAAGGCTCGCCGCTAACCAGGATGCGGAGGTTCTTGCCAAACCGATCCCGGATTTGCTGCGGTGTGGGCGCCCTCATGATCGCTCCACCAACGTCCCCCTTCCTGTCGCTAAGTAGCGACAGATAAACAAGAATTAATATTTGGTGCCAGAATTAGCTGCAGAAATCCGAAAAGCAAGGGCGCAGCGAGTTTCGCGGCCCGGTGCAACCAGGCCGCGAAAGGCAGGCATCGGAAAAGTCAGGACGATTCAGCTTCCCGACTTACCGCGAGACAGGGCGGCAATCCCCGTTCGCGCCATCTCGTCCAGCCCCAAGGGGCGCATGAGGTCGGCGAAGGCGTCGATTTTCTCGGAGGTGCCGGTGACTTCGAAGACAAAACTCTCGAGCGTCGAATTCGACCACGTTGGCCCGGAAGATGTCGGCGAGGCGCAATGCCTCGACCCGTCGTTCGCCTTTGCCGGAGACCTTGAAGAGCGCCAGTTCGCGCTCGACCGCCGGACCTTCGGTCGTCAGGTCGTGGACCTCGTGGACCGGCACGATGCGGCCGAGCTGGGCCTTGATCTGTTCGATCACCGAAGGCGTGCCCGTGGTGACGACGGTGATACGCGATCGGTGCCCCTCGTGATCGACCTCGGCCACGGTGAGGCTCTCGATGTTGTAACCCCGGCCCGAAAAGAGGCCGATGACGCGTGCGAGGACGCCCGCTTCGTTGGCCACGATCACCGCCAGGGTGTGCTTTTCCACCGTCTGCACATGGGGATCGCGCAGGTCATAGGCGGAATGGCTGGAGGAGCCTTTCTTGATCTTCAAGGCGGACATCTGTGCTTCCTAGTCCTGAGTGCCGGCCTGCCAGAGCGGAACGGTCGAGATCGACATCTTGGCCGATCCCTCGGTCAGCTCACGGGCGTGGGCGAGGTAGATGAGGGTCTGGTTCGCCTCGTCGTAGATCCGCTTGATGCGGAGCGACTTGAGGACAAGGCTGCGGGACTGGCGGAACACCTCTTCGCCCGCTTCCGAGCGGTCGATGTCGCCGATGGTGATGGGGCCGGTCTGGCGGCAGGCGATGGAGGCGTTCGAGGGATCCTCGAACCAGTTGCCCTTCGACAGACGGTCGATGAGGCTCCGCTCGAAATAGGCGATGTGGCAGGTGACGCCGGGCACTTCGGGATCGTTGATCGCCTCGACGATGATGTCGTTGCCGACCCAGTCGACGCCGACCTTGCCGACCTCTTCCGCCCAGGCCGCAAATGGGACGACAAGGACCGAGGCCAGCGCGAATGCGCGTTCCATCGCGTGACGGCCGAAGGACATTCGCATCACACCAGCACCGCCCCGCCTGCCTTGATCGCGTTCTTCGTGTCCGCGTTCTCGCCCAGGATCATCTCGTTGTGCGGCTTTCCCGAAGGGATCATGGGGAAGCAGTTCTCGTGTTTCTCGACCAGGCAGTCGACAATCACCGGGCCGTCGTAGGCCAGCATCTCGCGGATGCCCTCGTCCAGATCGGCGGGGTCGTCGATGCGGATGCCCTTGGCGCCGAAGGCCTCGGCCAGCTTGACGAAGTCGGGCAGGGCTTCGGACCAGGAATGCGAGTAGCGCTCACCGTGCAGCAGCTCCTGCCACTGGCGGACCATCCCGAGACGTTCGTTGTTCAGGATGAACTGCTTGACGGGCAGGCGGTACTGGATCGCGGTCCCCATCTCCTGCATGTTCATCAGCCACGACGCCTCGCCCGCGACGTTGATGACGAGCGCGTCGGGGTGCGCCATCTGCACGCCGATGGACGCCGGGAAGCCATAGCCCATGGTTCCCAGGCCGCCGCTGGTCATCCAGCGGTTCGGCGCGTCGAAGTCCATGTATTGCGCGGCCCACATCTGGTGTTGTCCGACCTCGGTGCAGATGTAGCGGTCGGGGTGATCCTTCGTCAGCGCCTCCAGGCGCTGCACCGCATGCTGCGGCTTGATGGTCTTGCCCTCCTGCTTGAACTTCAGGCAGTCGATGGCCTTCCATTCGGCAATCTGCGTCCACCAATCCTTGAGCGCCTTGCCGTTCACGCGCGAGCCGCGTTCTTTCCAGACCGCCAGCACGTCTTCCAGCACAGAGGCCACGTCGCCGATGATGGGCATCTCGACGTGGATGACCTTGTTGATCGACGACGGGTCGATGTCGATGTGCGCCTTGAGGGAGTTGGGGCGAGAAGTCCTGGATGCGGCCGGTGATGCGGTCGTCGAACCGGGCGCCGACGTTGATCATCAGGTCGCAGTCGTGCATCGCGAGGTTGGCCTCGTAGAGACCGTGCATCCCCAGCATCCCGAGCCAGCCTTTGCCGCTGGCCGGATAGGCGCCGAGGCCCATCAACGTCGAGGTGATCGGGAAACCCGTCGTGTCGACCAGCTCGCGCAGAAGGCGCGAGGCCTTGGGGCCGGAGTTGATGACGCCGCCGCCGGTATAGAAGACAGGTCGCTTCGCGCTTTCGATGGCCTCGACAAGCGCGCGGATCATGTCCGCATCGCCCTTGGTGCGGGGCGCGTAGTGCGAGGTCTTGGTGTCCTTCGGCGCGACATAGGTGCCGGTCGCGAACTGGACGTCCTTCGGGATATCGACGAGCACCGGTCCGGGACGACCCGACACGGCGACGTGGAACGCCTCGTGCAGCACGGGCGCCAGGCGGTCGGTCTCTTTCACCAGCCAGTTGTGCTTTGTGCAGGGGCGGGTGATGCCGACGGTGTCGGCCTCTTGAAAGCCGTCGGTGCCGATCATGAAGGTGGGCACCTGGCCCGTCAGAACGACGATCGGGATCGAGTTCGAGGAGCGCGTCGGTCAGTCCCGTGACGGCGTTCGTGGCACCGGGGCCCGAGGTCACGAGGACGACGCCCGGCTTGCCGGTCGAGCGGGCATAGCCTTCGGCGGCATGGACCGCGCCCTGTTCGTGCCGGACGAGGACGTGGCGAATCCGGTTCTGCTGGAAAATCTCGTCGTAGATCGGAAGGACTGCGCCGCCGGGATAGCCGAACACCACCTCGACGCCCTGATCCTTCAGGGCCTCCACGACCATTTTCGCTCCGGTCATCTGCTTCTTGCTCATCGCGCCCAAGTCCTTGTCCTGCGCATAAAAAAGCCCCCGGGGTTGATCCGAGGGCGCATGGGGAACCGTTATGGCGTCCGTTACCGGCCCATGCACCAACGTCCTACAAGTACGACTACGTTCCGTTCCACGAAGGTCTCCTATCGGTCCGGGGACACTATGCACGAGGGCAGGGAGCGTCAACCGCCTAATTTCCATTTCTTGCGTGGCGGCAGCGCCTCACGCAACTTTTATCGGACGGTTCTGGCGCTGTGCAGGCCGAGGTGATCCAGCGCGCATCGCGTCAGATCTCGGGTCGAGGTGATCGCCGGCTTGAGGCGGATGTTTGCGATTTGTCGGGAGAAGGTCCGTGTGACAGGGCATCTTGACGTCCCTCAGCGCCATGTCGGGCCTGATCCATTTGGCCGCCGCACGCGCCGCACGGCCGTCCGGCGCGGTACCGTTGCCTTCGTGCTCGCCGTAAGAGTCTCGAAATCCCGCCACTTTCCGTTGCGTCTATTCAATAACGGGTATTCCCCTGACACATGGCTCCCTCTAGTGTCGCGCCACTTGCAACGATCCGCTCGTGAAAGCGGGCCAAGCGTATTTGGGAGGATAACCACATGGATCGTCGTTCATTCCTTAAGAACACCGCCATCGGCGGGTCGGCTGCTGCCGCCACCTCGCTGGCGGCCCCGGCCTATGCCCAGGGCAACCGTACCCTGACGATGGTCACGACCTGGCCGCGCGGCCTCGCGGGGGTCTGGGACTCGGTCGAGCGCGTCGTCGCCAACGTCGCGGCGCTGACGGATGGTCAGCTTACCATCGACGCCAAGGCGGCGGGCGAGCTCGTCGGCGCGTTGGAGGTCTTCGACGCCGTGACCGCAGGTCAGGCAGACATGTACCACGGCGCCGACTACTACTTCGTCGGGCAGCATCCCGCCTGGGCCTACTTCACTGCCGTGCCCTTCGGCATGACCGCACCCGAGATCATGACCTGGTACTACGGTCAGGACGGCATGGCGCTGCACCATGAGCTGGGCGAGGTCTTCGGGCTGCGCTCCTACCTCGCCGGACAGACCGGCGCGCAGGGCGGCGGCTGGTTCCGCAACCCGGTGAACTCGGCCGACGACTTCAACGGCATCAAGTTCCGCATGCCCGGTCTCGGCGGCGAAGCGCTGTCCAAGCTTGGCGCGTCGGTTCAGAACATTCCCGGCGGCGAGATCTACCAGGCGCTGTCGTCCGGCGCTCTCGACGCGACCGAGTGGATCGGACCCTGGTCGGACGAGAAGCTCGGCCTGCAGGAGGTCTGCGACTACTACTATCCCGCCGGCTTCCACGAGCCGGGCGCGGCGCTGTCGGTGGCGACGAACCTCGAAGTCTTCAACGAGCTCACCCCGGCCCAGCAGAAGGCCATCGAGATCGCGTCCGGCGAGGCTCACCAGGCCAACTATGCCCAGTTCATCGCGAACAACGGCCCGGCGCTCCAGCGCCTCAAGGACGGCGGCACGCAGATCCAGGAATTCTCGGACGACATCTGGGATGCCTTCGGCAACGCCTCGGTGGAAGTGCTGAACCAGTACACCTCGGACGAGCTCTTCAAGAAGATCCACAACTCCGCCCAAGCGTCGATGCGGTCTTCCTCGGGCTGGCTGGAAGTGTCGGACAGCGCCTATTCGGCGCAGCGGAACCGCGTTCTGGCCTCGATGTAATCAAGGTTTAAAGATCGGCTGCGCGCGAGCCTCGCGCGCAGCCTGTTCCGTCTGAGGGGAGGTATCATGGGAGACGCGCTCTTGTCGTTCGTCACGGGTATCGTGATGGGCTTCTACAACATCTTCTACGCGCTCACCCACCCGGCGTCCTGGCTCGACTGGTCCAATGGGGAATCGCTGATGCGGTTCATCTATTACGGAGCCTCGTCCGAGCTGTTCTTCGCGCTTTTCGACATCTTCCTCGTCGTGACCATCGCCGGCATCGTCTGGCCGCGCTTCATGTGGGGATGCGTACGGGTCCTCGAAGGCTTCGCGAACGGCATCGGACGCCTCGCGGCCTGGGTCGGCCTCCTGATGGTCCTTCAGCAGGTGATGGTCATCTTCCTGCAATCCGTGTTCCGGCAGGGCATCATCAACATCGCTCCGCTCGGCTTCGGCTTCTCCCAGTCCGTCGGCTGGTTCTCCGAGGAGCTCAAGCTCTACAACGCCATCGTCATCGCGCTCTGCGTGACCTACGCCTTCGTGCAGGGCAGCCACGTCCGCGTGGACCTGCTGTACGCGCCCGCCAAATTCCGGACGAAACGCGTCATAGACATGTTCGGCGCGCTGGTCTTCATGATCCCGGCCTCGATCCTGACCTGGCTCTATGCCTGGTTCTTCCTGTGGCGAAACATGCTGACGCCCAAGGTGTCGGCTTCGGATTCGCTCGAGATGATGATGCGCAAGGCGTCCATCCTGAAATGGAACGTCGAGACCATCGGCTTCTCGCCGTCCGGATTCAACGGCTACTTCCTGTTCAAGATCCTGATGTGCGCCTTCACCGCACTCGTCATCATACACGCCGTGGCAGTCTTCTACCGCAACTTCCTCGAGTACCGGGAGGGTGAGGGCAGCGCCGACAAATACCTCGACCGCGACACGCTCGGGGCGGGACAAGAAGCCTACGAAGGCACGCACTAGGAGACGGCGGCATGATTTTCGGACTGGACGGCATCGAGCTCGGTCTCCTGATCGTCCTTCTCTGTCTTTTCGGCGGGATCCTCTCGGGCTTCCCGGTGGCCTTCGCCATCGCGGGCGCGGGTGTCATCGCCTTCGCCATCATCGCCGCCCTCGACTCGGCGGGCATCCTTATCCACCAGGCCATCGACACCGGCTCGCAAGCCTACAGGGACATCGTCAACTCGGGCGTCCACAGGGATTCGATATCCGTCTTCCGATACCCCGACCTGCCGCGGGTCGAGCAGGCGCTTTTCCCTGGCGGCTGGGAGCAGGCCATCGACCGCAACCTGTCCTTCATCGTGAACCGGATGAACGACCGTGTCTTCGCGGGGCAGTCCATCGAGACGCTGCTGGCTGTCCTGATGTTCGTGATGATGGGTATCGTCCTCGAGCGGTCGCGCATCGCGCAGGACCTTCTCACCACAATGGCGCGGGTCTTCGGCCCGCTGCCGGGCGGTCTTGCCGTCTCGGTCGTCGTCGTGGGCGCCTTCCTCGCGGCGTCGACGGGCATCGTCGGCGCAACCGTGGTGACCATGGGCCTGCTCTCGCTGCCCACGATGCTGCGCTACAACTACTCGCCCGAGCTTTCGACCGGGGTTATCGCGGCCTCGGGAACGCTCGGCCAGATCATCCCGCCCTCGATCGTGATCGTGCTTCTCGGCACGCTCGCGGGTGACCTCTATTCGACGGCTCAGGAGGCGCGCGCCCAGGCCGTCGGCTGCTCGGACGCGCTCACCTATCTGGGCAAGCCCGCGGTGGTCTCGGTCGGCACGCTGTTCCAGGCGGCGATGCTGCCGGGCATCCTTCTTGCCGTTCTCTATGCCGCCTATGCCTTCGGTTACGCGCTTCTGAACCCATTGCGCGCGCCGGCTGTCCAGCTTTCCGGTGGCTCGGGCCCGATCATCACGCGGAACGAGAAGCTCATCTGGTTCGTCGCCGTTCCGATCCTGCTGATCGCCCTTCTCATGGCGGCCATCGAGTTTCGCGCGGTCGGCAGCCAGAGCGTGCGGCTCGATACATCGGGGCAGGAGCGCGTCAGCCTCCTGCGGACGAACGTGTCGGACCAGTGCCGCGAGGCCATGATCGAGCTTCATGGACAGGCGGCGTGGGATCGCTCCGTCGAACTCCGCGAGGAGTTGGCGGCGCAGAACCAGGCCCCGGTTGAAGCTGCGCCTGCCGCCGAAGGCGAAACCCCGCCCGAGGGCGAGGCACCGCCCGAGACCCGCCCTGTGTACAATGCCCCGCCGGTCGGCACCGGGATCGCGGTCATCGCGCTCCTTCTCGGGCTTACTCTGGTCCTCGGCCGAGGCACGATGCCGGGCGAGGACCCGAAGCCGCTTCTGATCGGCGCCGCAGGACTGGCGCTGATGCTTCTCGCCGACGTCTTCCTGATCCGTCCCACGACCAGTTCAGGTGCCACGCTCCTGATTATCCTGATTCCGCTCGCGCTGACGCTCTGGGCGACGCGCGTCGCAGCGGGCCGCATCAGGCAGAACGAGCTGATTCGGGTCGTCTTTCCGCCGCTCGTGCTGATCGTCGCCGTGCTGGGGTCGATCCTGGGCGGCATCACCAACCCGACGCCCGCCGCCGCACTCGGCGCGGCCGGCGCGATCATGCTCGCCTCGTATCGCAAGCTGAAGGACGAGGGTCGCACTGGCAGCACGATCATCTGGGCGAGCATCGCCGTCGTCGTTCTCATCCTGCTGGGGATAAATTTCGACCTCCGGGTGACCCAGTCGAACGTCACGCTTGAAAGCTGGATCGCGATCTTCGTCGCCTACGCCGCCTATCTCTTCGCCTTCTTCGGTCTTCTCTACGGCTGCTGGGTGCTTTACCGCACCAGGGTTCTGACGCCGGTGGTCCGCGAGACGGCGAAGGTCACCTCGATGGTCTTCACCATCCTGATCGGATCTCAGCTTCTGAACCTCGTCGTGATTTCCTTCGGCGGCGAGCATTACATCCAGCAGTTCCTGCGAAGCTACGACAACGAGCTCACTGTCTTCCTCCTCGTCATGCTCGTGCTGTTCGTTCTGGGCTTCGTGCTCGACTTCCTCGAGATCATCTACATCGTCATCCCGATCGTGGGTCCGGTCATCTATGGCGGCACCTTCGATCCGAAGTGGGTGACGATCATGATCGCGGTGAACCTTCAGACGTCGTTCCTGACCCCGCCCTTCGGCTTCGCGCTGTTCTACCTGCGGGGCGTCGCACCGCCCGAGGTCACGACCCGGCACATCTATCGCGGGATCGTGCCCTTCGTGCTGATCCAGATCCTGGGGCTCGCGCTTTTGTGGTTCTTCCCGCAGGTCGTGACGATCGTGCCCGACCTGATGCCGAATTGATCGACGAGCGGCGTCCCGTTGCGGCGGGACGTCTCGCTTCAGCGGTGGGGATCCGTCAGCGCGTCGGCCGCGTATCGGGCAGGCTGATCCGCGCGACCTGCTCGGCTATGGGGTCGGTCGACAGCGGGTGGGTGTCGGCGGAATAGCTGTCGGGGTCGCCGAGGTTCTGCCAGGCGCCGCGCGAATAGACCTCGAGCGCCGAGAAGTTGGCCTTGTAGCCCATCTTGGCCGATCCCGGCACCCAGTAGCCAAGATAGACGTAGGGCAGCCCGGCCTCGCGCGCGATCTCGACGTGGTCGAGGATCACATAGGTGCCGAGGCCACGGTCCGCGACGTCGGGATCGTAGAAGCTGTAGACCATCGAGAGCCCGTCATCGAGAACGTCGGTGAGGCACACGGCGCGCAGGCGCTTCTGCCGGTCTACGCGGTCCGAGTATTCGACGACGCGCGAGCGGATCGGGGTCTCTTCGATCATCGCGGCGAACTCGAAGATGTCCATGTCGGCCATTCCGCCGTCGGCGTGGCGGGCATCGAGGTAGGCCCGGAACAGGGCGTACTGATCCTCGGTCGCCCAGGGAGAGGTCGCGTCGCGGCGCAGTCCGTCATTCCGCTTCTGATTGCGGCGCTGGCTGCGCGAGGGCTCGAAATCCGCGACCCGGATACGTGCCGAGAGACAGGCCGAACACTCCGCGCACGACGGACGATAGAGAACGTTCTGCGAGCGGCGGAAGCCCTGCTTCGACAGCGCGTTGTTCAGTTGCTCGGCATAATCGCCCTGAAGCGCGGTGAACAACTTCCGCTCCATCCTGCCGTCGAGATACGGGCAGGGCTGGGGCGCCGTGACATAGAATTGCGGCGCGAGTGGAAGTGTATGGCGCATGGTAACCTGAGGCGGCGGAAGGGCGTACGGAAATAAGACTAGCGCCCCGATCCCGAAGCGCCAATCCCCCATTATGGCTGTAGTCAGGCGTGGCGGTTGATGGCCGCAGTCCCAAGAACCATGTCCGTCAGCCCCTGCTTCCGCGCCGTCGTCAGGATCAGCACGATCGAGATGAGCTGAAGCGGGAAGGTTATGACCGATACGGTATAGCCCGCGACGTGCAGAAACGCGGTCAGCCCGTCCAGCCGCTCGCCATCCGACGCGCGAAGCTCGATGGCCATCAGCCTCATGCCGAGCGTGGCCGAGCCGCCGGAAATGGTCATCCAGCGATAGAGGAAGCCGACCACCAGGAAAAGCGGGAGGAAGAGCGGAGCAAGGAACAGTGTGAATACCGAGATCGCGGCCGTCGCAATGGCGATCAGGACCACGTCGACGACCCAGGCCATCAGGCGCTTTACGGGAACGTCGTCGTAGAACTCGGGGTGTGTGTCTGGATCGGGAAGGCCGGTCCGGATGTCGTGCAGCATGTCCATCGTTGTCTCCTGTCCCCTTTAGATAGGAAGTGTCGGCGGCCCCTTGGAGGGGACGGTTGGCAGGGGCCGCCGCCGAAAGGGCGGAGGCCCCTCCGGTGTCAGGCGTCGAGAGCGTCGCCCTCGACGTCCGATTTCTGCTTGCGGGCACGGTCTTCCATGAATTGGTCGAACTCGGCCTTGTCCTTGGCGTCGCGCAGCCGCTGGAGGAATGCCTCGAACGCATCCTGCTCGTCCTGAAGCCGGCGCAGGGTATCGGCCTTGTAGGAGTCGAACGCGGTGTTGCCGGAGGTCCGGAACGCGGCGTGGCCGAAGCGGCCCTGGCGGGCGTGGGTGCAGTTACCTTTGAACATCTGTTTTCCCCAGATCATGTAGGCGAGAAGGGCAAGCCCGACCGGCCAAAAGACAACGAAGCCGATCACCATGGCGGCGATCCATGCGGCCTTGCCGCGGGCGTCGAGCCATCCTTCGGCGCGCCTGAGGGGGTTGCCCCCGCGGCGGGCAGGCATGGCATTCAGTGTCGCGGTGGTCATCGTCGGGGTCCTTTCTCCGAGTGTTGCGGGTCTATGTGAATTCGCTTCACATCTCGCATATCGGAAGGGCGGCCCCGGCCTTCAAGAGGTTATGTGAACGATTTTTACATTTTTCGATCGAAAGCGCCCGCGCGACGTTTGAGGCGCCTGCAAGTCAGGTGAAGTCCGCCTCCAGACCGCCCGTCGCAGCCATAAGCGTGGCCGGTGCGACTGGAAAGATATGCCTGGGCGTTCCGGCGGCCGCATAAACGAGGTCGAAGTCCAAAAGCCTTGGGTCGAAGAAGATACGGCTCGGCGTCAGGTGACCGACCGGGGCCACGCCGCCGATGGCGAACCCGGTTCTCTCACGAACGAAGGCCGCGTCGGCCCGCCCCAGGGACTCTCCCGCAATCGCCGCGGCTTTCTCGACATCGACCTGATTTCCGCCCGCCGTGATGAAAAGGACGACGCCGTCGCTGGCCTCGCCGCGAAAGATGATCGACTTGGCGATCTGGTCGACCACGCAACCCGCCTCGCGCGCCGCGTCCTGCGCCGTGCGGGTCTCGCCCGGCATTTCCAGGACGTCGGTCGCGATCCCCAAATCGGCGAGGGCGGACGTCACGCGGGCGAGGCTTTTGCTCATGCGGGCGACATTGACCCGTCTCCGAAGCCCTTCGCAAGCTCTTCCGGGGGGTGGGCCGGGCTGTTAGCGTCCGGCCATGACCACGACCCTTTCAAACCGCATCGCGCGCGCGCCCCGTGTCCATGATCCCGAACGGGGGGACGAGGCTCTGGCACTCGTGCCGGACCTGCCGGCGCAGGCGGTCGAGCTTGTCCGGGGGACGGCCGGATCGTCGCCCTATCTCTGCGACCTGATCTGCCGCGACGCCGAGTGGGTGGCCGAGACACTGGCCGCCTCGCCCGAAGAGACGATGGAGACCATCCTCGCGACGCCCATTCCCGACGACGTGCGGGACGCGGGCGTGACGCTGCGCGGCCTGAAGTCCCGGACCGCGCTTCTGGTTGCCCTGGCCGACCTCGGCGGTGCCTGGAGGCTGGAGGAGGTGACGGGGGCCCTGACACGCTTCGCCGACCGGGCGGTCGCGACGGCGTTGCGGGCAGCCCTTTTGCGCGAAGTCGGAAAGGGGCGCGTTCCCGGCCAGACGGAAGACGACATCGACACCGGTGCTGGGCTCGCCGTCCTCGCCATGGGCAAGATGGGCGCGTTCGAGTTGAACTATTCCTCCGACATCGACCTGATCTGCCTCTTCGACGAGACCCGCTTCGATCCCGAAGACTATGCCGAGGCGCGCACGGGCTTCGTCAGGGCCGTCCGCACGATGACGCAGATCCTGTCCGAACGAACCGCCGAGGGATACGTCTTCCGCACAGACCTGCGCCTTCGCCCCGACGCCTCCGTCACACCCGTCGCGATCTCGATGGAAGCTGCCGAGCGCTACTACGAAAGCTTCGGCCGAACATGGGAGCGCGCCGCCTACATCAAGGCGCGGCCCTGCGCCGGCGACGTGGCGGCGGGTCAGAAGTTCCTCGACACGCTTACCCCCTTCGTGTGGCGACGGCACCTCGACTATGCCGCGATCCAGGACGCGCAGGACATGCGGCTGAGGATCCGCGACCACAAGGGGCTGCACGGTGCACCTTCTCACAAGGGGCACGACCTGAAGCTGGGGCAGGGCGGCATCCGCGAGATCGAATTTTTCACCCAGACCCGCCAGATCATCGCAGGCGGCCGCGACCCAGAGCTTCGGACGCGCGACACCGTGGGCGGCCTGCGCGTCCTCGCCTCGAAAGGCTGGGTCGGCGAGGAAGACACCGAGACGCTGATCTCCGACTATCGCGCGCACCGCGAGGCCGAGCACCGCATCCAGATGATTGCGGACCAGCAGACCCACTGCCTGCCCGAGACCGCCGAGGATTTCGCGCGCCTCGCCGCCCTCGCAGGTCGCGACACCGACGCCTACGCCCGCGAGATCGAAGAGCGCCTGACGCGCGTGTCGTGCCTGACCGAAGGGTTCTTCGTTCCCGACGCCCGACCGGCCGCGACCTCAGACGTCCCGACCTCGCTGCCGTCGAGCGAGACGATGCTCGAGCGCTGGAAGGGCTTTCCGGCGCTGCGCAGCCCGCGCTCGCGCCAGATTTTCCGCCGCGTCTGGCCGCGCATGGCCGAACGTCTGGACCGCGCGCAGAACCCCGACGAGGCGCTTCTGAACGTCGAAGGCTTCATCGGCGGACTGCCGGGCGGGCGTGCAACTTTTCTCGCTCTTCGAGGCCAACCCGTCCCTTCTCGACCTCGTGGTCGACATCGTCGACACGGCCCCCGGACTCGGTCGCTATCTTTCACGCAATTCCGGCGTCTTCGACGCGGTGATCGGCGGCCAGTTCTTTGCCGACTGGCCCGGACGCGCGGCCCTCATGGGGATGCTGACCCGCAGTCTTGCGGCAGAGGACGACTATGAAAAGCGGCTCGACCTCGCGCGGATCTGGTCGCGGGAATGGCACTTCCGGATCGGCGTCCATCTCCTGCGCGGCCTCATCGACCCGGATGCGAGCGGGCAGCAGTATGCCGACCTTGCAGGCGCCGTAGTCGGGGCGCTTTGGCCCATGGTCACCGCCGAGTTCGCCAAGAAGCATGGCGCGCCACCCGGTCGAGGTGCCGCACTTCTCGGCATGGGTTCTCTCGGGGCCGAGCGTCTGAACGCGGCGTCGGACCTGGATCTCATCGTCATCTACGACGGCGCCGGGGTCGAGGCGTCGGATGGTCGCCGTCCGCTGCCGACGCGCACCTACTATGCGCGGCTGACCCAGGCGATGGTCACCGCGCTTTCGGCGCCGACCGCCGAGGGGCGGCTCTACGAGGTCGACATGCGCCTCCGGCCCTCGGGTCGTCAGGGGCCGGTGGCGACGTCGCTGGAATCGTTCCGCACCTATCAGAAGACCGAAGCCTGGACCTGGGAACACCTTGCCCTGACCCGTGCCCGCCCGATGGCCGGGCCGCCCGACCTCATGGACGAGATCGAGGCAATCCGGCGCGAGGTACTCGCCCTGCCGCGCGATGCCGACCAGGTGAAGACCGACGTGGCCGCCATGCGCGCTCGCCTCGCCGAGGCGAAGCCGGCGCGGGCGGGGCTGGAGACGCGGCCCGGTCCGGGACGGCTTCAGGACATCGAGCTATTCGTGCAGGCCGGCACGCTTCTCGCCGCCTCGCCGGAACGCCGGATGCCCGAGCAGCTTGAGGCCGCGACGGCCTCATTCGGCCTGACCGAAGCCGAGCGGGACAGGCTGGAGGAGGCTGCAGCCCTGTTCTGGCGCGTGCAGGCCGGCCGCCGGCTGGTCGTGGGCGACGCCGACAGCGCGACAGGCTTTGGCGCCTGTGCCACGGCCTTCCTCCTGCGCGGCACCGGGGCCGAGACGCTGGACGATCTGGCCGAACAGATTGCTGCCTTGGCCGACGAGACCCGGAGCATCGCAGATACGCATCTGAACGACAGGGGAACCACATGACGGACACCGATCCGGACCCGCGCGGGCTGATCCGCGAAAGCTACAACATCGACGGGATCACGCCCGAAGAATGCCGGTCGATCTTCCTCGACTGGGCCATCTCGGCACCCGACGGAGCGGTCGCGCCGACGATCCGGACGCTTCTCGACCGTCACGGCATCCACGCGCCCGGCCATCCCATGACCGCCATCCTGACCGACGCGCTCGAGAACCCGCCAAGCGCCCGCCGGAGAGGCGGTCGGAAGGGACGAACGGACGCCTAGGTCAGCGCCGCCGCCTCGCGCGCCAGCGTCTCGATCCCGGTCCAGTCCTTCGCCGTGACCTTGTCGGCAGGCGCCACCCACGATCCGCCGACACAGACGGTGTTCGGCAGCGACAGGTACTCGCGCACGTTCTTCAGGCTGACGCCGCCCGTAGGGCAGAAGACCGCGCGGGGCAGGGGACCGGCGAAGGCCTTGAGCGCGGGCGCGCCGCCAGACGCTTCGGCGGGGAAGAACTTCATCGTGGTGTAGCCACGTTCGAGAAGGCGCATCACCTCGGAGGGCGTGACGGCGCCCGGCAGGATCGGCAGTCCCGCTTCCTCGGCCGCGTCGAGAAGCCGGTCGGTGGCGCCTGGCGACACGCCGAAGCGCGCGCCTGCGTCGACGGCTGCCTGAACGTCCTTCGGCGTCAAAAGCGTACCCGCGCCCACGACCCCGCCGTCGACGCCCGCCATCTCGCGGATGGCGTCGAGAGCGGCCGGTGTTCTCAGCGTGACTTCGAGCGCGGGCAGGCCTCCCGCGACCAGAGCGCGGGCGAGGTCGGCGGCGGTGCCCGCGTCATCGACCGTCAGGACGGGGATGACGGGGGCGAGACGGCAGATCTCGAGCGATCTGGAGCTGGCTTCGGTCGGGGTCATTCGGGCGTCTCCTTGCGGGAAGGCTGGATCAGACTACCAGTGCGGCGCCGTCCGAGGCGTGGCCGCAATGGTGGCGGAAGGCGGCGAAAAGCTCTCGGCCGAGACCCGACTCGTTGGCGGAGAGGTCCACCTCGACGGGGGCACGGGATTCGAAGCCCGGCTCCAACACGTCGATGGTGCCCGCCTCGGCGTCGACGCGGATTCGGTCGCCATCGCGGACCTTCGCGATCGGACCGCCAGCAGCCGCTTCGGGCGACAGGTGGATCGCGGCGGGCACCTTGCCGGAGGCGCCAGACATGCGGCCGTCCGTCACCAGCGCCACCTTGAACCCGCGTCCGATCAGGACCGACAGCGCGGGCGTCAGGCCATGAAGCTCGGGCATCCCGTTCGCGGTCGGGCCCTGGAAGCGCACGACGACGATGGTGTCCTCGGTGAATTCGCCCGCCTTGAACGCCGTTTTCACCGCCTCCTGGTCGTGGAACACGCGGGCACGGGCCTCGATCACGCGATGCTCGGGCAGGACCGCCGAGACCTTCATCATCGAGCGGCCGAGGTTTCCCTTCAACTCGCGCAGGCCACCGGTTGCCTGGAAGGGATCGCCGACGGGCCGCAGGATCTTGTCGTTGAGGGACTCTTTAGGGCCGTCGTCGCGGACCAGCGCGCCGTCCCTCAGTTTCGGCTCGGTGGTATAGAGCGCCAGCCCGTCGCCCGCTACGGTGCGGGTGTCGGGGTGCAGGAACCCACCCTCCAGAAGCTCGCCGATCATGTAGGCCAGGCCACCCGCCGCGTGGAAGTGGTTCACATCGGCGAGTCCGTTTGGATAAACCTTGGCCATCAGCGGCACGACCGAGGACAGATCGTTGAAGTCCTCGATGTCGAGGACGACGCCAGCGGCCCGCGCCATCGCAGGCAGGTGCAGGACAAGGTTCGTCGAACCGCCCGTCGACATGAGCCCCACCATCCCGTTCACGAAGGCGCGCGCATCGAGGATGTCGGACACCGGACGATAGTCGTTGCCTTGCGCGGTGATCTGCACGGCGCGCGTCGCCGCCTCGTCGGTCAGCGCGTCGCGCAAGGGTGTGTTCGGGTTCACGAAGGACGCGCCCGGCATGTGAAGGCCCATGAACTCCATCAGCATCTGGTTGGTGTTCGCCGTGCCGTAGAAGGTGCAGGTGCCGGGACCGTGGTAAGAGGCCATTTCGGCCGCCATCAGCGCCTCGCGCCCGACCTCGCCCGAGGCGAACTGCTGGCGGACCTTGGATTTTTCGTCGTTCGGCAGGCCGCTCGGCATCGGCCCGGCGGGCACGAAGATCGACGGCAGGTGACCGAAAGTCGCCGCGGCGATCACGAGACCCGGCACGATCTTGTCGCAGATGCCAAGGTGCAGCACCGCGTCGAAGGTGTTGTGCGAGAGCGCCACTCCTGCAGCCAGCGCGATGACGTCGCGCGAGAAAAGCGACAGCTCCATCCCGGTCTGGCCCTGCGTGACGCCGTCGCACATGGCAGGCACGCCGCCTGCGACCTGCGCCGTCGCGCCCGCGCGCCGGGCCGCCGCCTTGATGCGGTCGGGATAGTCCTTGTAGGGCTGGTGCGCCGAAAGCATGTCGTTGTAGGCGGTCACGATCCCGATGTTCGGCGCGCGGTCCTCGGCGAGCCGGGGCTTGTCCTCGCCCATGGCGGCATAGGCATGGGCCTGGTTGCCGCAGGTGAGGTGCGCGCGTGCGACGCCCTGGTCCTGGGCCCGCGCGATCTTGTCGAGGTAGCGACCGCGGAGCGGCGACGAGCGCTCGACGATGCGGTCGGTGACGCGAAGGACGGTGTCGTTCAACATGGCCATGGGTCTCCTCGGGGGATCGGGGCCTCTCTAGCAGACCGCGTTACCGCTAACAACGTGGCGCTGTCCTGCTTGGCGAATAGGTCAGTCGTCATGTCCCAACTGCATGGCGGTAATGCCGACATCCGGGGTGCTCCCTGACTGATCAGCGCCTTAGCTTCAGTGTCAACGCTAACCGAAAGGCATTCGACATGACCAGCACCTCCGACGCGCGCATCGACTTCGACGGGATCGAACGCAAGGCCCGCCTGTTGCGGGCGCAGTATCTCTCGGGTCTCTTCCGCCGCAAGCGCTGAGGCCTTCCGGAGCGCGGACCGACCGGGTAAGGGAGGACATGTCTTCCCGCCCGGTCATACGCCTCCGCCCCAAAACCGATCCCCGCCGCATCCGGCGCGGATTTCCCTGGGTCTACGACAACGAGATTGTCGTCGACCGCCGCACCAAGGCGCTTGAGCCCGGCAGCATCGCCACGCTCGAGGATGCCGACCGCCAGCCGCTGGCGACCGTCGCGGTCAATCCGAATTCCAAGATCATGGGCCGGGTCCTCGACCTCGATCCCGAGGCCGAGGTTGGCCGCGATTGGCTGGTGGCGCGCCTTCGCGCCGCGCTCGACCTGCGCGACAGGCTCTACGACGCACCTTTCTATCGCCTCGTCCACGCCGAGGCCGACGGTTTTCCCGGCACGGTCATCGACCGTTTCGGCGAGGCCTGCGTCATCCAGCCGAACTCGGCCTGGATCGACGCTCGGTTCGACGAGCTGGCGGATGTGCTGTCCGAAGTGACGGGCGTGACGACCATCTTCAAGAACGCCGGCGGACGGGCGAGGGGGCTGGAAGGCCTCGACGATACGAGCCTTGTGGCGCGCGGTGCCCTGTCGGGTCCGGTGCAGGTGCCGATGAACGGTGCGACCTACATGGCCGACCTCGAGGGAGGCCAGAAGACCGGGCTTTTCTACGATCAGCGGCCGAACCACGCCTTCGTGCAACGCCTCGCTCGCGGAACCGAGGTGCTGGACGTCTTCTCCCACGTCGGTGGCTTCGCACTGGCCGCCCTCGTCGGCGGTGCGACGCGCGCGCTGGCCATCGACGGGTCCGCCCCCGCACTTGCGCTGGCCGGGCAGGGGGCCGAGGCCACTGGAGTTGCCGACCGCTTCGAGACGCGTCAGGCCGACGCCTTCGACGCGCTCGCCGCACTGGCAGAAGAGGGTCGGACCTTCGGCACCGTCGTCTGCGATCCGCCCGCCTTCGCGCCATCGAAGAACGCACTCGACGCGGGCCTGCGCGCCTACGAGAGGGTTGCCCGCCTCGCCGCGCCGCTGGTGGAGCCGGGGGGCACGCTGACGCTCTGCTCCTGCTCCCACGCGGTCGATCTCGACCCGTTCCGGACAGCCTGCCTTCGGGGAATTGGCCGGGCGGGGCGCAAGGTGCAGATCCTGCGGACTGGGTTCGCCGGACCCGACCACCCCTTGCATCCCTCTCTCGCGGAAAGCGGCTACCTGAAGGCGATGACGTTCCGGCTTCTTCCGTGAAGGTGCTGATCGATGCCTGCGTCCTTTTTCCGACCGTCCTGCGCGAGATCGTCCTCGGGACAGCCGAAACCGGCGCCTTCGAACCCCTTTGGTCCGAGCGCATCCTCGAGGAATGGCGTCGCGCGGCGGCAAGGCTGGGACCATCGGACGGCGCGGTAGCCGAAACCGAAATCGCGGCGGCACGAGACGCCTTTCCGTCGGCCGTCGTGCCCGTATCTCCAGATACGCTGGAGCGAATCACCCTGAAGGACCGCGACGACGAACACGTCCTGGCCGCCGCCATCGACGGGGGCGCGGCCGAGCTTCTGACGCTCAACGTGAAGGACTTTCCGACCAACGTGCTGGCCGGCGAAAGCATCCTCAGGCGTCATCCCGACGAGTTCCTTCTGGAAGCGTTTCATGCGGACCCGGAGGGGATGCGATCCACCGTCGATACCGTCCTGACCCGCGCCGCGGCTCACGGCATCGACACCTCGAACCGGCGGTCGATCCTCAAGCGCGCCCGTCTGCCGAGGCTCGCCAAGGCGCTCGATCAGGTCTGAGGCACCTTCCATCGCGCCTCGTTGGCCTCGATCGCCGCGATCCTCTCTTCGACTTTCGGGTGGCTCATCAGCCAGACCGGCATCCCCGAGCCCTTCATGCCCGTCAGGTCGTGCAGTTTCAGGAACAGCGACTTCTGCGGGTCCGTCCCGATCCCCGCCTTGACCAGCAAGGCCGAGGCATAGGCGTCCGCCTCGTACTCGTCGCCCCGCGACAGCCGCGCGGCGAGAATCGAGGTCAGAAAGTTCGCGACGTAAATACCCAAGCCCGGCAGGATGCGGCCGAGCACCATCATCAGCGCGACGCGGATCGCGTTCTGGCCCGAGAAGTCGATCATCCGCCGCCGGGCGTGGCCCAAGGCGACGTGGCCAAGTTCGTGCGCAATGACCGAACCGATCTCCTCGGCGCTTACCTTTCCATCCACGTATTTCTGGTAGAACCCGCGCGTCAGGAAGATCCGCCCATCCGGGGAAGCAAGACCGTTCACGGGCTCGACCTCGTAAAGAAACACCCGAATCCGCGGCAGATCCAGCGCTTCGGCCATCCGTTTCGTCACGCGCGAGAGGCCCGCGTCCGCAAGCTCGGACGAGCGCTGGTCGAGGTCGCGCTTGCTGTTCCAGACCGAGAACCGGTACATGACCAGTCCCCAAACGACGGCAAGAAGAAGGGGAAGGAACTTCAACATGATGGAAATATGGGACTTGAGTGCAACAGCGCCAAGATTGTCACGAGGAAATCATCTCCCAGTTAATATTAAAAGTGGAACCCTGTTGTACCGCGCGGCATTCTTCCAGCATGAGGTACGCAGAACCACCCACTGACAGGCAGATCATGGAGCGCACGCTACAGCGTGTGTTCAAGGTGCCGTCGGAACTGCCCGAGCGGTTCGCCGAGATGCTTCGCCATCTCGACGAAAAGTCGTCCGGGCGCGCCGTTGTGCGCGACGACTAACCCAGAAGTCTCATTCCCCGCGTCAACCCATCGAGTGTCAGCGGCACCATCCGTTCGGCTCCGATGATGTGGCGGATCATCGCGGTGGACTGGGTGTAGTCCCAGTATTTCTCCGCCATCGGATTGATCCACAGCAGGCCCGGCCACTGGGCCAGAGCGCGCCGCAGCCAGACCTCGCCCGCCTCGTCGTTCCAGTGCTCATTGGCTCCACCCGGCACGGCGACCTCGTAGGGCGACATCGACGCGTCACCCACGAAGATGCATTTCCATCCAGGTCCATAGCGATTTAGTACGTCCCATGTCGGCGTGCGCGCGTTCCACCGGCGCGCGTTCTCGCGCCAGAGAAACTCGTAGAGGCAATTGTGGAAATAGAAGTGCTCGAGGTGCTTGAACTCGGTCCGGGCGGCAGAGAACAACTCCTCGACCATGCTCACATGCGCGTCCATCGAGCCGCCCACGTCCAGCAGCAAGAGGACGCGCACGGCGTTCCGACGCTCGGGCCGGGTCTTCACGTCCAGAAACCCCTGCCGCGCCGTGGAGCGGATCGTGCCATCCAGATCCAGTTCTTCCGCCGCCCCCTCGCGCGCCCATTGCCGCAGCCGCTTCAGCGCGACCTTCATCGTGCGCGTCCCGATCTCGCGCGTGTCGTCGAGATCGCGGAACTCGCGCTTGTCCCAGACTTTGACCGCGCGCTGGTGGCGTGAGGCGTCCTGTCCGACGCGCACACCCTCGGGGTTATAGCCATAGGCGCCGAAGGGAGAGGTGCCGGCGGTGCCGATCCATTTCGATCCGCCCTGGTGGCGTCCGGCCTGTTCCTTCAGCCGCTGCCGCAGCGTTTCCATCAGTTTGTCGAAACCGCCGAGCGACGCGATCTCGGCCTTCTCTTCGTCCGTGAGATATTTCTCGGCCATCCGGCGCAGCCAATCCTCGGGCAGGTTCAGCGCGTCGAGGACGGCCTCGGAGGGGATCGCCTCGACGCCCGCGAAGGACGCCGCGAAGGCCTGGTCGAAGCGGTCGATGTGCGCCTCGTTCTTAACCAGTGAGGCGCGGGCGAGATAATAAAAGCCGTCGACGTCATAGGTGACGAGACCCGCATCGAGGGCACCGAGAAAGGTGAGGAACTCGCGCGGCGAGGCGGGGACGCCGTGCCGTCGAAGCTCTTCGAAGAACGGAAGGAACATCAGCCCGCCAAGCGCTCGACGAGAACGGTGGCGAACAAGCCGAGAAGGGTGAAGGCGATGCAGAAGACCGCGCCGTACTGAAGCTGGTCCAGCCGCCCGCCCTCGTGCCGCCGGGCGGTTGTGACACCCACGAAGATGCCGAGAAGCGCCATCACGATGACGATCATGCCGGTTGCCTTTGTTCACGCGAACGGGGTGAAATGGCCAGGATTTCACCCATCCTGTCGCGGATCTCGGCCTCGGAGCCGAAGCCGTAGCGTGCCCAGGCCAAAGCTTCGGTCCGCACGGCGCCGGCTTCGTTCGCCTGCCCGATGACCTCCATCGCCTCTGCCTTGACCATCAACATCAGCGACAGAAGGGCCGCGTGCTGAGACTCGCGGATCGGCTCGGCGTTGGCGTTGACGAGGCGGATCGCCTCTTCGGCCTCACCCGCCGAAAGCTGGAACGCGGCCATCTGAAGTGCCACGTGTGCGGCCTGGATGCGTGTGTCGGGCCGGGACCCATAGATGCGTCCCGCCGCCTCGAAGGCCCGGAAGGCTGTGTTCGGGTCGTTGGCGAGAGAGAGGCGACCGAGAAGGTAATAGGAAAAGGCCAGTTCGGTGTCCGTCCCGCCGTCGCGCCGGGCGATGGTGACCGCCTCTTCGGCGTAGGCGGTGCGCCGACCGCGCGCCGTCGCCGTCGACGTCGCCTTGATCACCGCCTGCGACCAGGCCCCCGACGACGGCAGCGGATCCGCGATGCCCTGAAAACCGCCCCTCGGATTCAGCCGCGCGAGGATCGACGGCAGACGCGAAGCGACCTCGTAGCGGGTCATGCCGCTCTCAAGCGCCGGATCGTGGTAGGCCTTCAGGATCAGCATGTCATAGCCGGTCAGGACCGTGTGGAAGTTGTCGTCGTTGAAGATCGAATCCGTCAGCCGATAGAGGTCATTTACCGGGCCGAGCGCCTGCGCGATCTCTTCGTGAAGGCAGTCGCGCACCTCTTGCGGGCTCACGTCAGAGGGCACGAACACCGCCATGCGGGTGCGGGAGGTCAGCCGGTTCCAGAAGGTCTCGGGGTCGTTGCGCCGCGAACGGTACTCATCCCAGCTCGACACGTTCGGACGCACGAAGCAGGCGGCCGAGGGCGCGAAACGCTGGATGCTCGCCCGTGGGACCGCCTCGACCGTTATGGATGCGGGGCCGTTGTCCGGGGCGCGGCGGATGTCGATGCCCGCCTCGCGACGCAATCGGCCGATCAGCCGCTCGAGGTCGCCCTCAAGTGTCGCCGGGGCGGCGCCCCTGACGCCGACCGTCACCGGCCCCTCGAACCTGCTGAACACCGGAACCTCGTCGCCGTTCTCGAGCCGGAACACGAGGTCCAGAAAATCGCGCGCGATGACCGCGTTCGGGACGCGGGGCAGGGTGGGCGTCGATAGCGCGAAGGTATTCATCGGAGGCAGCGCAAGGTCGGGCGCGGCGCGCCGGGTCGTCTCCGCCACGGGCGAGCAGGCGACCAGAAGCATCAGTAGCGCCGCGGGGAGAAGTCTCATGCAGGCCTCGCGTACTTGATGAAGGGCGTCACGGTCCCGATCCGGTCGTAGAGCCGTCGCGCCGTGGTGTTGAAATCCTGCGTCAGCCAGTAGACGGCGGGCGCGCCCGCATCGTCGGCGGCGGCATAGACCGCCTCGATCAGAGCGCGTCCGACACCCTGTCCACGTACCTCGGGGTCGGCGTAGAGATCCTGCAGGTAGCAGACGTTCTCGACCTTCCAGCCGTGACGGTGGAAGAGGTAATGCGCCAGCCCCGCAAGCCGCCCGTCGACCTCGGCCACGAGGCCCGAGAAATCCTGCGGATCGTCGCCCAGAAGCCGCGCGAAGGTCGTCTGGTAAACCTCGTCCGGCACACGCGTTTCATAGAAGTTCAGATAGGCCGCCCACAGACGTCGCCATTCGGCCTCGTCCTCGGGTCTCAGGTGTCGCACGACGCACGTCATCGGCACCTGTCTAGCCGCCAAGCCGGACGGACACCAGCCTCACGCGAGCCACGCAAGGGAGGCGAGCGACAGCACGCTTGTCCAGACGATCACCGGGGCGATGTTGCGCGTCGACACTCCGTGAAGGAGAGCCAGCGAGAAAGCCATTGCGCCCGAAGGTCCGGCGGCGTTCAGGACGAAGAGGTCCCGCCAGGGGTTTGCGGGCGAGAGTGCGGCGAAGGCCATCCAGACGAGGGCAGGAAAGGCGACGAGCTTCATCGCGGCAATTCCCGTCGCGGCCAGTCCCGGCATCACCGATTGAGACGACAGAACGACGCCGAGCGCGAAAAGCGTCATGGGTGCCGCCGCCTTGCCCGCGAACTCCGCGGCGGTCAGCAGCGGTTCGGGGACGGGCACTCGGGCGAGGTTCAGCGCCAGCGACACCAGGATTGTCAGAAGCACCGGGTTGCGGACCAGCCGCGGCAGCGCGGCGCGCGGCGAGCGACCCGTCACAAGTTCGATTGAGACGATGAAAAAGGCAAAGGTCGCCGACGCGTCGAGCGCCACGATGGCCGTGATCGGCATCGTCTCGGCCTCACCATAGATCAGAACGGTGACCGGCCAGATGTAAAGGAGCGAGTTGACGAAGACGACCGCCATTCCCAGAAGCCACGCCTCGGCGAGCGGCACGCCGAACACCCTCCGGGCGAGAAGAAAGGAGGCGGCGAAGGCGACCGCCTCGCACAGGGCATAGAGTCCGATCGCGTCGAAGCGGACGGACGGCAGATCGATGCCGGTCAGAAGCAAGAACAGCAGCGGCGGTTGCAGCGTCAGAAAGGCGATGCGGTTGATCGCCCGCGCCTCGTCGACGCTGGCCGTCTTCGCCTTTCCCATGACGAACCCAAGCGCCAGCATGGCGAAAACGGGAAGGATGTCGTGGGTGAGGACGGTGAGCATCGCGCGGACAGTATCGGGCGCGTAAGGCGGCGCAATCCGCGATTGACACATCGTCGATACATCTCCTATTAGATATATAACTGAATGGATATGTAATGCCGCAGAACCTCGATCTTGCCTTCTCAGCCCTCGCCGATCCTACGCGCCGTTCGATCCTTGCGGCCCTGTCGGACGGAGAGCGGACCGTAGGCGATCTCGTATCCCGTCACTCCCTCTCGCAACCGGCGATCACCAAGCACCTCAACGTGCTAGAGCGCGCTTGCCTCATCCGTCGGGGCCGCGCGGGCCAGACGCGACCCTGCACGCTCGATCCCGAGGGGTTGAAGGCGGTTGCGGACTGGGTCGGACGCTATCGCACCCACTGGGACGACGCCTTCGACCGGATGGAAGACTACCTGAACACGCTGTCCTTTTCGGAGACGCCCGATGACTGAACCCGCCGATAATCCCGACAACGTCCTTCGCATCGAACGGCGTTTTTCGGCGCCGCCCGAAATGGTCTTCGCCATGTTCACGCGGCCCGAACTCGTGAGCATCTGGAACGCGGCGTCGCACGGCTTCCGCGCGCAAGACGTGCGGATCGACGCCCGGCCCGGCGGTGTCCTGAGCCTGACGAATGTGAAGCCCGGCGTGGAAGAGCGCGAGGAGGGGGTCTTCCACGAGGTGCGGCCTCACAGCCGGCTTGTGTGGAGCTACCGCTATCTCGGGACGGACTTCTTCTCGACCGTCTCGGTCGACCTCGAACCCGACGACGGCGCGACGCGGATGAGGTTCCGCCAGACCGGGTTTCCGGACCTCGCATCCCGAGACGATCATGCCTTCGGCTGGAACGCCGTCCTGGGCATGATGGAAGCGGCTCTTCTGGCCGGGAGCGGTGCGGCGAGATTCGCCGCCGGTCGCGACGGGACCGATGGCGTTGCCGCCGATCTCGAGGCCGCCCGCAAGCGGTTCGAAGCAGAGCGGACCGCCGTCGATACGGAGCGCGCGTGATGGCCTCTCATTCCACACCCGCCGACGCCCCGGGGCAGGTCCTGCGGATCGACCGCATCATGCCCGCACCCCGTCCCTTCGTCTTCGCCCTCTGGCGGAAACCGTCCCTGCTCGCGCCCTGGTGGGGACCCGAGGGCCATCGCCTGAAGACCTGCGAGATCGACTTCCGTCCCGGCGGCGCGTGGCGCTTCAACATGGTCAAGGGCGACGACAGCCACTGGACCCACGGCGTCTACCACGAGATCCGCGCGCCCGAACGTCTGGTCTTCAGCTACCGTTTCGACGCCTTCGACGTCCGCTCGACCGTGTCCATCGACTTCACCGACGAGGACGACAGAACCGGTTTGCACTTTGTTCAGACCGGTTTCCCGAACGCCGAGCACGTCGAGGGCCACGGCTGGGGCTGGGGCTCGACCTTCCGCCTGCTCGAGGACGCGCTTCTCAGGTTGCACGGCATCGGCTCGGTCTGGCCCGACCTTCCGCCTGCGAAGGAGAACGGCGTGGCGCGGGATCTGGAAGCGGCCCGCCAGAGGTTCGAAGAGGAACGTGAGGAAAGCTAACCCCGTCCGCGCGACATGAACGCAAGTCGCTCGAACAGCGACACGTCCTGCTCGTTCTTCAATAGCGCGCCGTGGAGCTTCGGAAGGTTGTCCTTCGCGTCCTTCTGAAGAACCTCGGGCGACAGGTCCTCGGCCAGGATCAGCTTCAGCCAATCCAGCACCTCCGAGGTCGACGGCTTCTTCTTCAGGCCCGGTGTCTCCCTGATCTCGAAAAAGCGTGTCAGGGCAACGGAAAGGAGCCGGTCCTTGATCTCGGGGAAGTGGACGCGCACGATCTCGGACAGCGTCTCGGTGTCGGGGAACCGGATGTAGTGGAAGAAGCAGCGGCGCAGGAAGGCGTCGGGCAGCTCCTTTTCGTTGTTGGACGTGATGATGACGATCGGGCGTTGGCGCGCGGTTACCGTCTCGCCGGTCTCGTAGACATGGAACTCCATCCGGTCGAGTTCTTGCAGCAGGTCGTTCGGAAATTCGATGTCGGCCTTGTCGATCTCGTCGATCAGAAGGACGACACGCTCGTCCGCCGTGAAGGCCTCCCACAGCTTGCCGGGGCGGATGTAGGCGGCGACATCGTGCACGCGACCCTCACCAAGCTGGCTGTCGCGCAGCCGCGAGACGGCGTCGTATTCGTAGAGCCCTTGCGCCGCACGCGTCGTCGACTTGACGTGCCATTCGATGATCGGAAGGCCCAGGGCACCGGCCACCTGGCGCGCCAGTTCGGTCTTTCCGGTGCCGGGTTCGCCCTTGACCAGAAGCGGGCGCTCCAGCGTGATGGCGGCGTTGACCGCGATCCTCAGATCGTCCGACGCGATATAGCTGTCGGTGCCCTCAAATCTCATGCCTGCCTCACTTTTTTCCGTAACGTCACCTTAGCCTAGCCTGCTCACGGCGACCCCACAAGCGAAGGGAAACGTGTAGTGACAAGGCCCGGACGATAGGGTATGTGCCCGCCATGATGAGGAGCCGGACCCGTGTGAGCGTAGCAGTAGCAAGCCTGTCCGGAATGGTTCGAAAATGAACAAAAAAGGGAATACCATGAAGGCAGAGGTGTTTCTTCCGGACGATTACCAGCCCGCCGAGGACGAGCCGTTCATGAATGACCGCCAGCTCGAGTACTTCCGGCGAAAGCTCCTGGTGTGGAAGTCCGAGCTGATGGACGACAGCAAGTTGACCATCGAGGGTCTTCAGCACTCCACCCGCAACATTCCCGACATCGCCGATCGCGCCAGCGAGGAGACCGACCGCTCGCTCGAGCTTCGGACCCGCGACCGTCAGCGCAAGCTCGTCGCCAAGATCGACTCGGCGCTTCGCCGGATCGACGAGGGCGAGTACGGATATTGCGAGGAGACGGGTGAACCGATCTCGCTGAAGCGGCTCGACGCGCGACCGATCGCGACGCTGTCGCTCGAGGCGCAGGAACGGCACGAGCGGGCCGAGCGCGTCCACCGCGACGACTGAGGCGCAGGCCAAAGCCGCGAATCTTCGCGGCGCACCAGAGATTTGGACGCCCGTCTTGACCTGACTCAAGGCGGGCGTCGTTCTTTAAGGGCAGAAGGATTGCATGGACAGCCTTCGCATCACCATCGCAGGCGCAGGGATCGGTGGCCTTGCCGCGGCGACGGCTCTGGCCCGCGACGGTCACCACGTCCGCGTCGCCGAGAAGGCGCCCCGGATCGAGGAAGTCGGCGCCGGCATCCAGATCAGCCCGAACGGCGCCGCCGTGATGCGCGCTTTGGGCCTGGGCGATGCGCTGGCAGAGGCGTCTATCCGTGCCGAGGCTGTCCGGCTCATCGACGGGCTTTCGGGAAAGACCGTGGTCACGATGAACCTCAAGCGGGATGCGCCGGACCTGGCCTGGCACTTCATCCACCGGGCACCGCTCATCGAGATCCTGAAGGTCGGCGCTCAAGACGCTGGCGCTGTTGTGGAAACCGGCCAAGACGTCTTGCCGCCACCTGCTGGCGCGTCTCTTGACGGCGACGACCTGCTTGATCGGGGCCGACGGCCTGCACTCGAAGGTGAGGGCTCGGGTCGACGACGCGTCGAAGCCTCTCTTTACGCGGCAGGTCGCCTGGCGCGCGGTCGTGCCCGAGGACGACGTGCCGCCCGTGGTCGAGGTTCACATGGGACCGCATCGCCACCTCGTGACCTATCCCCTGCCGGGAGGCCGGCGGAACATCGTGGCGGTCGAGGAGCGGGTCGGCTGGACCGAAGAGGGCTGGAGCCACCAGGACGACGCCCGCAACCTGCGCGCCGCCTTCGCGCGCTTCGCCGATCCGGTGCAGGCCTGGCTCGAAAAGGTCGGGACCGTGCATCTCTGGGGTCTCTTCCGTCACCCCGTTGCCGACCGCTGGTGGCACAGGCGGCAGGTCATCCTGGGCGACGCCGCGCATCCAACGCTGCCGTTCCTGGCTCAAGGTGCGAACCTGGCGCTTGAGGATGCCTGGGTGCTGGCGCGCTCCCTGCGCGGGCAGTCCGTCGAGACCGGCTCTCACGGCCTACCAGAACGAACGGCGGCCACGCGCCGCACAGGTCGTGCAGGCGGCCTCGTCGAACGCGCGCAACTATCACCATGCCTTCCCGCCCGCGCGGTTCATCGGCTTCAATGCGCTTAGGCTGCTGGATCGCATCGCCCCTGCGCGGCTTCTCGGGCGTTACGACTGGCTTTACCGCCACGACGTCACCGACTGACCCCTTGTCCTTCCGGGGCAATTCGGGTTTCTCCGGCGGCATGGGCATCGTCACCGAGGCTTACGAAGAGCGCATCGCGGCAGGCGGGCTGGAGCCCGATCCGGCGCAACTGTCCATCCTGCCCGAGTTCGACCGCATCGCCGAGGGTCTCGCCGCGGCGGGCGAGCGGCGCGGGCTGTCCTCGCTCTTCCACCGCAAGCCCGAGCCGGTGCCGGGGCTCTATCTTTGGGGCGGCGTCGGGCGGGGCAAGTCGATGCTGATGGACCTCTTCCACGAGGTCGCGGGCGGGCCCCAAAGCCGTCGCGTCCACTTCCATGCCTTCATGCAGGAGGTTCAGGCGGGGCTGCACGAGGCGAGGAAGACGCATGTCGACGACACCATACTGCCGGTGGCGAAGGGCATATCGGACAGTATTCGCCTTCTCTGCCTCGACGAGATGCACATCACCGACATCGCCGACGCGATGATCGTGGGGCGGTTGTTCCAGTTCCTCCTCGACGCCGGGGTGACGGTCGTCACGACATCGAACCGGCACCCCGACGACCTCTACAAGGACGGGCTCAACCGCGCGCTCTTCCTGCCCTTCATCGAGCTGATGAAAGAGCGGCTGTCCGTCCGCGAACTCGCCTCGCCCCGCGATTACCGGCAGAACCGTCTGGCCGGAGAGGAGGTCTATTTCACCCCCGCCGATGCCACCGCGCGAGCCGCGGTCGACGCGATCTGGACCGACCTCACACATGGCGAAACCCACGCACTTGTGCTCCAAGTCAAAGGACGGCGCGTCGAGATCTCGGCCTTCGCGCACGGCATGGCGCGGGCGACCTTCTTCGACCTCTGCGGACGTCCGCTTGGTCCGGCCGACTACCTGGCGCTGGCGCAGGCTGTCCGCCTTCTGATCCTCGAGGAAATCCCGCGCCTGTCGTCGGACAACTACAACCAGGCACGCCGCTTCGTGACGCTGGTCGATGCGCTTTACGAGGCGAAGGTGCGGCTGATCGCGACGGCGGCCGACGTGCCCGAGAAACTCTACATGGAGGGCGAAGGCGTCTTCGAGTTCGAACGCACCGCGAGCCGCCTGCGCGAGATGCAATCCGCCGACTGGGGCGCGTCCTAGGCCGGCTCGCCATCCTTCAGGAAGAACGTCAGCGCCAGGGCTATGCCCACCAGCGCCAACACCCCGAGCGTCAGGGGCAGGATGGTGCCGTCGAAAGCTTGCCCAATGGGCGAGGCCAGCACCGCCGCCCCGATGGTCGCAAGCGCCGTGATGATCGACGCCGCGAGACCCGCGAGGTGGCCCATGGGCTCCATCGCGATGGCGTTCATGTTCCCGATCCCGAAGCCCGCGAGGTAGAAGATCGAGGTGTACCACAGGAAGGCGACCGGAAAAAACGCGCTGCCGAGAACGCCGGTCACCTGTCCCAGAAGGAACAGCACCGTGAACCCGCCCTGGATCATCAGCGCCCGCCGCACGACCGGCAACATCCCGAGACGCATCACGATGGAGGCGTTCACGAGGTTCGATCCAGCCGCAAGCACGGCCATTCCACCGAACCACAAGGGAAAGGTCTCGCCCTTGCCGAAGACACGATCGAAGACCTGCTGGCTGGACATGAGCGCCGCGAAAAGGGCCGCGAAGATCAGGGTCTGCACTGCGATGGCCAGCATGACCTGACGGTTCGAGAAGACCTCTCGTGCGCCTTCGATGAGCTTTTCAAGCCGGAACGGGCGTCTACGTGCGGGGTCCAGCGTCTCGGGCTGGCGGATCACGAGCCATGTCATCGACACGACGGCGAAGACGGCGAAGGACAGGAAGATCGACCGCCAGCCGAAGGTCTCGGCCAACACCCACCCCAGGGCTGGGGCGAAGACCGGGGCGAGGGTGAAGACGAAGATCACGAAGCTCATGATCTGCGCCATCTGCCGACCCGAGAAGAGATCGCGCACGATGGCCATGCCCGCGACGCGCGGCCCTGCAGCCCCCAGTCCCTGAAGCACGCGTGCGGCCAGCAACATCTCCATCGAGGGAGCAATGGCCGACGCCAGCGCGCCGATGGTATAGATCACCGCGCCGATGACCGCGATGCGCTTGCGCCCGTAGGCGTCGGACAGGGGGCCCGCGACGAAGGTGCCGAGGCCGAGCCCGCCCACAAAGGACGCGATGACAAGCTGAGCGCGGTTCGGCGCATCTGGGCTGAGCGCCTCGCCGATCTCGGGGATCGCGGGCAGCATCGCGTCGATGGAAAACGCGACGGTGGCGGTCAGCATGGCGAGAAGCGCCACCAGTTCGGTGCGCGACAGGGGGGCGCGGGTTTCGGTCACGCGCCGGCGCCGTCGCCGCCGGATGTCTGGTCTATAAGTTCGTCGATGACGTTCAGCCACAGGTTCGTCGGCTGCGCGCCGCTGACCACATGCTGGTTGCCAACGACGAAGGTCGGCACGCCCGAGACGCCGCGCTGCCGTGCGTGAGCATCGCGGGCGCTGGTCTCTTCGGCGTCGGCCTCGCTTTCGAACAGGCGCTCGGTCATCGCGCGGTCCATGCCCACGCCGTCCGCGATGTCCAGAAGCACGGCGCGGTCGCCGATGTCGCGGCCTTCCTCGAAATACGCCTTGAACAGGCGCGACACGACGGCGGTCTGCCGCCCCTCGAGCCCCGCCCAGTGGATCAGCCGGTGCGCGTCGAGCGTGTTCGGCGTGACCGCCATGCCCTCGAAGTCGATGGCGAGGCCCGCGCGTTCGGCCGCCTGCACTACGGGAGCATAGGCGCGGACCGCACCCTCCTTCCCGCCGAACTTCGCCTCGAGATAGGCGCGACGGTCCATGCCGCCTTCGGGCATATCGGGATTGAGCTGGAAGGGGTGCCACTCGATGACGAAGGGATGGTTCGGCCGAGCTTCGAGCGCACGGTCGAGGTTCGTCTTGCCGATATAGCACCAGGGGCAGATCGGGTCGGAGAGGATGTCGAGCTTGATCATGGCGCGGTCTCGTTCGCAGGGGAAAGCCTTCGGCGCAAGAGCTTTCCGTTTGCATTTCGGGGCAGGGAGGGTGCGTGAACGAACAGGCGCGGCTGCTTGTAGCGCGCCAGATGCGCCTCGGCGTGCGTCTTCAGTTCGGCCTCGGTCAGGGCGTGCGGGGCCGGTGTAGTGAAGCGCGATCACCGTCGTCTCGGGCGTGATGTGGCAGTCGACGGCGGCTGCCTCCTCGATGCCGGGGTGACGCTGCATCGCCGCTTCGACCTCGATCGGCGAGACGCGAAAGCCCCCCGCCGTCAGGATGTCGTCGGTGCGGCCGTGGTACTCGATGGCGCCATCCTCCCGCATCAGGCCCCGGTCGCCGGTGGTGAACCATTCGCCCGTCAGGCGGTCCGCCAGCGGCCCGTCGAGCGTCCCCAGCATCAGGCCCGGATCGCTGCCGTGGATGGCGATGGCGCCGTCCTCGCCGCGTTCGGCGGGTGTCCCGTCCTCCGAGAGGATCGCGACGCAGCGGCCCCGCCTGAGTATAGCCGAGCGTGCCTTCGGGAGCAGGACGCCCGGGCGAGCCGGAAATGAAGGTCGAGATCTCGGACTGCCCGAAAGCCTCGTGCAATTCGGTGCCGGTCGCGTCACGCCAGGCGCCGCGCACCGTCTCGGGCAGCTTCTCGCCCGCGACGAGCCCGTGGCGCAGGCGGGGCAGCACGGGCATTCCGGCCTTGAGCAAGCGGCGAAACACGCCCGGCGCGCCAGCGATCATCGTGGCCTCGTGCCGCAGCGCGAGGAGGGGGATCATCTCCGGCCCCGTGCCAGGGGCAAGGACCAGCGCCGTCGCGCCCGCGGCCCAGGGGTCCATCAGCCCGGTGCCGAGCGTGAAGGTCCAGTTGAAGGCCCCGGCGTGCAGCACGCGGTCTGACGGCGTCAGCCCATACCAGCCTTCGGTCATCAGCCCACGCGCGAGGATTGCCCGGTGCGCGTGGACGACGCCCGAGGGCGTGCCGGACGTGCCGGAGGTGAAGACGACGTAGGCGGGATCGTTCGCGCCCGTCTCGGCAGGCCGTGCCAACGCGTCGGTCTTGGCGAGCGTCGCGGGCAACAGGATTGGGGCGTCATGGTCAGGCAAGGGCACGGTCCCGTCCGACACGATGGCATCGGGGGCAAGGACACGCGCGACCTTCGTGATCTCTTCGGCCCCAAGCGCCGCCGCGGTCGGCACGGCGACGAGGCCCGCCGCGATGGCGCCCAGATAGGTCACCGGGAAATCGGGCGTGTTCCCGATCCGCATGAGCACCCGCGCGCCGGGCGTCAGACCGGTCGCAAGAAGCCCGCCCGCCGTCCGCATCACAGCCTCGCGCAGACGGCCATAGCTCCAACGTTCCGCACCCGTCGCGCGCAGCAGCACGAGCGCCACCTTGTCGTCGGACGCGCCTCCCGCCCAAAGGACGTGGTCCGCCAGGTTCAGCCGGTCGGGGATCGCGGGCGAGGGGCGTCTGTCGTCGATGGCGCGCATGGGGGACGAGTTACACCCCGCGCGCCCGGTTGCAAGATGCCTGGGCGCGGGACGACGCAATCTTCAGAGCGCCGGCAAGTCGGCCCGAAGAAGGTGCGTTTCCCGGCTAAGCGGCCTCGCGGTGCGAGGTATCCGCCACGTCCAGCCAGTCCAGCATCTCGCTCGCTTCCGCCGGGGTGAGGTCGTGCGTCCGCGCGAGGTAATGCGCCAGAAGGTCGGGGTCGGCCACGGCGGCAGCCACATCCGCGGCCATCGCGAAGGGAAAGCGGGCGCAGATGACGTCGATGCCGGGGGCGGCGAGGTCGTGGCGGAAGCGGTTCATCGTCTGACTCCGTTCGGTTGCGTCGTGACCGAGCGTGACAGCCGAACTCTAACCGATCCTTAACGCCCGACGGCGCGAGCCGTCAGATCGCACGATCGATCGCCCGCGCCCCCGACGAAATGTCCTCGCCGACGCCTTCCAGCGTGTTGCAGCCGGCCAGCGCCAGGGCGACGGCGGCGAAAAGAACGATCTTTCTCATGTGTCCCTACTCCTCGTACCACCAGACATCCGGCTGGAATCCGATGAAATCGCCGTACATCGGCAGGGTTTCGGGATACTTCAGCTGGGCCGCGTGGGCAATCTTCGCGTCGGGACTGAACCAGATCGGCACGACATAGCGGCCCGCCATCAACACCCGGTCCAGCGCCTTGACCGCCGCGCGGAACCCCTCCTGGTCCTCCGAGGTCAGCATGGCGTCGATCATCGCGTCGATGGCCGGGTCCTTCGCGCCCATGAGATTGCGGCTGCCCTCGACGTCGGCGGCTTCGGCGCCCCAGTAGAGGTACTGCTCGTTGCCCGGCGACAGCGACAGCCCGCGTTCGAACCATGTCATGTCGAAGTCGAACTTGTCCGACCGCGCCTTGTATTCGGCCGAGTCGACCGAGGTGATCGTGACCTCGATCCCCAGCCGTTCAAGCGCGCGGGCGTAGATGTCGGCGATCTGGCCGTATTCGGTGGACCCCGCCGACAACAGGATGTCGAAACCGAAGGTCTCGCCCTCCTCATTCTTCAGCGCGCCGTCTTCCAGCGTCCAGCCCGCCTCTTCCATCAAGGCGAGCGCCTTGCGGGTCGAGGTGCGGTTGCGCTCGGTCCCGTCGCCCTCGGGCAGGGTGTAGCCCTCGATGGCACCAGGCGGCAGCTGGTCGGCGAAGGGCTCCAGAAGCTCCAGTTCGCGGCCCTGCGCCGGGCCGGGATCCATGGCCAGGACCGAGTTGGCGTAATACGACGACGCGCGGGGCAGGGGCTCGCCGTTGATCGTCTCGTTGATGAACTCGAACGGAAAGGCGGTTATCAGAGCTTCGCGCACCCGCCAGTCCTGGAACTCGGGCCGCCGTGTGTTCATCACGAAGCCCCACATGCCCGACGGACGCTCGTGGGGGATGATCGACTTGACGATCTTGCCGGTCGTCACGGCGGGGAAGTCGTATTGCGTCTCCCACTTCTGCGCGTTGGTTTCGCGCATCGTGTTCAGGATGCCCGCCTTGAACGCCTCGAACATGGCGGTGGCGTCGGTGAAGAACTCCATCCGAATCTCGTCGAGGTTGGCCTGACCTGCCATGAAGGGCACCACGCCATCGCCCCAATAGTCCGGGTTGCGCTTCAGCGTGACGGACCGGCCCGTCTCGAAGGTGTCGATGACGTAGGGCGCCGAGGTGATGGGCACGATCTCGGTCCCGACCTCGGCGAAGTCCACGCCCTCCCACTGGGCCTTCTTCAGGATCGGTCGCAGACCCATGAGCAGCGGAAGCTCATCGTCGCGCTCGGTGAAGGTGAAGCGGACGGTCCGTTCGCCCGTCGCCTCCGACGACGCCACCTTCTGCCAGGCGCCCAGATAGCGGGGATGGCCGACGGTGCCGAGCGTCTCATACGACCAGAGCACATCCTCGACCGTGACGGGACTTCCGTCCGAGAATTCGGCTTCGGGACGAAGCGTGAATTCGACCCAGGACCGGTCGTCGGCGACCTCCACCGATTCGGCCAGAAGACCGTACAGCGTGAAGGGTTCGTCATAGCTTCGTCCCATCAGGCTTTCGACCGTCAGATACCGCAGCTGCCAGGGCACCCGGCCCTTCACGATGTAGGAATTGAGCGAATTGAAATTGCCGACTTCGCCCTGCACGATCGTACCCCCCTTGGGGGCGTCCGGGTTGGCATAAGGCAGAGACACAAAATCAGGTGGCAGGGCAGGCTCGCCATACATAGCTATGCCATGTTTGGGCTCGGCGAGAGAGGGAGCGGCAGCGAAAAACGCGCTGGCGGCCAGCGCGGCGAGCCGGGCAAGGTGCATGATGTGGACAATCCCTTTTTTCGCTGAGGTTTGGCGAAGCCTAGGCACCGTTGCCAGAGTTTTCAAACTTTTAGCTTGGACAGCGGCGATTTCGTGCGTATAACAAACTTACTGCTCGATAGGTTTCTTGCCTGTATGAAACCTGCCTCAATAACTCAACGCCCGCCTTGTGCGGGCGTTTTTTTTGGCCGCTTCGTCTTACTCATCCGAAGGCGTCAGGCGCGCGACTCGCGGCCCTGAAACGCCAGCCAGATCAGCGCCGCACCGGCCAGAGTCAGGAACGGCGCCATCGCCAGGTTCACGGCCGTCCAGCCCTCTTGCGGCGTGCCGCCCGAGCAGTTCATCAGCCCGCCCGATGACAGCGATGCCAGCGTCACGCAGCCGAAGACGATCATGTCGTTCAGACCCTGCACGCGGCCGCGTTCGCCCGGCGTGTGCTGCGCGGCCAGCATGGTCGTGGCGCCGATGAAGCCGAAGTTCCAGCCGATGCCCAGAAGGACAAGCGCGCCGAAGAAATTCTCGAGCTCCGTGCCCGACAGCGCGACCGCGCCCGCACCCGCCAGGATCGCGAGGCCGGTCGCCACGATGGTACGCGCCCCGAAGCGCGCGATCAGGTGGCCGGTGAAGAACGACGGCACGAACATGGCAAGGACGTGCGCCGAAACCACGTCGGCCGCGTTGCCCTTGTCGAAGCCGCAGCCCACGACGGCCAGCGGCGTCGAGGTCATCACCAGGTTCATCAGCGCGTAGGACACCATCGCGCAGATGATGGCGACGAGGATCCCCGGCGTCTTCAGCAGTTCGATCCGCGACCGCCCCCGGTCGATGTCGGCGATGGCGGCCGGGCGCGGGATGTCGAGGAAGATGAACAGGAGCGCTCCGACAAGGTTGATCGCGATCACCGTGAGGTAGGTCCCCAGGAACGGCGTCACCATCGCATCTGCCGTCGCCTTGACCAGCTGCGGCCCGAGGATCGCGCTGACGAGGCCCGCCGCCATGACGTAGGAGATTGCCTTCGGCCGGAACGCCTCGGACGCCGTGTCGGTCGCGGCGAAGCGGTAGAAGCCCTGCGCGGACATGTAGATGCCGGTGAAGAGCGATCCGAGGAGGAACAGCCCGAAGCTTTGCGTCGAGAGGCCCCAGGCCCCCAGCATCGCACCGACGGCGCCCCCGCCCGCACCGACCGCGAATCCCACCCTGCGGCCAAAGCGCTGCATCAGGGCCGACAGCGGCGTCGCCGACAACATCGAGCCCAGCACGATCAGCGAGATCGGCAGCGTCGCGAAGCATGGGTTCGGCGCCAGCGACTGCCCCGCAAGACCGCCGATGGTGAAGATCATCGGCATCTGCGAGCCGAGGAATCCCTGCGCCGCGACGAGAATCGCGAGGTTGCGCTTTTCGGAGGGTGCTGATGCGGTCATGCCCGCCGGTTAGTCCTTCGGAACGGCAGCGGCAAGCGGCGAAGAGACGGTTTGACACCGGGGAGGGGGCGTATAGCTTTCCCCGACCCTGGGAGAGCGCCGGATGACCATCGGACGCATCATCGAGACGCCCGATTGCGTGGCCGAGGGCGCGGCCTTCCTCGCCGCGGCCGAGCCGCGCTTTGCGCATGCCATGTCCCTCACCGGACCGATTCCGCTCCGCCGCCGCAAGGACGGCTTTGAGGCCCTTCTCGACGCCATCGTCAGCCAGCAGGTCTCGGTCGCCGCGGCGGATGCGATCTGGGGCCGGCTTCAGGCCGCCCGCCTCACGGGGCCGCGCAAGGTCATGTGGGCCTCCGACGAAGAGCTTCGGGCCTGCGGCCTGTCGCGCCAGAAGGCGCGCTATGCCCGTGCGCTCGCCGCGTCCGGCATCCGTTTCGCGGACCTGCGCGAGATGCCGACGGACGACGTCATCACGACGCTGGTCGAGGTGCCCGGCATCGGACGATGGACCGCCGAGATCTATGCCATGTTCTCGCTCGGCCGCGCCGACGTCTTTGCGCCCGGCGACCTGGCCCTGCAGGAAGCGGCACGAATCCTGTTCGAGATGCCCGAACGCCCCACAGAACGCGCGTTGAGGCTCCACTCCGAGGCCTGGTCGCCCTGGCGGGGAGTGGCCGCGAGGCTGCTGTGGGCCTACTACCGCGTCGCGCGCGAAAGGGAAGGAATCCGATGAGCGAACTGAATTTCCGGCGGCGGGCCTCGGCCTCGGGCCAGGACACGTCGGCGGTCCTGTTCCTTCATGGTTACGGCGCGGACGGCGCCGACCTCCTGGGTCTGGCCGAGCCGCTCGCCGCGCACATGCCCGACACGGTCTTCCTGGCCTGCGATGCGCCCGAACGGTCGATGGCGAACCCCATGGGGTTCCAGTGGTTCCCGATTCCCTGGATCGACGGCTCGACCGAGGCCGCTGCGGCGGAGGGACTGCGCCGATCCGCCAAGACCCTCGACGCCTTCATCGACAAGGTGCTGGCCGACGAAGGACTGGCGCCGGACCGCCTGATGCTCGTGGGCTTCAGCCAGGGCTCGATGATGAGCCTCTACGTCGCCCCTCGCCGCGCGGAACCTCTTGCCGGCATCGTTGCTTTCTCGGGCCGGCTTCTGGCGCCCGAACTGCTTGCGACCGAGGCGCGGTCCCGTCTGCCGGTCCTTTTGATCCACGGCGACGTCGACGATGTCGTCCCCTTCGCCGAGATGCAGGCGGCGGGTGCGGCGCTTCAGGCGGCGGGCTTCGAGGTCTTCGGCCACGTCATGCAGGGCACCGGACACGGCATCGCTCCCGACGGTCTCTCCGTGGCCCTGTCCTTCCTGCGCGAGAGGCTGTCGATCGACGATCCCCAGTAAGGCCGTCACACGACCGTTGCAGGCTGCCGGTAAGGCCGATCATGGGGGTTGCAGGTATCGGGCCTCCATATATAGTTTCCTCAAGGTATCGAGGCGGGGCGTCTCGTCTTGGCGCCATGAGGCAGGCAGGGCGGAGCCGGAGTTGCGGATGAGCTTGGATTTCAGAACGAGTTTCGTGCGTGAGCCGAACAGCCTGCGGAATCACCCCGCGCTGGTCCTGAACGCCGATTACCGCCCTCTCAGCTACTATCCCCTTTCGCTCTGGCCCTGGCAGGAAGCGGTGAAGGCCGCCTGGCTCGACCGGGTGCAGATCATCGCCGAATACGACGAGGTCGTGCGCAGTCCCTCGACCGAGATCCGCATTCCGTCGGTCGTCGTCCTGAAGGACTACGTGAAGCCGCAAAAACGTGTGGCCTTCACCCGGTTCAACCTCTTCCTGCGCGACGAATTCCGCTGCCAGTACTGCGGCGCCAAGGGCGACCTGACCTTCGACCATGTCGTCCCCCGCGCGCGCGGCGGCGTGACGAGTTGGGAAAACGTCGTCGCCGCCTGCTCGTCCTGCAACCTGCGCAAGGGCGCGAAGTCGCTGTCGCGCTCTGGCCTCAGCCTTCTCCGCGCTCCGATCCGGCCCGCCGCCGAGGAGCTGCGCAATCAGGGTCGGAAGTTTCCGCCGAACCACCTGCATGAGACCTGGCTCGACTTCCTGTACTGGGACGCGGAGCTGGAGGCCTGAGGTCGGGGCGGAGCGTCGCGTGACGCCGATGGCGGTTCGGGACGTTGCTCGGTGTGCTTCGTTAAGCTTGTGCGACGCCGATCGAAAGCGCGGACGCAATGTGGTTTCCGGACCTGATCTGCGACGCCGCAGTAGAGGGTGCTGCCGTCTGCGACAGCGACGTCCATCACGACGCCATCGTCTTCAAGGTTCACGACGCGCCTGACTGCGAGGGTCGGCAGGTCTTCAAAATGGTTTTGCGCACCAGGTCGGTTCTCGACTTTCAGGGCAGGATCCTCGTGAAGCGCGGCGCGCAGATGCAGGACGCTGCCAGACCCGCCTCGCGGCAGCCCTGAAACGTTCAAATCGACATCCGAAACCAGAGAATTTTGGTTTTCTGGTAGAGGTCCCCGGTCGCAACTGATGCGACGTCAGGAAATGACAGGTGTTGCGGAAGGGGACACAGGTGCCTGACGGACACTCGCCGAAGCCGTCACGTCGGTGGCTGGCAAGGGTTCAAGATCGCTAGCCGAGAGGACCCGTGTCGAAGCGCCAGGAATAGGAACGTTGCAGACTTCGACGGGTCATGGGTCCGAGAGTTCGCACCCCTCCGCACTAATCCGTTCTCGAATTATCATATGCATTACGGTCTTCCGTCAATCCTGTGCCATTCGGTTCTGCGAAGCCCGCACGAGCAGCGCAGATTCGTGTCCAGCCAGGCACCCGATAAAGCGCACGGCTCCGCCGCGACGATCCGTCTGCCGCGCGCCCTTTTTGCCTCATGGAATGTGCCTTGCCGCACTCGACTCCTCCTCCCTCAGAACAACGACAGCTCCCCCGCCTCGACCGCGTCGGCTTCGGCGCTGTTCCCCAGAAGAAGGTTCTGGAGGCTGTGAAGCGTCAGCGCCCCCGCAAGCTTCCGGTGATGCACCGGATGGCCGACGAGACAGTCGGCGAGCTGCGGCAGAAACCGGGCGAGATCGCCGTGCGTCTGCGTGACGAGGTCGATGTGCTGGATGTGCCGCAGGCTCTCGGACACCGGCGCCGTGAGGTCGGTCAGGTCCGAGATCGCATCCTGCAAGGCGAGGTCGCGCTGGTGCATCTGGTCCATGAGTTGCGCCATCGCGCTGAGGATGCGCGCCACGTCCTCGGGTCCGACCGACAGCGTATGGAGGTCGTCCTGGATCACCTAGAGCCGGCCCACGATCGCTTCGATGGCAGCCTTGAGTTCGGCGGGCTGGAACGGCTTCGGGAGGAAATTGTTCATGCCGAGCTGCTTGCCCTTGTTGATGATGGCGGGGTCGGCGCGGCCCGTGATCAGCAGAAAGCCCGTCTTCTGGGTTTGCGGCGTGTTCCGCAGGTAGTGAAGAAGGTGCAGCCCGTCCATCTCGGGCATGTTGTAGTCCGAAATCACCAGATGAACCGGCGACTTGGCAAGCGAGGCCAAGGCGGATTTTCCGTCCGAAGCGGTCGCCACGTTGCGGATGCCGATGGCGTCGAGCGCCTGGGTGATAAGGCCCCGGCTCGTCGACATGTCGTCGACCACCATGACGCGAAGCTGGTCTCTCAGTGACATTTGTTTCCTGCGCCTCTCGTTCTATTTTTTACGTTTTCTGATAGATCGTGACGCCGGCGTTCCTGAAGCCCGTACCGTCGAGAGGGTGGATGCGTTCGGAATGTCCCAAAAAGAGGCAACCTCCCGTTTCCAGCTTGTCGCGGAACCGTGGCCAGAGGCGGCGCTGCACCTCGTCGTCGAAGTAAATCACGACGTTTCGACAAAATATCGCATCGAACGTGCCCTTCATCGGCCAGGGGGCGTGCAGGTTGAGTTCGCGGAACCGCACAAGCGCCCGGACGCGATCGGCGACGCGCATCTGACCGTCGCCCGCCGCCTCGAAGAAGGTGTGGCGATCGGCGGGTGCGACGGGCTCGAGGTCTGAAGGAGAATAGACACCCTCCACGGCCCGGCGCAGGATCTTGGGGTCGATGTCCGAGCCCAGGACAAGGATGTCCGCAGAGCTTGCCTCGGGCATCGCCTTCAGAAGCTCGATCGCGATGGTATAGGGTTCCTGCCCACTGGAGCATCCGGCCGACCAGATGCGCACGCGTTCACCGCGTCGGAGCTTTTCCGAGAGATGGGGCACGCCCTTGGCCAGCAAATACTCGAAATGGTGGCGTTCGCGATAGAAGTTCGAGACGTTCGTGGTCAGGACCGAGATGAGCTCGCGCGTCTCTGAGGCGTCCGCGTCGAGCCGCGCGAGGTAAGCGCCGCACTCGCCCAGCCCGAGTTCGCGCATCCGGCGCGAGATGCGCGACTGCACAAGCGACTTCTTCGACGATGGGATCGACAGGCCGGCCTCCTTGGCGGCGATCGCCGTAAGACGGGCGAATTCGGCGTCCGAAAGCTGCGCCGCGACGGAGGCAGCCTGAAGCGATGTCATGCGGCGATTTCTTCGAGTCGAGGGCAGCACCGCTTCGAGATCGAGGAGGCGCACCATCCGGTCGTCGAGGATGGTCAACGCCCGCACGAACCGCGACTTCTGTGTCATCTCGGGCGGCGGCTGAAGCTGGTCGCGCGAGAACGACAGGATGTCCGACACGGCGTCGACCCTCAGACCCATGACGCGCGATCCCACGTCGACGACGATGATCACGTTGCGGTCCTCGGGGTCCGAGGCAGGCAGTCCCAGCCTCAGCGCAAGGTCGATCACGGGAGGACGGTGCCGCGCAGGTTTATGACACCGCGCACGAAATTGGGCGCGTGCGGAAGGGACGTGGTGCGCGTCCAGCCGCGGATCTCGCGGACGGACATGATCTCGACCGAGTATTCGCTATCGCCGATCCGGAACGACAGGTACTCCGTCCGGCTGGAGGCGGCGGGATCGGCGGAAGAGCCGTCCCGTTCGACATGTGCGGTCATCTCAGGAAGCCTTTTTCTGCATGACGAAGCGGTCCTCGCCCGAGACGTTCTGGACGAGGTCGTTGGGGTCGAGGATCAGGGCGATCTGCCCGTCGCCGAGGATGGTGGCGGCTGCCACGCCGGGGACGCGGCCATAGCTTTCCTGCAGCCCCTTGATGACGACCTGCCGCTGATCCTCGATAGTGTCGACGAGGAGAGCGACGAGGACACCTTCCTCGGGCGAGATGAGCAGCGCGATGGTGCCTTCGCGGACCTGGGAGCCGACGCGGTAGCCAAGCTCGACACCGAGGTCGAGCACCGGGACGAACTGCTCGCGCACGCAGAGCACCTGCTGGCCCGGTCCGACGAGCCGCAAATCCGAGGGGGAAAGCGACAGGGTCTCGACGATGGAGTTGAGCGGGATCACCAGGGTCTCGTCCGCGACCGTCACGACCATCCCGTCGAGAACGGCGAGCGTAAGCGGCAGTGAAATCGCGAAGGTGGTGCCCACGCCCGCAACCGAGTCGATGGTGACGCGGCCGCCGAGCGAGGTGATCTGCGTCTTGACGACGTCCATCCCGACGCCGCGTCCCGAAAGCGCCGGAAACCTCTGTCGCGGTCGAGAAACCGGGCAGGAACAGAAGCTGGTCGATCTCGGACTCGCTCAGCGTCGCATCCTCGGGGATCAGGCCCTTGGCTGCCGCGATCGATCGCACCTTCTCGCGATTGATGCCGCCGCCGTCGTCCGACACCTCGATGATGACACGGCCCGACCGGTGCGCGGCGCTGAGGCGGATTTCGCCCGTCTTCGGCTTGCCGGAGGCCAGACGCTTTTCGGTCGATTCAAGCCCGTGGTCGACGGCGTTCCGGATCATGTGCGTCAGCGGGTCGGCGAGGCGTTCGATGGCGGTCTTGTCGATCTCGGTCGCGTCGCCTTCGGTGGTCAGGCGCACCGTCTTGTTCACGGCGGCCGACGCCTCGCGCACGATGCGCGACATGCGCTGGAACAGCGACTTCACGGGCTGCGCGCGGATCATCATCACGCTTTCCTGAATGTTCCGCGTGAGCTGCATGAATTCGTCGAGGCCCGCGCTGACGGGCGAATTGGGCGGAATGTTCTGTTCGGCGATGGATTGCGACAGCATCGCCTGATTGATCACGAGTTCGCCCACGAGGTTCACCAGACGCTCGATGCGGTCGAGATCGACGCGGACCGTGGGCGAGGTCTTGGGCTGGGCGGCCGCGGCCCTGGGCTCGGATCGCGGTTCTCGGGCGGCCGCAAGCTGTGCGAGGGGCGGAGGCGCAGAGAGTGCCTCGTCGTCGTCCTCGTCACCCGTTTCGATCAGAGGCACGTCGAGGGTCGGCAGAACAGAGCCGCCCGAGGAGATGATCTTCAGATGGCAGAGGCCCTCGGCGAATTCGAAGACCTCCTGCACCCCGGCGGGTGTCGCTTCTCCGCCGATGCGGATGGTCCAGGTCAGACGGCCGCCGGGGCGGTCGAGGTCCTGCAAGGTCTCGGGCGGACTGAAGGAGCAGTCGATCTCGCAAGGGCCAGGTCCGCGAGTGTCTTGAGAAGGAACAAAGGCTCGTTGCCGCTTTCGTAAAGCTCGCCCTCGGGCCGGAACTCGACCGTCACGCCGACCGCTGTCGGCTCGGGCTGGGGTTCCATCGCATCGAGCGAAGGCAGGTCGGGCAGGGCGTCGACCCACCCCCCAGATCGAGGAGGTCGAGCGTCATCGGCTGGAAGTCGATGACAGGCGCGGGCTCGTCGTGGCCGGGGCCGCCAGCGTAGGTCGACAATTCTGCGATCAGCCCGGCCGATGTGGCGCTGTCGATCTCCCTCGCCATCGCGCGAGCAGCGGATCAGGTCCGACAGCATGTCCGCGCAGCGCAGGAACAGCGCATGAAGCGCGTCGTCGGGCACAAGTGCTCCCGACCGGCAGGCGTCCATCACCGTTTCGAACTGGTGCGCGAATTCGACGAGGTCATTCAGCCCGAAGGCGCCCGCGCCGCCCTTGATGGAATGGACCGCGCGGAAAGCGACGTTGATCGTTTCGACGTCGGACTCGCCGTCGGCCATCGTCTCGAAGGGCATCGCACAAGCGCCTCGTGCAGCTCCTCGCACTCGACGAAGAACGACGCCATGATTTCCTGCATCGGGTCGGACACGGTACTCGCTCCTATCCTGTGACCATGCGAAGCGCGCGGACCAGCTTGTCCTGCGCGAAGGGCTTGACGATCCAGCCGGTGGCGCCTGCGTTCCGGGCGCGCGTCTTCAGGTCGGCCGAGCTTTCCGTCGTCAACACCAGGATGGGGATCGTGCGCGCGTCGTCGCGCGACCGGACCGCATCGATGAAGCCGAAGCCGTCGAGGCGCGGCATGTTGATGTCGGTGATGATCACGTCGGGTTCGATGTCGTCGAGAACCTCGAGCCCGTGCTGCCCGTCTTCGGCGAGGTGGACCTCGAACCCTTCGGACACGAGCGCAAGCGTGATCATGTCCCGCATGGTGCGGCTGTCGTCGACGGCGAGGACCGAGATGCTCATGCCGCGTCTCCCGACAGCGCTTCGGGTGTCAGGCCATAGCGCGCAAGATCGTCGATCATGGCCGCCGAAGGCGCATCGACGGCGAACGCCTTGGCGCGCGCCGACCACAGCGACCGGGCCGACAGGATGAGTTCAAGGCACAACCCGCCCAGCATTTCGACCGACGTGGCGTCCAGCGTCAGATCGCCGTCCGCTGACCCCTTCAACTGCGCGCGCAACCTGTCGGCCGCCGCGGAATCCAGCCTAGCGTCAAGCTTCACCCGCTTCGCCATCCAAACACCTCGATTTCAGACCTGAGACCGTCGGACCATCGTCCTCCGGCCCGTGCTGATTAGACCGGGGGCTCTTAAGATGCGGTTACTCGGAGAGAAGCTGGCGGGCCTTTAGGCCCTGCCATCCGCTAGGTGCGCGGCAAGACCGCTGAGGGCGGCGAAATCGTCCTCGACGACCGAGACCGGGAACTGGCCCAGGAAGTCCGAGAACCGGCCCTTGTCGCAAAAGCTGTCGGCGAATCCGAAGCGGTCGAAATAGGGCGTCATCGCGCGGCTCATCCCGCCGATCAGGAACAGGCCGCCGAAGGGCAGGTAGATCAGGGCCAGGTCGCCCGCAACCGCCCCCATCAGCCGCACGAACCATTCGACCAACTCGGTCGCGGCGGTGTCGTCATCCACGGCGGCGAGGATCTCGGAGGTGCTTCGGCTCCTGCCCGAACGCCAGGCATAGATGTTCTCCAACCCGCGCCCGGACAGAACGTCCTCGACCGACGCGAAGCCGTGTCGGTCGTCGACGAACTCGGCGAGACCAAGCGCTTCCGCCGTGCGGACGGGCATGGTGACGTGCCCGCATTCGGCGGGGGGCACGATCCGGCCCGCCGGCGTTTCAAGTGCAACCGCGGCGTTGAAGCCCGTGCCGACGCCCACGACAAGGCGAGTCGACCCCGACTGCCCCTCACCGGCGGGAATGACGGCGCGCAGGTTCTCGGGCGCGATGTGTCCAAGAGCATGGGCCTGGGCCTGAAGGTCGTTCAGGACGGCAAGCCGCTCGGCCTTCGTGACGCGGGCCAGCATCGGGGTGTCGATCGACCAGTCGAGGTTGGTCAGGCTTCCCTTGCCATCGCGCACCGGTCCCGCGACCGCGACAGCGGCGGCAGCGCAGTCGACGCCTTCGTCGGCGACATAGACCGACAGCACGTCCTCGAGACTGGGATGGTCGGCGTTGCGGAACCGCCGGACGCTTCCGTCAGAAGATGCGCGCCCTTGGCGAGCGCCACGCGGGTGTTGGTGCCGCCGACGTCGGCGACCAGTGAAAGCGTATCGGAAATCGTGTGTCATGCGCGCTCGAAGGCCTCTTTCAGCGCAAGGTAGGACGCCTTGGGCGTTCTCTCCAGCGTGTCGAAGTCGACGTGGACGAGGCCGAAGCGTTTTTCATAGCCAAGCGACCACTCGTAATTGTCCATGAGAGACCAGACGTAGTAGCCCGCGACCGGCACGCCCTCGGCGCGAAGTTGGTGGCACGCGGTGCGGTGACGGTTTCCGCCGATTGATGAGCACGATCGCTTGGAAGGAGCATGGCTCGATTACAACTGGGAATACAAGGACAATAGTGACCATTGGACCTTTTTCCAACGCCAGATTCCTTCGCTGTATGTCCACACGGGGCTGCATGGCGACTACCATCGACCTTCGGATGATGTCGAGAAGCTCAATATTTCAGGGATTCAGTTGGTGACAAGCTACATCTTGGAGCAAGTGGAAGAACTGGCCGAGCTTGGAAAAATTGCCGAGCTTCCGCAGCGAAGCGAGATTAGATACCCCTTATCGTCAGACCCGCTTGGAAGAGCCCTTCCTCCTCTAGCTTCGCGGCTCAGCTTCACGTATAAGCCGGTCGAAGCGGGTTCTGGCACTTTACAAGTGATCGGTATCCTCGACGCTCGCAGTCCCCTCAAGCTTGGAGACCAACTCATTTCGATCAATGGAATTCCGTTGAGTAGTGCTACGGTGCTTGAATCCTTAGCCCTGCAGAGCGATTCGCCTTTACAAGTGATTGTCAAACGCACTGGAGTGGAAGAACAGTTGGAGTTACAAGTTCCGCTCTCTGGAAGCCCAATCCGACTGGGACTCTCGTGGCGAGAAGATACCGCGGAACCTCAGGCGGTCTATGTTACGCGAGTCGTGCCGCATTCCC
>CAVZZP010000001.1:0-1151128 GCA_963779765.1 uncultured Alphaproteobacteria bacterium | reverse complement strand
CCGATCATTGTCGATCGACACCTACAAGGCGTAAGTGGCGCGGGCAGCTGTGGCCGCGGGGGCCGTGATCGTCAACGACGTGTGGGGTTGCCCAGCGCGATGCCGAGGATGGCCGAGACGATGACGGCGGAGACGGGTGCGATCGCGGTCCTGATGTACAACCGTTTGGACGTCGACCCAAATCGGGACGTGATGGCCGACATGCGACGGTTCCTCGACCGTTCGCTGGAATCTGGCCGCGCGTGCCGGGGTGGCGCAAGAGCGGATTCTCGTCGATCCCGGCATCGGCTTCGGCAAGACGCCGGCGCAAAGCCTGACCTGCCTCAACCGGCTGGACGAGTTGAGCGAGTGGTACGGGCGTCCGGTGCTGCTTGGTCTCTCGCGCAAGAAGTTCATCGGGCATGTTCTTGCCGCCGAGGTCGACGGGCGGCTGACGGGGACGCTGGTTGCGAATACGCTGGGCCTCGCGAAGGGCGCCCGGGTGATCCGGCGTCAACGACGTCGCCCCGCATGTCGAGGCGGTGAAGATGGTGCAGGCGACGTTTCGGAGGAGGGCAGGGCATGAACGACACGAATATTCGTGACGAACCTCTGCATCGTCGGACGGCATGGAGTGAACGAGGAGGAACGCATCCTCGGGCAGCGGTTCTTCCTCGACATCGAAGTCCGGACGGATGCGCGGCGCGCGTCCGGAACGACGACTATCGTCGGGCAATCTGCTATGCGACGCTGTGCGCGCTGGCGCAGGAGGTCTCGGACCAAGGGCCCTATCGCCTGATCGAGACCTTCGCCGAGCGCGTGATCGCGGCCATCCTGGAGCGGTTCAGGACGGCGACGGCTGCGACAGTACGTATTCGCAAGCCGGGCGCGCCGATAGACGCCAGTTTCGACACCGTCGGCGTAGAGCTGACGCGGCTGCGTCAACGGACGGTCGGTTTCGCCCTGGGCAGCAACGTCGGCGAGAAGTCCTCCCAGATCCGTGCTGCGCTGGCGTTCCTGGAGGCGGTGGACGGGATCGAGATCCACAGGGTGTCGTCGTTCTACAAGACCGCGCCCTGGGGGAAGGAAGACCAGGACTGGTTCGTCAATGCCTGCGCCGTGGGGCAGACCAGCCTGACGCCGCACGAGGCGTTGCGGGCCGCGAAAGAGATCGAGGTCCAACTGGGCCGGACGCCCGGCGAGCGATGGGGGCCGCGACTGATCGACGTTGATCTGCTGTTCCTGGGTGAGGAGGAGTTCGCCTCGCCCGCCCTGACGCTGCCGCATCCCGAGATGTTCAACCGCGCCTTCGTCATGGTGCCTCTGGCCGAGATCGCGGGCGAGATGGAGGTTGCGGGGCGACACATAAGGGATGTCGCGGCTGGGCTGACCCTCGCGCCCAAGGAAGTCGAACCCTACGAGGTGCCTTGACGCGTCGCTGGGGGAGATCTAAAAGTTAGCCAAATGGCTAACCAAGTGGACGCATACTTTTCCGCCCTCGGCGATCCGACCCGTCGTGCCGTGATCGAACGGCTGGCGCGGGCCTCGGCCAGCGTCAGCGAGTTGCACGCGCCGCACGACATGGCGCTGCCGACCTTCCTGAAGCACCTCAAGGTGCTGGAAAGGGCAGGTCTGGTCCGAACCGAGAAAAGCGGACGTGTCCGGACCGTGCATATCGAGGCCGCTACGCTGGCGCGCGCCGAAGGCTGGCTTTCGCGCCAGCGCGCACTCTGGGAAGCCCGAACCGATCGCCTGACCGAACTGGCCGAGAGGCTGGAGCGCGAAGTCGAAACCCCCAATGACAGTCACTGAAAGGAGCTTTCCCGTGACAGACTTCAATCCAGAGCTGGACCTCTACATCGAGCGCCACATCAAGGCCTCACCCGAGACCGTCTGGCGCTGCTGGACCGACCCGAAGCTGTTCGCCGAATGGTTTGCGCCGAAGCCCGTCAAGATCACCGACATCGAGTACGAGTTCCGGCCAGGCGGAAAGGCGAACCTGACGATGACATTGCCGGACGGAACGGTCATGCCGCTTGAAGGCTGCGTGCTCGAGGTCGAGCCGGCGCGTCGTCTGGTGACCACGCGATGCGCTTGCCAGCGGGTTCCGGCCGCGCGGCGAACCGTTCATGACGGCGATCATCGAGTTCGAGCCGAAGGACGGGGGCACCCTGTACAAGGCGACCGCGTTGCACAGCACGGAGGAAATCCGGAAGCGGCACGAGGACATGGGGTTCCAGGACGGTTGGGGCACGACGCTGCGGCAACTCGACGAACTCGCAACGTCTCTTAAGTGACAAGCTCGAGGGGCGCGGACCGGGATCCGCGTCCCTCTCTCTGCCCCTCAGACGAGATACTGGTTGAACCAGGCGATGGTGCGATCCCAGGCCAGTTTCGCCGCGGCCTCGTCGTAGCGCGGCGTCGAATCGTTGTGGAAGCCGTGGTTCACACCCTCATAGATGTAGGCCTCGTAGACCTTGTCGTGCTCTTTCAGCGCCGCCTCGTAGGCCGGCCAGCCCTCGTTGATACGCTCGTCGAGTCCGGCATAGTGAAGGAGAAGCGCCGCTTCTATCTTCGGGACGTCCGCGGCGTTCGCCTGCCGGCCGTAGAAGGGCACGCTGGCCGCCATTTCGGGGAAGGCCACGGCCAGCGCGTTGCACACGCCGCCGCCGTAGCAGAACCCGACGGCGCCGCATTTTCCCGTTGAATCGTCGCGGGTCAGCAGGTGGTCGAAGCCGTTGAAGAAGTCGTTCATCAACTGCTCGCCGTCGACGGTCTGCTGCAGGTCGCGGCCCTCGGCATCGTTGCCGGGATAGCCGCCCACCGAGGTCAGCCCATCGGGCGCGAGCGCCATGAAGCCGGCCTTTGCGACGCGGCGGGCGACATCCTCGATATAGGGATTCAGGCCCCGGTTCTCGTGTACCACGAGGACCGCCGGCAGTTTTTCGGGCGCGTTCGCGGGCTTGACGAGATAGCCCCGCACGTCGCCCGTGCCGTTGGGTGACGGATAGGTGACGTATTCGGGCACGATGGTTTCGTCGTTGAAATTGACCTGCTGCGCCATCGCGTAGTTGGGACTGAGCATTTCCAGCAGCGCCAGGGCCGTGACCCCGCCGACCGCATACTTTCCGGCGCGGTCGAGGAACTCGCGCTTCGTGATCTTTCCGTGCGCGTAGAAGTCGTAGAGGTCCAGAAGATCCTGGTCGAAGTCCTTGGCCGTCATCCGTGTCATGCGATTCCCTCCGCTGCTGTTTCGGCCGAAAGGCTGGCACGTCGAGCGTCGCCCGACGGGTCACAGAGGCGTGATGGGCTTGCCAAGGGCGAGATTCCGCGCTTTCATCACCGTCAACAGGGACTTCGCGCGCTCTCTACGCCGCATCGACGGCGCGCGGCACGGACTTCGGGTAAGGCGGCGGGATTTCACATGCAGGTCAGGTTTCTTCTCAACGGGGAAACTGTGGAGGTCGACGCGCCGCCGACGCGGACGCTTCTCGACTGGCTGCGCGAGGAGCGCGGTCTCACAGGCACGAAGGAAGGATGCAACGAAGGCGACTGCGGCGCCTGCACGGTTATGGTCACGGACGAGGCGGGCGCGCGGGCGCTGAACGCCTGTATCCTGTTCCTGCCGCAGATCCACGGTCGCGCGGTGCGGACAGTCGAAGGCGTATCCGGGCCGGATGGTGCGTTGCATCCCGTACAGCAGGCGATGATCGATCACCACGGCAGCCAGTGCGGGTTCTGCACGCCGGGCTTCGTCGTGTCGATGGCGGTCGGACATATGCAGGGTCGCCATGACCACGACGATGTGGTGGCCGGAAACCTGTGCCGCTGCACGGGCTATGCCCCGATCGTCCGGGCAGCCGAGGCGGCGGCCAAGGCAAAGGTGCCGGCATGGATGTCGGACGATATGCCTGTGTCAGAGACTGTTTCCTATGCGCCCGAGACTTCGGACGAGCTTGCGGCGTGGTATCAGGCCCATCCCGACGCGACCCTGATCGCAGGGGCCACGGACGTTGGTCTGTGGGTGACGAAGGGGCTGCGGGACCTGCCGGAAGTCGCTTTCCTGAACCGCTGCCGCGATCTTCAGGTCATCGACGACGAGGGCGCGACGCTGCGGATCGGTGCCGGCGTGACGATGGCCGCACTTCTACCGGTTCTCGTGCGGCATCATCCATCCTACGCCGAAATGGTGCGACGCTATGGATCCGAACAGGTTCGGCAGGCGGCGACCATCGGGGGGAACATCGCGAACGGTTCGCCCATCGGGGACAATCCTCCGGCGCTGATCGCGCTTGGTGCGACGCTGCATCTTCGGAAGGGGTCGGAGCGGCGCGACATGAAGATCGAGGACTTCTTTCTCGACTACGGCAAGCAGGACCGGCGACCGGGCGAGTTCGTCGAGGCCGTGACGATCTCCAAGAAGGCGGCGGCGCTTCGGTGCTACAAGCTGTCGAAGAGGTTCGATCAGGACATCTCGGCTGTCTGCGGCTGTTTCAACGTCGAGGTTGACGGGAAGGTCGTCACATCGGCCCGCATCGCCTTCGGCGGCATGGCCGGCATTCCCAAACGAGCGGCAACGGTCGAGGCGGCGTTGGTGGGCCAGCCTTGGACGACGGAGACCGTTGAGGCCGCATTGTCCCGCTTCAGTGACGATTTCCAGCCGATGTCTGATATGCGCGCCTCGTCCGGATATCGGCTTGAGACAGCGCGGAACATGCTGATCCGCTATTTCCACGACATGGCGGGCGAGACCGTCAGCGTGCGCGAGGTACGGGCATGACCGTCGCAAAACCCCTGCCGCACGATGCGGCGCCCCTGCATGTCACGGGGCAGGCACGATATGTCGACGACATTCCCCTTCCGAAGGGCGCCCTGCACCTGGCTTTCGGGGTGAGCGAGGTGGCGCATGGTCACCTGACCGGCCTCGACCTCGATGAAGTACGCGCGGCGCCGGGTGTCGTCGCGGTGTTGGCGGCGTCGGATCTGCCCTACGCCAACGACGTCTCGCCCTCGCCTTCGCCCGAACCGCTGCTGGCGACGGACACCGTGGAATATGTAGGGCAGCCGCTGTTCCTCGTTGTCGCGGACAGCCATCTTGCGGCGCGCCGGGCCGCACGTCTGGGCCGGGCGGAGATCGCGCCCTTGCCTGCGATCCTGTCCATCGATGACGCCATCGCCGCGGACAGCCGGTTCGAGGACGGGCCGCGTCTCTACCAGAAGGGCGACGCCGCCGCAGCGATCTCGGCGGCTGAGCGTCGTCTGGAAGGATCGATCGAGATTGGCGGGCAGGAGCACTTTTACCTGGAGGGTCAGGCCGCCGTTGCGCTGCCCCAGGAAGGCGGCGACATGGTCGTCCACTCGTCGACCCAGCATCCGACCGAGATCCAGCACAAGGTGGCCGAGGCCATCGGTCGCCACATGAACTCGGTCCGGGTCGAGGTGCGCCGCATGGGCGGCGGATTTGGCGGGAAGGAAAGCCAGGGCAACGCGCTGGCGGTGTCCTGCGCCATCGCGGCACGGTTGACCGGGCGGCCATGCTCGATGCGCTACGACCGTGACGACGACATGACGATCACCGGCAAGCGCCACGATTTCCGTATCGACTATCGCGTGGGCTTCGACGGCAAGGGACGGATCGCGGGGGTGGACTTCGTGCAGTTCTGCCGCTGCGGCTGGTCGATGGACCTGTCGTTGCCTGTGGCCGACCGCGCGATGCTGCACGCCGACAATGCCTACCACATCCCTCACATGCGGGTGGAGTCGCATCGGCTTAAAACCAACACCCAATCCGCCACCGCTTTTCGCGGGTTCGGCGGCCCTCAGGGGATGCTGGGGATCGAGCGCGTTCTGGATCACGTCGCACATGCCGTGGGTCGCGATCCGGTCGAGGTGCGGGCGCTCAATTTCTATCGCGACATGGCGGTCAAGGCTGCAGGGACAGGCAAGCGGTTCGGCGGGGCGCACTCACCGAAGCGGGAAGACTTCGAGACGCAGACGACGCATTACGGGATGCCGGTGGAGGATTTCATCCTTCACGGGATGGTCGAGCGGCTGCAGGAGACAAGTGACTATTCCAGGCGAAGAGCCGCGATTGCGAAATGGAACGCGTCGAACGCGCTTCTGAAGAAGGGAATTTCGCTGACGCCGGTCAAGTTCGGGATCAGCTTCACTCTGACCCATCTCAACCAGGCCGGCGCCCTTGTCCACGTCTACCAGGACAGCTCGATCCACCTGAACCATGGTGGCACCGAAATGGGGCAGGGTCTGTTCCAGAAGGTTGCGCAGGTCGCGGCGAGCCGGTTCGGGGTCGGGCTGGATCACGTCAAGATCACCGCGACCGACACGGGCAAGGTGCCCAACACCAGTGCAACCGCGGCCTCGTCCGGATCCGATCTGAACGGCATGGCGGTTCAGGTCGCGTGCGACGCCATCCGCGACCGACTTGCCGTGTTCGTGGCCGAGCGGGCTCAGGCCGATCCGGGGTCGGTACGCTTCGAGGACAACGAAGTGCATGTCGGCAGCGAGCGCATTCCGTTCGAAAAGGTGGTGCTCGATGCGTATCAGTCGCGCGTCAGCCTGTCGTCGACGGGGTTCTATGCCACGCCCAAGGTACAGTGGGACCGGATCAAGGGTCAGGGTCGGCCGTTCTTCTACTTCGCCTACGGAGCCGCCGTGAGCGAGGTCGTCATCGACACCCTGACGGGCGAGTACCGCATCCTGCGCACGGATATACTGCACGACTGCGGCACGTCGCTTAACCCGGCCATCGATATCGGCCAGATCGAGGGCGGCTATGTCCAGGGAGCTGGCTGGCTGACGACCGAGGAACTGGTGTGGGACGACAAGGGGCGGCTGCGCACACACGCGCCGTCGACCTACAGGATCCCGGCATGTTCGGACCGACCCGAAGTCTTCAATGTCGCGTTGTGGGACGGCGCGAACCGCGAAGAGACGGTGTACCGGTCGAAGGCGGTGGGAGAGCCTCCGCTGATGCTGGGCATCTCGGCCTTTCTCGCGCTGTCCGACGCGGTGGCGTCCTGCGGTTCGGGCTATCCCGCCTTGCGGGCGCCTGCGACGCCGGAGGCAGTGCTGGCCGCCGTTCGCAGGGTACGGGCATGAGGTGCGCCGCCTTCGTCGTCGCGGCGGGCGAGGGGCTCTGCCCCTCGCGCTCCCCGGAGTATTTCCGCCAAGAAGAATGCCGATGAGCTTGGCCGTCGATGATATTCGGCGCCTCGCGCCCGTCGCACGGGTCGTGGTCGCCGAGACGAGGGGCTCCGTGCCGCGCGAGGCGGGGGCGGCGATGCTGGTGACGGCCACTACGGTGTCGGGGACCATCGGAGGCGGGGCACTGGAGTTCGAGGCCATCCGGCGCGCTCGAGAAGCGCTGGTGGCGGGGCAGGACAGGTTCGACCGGGTGCCGCTCGGGCCCGCGCTGGGTCAGTGCTGCGGCGGGGCTGTAAGCGTGCTGACCGAGGTCTGGGACGCGGCCCGACTGGTTGGACTTGGAGGAGAGGTCGTCGCGCGGCCGATTCCGGGAGCTTCGGAAGAGATGCCTCTGGCGGTCCGCGCCATCCTTGCGGAAGCGCGAGGATCGGGTCTGCTGCCGGTACCTGGTATCGTGTCGGGCTGGATGGTCGAGCCTGTGTCGCGTCCGCGCCGTGAAGTCTGGGTCTGGGGCGCCGGGCATGTCGGCCGCGCACTGGTGTCGGTCCTGTCACCCTTGCCGGATCTGCGCCTGAGTTGGGCGGACAGCGGGGGCGACCGCTTTCCGGAGGAGATCCCGGCTGGCGTCGAGAACTCTTGTCGCAGAGAATCCTGCCGATCTAGTGTCGTTATCCGGACCGCGCGCCGAGCACTTCGTCCTGACCTATTCCCACGCTCTCGACCTGGAACTGTGCCACCGCATCCTGTCGAGGCCGTTCGGCGCGCTGGGGCTGATCGGGTCGGCGACGAAGCGGGCTCGGTTCCGGTCGCGGCTTGCGGCGCTGGGTCATGCCGACGCCACCATTTCACGCATGATCTGTCCAATCGGGGACCCCACGCTGGGCAAACATCCGCAGGCGATTGCCTTGGGCGTGGCGACGCGCATACTGGCGGAAGGGACACGGGGGACGGACATGACGGCTTGGACCGGAGCGGGCGCGTGAGCGCGGGGCCTCTTCTTGAGGTCAGCGGCCTGCGCAAGGCCTATCCCGGTGTCGTGGCGAACGACGACGTCAGCTTTTCGGTCGGACCGGGAGAGGTACACGCACTTCTGGGCGAGAACGGCGCCGGCAAGTCGACGCTGGTGAAGATGGTCTATGGTCTCGTGCGACCCGACGAAGGGCGGATGACTTTCGCCGGGCAGCCTTATGCGCCGTCGAGTCCGCATGATGCGCGGTCGACGGGCGTGGCGATGGTGTTCCAGCATTTCAGCCTGTTCGAGGCGCTCGACGTCTCCGAGAACGTCGCGCTGGGGATGGAGACTCCGCCGCCCATGCGGACGCTGGCCGCGTCGATCCGCGAAGTCAGCGAGACATACGGCCTACCGCTGGATCCGTCGCGTTTGGTGGGCGATCTTTCCGCCGGCGAACGTCAGCGGGTCGAAATCATCCGCTGCCTGCTGCAGGACCCGAAGCTTCTGATCATGGACGAGCCGACCAGCGTGCTGACGCCACAGGAGGTGGGCATCCTGTTCGAGACGCTGCGGAAGCTTCAGTCCGAAGGCACGTCGATCCTCTATATAAGTCACAAACTCGAGGAAATCCGCTCGCTCTGCCAGGGAGCGACGGTGCTTCGGCTGGGCCGCGTCGTCGGGTCTTGCGATCCGCGCGAGAAGTCGGCGCGCGAGTTGGCCGAATTGATGGTCGGAACCGAGCTCAAGACGCCGGCCATTCGGGCCGGGGCGCCGGGTCCGGTGGCGTTGAAGGTCGACAAGCTGTCGGTCGCGTCGCCGTCGGAGTTCGGAACCGCGCTGCGAGACGTGTCCTTCGAGGTGCGCGAGGGCGAGATTCTGGGGATCGGAGGCGTCGCGGGCAACGGACAGGACGAGCTTCTGGGTGCGCTGTCGGGTGAAATCGGCACGGCCGCAGGTGCCGTCGCTCTCAAGGGGCGCGACATAGGTGCCCTTGGGCCGAATGCGCGCAGGCGGCTTGGGCTTCTGGCCGCGCCCGAGGAACGTTTGGGTCACGCTGCGGCGCCTGACATGAGCCTTGTCGAGAACGGTGTGCTGTCCGCCTGGGTGCGGAAAGACCTTGTCTCGAACGGATTCGTCGACTGGAAGAGGGCGCGGCGCTATGCCGAGGAGGTCATCGCAGCCTTCGACGTGAGGACGCCGGGGCCGGACAACGCGGCGCGGTCGCTGTCGGGCGGAAACCTCCAGAAATTCGTGGTTGGACGCGAGATCCTTCAGAAGCCCGAGGTCCTGGTCATCAACCAGCCCACTTGGGGCGTGGATGCGAGTGCGGCGGCTGCAATCCGTCAGGCGCTTCTGGACCTTGCCGGCGAGGGCGCGGCGGTCGTGTGCATCAGCCAGGACCTGGACGAGCTGATGGAGATCGCGGGTCGCTTTGCCGCCTTGAACGAAGGGCGGCTGAGTGCTGCCCGGCCGACCGAGGCGCTGACGATGGAAGAAATCGGCCTGATGATGGGCGGCGCGCATGGGATGGAGGTGGCGCATGTCTAGGCGTCGCGCCGTGCGTATTTGGAAAGAAATGAAGCGCCATGATCCGGCTTGAGAAGCGTCCCACGCCCTCGCGGGTCTGGGCCTGGGCAACGCCGGTGGTCGCGGTGCTGGCGACGATGATCGCTGGCGGCATCATGTTCGCCGCCCTCGGCAAGAACCCGGTCGAGGCGATCCGCACGATCTTCTGGGATCCGATCCTGGGCGAATACGCCTTCTACTATCGCGGCCAGCTTCTCGTGAAGGCGGGACCGCTGATCCTGATCGCCGTGGGCCTCAGCCTGGGGTTTCGCGCGGGCATATGGAACATCGGGGCCGAGGGGCAGTACATCATCGGCGCGATCTGCGGCGCGGCGGTGGGGCTTGCGCTCTATCCGCTCGACGCGCGGTGGCTGGTGTTTCCGCTGATGATCGCTGCCGGTGCGCTGGGCGGATTCCTGTGGGCGATGATCCCCGGCATCCTGAAGACGCGGTTCAACACGAACGAGATCCTGGTGTCGCTGCTTCTGGTCTATGTCGCCGAGCAGATCCTCGCCTGGATGGCGCTGGGTCCGTTGCGCAACCCTGACGGGTCGGGCTTTCCCGGATCGCGGAACCTGCGGCAGTACGAGGCGGCGGCGAACAGCGAGCTGATTGCCGACTCGGGAATGCACTGGGGGGTGGTCGCGGCGCTGATCGCGGTCATCTTCACCTATATCCTGCTGTCGCGACACCTCATGGGGTTCCACATCCGGCTTGCCGGGCAGAGCCCGCGGGCGGCGAGATTTGCGGGGGTGAACCCCGAACGGCTGATCCTGTTCTGCCTCGGTATTTCGGGCGCGCTGGCGGGCCTTGCGGGCCTGTTCGAAGTCGCGGGACCGGCGGGGCAGATCAGCATCGACTTCAACACGGGCTACGGCTTCACGGCGATCATCGTGGCGTTCCTTGGCCGTCTGCATCCGATCGGCATCCTGCTGGCGGGGCTTCTGATGGCGCTGACCTATATTGGGGGCGAGGCGGCGCAGGCGACGATGGGGTTGCCAGCGGCGGCAATTCAGGCGTTCCAGGGAATGCTTTTGTTCTTCCTTCTCGGGTTCGACGTGCTGACGAACTTCCGGGTCCGTTTCGGCAGGGAGGCTCACGCCTGATGTTCGGCTCCATCGACCCTCTTGTCCTGATCGCCTCTCTGATGGTCGCGTCGACCCCGATCCTTCTCGCAGCTATGGGCGAGCTCGTGGCAGAGAAGTCCGGCGTTCTGAACCTGGGTGTCGAAGGCATGATGATCGTGGGCGCGGTGGCCGGGTTCATCGCTGCGGTCGAGACCGGCTCACCCACGGTGGGGTTCCTGGCGGCGGCTGTTGCGGGGGCGATCCTGGCGGCGCTCTTCGCCCTGCTGACGCTGGTGTTCCTGTCGAACCAGGTCGCAACGGGCTTGGGCCTGACCCTGTTCGGCCTGGGCGTGTCGTCGCTGATGGGACAGGGCTATAACGGAGTGCGTCCGCCGTCATCGCCAAGAGTGTCTATTCCAGGGCTTTCCGACGTTCCGGTCTTCGCGCTGCACCCTATGGTCTATATCTCGCTTCTGCTCGTCGTCGCGGTCTGGTGGGTCCTGCGCTCGACCCGGCCGGGGCTGATCCTGCGCGCCGTCGGCGAGAGCCACGAGTCAGCCCATGCGCTTGGCTATTCGGTGCGTGGCACACGGTTCGTTGCAATCCTTTTCGGGGGCGCCTGTGCCGGACTGGGCGGCGCCTTCCTGAGCCTTGTCATCGTTCCGCAATGGACCGAAGGGATGACGGCCGGCCGGGGATGGATTGCCCTGGCCATCGTCGTCTTCGCCAGTTGGCGCGCATGGCGCGTGCTGCTGGGCGCCTATCTTTTCGGCGGCGTGACCGTGTTGCAGCTCAACCTTCAGGCCGCCGGCGTGGCCATTCCGGTCGAGCTCTTGTCGATGTCGCCTTACCTGATAACCATCGTCGTGCTGGTCATCATCTCATCCGACCGGCGCCGGGCCGCTGCAAATGCGCCCGCGTCGCTCGGGCGATCCTTCCACGCCTCGTCGTGAGGCCAATACAGTTACCAATGGGGAGTTCACCAATGAAGAAACGTACATTCCTGGCTTCGGCCGCTGCTGCCGCGGCGCTGATCGCCGCCAATCCCGCGCTTGCGCAGGACCCGGTCAAGGTCGGGTTCATCTATGTCGGGCCGATCGGCGACGGCGGCTGGACCTACGAGCATGACCAGGCGCGGCTTGCGGTGGAGGAGCACTTCGGCGACCAGGTCGAGACGATCTATCAGGAAAGCGTGCCGGAAGGTGCGGATGCCGAGCGGGCGCTCACGCAGATGGCGCTGCAGGGCGCGGACCTGATCTTCACCACGTCGTTCGGCTATATGGACCCGACGATCAACGTCGCGGCAAAGTTCCCGGACGTGAAGTTCGAGCACGCGACGGGCTACAAGACCGCCGACAACGTGGGCGTTTATTCGGCGCGCTTCTATGAGGGGCGTGCGGTGCAGGGGCACATCGCGGGCAAGCTGACCCAGTCGAACAAGATTGGCTACATCGCATCGTTCCCGATCCCCGAGGTCATCCGTGGCATCAACTCGGCCTACATCCACGCGAAGAAGGTCAATCCGGACGTCGAGTTCGCCATTGTCTGGGCCTATACTTGGTTCGATCCGGCGAAAGAGGCCGACGCCGCCAAGGCGCTGATCGAGCAGGGGGCGGATGTGATCCTTCAGCACACCGATTCGACCGCGCCGCAGGCTGCGGCTGCCGAAGCCGGAAACGTCTATACCTTCGGGCAAGCGTCCGACATGGCTGAATATGCGCCGATGCCGCGGGTGTCGTCCATCATCGACAACTGGGCGCCGTACTACATCGACCGCGTGCAGGCGGTGATGGACGGAACCTGGACCAGCGACAACACCTGGGACGGCATCGGGCCGGGGATGGTGGGAATCGGCGAGATCTCGGACGCCGTTCCGGCCGAGGTAAAAGCCGAGGCCGAGGCGCTTCGCGACAGCATCGCGGCGGGTGAATACCATCCCTTCACCGGCCCGCTGAAGAAGCAGGACGGCAGCGACTGGCTGGCCGAGGGCGAGACGGCGGATGACGGCACGCTTGCGGGGATGAACTTCTACGTCGAGGGGATCACGGGCGAAATCCCGAACTGATCCGCGACATAAGCTTCAGAAAGGCCGCCTTCGGGGCGGCCTTTCGATTTCAGGGAGAGTGAGACGATGCAGACCATCAGCGGCACGCCGGTCAGCCGGTTCAGTTTCGGGACGATGCAGTTCGGAGGCAACGCCGACGACCTCGGAAGCGCTGCGATGTACGACGCCTGTCGTGAGGCCGGGATCAACTTCTTCGACACGGCCTACGCCTATACCGGCGGCAAGTCCGAGGAGATTCTCGGGCGTCTCGTGTCGGGGCATCGGGAGGACATTTTCGTTGCGACAAAGGCAGGCAACAAGAAGACCGCCACGCCCGAGGTCATCCACACCGAATTCGCCGCAAGCCGCAGGCGACTGGGGCTTGAGACGGTCGACCTGTTCTACATCCACCAGTGGGATCCGGTGACGCCCCTCGAGGTCTCGCTTGGCTGCATCGCGGAGTACGTGACGTCGGGTGCGGTCCGATATGTCGGGGTATCGAACTTTGCGGCTTGGCAGGTGATGAAGGCGCGCAGGGTCGCAGAAGACCTTGGGATCGAGGTGGACTTCCTCCAGCCGATGTACAACCTCGTCAAGCGACAGGCCGAGGTCGAGATCCTGCCGATGGCGGTATCGGAAGGGGTACGGGTCTGCCCGTATTCGCCGCTCGGCGGCGGTCTTTTGACCGGCAAGTACGGTTCGGGCGGCGAAGGGCGAATCCGGACGGACACGCTCTATGCCGCGCGCTACGCTCCGGAATGGATGCATCTCGCGGCCGTCGAGCTTGCCAGGATCGCGGCGGAGGCCGGAGTTCATCCCGCGACGCTGGCCGTTGCCTGGGTCGCGCGACATGCAGGCGTCCTGGGACCGATCGTGTCGGCGCGGTCGGCCGAACAGCTGGCACCGTCGCTGGCTGCCATGGACTTCGAAATGGACGAGGATCTGTACGCTCGACTTTCGGGTCTTACCCCGGCCCCTCCCCCGGCGCATGACCGGCTGGAGGAGGCCTGAGCGTCAGGCGAATTGCGGAGTGTAGGAGACCCTCTCGCGCAGCTTGTAACGCGGGGCGGGATAATCCTTGAAGCGGGGGCCGAGGTCCGGGAACGCCGAGCGAAGTTCCTCTTGCACCGTCTTCGCGACGAATCGGAGCGACTCTTGCGACGGAGCGAAGCTTTCGACGGGCAATCCGTTCGCAGCAAAGACCTGCGCGCTGTCGAAGACGATATTATAGTAAGTAACGTCGCCTTGCGGCACGTGTGTCTCTGTTCCGGGGAAATCGCGTGCGGCCACGAGGCAGCTGACGCTGTCTTCTTCGTCCTCAAGCCGCCACCCGGGGATCAGCAGACGGTGCGCGCTTCCGACCGAGAGAGCCTTCTGCGGCATCATCGGTCCGACGAGACGGGGCGAAAGCATGACGGGTGCGAGGGAAGGGTCAGCCGCCAGTTCCGCCCCGCTCACGGTCCGTGTCCAGACCAGCCTGACGGGTTGCAGGCCATTGTCGCGCGTGACGATCAAGTCGCCCTTGCGCAAGAACTCGACGTGACGCTCGCCGCAGGGAGTGCGGACATTGGCCCCCGCACAGAGGCCGGTCACACCAGCGGTTGCGACCTGTCCGTCGGTGATCTTCTTGACCATAGTCATCGTTCGGCCTCGTCCACGGTTTGGTTCCGTCCAGTGATCCCAGCCATGCAACGAAATGTGACGGAAATAGGGACCCGCGATGGTGAATCCGCGCTGGGATCGCATTGTGCAGCGAGACTGTTCGGAAAGTGTGAACAGTGACGCGGGGACGACCATTAAAGACCCGAGGATCGCTACAATGATCGTTCAAAAGGCCGGCACAGTGGTCGTCTGACGCAACTTCTGGATCGTGGCGCCTCAGCGGTTCGGCTGCGTCGCCTGGGGGGCCGACATTTCGGCAAGGATGTCCTGAACAGCCGCGCGAGGCGAGGCGGCGCGGTGGATCGGGCGTCCGACGACGACGTGATCGGCGCCCTCGGCGATGGCTTCGGCCGGCGTCATCACGCGCTTCTGGTCGCCCATGTCCGACCCAGCCGGGCGCACTCCGGGCGTCACGATCAAACGGCCGTCGGCCTCCGGCAGCGCGCGGACGGCGCGCGCCTCGAGGGGCGAACAGATAATGCCTTGCGCGCCAGCCTCGAAGGCACGACCCGCGCGCTCGATCACCAGATCGGACACGGAGCCTTCACGGATAAGCGCGGCGTCGAGGTCTTCACGGTCGAGCGAGGTGAGTATAGTCACCGCGAGGATCTTCGTGTTCGAGCCAGAGGCCCCTTCACGCGCGGCGCGAACGACGTTCGGATCGCCGTGGACGGTCAGGAAGTCGAGGTCGAACTGCGCCAGGCCCCGCACAGCAGCTTCGACGGTGGCCCCGATGTCAAAGAGCTTCATGTCGAGGAAGATGCGCTTGCCGTGATCGGACTTCAGCTCGTTCGCCAAGGCGAGGCCGCCGCCAGTGAGCATACCCAGACCGATCTTGTAGAAACTGACGCTTTCCCCCAACCGTTCAGCCAACGCAAGCCCTTGAAGCGCGTCGCCGACATCCAGGGCAACGATCAGTCTGTCGTCTGCCTGAAGCATGGTCGCATCCCCTGTCCGGTTTTGTGCGGGTTAGACCGCGACGGACAGGGACGCAAGGTCAGGCGGCGATGGAGCCTTCGGCGAGCCGCGACAGGCGCGAGACGAGAGGGGCGCGGTTGCTCTGACGCTTTTCCTTCGCCTGACGGATCAAGGCGGGAACGACGACGGACGCCGGTGCGTCGATCGGAAAGCGCAGGCTGCACGGGATGCGTACCCCGTCGAGGCCTTCGTTGAGGGTGACAAGCGCCTCGAAGGCGCGCGTGGCGGGGTTGTAGACCACTGGTCCGACTTGGGTCGAGTACATGCCGGGACGCTCCTTGCTTTGCGATCCGATGAGCCAACTCCGATTGTTGAATGCGGTTCCAACGCCCTTGCGCAGAGCCGGTGCAGAGCCCAAATGAAGCGTGAGGCCCGGAAGGGGCATGCCGCGAAGCGGGTGCCGCAACGACAGGGCGCTTTATGAGGAGAGAACGATGGACTTGGAGAAGTTCACGGAACGGTCGCGCGGGTTCCTTCAGGCCGCGCAGACGATCGCCGCACGGGAAAGCCATCAGAGGCTTTCGCCCGAGCATCTTTTGAAAGCCTTGATGGACGACGAGCAAGGGCTCGCCTCGAACCTGATTCGTCGCGCCGGCGGATCGCCCGAGCGCGTCTCGCAGGCCGTAGACCTTGCGCTTTCGAAAATCCCCCAGGTGAAGGGCGATGCCGGCCAAACCTACATGGACCAGCAGACGGTCAAGGTCTTGGACGAGGCCGCGAAGATCGCCAAGAAGGCCGGCGACAGTTTCGTCGCGGTCGAGCGGCTTCTGACGGCGCTCGCGGTCGTCAGCTCTAAGGCGAAAGAGGCTCTCGACGCGGGCGATATCACCGCGATGACGCTGAACACGGCGATCAACGACGTCCGCAAGGGTCGCACCGCGGATAGCGCTTCGGCCGAGGATACCTTCGACGCTTTGAAGAAGTACGCGCGCGATCTGACCGAGGCCGCCGAGCAGGGCAAGATCGACCCCATCATTGGACGCGACGAGGAAATCCGGCGAACCATGCAGGTTCTCAGCCGGCGGACCAAGAACAACCCCGTGCTGATCGGCGATCCCGGCGTCGGCAAGACGGCCATCGCCGAGGGCCTTGCGCTGCGTATCGTCAACGGCGACGTCCCGGATTCGCTGCGCAACAAGAAGCTGATGGCGCTGGACATGGGCGCGTTGATCGCCGGTGCGAAGTATCGGGGCGAATTCGAGGAGCGTCTGAAAGGCGTTCTGAACGAAGTCACCGCGGCTTCGGGCGAAGTGATCCTGTTCATCGACGAGATGCATACACTGGTGGGCGCCGGCAAAACCGACGGCGCAATGGATGCCGCGAACCTGATCAAGCCTGCGCTGGCGCGAGGTGAGTTGCATTGCGTCGGTGCCACGACGCTGGATGAATACCGCAAGTACGTCGAAAAGGACGCAGCGCTGGCCCGGCGTTTTCAGCCGCTGATGGTATCAGAGCCGACGGTCGAGGACACGATCTCGATCCTGCGCGGCATCAAGGACAAGTACGAGTTGCACCACGACGTCAAGATCTCGGACTCGGCCCTTGTCGCGGCCGCGACCCTCTCGCAGCGCTACATCACCGACCGCTTCCTGCCCGACAAGGCTATCGACCTTGTCGACGAGGCGGCGTCGCGCCTGAAGATGGAGCTCGACTCGAAGCCCGAGGAGCTGGACCAGCTCGACCGCAACATCCTTCAGATGCAGATCGAGGCCGAAGCGCTGCGGAAGGAAGACGACCGCGCGTCGAAGGATCGGCTGGAGAAGATCGAAAGGGAGTTGTCGGACCTCCAGGAGCGGTCGTCCGAGATGACCGCCCAATGGCAGGCCGAGCGTGACAAGCTGGCGGACGCCGGACGTGCGCGCGAGGAGCTCGACCGTGCCCGGATCGAACTGGAGCAGGCCAAGCGGGAAGGCAACCTTCAGCGGGCGGGCGAACTGTCCTATGGCGTCATTCCGGCGCTCGAGAAGAAGCTGGCCGCGGCCGAGGTCGAGGATACCGACGTTCTGGTCGAGGAATCGGTGCGACCGGAACACATCGCCGAGGTCGTCGAGCGCTGGACGGGCATACCAACGTCCAAGATGCTGGAAGGCGAGCGCGACAAGCTTCTCAAGATGGAGGAAGAACTGGGCAAGCGCGTGATCGGCCAGTCGCAGGCGGTCACCGCCGTGGCGAATGCCGTCCGCCGCGCGCGTGCGGGTCTGCAGGACGAGAACCGGCCGCTGGGGTCGTTCCTGTTTCTCGGGCCGACGGGCGTCGGCAAGACCGAGCTGACCAAGGCGCTGGCCGAGTATCTTTTCGATGACGACAAGGCGATGGTCCGCATCGACATGTCCGAATTCATGGAAAAACACTCGGTTTCGAGACTGATCGGCGCGCCTCCGGGCTATGTCGGTTATGACGAGGGTGGTGTGTTGACCGAGGCCGTGCGGCGGAGACCATATCAGGTTGTCCTGTTCGACGAGGTCGAAAAGGCGCACCCCGAAGTGTTCAACGTGCTGCTTCAGGTGCTGGACGACGGCGTTCTGACGGATGGTCAGGGCCACAGGGTCGACTTCAAGCAGACACTGATCATCCTGACCTCGAACCTTGGGTCGCAGGCGCTGAGCCAGCTTCCCGAAGGCGCTGATGCCGATGCCGCCAAGCGCGATGTGATGGATGCCGTGAGGTCGCACTTCCGGCCAGAGTTCCTGAATCGCCTGGACGACATGATTGTGTTCGACAGGCTCTCGCGTGCGGACATGGACGCCATCGTCGAGATCCAGCTTCGGAGGCTCACGTCGCGTCTGGCAAAGCAGAACGTCGCTCTCGAACTGGATGCGGCGGCGGTGAAATGGCTGGCGGACGAAGGCTATGATCCGGTCTACGGCGCGCGTCCGCTCAAGCGCGTGATCCAGCGCTCGCTACAGAACGAGCTGGCCGAACTGCTGCTGTCGGGCGACGTGGGCGAGGGCGATACGGTCACAGTCAGCGCCGGTGTGGACGGCCTGATGATCGGCGACCGGGTTGCTTCGTCTCACCGCTCAAAACCGGCGGACGCGGTCGTCCACTGACGTTCGGCTGACCTTCCAATGGCCTCGCTTAGGCGAGGCCATTGGCCACTCCAAAGACACAATTTCAGCGACAGAATCCTATTGTTGCGGACAAGCATCCGATCATAGGAAGAAAGCCGCGCAACGGTGCCAAGGTCGCCATGATGTCCACAAAGTCGCCCCAATCTCTTCACAATCGTGGCGCACGTCTGACGGACAGTTTTCACACAAAGAGACTTTCTCCAGAGAGGGGCGCTTTGCGCCAACAGCAGGATGACAAAAGTCCATCGAATTGCAGGGTTGAGGATCTCCCGCGTCGCGGTCACAAGCCGTGATCTTTTTCCCGACCTCGAGCCACCGGAAGATCGACTTCGCCGCGAGAAGACGAGCATCTTCCGGGCTGACTCGATTTCGCTGACACACCAGTCCGCGATGGAAGACGTGTTCGAGCCCTCCAGTCATCCCGAGCATGGTGACCCTGTCGCCAGAGCCACGGTCTATGTCATCAACATGATCGTCTTGATCTTCGCGATGCCGGTGGGCCTGGCGCTTCTTTGCCTCAACATCCTGGGCGGCGAGAACCTTCGGACGACGGCGCACGTTCTGGCGCTGACCGGCCTTTTCCTGGCGCTGGATCATGCGGGGGCAGGCCTTACCCTGTCGACGCTTCTTCCGGTCTGACAGAAGCACGCGTGTCGAGCCTATGTAGCTCGGCGCGCTGTTCGTCGGTCAGCCCCGCTAGTGGAACCATCAGGCTGTGGATGCCGAAGACGACAGCGCCTGTCCTGGGAAGCCGCCGAAGCGTCTGGCGTTCGGAACGGACGTATTGCGCCGCCTCAAGCCCGACATATGGCCGGGGCATCGCCTCGGTCCGCGGTGCGAAGAGGGTTGGGTCGTCGTAGAGATGAGCGTTCGCCCGCCAGAGGATCTGGTCGGGACGGATCGCGTCAAACAGCCGCTGCACCCGTCGACCGACATCGGCGTCGTAGCTTTTCACCGGGCCATGGATACCGTCGAGCGGACGACCGATCTTCTGCGCCAGTGTCCATCCGGCGGGGAAGCACAGGATCGCTCCTGACATGACGTGACCGTCCGGCCCGGCCTCGAGGATGCAGAAATCCGACTGTACCAGCCGCCCGAGTGTCACCAGGGGAAGGGTCGTGTCGAGGTCGATGATCTGACCGTCCGGGCGCGTCACGACGTTGGTGCCCATCCGGTAGTCCGCATCCGTCGCCAGAACGTTCAGGACCATTTCGAGAAGTTCGCGCGCAGCAGCCTCGCCCTCGGTCAAAAGCTCGTGGACGCGCGGCCTCTCCTTCGCGATCAAGGTGTCTCGCAGCGCCATCTGACCGGCGAAAGCTTCGTCCCTCAGGATCCAGTCCTCGACCGGCCGGGGCCTGATCCCCGGCAGCCGCCGCATTGCGGGGTCAAGCCAGGGCGCCTCTGGCAGCCGGTCGTGAAGAATCGGGGTGTCCATGTCCCTGCCTAACAGGCGGCGCGCGGACTGGGGAGGGACAGGCGTGGCGATCCAGTGCCGTCCGCCGGCAGCATCCTGCGCAATGGGCCTAACCCGAAGGCATAGAAACATGAACACGGGTCATACGCCCCGGATCCGACCCTTGGGGTTAGTTTCCATGTCCGACGTCTTGCGCAAGTTACCGGCACCGGCGGCCACTTCCCCCATCCCTGCCGCCGGACGCTCAATGGAAAGGATACCCATGTTCAAGACGCTCATAACCCCCGCCCTGGTCTCTGCCCTGCTTGCGACCGGCGCCTTTGCGGCCGAGTCGGTCGAGCTGACCGATGCCAACACCGATCACATCCGCCAGCTTCTGACCGAACAAGGCTATGAAGTGGCCAAGATCAAGATCGAGGACGGCAAGTACGAGGCTTACGCCAAGAAGGACGGCAGCAAGTTCGAAGTGTTCCTGGACGCTGCTTTCGAGATCGTCGAAGTCAAGAACGACGACTGATCAGGCAGCGCGGCCGCAGACCGCCCATCCCCCGGTCTGCGGCCTTTTTCCCAGGAGTCTCAGGATGGAACGCATCAAGGTCTGGGACCCTGTCGTCAGGGTCTTTCACTGGACGCTGGTTGCCGGTTTCGCGGCCAACGCCCTTTTCGTGGACGACGACAGCAAGCTGCACCAATGGATCGGCTACGCGATCCTCGGGCTTGTTGCGACACGGGTCATCTGGGGTCTCGTTGGAACCAGGTATGCGCGCTTTGCCAGCTTTCCGCCCAGCCTGTCCGGCTCGCTGGACCAGATGCGCGAGATGGCGGGTGGCGAGACGCATCGCCATGTGGGCCACACCCCGCTGGGCGCTCTGATGATCTATAACCTTCTCGCGACGCTTCTGGTCATCGGGCTGTCCGGCTACCTGATGACCACGGACATGTTCTGGGGCGTGGAATGGCCCGAGGAACTGCACGAGGTCGCCGTGACCTGGGCCGAGATCTCGGTCGTCCTTCACATCGTGGCGGTGCTTTTCGAAAGCTGGCGGACAAGCGTGAATTTGCCGCGGGCGATGGTAACGGGTTGCAAGGTTCTGCCGTCGGAATAAACCGGCGCCATGTTGAAAACCTCGATCGCGACGCGAAACTGGGGGCTTGCCCTCCTGATGGCGGTGCAGGGAATCTGCGCCGTCTTCTTCATCGCCGACGTTTTCGCCGACATCGCGAACGAAGGCGGAATGTCGCATCTGACCGAGCATCTGGCGGTTGAAACCCTGGCCACCACGACGCTGATCGCCGCCATATTCCTCGAAGCTCGGCTCTTCATGTCCCTTCTCCGCCATCGCGAGGCCTTGGAACAGGATCTGGCCGTGGCCGCCGCGGAAGTTCATGAGGCGATCCGCGCGCAATTTGCGGACTGGAAACTGTCCCCGGCCGAGTCGGACGTCGCGATGTTTCTGGTCAAGGGTTTGGGGACTGCCGAAATCGCCGAGATGCGTGGAAGCGCCGAAGGAACGATCAAGGCGCATTTCAACGCCGTGTTTCGTAAGGCCGGGGTCCACAGCAGGGCTGAACTCCTCAGCATGCTGATCGACCGTATCCTGGCAGGTCGTCTCCCTGACGCGAGCTAAGTCAGACGCCCGGGCAGGTTCATTCCACGCAGGATCTCGTCAACCGTCATGGGCCGTTTGCCCTCGCGCTGCGCTTCCAGTACTCGGATCGCCCCATCCCCGCAGGCAATGCGGAAGCTGCCAAGATGGGTGCCGGGAGCACCTGTGCCCGTTGCCAGCCTGGAGCGCAGCAGCTTCACGCGTTCCCCGTCCACGTCGCACCAGGCGCCGGGGAAGGGCGAGAGGCCGCGGATCTGCCGATCGACGTCCTGTGCGGGGCGCGTCCAGTCGACGCGAGCCTCGGACTTGTCGATCTTTCGGGCGTAAGTGATGCCCTCGTCCGACTGCGGGATAGGCGTGAGGGCATCCAGCCTTTCGAGCGCCGTGACGATCAACCGTGCTCCAAGATCGGCGAGGCGGTCGTGCAGATCCCCGGTCGTATCCTCCGGACCGATCTCTGTCGCCTCGCGAAGACGAACCGGTCCGGTGTCCAGGCCGGTGTCCATCTGCATGATGCAGACGCCCGTCTCGGCATCGCCTGCCAGGATCGCGCGATGGATCGGCGCAGCCCCGCGCCAGCGCGGAAGGAGCGAGGCGTGAATGTTCAGGCAGCCTCGCGCGGGCGCATCCAGTACGGCTTGAGGCAGGAGAAGGCCGTACGCGACCACCACGGCGAGATCCGTCTCTAAGTCGGCAAATTCCGCCTGTTCCGACGCCCCTTTGAGACTGACCGGATGGCGCACCGGACGCCCAAGCTCGAGCGCCCGTCGATGCACGGGCGTGGGGCGATCCTTCTTGCCTCGTCCTGCCGGGCGGGGTGGTTGCGTATACACGCATACGACATCGTGGCCCGCCGCCATGAGCGCATCCAGCGCCGGGACCGAGAAGTCCGGCGTGCCCATGAAGACAAGCCTCACCGTTTCAGCGCCTTCTTCAGAAGCATCTCGCGTTTCGTTCGGCTGAGACGGTCGAAATACATCCGCCCGTCCAGATGGTCGATCTGATGCTGCACGCTCGTCGCCCAGAGACCCTCGAAATCCTGCCGCACCCGGTCGCCGTCCGCATCGGTGAAGGCCACCGTCACGCGCGCCGGGCGGCTGACGCGGGCCGAGACGCCGGGCAAGTTCGGGGAGGCCTCCTCCCAGTCCCTTGTGTCGTCGCTGGCCGCGACGATGATAGGATCGGCCAGGCGAAGGGCGCGGCCTCGGTCATCTGAACAATCCACGACGGCCAGGCGCAACATCACGCCGATTTGCGGCGCTGCAAGACCGTAGCCGGGCATAGCGTCCATCGTCTCGATCATGTCGGCCCAGATTGCCCGGTGTTGGTCGGAAATCGGCCCGGTGGGCGACGCGGCAGTCCGAAGACGACGGTCCGGCCAGAGAATGAAGGGCCGAACGGTCACGGGTCATACTCGGCTTCAAGAAGCGCGCGCATCTCAGGTGACACACGGTCGAAGGTGACAATGCCATTCAGATGGTCGAACTCGTGTTGGGCGCAAATCGCTTCAAATCCGGTCAAAGAGCCCTCGTGGGATGTTCCATCGATATCGGTCCAGCGCAGCACGATGTCCGTCGAACGCTCCACGTCCGCCGTGACGCCGGGGATCGACAGGCACCCCTCAGGTCCAGTCGCGCGACGATCCGAAAACGTCACTATTTCGGGGTCGATGACCACTTTCGGCGAGGGGCTGCCGTCCTTCCAGGAGCAGTCCATGACGAACATGCGAAGCGGCACGCCGACTTGCGGGGCGGCCAGGCCTCGGCCCGGAGCGTCGTACATCGTTTCCAGCATGTCGTCGGCGAGGGTGCGGATTCGGTCGTCGATCTTTCCGACCGGCTCGCAGCGACGAGAGAGTATCGGGTCTGGCCAGCGCAGGATGGAACGGATCACGCCCGCGCCTTTTCACGCTTCAGCTTCTGCATCTTGCGCGTGATCATTTGGCGCCGCAGCGGCTTGAGGTAATCGATGAAAAGCCGTCCGTCGAGATGGTCGATCTCGTGCTGCACGCAGGTTGCCCACAGGCCATCGAAGCGAGCACTTTGCGCGTTCCCATCCAGCCCGACCCAAGCTACCTCGACCTCGGCCGGGCGGGCGACCTCGCCATATTGTTCGGGGATGGACAGGCAGCCTTCCTCGTAGACGTTGATCAACTCCGAGGTCCAGGTGACGCGCGGATTCAGAAGAACCATAGGTTGTGGGGGTGCCGTCTCATCCTTTTCGCAATCCATGACCAGAAGTCGCTTCATCACGCCCAACTGGGGAGCGGCGAGTCCGATGCCAGGCGCGTGGTACATCGTTTCGAGCATATCCTCGGACAAACGACGAATGGCGTCGTCGATCGTCTCGACTGGATCGGCCACGGTTTTCAGGCGTGGATCGGGGTGAATGAGGATGTCGCGGATCGCCATTGCGTTGATCTAGGCCATGAATTGCCGTCTCGCAAGCGTCGGGCCTTGCGGGCCTTGCGGGCCTTAGGCGCAGTGATAATGTCGCCGCCACTCTAAAGGATATGGGCATCAATGAGATACGACTTCGACGATCAACTTGCTTTGCGCGGTACTCATGCCTCGAAGTACGATGCGCTGATCAAGGCTTGCGGCGTCGACGATCCGGACGCGATCCCGATGTGGGTGGCGGACATGGATTTTACTGCCGCGCCCGCAATCCGCGACGCTCTGCTGAAGGAAGTCGAGCGGGGCTATTTCGGCTATTTTGGCGGACCTGAGGCGGCGAACGACGCGGTCGCGGGCTGGTATCGCCGCCAACATGGATGGGAGTTCGATGCGTCCTGGGTACGCTACACGCATGGCGTGGTCAGTGGTTTTGGCGACGCCCTAGCCGCTTGTACTGCGCCGGGCGATGCCATCGTGCTGTTCTCTCCCGTGTACCATGCCTTCTACCGACAGGCGCAGGCCATGGGGCGCGAGGTTCTGGAAAGCCCCCTTCGGATCGAGAACGGTCGGTTCGAGATGGACCTCGACGGTCTCTCCGCTGCACTCACCGAGAACGTTAAGCTGGTCGTGCTGTGCTCACCTCATAATCCGGGCGGGCGCGTCTGGAGCGCAGAGGAAATCCGTCAGGTCGCCGATTTCTGTCTCGAACGTGGCCTTTTCCTGATCTCGGACGAGATCCACATGGATCTTCTGTTCCCAGGAGAGACCTTCGTTCCGACCGCCGTCGCTGCCCCGCATATCGCCGAACGCCTCGTTGTTCTCTCTGCCGCCTCGAAAGGCTTCAACCTTGCTGGCGCCGAGACAGGATTTTTGGTGACGCCGGACCCGGCCTTGAGAAAGAAGCTCGACGCCGTGATCCTTGACCGCGAGTCGACGCCGAACCGCTTCGGAATGGCGGCGCTGACCGCCGCGTTCACGGAGTGCGACGACTGGTCCGACGCGGTACGAGCTTATCTCGCCGAGAACTTCCGCGTGTTTTCAGCCAGGATGAATGCGCTGGCAGGCGTTTCGGTGATGGACATGACGTCCACCTATCTCGCCTGGGTCGATTTCACGCCTCTGGGAATGAGCGATCCCGAGATCATGCGGCGGATCGTCGAGGCCGGTGTCGTGCCCAGTCCAGGCTCGCAATTCGGTACCGGGGGCACGGGGCACATGAGATTCAACCTCGCGCTCCCGCGGCCCACGCTCGAGACAGCAATCAGTCGCTTGGAAGACGCGTTTCGGGACATCCAATAGGCGGCGCGGCACCGTGGCACGTTTCCAATTGCTTCCGCTCAGGTTAGCTCGGGCAGCATGAACCGACTTCGGTCAGATATCACGACGATCTTGCGCCGGACGTGGCTGATTCTTCTTGTCCTGCCTTGGCTGGCCGTGCAGGCGTTCGCGCCCGGTACCATGCCTTCGGTCGGCCCGGACGGAGTGTCTGCTGTTCTGTGCTCGGACCTCGCCAGTGGCGAAGCGCCGGGTGAAGCGGGGGATGGGCCCTGCGACTGGGCCGTGGCGCATTCAAGCGCCGCACTTTCGTCTCCGCCGGTGGTTTTGCATGATGTCGAGCCAGCGCGTGAGGATTTCGCGGGCGAACATCCGACCGCCGAAGCGGGATCGTTCCAAACGTACCTACCTCCTGCGAGAGCACCTCCTCTGTCCGTCTGAACCACACCGCGCGACGCCTAAGCGACGCACATTCGGACAAACAGGAGAATCGACATGCCGTTGATACGGACCCTTGCCCTCGCCGCAGCACTTATGCTTGCCGCGAGCCCGACCCTCGCTCACGATGACACCATCCTGGGAAACCTGACGATCAGCGCCCCTATGGCGCGCGCCACACCGCCGCACGCGCCTGTCGGAGGTGGCTTTCTGACCATCACCAACGGAGGCGACGAGGACGACAGGCTGATCGCAGCCAGCACACCGGTCGCGGGCCGTGTCGAAATCCACGAGATGAAGATGGATGGCGACGTGATGCGCATGCGCCCCCTGGTCGACGGATTGCCGATCCCCGCAGGACAGACGGTTGTCCTGGAGCCGGGCGGCTACCACCTGATGCTCATGGATCTGACGGACGCCCTCACCGAAGGCGACACCTTCGAGTTGTCGCTGACCTTCGAGAAGGCGGGCGAGGTGACCGTGACGGTCGATGTCGGCCCGCGTGACATGCGAGGTGCGCACAGCATGGGGCATTCCGATGGCTGACATGAACATGAAGCGAGATGTGATCCTGGCTCTTATCGCCGCCGCACTGGCCCTTGTCGTGATGGTGGCGGGCTGGTTCCTTGTCATCGCCCCGCGTGAGGCGGAGGTGGCGACGACGCTGGGGCGCGGAGACTATTCGCTTCAGGCCACGGACGGCACGGCGTTCACCGAGAAGACGCTCGAGGACGGGCCGTCAGCCGTGTTCTTCGGCTTCACCCATTGTCCCGAGGTCTGCCCGACGACATTGGGCGACATCATGACTTGGAAAGAGGAACTAGGTCCGGGCGCCGACGCCTTGAGGGTCTATTTCGTGACCGTCGACCCCGAACGCGATACTTCGGACATCCTTGGTGACTACGTGGGATGGGCGCCGGGCGTAGTCGGCGTCACCGGATCACGCGAGGAGATCGACAGGGCCATCAAGTCTTTCCGGGTCTTCGCATCGCGCGTGCCGCTCGAAGGCGACGACTACACCATGGATCATTCGGCCTACGTCCTGCTATTTGATCGGGACGGGCAATTCTCGGACCCTATCCGCTATCAGGAAGAAGCGGACAGCGCCCTCAGCAAGCTGAAGGCGGTTCTGGAAGGGTAAGCGAAAGGGGGCGGCACTCATGCCGCCCCTGTCCCGATCAGTTGTCGTTGATGTCGTGGTTGAAAACCTTGGCCTGGCCCTCGCGCACGCCTGCGATCCTGCGCGTGATCAGCCAGGCGATAAGTGACAGGACGGCGAAGACCAGCAGGGTGGCTGGCAGCGATCCCGCCAGGCCCGGGAGACCGAACAGCAGAAGCAGCCCCGTTCCAGCTGCACCTGCGGCGAACCCGAGGAAAATCTGAGCCGGAGCCACGACTTCGAGAATGGCGAGCAGAAGCGCGCCTGCCATCCAAGCCCACCAGAGTGACCAGAGCGGCATCACGACGTCCTCCCCCGAAGCATCTTGAAGGCATCGCCGAAGGCTTCCAGCGCGCTTGCCGGTACGACGATGGTCGATTTGCTGGGCCCGTTGCCGAGCGCATTCAGAGCTTCAACCTGTTTCAGTGCGACCTGATACTGCGCGGCCTCCAGTCCATTGTCCTGAATTGCCGCGGCTACGACGCCGGTCGCATAGGCTTCGGCATCGGCCTGCATCCGGCGCGCCTTGGCGGCCTGCTCAGCGGCATAGAGTTGCGCATCGGCCTGAAGCTCGACCGCGCGTTTCTGACCCTCGGCTTTCGTGACCTGGGCACGGCGTTCGCGTTCGGCGTTCAACTGTTGCAGCATCGCCTCGCGCGTCGCCTGGTCGAGGTTGACGTCAAGGATCTCGGCCCGCGTCACCTCGATCCCCCAGTCGTCGACCGCGTCCTCGACGCTTGCCTTGATGGTCGCGATCAGTGAAGAGCGGTTGACCTGCACCTCGTCCAATTCCATCTTGCCGATCTCGGCGCGGACGATGCCTGCGACCGTGGTGGCGATGGCCGCGTCGACGTCACGGATGCGGTACACCGTCTTTTCAGGCTCGAGAATGCGGTAGAAGACGCTGGTGTCGACCTGAACGAGCACGTTGTCGGTGGTGATGGCGTCCTGGCTGGCAGTCGGAAGCTGCCGTTCGAGGATCGAAATCTTGTGCGCGATGCGGTCGAAGAACGGCACGATGAAGTTGATGCCGGGTCCGAGGACGGTGCGAAGCCGTCCGAAGCGTTCGACGACGTGCTTCTCGGCCTGCGGAACGATCCGCACGCCCTTGAAGACACTGATGATGATGACCGCGGCGAGCAGAAGCGTGGCAATGCCGCCGCCGCCTATGGTTTCAAAGAACTGGTCCATTCGAGGTTCCTTCACGTCGTCCCCGCGAAAGACATGAGAGGTCGGGACGATCCGTTCAACGAGCGTGCCTGCCAGCTCTCCGATTCGCGACGTGTGTCACTTCAGCGACACGGAGGATTTTCAGGGGTTTAGTGGGAACACAGTGGCCCCGGGACCGTCCGCTGAGACCTGTCTACTGACGTACGGCGCATAATTAGTGACGTGGCTCAGTGCGGTTGCCCGACCGATGTCGGGGGACATAAACGGAACATTCCTGTTACTCTCACCGCGCTTTGGCGCGATACTGTGCCACCATGCCTGCGCTCTGCCGCGATTGCCTGACGACCTTCGATGCCGGGACGCGCTGCCCGGCCTGCGGGCGGCCGCGCGTCCTGTCGCATCCCGAATTGTTCGACCTGTCGATCGCGCACATGGACTGCGACGCCTTCTACGCCAGTGTCGAGAAGCGCGACGATCCATCGCTCAGGGACAAACCGGTCATCATAGGCGGCGGCAAGCGCGGCGTCGTCTCGACCGCGTGCTACATCGCCCGCATCCGGGGCGTACGTTCCGCGATGCCGATGTTCCAGGCGCTCAAGCTTTGTCCCGACGCCGTTGTCGTGAAAGGACGCATGTCGGCCTATGTCGAGGTCTCGCGCCAAATCCGCGCCATGATGGACGACCTGACGCCCGTCGTCGAACCGCTGTCATTGGACGAGGCCTTCATGGATCTTTCGGGCACCGCGCGACTTCACGGCAAGCCTCCTGCCGTAATGCTGGCCACTTTGCTGCGCCGGATGGAGATCGAGCTTGGGCTTTCCGGCTCGGTCGGCCTGTCTCACAACAAGTTCCTGGCCAAGGTCGCCTCTGACCTCGACAAGCCGAGGGGCTTCTCGGTGATCGGGATGGCGGAAACACAGGACTTCCTGCGCAACCGTCCTGTCCGGATGATCTGGGGCGTGGGCGGACAGACCCAGGCCGCTCTGGACCAGGCCGGGATACGAACCTTCGCCGACCTGCTGAGGTGGGAGAAGCCTCAGCTTGTCGCGCGCTTCGGTGGCATGGGCGAGCGTCTGTACCACCTCGCGCGGGGGGAGGACCGGCGGCGCGTGCAGCGCAACGCCCCCGTGAAGTCGATCTCGAACGAGACGACATTCGGCGAGGATACCGCGGACGCCGACATCCTCGACGGTCATATCTGGCGTCTCGCCGAGAACGTCGCCGACCGCGCCAAGGCGAAGGGAAAAGCCGGACGCACGGTGACGCTGAAGCTGAAGCGCGCGAACCATCGCATCCTGTCACGTCAGGCCAGCCTGACCGAGCCGACGCAGATCGCAGACCGAATTTATCGGACGGCGCGCGCCCTGTTCGAACAGGTGGGCGACGAAGGGCCTTTCCGATTGATCGGCGTCGGCATCTCGCATCTTGCCGAGGCGGCCGGCACCGACACGGGCGGCGACTTGCTGGACCCTCAGGCGGTGAAGAGGGCGGGAGCCGAACGCGCGACAGATGCGATCCGCGCCCGGTTCGGGCCCGATGCCATCATGAAAGGCCGGGCCCTTCGGTAGTCAGTCGATCAGTGCGTTCGGACGCGGGCGGGGCCGGATGAATTCGCCCTTGCGCGCCGAGCGTGCGTGGCCGGGTCTGCCGACCAGTTCGGCCGTCAGCGTCACCGCACCGGTCGATCCCGTCAGGCGGGCGCGATAGACGGGCAGGCTTTCGGTAACGCGCATGACGTAATTCCGGGTCTCGTCGAAAGGGATGTGCTCGATCCAGTCGACGATGTCGATGTCGCCGTTCCTTGGATCTCCACGCTCGGTCATCCAGCGCATGGGACGGCCCGGGCCGGCGTTGTAGCCAGCCGATGTCATCACGACGTTGCCGCCGAAGATCTCCATCAATTCGTCCAGATAGGCGGTGCCCAGCCTTGCGTTGTAAGCGGGATCGGTGATGAGGCGGTCGACCGAGTAGGCCACCTGAAGGTATTGCGCCACGGCCTTTGCGGTCGCAGGCATGAGCTGCATCAGACCGCGAGCGCCCGCTCCCGACTGAACGACAGGGTCAAATTCGCTTTCCCGCCGCGCGATGGACAGCGCCAGCTCTGGCGGAACAGGCGCATCTCCGACGCCAAGTGCTGCGATCGGATAATAGGAACGGGGCACGACGATTCCGCGGCGGGCGGCCTCCTTGCCGATCATCACCGCGAGATGCGGTTCGTTGCGGGCGAGAACATAGTCGCCCAAAGCGCCGATCTCGTCCTCGGGCAGCGTTTCGGCCATGTGGGTCAGGAACTGTTCGGCCAGGTTTCTCTGCCCGGCTGCGATGAAGAGACGTGTCGCTGCGAAGACCGAGGTATTGGCGAACGAGGTCTCCTCCCAAGCGGGATATTCCTGACGGCCCGCGAGGGCCGGATCGAGTGGAAGTCCTGCTTCCTCGGCGGCGAGAAGGCCGTAGAAGCTGGTCTGGTATTCGGCACCGAAGGCGTAGGCCTGACGCGCGCTTTCACGGTCGCCAACCGCCTCGTGCGCCCGTCCTTCCCAATAACCCGCCCGACCGAGGGAGATCGGGCTTTCGACCGCGCCCCGGAAGCGCAGGAAGTGCGTCAGTGCCGTCTTGGGATCGTCGCGGTAGGTCAGCGCGATATAGCCCGCCAGCCATTCCAGGTCGGCGAAGTCCGATCCGTCCGCAAGGCCATGTTGAGACGCAAGAAGATAGGCGAGGTCCACGTTCCCGTCCCGCATCTGCCGGCGGGCCAGACTGCGGCGCCAGCCGGCCCATTGCTCGGCGTCGCCCAGATGGTCCGGCGAGGCCTGCAGGATCAGGTCGATGGCGTCATCGTTGCGGCCCTTGCGGGCGCGCCACTGCATCCGTTCGAAGGCCAGTCCCGAATCCTTTGCGAAAGCGGCCGGGACCGCGGCGATCAGGCTGTCTACACCGTCCGCACCGGCGCGGAGGGCGAGACGAGCGCGTGCCAGCGCCTGCCATCCGGGCGAGACGAGCGGATACATCCGCTCGGCGTTGCCACGCGCCCCGCGCCAGAGAAGCATGTCGAGACGGTCGCCGTGATGCCGGGCTAGCGTGTTCGCAAAGAGAGACAGAAGAGCGGTCTGGTCGACGTCGGACAGGATCATCGTGCGCCAGGCCCGCAGCGCCTCGGCCTCGGCCAGGGTGTCCTCGCCGCGCGCCAGATGTGCGGCGATAAGGGCGCGCACGCCGGCGCCGGTCTGCGGCGGTTCGGCCGCGAAGAAGGCAACGACCTCGTCGGGGCGCGATCGTGTCGGCACCGAATCCTCGGCTTCGCGTCTGAGAAGCTTCAGGCCGGGCCAGTCGGCATGGGTTTCAAGGAAGCTCACGACCTGATCGAAGCTGCCGTTTCCGGCGCGGAGACGGTGCCACTCGACGATATCCTGCGCCACCGAGCCTGCAGGCTCGGCCGAGGATAGGGCAGCGGGCCAGTCGCCGCCGCGCATGACCTCGTTCGCCCGCTTGTAAGCGGCGATCTCGGTCTGCGTCTGGGCGTCGCCCGTCGTCGTCGTGAACCCGATCAGGATGATGGCCGTGACCAGGGCTTTGAACATAGCAGCGTCCGTTTTGTCCTTGCCCCTCAGCCGTGACAGCAAAGCACGATGGCGTCGTCTTGGCAATCACCGGCACCCGCTATAGTGTCCGCCCGCCGCCGTTCGTGGCAGCAAAAACGCTAGGAGGTGCATCGTGTTCCAGGGATCCATGCCGGCTCTCGTGACCCCGTTCAAGAACGGGTCCGTGGATTTCGACGCGCTCAAGGCACTGGTCGAGTGGCAGATCGAATCAGGCTCGTCGGGGCTTGTTCCAGTAGGCACCACCGGCGAATTGCCGACCTTGAGCCACGAGGAGCATGACGCCGTCGTCGCCGCCGTCGTCAAAGCCGCCGCGGGGCGCGTTCCGGTCATCGCCGGCGCCGGGTCGAACAATACGGCGGAAGGTGTGCGACTGATGAAGGCCGCCGAGAAGGCGGGCGCGGACGCGGCGCTGGTAGTGACACCCTACTACAACAAGCCCACGCAAGAGGGCCTGTACCAGCATTTCAAGGCGATGCACGACGCGGCCGACCTGCCGATCATCATCTACAACATCCCTCCGCGCTCGGCCGTCGACATGAGCGTAGAGACGATGGCGCGGCTGGCCGAGCTGCCGCGCATCATCGGCGTCAAGGATGCCACGGGGGACCTGTCGCGCGTACCGAAGCAGCGCATGTCCTGCGGCAAGGACTTCGTCCAGCTTTCTGGCGAGGACGCGACGGCGCTGGGGTTCAACGCGCATGGCGGCGTCGGCTGCATCAGCGTCACCGCGAACGTGGCGCCCGCGCTTTGTGCCGAGATGCAGGCGGCGACGCTTCGTGGCGACTATCGACACTGCGCTCGAGATCACGGACCGGCTGATGCCGCTGCATCTGTCGATCTTCAAGGAGCCCGGTCTTGCCGGCGCGAAGTGCGGTCTTGCCCTGCTTGGCCGATGCTCGGGCGAAACACGGCTGCCGCTGATGACGGTGACGGAACCGACGAAGGCTGCCATTCGCGATGCGATGGTCCACGCGGGCCTCCTCAACTGACATGCGGCAGGGCGGATGAGACAGGGATCGGTCACCCGCCCTTCCCTTGGCGCGGCAGCATGAGCTTCGTTCGTCCCGAGGTCGTCGAGGGACTTGCCCGGTGGCGCGAGGCCCTTCTTGGCGTTCTGCTTTTCCTGGCGGGAGCCTGGTTTGTCCTGACGGGCTATGGACTGTATGGCATCGGCGGATGGATTGCGGTCGCCGTCGGTGCGCTCCTCGTGTGGGAGGGTGTCCTTCGCGCCCGCTTTCCGCGACAGGGCGGTGGCCCGGGTGTCGTCGACATCGATGAACGTCAAATCACCTGGTTCGGGCCTTCGGGCGGTGGGTCAGTGTCACTGGACGCGCTGAGATTGATCGCGATCAGGCGCACGGAGGCAGGGCCCTATACGTCGGACTTCTTCTGGGAGTTCGAGGACACCGACGGCAACAGCCTGTCGGTGCCGGGCGACGCCGAGAATGCGGACGCGCTCTTCGACGCGCTCGCGGCGCTTCCGGGTGTCGACTACGAGGCTATCATCGCCGCCAGCGGCCGGACCGACGAAGGCTTGGCCGTGGTGTGGCACCGTCCATCCGGACGGCTGCATTGACTTGCCCCTGTTTTCGCGCAAGTCCTCGGCTCTGATCCAGAGAGAAGCGGCCGTCCCCTCATGTCCATTCCCCAATCCGGCGGCGCGCCGATCGAACGCTACGAGCAACTCGCGGAATACCTGGCGTCGGGCTCGAAGCCCGAGGCGGACTGGCGTATCGGCACGGAGCACGAGAAGTTCGGCTTCTGCAAGGATACCCTGAAGCCCCTCCCCTACGAGGGCGAGAGGTCCATCCGCGCCGTGCTCGAGGGCCTGCGCGACCGCTACGGCTGGGCTCCGGTCGAAGAGGGCGGCCACCTGATCGGCCTGACGAAGGATGGGGCCAATGTCAGTCTCGAACCCGGCGGGGCGCTGGAACTCTCGGGCGCACCTCTCGAGACGATCCACCAGACCTGCGACGAGGTGAACGAGCACCTGCGCGAGGTCAAATCCATTGCCGACGCCATCGGCGTTGGGTTCATTGGGCTTGGCGCTGCGCCGCACTGGCTGCACGACGAGATGCCCCTGATGCCCAAGGGCCGCTACAAGCTGATGGACAGCTACATGCGCCAGGTCGGCGAGACCGGCACGGCCATGATGCGGCGCACCTGCACCGTCCAGGTCAACCTCGACTACGGCTCCGAGGCCGACATGGTGAAGAAGTTCCGCGTGGCACTGGCGCTTCAGCCGGTCGCGGTTGCCCTCTTCGCCAATTCACCCTTCTGGGAAGGCAAGCTGAACGGGCACAAATCGTGGCGCAGCCGGATCTGGCGGTCGCTGGACGAAACGCGCACCGGGATGCTGCCTTTCGCCTTCGAGGACGGTTTCGGGTTCGACGCCTACGTCGAGTACGCTCTCGATGTGCCGATGTACTTCGTCTATCGCGACGGGCACTACATCAACGCGCTCGGGCAGTCGTTCCGTGACTTCCTGAAAGGCGAGCTTCCCGCACTTCCGGGTGAGAAGCCCTTGATGAGTGACTGGGCCGACCACTTGACGACCCTCTTTCCCGAAGCGCGGCTGAAGAAGTTCATCGAGATGCGCGGCGCGGACGGCGGACCGTGGCGGCGGCTTTGCGCGCTGCCAGCGTTTTGGGTCGGCCTGATGTACGACGGTGGCGCACTCGACGCCGCGTGGGACGTTGCGAAGGGCTGGAGCGCCGAGACCCGCGAGGGTCTTCGCGTCGCCGCGTCGATCGAGGGACTCCACGCCGAAGTCGACGGTGTCCGGATGCACGACCTGGCGCGGGAAGTCGTTTCCATTGCCGAATCCGGCCTCAAGGCGCGCGGACGCCCCGGCGCGGGCGGCCTCGTGCCCGACGAAACGCACTTCCTGAACGCGCTGAAAGAATCCATCGACTCGGGCGAGGTTCCGTCCGATGAGCTGATCCGCCGCTTCGAGACGGACTGGAACGGCGACGTGACGCGGGTCTTCGGCGAGTACAGCTACTGAGTCCCGTGCGGCACACTTGGGCTGCCGCAGTAACCGACCCCCGTTGTCAGGCAGACGTTCCCGGATAAGGGTTCCTGCAGGATCAATGCCGGAGCGGATAAATGCGCGACTTCTTCATCAACTCGTTCGAGAAACTCGTGGGTGTCATCGTCATTCTGTTGTGCATCGGAGTGGTTGTGGGCGCTCTCGCCGCACTGTTCGGGGCTGGCGGGCCGAATGGCCCGAGCGGCCTTCTGGGTGCGCTGTTCATCCTGATCGGCGGTGCCATCTACATCATTTTCGTCGGTGGCCTGATGTACCTGGGCCTTGGTATCTACCAGAACACCAAGCGGATGGCCGACCTTCTGGAGCGGCGCGGCTAGGCCTGCGGGTCTTTCCGGTGCAGGCGTTGGAGCCTATACAGCGGCCATGAGCTTTCGCGCCCGCCATCTTCTGGGAATTGAGCATCTCGCGCCGGACGAGATCACCCTGCTTCTGGATCTCGCCGATCGCTACGTCGACCTGAACCGGCGCGACGTGAAGCACGACACGGCGCTGACCGGGCTTACGCAGATCAACATGTTCTTCGAAGCGTCCACCCGCACGCAGGCCAGCTTCGAGCTGGCGGGCAAGCGGCTGGGGGCAGACGTGATGAACATGAACATGCAGGGGTCCTCGCTGAAGAAGGGCGAGACACTGATAGACACGGCGATGACGCTGAACGCTATGCACCCCGACCTGCTGGTGGTGCGGCACCCGAGCTCGGGGGCGGTGGCGCTTCTGGCGCAGAAGGTGAATTGCGCCGTCTTGAACGCGGGCGACGGGCGGCACGAGCATCCGACGCAGGCGCTCCTGGACGCTCTGACGATCCGGCGGGCGAAGGGGCGGCTGCACCGGCTGACGGTGGCGATCTGCGGCGACGTCGCGCATAGCCGCGTCGCGCGGTCGAACATCTGGCTTCTGGGCAAGATGGAGAGCCGCGTTCGGCTGGTCGGGCCGCCGACCCTGCTTCCTGCCGGTGCCGAGGACTGGGGCGTCGAAGTGTGCCACGACATGCGCGAGGGGCTTAGGGACGCGGACGTGGTTATGATGCTTCGGCTCCAGAAGGAGCGGATGGACGGCGCCTTCATCCCGTCCGAGCGGGAGTATTTCCACCGCTTCGGCCTTGATGCCGAAAAGCTTGCCCATGCGAAGGACGACGCCATCGTCATGCACCCGGGTCCGATGAACCGAGGCGTGGAAATCGACGGCACCCTGGCAGACGACATCAACCGGTCCGTCATTCAGGATCAGGTGGAGATGGGCGTCGCGGTGCGGATGGCTGCCATGGACCTGCTGGCACGCAATCTGCGGGCCGCGAGGTCTTCACCGGAGGTCGTGGTCTGAGATGGCCGAACGCTGGGAGGACTGGTTCGAGCAAGGCGAACGCCTGATCTGGGAGGGTGCCCCCGAGGGGCGCTGGACCCTCAACCCCTGGCTTCTCTTCCTCGCGGCCTTTGGCGTGCCGTTTCTTGCTGCAGGGCTCTTCGTTTCGGGCGGGGCACTTCTCTTTGGCGATCCCTTCGATTTCGGCTTTGCGGGAATTCTCGGCCGCTTCGTCGCCTTCTGCTTCGGCCTGCCATTCCTCGCCTCCGGGATCGGCATGGTCTTCGGGCCGCTCTACATGCAGTCGCAGGCGCCACGCCACGTTCGCTATGCCCTCAGCGACCGTCGCGCCTACATCGCGACAAGCTGGTGGACCCGACAGATCGAGATACTGACGATCCCGCCGGGATCTCCCATCGAGGTCGAGGGTGGCCGCTCGATCTTTTTCCAGACACTTGTCGGACGGGACAGTGACGGCGACCGTATCACCACCCGAAAAGGGTTCGAGAACATCGCGGACGCCGCGGTGGTCTATCGCCTGTTGCGAGGCATACAGGCTCGAAAGGACCCTTCTCGGCCGACAGTGACGGAACCGGATCCGGGGGAGTAACCGTTGACCGGCAGACGGCATGCGGCTGAAAGGTGATGACATGACGAGCGACCCCTTCACTGTTCCGACAGGCGAACGAAGCGTCGTGCGGGTGTTCACCACGGACCTCGAGCCCGAAGGCGACGCGGCCATCACGCCCGGCAACCTTCAGCGGCTGCTGGGTCCGGACGTGACGCTGGATGCCGAAAAGGTCGAGGTCTTTCCGTCGTCGGTGATCGAGGGGCTGGGTCTGTCATCCTATCTGCAAGAAGGCTACGGCATCCCGCGCGAGGCGCTTGCCGGGAAGGCGGCCGCTCTCGACGCGCTGTCGGGGCTTGTCATCCTGATCCCCTCCTCCGCGTTCGAAGGACGGACGCAGGTTCTCGAACCCAATCCGGCGCTGAGGTTCATAGGCAGCTTTCGAGAACCCAATCCCGAGCCGCCGCAGCGAATGGCCAGTGCCGAGCTGGCGGAGGATCACATCGAGCTCCGCGAGACCCGAGTCGACCCCGAGCCGCGCCAGCGCATCGGATTCTGGGTGATCGCGCTTGGAGCCCTGCTGATTGCTGCCGCTCTTGTGCTTTTCGTCTTCATCTGACACCTGAAGGGCATGACCCCGATCCTGTTTCGCAACGCGCGCCTCATCGACCCCGAGACGGGCACGGAGCGGTTCGGAGAGCTTGGCGTCAGCGACGGGAAGATCGTCGGACCCGGGGGTCTTGATGGAGCGCAAACCGTCGATTGCAACGGCCGCTGCCTGGCTCCCGGCATCGTCGACATCGGCGTGAAGGTCAGCGAACCTGGCGAACGTCACAAGGAAAGTTTCCGCTCGGCTGGTCTTGCAGCCGCCGCCGGAGGCGTGACGACCATCGTTACGCGACCCGACACGCTTCCCGCGATCGACACGCCCGAGACGCTGGAGTTCGTGCGCCGTCGCGCCAACGAAGCTGCGCCGGTCCGGGTGCTTCCGATGGCAGCGCTGACGCGCGGCCGCGAGGGGCGCGAGATGGCAGAGATCGGTTTCCTGCTCGACGCCGGTGCGGTGGCCTTCACAGACTGCGACCATGTCGTCACCAACACGAAGGTTTTCTCGCGCTGCCTGACCTATGCCGCCTCTCTCGGCGCGCTGGTCGTGGGCCATCCGCAAGAGCCGATCCTGTCGGATGGCGCGGCGGCGACGAGCGGCAAGTTCGCGGCGCTGAAGGGCCTGCCATCGGTCTCGCCAATGGCCGAGAGGATGGGTCTCGACCGGGACATCGCCATCGTCGAGATGACCGGTGTACGGTACCACGCCGACCAGATCACGACGGCGCGCGCCTTGCGCCGGCTGTCACGCGCGAAGGAGGCGGGGCTAGACATCACCGCTGGCGTGTCGATCCATCACCTGACGCTGAACGAGTTCGACGTCGGCGACTACCGAACCTTCTTCAAGGTCAAGCCACCGCTTCGGTCCGAAGACGACCGGCTTGCCGTGGTCGAAGCGGTCGCCTCGGGCCTGATCGACGTCATTTCCTCGATGCATACGCCTCAGGACGAGGAATCGAAGCGCCTTCCCTTCGAGGAAGCCGCTTCGGGCGCCATCGGGCTCGAGACGCTGCTTCCGGCGTCGATGCGCCTCGTGCATGGCGGTCACATGGATCTGCCGACGCTTTGGCGCGCGCTGTCCCTGAACCCGGCGCGGCGTCTCGGTCTCGATTGCGGGCGGCTATCGGCGGGAGCGCCGGCGGATCTGGTGCTTTTCGATCCCGACGTTCCCTTCATCCTCGACCGCTTCGCGCTGAAGTCGAAGTCGAAGAACACGCCCTTCGACGAGGCCCGGATGCAGGGCCGCATCATCGGCACCTGGGTCGCGGGGACGCAGGTCTATCGTCACGACCACGCCTGACTTTCAAACGTCTTGCCAATCGCAAGCGCGATTCTATGCTCCGGCCCGCGGGAGAAGGGAATATGCCTGAATTGGTCACGCCGCTCGGTATCCTGATCGCGATCGGTGTTGGGGCGTACCTTCTGGGATCGGTGCCCTTCGGGGTCGTGGTGTCGCGGCTGTTCGGCTTGGCGGACCCTCGCAGCATCGGATCCGGGAACATCGGCGCCACGAACGTTCTTCGCTCGGGATCCAAGGCCGCCGCCCTTCTGACGCTTCTCCTCGATGCCCTCAAGGGCACGGTCGCGGTCCTTCTGGCCCGTGAGTTGGGGGGCGAGGATGCGGCCCAGCTTGCCGCGCTCGGCGCCTTCGCCGGGCACGTCTGGCCGCTTTACCTGACGTTCAAGGGCGGCAAGGGCGTGGCGACGCTTCTGGGCATCCTTGTCGCGCTGTCGCCGATCGTGGGCCTCGTCGCGGCGCTGACCTGGCTTGTGACGGCCGTGGTGTCCCGGCTGTCGTCGCTTGCCGCCATCGTCGCCGCTGTTGCGACCCCAATGGGGGCCGCGCTTCTCGGACAGGGCGACAAGGTGGTCCTGCTGATCGTTCTGTCGGTCATCCTCATCTGGCGTCATCGGGGGAACATCGCCCGACTGCGTGAGGGAACCGAGCCGAGGATCGGCAGGAAGTGAAGGCGACGCCCGCGTTCATTCGCGCTTTCGATGCGCTCCCGACGGGAGCATACGGCGGCACCTATGGGGGGCGCCGGTACAGGATCACCAAGACCGTCATGGTGTCAGGACGGTCGCAAAAGCTGGTGGCCGAAGAATTGGGCGGCAGCGATTACGTCAGTCTGAACCTCTATCGCCTTGCCGACGGGACAGCCCTTCTGAAGCCCTGCGAAATGCCAGCGGACAAGGTGATGGGTTTCGTCCTCGGTGTCGCCGCCGACTGAGGCCCCATTGCCCTGATCCCGACCCGGGAATAGCGTGACGTCATGGGATTCTGGGAGATGAAAGCAGCGCTCGAGTGGCAGATCGCCTGCGGTGCGGACGAGGCGATCCTCGACGCGCCGGTGGATCGGACGGTCGTGGTATCGGACCCGCCCGAGGTCAAGGCGTCGCTCGCGCAGACGCCGATGGTCATGCCGCCGCCGCTCGACGTCGATGCCGTCGCCGTGTCGCGCGACATGGCCGCGGCTGCCCCGGACCTGGATGCGCTTCGGGCCGCAATGGAGGCCTACGATCACTGCGAGCTGAAGCGCGGGGCGCGGCAGCTAGTCTTCGCAGACGGCGTTCCCGGCGCACGCGTGATGATCGTGGGCGAGGCACCAGGGCGCGAGGAGGACCTTCAGGGCAAGCCGTTCGTTGGACCCGCCGGGCAGCTTCTCGACCTGATGTTTCGCCAGATCGGCCTGTCGCGGGCGTCGCCCGACACCGAGCGCGGTCTCTACATCACCAACGTCCTGCCGTGGCGGCCGCCGCAGAACCGCGACCCGCTGCCGGACGAGATGGCGATGATGCTGCCGTTCCTCGAGCGCCACGTCGAATTGGCGGGTCCGGACCTGATCGTCGCCAGCGGCAATCACGCGTGCATGGCGCTTCTGGGCCAGCGCGGGATCACGCGTCTGCGCGGCAACTGGACGACGGCCTTCGGCCGACCAGTCCTTCCCATGTTTCATCCGTCCTATCTTCTGCGCACCCCCGAGGCGAAGCGCGAGGCCTGGGCGGATCTTCTGTCGCTCCAGGCGAGGCTGCGTGCATGATCGACCCGATCCTTCTTCTTGCCTTTCTTCCGGCGGCGCTGGCGCTCAACCTGACGCCCGGTGCCGATATGCTGTTCTGCCTCGCCCAAGGGACACGCGGCGGCCCGGTGCCGGCGCTGGCCGCATCGGCTGGTATCTCGACCGGCGCGATCGTCCACGTCACGCTGGCGGGTCTAGGTCTCGGCGCGCTTGTCGCTGCCCATCCAGCGGCCTTCGACGCCATACGATACGCGGGTGTCGCCTATCTTCTGTGGCTGGTCTGGCGGACCCTGCGGTCACCCGTCGGTGCGGGGGACCGGCCTGCGGTCCGGCCGTCGCGGGCGTTCCGGGACGGGCTGGTCGTCAATCTCACGAACCCCAAGGTCATCCTCTTCATCCTCGCCTTCGTGCCTCAGTTCGTCGATCCGGCGCGACCCGTCCTTGCGCAGTTCCTGATCCTCGGCACGGTCATCGCAGCGGGCGGCTTCGCCGTGAATGGTCTCGTCGGCGTCTTTGCGGGCGGGATCGGGCGGCAGATGGCGCGCGATCCGCGGATCGAGCGTATCCTGAGAGTCGTGACCGCGACGGTCTTCGGCGGACTTGCTGTCAGGCTGGCGCTGGAAGGGCGGAGGACATGAGCCGCATCGACGAGACGAGGGACTTCATCCCAGTCCGGATCGCGATCCTGACCGTTTCGGATACGCGTGGCCTCTCGGACGACCGATCCGGCGACACGCTGGTCCAGCGATTGACCGAGGCGGGGCATGTGCTGGCTGCGCGCGATATCGTGACTGATGACCGCGACCGGATCGCGGCGAAGCTGCGCGACTGGTGCGCTGATGACGGCATCGACGTGATCCTTTCGACCGGCGGGACCGGGCTGACGGGGCGCGACGTGACGGTCGAGGCGCATCGCGACGTCTATGAGAAAGAGATCGAGGCGTTCGGCACGGTCTTCACTCATGTGTCGATGGCGAAGATCGGAACCAGCGCCGTCCAGAGCCGCGCTTGTGGCGGCGTTTCGCAGGGTACCTACCTTTTTGCGCTACCCGGAAGTCCCGGCGCCTGTCGGGACGCATGGGACGAAATCCTGAGCCTCCAGCTGGATTTCAGGCATCGCCCCTGCAATTTCGTCGAGATCATGCCGCGTCTGGACGAACACCTGCGACGGAAGTGACGCTCGCGCACGTTTTACCTGTGTCCTTTTGCGAAACCGCTGAAAGGGCTGCATGATGCGGCGTTCCTGTCATCCGGGGTATCGGACGTGAAATTCCTGAGGCGTTCTCTAGTCGGTCTCTTTCTCCTCGCGGCGACGCTGGGTCTTCTGGCCTTTTCGGGATCCATGATCTGGTCGGCCCTCGTGGCGAGTTGGTCGGACGAACCCGAAGCTCGGCCGGCGCGCGAGAGAATCTTCGCGGCGAACGTCGTGACCGTCTCGCCCGAGACGATCAATCCGATCCTTTCGACCTTCGGCGAGGTGCGGTCGCGCCGGACGCTTGAGTTGCGGGCGAGCGCGAGCGGACCCGTGGTCTGGTTGTCGGACAAGTTCGAGGAGGGCGGCGAGGTCGAGGCAGGTGAGGTACTCTTGCGCATCGATCCGTCGGACGCGCAGTCGGCACTCGACACTGCGCAGGCCGATCTTTCCGAAGCCGAGGCCGACCTCAGGGACGCCGAGCGTGCGCTTGGCCTTGCCGCCGACGAGATCGCTTCGGCCGAGGACCAGGTGCGGTTACGGGCCAGCGCCCTGTCGCGCCAGCAGGATCTGCTGGACCGCGGCGTGGGGTCCACCGCAGCGGTCGAGACGGCGGAACTGGCGCTGTCGTCGGCACAGCAGTCGGTCCTGTCGCGGCGTCAGGCACAAGCGACGGCGGAAGCGCGGATCGATGCCGCGCGCATTGCGCGGGAGCGGCGGCAGATCGCCTTGGCCGAAGCCGGACGGCGCCTTGCGGATACCGAAATCGAGGCTGAATTCTCGGGCGTCCTGTCCGAAGTCGACATTGCGGAAGGTCGTCTGGTCTCGTCTGGAGAGAGCCTGGCGCAGCTTGTCGATCCCGACGCGCTCGAAGTCGCCTTCCGCATCTCGACATCGCAATACACCCGGTTCGTCGCGAACGGCGGGGGCGTGATCGGGGCCGAGGTCACGGCCTCGGTCGACATTTTCGGCGTGGACCTCACCGCCAACGGCATCATCAGCCGCGAAAGCGCGGCCGTGGGTGAAGGGCAGACCGGACGGCTTCTTTTCGCACGCCTCGACAGCGCCCCCGGGATGCGGCCCGGCGATTTCGTCGCGGTCACCATCGTCGAACCCGCTCTGGACGGCGTGGCACGTCTTCCCGCAACGGCCGTGGACGCAGGCGGCACCGTTCTTGCGATCGGTGAGGAGGATCGTCTGGAAAGTGCGTCGATCGAGGTGCTGCGGCGCGAGGGCGACGACGTGATCGTTCGCGCCCCTGACCTGAACGGTCGCGAAATCGTGGCCGAGCGGACTCCGTTGCTGGGGGCGGGCATCAAAGTGCGTCCGGTTCGCCCGGAAACCGAGACTGCGTCAGAGGTCGTGCCCGAGCTTCTTTCCCTTGACCCCGAACGGCGCGCCCGCCTCGTTGCCTTCGTCGAGGCCAACACCGGAATGCCCGATGACGCCAAGCAACGTGTGCTGGCCCAGCTTCGTGAGGAAATGGTGCCCGTCCGCGTCGTCGAGCGCATCGAGAGCCGGATGGGTGGGTAGCCATGGCGCGTGATCTCGGCAAGGCGGCAGGCGGCATCCTGTCCTACTTCACGCGTCATCGGACGGCGGCGAACCTACTTCTTCTGCTCCTCATCTGCGCGGGCCTCTATGCCGTGCCCAAGATGCGGGCGCAGTTCTTTCCCGACATTGTCATCGACGACATCGACATCAGCGTTTCGTGGGAAGGCGCCGGGGCGGAGGATGTAGACACGGCCATCATCGAGGTGTTGGCGCCGACGCTTCAGGCCATCGAGGGCGTGACGTCCACCTCGTCGCGGGCGCGGGAAGGCAGTGCGTCCATCGGCCTCGAGTTCGAACCTGGCTGGGACATGAACCAGGCGCAGGAGGACGTCACCACCGCGCTCGATGGCGTGACGAACCTGCCAGAGGACGCGGACGAGCCCGAGCTTCGGCGCGGCGGATGGTCCGACCGTGTGACGGACGTCATCATCAAGGGTCCCGTGGGCGTCGACCAGCTTGCCAACTTCGCCGACGAATTCGTCACGCGTCTCTTCGCCGAGGGCGTGACACGCACGTCCATCCAGGGTCTTGCGGCCCCCGAGACGATCGTCGAGGTGACGACTCTGGACCTGATCCGCCACGACGTATCGATGCGTCAGATCTCGGATGCCATCGCGTCGGAAGCCGCCGCCGACCCGGCCGGTGACGTCAGCGGCGCGGCCCGCGTGCGGACCGGCGTCGCCAAGCGAAGCGCGGACCAGATCGAGGCCATCGTCCTGCGGTCCGAAAGCGACGGGACGCAGTTGACCATCGGCGACGTCGCGCGCGTCCGGGTCGAGGGTATCGACCGAGACCGGGCCTACTTCGTGGGTGACGACCCTGCGATTTCGATCCGCGTCGACCGCTCGGCTTCAGGCGACGCAATCCGGATGCAACGCATCGTCGAGACGGTCGCCGATGAGATGGAACTGAGCCTTCCGAACGGTGTCGAGATCGACCTGATCCGAACCCTTGCGGAATCCATTACGGCGCGGCTGAACATCCTTCTCGAAAACGGCGCCATGGGACTGGTTCTTGTCGTGGCCCTTCTGTTCCTGTTCCTGAACGCGCGCACCGCTCTGTGGGTGGCGGCCGGCATTCCGGTGTCGATGACCGCCGCCATCGCCATCATGTACGCCGCTGGCATGACGCTGAACATGATCTCGCTCTTCGCGCTGATCATCACGCTAGGCATCGTCGTCGATGACGCCATCGTTGTTGGCGAACACGCCGACTTCCGGGCGCGTCGTCTTGGCGAAGGCCCGACCGAGGCGGCGGAGAATGCGGCGCGGCGGATGTTCACTCCGGTCTTTTCCGCGACGCTGACAACCGTGATCGCGTTCTTCGGACTCGTAGTGATTGGCGGTCGCTTCGGCGACATGATCGACGACATTCCTTTCACGGTCATCGTCGTCCTTGCCGCGTCGCTGGTTGAGTGCTTTCTGATCCTGCCGAACCACATGCGCCACGCCCTTCACCACACGGCACAAGCACACTGGTACGACTGGCCGTCGCGGCAAGTGAACCGGGGATTCAGATGGGTCCGGGACCGCCTGTTCCGTCCCTTCATGCGCTTCGTCCTGTGGGCACGTTACCCGGTGCTGGCCGCCACGGTCCTCGTCCTCGCCAGCCAGGTGACGCTTTTCATCCGCGGGGATGTGCAGTGGCGTTTCTTCAACGCACCGGAGCAAGGGTCGGTGACCGGGAACTTCGCGATGGTGCCGAGCGCCACCCGAACGGACACCATCGAGGTAATGCGGACGTTGCAGGCAACGGTCGAGGAGGTGGGGGCCACGTACGAGGCCGAGCACGGTCAGAACCCGATCCGCTATTCTATTGCCGAAATCGGCGGTTCCGCGGGCCGCGGGCTTTCCGGTCAGGAAACGAAGGAGAGCTATCAGCTTGGCTCGATCTCGATCGAATTGGTGGACGCGGATTTACGGCCCTATTCCAGCTTTGCTTTCGTTGAGTCCTTGCAGGAAGCCATGCCGCAGCATCCTCTTCTCGAGACCATAAGCTTCCGGGGCGGGCGGTCTGGCCCTGGCGGCGACGCCATCGCTATCGAGCTGTCGGGCGCTTCGTCGGCGACGCTCAAGGAGGCGGCCGAGGATCTCAAGACGCGGCTCTCGCGGTTCGGCGAAGTCTCGGCGCTGGAGGACTCGCTCGCCTACGACAAGGAGGAACTTGTCCTTCAGCTAACGCCGCAAGGGCAGGCGCTTGGCCTGACCATCGACGACCTGGGGTCGTTGCTGCGCGCACGTCTGAATGGGATCGAGGCAGCGACTTACCCGGTCGGTCCGAGATCCGCGTCTATCCGGGTGGAGTTGCCCGAGGGCGAGCTGACGTCGGACTTTCTCGACCGGATGCTGATCCGCACGGGCAGCCCGACGGCAGGAGAGGGCGTCTATGTGCCCCTCGCCGACATTGTCACCGTCGAGCGGGAAACCGGTTTTTCGACCGTCCGGCGCGAGAACGGGATCCGCGTGGTGACCGTCTATGGCGACCTGTCCGAGGACGACCCCGAGCGGGCGCAGGAAATCCAGACGCTCATCAACGAGGATATCCTGCCGACGCTCGAAGAGGACTTCGGCATCTCGACCTATACCGCGGGCCTTGCCGAGGACGAGCGCGACTTCCTGTCCGATGCGCTGACCGGCCTGGTCATGTGTCTGGCGGGCATTTACCTGACGCTGGCCTGGGTCTTCGCGTCCTGGACACGGCCGCTGGTGGTCATGGCGATCATTCCCTTCGGCCTCGTGGGGGCGGTCTGGGGGCACTACATCTGGGAGACGCCGCTTTCCATGTTCTCGGTCGTCGGGTTGATCGGCATGGTGGGGATCATCATCAACGACTCCATCGTGCTGGTGACGACGATTGACGAATACGCCGAGGAGCGCGGCCTCTTCCCCGCTATCGTCGATGGGGCGGCCGACCGTCTGAGGCCGGTGTTCCTGACGACGGCGACGACGGTCCTCGGTCTTGCGCCGCTGCTTTACGAGACGTCGAAGGACGCGCAGTTTCTGAAGCCGACGGTCATCACGCTGACCTATGGTCTTGGCTTCGGCTTCGTTCTTGTCCTTCTGGTGGTCCCATCACTTATCGCTATCGGCCATGACCTTGGCCGCAACGTGCGGGCGGTGCGTCGTGCTGCGCGGAGCGGACAGAGGGCGCCCGGTCTGAGAACTGCCGTGGGTGTCGCGGCGCTTGCGATCGCGGCCTGGTTTGCCGTGACGATGCTGCCGGTCCTGTCAGATGGCGCGTTGCCCCCGGCACTTTGGGACGTGTCCCTCGGGCAGGCGCTTGGCCTTTTCATCGCGGGAAGCGGGGTCGTATGTCTTGTCGTCTGGGTCGTGGCCGCGCTGCGATTTGGACGGCGCCTGCGCGCCTAGTCGCAGCCGAGCGCTTCGACCGCGCGACCGCCGCCCAGGATGGTCAGACGGACCTCGGACCGTGCCAGGGCGAAAGGTTTCGCCTGGGGTGGGACCATGTCGACCACGGCCCGCAGTCGACCGCCCGAGCGGCTGACCTCGGGCGTCGAGACCCAGATCGTGGGATCGCTTGCTTCGACCACGGCCACGTCCTCGGTCCCGAGACGGGGGGAGTCGAGTTCGACCGAAAGCTGGAGCCCATCCTTGATGGGACGGATGTCGCAGCGCAGGCCGCGCGCACGTTCGGGTCGATCCTGGATCGCGGTGGAAAGGTCGGGACCGCGTTGCCCGCCAGCGGGCAGGGCGCCGCCGATCCGCAGGGTCACGGGAACGCAGACATCGTCGCAGACGCCAAGCTCCATCTCGCCCTTCAACGTAACGGGCCTGGAGGGGTCCTGCGGCTCGATCCAGAGAGGAAAGGTCACCTCGTCGTGGTAGCCGAAGCTGCGCATCCCGTCGGTGTAAAACACCTCGGGTACGGGGTACTGCACCCTTACCGCCTTGAGGTTGTCGGATCCCGACCAGTTGAAGGTGGGCGGTATGCCGGAGTCGCCTGGCGCGCGCCAGTAGGTCTTCCACCCCGGCAGCAGCCGGATGCGGAGACCGGCGACATGCACGCCGTCCTCGCGCCAGCCGAGGTTGAGGTCGGCTCGGGCCAGCTCGGACGGGATTTGAGCGGCCGCTGCGGCAGGCAGGCAGAGGGCTATGAGAAGCGCGCGGATCATGGCCGACAGTTAGGCGCAGGGTTGCGCGCAAGGAAATCACATTCCGGTAATGGCCCGTGACTGTTGCGGGGCGGCACTTGATGGTCTCGGCCCATTGCCCCATGTTTCCCGCCATGATCGCGGCCCCGACCGATATGCTCGACGGCAAGCTTCTGATCGCGATGCCCGGCATGGGCGACCCGCGTTTCGAGAAGAGCGTCGTCTTCGTGTGCGCCCATTCGGATGACGGGGCGCTTGGGCTGATCGTCAACAAGCCTACGCCGGACCTGCGGTTTGCGGACCTTCTCCAGCAGCTCGACATCGACACCGGGCCTCCGGAACGGGACATCCGGGTTCATTTCGGGGGGCCTGTCGAGAATGGGCGTGGGTTCGTGCTGCATTCGGGCGATTACGTCTCTAACACGTCGACTTTGCGTGTCGGAGGGACCTTCGGGATGACGGCGACGCTGGACGTGCTGGAGGAGATCGCGCGCGGTGCAGGGCCCGAGAGGGCGCTTCTGGCGCTCGGCTATGCGGGCTGGGGACCGGGGCAACTGGAGGCAGAGATCCTTCAGAACGGATGGCTGACCTGCGACGCGACGCCCGACATCGTGTTCGGGCGCGACGATCCGGGCAAGTGGACGGCGGCGCTCAAGACGCTGGGCGTCGATCCCCTGTCGCTGTCGAGCGCGGCCGGGCGCGCCTGAGAGCGCAACCTTTCGGACATTCAGGTTAACGGCCTTGTTTTGCTGGGAAACGGGCTTCGGTATCGCGTCTGTATCACGTCGGTATTGCGTCGGTGCGGGTATCGGTACCGGGAGGGTGGTTACCGGAGGGTGCGGTGAGTTCAGGGGGCGGGAGTGGCACTCGCTCTTTGGCGCGGTTCGGGTGGGGTTTCGGTCGGTGCAAGGTCTGCTATGCGGACAGAGCGGACGTTGTATGTCAATCACGCCTCGCTCAAATCTTCGAAACCTCGGAGCGACGCAGGACCATATTCCAGAATTCAGCGTCCGACATTATTACTTGGTCGTCGTCGATCATTGAATACAAAGTGAATTCCGCATTCGTGGCATTATAATTGATCCCCATCACATCGCCTTCAAAGATACAGCTTTGACCAGACGCGATTTGGCTTTTCAGGGCGCTTTCTACCCGTCCCCTTTGCCAAGTTGGGGTTGCTCTGTAGAAACTGAAGACTATTGGGTGAAGACCGCTCTGAGAAACTCGTTTCATCTTTTGCTCTTCCGGTGGCCGCAAAAAACTGACCAAGCGTCACTCCATGGAATGCACGAATACCCAGCATACGCATGTCACTCTGGGCTCAAAGCGGACCTTCGCCGCAGGTGCAGCGCTGCCGACACGCCCCAACGTCCGCTGTGCGGACAGAGCGGACATGGGCGCAGTCAGCTGTAGCTTTTGACGACGGCGACGCAGTTGGCCTTGGTATTTGTAAAGTCGAACACATGGCAGAAGCGTCGAGTATGCCCGTTGGCGAACGTCACCTCTCCGCTCGCAGCACCGACCTTGCCGTGCGAAATCGCGTGCTGGACAGTGACAGAGCTTGGTCTCGGCCGATTTCCAAGATGCTTTAGAACCGCACTTTTTCCCGAGATTGACTCTGCTGAGGGATTTCCCAGATCACGTCTTCGCTGAACGCGCTCGGCTCAGCTTCACCGCACTCCAGAGCGACCGCCACATCCTGAGTGAACTTGTTCTTCGGAGAATTGCCACAGTCCTTGCTGCCTTGCACTTGGGTCAACGTCGCCTCCCTGCGTTCATTCTCAGCATACAACCAACTTTCTGAGGGTCAAAGCGGGCTCAAAGTTGCCATTCGCCGCACATGCAGCTTCGCCCGGCCCCAACCCCCACGCAAAAGGGCCGCTGCACTGGCAGCGGCCCCCGTTGTTCTCTTGCGCGAAGGATCACTCCTTCACGGTGATGCGCCCATCCGTGTAGGGCGTGAAGTCGCCCTGCGCCGCGATGTATTCCGCGGTGACGTCGGCCAGGTCGGGGCCGAAGTCGTAGGCGTTCTCGGCGTCGACGAACATCTTGTAGCCGTCGCCGCCGTTGCGGACGTAGTTGTTCGAGACGAGGCCGTAGACCTTTTCGGGTTCGATCGGCGCGCCGTCCACCATGACCTCGGAGACGCGGCTGCCGGGTTCGGCTGACGGATCGACGGTGAAGGTGAGGCCCGCGACCTGCGGGAAGCGGCCTGCGCCCTCCTCGATCTGGCTGACGCCGTTCTCGAGCGCCTCGACGACCGTGGCTCCGGTGACCTGGAAGGTCGACAGCGTGTTCTGGAACGGCAGGACGGTCAGAACCTCGCCCATCGTGACCTCGCCCGCGTCGATGGAGGCGCGGATGCCGCCGCTGTTCGCGATCGCGATCTGGATGCCCTGATCCTTGACGCGGTCGAGCATGGCGTCGGCGATGAGCGAGCCCATCTGGCATTCCATCGCGCGGCAGACGTCGCGTTCGCCGCCGATGGCCTCGGCGGTGTTCGCCACGACCTTGTTGCGGATCTCGTCGAGGGGTCCCGCCGCCTCGGCGATGCGGGCGACGGTCGCCTCGTCCTCGGCCACGCTTGCGTCCATCACGACAAGGTCGCCGGTCGCCTCGGTCACGTTGCCGTCGTCATCGAAGGTGACGTTCAGCTCGCCCAGGTATTTGCCGTAGGCATAGGCCTGCACGATCTGCACGCCGTTGGTGACGGTGGGATAGGGCCCGGCCGCGCCTTCGACGGTGTTCGACAGAAGCGTGTTCGAGTGGCCGCCCACGATGACGTCGACGCCCGTCGTGCCTTCGGCGACGCGCTGGTCGACGTTGTAGCCCGAGTGGCTGAGGACGACGATCTTGTTGACGCCCTCGGCGGTCAGCTTGTCGACTTCCTGCTGCACGGCGCCGACCGGATCGGTGAAGATCACGTTGGGACCGGGCGAGGCAAGCTCGTCGGTGTCCTGCGGCGTGAGGCCGATGAGGCCGATCTTCTCGCCGCCCTTTTCGATGACGGTGGATTTCTGGATGGCGTCCGCCAGGAGCGGTTCGCCCGAGACGTCGGCGTTCGACATCAGGATCGGGAACTCGATGGCGCCGATGAAGTCCTTCAGAACCTCGGGGCCGTCGTCGAACTCGTGGTTTCCGACGGTCATGGCGTCGTAGCCGAGCTTGTTCATCATCTCGGCCGAGAGGGCACCCTTGTAGTAGGTGTAGAAGAGCGTGCCCTGGAACTGGTCGCCGCCGTCCACGAGAAGGACGGGCGTGTTGCCTGCGCGTTCGCGCGCGGCCTCGACGCCGGTGACAAGGCGGCCGGAGCCGCCGAAGCACTTGCCCTCGGCCGCATCTTCCGCGCCGCAGCCCGAGTCGAAGGCGTTGATCGGCTCGAACCGGGCGTGGAAATCGTTGGTGTGCAGGATGGTCAGGCTGAAGTCGGCCATGGCCGCCCCGGCGCTTACGGCAAGCGCCGCGCTGCCCAGAAGCAGTTTGCTGATCATTTCGGGAATCCCCCTGTGAGGTTTTATATCGGTCGAGATTGCCGCTATCCGTCACAGGTGTCAAAAGGGTGACAGGCGGACGCGGCGTCATCCCCTGGTTTTCCCGGGCGGTGCCGCGCAAGTGGGCAGGCATGGCAATCATCTACAAGATATTCCGCGCGGAGGAATACGCGGCCTTCGTCCGCGACGGGGAGACTTCGGGGGCGCCGATCGACGTGGCGGACGGGTATGTCCACATGTCGACGGCGTTGCAGGTCGAAGAGACGGCGGCGAAGCATTTCGCGGGCGAAACCGGGCTGAAGCTGCTGGGTCTCGAGTTGGAGGCGTTGGGGGCTGAGCTGAAGTGGGAGCCGTCGCGGGGCGGTGCGCTGTTCCCGCATCTGTACCGCGCGCTCGAGATGGATGACGTGCTGTTCGTCCATGACCTTCCGTTTCGGGACGGGCGGCATCGGTTCGACGGTCTGGTCGGATGATCGAGCGGCTGGCCGTGGGCGTTCTGAACCGGCTGGACGCCGAGACGGCGCATGGACTTGCGCTCGCGGGTCTGAGGACGCCGTTCGCGCCATTGCCGGGGCCGGTGGAGTTGCCGCGTCTGGCGACGGTGCTGGCGGGGTTGGCGCTGCCCAATCCGGTGGGTCTCGCCGCGGGCTTCGACAAGAACGCGACGGCGGTGGGTCCGCTGATGCGGGCGGGTTTCGGGTTCGTCGAGGTCGGGGCGGCGACGCCTCGGCCGCAGCCTGGCAATCCGCGTCCTCGACTGTTTCGCCTGAGACGCGACCGGGCGGCGATCAATCGCTTCGGGTTCAACAATGACGGGATCGAGGTCATCGCCGACCGGCTGGCGGACCGGCCAGAAGGCGTGCCCGTGGGGCTGAACATCGGCGCGAACAAGGATAGTCCGGATCGCGCGCGGGACTTTGCGGAGGTGATGCGGATCGCGCGGACGGTGGTGGATTTCGCGACGGTCAACGTGTCGTCGCCCAACACCGAGAAGCTGCGCGATCTTCAGGGTCCCGAGGCGTTGAGGGCGCTGCTTGCGGGTGTTCTGGCCGAGGCGGGGGAGGTGCCCGTGTTCCTGAAGATCGCGCCCGACCTGACGGACGCCGAGGTCGCGTCCATCGCGGGAGTGGCGTTGGAGAGCGGCGTCGCCGGTGTCATCGCCACCAACACGACGCTGGCGCGTGAGGGGCTGGTGGGGCGGCGGCGGAACGAGGCGGGGGGCTTGTCGGGTCGACCGCTGTTCCGGCCTTCGACGCACGTTCTGGCGCGGCTCTATCGCGAGACGGGGGGCGCCTTGCCGCTGATCGGCGTGGGCGGCGTGTCGAGTGCGGCGGACGCCTATGCCAAGATACGGGCGGGGGCGAGTGCCGTGCAACTTTACACGGCGATGGTCTATGGCGGGCTGTCGCTGGCGCGGCGCATCGCGCGCGGTCTGGACGAGATGCTGGCGCACGATGGGTTCGAAAACGTCTCTGACGCGGTCGGTTCGCGGGTCGATGACTGGCTGTGAGGCTCAAGCCACGGCGGCGCGTTCCAAGGCCGGATAGAAGCGCCACAGGGTCAGGGCGCGGGCCGTGTTCAGGACCATGAGCGCGGCCCAGAGGCCGTGGTTGCCGAAGGCGGCGATCAGAGGGACGAGCACGACGAGGTAGATCAGGCCGGACAGGAGCATGGCGTTGCGCATGTCGCGGGTGCGGGTCGCGCCGATGAAGATGCCGTCGAACATCCAGCTTGCGATCCCGATGACAGGGGCGATGGCGGCCCAAGGCAGGAAGTCTCGCGCCTCGATCCTTACCTCGGGCGCCTTGGCCATCAGATCGATCAGAGCGGGACCGGCGAACCAGAAGAAAAGGCCGAGCGCCACCGCGCCGCCCACGCCCCACTGGCTGGTGAGGATCGAGGCGTCGCGCACCCCGCGGCGCGAGCGCGCGCCATAGGCCTGCCCGACAAGAGACTCGGCGGCGAAGGCGAAGCCGTCCATCGCGAAGGCGGTGATCTCGAGGAACTGGAGCAGCACCTGGTTGGCGGCGAGGGTGGCGTCGCCGTGGCGCGCGCCGAGGAAGAGGAAGCTGGTGAAAGCCGCCTGGAGGACGACGGAGCGCACCATGATGTCGCCGTTGACCCCGACCATGCGGCGGATGCGGGCGCGGTCGAAGACGCGCGGCCAATCCTTCCATTGATTGCCCGAGAAGGCCGCCCGGCAGAGCCAGAGGCCGAGGACGAGGCCGGTCCATTCCGCGATGAGCGTGGCGACCGCGACGCCCTCGACGCCCCAGCCGAGGCCAAGGACGAACCACAGGTCGAGGGCGATATTGAGGCCGTTCATCCAGAGTTGCAGGACGAGGACGCCCCGCGTGCGTTCGAGCGCGATCAGCCAGCCGGTGACCGCGTAGAGCGCGATGGTGGCGGGTGCGCCCCAGATGCGGATGGCAAGGTAGGCGCTGGCGAGGCTTTCGACCTCGTCGGAGGCGGGCGCGAGGAAGAAGGCGAGGGCGAAGATGGGGACTTGCAGGATGATGAGCGAGACGCCCGCCCCGACGGCGAAAAGGAGCGAGCGCGTCAGCAGCGCGCCTGTCTCGGCGGTGTCTCCGGCGCCGTGGGCCTGGGCGACCATTCCCGAAGTGCCCATGCGCAGGAAGCCGAAGAGCCAGTAGAACATCGACAGCACGACCGCGCCGATGCCGACCGCGCCGATGGGCGCGGCCTCGCCCAGTTGTCCCACGACGCCGGTGTCGACCGCGCCGAGGATCGGGACGGTGGCGTTCGAGAGCACGATGGGAAGGGCGATGGCCAGCACCCGGCGGTGCGTCAGCCGGATCTCGGCCATATCGCGTCAGCCCGGTGAGGGCATGGGCATCAGGAAGTGCCCGGTCGCCTGCGCGAAGGGGCGAGTCACGTCGTCCTGCCATGCCTCGACGTGGACGGAGGCATAGCGCCGGCCCGAGCGGTTGACGCGGGCGCGGGCGTAGGCGTCGCGCGGCAGGCCTGTGCGCAGGTAGTCGACGGTGAAGTCGATGGTCTTGGGCATCCGGGGCAGGGTCTCGGCCGACAGCGCCTCGGCGTCGATCGCGCCTGACTCAATCTTCTCCCAGAGGTTCTGCCAGGCGAGGCCGATCAGCGCCGATGTCTCGAGGAAGGCCGCGGTCACGCCGCCGTGGATGGCGGGCAGGCCGGGGTTGCCGATCAGGTCGTCGTGGAAGTTCAGAACGGCGGTCAGCTCGTTGCCGTGCCGCTCGAAATGGATGTTCAGGAAGCGGACGTAGGGGATGTTCTCGACCAGCGCCTTGAGCGCGCGGTCGCGGCGCTGCTTGACGACCTGGACGGGTTCGGGACGGGGCCGCATCGCTCAGGCCCCCGCGCCGGTGACGGTGAAGGCGCCGGAGGCGGTGGCGACCGGACGTTCGGTGTCGTCGTCGGTGGCGACGGCGCGAACGAAGGCCACGGTGCGGGTGATGTGATAGCAGGTGGCGCGCGCCGTGATCGTCTGGCCGGGCGTCGCGGGCCGCATGTAGTCGATGCGCAGATCGAGGGTCGCGGTGCCGCCGGGCCCGTCGGGATGCACCATGACGGCCGTGCCGCCGCAGGAATCCATAAGCGAGGACACCGCGCCGCCGTGGATGACGCCGGTCGCCGGGTCGCCGACGAGCTTTTCGTCCCAGGGCATCGACATCACCGCCTCGCCCGGTCCGATCTCGACCAGCGTCATGTTCAGGGCGCGGCAATGCGGCAGCGCCTGCATGAAGCGCGCCACGCGGTCCTTCCGGCTTTCGTAGTCGTCCGTCACGAGCGGTCTCCTTTCGCCGGCATAACGGACCATCGCCGATGCGAGAGCAAGCCGATTGATCGAAAGGGGGGCAGGCACTAGGTTGCAGCCCCAAGGAGGAGCCGCGTGCCGTCAGAACGTCTTACCTTCAAGGACATGTGCGCGCGCTTCGACGTGACGCCGCGGACGCTGCGCTATTACGAATACATCGAGCTGATCGCGCCCGAGAAGGAAGGTCGCTCGCGGTACTATTCGTCGCGCGAGGTGGCGCGGATGACGCTGATCCTGCGCGGCCGGAAATGGGGCTTCTCGCTGGAGGAGATCCGGCAGTGGCTGGAGATCTATGGCAAGGCCGGCACGAGCGAGCAGTACCGCACCTTCGTCGAAGCCGCGGACCGCCAGCTTGCGACGCTGGAGGCCGAGCGCGGGTCTCTGGACCGAGTCATCGAGGACCTGCGGCGGGCGCGCGACGACGTCGAAAAATCCATTTCGTAGGGCAGGTCCACATTTTTACCGTTTGGTAAAATTGCTGTGACGCGGCGTCCCTGTTTTCAATAATTTCGCAGCCTTTACAGTAACGCTACGTTACCTCGCGTTAGCCTCAGTCACTCATTGATCGAACGGGTCTCGGACAGCATGTCAGCGCCGCCAGCAATCTGGAGCAGATTCATGACCGAGACCTACCTGACCATTCGCGAAATGTGCGAGACGTTCGACGTGACGCCGCGGACGCTGCGGTTCTACGAGGCGAAAGAGCTTCTGTCGCCCCTGCGGCAGGGCACGCGCCGCCTTTTCACCCGCAGCGACCGTGCCCGTCTCAAGCTGATCCTGCGCGGCAAGCGCTACAATTTCAGCCTCGAGGAAATCCGCCAGCTTCTCGACCTCTACGACCCCGAGACGCAGAGCTGCGATCAGCAGTCCCGCGCCCGCGACGTGGCCCGTCTGAAGCTGGACGAGCTGACCGCGCGACGCGACGAGCTGAATGCCGTCATCGGCGAGTTGAGCGCCGAGATCGAGACCTGCGGCCGCATGGACGAGGCCGCACAGGCGACGCGAGCCGCCTGAACACCCAAGGGAGACGACCTGAATGCCGAGCTTTACCCCGCCCATCAAGGACCAGCAGTTCATCCTGCATGACGTGCTGAAGATCGCGGACAGCGACATCCCGGGATACGATGAGCTGGACCGGGACTTCACGTCGGCCGTCCTGGAAGAGGCGGGGAAGATCGCGGCGAATGTGCTGCAACCGCTTGAACGCGGTCGGCGACCGGCAGGGATGCAAGCTGGAGAACGGCGTGGTCCGTACGCCCGAGGGCTTCAAGGACGCCTGGACGCAGATGGCCGAGGGCGGCTGGATGGGGCTCGACGCCGACACGAAGTACGGCGGGCAGGGGATGCCGCATCTGTTGAACACCGCGACGGGAGAGCTGTTCTCGGCCGCGAACATGGCGTTCCAGATGTACGTGGGCCTGTCTCACGGGGCGGCCTCGGCGCTTTATACGCATGGGTCGGACCAGCAGAAGGAAACCTATCTTCCTCCGATCTACGAAGGTCGCTGGACCGGGCACCATGAACCTGACCGAGCCGCAGTGCGGGACGGACCTGGGCCTGATCCGCACCAAGGCCGAGCCGCAGGAGGATGGATCCTACCGGATCACCGGGCAGAAGATCTGGATCTCGGCGGGCGAACACGACATGGCGGACAATATCGTCCACCTGGTGCTGGCGAAGATCCCGGGCGGCCCGGACGGCATCAAGGGCATCAGCCTCTTCGTCGTCCCGAAGTTCCTCGTCAACGAGGACGGGAGCCTGGGCGACCGGAACGCTGTTACCTGCGGCGGCCTGGAAGAAAAGATGGGCATCCACGGGAATGCCACCTGCGTCATGAACTATGACGGCGCGACCGGCTGGCTTGTGGGCGAGGCGCACAAGGGGATGCGCGCCATGTTCACCATGATGAACGAGGCGCGGCTGTCCGTGGCCCTGCAGGGCTATACCCAGGGCGAGGTCGCGTATCAGAACGCGCTGGGCTTCGCCCGCGACCGCCTTCAGGGGCGCGACGTGACGGGCGCGCAGGCGCCCGACAAGCCGGCCGATCCGATCATCGTCCATCCCGACGTGCGGCGGAACCTGATGGACCAGAAGTCGATCGTCGAGGGCGGCCGCGCGCTGGTCTACTGGGGCGCCGAGATGATCGACCGCTCGCAGCGGATGGGCGACGCCGAGGCCGAGGCGATGATCTCGCTTCTGATCCCGGTGATGAAGGGCTTCCTGACCGACAAGGGCTTCGAGACGACGGTGCTGGCCCAGCAGACGCTGGGCGGGTCGGGCTTCACCCGCGAGTGGGGGCTGGAGCAGTTCGTCCGCGATGCACGGATCGCGATGATCTACGAAGGCACCAACGGCATCCAGTCGCTGGACCTCGTGGGCCGCAAGCTGCCGTCGAACGGCGGCAAGCCGATCATGGCCTTCTTCGACATGGTGAAGGATTTCATCAAAGAGAACGAAGGCGACTCGGCGCTTAAGGAGGGCTTCCTCGATCCGCTGAAGGCGGCATCGAAGGACCTTCAGTCGGCGGCGATGTATTTCATGCAGGAAGGCGTGAAGAACCCGCTGAACGCGCTCTCAGGGTCCTACGACTTCATGCACCTCTACGGGCACGTCTGCCTTGGCCTCATGTGGGCGAAGATGGCGAAGGCGGCGCAGGAGTCGCTTGACGCGGGCGCGGGGGACGAGGAGTTTTACCGGACCAAGATCGCGACGGGCCGCTATTACATGGCGCGCCAGCTTCCGGCGACGGCGATGCACCTCGCCCGGATCACGAGCGGGGCCGAGACTGTCATGGCGCTCGACGCGGCGAACTTCTGAGCGAGGCGGGGTCATCCCCGCCCTGGGGAGAGCCGATGCCGAAACGCCTGCGCCTGACCCGCCGTTTTCCGGTCGCGATGACCGAGGACGGCTATCGTCGGCTGAAGAAATTCGCGCAGGAGGCGGGGCTGGACGAAGGCGAGGCGCTGTCGTTCCTGTTCGAGAACTTCTCGAGCGTGATGAACCACGAGAACCTGACCGCGCGGCTGAGGCTCTTCAATTCCGAGCTGGACGCGCGGAAGCGGTGAGGGCGGACGTGCGTATTTAGGAAGAAATGAAGATGCCTGCCGCCCCTGGGCTCAAACCTGGCCGGGGCGGCAGGACTTCACTTCTTGCGGTCATCGGCTCGCCAGCCTGTACCGCCTGTCCTCGATGGCGGTTCAAGGTTAAGGACTGGTAAAAGCACCTCAGCACTTCATTTCTTTTCAAATACGCAAGGGCGACCTCGTCGCCCGCGCACGGCGGGGAGGCCGGGACATGACCATCAAGCTTCATTGCTTCGGAGAGAGCGGCCACAGCTACAAGGCGGCGCTGGCGCTGGAACTCTCCGGCCTGGACTGGGAGCCTGTCTTCGTCGATTTCTTCAACGGCGCCGCGAGAAGCCCCGAGTACCGAGAGAGCGTCAACGCGATGGGCGAAGCGCCGGTGTTGATCGATGGCGAGGTGCGCCTGACACAGTCGGGCGTGATACAGGGCTACCTTTCGGACAAGACCGGGCTTTTCGGAGGCGCAACCAAGGAAGAGGAGCGCGAGATCCTGCGGTGGATCCTCTGGGACAACCACAAGTTCTCAAGCCAGCTTGGCACGGCGCGGTTCCTTATGAACTTCCTTCCCGAGGACAAGCGCCCGGCCGAGGTCATCGCGTTTCCTGCAGGGCCGGGGCCTTGCCGGGCTGAAGGTTCTCGAGGAACGGCTGACGCAGCGTGACTGGATCGCCGGACGCAGCGTCACCAATGCGGATCTGACCTGCTGTGGCTACCTCTTTTACCCGGAGCCCTTCGGGTTCACCCGTGCCGACTGGCCGGCCGTCGACGCCTGGCTCGGACGGATCGAAGCGCTCGACGGATGGAAACATCCCTATGACCTGATGCCGCGGGCCTGGCCGCCGGCGCAGAGCTGACCGAGGAGACGAGCCCCATGCGCGACGCCTATATCTACGACGCGATCCGTTCGCCGCGCGGCAAGGGCCGCACCGACGGCAGCTTGAACGAGGTTACGCCGGTCAAGCTGTCCGCCGACATGCTGAACGCCTTGAAGGCGCGCAACGGGTTCGACGGGAACGCGGTCGAGGATGTGATCTGGGGCAACGCCACGCAGGTCAAGGAACAGGGCGGGTGTCTTGCCCGGACGGCTGTTCTTGCGAGCGAACTGGACGAACGCATTCCCGGTCTTTCGATCAACCGCTTCTGCGCCAGTGGGATGGAGGCTGTGAACCTTGCCGCGAACCAGATCAAGGGCGGCGCGGGAGAGGCGTATATCGCGGGCGGCGTCGAGTGCATGAGCCGCGTGCCCATGGGCTCGGACGGGGCGGCGGTGGCGGTCGATCCCACGGTGGCGATGAAGAGCTATTTCGTGCCGCAAGGCATATCGGCCGACATCATCGCGACGCAGTACGGTTTTTCGCGCGACGACGTCGATCTCTATGCCGTCGAAAGCCAGAAGCGGGCCGCCGCCGCCTGGGCCGACGGACGCTTCTCGCAGACGGTCGTGCCGATCCGCGACCGGAACGGGCTGACGATCCTCGGGACGGACGAATACATGCGGCCCGGCACGGACATGCAGGCGCTGGGCGCGCTGAAGCCCGCGTTCAAGGAACAGGGCGAAGTGATGCCCGGCTTCGACGCGGTGGCGCTGATGAAGTATCCGCATCTCGAGGCGATCGACCACGTCCACCACGCCGGCAACTCGTCCGGCATCGTGGACGGTGCAGCAGCGTTGCTGATCGGGTCTAAGGAGTTCGGCGAGGCGCATGGGCTGAAGCCCCGCGCGCGGATCCGCGCGACGGCCAAGGTCGGCACCGATCCCACGATCATGCTGACGGGTCCGGTGCCCGCGACCGAGAAGATCCTGCGCGACAGCGGCATGGAGATCGGCGACATCGACCTTTTCGAGGTCAACGAGGCGTTCTCGGCCGTGGTCCTGCGCTTCATGCAGGCATTCGACGTGTCGCACGACAAGGTCAACGTGAACGGAGGCGCCATCGCGATGGGACATCCCCTTGGGGCGTCGGGTGCGATCATCCTCGGCACGCTTCTCGACGAGATGGAGCGTCGCGACCTGTCGACCGGCCTTGCCACGTTGTGCGTGGCCAGCGGCATGGGCGCGGCGACAATCGTTGAACGTGTGTGACGGCGCAATTGTATTGCCAATGCGTGTAACAGGGTTAGTCTGTACCTTGCCTGGAGAGCGGCAGGCCATCATCGGCGCGGTCTATGCGTCGGGCGGGGAAAATAGTGACGCAGGATCACACCGAAAGGTTCCTGTCACGAGTGAATGCGGCTTTCATGGCGATGGATCTGGAGACCTTGAAGTCCTGCTTCGCGGTGCCGCTTGTCGTCTATACCAAGGCGGGCGTCGTGGTCGTCCGGGACGAGGCGGAGCTCGAGCGAGTGGTCACCCGCTACCGTCAGGCCCTGACCGAGAACCGCGTCGTATCGGCCGGCATCCGCATCGAATCGCGGGAGACGCCTTCGAACGGTCGCCTGCGGGTATTGTGCCGGACCTCTGGTTACGACGCCGAGGGCAACGCCGTGTCGACCAGCGTGGTGCGCTATTTCCTTCTCCAGCGGTCGGACCGGCTGGAGGTCGAGATGATCGAATACCTCTCGTCTCCGCTGTCGCTGGAAGACGTCGAGAAGATCGTCCACTGAACGTCCGGGACGACCGGACCCCCGAGCAATTCACTGTGTCAGGAGGCCGGAGCCATGGCTGATTTCACCTATGACCTTCACGATGACGGCGTTGCGGTCGTCACCTGGGACGTTCCCGGCAAGTCGATGAACGTGCTGACGCGCGAGGCCTTCGCGCTGGTCGAGTCGTTCCTGGACAAGGCGCTGGCGGACGAGGCGGTGAAGGGCATCGTCATCACCAGCGGCAAGGACAGCTTTGCCGGGGGCATGGACCTGAAGGTTCTGGCGAACGTCAAGGCCGAGGGCGGGGACAATCCGGCGCAGTCGATCTTCGACTTCATCATGGACGGACACCGCATCCTTCGGAAGATCGAGCGGGCGGGCATGGATCCCAAGACGAACAAGGGCGGCAAGCCGATCGCCTGCGCGATCCCCGGGCTGTGCGCCGGGATCGGGACGGAGATCGCGCTGGCCTGTCACCGCAGGTTCATGGCGGACACAGCGAAGGGGCGGATCGGGCTGCCGGAGATCCTCGTGGGCCTGTTCCCCGGCGCGGGCGGGACGACGCGTTATTCGCGCATGGTGGGCGCGATGGCGGCGGCTCCGGTGCTGCTGGAAGGCAAGATGCTGGACGCGAAGAAGGCGAAGTCGGCTCAGTTGGTCGATGAGGTCGTCGAACCGGGCGAGCTTCTTGAGAAGGCGAAGGCCTGGGTTCTGGGCGCGGGGGACGCCGACATCGTGAAGCCGTGGGACCAGAAGGGCTTCAAGATGCCGGGCGGCGAGCCTTATCATCCGCAGGGCTTCATGACCTTCGTCGGCGCGAACGCGATGATCAATGGCAAGACCAAAGGTGTTTATCCGGCGGCCAAGGCGCTTCTCTCGGCGATCTACGAGGGCGCGATGGTGCCCTTCGACACGGCGCTGAGGATCGAGGCGCGGTGGTTCACCAGCGTTCTTCTGGACCCGACGTCGAGCGCGATGATCCGGTCTCTCTTCATCAACAAGGAGGCGCTGGAGAAAGGCGCGAACCGACCGGACGTGCCGGATCAGAAGGTGGCGAAGGTCGGCGTGCTGGGCGCGGGCATGATGGGGGCGGGGATCGCCTATGTCAGTGCGAATGCCGGGATCGAGGTCGTGCTGGTCGACCAGTCGCAGGAGGCCGCGGACAAGGGCAAGGCCTACTCGGAAGGTATCCTCGACAAGGGCATTCAGCGTCGCCGTGTGACGGACGAGAAGAAAGCCGAGGTTCTGGGCCGAATTACAGCGACGACGGATCTTCAGGCTCTGAAGGGTTGCGACCTGATCGTGGAGGCGGTCTTCGAGGACCCCGGCGTGAAGGCCGAGATGACCAGGAAGGTCGAGGCCATCGTCGGTGACGACTGCATCTTCGCCACCAACACGTCGACTCTTCCGATCTCGGATTTGGCGAAGGCCAGCGTCAGGCCCGAGCAGTTCATCGGCATCCACTTCTTCTCGCCCGTCGACAGGATGATGCTGGTCGAGATCATCAAGGGGAAAGAGACCGGGGACCGCGCGGTGGCGAAGGCGCTGGATTACGTCCGCCAGATCCGGAAAACTCCGATCGTCGTCAACGACGCACGTTTCTTCTACGCGAACCGCTGCATCATTCCCTACATCAACGAGGGCATCCGCATGGTCGGCGAGGGTGTCGAGCCCGCGCTGGTCGACAACGCGGCGCGGCTTCTGGGCTTTCCGGTGGGGCCGTTGCAGCTTGTCGACGAGACCTCGATCGATCTCGGCGTGAAGATCGCCAAGGCGACGCGGGCAGGGATGGGCGACGCTTATCCCGATGCCGCCGTGGACGAGGTGCTGTTCTGGATGGCCGATCAGGGCCGGCTGGGGCGGAAGTCGAAGTCGGGGTTCTATGCCTATGACGAGGCGGGCAAGCGGACGGGGCTGTGGCAGGGCCTTGGCGACCGATATGCCGTCGCGGACGAGCAGCCGGAGCTGTCGACGGTCCAGCACCGCCTGATGATGGCACAGGTGCTTGAGGCGGTCCGTGCCCTCGAAGAGGGTGTGCTCGAGGATATCCGCGAGGGCGACGTCGGCGCGATCCTGGGCTGGGGCTTCGCACCCTGGTCGGGCGGGCCGTTCTCGTGGCTCGACATGATCGGCGCTGGCCGCGCGGTCGAGATCTGCGAGAGCCTGTCCAATCACGGTCCGCGCTTCGAAGCGCCGAAGCTTCTGCGCGACATGGCGGCATCGGGCCAGACCTTCTATGGACGCTTTGGACCGGCGGCCAAGGCCGCCTGAGGCATCGCTCGGGGCTCTGCGTCAAAGCGCGCCGAGCCTCGGGTGGTGACATCGCCCGCGTCCTGAGCTAGTCAGGCGCGGAACGGTTTTCGGGGAGCCCAAGATGGCTGAGCACAAGCACGGCGAAATGGACATCAGCACGCATGAGAAGACCTTCGAGGGCTTCGTGCGCTGGTCGAAGAACGTCGCCATCCTGTCGATCCTGATCCTTATTTTCCTCGCGATCTTCAATTCCTGACGATGATCGCGCCGAGGCTCGTCGCGATCCTGATGTGCCTCGCGGCGCTCGCGGGATGCGGCGGCCCCGCCGAACCGGTCTGGGCTCCCGATTCCGAAGTCCGGAAGTTCGCCTATGACTATCGGGGCCCTGCGGAGCTGACGCTTTATACGGTCGTCGGCCTGCGCAATGGTTCGGGTGTTCACTCGGGTCTTGCTTATCGCCTCGCCGGGCGAGCGGATCCTTTTCGACCCCGCCGGAAGCTTCAAGCTGCCCTTCGCACCCGAACGCAACGACGTGGTTTACGGCATGACGGACCGCGCGCTGGCGGTCTATATCGACTATCACGCGCGAGAGACGCACAAGGTGATCGAGCAGAAGCTGCCGGTCACTGCAGACGAGGCACGGCTGATCGCAGCCTTGGCTAAAGGCTATGGCGCCGTACCGAAGGCGCAATGCGCGCTTTCGATCTCGCGCATCCTGAACGAGGTGAAGGGCTTCGGGTCCGTTCGTGTCGGATACTATCCGAAGTCGCTGATGCAGAGCTTCGGTGCTCTGCCGGGCGCCACGACGCGCGAGATCACCGACGACGATGCCGACAAGAACCACAATGTCCTTCTCGTCGCAGGTTTCGGCTTCAACTGATCCAGAGCAGAAGGCCCAGCGTCGCTGCGCCCGCAATCGCGCCCTGAAGCATCGACGAGCGCCACCAGGCTACCGCGAGGGTCACGAGGGCCGCCGCCATGCGTGCCGGATCCGGCGAGCCTCCGGTCGCGTCCGGCCAGACGACGAGGGGCGCGACGAGGCCGGGCAGGACGGCGACGGGGGTATAGCGGAGGTGGCGCAGCACCCATTCCGGCATCCGCCGGTTGCCGATCAGCCCGAGGAACGAGAAGCGGATCAGGTAGGTCCCGATCCCCATGATCGCGATGATGGTCCAGACGGTCGCGTCGGAATAGCTCACCGTTTCATCCTCCGCTCGATCTCGGCGCCGACGGCCATCGCGACGAGGCCGGCGAGGAGGATTCCCGTGCCCTGCGGCATGAAGGACAGCAGCATCGCGGCCAACACGGATGTGACCGCAGCGCCCAGGTGCGCGAGCGTCCTCAGCATCGGGCCGACGAGCGCGAGGAACAGGATCGGCATGGCGAAGTCCATGGCGAGGCTTTCGGGCAAGGCCTGTCCCGCGACCGCGCCGACCCATGACCCGGCGAACCACAAGGGTGTCATCAGGACCATCGTGCCGAAGAAATAGCCCAGCTTGTCGCCCAGGGTCATCGCGGGCCGTGCCTCGTATTCCTGGATCGACAGTGCGTAACTTCCGTCGACGTTGAGGTAAGAGACCAGCGCACGCTGCCAGAAATGCGCCGCGCCGAGGTGGGGCTGAAGGCTGGCCGAATACATCGCCATCCGCAGGTTCACGGCAAGGGCTGCAGCCAGCACCGTCCAGACGGGCGCATTGTCCGACATGAGTTGCACCGCGGTAAACTGCGACGCGCCGGCGATCACGAGGATCGACATGCCAAGGACCTGCGCCACGTCGAGCCCGGCCTCGGTCGCGACGACGCCGAAGAGAACGGCGAAAGGAACGCCCACGACGAGGAAGGGCACGCTGTCGAGCGTGCCCCGGACGAAAGCGGATTTTCGGGTGGTGGAGGTCATGGCCTGCCCTTAGTCTCGGGACGCGATACCTCACCGGACAACGGACGGCAAATCATGGGTCGTGATGACCCCCATCAATTCCTCATCGCGCCGGACCCGGCGCGCGCCGGTCTGACCCGGACGGTCGACGGTGTCGACGAAGCAGGCGCGCGGCAGACGATCCAGGTCGTCGAGGAGCGTCCGCTGACGATCTTCCTCAACGGGCAGGAGATCGTCACGGCCATGACGATAGGGGATTTTCCGGAGTACCTGGCGCTTGGCTTCCTGCGGAACCAGGGCATGTTGCGCGACGGCGAGACGGTGAAGGGCGTCGATTTCGACGAAGAGCTCGAGACCGTCGTGGTGCGAACCGATGGGGCCACGACCTATGAGGAGAAGCTGAAGAAGAAGACGCGCACCTCGGGCTGCGCCGTGGGTACGGTCTTTGGTGACATGATGGAAGGTCTCGAGGAACTGACGTTGCCCGAAGTCCCGGTGCGGACGTCGTGGCTCTATGCCCTCGCAAAGACGATCAACACGACACCCTCGCTTTATCTTGAGGCGGGGGCGATCCACGGGACGGTCCTGTGCGAGATGGATCGCCCGCTGGTCTACATGGAGGACGTGGGGCGTCACAACGCAGTGGACAAGATCGCTGGCTGGATGCTGTCCGAAGGCGTCGGGGGAGCGGACAAGATCCTTTACACCACCGGGCGGCTGACCTCGGAGATGGTCATCAAGTGCGCGCACATGGGGATTCCCGTGCTGGTCTCGCGCTCGGGATTCACCGCGTGGGGGGTCGACATCGCCCGGCAGGTGGGTTTGACGCTGATCGGGCGGATGCGGGGCAACAGGTTCACCTGCCTGGCGGGCGAGGACCGGCTGATCCGCGATGCGGACCCGGCACACGTCAAGGCCGAGGACCGAAAGCACGGGCGCAAGGGAGAGGACACTTGAGGGACGACGCCGTCGACCGGACCGTACGTGTGACGTTCGCCTATGACCGCGCGCTCTGGCGCCGCGCCATGACGGGCTGGTGGCAAAGCGTCGTGCCGCCCACGCCGTTCATCCAGCGTGCGTTGTTCTGGGCCGTGGTCTGGGCCGGCATCGGGATGCTGGCCGGGGCGGTCACGCTTTGGGGGCTGACGCCGTATCACGTCGCGGCGGGGCTTGCGGGCGCGGGGATCCTTCTGGCTGTCTTCGTCTATTTCCAGCGTACCCGAATGGCGCGCTTCTGGGACGTCATCGGTCGGCACTGGGACGCGGCGGGAGAAACCGAGGCGGTGTTCGGACCCGAAGGTATCACCCTCACCGATCGTGTATCGCGGCGCGACCTGACCTGGGCCGCAGTCGACGCCGTGGCCGCCGTACGGGGCGGAACGGTCTTCCGCTCCGGCATCTCGATGGTGGCGATCCCCGACGCAGCCTTGCCCGACGGCATCGACGCGCGGGCTTTCCGGGCGCGCATCGCGGGTTGGAGGTCGGCGTGACGGCGCCCCTGGGCGTGATCCTGGCGGGCGGTCTCGCGACGCGGATGGGCGGGGGCGACAAGGGCCTGTTGCCTCTGGGCGCCGGAACGATCCTGTCGCACGTCATCGACCGGCTTGGTCCACAGGTAACGGGTTTGGCGCTGAACGCGAACGGCGATCCGTCGCGCTTCGCCGATCTGGACCTGCCAGTCCTCTCCGACAGCGTCGAGGGATATGCCGGACCGCTGGCCGGTGTGCTGGCGGGGCTCGACTGGGCGGCCGGGCAGGGGGCAACCCACATCGTCACCGCCGCCGCCGATACGCCGTTCCTGCCGGCCGATCTGGTGCCGCGGCTTCTTCTCGCGGCCGAGCGCGAGGGCAAGCCGATAGCACTTGCGAAGACCGAGAACGGCCGCCATCCGACCTTCGGTCTCTGGCCCGTCGCGTTGCGCGACGACCTGAGAGGCGCTCTGGGCGATGGCGTGCGCAAGGTCGTGCTGTGGACGGATCGGCATGGCACGGCGTCTGCGGAATTCGAAGTGGATCGCTTCGACCCCTTCTTCAACGTCAATACGCCTGAGGATCTCGCCGAGGCGGAGCGCCTGCTGGAGGGCGCATGAAGGTCTGGGGCGTGGCGGGATGGAAGAATTCCGGGAAGACCGGGCTGGTCGAGCGTCTGGTGACCGAGTTCCGCGCGCGCGGCCTGACGGTATCGACGATAAAGCACGCGCACCACAGCTTCGACGTGGACCACGAGGGCAAGGACAGTCACCGCCATCGCGTGGCGGGCGCGACAGAGGTGTTATTGTCCAGCCGGAACAGGTGGGCGCTGATGCACGAGTTGCGGGGCGACGACGAGCCGACGCTGGACGATCTTCTCGGGCGGCTGTCGCCCGTCGACCTCGTGCTGGTCGAGGGCTTCAAGCGCGACCGCCATCCGAAGATCGAAGCGCACCGCGCAGCGACCGGAAGCCCCCTGATCGCCGCTGACGACCCGACGATCCGGGCTATCGCGTCCGACAGCAACGCGCAGGCAGAGGGTCGGCCGACGTTTCACCTCGACGACACGCGGGGCATCGCGGATTTCATCGCGGCGGAGCTGGGCGTGTGATGCGCTGGGACAGCGTGGCAATGGTCGACTGGGCGTCGGGCAAGGATACGGGGCGCCTGCCCAGGAAGGACGCGATCTGGCTCGGCGCCGTTCTGGGTGGCGTTGAGGCGGAGCCCGAGTATCTGCGGAACCGTCAGGTCGCCGAGGCGCGCATCGCGGACCTCATCGTGGCCGAGCGCACGGCGGGACGGCGGCTGTTGATCGGATTCGATTTTCCCTTCGGCTATCCCAAGGGCTTCGCGAAAGCGGTGGTCGGCCGTCCGGATCCCCTGGCGCTGTGGGACTGGTTCGCCGCGAACCTGAAAGACGGACCTGAGGGCAACGATCGCTTCGCGCTTGCCGGACGTCTGAACGCTCTCTTTCCGGGTGTCGGCCCGTTCTGGTTCGACGGAACGGGGACAGGGGTCGAGGGCCTGCCTCACAAGGGAACGGAACGCCGCGATCACGCTTTGCCGGAACGGCGCGAAGCCGAGTTACACGCGGCAGGAGCGTTCACGCTATGGCAGATGGGCGGTGCCGGTGCCGTGGGCGGGCAGGCGATGACGGGGATGGCGTCTCTGTCTCGATTGAGGGCGCAGTTTCCGGACGATATCGCTGTTTGGCCGTTCGAACCGCTTGATCGGCCGGTTGCCTTCGTGGAGGTCTGGCCGTCACTTCTGGGCAAGGCACTGACGTTCGAGGGCAGTGAAATCAGGGACCGGGCGCAGGTCCGTCATCTTGCGCGGGCCGTGTCGCGGCTATCCGAAGATGTTCTGTCCGAGATGCTGGACGTGCAGGCACCGGAAGAAGGCTGGATCCTGGGCATCGGCCACGAGCAGAAACTGCGCGACGCGCTGCCGAAGGCGTCGTCACTCAAACCGCCTCCCCTCCGGGACGACTGCTTCGCGCTGCCGCCCGGCGTGGACTGGACGCCCGTCGATGAGGCCTTGGATCGGCTGCGGGCGCGATTGCATCCGGTTGTGGGCGTCGAAGTTCGTCCGCTGGACGCGTCCGAGGGGCGGGTCCTCGCCCGGTCCGCCGTCGCGCGGCGGGCGAACCCGCCGGCAGCGAACTCGGCGGTCGATGGGTACGGGTTCGCCCATCGGGCCCTGGGGCCCGGCGACGTCACCCTGCCCTTGGTCGAGGGTCGTGCCGCCGCTGGCGCGCCCTACGACGGTCGCTTGCCGGAGGGACGTGCCATTCGCATCCTGACGGGGGCGCTTCTGCCACCAGGTGTCGACACGGTTGTTCTGGAAGAGGATACCGCGACCGACGGGCAGCAGGTCGCCTTCCGCGGCAAGGTGAAGCCTGGCGCGAACACACGGCGCGCGGGCGAGGATGTGGACCAGGGAGGCGAGATGCTGGCCTCGGGTGCGCGCCTCGGTCCTCCCGAGCTTGCGCTGCTCGCCGCGACGGGTGTGACCGAGGTCGAGGTATACCGTCCGCTTCGCGTCGGCGTCCTGTCGACGGGCAGCGAGATCGTGGCGAGCGGGGGTACGCCCGATCCGGCGCGAACCTATGACGCGAACCGGCCGATGCTTCTGGCGCTTCTGCGCGACTGGCGGATAGAGGCGGTGGACCTGGGCCATGTGCCCGACGACCGGGACCGCCTGCGCACCGCGCTGGACGCAGGCGCGCAGACGGCGGATGCCATCCTCACCTCGGGCGGGGCCTCGGCAGGCGACGAGGATCATGTGTCGGCGCTTCTCGGCGAGACCGGGACGCGGGCCGACTGGCGCATCGCGCTGAAGCCGGGGCGTCCGCTGGCGCTGGGGATGTGGAAGGGGGTTCCGGTCTTCGGGCTTCCCGGCAATCCTGTGGCGGCGCTTGTCTGCACGCTGATCTTCGCGCGGCCGGCCTTCGCGCTGATGGGCGGGGAAGGCTGGCGGATCCCGCAGGGGTTCTCCGTCCCGGCCGCCTTTTCCAAGCGAAAGAAGCCCGGGCGGCGCGAATACCTGCGGGCGCGGATGACGCCGGACGGATCCCGTCGAGGTGTTCAAGAGCGAGGGGTCCGGTCGCATCTCGGGACTTGCCTGGGCCGACGGGTTGGTCGAGATCGGCGACGACGCACAGGAGATCGAGCCGGGCAATCCGGTCCGGTATATTCCCTACACGTCGTTCAGATAGCCTGCGTGCACGTTCAGACTTCGGTCAGCGATGCCATAGGAAGACGGAGGGTGTAGACGTAGCCGTCCGGCTTTCTCTCGAGCCGGACGTCGCCGCCGAGGCTTCCGCGCACGACCGTGTCGATCAGGGTCGATCCAAAGCCTTCCTCGAAGTCGTCGTCGGGAGCGGAGGCCGTCGTCTCTTCGGTCCACGTCAGGGTCAGAAGTCTCGTCTTCGACCGTCCAGCACACGCGCAATGTTCCCTCGGGGTCGCCTAGCGCGCCGTACTTGGCGGCGTTCGTCGCCATCTCGTGCAATGCCAGCGCGAGGTTGGTTGTGCCCGATCCCCCAAGATGGATGGCGGGGCCTTCGATCACGCACTGGGCGCTCTCGGTCTTCTGATGGGGCTCGATCAGGGTGGCCACGATGGTCTGAAGCGTCGCCGCCGAGCCGTAACCGTCGCCGCCCGACGACAGCACAAGATCGTGTGCCTTCGACAGTGCGACCAGACGGCTGCGCAGAGAAGAAGCCAATTCGGTGGCCGTGCCAGCGGTCCGCGAAGAAAGGCCGATCATGCCTCCGACCATCGAGAAGATGTTCTTCACGCGGTGGTTCAGTTCCATGACGAGGATCTGACGCACTCGTGCCGCTTCCCGCAGGGCGATCACGTCTTCAAGGAAGGCGGCCACATCCGCCAGCGCCTCGAGGTCGCCGTCGGTCCAGTCGCGGGGCTTGGTGTCGATGGCGCAAAAGGATCCCAGGGTCTCGCCGTCGGGCGCATGAACGGGGACGCCGAGATAGGCGATCACGCCCAGGTCGGGAACGGCAAGATTATGTCGCAGAAGCTCGTGCTTTCGCGCGTCGGCGACGGCGAGGGGCCGGTCGGTGGTGACCACATACTGGCAGAAGGAATGGCTGAGGTCCGACTCGCGCCGAGCCGCGGCTTCGACGGGCAGTCCCGTGTGGGCCTTGAAGAACTGGCGCCGACCGTCGACGAGGGACAGAAGGCCGACCGGCGCGCCGATCAGACGCGTGGCCAGGCGCACTGCCCGGTCGAAGGCGTCTTCGTGGCCGGTGTCGAGCAGGCCCGTCGCGGTCAAGGCCGCCAGACGCCGAGGGTTCGTCAGGGTGCCCTCGTGATCGGGCGGCGTCTGTCTTGGGAACGACTCGATCTTCCGCGTCACATCCATCCGATCGAAACCCCCTGACCCACATACCTTGGCGGAGGCGATACGTAGGCACTATGCTGACGCGCAACAATTCGATTCGCGTCCTGCGAACGCGCGGCACAGTCGCGGTCACGAGACCGCGACTTTGACGTCACAGTAACATTTGATCTTTCCATCCCCGGCGATTCGCTCTAAGACGCGCCGGTCAGGGGGTTGCGGTCACGTCACCCCCCGACGTTTCGTCCGAGACGGTGGGTTGGCATTGCGCCTGTAATTCCTGCCTGAGACGGGAACAGAGGAATACGTTTTCGAGGGCCTTTCCCCCGAGGGCGCGATTGCGACGGACCCGTAAGGACCCGAAGTGTCGGGCGCCTTGCCCGGCATTGCAGAGCCGGAGGGTCACCCCCTCCAAACTTGGAGTGAAACTGTGGATAGAGCCCAGAAAGAGAAATTGGTCGACGAACTCGGCCAGATCTTCGAAAGCTCTGGCGTCGTGGTGGTTGCCCACTACGCGGGTCTCACGGTTCGCGAGATGACGGACCTCCGGGCGCAGATGCGCGCCGCCGGCGGTGCCGTTCGCGTCGCCAAGAACAGGCTCGCCAAAATCGCCCTTCAGGGGAAGCCGAACGCATCCGTTTCGGGCCTTCTCTCGGGTATGACCGTGTTCGCCTATTCCGAAGATCCGACGGCCGCGGCCCGGGTCATGGACAAGTACGCCAAGGACAACCAGAAGCTGGTGATCCTGGGTGGTGCGATGGGCGACACGTCTCTGGACGCCGCTGGTGTCAAAGCCGTCGCCGACTTGCCGTCGCGGGAAGAGCTCATCGCTCAGATCGTGGCGCAGATCGGTTCCCCGGCCGCGAACATCGCCGGTGCCATTGGCGCGCCTGCTTCGAACATCGCGAGCATTCTCTCGACCATCGAGGAGCGTGCGGAAGCCGCTTGACGACATGAGGCCCGCGTGGGGTTGAACCACCTCGCGTTGGAACACATCTTAGGAAACGGAAGACAGAAATGGCTGATCTGAAGAAACTCGCCGAAGAGATCGTGGGTCTCACGCTTCTCGAGGCCCAGGAACTGAAAACAATCCTCAAGGACGAATATGGCATCGAACCCGCCGCCGGCGGCGCGGTGATGATGGCCGGTCCGGCTGCCGGCGACGCCGGTGCCGCTGTTGAAGAGAAGACCGAGTTCGACGTCATTCTCAAGAGCGCGGGCGCCCAGAAGATCAACGTGATCAAGGAAGTGCGCGCGATCACCGGTCTGGGCCTGAAAGAAGCCAAGGACCTCGTCGAGGCCGGCGGCAAGGCCGTGAAGGAGCAGGTCTCCAAATCGGAAGCCGACGACATCAAGGCGAAACTCGAAGCGGCCGGCGCCGAAGTCGAGCTCAAGTGATCGGGGGGCGGTTCGTCCGCCCTCACCAAATACAAGCTGGACCCGGCACATCCGGGTCCGGCTTTCCGCGTCTCAGGAAGGGCAGTTTCGTCGACTGCATTTCCTAAGGTGCGGAACCCTGACGGGAGGCTGCCTGTGGGAGGGCGGCCAGGTATTGTCGGGTTCCGGCTGTTTCTCGGGTCGACCGCCGAACCCCGGCGGCTGGTCGGACCCCTGAAAACGAAAGGTGCATACGCGCATGGCGACGTCCTATCTCGGCCAGAAACGCTACCGCAAATACTTCGGCAAGATCCGCGAAGTGCTGGAAATGCCGAACCTCATCGAGGTTCAGAAATCCTCGTACGACCTGTTCCTGAACTCGGGCGACCAACCCGATCCGCAGGACGGCGAAGGCATCAAAGGTGTCTTCCAGTCGGTCTTCCCGATCAAGGACTTCAACGAGACCGCGGTGCTGGAGTTCGTCAAGTACGAGCTTGAGAAGCCGAAGTACGACGTCGAGGAATGCCAGCAACGCGACATGACCTATTCGGCGCCGCTGAAGGTGACGCTGCGCCTGATCGTGTTCGATGTGGACGAGGATACCGGAGCCAAGTCTGTCAAGGACATCAAGGAACAGGACGTCTTCATGGGCGACATGCCCCTGATGACGCCGAACGGAACGTTCATCGTGAACGGCACCGAGCGCGTGATCGTGTCCCAGATGCACCGCTCGCCGGGCGTGTTCTTCGACCATGACAAGGGCAAGACCCACGCTTCGGGCAAGCTGCTCTTCGCCTGCCGCATCATTCCCTATCGCGGTTCGTGGCTCGACTTCGAATTCGACGCCAAGGACAGCGTCTTTGCGCGGATCGACCGTCGCCGGAAGCTTCCCGTGACGACCCTGCTCTATGCCCTCGGCATGGACCAGGAAGCGATCATGGACGCCTACTACAACACCGTCGACTTCAAGCTGAAGAAGAACAAGGGCTGGGTCACCAAGTTCTTCCCCGAGCGCGTTCGCGGCACCCGGCCGACGTACGACCTCGTCGACGCCAAGTCCGGTGAAGTGATCGCCGAGGCGGGCAAGAAGATCACGCCGCGCGCCGTCAAGCAGCTGATCGAAGACGGCAAGATCTCGGAACTGCTCGTTCCGTTCGACAACATCGTCGGCCGCTACGTCGCGAAGGACATGGTCAACGAAGAGAACGGCGCGATCTATGCCGAAGCGGGCGACGAGCTGACCTGGCTGACCGACAAGGAAGGCAACGTCACTGGCGGAACCCTGAAGGAACTGATGGATGCCGGCGTGACCGACATTCCGGTTCTCGACATCGACAACATCAACGTGGGTCCGTACATCCGCAATACGATGGACGCGGACAAGAACATGAACCGCGACACCGCGCTCATGGACATCTACCGCGTTATGCGTCCGGGCGAGCCGCCCACGGTCGACGCCGCGTCGGCCCTGTTCGACACGCTGTTCTTCGATTCCGAGCGCTATGACCTGTCGGCCGTCGGCCGCGTGAAGATGAACATGCGCCTCGACCTCGATGCGCCTGACACCCACCGTACCCTGCGCAAGGAAGACATCGTCTCCTGCATCAAGGCGCTGGTGGAACTGCGCGACGGCAAGGGCGACATCGACGACATCGACCACCTCGGCAACCGCCGCGTCCGGTCGGTCGGCGAGTTGATGGAGAACCAGTACCGCGTCGGCCTTCTGCGGATGGAGCGCGCGATCAAGGAGCGCATGTCGTCCGTCGAGATCGACACCGTCATGCCGCAGGACCTGATCAACGCGAAACCCGCCGCCGCCGCGGTGCGCGAGTTCTTCGGCTCGTCGCAGCTGTCGCAGTTCATGGACCAGACCAACCCGCTGTCCGAAGTCACCCACAAGCGCCGTCTCTCGGCCCTTGGACCGGGCGGCCTGACGCGTGAGCGTGCGGGCTTCGAGGTTCGCGACGTCCACCCGACGCACTATGGCCGGATGTGCCCGATCGAAACGCCGGAAGGCCCGAACATCGGTCTCATCAACTCGCTGGCGACCTTTGCCCGCGTGAACAAGTACGGCTTCATCGAGACGCCCTATCGCCGCGTGAAGGATTCGACCGTCACGGACGACGTGGTCTACATGTCGGCGACCGAGGAAATGCGTCACGTCGTGGCGCAGGCGAATGCCAAGCTCGACGACAAGGGCCGGTTCGAGAACGAGATGGTGAACACTCGCCAGGCGGGTGAATACACGCTGACGCCGACCGAACAGGTCGACCTCATCGACGTCTCGCCGAAGCAGCTCGTATCGGTTGCGGCCTCGCTGATCCCGTTCCTCGAGAACGACGACGCGAACCGCGCGCTGATGGGCTCGAACATGCAGCGTCAGGCCGTGCCGCTTCTCCAGGCCGAAGCTCCGCTGATCGGTACAGGCATCGAAGAGAAGGTCGCCATCGACTCGGGCGCCGCCATCCAGGCGCGTCGTGCGGGCGTTGTCGACCAGGTCGATGCGCAGCGTATCGTCATCCGGGCCACGGAAAGCGTCGAGCCGGGCGATCCGGGCGTCGACATCTATCGTCTGCGCAAGTTCCAGCGGTCGAACCAGAACACCTGCATCAACCAGCGTCCGCTGGTGAAGGTCGGTGACACCGTCACCCGCGGCGAAGTCGTGGCCGACGGTCCGTCGACCGAGCTGGGCGAGCTGGCACTGGGCAAGAACGTCATCGTCGCGTTCATGCCTTGGAACGGCTACAACTACGAAGACTCGATCCTGATCTCCGAGCGCATCGTGCGCGACGACGTCTTCACCTCGATCCATATCGAGGAATTCGAAGTCGCCGCCCGCGACACCAAGCTTGGGCCGGAAGAGATCACCCGCGACATCCCCAACGTCGGCGAGGAAGCGCTTCGCAACCTCGACGAGGCGGGCATCGTCTATATCGGCGCCGAAGTGGGGCCGGGCGATATCCTCGTGGGCAAGATCACTCCGAAGGGCGAAAGCCCGATGACGCCGGAAGAGAAGCTTCTGCGCGCCATCTTCGGAGAAAAGGCGTCGGACGTGCGCGACACCTCGCTGCGCCTGCCGCCGGGCGACTTCGGCACGATCGTCGAGGTTCGGGTCTTCAATCGCCACGGTGTCGAGAAGGACGAGCGCGCACTTCAGATCGAGCGCGAGGAAGTCGAGCGCCTGTCGCGCGACCGGGCCGACGAGCTGGCCATCCTCGAGCGCAATATCTACGGGCGTCTCAAGGACATGCTGATGGGCAAGGTCGCCGTGAAGGGGCCGAAGCAGATCAAGCCGAAGTCCATGATCGACGATGATCTGCTGGAGACGCTTTCGCGTGGCCAGTGGTGGCAGCTTGCCATCGGCGAAGAGAAAGAGGCCCAGGCGATCGAGGCGCTGAACGCGCAGTACGAGGCGCAGAAGCGCGCTCTCGATCACCGGTTCGAGGACAAGGTCGAGAAGGTCCGCCGCGGCGACGACCTGCCGCCGGGCGTGATGAAGATGGTCAAGGTCTTCGTCGCGGTGAAGCGCAAGCTTCAGCCGGGCGACAAGATGGCCGGACGTCACGGCAACAAGGGCGTCATCTCTAAGGTGGTCCCGATCGAGGACATGCCGTTCCTCGGGGACGGTACTCCGGTCGACTTCGTTCTCAACCCGCTCGGCGTGCCGTCGCGGATGAACGTGGGTCAGATCCTCGAGACGCACATGGGCTGGGCCTCGCGCGGTCTGGGTATCCAGATCGATGAAGCGCTGGGAGAATATCGCCGGTCCGGCGACATGACTCCGGTCCGTGACGCGCTCAAGATCGCCTATGGCGACGACGTCTATGACGAAGGCATCAAGGATCTGAACGAGGACCGTCTGGTCGAGGTCGCCTCGAACGCCACGCGCGGCGTGCCGATCGCGACGCCTGTCTTCGACGGAGCCAAGGAAGCCGACGTCAACGAGGCGCTGGTCAAGGCAGGCTTCAACCAGTCGGGCCAGTCCGACCTGTTCGACGGGCGCTCGGGCGAGAAGTTCTCGCGCCAGGTGACCGTCGGCGTGAAGTACCTGCTGAAGCTGCACCACCTGGTGGACGACAAGATCCACGCACGTTCGACCGGGCCCTACAGCCTCGTCACGCAGCAGCCTCTGGGCGGTAAAGCCCAGTTCGGCGGCCAGCGGTTCGGCGAGATGGAGGTCTGGGCGCTGGAAGCCTATGGCGCGGCCTACACGCTGCAGGAGATGCTCACCGTCAAGTCGGACGACGTGGCAGGCCGGACCAAGGTCTACGAGTCGATCGTCAAGGGCGAGGACAACTTCGAGGCCGGCGTGCCGGAATCGTTCAACGTGCTCGTGAAGGAAGTTCGGGGTCTTGGCCTCAACATGGAACTTCTGGATGCCGTGGACGACGACGAAAGCGGGATCGCAGCCGAGTGATGAACGGGCGAGCGGGGTGAAACCCGCTCCATGCCGGAAAATGTCGAGGTAGGGCGGGTTTCCCCCGCCACACCTGCAACCGACAAAACAGGATTCGAAGATGAACCAGGAACTTACAACCAACCCGTTCAACCCGCTCGCTCAGCCGCAGACCTTCGACGAGATCAAGATCTCTCTGGCCTCGCCCGAGCGGATCCTCTCGTGGTCCTACGGCGAGATCAAGAAACCCGAAACGATCAACTACCGCACGTTCAAGCCCGAGCGTGACGGCCTGTTCTGCGCGCGCATCTTTGGGCCAATCAAGGACTACGAGTGCTTGTGCGGCAAGTATAAGCGCATGAAGTATCGCGGCGTCGTCTGCGAGAAGTGCGGCGTCGAGGTGACGCTTCAAAAGGTGCGTCGCGAGCGCATGGGCCACATCGAGCTGGCCTCGCCGGTCGCGCACATCTGGTTCCTGAAGTCGCTTCCGTCCCGGATCGGCCTCATGCTGGACATGACGCTGCGCGACCTGGAGCGGATTCTGTACTTCGAGAACTACGTCGTGATCGAGCCGGGCCTGACCGACCTGTCCTATGGCCAGCTGATGACCGAGGAAGAGTTCCTCGACGCCCAGGACCAGTACGGCATGGACGCCTTCACGGCGAACATCGGCGCGGAAGCCATCCGCGAGATGCTGGCCGCCATCGACCTCGAGGCCGAGGCCGAGCAGCTTCGCGCTGACCTGGCCGAGGCGACGGGCGAGCTGAAGCCGAAGAAGATCATCAAGCGTCTGAAGATCGTCGAGAACTTCATCGAGTTCGGGCAACCGGCCCGAGTGGATGATCCTGACCGTCATTCCCGGTCATTCCGCCGGAACTGCGCCCGCTCGTCCCGCTGGACGGCGGCCGGTTCGCGACGTCGGACCTGAACGACCTCTATCGCCGGGTCATCAACCGGAACAACCGCCTGAAGCGTCTGATCGAACTGCGCGCGCCCGACATCATCGTCCGCAACGAAAAGCGGATGCTGCAGGAGTCGGTCGACGCGCTGTTCGACAACGGCCGTCGCGGCCGCGTCATCACGGGTGCCAACAAGCGTCCGCTGAAGTCGCTGTCGGACATGCTGAAGGGCAAGCAGGGCCGCTTCCGCCAGAACCTTCTGGGCAAGCGGGTCGACTTCTCGGGCCGCTCGGTCATTGTGACGGGTCCGGAACTGAAGCTGCACCAGTGCGGCCTGCCGAAGAAGATGGCTCTCGAGCTGTTCAAGCCGTTCATTTACTCGCGGCTTGAAGCGAAGGGTCTTTCCTCGACCGTCAAGCAGGCGAAGAAGCTGGTCGAGAAAGAGCGTCCCGAGGTCTGGGACATCCTCGACGAGGTCATCCGCGAGCACCCGGTCCTTCTGAACCGCGCGCCCACGCTGCACCGTCTTGGAATCCAGGCGTTCGAGCCGATCCTGATCGAGGGCAAGGCGATCCAGCTTCACCCGCTGGTGTGCTCGGCCTTCAACGCCGACTTCGACGGCGACCAGATGGCCGTTCACGTCCCGCTGTCGCTTGAAGCGCAGTTGGAAGCGCGCGTCCTGATGATGTCGACGAACAACGTGCTGTCGCCTGCCAACGGTGCGCCGATCATCGTGCCGTCGCAGGACATGATCCTCGGCCTCTATTACATCTCGATGGAGCGCGAGGGCATGAAGGGCGAAGGCATGATCTTCGCCGACGCGGACGAGGTTCAGCACGCGCTCGACGCGGGCGAAGTGCACCTGCACACCAAGATCACCGCGCGGATCAGGCAGATCGGCGAGGACGGGCTTGAGATGTTCAAGCGCTACGAGACCACGCCGGGCCGCGTAAAGCTGGGCGCGCTTCTGCCGCTCAACGCCAAGGCTCCGTTCGAGCTTGTGAACCGTCTTCTGCGCAAGAAGGAGGTGCAGCAAGTCATCGACAACGTCTACCGCTACTGCGGCCAGAAAGAGTTGGTCATCTTCTGCGACCAGATCATGTCGACGGGCTTCAAGGAGGCCTTCAAGGCCGGCATCTCGTTCGGCAAGGACGACATGGTCATCCCGGAAGCCAAGTGGCAGATCGTCGAGAACGTGCGCGAACAGGTCAAGGAGTTCGAGCAGCAGTACATGGATGGCCTGATCACCCAGGGCGAGAAGTACAACAAGGTGGTCGACGCCTGGTCCAAGTGCTCGGACGATGTGGCGAACGCGATGATGGCCGACATCTCGTCCACGCGCAGGGACGACGCGGGTGCCGAAATGGAGCCCAACTCGATCTACATGATGTCGCACTCGGGTGCGCGGGGTTCGCCGGCGCAGATGAAGCAGCTTGGCGGCATGCGTGGTCTTATGGCCAAGCCGTCGGGTGAGATCATCGAGACGCCGATCATCTCGAACTTCAAGGAAGGCCTGACCGTGCTCGAGTACTTCAACTCGACCCACGGCGCCCGCAAGGGTCTGGCCGACACCGCGCTCAAGACGGCGAACTCGGGCTACCTGACCCGCCGTCTTGTCGACGTCGCGCAGGATTGCATCGTGCGCCTGACCGACTGCGGCACCGAAAAGGCGATCACCGCCGAAGCCGCCGTCAACGACGGCGAGGTGGTGGCCTCGCTGGCCGAGCGTGTGCTGGGCCGTGTTTCGGCCGAGGACGTCATCGCTGCCGGCAGCGACGAGGTCGTCGTGGCGAAGGGCGAACTGATCGACGAACGCAAGGCCGACGCCATCGAGACGGCGGGAGTCCAGTCGGTGCGCATCCGCTCGCCGCTGACCTGCGAAGCCGACGAAGGCGTCTGCGCGATGTGCTATGGTCGTGACCTTGCACGCGGCACGCTCGTCAATATCGGCGAGGCTGTCGGCATCATCGCGGCTCAGTCGATCGGCGAACCGGGCACCCAGCTGACGATGCGGACGTTCCACATCGGCGGCATCGCCCAAGGCGGCCAGCAGTCGTTCATGGAAAGCTCGGCCGAGGGCAAGATCGAGTATCGCAATGCGAACCTGATCCAGAACGCCGCAGGCGAGCAGATCGTGATCGGCCGCAACATGCAGCTTGTCATCGTCGACGACAGCGGTGCCGAGAGGGCCAGCCACAAGCTGGGCTACGGCACCAAGGTCTTCCCGAAGGAAGGCGTGAAGGTCGCGCGCGGCGACAAGCTGTTCGAGTGGGATCCCTACACCCTGCCGATCATCGCCGAAAAGGCGGGCGCGGCACGGTTCGTGGACCTCATCTCGGGCATCTCGGTCCGTGACGAAACCGACGACGCGACGGGCATGACGCAGAAGATCGTTACCGACTGGCGCTCTGCGCCAAAGGGAAGCGACCTCAAGCCCGAGATCATCCTGGTCGACGCGGACGGCGAACCCGTGCGTAACGATCAGGGCAACCCGCTGACCTACCCGATGTCCGTGGACGCCATCCTCTCGATCGAGGAAGGCGCGGACATCCGGGCGGGCGACGTGGTTGCGCGTATCCCGCGCGAAGGTGCCAAGACGAAGGACATCACCGGCGGTCTGCCGCGGGTGGCGGAGCTCTTCGAGGCGCGGCGTCCCAAGGACCACGCGATCATCGCGGAAATCGACGGCTACGTGAAGTTCGGGCGCGACTACAAGAACAAGCGCCGGATCTCGATCGAACCCGCCGACGAGTCGATGGAGCCTGTCGAGTACATGCTGCCGAAGGGCAAGCACATCCCGGTGGCTGAGGGCGACTTCATCCAGAAGGGCGACTACATCATGGACGGCAACCCGGCGCCGCACGACATCCTGTCCATCATGGGTGTCGAGGCTCTGGCGGACTACATGATCGACGAGGTGCAGGACGTCTATCGCCTCCAGGGCGTTAAGATCAACGACAAGCACATCGAGGTCATCGTCCGGCAGATGCTCCAGAAGTGGGAGATCCAGGACTCGGGCGAGACGACGCTGCTCAAGGGCGAGCATGTCGACAAATCCGAACTGGAAGCCGTCAACGCCAAGGCGGAGTCCGAAGGACGCCGTCCGGCGCAGGGCGAGCCGATCCTTCTCGGCATCACCAAGGCGTCTCTCCAGACCCGGTCGTTCATCTCGGCGGCCTCGTTCCAGGAGACCACGCGCGTCCTCACCGAGGCTTCGGTGCAGGGCAAGCGGGACAAGCTGGTGGGTCTGAAGGAGAACGTCATCGTCGGCCGGTTGATCCCGGCGGGAACCGGTGGCGCGACCCAGAAAGTTCGCCGCATCGCCGCCGAGCGCGACCTGAAGGTGATCAACGAAGCCCGTGCAGAAGCGGAAGCCGCCGCTGCGTTGGCGTCGCCCATCAGCTTCGACGACTCCGAGACGGTGGACGCCGATCTCGTGCAAACCCCGGAAAGCCGGGACTGACGTTACCCTCGTGGAAACTATGGGGCCTCGCTTCGGCGGGGCCCTTTTTCTTTGCGCTGCACCAATGAAGGGCGCGGATGCACCGGCGCTGCACGGAACTCGCGCCGGCAGCAGTTATCACTTCCGCAAGACTTGCCGGAGACACCGATGCTGACAGCCCTCTGGACCGCCCTCGTCGCCGCCCTTCTGGGAGGGGCGCTGTGGCTTGTCCTGCCGTCCGGCGAGGCTGGGCACGCGGATCAGGCGCGACTAGTCTTCTTGCGAGGCGAGCCCGGCGTGGCGGTGTACGGGGCGGGCGCTCTGACGGAGTGGAATACCGCCTGACGTTTGACTGCGTCCGGCAGTCGAAACGGCGTGACGCCGATCGCGCGCGGCGCAGGGGAAGGGGCTTCGGCGTCTTCGGCCGGAGGTACGGGGGCTGCCTCCATCTCGGCCAGGATGGCGTCGCGAAGTGCGGCGACCGTGTCGTCCTTCAGCAAGGCTTCGACCTTCAGGCGGTGCTGCCGCACGGCCCGCGCCCGAAGCTGGACCAGACGTCCGTCTGACAGCTCGTTCAGGCGCCGCATCTCTTCGCGGATCGCGGGAGCACGTTCCGCCAGCGAGGTGACGACCGCGTCATTGCGATTGTGAGTCCGCCAATAGTTCAAGCCCAGGTCGCGGTGGGGAGCGTTGGCGCTGCCGCGAGCGTGCTTCACCAGGAAGCTCGTCAAGTCGCGCAGAATGTAGTGGTTCACCTGCGCGAACTGTCGCATCCCGGGATCGCAGGACCGCCAGTGCTTGCGGCGGAACTCGCCGTCCATAAGTCCCGAGGCATTGCACAGCACTTTGCCCGCACTACCGCCGACGGGGTCTCGCGGCAGATGGATGCCGGGCTTGCGAAAGCTGTCGGTGCGGAACAGCGGCTTGAACGCCGTCAGCCGGTCGAGGATGTCCGCCTTCGCTTCGGCGCGGGTGAACTGCTCGCTGACGAGGTCGTGCTTGACCTCTCCTTCGCCGGCCGACCCGAAAATGCGCCAGTTGACGATGATGGTCTGGGCCGTCTGGGGACAGGCCGCGATCAGATCCTGCACGCGGTGTTCGCCGACCTTCACGTTCAACAGCTCGTCGCCATCCAGCACCATGCACCAGTCGGCGGCGGCAAAGGCTTCGGATCGCGCCGCGCGGCGATAGGCGCGGATCTGGAACGCGTCGCCGCCCTGATTGTTCTGGTGAAACTCGATGATCCCCAATCGGTCGAGGATGCGCAGGGTCTGGACGGTCGTGTCGGTGGAGTCGTTCTGATAGATCTGAATGCGGTCGAAGCCGCACAGCCGGTGGTGAGCCACCCACTCCAGGATGTTGGCGCCCTCGTCCTTGACGGTAGTGACCAGCAAGCAGGATTCCTGCGTCATCTGCCCCTCGTTCCCTCGTCGCGCCGCCGTTCGCGGTCGTTGCCGAAACCCTAGCAACGGAAGTCCTGGTTCTCACTGGCGGCGGCTGCAGAAAAGTGACACCTGTTGCGCAAAACCATAGGGGCGCTTGCGTGCAGCTTTCAGCGAACATGAAGGGCGCGGCCCTGATGTCGGCCTCGATGGCGGCCTTCACCATCAACGACACCTGCCTGAAGGTGCTGGGCGAGACGCTGCCGCTGTTCCAGTTCCTTGTGCTGAGAAGCCTCGGCGTCACCATCCTGCTCGCGGGCGTGGTGCTGGCAGTGGGTGCCTGGCGGCAACCCGTTTCGCGTCGCGACTGGATGCTGATTTCCGTTCGGACCGTGGCCGAGGTCGCGGCCGCCTGGACGTTCATCACGGCACTGATCCACATGCCGATCGCCAACCTTTCGGCGATCCTCCAGGCTCTGCCGTTGACGGTCACGCTGGCCGCCGCCTTGTTCCTGGGAGAGCCGGTGGGCTGGAAGCGCTTCGCGGCCATCGCCATCGGTTTCGCGGGCGTCTACCTGATCGTCCGGCCCGGCGGCGACGGCTTCACCGAATGGTCGGTCCTCGGCCTCGCCTCGGTCGTCTTCGTCACGGTGCGCGACCTTGCCGCGCGTCGTCTGTCGCCCGACGTACCGTCGCTTCTTGTCGCCTTCTCGACGGCGGCGGGCGTCCTGGCCTTCTCGGCCGTCGGCGCAATTTTTACCGATTGGCAGCCGATGGTGACGGCGGACTGGGGTCTTCTGGCAGGGGCCGTTCTCTTCGTGATGATCGGCTACCTTGCGTCGGTTTCGGCCATGCGCGTGGGCGAGATCGGCTTCGTCGCGCCCTTCCGCTATGCCAGCCTGATCGTGGCACTGATCCTCGGCTTTCTCGTCTTCGGCGACTGGCCCGACGCGATGACGCTGATCGGCGCGTCGATCGTCGTGGCGACAGGGCTTTTCACCCTCTGGCGCGAGCGTGCCGTGCGCCGTGCCTTCGCCGCCAAGCAGTTGGTGAAAGGCCCAGGTGCCGCGATCTGAAAGCAGTGCTGGCGGGGCGCCGTCTGGCACCCTATATGACGGGGGTGGTGCTGTTGACAGGGTATGCGACTCCCTCTATACGGCGCCCACTCCGGGTGCTGCCACAGGTCTGGCCGCCCTTTAACGGAATGTAGTGGTCACGATCCGGGCGCCTTGCTCCGATCCTCTGGAAACCCACCGCAGGTTCCCCAATTGGGAGCTTCGCGGCTTATCGCGTTTTCGTGGACGCACGGGACCGCTGGGAAGATGAACCGGGGCGCGCGCCCCACGAACTGAAGTGTTGCAACACGGGGAATACGACCCAATGCCCACGATCCAGCAGCTGATCCGGAATCCCCGGCAGCCCAAAGTGAAACGCTCGAAGTCCATGCACCTCGAGTCCTGCCCGCAGAAGCGCGGTGTCTGCACGCGCGTCTACACCACGACGCCGAAGAAGCCGAACTCGGCCATGCGGAAGGTTGCCAAGGTGCGCCTGACCAATGGCTTCGAGGTGATCAGCTACATTCCCGGCGAAAGCCACAACCTTCAGGAACACTCGGTGGTCCTGATCCGCGGCGGCCGGGTGAAGGACCTTCCCGGCGTCCGTTATCATATCCTGCGCGGTGTCCTCGACACCCAGGGCGTCAAGGACCGTCGTCAGCGCCGCTCGAAGTACGGCGCGAAACGTCCGAAGTAAGAGGAAGACAAGAGAATGTCCCGCCGTCACGCCGCCGAGAAACGCGAAGTCCTTCCCGATGCCAAGTATGGCGATCGGGTTCTGACCAAGTTCATGAACAACCTGATGACCGACGGCAAGAAGTCGGTCGCCGAGCGCATCGTCTACAACGCCTTCGAGCGTGTTGAAGGCCGCCTGAAGAAGTCGCCGGTCGAGGTCTTCCACGAGGCTCTCGACAACATCAAGCCGTCGGTCGAGGTTCGCTCGCGCCGCGTCGGCGGTGCGACCTACCAGGTTCCCGTCGAGGTTCGTCCCGAACGTCGCGAGGCGCTGGCGATCCGTTGGCTGATCAATGCCGCCCGTGCGCGGAACGAGAACACGATGGAAGAGCGTCTTGCGGGCGAATTGGCGGATGCCGTCAACGGCCGAGGCACCGCCGTCAAGAAACGCGAAGATACCCACAAGATGGCCGACGCGAACAAGGCGTTCAGCCACTACCGCTGGTAATTCAGAGTCAAGGAGCAGGCAGATGGCCCGCCAATATCCGCTTCAGCGCTACCGCAACTTCGGGATCATGGCGCACATCGACGCCGGCAAGACCACGACGACCGAGCGCATCCTGTTCTATACCGGGAAGTCCTACAAGATCGGCGAAGTCCATGACGGCGCCGCGACCATGGACTGGATGGAGCAGGAGCAGGAGCGCGGGATCACCATCACCTCCGCCGCGACGACCACCTTCTGGCAGCGCCAGGAGGATCCGACCGCCGAGGGCACGTCCGACACGAAGTACCGCTTCAACATCATCGACACCCCGGGTCACGTCGACTTCACCATCGAGGTCGAGCGTTCGCTCGCCGTGCTCGACGGTGCGGTGGCGCTTCTCGACGGCAACGCGGGCGTCGAGCCCCAGACCGAGACCGTCTGGCGCCAGGCCGACCGCTACAAGGTTCCGCGGATGGTGTTCGTCAACAAGATGGACAAGATCGGCGCCGACTTCTTCAACTGCGTGAAGATGATCAAGGACCGCACGGGTGCGATCCCGGTTCCTGTCAACTTCCCGATCGGCGCCGAGGACAAGCTCGAGGGCATCGTCGACCTGATCACCATGGAAGAGTGGGTCTGGGAAGGTGAAGACCTGGGCGCCTCCTGGGTGCGCAAGCCGATCCGCGACAGCCTGAAGGATCTCGCCGACGAGTGGCGCTCGAACCTGATCGAGCACGCCGTCGAGCAGGACGATACCGCGATGGAAGCCTACCTCGAGGGCGAGGAGCCCGACGAGGCGACCCTGCGCAAGCTGGTCCGCAAGGGCACGCTGAACCTGTCGTTCGTTCCCGTGCTCGGTGGCTCGGCGTTCAAGAACAAGGGCGTCCAGCCTCTGCTCAACGCCGTCGTCGACTTCCTGCCGGGTCCGCTGGACGTTCCCGCCTACGTCGGCTTCCTGCCGGACGACGAGACCGAGACCCGGAACATCGAGCGTCACGCCGACGACTCCGAGCCGTTCTCGGGCCTTGCGTTCAAGATCATGAACGATCCCTTCATGGGTTCGCTGACCTTCACGCGGGTCTACTCGGGCCAGCTCAAGAAGGGCGACCAGCTTCTTAACTCGACCAAGGGTCGGAAAGAGCGCGTGGGCCGGATGGTCATGATGCACTCGAACAAGCAGGAAGAGATCGACGAGGCCTTCGCCGGCGACATCATCGCGCTGGCCGGTCTGAAGGACACGACCACGGGCGACACCCTGTGCGACGGCTCGAAGCCGGTCGTGCTGGAAACCATGACCTTCCCCGATCCGGTCATCGAGATCGCGATCGAGCCCAAGACGAAGGCCGACCAGGAGAAGATGTCTGCCGGTCTCCAGCGTCTTGCCGCCGAGGATCCGTCCTTCCGCGTCGAGACCGACATCGAGTCGGGCCAGACCATCATGAAGGGCATGGGCGAGCTTCACCTCGACATTCTCGTCGACCGTCTGCGCCGCGAGTTCAAGGTGGACGCCAACATCGGCGCGCCGCAGGTCGCCTATCGCGAGACGATCTCGAAGCAGGTGAACCACACCTACACCCACAAGAAGCAGTCGGGTGGTTCGGGTCAGTTCGCCGAGGTCCAGCTCGAGATCTCGCCGACCGCGCCGGGCGAAGGCTATTCCTTCGAAAGCCGCATCGTCGGCGGTACGGTTCCGAAGGAATACGTCCCTGGCGTCGAGAAGGGCATCAAGTCGGTCATGGACTCGGGTCCGCTGGCGGGCTTCCCGGTCATCGACTTCAAGGTCGCGCTGGTCGACGGCAAGTTCCACGACGTGGACTCTTCGGTTCTCGCCTTCGAGATCGCCTCGCGGATGTGCATGCGCGAAGGCATGAAGAAGGCCGGCGCCAAGCTGCTCGAGCCGATCATGAAGGTCGAAGTGGTGACGCCCGAGGAATACACGGGCAACATCATCGGCGACCTGACCTCCCGTCGCGGGATGGTTCAGGGGCAGGACAGCCGCGGCAACGCGAACGTCATCAACTGCATGGTGCCGCTGGCCAACATGTTCGGCTACGTCTCGAACCTGCGCTCGATGTCCTCGGGACGGGCCCAGTTCACGATGCAGTTCGACCATTACGAAGCCGTTCCGCAGAACATCTCGGAAGAGATCCAGTCCAAGTACGCATAACCCGCGGTGCGTGGGAAACCACGCACCCTACCACCCTGTAGGGTGCGTGCCCCGCACGCACCGTGAGACAAAAAGGAACCAGAGATGGGCAAGGAAAAGTTCAACCGCGCGAAGCCGCACTGCAACATCGGCACGATCGGTCACGTTGACCACGGCAAGACGACGCTGACGGCGGCTTTGACGAAGTCGTTCGGCGAGTTCAAGGCCTACGACCAGATCGACGCGGCGCCGGAAGAGAAGGCGCGCGGGATCACGATCTCGACGGCGCACGTCGAGTACGAGACGGCGGCGCGGCACTATGCGCACGTCGACTGCCCGGGCCACGCCGACTACGTCAAGAACATGATCACGGGTGCCGCCCAGATGGACGGCGCGATCCTGGTTGTGAACGCGGCCGACGGCCCGATGCCGCAGACGCGCGAGCACATCCTTCTGGCGCGCCAGGTCGGCGTTCCGGCGCTGGTCGTGTACCTGAACAAGGTCGACCAGGTCGATGACGCCGAGCTTCTGGAGCTGGTCGAGATGGAAGTGCGCGAGCTTCTGTCGGCCTACGACTATCCGGGCGACGACATCCCGATCATCTCGGGCTCGGCTCTGGCCGCTCTCGAGGACCGCGATCCCGAGATCGGGGTCGAGTCGATCAAGAAGCTGATGGATGCGGTGGACGAGTACATCCCGCAGCCCGAGCGCGCGATCGACCTGCCGTTCCTGATGCCGATCGAGGACGTGTTCTCGATCTCGGGCCGTGGCACCGTCGTGACGGGCCGGGTCGAGCGCGGCGTGGTGAACGTGGGCGACGAGCTTGAGATCGTGGGCCTGAAGGCGACGCAGAAGACGACCTGCACGGGCGTCGAGATGTTCCGCAAGCTTCTGGACCGCGGGGAGGCCGGCGACAACATCGGCGCGCTGCTGCGCGGCATCGACCGCGAGGCGGTGGAGCGTGGTCAGGTGCTGTGCAAGCCGGGTTCGGTGAAGCCGCACACGAAGTTCGAGTGCGAGGTCTACATCCTGACGAAGGATGAAGGCGGCCGTCACACGCCGTTCTTCGCGAACTACCGTCCGCAGTTCTACTTCCGCACGACGGACGTGACGGGGACGGTCGAGCTTCCGTCGGGGACCGAGATGGTGATGCCGGGCGACAACCTGAAGTTCACGGTCGAGCTGATCGCGCCGATCGCGATGGAAGACGGCCTGCGCTTCGCCATCCGCGAAGGCGGCCGCACCGTCGGGTCGGGCGTCGTCTCGAAAATCCTCGCGTAAGGCTATCGCATGGGTGTCCCGGACCATGTCCGGGCTCCCTCGCTGACACATGGTTCGACGTGGCGCCCCCGGATAGGCCGGGGGCTCCACCTCTCAACAGAAGGAAAAGACAATGGCTATCGCCAGTCAGACCATCCGCATCAGGCTGAAGGCCTTCGACTACCGCGTCCTGGATGCCTCGACGCAGGAAATCGTCAACACCGCCAAGCGGACCGGCGCCCAGGTGCGCGGGCCCATCCCGATGCCGAACAAGATCGAGAAGTTCACCGTTCTCCGCGGTCCGCACATCGACAAGAAGTCGCGCGACCAGTACGAGATCCGGACGCACAAGCGTCTTCTCGACATCGTTGACCCGACGCCGCAGACCGTGGACGCGCTGATGAAGCTCGACCTCGCCGCTGGCGTCGACGTCCAGATTTCCGTCTGAGGAGGGCACGACAATGCTGCGCTCCGGCGTTATCGCAAAGAAGGTGGGCATGACCCGCCTGTTCATGGAAGACGGCCGCCAGATCCCGGTGACCGTGCTTCAACTCGACGGTCTCCAGGTCGTCGCCAACCGCACGCCCGAGAAGGACGGCTATTCGGCTGTTCAGCTTGGCGCCGGCACGGCGAAGGCCAAGCGGACTTCCCAGGCCATGCGCGGCGTCTTTTCCGCCGCCAAGGTCGAGCCCAAGCGCAAGATCGCGGAGTTCCGGGTCGATCCGGACAACCTGATCGACGTGGGCGAAGAGATCACCGCGAACCACTACTTCGAAGGCCAGTTCGTCGACGTGTCCGGCACGTCGATCGGCAAGGGTTTCGCGGGGGCCATGAAGCGGCACAACTTCGGCGGCCTCCGGGCGTCGCACGGCGTGTCGATCAGCCACCGCTCGCACGGCTCGACCGGTCAGTGCCAGGACCCCGGACGGGTGTTCAAAGGCAAGAAGATGGCCGGTCACATGGGCGCAGCCCGCGTGACCACGCAGAACCTGCAGGTCGTCCGGACCGACGCCGACCGTGGCCTCATCATGGTCAAGGGCGCCGTTCCGGGCTCGAAGGGCGGCTGGGTCACCATCAAGGACGCGGTCAAGAAGCCCGTTCCCGACAACGTGATCCTGCCGGCAGCACTGAAGTCCGCCGCCGAGCAAGCTGCGAAAGCCGCCGAGGCCGCAGCAGCAGCGGCCGCCGCCGAAGCCGAAGCCGAGGCCAAGCGCCTGGCCGAGGAGCAGGCGGCGCAGGAAGCCGCCGCACTGGCCGACGCCGAAGCCTCGATCGCTTCGGACAAGGACACCGATGACCAGGCTCAGCCCGAGGGCGATGCCGAGAAGAAGGACGGTGAGGAATGAAACTCGACGTGATCAAACTGGACGGCGGGAAGGCCGGCTCGGTCGATCTGGGCGATGAGATCTTCGGTCTCGAACCCCGCGCCGACATCCTTCACCGCGTCGTCCGCTGGCAGCGTGCGAAAGCCCAGCAGGGCACGCACAGCGTGAAGGGCCGGTCCGAGGTCAGCTACTCGACCAAGAAGATCTATCGCCAGAAGGGCACCGGCGGCGCACGCCACGGCTCGCGCAAGGCGCCGATCTTCCGGAAGGGCGGCGTCTACAAGGGCCCGACCCCGCGGAGCCATGCCCATGAGCTGACGAAGAAGTTCCGGGCTTTGGGTCTGAAGCACGCGCTTTCGTCGAAGGCCGCGACCGGCAACCTCGTCATCCTCGACGCGGCGACCGCCGAGGGCAAGACGGGCGCGCTGGCCAAGCAGGTCCGTGACCTGGGCTGGAAGCGCACGCTGATCATCGATGGGGCCGCAGTGGACGAGGGCTTTGCCCGTGCCGCCGCCAACCTGAACGGCATCGACGTCCTGCCCATCATGGGCGCGAACGTCTACGACATCCTCCGCAGTGACACGCTTGTGCTCACCAAGGCGGGCGTCGAAGCTCTGGAGGCTCGTCTGAAATGAGCGTGAAGACCGAACATTACGACGTGATCCGCAAGCCGCTGATCACCGAGAAGTCCACGATGGCGTCCGAGTACAACGCCGTCGTCTTCGAGGTGGCCATCGACTCGACCAAGCCGCAGATCAAGGAGGCCGTCGAAGGTCTCTTCGGGGTGAAGGTGAAAGCCGTCAACACCTCGATCTCGAAAGGCAAGGTCAAGCGGTTCCGCGGTCGCCTCGGCACCCGGAAGGACGTCAAGAAGGCCTACGTCACCCTCGAAGAGGGCAACACCATCGACGTGACGACCGGTCTGTGAGATTTGGCGGGTGAGCCCGCCAGAGCCAATCCCGAGGCCCCGCTCCGGCGGGGCCTTTTCGTTTGCGCGAGTGAGCTGGCTACTGGCCGATGACAATCCGGCGGGGCATCACGCGTGGCGCGTCCTCAACCGGTTTGTCCGATGACAGGGCGCTGTCCGCGAGTCCCGCGAGCGTCATCCGCAGTTCGTCGGGCGAAACCGTGTCGAACAGGAACACGAACCCCGTCAGCACGCAGGCATAGGCCACCACGCGCGTGGGCCAGGGGGCGGTGCGGCGGGCAGGGCGGTGGTCCGCTCTGTCGGTGGCCATGCGGAACGGCGGACCAGACATCAGACGGTCGGGGTCCGCTTCCGGATCGGGCAGCAGCCCGAGCTGCGCCTCACGCTCGCGCAGTTCAAGCTCGTTCCGGCGATTGATCCGCTCGATCCAGTTCGTTTCGCTGGTCGTCCGCGCGATCTTGGGTTCAGGATGTCCCGCGGGCGCAATGGCACCCGGAGCCTCGGAGCGGAGGGTATTCACCGTCTCGCCCGGCGAACCGCGATTGAACTCCTCGACCCAGTCCGGCTTCGAGGGCTTCTCCGGCGGACGCGGGATGGCGGCGGCGACCCCGACATGGGCCGCCCGGCCCTTGCTGACTTCCTTGTTGGTTTCCTCGACAAGGCGCGTGAGCGAGCGTTCGAACGCAAGGCTGACGTCGGTCTTCGACACACGCGGGGCCGACTTCACCAGCGTGTCCGAACTCTGCTGCGGAACTCCGAGATCAGACCCCTCCATTGCGCCGCCGATTTCAGCCGGTCGTTCGGATCGATCTGCATGGCGCGGTCGATAGCCTCGAGGAAGGCGGTGTCATAGCCCCCGATGCGTCCGGCCAGTGGCTTGCAGGGATCGGTCTTGCGGCCCGCCAGTTCGATGAGGCGCATCTGGCTGTGGGGTGGGGGCTCGCCGCTGAGAAGGTGATAGAAGGTGGCCGCCAGCGCATAGAGGTCGCTCGAAGGCGATTGCCGGCTGCCTTCGACATAGAACTCCTGGGGCGAGTAGCCGTCCTTCACCACAAGAAGCGAGGACACCGCGCGGGTCTGCCGACTGGCCTCGCCGCGCGCGGCGCCGAAGTCGATCAGCACAGGAGTCCCTGACGCCTCGATGATGATATTGTCGGGCGAGATGTCTCGGTGCAGAAGATCCAGCGCGTGGACCTGTTCGACCGCATCGAGGAGCTTCAGCAGGATGTCGCGGATACGGGCGGGTGACAGGTCCGGCCCGTCCGGCTGGATGAAATCGGCCAGCTCGGCGCCCTCGATCAGGTCGAGCACCATGTAGGCGGTGCCGAACTCTTCGAACGCGCCGTGGACGCCCACGATGTTCGGGTGCCGCAACCGGGCGAGGCTTCGCGCCTCGCGCATGAACATGGACACGATTGTGTGGAAAGGCTGCGCATAGGAGTGACTGCGCACGACGACCGAATTCCGTTCGCGCATGCAGAAGTCGTAAGGAAAGCATTCCTTCAGCACGACCGTGCGCCCAAGAACGTTGTCCTGGGCGGTATATGTTATCCCAAAGCCACCGGCACCGAGATGCCCTTTAATCGTGAACTGACCATCTGATAACACCGCGCCTACTGGCAGCGCATACTCGGCGAAGGCGGCCTCCGTGGCAGCGTTGGCGACCATGCCAGTCAACACCCCGAGGTCCGATTGTCCTTTCCAGAGTCTTTTCATCCTGAAATGTGACTTCATTGAGATGATAGTGCGACGAAGATGCGGAGCGACGCCTGCGCCGGCGGCTCTTGCCACCCATCCCCATCCCTGCTACCCACCCGCATCTCAAGTTGCCCCGGATTCGTCCGGGGTACGCTTTTTTGGGGAAACCCAATCTCAACCGGGGACCTACGGGGCCCTATACCCCGGCCCGCCCGACTTAGTCCGGTGGGCCCATACATAGCGGGGCGCCAAGCCCTGCAAAGCTGACGGAAGACAGAAAGCATGGCACTCAAGTCGTATAAACCGACGACGCCTGGCCAGCGAGGGCTGGTTCTGATCGACCGTTCGGAGCTTTGGAAAGGACGCCCGGTCAAGGCCCTCACCGAGGGACTGACCAAGAAAGGCGGACGGAACAACACCGGACGGATCACGATGCGCCGCAAAGGCGGCGGGGCGAAGCGGCTTTACCGCATCGTCGACTTCAAGCGTGGCAAGCGCGACATGGACGCCGTCGTGGCGCGGATCGAATACGATCCCAACCGGACCGCGTTCATCGCCCTGATCCAGTACACAGACGGTGAACAGGCCTACATCCTCGCGCCGCAGCGCCTTGGCGTCGGCGACAAGATCGTCGCGGGCGTGAAGGTCGACGTGAAGCCCGGCAACGCGATGCCCTTCACCGGGATGCCCATCGGCACGATCGTCCACAACATCGAGCTGAAGCCCGGCAAGGGCGGTCAGATCGCGCGCGCCGCGGGCACCTACGCCCAGTTCGTCGGCCGTGACGGCGGCTATGCCCAGATCCGGCTCTCCTCGGGCGAGCTTCGCCTCGTGCGCCAGGAATGCATGGCGACCGTGGGCGCGGTGTCGAACCCCGACAACTCGAACCAGAACCTCGGCAAGGCCGGTCGCAACCGCCACTACGGCAAGCGTCCCTCTGTCCGCGGTGTCGCGATGAACCCGATCGACCACCCGCACGGCGGCGGCGAAGGCCGCACCTCGGGCGGCCGGACGCCGGTCACGCCCTGGGGCAAGGATACCAAGGGCCGCAAGACCCGGAACAAGAACAAGGCGTCGCAGAAGCTGATCATCCGCTCGCGCAACGCCAGGAAAGGCCGCTAATCCATGTCACGTTCTGTTTGGAAGGGCCCCTTCGTCGACGCCTACGTGCTTAAGAAAGCCGAGAAGTCGCGGGAATCGGGCCGCAACGAAGTCATCAAGATCTGGTCGCGCCGCTCGACCATCCTGCCGCAATTCGTCGGCCTCACCTTCGGCGTCTACAACGGCCAGAAGCACATCCCGGTGAACGTCTCCGAGGATATGATCGGCCAGAAATTCGGTGAATACGCGCCGACGCGGACCTACTACGGTCACGCGGCCGACAAGAAAGCGAAGAGGAAGTAAGCCATGAGCAAGGAAAAGAATCCTCGCCGCGTGGCGGACAACGAGGCCATGGCGAAGACGCGCATGCTGCGCACGTCGCCGCAGAAGCTGAACCTGGTGGCGGCGCTGATCCGCGGCAAGAAGGTGGAAAAGGCCCTGTCGGACCTGACCTTCTCGAAGCGCCGCATCGCGGGCGACGTGAAGAAGTGCCTTCAGTCCGCCATCGCCAACGCCGAGAACAACCACAACCTGGACGTGGACGAGCTGGTCGTGGCGGAAGCCTACGTCGGCAAGAACCTCGTGATGAAGCGCGGCCGTCCGCGGGCGCGGGGCCGGTTCGGCCGGATCAACAAGCCGTTCTCTGAACTCACCATCAAGGTCCGCCAGGTCGAGGAGCAAGCCTAATGGGTCACAAGGTAAACCCCGTCGGGATGCGGCTTCAGGTCAACCGGACCTGGGACAGCCGCTGGTACGCCGACACCAAGGAATACGGCGATCTCCTCCTCGAGGACATCGCGATGCGCAATTTCATCAAGGAAGAGTGCAAGCAGGCCGGCATCAGCCGCGTGATCATCGAACGTCCGCACCGCAAGTGCCGCGTCACGATCCACACGGCCCGTCCGGGCGTCATCATCGGCAAGAAGGGCGCGGACATCGAGACGCTCCGCAAGAAGCTGGCCAAGATGACCGACAGCGACCTGCACCTGAACATCGTCGAGGTCCGGAAGCCCGAACTCGACGCCGCGCTGGTGGCCGAATCCATCGCCCAGCAGCTTGAGCGTCGCGTGTCGTTCCGCCGCGCGATGAAGCGGTCGGTGCAGAACGCGATGCGCATGGGTGCCCTCGGCATCCGCGTCAACGTCGCGGGCCGCCTCGGCGGCGCCGAAATCGCGCGGACCGAATGGTACCGCGAGGGTCGCGTGCCTCTGCACACGCTGCGCGCCGACATCGACTATGCCCTGGCCGAGGCCAAGACGCCTTACGGCATCATCGGAATCAAGGTCTGGATCTTCAAGGGCGAGATCATGGATCACGACCCGCAGGCCCGCGACCGGCGCCAGCAGGAACTGCAGGAGGGCCCCGCCCCCCGTGGTGCCGGCGGCGGACGTCGCGACCGCGATCGCTGAGGAGTGAGAGAAGATGCTGCAACCAAAGCGCACCAAATTCCGCAAGGCCCACAAGGGCCGCATCCACGGCGAGGCCAAGGGCGGGTCTGACCTGTCCTTCGGCACCTACGGCCTGAAGGCTCTGGAACCCGAGCGGGTCACCGCCCGCCAGATCGAAGCCGCGCGCCGCGCCATGACGCGTCACATGAAGCGTCAGGGCAAGGTCTGGATCCGGATCTTCCCGGACACCCCGATCTCGGCCAAGCCGATCGAGGTCCGGATGGGCAAGGGCAAGGGTTCGGTCGACCGCTGGGCCTGCAAGGTCAAGCCGGGCCGGGTCATGTTCGAACTCGACGGCGTCAACGACGCCATCGCCCGCGAAGCCCTGCGCCTCGCCGCGATGAAGCTGCCGATCAAGACCCGGACGATCGCTCGGGAAGACTGGTAACGGCGGCTTCGCTGCCGCATGCGGTGTAGCGAGAAATCGAAGATTTCTCGCGGGCCGCACCCGGTTGAAGTAGAATGGCAGGCGGGGCCATCGGCTCCGCCTTTTTCTTATTGGATGTCAGTTGTGAAGAGCACATTCGAAAAAATGGGAGCGACGCTAGGTCTCGGCGTGATCATTCTGTATTTCGTGTCGCTGCTAGTTCTGGCGGGTTTGGGACTTTTCCATGATGCAGTGTATCTGCGGGCATTTTTGTCGTTATTGACTATTTTCGTGTTCTTCGGGACGTTCGTTTTCGTCCTGTCCTTTTCGCAATTCAGGCCCAAAATCAACGCCGCCTTCGCATGTTTAGCTGCGTTTGTCGTCACCGCTGGATATCACGCTGCTTTCTGGGGCGGGATGGAGGGCTTCTCTCGCTCAGAGGTCTTTGGGAAGGTGTTCTGCAAGGCGTCGGTCGGCGCTGTTCTGGCATTGCTTTTCTGGCCTGAAGATAAGTAGCGCGGTCGGCTGACCACCCTCCGATCCTCACCCGGGAAAGATGCGCCGCATCTCCAGCGTCGAATAACGCCCAACTGAGCGCCGCCTTGTTCCCCGCGTAGCCGTGGTAATAGGACCGGCCCTTCGAGGTCGGGAGGCCCGCCAGACCCGCGCGATGGCGTTCATGAAGGCGACGCGCTCCATCTCGCCGGACAGGAACGCCGAAGTTCCCGCCTGCTCCAGCAAGTGGTCGGCCATGCGATCCTGAAGCGCGGCGTCGAAGTTGGCGGTTTCGGGAATTCCGAGCTCGGCGACGAGATGCCCAGCGTCGAGGGGATGATCTGGTAGCGACCGATGGCGTGGGGCTGGCGCGGTGTCGCCCCTATCCAGGCGAGGATCTCACCGATCGTCATCTGCGTCGGCGGTTTCGGCGGCTTGATCCGCGCCTTGTACTGCACGGCGTCATAGCCCATCGACCCGGCTTCCGCACTTGGCGATGAAGTCGCGGAGACCCGCGACGTCGATCCTCTGGCCGATAGTCGGGGACGATGGCCGGCACGGCGCGGCGCGCGAAGAGCCCCTCCGACCCCGCGAAGAGGCTGGCGGTCTGCGCCCTTTCCAAGACGTCCCCGGGTTCGGTCCACTCGATGAGCGGACGGCCCGGAGTGAGAACAACGCGATCTGCTTCGCTGCAGCCGGGTAGGCGAGGCAGAGCACGGCGACAAGTGATTTCCGAACCATTCTGGCGGACCTCGGGACTGAGCGTAAGGGTCTATGCCGACGCAGAGCTTGAGATGGGTTACTCCCCGCTTTGCACCGCGCGAGGTCTGCTAAACCCGGCCCATGACCACCCGCAGCCTCTTCGCCACCCGCCTCTACCAGTCCCGCCTCTCCGGCATCGACCCGGCCGAGCTCGAGGCCTCCTGCCTCTCCATCGCCGGCGACGACGAGGCCGGCCAAGCGTGGTGCGAGGCCGAGGGCTATCCCGGTTACACCAGCTACGCGAGCCTCACGGACCTGCCCTGGCGCTTCCCGATCTTCGCCGACGTGGTGAAGGACCTTGACCGCCACGTCGCCGTCTTCGCCGAGGAACTGGCCTTCGACCTCGGCGGCGGCAAGCTGGCGCTCGAGGACATCTGGATCAACATCCTGCCCGAAGGCGGCATCCACACCGCCCACATCCACCCGCACAGCGTGATCTCCGGCACCACCTACGTCGCCATGCCCGAGGGCGCCTCGGCGCTGAAGCTGGAAGACCCGCGCCTGCCGATGATGATGGCCGCGCCGCCCCGCCGGAAGGACGCGCCCGAGGACCTGAAGACCTTCGTCTACGTCAAGCCGCAGGTCGGCGACGTCCTCCTCTGGGAAAGCTGGCTGCGCCACGAAGTGCCGATGAACCTGGCCGAGGACGAGCGCATCAGCGTCAGCTTCAACTACCGCTGGGACAGCTAGGCGGGACGCCTTCGGAAAAGCGCGAAACAGTGCTTGCCTTCCCATGCGATGCCCTTTAGACGGCAGCCTTCACCTAAGGACCTCCACCGGAATCGGGGTGACGCGGACAGCGGCCCACCGGTGATGTTGAAAGGAAGAAGGCGATGAACGCCAAGGAACTGCGGGACAAGACTCCCGACCAGCTTCGCGACGAGTTGGCAAATCTGAAGAAGGAGGCGTTCAACCTCCGCTTCCAGCAGGCCACGAACCAGCTTGAAAGCACCGCGCGGATGCGCCAGGTGCGCCGCAACGTCGCGCGCGTGAAGACCATACTGAACCAGAAGGCGGCCGCAGCCGCGTCGGAGGCCTGAGCCCATGCCCAAGCGTATCCTTCAAGGCGTCGTCACTTCGAACGCCAACACGCAGACCGTCACCGTATCGGTCGAGCGTCGCTTCAAGCATCCGCTCCTCCACAAGACGGTTCGGAAGTCGAAGAAGTATCGCGCACACGACGCGAACGACCAATTCAAGGTGGGCGACATGGTTCGCATCCAGGAATGTGCCCCCATCTCGAAGACCAAGCGCTGGGAGGTGATCGCCGAATAAGGCGCTCGCCCTCCACACATATCGAAACCCCGGGGTCGATGTCCTGCAAAGGCGGCTCCGGAAGTCGGGAGAAACCAAATGATCCAGATGCAGACCAATCTGGATGTCGCTGACAACTCCGGCGCCCGCCGGGTTCAGTGCATCAAGGTCCTGGGTGGTTCGCACCGCCGCTATGCGTCGGTCGGAGACATCATCGTCGTCTCCGTCAAGGAAGCCATCCCGCGCGGCCGCGTGAAGAAGGGCGACGTCCGCAAGGCCGTCGTCGTGCGCACCGCCAAGGAAGTCCGCCGCGAGGACGGCACGTCGATCCGCTTCGATCGCAACGCCGCCGTCATCCTCAACAACCAGAACGAGCCCGTCGGCACCCGTATCTTCGGGCCGGTCGTGCGCGAACTGCGGGCGAAGAACTTCATGAAGATCATCTCGCTCGCCCCGGAGGTGCTGTAAGATGGCCGCTAAACTCAAGAAGGGCGACAAGGTCGTCGTGCTGGCCGGCAAGGACAAGGGCAAGGAGGGTGAGATCACCCGCGTCATGCCCAAGGACAACAAGGCCATCGTCGACGGCGTGAACATCGCCATCCGCCACGTCCGCCAGAGCCCGAACAGCCAGGGCGGCCGCCAGCCGAAAGCGATGCCGATCGACCTGTCGAACCTCGCGCTGCTCGACGGCAACGGCAAGGCGACCCGCGTCGGCTTCAAGGTCGAGGACGGCAAGAAGGTCCGCTTCGCCAAGACCACGGGAGATGCGATCTGATGCTCGACACCGCTCAATATACCCCGCGCCTCAAGGCATACTACCGGGACAGCGTCCGGCCTGCTCTCAAGGAAGAGTTCGGCTACAAGAACGACATGCAGATCCCGCGCCTCGAGAAGATCGTGCTGAACATCGGCGCCGGAACCGAGGCCGTTCGCGACTTGAAGAAAGCCAAGTCGGCCGCCGACGACCTCACGACCATCACCGGTCAGAGGGCCGTCGTCACCAAGGCCAAGAAGTCGATCGCCGGCTTCCGGGTGCGTGAAGGGATGCCTCTCGGCGCCAAGGTTACGCTTCGCGGCGACAGGATGTACGACTTCTTCGACCGCCTGATCACCGTCGCCCTTCCGCGCGTCCGCGACTTCCGCGGCGTGAAGGGTTCGTCGTTCGACGGCCGCGGCAACTATGCCATGGGCCTGAAAGAGCACATCGTGTTCCCCGAGATCGACTTCGACAAGGTCGACGAGGTCTGGGGCATGGACATCATCATCTGCACCGACGCCAAGTCGGATGCGGAAGCCAAGGCGCTGTTGAAGCTTTTCAACATGCCGTTCAACAGCTGAGCCTGGGAGAATAGAGACATGGCAAAGAAATCCATGATCGAACGCGAAAAGAAGCGCCAGCGCCTGGTCGAGCAATATGCCTCCAAGCGCGCGTCTCTGAAAGCGATCGTCAGCGACCAGTCGAAATCCGTCGAAGAGCGCTTCAAGGCCAGCCTCAAGCTGGCCGAGCTGCCGCGCAACTCGTCGGCGACGCGTCTGCACAACCGCTGCCAGCTCACGGGGCGTCCGCACGCCTATTACCGCAAGCTGAAAATGTCGCGGATCGCGCTGCGGGAACTGGGCCAGCAGGGCCAGATCCCCGGCCTGGTCAAGTCGAGCTGGTAAGGAGGAGATGAAATGAACGATCCTCTCGGCGATATGCTGACCCGCATCCGGAACGCCCAGATGCGCGGCAAAACCTCCACCGTCACCCCGGCCTCGAAGCTGCGGAAGTGGGTGCTCGACGTCCTTGCGGACGAGGGCTACATCCGCGGCTACGAAGAGACCACCGGCACCGACGGCCACCCGGCCATCGAGATCGCCCTCAAGTACTACGAGGGTCAGCCCGTCATCCGCGAGCTGAAGCGCGTCTCGAAGCCCGGCCGCCGCGTATACATGTCCGTAAGCGACATCCCGCAGGTGCGTCAGGGTCTGGGTGTCTCCATCGTCTCCACGTCCCGCGGCGTGATGTCGGATGCGGCGGCTCGCCATGCCAATGTCGGCGGCGAAGTCCTCTGCACCGTGTTCTGAGGAGAGCGCAATGTCTCGTATCGGCAAAAAACCGGTCGCGCTGCCGTCAGGGGTCGAAGCTTCGATCTCTGGCCAGACGGTGACCGTCAAGGGTCCGAAGGGCCAGCGCCAGTTCACGGCGACCGACGACGTGAGCATCGTCGTCGAGGATGGAGCGGTCAACGTATCCCCTCGCGGCACGTCCAAGCGGGCGCGTCAGCAGTGGGGCATGTCCCGCACCATGGTCGCCAACCTCGTGACCGGCGTCACAACGGGCTTCAAGCGTGAGCTCGAGATCAACGGCGTGGGCTATCGAGCCCAGGCCCAGGGCAGCAAGCTGACCCTGAACCTCGGCTATAGCCACGACGTGCAATTCGAGGTGCCGGAGGGCGTGACCGTCACGACCCCGAAGCTGACCGAGATCGTCGTCGAGGGAACCGATCAGCAGCTCGTCGGCCAGGTCGCGGCCAACATCCGCGAATGGCGTGCTCCCGAGCCCTACAAGGGCAAGGGGATCAAGTACAAGGACGAGTACATCTTCCGCAAGGAAGGCAAGAAGAAGTAAGGACCGGACACATGGCACTTTCCAAAAGAGAGCTGTTCCTGAAGCGCCGCCTGCGCGTCCGGAACAAACTTCGCGCGGTCAACACCGGCAAGCCGCGGCTGTCGGTTCACCGCTCGAACAAGAACATCAGCGTCCAGCTCATCGACGACGTCGAAGGCCGGACACTGGCTTCGGCCTCGTCGCTCGAGAAGGATCTGGGCGTCGTCGGCAAGAACAACGTGGATGCCGCCACCAAGGTCGGTCAGGCCATCGCCGAGCGCGCCAAGAAGGCGGGCATCGACGCAGCCTATTTCGACCGGGGCGGCTTCCTGTTCCACGGCAAGGTCAAGGCGCTGGCGGAAGCCGCGCGCGAAGCCGGGCTGAAAATCTGAACGGTGTGGCGGGCTGAGGCCCGCCCTGCCGAACCTGCGTAGGACGGGGTTCACCCCGCCCTGCCGATGACCTGGGCCTTCGGGCACCGAGGTTGGACCAACGGGCCCGAGCGCCCACGACAACTCAGGAGGCCGGATGGCCAGAGAACCGCAGAACAGGGGCCAGCGCCGCGATCGCGACGAGACCCCGGAATTCGCCGACCGCCTGGTCGCCATCAACCGTGTCTCGAAGACCGTCAAGGGCGGCAAGCGCTTCGGCTTCGCGGCGCTCGTCGTCGTGGGCGACCAGAAGGGCCGCGTCGGCTTCGGCAAGGGCAAGGCCAAGGAGGTCCCCGAGGCCATCCGCAAGGCCACCGAGCAGGCCAAGCGCCAGATGATCCGCGTTCCCCTGCGGGAAGGCCGGACGCTGCACCACGACATCGAGGGCCGCCACGGCGCGGGCCGCGTCGTCATGCGCACCGCCGCCCAGGGTACCGGCATCATCGCCGGTGGTCCGATGCGCGCCGTCTTCGAAATGGTGGGAATGCACGACGTCGTCGCCAAGTCGCTTGGATCGCAGAACCCCTACAACATGATCCGCGCCACGATGAACGGTCTCCAGAAGGAAGCCTCGCCGCGGTCGGTTGCACAGCGTCGCGGCAAGAAGGTCGCCGACATCCTGCCGAAGCGTGAGGATGCGACCGAATCCTCCAGCCTCGTCGCAGAGGAGGCATAAATCATGGCCAAGACCATCGTCATCAAGCAGATCGGCTCGCCGATCCGCCGTCCCGACGTCCAGCAGCGCACGCTGATCGGGCTCGGGCTGAACAAGATGCACCGCACGCGCGAGCTTGAGGATACGCCCTCGGTGCGCGGCATGGTGAATTCGATCCCGCACCTCGTCGAGATCGTCGAAGAGCGCGGCTGACGCCTCTCTTCGCTCCAAGACACGAAGGCCCGCGCTGTTTCCAGCGCGGGCCTTTCGCTTTCAGGATCGGGGATCAGTTGCCGTTGCGGTTCAGCGTGAAGTCTCCGGTCTGCGTCTCGCCGCCGAAGCTGCCGCCCAAAACGCCTGCCGCGCGCGAGGCGTCTTCGCCATAAAGCGCGCCGAAGAAGTCCAGCGATCCCAGCATAGCTGTTCGACGTCAGCGCGATGGTCCCGTTGATCCGGCTTCCGTCGACGGTGCCGCTGACCGCGCCGTCGACGCCGCCCATGCCCGCGAAGGCGCCGGTCAGGCCGCCTCCCAAGAGGCCGCTGTCGAAGTCGATGGTCACCTTCATCGCGCCGTTGCCGCCGTTGGTCGACCACGCGCCGTTATAGCGTGCCTCGCCCAGGGGCAGGCTGTCACTTGGCGTCTCCAGTCCGTAAACCGCGCTTTGGCCGTTCAAGAGAGCCGACGTGTTGGCCGCGCCCTTCCAGCCGACCGTCAGCGTCCCGCCATCGCCCGTCCACGTGCCGCCGTTAGCGTTCTTCGACGTCCGCGTGCTCCAGGCGGTCTCGGCGCCGCCGTCCAACGAGACATAGACGGTCTTTCCGTCCTCGCTGAGCCGAAGCTTGAGTTCTCCGATCGAGCCATCGGCGCGGGTGTAGAAACCCGACAGCCCATCGCCCATCATCGCCGACTTGTTCGTCAGTGAGCCGTCCGCGTAGATCGGCGCGTAGAGACTGCCGCCGGACGTCCCACCGCCCGTGCCTTCTCCGCCCGACCCGCCGGAGCTTTCTTCGCCCGACCCTCCGGAACCCTCGCTTTCCGACCCGCCAGAGCCTGAGCCCTCGGAGCCGCCTCCAGACGAGCCTTGGGACCCGCTCGGAGGAGTGCCGGCGTTGTTGCCGCCGTCAAAGAATTTGGACGCGTTATCTCCACAGCCAGCAAGAAGGAGGGGCAGGGCGATCAGAATCAGGGGTTTAAGGGACATTGGTACACACTCTCGTTGAACTCACTACGGGGTCATACAACCGCTAGAGAGACGTCGAAAGTTTGTATTAACTTTGTCTTAACCAAGAATTCCAAGAAATGCACCGATGTGACCCCGACGTCACGGCTGCGGGCAACGGCGTCAAGATGCGCAGGATTGGTCCCTCTTCCGCCACAATCGGTGCAGAGTGTCCGCGCATTAACGAACCGGACCGACCATGCCGCCCCTGCACGACCTCCTTCTGGTGACGACGGTCATTCTCGTCGTCCTGGCGCCGATGAACGCCAGCTTCCTGCAGTGCTGGGCGGATCGCGCGCGCGCAGGCAACACGGCGGTTCCGCAGGGCCGCTCCCAATGCGACGGATGCGGCAGGACGCTGTCGGCGATCGACCTCGTTCCGATCCTGTCCTGGATCTGGAACCGTGGCCGCGCGCGCTGCTGCGGGGAAAAGCTGCACCCCACGCTTCTCTATTCCGAGCTTCTGATTCTCTTCGTCGTCGTCTGGGGCGCGGTGGTGGCACCCTGGCCGCTCAAGATACCGACGGTTTTGCTGGCCTCGGGGCTTCAGGCGGTCGTCCTCCTGACGGGGCCGCACCCGAAGGCGGCGCGCGGATTTACCGGCGTGCTGACTGTGCTGGGGCTCGGGATCGCGGCGTTCTTCCTCAACGCGCCGCTTGCGGTCCATGCCGGCGCCACGCTTCTGGGGCTTGCCCTCTGGGTCGCCGCACGGCTGCAAAGGGCGGTCGCGCCCGACGCGCTGTTCCTGCTCCTGCCGGCGGGCGCCCTTACGGGCTTCTGGGGCCTTGCGCTGACGGGCTTCATCGCGATCCCCCTGGCCTTCGCGTTCCGCGCCCTAAAGCCCTTCGCCTATCCCGTCGACCAACGACGCCCGGTCATGCCGGGCGAGGCCGTCGTGATGGGCCTCGCCGCCGCGCTCTGGCTCGTCTGGCTCTATTTAATCGCCGTCTGAGTTCGGGCTTGAGCAGTGTCGGGCGTTTTCTGTCGTGCTCCAGGTCATGGAGGAAGGCGGCCGGTCTCCGAGACGTCTTCATTTTGATACAGATAAAGCCAATCGTTGATCTGATCCCGCGTCTTCTTGCCCGAGACATGCGTCCATGCGTCTCTGCTCGCGTGTCGGACGCGCCAAGCAACAGAACACCGGTTCAGACGGTCGAGATCGGATCGATTGCGGCAGGCGCACTGACGTCCGGGGCGATCTTTGCAGCGATCGCGTTCTACGTCCTGTTCACAGGGCATCCCCACGAAGATGCCTATATCCTCTTCATCTATTCCGAAACCTTGGCGGAAACCGGTCGCGTTGCCTATTATCCCGGCGGCCCTCCCACCGAAGGCGCGACCGACTTTCTCTGGATGCTGGCGATAGCCGCGCTATCGGCCCTTGGAAGTTCCGGCGGCGTTGCCGCGGCGCTGCTGAACACCGCAGGGTCCGCGCTCATTGGTGGACTGCTTGTCGAGGGCATCCTGAGGACTGGTGGCAGTCGCCTCGTGGCGTGCATCTCGGTTGTATTCGCTCCGATACTTCTCGCGGCGCAATCGGGATACGGCGGCTTCTCCGCCCCGTGTTATGCGGCGCTCGGCCTGTTGATATTCAGAATTTTATGGCTCTCGCAGCCCACGTCGATCTGGCGGTTGCCGTTTCTCGGCGTCCTCATGGGGCTGTTCCGACCGGATGGTGTCGTGATCGGGATCGGCGCGACGCTTGCTGGCCTCGTTCATGGCGCAACCCCGCGTTACCTGGGTGCAATGGCCGCCTCAGCCGCCCTCGGTGCCTTCTACATGATGTGGCGCTGGAGCTATTTCGACGAGTTCCTGCCATTGCCGCTCATAGTGAAGACCTCGTCCACTGTTGTCTTTCCCGGCATCGGAGAGATCGTCGTCTGGCTGGATCGGGTCAAATATCTTGTCCTCGCCGCCATAATATCAACGCGCTTCCTGCCTCAAGGCCGTGGAATCGCACTGGCGTTGGTACCTTTTGTCCTTCACCTCGCCGCCCTCGCCTTCGCCACGCATTCGCAGAACGTCGCCTTTCGATTTGTGGCACCGGAAACGCTGGTTCTCTTCTACATCGTGGCGCTGGGGACAGGATCGATGGTCGCTACGAGACTTCGGTTCGCCTTGATTCCCGTAGTTGCCCTACTGGCCCTGAACGCACAGCAGGACATCCGGTCGGCCGTCACCGAGGTGCGATATCTGACGAACTCCGACTATATCAATTTCCTACCGCAGAACCTTGCCGAAGACGTGCCGGGCGATGCCACTTTAGTCCTGACAGAGGCGGGACGTTTTGCCTATTGGCTCCCGGGCCGGAAGGTCGATCTTGTTGGATTGAACACCGCCCATACCGCGCACAATGGCGCAGACGCGGCGTATATCGCGTCGCTGAACCCGGACCTGATCTTCTTTCACGTGGCCTCGACGGTCGCGATCTCATGCGATGCGCCGACGTACTGCGAAGTCAGCCTGGCCGAGTTGCTTGCAGACCGACGTGTGAATACCGCCGCAACTGACGTCGCCGACCGCGTTGTCCGGGCATCCCTCGCCGTTCTCGAATTCCTGTCACGACACTCTGATGAGTACCGTATCTTCGCCGTCTCTTACGGCGGCGGCTACAACCACGTTTATGCCGTCGCGAAACAGGGCCGGATCAGTGCCGACGCGCTTACGAGGGCGCTTGATCGAAGCTTCCGTGAGGAAGGCAGACTTGGCTACGTTGCCGGCCTCGAGGATCGGCCTGCCAGGTAAACTGCCCACTTGTCAGTGACAGGCCATTCCCCTATACGCCCCCGGTCAATCAGAAAACGCCGTGGCCGTCCCATCTTCGCTTCGGGGGCGCGTCCGGCACGAAAGGAAGCGACATGAAACTGAACGAACTCCGGGACAATCCCGGCGCCGCCCACAAGAAGAAACGCATCGCCCGCGGCCCCGGTTCGGGCAAGGGCAAGACCGCCGGGCGCGGCATCAAGGGCCAATCGTCCCGCTCGGGCGTGGCGATCAACGGCTACGAGGGCGGCCAGATGCCGCTTTATCAGCGTCTTCCGAAGCGCGGCTTCAACAAGCCGAACCGCAAGAAGTACGCCGTGGTCAACCTGGGCCTGATCCAGAAATTCATCGACGCCGGCAAGCTCGGCTCCGAGATCACCGAGACCGAGCTGGTCGATTCGGGTCTCGTCCGCCGCAAGCTCGACGGCGTCCGCGTCCTCTCCAAGGGCGAGTTCTCGTCGAAGGCCACCATCACCGTCACCGGCGCGTCGAAGTCCGCGATCGAAGCGGTCGAGAAGGCCGGCGGCTCGCTGACGGTAACGGCTCAGTCGGCTGACGCGTAAACGGCTTGTGGGCGGCTTCCCCGCCGCTTACATGACCTGCAGTTTTCCACGCCGCCGACCGGGGAACGGTCCGGCGGCGTTTGCACATGGAAGGGGCCTCGCATGGCATCCGCAGCAGAGCAAATGGCAGCCAACACCAGTTGGGGCATGCTTGGGAAGGCGACCGAACTTCGCCACCGTCTTCTGTTCACGATCGGGCTTCTGATCGTCTATCGTCTCGGCACCTACATCCCGGTTCCCGGCATCGACGGTACCGCGCTGCGCGAATTCATGGACGGGGCAGCGGGCGGCATCGCGGGCGTCCTTGGCATGTTCACCGGCGGCGCCCTGTCGCGGATGGGCATCTTCGCCCTGGGCATCATGCCCTACATCTCGGCCTCGATCATCATCCAGCTTCTCGCCTCTACTTGGGGCCCCCTGACGCAGCTGAAGAAGGAAGGCGAGCAGGGGCGTCGTAAGATCACGCAGTACACCCGCTACGGCACCGTCCTCCTGGCGACCGTGCAGGCCTACGGCCTCGCCGCCTCGATGGAGGCGGGCGACCTCGTCACCGATCCGGGCTGGTTCTTCCGCATCTCGACCATGGTGACCCTGGTCGGCGGCACCATGTTCCTGATGTGGCTCGGCGAGCAGATCACCGCCCGCGGCGTCGGCAACGGCATCTCGCTCATCATCTACGTCGGCATCGTGGCCGAGCTTCCGGGCGTCTTCGCCCAGTTCTTCGCCCAGGGCCGCGCCGGCGCGCTGTCGACCGGCGTCATCCTCGGCATCCTGGCCATGATCCTCGTGACCCTCGTGGTCGTCGTGTTCATGGAGCGATCCCTGCGGAAGATTCACATCCAGTACCCGCGCCGCCAGGTCGGCATGAAGGTCTATGACGGCCAGTCCTCGCACCTGCCGATCAAGGTGAACCCGGCCGGCGTCATCCCGGCGATCTTCGCCTCGTCGCTTCTTCTGCTGCCGACCACTCTCGCGACCTTCTCGGGCTCGCAGTCCGGCCCGATCATGCGGCTGGATCCTCGCCTACTTCGGTCCGGGCCAGCCGCTCTACCTTCTGTTCTTCGCGTCCATGATCGTGTTCTTCACCTACTTCTACACCCTCAACGTGGCCTTCAAGCCCGACGAGGTGGCCGAGAACCTGAAGAACCAGAACGGCTTCATCCCCGGCATCCGTCCCGGAAAGAAGACCGAGGAATACCTCGAATACGTCGTCCGCCGCATCCTCGTCCTCGGCAGCGCCTACCTTGCGCTGGTCTGCCTTCTGCCCGAGATCGTCCGCGGCAATTTGGCCATCACCGCCTACTTTGGCGGCACCTCGATTCTGATTATTGTCTCGGTCGGCATGGACTTCATCCAGCAGGTCCAGTCGCATCTTCTCGCGCACCAGTACGAGAACCTGATCGAGAAATCCCAGCTGCGCGGCAAGAAACGCGGCGGGAAAGCCAAGGGGACGGCCAGACGATGAACATCATACTGCTGGGGCCGCCAGGCGCCGGGAAGGGAACCCAGGCGCGGCGGCTCGAGGAAGGGCGTGGCATGGTCCAGCTCTCGACCGGCGACATGCTGCGCGACGCCCGCACCTCGGGCACCGATATGGGCCAGCGCGTCGCGGCGATCATGGACGCGGGCGAACTTGTCACCGACGAGATCGTCATCGGCCTGATCGAGGAGAAGCTGAAAACCTCTCACGGCAGCGGCTTCATCTTCGACGGCTTCCCCCGCACGCTGGCCCAGGCCGACGCGCTGGGCGAGCTGCTGAAGGCGAACGGGCAGGGGCTGGACGCGGTCATCGAGATGCGCGTGGACGACGCCGAGCTTGTGCAGCGCATCACGGCGCGGTCGACCTGCGGCGCCTGTGGCGAAGTCTACAACGACGTGACGAAGCCGATCCCCGAGGACGGCAAGTGCTGGAACTGCGGCGGGACGGACTTCAAGCGCCGCTCCGACGACAACGCCGAAAGCCTCAAGACCCGGCTCATGGAATACTACAAGAAGACCTCTCCCCTCATCGGCTACTACTACGCCAAGGGCGACCTGCGCACCGTCGAGGGTCTGGGCGAGATCGACGAGGTGGCCAAGGCCATATCGGCGGTTCTCGACGCTTGAGGCGTTACCGTCGGCATCGGATCGCGAGGGGGTGAAGAAGGGACTTGACACAAGTCGCTCCGACCCCTTGACCCTACCGGCGCGAGCGCATAGTTACCGCCATCTCAACTGAGAATCATAGGCAAGCCCGGTGGCATCAACGCTCCGGGCTTACGTTGTGAAAAAAGGGCCTGGCATGACGGGCCCGCAACGAAAGGACATACGACGTGGCACGTATTGCCGGCGTGAACATCCCGACTGCGAAGCGGGTTCCGATCGCCCTCACCTACATCACCGGAATCGGCCCCTCTTCCGCCAGGGAGATCTGCGAGGCCGTCAAGATCGAACCCAGCCGTCGCGTGAACGAGCTGTCGGATGCCGAGGTCCTTGCGATCCGCGAGCATATCGACGCCAACTTCACGGTCGAAGGCGACCTGCGCCGCGAGACGCAGATGAACATCAAGCGCCTGATGGACCTCGGCTGCTATCGCGGCCTGCGCCATCGTCGCAACCTTCCCGTGCGCGGTCAGCGTACACATACCAATGCGCGCACGCGCAAAGGTCCGGCGAAAGCTATCGCCGGCAAGAAGAAATAAGGAAGGGTCCGACCAATGGCACGTGAACGTCGCGTCAAGAAGAAGGTCTCCAAGAACATCGCCACCGGCGTTGCTCATGTGAACTCTTCCTTCAACAACACCAAGATCCTGATCTCGGACGTGCAGGGCAACGCGATTGCCTGGTCGTCCGCCGGGACGATGGGCTTCAAGGGCTCGCGCAAGTCGACCCCCTACGCCGCGCAGATGGCCGCCGAAGACGCCGGCCGCAAGGCGCAGGAACACGGGGTCCGCACCATCGAGGTCGAGGTTCAGGGTCCCGGTTCGGGTCGTGAATCCGCTCTCCGCGCTCTGGCTGCCGTGGGTTTCAACATCACGTCGATTCGCGACGTGACGCCGATCGCCCACAACGGTTGCCGTCCGCCGAAGCGCCGCCGCGTCTGACGACGCTGAATTTCCGGGTCGGGCCGTGCCGCCGCATGGCCCGTCCTTGCTGTTTTGAACCTCGGGAGCGTCCGGCAGGGACATGGGCCGGAAGCAGGAATTGAGGAGACACACATGATCCACAAAAACTGGCAAGAATTGATTAAGCCGACCCAGCTCGACGTGAAGCCGGGGAACGACCCGGCGCGTCAGGCGACGGTCATCGCCGAACCGCTCGAGCGGGGCTTCGGCCTCACGCTCGGCAACGCGCTGCGCCGCGTGCTGATGTCGTCGCTCCAGGGCGCGGCCATCACCAGCGTCCAGATCGACAACGTCCTGCACGAGTTCTCGTCCGTCGCGGGCGTCCGCGAAGACGTGACCGACATCGTCCTCAACCTGAAGGGCGTGGCGATCCGCATGGATGTCGAAGGTCCGAAGCGCCTTTCGATCTCGGTCAAGGGACCGCAGGTCGTTACCGCTGGCGACATCTCGGAATCGGCCGGCATCGAGATCCTGAACAAGGATCACGTCATCTGTCACCTCGACGATGGCGCCGACCTCTTCATCGAGCTGACGGTCGACACCGGCAAGGGCTATGTCGCCGCCGACAAGAACCGGCCCGAGGATGCGCCCATCGGCCTCATCCCCGTCGACGCGATCTATTCGCCGGTCCGTCGGGTCAGCTACGAAGTGCAGCCGACCCGCGAAGGTCAGGTTCTGGACTACGACAAGCTGACGCTGAAGCTCGAAACCGACGGCTCGATCACGCCGGATGACGCCGTGGCGCTTGCCGCGCGCATCCTCCAGGATCAGCTCTCGATCTTCGTCAACTTCGACGAGCCCGAAGCGGCGCGCACGATGGACGACGAGGACGGGCTGGAGTTCAACCCGCTCCTTCTCAAGAAGGTGGACGAGCTCGAGCTTTCGGTGCGTTCGGCGAACTGCCTGAAGAACGACAATATCGTCTACATCGGCGACCTCATCCAGAAGACCGAGGCCGAGATGCTGCGCACGCCGAACTTCGGTCGCAAGTCGCTCAACGAGATCAAGGAAGTGCTCTCGGGCATGGGTCTCCACCTCGGCATGGACGTCGAGGAGTGGCCGCCGGAGAACATCGAGGATCTGGCCAAGAAGTTCGAGGACCAGTTCTAAGCTACAGGGTATCGCGTCGGTTTCCGCACCGACGCGATACCGACGCAATACCGACGTCATACCGACGTGGGTTTTCGGGCATTCCGCCCCAAGGAGAGTCGGCGCCACGCACGCCGGCCGGACAAAGCAAAACCGCCCGTAGAGGGCAATCGGAGTACGACACATGCGTCACGCCCGCGGCTACCGCCGCCTGAACCGCACCCACGAGCACCGCAAGGCGCTCTTCGCCAACATGGCCGGCTCGCTGATCGAGCACGAGCAGATCAAGACGACCCTGCCCAAGGCCAAGGAACTGAAGCGGATCATGGACAAGATGATCACGCTCGGGAAGAAGGGCGACCTTCACGCCCGCCGCCTGGCCGCCTCGCGCCTCAAGCAGGATGCCCATGTTTCCAAGCTGTTCGACGTCCTCGGCCCCCGCTATGCCGAGCGTAACGGCGGCTATACCCGCGTCCTGAAGGCCGGTTTCCGCTACGGCGACATGGCACCGATGGCGATCATCGAACTGGTTGACCGCGATCCCGACGCCAAGGGTCTCGCCGACCGCGAACGTGTCGCTGCTGAAGAGGTCGCCGAGGATTGATCCTCAGCTGACTTTACTGACCCCAAAAAGTCGCCCCAACGGGCGGCTTTTTTGTTTGGGGTCAGGCTGTTGACGGCTTCGCGGCCAATGTTTTCTCATCAATAAGATGGTCCGCTCGCCCTAAAAGCTCGGCCCGAATCTCAGATCGGCATCATGCCGGACATGGCTCCAGCCTTGCACGACGCACCGGCATCGACTGCGCCGCGACAGGCCGGCGACAAAGACGGACGAGTAGGAACGCAGCGTCTGCATCGACATCGCTGGCGCCGAACCTTCACCGACGGCTCTTCCAGTCGGCGCGGCGGGGGCGTAGCCTTCGTCGCGCATGGCCGACCTCTTCGATCAGTCCGACGACGCGATCCCCGGCAAGGGTGCCCCGCGCCCCCTGGCGGACCGCATGCGCCCGCGCGCGCTTTCAGAGGTCATCGGCCAGGATCACATCCTGGGACCCGACGCACCGATGGGCGGGATGCTCAAGGCCGGGAACCTGGGGTCGCTGATCCTCTGGGGTCCGCCCGGCGTCGGAAAGACAACCATCGCGCGGCTCCTCGCCGACGCGACGGACCTGCATTTCGTCCAAGTTAGTGCCATATTCACGGGCGTCGCCGACCTGAAGAAGGTCTTCGAAGCCGCCAGGCTTCGCCGCCGAACGGGGCAGGGGACGCTTCTCTTCGTCGACGAGATACACCGCTTCAACAAGGCGCAGCAGGATGGCTTTCTTCCCCATATGGAAGACGGGACGATCCTTCTGGTGGGCGCCACCACCGAGAACCCGTCGTTCGAACTGAACGCGGCGCTTCTGTCCCGCGCTCAGGTGATGGTCCTCAACCGGCTGACTCTGACGCACCTCGAAAAGCTGGCGCAGCGCGCCGAGCAGGATGTGGGACGGCCCCTCCCTCTCGACGGTCCCGCTCGTGAAGCGCTCCTCGAAATGGCGGATGGCGATGGGCGCGCCCTTCTGAACCTGATCGAACAGGTGTCGGGATGGGCGGTTGAGGGCAAGCTGGACACCCAGGCGCTGTCGAAACGGCTGATGCGCCGGGCGGCGCAATACGACAAGTCGGGAGACGCACACTACAACCTGATTTCGGCTCTGCACAAATCGGTTCGGGGGTCGGACCCCGACGCGGCGCTCTACTGGTTCGCCCGGATGCTCACCGGTGGAGAGGACCCGCGCTACCTCGCGAGGCGTGTGACACGGATGGCGGTCGAGGACATTGGACTGGCCGATCCGCAGGCGCATGCGGTGTGCCTCGACGCCTGGAACACCTACGAGCGCCTTGGCTCGCCCGAAGGCGAACTGGCCCTCGCGCAGGCGGTGACTTACCTGGCGCTCGCTCCCAAGTCGAATGCGGGCTACGTCGCCTTCAAAGCGGCTATGGCGGCCGCACGGCAGACGGGATCCGAGCCGCCACCGAAGCATATCCTGAACGCACCGACCAAGATGATGAAGGATCAGGGCTACGGCGAAGGTTATGCCTACGACCACGACGCGGACGACGGATTCTCGGGTCAGAACTACTTCCCGGAATCGATGAAACGTGGCGTCTACTACCAGCCCGTCGACCGGGGCTTCGAACGCGAGTTGAAACGCCGGCTGGACTATTTCGTGAAGCTCAGGACGAAGCGGCAGAGTTGACATCCCACCCCCTTGGCGACAGACGAGGCCGATGGTTGGAAACCTGATGATGGTCGCCCTTGGTGGCGCGCTTGGCGCCTCGGCCCGCTATCTTGCGGGTGTCGGGATCCTGCGGCTGGTCGGGCACACGACGCTGCCGCTTGGCATCATTACCGTCAATATCGCGGGGTCGTTCCTGATGGGCGTTTTCATCACCCTCGCGGCGCATCGTGGGCTTACTCATCTCTCCCCGTTGGTGGCGACCGGGTTCCTCGGCGGTTTCACGACGTTCTCGTCTTTTTCCCTTGAAACAGTGACGTTATGGGAGAGGGGCGAGACCGGTCACGCAGCCCTCTATGTCGCTCTTTCGGTCGGTGTCTCGATAGCGGCACTGGTGGCGGGTATCCTGGCAACGCGGTGGATTACAGCATGAGCGGCGTCCAGACTTTGACGATCGGCGAAGGCGAGGGCGGGCAGCGGCTCGACCGCTGGTTCCGCAGGCACTTTCCGCAGGTGTCGCAGGGCCGGATCGAGAAGTTGTGCCGAAAGGGCGAGATCAGGCTCGACGGCGGCCGGACGAAGCCGGCGACTCGAATCGAGACGGGACAGTCAGTCCGCGTGCCGCCGCTTCCGGACGAAGCGGCGCCCGAGCCGACGACAGCGCCTCGTCTTTCGGACGCCGACTCGCGCATGATCCGGGACGCGGTGATATGGAAGGACGATCACATCATCGCGCTGAACAAGCCGCCCGGTCTGCCTTCGCAGGGCGGATCGAAGCAGACACGACATGTCGACGGGCTGGCCGAGGCGCTGACCTTCGGGCTGACCGACAAGCCTCGCCTCGTCCACAGGCTGGACAAGGATACCTCTGGCGTCCTGATCCTCGCCCGGACCCGCGCCGTCGCGGACGGGCTGACGAAGGCGTTCCGCGCCCGCGACACCCGCAAGATCTACTGGGCCGCCGTCGCCGGTGTCCCAGACCCGCGCATGGGCACGATCCGCTTCGGACTCGTGAAGGCGACCGGTCATGGCGCTCGGGGTGAGAACGAAAAAATGCGCATCGTCCATCCGAATGAGGTGGATACGACCGAGGGCGCCAAGCACGCGACGACCGACTACGCCGTCCTGTCTAACTTGGGCACACGAGCGTCCTGGGTGGCGCTGGTCCCGGTGACGGGGCGAACCCACCAGCTGCGGGCCCACATGGCCGAGATCGGGCATCCCGTCGTGGGCGACGGCAAGTACGGCGGCTCGGGGCAAGAGAACAAGGGCGACGGCTGGGGCGCGCAACTAGGTGGCGAGATCAGCCGCAAGCTGCACCTTCACGCGCAGAAGCCTGTCCTTCACCCATCCCGTCACCGGCAAGCGCGTCACCAGTCACCGCGCCGCTTCCCGAACACATGGCGCGGACGTGGGAAATGCTTGGCTGGCACGAGGCCGACGTGCCGGCCGATCCGTTCGACGAGGATCAGGCATGAACCAGTGGGCCATGAAGCGGTTCTGGCAGTCCGCCTCCATCGAGGAATCGGGTGAGGAGTTTGCCATACGCCTCGACGGCCGTCCCGTGAGGACACCGGCGAAGCGCGTTCTGGCCGTCCCTACACGCACCATTGCCGAAAAGATCGCAGTTGAGTGGGAAGCTCAGGACAAGACCGTGGATCCGCGTACAATGCCCTGGACCCGGTCCGCCAACGCAGCGCTCGACAAGGTCGCGTCTCAGCGCAGGGCGGTCGAGGACTACCTGGCCGCCTATGCGGAAACCGACCTTCTGTGTTACCGCGCCGAAGGTCCGGCGAGCCTCATCGCGCGGCAGGAGGCCGTCTGGGATCCGATTCTGGACTGGATGTCTCAGCGCTACGGCGTTCGCCTGTCGGTCACGCGTGGGGTGATGCCAATAGCGCAGGACCCGGAGGCCATAGGCCGACTTACTCAGTCAATGGCGCCTCTCACCGACTTTCAGTTGACTGCATTCCACGATCTCGTGACGCTCCCTGGCTCGTTCGTCCTTGGCCTCGCGGCGATCGAGGAGGCGGTCCCACCTCTCGACCTTTGGGCGGCCTCGCGTGTGGATGAGGATTGGCAGATTGGCGAGTGGGGGGACGACGAGGAAGCGGCCGAGGCCGCCGCTTTTCGTCAAAAAGCCTATCTCCACGCTTCGGACTTTTATCGGGCTGCCTCCTGAAACGGCTAAGGGCGTCCCAACTGCCCCCTTGCCGGCAATCTCTCCAAAACGCTTTGAACAACGGGTTTATAGGCTCTCAGGCTTGACCTGAGGGGCGGAATGCGCCCAAATTCCGGGCGTTGGGCGGTCATGCCGCCGAATGAACCAATAAACACCGGCGTCTGCTGTTGACGAGGCCGGGGCACACCACCAGCGATGGTGGAAACTCAGGAAGAGGTAAAAATGAAAAAATCCGTATTCTTTGCCGCGCTGACCGGCGCCGCAATCGTCGGCGGCGTCGCGGGTGCCGCAACGCTGGACGACGTGAAGGCACGCGGCAAGCTGAACTGCGGCGTGACAACCGGTCTGGTGGGCTTTGCGGCCCCCGACGCAAATGGCAATTGGGAAGGCTTCGACGTCGCGGTGTGCCGCGCTGTGGCGGCAGCTGTCCTCGGCGATCCGACCGCGGTCGAATTCGTCCCTACAACCGGGAAGACGCGCTTCACCGCGCTCGCCTCGGGCGAAATCGACATGCTGGCCCGGAACACGACCTGGACCTTCTCGCGCGACACCGACCTCAAGTTCGATTTTGTCGGCGTCAACTACTATGACGGCCAGGGTTTCATCGTGCCGAAGGCGCTTGGCGTCACCTCGGCCAAGGACCTCGACGGCGCGACCGTCTGCATCCAGACAGGCACCACGACCGAACTGAACCTCGCGGACTTCTTCCGCGCCAACAACATCAGCTACGAGCCGGTGCCGATCGAAACCAACGCCGAAGGCCAGCAACAGTACCTCGCCGGGGCCTGCGACGCCTACACGACCGACGCCTCGGGTCTGGCCGCGACGCGCGCCACGTTCGAAGCGCCCGCTGACCACGTCATCCTGCCCGAGATCATCTCGAAAGAGCCTCTGGGTCCGCTCGTCCGCCACGGCGACAACGATTGGGGTGACATCGTCATGTGGACACTGAACGCCCTGATCGCCGCAGAAGAGTACGGCGTGACCTCGGCGAACGTCGAAGAGCTTTCGGCTGCTGCGGGCGACAACCCCGAAGTGAACCGTCTGCTTGGGACCGAGGACAACCTCGGCGCGATGATCGGTCTCGACCCCGCGTGGGCGAAGAACGCCATCGCCGCTGGTGGAAACTACGGCGAGATCTTCGAGAAGAACATCGGCGAGAGCACTCCGATCGGTCTCGCGCGTGGCTTGAACGCGCAGTGGACCGAGGGCGGCCTCCTCTACTCGCCGCCGTTCCGGTAAGAGCGATATCCGGGGCGCGGTAACACCGCGCCCCGGCTGCTTTCAGGTGCCGGAAGGTGCCGCGCGACCAAGAAAGACCCGGCCAGCGGTTCCATCACGGCGCCGTCCAAAAAACAGGACCGGGACACAGGGATACGCTTTATGACGACACTCTCCGATCCAACCCAGGAGTCGTTCCGGCTATCCATGCTGTTGAACGACACGCGCTATCGCTCCATCACCTTCCAGGCTATCGCCCTGATCCTTCTGGTGGCGGCGATCTGGTATCTGATGTCCAACCTCTTCGCCAACCTCGAGGAACAGGGGCTCAACATCTCCTATTCCTTCCTCGGTGCGACGGCGGGCTATGACATCAACCAGACCCTGATCTCGTATTCCAGCCAGTCCACCAATCTGCGCGCCGCCTTCGTCGGAATTCTGAACACGCTGCTTGTTGCGGTGCTGGCCTGCATCATGGCCACGATATTCGGCGTTATCGCAGGGGTTCTTCGCCTGTCGAACAACTGGTTGGTCCGCAAGTTGATGGCGGTCTATGTCGAGATATTCCGGAACATCCCTGTGCTGATCTGGATCCTGATCATCTATTTCATCATGACGGCCGCGATGCCCGCCCCGAACGCGTTTCGAGGCGACGAGCCGGCGGCATCGATGATCCTGGGGTCATTCGCCTTCACCAACCGGGGCGTCTACATTCCCTACCCGGTCTTCGGACCAGGTTCGGCCATCGTCGTGGCGACGTTCGTGGCGTCGATCATCGGCATCGTCGCCTATCGCCGCTATGCGACAAAGCTGCTGTACGACACCGGCCGCCTGCTGCCGCAGGTTCTGGCCCTCGGTCGCGATCTTCTTCATCCCGACCCTGCTGGTGTTCTTCCTCATGGGACGGCCCATCTCGCTGGATTATCCTGCGCTGGCCGGGTTCAATTTCCGGGGCGGCCTCCAGATCGGCGCCCCGCTCATCGCGCTCTGGTTCGCCCTGTCGATCTACACCGGGGCCTTCATCGCCGAGAACGTGCGCGCGGGTATCCAGGCTGTGTCCAGAGGCCAAAGCGAGGCGGCAGCGGCTCTGGGGCTGCGGCCCGGTCGGGTCATGAACCTCGTGGTTCTGCCGCAGGCACTGCGTGTCATCATCCCGCCGCTGATCTCGCAGTATCTCAACATCACCAAGAACTCGTCGCTGGCGATCCTGGTGGGGTATGCCGACATCACCGCGACGCTGGGCGGCATCACGTTGAACCAGACGGGACGCGCGATCGAATGCGTCCTGCTGCTGATGCTGTTCTACCTGACGATCTCGCTGATCATCTCGATGATCCTGAACGTCTACAACAGTGCCGTCAGACTGAGGGAGCGCTGAGCCATGTCGGACACGCACGCCGAATCCGTCGCCTTCGTCCGCGAAACCGCGATCCCGCCCGCGCTGCCGCCCGTCGCGGTGTCCGGGCCGGTCAAGTGGATGCGCGATAATCTGTTTCCCACGTGGGCCAACGGATTGCTGACCATTGCCGCGCTCTACGTCATCTACCTGATCCTGTCGTCCAGCCTGCCCTGGCTGCTGGGCGGCATATGGAACGCCGAAAGCCTCGCACAATGCCGCGATATTCTGCAGGGCAACTCGGCCGCCTGCTTCGCGGTCCTGACCGAGCGTTGGAACCAACTCCTCTTCGGGTTCAAGTACCCGCCCGAGCTTTATTGGCGCCCGACGCTGGCCTTCGTCCTGCTGTTCTTCGCTGCGGCACCCGTCTTGTTCTTCGATCTGCCGCGAAAGCTGCTGATCTTCACCGGCATCTACCCCTTCCTCGCCTACTGGCTGATCTGGGGCGGCACGATCCTGACGCCGCTGATCGCGCTGCTGGGCGTGGTCGTGGGCTACCTGGTCTACAGTCGTTTCGTGAAAGGCAGCTTCGCCGCCGGAATGTTCGGGGGTGTCGCCGCGGCGCTTGTGATCTGGATGCTGGGTGGGATGGTCTTTTCCGGCGCGGATCTCATTTCGCTTCGCTCGGTCTCCTCTCGCGACCTCGGCGGCTTCATGTTGAACATGATGCTGGGCATCACCTGCGTGTCCCTGTCCGTACCCATCGGCATAGCACTGGCGCTCGGGCGGCAATCGAACCTGCCGATCGTCAAATACATCTGTGTCGTCTTCATCGAGTTCATTCGCGGCGTGCCGCTGATCACGCTGCTGTTCGTGGCCAGCGTGATGCTGTCCTATTTCTTTCCGCCCGAGCGCACCGTCGACCTGTTTCTGCGGGTGGTCATCATGATCACGATGTTCTCGTCGGCCTATATCGCCGAGGTGATCCGGGGGGGGCTGGCGGCCTTGCCGAAGGGACAGTACGAGGCGGCGGATTCCCTGGGGCTGGATTACCCGCAGGCGATGCGGCTGATCATCCTGCCGCAGGCGCTTAAGATTTCGATCCCCGGCATCGTCAACATCGCCGTGGGCCTGTTCAAGGACACGACGCTCGTCTCGGTCATCACGCTCTTCGACATCGTGGGCATGATCCGTGGCCCGATCCTGGCCTCGACCGACTGGAACGGCGTCTACTGGGAACTCTTCATGTTCGCCTCGGTGCTGTTCTTCATCGTCTGCTACAGCATTTCGCAATATTCGCAGTGGCTGGAACGCCGCCTCGCGACAGATCACCGCTAAGGGAGGGCATTCAGATGACCGAAGTCGCAGAGATGCGGGTATCCGACGAGATCGCGATCAGTATCCAGAACATGAACAAGTGGTATGGGACGTTCCACGTCCTTCGCGACATCGACCTGACAGTCTATCGCGGCGAACGCATCGTCATCTGTGGGCCGTCGGGGTCAGGCAAATCCACGCTGATCCGCTGTATCAATGCACTGGAGGAACACCAGAAAGGCAGGATCGAGGTGGACGGGACGATGCTGTCCTCGGACATCAAGAACATCGACAAGATCCGCAGCGAAGTCGGGATGGTGTTCCAACACTTCAACCTCTTCCCGCACCTCACGATCCTGGAGAACTGCACGTTGGCGCCGATCTGGGTCCGCAAGATACCCAAGAAGACGGCGGAGGAAACTGCGATGCATTTCCTGACCAAGGTGAAGATCCCCGAACAGGCCGACAAGTACCCCGGCCAGCTCTCGGGCGGTCAGCAGCAGCGCGTGGCGATCGCGCGCAGTCTGTGCATGCGCCCGCGGATCATGCTGTTCGACGAACCCACTTCGGCGCTTGACCCCGAGATGATCAAGGAAGTGCTCGATACGATGATCGAGTTGGCTGAAGAGGGAATGACCATGCTCTGCGTCACGCACGAGATGGGTTTTGCCCGCCAGGTTGCGAACCGCGTGATCTTCATGGACGAGGGCCAGATCGTCGAGCAGAACGAGCCGGAGGAGTTCTTCAAGAACCCCAAGTCGCCGCGGACCAAGCTGTTCCTCAGCCAGATTCTGGGTCACTGAAGGCCCGCGCCGCCGTTGCGGCGCGGATCAGACCTCAGTCTACGTCGCTTGGCACCATGAAGGCGCGAACGGCTCCCCTGTGCCAGCCGGCATCTTTCCAGGTCTCCGCATCGAAGTCGAAAACCGTCGTCGCGCCCGTAGGATAGTCCTCGAAGCGGGGGTGTTCCGGAGGTGACTTCGCGAAAAGAGCGGCACATTCCCCGATTCCCGGGTTGTGAGCGAGGAGAAGCACACGCGTCTCCCGCCTCTGCCCGAGAAGTCGGAGCATGGCATCGGGACCCGCGAGATAAAGCGACTGAACGACTTCGGTCCGCACGCCAGGGAGCGAATTTGCGACATAGTCCCATGTTTCGACCGTCCGGCGCGCGGCCGAGACCAGTGCGACCTCGGGTATGTATTCCTTGTCCGCAAGCCAGCGCCCCATCAAAGGCGCCGCTCTGCGCCCGCGCTCGTTCAGCCTGCGGTCGAAGTCGTCTTGCCCCGGCTCGCTCCAGTCGGACTTCGCATGGCGCATCAGGATCAGCGTCAAGGTCATGTGTGGAAAGCCTTCATGTGAAACGCCGACTGTGCTTCCGAGCGCGGATAGCCCGCACCGGCCGGGCACGCGCGACGCACGGCGCATCCGCGCGTCATGCAATCCGTGCCGGGCTCCGTGTCCAGATAGTCGTGGCACCGCGCGACGTCATAGCCGTCGGCGGTCAGCGCGCCGACTGGACAGGCGGTCCGGCAGGGTTGCAGGCACGTCGGGCACGGGGAAGTTGCGTTTGCTTCGAATGGCGGAATGCCGGGAAGGAAGATAGCCCCCCGGTAGGACAGCCACAGCCCGGCCGCTTGGTGAACGAGCAGCGTCACAGGCGAGGCATGAGCGCCCGTACGCAGTGCCCAATCTATGAAGGGACGGGCGGGGTCGCCGAAGGGAAACAGCGCTGAACCCCCGACCTTGTCGGCCAGCGTTTCGATTACTCGCCGCGACCAGCGATCCATCGGGTCGGGCCGGCCGTCGCGGTGCTCGTCACTCTCCGTGAAATGTGCCCAGAATCCCGGTTCGGCAGGTCCGAGAAGGCAAAGGGTTCCGACACCAAGCCCTTCGTCTGGCCGGGTGGCGCAGGAACCCACAACGGTCAGACTGTCCTTGCCGGCCAGCGTCTCGAGGTCCGCCAGCGAGACCCCGACGTTCGGTGTCACGCCCGCGACCGTGGCCGGTGAGGCGGCAAGTCCGCCCGTCGGATCAGCGATCCGGCACCATGCTCGGTAAACAGTTCGAGAAGACAGGCGTTCGGCACCCGACCGTCCAGGATCACTACGGCGCGAACGCCGTCCTCGACGGCCTTCAACGCAGTCTCGGTCTTCGGGATCATGCCGCCCGCAATGGTGCCGTCCTCGATCATGGCGCGGACGTCCTCGGGTGTCATCTGGGTGACGATCTCGCCCTGTGCGTTCTTCACGCCCTCGACGTCGGTGAGCAGCAAGAGGCGATCTGCCTTCAGTGCCGCGGCGATGGCGCCAGCGGCGGTGTCGCCGTTGACGTTGAAGGTCTCAAGCGCACTCATGCCCGTGGCGACAGGAGCCACGACCGGGATGATCCCCGCCTTGAAGAGGTCGCGCAGCACCTGCACGTTCATCTCGACCGGCCTGCCGACGAAGCCAAGTTCCGGGTCGTCGGCCTCGCACACCATCAGGTCATCGTCCTTGCCCGACAGCCCCACTGCGCGACCGCCCTCGTCCATGATCGCCTGCACGATGCGCTTGTTGACCAGGCCCGTCAGCACCATTTCGACGACCTCGACGGTCGCCTGATCGGTCACTCGCTTGCCGCGGACGAACTTCGACTCGATCCCTAGACGTGCAAGAAGGTCGTTGATCATCGGTCCACCACCATGGACGACGACAGGGTTCAGGCCCATCTGGCGCATCAGCACTATGTCGCGCGCAAAACTTGCCATCGCTTCGGCATCGCCCATGGCGTTGCCGCCGAACTTCACAACCACGATGGCGTCATCGTAGCGCTGGATGTAGGGCAGCGCTTCGTTCAGGGTTCGGGCTGTGGCGATCCAGTCGCGGCTCATGTCTCTCGGTCTCATCGTGTCACCTCGTGCGACCCTCGATAGAGCCTCGGGGCGCTGTCCTCAAGCAAGGTCCGCGACGATGGCCCGCAAGACGTCGATGCCCTGGCCCGTCTCGGAACTGGTCAGCACAATCTCGGGAAAGGCGGCAGGATGTTTCGCGAGCGCTCCGCGAACCTGGGCTAGAACGGCGTCGCGCTCGTCCGCCTTGATCTTGTCCGCCTTCGTCAGCACCGCCTGAAACGTGACGGCCGCCCCGTCGAGAAGCTTGAGGATCTCTTCGTCCACCGACTTGACCCCGTGCCGCGCGTCGATCAGCACGAAGGCGCGCCGCAGCGTCGCCCGTCCCGACAGATAGGCCTTGAGCAGACGCTGCCATTTTTCGACCGTCGCCACGGGCGCCTTGGCGAAGCCATAGCCGGGCAAGTCGACGAGGTAGTGGCCGTCGGCCAGCGTGAAGAAGTTGATCTCTTGCGTCCGTCCGGGCGTGTTCGAGGCGCGGGCCAGCGCCTTGCGTCCGGTCAGCGCGTTGATCAGCGTCGACTTGCCCACATTCGATCGGCCCGCGAAGCAAACCTCGACTCGGTCCGCTGGCGGCAGCCCGTCCATAGCGACGACGCCCTTGAGAAAATCGGCGCCGCCCGCGAATAGCTTGCGGCCGCGTTCCAGCGCTTCGTCATCGACCTCGGACACGGGGAAGGGAAGGGAGTTCATCCCGACACCTGCACGGCGTTGCCTCGCGAAACGCGACCGCCGCGTTCCACAACGGCGAAGACGCCGAACTCCTGGTGTCCGAGGTCCGCCAGCGCATCGAGAACCTCTGCATCTCGGGCGCCGGTCTCCGGGTTGGCGTGGGTCGTCTTGCAGCGCGTGATTTCTTCCCGCACGCGCAACACCGCGTCGCCGACGGTCAGGCGCCGACCGACCCATGATTTCTCTTCCCATGGCTCGAATCCTTCCAGCCATAGGTTTCCGCGAAAGCGGTGCCGTGTCAGCGACTGGCCCATCCTCTCTTCGAAAGCGGCGAGGCTTTCTACGGTGTGGATCGAAATCCAGGCTTCGGGCGAATCCGTCAGATGCGCCCGTCTGGCGCGGTGCAGGCTCGTGGCGGCAGGACGGTCGGCGGGCCATACATGCCTCAGCCAGTCGAGCAGGACAGGCAGCTCGCTGTCGTCCTCGGGATCGAACTCGACGCGTCCAGCTTTCGGATGATCGAGCGTCAGGCGGCTCGCAGCCTCGTCCAATCGGGCGGTCACCGCCATCACGCCGGGATCAGTCACGCCACACAAGAAATTGCGCTTGCCCAGCCAACCCGTACCGTCCAGCTTGGCCCGCTCGTGCGCCACGGCCCAGAGACGGTCGAAGGGCATCCAGTCCCCCGCGCTCAACTCGACCGATTCCAACTCCTCTCGGCCGATCGCCTTGATCGGATGTCGGTCGATGTGAGCGACGCGCGGTGTCACTTCTTCCGACCCGGTGCGTCGTCCTTGTTCGCGGTCGCCGGCACCGGCGTTTTGTTCTTGCCCCGTATGTTGCCCCAGAGGTCCGGCTTGTAGCCGTGACTCCGCATGATGATGTACTGCTGGCTGAAGGTGATCGTGTTGTTCGCGATCCAGTAGACCACCAGCCCGCTGGCGAAGCCCCCGAGCATGAACATGAAAATCCACGGCATCCAGGCGAAGATCATCTGCTGCGTCGGGTCCGCGGGGGCTGGGTTCAGCTTCTGCTGCAGCCACATCGAGATGCCCAGGAGGATCGGCAGGATGCCGATGAAGATCGTCGCCAGAAGCGTCCCCGTGTCGGGCGCGGCCCACGGTAGAAAGCCGAAAAAGTTCCAGATCGAGGTCGGGTCGGGCGCGGACAGATCCTGGAATGGCCCGAAGAAAGGCGCGTGCCGCAGTTCGATGGTGACGAAGATGACCTTGTAAAGCGAGAAGAAGATCGGGATCTGCATCAGGATCGGAAGGCAGCCCGCGGCCGGGTTGACCTTGTTGTCCTTATAGAGCTGCATCATTCCGGTCTGAAGTTTCTGGCGGTCGTCGCCCGCCCGCTCCTTCAGCTTCTCCATCTCCGGCTGAAGCTCCTTCATCCGCGCCATCGAGATGTAAGACTTGCGCGCCAGCGGGAAGAGAAGCGCCTTGATGAAGAACGTCAGCGCGATGATCGCGATGCCCATGTTGCCGATCAGCACGTTCAACTCGTGCAGGACGAAGAAGATCGGCTTCGTCAGGAAATAGAAATAACCCCAGTCGATCGCGTCGACGAAGCCGTCGATCTGCGCGTCGCCTTCGAGTCCGAGAAAATAGGTGAGGGACGGTAGGAAACCCCTTATCTCGCGCCCGGCCTCGTAGTCGCGTATAGTGTCCCATTCCTTGGCTCCCGCGAAGACACGAGTGGTCGAGGTTGAGGTCTGGCCGGGCGCAACATCGACTGCAGGCATCCGTGCGACGGTACGATAGATTTGCTGCTCGGGCACGTATTGCACCACCGAGGTGAAGGGCTTGCCCTGCTCGGGGATCAACGTCGTCATCCAGTAATGGTCGGTGAAGCCGATCCAGCCCGTCGACAGTGCCTCCTCGACACTGGCCGCGGGGCCCCAGACATCGTCGGCGTCAAGATCCGGAATGTCGTCATACCCTATCTCTTCCAGCGTGCCGTCGGTGCGACGGATCGCGCCCTCGTGCAGGATGAAGAAACCTGACTGGTCGGGGGGCTCTCCGTGGCGGGCGACAAGACCGTATGGGGCAAGACGAACGGCGGCCTCCGTCGGATTTTCGACCGACTGGGCCACGGTGAACATGAACTTGTCGTCGACGGATATGGTGCGGCGGAAGACCAGACCGGCAGGACTTTCCCATCGCAGCGTGACGGGGGTCTCAGGCGTCAGGGTCGCACCGCCCTCGATTGCCCACACTGTCTCGGGCGTCGGCACCTCGGCAGCGTCGAGATCGCGGCCCGGAACCCAGCCGAAGACGGCATAGTAGGGATGCGCATCGCCGACGGGCGTAAGAAGTCGAACCTCGGGTGAGCCAGGTTCCACGGCGACGTCGTAGTTCTTGAGCGACAATGTGTCGATCCGACCGCCCGCAAGCGAGATGGAGCCGTCCAGGCTGGGGGTCTCGATCGTCACGCGCGGCGCCTGCGGAGTGGCGGCGATGGCATCCGAGGGTGTCGCCTCGCCTTCGGCGGCGGGTGCGTCGGCTGCAGGGACGGTGCTGGTTGCGGCGGGATTGTCGGCAGTGGTGGGTGCATCGACTGGGTCTGGCGCGAACAGGATCATCCAGACGATCAGCACGAGCGAACTCAACACCATCGCCAGGATCAGGTTCTTGTTCTGGTCGTCCATCGCCCGTACCCGTCTTCCAAGGATCAGCGCCCGTGGTTCAATCCTCCGACGCCCGAAAGGTCAAGGCGTTTTCCCTTGTGCCGCAGCGCATCTACACGGCCGGAAGCTGTGCCGATACCTTTCCCGAAAGGCCCGTCACGGCTGCACGGCGATATGCCCGTAGCGTCGAGCGGGCTGCTCCACACGGTCTTTTCCGTCCCGGTCTCTCCGGCGTGCAGGACTTGTCGACGCGACTTTCGCCGCGATGCATCGTCCATCGGTGGAGATATGGCGGACCACACTCCTGCGTGATGCAGCAGGCGCAGGCGGGATTAGGCGCTCCGGCTCGACCGTCGCGTCGCCCCGACCGCGTCGTCGTGGGGCGCGAACCCGTTCTCGTCCAGCCACAGCAGCGTCTCGCCAAGGGGCATGGGCCGCGCGGTGACGTAACCCTGGATTTCGGCACAGCCCAGTGCGTTCAGCGCTTCGACCTCCGCCTCGGTCTCGACTCCTTCGGCGAGGGCATCGATTCCCAGCTTCTCGCTGAATGCCAGAAGGGCGGACAACATCTTGCGCTGATCCTCGTCCCGATCCGCATGTGTGACGAGGCTGCGGTCGATCTTGATGCGGCTGACGTTGAAGCGACGGATGTTTATGAGGCTCGTAAACCCGGTGCCGAAATCGTCGAGGTCGATCAGGCAGCCGTGCTGCGAGAGTGCCATCAGGGTCCGTGATATCACGTCCTCACTTGATTCCGCGACGACGCTTTCCAGCACTTCGATGACGAGACGCTCTGGCAAAAGGTCATGGCGGTCGAGCTCCCACCGGACGTAGTCGGGCAGGCGGGGATTGCGCAGTTCCTCGCCGGAAAAATTGACCGACACCGTCGGCACGCGATAGCCCGCCGCGTCCCAGGCGTTCAGGGCTGTCAGAGAGTGCTTCAGAATAACCTCGGCCAAGCGCTGTGACAGCCCCGCTTTCTCGATGTCGGGAAGAAAGCTATTGGGCGACACGAGGCCGCGTTCTGGGTGTTCCCACCGCGCCAGCGCTTCGAACCCGGTGATCTCGCGGGTGTCGGTCGTGACCTGCGGCTGAAACCATGCGTAGATCTCGCCGGTATCGAGAGCCGAGGAGAGTTCACGGGCGACATCGCGTTCGTGCGCGCGGCTGGAGGATAGACCTTCGGAGTAGACCCTGACGGATCCCGGCCCCGAGACCGTTGCCAGTTCGCAGGCCCGCTGCGCGCCTGCGACCACGTTCGCGCCGCCGCCGCCCTTGACGTGACACTCCGCCGCAATGCCAAGGGAAAGCGAGCAGTAGGTCCGCGTCGGACCTTCGCTGAACGGTTCGTCGAAAACCGACTGAAGCCGACGCGCAAGCTGCAGAAGCATCTCGGTCTCGGGCTGTCGCACGTTGCGCAGGCCTATGGCGAAACCGGGGCTGATCCGCGCCATGACGTCGTCGTCGCGCAAGAAGGCCTGGATCCGTCCCGTCGCTTCGCGCAAGACCGCGTCGCGCATGCTGCGTCCGAAGCGTTCTTCCAGGGCGTCGAGGTCGTCGACCGACAGGCACATCACCGCGACCTGACGGTTCGCCCGACGGGCGTGCGGAATGGCGGCATCGGCCCATGCGATCAGACCGTCGCGCAGGATCAGCCCGGTTTGCACGTCACGTTCCGATATCAGTATCGGGCTGACACGATTCAGCGCTGACAGGATGGCCAGCGTCAGCGGCAAAGCGACGGCAGCGACCAGCATTGCCACCTGGCTTCCGCTCCAGAACGAGGCGAGCGCGGCGGGAGGGATGAGCGCGTAGGCGCGCGGACCGTCCAGCCAGCGACGCATTGCCAACGATAGACCGCGTGATTTTGGGAATGTCATCGTCGCCGTTCGGTCCGGTCCACAGCCTGGTTCGACCCGACCTAGCAGCGCACGGTGACCAGCGGGTTAATCCCGGGTTATCCCGCGAACGAGGCCGGCGAAGTCGAACAGGTTAGGATCGAGAAGATGCGATGGCCGCGCGTTCATCAGCGCGCGGAACATCACTTGCCGGCGGCCGGGCGAATTCTTCTCCCATCCGTCCAGGATCGCTTTTACCTGCACTCGCTGAAGCCCGTCCTGACTGCCGCAGAGATTGCAGGGAATGATCGGATAGCTCATCGCGGTCGCGAACCTCTCGCAGTCCGCCTCGGCCACATGAGCGAGCGGACGATAGACAAAAAGGTCGCCGTCTTCGTTGACTAGCTTCGGCGGCATGGTCGCCAGCCGACCGCCGTGGAAGAGGTTCATGAAGAACGTTTCAAGGATGTCGTCCCGGTGGTGGCCCAGGACGATGGCGGAGCATCCCTCTTCGCGGGCGACGCGGTAGAGGTTCCCGCGTCGGAGGCGTGAGCAGAGAGCGCAGAAAGTCCTGTTTTCGGGGATCTTGTCGGTGACGATGGAATAGGTGTCCTGATACTCGATCCTGTGCGGCACGCCCATCCTCGCCAGGAACTCGGGCAAGACGGTCGCCGGAAAGCCGGGCTGTCCCTGGTCGAGGTTGCAGGCGAGGATGTCGACCGGCAGAAGGCCGCGCCACTTGAGTTCATGAAGGACAGCCAGCAGCGTGTAGCTGTCCTTTCCGCCAGAGAGGCATACCAGCCACCGCGCGTCGCGTTCGATCATTCCGTATTGTTCGATAGCCTCCCGCGCGTTCCGGACAATCCGTTTCCGAAGCTTCCGGAACTCGGTCGTCCGGGGAGCACCCTGGAACAGCGGATGGATTTCTTCGGCGTCGTCGAGCATGGATGCGGGCCTACTCCAACCCTCGGCACCCGGCAAGCGGCCACCTCATTCTGCGGCGCGCTTGTCCTCGGTCGAAGTTTCGAAGTCGGCGGCCGAATGACGTTCGTGAAGCTGCATCGACGGATCGCCGAAGGTTCGGTTCACCATCCTGCCCCGCGTGACGGCTGGGCGCGCGTCGATCTCCTCGGCCCATCTCATGACGTTGGTATAGGTTTTCACGTCGAGGAACGTCGCGGCATCATACAGACGACCGAGTGCAAGCTGACCGTACCAAGCCCAGATCGCCATGTCCGCGATGGTATAGTCTTCACCCACCAGATAACGGTTGTCGGCCAGGTTACGGTCCAGCACATCCATCTGGCGCTTCGCCTCCATTGCGTAACGGTCGATAGGATAGCGCAGCTTTTCGGGAGCGTAGGCATAGAAGTGGCCGAAGCCGCCGCCCAGGAACGGTGCGCTTCCCATCTGCCAAAAAAGCCAGGACAGCATTTCGGGCCGCTTCTCGGCAGGACCGAGGAACCGGCCGAACTTCTCGGCAAGATGAAGCATGATGGCGCCAGACTCGAAGATGCGAACCGGCTTTTCGCCCGAGACGTCCAGAAGTGCAGGGATCTTCGAGTTCGGATTGATCTCGACGAACCCCGATCCGAACTGCTCGCCCTCGCCGATGCGTACGGGCCAGGCGTCGTATTCTGCGCCAGTCTCCCCCGCGTCGAGAAGTTCCTCCAACAGGATGGTCACCTTCACACCGTTCGGCGTGGCGAGCGAGTAAAGTTGAAACGGGTGGCGTCCGAAGTTGAGAGGACGATCATGCGTCGGCCCTGCGATGGGGCGGTTCGTCTTCGCGAATTCGCCGCCGTTCTCGCTGTCCCATGTCCAGACCTCGGGGGGCTCGTAGCTGTCGTCGGTCACAGTAGTCTCCGTTCTGGTTCTTCGACGAAACACTCTAGGGCCGCTGAAACCATCTGCCATGTGCGAATTCGAACAAAGGTTCCGCGCGGAGGCCTTCTAATTCAAATTCAAGACATCACTTTTCGGTGCGGCGAGCAGTCGCCGTCATCGCAAGCGGAAAACGGCTGGATCCGGGGAGGAACGGAAAAAGCGTGATCCAACCTTGGGAACGCCGAGGGCGGCACCCTGTTGACCTTCCGAGCGACGGAATGGTCCGCCGCACATCGAACTGCTTCGGAGGTATCCTCATGCAGAATAAAATTGAAACACTCCTCGCCCTGGCCATTGCCGCAAGTCTTGGTGGCGCTGCAATCGCCCAGGATTCCTCGGTGAGCCCGGAAACCGGCTCCATCGGCACCGATGGTGAACTCGACAGCCCGACGACGGCAGAAACCCTGCCGAATACGAACGAAACTGGCGATACGACCGCCATCGCCGGAACGTCGGCCGGTGCCGACGCCAACATGAACGCTGACATGAACTATGGTTCGGTCATCTCGACCCTGAACTCTGGCGCTCTTGCCAGCGTCGACCTTTCGATGGTTGATTCCGACAGCACCATCAACTGGGTGCTCCTGTCGCAGATCGAAGGCTCCGAGCAAGCCAGCGCGCTTGACCAGGCCCTCGAGTCCGACGCCCAGATGCTCGACGACTTCCAGGCCCAGATCGGCTCGAACGCCGCTCTGACGGCTGCACTCGTCGAAGAAGGCTACACGCCTGAAGACGTCGTAGCCGCAAGCGTTTCGGCTGACGACAGCGTCACCGTCGTGATCGACGACCGCTCGTAATCTGACGTCTACAACAGGGAAGGCCCTCGCTTCATGGCGGGGGCCTTTTCATGTGAGGGGTTTCGCTAGGGGACGTTGTCGATGCCCGAGCCGCCCCACGGATGACATCGTGCGATACGCTGTGCCGCAAGCCAGGAACCCTTCACCGCGCCATGTCTTTCCAACGCCTCCAGGGCGTAAGCGGAACACGTCGGCTGGTAACGACAGGCGTGTCCGACCCAAGGACTGAAGATCAACCGATAGATGCGGACCGGAACGGCCAAGGCACGCGCAAGCGGGCTCATAAGTGAAGGCGCTGCAAGGCGCGAACAAAGTCCAGGCGCATTTCGGAGAATTCGCGTGCGGACGTCACGTCGCGACGGCCGACGAGGACGTAGTCGAAGCCGTCCCTCCCATGCTCTGGCAATTCGAGGCGCGCGACCTCGCGAAGGCGTCGCTTGGCACGGTTACGCGCGACCGCATTCCCTACTTTCTTGGAGCAGGTGAAACCCACGCGAATGCCCGAAGCCTCGCCGTCCCGGCGGACGCGCGCTTGTAGATCGAAGCCCGGCGTCCGCTCACGCTTTGCCGAAGAGGCCCGGACAAAATCCGCGCGCTGCGTCAGGATGTGCAGACCCTCGAACGTCACGCTCCGCTCCCGATCCATAGCGAAAATGGCAGCATCACATCCATACTGACCCCGGACATGATAAGACCGCCGGCGGTTTCCCGCGGCGGCCCTGAGTTCAACCGATCATTACCGCTCAGGCGCTCAGCGATTTCCGTCCGCGCGCGCGGCGAGCGTTCAGGACCCTGCGTCCGCCCTTTGTGGCCATGCGCGCGCGAAACCCGTGGCGCCGCTTGCGGACAAGGTTCGACGGTTGGAATGTGCGCTTCGACATAGCCAGTCTCCAGTCGTGGCCCGGATTCGGACCCAATTCTTTACGAAGCCCGGTCTCTAAGGGCTGGTTTCAGGCAAGTCAACGCCTCCGCAGCGCTAAGCTGCAACATTCTGAGGGCCATCGCCCAAGAAATTGTTACAGGCAGGCCTGTCCGGCACCCATTCTGGCTGAAACGGCCTCTCTGAGGATCAAGGCAGCGTGATCTCGACGGTTTCGCCGCAGCGCTCGCGCCATGTTCTGTTAGGTGCGGATGTGGAAGGACACCATACGATGACCGAGATGACCCAAGGAACCTCTGCCCGCGATGGCTGGATCAGGCGTCTGCCGCTGATAGCGGTCGTCATCGCTGCCGCCGTGGGTGTGCTGGCTTTCGGCGATACGCTCAGTTTCGAGACGCTGGCGCGCCATCACGAAACGCTCTCGGACACCCGGGACGCGCACTATGGACTCACTGCCCTGGCGTTCGTGGCGGCCTATATCTGCGTCGTGACCTTTTCGCTTCCAGGTGCGACGGTGGCGACCCTGACCGGCGGCTTCCTATTCGGCACATTCCCCGGCGTCGTGTTCAATGTTGTCGCTGCCACAGTTGGAGCGTCGCTTCTGTTCCTCGCCGCACGCTGGGGCGCGGGCGAGCGTCTGGCTGCGCGCATGGACGTTTCGGACGGTGCGGTGAAGCGCCTGAAGGACGGCATCGATAACAACCAGTGGCCCATGCTTTTTCTGATCCGGCTCGTTCCAGCCGTGCCTTTCTTCGTCGCAAACCTGTTGCCGGCCCTCGTCGGCGTACCCTTGCATCGCTTCGTGATCTCGACAGCCCTCGGCATCGTCCCGGGCGCCCTGGTCTATACCTCCGTCGGTGCAGGGCTTGGAGAAGTCCTGGCGCGAGGCGAGACTCCGGACTTGGGCGTCATTTTCGAGCCTCACATCCTCCTCCCGATCCTCGGCCTATGCTGCCTCGCGGCTTTGCCCCTTGTCGTCAAAGCCATCAGGGGCAAACGGCTGTGACCCGCATCGACACGGACGTTCTGGTCATTGGCGCAGGTTCAGGCGGCCTGTCGGTCGCAGCGGGCGCGGTCCAGATGGGTGCACGCGTGGTCCTTCTGGAGGGTCACAAGATGGGCGGCGACTGTCTCAACTACGGTTGCGTGCCGTCGAAGGCACTTCTGTCTGAAGCGAAGCGCGCGCATCAGACGGGAACGGGCGACTACGCAACTGCGATGGGCCACGTCGCGCGCGTGATCGAGACCATCGCGCCCGTCGACAGCCAGGAAAGGTTCGAAGGCCTGGGAGTCACGGTCATTCGCGAGTATGGCCGGTTCGTCAGTGAGTTCGAGGTTCAGGCGGGCGACACGACCATTACCGCGCGCCGGATCGTCATTGCGACCGGCTCCTCGCCGCTCGTCCCGCCGATACCGGGTCTCGATGCAGTACCCCACCTGACGAACGAGACGCTTTTCGATCTCCGAGACAAGCCGGACCACCTCGTCATAATCGGCGGAGGTCCCATCGGGATCGAGATGGCGCAGGCGCACGTCCGTTTAGGCTGCGATGTGACCGTCATCGAGGGTGCCAAGGCGCTTGGACGAGAGGATCCCGAAGCCGCTTCTCTCGTCCTCGACACTCTTCGTGGGGAAGGTGTCACGATCCTTGAGGATGCGAAGGCGGAGCGGGTCCGCGAGGACGGAGACCGGATCGTCGTCGAGACCTCGAAGGGCGCAGTCACGGGAAGCCACCTACTTGTCGCGGTCGGTCGCAAGGTGAACCTCGACCGTCTCGATCTGAAGGCCGGAAATGTAGCCAACGACAAGGGCGTGACGGTGGACACGGGGCTGCGCTCCACGACGAACAGACGCGTTTATGCCGTGGGCGATGCTGCGGGCGGCATGCAGTTCACCCACCTTGCGGGCTACCATGCCGGAGTCGTCATCCGCTCGATCCTGTTCGGTCTGCCGTCCAAGGCCAAGACGTACCACATTCCACGCGTCACCTACTCCGAGCCGGAGCTCGCGCAGGTGGGACTGACCGAGGCCGAGGCGCGAGAGGCGCACGGCAACCGCCTGACGGTCGCGCGCTTCGATTACGATGAGAACGACCGCGCCATCGCCACCGGCCAGACAGCAGGCTTTGCCAAGGTCATGGTGGTCCGCGGGCGGCCTGTAGGAGCGACGATCGTCGGCGCCGAAGCGGGCGAACTCATCGGCGTCTGGGCTTTGGTTTTGGCCAACGGTCTGAAGATGAGCGCCGTCGCCGGCATGGTTGCGCCCTATCCGACGCTCGGTGAGGTGAACAAGAGAGCCGCCGGGGCCTATTTCTCTCCCAAACTCTTTGATAACCCTTGGGTGAAACGGGTCGTCGGGGCCGTACAGCGGTTCCTGCCGTAAGGCCCGGAAAAAGGGGCTGATGTTCAATTCGCTGTCTGGACGCTTCCTCGTGCTCACGATCCTCTTCGTGATGCTCGCCGAGGTGTTCATCTTCGTCCCGTCCATCGCGCGATTTCGCCAGGACTACATGACGAACCGGCTCGAGCGCGCGCAGATCGCTTCGCTGGCACTTCTGGCCGACGACATGATCGACCCCGATCTCGAAACCGAGCTTCTGAAAAACGCGGGCGTCTATAACGTCGTGCTGCGCCGCGACGAGATGCGGGAACTCGTCCTGAACTCGGACTTGCCTTCGCCGGTCGCGGCGACCTTCGATCTGCGTGACCCGTCTTCCTGGTCCCTGATCCGGGACGCCATTTCCTGCCTTGCCGATCCCTCGCCACGCGTCGTACGCGTGATCGGCCAGCCCGTGCAGGATGCGGGTCTCCTGATCGAGATCACGATGCCAACGCAGCCCCTGCGCATGGCCATGCTGGACTACGGCCTGCGCATCCTTGCGCTGTCGGCTGTCATCTCTTTCGTGACGGCATCGCTGCTGTTCTTCGCCGTACGTCAGTTCCTGGTGAAGCCCATCAAGGGCGTCGTCTCGGCGATGAAGAGCTATGCCGCGGCCCCCGAGGATGCGCGCCGGATCATCCAGCCTTCCGCGAGTGTACGCGAACTGGCCGAGGCCGAGACGGCACTGCAATCGATGCAGACCGACCTGACCTCGATGCTGCGCCAGCGCGAGCGCCTCGCGTCGCTCGGCAGTGCCGTCGCCAAGGTCAGCCACGACTTGCGGAACATACTGGCCTCGGCCCAGCTCTTTGCCGACCGCATAGAGACGAGCGAGGATCCCGCTGTTGCAAGACTGGCTCCGAAGCTCGTCAATTCCATCGGACGGGCGGTGAATCTCTGCGAGTTCGACGCTGGCCTTCGGGAAGGCCGAGGAGCCGCCACCGGCGCTGACGCAGGTGCGGTTGTCGGGAGTAGTGACAGATGTCATCGAGGGCGAGAAGTTGGCCGACGAGGGCGACGCCGTCGATTTTGTCGACGAGGTCCCATCCGGCCTTACGCTTCGTGCCGATCCCGAGCAGCTTTACCGTGTGCTATCGAACCTTGTCCGCAATGCGCGCCAGGCCATCACGGCCAAGCGCGCGCCGGGCCGAGTTACCGTCTCGGCCCAGGAGGATGACGAAAGCTGGCTAATCCGCGTCGCCGACACCGGTCCGGGACTTCCCCCTCGCGCGCGCGAGCATCTTTTCACGCCGTTCCAGGGCGGCGCCACGAAGGGCGGCGCAGGTCTCGGTCTCGCCATCGCCGCGGAGCTTGTGAAAGGTCACGGGGGGAGCCTGACTCTACGTTCTACAGGCCCCGAAGGCACGCTGTTCGAGATCCGTCTTCCCAAGAACGTCATCAGTATGGATCGCGCCGAAGATGTCCGCCTTCCGGCGCCCAAGCGTGCCACGGCCGAATAACTTCCGCCTTGCAATGCTCGTACCGGGCCGCTACATCCGCTCCGTCCGCGCGCTGGTAGCTCAGTTGGATAGAGTACTTGACTACGAATCAAGGGGTCGGGGGTTCGAATCCTCCCCAGCGCGCCAATTTCTCCTGATAAGACAGGTGCTTGGGTCAGCTTTCATTCGCTGCCTCCCTGACGCTGTCAGGCGGGTTGATTTCCTTTGGATGGCCTCAGTCGGTGATGACCGTTGCATTCCAAATTCCGAAGCGGCGATTGCCGTAGGTTAGCCCGACCGAGGGCGCCTCTTGGAAACTCCCGATCGGCGCCACGATCAGTCCGTGTCTATGTTCGGTCGCCCAAGCCTTGACGTCTTTAAGCGAAGACGCCTCGTAGAGCGGGGACGTGAGGCGCCCTGCGAAATTGAACTCGGCGTTGTAGGGCTGTCCAAGGAAGGCGATTTCGTCGCCGTCACGGCCACCAAAATGCGTGGTGAGTTCATGCATGTCGTAGCCCCGCCCAAGGGGGCCGGCCGCAATCCACGTATTGAGAACGGCGACTAACGACAGCGTCCACAGGGCGTTCCCGAGGAGCGTTCCACAGCGCAGAAGACTCATTGTAAGCGTCGCGAACCCAAGCATGAGTCCGGCGCCGAAGGCCAAGTTGTCCGGAACCCAGACTCCCGTCGACCCGTCTCCCTGAAAAAGCAGGCCGAGGGCAATTCCCAGTGCTGCCAACGCGGAGCCGATGACGGCGAGGTTGGTTCCTGTCCGAAGCCCTCGGCTCGGCAGGACGCTCGCGAGCAGGATCGACAGCGTGGGCAATTCCGGAACGAAGTAGTGCACCTGCTTGCTCGCGATCGCGCTGAAGAGCACAAGTGCGGCGGCGACCTGAAGGGCCGCCATCCTTACTGCCGGATGTGCGAATTCAATCCGCCGCAGCGCGTGCCATGCGTCGAGGTTCAAAGACCAGGGCAGAAGATAGATCGGCAGCAGCGCCAGGAAGAACCAAGGCGGGCGGGCGTGGTCGAAAGCGTTCGCCACCCGTCCCGCCGTCTGGGTCCAGAGCACTTCATGGCGATAGGCGTCGCCGCCAATAACGAGAGCGGGCAGAAGCCAGGCGGCTGTGATGATCGCGCCGATCCCCAGAGCTGACAGCGTACCCTTGAGGACCGAGGAAAGCGCGACGTTCGACGACCGCCACGCCCCAGACAAGAGCAAGACCGGCAATGTGTGAAGGAGGATCACGGGACCCTTAGCAAGTATACCGAAGCCGAGCGCCAAACCGCAGACCAGCCACCCCATGCGTCGGTCCTCGCGCAAGGCCGTCCATGCGCCGAGAAGGAACAGAAGCGTCAGGGTCGTCAGCATCGCATCGAACATCGTGAGGCCGGTGAAGACCCCGTAGACAAAAAGGGAGGTCAGCACGGTGGCAGCGGCCGGGGCGATTTCGGGGCGATCCGGATACAGCCGACGCGCGAGAAAGAAGGTCAGCGGAAGATTGAGGACTGCGAAAGCCGGTCCGACCAGTCGCGCTGCCACTTCCGATACCCCGCTCACCGACCAGACTGCGTTGATCAGCCAGAAGAGCAACGGTGGCTTGTGGGCGTAGGCGACTCCGTTCTTCGTCAGGACGAAGTAGTCGCCCGAGAGATGCATCTCCCAAGCGACGGAAAGATATCGGGTTTCGTCGATTGGAAGCGCGGGCCGCAAGAGAATGCCAGCGACAAAAACTGCCGCTAGAAGTCCTGCCAGGCACCAGACCTGCCATACGTCCGTGCTGCGTTCAGTGCGGCCACCTATGGCTGGTGCGAGAAGCATCATGCTGCGTCCTAGGCAGCCGACCCGACGCGCAACAATCGAAACCTAGCGACATTGCCAAATGGTAATCTTATGGCAAACTGTGCTTCACATTCGCCCCTTAAGTCCCACAGCGAAGTCGCCGCTAAACCGCGGCCAGAACTGATTTGGGGTGGCCAATGACGCGGATTTCCAACGCAGAAGATGCCGCCGTTCCAGCCGTCAACTATGGATGCGACGACCATGGCGCTGAGCGAAAGGGCCGTCCCATACTTTGCCCAGATGAAGATCGACGGCGAGTTTTGACCCGCCTGTGGTTCACGGCGCTTCTGGCGTCCTCAGTGATCTTCACCGTCGCACCCCAGATCGACATTGCATTTTCATCTCTGTTTTACGGTGACGGCGGCTTTGTCGGCACCAGATCAGACCTTATGGAAACCGTACGACTGTCGATCTGGACGGCGTCAGTTTGTGTCGGGCTCTTTGCCTTGGTCGGCGCCCTCGTCGCGATCTTGCGTGACACATTCCTGGGGTCGACCTACCGTGTCTGGAATATTGCCGTCGCCGTCTACATCCTCGGCCCCGGGATCGCCGCAAACTTCCTCCTCAAGAGCTATTGGGGACGTGCGAGGCCCGCGTCCGTCGAGGACTTCGGAGGAGCGGCCGACTTCACTTCGGCCCTCTGGCCGACCGACAACTGCGAATCGAACTGCTCGTTCGTCTCGGGTGAGGCGTCCGGGGCTGCCGCCGCCGCAGTGGCAATCTGGCTTTTGTCAGCCCCCATATCCAGCCCTTGGCTGCGCCGGACCGTTCGGGTCTGTGCCGTTGCCATCCCTATTGTCGGCTCGGCGCTGCGCGTCGCGGCGGGACGTCATTTCCTGTCCGACGTCGTTTTCGCTGTCCTCATCGTGACGGGAATTGCCTTGGTCCTGCTTCAATATCGCAGACGCTCGACGGCGGAGGTGGCACTTGCTGCAGAATAAAGGCCTTCCCCCGGAATTCACTGTCGTCATTCCCGCCCTCAATGAAGAACAGATCATCGGCGATCTGCTGCGCCGGATCGATGCTGCTCTCGCGGGGCGAAGCTTTGACATCATCGTCGTCGACGACGGATCGGATGACGACACGGCAGCGCAGGTTTTGGCCGGTCCATCGCATTGGCGGGTCATCCAGCATGATGTGCGTGGCGGTCAGTCGGCTGCCATTCACACCGGCGTCCTCTCCGCTTGCAGCGAACTCATCGTCACGCTCGATGCCGACGGTCAGAACCCGCCCGAAGAAATCCCGAAGTTGCTTGCTGCATGGTCGGAAAATCAGGGCAAGGTCGATCTGGGTTTGGTCGCCGGCCAGCGCGTCAAGCGGCAGGATCGTAGGGCCAAGCTGTGGGCGTCGCGCGCCGCCAACCTCATACGAGGCGCCGCTCTGAAGGATGGAACGCGAGATACGGGCTGCGGGCTGAAGGTCTTCCCTCGAGAAGTTTTTCTGTCTCTCCCCTATTTCGATCATATGCACCGTTTCCTGCCCGCACTCGTGGTGCGGTCGGGTCTGACGGTCCTGCATGTGGATGTCGCCCATGCACCCAGGCAGGCAGGCGTCTCGAAATACACCAACTTTCAGCGTGCGCTCGTAGGTGCTGTCGATCTAATTGGCGTCATGTGGTTGATCCGGCGGAAAAAAGCGACGCATGGGCGCGAACTTCAGAAGACGACCGCAAAACTTAGTAAGGTTCAGTGACCGCGCGATAGGAAGGGCCACCAAATGTCCGCCATATACGACTTTCTGGGCGTCACCTCGGCTACCGAGTTGACCTGGGTGGCTATTGGCCTTGCCGGGCAGCTTCTCTTCACGGCCCGGTTCATTGTCCAGTGGATCGCTTCCGAACGGGCCGGTCGATCGACCATTCCGATCGCGTTCTGGTGGTTCTCGATCTGCGGCGGCTTCGTTCTCCTCACCTATGCCATCTATCGCGCCGACCCGGTCTTCATTCTCGGTCAAAGCATGGGTGTCTTCATTTATGCACGCAATCTCTGGCTGATCCGGCACGAGACTGTCCCTGCCCAATGAGCGATCGCGCGGGGCTTTTCCTGCTTGTCGGTGTCGTCACCGCTTTTCGACTGTGCGTCCTCGCCCTGACGCCGACCGATCTATTTTATGACGAGGCACAATACTGGGCCTGGGGACGGGACTTCGCCTGGGGCTATTTTTCGAAACCGCCGCTCATAGCCTGGGTGATCGGGACCACCACGTCGTTGGCCGGAAGCGACTCGACGTTTTGGGTCCGCATGGCGGCGCCTCTGTTCCACGGGTTCACCGCATTGATCCTCGCGGAATGGATGGGGCGGATCCATCGCCCCGCCGCTTTATGGGTCGCCGCGGTCTATCTTGCCATGCCGGTGCTAGTCATCGGATCTTGGATGATTTCCACCGACACCATCATGGCGCCGTTCCTCACCGCAGCGCTGTGGAGTTGGTGGCAGGCCGTGGAAACCCGCAAATGGCAATTCGGAGCTCTCGCAGGAGCGCTGGCGGGGATCGCCGTGCTCGCAAAGTATGCCGGGGCCTATTTCTGGGTTTCAGTGGCCATCGCCGCCTTCTGGCCGGGATTGCGACCCGCGCCGCGCGCTCTTGGCGCAGCCTTGCTCGCCTTCATGCTGACAATTGCGCCGAACCTTCTCTGGAACGTGCAGAACGGATTGGTCACCCTCTCACATACGGCAGACAATGCCCGGATCGGCGGCGGGATCGCGACGGAGTGGCGCGGTCTTCTGGAGTTCCTCGCCTCCCAGGCTTTCGTCATCGGGCCGATATTCGCGGTGTTCTGGCTCGGCGCTATCGGGCGATCACGCAGCCGGATCGAGACGTATCTTCTAGCCGCGTCCATTCCCATTCTTGCCCTCGTCGCCTTCCAGGCTTTTACCGCGAAGGCCAATGCGAACTGGGCGTTCGCGGCCTATCCCGCCGCCGCGGCTCTGGTCGGGCTTCGGATGTCGCGCGCAGGCCAAACGAAGAGCCTCTTTGCCGGGCTTGGGGTCAATCTGGTTTTGATACTTGCCGTGACGGTGCTCATCGTCAGACCCGGGCTGGCGCCAAAGCTGACCGACCGCTACACGGGTCGGAGCGCCGTCACGGCCCACATCCTTGCGCTTTCACAGGGGCGGCCGATCGTATCGGACGAGCGCGAGATCCTCGCTGACCTGACCTACGCCGCTCGCGTCGACGGTGCGCCCCGGGTTTTTGCGAGGACCCATGCGGGTGTCCCGCGCCATTGGTACGATATGGCCGCGTCCCGGCCCGAGAACGCCGAAGTCGCCTTGGTCACCTACGCGGCGTCGCAAGAGTGCAACGGCGTGTCTCTCGCGCCGAAAGCGTCCGTCGCACCCGACCGCGGCGCCTACTCCGGTCGTCACCTCTACATCTACCACCTGCCGTCAAACTGCCCTTGAGACGGCGCAACGCCGTCGCCATTCCCGCCAGCGCGTCCTAAGAAAGGAGGAAGTCAGCTTGGAATTCGAGAGCATGAACATTCTCCTCATCGAAGACGATGCAGAAACCGCGTACTACGTGACGTCCGGTTTCCACGAGGAAGGCCACTCGGTCCGGCACGCGGCGGATGGTTCGGACGGCTTTCTCGCGGCGCTCGACGACGACTACGACATTCTCATCGTCGATCGCATGATTCCGAAGCTCGACGGGCTTTCTCTGGTCAAGGCGCTTCGCGACGCCGGGAACCGGACGCCCGTCATTTTCCTCAGCGCGTTGACCACGATACGGGACCGCGTCGAAGGCCTTCGAGGCGGCGGAGACGATTACCTATCCAAGCCCTTCGCCTTCGCAGAGCTTTCAGCCCGTGTTCAGGCATTGGCCAGACGGCCTGCTCTTGCGACGGAAGAGACCGAGTTGCGCACGTCGGACCTGGTCGTCGATCTTCTGACCCAGAGGGTCACACGGGCAGGTACCGAGATCCGACTGCAGCCGCGGGAGTACCGGCTGCTTTGCTATCTGATGCGGAACGCGGATCGCGTGGTGACCCGCACGATGCTGCTCGAGTTCGGTGTGGGACATCAATTTCGACCCGCGTACCAATGTCGTAGAAACGCAGATAAGCCGCCTGCGCGACAAGATCGACAAACCCTTCGATATGTCGCTGATCCATACCGTGCGCGGATCCGGATATCGTATCCATGGTTGAACGAAAGATGCGGGGCCTCTGGTTGCGCCGCACCAGTCGGCGGCTCTCCGTCCAGTATTCGCTTCTCTACATAGGGCTCGTTCTCGTCATCTTTCTCTTCGCGTATTTCGTGTCTCGCTACGAGATACGGGATTGGGCGAAGGATTTGATGCGCGACGATGCCGCATCGCTTCAGGTGGTGCTCGATGAAGGCGACTTGGACAGCCTGCGCGTAAGTGTCGACGCATTGTCGCGACTGAGCGCCGACCGCACGAGGATCTTCGGGCTCTTTGATGAAGCTGGCAACGCGATCTCCGGCAAACTGGCATCGGTGCCGGACGTCAGGTCCCGCACGCATGTCTCGCTGAGGGAACTCGGCTTGCCGCCGGATCCGTCTGGGGAGGTGGATGGATATTGGGTTCAGATCGACCAGATCGGACCCTGGACGCTTATCCAGGGCATCAGCGATGAGGTGATCTACGAACTTCTCGAGGCGCTCGTCGCGGCACTTGCCGTCGGCTTCGTCTCGCTCTTCGCCCTCGGTCTCTTGCTGGGAAGCCGCGTAGGACGCCTGACAGAGGATCGCGTCGCCACGATTTCCGACGTTCTGGGACGTGCGTCGTCGGGCGATCTGTCCGCCCGGATCGCCGCGAAGGATCCGGCCTCCGACGATCTGGGGCAGGTCGAGACCAGAATTGATGATGCGCTCGGTCAGATAGAGTCTCTCGTGGCTGCTCAGCGTCAGATCACCGTGGATGTCGCACATGACCTGCGGTCGCCCCTTCAGCGTCTTCGCCAGCGACTGGAGCGCCTGACCCCGACGCCGCGTTTCGACGACGACAAGGCTGCCGGGTTGGCCGCGATCGATCAAATCGAACGGACCTTCAACGCGCTTCTTACCATTGCCGATCTCGAACACGGCCATGCCTCTTTCGACCTCGTCGCCGTGCCCGTCGGGCCGATGCTGGACGACCTGCGTGACCTCTACGAAGAGTCGGCGGAGCTTGCCGGCCTGACGTTCGACGTCTTGTTTTCCGAGCCTGATGTCGCCATCCTCGGCAATCGCAACCTACTGTTGCAGATGCTGGGAAACCTCGTCGAGAACGCCATCAAGTATTGTCCGCGCGGAGCGCGGGTCATGGTCTCAGCGACTTCCGCGGATCGACAGGTGAATTTGAGGGTGCGCGACAATGGGCCCGGCATGAAAGAAGGGTTTCTCCCGCACGCCTGCGATCGCTTTTCGCGGGAGGATCCGTCTCGTCACATCCCTGGAAATGGTCTGGGTCTCGCCATGGTGCGGGCGATTGCCAACGGCCATGGGGCCACGGTCTCCCTGCAAAATCTCGATCCCGGTCTATGCGTAACGGTGTCCGGACTGTCGAGTGCGGGCTTGAACGAAGCCGCCTTGTCCGAGGGCCGCATCGCGCGCTAGATCGTCGGTACATCTCCGGGACACGGTGCCTGATGGCCTCTTTTGACCTTGTTATCTTCGACTGCGATGGCGTCGTCATCGACAGCGAAGCCATTTCGGCCCGGATGCTGATCGAGACGTTGGCTGGCTATCGGGTCGAGGTCGATCGCGCCTATGTCGCGCGTCATTTCCTGGGACGCAGCTATCCTGTCGTGATGGCTCAGATCAGTGCGGACTTCGGAATCGCTCTGCCTCAGGGCTTCGAGGCGGATTACCGCACCCGCCTTCTGGCCGCCTTCGACAAAGAGCTGACCGTGATGCCGGGCTTCACCGCTGTTCTTGACCGTCTCGGCGTGCCCTATTGCCTGGCCACCAGTTCCAGTCCCGAGCGGGTCGCGCGCAGCCTGAAGATCGTAGGCCTCGCCGAGACCTTCGCGGGGCTCGTGACGACGTCAAGCGAAGTCCAGCGTGGCAAGCCCGCGCCCGACCTGTTTCTTGCGGCTGCCGGGAAGATGGGGGTGCAGCCCGATCGCGTCCTGGTGATCGAGGACAGCTTCGCAGGCATCCGCGCCGGTCTCGCAGCGGGCATGACGGTCTGGCAATTCACCGGCGGCAGCCACCTGTCCGGTCTCGACCTGCTGGACGATCCTGCGGCGTCTCCCCACGCCAAGATTGATTCGTTCGGCGTTTTCTTCGATGGTGCCCCCGGCCTCGAACGGAGCACTGCCCCATGAACCGTCTATCCGTCGACGATCCCGACGTCTCGCCTCGCGACTGGGCGGCGCGCGCGGCGTGGCTGTCCTACGTTGGTGGCCTGACGCAGGACCAGATCGCACGAGAACTGGGGATTTCACGTCAGAGGGCGCAGCGGCTCGTCGCGCGTGCGGCGGCCGAGGGCTTGGTGCGTATCAGCATCGACCACCCGATTGTCGCCTGCCTCGAGATGGAACGCGATCTCAAGACGCGGTTCGATCTTGACCGAGCCTGGGTGTCGCCCAGCCTCGGGCCCGACGCCGACCCGGTTCGGGGCGTCGCGGTCTTTGCTGCTCCGGTGCTGGAAAGCATCTTCAGGTCCGACGAGCCGAGGACGGTGGCACTCGCCACGGGCCGGACGCTGCGCGCCGTGATCGAACAGATGCAGCGGATCGAAGGCGCGCACCACAAGCTTGTGGCGCTGAACGGCAACGTGGCGCCGGACGGGTCCGCGACAGCCTACGAGGTGATCGTGCGATTGGCCGAGAAGACCCAGGCACCCCAGTATCCGCTGGCGATTCCGCTGATTGCCCGGACACCCGAGGAGTACGAGCTCTACATGAAGCTGCCGCACGTCCAGGCGTCCCGCACTCTCGCTCAGGCAGCGGACCTGGCTATCGTGGGCATCGGACAGACCAGCGACGACGCACCGCTTTTCGTGGACGGCTTCATCTCTAAGACCGAACTTGAGGACCTGAGGAGCGTGGGCGCGGCGGGCGAGATCGCGGGTCATGTCTTCGGCATGGACGGACGGTTTCTGGACCACCCCGTGAATGACCGGACCATGGGCGTCAGGGTGCCCGTCGCGGGAATGCCTCTTTGCTGTATCGCCGCGGGACGCAAGAAGGTGATCGCGCTGCGCGCGGCGCTGGCCGGCGGGTTGATCGACCAGCTCATCACGGACGAGCAGACGGCACGCGAGCTTCTGCGGGACTGAGCGCGCCTGATGGAACCACTTGACAGAATCATGACGATAGATGAGCATATGTTCACTACATGAGCATATGCTTATGCTCTTGAACTGGGAGGAACATCCATGACTTTCAAGATTCGCACCCTCATGGGTGCGGCTGCCGTTTGTGCGCTTGCCGCCGCGGCGAACGCCCAGACCACCGTCACGATCGCAACCGTCAACAACGGCGACATGATCCGGATGCAGGGTCTGACCGAGGACTTCACGGCCCAGAACCCCGACATCACACTGGAGTGGGTTACTCTGGAAGAGAACGTGCTGCGCCAGCGTGTGACGCAGGACATCGCGAGCAAAGGCGGCCAGTTCGACGTGCTGACCATCGGCACGTATGAAGTGCCGATCTGGGGCAAGCAGGGCTGGCTCGTATCGCTGAACGACCTTCCCGCCGAGTGGGACGCCGACGACCTTCTGCCCGCCATCCGCAACGGCCTGACCATTGACGGCGAGCTTTATGCCGCGCCGTTCTACGGCGAGTCGTCCATGGTGATGTATCGCAAAGACCTGATGGAAAAAGCTGGGCTGGAAATGCCCGAGGCGCCGACGTGGGACTTCATCAAGGAAGCCGCCGCGGCGATGACCGACAAGGATGCCGAAGTCTATGGCATCTGCCTGCGCGGCAAGGCCGGCTGGGGCGAGAACATGGCCTTCCTGACGGCAATGGGCAACTCGTTCGGCGCAAAGTGGTTCGACGAGGAGTGGACGGCTCAGTTCGACTCCGAGGCCTGGGCCAACACGCTGAATTTCTACATGGACCTGATGACCAACTACGGTCCTCCGGGCGCTTCGACCAATGGCTTCAACGAGAACCTCTCGCTGTTCCAGCAGGGCAAGTGCGGCATGTGGATCGACGCGACGGTTGCCGCCTCGTTCGTCACTAATCCGAACGACTCGACGGTCGCCGACCAGGTTGGCTTCGCTCTCGCGCCCGATAACGGGCTCGGCAAGCGAGGCAACTGGTTGTGGGCCTGGTCGCTGGCCATCCCGGCCGGATCGGACGCCACCGATGCCGCGAAGAAGTTCGTCGCCTGGGCGACGTCGAAGGAATACACCGCCCTCGTCGCCGAGAATGAAGGCTGGGCCAACGTCCCGCCGGGCACCCGCACCTCGCTCTACGAGAATGCGGAATACGCCCAGGTGCCGTTCGCCAAGATGACGCTCGAACTCGATCAACTCGGCCGACCCGACCAATCCGGCCGTCGATCCCGTTCCCTACACGGGTGTCCAGTTCGTCGCGATCCCCGAGTTCGCCGGCATCGCCACCACGGTGGGCCAAGAGTTCTCGGCCGCGCTGGCGGGCCAGCAGACCGTCGAGGAGGCGCTCGAGAAGGCGCAAGCCCTGACGACCGAAGAAATGGAAGCCGCAGGCTACTGACGGACTCCTCCCTGCCGGGGGCGGCCTTCGGGCTGCCTCCGGACCTACCGTACCCGGCACGAGTGATGATCTTTCCCTGTGGGTGCAGCCCACGGCCCGAGAGGATTTGTCATGGCGACCCAACATTCCCGATCCGCCGCCCGTCTGATGATGGCACCCGCCGTGATCCTGCTTCTAGGCTGGATGCTGGTCCCACTCGTCATGACCCTGTGGTTTTCTTTCCGCGAGTACCTGCCGTTGCGAGGCGGCGACATGGGGTTCGTGGGCTTCGAGAACTACATCCGCTTCGTCACCTCGTCGGCGTTCTGGCCGAGCGTCCAGACGACGCTGGTTCTGGTCGGCGGCGTCCTTCTGATTACCACGATCTTCGGCGTCCTTCTGGCGCTTCTGCTCGACCAGCCGATGTGGGGTCAGGGGATCGTCCGGATCCTCGTCATCGCACCCTTCTTCGTTATGCCCACGGTGACGGCGCTGGTGTGGAAGAACATGTTCATGGACCCCGTGAACGGTCTCTTCGCCCACATCTGGAAATTCTTCGGAGCGCAGCCCGTCGAGTGGCTGAGCCAGTGGTCGCTGTTCTCGATCATCATCATCGTGGCTTGGCAGTGGCTGCCTTTCGCGACGCTGATCCTTTTGACGGCGATCCAGTCGCTGGACAGCGAGCAGCTCGAAGCGGCCGAGATGGACGGCGCGCCTCCGCTGAAGCGCTTCGCCTACATCATCCTTCCGCACCTCAGCCGCGCGCTGACGGTCGTGGTGCTGATCCAGACCATTTTCCTGCTGTCGATCTTCGCCGAGATCTTCGTCACGACGCAGGGCTCGTTCGGCACTCGCACGCTGACCTACCTGATCTACCAGCGCGTGCTGGAAAGCCAGAACGTCGGACTGGGCAGCGCTGGCGGCATTTACGCCGTCATCCTGGCCAACATCGTCGCCATCTTCCTGATGCGCATCGTCGGCAAGAACCTGGACGCGTAGGAGACAGAGCATGGCACGAAACGTCACACCGCAGCGCAAGGCCATCAATACCGTCATCGCCTGGGCGATCGGCTTTTTGATCTTCTTTCCGATCCTCTGGACCATCCTGACCAGCTTCAAGACCGAGGCGCAGGCGATCAGCAGTCCACCCGTATTCCTGTTCTTCGACTGGACGCTCGAGAACTACGCCGTGGTGCAGGAGCGCTCGAACTACATGCGCTTTCTCTGGAACTCGGTCATCATCGCCGGCGGCTCGACCATTCTTGGCGTATTGATCGCGATACCCGCGGCCTGGTCGATGGCGTTCGTTCCCTCGAAACGGACGAAAGACATCCTGATGTGGATGCTGTCGACGAAGATGCTTCCGGCGGTGGGGGTGCTTTACCCGATCTACCTGATCTGCATCGAGTTGGGCGTTCTGGATAGCCGCGCCGCCCTCGTCGTGGTGCTGATGCTCATCAACCTGCCGATCATCGTCTGGATGCTCTATACCTACTTCAAGGAGATCCCGGGCGAGATCCTCGAAGCGGCCCGTATGGACGGAGCCACGCTCAGGGCCGAGATCCTGTACGTCCTGACCCCGATGGCGATCCCCGGCATCGCATCGACCATGCTGCTGAACTTCATCCTGGCGTGGAACGAGGCATTCTGGACCCTTAACCTGACCGCCGCGAAGGCCGCTCCCTTGACCGCCTTCATCGCCAGCTACTCCAGCCCCGAGGGCCTGTTCTACGCAAAGCTATCGGCGGCCTCGACCATGGCCATTGCGCCGATCCTGATCCTTGGCTGGTTCAGCCAGAAACAACTCGTCCGCGGACTGACGTTCGGCGCGGTGAAGTGAGGGAAACGACATGGGACGCATCGTACTCGACAAGGTGAAGAAGACGTTCGGCGAGGTCACCGTCATCCCGCCGCTGGACCTCGAGATCGAGGATGGAGAGTTCGTGGTCTTCGTCGGCCCTTCCGGCTGCGGCAAGTCCACACTTCTGCGCCTTATCGCGGGGCTCGAGGACGTGTCCTCGGGCCAGATCCGGATCGATGGGCAGGATGCGACAAACGTGGCTCCCGCCAAGCGCGGCCTTGCGATGGTGTTTCAGTCCTACGCCCTTTACCCGCACATGAGCGTCCGGAAGAACATCGCCTTTCCGCTGAAGATGGCGAAGATGGACCAGGCCGAAATCGACCGACGCGTCGAAAGCGCGGCGTCTGTCCTGAACCTGACACCCTACATCGAGCGGCGTCCCGGACAACTTTCTGGCGGTCAACGGCAGAGGGTCGCGATCGGTCGCGCCATCGTGCGCGAACCGGCGGCGTTCCTCTTCGACGAGCCCTTGTCGAACCTCGACGCGGCCTTGCGTGTGGGGATGCGGCTAGAGATCAGCGAACTTCACAAACGGCTCGCCACCACGATGGTCTATGTCACCCACGACCAGGTCGAGGCGATGACGATGGCGGACAAGATCGTCGTGCTTCAGGCCGGCGTGATCGAACAGGTGGGCAGCCCGCTGACCCTGTATCACACGCCGCGCAACAAGTTCGTGGCCGGGTTCATCGGCAGCCCAAAGATGAACCTTCTCGAAGGCGCCGAGGCCCAGAAACGCGGTGCTCATACTGTAGGCATCCGGCCTGAACACATCACACCCTCGCCGACCGACGGTCTGTGGAAGGGCCGCGTCGGCGTGTCGGAGCACCTGGGGTCGGACACGTTCTTCCACGTCCACATGGAGGGGCGCGACGAGCCGATCACGGTGCGGGCCGGAGGAGAGGTGGACATGCACCACGGTGACACGATCTGGTTGACGCCGGACGAAAGCCGGATGCATCGCTTCGACAAGGCAGGCCTGCGGATCTGATAGAGCCGCACTGCCGATGCCCGCGTGACGCCGCCGCCAGAGGCAGCGCCCAATAAAACGAGTGATAGACGAATGATACCCCTGTCCAACAAGACGCTCGACCAGCTTCCCGAGGCCGTTCTGCGCCCGACCTATGACCGCGGCGCCTTGACGGCAGGCATCGTCCACATCGGTCTTGGCAATTTCCATCGGGCTCACCAAGCCTGGTATCTGCACCGGCTGATGCAAGAGGGACTGGCCCACGACTGGGCCATCGTCGGCGCCGGTGTGCGCCCGTACGATGCTGCGATGCGCGAGAAGATGAAGGCGCAGGACTATCTGACGACGCTCATCGAACTCGACCCTGCGGGAAGCTCGGCCGAGGTGACGGGCTCGATGATCGACTACGTCCCGATCGAAGAGGGCAACGGAGCGCTGATCGCAAGGATGGCGGACCCCGCAATCCGGATCGTTGCGCTGACCGTGACCGAGGGCGGCTACTTCATCGACCCAGCCACCAAGGGTTTCGACGCCCAGCATACGGACATCGTCCACGATGCGGCAAACCCCGACCGTCCGCGCACCGCCTTCGGTGCGATGATCGCTGCGCTGAAGCGGCGGCGGGATGCAGGTCATGGACCCTTCACTGGGCAAAGCTGCGACAATCTCCAAGCCAATGGAGAAGTCCTGAAGCGCACGATCCTGTCGCTTGCGGGGATGAGCGACCCCAACCTCGCGGATTGGATCGAGGCGAACTGCACCTTCCCGAACTCGATGGTGGACTGCATCGTGCCGGCGACCGGACCGAATGAGCTTGCGCTCGCACAGGGCCTTGGCATCGACGACAAGGTTCCGGTGACGCACGAGAACTTCCGCCAATGGGTGATCGAGGACGATTTCTGTGCCGGCCGGCCCGACTGGAACAAGGCCGGAGCGACCTTCTCGGACCATGTCCACGACTACGAGACGATGAAGATCCGGATCCTCAATGGCGGCCACCAGATCATCGTGGCACCGGCGGAAGTACTAGGGTTAGAGACGATTTCCGACACGATGGAGCATCCCTCGATCCACGCCTACTTCCACAAGGTCGAAGTGACCGAGATCCTACCCTTCGTGAAGGCCGTACCAGGAAAGACCCCTGCCGAATACATCGACCTGATAGACCGCCGCTTCTCGAACCCCCGGATCGTGGACACCACACGGCGGGTCGCCTTCGACGGATCGAGCCGACATCCCGGGTTCCTCTTGCCGATCATCCACGAGGCCCTCGCCGCCGGCACCTCGGTCGAGGGGCTGGCATTGGTCGAGGCGGCGTGGTGCCGCTATTGCACCGGCGTCCGCGAGAACGGAACGGCGGTGGAGCCGAACGACCCGATGTGGAACGAACTTCAGGCGGCGGCGACTGCGGCGAAGGACAACCCAGCGGCCTGGCTCGCACTTCCGTTCTACGGCGAACTCGGCGATGACGCGCGATTTGCCGAACCCTTCGCCAAGTGGCTGCGCATGATCCACGCCGACGGCATGAAAGCTGCCCTTGACACCTACGTGAACTGACCCTCGGCACCTCATCCGGTGGGCGACACAGGGTCAACTCAGCGCCTTCATGTTAAGGTACGGCCGTCGTCGACGCCAAGAACGCCGAGCTTGAAGGGCGTGAATCAGACCCTTTCCAGAGTGACACGCTTGCCGGTTTGGCCTGCCTTCTCGATCGCGGCGATCAGGCGATGCACCTCCAGCGCCGCTCGGCCGGGAACAAGCGGCGGACGTCCGTCCCTGACCGCTTCGGCGAAATCCTCGATGATGGCGCGGTGCCAGTCGCTGGTAAAGGCCATGGGATCGGCTCCCGCTCCGCTGCTTGCGGCCTGACCTATGGTTTCCGACGTTCCGTCGCGATAATCGAGCCTCAACATTCCTGCCTCGAGCCGTGCGGACCCGTCGCGACAGTGCAGCGTGATCGTCTCACCGGATCCCGGAAAGCTGGCGGTCGTGGCGAACAGCTTGCCGAAAGCGCCGTTCTCGAATGACAGCCCTGCAACGACGAAATCCTCGGCCTCCATCCGGTGAGCGCCAGTGGTGGCGCACATTGCGATGACGTCGCGGACTGGTCCCGTGAGGCTCAGCATAAGGTCCATCGTGTGGATCGCCTGGGTGATCAGAACACCGCCCCCGTCACGAGCGTAGGTGCCGCGCGCCGGCTGGTCATAATACTCCTGTGGACGCCACCACGGCACATCCACCTCGGCCGAAACCAAAGGTCCAAGCTGGTCGCGCCGGGCATTCAGTTCCGCGACTACCGGTCTGGCGCGATGCTGGAGAACGATCCCGAGCGGCACGCCCAGGTCTTCGCAAAGCTCGACGAGGCGAGTGGCTTTCTCGAGCGTACGCTCGACGGGCTTTTCCATCAGGATCGGTTTCCCGGCGCGCGCGAGCGTCTGGACGATTTCAGATCGTGCATCTGGCGGCGTGATGACGATAGCAAAGTCAACGGTGGGATCGTTTGCGATCTGCTTGACGTCACGCGCGGCCGTCGCGTGCAAAAGCGGGAAAGACGCCAAAAAAGCGTCTCTATTAAGGGCATTTCGCGAGTAGACGGGACCCAGCGATACAGTCGTCGAGGTCGAGATGGCATCGGCATATGTTCTTGCCACCATGCCTGTTCCGACAAGCCCGACCTTCATGCTGCAAGCCCCGCTTTCCATTGCTCGAAAATTCGCCACGTCACGCCTTGCAGAAATCGGTGGCGGCACAGGAACTCCCCTGTGGATAAACACATTGTTCCAGTACCATGGTCAATGTTTCAGACAATCGCCACGTTCCCGCCCCTTTGGACCCTCAGGTTCAAAGAGTAACGAATGCACTTGTACGAGGACGGACATTGATCTCCCTTTGGAGGACCCAGCTTCTGTCACCACGTGTGTGGATGTCGGCCGCGGTCTTCTGCTTTGGCACGTCGGTTGTCATCGGCTATCATCAGGATCAGATGTTCGCTGCGGACATGCTCGCTTCGAAAGTCGGAAATCCGACGGAAGTGATGGTTCAGGATTTCATTGCGGACCGCCACTCCAACATGATCGGCCAAGTCCATGTCGTGGGTGACATTGGTCGAGACAAGGCAACGCGTGTAAACGCGGGGACAACAGACAGACCCAACTGGCTCACGGCCTATCCCGTTTTCCCTGTGCTGCCCGATACGCTACCGCTCGCTCAGCACCTCTTGTCGAAGGAAACGAGGCTGCCGCGCCGCCCGATGGCGCGCGACGATGCCGGGGCTCACGCGCGTTACATCGCCGATCTCTCCCGACTGGCGACAGTGCCGGTTGCCGTCCTGTTCCAGCATGATGGCGACGCCTTGGCCGAACCCTTGGTTTCCGGAGGCGACAGTCTGGGCAACATAATTGCGGTGCGTGGAGAGACAGTGACCGGCAGCGCCTTCCGCGGTGCGGTCGAGGCAGCCTTCGACGGCGCCGGTCTGCACCTGATGCCAGATGTCCTGCTACTTTCAGCCGACCCGATGAACGGCGCCGTCGTTCTTCAGGACGACAGATTGACCAAGGTTAGGCACGCTTTGGCGGTCGTTGGAACGCTTATGGCCGGCGTCGCCCTTCTGTCGATGGGAGGCATAACGTCGATCCTGCGCCGCAACAGGGCAGAGAACGACGACGTGAAACCCGTCGCGGCGATGTCCGCCGTCATACACCGCCGTCAGGGCCACAGCCGACGCTCTGGCGTGGCGTCCGAACCTCAAAGGCCAAGCGCCGTTACCCTAGGTTAGAAATCGACGGTCACGCCCGGAAGGCGCAGTTCTTTCACCAGTTCACGCAGTTCCTGCCTTGCGGCCACGTTCGAGAGGTTCAGGTTCTGAACCCCGATGTCGCGCAGGTCGAGAAGGGTCAAGCCGCGCGGAAAGAGCTCACGGAATATCACGCGTTCGGAAAATCCGGACGCAACGCGGAAGCCGACACGTCTGGCCAGCGCGTTCACGGCGTCTTCCATTTTCTTCTTGTTGTGCATCGCCTGCGCACCGACCCTGTTGCGCACCACAACCCAATCGATCGGATCAAGCCCGGCCTGCGCCCGAAGCTGGCGCGCATTCCACACCATCTCGGCATAGACGGAAGGCCCGAGCACGCGGTTCGTCCGCGGATCTATGTGCGCCAGTAGGTCGAAGTCCACAAAGCTGTCGTTCAAGGGCGTGACAAGCGTATCGGCAAGGGAGTGCGCAACCTGGCTGAGACGGGTGTGCGAGCCGGGGCAGTCGATCAGGATGAACTCGACCTCCCGCTCGAGCCCAGTCACGGCCGCCGACAGGCGCTGGTCGTAGACGTTCTCGCCCGGACCGAGCGATTCCTTGGCGATATTCGGAAGCTCGCGGTAGATGGGGCAGGGAAGGTCGAGCCCTTCGGCCGCCATGAAATCATTGCGGTTGTCGATGTATCGCCCAAAGCTTCGCTGCCTCAGGTCGAGGTCGAGGACTCCCACTTCATGACCCATGCGAACGAGCGCCGTGGCGATATGCATTGCGACGGTCGACTTGCCCGCGCCGCCCTTTTCGTTACCGACGACGATGATATGAGCCACTGCCCTGCCTTTTCTTCTGGAACGGAGCGCCCCGTCTCTTTCCGTCACTATATTCAGGATTAGTGCCTAAGAAAAGCTCCCCTTGGCGCTTACCGCCGGGAGGGGACCCGGATGCAACGGCTTAGCGCTGCAACCGATTGACGAATGCCGGACCGGTGTCATAGATTTCCAATCGCTTGCAGCGATGGCGTCGCTGCCCGGCGGTCGCCGGTATGGCCCGTTCATTGCCCCTGTACGCCGGGGGCGGCGAACCTGGAGCGACCACCATGACCCGACCTGACTTCCTGACACTTGAAAACGGGGAAAAGGCCACCCTGCCGTTCGGCCGCGATGAATACGACGCGCGTCTTTCGACATTGAGGGCCATCATGGCCAAGCGCGACGTTCCCGCCGTTCTCTTCACCTCGATGCACAACATCGCCTACTACTCGGGCTTTCTCTATTGCAGCTTCGGACGGCCCTACGGCTGTGTCGTGACGCCAGACCGCTGCACGACCATCTCGGCCAACATCGACTTGGGCCAACCCTGGCGGCGGTCGGTCACGGACAACGTGATTTATACGGACTGGCAGCGAAACAACTACTGGCGCGCGGTAGCCTCGGTCCTGGGCCGCGTTGATCGCATGGGGATTGAGGGCGACCACATGACACTGGCGTCCGAGCGTGCCGCACGCGAGATGCTGGGTCTGTCCGAGCTGGTCGACATCGCGCCGGACGTCATGCGGGCGCGAATGATCAAGTCCCCGGCCGAGATCAGTCTCATCACCGAAGGTGCCCGCATCGCCGACATCGGCGGCGCAGCGATCCGCGACGCCATCCGGGTCGGCACGCGCGAAATCGACGTGGCGATGGCGGGACGGGACGCGATGGAGTTGGCGATTGCAGAGGCGTTCCCCGAGGCCGAATATCGGGACACCTGGGTCTGGTTTCAGTCGGGGCTGAACACCGACGGAGCGCATAACCCGGTCACGGCGCGGAAGCTTTCGGCAGGAGACCTTCTCAGCCTCAACACCTTTCCGATGATCTCGGGCTACTATACGGCGCTCGAACGAACGCTACACCTCGGCGAGCCGGATGCCGAAACGCTGAGGGTCTGGCAGGCGAACGTCGGAGCACACGAGCTTGGGATGAGCCTGATCCGCCCTGGCGCCACATGTTCGGGCATCTGCGCCGAGATCAACCGCTTCTTCGCTGATGAGGGTTTGCTGCAGTACCGGACCTTCGGATACGGCCACTCCTTCGGCATTCTCAGTCACTATTACGGGCGAGAAGCGGGTCTTGAGCTACGCGAAGACATCGACACAGTGCTTGAACCCGGCATGGTCGTCTCGATGGAACCGATGCTGACGATCCCAGAGGGCCAGCGTGGCGCGGGCGGATATCGCGAGCACGACATCCTCGTCCTGAATGAAAGCGGCGCCGTGGATATCACGGGGTTCCCCTACGGTCCCGAAGCGAACACGATTTCCGCATGACGCCGTCGAGATGCCGGAATCCGCATCAGGAGTGCCGTAAACGAGGGTCGAGGCGACCTTACCTTAGGGGAAAGTTGCACTCGGAGCCCGCATCGTGTTGAAATCGCGGGAAAGCAGCAGGGATCCGGGGGGATTGTCCGACGTGAGAGACGGCACAGACGAGTTCGTCGTATTCGACCATGTGCAGAAGAGCTACGACGGCGAAACGCTTGTCGTAAAGGATCTGAACCTCTCTATCGGCAAAGGCGAATTCCTGACGATGCTGGGGCCCTCGGGGTCGGGCAAGACAACCTGCCTGATGATGCTGGCCGGGTTCGAGACCGCGACGCACGGAGAGATCCTTCTCGATGGGCGGCCGATCAACAACATCCCGCCGCACAAGCGCGGTATCGGCATGGTGTTTCAGAACTACGCTCTTTTCCCGCACATGACCGTCGCCGAGAACCTGGCCTTCCCGCTTGAAGTGCGAAAGGTCGACAAGTCCGCTCGGGAAGAGCGCGTGAAGAGCGCTCTAGACATGGTGCAGATGGGTGCCTTCGGCGGGCGCCGTCCGGCGCAGCTTTCGGGCGGCCAGCAGCAGCGCGTCGCTCTAGCTCGGGCGCTGGTCTTCGAGCCCCAGCTCGTGCTCATGGACGAACCCCTCGGCGCTCTCGACAAGCAGTTGCGCGAGCACATGCAGTTCGAGATCACGAACCTCGCACATTCTCTGGGCATCACCACGGTCTATGTGACGCACGACCAGACCGAGGCGTTGACCATGTCGGATCGCGTGGCAGTCTTCGACGATGGCCGGATCCAGCAGTTGGCGCCCCCGGACAAACTTTACGAAGAACCCGAGAACAGTTTTGTGGCGCAGTTCATCGGCGAGAACAACACGCTTTCGGGCGTTATCGACAAGATCGACGGCGACCGCTGCACCGTGCGCCTGACGTCGGGCGACCTGATCGACGCCAAGCCCGTGAACGTCACGAAACCGGGCGAAAAGACGCTTGTTTCTATCCGGCCCGAGCGTGTCGAGTTCAACAAGGACCGGCTGATGCCTGGCGCGCACACGCTTCACGCCGAGGTGCTCGAATTCATCTACATGGGCGACATCTTCCGCACGCGGCTACGGGTTGCGGGCAAGGACGATTTCGTCGTCAAGACACGGAACGCACCCGATCAGGTTCGGCTCGAGCCGGGCCGCCAGATCGAGATCGGCTGGCTTCCGTCCGATTGCCGGGCGCTGGACGCCTGAGCGGATCACCGGCGCGCCCGGCCCGGGGCGCATCGGCCAAGTGACATTAACGGGTACAACGACTGGGAGATTGAATATGAAACTGAGAATACTTTTGGCATCGACGGCTTTGGCCTTCGCACCCGCGATCGTGGGTGCGCAGGACATGCCACCCTGCGAGAACTGCGCGGATTCGATGACCATCATGTCCTGGGGCGGCGCCTATCAGTCCAGCCAGCAGAAGGCTTATACCGAGCCTTATACAGCGGCGACTGGCGTCAGCGTCACATGGGATGAAAGCTCGAACGAGTTGACGGCCAAGATCCGCGCCGCTTCGGAAGCCGGGAACATGACCTACGATCTCGTCGACGTCGAAGGTCCGGACAGCCAGCGTTTGTGCGACGAAGGCCTCGCGATGGAAGTCGACCTGGACGAGACCCTGGCTGCGGCTCCCGATGGAACGGCTGCCTCGGAAGACTTCGGTGACAGCGCGATCAACGACTGCTTCATCCCGCAGATCGTTTTCTCGACCACCTTCGGCTATCGTACGGACGTGGCCGAATGGAACGGCGCAACGCCTGACAGCCTGTGCGCGATCTTCGACACCGAGACCTTCCCCGGCAAGCGCGCGCTTGAAAAGCGTCCGAAGAAAAACATCGAGTGGGCCCTGCTCTGCGACGGAGTCGCCAAGGAAGAGCTTTACGATGTGCTGGACGACGACGGGGTCGAGCGTGCGCTCGCCAAGCTCGACACGATCAAGGACGACGTCATCTGGTGGTCCGCCGGAGCCGAGACGCCTCAGCTTCTCGCCGACGGCGAAGTCGTCATGGGCTCGACCTACAACGGTCGTCTGTTCTCGGCCATCGCCGAGCAGAACCAGCCGATCGCGATGCTCTGGGACTGGCAGGTCTTCGACTTCGACGGCTGGATCGTTCCCGAAGGGCTCGACGAGCCGCGCCTCAACCGCGTGATGCACTTCCTGAACTATGCCACCGACACGCAGCGTCTGGCGGATCAGGCCAAGTACATCTCGTACGGCCCGGCGCGCGCCTCGTCGCAGCCGCTCGTCTCGACCCATGCCGACCTCGGCATCGAGATGGCGCCGCATATGCCCACCAACCCCGATAACCAGAAGAACTATCTGGTCAACAACATCGAGTGGTGGGCTGACAACCAGGACGACGTGGAAGCCCGCTTCCAGAACTGGCTGTCGCAGTAATTCGACGTCGCGCGGGGCCCTTCGGGGCCCCGCACATCATCGAGGGGGACGTCATGCCGAAAGGCTATATCATCGGTCACATCACGGTCCGCGATCCCGAGGCGTACAAGGAGTACGTCACGCGGGACACGCCGATCCTCGAAGGCCTCGGCGGGCGCTTCATCGTGAGAGGCGGACAAGGCGAGATCGTCGAGGGCGAGGCCCATGCCCGGCATGTCGTGATAGAATTTCCGTCATACGAGGCCGCCCTCAAGGCGTACCACGACCCCGACTACCAGGAGGTCGCCGACATCCGCCGTCGTACAGCCGACAGCACCATCCTCGTCGTCGAGGGACACGGCGAATGACGGACGCGGCGACAGGACCGGACCAGATCACGGGCGCCACACCCGACAATGCGCTTCGGACGGCCGACCGCGCCGAGGCGGGCCCGGTTCTCGCCGCCGATGGCACGCCGCTGAAGACCAGCCTCAACCGCGCGCTTCGTCGTGAGAAGATGCGGGCGCTCCTGCTGGTTTCGCCGCTTCTCATCTTCATTCTCGTCACGTTCATCGCGCCGATAGCTGACATGCTGTTCCGGTCGGTCGAGAACCGCATCGTCGCCGATACGCTGCCGCAGACCGTCGCGGGGTTGGACCAGTCTTCGCTGGAAGTGCCGGGCGAGCCGACCTTCGAGGATCTTTACTTCGATCTGTTCCTGGCTGCAGAGGCGAAGAAGCACACCCAGCTTGGCACCCGCCTCAACTATGAAAGTGCCGGCGTCAGTTCGCTGTTCCGCTCGTCGGGCCGGCGGCTGGACGACATAGGCGAAGTGACCCAGGACGCGCTGGAGGGTATCGACGAAAGCTGGGGCGACGCCGGGTTCTGGTACGACCTGATGAACAACGCAGATGACAGCGACGACGCCCTTCTGAAGTCCGAGCGCGCGCGAGTGAACGCCCTGACGGCCGAACCCACGGGCGGAGACATCGCGTTCGCGCCTTCCGCTGAAATCGCGCAGATTCTTCCACGCACGACGCGCGCCTACACCGCCTGGGCGGTCTACACCGCGCTGATCGACGAGGATGTCGTGGCCGAGGAAGAGCCTTGGGAGGCCGTCTACGCCGCACTGAGCGTCGATCTGGAACGCGACGCGACGCTGGAGGCGCTTGCGACTTACGCCGGGCCGGGTGCCGATCAGCTTCGCACGGCGGCGGAGGCGGACCTGCCTTCGGTCGATTATCGCGCGGCCTTCGTCGAGATGGACGACGGCTGGGGCGAGGCCGAGGTGTGGAACACCCTGCGCACCTACTCGAGCGAGTACACGATGGGGTACTTCCTGAATGCCATCGACCTTCAGCTCACGCCGAGCGGCATCGAGAAGCGTCCGGATCGTGAGAGCATTTACCTGATGCTGTTCCAGCGCACGCTGATCATGTCCATGGTCATCACGATCAGCTGCATCATCCTCGGCTATCCCGTCGCGTGGCTTCTGGCCAACCTGCCGCTGCGGTCGGCGAACCTGCTGATGATCCTCGTCCTGTTGCCGTTCTGGACGTCACTGCTGGTGCGGACGAGCGCATGGAAGATCCTTCTTCAGCAGCAAGGGGTCATCAACGACCTGTTGGTCTGGATCGGCATCGTCAGCAACACGGGGCGCCTGGTCCTCATCAACAACCAGACCGGCACGATCATCGCCATGACGCACATCCTGCTGCCGTTCATGATCCTGCCGCTCTATTCCGTGATGAAGACGATCCCGGTGACCTACGTTCGCGCCGCAAAGAGCCTGGGGGCGACGGACTGGACGGCGTTCTGGCGCGTCTACTTTCCGAACTCGGTTCCGGGAATCGGGGCGGGGTCGATCCTCGTCTTCATCCTGTCCATCGGCTACTACATCACGCCCGAACTGGTCGGCGGCACCTCCGGGGTCTTCATTTCGAACCGGATCGCCTATCACATCTCGTCCTCGCTGAACTGGGGGTTGGCGGCTGCTCTCGGCACCATCCTCCTCGCGGCGGTCCTTATGCTCTACTACACCTATGACCGCATGGTCGGGATCGACAACGTGAAGCTGGGAGGCTGAGATGAGCGGACTGCCGATCTATGCCACGACCGGTCAGCGTGTCTGGTACTATTCCTTCCGTTTTATTTGCGGGCTGATCTTCTTCTTCCTGATCGCTCCGATCGCGGTCATCATTCCGTTGTCGTTCAACGCCGAGGACTTCTTCACCTTCACGCCGAAGATGTTGGCGCTCGACCCGGACGGATACTCGCTGAAGCACTACCGTGACTTCTTTACGAACAACGACTGGCAACAGGCGCTGTGGAACTCTTTCCGCATCGCGCCGATGGCGACGATCCTGTCCGTGGGTTTCGGCACCTTGGCAGCGATAGGGCTCAGCCAGCAGCACGTGCCGTTCAGGCGGGTGATCATGGCGGTGCTGATCTCGCCAATGATTGTACCGCTCATCATCTCGGCCGCGGGAATGTACTTCTTCTATTCGCGCATCGGCCTTCAGGGCACCTATTGGGGAGTCGTCCTGGCCCATGCGGCACTGGGCATTCCCTTCGTCATCATCACGGTGACTGCGACGCTCGTCGGGTTCGATCGTTCACTGACGCGAGCCTCGGCGAACCTGGGTGCGGATCCGGTGACGACGTTCTTCAGGGTGCAGATGCCGCTGATCCTGCCCGGCGTCATTTCTGGCGGTCTCTTCGCCTTCATCACGTCGTTCGACGAGGTTGTCGTCGTTCTCTTCGTGGGCTCGGCGGGGCAGAAGACGCTGCCCTGGCAGATGTTCACGGGTCTGAGGGAGCAGATCAGCCCGACGATCCTCGCCGTGGCGACGATCCTTGTCGCGCTGTCGATCCTGCTGCTGGCAACGCTGGAAATCCTTCGGCGCAGGTCGGAAAGGTTGCGGGGCATGTCGCCCGGCTAAGACCCGATCCATAAAAAAGGCGGGCCGCTAGGGCCCGCCTGAGGTAAGATGCCAACAGGGAGGAGTTGGCGATCTGAACTCGAAATCTTACTTGACGGTCGCTTTCTTCGCGGCGGCGGTCATGTCGTCGGTGGCTTTCTTGACAGCCTTCGTGGCGTCGTCACCCATGTCCTTGCCAGCGGCGAGCATCAACTCGACGGTTTCCATCTGGACCTTCTTCGCGATCTCGGCGAAGGACGCCATCGAACTCGGCGCTCATCTCGGCCTGGGCCGAAGCGAAGTCGGTCATGGCTTTCGTGTAGTCCGCCGGGTCTTCCTTGACGTTGGTCACGACGCCCAGCTTGCCGATGGTGGCTTTGGTCCAGCTGGCGGAAATCTCGGTCGACTTCTCGGCGGCTTCCAGAACAACCTTGGACATGCGGTCGGCGAACGAGGCTTGCGTCTTGAACGCTTCCTGCATCGCGGAGGTGTCCACGGGGAACGCGCCCATCATGTCTTTCATCATCTTCGTGTAGTCTTGAGTAGCTTTGGCCATTGGTCTCTCTCCTGGTTAGCTGGCGGGGAGGACCCGCGTTGCTGCGTGTGCACAATACATACACGCTGCACCGCAGAAATCAAGAGGTCATGCTGCAGTGCAGCAAAAAATACTAATCGTTTTTAATCAACGTGGTAGATGAATTTAAGGCCCCCAAAAGGGGCTTTCGAACTAAAAAATTCTCTCAGATCAGGGCAGGATGCTCGGTCACATAGGTGCCCGGTGCCGCCGCAAGGACCGAATGTCCAGCCGCGTTGCCGGGTGTACGTGCTGCGACCATCGCGCCCGACCGTCCCGCAAGCCACGCCTCCCACGTCGGCCACCAGGACCCTTCGTTGTGTTGGGCCGCCTCGCGCCAGTCCGACGGGCTCTCTGGCCAGTCGTCGTTGACGTAGTGCCCGTACTTCTTCTTGGAGGGCGGGTTCACGATTCCCGCGATGTGCCCGCTTTCGGACAGGATGAAGGTCCTGTCCTTGCTGCCCATACGGCGGACACCTTGATAGCACGACGGCCATGCGGCGATGTGATCGGTTTCGCAAGCAACCGAGCAAAGCGGCACGCTGACGTCCCCTATCCGCACGGTCTCGCCCAATACGGGGAAGCCGTCGCGGGCGAAGCGGTTCTCCTGGCATAGGCCGCGCAGGTATTCGATGGCCATGCGGGCGGGAAGGTTCGTACCATCGCCGTTCCAGAAGAGAAGGTCGAAGGCTGGCGGAGCCTCTCCCATCATATAGCTGCGGATGGCGGGGCCATAGATCAGGTCGTTCGAACGCAGATAGCTGAACGTCCGGCTCATGATGAAGCTTTCCAGCACGCCGACGCGCTGAACCTGTTCCTCGATCGAATCGACGAAATCGTTCGACAGGAAGACGCCGACCTCACCCTGATCTTCGAAATCGGTAAGCGTCGTAAAGAAGGTGGCCGAGGCGACAGAGGTGTCCTTCCGCTTTTTCATCAGGGCCAGAGTCAGAGCCAGCGTCGTGCCGGCAATGCAATAGCCGATGACGTTGACCTTCTTCTCTGCGGTGATGTCCTTGACCTGCTCGATGGCCGTCAGGAAGCCCTTCTCGACGTAATCGTCCATGCCGAAGTCGCGGTAGCTGGCGTCGGGGTTCTTCCAGGACACGACGAAGAGCGTATAGCCTTGGTCGACGATCCAGCGGATCAGGCTGTTCTGCGGCTTCAGGTCGAGGATGTAGAACCTGTTGATCCAGGGCGGGAAGATCAGCAGAGGGGTCCGATGCACCTTCTCGGTGGTCGGCGCATACTGGATCAGCTCGAACAACTCGTTGCGATAGACCACCGAGCCTTCCGCCGTGCCGATGTTGCCGCCGACCTTGAAGGCGTTCTTGTCGGCCAGCGTTACCAGAAGCTCGCCGTCCGACGCCTCGATGTCGCGGACGAGGTTCTCAAGCCCGTCGACAAGACTCTGTCCCTGGGTTTCTGCCGCCTTCGCCAGCGCCTCGGGGTTCGTCCCCAGGAAATTCGTCGGGCTCATCATGTCGATGATCTGCTGCGAGAAGTAGCGCAGGCGCTTCTTGTCCTTCGAATCCAGCTCGTCCAGATCGTCGACGGCATCGGCAATGGCGGCGGACGACAGCAGGTATTGCTGCTTGATGAAGTTGAAGTAGGGGTGTTCATCCCAGAGCGGGCTCGAGAAACGGCGGTCCTTTGGCCCGGTGTCCTCCGGTGGAGCCAGCTTGCCCTGCATCAGGGTCTGTTGCGCCTCGAGATAATGAGTCAGCGCCTTCCCCCAGTATTGGACCTGGTTCTCGAAGATCTTCGACGGGTGCGAGACCATTTCGGACATGTAAGCGGCAGCGGCCTTGGCATAGAGCTCGTGGCCGGGACCCTGAAGACCTGACGGAGACGACTTCTTGTGAGCCAGCGCGGCTACCAGCCGCTGCGACAACTCCTCGATCCGGGCGAGGTTTTTGTTCAACAGCTCCAGACGCTCAGCCTCGTTACCGGTTTCTTCAGTTGTCATGCGCTATTATCCGACCTACTTTGCATCTGCAGCATCCTGCTGGAAGCTTACCCGTGACCCGGCGTCATGGCAAAGGCAGGTTTGGCGCAGCAGGGATATGTCCATGCGACAGATGATGACCTACGACCTGATGGAAACGGTCCGCAACACCAACCAGTGGATCGGTGCGACCGCATTCGCCATGGCGTCCTACCCGGTCTTCGGGGCGGTGCCTCACCCGGTGTTCCGTCTGATGGCGGCTTGGGGCGAGGTGACGGAGCGCAGCTTTGCGCGCATGGTCGCGAAGCCCGACTGGGGGATTGACGCGATCGTTGGCGACGATGGCCGCGACCACGTCGTGTCGGTTGAGACCGAACTGTCGCGCCCCTTCGGCAACCTGATCCGCTTCCGCGCTTCGGGACGCGCAGAACGCAAGCGCCGCATCCTCCTCGTCGCCCCTATGTCAGGGCACTATGCGACGCTTCTGCGGTCTACGGTACAAAGCCTGCTGCCGGATGCCGAGGTATGGATCACCGACTGGCATAACGCCCGGGACATTCCCGTCAGCGCCGGCAAGTTCGACGTCGAGGACTACACGATGTACCTGTCGGATTTCATCCGGCATCTGGGGCCATCGATCAACGTCATCGCCGTCTGCCAGCCGGCGCCGCTCGCCCTTGCCGCCACCGCCTATCTTGCGGCGGAAGAGCCCAAGGCGCAGCCTCGCACACTGACGCTGATCGGCGGTCCCATCGATCCCGACGCCGCGCGGACCGATGTGACCGACTTCGGCCGCCGCGTGACCATGGGGCAGCTCGAACAATTCATCATCCAGAGCGTCGGCTACAAATACGCGGGCGTCGGACGAAAGGTATATCCGGGCCTGCTGCAGCTCTCGTCCTTCATGTCGATGAACAGCGAGACGCACAGCCGGGCCTTCACCGAGCAGATCATGCGGGTCGCCAAGGGCGAAGCGGGCGACCACGACAAGCACAACAGGTTCTACGACGAATACCTCGCCGTGATGGACATGACGGGCGAGTTCTACCTTTCGACCGTCGAACGCATCTTCAAGAACCGCGAGATTGCCCGAAACGAATTCACCGTCGCCGGACGGAAGGTCGACATCGGCGCCATCACCGACGTCGCGGTCAAGACCGTCGAGGGCGAGAAGGACGATATCTCGGCGCCGGGACAATGCCTCGCCGCACTTGATCTACTGACCGGCCTGCCGGCGTCCAAGAAGGCGTCGCATCTCGAACCCATGGCGGGCCACTATGGCATCTTCGCGGGCAAGAGCTGGCGAAACAACATCCGGCCGCTCGTGCTGGACTTCATCGACCAGAATTCGCCTGCATCGTCAGCGCGAAAGCCTCGGCGCGAGACCGCCTGATCAGGTCCAGTTGACCTGGGCGCCGCCCGGCAGGGCCGCGCGAGCGCGCAGCGGAAAGTCGGGCTTGTAGTCGGCCGACTGGCAGAAAGCCGCAATCCAGGCGTCGTCCATCAACAGGAAATCGAGGACTGAAGCCAGGAAGTCCGCGTCCCTCGCCCGCTCTCTCAAATCGGCCTCCGTGGCACCCGTCGCCCCCAGAAACGCCGGCAAGAGATCGTCGTTGCCGACGAGCCACGACAGGGCCTCGATGGCGAGAAGCTCGGCTGAATTGCGCGAGAGGGGGGTCATGCGGTCTCCACTCTGTCCGCATGCATCAAGCGATCATTCCCTTCCGCTGTCAAACGCGCAGCTTCCCGCCAAGCCTCTATCGACCTGGTGCGTGGAAAGGTTTCGTTAACCGTTTTCGCCAAAACTGGCGGCATCGGTCCTCGCTGTTTAACGAAAGCCCAACCGAATGCCCAAATGCGTTGTCGTCGTCGACTCGGTCGCCACCAACCGAATTCGGCTCTCGGCCCTGGTCGAGCAGGCCCACCACCGCGTCGTCAGCGCCGAAACCCCGGCCGAGGCGGGGCGCATCGACGCGCCTGAACCCGACATTATCCTCCTTGGCCTCCACGGAGGTGCTCCGGCTGAGACCATCGCGGGTCTGCGTCGCGCGCCGGGGCTGGCGCACGCCCCGATCCTTTGCCTGGATACCGCTCCTTCACCGATGCGCCGGCTTCAGACCCTGCGGTCGGGCGCGCGCGACATCCTCAGCCGTTCCATGCCCGACGCGCTTATTCTCGCGCGGATCCGGGGGCTCTTGCGCGACGGCGAGACCGAGAGGGAATGCGAGCGGCGCCGCGCGACCGCCACGAGTTTTGGGTTCGCCGAGGCCGCGACCGGGTTTCGTCGTCGCGCACATGTCGCTTGCGTGGGCGACCTTTCCTCGATGCCGGCCCTGCCGAACATCCTCGGCACGACGCTCCCGCATCGGTTCGACACGCCGTCGCTCGACGAGGTCCTGAGGGATGACCCCGATACCGCTGCGCCCGAGGCCTATGTGTTCGTCAGCGGACCGGGATATCTGTCGCTCGACACGCTGCTGCCCGAACTGCGCGACCGCAGTCACTCGCGTCATGCCCCGGTGCTGGTCGTCCATCCGGGCGACCGTCCAGACATCGCTACGCGCGCACTGAACCTGGGCGCAGGCGACGTGGCCGCCGGCAACTCCACCGGAGAGGAGCTGGCGCTCCGCATCGACTCGATGCTGTCGCGCAAGCGTCTTCGTGACGGCTTGAGGCAGTCGGACGAACACAGCTATCGGCTGGCCGCCACCGATCCGCTGACAGGCCTCTACAATCGCCGCTATGCCGAAAGCTATTTGGCCGACATGGTGGTCCGCGCCCGCGAAGATGGACGCGGCTTTGCACTGATGATTATCGACATCGACCATTTCAAAGAGGTCAACGATCACTTCGGCCACACGTCGGGAGACCGAGTTCTGATCGAGACAGCGGCACGGATGCGCGACAACCTGAGGGCCTGTGACCTGGTCTGCCGCTTCGGTGGCGAGGAGTTCCTGGTCATCCTGCCTGAGACCGAGGGCCGCGAGGTCGAGCGGACGGCGGAACGTCTGCGCGACGCGATCTCGTCGCCGGTCCGTTGCGCTCGAGATTCGGGTCGCAGCGTGAAGGTGACAGCCAGCATCGGCGTTGCCATTCATCGCTTCGACAGCCCCTGTCCAGCGTCCCTGCCATGACAGGCACATTCGACCGGATGGGCGGCCCTTGCCTGGCGCCGATCTCGCAGGCCTTCGAGACTGCGGACGCAGCCCTCTACCGCGCCAAGTCCGCAGGCCGGAACCGGGTCGAGTTCAGCGCCGCCTGAGACGCGCCAGCGACTCCTCCAGACGGTCGGCGTAAGCGGAGCGCTCTTCGTCGCTCATTTCGTCCAGGCGCTTCATCAAAAGCGTCTCGCCGATTTCCTGGCGTCCTACGGCAGCCTCGCGCTGTTCCAGCAGAAGGCGGCGTACCTCATCCGAATTGAAGGGAACCGCGCGCAGGGCGGCAAGAAACGCCTCGAAGCGCTGCTTCAGGCTTTCGCGGCTTTCCCGGATCCGCTCGCGGTCCTGCATCACATCCCGCATGAGCGCGCGCCGGTCGGCGTCGGGCAAGGCGCGAATGAACGGTTCTCCGATGACCCCGCGCGCGGGCCGGCCCTCGCGGTCGAAGCGGGCGTCGGGCGACAGGGCGTGACCCACGACAAGTCCCGCGACCAGCAGGTTGATGGCAAGCGATAGGAAAAGAAGGGGCATCAGCCAGCGCCGTCTGTGACGCGGCGTCTCAGGCTTCGGCTGCTGTTCGGGCGAGGTAACGGTCATGGGGTCACTCATCAAGGGCGGCAAGGTCGGCGCCCGGAAGGAAGGTGTAGAGCGTCGCGATCTCGTCGCCGGAATCGGTCAGCGTCGCATAAGGGCTGACGAGGTCCGGCGAGGCGAACCCGATGATCACGCCGGCCGCCGCCGAAAGAGACAAGCCCGATGCGGCGAAAAGTCCGGGGAAGCCGAAACCCCACTGAAGGCCCCGCCGTCGGGGTCCCGTCTCGACGGGGCGTTGCGGCAGTGCTGCCACCGCGTCGGCCTCGAGGAGCGAAAGAAACGCGGACGCAGGCAGTGGAGGCCGCGCGCGCGCCGCCTCGAACAGCGCGTCCAGCGCGCGGTCCTCGCGGATGTCCTGAGACTTATCCATGTTCGTACCCCAGTTCTTCCCTGCGCCCGGCCAGCATGGCCGCAAGGGCGCGCTTTCCTCGGGCGGTCAGACTTTCGACGGCCTCCACCCCGATGTCCATGATCGCCGCGATATCAGGGTTGGACAGACCTTCGAGATGCCGCAGGACGACCGCTTGCCGCTGACGCTCGGGCAGCGCGTCCAGCGCTGTCTGCAAGGCGTCGGCGCGCGCGGTCTCGGTCATCCTGTCGACCGCCGAGGCGATGTCGGCTTCCGGTTCGGGCACCACCTCCAGCGGGACCTGACCGCGAACCTTTCGCCGCCGCAGGCGGTCGGTGCAGAGGTTGACCGCGACCCGGTAGGCCCAGGTCGAAACCTGCGCTTCGCCCTGTCGCCACTCCGGCGCGACCTTCCACAGCTTCATCATGGTCTCCTGCACCACGTCCTCGGCCTCGGCTCTGTCCCCCAGGATGCGCGCGGAATAGCCGAACAGCCGCGGGGCGAGGCGGGCGACGAGGTCGCGCCCCGCCGCCGCGTCACCATTGGCGAAGGCGACAAGAAGCGCCGCGTCGGGTGCCTCGTCCGCCGGGGCGTCTGGCCTTGAGTTCTGTCCGTCCATCGCGACCCCGGCGTAGCGCCGGACTGCCCATCAGGCAATCCGGCTTCGCATGCGGCTGGCGTCAGTTGCGGAACTTGTGCCACCCGCCTTTTTCTCCGCCATGACCGCCTCGCATGCCGCGACGCTCGGTCATCCGCTCTTTCGCGGCGTCGAACTCTTCCTGGCTGACCCCGCCCGAGTTGTCGGTGTCGAAGCGGTCGATCATCCGGGTGCCCGGACCGCCGCGGCCCATGCGGGCCTCCAGTGCGTCACGGCTCAGATTGCCGTCGCCGTCGGCATCGAGACGGCCGAACATCTCGCCCGCCCGCTCTGCGGCCCGAGCCTGCGCGTGGGCGGTGAACTCCTCGCGCGTGACGTTGCCGTCGCCGTTCGTGTCGAACTCGGCGAAGCGGTTGGCGCGCATCGCCTCCATGTCCTCGACCGTGATCTCACCCGAGCCGTCGGCGTCGAGCGTGGCGAAGTCCATCGGTCCGGCTTCGGTCGCTTCCGCATCCGGCGTCGTGGCGGTGTCCTGCGCCATCGCCACGCCTGCGCCAGCGGCGATCAGGGTGGTGGCCAGCAGGATCTTCAGCGTGTTCTTGTCCATCGGTATTCACTCCATGTTCCGATCATGTCCATTCAACGGAGCCGCCGCGCATTTCCGTCGCATGAAAATTCCGGGCTGGCCGCGCGCGGGCGAAACCTGTTTCCTTGAGCCGACCTGACTCGGAGTGAAGAACATGAAGGACATCGTCATCCTCGGCGGCGCGCGGACCGCCATCGGCACCTTCGGCGGCAGCCTGGCGGATGTACCGCCGATCACCCTCGGCGCGACCGTGGCAAGGGCAGCGATGGAGCGCTCGGGCGTCGAACCCTCGCAGATCGGCACCGTAGTCTTCGGTCACGTCATCAACACCGAACCGCGCGACATGTACCTCAGCCGCGTCGCAGCGATGGAGGCGGGCATCCCGAGCGGTACGCCCGCGATGAACGTGAACCGCCTCTGCGGATCGGGCGCGCAGGCGATCGTGTCGGTCTTTCAGGCGCTGGCCCTCGGGGACGCCGAGTTCGGACTTGCCGGCGGGGCCGAAAGCATGAGCCGCTCACCCTATATCCTGCCGCAGGCGCGGTGGGGTCAGAAGATGGGCGACGCAAGTGCGCAAGACATGATGCTGGGCGCGCTCAATTGTCCCTTCGGCACCGGTCACATGGGCGTCACGGCCGAGAATGTGGCAAAGGAGCACGACGTGTCCCGCGAGGCGCAGGACGCCTTCGCCATGGAAAGCCAGGAGCGCGCGGCGCGCGCCATCGCCGAGGGTCGCTTCAAGGATCAGATCGTACCCGTCGAGGTGAAGGTGAAGCGCGAGACGGTCGCCTTCGACACCGACGAACACCCCAAGCAGACCTCTCTCGACAAGCTCGCAGGCCTTCGCCCGGCGTTCCAGAAGGACGGCAGCGTCACCGCCGGCAACGCGAGCGGCATCAACGACGGCGCCGCGGCTCTGGTCCTTGCGACCGCCGAAGCCGCGCAGGCGGCTGGTCTGACCCCGCGCGCGCGGATCCTCGGCTATGCCCACGCCGGTGTCCGGCCCGAGGTCATGGGCATCGGACCTGTACCCGCGGTCGAGGCGCTTCTGAGGCGCACCGGGCTGACCGCCAGCGACTTCGACGTGATCGAATCGAACGAGGCCTTCGCCGCCCAGGCGCTTGCCGTGAACAAAGGCCTCGGCCTCGATCCGGCACGGGTCAATCCGAACGGCGGTGCCATCGCATTGGGCCACCCCGTCGGCGCGACGGGTGCCATCATCACCATCAAGGCGCTTTACGAACTCGAACGTATCGGCGGCAAGCGTGCACTCGTCACGATGTGCATCGGGGGCGGGCAGGGCATCGCGCTGGCCATCGAGCGTCTTTGACGCTTAAGCCTTCGTTTACCTAAACGATTTCATAACGAGTGCGTTGCCGCGGGGGAGCGCACGCCATGGACCTGTCGAACCAACTGGCTTCCGAGCGCCGCGCGCGGCTCGCGGCCGAGCGGCTTCTCCAGCAGATGAAGTCCGAACTCTACCAGGCGAACGAAAGCCTGTCGCTTCACGCCCGCCACCTGTCGAGCGAGATCGCGGTGACGCAGGAAGAGGTGGCGAGCGTCCGGACCGAGGCGGCCCAGCTTCAGGAACGCTATGATCGCGCGCAGCAGAACCTGCGCACCGCCGAAAGCGCCATCACGATCGCCGAGCGGCGGCTGTGGGACTCGCTTGAAACGATCCGCGACGGCTTCGCGGTCTTCGGCCCCGACGATGTTCTGATTGCGGCGAACCGTGCCTATCTCGCGATCTTCGACGGGCTCGAGATGGTGCGGCCCGGCATCGCTCTGTCCGAGCTTTTCGCCCTTCTGGCCGAAGAAGGCATCGTCGACACCGGCCGCATCAAGGCTGCGGTCTGGAAGCAGAAGATGCTGGACCGGCTGAAGGCGAACCGCATCGAAAGCGCCGTCCTCAAGGTCTGGAACGGAACCTACATCAAGCTCATCGACCGCCGCACACGCGATGGCGACCTCGTCACGCTGGCGCTCAACATCACCGACCAGATCGAGCGCGAACATGCGCTCCAAGAGGCCAGCCAGCGCGCCGAAGCGGCGAACCGCGCCAAGTCCGCCTTTCTGGCCAATATGAGCCACGAAATCCGGACGCCGATGAACGGCGTGATCGGAATGGCGGACCTCCTGGCCGAAACCGGCCTCGACGATGAGCAGCGCGCCTATATCGACACCATCCGCACCTCCGGCGAGGCGCTTCTGGTCATCATCAATGACGTGCTCGACTATTCCAAGATCGAGGCCGACAAGGTCAGCCTCAAGGCACGACCCTTCGATCTGGAACGCTGTATCCACGACGTCGTCATGCTTCTCAGCCCCAGTGCGTCCGACAAGGGTCTTCAGATCGCTGTCGACTATGATCTCTTCATGCCGACAAGCTATCTGGGCGATGCAGGCCGCATCCGTCAGGTCCTGACGAACCTCGTCGGCAACGCGATCAAGTTCACCTCCGAAGGTCACGTCGCGATCCGCGTCGTGGGGCTGCCGGTCGAGGCCGATACAGAATACCGAATCCATCTGACGGTCGAGGATACCGGCGTCGGCATCCCCTCCGACAAGCTGGGCGACATCTTCCGCGAGTTTCACCAGGTCGAGAATGACCGCGACAGAACCCACGACGGGACGGGCCTGGGTCTTGCGATCACGCGCCGGCTGATCGAACTGATGAAGGGCGATGTCTGGGTCGACAGTGAGGCGGGGCAGGGGTCGGTCTTCGGGTTCCAGATCACGCTTCCGATCATCGAGGACACGGCTTCGGACGAGGTCTCGGCGCCCGGCTGGATGCACCGCGCCATCGTTCTGGACCGCGAGGGGATGAACCGCGACATCCTCATCAAGCAACTCGGCCTGATGGGACTTCGCTCGGTCGTGGCGGCGTCGCGTCAGGAAATCGACGCGCTTCCGCCGGGACCCGAGGACATCGTCTTCATCGGCAGCGACGCGGCCGACGACGTCGAGGCCTTCGCGGCGGATATCTCCACACGTCACCGCCCGGCGTCGATCTTCCTCGTGACGGATACCATCGGACGAATACCGAAAGGTCAGACCGTCTTCGCAGGCGCCCTGCAACGCCCGGTCCTGCGCGCCGAGATGCTGCGCGTCCTGCGCTCGGTCCTTCCGCCGGAACCTGTGGCGGAGCCTTCCAGGGCGCAGGAGGCTCGGAGCGATCCCAATTCGACTGTTTTCGTCGACGCGTCCGCCCTGCTTCCCGTTTCCGCCGATATTGCCCGAGAGGACGACCTCACTCCTCTCGGTGCGGTTTTCGACGCGAACGAGCCCGAATTCGATCTCGTCGACACGACCACCTCAGAAGGTCGGCCCGCGTCTGGCGCGCGTCCTCGTGGCCGAGGACAACCGCACAAACCGCATGGTCATCGAGAAGATGCTCAAGTCGCTGAGTATCGACCTAGTCTTTGCCGAGAACGGGCAAGAACTGGTCGACACCTTTCAATGGTGGAGGCCAGACATCATTTTCACCGACATCTCGATGCCGCGCATGGACGGAAAAGAAGCGGCGCGCCGCATTCGGGGTATCGAAGCCTCCGAGGGCGTCATGCCGTGTCCCATCGTGGCCATCACCGCGCACGCCATGGAAGGCGACGCCGACGAGATCCTGGCGTCGGGCATCGACTACTATCTGACGAAGCCCGTGAAGAAGGGCGAATTGATCCAGCATATCGAGGCCGCCCGACCCGCCCATAGCGAGCCGATCCAGCCGGTAGCGGAATTCGAGATGACGACAGCCGCCCGAGCCTAGGCGGCCAAGGATTCGTCGCGGTGAAACACCAGCCGCGCGCCCTCATCTTCGGCCGCGACGAAGCGATACCCGCCCAGGTCGAAGTCGCGCAAGCCGTCGACTGTCGTCACGCGGTTATCGACGACGAAGCGCGCCATGGCGCCCCGGGCGACCTTGGCGAAGATTCCTACCATCCGTGCGGTGCCGTCCGAGGTCTCGTAGAATTCAGGTGTGACGACCCGCGGCTTCAACGCCTTCCGATCCACAGCCGAGAAATATTCGCGGCTGGCGCAGTTGACGACGACGTCGGTGCCGGCGGCCTCAGCCGCCTCGTTCAGCGCCACTGCGATGCGGTCGCCCCAATAAGCGTAAAGCGTCCCGCCCCGTCGTGTCTTCAGGCGGCTGCCCATCTCCAGCCGATAGGGCTGAATGGCATCGAGCGGCCGAAGAACGCCGTAGAGACCCGAGAGGATGCGCAGGTGATCCTGCGCCCAGCGGAGACCCTCTCGGTCAAGCGAGGCGGCGTCGAAACCACGATACGTGTCTCCTGCGAAAGCATGGATCGCAGGCCGCGTTGCCGCGCCGTCGGGTTCTGAAACGAAGTCGCGGAACCGCTCGCGGTTCAGCCGCGCAAGATCGTCGGACAGGTCCATCAGGCCCTTCAGCGCCTTGAGCGAAAGTTGCCGCGCGTGTCCCGCCAGCCGCGAGGCGTCCGCCAGAAATTCGGGTTCGGTCGTGACCCTCTCGCTCCCGGACCAGTCGAGTCTCTTGGCTGGCGAAATGGTGACGAGCATCGGCCTCCCCTCAGACGAAGAAGGCCCCCGAGGGGGCCCGCGTCGATCTTGGTCGGGCAGAGAGGATTCGAACCTCCGACCCCCTGCTCCCGAAGCAGGTGCGCTACCAGGCTGCGCCACTGCCCGACCGTGCCGGGCGGATTACTTGGCTTCAGCCGGCTTTGCAAGGGCCTCGTGGCCCGGAAGGACGCGCGCCGCACGATCCCTCAGCATTGCGCTGATTGTGATGCCCGACGGCGTGCGGGGCTGCGTACGGGTCTCGAGCACCGGGGTGTGCTTCGACCCGCCGAGGCTTTCGCGCACGACGACATAGATGCCGGCCAGGATGATGACGCCCGCGCCCACGAGCGTGTAACGGTCGGGCACCTCCGAGAAGATGAGAAGCCCGAACAGCGCCCCCCAGATGATCTGGGAATACTGCATCGGCGCGACGATGGCCGCGTCACCGTTGCGATAGGCGGCGATGCTGCACACGCCGCCAATGAACCCAAGCGTCGACATCAGCGCCAGAAGCCCGAACTGCCCCAACTCGATCGGCACCCAGACGAAAGGCAGGATCGCGCCCATGACGATCACGTTGGTCATCATCGGATAGAGCATCAGCACCGCGCTCCGCTCCTCGCGCCCGATCTTGCGCGTGACGACCGACACCACGGCGCTGCCCGCTGCTGCCGTCAGGCCCGCGATATGGCCAAGCGTCAGGGGAGCCGCGCCCGGGCGCAGCACGATCAGGACGCCGATAAGCCCCAGAGCCACGGCGGCCCACCGGTGGACGCCGACCTTCTCGCCCAGGATGGGGATGGACAGGACGGTGATGAGAAGCGGTGCGGCGAAGATGAAGGCATAGACCTGCGCCAGGGGCAGGACCGAGAAGGCGTAGAAGGCGCAGCCTCCGGTGATCGTTCCCGCAATGGTTCGCGTCGCGACATAGCCCGGATAGACCGGCCTGAGGTTCCCGTGCGTGCGCTCGCGCATCATCATCAGCGTGACCAGCGGGAAGCTCAGCAGGACACTGAAGAACAGGATCTGGAAGGGCGAGATGTTCTCGCCAAGAAACTTGATGACGACGTCGTGGCCCGAGTAGACGGCGAAGGCGAAGAGGGCGAAGGCCACGCCTCTGAGGTTGGATCTTTCGAGGCTCATCGGAATCCGGTCGCTTCTGCTATGCGGCCAGAACGACACCACGCCGCCGCCGGGGTCAAGGCCGGAGGACGGATGTCAGCTTCGGCGAAAGGCGTTTTTCAGCCACACAAGCGGAAGCAGGAGCAGAATCCCGAATTTCTTCAGGAATAGAAGCGCGACAGCCAGAAACCCGGCCTTCGACGCCAGGACCTTGCCTGCAATCAAGCCAGCGACGCCGACCGCCGCGACCTGGTCGACCGATGGGTCGAAGTCGGCATAGGTCTTGCCGTCGACAAAGCTGACCATGCCCGCGACATCCGGGAGGGCGGTCTTTATCGCGGCCAGTTGATCCATGCCGGCGATGAAGTTGACCGTCATGACGCCCTCGCGGCCCAGAGCCCGAAGCGAGTAGTTCAGAGAATTGGCGTCGGCGCCGCCGAACTTCAGCTCCATCGCCCAATGCAGCTTTCGCGAGGCCTTGTCGTAACGCGGCGCCTCGGCCCACCCCAGAAGCTCGAATGTATCGTACCCGTCCGCCACGCGCTGCGCCGAAGCCACGCGGGCGTCGGCCTGCATCTCGCGCATGAGAGACGTGTAGTCATAGCCTTCGGCATCGTGGTCCGACACATAGCCGATGGCGTCGAAGTTGATGTCCGCGCCCCAGACCTCGTGGTCCCACGGTGTCATGCCGGCGGGAAACACCATGCCAAGAGTCTCGGCCTCGGGGTTACCCCAGAGGAAGGTCAGAACGACGTTCGCGTCCTGCGGGAAAAGATAATAATAGCCCTCCGGCACCTCGAGCCTTGCCTGACCGCCCGGCAAGAGCACGGTGCCCTGCTGGTAGTCGAAGCTGCGCAGCGCCTCGTTCACGTCGGCGTATTCATAGCCCTTGTGGCCGGGGAACATGTCGTCGAACGTCTTCGCGTTCGCATGACCCGCGGTGGCCGCAATCACGGCGCAGGCGAAAATGGCTCTCATCGATGAAGGTCCTTGGCAGAAGAGTTCCTGCCCGGATTTATCCACCCAAATCGGGCGAGCGTGCGACCGCGTGGCGGCACCGGAACGGCGCCGCCGGGGATCGGATCAAAGGCTGTCCGACAGCTTCGCCACAACCGCATCGCCCATCTCGGCGGTCGACACGGGCGCCACGCCGTCCTGACCCAGAAGGTCCGCAGTGCGCAGGCCATCCGCCAGAACGGCGTTGACCGCTTCCTCAAGCCGCGTGGCCTCGTCGCCCTTGTCGAAGGAATAGCGAAGCGCCATCGCGAACGACAGGATGCAGGCGATGGGGTTAGCCTTGCCCGTGCCCGCAATGTCGGGGGCCGAGCCGTGGACGGGCTCGTACAGCGCCTTGGGACGACCGTTCGCCATCGGCGCGCCGAGGCTGGCCGACGGCAGCATCCCCAGAGAGCCTGTCAGCATGGCCGCGAGGTCGGACAGCAGGTCGCCGAAGAGGTTGTCGGTCACGATCACGTCGAACTGCTTGGGCCAGCGGGTCAGCTGCATGGCGCCCGCGTCGGCGTACATGTGGGACAGCTCGACGTCCGGATACTCGGCGTCGTGAACCTCCTGAACCACCTGGCGCCAGAGAACGCCCAACTCCATGACGTTCGCCTTTTCCATCGAGCAGACGCGGTTGTCGCGCTTCCGCGCCAGCTCGAAGGCCGAGCGCGAAACCCGGGCGATCTCGCTTTCCGTGTAGCGCTGCGTGTTGATGCCGACGCGCTCGTTGCCTTCCTGGAAGATGCCGCGCGGCTCGCCGAAGTAGACGCCGCTTGTCAGCTCGCGGATGATCATGATGTCCAATCCGGCCACCACATCCTTCTTCAGCGACGAAAAGTCGGCCAGCGCGTCGAAGCACTGGGCGGGACGCAGGTTGGCGTAGAGGTCCATCTCCTTGCGCAGCCGCAGAAGACCGCGTTCCGGCTTCACGCTGAAGTCGAGGACGTCGTACTTCGGTCCGCCGACCGCGCCAAGAAGCACGGCGTCGACCGACTGCGCGTGCTCCATCGCCGCGTCTGTCAGCGGCGTCCCGTGAACGTCGTAGGAGGCGCCGCCGACCAGATCCTCGCTCACCTCGAACTTCAGTCCCCGGTTTGCACCGAACCAGTCGATGACCTTGCGGACCTCGGCCATGACTTCGGGGCCGATGCCGTCGCCGGGCAGGATGAGAAGCGAGGGGGTGCTCATGGGAAAAACGCCTTCCTGAATGGGTCGGACGGGGCCTAGCGCGGGCGTTCCATAGCGTCAAGCGGTGGCGGGTCAGGGCTGCGTCTCGACCTCGACCCAGACCAGCCGATGACGCGAGGCCGTGCGCGCGGCAACGCCTGCATCGGTGTCGCGGCCCGGCCAGTAGATGCCCGCGCCGCTCACATCCAGCGTCGACGATGGTAGGACGTATTCGACCCTCTGGACGCCCGGCCCTCCCTCTCGGTCCGTCCAGTCGGCGGTGATGCCATTGGTGCCTTCGGGAACGGTCAGGTCGGGCCGGGCCAGAAGATCGGCCAGCGCGTCCTTGTCCCCCTCACCCCGCTCTGGGTCGGCATTCGCATCTCCCAGAAGGACGAAGTTGGACGGCGGCGGCCCGAATGCGCCATCGAGGAAGCGCAACCAGAACAAGGTCTCGTCCCGGTTGCGCGCCACGTTCCGCGCCTCGAAGGCGGGTGGCGTCGCGTGCCAGGCCAGAAGGTGCAGCCGCGTGCCGTCGGCCAGGATCAGGGGCACGTCCCAATGCCCTGTCGTCGACAGCCGCTGCGCCTCGGGCGTTCCGTTCGGCGCTCGATGTCCCGGCAGGTCGGTCCAGGAGAGGCCGGTGAAGTCCCTGACCTCCTCCATCGCGACAGGCCGCCGCGACAGGATCGCCATGCCGCCCTGTCCGGCGTACTCGCCCCAGCCCTGCGCATCGCCGGGCCCGCCCAGTCTCCCGTCGCCGTCCAGATCGAGACCGCTGTCCATCCCCCGGTTCGGTCGCAAAGCCAGCCGGTGCGGATAGCCTCCGACCTGATCCGCAAGTGCGTTCAGAGTCACGCCTCCCAGATCCCAGTCGATGTCGAGCAGCAGCACCGCATCCGCATCGACCTCGGTCAGCACCGCGACCACGGCGCCCACCTGCGGATCGTCGCCCGACAGAATGGCCTCCAGCAGAAGGCCGGGACCGTCGCGCGAAAGCTCGGTGTGGAAGGTGGCGATCTTCAGCCGCTCGGCCCATCCGGGCGCGGCGGAAAGGCAAAGGGCGATCAGACCGGCAAGAGCCCGGCGTTGCCTTCGTCCTGCGACGACATGCGCCGCTTTTCCGTGATCAGCGCGGCGATCCGACCCATGGCGATGCCGCGCATGAAAAGGGATGCCGGAAGAAACGCCCATGCCGCCACCGTCCAGATCAGCGTCTGCGGACTTTCAAGCGTGACCGCGCCGAACAGCGCCGTCGCCGACTTGATGACCGCCGGTGTCAGGAATGGCAGCAGAAACCCTAACGCGATGTTAAAGCGCGCGTCGCGTTCCAGCCGTTCCACCACGTCGCCGCCCGCCGTGGGGTCGAAGGTCGGCAGGTTGATCCAGACGTTGAAGCTGCCGCGCTGAAGTGGCCAGCGGTACAGGCGCTGCACGACGACATAGAGCGCCAGCGTCACAAGCGAGATGACGTAGGAAATCCCGGCCGAATCCCGGACAAGCTGGACATGCCGCACCGAAGCCTCGGGAGGCAGCATCAGCACCACGAGACGTACGGGCGAATAAGGAAAGTCGATCAGCCGCCCGACCGAGGCGCCGATGCCGTCGACCATGGACGTCAGCGCAGTCGGCGCGATCGAACCGCGCGCGATCAGCGAAAGAAGAATCACGGTAACGAAGAGCGAGCCAAAGCGGATGCGGTTGAAGGGCGGCGCGTCGCGGAATTCAACGAGACCCGGATAGGTCGAGGCGTATTCGAAGAAGGTTAGCCCGGCCCCGAAAATTGCCACCAGAGTGACGATCTGCGAGACATCCGTCGACATTCCCGGAAGGATCAGCGACGGCGTCGCGATCAGAAGTACCACGAGAAATGCACGGACCGCCGCGCCGACCAGTCGGTATATCACTGCCTCTGCCCCTCGGCGCGGCACCGGCCTTCAGGCCGACCACCGCGCTTGTCCGGTTCCAACCGCCCGGTCTGACGGTCTGCCATATTGTTGCCCCATTTCTGCCTTGTTGCGGACATCACAGCAATAACCCCTGAAAACTGAATGAATTTCTGGACAATTTCGTGTCCTGAATGGTGCGACATTGCATCAATTCCGAAACAAAAAAGGGCCACTCCTAAGAGTGGCCCCACATCTTGTGGTTGTCTAGCAATTCAGACCCAGGGACGTTCCGTACCCGCCTTCGCTTCGTAGGCGTCGATGGATGAAGCGGCGTTTTCGATCGTCAGGCCGATGTCGTCGAGACCGTTCAAAAGGCAGTGCTTCTTGAACTCGTCCACCTCGAATGAAATCGAACCTCCGTCAGGGCCCGTGATCGTCTGGCTTTCGAGGTCGATCGTGACGACGGCGTTGGCGCCGCGCTCGGCGTCGTCCATCAGCTTGTCGACGTCTTCCTGAGGCAGCGCGATCGGCAGAATGCCGTTCTTGAAGCAGTTGTTGTAGAAGATGTCGGCGAAGCTGGTCGAAATCACGCAGCGGATGCCGAAGTCCATCAGCGCCCAGGGCGCGTGCTCGCGCGACGAGCCGCAGCCGAAGTTATCGCCCGCGACCAGGATCTGCGCGTTCCGATAAGCCGGTTTGTTCAGCACGAAATCCGGGTTCTCGTTGCCCTCGCGGTCGAAGCGCATCTCGTCGAACAGGTTCACGCCCAGCCCGGTCCGCTTGATCGTCTTCAGGAACTGCTTCGGGATGATCATGTCGGTGTCGATGTTCACAAGCGGCATCGGCGCCGCGATCCCCGTGAGCTTGTCGAATTTGTCCATCCGTCGGTCCTTTCCTGAAGCCGCAGCGTTTCTGCCCCACGAGGCGACAGGGCGCAAGGGCGCAGGACAGACGAAAGGGCCCCGCGAGGGGCCCTGAAGTCTCGCCAGGCCTGCGTCAGCGCCGCCTGCGCACCGCAGCAAGGCCTGCCAGACCACCGAGAAGAAGAAGGGCCGTGCCGGGCAAAGGCACCTCGGGCGGGGTGTCTTCGCCGGGAAGCGTCCGGAACACGCCGACCAGATTGGCCGAGTTGACGGCGTTCTCACGCGTCCAGAACTGGGTCAGCACGTCCCCGTCTTGATAGAAACCGAGGATATCGAGGACATAGCTCACCCCGTCGATGACGAAGCTGTCCGACCGGCCCACGTTCAGCGTCGCCGTGACGCGGTCGGCGCAACCGGCGGCGTTGACGCCCTGGCGGTTCCTCTCGCCGTTGGCGCAGGTGCGGGGGCTGTTCGCCGTCTCCCAGTGCGCGAACGAAAAGATCGAGGTGAACGTTTGATCCAGCCCGTCGACCATGAAGCTGACAGCCAGGTCGGTTGCCTGAAGAAAGCTGCCCCTGATCGGATGGTTGAGGTGCTGGAACAGACCCAGGGTAAACGGCGTCTCTTCCTCGGCCTGGATCGTTCCCGGCGTCGGCGCGAAGGTATATCCGCTTTTGCCTTGGCCCGTGCTTTGACCCCAGCTGATCCGCGACGTACCTTGACCGCTGACGGCCGCGCCAGCGTTCTGCCAGGTACCTTGGACTGACGTGATGTCCAGGGTGGCCGCAGTCGCGGTGCCTCCCAGACAAAGCGCGGCACAACAGACCGCGAAGAACCTTTGAAGTTTCATCTACCACCTACTCCCGCGGCGCGACTCAGCGCGTCGCCAGATTTTCCACACACTTGTAACACAGTATGGCCACAATCGATCCATGCAACAACTGACCTAACCGTTGGTTAATGACCAAAGGCAGGCAGTGTCACCGGAAAGTGACGCCCTGGACGGCGGGTAGGGCTGTGTCAGGACGCGGCGAAGGGCCGCGTCCTGTGATGTCAGCCTTTGCGCCGCAGAAGCGGCAGAGCGCCAAGTCCGGCCAGCAGCAGAATCGCGCTGGCGGGCAGAGGAACCTCGGAAGGGGTTTCCGGGTCCGGTCCCGGACCGGGCTGCTCGACGTCGGTCGAGAACACCGCCAGCAACTGCGCCGCGTTCGACTGGTTCTCGGTCGTCCAGAAATCCGTCAGCTTCTGGCCAAGGTACTGGAAGCCCATGATGTCGAGGACATAGTTCACCCCGTCGATCGAAAAGACCTCGGACCTTCCCTGGTTCAGGGTCGCAGTGACCAGGTCGGCGCAGCCGTTGGCGTTCACGCCCTGGGCGTTCGCCTCGCCGTTGCGGCAGCGCGCGGGGCTGTTCGGCGTCTCGTCATGGAGGAACGAGAAGACCGAGACGATGGGGTTGGCCAGGCCGGCGATCTCCAGCGTCACACGCAGGTTCGCGCTTTGCAGGAAGCTGCCCCGGATCGGGAAGTTGTTGTGGGTGAAGGTGCCGATGACGAAGTCGCTGTCGCTTTCGACCGTGACCGGCGTTGCCGCATGGTCGAAGCTATAGCCGCTTCTCCGGGTCTCGGCGGGAACGCCCCAGCTGATGTCCTCCGAGCCGATGCCGGACACCGTCGGGGTCGACGACGACCAGATGCCCGAAATCGAGGTGATGGTCAGCGAAGCTGCGGCCGCCGGACCGGCCACACACAGGGCCGCCGTGGCGATGGCCGCCATACGTGCAAGAAACATGTCTCTTCCTCAATGATGACGACGCGCTTGCTTGCGCGACTTGTTCTCATGAGGAACCAATTTATCAGAACTCCGTGCAGACTGTAGAGAGCCGCCGCGAAAGATTTCCGCGGCGGCTCCAGCCGTGGCAGCGGCGCCTCACATCAGGTCGCGCACGTCGGTCAGCCGTCCGGTGATCGCCGCCGCGGCCGCCATGCCCGGCGACAGAAGGTGCGTCCGGCCCTTGTAGCCCTGGCGTCCCTCGAAGTTGCGGTTCGAGGTCGAGGCGCAGCGTTCGCCCGGCGCAAGCTGGTCCGGATTCATGCCGAGGCACATCGAACACCCGGCCATCCTCCACTCGAATCCGGCCTCCTGAAGCTTCTGCGCCAGGCCCTCTTCCTCGGCCTGAAGCCGGACGAGACCCGAACCGGGAACGATCATCGCGCGCAGGCCTTCCTTGACGCGCTTGCCCTCCATGATCTTCGCCACTTCGCGCAGATCCTCGATCCGCCCGTTGGTGCAGGACCCGATGAAGACCGTGTCGATCTCGATCTCCGACAGCTTCTGTCCCGGGCGTCAGACCCATATAGTCCAGCGACCGCCGGGCGGCCTCCACCTTGCCGCCCTGGAAGTCCTCGGGCGCCGGCACGACGCCGGTGATCGGCAGCACGTCCTCGGGCGAGGTGCCCCAGGTCACGACCGGCGGGATGTCCTCGGCCTTAAGGCGCAGCACCTTGTCGAAGTGCGCACCCTCATCGGACTGAAGCGTCCGCCAATAGTCCAGCGCCATCTCCCACTGCCCGGCCTTGGGCGCATGGGCGCGGCCCTTCACATAGGCGAAGGTCTTCTCGTCGGGGGCGATCAACCCGGCGCGCGCGCCGCCCTCGATCGCCATGTTGCAGACCGTCATCCGGCCTTCCATCGACAGCGCCCGGATCGCCGAGCCGCGGTACTCGATGACATGGCCCGTGCCGCCCGCCGTCCCGGTCTTTCCGATGACGGTCAGGGTGATGTCCTTCGCCGTCACGCCGGGAGCAAGCTCGCCCTCGACTTCGACCAGCATGTTCTTCGCCTTCTTCTGGATCAGCGTCTGGGTCGCCAGCACATGCTCGACCTCGGATGTGCCGATCCCGTGCGCCAGCGCCCCGAAGGCGCCATGCGTGGCCGTATGGCTGTCGCCGCAGACGATGGTCATCCCCGGCTGGGTCCAGCCCTGCTCGGGCCCGACGATGTGGACGATGCCCTGCCGCGCGTCGTCGATGTCGTAGATCTCGATCCCGAAATCCTTGGCGTTCTGCCGCAGCGCCTCGACCTGGATGCGCGACTGCTCGTCCTTGATGCCTTCAAGACGGGTCGGGTCGGTCGGCACGTTGTGGTCGGGCACCGCGACCGTCTTCTCCGGCGCGCGAACGCCGCGCCCGGTCATCCGCAGACCCTCGAAGGCCTGCGGGCTCGTCACCTCGTGGACCAGGTGGCGGTCGATATAAAGATGGCAGGTGCCATCCTCGGCGCGGTGGACGACGTGGTCGTCCCAGATCTTGTCATAGATGGTGCGGGGTGCGGTCATGGCGATGTTCCTTGGCGGAGATGTGGCCCGAGGGCCGGACAGGGACGAAGGGCTGGCTCCGGGCTCAGAGCCCGGCCAGCACGGTCCGCCGCGATCCGTGAAAGCGCCACGGCAGGCGGGCACGATCGTCCATGTCGAAAAAGCGCGTCATGCGCCGCGTGATACTACCCTGCGGCACGCAGAACAAGCGGCGTGAAACGCATCGCCCCGCCCAGGTGGGGGACCGGGCGGGGCGCAACTCGTGAGAGACACATGATCTGCAGATCGTGCCCCCGTCCTAAGAGCCGAATCCTAAAGATCGCTTAAAATTGGACGATCACGCGCCCTCGAATTCGCAGAGGACATGCACGTCCATCCCCAGCGCCTCCAGTTTCCTGCGCCCGCCCAGATCCGGAAGGTCGATGATGAAGGCGCAGCCGACGATGTCGCCGCCCATTCGCTCGATCAGCTTTATTCCCGCCTCGCAGGTCCCGCCCGTAGCCAGAAGGTCGTCGACCACCAGCACCTTCTCGCCCGGCTGGATGGCGTCGTCGTGAACCTCCATCACCGCCTCGCCGTATTCCAGCGTGTAGGCCTGCGTCAGCGTGGCACCCGGCAGCTTGCCCTTCTTGCGGATCGGCACGAAACCGACCGAAAGCTGGTGCGCGATGGCGCCGCCGATGATGAACCCCCGCGCCTCGAGCCCCACGACCTTGTCGATGCGCTCGCCGGCATAGGGGTGCAGAAGCTGGTCGATGCAGATGCGAAAGCCGCGCGCGTCCGCGAACAGCGTCGTCACGTCGCGGAACATGATCCCCTCGTGCGGGAAGTCCACGATGGTGCGGATGTAGTCCTTGACCGTCTTCTTCCGGTTGTCCATCGCCTGACCTATCCTGACGCCCGGGCCATCAAGACGGCTCGAAAGGGGAAAGGCAATACGGTTGGACGGTCGGACGCGTGGCCTTCGTCCTCCTCGCGACTGCTCGCCGCCCTCGCGGCAGGCTGGCAGCTCTGGCTCGCGCAGGACGACGACCTCGCCTTCGCCCCGGTCGAGGGCCTGCCCGGCTGGCGCCAGGTCGCCTTCGACGGCATCACCGACCCCGGAGGCTCGGCCACCGGCGCGGTCCTCGCCGGGATCGAGGCGACCGAGCGGCGCGACCTCTCGCCCGCCGACCTCTGCGCCGTTCTCTACCCCGGCGACGGGGCAGGGTGTCCCGGCGGCGATCTTCACCGACGCCAACTGCCCGAATTGCCGCAGCCTCGAAGCGAAGCTCGCCACCCGAACCGACCGCCTGGATCTCACCCGCCTCCAGCTCCCCCTCCTCGGTCCCGGCTCCGAGGCCGCCGCAAAGGCCGAAATCGCCGCCGGCCTCCTCGGCGTCACGCTCGACGCCACCCCGCGCGGACGCGGCGCCGACGCCATGATCCGACAGGGCGCCGTCGCCGCCGGCATCGACCCCGCCGCCTTCGCCGAAACGATGGACAGCCCCGAGGTCGCCCGCACCCTCGCCACCCACGCCGCCGCGGCCGACACCCTCGGCGTCTGGGGCACGCCCGCACTCACGCTCGGCACCACCCTCGTCATGGGAGACGTCCCCGGCGACACCCTCGACCGCCTCGTCGCGCTCGAACACGACCGCCAGCCCTGCCGCTGATCCCATCACTGGTCCGCAAATATCCCGGGGAGCGCGAGGGGCAGAGCCCCTCGTTCCTACAGCACCCGCCCCGCCACCGCGTCGAGCTTCGCCACGACCTCCGGATCCCGCGCCTCCGGCCGCGTCAGGATCGCGTACTCCAGCGCCCGGTCGCAGCCCTGCCCGCAGGCCGCCCGCTCGCCGGACAGCCGCCCCGGCAGACCTGCCGCCAGCGCGCGTCCCTTCTCGGCGTTCCCCATCAGCGTCCGGATGATCTCGCTCACGTCGACCTCGCCGTGGTCGGGATGCCAGGAGTCATAGTCGGTGATCATCGCCACGCTCGCATAGCAAAGCTCCGCCTCGCGGGCGAGCTTGGCCTCGGGCATGTTCGTCATGCCGATCACGTCGCAGCCCCAGACCTCGCGGTACATCCGCAACTCGGCCAGGGTCGAGAACTGAGGCCCCTCCATCGCCAGGTAGGTCCCGCCCCGATGCACCTTCGCGCCTGCGGCCTCCGCCGCCTCGGCCGCAACCGCCGACAGCCGCCCGCAGGTCGGATGCGCGACGCTCACATGCGCCACGCAGCCCGTGCCGAAGAACGATTTCTCGCGCGCGAAGGTGCGGTCGATGAACTGGTCGACGATGACGAAGTCGCCCGGCGCCATCTCCTCGCGGAACGACCCGCAGGCCGAGACGCTGACCACGTCCGTCACCCCAAGCCGCTTCAGCGCGTCGATGTTGGCGCGATAGGGAACGGTCGAGGGCGAATGCACATGCCCCCGCCCATGCCGCGGCAGGAAAGCCATCCGCACACCGTTCAGCGACCCCGTCAGGATCCGGTCCGACGGCTCACCCCAGGGCGTGTCCACCGCCACCCACTCCGCGCCCTCCAGCCCCTCGATCTCGTAGATGCCGCTGCCGCCGATGACGCCGATGACCGTGTCGCGCATTTGATGTCTCCTGTTCCGTTTGGCCCGAATAGAGGGGTCGGGTGGGAGATTGGCAACTCACATGTCCGCGCCGCGGGACGCGCACCTGGCTGCGGGCTGGACAGAGACTTGGCTGCTATCCCGTTACCCGCATCCGCTCGAATATTGCCTGAAGTGCAGCGATCTCATCCTCATCTAGGAGCTTTCTCAGATACCTCTCCGAAGCGCTCAGCTTCGTCGAGGCAGTGCGCAACTTGCTCTGAGAAGTCACCTTTCGCGAACAGGTCGTAGTCCAACTGAGGAGCGCAGTAAAACACGCCCTCCTTTAGGTCGACTTCTGAGCGCGCGGGATAAAACTGTCTTAGCGTGGCATCCATGATTATGGGAATAAAACAAATCTTTACTTCCGACGAAGCCAGCGGCGAAAATGCCTGTTCTCGGCGAAAGGACTCCTCAAGGTATGTGCCGACACGGAGATACCGTTGAAAGACCCCGGCGCTGACTTCGCCTGTCCACGAAAACTTCATGTCGAAACCGTCTACCGTTTGCGAAAAGCGGTCAACTGTGGGTCCACTGGATGGCGATTTGGTCTCGCGTATAAGGCTTGACGACCCACGCCCACCCCCTAAACGCGAAAAACCCCCGCTTTCAACAAGCGAGGGGTCCCTCGTCCCGGTGTGGGGGTTCCCCGATGCCGCGGGCTGGGTGGGGGCTGTTGATTCCACGGCATCGGGGATAGCGTCTTTCGCTACATGATCTTGATGCCCTGCAACTTGGGCAACATGACGTCCGGCGCATCCCGGCCCAAAGGTTTTTTTGTGGCGAAGTTGCGGCGAGGCTTGATTCACTCCCCCCGCGGGGGCAGGATCCCCTCATGACGGTCCAGGACCCGACGCCCTTCCCGAAGTCCAGCCCGGTGCCCGAGCAGGTCGCCTTCGATCGTCAAGAGCTCAACGTCATCCTCGGGGTCTACGGCCGCATGGTCTCGGCCGGCGAATGGCGCGACTACGGCATGTCCTTCCTGCGCGAGGTCGCGGTGTTCTCGATCTTCCGCCGCACCGCCGAGGTGCCGATGTACCGCATCGAGAAACGCCCGAAGCTGCGCCAGAAGCAGGGCCTGTACGCCGTCATCGGCATGGATGGACGCATCCTCAAGCGCGGCTCCGACCTCCGCGCCGTCCTCCGCGTCCTCGAGCGCAAGCTGATCCGCCCGGTCGACTAGTCTCCCGGCTTCAGCATCACGAGCGGCCCGCCGACATCCGTCTTCTTGATCCGCTCTATGGCCTCGGTCAGCGGCTCCACCGCCACTGCCATGTGGTGCGCGTTGGCATGCACGATGAACACCTCGTCCGCCATCATGGCCACATGCCCCCGCCAGAACACCAGGTCGCCCCGCTTCAGCGCGCCATGTTCGAGGCTCGCCCCCTCCATCGCCATCTGAAGGTCGCTGTCCGGCGGACAGGCGCGCCCGGCGGCCCGGAACGCCACCTGCACAAGGCCCGAGCAGTCGATCCCGAACCCCGTGTTGCCGCCCCAGACATAGGGCGTGCCCACCATCATGTGCGCCGCCGTCACCGGATCCTCGACCTCGGCCAAGGGCGACAGGTGGTTGGTCGGCACGTAAAGCGGCCCCTCCGGCCCCGCGATCTCGGTCCAGGGCGTCGTCTCGCCGGTCACCGCGACCTCTCCCGACATGTGCAGGTCCAGGACCGGCGGCACCTTGAAATTGGGCGCGGCCCAGGCCCAGGTCGTGCGGATCGCCACCCGGTGCGTGGGCTCTGCCCCCTCCCACAGCGCGTCCGCCTCGACATAGCCGACATAGCCATCCTTGCGGCTGACCCCGAACACCGCGCTGCCCGTCTCCTCCAGCACCAGGAACGGATCGCCGAACAGAAGCTGCCGGTCGACCGCCCCGTCGGGCGCGCGCCGCAGCCAGGTCGTGCGGCGAAGCTGCCGTGCTTCGCCTTCGACGAACCGCTCGGCCTCGACCTCGCCCTGAAGCGACACATGCGCCACCCGGCCGTTCGACGCGAGAAGCCGGCGGTCGGTCATCCCAGCAACTCCGGCATGGCCTTGTGAAGCGCCCGGATCGCCTGGCCCGTGCCGCCCTTGGGCCGGCCCGGCTTCGACACGGGCGTCCAGCCGAAGATGTCGAAATGCATGTAGCGCGGCGTCGCGGTCACGAAGCGTCGCAGGAACAGCGCCGCCGTGATCGACCCCGCGAAGCCGCCCGAGGGCGCATTGTCCAGGTCCGCGATCCCCGGCTCGATCATCGGCTCGTAGGCGTCCCAGAACGGCAGCCGCCACACCGGGTCGCGCACGTCGCGCGCCGCGCGGTCCAGCACGCCCGCGTCGGCGTCGTGATCGGTGTAGAACGGCGCCAGGTCCGGTCCCACGGCCACCCGCGCCGCGCCGGTCAGCGTCGCCATCGACACGATCAGGTCGGGCTTTTCCTCGTCGGCCAGCGCAAGAGCGTCGCCCAGCACCAGGCGCCCCTCGGCGTCGGTGTTGTTGATCTCGACCGTCAACCCCTTGCGGCTGTCGAGGATGTCGCCAGGCCGGAACGCCTCGCCCGAGACGGAATTCTCGACCGCCGGGATAAGCACCCTCAGGCGCAGAGCCGCGCCCTCGGCCATCAGAATCCGCGCAAGGCCCAGCACGTTGGCCGCCCCGCCCATGTCCTTCTTCATCAGCCCCATGCTGGTGCCGGGCTTCAGGTTCAGGCCGCCCGTGTCGAAGCACACGCCTTTGCCGACCAGCGTCAGGGCCGGTCCGCTGTCGCCCCACCTCATGTCGATCAGCCGCGGCGCGCGCGGGCTTGCGCGGCCGACGGCATGGATCATGGGGAAATTCGCCTCGAGCAGCGCTTCGCCCTCGGTCACCTCGACCGTGGCGCCGAACTCTTCGGCCAGCGCACGCGCGGCGGCTTCCAATTCGGCCGGTCCCATGTGGGATGACGGGGTGTTGATCAGGTCGCGCGCCAGCGCCTCGCCCGCCGCGATCCGCTCCAGCCGCGCGGCGTCAACTCCTTCGGGCGCGACCAGCCGCGCCTTGGGCGGAGAGGCTTTGGCGAAACGGTCGAAGACATAGCCCGCCAGAAGCCAGCCAAGCGCCGCTTCTTCCAGGTCCGCACCGTCCAGCGAGGTCTCGAACGACCAGTCGCCCTCGGGCAGCTTGCCCCGCAGGTCCGCCGCGACGAAGCGCTTGCGCGCGCGATCCTTGTCGTCTCCCAACCCGCCCGCGGCGGCAGCGACGGCCCCGTCCGGTCCCGGCAGCAGGACAACCTCGCCGGCCGCGCCGCGGAACCCCACGGAGTCGACCCAGGCCCGCGCCGGCCCGTCCAGCGTCTCGACCCAGCGCGCGATGTCTCCCTTGCGAACAAGGTGCAGGGGACGCGCGGATGGGCTGGCTTCGGCAAACGTCAGGGCTGACACGTTATGGGTCCTCGCGTGGTTCGGCCGAAATCTAGGACGAACCGCCACAAGGGGGAACCCCGTCAAAGCTGGCGATAGCTGATTTCCAGAAGCGTCGCGAGAGACGCCTCGCCCAGCCGGACAAGACGCGCAACGACCGCCGCCAGCGCCACGTCGTCGTGACCCTGAACAAGCTCCAGAGCGCTGTCGGCGACCCGTGCCACGTCGGGCAAGCCCGTCGCCCGAGCCAGTCCGGCGACAGAGGCAAGCGTGCTCGACAGGCGACGGAACTCACCGGCGGCCCAGGCGGCCTCGATCGCCGCCAGACAGACGACGATTTCTTCCACCGCGTCCTCGGGCATCGCCGGCCGTTCTTCGCGCGGTCCCTCGCCGCCGGCTGAAACGATCGCGGGCAGGCTGAGGCTCACGGCCTCCCGCAGACACAATACGGCTATCTTCTCGGTCACGATTGATCCCTTCCACTCTACCCGGGCCCGGTGTACCTCGTCGGAGGAAAAGAATTCGTTGATGTCCGCTGCACGCTGCGCGGCATTCGACTCAAATGCTGGAGAGCGCCATGAAGAACGCCCGCCCGCTGCCAAGCTACCTCGTCCAGCGCTACCACGGCTGGAAGGCCACCACCTTCTCCGAAAACCACATCTGGTATCGCCGTCTGGCCGAGGACGGGCAAAGGCCCCGCGCCATGATCGTGTCCTGCTGCGACAGCCGGGTCCACGTCACCTCGATCTTCGGGGCGGACTCGGGCGAGTTCTTCATCCACCGCAACATCGCCAACCTGATCCCGCCCTACAAGCCGGACGGCGACCTCCACGGCACCTCGGCGGCGGTCGAATATGCGGTAACGGCGCTCAAGGTCGCGCACCTCATCGTCATCGGCCATTCCCAGTGCGGCGGCGTCGCGGGCTGCCACGCGATGTGTTCGGGGAAGGCGCCGGAGCTGGAGGAAAAGTCCAGCTTCGTCGGCCGCTGGATGGACCTACTTCGGCCCGGCTACGAAAAAGTCGCCGACATCGCCGACGATGCCCAGGCGATCCGAACGCTCGAGCATGAGGCGGTCAAGATTTCGCTGGCGAACCTGATGACCTTCCCCTTCGTCCGGGAAAAGGTGGACGCGGACGAGATGACGCTCCACGGCCTCTGGACCGACATCGGCGAAGGCGGCCTGTCGCAGTACGTCCCCGAGACCGACGCCTTCGAGCCGATCTAGGCCGAGCGGCTGCTGCGGACCGAACTGAACACGGGCATGGCGTTCTGCGGCAGGGTCACCTTCGCCACGGTCTTTCCCGACGTCTTCAGAAGCTTGTTGTGGTCGGCGATGCGGCGTCGGGCCTTGGCGATCTCGGTCAGTTGCAGGGGCATCGTGTGTCCTGGGGTGAGTGTGAGGCGCAGACTCATGTCCGCGCCGCGTAGCAGAAGAACCCGCTGACCGTCTGCCGCTCCCGCCCCCCGGCGCGGCGCAAGGTCAGGGGAATGACCTGGCCCCTGATATCGCAGGGCAGGGCAGGTGGCCGAAACTCGATCAGGCGCGACGACAGCGGTGCCCCCGACGACCACAGGCGTCCGTCGTCCCGGACGGGTCTCGGCGCGCGGTCGGTCTGGTCCGGAGACATCGGCGGAATCCTCTCGTCCTCCTGCAATGACTTCAGGCAATCGGCCGATTGAGGCAGCAATCGTAACGGATTGCGGCAGCTTTGTGGCGGCCGGGCGCGGCGGGACCGCCCCGGCTGCTCTCTAGGACAAATTGGTTAATGATCCGAACCGCATCGGCGAAATAGCCGACGCCGCGTCAACCTGCGCGGGAAATTTTCATCCCCGCGCCCGCCCATTTCCACCCCGGCGACAATCCTGCCCGGCGCACGGGGACCGTCTCCGATCCCCGGAAAGGCTCAGCCCTTCTTCAGCATCCGATTCCCCAGAAGCTCGGCGATCTGCACCGCGTTCAGCGCCGCCCCCTTCCGCAGGTTGTCCGACACGACCCAGATGTTCAGCCCGTTGTCGATCGTCGAATCCTGCCGGATCCGGCTCACGAAGGTCGCGAAGTCGCCGACGCATTCGACCGGCGTCACATAGCCCCCGTCCTCGCGCTTGTCGACGACCAGGATCCCCGGAGACACCCGCAGGATGTCGCGCGCCTCGTCCTCGTCCAGGAACTCCTCGGTCTCGATGTTGATCGCCTCGGAATGCCCCACGAACACCGGCACCCGCACGCAGGTCGCCGTCACCTTGATCTTGGTGTCGAGGATCTTCTTCGTCTCGGCCACCATCTTCCACTCTTCCTTCGTCTCGCCGGAATCGAGGAAGACGTCGATGTGCGGGATCACGTTGAACGCGATCTGCTTGGTGAACTTGGACGGCCCCACATGCGACGTCGGGTTGTAGATCGCCTTCGTCTGGTCCCACAGCTCGTCGATGCCGGCCTTCCCCGCACCGCTGACCGACTGGTAGGTCGACACGACCACCCGCTTGATCCGCGCCCGGTCGTGCAGCGGCTTCAGCGCCACCACCATCTGGGCGGTCGAGCAGTTGGGGTTCGCGATGATGTTCCGCTTGGCATAGCCCTCGATCGCCTCGGGGTTCACCTCGGGCACGATCAGCGGCACGTCGCGGTCGTAGCGGTAGAGCGACGAGTTGTCGATCACCACGCAGCCCGCCTTCGCCGCCTTGGGCCCGTACTCCTTCGTCGCCTCCGAGCCGATGGCGAACAGGGCGATGTCCCAGCCCGTGAAGTCGAAGGTGGCGAGGTCCTTGGTCTTCAGCGTCCTGTCGCCATAGCTGACCTCGCTCCCGAGGGATTTGCGGCTCGCCAGAGCCACCACCTCGTCGGCGGGAAACTCCCGCTCGGCCAGGATGTTCAGCATTTCACGGCCCACGTTCCCCGTGGCGCCGGCGACAACGACGCGATAGCCCACGTGCTTCTCCTGCGGTTGGGTCGGGCGCGTATAGCGTGAGGGGGAGGGGAGGGGAAGGGGGGTGATGGGTACCAGAATTGGCAAGCTAGTCTAGACCAAGCGATGCACCCTGACGAGCATTGGTTCTTGCTTTTAACGCACATGTTCGACACGTTCGAATGGACGGACGATGGAGATGCGACCATTGGACACTACAAGAATTGTACACGATGACGCTGACGAAAAGCTGTCAGATGAAGATATAATCTATCAGATTACGACATTCGGCGCGGACTTCACCGTTGACGGATTGGTCAGGCGATTTGATCGGGGCGACATATTTCGCCCGCAGTTTCAAAGAAATTTTGTTTGGACTTATCCGCAAGCTTCGAAGTTTATAGAGTTGATCCTGCTGGGGCTCCCAATACCCAGTGTATTCTTGTACAGAGAAGAGGAGACACAGCAGCATTTAATCGTGGATGGACTTCAGAGACTAACTACTTTCGCACGCAGCCTTTATGAAGGGAAGACTGCCTGGAAATGATCGCGTCTTCAAGCTGAAGGATGTTAAAAAAAGATTTGAAGGAAAGTCAATTGACGACCTCGAGCCTGAGGATAAGCGCAGATTTGAAGATGCCGTAATTGATGCAATGATTATTCAACAAACTTCTCCGAACTTTGACAACAGCTCGGTCTTTCACATATTCGAGCGACTAAATTCTAACGGACTCCGCTACAACCTCAAGAAATGAGGGCCGCGATCTATCACGGCAGCTTTCAGGATATGCTTGGTGAGCTAAACGAAAATCAAGACTGGATTTCATTCTTTGGAAGTAAACATAAGCCAGCAAAGGACCAAGAACTGATCCTAAGATTTCTTGCTCTGTACTACTCGGGGAGAAATTACGACAAGCCTATGAAGAAGTTTCTCTAATGACTATATGGGCCAAAACAGAAATATTCTGGGCGCTAAACGCAGGAGGCATGAGCAGGTTTCTTGTCGACCATTGCCCGGGTGGTTAATTCTCTGGGAAATAGAGCGTTCAGGCCGCAGCGCGCTCTAAACGTAGCGGTCTACGATGCCGTGATGGTGGCCATAGCTTCTCGAAGCGAACCAGCGCCTAATCAGATGCTAAGCTTACCAACGTCTTCTCAAGGACGATGAGTTCTTGGCGATGACAAGCGAGGCGACTTCGAACGTTCCAAACGTGCAGGGTCGGATAGAAGAGCCATTAAGTTTCTTGATGCTGCCAGCTAGTGTCGCTCAGTTTCGGGATAAGACAGATGGTCTTGTTGTAATTCTGGACAAGGCCGCTCCTGATGTGGAGATTCCAACATCTGTTTCTCCAACCAACTCGCGATCAAAGCAGCGGGCTTTGTTGAGTTTTCAATTATTCAAATACTGGCTGAGTATGCGAGGCACAACGGGAACATCAAGTTGGCCGGATATGTAGAGAAGACTGTTGAGAGAAATAATTCGTTGCATTGGCTAAAAGATACAGCTAATCCTCGACTCCTTCGACAAGGCGTGGTGGCCCGATATCAAGACGAAGTCAAAGCCGTCTGCTCTTTCGGCGGTTGACAGCTTAAAGACTTTGCGTGACCAGCTTGCACACGGCAGAGACAATGGAACAGGTTTGGTTGTGGTAAAGAATTACTATTTGGAGGTTAAGGCATTTATTAAGATCGTCGGAGCAGTTATCCTGCCGTAATAGTTCCCTTCAACTGCGCGAGATATCACCCCCCTAAACCTTCCCCGCCTTCGCGTCCCGCACCCCCTCCTCATAGGCCTCGTGCGCCCTCAGCCACTCGTAGTGCTTCTCCAGCCGCCCCGTCGGGTCCTCGCGGCGGCGCTCCTCGACGGTGCGCATCAGGTAGTCGGCCATGTCCCGCTGCGACTGGACCTTCTGCGAGATCTTCAGTTGCAGCCACAGCTCCAGGATCCGGTTGATCCGCGCCTGGTATCCCTTGCCCATCCCCTTGAACATCCGCACCACCGTCCGGTCGAGGTACAGCGTCACCTTCTCCTTCGGCGCCTCGACGTCGAGGTCCAGTTCCAGCGTCTCCCAGGCCTCGGGCACCTCGTCGCGGGCGAAGTCGGCGATGCCGGTGGCGCTCTCCATCGACTGGATGAAGGCCAGCTTGTACAGCCGCTCGGTCGCCAGCCGTTTCGTCTTGGGGCCCTTCGTGGCCATCCAGGTGGTCGTCTCCATCGCGGGTCTCCTCGCCGTGTCAGGGGGCAGGATCGCCGCGTCCGGTTAACGCCGCGCGATGTCCGCGCGCGCCCCGATCCGGCACCGACGCGATACCGACGCAATACCGACGCGATACCGATACCCGTTTTCCCCCCTCCAGAACCCCTGTATCACTCCCGCCATGACCGCCGATCTCCCCTACCGCCCCTGCGTGGGCGTCGTCCTGGCCGACGCGAAAGGCCGCGTTTTCGTGGGCGAACGCGCCGACACACCCGGCGCCTGGCAGATGCCCCAGGGCGGGATAGATCGACGGCGAAACCGTTGAAATCGCAGGACTTCGTGAGCTGGAGGAAGAGACGGGCGTGGCCCCCGCGCTGGTGAAAGTCGAGGCCGAGACCCCCGGCTGGATCCGCTACGACCTGCCGCCCGAGTTGCTCGGCAAGGTCTGGAAGGGCCGCTACAGGGGCCAGGAGCAGAAGTGGATTCTCCTGCGTTTCCAAGGGGTTGATACCGACATCGACATCACCCGCCACCACCGCGAGTTCGCCCGCTGGCGCTGGTCCACCCCCGACGAAGTCCTTGAAAACATTGTCCCTTTCAAGCGCGACGTCTACCGGCAGGTTCTCGCCGCCTTCCGCGACCGGCTCTGAAATCCCTTGAAACACAGGGACTTGAGCCCTATCTGACCCCCGGTGTAGGGGAAACGAAAGGACGGACCATGCTCCGGATCGCCACCCTTCTGGCCCTCGTCGCCACCCCCGTCTCGGCCCTCTCCTGCCTCCCCCCGGACCCCGTGCGACTGTACGAATCCGCCCGCGATTCCGACGAAACTTTCGTTATATTCAAAGGACATAGCGTCGGCACATCCGAAATCCGCCTGCCCCCCCGCAACGTCCCCGACGCCAGCGCGATCAGCCGGATCCGCATCGAAGGCGCCTCCCTCGGCCCCACCGGTTTCTCCGACCCCGTCGAGGCCCAGGTCTCCCTCGTCCTCGACTGCGCCAACATCTGGTGCGCCGACCCCCCGAATCTCTCCGGCGAATTCCTCGCCGCCGTCCAGGCCACGCCCCAGGGCCCCGTCATTACCGTAAGCCCTTGCGCCGACAACGTTCTTCCCGCCACCGAAGACGGCGTCGCCCGCCTTCTGGCGTGCCACGAAACCGGCGACTGCCGCGCCGCTCTGCCCTGATTTGTGCTTGATTCCTGGCGAGGGAAGAGACGCCCGCGGGGTCCGGTCAGAACCATGGGGACGAGGATTAGGTTTTCCTCCGGACCCCGCGAACGTGCACCCTTAACCACCCTCACTCATCATCACACCCACCCTCACGCTCTCGCGTCACTGGTTACGTCGCTCGACGGGGTGTCACAGGCCCGGAATTGGCCACCCGCCGGCGTTGAAATGCGATCTCAAATCGAGGCCGTCACTTGCGACCTACGAACACCCTGCGCCCCACCTGCCCTTGGGTCAATCAGGGCCCCCCGGCCTTGCGTGAGCCTATCGTGAAACTGTGGGGGTGCCCGTGAAGGGACGCCGTGAAGGCGATCTGGCAATGAGAACAAAACATGAATATCATGCCGGGATGACAGGGATTCGCCTTTTGCCGCTTCTTTTACGACCCTGTTGCGAGGGACTCGGATGAGCTTTGCCGAACTCTCTGCGACGTCGAACTTCACCTTCCTGACAGGGGCGTCCCACCCCGAGGAGTACGTCGATCGCGCCGCGCTTCTCGGCCTGTCAGCCATCGCCATCGCGGACGAGAACTCGGTCGCGGGGATCGTGCGCGCACATGCACGGGTGAAGGAGATCGCCCGCCAGGTGCGCGAACGGCAGGAGGCCGACCTGATCGGTCCCCCGGTTCCCGTCACGGCCTGGGAGGTCAAGCAGCAGGTCTACGAAAGCTATCCGGGCGGCAAGGCCCGGCAAAAGCACGGCACCCTCTCGGCGGTCGAGACGACCGAGCCCGGCACGCCCGTCGCCGGGTTCGAGACGCGGGTGGCGCCTCCTCCTCCGCTCGACGCCTCGGCGGCGATCCTGAACGTGCCTCGCCTCGTACCAGGCGCTCGGATCGTGCTGGAAACCGGGTTCTCGGTCACCGCGCTCTCAAAGGATCGCGCGGGGTGGGGAAGGCTCTGCCGGCTGATCTCGCGCGGGCGGCTGAGGGCCGAGAAGGGGTCCTGCGCCCTGCGCATGGAAGATCTTTTGGAGTTCGGCGAAGGGCTGGCGCTTCTGATCCACCCGCCGGGGCGAGACGGGCGCAAGGGATGGCGCGACCAGGTGCGGCGACTGGCGCGGGCCTTTCCGGGCGGTTGCTACCTTATCCTCTCGCCCCGCTATGACGGGCAGGACGCCGAGAGGTTCGACAAGCTGGCGTCGCTGGCGGACGACCTTGGCCTGCCGACCGTCGCGTCGGCCCGGCCGATCATGCATCACGGAGCGCGCCGGCGTCTCGCCGACGTGCTGACTGCCGTCCGGACGGGCGTGAAGGTCGACCAGCTTGGTCGGTCCGCGCTTGCCAACGCCGAGCAGAGGCTGCGGACCGAGGAGGAGATGCGCCGCTTTCTCGGGTCCCATTCCGAGGCCGTCGATCGTGCGGCGGCCCTGGCCGAGAGCCTGACCTTCTCGCTGGACGAGTTGCGCTACGAGTATCCCTCCGAGGTCTCCGATGGCGAAACTGCCCCGGACCGCCTGCGCCGCCTGTCGATGAAGGGGCTGAAGTGGCGCTATCCTTCGGGCGCCCCCGAGCATGTCCGCAAGCTTCTGGAACACGAGCTGACGCTGATCGCCAAGCTGCGCTACGAGCCCTACTTCCTGACCGTCCACGACATCGTCGATTTCGCACGCTCCCGCGGCATCCTATGTCAGGGCAGGGGCTCGGCGGCGAACTCGGTCGTGTGCTATTGCCTCGGGGTCACCTCGGTCTCGCCCGAGATCGGCACGATGGTCTTCGAACGCTTCGTGTCGGAAGCCCGCGACGAGCCGCCCGACATCGACGTCGACTTCGAGCACGAGCGGCGCGAGGAGGTGATCCAGCACATCTACGAACGCTACGGCCGCCACCGCGCCGGGCTCTGCGCGACTGTCATCCACTATCGCGGCAAGCGCGCGATCCGCGAGGTCGGCAAGGTCATGGGGCTGACCGAGGACACGATCAGCGCCATCTCCTCGCAGCTCTGGGGCTTTTTCGACACGAGCGGAATGGCGGACAAGCAGCTTCGCGAGATCGGGCTCGACCCGACCGACCGGCGGCTGGCGCAGACCCTCGACCTGATCTTCCAGATCCAGGGATTTCCCCGGCACCTGTCGCAGCACGTCGGTGGCTTCGTCATCACTGAAGGACGGCTGGACGAACTGGTGCCAGTCGAGAACGCGACGATGGAAGAGCGCACCGTCATCTGCTGGGACAAGGACGACATCGACGCGCTCGGTATCCTGAAGGTCGACGTCCTGGCGCTTGGAATGCTGTCCTGCATCCGCAAGGCGTTCGATCTGATCCGCGGACACCACCAGACCGACTGGACGCTGGCGACACTCCCGCCCGAGGACCCGGACGTCTACGACATGCTGTGCCGGGCGGATTCTCTTGGTGTGTTTCAGGTCGAGAGCCGGGCGCAGATGAACTTCCTCCCCCGGATGCGGCCGCGGACCTTTTACGACTTGGTGATCGAGGTGGCGATCATCCGGCCCGGTCCGATCCAGGGCGACATGGTACATCCCTATCTTCGCCGCAGAAGGGGAGAGGAGACGGTCGAGTTTCCCTCGGATGAGCTTGGTCGCGTCCTGGGAAAGACCCTGGGGGTGCCGCTGTTCCAGGAGCAGGCGATGCAGATCGCAATCGTGGGCGCAGGCTTCACGCCCGAAGAGGCCGACCGTCTGCGCCGGGCGCTTGCGACCTTCAAGAAGCACGGCAACGTGTCCGAGTTCAGGACACGCTTCCTGAAGGGGATGCGCGCCAACGGATACGATGAGGATTTCGCCGAGCGCTGCTTCAGCCAGATCGAAGGCTTCGGCAGCTACGGCTTTCCCGAAAGCCACGCGGCCAGCTTCGCGCTTCTGGTCTATGCCTCGTCCTGGCTCAAGCACCACCACCCCGGCATCTTTGCCTGTGCGCTCCTGAACTCACAGCCCATGGGATTCTACGCGCCGGCCCAGATCGTCCGCGACGCCCGCGAGCACGGCGTCGAGGTCCGACCGCCCTGCATCAACGCCTCGACCTGGGACAGCGCGATGGAGCCAGACCGGAAGGGGGGCCTCGCCCTGCGGCTGGGGTTTCGCCAGATCAAGGCACTGCGCGAGGAGGACGCGTCGTGGATCGTCGCCGCACGCGGCAACGGCTATACCTCGGTCGAGGACGTCTGGCGCCGTGCGGGGGCCGATCCGAAGTCGCTGCGCGTTCTCGCCGAGGCCGACGTCTTCGCATCGCTCGGCCTCAGCCGCCGTCAGGCGCTCTGGGCGGCCGCAGCCCTTGTTTCCGAGAAGCCCTTGCCGCTGTTCGCCGGGGATCTGGACGGAGAGGGGATCGTCGAGGCGCTCGCGGATCTGCCTGCCATGACCATGGGCGAGGAGGTGGTCGAGGATTACGTCGCGATGCGTCTTACCCTGAGGGCGCATCCAATGGCCTTTCTTCGCCACCGCCTGACGCCAGGCGCGCAACCCCTGGAACCGGTCGGGGGGGCGGTCTTTCACCAAGGCTTCGACCGGGCGACCGGACTGATGCGTACCGACCTCTGGGGAGCAGAGGACTCCGCCGACTCTGCGACGCGAAAGCAAGGTGCAATGACGCCGGAGCAGGCCGATCAGCCGGTTGTGCAGCGCTTCTCGGCTTCCTCGATCATCGCCGTTGCGCCCAGAAGAGAGAAGGTGTCCTTCGTCTCGGTCCCGCGCGACGAGCGTGCGGTCACCACCGCATCCGATCCGCGCTTCATGGCGGTGACGATCTTCTGATCTTCGGCCGGGGTGGCGGGCCAGGCATACTCGCCCTCGGTGAACATCTCGAAGGTTGTTCCACCCACCTCCAGCGTGACGGTCGAGCCGTCGGCGAAGGGATAGCCCCCGGTGAAGCTGACCTCACCGGCGATGCTTTCGCCCGGCCGGTAGGTCACGAAGAGAAGGATATCGCCGCGGCGGACCGATACCACCCGATCGTCGCGGGTGTTGACCGTCTCGCGCGGGGCGGTCACCGCCCAGCATTCCTTGGGCTCGTCGCCCTCGAATACGGCCCAGTCCGTCTCGGCCGCGACCCGGTTCGTCTCCTCCTGTGCCAGCGCCGCGCCGCTGACCGAGAAAAGCGCGACCGCCGCGAAAGTCGAGAGAATGCGTGCTGTAGCCATCGTCCTGCCTTGTGTCTGCGTCCGGGCCGCCGATCTTCGTCTGCTGTCCCGGTCCCAAAAGCCCCTGTCCAGTGGGAGTCCAATACCTTATCTCACGCCGGTGATGGAACCCCCCCAAAGGCGGAAAATCGCCGCAGCGCAAAGGAGAGCGAAGATGACCGAAGCAGTGCCGCTGGCCGAGATCCATCGCGGAGAGTTTTTGGAGTTCCCTTCATCTGGGTCACGCCGTCGTCGCGCGCGCGAATGGCGAGATCGTCGACGCCTGGGGCGACCCTGATCTCGTCGTTCTGCCGCGCTCGTCGATCAAGATGATGCAGGCCCTACCGCTTCTCGAGACCGGAGCCGGCCGCGACCTGTCAACCGAGCGGCTTGCGCTGGCCTGCGCGTCGCATTCCGGAGAGCGTCGCCATGTCGAGAAGGTGGGTCGCTGGCTGGCGGATCTGGGGCTGGACGAGCACGCGCTCTGCTGCGGGCCACAGATTCTCGCGGAACCCGGAGTTGAGAGATCAGATGATCCGAACCGGCGAGCCTGTGACGCGATTGTTCAACAACTGCTCGGGCAAGCACGCCGGCTTTCTGACCGTCGCGCGCCATATCGGTGCGGGTCTCGACTATGTCGATCCCGAGAACCCGGTGCAGAAGCAGGTGCGCGAGGCCTTCGAGGACATGTGCGGCGAGGACAGTCCCGGATTCGGAATCGACGGCTGTTCGGCGCCCAACTTCGCGGCGAGCCTGAAGGGTATCGCCCGAGCGATGGCGCGGTACGCCGTGGCGGGGCAGGGGAGCGGCGCGCGGGACGGCGCCGCCGCACGATTGCGCGACGCGATGATGGAGCATCCCGAACTCGTATCTGGAAAAGGCCGGGCTTGTGCGCATCTGATGCACGCGGCGGGAGGCCGCGCCGCAATAAAGACCGGCGCCGAGGGCTTCTATACCGCCATCCTGCCCGAACAGGGTCTTGGGGTCGCTCTCAAGGTGGCTGATGGTGCCACCCGCGCCTCAGAAATTGCGATCGCCGCGATCCTGGTCCGCCTCGGGGTTCTTGAACCGAAAGACCCCGTCGTGGCCGAGTTCCTGCATCGCCCGATCCTGAACTGGGACGGCCTCAAGACCGGCTTCGAACGCCCTGCCGCAGGACTTCTTCCCGCCTGACCTGCGCGATTGCCCTTGGGTCGCCTGCGCGGTATGTCCGCGCGGACCGATCGAAGGGAAGGACAGGCCATGTCGAACGCTGCGCTGGAAACCGCCATCGAAGCTGCGTGGGACGCCCGCGACGGCATCACCCCCGCCACTCGGGGCGAGACCCGAGATGCGGTGGAGGCGACGCTCGACGCGCTCGACGCCGGCACGCTTCGCGTGGCCGAGCGGCAGTCGGGCGGCGCATGGCACGTCAACCAGTGGGCGAAGAAAGCGGTGCTCCTGGGCTTTCGGCTGAAGGACATGGAGATGCAGTCGGGCAGCCCTCAGGGCGGCGCGTGGTGGGACAAGGTCGACAGCAAGTGGAAGGGCTGGAGCGACAGCGAGTGGAAGGCCGCGGGCTTTCGCGCTGTGCCGAACTGCATCGTCCGCCGCTCGGCCTACATCGCACCGGGCGTGGTGCTGATGCCATCCTTCGTCAACCTCGGCGCCTACGTCGACACGGGCACGATGGTCGATACCTGGGCCACGGTAGGCTCCTGCGCGCAAATCGGGAAGAACGTGCATCTGTCGGGCGGCGTCGGCATCGGCGGCGTCCTTGAACCGATGCAGGCGGGCCCGACGATCATCGAAGACAACTGCTTCATCGGCGCAAGATCCGAGGTCGTGGAAGGCGTTATCGTTCGTGAGGGGTCTGTCCTCGGCATGGGTGTCTTCATCGGGCAATCGACGAAAATCGTCGATCGCGAGACGGGCGAGGTCATGTATGGCGAGGTTCCTTCGGGTTCGGTCGTCGTGTCGGGTTCGATGCCATCGAAGAACGGCGTGAACCTCTACTGCGCCGTCATCGTCAAGCGCGTCGACGAGAAGACGCGGTCGAAGACCTCCATCAACGAGCTTCTTCGCGACTGACGCCCGGGTCGGATGCGCCGTCGATCCGCGGGGCCGTTCCATCCAGAACGAAGCCCTTGTTGCGCATGGTCTCGATGCGAAACCCCGTCTCGTGGGCGGCGAGCTTCTTGCGAAGGTACCCGATGTAGACGTCGACCACGTTCTCGCTGGTCGACCCTTCCGACCAGAGCGCATCGAAGATGTCGCCGCGAGGGACGGGCGATCCGGCATGGCGGGCGAGGAAGGCGAGAAGGCCTATCTCCCGTTCGGTCAGCTCGATGTCGCCCGTCCCACAGCGAAGCCGTCGGTGATCGATTTCGAGGACGGAGGAGACGGGTTCGTCGCGATGGATGCGCAACGCCTGAACTCTGAGCCGCGCGGCAAGCTCGTCAAAACTGAAGGGCTTGATGACGTAGTCGTTTGCTCCTGCCTCAAGGCCGGCCGCGCGGTCCTCGACCTCGGCCAGGGCCGAAAGCATCAGGATCGGCATGGCGACGCCCCGCCGACGTGCTTCACGCACAAGGTCCAACCCGCTGTCGGCACCAAGCATGACGTCCACGATGGCGGCCGCGAAATTTCCATTCTCCAGTAGGTCGAGCGCGACGTCGGCCCGGTTGGCGGTCTCGCCGTCGAAGCCATGCATCGCCAAGCCGCGCAGGACGGCCGACGTGATCTCGGGATCATCGTCGACGATCAGAAGCCGTGTCGTCATGGCGGCACCCTAGCCTTCTGCAGGGGGCAGGCGAAGGGTGATCTTGGTTCCCGCACCGGCGCCGACAGCCTCGTCCGGCGTGACGGGGCTTTCGACCTCAATGGTGCCGCCGTGCGCTTCGGCGACCCATCTCGCGAGGGCAAGACCCAGGCCGAACCCCTGCGTCGCGTTTGCCTCGCCCTGGGCAAAACGTTCGAAAATTCGCGCGCGATCTTCTGGCGAGATGCCGGGACCGTTGTCGATGACCTCGATTTGCAACGCGCCGGGCTCGGTCGCGAACCTCAGGCCGACCGCCCCTCCGTCACGAGCATGCCGCATGGCATTGCGGACAAGGCTGACGAGAACCTGTCGGATCCAGTTGCCGTCCGCGACGAGGTCGATGCCGGGAGGCTCTTCGACGGTGAGGACCATACCGGCGTTGTCGATCTCGGCGGTGATTTCGGCTTTCACATCCGCGATGAGCTCGCGCAGGGGGACCGGACCTACGTCCAACTGAAGCTGACCGCTTTCCGATCGCGCGACACGCAGCAGATCCTCGATCCGCCGGGTGAGGCGTGCGGCGCGGGACTGAATGGTTCCGAAGGCAGCGCCCGTCGCGCCTCCCCGCTGAGCGCCGATCTCCGCCTCCATCAGGATGACGGTCAAGGGTGTGCGAAGCTCGTGGCTTACGTCCGCGAAGAAGCGTCGTCGGTTCGCGTCGATCTCGGCCAGCGTCGCATTGGCGCTGCGCAGCGCGTCGGTCCTTTCCGCGATTGTCTCGTTCAGTCGCTCCCATTCCGCCTCCACGGCCGCTCGACGGACGGCCAATGCAGAGGCCATGCGGTTCGTCTCGGCGTAAATCTGGCCGATCTCGTCCGTCTCGCCTTCGGGTAGCGTGACGCCGAAGTCCTCTCCGCCGATCTTCCGGGCCGCTTCCCGCAGCCGATCGAGGCGCGAGAACTGGGGCCGGATCAGTCCGAAATAGAAAAGCGCGACAGCGAAAAGCGTGAGAGCCGCGATGGAGAGCGCCGCCAGTCGAAGGCGTTCCCGCAGCTTCTCGATGCCGGACAGGACGCCTGAACGAAACAGAAGCTCGGTGTTCACCGCCTGGCTGAGGAGGGGATCGAAGCCCGAGGCGAAGATGTCGATGCTGGCTTGAAGGGCGGCGGTGTCGGAGGTGTCCGCGGCGAGCGCACGCAGGGTGTTGTCGAGAAGCGCTTCCATCCGGGCGATGCCCAGAGATTGCGTGCCGAAGCGGGATTGCTCGTCAAGACCGAGGTCGCGCGCGTCCTCGACTGCACGTTCGACGTCGGCTCGCAACATATCAAACGTTCGCCGCAGGGGCTGCGCAGCGGATTCCACCCTGTCCTGACGCGTCGCGGGCGGCTGGCCCCGGTGGACGGCCTCAGTCGCGACCACGAGGAAGCCAGCCGCCTGGGTCGAAAGCGAGGCATAGCTGTCCATCCGCGCTTCGGTGGCGAGAGCCTTGTCGAGGCGCAGGGCAACCGCCTCCATTCCAAACCAGAGGATCAGGGCAGTCAGAAGAGTCGCGGCTCCAAGTGAAACCGCGCCCGCCGCCAGCCGTGTCTTCAGCGAAAACCGTCGCATACTAGGCGCTCATCATGGGTCCGAACTGCCACTTTCCTGTGCTTTTTTGGCGTCAGGTCGATTTTCCGGGCGCCAGAACTAATTCGCCGAAGGGAAACGTTCGGACTTTTGGACTACCTTCGCCTTCAGGGAGGTTCCACGCAACGATACCTAAGGAACCGATATGATCGAACTTCTCTTCGTCGTCTGCCTGGCCGGATCCACCACCGATTGCCAAGAGCAAAGCCTGCTTTACCAGGACATCTCGACCCAGACCTGCGTCTTCGCCGCTCAACCCGAGCTCGCAAAATGGGTGGAAACTCACCCGAACTTCCGAATTCGAAGCTGGAAGTGCCAGCCTCTGAGCTTCGAGGAGCGCGAGACCTGACTCGCTCACTCAGACCTTCCTGAACATCAGCCCGCGTGACGGGTCATAGGCCCAGACCGCGAGGGCCGACAGCACGATCGTGCTGCCCACGACCACCGCCAGTGCCAGCCAGTCCATCTTCAGGTAGAGCAGGAAGCGGATGAGTTCGACCGCGTGGGTAAAGGGGTTCAATGCGCAGATCTCTTTGAGAAGCGGGGAGCTTTCCGCCATTTTCCAGAGCGGGTAGAGCGCCGAGGATAGGAAGAACATAGGGAAGATGACGAAGTTCATCACACCCGCGAAGTTCTCGAGCTGGCGGATCACGCTGGACAGGACCAGGCCCAGTGATCCCAGCATCATGCCTGCGAGGACGAGTCCGGGCAGGACTGCGACATAGCCGAGTGGCGGCATGTCTATGCCGAACATCGCGGCGATGGCGAGGAAGGCATAGACTTGGATGACCGAGATGATCGTCGCTCCGAACAAGCGCGTCATCAGAAGCCACCACCGGGGGAAGGGGCTGGTCAGCAAGATGCGCATCGATCCCGTCTCTCGGTCGTAGACGAGGCTCAGAGAGCTCTGCATTCCGTTGAAGAGTAGCACCATCGCACAGAGGCCCGGCACGACGTAGGTCTCGTATGTGATGTACGTCTCGTAGGGTGGCATGATCGACAGGCCGAGCGCCGCACGAAAACCTGCGGCGAAGACAAGAAGCCAGACAAGGGGCCGGACGAGGGCGGCGAGGAACCTCTCGCGCTGGTGGACGAAGCGCAGGAACTCGCGCGAGATCACCGCCTGTGCGACGCGCAGATATCCGGTCATGCCGACTCCTCGGTTCGGGCCAGGAACCAGTCCTGGAGATCCTGACCGCCGCGCACCTCACCCGTCTGGCCGCTGGCGACGATGCGGCCCTTGTGAAGCACCAGAAGCTGGTCGCTGTCCTCCACCTCGTCTGTGAGATGCGTCGTCCAAAGAACAGATACGCCCTGGTCCGCAAGGTCGTGGACATGGCCGGTGATCGCACGACGGGCCGCGGCGTCCAGTCCCACGGTCGGCTCGTCCAGCAGCAGAACGCTTGGCTCATGGAGAAGTGCGCGGGCCAGTTCCATGCGCCGTCTGTGCCCTCCATTGAGCGCGCGGACCTTTTCGCCCGCCCTCTCGCGCATTCCAAGCCGATCAAGCGACATGTCGATCCGCGCCGACGCATCGCGCCGGGACAGACCGTGGAGAGCGGCGAAGTACAACAGGTTCTGCCGCACCGTCAGGTCTAGGTCGAGCGTCGGCTGCTGGAACACCACGCCAAGCGCGGCAAGCGACCGGCGCGGAGCCTTCGCAAGGTCGTGGCCCGCGACGACAATGGTGCCCTCACGCGAGACAAGAAGTCGGGTCAGCAGCGCCACGAGGGTGGATTTGCCCGCGCCGTTCGGTCCGAGAAGCGCTGTGAACCTCGCGCGCGGCACGTCGAAGGAGACGCTATCCAATGCGAGTTTACGACCGTATCGAAAGCTCAGGTCCCGGACCGTCAGGCCGAATTCCATGCGACGGAACCTCCCCTGATCATGCCGTCAGACCTCCCATTTCGCTGTCGGGAGAGTGGCTGCGGGGGTTCCACGATGCAAGCGCTCCACAACACACACTTTCGTACCTATTGACCGGAATCGATTGGAGGGATGCACTCTGCAAACCTTTTAAAAAAGGGAGGAGAAGCAATGTCCAATCATAAATACGAGGGCGGCTGCGAGCACGTAGAGATGTACTCGGATGCCGAGCCGATCGACAATCACGAATGCCACTGCAACGTCTGCAAGTCGGTGACGAAACAGCACACGACGCACGTGGTCTTCTTCAACTACGGTGACCTCAAGGCGTCCGACGAGGGCAACATGAACCGGGTCCCGTTCAATGCAGAGAACCCGAACGGTCCTCTGGAAATCTGTCTCTGCAAGGACTGCAACGCCGTCCTGATGCTGGACGACAAGCAGAAGCGGATCCGCGTAGCGGTTCCTAACGTGATGAACTACGACCCCGCGCCGGGGCCGGCGAGCTATCACGCCTTCTGGGATGAAACGAAAGGCTATCCGAAGCCGGACGACGGACGTCCGGTCTACAGCGGCCTGCGTCCCGATTTTGCCTGGCCTGCAGGCGCCTGACGATCCGGACATCACCGGACCCGATCACGCCGGCGCGCCGCGGCGCGCCCGCGTGTCGTCCCGCACCCTGCGTCCTCCCGGCTTCGGCGGGGAGGACAAGGGGCAGCGGCCCGGGAGGAATGCGGCGGGTACACTCCCGACCCTGTCGCGTTATCCGGACTTTTTGCCGACCCTCTCCGGCCGCGTCGCAGGGCGTGCGACGGCCTGCGCCCGCGACGACAGGCGTAGGCCGTCCTTGCGTCTCTCGGCGACCCGGCTACCCTGAATCGACCATGCAACCGGAATTTTCATGAACGCATTCATCGAAGCATCCGCCGCAGGGGTTCGCGACCTTCAGACCTTGCTGACTGCTCGGCTGATCGGACACGACAGGCTGGTCGAACGGATGCTGATCGCGCTTCTGACCGGCGGGCACATGCTGGTCGAAGGCGCACCGGGACTTGCGAAGACCCGTGCTGTCAGGGCGCTGGCAGATGCCGTGTCGGGAACGAACGCTCGCATCCAGTGCACACCCGACCTTATGCCGGCAGACCTGACCGGCACGCCCGTCTGGCGCGCTCAGTCGGGAACCTTCGATTTTGTCCCCGGACCCGTCTTCCACAACCTCGTCCATGTCGACGAGATCAACCGTGCGCCGCCCAAGGTGCAATCCGCCCTACTCGAGGCGATGGCCGAGGGTCAGGTCACCTCGGGAGGCGAGACCCGCAAGCTGCCCGACCCTTTCCTTGTCGTGGCGACCCAGAACTCGATCGAGCACGACGGGACGTTTCCGTTACCCGAGGCGCAACTGGACCGGTTTCTCCTGCACGTCGTTCTTGACCTGCCGGACCTCGAGACCGAGCGGCGCATTCTCGACCTTGTCGAATCCGAGACACTAGAAGGTACACACCCGCCGGCGCCGATCTCTCTGGATATGCTGACTGCGGCGAGAAACGAGGTCCGGCGCGTTCACTTGGCGCCCGAGTTGAGGGATTACATCGTGCGGCTCGTCGTAGCGACGCGCGATGGCGCGCTTGCGGGGGACGTGGGACATGCGGCCTCTCCACGCGGAAGTCTCGCACTTGCCGCAGCGTCCAGGGCCCGGGCCTGGCTGGCCGGTCGCGACTATGCGCTGCCCGAGGACGTGGCCGACCTTGCCCGCGACGCGCTGGCGCATCGTATCGTGTTGAACTGGCGCGCGGTCGCCGAGGGCCGCACGGCTCGCGAGGTGGTGGGCGGCATTCTGGAAGCGGTCGAACCGCTATGACTCCGCGACGGGCTGCCGCCGGGCGCGACGCTGCGGCCCGAAGCCCTGATCGCCCTGCGCCGCCTGGCGCTTAGGGCTTCGGATGCGCCGGTTCTGTCCCCACTTCCAGGAGGTATCGCGACCCGCCACAAGGGGGCCGGTCTCGAGGTCGCAGACCTCCGAGACTACGCGCCCGGCGATGATCTGCGCCATCTCGACCGGGGTGCCACGGCACGCACCGGTCGACCGCATGTCCGTCTATTCCAAGAGGAGCGCGACCAGATCGCCTGGCTCGTGGCCGACTTCGGGGCATCGATGTTCTGGGGCATCACGCGCGCCTTCAGGTCTGTCGCCGCCGCCGAGACACTCGCCTTGATCGGGTGGAGCGTCGTAGAAACGGGCGGGCGCGTCGGACTGCTTGCCCTGACACCTGTCGGGCCAGTGATTGTCCCCGCGCGCCCCCGAATTCGCGGCATGCTCGATGTCATCGCCGGCCTCGTCAGCGCCCATGGAGAGGCTCTGGATGCGATCCTCTCGGGTGAGACCCGCGAGGACCCACCACTGGACAGGGAACTTCTGCGCGCCGAGAGGCTGGCCGGCACCGGCTCCGGCCTCTTCATAGCCTCGGGCTTCGACATCGAGGGAGCTGACCTCGCTGACAGGTTGGGGGATCTCGCGCGGAGACGGGACGTGTCGCTGTTTCTCGTGACGGCGGCGATGGCCGGGCAGCTTCCTGCCGGTCGATATCCCGTTCGCCTGTCGGATGGACGCCGAGTCCGCATCCGCGCCTCGGGCCAAGGGACCGCACACACTGACGCAACCACCGTCGCGGGACGGCCCGCCTTGGTGATCGACGCCTCCGACACGCCGTCGAAGACCGCGATGCGCCTTGGACTCCGGCAATCTGCGGGCAGGGCGGCATGAACGAAGTCGTTCCGGCAGAGGGAGCGATGAGCGAAGCCGCGATGCTGGCGAGCCTTCATGACATACGCCTTCCAGCCTCGGCCGCTGGCGGTGCCTTTGCCGACGTGGCCGCTGCGGTCGCGATCGCCGCTTTCGCCGCGGTGCTGGTGCTGGGGCTGCTTAGGCTCTTCACGATCCCCCGAGCGCAGGGGCTGTCGGAGGAGGCTATTCCGCTTGCGGACGACTTGATCGAGGCACATCGCCGCGTGGCTCTGCTACATCGGCTCAAGCGAGTCGCGCCCGATATCTTCTCGAAGCTCCGGGCTCGCCTCTACAAGCCCGGGGCGGTCACGCTGGAGGAGATCGAACGCGAGGCGTCGCGTCATGTTTGAGACGCTGCACTTTGCCGACCCGTGGTTTCTTCTCGCGCTGCCCTTGCCATTCATCCTGTCCCGCTTCGTGCAGGCCACTTCGCCAGCGGGACGCGCGCTGATCCTGCCTGACCGGATTGGAAACGCGCTGGTCGCGGCAGAGGGACGCGCCGTCATGGGCCACGGGCGACTTCCACTTCGCGTGGGGCTCTTGACGGCGATTTGGGTGCTTCTCGTCCTGGCGATTGCCAATCCCCGCGAAGTCGAGCCGGTCTCGGCCCTCCGCGTGTCGGGCCGCGATCTCGCGCTGGTCATCGACCTGTCAGGCTCGATGGTGCGCGACGACTTTTTTCTTAACGGAGCTGCGATCACTCGTCTCGATGCGGTCAAGTCGGTCGGCGCGTCTTTCGTGCGTGGACGAGGTGGCGACCGCATCGCGCTGATCGTCTTCGGATCGGAAGCCTATTATGCCTCGCCTTTCACCTTCGACGTCGAAGCCGTCGCGCGGCGGATCGAAGAGGCAGTGATCGGGATCTCGGGTCGAGCAACCAACATCTCCGACGGTCTGGGTCTCGCTCTGAAGCGAATGTCGAACAGCGAGGCGGCGACGCGGGTCGTCATCCTGCTGTCGGACGGGGTGAACAACGCAGGCACCACCAACCCGCGCGGCGTCGCGGAACTGGCTGCCCGCATGGGGATCAGGGTCCATACGATCGCGCTTGGTCCGAAGGACCTCGAGACCGCCGACGAAGGGGAACTCGGTGTCGTCGACGCCAGAACGCTGTCCAGCATCTCGCGCATCTCAGGCGGTGAGAGTTTTAGGGTGCGCACGACCGACGATCTGGAAGCGGTCGCGTCAGCGCTCGACGAACTCGAGGCGACCGACAGCGATGGCCTTTCCGCGGAGGTCTTCCGCGAGCACTGGCCGTGGCCAGCGGGCGGCGCCCTGATCCTGATGCTGCTTTTCGGTTGGAGGCAGTCGGCATGAGCCTGCCGGATCTCACACTCCTCCGACCGCTTTGGCTTCTTGCTTTTGTTCCGCTAGCGCTGTCCGGATGGTATTTCTGGCGCAAGCAAGGCGCTCTCGGTGACTGGGTGAAGGTCGCGGACCGAGACCTTTTGTCGGCGATGGCTCGGTTCGGATGGGTCGATCCCGGCGGAACGCGTCGGCCCTTGATCCTACTTCTCTGCGCGGCAGCGGCTGTCGTGACGGCGCTTGCTGGCCCCGCGATCGAACGGCGCGACACGCTGTCCTTCCGAAACCTGGACGGCGTGCTGTTCGTCGTCGACGCGTCTCCGGACCTCGTGAATACGTCCTCGTGGCAGGATCTTCTATTTACCGGCCGGTACGGGATCGGGGCGTTACGATCCCGTCCGGGGGGGATCATCGTTTTCGCCGGTGATGCCTATGTCGCGACGGACATGACGCAGGACCATCTTCAGCTTGGCCAGACCCTGTCGCTCATCGACTCCGAAACCGTCCCTGACGAAGGCACCCGCCCCGAGCGCGCACTTGAGTTGGCTGCCGAGCTGCTGCGCGAGGCCGACATCCTTGCCGGCGACGTCATCCTTTTTACCGATGGCACGGGTCTTGGACCGGCCTCTCTGCGGGCGACCGAAGCCATCGCCGCGACCGGGGCGCGGCTTTCGGTCGTGGCGGCGTCGGAGCCGGGATCCGAGATGGAGACTCATGCTGCCCTCGGCCAGGGAAGGGTCTTCGGTTCGCGCGACCTGGAGGCGTTCGGAGAGTTTCTGGAGGCCGACGCTCGGACCAAACTTGAACGGCAGGACATGCCGCTTCTCTTCTGGCGCGATCTTGGTCGGGTGCTCATCTTCCTGGCGCTGGTGCCGCTGGCCCTTCTCCTCGCGAGATCGAGTCCATGAAGGCTCTTACGCTCCTCGCCGTGGCCGCCGTAGCTGTCGCACTTCTCTCAGGCGGTTTCGCACCTTTCGGGCGCGCTCTTCTTGCGCTCGGGATGCCTCGCCTTGCCGCCGTCGTGTTCGAGGAACCTGGCTGGAAAGGGGTTGCCCTTTACCGTTCGGGTGACTTCGAGGCATCGGCGGACGCGTTCGATGACGCGGACATGCCCTTCGACCTGGGAACGGCGCTTGCCCACGCCGGAGACTATGCTGCCGCGCTAGAAGCGCTCGACGTGGCCATCGCCCGGGGCGATCCGACGGCACAGGCGAACTTCGACGTGGTATCCGCCTTCTACGCCAGTCTTGGCATCGACGCCGAGACGCTGGCCCTCTTTGCCCGCCCCAAGGAAGGGGTGACCACCGAAGCAAGCGTCGGAGAAGGCAGCGGACGAGCGTCAGGCACGGGAAGCGATGTGACGAACGCGAACACCATGCTAGGCCTTGCCGCTCTGGAAAGCCGGGGCGAAGCAGGCGTGCGGCGCGTCTTCGACGACAAGTTCATGGTTGCGAACGACCGCTGGCTGTCACAGCTGGCGGACGTGCCCGGGGCGTATCTCTCAGCCCGAATCCTTCAGGAGCACAAGCGACGACTTGCGGCGGTCGTATCCCCTGCGGAGGCAAGCCGATGATGCGCGTGTTGGTTATCTTGTGCCTTGTCTTTCCGATACTTGCCGTCGCGCAGACTCGAGAAGTCCTGCCAGGAGAGCTTTCCCTGACCATCGAAATCGAGGACGGCGCCTCCGAACGGCTGGTGGGAGAAATGGTTCTCGTCACGATCAGGGGCACTTATCGCCGGCACATCACGCGGGAGTCGCTCAAGCAACCGGAGCTCGACGGGTTCAGTTGGTCGCAGCTTGGCCAGGACATGTGGACGGAAGCGCGCATCCGGGGGCAGAAGGTGAAGGTCTTCACCAGGCGGATGGCGCTCTTTCCTGAGCGAGCTGGAACGCTGGCGATAGGGGCTTTCACCCACAACCTTACCCTCACGGACGAAGGCGACGACTGGTTCGAACATGCCGCCCTGTCGCAACCTATCGAAATCGAGGTGAAGCTGGCGCCCGAGGTCGAGGGAGTATGGTTCCCCGTCAAGCGGTTGGTCGTTACTGACCAGTGGTCGAACGCACCCGACCAGCTGGCGCCCGGCGAGGCCGTCCTGCGCGTCATCCGGGTCGAAGCCCTTGGCGTGACGCCCGAGATGATCCCCCCGATGCCCGAGTTGACCTCGCCCTCTGCGATGATCTTCCCGCACCCCGAGCAGCGGTTGGCGGAACTCACCCCCGAAGGACCCGTCAGCTATGCCTTCTGGCGTTGGACAATCAGGCCCACGAACGACGTCTCGACGATCGTCGAACCCATTTCGTTCCCCTATTTCGACACCGAGACGCGACAATCGCTGGAAGCCGTCATCTCGCCGCAGCGGATCGCCTACGGGGTGAAGGTACCGTCGGGTCCGCCGCCCGCCGTCGTGCCGGTTCAAGAGGCGCGGCTGCCGGGTTGGCCTGTGGCCAGTGCCGCGGCCCTGATCTTTCTCGGCGGACTTTCCGTCGGCCTGAGGGGCCGAACAGTCACGGCAAACGAGGTTCTCCGGCGCGTGCCAAGCATCGATCCGCTTGCCCGGCGTCTAGTAAAGGCCGCACGCAAGGGTGACGGACGTGAGGCGCGCCGGATGGCGGCCCGCATGATCGAGCGCGACGGACCGTCAATTGCTCGCCAAGACCTCATCGCGGTCCTCGATCGCAGCTTGTTCGATCCCGCCGGTACGTCACCCGATCTCGCCTGGTTCTCCCGGACCTTCCTTTCGGCGGCGAGATAAGAGGCGCCTGACCCTGCGGCAGAGCGGCTACATAAGTTGTGGAAACGGGAGACTCTTCCGCTAGCTTGTGGTCAGGGAGAATCACTATGTACATGTCGGCAGACCTGTCACCGACGGTGTCCATGTCGAGCGTTATGATCGTCGACGACCATCCGCTCTACAGTGACGCGCTTGCGGCGACGCTGACGCATATCTTCGAGGATTGCCGAATTCACCGGGCAGGTAGCCTACTTGAGACGTTGGCGCTTCTGGATGAGGGGATCGAGCCTGATCTCATCCTTCTTGATCTCAAGCTTCCCGACGTCACCGGGATTTCGAGCTTCGAGGAACTGACCGTCCGGCTTTCCGGGGCACGCATTCTCGTGATCTCGTCGCTTGCCTCGCCCGAACTGGTCCGGTCCCTTCTCGATCGCGGAGCCATGGGCTTTCTACCCAAGGAAAGCTCTGCCAAGACGTTGAGGCACGCCATTTCCGAGATCGCAGCGGGCCGGCGCTATGTGCCGCCCGAGTACCGCGACGCGAAGGACGATGAGCCGGAAGAGGTTGACGGTCTTTGCTCGGTCTTCGGCGTCAACCCTCAGCTTGCACAACTCACGCCACAGCAGAAGCGCATCCTGAAACTCATCTGTACGGGCAATCCCAACAAACAGATTGCCTACGAACTGTCCTTGGCCGAAGCGACGGTAAAGGCACACATCACAGCCCTTCTGCGCCGGCTCGGCGTGCGGAACCGGACGCAGGCGGCGGTACTGGTCGAACAGCTTGCCGCACGGTCTGGGGGCGGCGAGCCGGAAATCCAAACATTCCTGAAGAACTGACGGGGCCGGAGGTGGATGACGGCGTAGCGCTCGAAGCTCCACGCTTTCTCTGGATCGGACGCTCGGGCGCTCCTGATCCGGTGGCGGCAGTGGACGAAGCGGTCTCGGGCTTCGATGTGTCGGAGGTCTGCTTCGTGTTGGCGTTTCTTCCCTCGCACCTCGACGTGGATGAAACGGCGCAGGCTCTATCGGCTCGGCTACCCGGTCCCCCCGTGTACGGTTGTACCACCGCAGGCCAGATCACCGGAGAAGGATATGAGGATCATGCTCTCCTCCTCCTCGCTTTTCCCAAGGCGAACTTCCGATGCGCCTCGGCTCTGATCGACGATCTTGCGCCGCTCGAGGCGCCTCAGGTCGCGGCTCAGGCACAAAGGCTTGACGACAAGTTCAGGCACAGAACGGGGTGGAAGCGGCTTGGCCTCGTATTCTGCGACGGGTTGAGCAAACAGGAAGACCTGCTGATTTCAACACTCGACGCGGCGCTTAAGGGTGTCCCGATCTTCGGCGGCTCGGCCGGCGACGGCTTCAGGTTCGAAAAGTCGTTTGTACTGCACGACGGCCGCGCGCATTCAAATGCCGCGGTCCTGGTCCTTGTCGAGACGAACCTCGAATTCCAGGGCATCGGCTTCGACCATTTTCTACCGATAGGTCGCCAGATCGTCATCACCCGCGCGGACCCGGACGAGCGGCTGGTCTATGAGATCAACGGAGCTCCTGCAGCGTTGGAATATGCGCGGCTGGTCGGCTGTCCCGTCACCCAGCTGTCGCCCGAGGTCTTCGCCGAGAACCCGATGCTTTTGCGGCACAACCAGAAGTTCTACGTCCGTGCCGTTCGCGAAGTATCAGATAATCACGCGATGTCGTTCCTTGCTGCTATCGACGACGGGCTCATTCTGACGCTCGGTCGCGGGCGGGAGATCATCGAGACCCTGGACGCGGGTCTCGACATACACAACAGCGGCGGCCACGTTCCCGATTTCGTGTTGGGGTTCGACTGCGCGCTTCGCAAGCTCGAAATCGAACAGAAGCAGCTTCATCGCACCGTCTCTCGCATTCTCAGGAAGCGGCGGGTGTTTGGCTTCAACACCTACGGCGAGCAACAGTCCGGTGTGCACATGAACCAGACCTTCGTCGGTGTCGCATTCTTTGAAGCCCAGGCGAGGGAGCCGACCCCGTGAACGGCCTCGTCGACCCCGCTGAACCAATCGAACTTCGTCTTGAGCGCCAGGAGAAAATCATCGAGGCGCTGATCCGTCGCGCCGACCGCCACAATGACATCGGACCGGCCGCCTTCCGCGCTTTCCAGTCCGCCATCGAGCTTCAGGAGAGGGTCGAGGCGCAGACCCGCGACCTTAAACGGGCCGAGACCGAGCTTGCCAGCGTCCGCTTCGAGCGCGAGCGCACGCGTCAAGGCCTGGTCGAGGCGCTGTCGTCCATGGCCGAGGGGTTCGCCCTGTTCATGGACGACCGCCTGCATGTGACGAACGAATTTCTTTCGCATCTTCTTCCGGACCGCGCCGCCGAGTTCGTGCCCAACCTCGGCACCGACCGCTTCTTTGCGCTGATCGCGGAAAGTGAGGCCTTCGTCTCGTCTGACCGCAGCCTCCAAGAGATCGGCACCCGCCTGCGCCGCAAGAAGGAAGCGCTTGCGCTGGTGATCGAACTTCGGGACGACCGCTGGTTCCAACTGAACGTGCAGAACACCCCGAGGGGCAGCATAGTCCTGCTTGTGACCGAAATCACCAAACTCGTCCGGAAGAACCGGGTCGAGAAAGAAACCTTGATCGACCTGCAGGAGGACTATCTTCGCGCCGTTTTCGACAACATAGGTGCGGGAGCCTGCACCTTGTCGAAGTCCGGTCGCATCCTTTTGGTGAACACACGTTTCTGTGACCTTCTCGACCTGCCGCCTGCCGAAGTTGCACCTGGCGTCGAAGCCGCACATCTGGTGGCGCTTCTGGAGCAGCGCCACCGCGTCGACGGTGGTGAGGCGCAGCACCCAAACCTGTGGTGGAGCACGCTGGAGGCCGAGGGGGTCTTGAAGCTGCGGCTGCGCCAGGCCGAGGAGAAGGTCCTCGACATCCACGCGAACCGTCTGCCCGACGGGGGCTACATCATTGAGGTCTCGGATGTCACCTTATCGGTCCGGACCGCCGAAATGCTGGAAAAGCGGGTGCGCGAACGAACGGCTGAATTGATCCACGCCAATGAGAGGCTCAGCCGCGAATACCGCGAAAAGGCGCGGGTGGAGGACGAACTGCGCGTCGCCCGAGATCGTGCGGAGGCCGCGATCTCGTCGAAGACGAGGTTCCTTGCCGCGGCAAGCCACGATCTTCTTCAACCGATCAACGCGGCGCAGCTTCTCATCTCGACGCTCAAGGAAAGCACGCGCGACACAGCATACTATCCTCTTGTGGAGCGACTTTTCGGAGCCTTCGGATCGGCCGAGCAACTTTTACGCTCGCTTCTCGACATCTCGCGTCTCGAAAGCGCCGATGCAAATGCCGTTTCGGTCGCGAACGTGAGTCTTGGCGCGCTTCTCGCCGGCATCCATGGCGACCAGGCACTTGTCGCCGAACAGAAGAACGTGCGATTCGATGTCGTGACCTGCAACGCCGTGGTGCGCTCGGACCCTGTCTATCTTCTGCGGTCGATCCAGAACCTTGTCGTGAACGCGATCCAGTATACTGAGCCGGGCGGCCGGGTGCTGGTCGGGTGCAGGCGGCGCGGCGAAAGAGTTGAAGTCCAGGTCTGGGACACCGGTATCGGCGTTGCACTTGCAGACCAGAAGCGCATCTTCGAAGAGTTCACGCGGGCGGGCGGCGTGCCGCTGGGGTCCGGCATGGGGCTAGGGTTGTCCGTGGTCGACCGCGCATGTCGGCTTCTCGGGCACCAGCTATCGGTCCGATCGAAGCCCGGCGTAGGCTCGATCTTCTCGATCATCCTCGACCGCGCGGATGGGGAGGCCGGTCCTGGCGAGCCTTTGGCGCGGCTGCCCGCGCCCGAGGACGTTGCCTTCGACCAGCTCGTGCTGGTGGTCGAGAATGACGAGGATGTTCTCTTCGCTACGACGAAATGGCTGGAGCAGATGGGCGCCAGCGTCTTCGCCGCTCGAGACCGCGACGAGTCGCTGCGTTTCATCGAAGACATGGGCATCCCGCCCGACATCATCCTGGCCGATTACCAGTTGGACAACGGGCAGACGGGCGTTCAGGTCATCGCGGCCATCCGTGAGGTGACGCGGACACATGTGCCCGCAATCATCATCACCGCCGACCGCAGCGAGGCTGTTCTCGAGGCCGCGATTCCCGACGACGTGTCCGTGATGACGAAACCGATCAAGCTCTCGCGCCTGCGGCAGCTCATGGACTGGAAGGTCAGGCTTGCGTCCATCGCTGCTGAGGCCAAGACTTCGATACATACGAAGGTCGGCGATGACTTGACCGCTCCGCTGACCAAGGATCGGACTCCGGGAAAAGGAGCCGCAGAATGAAGACCACCGTTTTCGCCGCGATCCTTGGCGTCGCGGCCTTTGCCCTTCCGCTTGGGGCGGAAACCATCGGGGCCGAGGAAAGCTATGACTTGTTGTTCAAGAACGGCACGCTCGACGCCGTGGACCGAGACGGCGGTCTGGAATACCGCCGTGAGGTCACGAGCGAGCTCGTGCCTGAGGCCGAGGATCGCGACACGGGTGATATTCAGCTCGCATTCCTTGAGTCCGAGCCGGCGGCTGTCTCACTTTCCCTGCACCAAAACGGCAAGGAGCGCGGAATCGGATCCTTCCCCGCCAGCGTTGGCAACCCGATTATTATGTATTTCTACGAAACTACTGTGCGGGACATGGCCGAAGCGGCCGGTGGTAGCCCTTTCTACATTCGCAATCGTGTGAAGGATGCGCTGACGCAGCCTGCCGAGGTCGAGAAAGGGCGCGAGACCTTCGAGGGCCGTGAGATCGAGACGACCCGGATCACGCTCAGGCCTTTCGAGAACGATCCCAATCGCGAGCGGATGCAGGGTTTCGGGGATCTGACCCTCAGCGTGACGATGTCCGACGAGGTTCCGGGATGGTATCTGGGTCTTGAGGCAACCGTTCCGGGTGAATCGGCTCCGATCTACCACTCGACATTGACCTTTGACGGGGTGGCGGAATGAGACGCCTTGCGACCCTCTTGGCGGTCTTGCCTTTCGCCGCCGTTGCACAGGACGAAGCTGCGCGATTGAACGACTATCCGACGGCCACGCGTGCCGACTATGTTTTCGCGTGCATGGCAAAGAACGGCCAGACACGAGAGATGTTGGAGCGTTGCTCTTGCTCGATAGACGAAATCGCTTCGATCCTGCCTTACGAGAAATACGTGGAGGCAGAGACCGTCCTGTCGATGCGCCGTGTCGGGGGCGAGCGCATGGCGGTGTTCAACAGCTCGCCGGATGCAGAGCACCTGGTAGCTGACCTGCGGCGCGCCCAGGCCGAGTCAGAACTGGTCTGCTTCTAACGCCGGGACGTCAGGTGGCCGGACCCTTGGGCAGGACCTGTTCGAACGAGTTGCCGGAAGTGTCCGTCGCCTTCACCGTCAAGGCTTCGGACCCGTTGTCGATGTAGCCGAACCTGAAGGCGGGGTTCTCGGAAATCGAGATGCCGCCGTCCATCGCCCAGAGCATGTCGTCGCCCTGCCAGACTTCGAGGTGGTCGATGAAGTGCGCCGGGATGAAAAGCTGGGTGATCTGGTCGCGCTGAAGGCCCGAATAGTTCGGGTGGCGGACCATGATCTGAGCTTCGCGCCGCACGTTCGACTGAAGTGGCGCGTCCATCTCGCCAAAGAGCCGGAGCTTCATTTCGCCCATGGACGCAAGCACGCTTTCCGGATCACGCGACGCCGGCGCCGAGCATCCGCCCGAAGCCTTCACGAAGCGTCCTGTCATGGAAAGGCCGTCTTCGGTCTGGGTAATCACGCGGACGTTGGAATACTGGTTCACCCGCAAACGCATCTCGAACGACAGCTCTCCCATACCGTCGCCGAAGGTGAAGACCCCGGCGACCGGCGCGGGGTTCTCGTCGATGACGACGGTTGCAGCGGTGATATGTACGTTAGGGTTCGTCTGGGTAAGCACAACGGGCACCGTGGCGGCGTCGGCAGCCCGCGATGGGGCTTCGACTGACAGAATGTCGTTGCCCTCAGCCAGGTCCGCGTCGCCTACGACGTCGAACCGTAGGTCCTCCCACGTCGGGCTTTCGGTTAGCGGATTTTGCACGACCGTCTCGGCGAAAGCGCTGCCTGTCACAAGCGCCACGACGACGGCCATACACATCGATTTCAAGGGCATCACGGTCTCCTCCCGCAACGGTACGTCGAGTAAATAATGCCACAACCCGCGCCGGAGGTATATCTGGACCTCAGTCGCAAGCGAGCGCACGATTCCGTGAGGTTTGGTCGGAGGGTCGGGACATGTTCGAAGCCGTCGTGACGCTTTGTCTCGGGCTTGCCGGCGCCGACTGTATGGATCGCCTACTTCCGGGATTCGAGGCGGCCACAATCGAGGGATGCGATGCGGCGCTTCAGGCCCGGATGCCGTCAATTCCCCCCGGTGCTGACGGGTCACCTCGTTGCGTGCCTTCCGGACCGGCGCTTTCGATCCTCGAGGTCGCGGACGGCGTCTTTGTTCATGTGGGGCTCATCGAGGAGCCTGCGCAGGGAAACGCTGGCGACGTTTCGAACTCTGGCTTCGTCGTGGGGCGCGACAGCGTTGCCGTCATCGATGCCGGCGGCTCGCGTGTCGTGGGGGAGGGGCTGTGGCGCGCCGTGAGGGCCGAGACGGATCTGCCCGTGTCGCATGTCCTCCTCACACACATGCACCCCGACCACATCTTCGGCGCCAGTGTCTTCACCGAAGCGGGTGCCCAGATCGTGGGCCATTCCGATTTGCCGCGCGCGCTTGCGGACCGTGCTTCGACCTACGTGACGAGTTTCGAGAGGCTAGTGGGTCCTACCTTCGTGGGAAGCGCCGTTCCAAAGGTTTCCGTCACCATCGCCGAGCCTACCGAGATAGACCTTGGCGACCGGATACTCCTCGCTGAACCTTGGCCTGTCGCGCATACCGGCGCCGACATGACCGTTTTCGACCCCACGACAGGCGTGATGTTCCTGGGCGACCTTCTCTTCGACGACCATACGCCCTCCCTCGATGGGAGTCTGAAAGGTTGGAAAGCGGTGCTGGCGGAGTTGAAGCCGCGCGACGTTGAGGCCGTCGTTCCCGGCCACGGTGCGGCGATCTTGGACTGGCCTGAAGGTGCGGGGAACCTCGAGCGGTATCTGTCGGTGCTGGAGTCGGACACCCGTGGCGCGATCGACAGAGGCGACCGGATTGGCGACGCAATACAGATCATCGCGGCAGACGAAGCGACGAGATGGAGCCTCTTCGACGCCTATAATCCGCGTAATGCCACCGTCGCCTGGACTGAACTGGAATGGGAGTAGGCTAGCCTGCGACGTGCTCGGCCAGCAGCTGCGCGATGCCGAACAGGCGGCGCTCGATAAGCTGGGGCGTCTCGCAGAGGTAGGTAATCGATTTCTGACGGTCGCCGTAGATAAGTTGGTCCCAATCCAGCTTTTCCTCCAACTCGTCGACGCGGTCGAAATCGGGCTCGTCGGCGGCCATCAGCGTATCCATCTCGCTCCGAGTGTCTTCGATACTTTGTGCCAAAGCGATCTGGCTTAACGAGAAGTCAGCGATTCCGTTGATGATTCTCGTGCGGCGCGTGTCGAGACCCTTGAACGCGCGCTGGAACACCCGGCCCATGACCTCGGGGTCTCCACTGTACTTTTCGGCGAAGGCCTGAACCTCGGGGCGAAGGCTTTCGAGATCGCTCCGTCGCAGTGTCAGTCGTTCGGCCATAAGGGCGACCGCCGCCGTCTCTTCCTTGCTGGCCGGCGTCTCGGGCAGGGGATGCGCCCACATCAGGCCGGGCGAAAGCGTCTCGACCTTGCGCTGAATGCAGGGCCACGTGGGATCGGCAAAGTCCGCAGCATCGGCCGTTATGGCGGACAGGTTGAGCACCCCCGAAATGGCGACAGCCAGAAGAGCCGTGTTTCGCTGCATGGTTCCCTCCTTTGCGGCGTGCGCACCGCCACCCTTTAGGTGCGGATCGGAAGCGCCAATACACACCATCGTATCAATTGTTCAGGAGGTGGCCCGCTTCTTATATTCTAAGAAACACCCCGACACAGGGGGACGACGACCTGGGAGGAGACCGATGAGAACGCGTGCCGCCGTGGCTGTACAGGCTGGAAAGCCGCTTGAGATCATGGAGGTCAACCTTGATGGCCCGAGAGCCGGGGAGGTCCTTGTCGAGATCAAGGCGACCGGCATCTGCCACACCGACGAGTTCACCCTGTCCGGTGCCGACCCCGAAGGCATGTTTCCCGCGATCCTCGGTCACGAGGGCGCTGGCGTCGTCATGGAAGTGGGAGAGGGCGTCACTAGTCTGAAAAAGGGCGACCACGTCATTCCACTCTACACACCTGAGTGCCGTGAGTGCGAATACTGCCTCAATCCGAAGACGAACCTCTGCCAAGCGATCCGCTCGACCCAAGGCCAGGGATTGATGCCTGACGGAACGTCGCGGTTCTCGACGCTCGATGGCGACCCGATCCTGCACTACATGGGCTGCTCGACGTTCTCTAATCATACGGTGCTGCCCGAGATCGCGCTGGCGAAGGTCCGCGAGGACGCGCCATTCGACAAGATCTGCTACATCGGTTGCGGCGTGACGACCGGAATTGGTGCGGTCATCAATACGGCTAAGGTCGAGATCGGCTCGCGTGCCGTCGTCTTCGGTCTGGGCGGTATCGGCCTGAACGTCATCCAGGGTTTGCGCCTTGCCGGAGCGAACCAGATCGTCGGCGTCGACCTGAACAACGACAAGAAGACGATGGCCGAGCGCTTCGGCATGACCGACTTCGTCAACCCGTCCGAGGTTGAGGGCGATCTCGTGCCATATCTCGTGAACCTGACCAAGGGCGGCGCGGACTATACCTTCGACGCGACCGGAAACGTCAAGGTGATGCGGACCGCGCTCGAGTGCGCTCACAAGGGCTGGGGCGAGAGCATCATCATCGGCGTGGCTCCGGCTGGTGCCGAGATCTCGACTCGTCCCTTCCAGCTCGTGACCGGCCGCACATGGCGGGGCACGGCGTTCGGCGGCGCGCGCGGGCGAACCGACGTGCCGAAGATCGTGGACTGGTACATGGACGGGAAGATCGAGATCGACCCGATGATCACCCACACACTGTCGCTCGACGACATCAACAAGGGGTTCGACCTCATGCACTCGGGCGAGTCCATTCGCTCGGTGGTGGTGTACTGATCCGATGACACTGGAACGCATCTCGGAAAATCGAAGCTTCGGCGGGGTCCAGGGCGTGTACAGCCACGACTCGGCTGTGTGCGGCGGCAAGATGACGTTCGGCGCCTACCTTCCGCCTCAAGCCGAAGACGGTCCGGTCCCGGTGCTTTGGTATTTGTCGGGCCTGACCTGCACCCATGAGAACGCGATGACCAAGGGCGGCTTTCAGGAGACTGCCGCGCATCACGGAATCGCGGTCATCTTTCCCGACACCTCGCCGCGCGGCGAGGGTGTTGCGGACGACGACGCCTACGACTTGGGTAAGGGCGCGGGCTTCTACGTGAACGCGACCGAAGCTCCGTGGTCAGCGCACTATCAGATGTACGACTACGTCGTGAAGGAATTGCGCGATGTAGTGACCGGGAACCTGCCCGTGAACGACCGTCACGGGATCACGGGTCACTCCATGGGTGGCCACGGAGCGATCACGATCGCTTTGCGCAATCCCGACAGCTACGACTCCCTGTCCGCCTTCGCGCCGATCGCGCATCCCACGCAATCCGACTGGGGCCGCAAGCAACTTGGCGCTTATCTGGGCAACGACGAAAGTGTCTGGGCCGAACACGACTCGACGCTGCTTCTGGAAGAGCACGGCTGGAAGGGAGAGATCCTGGTCGATCAGGGGGCATCGGACCAGTTCCTCGACCTGCTCAAGCCCGAGGCTCTTGCAGGCATGATGGCGAAGCGCCGCCAACCGGGCGAGTTCCGGATGCAGCGTGGATATGACCATTCCTATTTTTTCGTTAATAGCTTTGCTGCCGATCACGTCGCCTTTCATGCGGCGAATCTCTCATGAGTCGAAAAGGAAACTCTGATGCGTAACACACTGATCGCCAGCCTCGCCGTCGCCTGCCTTCCCTTCGCCGCCGCCGCTCAAGACGCCGTTTCCGGTGATGCCGCTGCCGGAGAGAAGGTGTTCAGGAAATGCCAGGCCTGCCATGCCGTGGGTGCCGACGCAGCCAACAAGACCGGTCCGGAGTTGAATGGGATCGTCGGCCGCGTCATCGCGAGCGAGCCGGACTTTTCGTACTCGGACGCACTTACTGCGCTCGGTGCCGACGGCACTGTCTGGACGCCTGAGACGCTGGCGCAGTTCATCGAGAAGCCCAAGGACTATGCGCCGGGCACAAAGATGTCTTTCGCGGGCCTCCGCAAGGAGGAGGAACGCACGAACGTGATCGCGTATCTCGCGACCTTCCCGGCTGAGGGAAGCTAAGCGGGGACGAGTAGGGCCGACCGTCCGAACAGGGGGCCTGTCGGCATATCATCGCTCTCGGTCGAGGAGGACCGGGCGCGCAACGACGGCGCCGCGCGTCGTTTTTTGGGAGGACTTGGAATGAAAGTGCGTACGCTTTTGACCTCCGGGGTCGCGCTTTGCCTGGTGGCGTCAGCCGCCTTGGCGAACGATGACCTTGTGACCCAGATGGAGAACCCCGCTCAGTGGGCGATCCAGACGGGCGACTACAAGAACCAGCGCTATTCAGCTCTGGATACGATCAACAAGGAGAACGTCGGCGACCTGCAGGTCGCCTGGACTTTCTCGACGGGCGTTCTTCGTGGTCACGAAGGTTCGCCGCTGGTGATCGGCGACACGATGTATGTCCATACGCCGTTCCCGAACATCGTCTACGCACTCGATCTGGCCAATGACGGCAAGATCAAGTGGAAGTACGAGCCGAAGCAGGACCCGAACGTCATCCCGGTGATGTGCTGCGATACCGTGAACCGCGGCGTCGCCTATGCTGAAGGCAAGATCTTCCTTCACCAGGCCGATACGAAGGTCGTCGCGCTCGACGCCGAGACCGGCGAAGTGGTGTGGGAAGTCGTGAACGGCGATCCCTCCAAGGGCGAGACGAACACGGCGACGGTTCTGCCGATCAAGGACAAGGTCATCGTCGGCATCTCGGGCGGCGAATTCGGCGTCCGCGGGTCGGTGACAGCCTACAATATGGAAACCGGCGAGCAGGAGTGGCGCGCTTATTCCATGGGTCCGGACTCCGACATCCTTGTCGATCCGGCGGCGACGACCCATCTGGGCGAGCCGGTCGGCGAGAACTCGGGAACGAATACCTGGGAAGGCGATCAGTGGATGATCGGCGGCGGCACGACTTGGGGCTGGTACTCGGCCGACCTGGACGAGAACCTGTTCTACTACGGCACCGGCAACCCCTCGACCTGGAACCCGGCGCAGCGTCCGGGCGACAACCGCTGGTCCATGACGGTCATGGCCCGCGATATCGATACCGGTATGGCCAAATGGTTCTACCAGATGACGCCCCACGACGAGTGGGACTATGACGGGATCAACGAGATGATCCTGTCGGAGCAGGCCATCGACGGAACCGAGCGAAAGCTTCTCACCCACTTCGACCGTAACGGGTTCGGCTACACGCTCGACCGGGTGACGGGCGAACTGCTTGTGGCCGAAAAGTACGACCCCGCCGTCAACTGGGCGACGGAAGTCGTGATGGATCCGGCATCGGATCAGTACGGCCGGCCGCAGGTGGTCGCGCAGTACTCGACCGAGCAGAACGGCGAGGACGTGAACTCGACGGGTATCTGCCCGGCCGCTCTCGGGTCCAAGGACCAGCAGCCGGCAGCCTATTCGCCGGATACCCAGCTGTTCTACGTGCCTACGAACCACGTTTGCATGGACTACGAGCCTTTCCGGGTCAGCTATACCGCCGGACAGCCCTACGTCGGTGCAACCCTTGCGATGTACCCCGCGCCGGACAGCCATGGCGGCATGGGTAACTTCATCGCCTGGGACAACGTGGCTGGCGAGATCAAGTGGTCGATCCCCGAGCAGTTCTCGGTGTGGTCGGGCGCTCTGGCCACTGCAGGCGGCGTTGTCTTCTACGGCACGCTGGAAGGTTACCTGAAGGCCGTCGATGCCGACACGGGCGAAGAACTCTACAGGTTCAAGACCCCGTCGGGGATCATCGGCAACGTGATGACCTACGAGCGCGACGGAGAGCAGTACATCGGCATCCTGTCGGGCGTCGGTGGCTGGGCTGGCATCGGCCTCGCCGCAGGTCTGACCAACCCGAACGACGGTCTGGGTGCTGTGGGTGGCTATGCCGCGCTCAGCGACTACACCGCGCTCGGTGGCCAGCTGACCGTGTTCAAGCTCCCGAACTAAACCGGGCCTGAGACAAGACACGGGGGCTGGCGCGCTTGTCGCGCCAGCCCTCCTTCGTCAGATAAGGAAAAAACGGAGATGAGTAAGATGAGGCTCTTGTTGGCCGCAGGAATCGCGCTGACGCTCGGCCAGTCCGCCGTCGCGCAGGAAGAAATCACGGATACCGCCGCTGACTACGAAGAAGGCGGACGCTGGTACACACAGCACGGGATCCCGACGTTCAAGGTCGAAGAGGACGGTACGGTCGACTTTGCGACGTTCTCGGGCTTCCGCCGCTATAACGCCGAATGCTTCCAGTGCCACGGACCGGACGGCGCCGGCGGATCCTATGCCCCCGCGCTGCAGGAGTCCGTCATGCGGCTCGACTACTACGAATTTCAGGACATCGTCGTGAACGGCAAGCAAGAGGTGAACGCGGCGCAGAATCTCGTGATGCCTGCCCTCGGCACGAACCCGAACGTGATGTGCTATCTCGACGACATCTACACCTACCTCAGGGCGCGGGGCACCGACGCGGTCGGCCGCGGACGGCCGGCCAAGAAGCAGGACAAGCCCGAGGCATTCTCCGAGGCTGAAAATGCTTGCATGGGTAGCTGACCGGGCACGAACGACGGTCGTGTCGCTTCTGCTGATGTCGCTGGCAGGGGCGGCTTTCGCGCAGACGTCGGACCTTGTGTCCCAGACCGCTCTGCGCGTCTGTGCAGACCCCGCCAACCTTCCGATGTCCGACGACAAGGAGGGAGGCTACGAGAACGAGTTGGCCGAGTTCTTCGCCGACAAGCTGGGGATACCCGTCCAGTACACGTGGTATCCAATGGCGACGGGGTTCATCCGAAACACCCTGAACGCCAAGAAATGCGACGTCGTCATCGGTTATGCGCAGGGTGAGGAATTGGTGTTGAACACCAACCACTACCTCACCTCTGCCTATGCCTTGATCGTTCCGAAGGATGGGCCACTTGCCGACGTCGATACACTTTCCGATCCGGCCCTGAATTCGGTCAAGATCGGGGTCATCGCGGGAACGCCGCCCTCGGCACATATGGCGCACAATGGGCTTATGAGAGCCGCGAAACCGTACAACCTCGTGGTCGACCGACGTTATGAAAGTCCTGCAAACAACATGCTGGACGACCTCAAGGCGGGCACCATCGACGCAGCCATTCTTTGGGGGCCGCTCGGCGGGCCGCTGGTGAAAACGTCCTATCCCGGAATGAAGGTCACGCCGCTCGTCAAGGAAGAGCTTCCGCCGCGTCTGTTCTTCCGGATCACCATGGGTGTCCGTCAGGGCGAGAAGGTCTGGCAGCGCCAGCTGAATTCCCTCATCCGGCGCCACCAGGACGAGATCAATGCGATCCTCGTCAACGCGGGTGTACCGCTGGTGAACGACCTGGGAACCGAGGTCGTGGACCTCGGGCAATGATAAAGGTTCTTGCCGCTCTCCTCGCATTGACGGGAGCGGCGGGAGCGCAGGTCGCCGAGCCCGACGATTATCGGATGGACGAGTACCGCGCGCCCGTTCCCTCGACACTGAAGGGCGGAACCGTCGTCGGTCCCGAGGAGGCGCACGACCTCTGGGAGAGCGGAAGGGCCTCTTTCATCGATGTCCTGCCGCAGGCGCCCAAACCCGAAAACCTTCCCGCCGGCACGATATGGCGCGACAAGCCACGCAACTCGATTCCCGGCGCGATCTGGCTTCCGAACGTGGGATATGGGGCCATCGCGGACGTCACTGCAGACTACTTCCGACGCGGGCTCGAAAAGGGCACGAACGGCGACACGACACATCCCGTAGTGTTCTTCTGCCTGGAGGATTGCTGGATGAGCTGGAACGCCGCGAAACGGGCGATCGAATGGGGCTATTCGTCCGTCTACTGGCTGCCTGAGGGCACGGACGGTTGGGCTCTCTGGGACTATCCGGTGGAAAGGGTAAAGCCGGAAGAGCCGCAGCCCTGACCCCTCAATAGCCTGTCAGATCCTTGTGCGCCTCGGTGACCGTACCTTCGGTATCGGTCATCGTGACATCAACGGATTGGCTTCCCATCGGGATTGACAGCGAGACCTGCGGATTCTCGGACAACGAGATAGAGCCGGTCATGTCGACGTATCCGCCTCCGTCGAGGTCGATACCCAAGGACTCGATGTAGCGCATCGGCGTGAAGAGAAGCGTGATCTGATCCATCTGCATCCCCGAGTGCTGCGGATGGTCGATGTCCACGTCCAGCGTATTGAGACGCTCGGCAAGGCTTGCCAGCCCCATCCCGCCAGGAGGAAGAGGGGCTCGTTCGGCCAGGGCTATCTCCATCTCGCCCAAGGTCAGAAGCGCAATTTCCGGGTCCACCCCCGGAGGCGCCGCGCAGGCGCCCTGTCCCGTCGTCTTGACGAAACTTTCGGCCACGAACAGGCGTCCATCGCTGGTGCGGGCCACGACGTGGAGCGGTGTCGGCCCGTTCACCCGCATCGTTACATCGAAATAGAAACGTGGGATCGGCTCGGCGAACCGGAACACTGCCGAAACCGGCATCGGGTTCTCATCGAGGACCACCGTCACTTCCTCGACCGTCGTGCCCGAGGGCGCAACGACATGGGCGGCCATCTGGGCGCGGGAGTCATCAGGCGTTCGATAAGGCGCATCGATAGCGATGATGCCGGTCGCGGACAGAAGCATCTGATCGCCGTAGAGGGCGGCGCTGATGTCGTCCCAGCTTTCGCCGGCCAGGGAAGGCGTCGCCGCACAGGCTGCGGCGGCGAACAGGGCAAGCTTCATTGTGAGTCTCCTCCAGCGAGGAATGTGCCGAAGGCACGGGGTCCGTCGCAAGTATCATGTGTCGCAGTGATAGCGAGGGTCGACGCATCGACGACCATCAGCGTGTTGTCGAACCAGTTGACCAGTACGACCGAAGACCCGTCAGAGGTCGTGTCTATTCCCTCTGGGTATTCCCCCGTGCTGATCTCATCGACGGGCGCCAGATCGTCCAGCGACACGACGCTAAGGCTGCTGCCGTATTGGTTCGTGACGAAGATACGGTCCCCGGCGAAGGCGATGCCGTAAGGGCGTTCGCCGACGGAAAAGGTATCAGTGACTTGTCGGCGGTCAGGATCGATCACGCTGACATCGTTCGTGCCCACATTGCCCACGAAAAGCCGTCCATCCGGCGCGAAGCGCAGCCCATAAGGGCGGACGCCGACCCGGAGTGAACCTAGGGGGTCAAGTGACTGGGCGTCGAAGAGGGATACCTGGTCGGAATCCTTGTCCGCGGTGGCAAGGAAGCGGCCATCGTCCGACAGCGCGATGCCGGCTGGCGAGGTTCCGGTCGGTAGTTCTGCCGTCGATGTCAAAGTCATGGCGTCCAAAACCCAAATCCGCGATCCGAACCAGTCCGAGACGAAAATGCGTCCTCGCGACAGGTCGGCGGCGATCCCCGTTGGTCCCCCATCCAGCGTTACCGAGGCGAGTGTTCCTCCCGTCATCGCGTCAAGTCGGCGAACCGTCTTGCCTTCGGGGCTCACGATGTAGAGGTCCGCACCATCCCTGCCGATCGCAACGCCGGCAGGATTGCCCGGCATGGTCCAAGTCGCGAGCGTCTCTCCGGTGTCGAGGTCGAGGACCGCGACCTCCTCACCGGTCTGGCACGTGACATAGGCGGTGTCGGCCGCCGCTGCAGAAGACAGGGCGAACACTCCGGCGACAAGCAGGTCAGGACGCCGGCGCACCGAAACGTTCGACAAGGGCGTCCAGACCTGCCTGATACACGCCGGTCACCGCGGCGATCGCTGCCTCATCGCTCAGGTTTTCGGGCGGATCGTTGTTCGGGTAGCCGCGGTAGAAAGCCCCGCGCCATTCCACGATTGAGCCGCCGCCGTCTCGCGGCTTTACGGTCAGGTGAGAGGAGTAGTTGGTCACCGGCAGCACGTCGACCGACACGTTCTCGATGCGATAGGAATAGGTCATCTTGTCCGCATCGTATTTGAAGAGCACCTCGTCGATCGTGCCGCCGCCCTCTTGGCCAAGCGTCAGCCTGCGGGTCGCGTCGATCTGGTTTCCGTTTGCGCCTTCGGTCGAGAAGACGGCCGGATGCCAGTTCATGTCCTGAAAGTCACCGATCACGGCCCAGACCTCATCGGGGTCGGCCGCAACTTCGGCTTCCAGTGTCACCTTCTGCCGTGTCGGTCCGTGTGCCAAGGCCAGCGTAGGTGCGATGGTGGCTCCGACCGCCGACCCCAGAAAGGCGCGTCTCTTCATGGATCCTCCTCCTCGGGCGACCCGCCGATAGCGGCAACCTCCCGTTCTTAAAAAATAAGAGTTGAGGGGAATGATGAAGCGACTAAGCTTATGAAACAACTCGGCCAAAAGTAGCGGTTACAGGCGCCGTGCGTTGGCGTGAGGATCGATCCTGACGGCCGGATGAGGGGGAGAGATGGCGTTCCGTATTGCGCAGATCGTTTGCTTGGCAGTCTCGCTGCTCGTCCTCGCCAGTGAGCGGGCGCTAGCCATCGACGTCCGCGCGGCGGTCCTGCGTATCGACTACCAGGTCCCCTTGCCCATCTCGCGCTTCGATCTCAGGCCCGACGACCTGGGATTTGCCGGCGGAAGGCTTGCGGACGAAGACAACAATACCACCGGAACCTTCCTGGGACACACCTACGCCACGACAACCCGAGCGGCGACGCCCGAGACCGCGGACGCCGCGATGGACGAAATCCTCGCCGAGGGCATTCGCTACATCGTCGTCATCGCACGGATGGATGATTTGCTTCGGCTGACCGACAAGGCGGCCGGGGCCGGTGCAGTGGTGTTCAACGCCGAGGCCGCGGACATGCCGCTGCGCGATGACCAATGCAGGGCGAACCTTCTGCACACCGCGACAAGCTATCAGCAGCAGGCCGATGCGGTGATCCAGTTCGCCGTCTGGAAGAAATGGACGCGCCTCGTCCTCATCGCAGGGTCGAACCCGCCCGACGTGGCGCTCGCCGATGCCTATCGCAAAGCTGCGCGGAAGTTCGGCGCCGACATCGTCGAGGAGCGCGTCTTCGAGGACATCGGCGGCACCCGGCGCACCAACTCGGGTCATGTTCTGGTGCAGCGCCAGCTACCCGTGTTCATGCAGGACCTGCCAGAGCACGACGTCGTCATCGCCGCAGACGCCAGCAACTATTTCGCTCCCTATCTGACGTATCACCTCTGGACCCCGCGTCCGGTCATGGGGTCCGCTGGTCTGAGGCCGGTACAGATGCACGGCGGGCACGAGGCATTCGGCGCCACTCAGCTTCAGAACCGGTTCGAGAAAATTGCCGTTCGCTACATGAAGGACGAGGATTACAACACCTGGATTGCGCTTCGTGCCCTGGGCGAGGCCGTCACCCGCACGCAATCGGACGACGTGACCACGGTAATCGATTTCCTTCTATCGGATGCCTTTGAACTGGCAGGCTTCAAAGGCCACCAGGTCAACTTCCGCGACTGGAACGGGCAGATGCGGCAGGAGGTGATCCTCTTCGACGACCGCATCACGGTAAGCGTCAGCCCGCAGGACGGATTTCTGCATCGAACCGCCCTTCAGGATACGCTCGGCCTCGACCGCCCAGAATCGGCCTGCACGGCTTTTGGACAAGGATGACCCCATGACCTGCGCCTCTCTGCCCTTCATCCTTTTCGCAGTGGCACTCGCATCGCCCGCCGTTGCGGGGAAGGCCTTCGTGACGAACGAACGCGGAAACACCGTCTCGGTCATCGACACCGAAACCTGGGAGGTGACAGAGGAATTCTTCGGCGGAAACCGCCCGCGAGGCATCACGGTAAGTCCGGACGGCAAGCACCTCTATGTCTGCGCGTCCGACGACAACCTCGTGCGTGTCTTCGACACCGAAACCTATGAGGAACTTCCGAGTCTCCCCTCAGGACCGGACCCCGAGCTCTTCATCCTCGAGCCGTCCGGTCAGCGTCTCTACATCGCGAACGAGGACGACAACCTCGTCACCGTCACGGACACCCAGAGCCGCACCGTGATCGCCGAGGTTCCCGTGGGCGTCGAGCCGGAGGGCATGGGGATGAGCCCCGATGCGAAGTGGGTGGTCAACACGTCCGAAACAACCAACATGGCGCACTTCATCTCGACCGAGGATTACCAGATCAAGCACAACGTCCTTGTCGACCAGCGCCCGCGCTACGCCCAATATACCGCCGACGGGTCCCGCCTGTTCGTGACCTCTGAAATCGGCGGTACGGTGTCTGTCATTGACATCGACCCAAGCGGCACGCCTACGCTCGTGGACAAGATTTCCTTCGAAGTGCCTGGCGTTCTGCCTGAGTGGCTCCAGCCCGTCGGTGCCAAGGTGACGTCCGACGGCAAGACGCTTTTCGTGGCGCTCGGTCCGGCGAATCGAGTGGCGGTGGTCGATGCTCAAAGCCTCGAGGTGAAGGACTACATCCTCGTCGGCCAGCGCGTATGGCAACTGGCCTTCACCCCGGATGAGCAGTTCCTGATTACCACCAATGGCAACTCCAACGACGTCACCGTGATCGACGTCGCGGCCGAAGAGGCAGTGCGATCGATCCAAGTGGGAGACCAGCCCTGGGGCGTGGTGGTCATCGAATGATAAAGGAGACACCCATGACGCGCATTCTTGCTCTCTGTCTGACGCTTTCCACCGGCCTGCCTGCCGCCGCTGCCCCGCTCTGCGATGACTTCGGCTTTGCCGGGCTGCTCGCGGCCTGCAACAGGGGCGAGACGATCACCCTGACGCTGGCGTCCGGACAGCCACTGGGTGAGGACGTGACGCTGCAGTCCGGAGCCTATTACACGCTCGAGATCGTGGCGGACGGATCCGCCGAACTTGCCATTGAAGGGCCAGGCTTCTTCCGCGCGATCTGGATGAACGAGATCGTCATCAACCAGATCGAGGTACGTCCCATGGCGATCGACTCGATCGAGTTCGACGCTGCGGGAACGGCCGAGCTCTCGTTCATCGCCGTCAAGCCCGGCACCCATGTCCTGCGCATCCCCGGCTCCACCGGCGAGACGCAACAAATCAAGATCAGCATCCAGTGAAGGGATCTCGCATGATGAAACTCATTCCGACCGCACTCGCGACGCTCGTTCTCGCAGGACCGTCTTTTGCGGCGGCGCATGCTGTCGACGAGGCCACGGTGGCGGCGATCGAGGCGAAGCTGGCCGAGATGAAGTGCCAGATGGACCCCGCAGATATCGAGATGGAAGACGGCGGCTACGAACTGGACGACGTGATCTGCGAAGGCGGACAGCAGATGGATATCGAGTTGGACGCTGACCTGAACGAGGTCGATCGCCGTCTCGAGTGAGACGGAATCGGAACAGATGCAACGATACATCCGCCGGCTGCCATGACGCTGACCGGCGAAAACCCTGGGAGGATGAAAGTGAAACTTCTGGCATTGGCTTCCGCGCTGGTTGCGCTTGCGCTGCCTGCCTCGGCCCAAGACTTGCCGACGGTGAGGCTCGCCACTCTTGAGATCGGAACGGTGAACTGGGAACTCTCTACGATCACCGAAAACGGTTTTGACGAGGCGAACGGCTTCAACCTCGACATCACGAGCTACGCGGACAACGACGCCACCCGGATTGCGGTGGAAGGCGGCGAGGCCGACGTAGCGGTCGCCGACTGGATTTGGGTCGCGCGCCAGCGCGCGGCGGGCAAGGACTATGTCTTCGTTCCGTACTCGACCGCGGTCGGATCGCTTCTTGTTCCGGGGGACAGCACGGCCGAAAGCCTCGCGGACCTCAAGGGCGGCAAGATCGGCATTGCCGGCGGTCCTCTCGACAAGTCGTGGCTGATCCTTCGGGCTTACGCGCAGAAGGAGTACGGCCTCGACCTCGCCGCCGAGACCGAACAGGTATACGGCGCGCCGCCGTTGATCTTCAAATCGGGCCTGGGAGGCGATTACGAGGGCGTCGTCAACTTCTGGCACTTCCTCGCCAAGATGAAGGCCGCAGGCATGAAGGAGCTTGTTTCGGTCGAGACGGCAGGCGAAGCGCTTGGCCTGAACACCGATACTCCGCTTCTGGGTTACTACTTCAAGGAAAGCTTCCTCGAGGAGAACCCGGGCATCGCGCAGGCCCTCTTCGACGCCAGCCGCGACGCAAAAGAGCTTCTTGCCAGCTCTGACGAGGCGTGGGAGGCGATCCGTCCGCAGATGAACGCCAACGATGACGCGCAATTCCAGCAGCTCAAGACCGACTTTCTTTCTGGGGTGCCCGAGCGTGGTCCGATCGACATCGAGGCCGCCGGGAAGATGCTGTCGCTCATGGCCGAACTCGGTGGCGAGGAACTCGTCGGCGAAGCGTCGTCCGTTCCAGACGGTCTTTTCGCGGATGTGAAGTAGGCGATCAATGCGGGGGCAGGGGTTCACCACCGTCGTTTCCATGACGGGGCTGCTGGCACTCTGGGTGCTGGCGGCCTTTCTAACCGCCGACCCCGAAATACTGCCCCAGCCCTGGCTGCTTCTGCCCGACTTCGCGAAGGCGATTGGATCGGGAGAACTTTTGTTCCACTTGGGTGCAACGCTCTACCGGGTCGTCTGGGCCTTCGCCTTGTCCATGGGAATCGGCATCGCCCTCGGCTTGGCAATGGGACGGTTTCCGGCGTTCAACCGGTGGTTCGACCCCTGGCTGGTGATCTTCCTGAACCTGCCCGCGCTCGTGTTGATCGTCCTTTGCTATCTATGGATCGGACTTAACGAAACAGCCGCGATCCTTGCCGTGACGCTTAACAAGATCCCGAATGTGACGACGGTGATCCGCGAGGGCACGCGCGCGCTCGACCCGCAACTCGACGCGATGGCGCGGGTCTATCGGATGTCTTGGGTCGAGCGGATGCACCACATCGTCCTGCCGCAACTCGCGCCCTTCATCGCGGCTTCGGCGCGAACCGGGGTCGCGGTCATCTGGAAGATCGTGCTGGTCGTCGAGTTCCTTGGCCGGTCATCCGGCATCGGGTTCAAGATCCACCTGTATTTCCAGCTTTTCAACGTCTCGATGGTCCTGGTCTATGCGTTTTCGTTCATCGCGGTCATGCTCTTGATCGAATGGGCCGTCCTTCAGCCGTGGGAGCGCCGCGTGACACGTTGGCGGACCGCATGATCCGCATCGACCTGAAGTCGAAGCGGTTCGGTGATACGCCCGTCCTCGGGCCGATTTCCTTTACCATCGCGCCAGGTGAGACTGTTGCCCTCGTCGGACCTTCGGGAATCGGAAAGTCCACGCTCTTGCGCATCGTGGCGGGGATCGATCGGAAGATCGACGGACGGATCGACCGTCCGGACGGTCTGGCCATGGTGTTTCAGGAACCGACCTTGCTACCGTGGCGATCCGCCATCGACAACCTGCGGGCCGTCCATCCCGGTCTAGCACGCGAAGTGGCAAGCGAGGCTCTGTCGCAGGTCGGGTTGGCTGGGAAGGAATCGATGTTTCCGGGCCAACTCTCCCTTGGCCAGCAGCGCCGTCTCGCCCTCGCCCGCGCGTTCTGCGGCGACCCCGAACTTCTGGTGATGGACGAGCCCTTTGTGTCGCTCGACGCCGAGACTGCAGAGGCGATGCTGGCGCTGACCGAGACGCTGATCGCGCGCCACCGCCCCTCGACGCTTTTCGTCACCCATTCGCGCGCTGAGGCCGAGAGGCTGGCGCAGCGCATCCTGACGCTCGAACCGGGACCGCAGGGCGCGGTCCTCGGGCCGGAGCAGATACGTCAGGCTCGAACGGTGACGAGCCGACCCACGGGCGTTGTGACGGCTTTCCCAAAACCCTGATCGCCTGCGCAATTTCTGCGAAGGCGAGACGCAATGATTCCGCCCGGCAGTCTCAACCAGGACGCGATTTTGCCTCAGGGAGCAGGTAGCCTGTGAATTATGAGTACCAGTATCGCGGAAGTATTCCGCACCCGTCAGGCGCTTCGCGATCTCGACGAAGCGACACGCATCCATCGCGATGCCGTGCTCCGTCTCGGAACAACCGGGGCCGAGCGAGAAGACATTGCCGCCATCGTCGAGGACGGTGGCCGTATTTTGCTTCCCGACCGTCAGCGGGCGTACCATCAGCTTTTGCTGTCTGCGGCGCTGCCGGAAGACGACTTTCCAGCTTTCATCGCGGCTACCGCCATTCTTCTCACCGACCGGATCTCGGAAGGCGGCGGGACAGACGACCTTTACTGGAACTGGGAGGCCTTCGGCGACCATTACCGTCTCGCGGATCCGCCGGTTCGGGCGGCGCTGATGAACGGATTCCGGCTGTGCAGCGACAAGGGCCGTGTGACCCTGGGCGACGAACCGTCTCAGGACGACTGCCTGACGCGCAGCGATGAGGACGTGCTTTCGATCGTGTCCGGCGCCGGGCTCAGGGCTCTTGCGCATGCCATCGACGAAGTCGTGCCGCCCCACGAGGCAGGGGCGCTCTGGCAGGACATGGCCAAGCTTCCCTTGTCCTGGCAGGCAGTCGCGGGGTTCCGCCATCTCTATGAGCGTGGGGGGTCGATGGCCCCTCCCGACCCGCAATCGGCGCCCCTGATCCCGTGGACATAGCGTGGTCGGTCCTCCGGCCATAGACAAGCGTCGGCGAACCGCCTAAGGCGCCCGCATGGTGAAGAAACAAGGCCCACTTCAAGTCTACACCCTCCTCGTTCAAGTCGGACGCGGCCCGGAGGATGGTCTTCCAGCCAAGGCGGCGGGAGCCGCCTTGCTGTGCTATGCTGCCGGTCACGACGAGGCCGAGGCGGTGCGCGAAACCGTGGCGGTGCTGAAAACCGCCGGTTTGAAACCTCTCGACGTCACTGGATACGGGACGCGGGCCGAACGTGAGGCCGAGGGACACGAGATCGGCGACGAGGATCTTGCCTTGATGGAGCGCGCACTTGCCGAGAATGCGGTGATCGTCGCCGAGACAACTGTTCTGCGGGAAGGCGAAAGCATCGGGGACGGATCCGACGAATGACCTTTGCCGTCTTCCTTGACCTCGACGGGACATTGGTCGATTCACGGCCCGGCATCGTGTCTTCGCTCGTCCACGCTTTGACGGTGACCGGCCACCTCGAACTGGCTGCGTCGGACCTGACGTGGATGATCGGACCGCCCTTCGCTGAAAGCTTCGCCAAGGCAGGCATCGCGGACCCGGCGACTGCCATAGAGGCCTATCGCGTGAAGTATCAGGAAGCCGGCATGTTCGACGCGCAGGTCTACGCCGGCATACCCGAAGCGATGGATGCCATCTGTCTTGCCGGCGCGCGTCTCTACCTTGCGACAGCGAAGCCTCACGCTTATGCGCGGCTCATCACCGCGCATTTCGGCCTCGCCCCACGGTTTATCGCCGAGTACGGACCCGAGCTTGACGGCACGCGAAATTGGAAGGGCGATCTTCTCGCCCACGCCTTGTCCGAGACGGGAGAGGATCCGGCCAGGTCGGTGATGATCGGAGACCGTCATCACGATGTGGCGGCTGCGGCAGAAGTGGGAATGCCATCACTGGCCGTGGGCTGGGGCTATGGCACCGCTGCCGAATGGCAGGGCGCCCGCGCCATCCTGGAAAGACCCGACCAGATGCCGGAGGCGGTGGCACAGCTGTTCGCCTGACCCTCAGGCGACCAGAAGGCGAGCCTCGAACCTCTTGAGGGCAGGTCGCGCAGCTGGTCCGTAGCCGTAGCCTGTCGAAGGATTCAGCTCCGGAAAGATTTGTATGATCTCGGCGACGGTTTCCGCATCGAAGCAACTCGTCGTCTGCGGACCCGGCAGGAAACTTTCGCTCTCCAGTCCCTCGGACCAGACGATCTGATGGCGGTCGAACAGGATGTGGACGTACTCTACCATCCCGCCCTGAACCTGTCGCACGGCGCGGCCATCGACAAGGTCGCGCGCGGCTACGAGGACCTCGTGCGAACCGAAGAACAGTTCGGCGTGTTCGTTCTGGATGAGAACACGATGGTGCGGAGAAATGAGCAGGGCTCGGTGATGGCCGAAGGTATTCTCGGCTATGCGGATGGGCGCCATCGGCCCTTCGGCGGGCAGGATACGGCGGCCGATCCAGCGAACGGGCTGCAGGCCATCGTCGCGCGTCTCCACAAGGTCGTCCGGCTCCAACCTTTCAACCGGAACCTCGCCCTGCGCGGTGCGGATCATCGTGCCGGCGACAAAGCAGGGGACGGTGTCGAGAAGGACGAAGCCCACGGCATAGTCGCCCGCGCTCGACGTCACGCCATAGGTAAAGGCGACGTCCTCGCTTTCGCTGTTGCCGACCATCTCGAGCTTGTTGTCGGCGGTCAGTGTGATGGTCTGTCCCGTGGTCAGCGTGACGCTGTCGCCTGGCGACACGGCAATGCCGTTGATGTGCGTGATCCACGCTTCTCCGCCGGTAAGGTTGATGTCGTTCTTGAGAACGTTGACGGTTTTCGTTGCACCCGGCCGCAGCAGGACGTCATCGGTCACGGCGATCAGCGACCCCTGCACGCTGTCAGCCGCGATCAGCACGTTCAGAGTCGTACTGGTCGTCCGAGACGTCGGCGATGCCGATCTTGATCGAGTTCACCTGCCCGGCGATCACGGGAATGGTGAGCGACATAGACACGGTAAATCCGTCCATTTCGGTGTTGTACTGGTCGCCGGTGTTCGAAATGAAAAGGTTCTGCGCGCCCGACAGGTTTATGTTCGTGACGCTCGTCTGCCCGGAGCCCGCCGCCAGCGGCACGACCTCACCATTGATCCATACACCCACCATGTCGTTATAGATCGACGTGGCGTACTCGGGATATTCGTCCGATGAGAACACGAATTCCATCGTGATGAACTCGGTCCCCGCATCAGGGATGAAATCGATCTCAAGGAACGACGCGTCGTAGGTTGCCGTCCCCGAAAGGTCGTCGAAATCGTCTTCCCTATTCGGTCCCGTATTGGTGGTCGTGGTCGAGGACGAGGCGTTGGACTGCGATCCGACGCGTGTGAAGGCGCGCGCATCCCCGTAGAAAGGATCACGCCGGTGTTCGACGGCACCACGCCGGGTGAGATGCTGTCGCCATTGGAATAGATCGCAGAGGCTCTACTATCGCCGGTGTAGCTGGCGCTCAGGACGGTAACCCTGTCGCCAAAGATGAGGTTCGCCATCTGCATTGCGCTGGCGTTTATGTTGTAGTTGAGCTCGACGCCCTGAACCATGTCAGCCTCATGTCGCAATCACGAGGCCGGGTCCGTCACCGGGCAAGCCGGTGCCGTCTGCCGTTGTCTTTGATGCGCATGGTCCGGGTATTCCCGGTCCCGCACGCGACCCTGCCTCGGGTGTTGTTTTGCCGGATGATGCGCGCGCGGCGGCGATCGGAAAAGCCCGCCGAATGAAAAGCTTGCTGTGGTTGTTGCTACGCCACAGGCCTGTGAGCAGGTCCGAGGCTTCGTTCGCTATCTAAGTCGGCTCAGGATCTCGAAGCTGGCATAGCCGTCGGGGATCATGCCGACAGAGGCCTGGAAGCGCCGGATCGCCTGGATCGTGTTCGGGCCGATGATGCCGTCGACACCGCCAGTCTCGAAGCCCCTGCGCGACAGAAGCGCCTGCATCTCCTTCTTTTCGGCGAAACGCAGGTTCCGGTCGCCACGCGGCCATCCCGACTTGAGAGGGCCCGCGCCTCGGATGCGGTCGGAGAGGTGGCCCACGCCGATCACGTAGGCGTCAGCGGTATTGTAGCGTTCGATGACGTGGAAGTTCTGGAAGATCATGAACGCCGCCCCCTGCGCGCCAGCGGGCAAGAGGATGGAGGCGCGTCCGTAGTCCGGGACAGTGCCACCCTGCGTGTCACGGACGGCGAGTGCCGCCCATTCGGCGGGGCTCTTCTTGATCCGCTCGCCCGTCAGCCCATAGTCGAAGCCCCGCGGCAGGACCACCTCGACGCCCCAGGGCTGTCCTTTGGTCCAGCCGAAGCGCCGCAGGTAGGCGGCCGTCGATGCCAGGGCATCGGCCGGATCGTCGGACCAGATGTCGCGCTTGCCGTCACCGGTGAAGTCCACCGCGTAAGCAAGGTACGACGTCGGGATGAACTGCGTGTGGCCCATTGCACCGGCCCAGCTTCCCGTCATGCGGGCCGGAGACACGTCGCCAGCCTGTACGATCTTGAGCGCCGCGATGAGTTGCTCCTCAAAGAACCTTCCACGTCTTCCGTCAAAGGCAAGCGTAGCGAGAGACTGGATCAGGGGCTCGCTGCCCCGGTACTCGCCATAGGCACTCTCTAGGCCCCAGACGGCGGCAACTACCTCGCCTTCGACGCCGTAGGTGGCTTCGATCGCATCCAGGAGCCTCTGATGGCGGCGTGCCGCGTCGCGGCCGTTGCGGACGCGGGCGTCTGAGGCGGCGCTGTCGAGGTATTCCCAGATCGGCTTGGTGAACTCGGACTGATTGCGGTCCTTCTCGATCACGCCCGGGTCGTAGCGGACGCCCTGGAAGGCGGCGTTGAAGACCCCGTCGCGAATTCCGGCAGCTCTTGCACGGCCGCGAAACCCGTCGATCCACCTCTGGAACTCCATGCTGGAGCGCGAAGCCTGGGCAAGCACGATCTGCGCCTCCTCTGCATTGGCGGGACGCGGTCTGGGCGAAATGGAGGTATCCGGGCCCGCCACGGCCGGACCAGCGACGAGGCATAACGCGAGGATGGCGACCTTTCGCATACGCATGGTTCACCTGTGTTTTGACTGCTCACGGTGGAGGTTAGCGGGATTCGTTCCTCGTCGGAAGCGGTCTGCGCCTAGATCGGCGAGGCGTCGCGCGGTAGAGGCACCGGCGCCGCCGCATGGACCTATTTCCGGCGGCGCGAGACCTTTCGTTCCTTCCGCGCCTTGGCGGCCCCCGCCTTTTCCTTGCGGCGTACGGGTCCTTTTCCCCGCCCCTTGCGCGGCGCGGCAGGAAGGGCACCGCCCTCGACCTCCAGCAGTTCCAGAAGGATGCCGCCCGTAACCGGCACCGCTTCGGAAAGACGCACCGTCACCCTCTGACCGATGGTCAGCGTCATGCCGGTCTCGGACCCCATCAAGTGTCTGGCTGTCGCGGTCGAAGTGGAAATATTCGCGGCCGATCTCACGGATCGGGATCAGACCGTCGGCGCCGGTCTCGTCCAGCCGCACGAAGGCGCCGAACCTCTGGATCCCCGAGATTCGCCCCTTGAACTCGCTGCCGACTCGGTCCGCGAGATAGGCGGCGAGATAGCGGTCGGTGGTGTCCCGTTCCGCCTCCATGGACCGCCTTTCGGTCATCGAGATCTGTTCGCCCGTGCTTGCCAGCCGCTCGATTTCGTCGTCCGTCAGCCTGTCGTCGCCCCAGCCGTGCGCGCGGATCAGGGCACGGTGGACGACGAGGTCGGCGTAGCGCCGGATCGGCGAGGTGAAATGGGCATAGGCCTTGAGCGCGAGCCCAAAATGGCCGAAGTTTTCGGGGCTGTAGTAAGCCTGAGTCATGGCCCGCAGGACGGCCATGTTGATGATCGCGTCGTCGTCGTGGCCCTCGGCCTGCGCCAGTAGGCGGTTCAGGTGCGCGGTCTTCAGGACTTGGCCCTTTGCCAGCGTCAGTCCCGCTCCCTGAGCGACCTCGCGAAGGGCCTCCATCTTGTCGGGGTCGGGTTCTTCGTGGACGCGGAACAGCAGGGGCGTTCGCTTCGAGATCAGCGTTTCCGCCGCGGCGACGTTGGCGAGGATCATGAACTCTTCGATCAACCGGTGTGCGTCGAGGCGGTCTTTGAAGGCGACGGATTTTACCGTGCCGTCCTCGCCCAGGATCACCTGCCGCTCAGGGAGGTCGAGATCGAGCGGTTCGCGTGCCTTCCGCGCTGTCGCAAGGGCGTCGTAAGCAGCGTAGAGCGGTCGGATGACCGTCTCCAGCAGCGGCGTCGTACGCTCGTTCGGCTGACCGTCCATGGCGGCCTGCACTTCCTCGTAATGAAGCGTCGCGTCCGAGCGCATCAGACCGCGATGGAAAGAGTGGTCGCGCTTCTCGCCCTTCGAGTCGATGCGGATGCGGGCGACTAGACAAGCGCGCGGAACGCCTTCGTGCAGCGAGCACAGGTCTCCGGACAGTCGGTCCGGCAGCATCGGTACCACACGGTCGGGGAAATAGGTCGAGTTGCCCCGCTCCCAGGCCTCGCGGTCAAGCGCCGAGCCGGGGGTGACGTAGTGCGACACGTCTGCGATGGCGATCCAGAGGATGAAGCCGCCAGTGTTCTTCGGGTCGGGATCGGCTTCGGCCCAGACGGCGTCATCGTGATCGCGCGCGTCCGAAGGGTCGATGGTGACCAGCGGCACATCGCGGAAATCCTCGCGGCCTTCCAGCCCTGCCGGCTCCATCGCGTCGGCCTCGGCGATGGCCTCGTCGGGGAAGTCGTCGCGCAGTCCGTGCTGGTGAATGGCGATGAGGGACACAGCGCGCGGCTGCGACGGGTCACCCAGGCGCGTCACGATCCGTGCACGTGGAAGACCCATGCTGTCCTTCGGCCCAGCCTGCTCGGCCTCGACCAGTTCGCCGTCCTTCGCGCCGTGCGTCGCATCTTTCGCCACGCGCCATTCCCGCGCCGCGCCCTTGTCGACGGGCAGGATGCGGCCTCCCTCGGCGGTCTTGCGGAAGACGCCAAGGACCTTCCGCGGGTTCGTCCCGATGCGGCGGATCAGGCGGGCTTCGTAGGCATGGTCCTCGTCCCGGACGAGGGTCACCCGCGCGAGGATGCGGTCGCCCTCACCAAGAGCGGGATCGGAGTCGCGCGGTATCAGAAGGATGCGCGGCTCGGGTCCGTCGCCCTGCCATTCAAGGGGACGGGCGTAGAGGTCGCCGTCCTTGCCCGGACCCGTGACCTGGAGGACGGAGACAGGAGGCAGACGGTCGGGGTCGCGGTAGGTCTTGCGCCGCTTCTCGAGTTGGCCGTCCTCTTCAAGCTCCTTGAGGACGCGCTTCAGGTCGATCCGGTCCGCGCCCTTGATGCCGAAGGCCTTGGCGATGTCGCGCTTCGCGGTCGCCGTCGGGTGCTCGGCGATCCAGTCGAGGATGTCCTGTTTCGAGGGGATACGGGCCATGTCCCGGCGGTATCATGGGCGTGCGGAGAGGTCACGGGGGAAACCGCGGGCCAGCGGCTCTCTCAGAGGTCGTCCGCATCGTCGACGTCGGAGAGAACGGCGGCGCGTGCGAGGGGGAGGGGAAGCCGAGGCAGGGTGTTCTGCAGCGTATCGTCTTGAGACCATGCGATGCCGCCGAGAAAGCCAGGCGAGGTGCGTTCGGGATTGCGCAGACCGATCAGCCAGAAGCCTCCGTCCGAGGCAGGGCCAATGACGCTTGCGTGGTGCCCAAGGGACTGGAATGCCTGAGCGATGTGCTGTCTCCGGACGCCGGGGATGTCCGCGCCGATCAGGATGGCGGGGCCGTGGAAGGCGAGAAGGCAGCGCGCCATGCGCTGGCCGAGGTCGCCCCTGCCCTGAGGGATGCGAGGCTTATGTGAGGGCCAGAAGCGGCTTTTCAGTCCCTCGGCATCGGGCGTCACAGCAAGCACGAGGGCCCACCTCGGATCGTCCAAATGGCGCAGCAGGCGACGTGCCTGATGGCGAAACCACCAGGCGGCGACGGTCATTCCTACCTGCCGCCCGAGACGCGTCTTGACGCGCCCGGCGCGGGGTTCCTTCACCATGACGATCAGGGTAGGTCGCCTGCGCCCTAGAGCGGGCATGTCATGTCGCGGTGTGGGATTCCGGCGTCGAGGTACTCCTCCCCCTGCACGGTGAAACCGAGCGCCTCGTAGAAGCCGAGCGCGTGGGTCTGTGCGCCCAGCTTCGCGGTATGCGCGCCCGCCAGCCGGATTTCCTCCATCGCGAGGCGGATCAGGGCCTGACCAAGCCCCGTGCCCCTGTACGGCTTCAGAACGGCGACGCGGCCAATCTTACCTGTCCCTTCGGCGATGACGATGCGTGCGGTTCCCACGGCGCGACCGTCGGCCAGAGCGACAAGGTGGAGGGCTGTGGCGTCGTAGGCATCGCGTTCGATCGTCTCGGGGACCGACTGCTCCTCGATGAATACGGTGCGGCGAATGTCCATCACCGCGGGCATGTCACCCGGGCGGGCGCGTCGGACGTTCATGGGAAGTAGCCGTCCAGGATTCGGCGGTAGATGGCCTTGAGCTGGTCGATGTGCTCGACCCGGACCCTTTCGTCGACCTGGTGCATGGTCTGGCCGACGAGGCCGAATTCCACGACAGGGCAATGACTTCGCACGAAGCGCGCGTCCGAGGTGCCCCCCGATGTCGACAGCACCGGGCGCCGGCCCGTCTCGGCTTCGACCGACGCGGCGACGAGGTCCGACAGCGGGCCGGGCGGGGTCAGGAAACTTTCGCCAGAAACGCGCGCGGTCAGTCCGATCTCGACGCCCGTTTCGTCCGCGACCCTGCGGGCCTCTTCGGCAAGCCAAGAGGTCAGGCTTTCCGAGGTATGGGCGTCGTTGAAACGGATGTTCACCGTGGCGCGGCAACCCGCCGGGATGACGTTGGTGGCGGGGTTGCCGGTGTCGAAGGTGGTCACGGCAAGTGTCGAGGCGTCGAAATGCTCGGTGCCGTCGTCGATGGTGTGGCTGGCGAGGCGGTCGATCAGGCGCGCCATCGCGGACACGGGGTTCTTCGCGCGATGCGGATAGGCGGAGTGGCCCTGAACGCCGGTGGCGGTGAGGAAGGCGGTCATCGATCCGCGGCGTCCGACCTTCATCATCTCTCCCATTTCGGAGGGACAGGTCGGTTCGCCGACGAGGCAGACGGTCATCGCCTCTCCGTTCGCGTTCATCCAATCGAGGATGGCGGGGGTGCCGTCGGTGGCGTCGCCTTCCTCGTCTCCGGTGACGGTGATGAGGATCGCGCCGTCGGGCGGTGCCTCGGAGACGAGGTCGACGGCGGCGGCCACGAAGGCGGCCACGCCGGACTTCATGTCGGCGGCGCCACGTCCGAAAAGCCAGCCATTCTCGATAGTTGCGGAGAAGGGATCGTGGGCCCATTTCTGGGGATCGCCGGGGGGAACGACGTCGGTGTGGCCGTTGAAGCCGAAGGTTCGGGGGTGGGCCTTGTCGCCCCATCTTGCGACGAGGTTCGCGGTGTCGCCCCGGTCGGCGCGGTGGCAAGTGAAGCCGGCGTCACCTAGCAGGTCCTGGAGTAGGCGGATCGCGCCGCCCTCCTCGGGGGTGATCGAGGGGCAGCGCACGAGGCGGCGGGTCAGGTCGATGGGATCGCAGGTCATGGCTTAGGGCTATCCCGGCTTGGAGGACCGGGCAACGGAGATCCAGCAGCCGCGCCAGTGGTCGTTCACGACGCCCACGGCCTGGAGGTAGGCATAGATGATGGTGGGTCCGACGAAGCCCATTCCGCGCTTCTTCAGGTCCTTCGAGATGGCGTCCGAGAGGGGCGTCGTCGCCGGGATGTCGCTGCGCTCGGGCCAGTCGCCTCGGACCGGTTCGCCGGCGACGTGGGACCAGAGCCAGGTCGAGAAGCCGCCGTATTCCTTCTGCATTTCCATGAAGATACGAGCATTGCGGCGCGTCGCCTCGACCTTCTGGCGGTGGCGCACGATGCCGGGGTCAGTCAGAGCGAGAGCGAGGTCGTCGTCGGTCATGGCGGCGACTTTGCCGACGTCGAAACCGTGGAAGACGCGGCGATAGCCCTCGCGTTTCTTCAGCACCGTTTCCCACGACAGGCCGGCGTGGGCGCCTTCGAGGATGAGCATCTCGAAGAGTGTCCGGTCGTCGTGGATGGGCACGCCCCACTCGGTGTCGTGGTAGTGGGCGTAGAGTTCGGAGGAAGATCCGAAGCAGCGGGGACGGTCGTCGATCATGCGCGGGACGGTAGCTGGAGCGGGGCGCGCGCGCCAAGGGTTAATGAGGCGTTCGGGAAAGGGTGTTGCGAAGTATGCCCGCGAAGGTAAACGCCTTTGAAACTGGGCCGCGGCCTGATCGAAGCGTGTCGGCAAAACGTATGGCAAGTGTCGGCAAAGCGTCGGGCATCGAGGCCGATCGGCGGGCGATTTGGCCTCGCTGATATGCGGGCGGTAACGAAGCTTACCGCGCGATTTACGATTGTCGGACCGGGGGGGCGGGTCTAGCGTCGCGGCGAACCTGTCCAATGGATCCGACGTGAAGCCTCAGCTTCTGACGACCCTTCCGGGATACACTCGGACGCTTTTCGCAGCGGACCTCGCGGCCGGGTTGACCGTCGCGATGGTGGCGCTTCCTTTGAGCCTCGCCATCGCTATCGCGTCGGGCGCGGACCCGGCGAAGGGATTGGTGACGGCGGTCGTCGCCGGCTTCATGATCTCGCTTCTGGGCGGCAGCCGGGTGCAGATCGGCGGACCCACGGGGGCTTTCATCGTCGTCGTCGCGGGCGTGATCGCGGATCACGGCTATGACGGGCTGGTGCTTGCGACGCTCATGGCCGGGGTGATCCTGCTGGTGGCGGGTTTCCTGCGTGCGGGGCGGTTGATCGCACTGGTGCCGGAGCCGGTGGTCAGCGGCTTCACCATCGGGATCGCGGTCATCATCGCGACAAGCCAGCTTCAGGACTTCTTCGGCCTGGACGGAGCGATGCCGGCGGAGTTCTTCGGCAAGATCGCGGACCTGTGGTCGGCGCGGGGGACGCTGAACCCCGCTGCGCTGGGGATCGGCCTTGCCACCGTCGTGATGATCGTCGCCCTGCGACGGCTGGCGCCGCGCCAGCCGGGCCTGATCGTCGCGGTCGCGCTGACCTCGGCAGCCGTGGCCTTGCTGGCCCTGCCGGTCGACACGATCCAGGGCCGTTTCGGCGCGCTGCCGAGGACGCTGCCCGCGCCGTCGATGCCGGACCTCGACCTTGCGCGGTTCCGCGAGCTTCTGCCGTCGGCTTTGGTGATCGCCTTCCTGGCGGGGGTCGAGTCGCTGTTGTCCGCGATGGTGGCCGACCGCATGACGGGTGGTTCGCACCGGCCGAGCGCCGAGCTGATCGCTCAGGGTGCGGCGAACCTGGGGTCGGCGCTGTTCGGTGGTCTTCCGGCGACGGGGGCCATCGCGCGGACGGCGACGAACGTCCGGGCGGGAGGACAGACGCCCGTGGCGGGAATGGTCCACGCCGTCGCGATCCTGGCCGTCATGGCCATCGCCGCGCCGCTTGCGGGCTATCTGGCGATGCCGGCGCTGGCGGGGCTTCTGATCCTGACCGCCTGGAACATGTCCGAGCCGCACAAGTGGGCGGAGTATGCGCGGATGCGCCTGTCGGACCGGCTGCTTCTGCTGCTGACGTTCGTGCTGACCGTAGTTGCGGACCTGACGGTGGCCATCGGCGTGGGAGTGGGTCTGGGACTGGCGCTGCGCCTCTACCGGCGCGACGCTCCCTCCAAGTGGAGCATGCCGCGGCGCTGAGGCGTTTCGGATTTGGCTTTTGGGGCAGGTTCGCTTATATGCCGCCTCTGACCCCGGAAAGCCTGAGCCATGACCGACGCCACAGCGCCCATCACCCAGGATGTCGTGACCATCCCCCGCAAGGAGTCCGCCTCGGCGGAGGGTCGGACGAACATCGTCGGCCTGACGCGCGACGCGCTGCGCCTGGCGCTGATCGAGGCGGGAACGCCCGAGAAGCAGGCGAAGATGCGGGTGAACCAGATCTGGCAGTGGGTCTATTTCTGGGGCGTGCGCGACTTCGGCGAGATGACGAACCTGTCGAAGGACTATCGCGCGCTTCTGGCCGAAAAGTTCGCCATCGCGCTGCCCGAGGTCGTCACGCGCCACGTCAGCGCGGACGGCACGCGCAAGTACCTGGTCCGCATCGCGGGCGGGCACGAGGTCGAGACGGTCTATATCCCCGAAGAGGATCGCGGCACGCTGTGCATCTCGTCCCAGGTGGGCTGCACGCTGACCTGTTCGTTCTGCCATACCGGGACGCAGAAGCTGGTGCGCAACCTGACGGCGGGCGAGATCGTGGGGCAGGTCATGCTGGCGCGCGACGATCTGGGCGAATGGCCCGAGCACGGCGTTGGCATGGGCGAGGCGGGGCCTCGGCTGTTGTCGAACATCGTGCTGATGGGGATGGGCGAGCCTCTGTACAACTTCGAGGCCGTGCGCGACGCGATGAAGATCGCGATGGACGCGGAGGGCATCGCACTGTCGCGGCGGCGGATCACCCTGTCGACCAGCGGCGTCGTGCCCGAGATCGCGCGGACGGCCGAAGAGATCGGCTGCATGCTGGCGGTGTCGTTTCACGCCACGACCGACGAGGTGCGCAACAGGCTGGTGCCGATCAACAAGCGCTGGAACATCGCCGAGCTTCTGGAGGCGTTGCGGGCTTATCCCAAGGCGTCGAATTCGGAGCGGATCACCTTCGAGTACGTCATGCTGAAGGGTGTGAACGACAGCGACGAGGACGCGCGGCGGCTGGTGAAGCTGATCGCGGGCATACCGGCGAAGATCAACCTGATCCCCTTCAACGAGTGGCCGGGCGCGCCTTATGAGCGGTCGGACTGGTCGCGGATCGAGGCGTTCTCGGACATCGTCTACAAGGCGGGGTACGCCTCGCCGATCCGCACGCCGCGGGGCGAGGACATCATGGCCGCCTGCGGGCAGTTGAAGTCCGCGACCGAGCGCGAGCGGAAGTCCCGCGCGCAGATCGCCGCCGAGAGCGGGCTTTAGGCGGAACGGCGGGCCACCTCCGGCGTTGATTGGCTGGAGGTGGATCATGCAGAAATTCCTGACAGCCCTGGTCGTCCTGGCGGCGTCACCCGCGATAGCGCAGGACGCAACCGGCGAGGTCGAGTTCAACAATCATTGCCGCACCTGCCATTCGGTCGAGGAGGGTGACAACCGGATGGGGCCGACCCTCCACGCCCTGATCGATCGGAAGGCCGGGACGGTTCCGGGCTATGGCTACAGCGATGCGATGGCGGGGTCGGACGTCGTGTGGGATGCCGAGACGCTGGACGCTTTCATCGAGGCGCCGGATGCCGTGGTGCCGGGGAACGCGATGAAGCCCTACAGCGGATTGACCGACCCTGCGGTGCGGGAGTTGATCGTGTCGTACCTGTCCGAGACCGAGATATGACCAAGGCGTACAAGGAAGGCGACAGCGTTGCGTGGAACTGGTCGGGCAGCACGGCCGAGGGAAAGATCGTGAAGGTCTATACCCACAGGCAGACGCTTACGATCAAGGGAAGCGAGATCACCCGCAACGCGTCGGCGGACTGCCCGGCCTACAGGATCGAGCAGTCCGACGGCGACGAGGTTCTCAAGTCCCACACCGAGGTGCGGAAGGCCTGAGAGGTCAGCGGCGGATGAGGCTGACCAGCCAGAGCAGAAGAACGGCGCCGATGATCGCGATGATCAGGGCACCGAGGAAACCGCCGGCGGTGATGCCGATCAGGCTTGCAACGAAGGCGCCGAGGTAGGCGCCGACGACGCCCACGATCAGGTTCATCATCAACCCGTGATCGCGCTTCATCACCTTTTCGGCGATCCAGCCCGCCAGAAGGCCGACGATAAGGAACGAGAACCAGCCTAGTGCGTCCATCTTGCAAATCTCCTTGCTGCAAAAGTGTCGCCTGACAACCGTTCGCGGTCAATCCGGTTCCTCAGCGCTCGCGCACCTTCGCGACGATCCACAAAAGAACCACCGCGCCGATGGTCGCCATGATGATCGAGCCGAGAAGGCCCGTCGCCTGCAGGCCGATCAGCCGTCCCAGGAAGCCGCCGATCAGCGCGCCGACGACGCCGATCACGAGGTTCATCGGAAGGCTGCCGCTGTCCTTCTTCATGATCTGGTTCGCCAGCCATCCCGCGATCAAGCCGACGATCAGAAGCCAAATCAGTCCCATTGTCCCACCCATTTGATTATGCGTTGCGGCCCGGAATGCTTTGCCGTCGCGTGTGCGGACCGGGCCAGTTGTCCATGCACGCGATTGCTTCCTCGGCCGTGTCCACGAAGCGGAACAGGTCGAGGTCGGCGTCCGAGATGGTACCCGCTTCGGCCAGCGCCTTGAAGTCCACGATGCGATTCCAGAATTCCGAGCCGAAAAGCAGGAACGGGATGGGCTTCATGCGGCCGGTCTGGATCAGCGTCAGGGATTCGAACAACTCGTCCAACGTGCCGAAACCGCCGGGAAATACGGCGATGGCGGCGGCGCGCATCAGGAAGTGCATCTTGCGGATGGCGAAGTAGTGGAAGTTGAACGCGAGGTCGGGCGTCACGTAGTCGTTCGGCGCCTGCTCGTGCGGCAGGACGATGTTCAGGCCGATGGAGACGCCCCCGGCTTCGGCCGCGCCCCTGTTGCCGGCCTCCATCACCCCGGGACCACCGCCGGTGACGATGACGTGCTCGCGGCCGCCGCTGCTGGAGGCGATGGCCCGCTCGGTCAGAAGACGTGCAAAGATGCGGGCCTCTTCGTAATAGCGGCTGAGGTCGGCGAGGGTTTGCGTGCGGGCAGTCTGTGCTTCGTCGGGGCTGGGGATACGAGCGCCGCCGAACAGCACGACCGTGGATTCGACACCGTATTCGGTCATCATCATCTCGGGCTTCAGAAGCTCGAGTTGCAGGCGAACGGGCCGCAGTTCGTCGCGCAGGAGGAAGTCCGCGTCGGCAAAGGCAAGACGATAGGATGGCGAGCGCGTCTGCGGCGTATCGGGGATGTCGCGCGCGGTCGCGCTGTCCTGGTGCGCATCGCGGAACACGCGGTTGGTCTCGTCTGTCATGGCGGTCTCCTGTCGCGTGCCTTGAATGGCAGGCGGTGGGGCGGGGTGCAATCCGGGGAGGGTGATCTAGGGCTCGTCGACCGGGCCGCGGGCCGACTTGATCTCGCCCCGGCGCTTCTTGGCGTCGAGGCGCTTACGTTTCTGCGACAGCGACACGCGGGTCTTCACGCGCGGCTTCGGCACGATGGTCGCGCGGCGGATCAGGTCGACGAGGCGTTCACGCGCGATGTCGCGGTTGCGGGCCTGGCTGCGTTCTTCCGAGACCTGGATGATCAGCGCGCCGTCCTTGGTCCAGCGCCGACCCGCGAGGCGGCGAAGACGGCGCTTCACGGGGTCAGGCAGGTTCGGAGACCGTTCCGCCTCGAAGCGCAATTCCACGGCGGTGTTGACCTTGTTGACGTTCTGACCGCCCGGGCCGCTTGAACGAACGAACTGCTCGGTCAGCTCCCAGTCCGCGATCTCGATGTCGGGCGTGATGCGCATGGCTCGGTCCGAAGTCAAAGGAAGAAGGGCCGCGACTGGCGCGACCCTTCCGAGTTTCTTGGAGATGGGCCAGTTAGGGGTCGACCGTGTCGACGGGCCCAATCAGGAGTGTTCTGCCTTCGGGTCTGCCCTAGGCAACGGCCCCCCCGACTGTCCGGACACATATCTCCAATATCGCTCTAGACACTGGACCACCTCCTTTCAATTGGTTGCCGATACCTGGAGGGTGGCACGCTATTTGTGTCTGTCAAATTAATTCACGATCCGATCGGCGCGATTTTGTGCACGATGACTCGAAATGGCACGAGCGCCACAATCGCGAGCCCAAGTTTTACGCACCAATCGGCCAGCGCGAGAGAGATCCAGAGCGGCACGGCGGGCCCGACGCCGAGGAGCGGCAACATCTCATTCGCCCAGGACACGTCGTTGCCGGGTTCGAGGAACGACAGGCTGCCTGAAAAGGCCAGCGTGAAGAAGAGGACGGTATCGACGGCTGAACCGAAGAGCGTCGAGACGAGGGGCGCGCGCCACCAAGCGCCCTCGCGCAGACGGTCGAAGATCGCCACATCGAGAAGCTGGGCCGTCAGGAACGCCGTTCCCGAGGCGATGGCGATGCGCCATGTCACGAGAGGTCCGAATTCGCCCATGATCTGCGTGCCGATCGAGCGAGCAGGCGACGCCCGTGGCGAAGCCCGCGATCACCACCTTGCGGGCGGTGGCCGCGCCGTAGACGCGGTTCATCACGTCGGTGACGAGAAAGGCGAAGGGATAGGTGAAGGCGCCCCAGGTCAGCCAGTTGCCGAAGAGGAACTGCACGAGGATGTTGGAGGCCACAACGATGGCGGCCATGGCGATCACGCCGGGAAGAAGTCGGGTCATGTCGGGTTCCGTTTTGACAAGGTAGCGGAGACTTGGCCCCACGTTCGGGGACGGGGGCGAATACCTCTCGCGCCCTAGTCGGTCAAGCGGAACTCCACGAACTCGGTCGGCGTGGCGGAGCTGCCGTTGTTGTCCGAGATCAGCGTCAGGCGGCGGCCCTTGTCGTCGCTCCAGACCGAGATGCCTTCGAGGTTGCCGTATTCGCCGCGTTCGCCGGTCCAGATGATCGTGTCGGCGCCAGTGTCGAGCCGCACACGGCGCACGCGGTTCTGCCACCAGAGGCCCACGACCAGTTTCCGTTCGAGAAGGTAGAGCGTGCCGTCCGCATCGAAGTCGGCGCCGACGATGCCGAAGACCTCGCTTTCGGGGAGGTAGCCGTCGATCTCCCAGAGGTTGCCGGGGGCGAGGCGATAGATCGGGAAGCCCTCGGCCAGCGGGCGTTCGGGAAAGGCGTAGACCGTGCCTTCGGGGGATATGGCGATGGCCTCGAGTTGCCAGTTGTCGGCGTAGTCCTTGAAGGTCTCGTGGTCCGGGATGTGGTTGGCTTTCGAAAACGGCGCCTCGTACCACCAGACGTGAGCCCATCGTTCGAACGAGACCCAGGCCCGGCCGTCGGGTCCGATGGCAAGGCCTTCCGCGTCGGACCAGTCGCCCACGCGGCGGGCGGCGGCGGGCAGGCCGTTCGAGCCGAGGATGGGTTCGAGGCGTTCGATCTCGACCCCCGTGATGACCTCGCCGTCGCGGGACAATGCGCCCTGGAGCCACCAGCCCTGGTCGCTGACCGCGGTGAAGCCCATCCCGTCGTCATCCATCTCGATCCCGGACAGGCCGACGATCAGTTGGGTGTCCCAGTCGAAGCGGCCGATGGGATCAAGGCCCTCGGCCCGCGCAGGTCCGGCGGCGAGACAGGCCGCGAGGATCAGCGCGACAGGACGGTGGAGCATTGCGCGGGCAGGTCGGACAGGACGTATTCCCGCGCCGGGGGCGAGGGCCGGGCGTTCGGATCGGGCGGTGGCGGGTTGAGGATGTTGTTCACCCAGTCCTGCGCGTCGGCGCATCCGTCGCCGGCGGGCGGCGGGGCCTGGTTCTCGCAGCCGCGTGAGCCACGGGGACAGGCGAGCCGGACGTGGAAGTGATAATGGTGACCCCACCAGGGGCGCACCTTCCGAAGCCAGCTTCGGTCGCCCGTCTCGTCGCGGCACATCTGCACCTTGGCGCCAGGGAAGACGAAGATGCGGGCGACGGCGGGGTCCTTTGCCGCCTGTCGGATGACGGCGTGATGCTGGGGCGTCCAGAGGTTGTTGACGTAGGCGCCGCCGGCCCGCTGCATCGAGGTGGCCGAGATGTTCTCGCGCTCGCGCGCCGAAAGTCGGAGGCTCTTGGGCGGGTTCATCCAGATGTCGATGTCCAGACCGACCTGGTGGCTGCGGTGGCCGGTCAGCATCGGGCCGCCCTTTGGCTGGGACATGTCACCGATGTAGAGGCCCTGCCAGCCCGGCTGCTTCGCGGCGAAGGCCGACAGGCGCTGGATGAAGGCCAGCGTTTCGGGATGACCCCAGTTGCGGTTGCGCGAGAGGCGCATGGCCTGCCAGGTAGGACCGCTTTCGGGCAGTTGGGCGGCGCCGGCGATGCAGCCTTTGGCGTAGCTTCCAAGCGGCGCAGGGCGACCGGCGGCGGGGCCGCGTTCGGCGCCGAAGAGTTCTTTCGCCAGTGGCTGTGCGTGAGCCGCGGGGGCAAGCGACAGGATCAGGGCGAGGGCGGCAAGGACGTGTCGGACCATTGTTCTGCTCGGTCTCCTTCAGGTCGTGTCCAGCGTAGCAGACCGAGGCCCGAAAGAAAGAGCAGTATCAGCGGCAGGACGCCAAGCCTCGCGTCGCCCGTGGCGATCGTGACGAGGCCGATGAGCGCGGGGGCGAGGAACGAGGTCGCCCGGCCCGCCAGCCCGTAAAGCCCGAAGCCCGCCGTTTCGGAACCGGCGTCGGTGTGGCGCACCATCATCGATCGGCTTGCTGCCTGGAGGACGCCTCCCAGCCCGCCAATGAGGACGCCGCAGAAAAGAAACACGGTGTCCGGGAGGGTCGAGCCTTCGGCGAGGGGGATGCCGATGAAGCTTTCGCGGGTCATCGAGGCGACGACGGCGCAGACGATGGTGAGGCCGAGGACGGCGGTCGTGATGACGGGTTTCGGACCGTGGCGGCGGTCGAGGCGGCCGCCCAGCCATGAGAAGGCGGCGGCGGCGATGACGCTGACGATGCCGAAGACGCCGATGCGGATGACGTCCCAGTTGAGGACGAGCGCGGCATAGGTGCCTCCGAATCCGTAAAGGCCGTTCAGCGCGTCGCGGTAGAGCATCGAGCCGCCGAGGTAGGAGGCGAGGCTGGGGCGGTCCTTCAGCGCGCGGACCGAGGCTGCAAGGTGGGTGAGGGCGGCGGAGACGGAGTGGGGGCGGCGGACGCTGCGGGTTTCGCGCACCCACAGGAAGTAGGGCACCATGAAGACGACGAACCAGATCGCCGCGAAAGGTCCGGCGAAGCGGGTGCCCTCCGCGCATTTCGGGGTCGAGGCCGAAGAGCGGCGACAGGCCGACAAGCGTCTTGCCCGAGGGCTGCTCGACGAAGAGCGCCAGGACGAGGATCAGCGACACGAGGCCGCCCAGATAACCGAAGGCGAAACCGGACCCGGAGATGCGGCCGATCTCGGCGCGCGTTCCCAGACCGGGAAGCTGGGCGTTGGTGAAGATCAGCGCAAATTCGGCCCCGATGAAGCCGATCCCGAAGGCAATGAGCGCGAAGGCGAGGTTCGAGCCGTCGGGCATCGTGGCCCAGAGGGCCGAGGCCCCTGCGACATAAAGGGCCGAGAAGGCAACGATCCAGGGCATCCGCCGCCCGGCGGTGTCGGCGAGCGCGCCCATGACGGGACCGCCGAAGCCCACGATCAGCCCGGTTACGGTCAGGCATAGCGACCAGAGCGCCTGCGCGCGGGCGTCGGCGGCCTGCTCCTCGAGGCCCGTGCCCATGAAGTGCGTCGCGGCGACAGTGGCGAAGAAAGGGCCGAAGACGAAGGTGAGAAGGACGGTGTGATAGGGCTGCGTCGCCCAGTCGAAGAAGTACCAGCCCCAGACGCGCTGCTTGAGTGTCGGCTCGGCCATGGCAGTCCCTGTCCCTATCGCGCGACAGTTAGACGCCGCACCGGGCATGAGGCAACGGCTTTCGCCTCAGAACGCGGGTGGCCAGGGACGGAGGGTTTCGGCCTCCGACCACGTCTCGATCCAGGCGGGCAGGGTGGGAGACGTCGCCTCGTGGCCGAGGGTCGCGATCATCTCGGACGGCGGCACGATCCCCTTGCCGCCGGTGATCGCGGTGCGGATGGCGGCGTGGGCGCAGCATTCGCCGCCGCGCCAGAACGCCTGCTCGAAGTAGACGAAGCGGTCGTCCCAGCCCGCGAGACGGGTGCGCAGTTCGAGGCTCTGGAACACGGTGATGCGGCGACGGTAGCGGATGCAGGTCCCCGCGACGGTCCCGTACCAGCCGTGGGCCTTCAACTGTTTCAGGATTCCCATCCGGGTGAAGAGGCCGAACCGCCCGATGTCGAACAGCGTCAGGAGGCGTCCGTTGTTCAGGTCCATGAAGACGTCGATGTCCCAGGGCCAGACGCGAATCCGGCTGACGTGGGTCTCGCCGGCCGGGGGAGACGGGAGCTTGCGGGCGCGGGCCATTTCCGAGGCGAGGCGGATGACGGGATACATGGCCCCGGGTGTCCGTCCGGCGCGGGGCAGGGTCAAGCGGGACGCTGCGGCACGGACGGACTTGCGCGGCACGGCGCGGCCCCTTAGGTCAGGGGAGCCTCAGACACGGGTCGCACATGTTCACGCTCTACAAGATCCTCGCCCTTCTCCTGGACGTCGCCTTCATGGTGCTTCTGGTGCATGTCATCATGAGCTGGCTCATCAACTTCCAGGTGCTGAACCTGCGTCAGCCTCTGGTGGCGTCGATCTGGGACGGGCTGAACCGTCTTCTCGAGCCGATCTACCGTCCGATCCGGCGGATGCTGCCGAATACCGGTGCGCTGGACCTGGCGCCGCTGGTGCTGTTCCTGATCATCATCATCCTGCGGGACATTCTTCTGCCGGACCTGATGCGCAGCATGATGTGACGCGTCGCTGATGACGAACCGGATGGCCGCTGCGACCGCAGCGGCCTTTTGCGTATTTGGGGCAAGATGAAGCCCGGCCGGCCTTGTTCACGGGCCGTTCAGATGGCAGGGTATAGCCAACGAGCAGATCAAAAAAATCGAGGCATCATGGACGGCGCGCAGGTCTCGGCCCTCGCTCTTCTGTCGCAGGTTTTCGGCTTCGACGGCTTTCGTCCGATGCAGGGCGACATCGTCGCCGCGGTGACGGCGGGCGAGGACGTGCTGGCGATCCTGCCGACGGGCGGCGGCAAGTCGCTGTGCTTCCAGTTGCCCGCGCTGATCCGGCCCGGGCTCACGGTCGTGATCTCTCCCCTCATTGCGCTGATGCGCGACCAGGTGCGCGCGCTCCGCGAGGCGGGCGTCGCTGCCGGCGCGCTGACAAGCGGCAACACCGAGGAGGAGACGGCCGAGGTCTTCGACGCGCTTCACAGGGGAGAGCTCAAGCTTCTCTACATGGCGCCCGAGCGGCTGGCGTCCGGCGGGACGGGGCGGATGCTGGCCGAGGCGCGCGTGACGATGATCGCCGTCGACGAGGCGCATTGCGTCAGCCAGTGGGGGCATGATTTCCGGCCCGACTACCTGCGCATCAACGCGCTGCGCCGCGCGCTGGACGTGCCGCTCGCCGCGTTCACCGCGACGGCGGACGCCGAGACGCGGGACGAGATCGTCGAGCGTCTGTTCGACGGGCGTGCGCCCCGGCTGTTCCTGGGCGGATTCGACCGTCCGAACATCCATCTCGCCTTCGCGGCGAAGGAGAGCCCGCGCAAGCAGATCCTCGACTTCGCGGCGGCGCGGCCGGGTCAGTCGGGCATCGTCTATTGCGGGACGCGGGCCAAGACCGAGACGCTGGCGAAGGCGCTGAGCGACGCGGGGGGCGATGCCCTGGCCTATCACGGCGGGATGGATCCCGACGCGCGGCGCGAGGTCGAGCGGCGGTTCCAGACCGACGACGGGCTGGTGGTGGTGGCGACGGTGGCGTTCGGCATGGGCATCGACAAGCCGGACATCCGGTGGGTCGCGCATGCCGACCTGCCGAAGTCGATCGAGTCCTACTACCAGGAGATCGGGCGCGCGGGTCGCGACGGCGCGCCGGCCGAGACCCTCACGCTTTATGGCGCGGACGACATTCGTTTTCGCCGGATGCAGATCGACGAGGGGCTGGCGCCGCCCGAGCGGCGGATGGCGGATCACGGGCGGCTGAACGCGCTATTGGGGCTGGCCGAGGCGCAGGGCTGCCGTCGGGTGCGGCTTCTGGCCTATTTCGGTGACGCGGCGGAGCCGTGCGGTGCCTGCGATCTTTGCGATGCGCCTCCCGAGACCTTTGACGGGACCGAAGCTGTGATGAAGGCGCTGTCGGCGGTGCTGAGGACGGGCGAGAGCTTTGGCGTCGGGCACCTGACCGACATCCTCGTGGGGTCGGCGACCGACAAGGTGGTGCAGCGCGGGCACGACCGGCTTCCGACCTTCGGCGTGGGGCGCGACATCGACCGGCGCCAGTGGGGCGCGATCTTCCGGCAGATGATGGGGCACGACCTGGTGCGGCCCGATCCCGAGCGGCACGGCGGGTTGCGAATGACGCAGGCCGCGCGGCCGATCCTGAAGGGCGAACAGGCGATCCTGCTTCGGAAGGACGCCATGACGGCGGCGGCGCGGCGGCCCGTGGTAAAGGCAATGGTCGCGGATGAGGATGCGCCGCTTCTGTCGGCGCTGAAGGCGAAGCGCCGCGCGCTGGCCGAGGCGCAGAAGGTTCCGGCCTATGTCATCTTCCCGGACCGGACGCTGATCGAAATGGCCGAGACGCGGCCGCAATCGCTTGACGAGATGGCGCGGATCGGGGGCGTCGGCGCGAAGAAGCTTGAACGCTACGGCCGGACCTTCCTCGAGGTGGTTACGGGCGAGGCGGCCGCGCTTGCGCATCCGGTGAGGCGCAAGCTGGCCGGTCGGGCGGCGGGAGAGGTCTATGACCGGCTGTTGTCGGTGCAGGCGCGTCTGTCGCGGGGTGAAGACGGGACGGGCAAGCCGATGAGCTGCTCGGCCTCGCTTCTCGCTCGGGTCGCGGCGCTGGGGCCCGATGCGTCGGACCAGGTCGAACGCGTTCTGGGCGACCGGCTGGCCGAGCGCTTCGGGCCGGCGTTCTGCGAAGTCCTGGCCGAGGGCTGATCTTCTTCTGTCGCGAAATGCACCGGGGAGCGCGAGGGGCTGGCCTCTCGCACCTTCAGGCTGTCACGAATAAATCCTTGTAGGCCTCGCGCAGCTGGTTCTTCTGCACCTTGCCCATGGTATTGCGGGGGAGTTCGTCGAGGACGATGAGCTTTCGCGGGTGCTTGAAGCGGGCGAGCGATTTGCCGGCGGCGGCCTGGATCGCGTCGAGGTCGGGGGCCTGCCCCGGTTCCGGCACGAGGACGCCGACGACCGTCTCGCCGAAATCGGGGTGGGGCACGCCGATGACCGCGCTTTCCATCACACCCGGCTGGTCGTCGAGGATCAGTTCGATCTCTTTTGGATAGATGTTGTAGCCGCCCGAGATGATGAGATCCTTGTTGCGCCCGACGATGGCGATGTAGCCGTCCTGGTCGATGACGCCGAGGTCACCGGTGATGAAGAAGCCGTCGGCGCGCAACTCGGCGGCGGTCTTGTCGGGCATCTGCCAGTAGCCTTTGAACACGTTCGGGCCGCGCACCTCGATCTGGCCGACCGCCCCCTGCGTGACCTCGGTCCCCGTGTCCGGGTCGGTGATCTTGACCTCGATCCCGGGCAGCGGTTGGCCCACCGTCCCGGCGCGGCGCTCGCCCTCGTAGGGGTTCGAGGTGTTCATGTTGGTCTCGGTCATGCCGTAGCGTTCGAGGATTCGGTGACCGGTCCGTTCCTCGAACCGGAGGTGGGTCTCGGCGAGAAGGGGAGCGGAGCCGGAGACGAAGAGACGCATGTGGGACACGAGGTCCCTGTCGAAGCGCGGATCGTCCAGAAGACGGGTGTAGAACGTCGGCACGCCCATCATCGCCGTGGCGCGGGGCAGGGCGGCGATGACATCGTCCTGATCGAACTTCGGTAGGAAGATCATCGAGCCACCCGCCGCCAGAGTCACGTTCGTCGCGACGAAAAGGCCGTGGGTATGGAAGATCGGCAATGCGTGGAGGAGGACGTCGTCGGACGTGAAGTGCCAGAATTCCGCCAGCGTTTCGGCATTGGACAGAAGATTCTGCTGGGTCAGCATCGCGCCTTTCGAGCGGCCCGTGGTGCCGGATGTGTAGAGGAAGGCCGCGAGGTCGTCGGGCGCGCGGTCGACCGTGTCGAAGGTCGCGGGCATTTCACCGGCGGCATCGGCGATACTGCCGGAGCCGTCGCTATTCAGGGTCTTGAGTTTCGCGCCGAGGCGGTCGGTGACAGGGGCAAGCGCGGTTTCGCTTGCGCCGTCGCAGACCACGAGCATCGCGCCGCTGTTCTCGATGAAATAGGTCAGTTCGTCGACGGTGTAGGCTGTGTTCAGGGGCAGGAAGACGATCCCCGCCTGGACGCAGGCGGCGTAGAGGGCCAGCGCCTCGGGCGACTTCTGCACCTGCGCGGCAAGGCGGTCGCCGGGCACAAGGCCGGCGTCCGCGAGGACGTGAGCGAAGCGCGCGGCCATCCCCAGAAAGTCCGAGTGGGTCAGGGTGCTGCCGTCCGGAAGGTGGAGGAACGCCGTGTCCTGCCCGGCGTGCCGTCCGAAGAGGCGGTCATAGAGCGGATTGGCCATGCGGCGGGCTCCTTCAGGCGGTGGCGGTCTCGGCGGCGTTCGCCAGTGCGCGGATTTCTCCGGTCGAGGCGATGGCGTGGCTTGCCGCGAATTTTTCGTGGTTCTGCGCCACCCGGTCGAGGTCGTAGAGGTAGTTCACCATCGTGCCACCCGCCTGCGCCATACCCTTGACGGAGGTGTCGGCGTCGGCGTGGATGTGATGGACGAGGGCGCCGTTGCCGAGGTGGAAGCGCGCCACGGGGTCGCGCGGTGCGCCGTGGCGGTCCTTGGCGGTGAGCAGGTAGCGCGCCGCGAGTTCCCGACGCCGTTTCGGCGTGGCGCCCTCGAGCGAGAGGCCTTCGTCCTCGAGCCAGCGGGAAAGGCCGGGGATGGGCGAGAGGGTGACGAAGGTCTTGAGTCCGGGCAGGGCGACAGACAGATCGGCGGCGACCTGTTTGATGAGCGAGTTGCCGAAGGAGACGCCGGCAAGTCCCGCCTGGCAGTTCGAGATCGAGTAGAAGACGGCGGTGTCCGCCTCTTCGGCCGTCAGGTGCGCGCGGTCCTCGGCCAGAAGCGTCTGGACCGAGCCGGGGATGCCCCGGGTCAGCGCGACCTCGACGAAGATCAGCGGTTCGTCGGGCATCGCGGGGTGGAAGAAGGCGAAGCAGCGCCGGTCCCGAGGTTGCAGGCGGCGGCGCAGGTCGTCCCAGTCGTCGATGGCGTGGACGGCCTCGTAGGCGATGATCTTTTCGAGGATATGCGCGGGGCTTTCCCAGTTGATCGGGCGCAGCACGAGGAAGCCGCGGTTGAACCACGAAGCGAAAAGGTGACGGAAATCGAGGTCGAGCGCCTCGAGGTCGGGATCGCCACGGCCGAGCCGCAGAAGGTCCTTTCGCATCGACACGAGTTGGCCGGTGGCGCCGGGCACGCGGTTCAGGCGGCGGATCAACTCCTGCCGCGCGGGCTCGGCAGCCTCCATCAGTGTCCGGTAGCTGTCCTTGGTCTGGCCCTCTTCATAAGTGGCGAGGGCTGCGCGCAGCCGCAGGGGATCGACCGACATGGCAGTGGCGAGGTGACGGAAGAAGGCGATCCTGCCCTCGTCGTCCTTCGCGGCGTAGCGCTCGAAAAGCTGGCGCGCGGTGGTGATGCCCGATTCCTCGCCCGCAGTGCCGACGAGGTCGGCGGCGATCTTCTCGATCGGACGGGTGTCGCGGCGGAGCTTGCCCGGCAGTGGCATCCGGCGCTCGAAGACGGTGGTCAGGAGATCGGCGAAGAGGCTCATCGTGCCGGACCCATCACCGCCTCGGGCAGCCAGGTGGCGATGCCGGGAAAGACGCAGAGGATGACGATGCCGAGTACCATGCAGAGGACGTAGGGCAGCGACCCGAGCAGGATCGTCTTCAGCGAGATATCGGGCGCGATGCCGTTGATGACGTAGAGGTTCAGGCCGACGGGCGGCGAGATCAGCCCGATTTCCATGTTGATGGTCAGGATGACGGCGAACCAGATCGGGTCGAAGCCCGCGGTGGTGATGATGGGCAAAAGGATCGGTGCGGCCATCAGGATCACCGCGACGGGGGGCAGGAAGAAGCCGGCGATCAGGAGGAAGACGTTCACCGCCCCCATCAGAACCCACCTGTTGACGTCGAGGGTGCCGATCCACTCGGCGATGGCCTGGGTGATGAAGAGCGACGACAGCATGTAGCTGAAGACGCCCGCCGCCGCGATGATGAAGAGGATCATCACCGACTCGCGGGTCGAGTTGCGCAGGACGACCCAGAGCGACGACGGCGACCACAGGCGATAGATCACCATGGCGATGACGATGCAGAGAAGCGCGCCGACAGCCGCCGTCTCGGAGGGCGTCGCGATGCCGCCGTACATGGCGTAGAGCACGCCCAGGATGATCGCGAGGAACGGCAGGACGCGCGGCAGGATCTCGACCTTCTCGCGCCAGGTGTAGCTGTTGGCGCTGAGGACCTGGGCATTGCCGGACCGCCAGGTGGACCAGATCGACCAGGCCATGAACAGGACGACCAGCATGATGCCGGGAAAGACGCCCGCGAGGAACAGGCGGCCGATCGAGACCTCGGTCGCGATGCCGTAGACGATCATCGTCACGGACGGCGGGATCAGGATGCCGAGGGTGCCGCCGGCGGCGATGGAGCCCGCGGCGACGCCGTCGGGATAGCCGCGCTTGCGCATCTCGGGGATGCCCATCTTGCCGATGGCCGCGCAGGTCGCGGGCGACGAACCCGACATGGCGGCGAAAAGCGCGCAGGCCCCGAGGTTCGAGATGACGAGACCTCCCGGCACGCGGGTCAGCCAGCGCTCCAGCGCCTCGTAGAGGTCGGCGCCTGCCCGCGTCGAGGCGATGGCCGCGCCCATGATGATGAACATCGGGATCGAGAGGAGCGCGAAGCTGTTCAATTCGGCGAAGAAGAGATCGGGCAACGAGATCAGCGAGCGCGGGCCGTCGATGACCAGAAGGAACCCCGTCGCGACGACGAGAAGCCCTGCGGCGACCGAAATGCCCGAGAAAAGCATGATGACGGTGGACAGTCCTACGAGACCGGCGAGCGTAAGCGGTTCCATCAGCCGACTCTCTCTTCCAGTTCCGCTTCATGCGCCATCGAGGCTGCCAGCGGGTTGTCGCGGCCAGAGACCGTCATCCACAGGTCCATCGAAAGCTGGACGAAATAGAGTGCGAAGCCCAAGGGGACGGCGCCGTATGGAATCCAGAGGGGGAAGGCCCAGACCGTCTCGGATTTCCAGTTGCGCGACCAGGCGAGGTGGAAGGTATCGAAGCCGTACCAGACCATGGCGCCCGCCATTGCGATCGTGAGCATAAGCACGAACAGCGCCAGCACGCGCCGGGGGCCCGGCGGAAGCAGGCTTGGCAAAAGGTCGACGCCGACATGGCCGCGCAGCTTCTGCACGTAGGGCAGACCGATCAGAGTTGCGCCGATCATCAGGTAGATCACCGCCTCGGTCTGCCAGATCGTCGAGCGGTTGAGGATCAGGCGGACGAAGATCATCTGGCAGGTGATGAGGACCGACGAGAGGATCATCATCGCCGCGATCACGCCGCAGACGGTGGAGACCGCGTTCATCGCCCTCACGGGCAAGGGCGCGTCGACGGGTGCGGGGTCGGACATGGGGCTCTCGCTGTGGGGGCCGGAGGAAGGCCGCGACGGTTGCCGCGGCCTTGGTCGTCAGCTCACTCGACAGAAAGCGCCATGTCGAGAAGCTCCTGTCCGCCCGGGGTCTCCTGCACGAAGATCGGGAAGGCGGTCTCTTTCGCCAACGCGAGCCAGGCGTCGAAGTCCTCGGATGTCATCTCGGCGATCTCGACACCCGCGTCCGCGAAGGTCTGGCGCGCGATCTCGTCGCCCTTCTTGCCTTCTTCGAGGTAGTAGGCCTCGGCCTTGGCTGACGCCTCGGTCAGCGCGGTCTGCTGTTCGGGGGTCAGGCCGTCGAAGGTCGTCTTGTTGATGAGGAGCGGCTGGTACATGAACCACAGCGCGGTGTCGCCTGCGGGCGTATAGCATGCGAGCTGCTCGTAGAGGCGGAACGACACGAAACTTTCCGAGGAGGTGTTCGTCGCGTCGAGGACGCCCGTCTGAAGCGCGGGATAGATCTCGGACGAGGCCATCGACGAGATCGAGGCGCCGGCGCCGGCCAGCATTTCTTCGAACGACTTGCCCGCAGCGCGGATCGAAACGCCCTCGACGTGCTCAGGTCGTGTGATGCAGCCCTTGTTCGAGCCGAAGCCGCCCGCGAGATAGCCGTGGACAAGGACCATCACGTCATCGTTCGCCATGATTTCGGACAGCTTGTCCATGAAGGGCGAATGCGACAGGCGGTCGCCGTGGTCGAGGTTCTTCACGAGGCCGGGCATCAGGGTGAGGTTGTAGGCCGGCTGCTGTCCGCCTGCGTAAGACAGCGGCAGAACGGTCATGTCGAGTTGGCCCCGCGACAGCGGCGTGTACTGCTCGCGCGCCTTGAACAGCGACTGGTTCGGGAAAATCTGGATCTCGAGGTCGACGCCCGCGGCGGCGACGTCGTCGGCGATCATCTGCGCGATCTGGTGGCGCACGTCGCCCGTGGCGAACTGGTGCGACAGGCGAAGTTCGACCGCCGAGGCGGCACTTGCTGCGACGGCGAGGGTCAGCACGGATGCTGCTAGGGTCAGTTTCATCAATGGTCCTCCCTGGACTCCCGGACTGGCGCCGGGTCCGGTCTTGCGTGGCATAGCATGTATTTCGAGTCAATGTTCCTGTATACAAGAACGCTGTTCTTGTTCGGCAAGTGGAGGGCGGCTATGGTCCCGCGCATGGAGCGCAAACGGTCCGACATCATCGCCGACGAACTGGAGGGCCTGATCCTCGAAGGCTCTTTCGCAGATGGCGCGCGTCTGGATGAGGTCCAGCTTGCCGATCGCTTCCAGGTTTCGCGCACTCCGATCCGCGAGGCACTGCATCGTCTGACGCAGTCCGGGCTGGTCGAACAGGTGCCTCGTCGCGGCGTTTTCGTACGACAGCCGGGGCCGGTCGAACTGATCGAGATGTTCGAGGTCATGGCCGAACTCGAAGCGGTCTGCGCACGGCTGGCGGCAAGCCGGATCACCGAACGGGCGCTGGACGAGATGAAGGCGCTCAACGCACGATGCCTGGACGCGGTGCGGCAGGGGCAGTCGGACGACTACTACGAGATGAACGAGGTTTTTCACCGGATGCTGTACCGGCAGTCTGGGAACGCCTTTCTCGAGCAGGAGTGTCTGCGGCTTCACCGCCGTCTCAAGCCGTTCCGCCGCCTGCAGTTGCGTGTGCGCGGGCGTCTGTCGCAGTCGATGGCCGAGCACGAGCAGGTCGTCGCGGCCCTGGAAGCGGGCGACGGAAGTGCCGCCGCATCGGCGATCCGGGCCCATGTCGCCGTACAGGGCGAGAAGTTCCACCACCTGATGTCCAGCCTGAGGCCCGCCGCCGAGTAGTGGCCTCCGATTTGACCTTGCCAATTAATATTACTTTATACAGTCTCTGCGGAAAACCACGGGAGGATGGAGGGACTTGGTCGAACGCGGGGCATCCGATGGCGGCCGCGCCGCGAGCGTGCCCGGTGCGGGTTGGCAGGCGCCGCTCGTCACCGTGTCCGGCGCGTCCAATCTGGCGAACCTGATCGGGCGGGACATCGTGTCGGGTCGCCTGGGCGAGACGCTCCTTCCCTCCGAAGTCGAGATGCGCGAGCGGTATGCGGTATCGCGGACCGCCCTTCGTGAAGCCTATTCCAAGCTGGCCGCCAAGGGCCTTGTCGCCGCTCGTCCCAAGGTCGGCACCTCGGTACGGCCGCGCGCGGACTGGAACATGCTGGATCAGGACGTGCTGGCCTGGCACCTTCAGACCTCGCCCGTGGGAGAGTTGTTCGCCGACCTCTACGCGCTGCGGAAGATGATCGAGCCCGCTGCGGCCGACATGGCCGCGCGAATTCGTACCGACGACGACCTGACGCGGATCGACGCCGCCTTCCAGCGCATGACAGAATCGCGTGGCTCGGCACTGGTCGAGGCCGACTACGAGTTCCACGTCTCGATCCTGACCGCGACGCAGAACCGCTTCATCCTGTCGTTCAGCGGTCTCATCAAGGCGGCGATGCTGAGCGCCTTCGAGGTCAGCTGGTCGAACGCGGGCGTCGTCCTGGTGAAGACGCGGATCGGACAGCACGGCGAGGTGGCGCGCGCCATTCGCGACGGGAAGGGCGAGACGGCGCGGCGGATCATGGCAGCACTTCTGGAGGACTCGATCGGCGACGTGCGCGCCGCCTTGGACAAGGGACGTACAGCATGACCCGCCGCAAGATCGCCCTGGCAGGGATCGGAAAGATCGCGACCGACCAGCATATTCCGACGCTCGCGGCATCGCCGGACTGGGAACTCGCGGCGGCCGTGTCACGACACGGTCAGGTCGAAGGCGTTCCCAACTTCACGGACATGGACGAGATGCTGGCGGCCCGTCCCGAGATCGGAACGGTTTCGCTGTGCATGCCGCCGGTGCCGCGCTTCGCCTATGCCGAGGCTGCCCTGAAAGCCGGGCGGAACGTGATGCTCGAAAAACCCCCGGGCGCCACGCTGTCGGAGGTTCATGCGCTGGAAGACATGGCACGCGACGCGGGTGTCGTTCTCTACGCCACATGGCATTCGCGCGAGGCCGCTTTCGTGGCGCAGGCCGCCGAGTGGCTGAAGGGGAAGCGGCTGAAGCGTTTCATCGTGACCTGGAAGGAAGACGTGCGGAAATGGCACCCCGGCCAGGACTGGGTCTTCGAGCCGGGAGGAATGGGTGTTTTCGATCCGGGCATCAACGCGCTGTCGATCGTCACGGCGATCCTGCCGGACGCCATCCATGTGACGCAGGCGACGCTGGACGTTCCCAGAAACCGCCAGACCCCGATCGCGGCGACGATGGTTTTCCACCATCCGCATGGCGCCGAAGTGACGGCGGCGATGGACTGGGACCATTCCGGCGACGACATCTGGCGGATCGAGGCGGTGACCGACGGCGGCACCATGACGCTGGACCGGGGCGGCGCAGAGATGCGCATCGACGGGTCGGTCCAGACCGCAGGAGACGGGCTGCACGGAGAGTATCCGAGACTTTATGCGAACATGGCGCGTCTGGTGGAGGAGGGGCGGTCGGACGTCGACCTCAGCCCGGCGCGGCATGTGTGGGACGCGATGACGCTCGGGCGTCGCAACCTTGTCAAACCATTTCACTGGTAGGGAAATAAACATGCTGAACGAGCCACTTAAGGGCATACTGCCTGTTGCGCCGACGCCTTTTCACGCCGACGGTCGGATCGATGAGGACGGGATGCGCCGCGTGCTCGACTGCATGGTGGACCAGGGCGTCGACGCCATCTGCATCCTCGCCAACTACTCCGAGCAGTTCCTTCTGTCGGACGAGGAGCGCGCGACGCTGATGCGCGTCAGCCTCGAGCATGTGGACGGACGGGTGCCGGTGATCGTGACGGTCAGCCACTTCTCGACCGACATCGTCGTGGGCCGCGCAAAGGCGGCCGAGGCGCAGGGCGCGGCGATGGTGATGATGATGCCGCCCTATCACGGCGTCGGTCTCGTGCCGGCCGAGGCTGGCATCCTCGAACATTTTCGTGCCGTGTCGGACGCGATCTCGATCCCGATCATGGTGCAGGACGCGCCGCTTTCGGGCGTGTCGCTGCCGGTGCCGACGCTGGTCAGGATGGCGCGCGAGATCGAGAACGTGAGCTATTTCAAGATCGAGACGCCCTTTGCCGCCGACAAGCTGGCGGCGCTGATCGAGGCGGGCGGTGAGCACATCGTTGGCCCCTTCGACGGCGAGGAGGCGGTGACGCTGCTGGCCGACCTCGACGCGGGCTGCACGGGGACGATGACCTCGGCGCTTCAGCCCGAGATGATCCGGCCGATCGTCATGGATTTCCTTGCTGGTGACGTCGATGCGGCTCTCGAACGATGGAAGCTGTGCCTTCCGCTCATCAATCACGAGAACCGCCAGTGCGGGCTGCGGGCGACGAAAACGGTGATGATGGAGGGCGGTGTGATCGGATCGGATTATGTCCGCCATCCTCTCAAGCCGATGAGCGCGCGCACGAAAGAGCGACTGATCCAGCTCGCGCGTGAGTTGGACCTCATCGCGCTTCGGTGGGGCAAGTAAGGCTCAGAAGTCGACCGCGAGGCCCTTCTTCTCCCAGTCGCCGTACCGCACGGGCTCCGGTCCGTCACGCCCGCCCAGCTCTCGGGGCATTTCGGCTGGTTCGGCCGCCTTGCGGCGTGCCTCCGCCTCGGCCAGCGCGCGTTGCGCGGCGGGGGGGATATCGGTTCGGCTGGTCTCGGTCATGTCCTCTGTTATAGGGATGGCGCGGTTTCAGACAAGGCAGGGCGATGGCGAAGGCGGGATCGGGCACGCGGGCGGCGGCGGTGGTGGCGATGACCGCCGTGACCGAGGAGGGGCGGCTTCTGTCCGACGCTCTGGCGAAGGCGACGTCCGGCCTCGAGCCGTCCGATACCGCGCGTGCCGGGCGGCTGGCGACGGGGGCCTTGAGGTGGGCGGGCCGGTCCGACCGGCTTCTCGGGCCACATCTTCGGATGAAGCCCGAAGAGCAGGTCATGAACATCCTGAGGCTGGCGCTTTACGAGATGTACGCCGAGGGCACACCGTCGCACGCTGCGGTCGATGGAGCCGTCTCGCTGGCCGCTCGCCCGAAGGCCGGGCTGGTGAATGCGGTCCTGCGCAACATCCAGCGCCGCGATCCTGATTGGGCGGCGCTTCCTGTGCCGGCCATTCAGAAGTGGCTGAGGAAGCGGCTTGTCGCGGCATGGGGCAAGGAGGCCGTCGCGGCGATGGAGACGGTACAGGCCGCCGAGCCGCCGCTTGATTTGACGCTTCGCGATCCCGCGACTGCGGAAACGTGGGCGCAGACCCTCGACGCCGAGATTCTGCCGACAGGTAGCCTGCGCCTTCGTCACCACGGGCAGATTTCGGCGCTGCCGGGTTTTACCGAAGGCGCGTGGTGGGTGCAGGACGCAGGCGCGGCAATGGCCGTTCGCGTGCTCGATCCGAAGGCGGGCGAACGGATCCTCGACCTCTGCGCGGCGCCGGGCGGGAAGGCGATGCAGCTTGCTGCCGCGGGGGCGAAGGTCACGGCGCTCGACATTGCGGGCGACCGCATGGCGCGGGTGGGCGAGAACCTTTCGCGCACGGGCCTCGAGGCCGATCTTATCGTGGCGGACATGATGGCTTGGGAACCCGAGGCGCCGTTCGACGCCATTCTCCTCGACGCGCCCTGTTCCGCCACCGGCACGCTGCGGCGTCACCCCGATCTGGCCTATGCGCGGGACGGAAGCGGGATCGACATGCTGACCGCGCTTCAGGCCGCCATGCTCGACCGCGCCCTGGGCTGGCTGTCGCCGGGAGGGCGGTTGGTCTATTGCACCTGTTCGCTCTTGCCCGAAGAGGGCGAGGCGCAGCGCGACGGCGTCCTCGCGCGGCAACCGGACCTGACGCTTTCGGATCATTTACCCGATGGCGCCGATCCGGCCTGGATCGCCCCCGGCGGAGGCCTGCGGCTGCGTCCGGACCACTGGGCGGACCGGGGCGGCATCGACGGCTTCTTCATCATGCGGCTGGAAAAACGCCCATGACACCCTCGCCGTTCGCGGTTATGCTTCTGGCCATCACAGGCCCGATCGAACGGGCGGCAGAGGCAGGACGACACCGTTGTCCAACGACGAGAGCTGGTCCGCGCGCAAGACGCGCTGGTTGAACCATTTCCACGCTCGCGTGGCCTCTCTGACACGTCCGGCAACTGCCTTCACCTCGACCCCGGAACCCCGCACGATCGGCACCTTCGCAAGAGGGCGGCAGATCACCGGCGGCAACTTCCTGTTCGCCGGATACCTCGTGCAGGCGCCCGGGACGGCGATCTGGGACCTGCCGATGCCGGATCAGGCGTTCGAGGCCGATCTGCACGGCTTCACCTGGCTCGACGACCTTGCCGCCGTCGGCGATGTCCACGCGACGCGCCGTGCTCAGGAGTGGACCCACGAGTGGGTGCAGCGCTTTGGGCGGGGTGTCGGGCCGGGGTGGACGCCTGACCTGACGGGGCGGCGGCTGATCCGCTGGATCAACCACTCGATCCTTCTTCTCAACGGACAGGAGCGTGACGTCAGCACGGCCTACTTCCGCTCGCTCGGCGCGCAGACCCGCTTTCTGGCCAGGCGATGGAAGGCGGCCTCGCCCGGCTTGCCGAGGTTCGAGGCGCTGACGGGGCTGATCTACGCCGGCATCGCTCTGACAGGCATGGACAGGCACGTCGACGTTGCGACCCGGGCGTTGGTGCGCGAGTGCGGGAACGAGATCGACGCCGAGGGCGGGCTTCTGACGCGAAATCCCGAAGAGCTGCTCGAGGTGTTCACGCTGCTCAACTGGGCCGCTGTGGCGCTTCAGGACGCGGGGCGGACGCCGGGAGCGGACATGATGGGCGTCATCGCGCGGATCGCCCCGGTGCTGCGCGCGCTGCGTCATGCGGACGGAGGGCTGGCGCGGTTCCACGGCGGCGGTCGCGGGATGGAGGGCCGTCTGGATCGAGCGCTGGCGACGGCGGGGGTGCGCGGCGCGGCGCGGCATGACCTCGCCATGGGTTTCGCGCGGATCGCGCACGGGCGGACGACGGTCATCATGGATGCTGCCTCGCCGCCGCGCCCGGATGTCTCGGAGAATGCGCACGCCTCGACGCTCGCGATCGAACTGACCTCGGGGCGGCGGCCCTTGATCGTGAACTGCGGCTCGGGCGCGTCGTTCGGCAAGAACTGGAGGCGGGCGGGCCGTGCGACGCCCAGCCATTCGACCCTGGGGATCGAGGGATATTCCTCGTCGCGCCTCGGCGTCGCGGGCTTGGTGTCGGGCAAGAAGGCCGAGCTGCTGATCGACCGGCCCGAAGATGTGCGCTTCGAACGCGTCGAGGTCGAAGGCGGCACGCGGATCGTCGCGGGCCACAACGGCTGGCAGGCGAGCCACGGGCTGACCCATGTCAGGACGCTGCACATCGGCTTCGAGGGTCGCGAACTGCGAGGCGAGGACGTGCTTCTCGCCATGACGCCCGCCGACAAGCGACGTTTCGACATCGTTTTCGACCGTTCGCGGCTGGAAGGCGTTCCCTTCGCCGTGCGTTTTCATCTGCACCCCGACGTCGACGCCACGCTCGACATGAACGGAACGGCAGTCTCGATGGTGCAGAAGTCGAGCGAAATATGGGTTTTCCGCTTCCAAGGTCCGGTCCAGCTTGCGCTCGAGCCGAGCGTATATCTGGAAAAGTCGCGGCTAAGCCCGCGTGCGACCAAACAGATCGTTCTAACCGGACGGGCCATCGAGTATGCCACTCGCGTCAGCTGGACCCTTGCCAAGACGCAGGATACGCCGACGGCGATCCGCGACTATGCGCAGGAAGACGAGCTGGCACCGAGATAGGCAGACAGGATCCGACCCCCAGATGAGCCAATTGCAGCAGGTGCGCCGCGCACTGATTTCCGTTTCCGACAAGACCGGCCTCGTCCCCTTCGCCCGCGCGTTGGCGGAACGCGGTGTCGATCTGGTCTCGACCGGGGGAACGGCGAAGGCACTGCGCGACGCGGGGCTCGAAGTGGCTGACGTCTCGGACCTGACGGGATTTCCCGAGATGATGGACGGTCGGGTCAAGACCCTGCATCCGGCGGTGCACGGGGGGCTTCTGGCGTTGCGTGACGATGCGGGACATGTCGCGTCGATGGAGGCGCATGGGATCAAGGCGATCGACCTTCTGGTGGTGAACCTCTATCCCTTCGAGGCGACGGTCGCGGGCGGTGCGGACTACGACACCGCAATCGAGAACATCGACATCGGCGGTCCCGCCATGATCCGGGCCGCTGCGAAGAACCACGGGTTCGTCACCGTGGTCGTCGACGTCGAGGATTACGACGCGGTTCTGGCCGAGCTTGACGCCAATGACGGTGCGACGCGTTTCACTTTCCGGCAGCGGATGGCGCAGGTCGCCTACGCGCGCACAGGGGCTTACGACGCCGCCGTCTCGACCTGGATGGCGGGGGCCATCGGCGAGACCCAGCCGCGCCGCCGCGTACTCGCGGGCACGCTGGCCCAGGGCCTGCGGTATGGCGAAAACCCGCATCAGGAGGCCGCTTTCTACACCGATGGCTCGGACGTGCCGGGTGTCGCCTCGGCCCGGCAGCATCAGGGCAAGGAGCTGTCCTACAACAATATAAACGACACCGATGCGGCCTTCCGTCTGGTGGCCGAGTTCGCGCCGGCGGACGGTCCTGCGGTGGCGATCATCAAGCACGCGAACCCTTGCGGGGTCGCGCGGGGGGCGACCTTCGCCGAGGCTTTCGGCCGCGCGTTCGATTGCGACCGGACATCGGCCTTCGGAGGAATCGTGGCGCTGAACGGAACGCTCGACGGCGATACGGCGCGGGCGATTTCGGAGATTTTCACCGAGGTGGTGATCGCCCCCGACGCGACCGACGAGGCGAAAGAGGTTTTTGCCGCCAAGAAGAACCTGCGTCTTCTGACGACCGGCGGTCTGCCCGATCCGGCGGCGCGGCGGCTTGCGGTGCGGCAGGTCTCGGGAGGTTGGCTGGTGCAGGACGACGACGTGGGGCGGATCTCGGAGGACGATCTCAGGGTGGTGACGAAGCGCGCGCCGACCGACGATCAGGTGGCCGACATGCTTTTCGCCTGGCGCGTGGCGAAGCACGTCAAGTCGAACGCCATCGTGTATGCGAAACGTATGGCAACCGTCGGCATAGGGGCGGGCCAGATGAGCCGCGTGGACAGTTCGACGATCGCGGCCCTGAAGGCTGCGCGGATGGCGTCGGAGCTGGGTCTGTCCGAAAGCCCGGCATCGGGATCGGTTGTCGCCTCGGACGCCTTCTTCCCGTTCGCCGACGGCCTTCTCGCCGCGGCCGAGGCCGGGGCGACCGCGGTGATCCAGCCCGGCGGTTCCCTGCGCGACGACGCGGTGATCGAAGCTGCGAATGCAGCAGGCCTTGCAATGGTCTTCACCGGCATGAGACATTTCCGGCACTGATGCGCTCGCTGGCACCCTTGACCCTGACGACGATCCTGATCGTCCTCGCCGACCAGATCTCGAAGCTGGCCGTCGTGCATGTCATGGATCTCAAGTCGCTTGGCGTCATCATCGTGGCCGATCCCTTCCTGATCCTGCGCATGGCCTGGAACGAGGGCATCAACTTCGGCTTTCTTCCGTTTGCCGGAAAATGGGTCCTGATCGGTCTCGCGGCTGCGATCTGCGCGTGGATCCTCGGCTGGATGATCCGCGACAGGCCAAGCCGCATTGTCCAGATCTCGGCCGGGCTGGTCGTGGGCGGCGCCATCGGCAACGTCATCGACCGGCTGCTTTACGGGGCGGTGGCGGACTTTCTGAACATGTCGTGCTGCGGGTTCGAGAACCCCTGGTCGTTCAATGTCGCCGACATCGCGATCTTCCTCGGCGCCTTCGGCCTGATCCTGTTCACCGGCGACAGCAAGAAAGACGTCGAAACACCGCGCAACGGCTGAGGCGGCGGGACGAAAAGCGGTTTCAACCCGCGCCGCGCGACAGTAAGACTGGGAAAACACCGGCGAGGACGACATGGCGCGACGGCTTATCGCACTGGCACTTCTGATGGCGCTGCCGGCCTGTGCGGGCGATCCCCGGCTGATGAACATCTCGCAGCCGCGCCAGGACGGGCCGGACGAGTTCTCGGTCGCGCCGTCGAAGCCGCTGGAGCTGCCGCAGACCTATGCCGCGCTGCCGCCTCCGACGCCGGGTGGATCGAACCGCGTCGACCAGACGCCGCTTGCCGACGCCGCCATCGCGCTTGGCGGGCGGCCCGAGGTGCTGACGCGGGCGTCCGGCGACGGGGCACTTGTGTCCTATGCAGGGCGCTATGGGGTCGATCCCTCGATCCGGCCGCAGCTTGCCACGGCGGACGCGGCGTTCCGCGCCGACAACCAGGGGCGGCTTCTGGAGCGCGTGTTCAACGTCAACGTCTATTACCGGGCCTACGAGGAAATGTCGCTCGACCAGCACCGCGAGTTGGAGCGTCTGCGTCGTGCCGGAATACGCACGCCCTCGGCCCCTCCTCCGGCCGGCGCGGGCGGCTGAGGGTCATTTCGCCGTGAGCCTGCTTGAAGGGCTGGGGCGAGGTCCCATCTTGGGGACATCGTAACGAAAGGGAGCGTTCATGCGTCGCATCGCTGGAGCCGTGCTGGCCTTCATATTGGCCGGGACGGCAGCCGTGGCCGAGCAAGGGGTCACGACCTTCACCTTGGACAACGGGCTGGAAGCCGTGGTGATCGAAGATCACCGTGCACCTGTCGTGGTCCACATGGTCTGGTATCGCGTCGGATCCGCGGACGAACCTATCGGCAAGTCGGGGATCGCGCACTTCCTGGAACACCTCATGTTCAAGGCGACGGACGAGCTTGAGTTCGGGGGAGTTTAGCCAGACCGTCGCCGCCAATGGCGGCAGCGACAACGCCTTCACCTCGCTCGACTACACCGCCTATTTCCAGCGCATCGCATCCGACCGCCTCGACCTCGTCATGGGGATGGAGGCGAGCCGGATGGACGGCCTTGCGCTGAAGGAAGAGGACATCGCGACCGAGCGCGACGTCGTCATCGAAGAGCGCAACCAGCGCACCGACAACGACCCCGGCGCCTTGTTCAACGAACAACTCATGGCGTCGCAGTTCCTGAACCACCCCTACGGCATCCCGATCATCGGCTGGAAGCACGAGGCCCACACGCTGGACCTCGCCGACGCGCAGGCGTTCTACGAGGCGCACTACGCGCCGAACAACGCGATCCTGGTCGTGGCGGGCGACGTCGACCCGGACGAGGTCCGCGCCCTGGCCGAAAAACACTATGGCCCGATCCCGGCGAACCCGGCCATCGGGCCGCGCGAACGCGTGTCGGAGCCGCCGCAACTGGCGGCGCGGCGTCTCGACTACAGCGACCCGCGCCTTGGCAACGACTATGTCACGCGCAGCTACCTTGCCCCCGAGCGCGATCCGGGGGACCAGAAGGAAGCCGCGGCTCTCGCCATGCTGGCCGAGGTTCTGGGCGGGTCGTCGACGACGTCCGTACTGGCGCGCAAGCTTCAGTTCGCGGATGCGAAGGCGGTCTATACCGGCGCGTGGTATCGCGGCGAGTCGTATGACGACACGACCTTCGGTCTGGTCATCGTGCCGGTCGAGGGCGTTCCGCTGGACGAAGCGGAAGCCGCGCTCGACAAGGCCGTGGCGGAGTTTCTGGAGGAAGGCGTCGACGAAGCCGAACTCGAACGGATCAAGATGCAGGTCCGCGCCTCCGAGATCTATGCGCTCGATGATGTGTCGGCCATCGCCTATCGCTATGGCGGCGGCCTTACGTCCGGCCTGACGGTCGAGGACATCGACGCTTGGCCCAAGCTATTGCAGGAGGTTACGGGCGAAGAGATCGTGGCCGCCGCGCGCCGTGTGTTCGACCGTCGCACCTCGGTGACGGGCCATGTCAGCGTTACGCGGGAGACCAACTGATGATCCGTTTTGCCCTTGCGGCCCTTTTGACCGCCGTCTTCGCCGCGCCGCTTCATGCCGCCATCGACATCCAGGAAGTGACCTCGCCCGGTGGGATCGAGGCCTGGCTGGTCGAGGATCACTCCATCCCCTTCGCCGCCATCGAGATCCGGTTCCAGGGCGGCGGGTCGCTTGATCGCGAGGGCAAGCGCGGGGCCGTCAACCTGATGACCGGCCTGATCGAAGAGGGAGCCGGCGACATGGACGCGCAGGCTTTCGCCGCAGCGCGAGATGCGCTTGCCGCAAGCTTCGGCTTCGACTCTCACCTGGACGCCGTGTCAGTATCCGCGCGCTTCCTGACCGAGAACCGCGACGAGGCGATGGCGCTTCTGCGCGAGGCTCTGATCAATCCGCGCTTCGACCAGGAGGCGGTCGACCGCGTGCGGGGACAGGTCCTGTCGGGTCTTCGCAGCGAAGCCACCGATCCCAACACGATGGCGTCGCGGGCCTTCTACGAGATGGCCTTCGGCACGCACCCCTATGGCTCGGACATGCGGGGGACGCTGGAAAGCGTTGCGTCCCTGACGCGGGATGATGTGGTGAACGCCTATGAGGACGCTCTGGCGCGTGACCGGCTTTACGTCGGCGCGACGGGCGACATCACGGCCGAGGAGCTTGGCGCTCTGCTGGACGAGCTTCTGGGAGACCTTCCCGAGACGGGCGCGCCGCTTCCCGGCCCGACCGAAGTTTCGGTCACGGGCGGGGTCACGGTGATCCCGTTCGAGACGCCGCAGTCGGTGGTGTTCTTCGGCGACGCTGGCATCCCGCGCGACGATCCGGATTTCTTCGCGGCCTTCGTGGCGGATGCGATCCTCGGCGGATCGGGCCGGCAGTCCAGGCTGTCGACCGAGGTGCGCGAAAAGCGCGGGCTGACCTATGGCGTCGGTACGGCGCTGGTGAATTTCGACCTCTCCGACATGCTGCTGGGCCAGTTCGCCTCGGCGAACGACCGCGTGGGCCAGGCCATCGGCATCGTGCGCGACGAGTGGGCCAAGATCGCCGAAGAGGGCGTGACGGATGCCGAGTTGGAAGAGGCCAAGACCTACCTCACGGGCGCCTATCCGCTGCGCTTCGACGGCAACGGCACCATCGCGCGAATCCTCGTCGGGATGCAGATGGACGGTCTGACGCCGGCCTATGTGACCGAGCGGAACGACAAGGTGAACGCGGTCACGGCCGAGGATATCCGCCGCGTTGCCCAGCGCCTCTACCGGCCCGATAACCTGCGCTTCGTCGTCGTCGGCCAGCCCGAAGGCGTCGAGAGCGTCAACTAGACTGAGCGGGAGAAGACAATCATGCGCATCGTATTCACCGGGGGCGCCGGCAAGGCCGGCCGCCATGTCGTGCCCTACCTCGTCGGCAAGGGGCACCAGGTCCTGAACTTGGACAAGGTGCCGCTGCAAGCGCCGGGGGTCGACAACATCCTGACCGACATCACGGACGCGGGGCAGGTGAAGGACGTGATGCAGAGCTACGCCAACCTGGGCGAGCTCGACGAAGCGAACGGAGGTCCGAAGCCCTTCGACGCCGTCGTCCACTTCGCCGCCGTTCCGCGCATCCTCATCGCGCCCGACAGCGAATGCTACCGCGTCAACGTCATGGGCACCTACAACGTCATCGACGCGGCGCTGAAGGCAGGCATCCGCAAGGTGATCTTCGCCTCGTCCGAGACGACCTACGGCGTCTGCTTCCACGACGGCGAGGTGACGCCCGAGTACCTGCCTGTGGACGAAGAGCACCCGACTGTCCCGCAGGACAGCTATGCGATGTCGAAGGTCGTGAACGAGGTGACGGCCCGCAGTTTTCAGGCGCGCACCGGAGCGGATATCTATGGTCTGCGGATCAACAACGTGATCGAGCCGCAGGAATATCGTTCGATGTTCCCGGACTTCATCACCCAGCCCGAAAAGCGCCGCCGCAACATCTTCGCCTACATCGACGCCCGCGACCTGGGCGAGATGGTGGACCGTTGCCTGAAGACCGACGGTCTGGGCTACGAGGTGTTCAACGTCTCGAACGACGACCACTCGGTCGCCGCCTCGACGAAGGAACTGATCGACCGTTTCTATCCGGGCGTGCCGGTCAAGAAGGACATGGGCGAGTTCGAGACGTTCTATTCGAACGACAAGGCGAAGAAGCTGCTCGGCTACAAGCCGCAGCATTCCTGGCGCATGTATCTGGACGATCCGACGCGGGCGTGATTCTGACCGTTCGGCGCTAGATTCTGGCGCATGCGCGCGCGCAGGCCACGTCGGGAAATGGCATGGTCGCTCCGTGACAGACGGAGGACCGTTCATGCTGATCGCCATTCTTGATTTCGACGTCGCCCCCGCTGACAGCGGCGCCGCTCTGAAGCACTTGCTGACTGAAGCGCCTGAAGTGAGAGAGATGAAAGGCAACATCGCCTTTCGCCCCTACGTCGATCCATTGATCGGCACACGGATCACCTTGGTTCACGAGTGGGAAAGCAGAGAAGATTTCGCCGCCTACCTCGCCAGTCCCGCCTTCCTGCGGTCGGGCGACAAACTGCGCCCCTTGATGACCGCACCGCCCGTAAGCCGCAGGTTCGAAGCGCAGCTTCTTGAAACGGTGGCCTGACAGGGTAGCGTTCCTCCATGTCGAAAGAGGATGCCTTCGTCGTTTCGCGCGACATGCCGGCGCGCGGGGCGCAGGCATTCCGCGTTCCCTATCACTACCTCGTCTATGCCGAGGCGGGGACACTCACGCTTGAAGCCGACGGCCAGCGCTGGACCCTGCCGCCCGCTCGCGCGGGCCTTGTCGCGGCGGAGCACGAAGTCATGATCTCGCTCAAGCGCCCGGTTCGGATATGTTCCGCGCTGATCCGGCCCATGCTGATGCCCGCACCTGTCCAGCCGCTTTCGGTCTTTGCCATGTCACCCCTTGGCCGAGAGCTTCTGTTTGCGCTCCGGAGCGTGGGCGAAGAGACACCGCTTGATGACCATGCGGCCAGTCTGGTTCAGGCGCTGGCGCTCGAGACCCTGCGTCTCGCACGGCATCCCACGCGCGCCGTGATGCCCGTGCCCCGGGACGAACGGGTTCGGAAAGCGCTCGACCTGATCGAGGCCCGGCTGGACCAGCCGCTGAGAATGCGCGACGTGGCGCGCGACGTCGCGCTGTCGGAGCGCAGCCTCGCACGAAAGCTGATGACCGAGATCGGCATGAACTGGTCAGAAGCTCAGCGGCGGCTGCGAATGATACGGGCGGTGGAGCTTTTGTCGGAAACCCGTGAGCCGGTCACAGGCATCGCGCTCGCGGTGGGTTACGCCTCGCCCTCGGCATTCGGCGCGGCGTTCCGCGATTTCGCGGGACAGAGCCCGTCCGAGTTCAGGGCGGATGGATCGATCGCCCGACCTTGATCTCCGACAAGGTTCGGCTCGCGACGCGACGCTAAATTCGGCGAATAACGAAGGGAGCCCGCATGAAACATATCGTTGTCGCAACCGACATGTCCGAACGATCCGACCGAGCAATCGCGCGTGCCCTCCGCCTGGCACGCGAGACGGGGGGCAGATGCACGGTGACCTCTGTCGTCGAGGATGCGCTGCCGGAAGATCTTGCGACCCAGCTTTGCGAGTCAACACACGCAAGACTTCGCGCGATGCTGGATGCGCACGATGCACCCGAGGCCGACATCCGGGTTCTTGTCGGGGACATCGTTCCAGCCGTCTTGTCGGTCGCGCTGGAGTGCGAGGCCGACCTTCTGGTTCTGGGTCTGCATCGCCAGCGCGCGTGGATGGACGCCGTCCGACAGACCACGATGGAGCGCATTCTGACGCTGGCGCCCCGTCCTGTGCTTCTTGTCCGCGATGCCGCCGCGGGACAATACGAGCGGGCGCTCGCCGCGGTGAACTTTTCACCTGCCTGCGCAACCGCCGTGAAGACCGCACGCCGGATCGCGCCCGATGCCACCCTCGTCGGCATGCACGCTTTGCACATCCCGTTTTCCGGCCTGACAGGAGGCACGGACAGCCCGATGGCGAACGCAGTGCGAAGGGAGGCGGCCGAGCAGGCCGAGGAATGGCGTGGCCGCTATAATCTGCCGATCGACATGCCCGAAATCGTGACCGGCTCGTTCGACGAGGTGCTTCAGCGGCGACTGAGAGATCTCCAGCCCCAGTTTCTGGCCATCGGCGCGCACACGCGGTCGACGCTTTCCTTCCACAAGCTTGGAAATTATGCGGCCGAACTTATCCGCAATCCTCCCGTGGACCTGCTTGTCGCAAGGTAACGATACGAATTCAGGTCGGAGCAAAGAAAAACCGCGCCAGGACAGGCGCGGTTTCACTTGGCAAAAAAGTCGTCGGATCAGGCGGCGGCGCGGCCCACAAGGACTTCGCCGACCTGACGTTGCGCGGCGATCTCGTCCGAGCCGCCGACGGCCGCGATCTCACGCGTGAGGCGTTCGAGCGCGGCTTCATAGAGCTGGCGTTCAGAGTAGCTCTGCTCGCGCTGGTCGTCGGCGCGGTGCAGGTCGCGCACCACTTCGGCAATGGCGATAAGGTCGCCGGAGTTGATCTTCTGTTCGTATTCCTGTGCGCGGCGCGACCACATGGCCTTCTTGACCCGGGCCTTGCCCTTCAGCGTCGACATCGCCTTGGTGACGATGTCGGGCGACGACAGGGTGCGCATTCCCACATCGGCCGCCTTGTTGGTCGGCACGCGAAGCGTCATCTTGTCCTTCTCGAACGAGATCACGAACAGTTCCAGCCGGATGCCGGCGATCTCCTGCTCCTCGATCGAGACGATCTGGCCAACACCATGAGCCGGATACACCACGTAGTCGTTCGGTCGAAATTCCATTTTCCTGGCTTTCGTCATTCAGCCTTTTCCTTCTCAGCCCCCGGCAGGAGGCGACAGAAACACGCCGGGAACACACACATCTTCCCGCCGCCCTGTTGCTGTCGCCGAACGTCTTCCCGAACAACAATCCGGGTCTCCGGCCTATGTGACAGAAATATAGCAAAAAAATCGGGTGATTCCAAGTCACGCCTTGGGCAAGACGCAGGAACGCCTGCAAATCAAGGACAAATGCTTGGCGAATGACGTGGCGTCAATGCGGCAGGGCCACACGAATCGTCAGCCACCCTCGCCTGGTTGCTCCGAGAACTGGTCCATCTTGCCGGTCTTGCCGTCCATCTCCTCGGCACCCGGAAGCGGGTCCTTCTTGGTGATGATGACAGGCCAGGCTTCGGAATACTTGCGATTGAACTCGACCCACTTCTCCATGTCCGGCTCGGTGTCGGGCTTGATTGCGTCGGCGGGGCACTCGGGTTCGCAGACGCCGCAGTCGATGCACTCGTCGGGGTGGATCACCAGCATGTTCTCGCCTTCGTAGAAGCAGTCGACGGGACAAACCTCGACGCAGTCGGTGTATTTGCAGGCGATGCAGTTGTCGGTGACGACGTAGGTCATGGGTCTCTCGGCTTCCGTGTCCCGGCTGAGGTAACGCGCGCGGCGGCGTCAATCAAGCGGCAGAGGCCCCGAAAGACGGGCGTTACGGCGATCCTTCCCCGTGGGACGCCCTTTTCCCTCATAGCGGGGATTGGGCGGATCGTCGTTCCGGGCTGGAGGCGACAGGTCCGTGTAGAGAGCCTGCGCTTCGGAGGCAGGGCCGCGTCGAGTCGCCAACGCCTCGACCCGCACCACCCGCACCTGCCGCGCCTGCTGAAAGGTCAGGGTCCTGCCCGGGCGCAGAGCGTGGCTGGCCTTCAGAACCCGATCCCCATCGATGCGAACGTGGCCGCCAGTGACGGCGCGTGTCGCCAAGCTGCGGCTCTTGAAGAAACGCGCGTGCCAAAGCCACTGGTCCAGGCGCTGCGTGCCCTCGGCCGCGTCGCCTGTCACTCAGGCGTCGTCCCGCCTGAGGCCCATCAGCGCCTTGGCAAAGGGATTGTCGGGATCGATCCGGTCCTTGCGGGCGGGACGGGCTTCAAAGGTCCGCGGAGCATCGTGCTTTTCGCCTGACTGCGGGGCGCGCTTGCCCTTGCCACGAGGCCTGCCGCCGCCCTTCTTCTGCTCCGGACGGGAACCCTGGTTCGGAGGCCTTTTCTGCCCACCCCGGTTGCCGGCCCATGTGAAGGTGTAGAATACCTCACGGGTCTCGGCCTCGATGGCGGCGTCAGCCGAGACGCCCACGGGCACTTCGGTTTCAGACATTTCGGGAGGCGGCGCACCCTCGGCGGCGGCCTCCTCGTCGGTATCGGCGGATTGCGTCGTCTCGTCGATCGGCGCGTGTCCCTCGTTCACCAGCATCTCGGCGCCGTCGGGAACGTTCGGATCGGGATCGGCGTGGGGGCTTTCGACCACCCCGCCCGGCGCCGCGTCCCGGCGGTCCATGACCGGCACGTCGTCAGGCGCTTCGGTCGATCCGCCCGGGACGACCTGATCGGTTCGAAGCACCTTCTCGCGGTCGCCGCGCTCGGCCTTGTATCCCAGACCTTCCATCAGGTTCGCGAACTGCTCCAGCGTCATGCCGGTGATCGACAACATGTCGGGCGTCGCCTCGAAGCCGCCGCGCGAATTCTCGGCGCGGAGGAGGTCTGCGAGACGCTCCAGCATGTCGATGCGGATCGCGCGGTCCCCGGCGGTCTTGTAGCCGGACTTGAGGTAGATTTCAGCCGGGATGGCGTTGATCGCAGGGATAGTGACCAAACCCGGCGGCGGGCTTTCGGGAAATTCGTCCGACCCGTTCGCGAGCGACCACAATACGAGGCGCAGGCGCGTCGGCGCCGGCTTCAGGAGGGCCGGCATGAAGACGGTGAACTGCCCGAAGCGAAGGCCGTGCTTGCGCAGCGCGCCGCGGGACTCCTGGTCCAGCTCCTTGACCTCGTTCATCACATCGCGCCGGTCGAGGATGCCCATGCCTTCGATCATCCGAAATCCGAACCCGCGGGCGAGGCCCGTCAGCGTCTCGTCGCGCTGGATGTTCAGCAGGGGCTCGAAGAGGGCCGCGACCTTGCGGTCGACAAAATGCTGGAGACGGCGCTGCACCTTCTCGACCACGTCCTGCCCCGCGTCATCGTCGACGAAGGCGACGACCTGCGGCCTCAGGGGATCGTCGCCTTTGGCGAGCCGACCCACAGCGTGCTCGCCCCACATGAGACCGCCCTGTTCGGTGAAATCCATCTCGGTATCGGGCGCATTGTAGAACCGGTCGGCGCGCAGGTGGAACTCGGGCCTGAGCGCTGCGGTCGCGGCCGACTTGACCGTCTTCGCCTCGTCGCCGGTGGCGCTGGCGTCCTGGTGGAACCGGAATCCTTCGAGCCGGCCCACGAACTGGCCCTCGACGGTCACTTCACCCTTGTCGTTCACCTCGGCCACAAGGCTCTCCTTCTGTTTCAACCGGCGAAGGAGGACACTGGTCCGCCGGTCGACAAATCTTTGCGTCAGCGCCTGGTGGAGGGCGTCCGACAGGCGGTCTTCTACCTCGCGCGTTGTGTCGCGCCAATGTCTTTCATCCCGTGTCCACCCCTTGCGCTGTGCCACATAGGTCCAGGTGCGGATGAAGGCGAGGCGACGGGACAACGTATCTATGTCCCCTTCGGTTCGATCGATCCTGTCGATTTGCCGGGCAAGCCACTCGTCGGGGACGTGACCGTGCTCGTGAAGGTAGCCGAAGATCGCCGAAAGAAGGCTCGCGTGTTCCTGGTGACTGATGCCCCGGAAGTCGGGAATCCGGCAGACGTCCCACAAAAGTCGGACCGACGGCCCGTCGCTTGCGCGCGCGTTCGCCTCGGCATCCTCCGACAGAGCTTTGAGCACCATGAGGTCGTCCGCCTCGCGCGCCCGGACCATCCATTCGTTGTCGGGCGGCATCTCCAGGCTGTCGATCAGGCGTCGCGTCGATCCGAAGTCCAGCCGTGCATTGCGCCACTGCACCTTTCGCACGGGCGCGAAGCTGTGGGCCATGATCGCCGCCGCGACCTCCTCGTCGAGCGGCGGAGCCTCTCCGGTGACCCCGAAGGTCCCGTCGGTCTGGAAACGCCCCGCGCGCCCTGCGATCTGCGCCAATTCGTTCGGCTGAAGGTCGCGCATCCGGCGACCGTCGAACTTCCTGAGCCCCGAGAAGGCGACGTGCGTGATGTCGAGGTTCAGGCCCATGCCAATGGCGTCGGTGGCGACCAGGTAGTCGACCTCGCCGTCCTGGTACATGTCGACCTGCGCGTTCCGCGTGCGCGGGCTGAGCGCGCCCATGACCACGGCGGCACCGCCCTTCTGGCGGCGCAGAAGCTCGGCGATGGCATAGACGTTCTCGACCGAAAATCCCACGATGGCGGCGCGCGGCGTCATCCGGCTGATCTTCTTCGAGCCGGTGTAAGTCAGCGTCGACAGGCGCTCGCGCCGCTGGAACTGGATGCCGGGCACGAGGGCCGCGATCACCTTCCGCATGGTGTCGGATCCCAGGAACAGCGTCTCGGCCGTGCCGCGCGCCCGCAGCAGGCGGTCGGTGAAGACGTGTCCCCTCTCCGGGTCCGCGCAAAGCTGGATCTCGTCGACGGCCAGGAAGTCGGCGCCCATGCCGTCGGGCATCGCCTCGGTCGTGCAGACCCAGTACTGCGCCCGGTCGGGGACGATCCTTTCCTCGCCCGTCACCAGTGCCACGCAGGACGGACCGCGCGCGGCGACGATCCGGTCATAGACCTCGCGCGCCAGAAGCCGCAGCGGCAGCCCGATGATGCCCGTGCGATGCGCTAGCATACGCTCGATGGCGTAGTGGGTCTTGCCGGTGTTGGTCGGTCCCAGGACCGCCGTCACCCGGCCGTTGGACTGGGACATGGGGGGATGATCGATCTGTTCGCCTCCCCTTGTATAAAGCGGATGCGCCCCCCGGCTTCAAGGCGTCACACCGGAACGGCGGATCCCCTCCGGCCCTGCCAGCGCAGGAACCGCCACGCCTCGAGCGCCGCAAGCGGCCCGAAATGGATCAGTGCCGAAGCCGGATGACCCCAGTCGTGCAGGCTTGCCCAGTGGACAAGCGTCAGGACGGCGGCGGCATAGACCCACCGTTGCAGTGTCTTCCAGCGCGGCCCCATAAGACGCACGAAATAATCCATCGACGTCACGGCTAGGGGTATGAAGATCGCGAAGGCCAGCCAGCCCGTCCAGATGTAGAGACGCGGCAGCTCTGCGGCGACGCGATCCAGCGAACCCTTGTCGACGACGTAGAAGACGGTGTGCAACAGCGCATAGGCAAACGCCGCGACGCCCAGATAGCGCCGGCTCTTCCGAAGCCAGCGCGACAAGGCGCTGCCCTTGAAGATCATCGACAGGGGCGTGACCATCAGCGTCACGATCAGAAGCCGCGCGGCCCATTCCCCCGTCGGATGGACGAGGATGTGGACGATGCGGTCGTTGGCCGAGGTCGCGGCCTGCCACATCCAAACGAGGGGAAAGAGCGATAAGAAGGCCCACAGAGGGTAGGGGGAAAGCCGTGAAAGCATCATGCGTCCTGTCGTTCGATCAAGCTTGCACGCGCGGGGCGCAGCTTTCCGTCGCCAATGCCGGAACGCGCCTCTAAGGTCGCGGCCATGACCGCGGACCGGCCCGTTCTGGGCATCCTTCTCATGCTCTGCTTCTGCCTGATGGCGCCCGTCGCGGACGCCACGGCCAAGCTTCTGGGCCCTTCCGTAGACCTCGTCCTTCTGGTCACGATTCGGATGGCGGCGCAGGTCCTGATCTGCGGACCCGTCGCCTGGGCCATGCGCTCGGCCATGCCGAAGGGACTACGGATGCTGCGCCTCACCTTCATTCGGGCGATGCTTCATGTTCTGGGCATCGGCACGATGTTCCTCTCCCTGCGGTTCCTGCCCCTCGCAGACGCCATCGCCATCGTCTTCGTCATGCCCTTCGTGATGCTGCTGCTCGGGAAGTACATCCTCGACGAAGAGGTCGGCCGTCGCCGCATCGCCGCCTGCGCCGTGGGGTTTGCAGGCACGCTGATGGTCGTGCAGCCCAGCTTTGCCGAGGTCGGATGGCCGGCGCTTCTACCTCTCGGCGTCGCGGTCATCTTCGCGTTCTTCATGCTCGTCACGCGCCAGCTCGCGCGCGAGACTGACCCGGTGGCGCTTCAGTTCGTCTCGGGCGGAATGGCGGTCGTGGTGCTGGTGCCCGCGCTCATCCTCTTCGGGGACCTCCTGCCGGGGTTCGCCTTGGCGTGGCCCGCGTCGTCGACATGGGGCTTGCTCGCCTTCATGGGCGTCCTCGGGACAGCGGCGCACCTCGTGATGACCTGGGCGCTGCGGTTCGCGCCCTCGGCGACGCTGGCGCCGATGCAGTACCTCGAGATCCCCGTCGCGGCCGTGGTGGGCTGGCTGATCTTCGATGACTTCCCGGATGGACTGGCGCTTGCCGGAATCGGTGTCACGATTCTCGCCGGCCTCTATATCATCGCTCGGGAACAATCGCTTGCGCGGTCAGCGCGGACAGTGCGGACGGCAGCGCCTCCGGCGGCATGAGGACGACGCAGCCGGGGCCGTCGAACGACAGGTGTACCCGCCCGGTGGTTTCGTTGGACGTTCCGATGCGGCCCATGGGGTCGAGCGACAGGCCTTCGATCGGCCAGAGCAGGCCCACGGACCGACCAGTCACCGGCGCCATCGGAAAGAGAGAGAGGCGAAGTCCCTGCGGAACGTCCAGAGTCAGGTTCGCCGGCGCGGCGAAGGCAATGTCATGCCGCCCGACCAGAATCGTCGGTGCTCCCGGAGCGCGGACGAGGACCGAGAACGCCGCAAGCGTGTGATCCAGCCTCCCGTCGGTGAATCCGGCCGCCAGCACGAAGGGCGCAAGGATCGCAGTCAGGCACTTCTCGAAATCGGTGCTCTCTTGCTCCTCGACCCCGACGAACCGCGCGTCCGGCAGAATGGCCCGCGCATCGGGCCGAACCGAGTCGAAATCACCGATCACTGCGACCGGCTCCAATCCCTCGTCCAGGCAGAAGTTCGCTCCGCCGTCCGCAGCGATCAGTACGGGGGCCAGGGCCAGCGCACGGTCGATTTCGCGCCGCGATGGCCGTCCTCCGCCAACCAGCGTTACCCCCTGATCCGACTGGACAGTTTCCCGACCCAGGTCCGACTGTTCCTCACCCAAGAGTGCATCGCCTTATTTATGACTAGAAAAAATCTTGTGATCTCCTCAAGTCTGTTCCTATTTTCGACTGCCCCGAGGGTAAACACATTGTTGCTGCACGGGGGAGAAAGCGGATGAGTGGTATGAACGGTTCAACCAAGATTCTGACGGTCTCCTACGGCACGTTCAGTTGCACCTTGGAAGGGTTCGACGACCCGCTTGGAACCATGCGCGATATCGCGGAGTACTTCCGCGATATTGCCGCCGACGACCGCTATTTCGGCGCCGAGCCGCCGACGCCCGATGTCGAGATGCTGCAGAACATCGCCCAGAAGGAAGTCGACCGCCGCGTCGAGGCACGGATGAGCGAGACCGGCGTAGCGCTGCGCCAGGTCGAGAAGCGCGCCGAGCCTTCCGCGCCGCCGCCCGCCGTCGAGGACGCCGAGGTCTCGGAGCAGAACGAGGCGCCCGAGCCCGACAGCCGTGACGTCGCCGCCCGCGTGGCCAGCCGCGTCGCCGCCGAGGCAGCCGCCGAGCGCGCGAAGTCGGTGACGCCGCCCGCCGCTCAACCGGCGCCCGCCGACGCGGATCGCGGACCGCTTGCCTTCGACGACGAATACCTGATGTCCGACGAGCCCGAGGACGTCCTCGCCGTCGACCCCGATGCCCGCCCCCTGGGCGAAGGACCTGCCGAAACCGTCGCCGAGAAGCTGCGCCGCATCCGCGCCGTCGTTTCGCGCAACGTCGAGGAGGCCGCGGAACGCCGCCCTTTTAGCCAGCCTCCTGCCGAGGACATCGCGCCACGCGACCGCGCCCATACCGCGACCATCGAGGCCATATCGGCCGATCTTTCGGACGAGGACGGCAGCCTCTACGACGCCGGCTACGAGGACGAGGATCCCTCAGCCGTCGCCGCACCGGCCGAAAGCGAACCTGCCGGGGAGCCGGCCGAAGAGCCCGCGCGCGATACGCCACAGGACGACAGCACCGAGGACGCGCAAGATACGACCGCTTTCGTCATGGACGCACCGACCGAGGACGAGGCGGAGGATTCGAATGAAGCCGCCGCTGCGGCCTCCGGGCCGTCCGGGTGGGATTTCGACGACGATGACGAGGACAATGCGCCCGAAGAGCCCGAGGCCACGCCTGCCACGCGTCCCTTGCGCACCGTCTCGCAGATCATCGGCAACGTGGCGGGCCGCGTAGAACGCGAACGCGCCGAGGCGCGGGCCAGGCTCGAAAACGAAGACACCCCGCAAGCTGAACCCCAAGCCGAACCCGAACCCGAACCCGAGCCGGACGGCGACGAGGCCAAGGCCGACCGTAGCCCGCGCGTTCTGACGCCGGAGCCCGAAGGCGATGTGGGCCGCCTGATCGCCGAAACGGACACAAAGCTCAACGACGACGACGTCGTGCGCCGCCGCCGCGTCATCTCCCAGATGCGCGCCGCTGTCGCTGCGACCAAGGCCGACCGGCTGGTGTCGCGCCAGGTGTCGAAGGAAGTCGCCGAAGAGGAAGAGAAAAGCCCCTATCGACGGGATCTCTCTCAGGTCGTCCGCACCTCGCGCCCGACCACCGACAGCGCGACCGGGCATCGTCGGCCGTCCGCACCGCCCCTGGTCCTCGTCTCGTCGCAGCGTGTCGACAGCGGATTGTCGGTCGGCCACGCGGTCAGCTTGTCATCCGAGCAGGAGGGCTTCGCCCAGTTCGCCCGGACCGTCGGAGCGAAGGATCTGTCCGAGCTTCTGGAGGCCGCCGCCGCCTATACCGTCTTCTCCGAGGGCCAGTCGTCCTTCACCCGCCCCGAGATCATGAAGCGTGTCGCCCGCGTCGACCCGACCATCCGGCTGTCGCGCGAAGAAAGCCTGCGCTCGTTCGGCCAGCTTCTGCGGGAAGGCACCTTCAAGAAGCTGGAACGCGGCCAGTTCACCATCGACAACGGCACGCGCTTCAAGCCCGGCGACGCCATCGCGAACGGCTGATCCTAGAGCGCCCGACCGTGGTAGGCGACGATCGCCGCAAGGTCGGTCGGCGGCGTCTGTTCCTGAAGGACCGCCGCCGTGTTCGGGATGTGCGAGAACAGAGAATCCGTCCGAGAAAAAGGTGCTGCGCGTCACGAAGACGATCTTCGCTTTCGGATGCCGGTAGCTTGCGAAGTCCGCCACGGCGAAGGCGCTTCCCTCCTCCAGAAGCAGGTCGAGCACGATCACATCCGCCGAAGCCGTGCGCAGATAGGACACGGCCTCGTCCTGAGTTTCGACGACGATGACGTCCTGACCCTGGCGACGCAGGTGCGAAGCCCAGATGGCCGAAAGACCTGGCTTTGAAGCCACGATGAGTATCACTAGTTCCGACCCTTTGACGACTTCAGCCGACTTCTTCCCCCAATTTCGAAAATTCGGCCGAAAGTGTTAACGCTCGGTTAACGCATCCGAAGAAACGGTTAACGATGCGCGGAAAGGCGCTTCCGGCCCTTGCCGCACCAAAGATACGCCTGATACCTTCCGGCGAAATCACAAGGCAGGCAGGTCCTCTCGATGCTCAAAGCCCTCGCAATCGTCGCGGCAGCCGTATTCGTTGCCGTCCCCGCCGTCGCCCAGGAACAGTGCGGAGGCGACTTCGGCGCCTTCGTCCGCGGTCTCTCGGACGAGGCGGTGCAGAAGGGCTTCGACTCTGCGGACGCCAGGCAGTTCTTCGCGGGCGTCAGGCAGGATCCCAAGGTCATTCGCGCGGACCGCGCGCAGGGCATCTTCCAGATGCCGTTCATCGACTTCTCGCGCCGTCTCATCAGCCAGAACCGGGTGCAGGCGGGCGAGCGGAACGCGCAGAAGTATTCAAAGGTCTTTGACCGGATCTCGCGGGACTACGGAATTTCGCCAGGCGTTCTTCTGGCCTTCTGGGCCTTCGAGACCGACTACGGCGCCGTCCAGGGCGATTTCAACACGGTGAACGCACTGGTCACGCTGGCGCACGACTGCCGCCGCCCGCAACTTTTCCGCCCGCAGGTCTTCGCGGCGATGGAGCTTTTCCGGCAAGGCGACCTCGACCCCGCACGCACGACCGGGGCGTGGGCAGGCGAGATCGGCATGGTTCAGGTCCTGCCGTCCGAGATCGTCGAAAAGGGTGTCGACGGAGATGGCGACGGTCACATCACTCTCAAGACCTCGGCGCCCGATGCGCTGATGACGGGCGCGAAAGTGCTGGGGTCGCTCGGCTGGCGAAGCGGAGAGCCGTGGATGCAGGAAGTCGAGGTGCCGAGTGATTTCGCCTGGGAGAAGACGGGACTCGAGACTTGGGCCCCGGCGTCCGACTGGGCGGCCCTTGGCGTCACGCCACGCTCGGGCAAGCTGCTTGGACCTGACCTGTCGTCTGCTGTCCTGCTGCCGCAGGGCAAGGACGGACCGGCCTTTCTGGTCTATCCGAACTTCAATGTCCTCTTCGAATGGAACAAGAGCTTTACCTACGTCACGACCGCCGCGTATTTCGCCACCCGGCTCGAGGGCGCGCCGGTCTACATTGCGGGTAATCCCTCGCCCGCGCTGAGCGAAAGCGAGATGAAGGCGTTGCAGCAGAAACTCTCGGCCCGCGGATATGACGTCGGCGCCGTGGACGGGATTCTTGGAGCGATGACGAGGCAGGCCGTGCAAATGGAGCAGACGCGTCTGGGATTGCCCGCCGACGCATGGCCGACGCGCGAACTGCTGAACAGTCTCTAGGCGCCTACCAGCAGAGCTGGAGCCACGATCCGGCGCAGTGCGTCTGGAAGGCGGCCGGATCGGCGGCGAAGTTGCCGACCGCGGCAAGGGCCACGAGGATCAGGAAGGCTGTTAAGAATTCGCTCATCGCGAATAACCCATTACGAAATTACAATTACACCCCCGCCCAAAAGCGAGTGTGACCAAATTATGGCATGAAGCTGTCGCAAACAAGGCAGGGTTCCGCCTCATTCAGGCAACATACCGGTTCCGTAAGGGAAACGCCTAGCTTGCTTCCCCGGCAAGAAGTGCTGCGATTATGGCCTTGGCACTGGCTCCGTTCCACTCGGCATCTCCCCGCATCCGGGCAATCTCCATACCTTCGGGATCGAGGATGACGGTGATCGGCAGTCCCAGGACCGCCATCTCGCGCGCCAGCGCCTGCCGGGGGTCGAGATAGGTCGGCAGGTTGTCGACGCCGATCTCCTCGAAGAACTTCGTGATGGCCTGCGGCGGGTTTCGTCCCGTGGCGATGGTCACGACCTCGAAGTCGTCGCCCCCGAACTCGGCCTGAAGCTCGGACAGCATCGGCATCTCTTTCCGGCAGGGCGCGCACCATGTTGCCCAGAAATTGACGAGGACATGCTTGCCCGCAAAGTCCGACAGGGTGACCTCCGCCCCGTCCGGACCGGTGAAGGCGGTATCCGGAACCGGTGCCGGATCGGCGAAGACGAGCTTCTGCATCGTCCCCTCGCGCAGGGCCTCCAGCGCAGCGCGGTCGGCGGCGGCGACGTTTGCGAAGAGGGCAAGGCCCGTGTAGAGGACGGCGAGAACCAGACGACGCATGACGCTCCTTCCAGGAACCAGACGATGACCGACAGCGCGAACAAGATGTGGGGCGGGCGCTTCGCCGCCGGACCGGACGCGATCATGGAGGCGATCAACGCCTCGATCGGGTTCGACCAGCGGCTCGCGCGCCAGGACATCGAAGGCTCGCGCGCCCACGCCGCGATGCTCGCGGCGCAGGGCATCATAACGGATAGCGATGCGCAGGCGATCCGGGAAGGCCTCCTCACGGTCTTGTCAGAGATCGACGGCGGGAGCTTCGCCTTCTCGACCGCTCTGGAAGACATCCACATGAACGTCGAGGCGCGTCTGAAGGAGCTGATCGGCGAACCCGCCGGACGGCTTCACACGGCGCGTTCGCGCAACGATCAGGTGGCCACCGACTTCCGCCTCTGGGTCCGCGACCAGTGCGACGCCGCGCAGGACGCCATCGCCGCGTTGCAACGGGCGCTGATCGGTCAGGCCGAACAGGGCGCCGACTGGGTCATGCCCGGCTTCACCCACCTCCAGACCGCGCAACCGGTGACCTGGGGTCACCACATGATGGCCTATGTCGAGATGCTGGGCCGCGACGCCTCGCGCTTCGCCGACGCGCGGGCGCGCATGAACGAATGCCCCCTGGGCGCCGCCGCCCTCGCCGGGACATCCTTCCCGATCGACCGAGACGCGACGGCAAAAGCACTCGGCTTCGACCGGCCCGCCGCCAATTCGCTCGACGCCGTGGCCGACCGCGACTTCGCGCTGGAATTCCTCGCCGCCGCCTCGATCTGCGCCATGCACCTGTCGCGCCTGGCCGAGGAGCTTGTGATCTGGTCCAGCGCGCAGTTCCGCTTCGTGCGCATGTCCGACCGCTTCTCGACCGGCTCGTCGATCATGCCGCAGAAGAAAAACCCTGACGCCGCCGAACTGGTCCGCGCCAAGATCGGCCGGATCCTCGGCGCGACCGTCGGCCTCTTCACCGTGATGAAGGGCCTGCCGCTGACCTATTCGAAGGACATGCAGGAGGACAAGGAACAGGTCTTCGACGCCGCCGACGCGCTGATGCTGGCCCTCGCCGCATCGGAAGGCATGATGAAGGACCTCTCCGCCAACCCCGACGTCCTGCGCGCTGCGGCTTCGTCCGGGTTTTCCACCGCCACCGACCTCGCAGACTGGCTGGTGCGCGAGGCGGGATTGCCGTTCCGTGACGCCCACCACGTCACCGGCCGCCTCGTCGCCTTGGCCGAGGCCGAGGGAAAGGACCTGCCCGACCTGACGCTGACCCAGATGCAATCAGAGCACGGCGCCATCACCGAAGGCGTCTTCGATGTCCTCGGCGTCGACAACTCGGTCCGCAGCCGCACCAGCTATGGCGGCACCGCGCCCGACAACGTGCGGTCCCAGATCGCACGCTGGAAGGAACGTCTGAAATAGCGAAGCGCTTTCCCGCCTGCCGACCGTTCGCGGCGGCTTCACCACGGCGCTGCCCTCGGATATCCTGCGCCTACCCCAGTTTCGGAGCGAGTAATGCGTAAAGCCACCCTGATCGGTGTGATCCTTCTGGTCTCGGCCTGCGAGAACCAGTCCCTCGGCATAGGCGCCACCTTCGATTCCGGCGGCGCCCGCGTCCGTCCGACCGTCTCGGGCACCGTCGGAGACGTCGGCATCGCGGTGGCCCCGCGATGAGGCCGCTCGCCCTTCTAGCCCTTCTCGCCCTCGCTTCCTGCGGAGCCGACGGTGCGCCCGAACCCAAGGCGAAGCCCGCGAACTCTGGGGTTCAGGTCGGCGGAGAGGTCGGCATCGGCGTCACCGGCACGCTCTGAATGAGCGTGCTTCGGATGATCTATCTCGCCCTCGCCATCTGGGGCGCGATCCATCCGATGTACTGGTTCGTGACCTACATGCGCGACACCGGCAGCGGCCTCTCGGGCCTGATCGACGCGTGGTATGTCAACGCCTCGACCACCGGTCTCACGTGGGACCTGACCATCGCCGCCATCGCGCTCACGGTCTGGATCGTGGCCGAGACATGGGTGCGCCGGAACTGGACCGCGCTTGTCGCGATCCCGGCGACCTTCTGCATCGGCGTGAGTTGCGGCCTGCCGCTTTACCTTTTTCTGCGGACCAGACCCATCACCTAGGCCGGTCGGCTAAAGCGTCAGGATCGTCGATCCCGTCGTCTCCCGCGCTTCCAGCGCCCGATGCGCCTCGGCGACGTCTTCCAGCGCGAAGGTCTGGCCGATGCTGGCCTTGACGTCGCCCGACAGCATCTTGCCGAACAACTCCTTGGCCATCGCCTGACAGGCGTCGAAGTCGGCGAGGTGCGTGAACACCGTCGGCCGCGTCAGTTTCAGCGATCCGCCCGCCGCGAGGCGCTGGATCTCGAACGGCGGCACCGGCCCCGAGGCCGCGCCGAAGAGAATCATGAACCCCAGCGGCGAAAGACACTGAAGCGAGCCGTCGAAGGTGTCCTTGCCGACCGAATCCATGACGACCGGCACGCCTTTGCCCCCGGTCAACTCCTTCACCCGCGCCACGAAGTCTTCCGAGGAATAGTTGATGCAGACCTCGGCGCCCGCGTCCTCGGCCATCCGGCACTTTTCGTCCGACCCGGCGGTGCCGATCAGGCGGATGCCGTCCGACTTCGCCCATTGGCAGCCGATCAGCCCCACGCCGCCCGCCGCCGCGTGCAACAGCACCGTGTCGCCTTCGCGGATCGGCGTCGTGCGGCGGAACAGGTAGTTGACCGTCAGCCCCTGAAGCATGACCGACGCCGCGTCCTCGAAGCTGATCCCGTCGGGCAGCGGGCAGACCGTCGCGGCAGGCATCACGCGTGCTTCGGAGTAGGCGCCGGGCGGGTTCGCGGCATAGGCGGCCCTGTCGCCGGCCTTCAGGTGCGTGACACCCTCGCCCACCGCCTCGACCACGCCCGCCGCCTCCATGCCAAGCGCATGGGGCAGGGTCATCTTGTAAGCGCCCGATCTCTGATAGCAGTCGATGAAGTTCAGTCCGACCGCATGATGCCGGATACGGATTTGTCCCGGTCCCGGCTCGCCCACCTCGCGATCGGCAAGCTTCAGGACCTCGGGTCCGCCGTGCGCTTCGATGATGACGGTCTTTGCCATGTTCTGCCTCCCCCACTGTTGGGGAAGACCTTAGCGGGATGGGCGGAGAGGCCAAGAGAGAAGGTTTTCATCGGCGGGCTGGATCGCACCCCTGGCGGTCGACTTCCTGCGACCGCCGTCCGTAGGCAGGAACTTCGACGCCGCTTCATGGGTTGGTCAATCACACGCAAAATAGGAGACCCGACATGGCCAACGAAGACCAGGCAAAAGGCAAAGCGAAAGACATCGGCGGCAAGGCCAAGGAAGAATTCGGCGATGCAACCGGCAATGACGACATGAAGCACAAAGGTCAGAAGGATCAGGCTGAAGGAAAGGTCCAGAAGGGCGTCGGTGACGCCAAGGACAAGCTTTCCGACTGAGTTTGATCAGACCATCTGAATCAAGGAGTTAGCCGATGACCGATGACATCACGACCCCGAAACAAGAGAACGAGAAGAAGCCGTCGAAGAAAAGCGACGAGAAGCTTCACAGGGCAGAGGCGACGCTCGGAGAGGCGCCGGGAGGCGGACCCAATGCGGAAGAACGCTCCCGTCTGGCCGAGTAGTTCAGCCACGCCTGGATGGCAGCGACTCGCTTCCATCATGCCAAGTGGAAATATTTGATCTGCGCCATAGCTGGCCAGACAGTCCCGGCCCTTAAGCAAGGGGCCGGGGCAATCGTATCCGGCCCAGCCAGGCGGGCTCAAACCTTTTCCGACCCTGACCCCTGTTCATGGCGCGGCAATTCCCTCAGCTCCTCCAGCCACGCAACGCGTTCCGCGAAATACAACTGCGCCGTGGGCCGGTAGACGGACGGGTCATCCAGCGTCGGCGCGTAGAGATGCGTCTCCCCGGGCAGGTCCTCCGTCTCGTAGCTGAGCGGCGTGCCGCAGTCGGTGCAAAAGGACCGCGTGACGCCGGACGAGGAGTGGAACGTCTGGCGCGGCCCGCTCCACGTCACGCCCGCCCGCAGCATCCCGATCCAGCTCACGTAGTCCGCTCCCGCCGCCCTCTGACAGTCGCGGCAGTGGCAGGTCATCTGCCACACGGGATCGCCTTCGGCCCGGAAGCGGGTCGCCCCGCACATGCATCCTCCGGCCAGCATCGCGGCACCTCCTTCCCCGACATGGCCACCGACGCGATACCGACGCAATACCGACGTGATACCGATGAGCGTTTTCGCCCCGATTGCGAACGCGCCGGGATCTGCTAATCAGCCGCGTCATGGACCATTTCCTGTATCGCGACGGCATCCTTCACGCCGAGGACGTGCCTCTCCCCGAGATCGCCGCGGCGGTCGGGACGCCGTTCTACGTCTATTCGACCGCCACCCTGACGCGGCACTACCGCCTGTTCCAGGAAGCGCTCGACGGGCTCGACCACCTGATCTGCTACGCGATGAAAGCCAATTCGAATCAAGCGGTTCTGCGGCTGATGGCATCGCTCGGCGCGGGCGTCGACGTGGTCTCGGGCGGCGAATACCGCCGCGCCGTCGCAGCAGGCTTTCCCGTCGACCGCATCGTCTTCTCCGGCGTCGGCAAGACGGCCGAAGAGATGGAATTGGCCTTGAGGGGCGGCATCCGCCAGTTCAACCTGGAGAGCGAGCCCGAGATGCGGCGCCTCTCCAAGGTATCGGAAACGCTAGGAAAAGTTGCTCCCGTGACGATCCGCATCAACCCCGATGTCGACGCAAGGACGCACGAGAAGATCGCTACCGGCAAGTCCGAGAACAAGTTCGGCATCCCGATTTCCCGTGCCCGCGAGGTTTATGCCGAAGCAGCCTCTCTCCCGGGGCTCGAGGTCATCGGCATCGACGTCCACATCGGCTCGCAACTCACCGACCTCGAACCCTACGAGCAGGCATACCTCAAGGTCGCCGAACTGACCCACCAGCTTCGCGCCGACGGCCACGACATTCGCCGCCTCGACCTGGGCGGGGGCCTCGGCATCCCCTACGAGCGCTCGAACGCCGCACCCCCTCTTCCGCTCGATTACGGCGAGGTCGTGCGCCGTACCGTCGGCAACCTCGGCTGCGAGATCGAGATTGAGCCGGGTCGCTTGATCGCCGGAAACTCGGGCCTCCTCGTTTCGGAAATAATCTATATGAAACAAGGCGAAGGACGCACTTTCGCCATCGTCGACGCGGCGATGAACGACCTGATCCGCCCGGCGATGTATGGGGCGCACCATGACATCGTCCCGGTTGTCGAACCCGAGGCAGGTGCAGAGCTTAGCCCCTGCGACGTTGTGGGTCCGGTCTGCGAGACGGGGGACACATTTACCCGCAATCGCCCCTTGCCGCCCCTCGACGAGGGCGATCTGATCGCATTCCGTTCGGCCGGTGCCTATGGGGCCGTCATGGCCTCGGAATACAACTCCCGCCCCCTGGTCCCCGAAGTGCTCGTGCATGGGCATCAATTCGCCGTCATCCGGGCACGACCGACCTTTGACGAGATGATAAACCGCGATACCATTCCCCCGTGGCTGGAAGGACCGGTATGATCCGGGGCCTGGTCCCGACACGAAGGTCTATGACGCAGGACACGCAGCTTCCCGCAGACGCCGCGAAGCGGCTGACATGGCCGCTTCGTCTCACCTATGCCGGGATGTTGGCTGAACGCGTCGTGCGCGCCTTCTGGCCCTTGTGGTCTCTCGCCCTTCTCACGCTCGCAGTCCTGCTTATGGGTTTGCACGAAGCCCTGCCCCTCGAAGCTGTCTGGACGCTTGGCGTGGCGGTGGTGATCGGCGGGCTTGCCGCACTTGTCTATGCGCTGCGCCAGTTTCGCGCACCGCTCTGGTCCGAGGTTCTGGCCCGACTTGACGCGACTTTGCCCGGCCAACCCATTGCGGCCCTTTCCGACAGGCAGGCCATCGGTACGGGCGATGCGGCGTCGGAATCGGTCTGGAGGGTTCACCTTGCGCGGATGTCGGCGCGTCTCGATGCTGCTAAAGCCGTCGAGCCCGACCTGCGCCTTGCCCGCCGCGACCCCTATGCACTGCGTTACATGGCGCTTCTGGCCTTTGTGATCGCGGTCCTCTTCGGCTCTCTCTTGCGCGTCGCAAGTGTCGCCGAGATGGGGCCGGGCACGGGGCAAGCGCTTGCCAGCGGACCAGTCTGGGAAGGGTGGGTCGAGCCGCCAGCCTACACCGGCAAGCCCAGCATCTATCTGAACGACGTGACACGAGAGGCATTGGCGGTGCCGGAAGGCAGCCGCGTCACGCTTCGCTTCTATGGCGAGGTCGGTGCCCTGGCGCTCCATGAAACGGTGTCGGGCCGGACCCAGGATGTGACGCCCGCAACCGAGCCGGAACAAGGGTTCGATATCGCCGAAAGCGGCGTGATCCGCATCGAAGGCCCCGGCGGCCGCGAATGGAACGTCGAGGCGACCCCGGACGCGCCGCCTTCCATCGAATTTGAAGGGCCGATGGCGCGGGGCGAAGCGGGACGGATGGAAACGCCTTTCGTCGCGAGTGACGACTACGGCGTGACGGGCGGGCGACTCGAGATCACGCTCGACCTCTCGAAGGTCGACCGTCGCTACGGCCTCGCTGCCGAACCGGAAGAGCGCGACAAGATCGTTCTGGATTTGCCGATGTCGATCACTGGCGATCGGACCGAGTTCAGCGAAACGGTCGTGGAAGATTTGTCCAAGCACCCTTGGGCGAATTTGCCGGTGAGTGCCGAACTGTTCGCGTCGGACGATGCCGAGCAGGAGGGCCTTTCGGCTCCGCAATTGGGTGACCTCCCGGGCCGCAGGTTTTTCGATCCCCTCGCCAAGTCGATCATCGAGCAGCGGCGCGATCTTCTCTGGAACCGGGAGAACGGAGCGCGCGTGGCGCAGGTTCTCCGCGCCGTCTCGTACAAGCCCGAGGACGTGTTCCGCTCCGAAACCACCTATCTCAAGCTGCGGTTCGCGGTGCGCCGCCTGGAGACGCGGCTGTCGGTCGGACAACTTAACGACGAGACCCTGGAAGAACTGGCCGAAGTGCTATGGAGCCTCGCCCTCGAAGTGGAGGAGGGCGATCTGTCCGACGCGCAGGAGCGGCTGCGGCGTGCGCAGGATCGGCTTTCGGAAGCAATCGAGAATGGCGCGTCGGACGAAGAGATCGCCGAACTGATGAACGAATTGCGTGAGGCGATGCAGGACTACATGCAGCAACTTGCGGAACAGCAGGGCGATCAGCCTCAGCAAGAGATGGCTGAGGGCGAGATGCAGGAGATGTCCTCGCAGGACCTTCAGGACATGATGGACCGGCTTCAGGAATTGATGGAGCAGGGACGAATGGCAGAGGCTCAGCAGCTTCTGGACCAACTTCGCCAGATGATGGAGAACATGCAGATCGCCCGCGGCCAGCAGGGCCAGCAGTCCCCCGGCGAACAGGCGATGGAAGGTCTGTCCGAGACGCTGCGCCAGCAGCAGGGTCTGTCGGACGAGGCGTTCCGGGACCTTCAGGAACAGTTCGGTCCCGAGGGTCAGCAAGGCCAACAGGGCGAGCAAGGGCAGCAGGGCCAACAGGGTCAGCAAGGCCAACAGGGTCAGCAGGGACAAGGCCAACAGGGGCAGGGTCAGCAAGGTCAGGGCCAGCAGCCGGGCGACCTCGAGGGCGGCCTCGCCGACCGTCAGCGCTCACTTCGTCAAGAGTTGAACCGCCAGACGCAGAACCTCCCCGGAGCCGGATCGCCCGAAGGCGACGCCGCGCGTCGATCGCTCGACAGGGCGGGCGAGGCGATGGACGAGGCCGAGGAGTCGCTTCGGAATGAAGACTTCGCCGGCGCCTTGGACGATCAGGCCGACGCGATGGAGGCGCTGCGTGAGGGAATGCGCGAGCTTGCCGATCAGATGGCGCAACAGCAGCAACAGCAGCAGGGTGGCCAGCAGGGCGATGCCTTGGGACGCAACAACCCGAGTGGCAATCGCGATCCCCTGGGCCGTGATCAGGGAGAGAACGGCCGGATCGGTACGGACGAGCAGCTTCTGCAGGGTGAGGATGTGTATCGCCGGGCACGCGAGCTTCTGGACGAAATCCGACGCCGCTCGGGCGAGCAGGAGCGCCCGACCGAGGAACTGGATTACCTAAAGCGTCTTCTCGAGAGGTTCTGAACCTAGCGCTGGATCAGGCCGTCGAGCCAATCGCGCGCGGCATTCGCCCCGTCCACATAACGCACGAGCGCCGTCTCGGACCCCGGTATGGCGCTCGCGATGGCTGGGGCAAAGGCGTAGGCGACGATCAGTCCCGCCGCGACCAGAAGCATGAGGAAGAACCCCATCCGGAATCCGCTGCGATGGCTTGCGACCGCTTCTGTCGTGCCGCCTCTGCGCTTGCGCGCGGGCTTCAGGGTCGAATTGATCTCGTCGATGTCGGGCAACAAATCCTTGCGCGGCGCCTGATAATCGGCGTCGCCGCGAGCGTCCTGCCGGTCCTCGTCGGGATCGTTGTCGGGGCGCATGCTTGCCATGCGGGCCCGCAGGGCGCGTGACGGCGTCTCGCGCCTGCGGATCTGGTCGAGCGCCATGTCGGTCTGGGTTTCCAGGGCCTCTGACGGTGGCGCACGGCGCTGAGACAACTCGCGCTGCGCTTCTTCGCGCAAGAGGTCCACGTCGGCGGCATCGGCCGGCCTGCGTGCGCGGGGCGCCTCGCCGGCCGGCGGAACGAAGGCGGCGGACGCGATGTCCTCGTCTTCTTCCTCTTCCTCCTCGTCAGAGATAGACTTCTCGGAGGCGGCGGCGACGGCGCGGACAGCCTCGCTCGGCGCCTCGTCCTCAGCCTCATCCTCACGCTCGTCTTCCTGTGGCGAGGCGGACAACGTGTCTTCGAAGCCGGCTGGCGGAGGCGGCAGTTCAAACCACGTGTGGCCGCAGTTCGAGCATTGAACGTCGCGTCCCTCGTCGGGGATCAGCGTCGTGTCGACCTCGTACTGAGCGCTGCAATTCGGACAAACGAGCCGCATAAATTTGTTCCTTGCCCCGACATACGCGCCGTTTCGGCGTTCTACGTCACCTGCCTTGCAAGCTTCTAGCACTTCATCCCGCGCCGGAAAAGTCTGCTGACGTTGATCCTTGTCGCGGAAACGGGCAAAAGCATCGGGCGAGGCGGGGAGGCGGCATGATCGAGCTGGACGATGTCGCGGTGGGCTATGGCGGTCGAACGCTGTTCGACGGGCTGTCGATGTCACTTCCGCAGGGTAGTTTTCACTTCCTGACCGGCCCGTCGGGCGCGGGCAAGACGACCCTTCTTCGAATGGTATCGATGGAGCTTCGGCCGTCGTCAGGACGCGTGCGCGTGCTGGATGAGGATGTTGGGCGGCTGGATCGTGACGGGATCGCGCGGATGCGCAGGAGGATCGGCGTCGTCCACCAGGACAGCCGTTTCATCGACCACATGACGGTGGCCGAGAACGTCCGGTTGCCGGCGACGGTCGCGGGTCAAACCGAGGCGACGGCGAACGAGCACCTCGCGGAACTCATCGGATGGGTCGGGCTGGAGGATCAAGCGGCGCAACATCCACCCGAACTTTCGGGCGGCGAGAGGCAAAGGGCCGCCCTTGCGCGGGCGGTGATCCTATCGCCGGACGTGGTCCTGGCGGACGAGCCGACGGGGAATGTCGACTGGGACATGTCCTTGAGAATCCTTGACCTTCTGATCCAGCTCAACCGCCTTGGAAAGACGATCCTCTGTGCGACGCACGATCTTAATCTGATCCGGCAGGCGAAATCCCGTGTGGCATCGCGGGTTCTGCGGCTTAAAGGCGGACGCGTCGAACAGGCAGGGACCGACCTGTGAGGCGTCCCTCGTTCCTTTCCCCCGATCCGACTGCGGCGCGTGTGGTGCCTGCCACCGGCTTCACCGCTGCCCTGACCATAGTAAGTTCGGCAGCAACCGCCTTTCTCGCCGTCTTCGCCATCGCGCTGTCGCTTGCGGCCGGAGATTTGGCGACGAGATGGGAGACCGAGCTTGCTGGCACTGCGACCGTGCGGCTTCCGGCGCCGGAGGAGGGCCAGGATGTCCCGGTCGAAATCATACTCGAGGCCCTGAAGCAGACGCCAGGGATTGGCACGGCTCACCGGCTGGACGACGGCGAGCAGGCGGCCCTTCTTGCTCCGTGGTTCGGGTCCGACCTTCCGCTGGACAGCCTGCGACTGCCCATCCTGATCGAAGTGACCGAGATCGGAGACGGACCCGATGTCGAGGGGCTCAACCTTCGACTGGAAGCCGAGGCACCGGGCGCTGTGTATGACAATCACGGACGGTGGCGCGCACCGCTGGCCGAAGCGGCGGGCTGGCTCCGGAAGCTCGGGACGGTCTCATTGGTCCTGATCGCGGGCGTCATGGCGGTGACTATCGCCCTTGCGGCATCTGCGGCCCTGGCGGCCAATGGCCAGGTCATCGACGTCCTGCGCCTTGTGGGTGCGCGCGACGTATGGATCACTCGCGCCTTCGTGCAACGCTTCACGGTGCGTGCGGCAGCAGGGGCAGGGGTGGGTACTGTCCTCGGCATGATGGCGCTTCTCTTGATGCCCGGAGGCGCCGAGACAGGCATCCTCGCTGGCCTCGGATTGTCGGGGGCGAATTGGCTCTGGCCTCTCGTCATCCCACCTGCGGCCGCCTTGCTGGCCTATGCGGCGACGCGGGCGGCCGCGGCGCGTCGTCTGGGGAGAGCGCCCTGATGGTCGCCATCCAGTGGCTGCGGTCGCTTCTGTTCAACGTCTCGATCTACCTCGTCATGGCGATTTATGCTGTGGTGTTCTTTCCCTTCGCGCTTTTCTCGCGCGACTGGGCTTTCCGTGCCTGCAAGGCGTGGTGCGCCTATGTCAGATGGGCGGCCCGGTGGATGGTGGGGCTGAAGACCGAGGTGCGGGGGCCAATTCCACAGGGCGAGGTGGTCGTTGCGGCCAAACACCAGTCGTTTCTCGATATCATCCTCATTTTCCACGCGCTTCCGCGCGCGAGGTTCATCATGAAGCGCGAACTGATGTATGCGCCCATCCTGGGGCAGTACGCATTGAGGATCGGGTGCGTCCCGGTCGATCGGGGCAAGCGCGGCAAGGCCATCGAGAAGATGAAGGCGGACGTCGAAAAGGGACGGCTGGAGCCGGGGCAGCTCATCATCTATCCGCAAGGCACGCGCGTCGCCCCCGGAGATTACCTGCCCTACAAGGTCGGCACCGGTATCCTCTATGAGCAACTCGACCAGCCCTGCGTTCCCGTTGCAGCGAACGTGGGACTTTTCTGGCCGAAGCGCGGCGTGATGCGCCGTCAGGGCACCGCCATCGTCGAATTTCTTCCACAGATTCAGTCCGGAATGGCTATAAAACCGTTCATGGCGCATCTCGAGGAGGTCATCGAGACACGCTCGACCGCCCTGAGCGATACTGCGGACCCATGGCCGTGACCCAGGACATCGACACTATCGAAGCTCTCGAGGCGATCTACGGCACGCCACTTGAAACCGCAGTCGCGAAGGTGGCCGACCGTATGGTGCCGGTCTATCGCGAGTGGATCGCCGCTTCTCACTTCTGCATCCTGTCCACGGTCGGGCCGGAGGGAACCGACGCCTCGCCGCGCGGCGAGGATGGGCCCGTAGTAACCGAGATCGACGAACACACGCTGGCGCTTCCGGACTGGCACGGGAACAATCGGTTGGATTCGCTGCGGAACATCGTGCGGGACGGGCGTGTCTCGCTTCTGTTCATGGTGCCTGGATCGGACAACGTGGTGCGCGTGAACGGAACGGCCCGGCTGACTGCCGATCCCGCTGTGCTCCGGCGCTTCGAGCGCGGGACAAAGCTGCCCAGGTCGGTGATCGTCGTGCGGATCGGCGAGGTCTATTTCCAATGCGCCCGCGCACTCATGCGCTCGAAGCTCTGGAACTCCGGGGACCAGAGTGCCGGGCTTCCGAACTCCGGGCCGGATACTCGCGGCGCTGAGCGATCACCGTGTGGGGGGCGAAGCTTACGACGCCGTCTGGCCAGAGCGTGCACGAGAGTCTTTGTGGTGAGCGAAACCGGCCCGAATGCGGACGAAGCGCGCTATTGGGCGTCCCCGACCGGCTTGTCCTGGATCGAGAACGAAGCGGCGCTGGACACCCTTTTCGCGTCGGTAACGGACGCGGTGTTGGATGCAGCCGACCTGAAACCGGGAGAATCCGTGCTGGACGTCGGATGCGGGACCGGGGCACACGCGCTTGCCGCCGCGCGCCGGGTCGGTGCCGCGGGACGGGTGACGGCTCTTGATATCTCGCCGCCGCTTCTGATGCGTGCGGAGGCGCGCGCGAGAGCGGACGGATTGGCGGAGCGGTTCGAGTTTGCTGTCGCCGACGCGCAGAGTGCAGACCTCGGCGTCGCGCGTCACGACCTCGCTACATCGCGCTTCGGTGTCATGTTCTTTGCGGACCCTGCCCCCGCTTTCGCCAATATCGCAAAGGCGGTTCGTCCCTCTGGACGAATGGTCTTCGGCGTCTGGGGACCCGCCGCGCGCAATCCGTGGTGGGAACTGCCCTCGCGCATCGCGGGAGACGTCTTCAGCCCTCTGCCCAAGAACGCGCCGAACGCACCAGGACCCATGGGATTGTCGGATGCCGGTTACGTCCGGGACGTGCTGCGCGGCGCAGGGCTGGAAAATGCGGTGGTCGAGCCTCTGACGGTCTTCCTGCGCCATCCCGAAGGTGCAGCAGGCGCCGTGGCCTTGAGCCTGCGTGTCGGATCGGCCGCGCGGGCCTTGCGGCTCTACGAGAGCACGGCGGAGCAGAAAGCCGAGGTCGCAGAGCGGCTTGAAGAGGCGTATCGCCCTTACGAGACGGACGGCGAATTCCGGATGCCGGCGGTCCTGAACCTGATCCGGGCGCGGCTGCCGTGAACTTGCGGCTGCCGCCGGGCGTCCCTTATATACCGGGAGCAGAAGAGGGCAGGCATGAATTATCTCGAATTCGAAAAACCGCTCGCCGAGATCGAGGGCAAGGCCGAGGAATTGCGCGCCATGGCCCGGTCGAACAAGGGCATGGATGTCGACAAGGAGGCTGCGGGCCTTGACCGGAAGGCGCAGAGCCTTCTGGGCGATCTCTACAAGAACCTGACCCCCTGGCAGAAATGCCAGGTCGCACGCCATCCGGACCGCCCTCACTGCAAAGACTACATCGACGCACTCTTCACTGAGTACACGCCGCTGGCCGGCGACCGCAACTTCGCCGATGACCACGCGATCATGGGCGGCCTTGCCCGGCTGAACGACCGGCCTGTCATGGTGATCGGTCACGAGAAAGGCCACGACACCCAGTCGAGGATCGAGCGCAACTTCGGCATGGCTCGCCCCGAAGGCTATCGCAAGGCGATCCGGCTGATGGACCTCGCCGACCGCTTCGGCGTCCCCGTGATTACGCTGATCGACACGCCGGGAGCCTATCCCGGCAAGGGCGCCGAGGAACGTGGGCAGTCCGAGGCCATTGCGCGATCGACCGAACAGTGTCTGAGGCTGGGAGTGCCCCTTGTCAGTGTCGTGATCGGCGAGGGCGGTTCGGGCGGAGCGGTGGCTTTCGCGACCGCCAATCGCGTGGCGATGCTCGAGCATTCGATCTATTCCGTCATCTCGCCCGAAGGCTGCGCGTCCATTCTCTGGAAGGACGCCGAGAAAATGAAGGAAGCGGCCGAGGCGCTGCGCCTGACGGCGCAGGACCTGCACAAGCTAGGCGTGATCGACCGGATCATCGCAGAATCCGTGGGCGGTGCGCAGCGCGACCGCACGTCGACCATGCGCTCGGTCGGTCTTTGCATCGACGACATCCTCAAGCAGCTTGCGCCCATGTCCCGCAAGGATCTGGTCCGGGATCGCCGTGCGAAGTTCCTGAACATGGGGCAGGCGGGTCTGGCCGCCTGATCGCAAAACGTCGCCCAGTGCGCGATTAGCGCTGGAATATCGCGCGACATTTCCGGAAGATGCCCAGGCCTCGCGTCGAGACGCGAGCCTGTGATGAGGAGGACAGCTTGGCAGACATCACCCTGACCGTGAACGGCGAGAGAGTATCGACCACTGTCGAGGACCGTGCCCTTCTGGTCGAATATCTGCGCGATGCGCTCGGGCTGACCGGCACCCACGTCGGGTGCGACACCAGCCAGTGCGGGGCGTGCGTCGTCCATGTCGACGGCAAGGCGATGAAATCCTGCACCATGCTGGCCGCCGCAGCCGACGGGTGCGAGGTTACGACCATCGAGGGCGTGGCGACCGGCGACGCGCTGCACCCGATGCAGGCCGCGTTCAACGAAAATCACGGACTTCAGTGCGGCTTCTGCACGCCGGGGATGATCATGTCGGGCATCGATATGGTGACGCGTTATCGGGCCGAGGGCCGCACGCTCGACGAGGCTGCGATCCGCGAGGAGCTGGAAGGCAACATCTGCCGCTGCACCGGCTACCACAACATCGTCAAGTCCATCCAGCAGGCCGCGGGCGAGATGTGATGCCCGCATCGAGGAGTAAGCCCGATGCATGAAACGATCTATCACCGCGCCGCAAGCGTCGAGGATGCCTCCCGCCTTATGTCGGCGAGCGACGAGGGCCAGTTGATCGCCGGTGGCCAGACCCTTATCCCGACGATGAAGGCTCGGCTTGCCGCGCCGTCGGACCTTGTCGACATTTCGCGTATCGGCGCCCTGCGCGGCGTGACAGTTGACGGGCGTCGCGTCACCATCGGCGCGATGACCACCCATGCCGAGGTCGCCGCAAGCGCCGACCTGCGCGCGGTCTGTCCGGGCCTTGCTGACCTGGCGGGGCTGATCGGCGACCCCGCCGTGCGGCATCGGGGCACCATCGGCGGGTCTATCGCGAACAACGACCCCGCCTCCGATTACCCCGCAGGGGTCCTGGGACTTGCCGCAAGGATCCGTACCGACAAGCGCGAGATTTCGGCAGACGACTACTTCGAAGGCATGTTCACTACAGCCCTTGACGAGGGAGAGATCATCCTCTCGGTGTCGTTCGACGCGCCCGAAGCCTGCGCCTATGCCAAGTTCCCGAACCCTGCCTCGCGGTATGCGCTCTGCGGCGTCTTCATCGCGAAAGGGGCGGACGGTATTCGCGTCGCAGTGACTGGGGCCGGCAACGATGGTGTCTTCCGCGCAAGTGCGTTGGAGCAGGCGCTGTCGTCGGACTTTTCGCCCGCTGCGGTCGACGGCGTGACCGTCGACGCGGACGACATGCTGTCCGACATCCACGGCGATGCGGCCTACCGTGCAAATCTGGTCAAGGTGATGGCCAAGCGCGCCCTCGCCGCGATGTGAGCGCGGGGCGTCACCGCCCTGCGATCAACTCTGCCTGCTTCACGATGACCTCGGCCTGTCGGACGCTTGCGATGTCGACGAGACGGCCTTTGTAGACCGCGGCGCCAGATCCCGTCCTTTGCGCCTCTTCCATCGCTGCGAGAATCTCACGTGCCTCGGCCACGGCTTCCTCGGTCGGCGTGAAGACCTCGTTGGCGAGCGCTACCTGTTTGGGGTGGATCGCCCATTTGCCGACCATGCCGAGCGTTGCCGAGCGCAGCGCCTGCGCACGGAAGCCTTCGTCGTCCGAGAAGTCGCCAAAGGGACCGTCTACAGGCAGGACGCCGTGGGTGCGGCAGGCAGCGACGATGGCGGTCTGCGCCCAGTGCCAGGGGTCGGACCAGTATTTCCGGCCCTCGCGTGCCATGTAATAGTTCTCCTGCGTGCCCCCGATACCGGTGGTCTGCATCCCCATGCTGGCGGCGAAGTCCGCCGCGCCTAGGCTCATCGCCTGGAGACGGGGAGAGGAGGCCGCGATCTCCTCGACGTGCGCGATGCCCGCGGCGGTCTCGATGATGACCTCGAGGCCGATCGGTTTCGTCCGTCCCTTCGCGCGCTCGACCGCCGTCACGAGGGCATCGACGGCGTAGACGTCCGAGGCATTCCCGACCTTGGGGATCATCAGGAGGTCGATCCGGTCCGAGCAGTTCTCCAGCACCTCGGTCACGTCGCGGTACCAGTAGGGGGTGTCGAGGCCGTTGATCCGCACCGAGAGCGTCTTGTCGCCCCAGTCGACGTCGCCCATGGCCTCCACGATGTTCTTCCTCGCCTGCGCCTTGTCATCGGGCGCGACGGCATCCTCGAGGTCGAGGTTGATGACATCCGCCTCGGAAGCCGCCATCTTCTCGAAGATCGCGGGTCGCGAGACCGGGACCGAAAAGCTGGCAGCGGTTCGGGCGGGCGGGCGGCGCGGGCTGGACGCGGAAGGACATGCGGGCAACTTCTTTCGTTTCGGGCAGGCTCACGGGGTAAGAATATTGCGCGGCGGCTGCAAGCGCGGTTTTGCAGGTGCAGCAACGCGTGCGGTCCGTTGCAAACGCCTGCGCCGGCAGTCTGGCGGCAGCCAGATGGCAGGCTGGGACCGACAGCCATAACGGGGCACCGTCATGATTCGAGACGCCCTATCTCCTTTTTCTCGGCGACGCGCCAGACCAGCTGGCCGCAAAGGTGGCGCAGGGCATCGCGCGACTGGCGGCCCGAATACGTCGTCGGCCAGTTCAGGCTGCCGGGCTGCAAGGCCGACCTCGGCATCACGACATGACGCTTGCCGAAGGCCTCGCGGCGGGGGCGAAGACGCTGGTCGATCGGCGTCGCGAACCGGGGCGGCGTGATCTCGGAGGCTGGAAGGCCGTGCTTCACGCGGCGCTCGAAAGGGCTACGACCTCGCTAGCGGGCTGCACAACCTGCTGCGCGACGAGCAGGAGCTCGTGGCGACCGCGCAGCGCGCACGGGCGCATGCTGCACGACGTGCGCGTGCCGACCGTGTCCAGTACCCGATCGCGAACGGCGTGAAGCGGAGCGGGCAACGCTGCCTCGCCGTGGGCACCGACTGTTCCATCGGCAAGATGTACACCGCGCTCGCCATGGAGCGCGAGATGCGCGCGCGGGGCATGAAGGCCACGTTCCGCGCCGACGGGCCAGACGGGCATCCTCATCACCGGCAACGGCATGCCGCTCGACGCCGTGATCGCCGACTTCATGGCGGGCGCGGTCGAGTAGCTGACGCCCGACAACGACGCCGACCACTGGGACCTGATCGAGGGGCAGGGGAGCCTCTTCCACATCTCCTACTCCGGCGTGACGCTGGCGCTGATCCACGGCGGCCAGCCCGACGCGCTGATCCTCTGCCACGAACCGACGCGGACGCATCTGCGCGGGCTGCCGGACTACGGCTGCCGTCGCTCGAGGCGCTGCGCGATACCGCCGCTCCGCTGGCGCGGATCGCGAACCCGGCCTGCGAGGTGGTCGGCATCTCGATCAACACGAAGGCGCTGCGGGAGGACGAGGCGCGCGGCTACTGCCGAGGAGACCGGAAGAGCGGATGGGCCTGCCCGCGACCGACCCGTTCCGGCATCGGCGCCGGGCGGCTGGTCGACGCGCTGGCGGCGATCTGAGACGGCGATGAAGATCACCGTCACGCCCGAACGCTTCCGCCTGGCCGAGGTCTTCACCATCTCGCGCGGGTCGCGGACGAGGCGAAGGTGCTGACCGTCACGGTCGAGCGACGGCGGCGTCATCGGCCGGGGCGAGTGCGTGCCCTACGCGCGGTATGGCGAAACCATGGACAGCGTTGACGGCCGCGATCGCTGGCGCTGCCCAACCTATCGCGCGCGAGCACCTGCCAGCATGCCCTGCCCGCCGGCGCGGCGCGCAACGCCGTGGACTGCGCGCTCTGGGACCTCGGAGGCGAAGCGGGCAGGGCGCCGGGTCTGGGAGTTGGCCGGCCTTCCCGCGCCGGGGCCGGTTCTCACCGCCTACACCCTGTCCCTCGACACGCCGGAGCGGATGGAGGCGGCGGCGGCAGCGTCACGCCCACCGCCCGCTGCTCAAGATCAAGCTCGGCACGCCCGACGACATGCCGCGGCTCGAGGCGGTGCGCGCGGGCGCCCCGGACGCCGCGCATCATCGTCGACGCGAACGAAGGCTGGACGGCGGAGATCTATGCCGACCTTGCCCCCCACCTCCTGCGCCTGGGCGTCGCGCTGGTGGAACAGCCCTTGCCTGCCGGACAGGACGACGCTGCTGGCTCGAAATCGCGCGGCCCCGTGCCGGTCTGCGCCGACGAAAGCTGCCACGACCGCGCCAGCCTGCCCGAGCACTGACGGGCAAGTACGACATGGTCAACATCAAGCTCGACAAGACCGGCGGCCTGACCGAGGCGCTGGCGCTGCGCGACGCGGCGCGGGCCGGGGGCTACGGGGTGATGGTCGGCTGCATGGTCGGCACCTCGCTCGCCATGGCGCCGGCTGTGCTGGTCGCGCAGGGGGCGGACATGGCCGACCTCGACGGCCCGCTGCTTCTGGCCGAGGACCGGGATCCGCCGTCGCATTACGACGAAGAGGGCGCGCATCCGTCCGACGCAGCGCTCTGGGGTTAACGACTGCCCACTCTCGCCAATCGCTTTCCATGCCGCTAAACCGACCCAAAACCGGAGGACCGCCCATGAGCCGCATCGTCTACGTGAACGGCGACTACCTGCCCGAGGAAGACGCGAAGGTATCGTCTTCGACCGCGGCTTCCTGTTCGCCGACGGCGTCTACGAGGTGACGAGCGTACTTGGCGGCAAGCTGATCGACTTCGACGGCCACGCGACGCGGCTGGAGCGCTCGCTGGCGAACTGGAGATGGCGGCCCCGGTGACGACGGACGAACTGCTGGCGATCCACCGCGAACTCGTGCGCGCGGAACGACGATCGACCGACGGGATGGTCTACCTCCAGGTCACGCGCGGCGCGGCCCGGACCGCGACTTCGCCTTCCCGACAGGACGCGGTTCGCCCACGCTCATCCTGTTCACCCAGTCGAAGCCCGGGCTCGCCGACAGCCCGCGTCGCAGACCGGCATCAAGGTCATCTCGATCGACGACATCCGCTGGGGCCGGCGCGACATCAAGACGGTGCAGCTTCTCTACCCCTCCATGGGCAAGATGATGGCCAAGAAGGCCGGCGCGGACGACGCCTGGATGGTCGAGGACGGCATGGTGACCGAAGGCACCTCGAACAACGCCTACATCGTGAAGGACGGCCGATCGTCACCCGCCACCTCGGCACACGAGATCCTGCACGGCATCACTCGCGCCGCCGTCCTGCGCTTCGCGCGCGAGGCGCAGATGCAGGTCGAGGAGCGCCCCTTCACCATCGACGAGGCGAAAGAGGCCGACGAGGCCTTCATCACCTCGGCCTCGGCCTTCGTCATGCCCGTGGTCGAGATCGACGGCGCGCCGGTCGGATCGGCGACGCCGGGCCCGGTCGCGAAGCGGCTGCGCGAAATCTACCTCGAGGAAAGTCGCGCGACAGCGATCTGACTAAAATTCAAGGTATTGGGGCGTCAAGGTACGCCTTCCGATTTAGCATTGTCTAAGGGTCTTTCCCCTATCGCTCGTCCGTCAGGACCGAGTGCGACCGGGTGTGATGAACCTCGAAGACGTGATCTCCAATTTCCCGCAGCTGACCGTCGACGCGGTCGGGATCGCCTATCGTGGCAGCAACGGTGTCGAGCCTGAATTCGTCTGGGTCAACGATCCCTTTGCACGCATGTTCGGGTCGACGCAGATCGACATGATCGGCCGTCACGCGCTGTCGATCTACCACGACGATTACGCGGCCGATTTCCATCAGACCGTGGCGGACACCATCGCTTCCGGACGCACGAGTTTCAGCACGGATTCCATGTGCATTCGCGACGACCGCAGTACCTTCTGGGTCAGGGTGTCCTACTTCGCCCTGCGTGACGCGACAGGGCCCGGGCGGCATTCGGTGGTGCTTGTCCGCGATGTCGATGACTTGAAGAACCGCGAGCAAGCGGCGGAACTGGCGCTTATCGAGAACGAGCACCTTCTGGCCAGGGTGGAGGCGACGCAGAGCCGGTTGATAAGTGCGCTCGACACCGCGCCTGACCCGTTTGCCATCTTCGACGCGCGCGACCGCCTCGTCATCTGCAACACGGCCTATTCCGCGTCGATGACCGACAGCACCGCCGGTCTGACCGAGGGCATGACAGGGGACCAGATCCTGCGCCTCGGCCTCGCCAACAACGCGTTTCCCGAAGCCTCGGGTCGCGAGGAAGAATGGCTTCAAGAGCAGGGCAGACTGTGGCGCGATCCCGGCAACAGGGAGTTTCAGATCGCGATCCGGGGGCGGGAATACCGGGCCATCCGGTCAGGGACCTCGAACGGCGACAAGGTTGTCCTGTACGTCGATATTTCGGATTTCCTCGACCAGCAGAGGGAGCTCAAGCGCTACGCCGAACGGCTCGAGCGCGCGAATTACGAGATCAGCCATCAGGCGCTGCACGACGAGTTGACGGGTCTGGGCAACCGGCGGTTTCTCAAGATCAAGCTGGACGAGATGATCGCGCGACGCCGCGACCGCGGCGGAGAGATCGCGGCGCTGCATATCGACCTCGACCGCTTCAAGCAAATCAACGACACCATGGGTCATGCGGCAGGCGACTATGTCCTGAAGTTTGTCGCGCGCATCCTGCGCGAAAGCCTGCGCGAAGAGGACGTGATCGCTCGGACTGGGGGCGACGAGTTCGTTGTCCTCGTCCGTTGCAAGGTCGGCAGCACTGAACCCGAAGCCTTGGCGCGAAGGCTGATCGACGCTGTTTCTCAACCAGTGCTTTTTGAAGGGCGGCCCTGTCGCTTTGCCGCTTCGATCGGAATTGCGCGAACCCCCCTCATCGACGCCTATGATCTGCTCACCAGTTCGGATGTCGCGCTCTACAAGGCAAAGATGACCGGCCGCGCGCGCTTCGCAGTCTTCGATCACGTGGATCTCCAAAGCCTCCGGGAAAGCAAGCGGCTGACCGATGACATCGCGCGCGGACTGGAAGCGGGAGAATTCGTTCCCGTCTATCAGCCGCAAGTGAATCCCTTCACAGGTGAAATCGCTTCGTTCGAAACGCTTGCGCGCTGGCAGCATCCCGAGCGCGGACTGCTTCCGCCTTCCGAATTTCTGTCGGCGGCAGCAGAGATGCAGGTCGACGGCCAAATCGACTCGGCCATCTTTCGCGCGGCGACGTCCGAATGCCGGGATTGTCCTGGCCTGATGGGGTGCCTGCCTCGCCTATCGTTCAACGTCAGCCTGCAGCGGATCATGGACGAGAGCTTCATCGCCGACATCGAACGCGCGGATTATGGCGGTGGCATCGCGCTGGAACTCGTCGAGACGATCTTTCTGGAGGAAGAGTCCGACGCCTTCCTCGAGCGGGTCGAGATGCTGCGACGGATGAACGTCCGTTTCGAGGTCGACGACTTCGGCTCGGGCCGCGCGTCCATCGTGGCGTTGAAGCGGATCGCGCCCGACCGCCTGAAAATCGACCGCCGACTGGTTGAGCCGATCACTACATCGGAACGGGCGCGGAAGCTGGTTCGGTCGATCATCGACATCGCGCAGGCGCTCGACATCGGCGTGACCGCCGAAGGTGTCGAGACCCCGATGCATGAGACGATCCTCAAGGATTTCGGATGCGACCGGTTGCAGGGATATCTTTATGCACGGCCACTGAACTTCGTCGGCATGGTCGCCTTTCTCGGAGCCAACCAGCGGGACGGGCGTACTCAGTTGAGCCGTCAGTCGTGACTGGGATGGGACGCGGCAAAAGCACCCTTCTGTTCAGCCGTGGCTTCGGCCTGATGCTCGGCCTTCCACACGTCGTATGGCATCCCGTAATAGGCTTCGCGCGCCTGTGCTGTCGTCATCTCGATGCCGCGCTCGGCTGCCGCTTCCTGAACCCATCTGGACAGGCAGTTGCGGCAGAACCCGGCGAGGTTCATCAGGTCGATGTTCTGCACGTCCGCCCGATCTTCCATCAGGTGACGCTGGAGCCTGCGAAATGCCGCCGCCTCGAGTTCGATCCTGGTCTGGTCGTCCATGTGTCCTCCTGCGATTCAGGTTTCGGCGCGGCGCAGCGCCAGCGGAAGAAGGCGCGCCAGTCGCTCGGCCCATTCGGTCTGTCCCGCATCGTCGCGGATCAGGTCGTTGCGCACCTCTATCAAGGTATTCTGCCTGCCGTGCGCAATAGCGTGCCGGTCGATGGTATCGCCCTCGAGCGTTCCGGAGTAGGGCTGATTTTCGCCCACGACCAGGCTTCCCTCATCCCGAAGCAGATCGAGAAGCGGACGCGACAGGCGGTCGTCCGAGGCGAACAGAAGACCGACGTGCCAGGGACGCGGCTGGCGATGCCTGAATTGGGGCGTAAAGGAATGTACCGAAATCAGCACCGTATCCTCCCGACGCGCCGCCAGGCGGGCGACGGTGTCGTGGTAGGGCCGGTGAAACAGGCCCAATCGCCGTTCGACCTCGATCGTGCCGGCGTGCCGGTTCGCCGGGATCAATGTGCCGTCGTAAAGCTTCATCAAGAGCGTCGGGTCGTCTTCGCCCCGATTCGGATCGATCACCAGGCGCGAGAAGGTGGAAAGCACGGCAGGCGCCTCGAGCAACTCAGCCAATTGCAAGGCGAGGCCGGCGGCGCCCACGTCATACGCGATGTGGCGCGCCATGTCCTCGGCCGCCACGCCCAGACTGCCGCCGCCGACCGAGAGCGGCACTGCGTTCGACGCGTGGTCGCAAATGACCAGCCAGCGCGACGCACGCGCTTCACCGATGAGGCGGACAGGGGCCCAGTCCTGATGCGAGGAGGGGGACGACATGTGCCGTCTCTAGCCGCGATAAAAACGGATGGCCAGTTGTCCTGCGCTAACATTTGAGGCTAAGACGGACCCCGAAACCCGATGGAAGGACACTGGAACCATGCGCCGTCTCCGCAATGTGAAAATCGTCGCGACACTTGGTCCCGCGTCCAGCACTTATGAGATGATCCGCGCCTTGTTCGATGCCGGCGCCGACGTGTTTCGCCTCAACATGAGTCACGGCACGCACGAGGACATCGCCTCGCGGCATAGCATCATCCGTAAAGTCGAAAATGACGTCGGACGTCCAATCGCCATCCTCGCCGACCTTCAGGGTCCGAAGCTCCGGGTGGGTCCCTTCGCGAATGGGCGCGAAGAGTTGACCGAGGGTCAGAGCTTCCGCCTCGATCTCGACGAGGCGCCCGGCGACAACACCCGCGTCCAGCTTCCGCACCGTGAGATCTTCGAGGCGTTGGAGCCCGGCGCACGACTTCTCGTCAACGACGGGAAAATCCGTTTGAGGGTACACGAGTTCGGCCCCGACTTCGCCGATTGCACGGTCGAGGTCGGCGGTACAATCTCGGACCGCAAGGGTGTCAACGTCCCGGACGTCGTGCTTCCGCTGGCCGCACTGTCCGAGAAGGACCTTACCGACCTCGAATTCGCCTGCGAGCTTGGCGTCGACTGGCTTGCCCTGTCGTTCGTCCAGCGCGTCGAGGACGTCCACGAAGCGCGCGAGCTGGTGAAGGGTCGCGCTGCGATCATGACGAAGGTCGAGAAGCCCGCGGCGGTTCGAGAGTTCGACGCAATCCTCGCGGCATCGGACGGTATCATGGTCGCCCGCGGAGATCTGGGCGTGGAGCTTCCGGTACAGAACGTGCCGCCGATCCAGAAGCGTCTCGTTCGCAAGTGCCGCGCGGCTGCCAAGCCAGTGATCGTCGCAACCCAGATGCTCGAATCCATGATCGAGAGTCCGATGCCGACACGGGCCGAGGTTTCGGACGTGGCCGCAGCCATCTACGAAGGCGCCGATGCGGTGATGCTGTCGGCCGAAAGTGCTGCGGGTGCGTATCCGGTCGAGGCCGTGGTGACCATGAACAATGTCGCGCTCGAGGTCGAAAGCGACCCTACCTACCGTGATGTCGTCGACGCAAGCCGGGGCGGACCGAAAAAGTCGGTCGCCGATGGCATCGTCTCGGCCGCGCGCGAAATCGCCGAGACGGCCGACATAAAGGTGATCTGCTGCTATTCGCAATCGGGCACTACGGCGCTTCTCGTCGCGCGCGAGCGGCCGCATGTTCCGATCATCGCGATGACCTCGAAGATCGGAACCGCGCGGCGACTGTCGCTCACTTGGGGCCTGCATTGCGTGAAGACGCAGGAGGTCGACCGCTTCAAGACCGCCGTTCTCAACTCGGCCCGTGCCTCGATCAGCGAAGGGTTCGCGCAACCGTCGGATTACCTCGTGGTCACCGCAGGCGTTCCCTTCGGGCAAGCGGGCACCACGAACATCCTGCGTGTCGCGCCCTGCGACGAACGGCGCATCATTCCGGCCGATCCCGAATAGTCCGCCCTAAAAACGCCGAATTTTTCCGCCACGGTCCGACTCATGGCACCGTACATCGATCTCATCATGGTCATCGGCGTGGTCATTTTGGCCATGGCTTTCCCCACGGCGGTTGGCGCGTTTTCGCGGGGCAGCCCGCCTCGTGCCGCGATGCTCGCCTTATTCGCGGGTGGCGTCCTGATCCTCTACGCCAATTCGTCGCGTCCGGGCGGCTATTCCGTGGCCGAGATGCCTCAGCTCTTCGTCAAGGTGCTCACCGGCGCCTGAGACGTCCGGAGCCTCTGGCGTCTGCACTTTTCCCTTGCTTCGGCACAGGCGCGGATGTATCCGGCCAACTCCGACGGATTCCGCCGGCCGAAGTGGCATGCCGAGCGGGTCTTTGCACCGTCCTACGAAGGAGATGGAAATGCCCAAGATGAAGACCAAGTCGAGCGCCAAGAAGCGCTTCAAGGTCACCGCGACCGGCAAGGTCGTCGGCGGCCAGGCCGGCAAGCGGCACGGCATGATCAAACGCACCACCAAGTTCATCCGCGATGCGCGTGGCACGCAGGTTCTGTCCGAGCCGGACCAGAAGCTGGCCAAGCGCTACATGCCCTACGACCGCTGAGGAGACCCGCACATGTCACGCGTTAAAGGGGGCACGACCACCCACGCCCGTCACAAGAAGGTCACCGATGCCGCGAAAGGCTATTATGGCCGCCGCAAGAACACCTTCAAGGTCGCCCGCCAGGCGGTCGACAAAGCGAACCAATACGCCACGCGCGACCGGAAGGTACGCAAGCGCAACTTCCGCGCCCTGTGGATTCAGCGCATCAACGCCGCCGTCCGCGGCCACGACGAAACACTGACCTATTCGCGGTTCATCAACGGCTTGGCGCTGGCCGGGATCGAGGTCGACCGCAAGGTCCTCGCCGATCTCGCCGTTCACGAACCGGCCGCTTTCGGCGCGATCGTCGATCAGGCGAAGGCGGCGCTCGCGTAACGTCCGGAATCGGGATTGTTAAGGGACGCCGCGGACCCGAGAGGGTTGCGCGGCGTTCGTCGTTGAGGGAGGTTGTCGTGAATCAGACCAACCCCATTCTTCCGGTCGGCATCGACCATGTCGTGTTCCTCGTTACCGACATGCCTCGTGCGCTTGCCTTCTACGAAGGCGTGCTCAACTGCCGGCCGGGGTTCAGCTATCCGGGTCTCGGGATGGAGCAGGTCTGGTTCGGCTCGGCGCTAATAGTGCTTTGGGACACGACCCACCCCGGCGCGGCCGGGGCGGTGCCGCCAGTCGCGGGCGGGCGCAACGTTGACCATGTCTGCCTCTCCTGCGCGCCATTCGCACACGACGCTTTGCGGGATCACCTCGCGCGGCATGCCATCGTCATTGAGCGTGAGGCGGTGCACGGCGGCGCGCGTGGAATGGGGGCGTCCTTTTATGTCCGGGACCCAGATGGCAACAAGATCGAGATCAAGGGTCCGCCAGAACACCCCGATCTGCCGGGTCCCCATGCATAGGGCGCGTCTTTCCCTTTTGCTGCTCATCGCCCTCGCGGGATGTGGCTTCGCGCCCGAAGTGGCTGACCGCAATGCAAACGTGCTTGTCATCGGCGACTCGATCCTCGCCTGGAACCGGGGCGCTGGCGCATCGGTCGCCGATGTCATCGAGAAACGGATCGGAGTGCCCGTACTCGACGCCTCGGTGTCCGGCGCCACCATGCGCGCCTCGGGCGTCCGCGCCGCGGTCGGCCTGTCGATCCCCGGCCAGATCCGCGAGGGCGACTTTGCCGCTGTCGTCATCAACGGCGGGGCGAACGATCTTAGAAACACCTGCGGCTGCGATGGCTGTGGCGCAGTGCTGGACCGTTTGTCGTCTCAGGACTACCCCGCGCTGATAGCCCGTCTGGCCCCTGCTCGCGTGATCATCGTCGGGTATTACGGCTCCATCCGTGGCGGCGGCGGAAGCTTCTCGGGATGCTCAGACGAGCTGGCCGAACTCGGCCGCCGTCTGAACAGTCTAGCCGCAGCCGACCCGCGAGTGACCTTCGTGCCGATGCGGGACGCCATCGCAGGCGATCCGCGATACTATGACAGCGACAAGGTTCACCCGTCCCGCGAAGGTTCCGCACGCATCGGCGCGCTTGTTGCAAACGCGCTGCGACCAGTCCGCTAGAGCCAGTTCACGCTAAGTGTGTTGCGGCAGGGCGATGTGTGAAGCTCTTCCAGCCCGACGTAGACAAGGTCGTCTCCGGTCTCCATCGCGCGAATGACGGTGGTCGCACGAATGAACGCAATGACGACCAAATCTTCGGGCATCTCAGTCTCGGGTCGCGCCGCGAGGTCCTCGGCAAAGCTTCGGGCTCCCGTCATGCCGGCTATACTCGGACCAAATTCACGACGAACCAAGGACAGTAACGGTTCCGGCTCCAAAGCTACGGTCTGCATCTCAGCAGGGCGCAACGCTCGGATCGAAAGCGCGGCGGCAATCGCGACGGCGGAAGTCCCAAGAACGAGTACCCGTCGGGTCACGCGCATCATGAGACGCTCCTTCCCGCTCGAAGCGAAAGAGCCGACAGCGTCAGGGTCGGGTTGGCTGGCGAGCAGGACGGAAAGGCCCCGCTGCCCAATACAAGGAGATTGCTGACCTCATGCAGCCGCATGCCTTCATCGATGACAGAGGTTTCACGGTCCGTCCCCATGCGATGCGTGCCCTGGATGTGCGCCTCCGACGTGGCATGCGACCGTCCTGGTATTGCTTCGATCGTGAAGGGGATCATTTGCGCCAGCATCGCTTCAGCGCGGTCAAGACCTCGTCGCGCATAGTTCGAATGACCGATCCACTCGGCAAAGCCTTCCTCGTTGTCATCCAGGCGCACGCGGTTGGCGGCCTGTGGCAAATCCTCGGCAATGAGTTTCATGTGCAACCTTTCGGTCCATCGGCCTCTCTCGTTGCGGAGAATGCTGGGTGCGTTGAAATTTTCGACAAGGACAGCCGCGCTGTCTTTCCGGTGATCACCGTCATAGGCTCCGTAGCCGTGCAGAGTGATCGACGATCCACCGAACCAGTTGGGATGATCGACATCTATCGCTAGCGTAACCGATGCCTGCTCATGCAGGTAGCTGCCCGTCGCGGGACCCCCCAGCCCAGACCGCAGGAGGATCGTCGCATTGGAGAAGGCATTCGTGGCGAGCGCGAACGTCGCACCGGTCAAAAGCGCTTCGGACCTGTTCGAGCGGACGAGCATGGTTCGTGCGTGTCCAGCCTCCGTTTCGATCGCACGACACTCCACCCCGGTCAGCACATGCACACCTGCTCGCATGAACCGGTCGATGCTATTGGGAACGGTGAACTTCGCCTCAATCGGACAAATTTCGCAGATGCCGTTTGCACAGCATTGTGCGCGGCTTCCGCCGTTCGCCCGCGCGGTCGCTACCGGGACCCAGATGGAGGGATCATGCGCCACGAGGGCCTCATCGGTGCGTGAAAGAGCATGAGGCGGGAACGGATAGGGTGAGGAGCGGGGCGAGAGATGATCGGTTCCGCCCCCCGCGATCTCCATCACTCGCTCGACTTCCAGATAATAGGGCTCGAGGTCGTCGTATCCGATCGGCCAGTCTTCTCCCACGCCATAAAGCGAGGCGAGACGAAAGTCGTTCGGAAGAAAACGGGGTGTCTGTCCCCACCAGCAGTTCGAGTTTCCCCCGAACAACGTGTGCGCGACAAAGCTCTTCGGCATGTCGGAGCTGTTCTCGACACGGATCGGTTCCGCGGGACGCTCTGCGTTCAGCACCTGACGCTCCCAGGGGACGATCCCGCCCTTTTCGACGATCAGCACACGCAGGTCGCGGGGAAGGCCCAGAAGGAAGAACATTGAGGCGAAACTCGATCCAGCGATCACGACGTCCCACTGGGTCGCCGCTGCTGACTTCAGGTCGATTTCGCTGAACATCTGCCGAGCGCCTTTTTCGCCGATCCTAGTCACGTGGGGCCTGTATACAAGGCTTCCCTGCGCGCCAGCCCCGACTTGCGAAACAGCTCCTACCGGGGTAGGCACCGCAGACATTTCGATGGGGGTCCGACCGTGGACGATCTGCGCGCCAAGTACCTTTCAGCGATCGCGGGTGCCGGCACCGAGAACGCTTTGGAAGAACTGCGCCTTGCCGCCGTCGGCAAGAAGGGCGAGGTCAGTCTCGCCATGCGCGAGTTGGGCCGGATGTCGCCCGAGGAACGCCAGGTCGAAGGCCCACGTCTGAACGCCCTGAAGGACGAGATCACTTCAGCGCTCGCGGCGAAGAAGTCCGCGCTCGAGGACGCAGCGCTGGACGAACGCCTGCAGGCCGAGTGGCTGGACGTGACCTTGCCTGGCCGCCCGCGTCCGCAGGGCACGATCCACCCCGTCAGCCAGGTCACCGAAGAGGTGACCGCCATCCTCGCAGACATGGGGTTCGCCGTCGCCGAGGGCCCGCAGATCGAGGACGACTGGCACAACTTCGACGCGCTCAACATCCCCGGCCACCACCCGGCGCGGACCGAGATGGACACGTTCTACATGGGCCGCGCCGAGGGCGACAACCGCCCGCCCCACGTCCTCCGCACCCACACATCGCCGGTCCAGATCCGCTCTATGCTGCAGCACGGCGCGCCACTGCGCATCATCTGCCCGGGCCGCGTCTATCGCGCCGACTACGACCAGACCCACACGCCCATGTTCCACCAGGTCGAAGGGCTGGCCATCGACCGCGACATCTCGATGGCGAACCTGAAGTGGGTGCTGGAGGAGTTCTTCTCGGCCTTCTTCGGCACCACGGTGAAGACCCGTTTCCGCGCCTCGCACTTCCCCTTCACCGAACCCTCGGCCGAGGTCGACATCCAGTGTTCCTGGGAAGGCGGCACGGTGAAGGTCGGCGAGGGCGACGGCTGGCTCGAGGTCCTGGGGTCGGGCATGGTGCATCCGAAGGTGCTGGCTGCGGGCGGGATTGATCCGAACGAGTGGCAGGGCTTCGCCTTCGGCATGGGCATCGACCGGATGGCGATGCTGAAGTACGGCATTCCGGATTTGCGTGCGTTCTTCGACAGCGATTTGCGGTGGCTGAGGCACTACGGATTCAGCGCGTTGTCGGTGCCGACGCTGCATGGGGGTCTGTGATGAAAAACTATCTAAAGGTCGTTCGCATTCTGGGTTTCTTTCTGCTTGCTTATTCAATCGTGACAATTGCATTGGCCGTCTTCAGAGGCATGTCTGAAGGCCTCAAAGTCTCTGAGGCACTTCGAACCGTATTATTGAATGATATGTTCACCCTTGAAGGCGTGGCCGCGTATTCGTTTTATACCCTTGTCTTGGGCATCGCGTTTATTTGGACGGCAAAGATTGTCGGTAATCTTTTAAATAATGCGGGCTCAAACACATGAAATTCACCATCTCCTGGCTCCACGAGCATCTCGCCACAACTGCCTCCGTGGACGAGATCGCCGAGACCCTGACCGACCTCGGGCTGGAGGTGGAAGGCGTCGAGAACCCCGCCGACAAGCTCAAGTCCTTCACCCTCGGCCGCGTCCTGAAGGCCGAGCAGCACCCGGACGCCGACCGGCTCCGCGTTTGCTTGGTCGCGACCGACGAGGGCGAGAAGCAGATCATTTGCGGCGCGCCGAACGCGCGCGAGGGGATCACCGTCGTCGTCTGCAAGCCGGGTGACTATGTCCCCGGCATCGACGTGACGCTGTCCGTCGGCAAGATCCGGGGCGTCGAGAGCCACGGCATGATGGCATCGGAGCGCGAGCTGGAACTCAGCGACGAGCATGACGGCATCATCGAACTGCCCTCGGGCGAGGTCGGCGAGCGCTTCGTCGACTGGCTGGCGAAGAACCGTCCCGAGGCGGTGGATCCGGTGATCGAGATCGCCATCACGCCGAATCGACCCGACGCGCTCGGCGTCGAGGGTATCGCTCGCGACCTCGCGGCGCGCGGGATCGGCACCAAGATCGACCGGCCGATCGAGCCGGTGCAGGGCAGCTTCCCGAGCCCCATCGGCGTGACCATCGACGCCGACACGCTGGACGGCGCGCCGCATTTCACCGGCCGCGTGATCCGGGGCGTGACGAACGGGCCGTCTCCTGAATGGCTCCAGAAGCGGCTGCGCGCCATCGGCCTCCGCCCCATCTCGGCGCTCGTCGACATCACCAACTTCTTCACCTACGACCGCAACCGCCCGCTGCACGTCTTCGACGCCGACAAGGTGCAGGGCGACCTGCGCGTCCATCGCGCCACGGGTGGCGAGGAGTTGCTGGCGCTCGACGAGAAGACCTATCGCTTCGAGCCGGGGATGATCGTTATCTCGGACGACCGTGCGCCCGAAAGCATCGCAGGGGTCATGGGCGGCGAGGACTCCGGAGTGACCGAGGAGACGGTGAACGTGTTCCTCGAAAGCGCCTACTGGGACCCGGTGAGCATCGCCAATACCGGCCGCGCTCTGAAGATCAACTCCGACGCGCGCTATCGCTTCGAACGCGGTGTGGACCCGGCCTTCACCCGTCCGGGGCTGGAAGCGGCGACGCGGATGATCCTCGAGTTGTGCGGCGGCGAGGCCTCCGAGGTGGTCGAGGCTGGCGCGGCGCCGGACACGACGCGGGCCTATCGGCTCGACACTGCGCGATGTTCCTCGCTCGTCGGCATGGACATCGCGGCGGAAGAACAGCGCGCAACGCTGGAACGCCTCGGCTTCACGCTCGACGGCGACATGGCGACGCCGCCCTCCTGGCGGCCGGACGTGCAGGGCGAGGCGGACCTGGTGGAGGAGGTGGCGCGCATTGCGTCGCTCACCAACCTGAAGCCGAAGCCGATGCCGCGCATGACGACCGGCGTGCCGAAGCCGATCCTGACGCCCCTGCAGAAGCGCGAGCAGATGGCGCGGCGGATGACGGCGACGCTCGGCTACAACGAATGCGTGACCTACAGCTTCATTGGCGAGGCGGCGGCAGGGATGTTTGGCGGGGCGGAGGGCAGGCGTGTCGCCAACCCGATCTCGTCCGAGATGACGCACATGCGGCCTTCGCTGCTGCCGGGCCTGTTGCAGGCGGCGGCGCGGAACCAGGCGCGGGGCTTCGCGGATTTTTCGCTCTTCGAGGTCGGCGCTATCTTCCACGGCGGCGAGCCGGGCGAGCAGGAGATGCTTCTGACGGGTATTCGCGTCGGAGCGACCGCACAGAAAGACCCGCACGGCTCTCGCCGACCGGTCGACGTCTACGACGTGAAGGCCGATGCCGAGGCTGTGCTGTCGGCCCTGGGCGCCCCTGCGCGCGTGCAGTATCCGCGCGGCGCCAAGGGTTGGTGGCATCCGGGGCGGTCGTCACGCATCACGCTTGGCCCCAAGATCGTTCTTGCGGCCTTCGGAGAACTGCACCCAAAGGTCCTTCGCGCGCTTGACGTGAAGGGCCCGGTTGTCGGCTTCAGCGTCCACGTTGCCGCGATCCCCGAGCCGAAGAACGCAAGCGTATCGAGAGGGGCGCTCGCGATCAGCGATCTCCAGGCGGTGGAGCGCGACTTCGCCTTCGTCCTTGACGCCAAGGTGGAGGCGATCGACGTCGTGAACGCCGCTCAGGGCGCCGACAAGGCGTTGATCGAGGAGGTGCGGGTCTTCGACGAGTTCGTGGGCGGCAGTCTGGGTGACGGAAAGAAGTCGCTTGCCATCACGGTGCGGATGCAACCACGCGCCGCGACGTTGACCGAGGACCAGATCGACGGCGTCGCACGCGCGATAGTCGAGAAGGTAGGGAAGGTTACCGGGGGTGTGCTGCGCGGATGATGCTGTTTTAGGTGCCCGACGATCTGGCGCCGCATCATCCCTGCGTGGTCGGGCAATATTTTCCCATTGGTGAACGATAGCCGTTGTGGATAGTTTTTGTGCCGCATTGAAAGTGTGTTAAGCGCTAGCACACACGGTCGAGAAGGCCGGCGGGATAGCGTTAGAGGGATAACATGATAAACGAATTCAAGGATTTCATCGCCAAGGGCAATGTCATGGACATGGCCGTCGGCATCATCATCGGTGCCGCGTTCACGGCAATCGTGACATCGCTGGTCGACGACCTGATCAACCCGATCATCGGTCTCTTCACCGGCGGCGTCGACTTCACCAACTTGTTCTGGTCCATGGGCGACGGCGAGTATGCCAGCCTCGATCAGGCGCGCGAGGCGGGAGCCACGGTTTTTGCGTACGGATCGTTCTTCACCGCCGTGATCAACTTCCTCATCATCGCGTGGGTCGTCTTCATGCTGGTGAAGATGGTGAACCGCGTGAAGGCGCTCGGCGGTCAGGCCAGACGACGTCGCGCCCGAGGTCGATACCGGCCCGTCCGAGAAAGACCTTCTGATCGACATCCGGGACGCGCTTCGCCTGCGCGCCTGACGCTTCGGCAGCACGAAGAAAGGCTCGCCGGTTCGGCGGGCCTTTTCACATCCGGATGGCCTCTTCGGGCGAGATGGACTCGAGGCCGAGGGCGGTGCCGACCGCAGCATAGGTGACGCAACCGGCGTGAACATTCAGCCCCGCGCGAAGGTGCGGGTCGTCCGAACAGGCCGCGCGCCACCCCTTGTCGGCGAGCGCCAGAAGGAAGGGCATCGTCGCGTTGGTCAGCGCGATGGTCGAGGTCCGCGCGACAGCCCCCGGCATGTTCGCAACACAATAGTGCATGACCCCGTCGACCTCGTAGATCGGGTCCTCGTGGGTCGTGGCTTTCGAGGTCTCGAAGCAGCCGCCCTGGTCGATGGCCACGTCGACGATGGCGGCCCCGCGCTTCATCGTCGAAAGGTCCGCTCGGCTGACGATCTTGGGGGCGGCGGCGCCGGGGATCAGCACCGCGCCGATCACCATGTCCGCCGTGGCGATCAGTTCGGCGGTTGCGGCGGCGCTGGCGAAGCGATTGCGGAAGTCGCGCGAGAAGACGTCGTCGAGGTAGCGCAGGCGGGGCAGGGAGCGGTCGAGAACCGTGACGTTGGCCCCCATTCCGGCCGCCACACGGGCGGCATTGGTACCGACGACGCCGCCACCGATGACCACGACTTCTGCCGGCCCGACGCCTGGAACGCCACCCAGAAGCACGCCGCGTCCACCGTTGGCCTTCTGGAGCGTCCACGCGCCCACCTGGGGTGCGAGACGTCCCGCGACCTCGGACATCGGCGCCAGAAGTGGCAGGCCGCCGCCGGCGTCCGTCACTGTCTCATAGGCAATGCACGTCGCACCGGAAGCAAGGAGGTCGCGTGTCTGTTCCGGGTCGGGGGCGAGGTGGAGGTAGGTGAACAGAACCTGGCCCTCGCGCAGCATCGCCCGCTCGACAGCCTGCGGTTCCTTGACCTTCACGATCATGTCGGCTTCGGCGAAGACCTGCGCCGCGTCGCCCGCGATTGTGGCTCCTTGTGCGACGTAGTCGGCGTCGTCGAAGCCGGCACCCACTCCGGCCCCGGTTTCGATCAGGACGACATGACCGTGACGCACAGCCTCGCCCGCGGTCGAGGGGGTCATGCCCACCCTGAACTCCTGCGGTTTGATCTCTCTCGGGCAACCGATCTTCATTTCGAACTCCTTGTGTTGCTCGGAGTGTCGGCGAAAGCGGATGCAAGCTGTGGCTTTTCTGAAGCTGCCTGAGGCGGTATCACGATAAAACCTTCGATATGATGAATACTATGCAGGAGATTCTTGCGTGATGGTTGAACTGGACGCGACGGATGCCCGCATCCTGGCAACGCTGCAAAAGCGCGGCCGCATCAGCAATGCGGAGCTATCCGAGACTGTGAACCTGTCCGCATCGGCGTGCCACAGGCGGGTCCAGCGCCTTGAAGAAGCGGGGGTCATTCTGGGCTATGTGGCATTGCTCGATCCCAAACGGCTCGAACGCTCGACGGTAGTCTTTGTCGAGATCACGCTGTCCGGCCAGACGGACGAGGTTCTGGACGCCTTCGAGCGAGAGGTGCGGCTGATCCCCGACGTCCTTGAATGTCACCTGATGGCGGGGACGGCGGACTATCTTCTGAAGGTCGTTGCGGCCGATACCGAGGACTTCGCCCGCATCCACCGCAAGAAGCTCGCGCGGTTGCCGGGCGTGGCGCAGATGCATTCGTCGTTTTCGCTGCGCACCGTGCGGCACACGACGGCGCTGCCGGTCTAGGGGTCAGGCGGTCTCGACCACCTCGAAGTCGTGCGTGACGGTCGCCGTCTTCTCAAGCATCGTCGTGGCGGAGCAGTACTTCTCGACTGACAGGTCGATGGCGCGTTTCACGCGGTCTTCGGACAAGCCCCGACCCTTGACGACGAAGTGCAGATGGATCCGCGTGAAAACCTTGGGAGGTTCGGGCGCGCGGTCGGCGTCGAGTTCAACGATCACATCCTCGATCCGCTGGCGGCCCTTCTTCAGGATCTCGACCACGTCCCAAGCCGAGCAACTTCCCGCACCCATGAGAACCAGTTCCATCGCGGAAGGTCCGGGCTTCGGCGCGTCACCGTCGGCCGTGCCGATCACGATTGAATGACCGCTTTCGGTCTGGCCGGTGAAGGTCTTGTTGCCGAGCCAGGTGATCGTGGACTTCATGCGTGCCTCCGCTGTGACGGGCGTGACTTACGTCGGCCGGAGCGGTCAGGCAAGGGCGTGAGGAGATCGCAGTCGAAGGCCACGCTGGAAACAACAAACCCCCGGGCAGGGCCACGGGGGTCGTCGTTTGGCGAGCTGGTCACAAGACCTGGCCGCCTGCGTGTTGCGAAGCCTAGAGAAGCCCCTCGCGTTGCGCCTTCTTGCGCGCAAGCTTGCGGGCGCGGCGGATGGCCTCGGCCTTCTCGCGCGCTTTCTTCTCGGAGGGCTTCTCGAAATGTTGCCGAAGCTTCATTTCACGGAAGACGCCCTCACGCTGCAGCTTTTTCTTCAGGGCACGAAGCGCCTGATCGACGTTGTTGTCGCGAACACTGACCTGCATGTGGTTGTCACCACCTTTCTAAGTTAGAGTTGCACAGAATTTGCAGGAAGTGGCCCTATAGCAGGGGCGCGCTAGCTTGTAAACTGCACGCATTCCCGGAGGTTTCCATGTCAGCCACCCTTCCGACGGATCACCGTCTCGACGCGCTTCTCGATGCCGCGATCGGCCACGTCCCGTTCGACGGATGGTCGCCCGCGACCTTCCGCGCCGCCGCAAGCGAGGCCGGAATGACCGAGGCCGAGGCAAAGGCGCTGGCGCCGCGCGGGGCAATAGACCTTGCCGTTGCCCTGCATCGGAGGGGCGACCGCGCCATGGTCGAACAGATGGCGTCGGTCGGCGGTGTCGACATGCGCTATCGCGACCGCGTATCCGCCGCCCTGCGCCACCGGATCGAGGCCTTGCCGGACCGCGAAGTGGTTAGGAAGTCGTCCGCGTTGTTCTCGCTGCCGACGCACGCAGCAGAAGGCGCGAAACTGATCTGGGAGACGTCCGACGCGATCTGGACTGCGCTCGGCGACACGTCGCGCGACGGAAACTGGTATTCCAAGCGCGCCACCTTGTCGGCGGTCTGGGGCTCGGTGGTCCTGTACTGGCTCGGCGATGACAGCCTTGGCCACGAGCGCACGAAGGAGTTCATCGACCGCCGCATCGACAACGTGATGTCGGTCGAAGAAATGAAAAGCCGACTGAGGAAGAACCCGCTGACGAAGCCTCTCATGGATATCCAGGCGGCGCTCATGCGGCGGGTCAAGGCACCCTCCGGCGCCGACCGTTCGGATCTGCCGGGTCGCTGGTCGCCGGACGCCTGATGCGCGCGATTGAAATCGTCCGTCCCGGCGGACCGGACGTCCTGGTTCCCTGCGAACGGCCGATGCCCGAGCCGGACGTGGGCGAGGTGCGCCTGCGTATCGCATGGGCCGGGGTGAACCGTCCCGATGCGCTTCATCGCGCCGGAAACTATGCCCCGCCGCCCGGAGCATCCGACCTGCCGGGGCTGGAGGCGTCGGGGACGATTGACGCGGTCGGACCTGGCGTGACCGAATGGCGCAAGGGAGACGAGGTCTGCGCTCTTCTGCCGGGTGGAGGATACGCCGAATACGCCGTCACCCCCGCCGCGCATTGCCTGCCGATCCCAAGGGGAATGGGACTGGATCAGGCGGCGTGCCTGCCCGAGACGTACTTCACCGTCTGGACGAATGTGTTCGAGCGCGGCGGCCTGAAGGCGGGTGAGACCTTTCTTGTCCACGGCGGAACGTCGGGCATCGGGACAACCGCAATACAGCTTGCGCGGCGCTTTGGGGCGCGCGTCTTCGCCACTGCGGGCACGGATGAGAAGTGCGGGACCTGCACCGATCTCGGCGCCGAGCGCGCGATAAACTACCGGACAGAGGACTTCGTCGAGGTGCTGAAGGCGGAAGGCGGCGCGGACCTGATCCTCGACATGGTGGGCGGCAGCTATATCCCGCGGGACATCGCTGCACTGAAGCCTGACGGTCGGCTTGTCTTCATCGCCTTCCTCGGCGGCCCGAAGGCCGAGGTCAATTTTCAGGATGTGATGGTGCGCCGTCTCTCGATCACCGGTTCGACGCTCAGGCCGCAGTCCGTCGCTGCGAAAGCGCGTATCGCCGAGGCGCTGAGGCGCGAGGTCTGGCCGCTTCTGGATTCGGGCGCTATCGGGCCGGTCATGGATCGCGCCTTCGCGCTCGAGGATGCCGCAGAGGCGCACCGCGCTCTGGAAGCCGATCACGTCGGCAAGATCGTTCTGAGGGTTGCCGGCGGCTAGCGGATCGGGTCGAGAAGCGCGTCCTGCATCGTGCAGTCGCGGATCACGTCGTTGCCGCAAACGCGGGGTTGCAGGTCCTTCGTCAGGCAGATGCGTGCCTCCTGAATGCGGCCTGACGTGCAGGTGATCGTGATCGCGTCGGGATCGAGGTTCGGGTTCGCCTCGACGAAGGCATCCTCGACGACCGAGGCTGGCAAGCGGACGGAGCGGTCGAGGCGCACGAAGATCGCGGGTCTCTCGATCAGGTCATAGGCGTCCCGCGCGAGGCCGTAGAAGGCGTCTGCGGACAATCCCGAACATCGCCCATGCTTGTTCCACTGGTGCCAGGCGTTGCCCGACGATCCGAAGAGGTCTTCTTCGGCCGCCGTATCGACGCGGGTCGGGTTGCGTGCATCGGTGCGGCAGTAGCTGGGCCAGCCGTCTTCGTACTGCGGCCAGAGACCGTGCAGGATCCAGCCCGAGTCCTTCTTCGGATCGCATTGCGAGGCGTTCCGCGCGTCACCTTCCAGCGCGCACCACGTCGGCGACCAAGACAGCGACATCACGTAATAGTCGAAGTCTCCCGCCGCTTCTCCGTCAGCCTGCGCTGTGCCCGCTGCAAGAAGCAGCGCCAGAAGTGACCGCATTTCCCTCTTCCCTCCGAAGCCTTGCGCGACTATATAGCCGCCAATTCCCCGAAATTCGAGGAGTGGGTCTACCGGCCCAGCCTGTTTCAGGCGCCGGGAGAGATTTGTCAGGAGACGACGCGATGAACAAACCGATCATGGCAAAGGCCACTGCCGTCTGGCTGGTCGACAACACCACGCTGAGCTTCAAGCAGATCGCCGAATTCTGCGGACTGCACGAGCTCGAGGTTCAGGGCATTGCCGACGGCGACGTCGCAGCCGGCGTGAAGGGCTTCGATCCCATCACCAACAACCAGCTCACTCAGGACGAGATCGACACGGCCGAAAAAGACCCGACACGTCACCTGAAGCTGAAGTTCAATCCGGCCGCCGTTGGCGAGGAGAAGCGTCGCGGGCCGCGCTATACGCCTCTGTCCAAGCGGCAGGACCGTCCGGCCTCGATCCTCTGGCTGGTCAAGTTCCACCCCGAGCTGACCGACGGCCAAATCTCGAAGCTTGTCGGCACGACGAAGCCCACGATCCAGTCGATCCGCGAGCGCACGCACTGGAACATCGGAAATATCCAGCCGATCGACCCTGTCGCCCTCGGCCTCTGCAAGCAGTCCGAACTGGATGCGGTCGTGCAGAAGGCGGCGTCGAAGCGGGTGAAGGACGGCGAGGTGATGACGGACGAGGAGCGCCGCAAGCTGGTGTCCACCGAGCAGTCGCTCGGCGGCGATACCGAGCCGCGCATTCCGACTGCGATTTCGGGTCTGGAAACTTTCAAACTGACCCAGCACGACGATGACGACGTGGACCGGCGCGTTCCGGACAAGGATACGTTCTTCAACCTGCCGGACGCCTCTGGACGACGACGACGAGGACTGAGACCTCGTCTGTAGCTCAGGCGATCCGTGGAATTTCAATGTGGGGCGCGTCAGTCGGACGCGCCCCTTCGTTTTTTGCGGAACAACTTTCGCGCGCGTCCGTTGATGACATGAACACCAGCCGAAGCGCCGCATTTTCCGACCCACGGCTCTGACAGGATCGGCTCGCGTTACGACATGACTGAACTTTTCGATACGACAAACGACAGCGACACCTCGGGATCGACGTTTCCCTCCGCCGATCCCGGGGTGTGCGCTATCTTCCTCGATTTCGATGGCACACTTGTCGAGATCGCGGATCGTCCCGAGGCTGTAATCGTTCCCGATGCCCTGCCGGGTCTGCTTTCGACCCTGGTCGACGTGACGAGCGGTGCGGTGTGCGTCGTCAGCGGTCGCAGCGTCGAGGTCATCCTGTCGTTCCTGCCGAGCTTCGGTGGCGACATCGTGGGCTGCCACGGTGGAGAAACCCGGATCGGCGGTGTCGCGTCCGAGCACAGGCTTTCGGGGTCCGACGAGGTTAAACGGCTTTTCGACGATTGCGCTTCCTTTGCCGAGGAGAGGCCGGGCGTCCAGGCCGAGCCGAAGCCCACCGGCGCAGTCCTGCATTACCGGCGCGCGTCCGAGGCCGTGGGGCAGGAGGTGAAAACCTATGCCGCAGAGTTGGAGCAACGCCACGGGGCGTTCGAGCTTCACCCGGCCAAAATGGCGCTTGAGTTTCGGCCGCCGGATGTCGGGAAGGACAAGGCGGTGGAGCGTCTGATGCGCGCGGCGCCCTATGCGGGGCGGATGCCGGTTTATTTCGGCGACGACACGACGGACGAGCCCGCCCTGGCATGGGTCAGGGCGCGGGGCGGTCTTTCGGTCAAGGTCGGGACCGGCGAGACGGCAGCAGAATTCAGAGCGGGATCGCCGCAGGATGTAACGCGGTTTCTTCAAAGGATAACACAAAAGGAGTGACGGAATGGGACGGCTGGTGGTGGTGTCGAACAGAATTCCCGGAGACGGTGCGCCGTCGGGCGGGCTGGTCGTAGCCCTGCATGACACGCTGTCCAAACGGGGCGGGGTCTGGATCGGAAGCAGCGGCGAGACGCATGACGTGCCGTCCACGAGCCTTCGCGAAGTGGGATCCACGCCATACCGGCGTCTGGCCTATGATCTGAGCCACGAGGATCACGAGGAATTCTACCTTGGGTATTCGAATTCCGTCCTCTGGCCCCTGTTCCACTACAAGCCGGACCTCATCGACCTTCAGGACGGGTTCTTTCCCCGCTACGAAGAAGTCAACAAACGCGTCGCGAAGATGGTCGCAGGTGTGCTTGAGCCTGACGATCTTTTGTGGATCCACGACTATCACTTCCTGCCCCTCGCACAGGAGCTTCGGGCTCTTGGCGTCAAGAACCGCATCGGCTTCTTCCTCCACATTCCGTTCCCAAATGCGCAGAACCTTCCCGCGCTGCCCGAGGCGCTCGATGTGCCGCATTGGTTGGCCGCCTGCGACCTCGTCGGTCTTCAGACGAAGCGCGACGTGGCTGCGTGCCGCGAGGCGTTGCGAGTATCGGAGCAAGTCGAATTTCTGGGGGACAGCATGATCCGCTGCGGCGGGCGAACCTTTACCCTGGCTCACTTCCCTATCGGTATCGACGCCGAGGGCTTCGCCGAACTGGCGCGCACGGCGCCCGCGCCGACGATGGCGGTCGCGGCGAACACGAAGATCGTCCTTGGCGTCGACCGGCTGGATTACTCCAAGGGTCTTGTTCATCGGTTTCAGGGTTTCGGCGCATTTCTTGAACACCGTCTGCCCGGATCCATGCGCGCGACCCTTCTTCAGATCGCACCGCCGTCGCGGTCGGACGTCGAGGCCTATGCCGACTTGCGGGAGCAGTTGGACATGATTTCCGGGTCGATCAACGGCGCTCATGCCGAACTGGACTGGACGCCGATCCGGTACATCCGTCGCCCCGTCGATCGGGACGCACTCGCTGCGATCTACCGGAGGTCCGCCGCCGCGTTGGTGACGCCGCTTGCGGACGGAATGAACCTGGTGGCGAAGGAATACGTCGCCGCACAGGATCCCGACGATCCGGGCGTGCTGATCCTGTCGCATTTCGCGGGCGCGATGGAACAGCTCGAAGAGGCCATCGTGGTCAATCCCTACGATGCCACGAACATGGCCGAGGGGATCGAACGGGCCCTGACGATGCCCCTGGAGGAGCGGAAGCGGCGGCACGCGAGCCTTTGGCGCAACGTGTGTGAAGAGGACGTCGAGTGGTGGACGCGATGCTTCCTGGACCGTCTGGAGCAGGAAGCGCAGGTCGAGGCCGCCTGAGGCTCAGACCGCCTTGCGGGCCTTCAGCGCGGCGCCGATGGTGCCGTCGTCAAGGTAGTCGAGCTCGCCCCCGACAGGTACGCCTTGCGCAAGCGACGTGACCGTCACCCTGCCTTCAAGCTGATCGGCGATGTAGTGCGCGGTCGTCTGGCCGTCGACGGTGGCGTTCAAGGCCAGGATGACCTCGGACACATTTTCAGAGGAGATGCGGTCGAGAAGCTTGGGGATGCGCAACTCTTCGGGGCCGACCGCGTCGAGCGCCGAGAGCGTGCCGCCGAGGACGTGGTAGCGCCCCTTGAACACGGAGGCGCGCTCCATCGCCCAGAGGTCGGCCACATCCTCGACGATGCAAAGCTCGCCATTGGCGCGCTTCTCGCTTTCGCAGATCGCGCAGAGGCTGGCGGTGCCGATGTTGCCGCAGTTGAGACATTCGCGGACGGTCTGGCCGACGCGTGTCATCTGGTCGGCCAGGGGCATCAGGAGGAGGGCGCGCTTCTTGATGAGATGCAGGACGGCGCGTCGGGCCGAACGGGGACCGAGGCCAGGCAGCTTGGCCATCATCTCGATCAGGGTTTCGAGGTCCGTCTTGCCGTTCACTCCGCTTCTCCGGGAAGCGGCTGGCGGGTCAGTGTGTAGCCTGCACCACGGAGAAGTTCGATCATGCCCGCCTTGCCCGGAAGGTGGCCCGCGCCGATGGCGACGACAACGCCGCCCTCGTCCAGTTCGGGAAGAAGCGTCTGGAGGAACCGCTCGTTGCGTTCGCGCAGGAGGTAGTCGTCCGTGAGTGTGAGCGCCTGCGTCGCCACTCTCGCCCAGAACCTCATTGATGTAGGCGCTGTCGGCCACGGTCATCAGGCCGAGACGCCCTTCGAGGTAGATCGCGAAGGCGGTCTTGCGCTCGTCGTTCGAGGTCACGGGACGCAGGTAGCTGCCATAGACGGCGGTGATCGCCTGAGCGATCTCGGGCCGTTCCGCGAGGTCGTCGAGAAAGGAGTTCTGCGCTTCGAGGCCAAGGATTCTGGCCCCGGCGATCCGGCCCTGAAGCTGGATGTAGTCGTCCTGGATCGGAAGCACGCCGGTCGAGAAATCCTCGCAGGGATCGGACAGGAGCATTTCAGCGATGCCGCCTGGGGACAGGACGAGGTCCATATCCTCGGTCCAGCCGAGTTCGATGCCGCGCTCTCGGATCCAGCCGTCGATCTCTTCGGGCACACCCGCGATGGTGCCGAGGGAGCCTGTCGCTTCGAACGGGTCGCCGCCTTCGAGGAAGCGGGAGGGGTAATACTGGGCGTCGCGATAGGACTGGCGGCTGGGGTGGATGAAATCGACCTCGACCGCGACGACACGGGCGGCGTCGATGGCGTCCTCGAGCTGTTGGGGCAGATCCAGGATCAGGCGGTCCGAAGAGTGGAACGTGCCCCAGAGGTTCGACACCGCGCCGGAGGGCGCCTCGATCCGCCAATAGCGGCCTGTCCCGTTCGGGATGGCCTCAGCCGCCTCCTCGAGAGCAGCGCGCCCGGGCGGGCTGAATGCCTCGTCGACGATCTCGGGCGCGTCGACCGTGCAGACATCGACCGTCGCCCAGTCCTGCGCGAAGGCCGGTCCTGCGAGGAGTGTCAGGACCGCGAGGACGGCGGCGCGCGTCATCTCAGAAGGGCATCTTCATGTCGGCGGGCAAGCCCATGCTTTCGGCCACGGCGCGCATTTCCTTTTCGTGGCGCTCGGACGCCTTCGACTGTGCGTCCTTTATGGCGGCGAGGATCAGATCCTCGACCACTTCCTTTTCAGTCGGATTGAAGATCGACGGATCGATGTCGAGCGCCGTCAGTTCGCCCTTGGCCGTTGCGGTCGCCTTGACGAGACCGGCTCCGCTTTCGCCGACGACGGTGATCGCGTCGAGCTGCGACTGGATCGCGTCCATCTTGGACTTCATCTCCTGCGCGGCTTTCATCATCTTGCCCATGTCGGCAATTCCGCCAAGTCCCTTGAACATGCGTCTCTCCCTCGTGTTCTGGTGTCGGGTTACAGATACGAAGCCGGTCCGGCTGCGGCAAGGGACGGCTTGAGGAACCTCGGGCGGCGACCCGCCGTCAGAGAGGCTTCAGTCTTCCTCGAAGGGATCCCATTCATCCTCGACTTCCGGCAGCGCGGTTTCGGCGGTCGCGCTGGCGATTTCGGCGGCGGTCCTGAGGGCGCCGATGGATGCACCCGGAAAGGCCGACAAGATCGCGGCGACCGTGGGGTCGTCGGCAGCGGTTGCCTTCAGGGCGTCGGTTTCGGCGTCCCGCGCTTCCGAAATCGTGGGCGCGCCGCCGGAATTGGCGATGGTGACTGCCCACCTGACGCCAGTCCAGGCTTGCAGCCTTTGCTGGAGGCGCTGCGCGAGGTCGCGCGGGGCGCGGTCGGTCGGCTCGAACTCGATGCGGCCGGGTTGATACGAGACTAGGCGGACGCCGTCCTCGACCTCGACCACAAGCTTCATGTCGCGGTTGGCGCGGATCAGCTCGACCACGCGGCCGAAGGTGGGGAAGCGCGACAGGGCGCTTTCGGGAGCCTGCGCCAGCGCGGCCTGGGGCCCGCCGCCACGCGGTCCCGTGGTGGCCATTTCAGCCGCGCGGGACGCGACGGCCTGAGCGCCTTCGCTGCGCACGGACGGTTGACCGCCGCCGCCGCCACCGGGACCGGAGGGGGGCGGGGGTGGAATGTCCTTGAGTTTCGCCACCAGCTCGCCAGGGGTCGGCATGTCGGCGACGTGGGTCATTCGGATCACCGCCATTTCGGCGGCCATCATGGAATTGGGTGCGTGGCCGACCTCGTCCAGCGCCTTCAGGCCCATCTGCCACATCCGGCTGAGGACGGGCATCGGCAGACGGTCGGCCATCGCGCGACCACGGGCGCGTTCGTCGGGACCTACGGTCGGGTCGTCGGCGGCGTCGGGCGTGATGCGGATGACGCTGATCCAGTGCGTGATCTCGGCGATGTCGCGGAGGATGGCGAGGGGATCGGCGCCGTCTGCGTATTGCGCGGAGAGTTCAGACAGGGCGCCGGCGGCGTCGCCGGTCACGATCATCTCGAAGAGGTCCATGACCCGGCCGCGGTCTGCGAGGCCCAGCATCGCGCGGACCTGATCCGCCGTCGTTTCGCCCGCGCCGTGGCTGATGGCCTGGTCGAGAAGCGAGGTCGCGTCGCGGGCCGAGCCTTCGGCGGCGCGGGTGATGAGGGCCAGCGCGTCGTCGGAGATTCGGGCGTTTTCGGCCGAGGCGATCCGCTTCAGGAGCGCGATCATCACCTCGGGTTCGATCCGGCGCAGATCGAAGCGCTGGCAGCGCGACAGGACGGTGACGGGGACCTTCCGGATCTCGGTCGTGGCGAAGATGAACTTCACATGGGCGGGCGGTTCCTCGAGCGTCTTCAGAAGCGCGTTGAACGCGCTCGTCGACAGCATGTGGACCTCGTCGATGATGTAGATCTTGTAGCGCGCGCTGGCGGCCCGGTAGTGGACGCTGTCGATGATCTCGCGGATGTCGCCGACGCCGGTCCGGCTGGCGGCGTCCATTTCGAGGACGTCGACGTGGCGGCCCTGGCTGATGGCGATGCAGTGCTCGCAGACGCCGCAAGGTGACGTCGTGGGCCCGCCCGTACCGTCGGATCCGATGCAGTTCATGCCCTTGGCGATGATCCGCGCCGTGGTCGTCTTACCCGTGCCCCGGATGCCCGTCATGATGAAGGCCTGCGCGATCCGGTCCGCCTCGAAGGCGTTCTTCAGGGTGCGCACCATCGCGTCCTGGCCCACCAGGTCGGCAAAGGTCTCGGGCCGGTATTTCCGTGCCAGGACCTGGTAGGTCTTCTCGGTGGTGTCGCTCATCGCCTCGGCCGGATTCGGAACTTGCGGAGGTTAGACCGGCAGGGGTCGAGCGTCCACCGCCCGAGGGCCGCGCCTTACTCGGTGAGCATCGCGTAAAGCTCATCCTTCAGCAGGGCGCGGCGCTTGCGGAGATTGACCTCGGACAGCGCGTCGAGCGGCTCGACGTTGGTCTCGGCACGGTGAACGGCGCGGTTGATCGAGTGATATTCGTCGTAGAGCCGCGAAAAGTGCGTGTCGGCGCTTTTGAGGGCGTGGATACGATCGGCGTGCGAGGGAAATTCCTCGGCGAGTTCGTGGGGGACGTGGGTCATTGGGGGCTCCTGTGGCGTCTCGCTGTAACTTTATGGCTTGCGTGCTGGCGCGCCTTGACCGGTGTCAAAGCGACGGCGAAGCGGTTAGTCTTCGCGGCATGTACGAGATCAGCCAGATCGCACTTGGCCCCGGGTGGCTGGGCATCGCACCCATGCCGGGGCGGACGGGACGCTACGAGGCCGACTTGGGCGTCATCCTGCGGTGGCCGGCAGACCTGGTCCTGACGATGACGCCGCTTGCGGAGCTTGAGCGGTCGGGGGCGGGAGGGCTGGAGGCAGACCTGCGTGCGGCGGGTGTTGCGTGGCGGCAGGTTGCCATACCGGACTTCGGTGCGCCGGGTTCGGAGGCCGTTGGCGCTTTGGGGCGAGGCGTCGGGTTTCGCACGCGAAACCCTGTCTGGCGGAGGCCGGGTGCTGGCGCACTGCCACGGCGGGTGCGGGCGGTCGGGGACGGCGCTTCTGCGGCTGATGGTCGAGGCGGGAGAGGATGCCGATGCGGCTCTGACGCGGCTGCGGGCGGTGCGCCCTTGCGCGGTCGAGACCGAGGCGCAGCGGGCCTGGGCGAGCCTTGGATCGCCGGACAGGGCAGCCGGATGACGATGGCGGGCGAGCCTTCGGACGGGCGGCGCATGGCGCTGACTGTCGGCTTCTCGGCTTGGGTTCTGGCCTTCGTTTATTCGTTTTTCGCCGGGGTGGAGGAAGGCGCGGGCTTTCGGATCTATGCCGGGTGGCAGGCCATTGCGGGGGTCGTCGCCGTGGCGGTCTTCGGGCTTGGACGGGCCTGGCCGAAGGGGTCGACCGTGCGGCGCATGTCGGGGTTTCCCCTCGGCGTCGCGGCGCTGCAGGCGGTGGTGCTTGCGGGCCTGGCGTGGCTGTGAGGGGGTAAGGTGAGAGGCTGGACAACGACCCAAGCGGGTCTCGTTACGGCTGCTTCCTTCCGGACCTGACCGGGTTGGCGAGGCGCTCGCCCGCGCCAACCTCTCGACGCCGGATATAGGGGACGAGGTGGGGATTCGCAAGGTATGCGAGGCGTCGGCATTCGGTCGGCAAAGCGTATGGCAGGGCCGCGCGGTGGGATCACGGGTTTTTCACCCACCCCGGGCAGGTTGAGACGCATGACCGGAGCCACAGGACAGAAAACCTTCAGGCAGACCGAAACCGCCCGCATGGCGCGGCGTCGGCTGTCGCGGCACCTGGAGGGGCTGGAGAGCGACCAGGGTCTTTGGGGCCGCGTCCAGAGTGTCGCGCCCGAGGCCTGGGCGACGCTGGAGGAGGACATCTGGTGCGACGAACAGAAGGTGAAGATCACGATCAGGATCGACGCCTCGGTCGCGAAGTTCTATCGGGCGATGGGATCGGGATACCAGGCACGGATGAACCGCGTCCTGGCGAGCTTTGCGCAGATGCGCATCGGCGAGGTCGAGAGGGAAGCGAGGTCGCTGAGCCAGCTTCTGGACGCCTATGGCCCGGAGGTGTCGGATCGTCTGCGGCAGTCGTGGAGCGAGGTGCCCGACGTCATCAAGGAGGGACTTGGCGAGGAGGCGGAGTTCTGGGACCGCTGGCTTTCTACGTGAGGCGCGCGGCGAGAGGGCCGCGCGCCCCTGGGACGAGTGGTCAGTTCAGCGTTTCGAACATGGGCGGGAAGGACTCGCCGTTCCTTTCGGTCCAGAAGCTTCCGCCGAGGTCCATGGTGCCGACCTCGGTGTCGAGGCTGCCGCCGACGCCGCCGGCCAGGTTCTGGGCGTCGTCGCCGTAGAAGGCGCCCTTCATGTCCATCGTGCCGGTGGCATCGCCGTAGAGCGACATCGTGGCGTCGACACGGCTGCCCGAGACCTGGCCTTCAATGGAGCCGAAGAGGTTGCCTTCGTACGCCTTGCTCGAGCTCGCTTTCCCAGGCGTCGAATCCGCCCTGCGTGATGCCGTTGACGCTGCTGTCGGCGAAATCGACCGACAGACTCATCATGCCGCCAGCTTCGACGCCGCTGCTCTCGGTGCTGCCATACGCATTCCATCCACCGGAATAGGACACGGTGTCGGTCGGCAGCGCCGAGGCGGCGGTTTCGAGGCCGAAGTAGCCATCCCGGTCGATCGCTTCGTCGCCGCCCACTTCGATGGAGGCGGCATCGGTACCGAAGTAGTCCATGTAGGCGTACTGCGCCGCGTCGTTGAACAGGTAGAGATATCCCTCATAACCGTCGTAGCTGCCGCCGTCGTAGCCATCGAACACGATCTCGGCGCCGCCGTCGATCGAGACGTAGACGATCGGATCATCGCCCGTGTCGTCCATGCGGACGCGCACTTCCTTGACCGATCCGTCTTCGCCGCCGACGAAGCCTGTCAGGCCGTCCGTCGTGAGGGCGTCGTAAGCGACGATCTCGCCGTCGGTGTAGACCGGGTTGTATTTCGAGCCGATGGCGGACGGGCCGGTGCCGCCGCCACACGCGGTGAGAACGGGGAGAACCGAGAACGCGACAATAATGGATTTCAGTTTCATGTTTAGTCTCCAACAGTTGTGCCGCTAGGCGTTAACCATGCTGGTGACGGTGAAATGGAGAGTTTGTGTTCTCTTTCGGGCGACAATGCTTTTTATTCGGAAGGATTGTTGCGCGGCAGGCGAAGACGGCGGGGTGAAACCCCGCCCTACGATGGCTGACGGTGAACCCCGCCCTACAGCGTCAGCCTGTAGAGGGCGAAGCCGTCGGCGCCGTCTCCTGCGGGGGCGATGTCGATGCCCTGGAGGCTGTCGATATAGTCCGCCGCCTTGGGGCCGGTCTCGAAGAGGGCGGTGGCACCGCCCAGGGGGGCGAAGCTCCAGTTGAAGTCGGCCTTGGGCTGGATCTCTCCCTCCTCCACGATGTAGCGGACGATGACGTCGCGGTTGGTGTCGGGTGCTTCGAAGACGATGGTCGAGCCGTCGGCGCCGGGGAAGGCTCCGCCTCCGCTGGCGCGGTAGTTGTTGGTGGCGACGATGAACTCCATGTCGTCGGTCACCGGCTTGCCGTCGTACTGAAGATTCACGATCCGGTTGGCGTCCGGGTTGATCAGCGCGCCGTCCGGGTCGAACTTCGAAGGCTGCGAGAGGTCGATCTGGTAGGTGACCCCGTCGATGACGTCGAAGTTGTAGGACGGGAAGTCGGGGTTGAGGAGGGTCTGCTCGTCGCCGTCCTTCTCGACCTGGTTGAACATGCCTGCCGAGCGTTCAAGCCAGTCCTTGACCTGCCCGCCATTGATGCGGACCGCGCGGACGGTGTTGGGGTAGAGATAGAGGTCGGCGACGTTCTTGATCGCCACGTCGCCTGCGGGCACGTCGGTGTAATACTCCGGCCCGCCGCGACCGCCGGCCTTGAAGGGGGCGGCGGCTGAGAGGATGGGGAGACCTTCGTGCTCGGTCCCCTTCATCATCTCTTCGATGTACCACTTCTGCGCCAACGAGACGATCTGGACGGACGGGTCATCGGCGACGAGGGCGAAATAGCTGTGGAGCGGAGCCGCGGTCTTGCCGACCGGGCGGCGGATGTAGTCGAGCGTGGCTTCGTGATCAGCTTGCGTCGCGTCCAGCACGTCCTGCTCGCTTTCGACGAGGGGGGTGATCGAGCGGTCCTCGTTCCGCTGCGAGATGGGGCGGGTCTCGACCGCGGTGTTGACGACGCGCCATTCGCCGCCGTCGCGTTCGAGCATCAGGTCGATGACGCCGAGGTGGCTGCCCCAGAAGCCGCCCATGGTGGCGGGCTTGCCGTGGATCAGGCCGGTCGCGGCGTCGACGGCGGCATAGCCCTCGTAGTCGGGCGAAGGGAAGACGAGGTGGCTGTGGCCGGTGAGAAGCGCGTCGATGCCGTCGACCTGGGCGAGCGGCACGGAGGCGTTTTCCATCATGTCGGTGTGCTCGGCCGGCCCGATGCCGGAGTGGGAGAGGGCGATGACGATGTCGGCGCCTTCCTCGCGCATCTGGGGCACCCAGGCTTCGGCGGCGGCGACGATGTCGCGGGTGGTGACGTTGCCTTCGAGGTGCTTGCGGTCCCAGAGCATGATCTGGGGCGGCACGAAGCCGATGAGGCCGATGCGGATCGGATGCGTTTCACCCGCGCCGTCGGTCAACTCGCGGTCGAGGATGACGTAGGGTTTGACGAGGGTAGCGTCCTTGGTGGGATCGGCGCCCTCTTCGGTGACGACGTTGGCGCTGATGACGGGGAAGGCGGCGCCCGCGACGGTGTTCATCAGGAAGTCGAGGCCGTAGTTGAACTCGTGGTTGCCGAGGGTCGAGGCGTCGAAGCCCACGGTGTTCATTGCGGCGATGACGGGGTGCATGTCGCCCGGCTTCATGCCGCGCTCGTAGGCGATGTAGTCGCCCATGGGATTGCCCTGGAGGAAGTCGCCGTTGTCGAGGAGGAGCGCGTTCGTCGCTTCGGCGCGGATGTCGGCGATGTGGGCGGCGGTGCGGGCGAGGCCCACGGTGTCGATGGGTTTGTCGGCGTAGTAGTCGTAGGGCCAGACGTGGACGTGGAGGTCGGTCGTCTCCATGATCCGCAAGTGGGCCTGGCCGGCCTGGGCGCGCGCCGAGAAGGGGTGCAGGACAACGAGGCCCGCACCCGCGGTGGAGGCGAGGAAGGTGCGGCGGCTCATGGCCGGAAGGGTGTGACGCGACATCGTGGGACTCCCTGTGTTCTGTCCCTCCATGGAACACGAGTCGGGTGACGCGCCCAAGACAAACCTGATGCCGGGCCGCGGCCTGCGCGGCGGTTTGCCAAAGACCGCGCCGCGTGGCATCGAAGGCGCAAGCGACAGGGGCAGGCATGAGACTGGCAGAATCGGTGACCTTCGGCGGTTCGGGACTGGACCGCGCGGCAGAGCTTCGGTCGCAGCCCGAGGCGCTGGCCGGGCTGCGCGCCGGGGCATGCGTGTTGCCGATCTGGCGGGGGAAGCCCTTGCTGGACGCCGAGAGCCGGGCGCCTGTGTTCCTTGCCGCCGACCATGCCGTTTTCGAGCACGCCGGACCAGAGGTGTTCCTGGGGCGCGACGAGGACTGCGCGCGTTTCGCCTGCGACATCTCGGCCTGGGAGCCGGAGGGCGACACGGACAGCGTTGGGCAGTTCACCGATCCGAGCGAGCAGCGGCATCCGGGGTTGCCGTCGGGACAGGTCTTCGCGGAGCTGAGGGGCAGCATGGTGCGGCTGACCCCGCGCGCGGCCGAGATGGTGGCTACGGCGAAGGCGATCCTGGAGTGGCATCGGTCGCATCGTTTCTGCGCGCGCTGCGGGGGTGAAAGCGTGGTGTCTCAGGCGGGGTGGCAGCGCGATTGTCCGGCCTGCGGCGGGCATCATTTCCCGCGTACCGATCCGGTGGTCATCATGCTGATCACCAAGGGCAATTCCGTCCTCATGGGGCGTTCGCATGTCTGGCCCGAGGGGATGTATTCTCTGCTGGCGGGCTTCGTCGAGCCCGGCGAGAGCATCGAGGCGGCGGTGCGGCGCGAGGTGTTCGAGGAGTCGGGCGTGCGCGTCGGGCGGGTCGATTACCTTGCCTCGCAGCCCTGGCCCTTTCCCAATTCGCTGATGTTCGGCTGCCACGGGCACGCGACGAGCCGCGACATCACGGTCGATCCATCCGAGATCGAGGACGCCCAGTGGGTCACGCGCGAGGCGATGGTCGAGGCGATCTCGGGCAATGACCCGGGCATGAAGCCCGCCCGCCCCGGCTCGATCGCGCGCTTTCTGATCGAGAACTGGCTTGCCGACACCCTGGACTGAAGGCACACCGACCCCATGAAGCTTTCCGCCCGCGAAGACATCGAAGCCCCGCTCGACAGGGTTTACGAAGCAGTCACCGACTTCGACGGGTTCGAGAGGCAGATGCTGCGCCGGGGAATCGATGTGACGCGCGACGATACGCTGCCCTCGCACGAACCGGGCGCGCGCTGGCAGGCGCGCTTCACCTGGAGGGGACGGCCCCACGACATGAGCGCCGAACTGGTCTCGATCGAAAGCGGTCAGGGCTACGCAATCGAGAGCCGGTCGGGGGGCGTGATCTGCCTGGGCGTCGTCGACCTGGTGGCGCTGTCGAAGGCGCGCACGCGGCTTTTCGTATCGCTGGACGTCAGGCCCACGACGCTGTCGTCGCGGCTTCTGGTGCAGTCGCTGAAGCTGGCCAAGGGGTCCATCGATCGCCGCTTCAAGGCGCGGGTCAGCGAGCTGGCGCAGAGCATGGCCTGAGCGGAAACGGTCCGTCCGCGAGCTGCGGCGGGCGTCAGGGTTTCTCTGGCGCTCGAAGCCGCGTTTCGCTATGGTCCGCCGCAGACCCGGTGAACGGGCGACAGGCAGCAGAGCAGGCTCATGACGGAGATGGTCTATGGCTCGGTCCCGCGCGGGGGCGGCGAGCCGATTCTTCCCCGGTGGTGGCGTACCGTCGACAAGTGGTCCATGAGCTGCGTCCTGGTGCTGTTCGGCATCGGCCTTCTTCTGGGTCTCGCCGCCTCCCCCCCTCTTGCCGAACGAAACGGGTTCTCGGCGTTCTATTACGTGGAACGGCAGGTTTTCTTCGGCGGCGCGGCCCTGATCGCCATGTTCGCGATGACGTTGATGTCGCCCCGCACGGTGCGGCGCCTGGCGGTGATCGGCTTCGCGGTCTCGTTCCTGGCCATGATGCTCTTGCCCTTCATCGGCACGGATTTCGGCAAGGGTGCGGTGCGCTGGTTCTCGGTCGGCTTCGGGTCGATCCAGCCGTCGGAGTTTCTGAAGCCCGGCTTCATCGTCCTGGTCGGCTGGATGATCGCCGCCTCGAACGAGGTGGCCGGTCCGCCGGGCAAGACCTATTCCTTCGCGCTGGCTCTGGCGGTCGTGCTGCTTCTCGCGCTCCAGCCCGATTTCGGGCAGGCGAGCCTGATCCTGTTCGCCTGGGGCGTGATGTATTTCGTCGGCGGCGCGCCGTTCTTCATCCTGGCAGGGATCGCAGGACTGGTCTCGGCGGGAGCCATGTTCGCCTATCGCGGGTCCGAGCACTTTGCGCGGCGGATCGACGGGTTCCTGTCAGCCGAGGTCGATCCGAACACGCAACTGGGCTATGCCGCGAATGCGATCCGCGAGGGCGGGTTTTTCGGCGTCGGCGTGGGCGAGGGGACGGTGAAGTGGTCGCTGCCGGATGCGCACACCGACTTCATCATCGCGGTCGCGGCCGAGGAGTACGGGCTGATCCTCGTCCTCGCCATCATCTTCCTCTACGCCACCATCGTCCTGCGCTCGCTCTTCCGGCTGATGCGCGAGCGCGATCCGTTCATCCGCCTTGCCGGGACGGGACTGGCCTGCACCTTCGCGATGCAGGCGATGATCAACATGAGCGTCGCGGTGCGGCTTCTGCCCGCCAAGGGGATGACGCTGCCCTTCGTGAGCTACGGCGGCTCGTCGCTTGTCGCGGGCGGCATCATGCTGGGGATGCTGCTGTCCTTCACCCGGGCCCGGCCGCAGGGCGAAATCCGCGACTATCTCGTCCGGAGCGGGCGGTGAGCGCGCGGCACCTCGTCATCGCGGCGGGCGGCACGGCGGGGCACATGTACCCCGCACAGGCTTTGGCCGAGGCGATGCTGGCGCGGGGCTGGCGGGTGACCCTGTCAACGGATGCGAGGGGCGCGCGGTATACCGGTCAGTTCCCGAAGGGCGTCGAGATCCGGCAAGTCGCGAGTGCGACCTTCGCGCGGGGCGGCGTGCTGGCCAAGGTGGCCGCTCCGTTTCTGATCGCGGGTGGTGTTGTGACGGCGGTGGTGCGGTTCCTGTCGGATCGTCCGACCGTGGTCGCGGGCTTCGGTGGCTATCCGTCGATTCCGGCTCTCGCGGCGGCCTGGTTCCTGCGGGTGCCGCGGCTGATCCACGAGCAGAACGGGGTGCTGGGCCGGGTGAACCAGGTCTTCGCCCGACACGTCGACCGCATCGCCTGCGGGACATGGCCGACGAGGCTTCCGTCGGGCGTCGAGAGCGTGCATGTGGGCAACCCGGTGCGGGGCAGCGTCCTTGCCCGCGCGGCGGCGCCCTATCCGCCCCCGGACGGGACGATCCGCATCGTGGCCTTCGGTGGCAGCCAGGGCGCGCGCGTGGTCTCGGACACGGTGCCGCTGGCCATCGCGCGGCTGCCGGACAGCCTGCGCGCGCGGCTTGAGGTGGCGCATCAGGCGCGACCCGAGGACGATGCGCGGGTGCGCGAGATCTATGACAAGGCCGGCGTCAGCGCGATGGTCGAGCCGTTTTTTCCCGACATGCCCGACCTGATGGCTGCGGCGCATCTGGTCGTCTGCCGGTCGGGGGCGTCGTCGGTCGCGGACCTTAGCGTGATCGGACGACCGTCGATCCTGATCCCTCTCGCGGCGGCGATCCGCGACGAGCAGACGGCGAATGCGCGTGGGCTGGTCGATGCCAATGCGGCGATCCTGGTGCCTGAATCCGCGCTTGACCCGGCTTCGCTGTCGGAACAGATGATGACCGTGCTCACCTCGCCCGATGCCGCGAAACGCATGGCCGCGAACGCATTGACCCAGGGCATCCCCGACGCGACGGACCGGCTGGCCGGCCTTGTCGAAGAGCTTGGACGGAGAGAGACATGAACGCAGCCGCAGCGACTAAACTGCCGACCGAGATGGGGCCGATCCACTTCGTGGGGATCGGGGGCATCGGGATGTCGGGCATTGCCGAGGTGCTGATCCGCGCAGGCTATACCGTGCAGGGGTCGGACCTGAAGGCGTCGAAGATCACCGACCGTCTGGCGGGGATGGGCGCGACCATCTTCGAGGGCCAGAGGGCCGCGAACCTGGAGGGCGCCGAGGTCATCGTGATCTCGTCGGCGATCAAGAAGGGCAACCCGGAACTGGACGAGGCGCGGCGGCTGGGTCTGCCGGTCGTGCGCCGGGCCGAGATGCTGGCGGAGCTGATGCGGCTTCGCTCGAACGTGGCGGTGGCTGGGACGCATGGCAAGACCACGACCACCACGATGGTGGCGGCGCTACTCGATCATGGCGGGCTTGATCCGACGGTCATCAACGGCGGTATCATCCACGCCTACGGCTCGAACGCGCGGGTGGGCGCTGGCGAATGGATGGTGGTCGAGGCCGACGAGTTGGACGGGACGTTCAACCGGCTGCCCGCGACCATCGCCATCGTGACGAACATCGATCCCGAGCACATGGAGCATTGGGGGTCGATCGAGGCGTTGCGGCAGGGGTTCCTGGACTTCGTGTCGAACATCCCGTTCTACGGGCTTGCGGTGCTCTGCACCGATCACCCCGAGGTGCAGGCGCTGGTGGGGCGCGTGACGGACCGTCGCGTCGTGACCTTCGGGTTCAACGCGCAGGCGGACGTGCGCGCGGTGAACCTGCGGTACGAGGCCGGGATCGCGCAATTCGACGTCGAACTGGCCGACGGCATGGTGATCGAGGGCTGCACCTTGCCGATGCCGGGGGACCACAACGTGTCGAACGCGCTGGCGGCGGTGGCCGTGGCGCGGCACCTCGGGATGAAGGCGGCCGAGATCCGCGAGGCGCTGGCGAACTTCAAGGGCGTCAACCGGCGGTTCACGCGCGTGGGCACCGTGGGCGGCGTGACGGTCATCGACGATTACGGCCACCACCCGGTCGAGATCGCGGCGGTGCTGAAGGCGGCTCGGCAGGCCATCGAGCCGGGCGCGCGGGTCATCGCCGTCCACCAGCCGCACCGCTTCACGCGGCTGTCGTCGCTCTTCGAGGATTTCTGCACCTGCTTCAACGAGGCCGACGTTGTAGGCATCGCCGAGGTCTATTCGGCGGGCGAGGATCCCATTCCGGGGGCCACGCGCGAGGATCTGGTAGCGGGATTGATCCGGCACGGGCATCGCCATGCGCGCGCGGTGGTGTCGGAGGACGACCTGGAGCGACTGGTGCGCGAGCAGGCGCGGCCGGGCGACATCGTCGTCTGCCTTGGAGCGGGGACGATCAGCGGCTGGGCCAATGGACTGCCGGAGCGGCTGACCCGCTCGGCGGCGTACGGCCGGGGGCGCTGCCCCTCGCACCCCCGGAGTATTTCGGCCAAGAAGAATGGAAAGGGCGCCCCCCTTTGAGGGACGCCCCGGAAGAAGTCGCCTTCTCCTTGGGCGGTCATCGGCGCTCCCGCCTGTACCGCTCGGGTCAGTCTGACCGGGACCGGTTTCTTCTTGGTTAAAAAATACTCTGGGGTCCGGGGCGGAGCCCCGGCTCTCCTCAGATCAGGTTTTCGCGGCGGAAGAGCGCCTTGAGATCGGTCTCCGGGCGGGCGCCGAAGTGGCCGATGACCTCGGCGGCGGCGGCGCAGCCCATGCGGCCCGCGATCTGAAGCGACTGGCCGGTGGCGTAGCCGTAGAGGAAGCCGGCAGCGAACTGGTCGCCCGCGCCGGTCGCGTCGACGGGCACCACGCGGCGCACGGGCACGCGGGCCGTCTCGTCGCCCTGCACGAGGATCACGTCCTCGCCCGAGCGGGTGCAGACGACGAGGCCGGAGTCCTTCGCCGCCTGTTCGAGCGCGGACGACAGGTCGGTCTGGTAGAGCGATTCCCATTCGTGGCGGTTGCCGATGACGTAGTCGAGGTCGCGCACGAGGTGGCGGAAGCTGTCGCGGTGGCGGTCGACGCAGAAGGGATCCGAGAGCGCGATGCCGGCCTTGCCGCCAGCGCCGCGACAGAGGCGGGCGGCGCGTTCGAACGCCTCCTTCCCCGACGGCTTGTCGTAGAGATAGCCCTCGAGGAACAGGATCCGCGCCGCGCCCGCCACGTCGTCGGCCACGTCGTCGGGGCCCAGGTCGGACGAGATGCCGAGGTAGGTGTTCATCGACCGTTCGCCGTCGGGCGAGACGAAGATCATCGAGCGCGATGTCGGCAGGTCGCCGCCCGCGACGGGAGGGTTGACGAAGGCGGTGCCGCCGTCCTCCATCGAGCGGGCGTAGAAGCGTCCCAGGGCATCGTCGTGGACCCGGCCGATGAAGCCGGTACGCAGGCCGAGGTTGCCGAGGCCGGCGAGCGTGTTCGCGACCGATCCGCCGGGCGCCTGCACACGGTCTTTCATCGCGGCGTAGAGCATCTCGCCCCGTTGCCGTTCGACCAGTTGCATGATGCCCTTCTCGATCCCCATGAGGTCGAGGAAGCTGTCGTCGGCGGACGAGATGACGTCGACGATCGCATTGCCGATCCCGACCACGTCGAAGGCGTTCATTGGGTCTTGTCCTCGTAGGCGCAGAGATCGCGGATCAGGCAGTCGGGGCAGCGGGGCTTGCGCGCAAGGCAGATGTACCGGCCGTGCAGGATCAGCCAGTGGTGCGCGTGGCGCTGATATTCGGCCGGCACGTTGTCTTCGATGGCGCGCTCGACGGCGTCGACGTCCTTGCCGGGTGCGATGCCGGTGCGGTTGCCGACGCGGAAGATGTGGGTGTCGACGGCCTGGGCGGGGTGGCTCCACCACATGTTGAGAACGACGTTGGCGGTCTTGCGGCCGACGCCCGGCAGCGCCTGGAGGGCTGCGCGCGACGAGGGCACCTCGCCGCCGTAGTCGTCGACGAGGATGCGGGCCATCTTCATCACGTTCTTCGCCTTGTTGCGGATAGAGGCCGATGGTCTTGATGTGCTCGGTCAGAGCCTCTTCGCCGAGGTCGAGCATCTTCTGCGGCGTGTCGGCGACTTCGAAGAGCTTGCGGGTGGCCTTGTTGACGCCTGCGTCCGTCGCCTGTGCCGACAGTGCCACGGCGACGAGCAGGGTGTAGGCGTTGAGGTGTTCGAGTTCGCCCTTCGGCTCGGCCTCCGCGGCGTGGAAGCGGGCGAAGATCTCGCGGACCGTGTGATAGGGAAGCTGCCTGGCCATCGGGGACGTTCTGGCGGATCGGCCGTGGCGCGGCAAGCCTTTCCCGCAGGATCCGGGTCGCGGTTCGGGCCGGTCCTGCCTAGATCCGTGACAAGGACAGAAGGATCGCGATGATGACCGCCATGACACAGATCGAGACCGGATATCACTATGACCTGATGCGCCGCGCCATCGAGAGGCTGGACGGTGCGGACGGTCGCGAGTTGACGCTGGAGGAGATCGCGGCCGAGATGCACATGAGCCCGGCGCATTTCCAGCGCATCTTCAGCCGGTGGGCCGGAGTGTCTCCGAAGCGCTATCAGCAGTGGCTGCGTCTCGATCACGCGAAAGCGCTTCTGGCCACGCGGCACACCACGCTCGAGACGGCGGACCTCGTGGGGTTGTCGGGCGGGGGACGGCTGCACGACCTTTTCGTGCGGTGGGAGGCGATGTCTCCCGGCGACTACGCAAAGGGCGGGGCGGGGCTGGAGATTTCGCTGGGGCTGGTTCGACAGCCCGTTCGGGCCGGTCCTGGTGATGGGGACCGAGCGCGGCATCTGCGGCATCGGGTTCGCGGCCGAGGCCGGGTCCGAGGCGACGATGGCGGATCTGCGGTCGAGGTGGCCTGACGCGACATTCATCGAGGACCGGGCGCGGCTGGCGCCGATGACCGAAGCCGCTTTTCCAACGAAAGGACAGGAGGCTGCGCCGAAGTTGTTCCTGATCGGCGCTCCGTTCCAGATCAAGGTGTGGGAGGCGCTGCTGCATGTTCCCACGGGTCACGTCACGACCTACAGCGACATCGCGCGGCTGATCGGTCACCCAAAGGCGGTGCGCGCGGTCGGCAGTGCAGTGGGGCGCAACCCGATCTCGTGGCTGATCCCGTGCCACCGGGCGTTGCGCAAGTCGGGGGGTTTGGGCGGCTATCACTGGGGGCTTCCGGTCAAGCGGGCCATGCTGGCGTGGGAAGCGGCCGAGACAGCCTGATATGGCATAACAGAGGCGTGAATTTGCCTAGCAGGGTGTTCAGGTCCAGCTTTTCCGACGTGGCCGCTGGCAATGTGGAACATTTCGCATATAGCGGCGTTCGAGATGTGCAAAGAAAAGGACACTTCATGCCTATCTTCAAGACTTCCACGCTTGTCGGCGCGGCGGGCATCATGGCCCTCGCTGCCTGTGGCGATCCCTCGACCTATCCCGGCACCGATGGCCAGCGTACCCGTCAGGGTGCTCTTGCGGGTGCGGCTGTGGGCGCCGTTCTCGGCGGAACCCGTGAAAGCGGCAGCGACCGGATCCGGAACGCCGCTGTCGGTGCTGCGGTCGGCGCGGCTGCGGGTGCGGCCATCGGCTATAGCCTCGACCGTCAGGCGGCCGAGCTTCGCAACGACTTCGGCAACGGCCAGATCGACGTGATCAACACCGGCAACGCGCTGATCGTGCGGATGCCCGAGGCGATCCTTTTCGCGACGGACAGCGCCACCTTGAACGCGACGCTTTCTTCCGACCTGCGGGTTCTGGCCAACAGCCTGAACAAGTATCCGCAGTCGATCGTGACCGTCACCGGCCACACCGACAACACCGGGTCGGCCGCGTACAACCAGGACCTGTCCGAGCGCCGTGCGCTGGCCGTGTCTTCGGTCCTGCGCTCGTCGGGCGTGTCGGGATCGCGGGTCCAGACCATCGGCGCGGGCGAGAGCCAGCCGATTGCCACCAACGCCACGGCCTCTGGTCGCGCGCAGAACCGTCGCGTGGACATCACGATCACGCCGACGAACTGAGATCGGTTTCACGAGTGACGAGTGGGAAGCGCCGGACCTTCGGGTCCGGCGTTTTCTTTTGGGGAAGGGGGAGTCGGCTATAGGGACAAGAGGTTGGCATTTGATCTGATCACGCTCTTACTCTTGGATACAGTCTTCAAGGCTCGCGAAGGAGCGAAGAAAGTTGACGCCATACTCCTCGAACGCGCCACGATTCTCACGAAGGGTGATTTGCAGGTAGTTTGAGATTGTCTCTCTACTAAAGCTAGAAACCTCTGCATTCTCGTGAGCCTCTTGCACCTGCTTCTCGATCACAGAAACGGCGACCGCTTCTTGACCTTTGGTATAGTAAACCTCCAGGTCGGAGATGTTCCAAAAGACTGAAACTGTGATTACGCATTGGTCCTCAGGCCACCAGATTTCGACATCCTCACGTCGCTCAAAGAGCGTGTTTTCAATCCAAACAGTTTCCACCATTGGCACGCAAATGTGTAATCCAGGACCTACTACACGCTTCACATTTCCACTTTTGTCCAGAACGAGGGCATCACTTTCTGGGCGAACTGTAAACAAGCCGCAATCAGTTGAGGACGTTCGGGCGACAGCAAGAACAGGAAACACCACTATCACCAGTATTAAGGTCCAAATGCGCACTTCCAGTTACTCCGTTCCGGCCTGTCACGCACAGATCGCTCTTTCGGCTGTATAGCAAAGACTGGTTTTGCGACCAGCAGTTTAGCAGTCTTCAACGCGCCTCTCGCACAGCATGACTAAAGGCGATTGCCCCACGACCTCGAAGCAGACCTGACCGAAACACTAACGGGTCTGCGACGAACGAATAGGGCCTGCCGGTTCCGCCTAGCGCTGAAGGTTCTCCAGATGCCGGGCCAGCGCCAGAAGGCGCGCGGGGACGGGGCTGGCGATGCCGTCGCCGGTGTCGACCATCAGGACCGGGCCCTTCGAGAGGGTGCTTCCGAATTCCGGCATGACATGGGTGCCCGTCTGGACGCGGGTGTACCCGTCGATGGTCGACAGGACCCTCGCCATCGGGAAGCGTCCGCCGTTGCGCGAGGAGAGCGAGGTCAGGTCGGCGGGTCTGACGGGGAGTGAGGATGCCGCCGGTCCATCGCCGCGACCGGAGGTGCCGTGACAGGCCACGCAGAACTCGTCGTAAAGGTCGGCGCCCGTCACCGTCTTGACGGGGGCGCAGGCAATGGCGACCCCTGCGGCCAGAGCCAGTCCCGCGATGTGCTTCAGCATGGCTGCCCCCGCTGCCGTTTCTGCGGTCAGCCTATCAGCGGCACCGACCAAAAAGAAAGCCCCGCGCGAGGCGGGGCTTTCAAAGACGAATGCGGTCAGGCGGTTATTCGGCGGTAAGAAGCGGAGGCTTCTTCTTCGACGAGATGCGCTTCGTCGCCTGCTCGATCCGGAGGTCGAGCTTGCCCTCCTTCACGCCGACCTTGACGATGCCGCCCTGGGCGAGCTTGCCGAAGAGAAGCTCTTCGGCCAGCGGCTTCTTGATCGTCTCCTGGATGACGCGGGCCAGGGGACGCGCGCCCATCTTGTCGTCATAGCCCCTGTTCGCCAGCCATTCCGCCGCCGGCCGCGTCAGCTCGATATGGACGCCGCGGTCCATGAGCTGCGCTTCCAGTTGCAGGACGAACTTCTCGACCACCTGGAGGATGACCTCTTTCGGAAGCGGCGCGAAGCTGATGATCGCGTCCAGACGGTTGCGGAACTCCGGCGTGAACATGCGTTCGATCGCCTCGGTATCCTCGCCTTCGCGCCGGTCGCGGCCGAAGCCGATTGCGGCCTTCGCCATGTCCGAGGCACCCGCATTCGAGGTCATGATGAGGACCACGTTGCGGAAATCGACCTGCCGGCCGTTGTGGTCGGTCAGCTTGCCGTGGTCCATCACCTGCAGAAGGATGTTGAACACGTCCGGGTGCGCTTTTTCGATCTCGTCGAGAAGAAGAACGCAGTGCGGATGCTGGTCGACGCCATCGGTCAGAAGGCCGCCCTGGTCGAAACCGACATAGCCCGGAGGCGCGCCGATCAGGCGGCTGACGGCGTGTTTCTCCATGTACTCCGACATGTCGAAACGAAGAAGCTCGACTCCGAGGGTGTCAGCAAGCTGCTTTGCGACCTCGGTCTTTCCGACGCCGGTGGGGCCGGCGAAGAGATAGTTGCCGATCGGCTTTTCGGGTTCGCGAAGTCCGGCGCGCGAGAGCTTGATCGCCGAGGCCAGCGCTTCGATCGCGCGTTCCTGCCCGAACACGACTCGCTTGAGCGAGGCTTCGAGGTCCCGCAGGACGGCGGCATCGTCCTTCGACACGTTCTTCGGCGGAATGCGCGCGATCTTGGCGACGACATTCTCGATCTGCGGGACGTCGATGGTCTTTTCGCGCTTGTCGGGCGCCACGAGATGCTGCGCCGCGCCGGCCTCGTCGATGACGTCGATGGCCTTGTCGGGCAGCTTGCGGTCATTGATGTAGCGCGCCGAAAGTTCGACCGCCGTGCGGACCGCGTCGTCGGTGTAGATGACGCCGTGATGCTCCTCGAAGTAGGGCTTTATACCCATCAGGATCTGCACGGAATCCTCGACGGTCGGCTCGTTCACGTCGATCTTCTGGAAGCGCCGCGACAGGGCGCGGTCCTTTTCGAAGTGCTGACGGAATTCCTTGTAGGTTGTCGAGCCCATGCAGCGCAGCTTGCCGCCCTGAAGCGCAGGCTTCAGGAGGTTCGAAGCGTCCATCGCGCCGCCCGAGGTGGCGCCGGCACCGATGACAGTGTGGATCTCGTCGATGAAGAGGATTGCGTCGGGATGATCCTCAAGCTCGGTCACCACGGCTTTCAGCCGTTCCTCGAAATCGCCGCGATAGCGGGTGCCCGCGAGAAGCGCGCCCATGTCGAGCGAGAAGATGGTGGCGCCCTGAAGAACCTCGGGCGTCTGCTTCTCGACGATCTTCTTCGCCAGACCTTCGGCGATGGCGGTCTTGCCCACGCCGGGATCGCCGACGAGAAGCGGGTTGTTCTTGCGCCGGCGGCAGAGCACCTGCACGCACCGCTCGACCTCGGGCTCGCGCCCGATCAGCGGATCGACGTCGCCCTTGAGCGCCTTGACGTTGAGGTCGACGCAATACTTGGACAGGGCGGATTCCTTGCCGTCCTCTTCAGAGGCCGACGTGGAGGAGGATGACTCTTCCTCGAACTCATTGGCGCCCGAGACGGGTCGCGTTTCGCCGAAGGACGGATCCTTGGCGACGCCGTGCGCGATGAAGTTGACGGCGTCGTACCGCGTCATGTCCTGCTCCTGCAGGAAGTAGGCGGCGTTCGAACTCGCGCTCGGCGAAGATGGCGACGAGGACGTTGGCCCCCGTTACCTCGGTCCGGCCCGAAGACTGGACATGGATCGCAGCGCGCTGGATCACGCGCTGGAAGGCGGCGGTCGGAACGGCTTCGGACCCTTCGATCTCGGTCACGAGAGTTCGAGAGGTCGTCGTCGATGAAATCGTTGAGCGTCTTGCGGAGCTCATCGAGATCGACCGAACAGGCCTGCATCACCTTCGCGGCATCAGGCTCGTCGATCAGCGCCAGAAGCAGATGTTCCAGCGTCGCGAGTTCATGCCTGCGCGAATTGGCTATCGCCAACGCCGCATGGATCGCATCCTCGAGCGTCTTGGAAAAAGATGGCACGCTCACAAGCTCCTTTCACAAGGGTCGGAGGGCGCTGAGGGCCCATCCAGACCGTGGCCTCATAGTGTTAGAGTTCGGTTAGATTTCCGAACCTTCAAGCCTTTTCTCGTCGCAAGGCCTCACATTTTCGGACCCGCGTTCACGCTGCTACGGAAAACGAGAGAAATTGTGGCGAGATCAGAACGAATCCTTGCGACGCCTGATTTCGCCGAAGACCTCGGCGTCGCTTCGTCCGGTCATATCTAGGAGCATTTTGACATGATCCAAGCCCGCCCGGAGGAAAGGATTGGTCTCAAGCTCGGTCGAGAGCTTCGAGGGCACCGTCGGCTCGCCGCGTTCACGGGCTTCGGCGACCATGCGGAGGCGTTCCTTCAGGGCGATGTTGTTGGGCTCGATGGTCAGGGCGAAGCGCCCGTTGGCTTCGGTGTATTCGTGGCCCGAGCAGATCGTCGTGTCGCGGGGCAGGGCGGCGAGCTTGGACAGGCTTTGCCACATCATCGGCATGGTGCCCTCGAAGACGCGGCCGCAGCCAAGCGCCATGAGGCTGTCGGCGGTGAAGGCGGCCTTGGCGTCAGGGACGTAGAAGGCGATGTGCCCCACGGTGTGGCCCGAGACATCCATGACCTGAACGGTCGACCCGGCGAAGTCGAAGCTGTCGCCGTCGCCAAGGGCGTGGTCGAGCGGGGGAAGACGGTGCGCGTCGGCGGCGCCACCCCGAACGGTTGCGCCGTAGCGTCCGCACAGTTCGGCCACGCCTTCGACGTGGTCATCGTGGTGATGGGTGATCCAGATCTCGTCGAGCGTCCAACCACGGTCATCCAGCGCTGCCGCAATCGGTGCGGCTTCGGGCGCGTCCACAAGAGCGGTCCGCCCGTTGCCGTGGACGAGGAAGGCGTAGTTGTCCGTGCGGCAGGGAACGGTGACGATCTCGAATGACATGGATTCAGCCCTTGTTGCGGTTATGCTTCCCTCGGACTGTCGGACAAAGGACCGCGCGCCGCAATGCACCTCGACGTGCTCGACCTCAGGACTTTCTATTACCGGACCCGGCTGGGACGGACGGCGCAGCGCGCCATCCGAGAGCAGGTGACGGGCTTCTGGCCCGAGGCGCGTGGCATGAACGTGGTGGGCTTCGGCTTCGCGGCACCGCTGCTTCGGCCCTACCTCGCGGAGGCGCGGCGGGTCATCGCGCTGATGCCGGGCCAGCAGGGCGTAATGCCCTGGCCCGCGGGCATGGATAACGTTTCTGTGCTTTGCGAGGAGAAGCTCTGGCCGATCGAGACCGACAGCGTGGATCGGCTGGTGGTGCTGCACGGTCTGGAGACGAGCGAGGATCCGATAGCGCTTCTGGACGAATGCTATCGTGTGCTGGCGCCCGAGGGCCTGGGTCTGTTCATCGTGCCGAACCGCGCTGGCCTTTGGTCGCGGCGCGACGTGACGCCCTTCGGTTTCGGGCGGCCTTATTCGCTTGGCCAACTCGAGGCGATGGTGGCGGCCATCGGTTTGACGCCGAGGCGGCACAGCGCGGCGCTTTTCCATCCGCCAAGTCCCAAACCCTTCTGGCTGAAGACAAGCGCGTTCTGGGAGAAGCTGGGCAACCACGTGTCGAACCGTTTCGCCGGCGGTGTCCTTGTCGTCGAGGTCTCGAAGCAGGTCCCCGCGCCGCCTCGGACGGGCCTGCCCGAGGCGGTTCGGCGTCCGCTGAGAGTGCTGGAAGGCATCGCCGCGCCCGAGCCGAAGGCCGTCTGAGAGCGGGAATCGTGACCGCCCGATGCGAAAATCCGATTGTTTCGCGGTCCATTCGGTCGCACCCGACGTTAACCCATTGAAAACATGTGTGGCGGTCCCGCCGGGCAGGGCCCCCAACATGTTGCGAGGCTGAAAGTCCTCTGCTACACGACCGCAGATTTGTTCGAGGGCGCGCCTTGCGGATGCCTTGGACTTTGTGCCGGACGCTTCCGCCAACCGGTATCGCCGACGACCAACGTGGAAAGGGGACACGTGTCAGAATCTGCGTCAATCTCCACCGGCATCGCGTCGCGCTATGCGACGGCGGTGTTCGAGCTGGCCAGGGACGGCAACGCTCTCGACGACCTCGAGCGCGACATCGCGACCCTCGAGTCCTCGCTGTCGGACAGCGCCGACTTCCGCGACCTTATTCATTCGCCGGTCTACTCCCGCGAGGAGCAGGGCAACGCCATCGGCGCCATCGCGTCGAAGATGGGTCTGACCGACATGCTCGCCAATACCCTCCGCCTGATGGCGTCGAAGCGTCGGCTCTTCGTGGTCCCGCAGCTTCTGGCCGGTCTGCGCGAACGCATCGCGGACGAAAAGGGCGAGGTGACCGCCGAGGTGCGAGCCGCGAAGGCCCTGACCGCGGATCAGGAAACGGCGCTTGCCGAGGCTCTGAAGAGCTCGGTCGGCAAGGACGTCAAAATGAATGTCACCGTCGATGAAAGCCTCATCGGCGGACTAGTTGTCAAAGTGGGTTCGAAAATGATCGACACGTCGATCCGCTCGAAGCTCGCGGCACTCCAGAACACGATGAAAGAGGTCGGATAAATGGCAATCCAGGCAGCCGAGATTTCGGCAATCCTCAAGGACCAGATAAAGAACTTCGGCCAGGAAGCCGAAGTCGCCGAGGTCGGCCGCGTGCTGAGCGTCGGTGACGGCATTGCCCGTGTCTACGGCCTCGACAATGTCCAGGCGGGCGAAATGGTCGAGTTTCCCGGCGGCATCATGGGGATGGCGCTGAACCTTGAAAGCGACAACGTCGGCATCGTGATCTTCGGGTCGGACCGGGACATCAAGGAAGGCGACACCGTCAAGCGCACGAATTCGATCGTGGACGTGCCGGCGGGTGACGCGCTTCTCGGGCGCGTGGTCGACGGTCTGGGCAACCCGATCGATGGCAAGGGTCCGATCGCCACGTCCGAGCGCCGCGTCGCCGACGTCAAGGCGCCGGGCATCATCCCGCGCAAGTCGGTCCACGAGCCGATGGCGACCGGGCTGAAGGCCATCGACGCCATGATCCCGATCGGCCGCGGCCAGCGCGAGCTGATCATCGGCGACCGCCAGACCGGCAAGACCGCCGTGGCGCTGGACACCATCCTGAACCAGAAAAGCTATAACGACGCCGCTGGCGACGACGAATCGAAGAAGCTCTACTGCGTCTACGTCGCGATCGGGCAGAAGCGCTCGACCGTCGCGCAGCTTGTGAAGAAGCTCGAAGAAACGGGCGCGATCGACTATTCCATCATCGTCGCCGCGACCGCCTCGGACCCCGCGCCGATGCAGTTCCTTGCGCCCTATGCCGCGACCGCGATGGCAGAGTTCTTCCGCGACAACGGCCGCCATGCCCTCATCATCTACGACGATCTGTCGAAGCAGGCCGTGTCCTATCGCCAGATGTCGCTGTTGCTTCGCCGTCCGCCTGGGCGTGAAGCCTATCCGGGCGACGTCTTCTACCTGCACTCCCGCCTGCTCGAGCGTTCGGCGAAGCTGAACGAGGACCATGGCGCCGGTTCGCTGACGGCTCTGCCGATCATCGAGACGCAGGGCGGCGACGTTTCGGCGTTCATCCCGACGAACGTGATCTCGATCACCGACGGTCAGATCTTCCTCGAGACCGAGCTTTTCTATCAGGGCGTCCGTCCCGCCGTGAACACGGGTCTGTCCGTGTCGCGCGTCGGCTCGGCCGCCCAGACCAAGGCGATGTCCTCGGTCGCCGGTCCCGTGAAGCTGTCGCTCGCCCAGTACCGCGAGATGGCCGCATTCGCGCAATTCGGGTCGGACCTCGACGCCGCGACGCAGCGCCTGCTGAACCGCGGTGCTCGCCTGACCGAGTTGATGAAGCAGCCGCAGTATTCGCCGCTGTCGAACGCCGAGATCGTTGTCGTCATCTTCGCGGGCACGAACGGCTATCTGGACAAGGTCAGCGTGGCTGACGTCGGCCGCTTCGAGCAGGGTCTGCTGAACCATATGCGGACAAAGCGTCAGGACGTTCTGGACTGGATCACGAACGAGGATCCCAAGATGAAGGACGACAACGCCAAGACGCTCAAGTCGGCCATCGACGAGTTCGCCGCGGACTTCTCGTAAGACCGAAGCCGGAAGGAAACCCAGATGGCCAACCTCAAGGATTTGAAAAACCGGATCAATTCGGTCAAGTCGACGCGCAAGATCACGCAGGCCATGCAGATGGTCGCGGCCGCGAAGCTCCGCCGTGCGGAAGAGGCGGCGGCGGCCGCGCGGCCCTACGCTGCGCGCTTCAACGACGTTCTCGCCGGTCTGGCGCAGGGCGTGAACGAGGGCGGACCCCGTCTTCTGGCGGGCACGGGATCGGATCAGACCCATCTTCTGGTCGTGATGACCTCGGAAAGGGGGCTGTGCGGCGGCTTCAACTCGTCGATCGTCCGGCTGGCGAAGACGCGGGCGTCACAGCTTGTGGCCCAGGGCAAAACCGTCAAGATGCTGACCGTCGGGAAGAAGGGCCGCGAGCAGATGCGCCGCGACTGGGGCAACCACCTTGTCGGGCACGTCGACCTCTCGGACATCAAGCGTCTGGGCTACACCAACGCTCAGGATATCGCGCGGGACGTGCTGTCGCGGTTCGATGCGGACGAGTTCGACGTCGCCACGATCTTCTTCGCCGAGTTCGAAAGCGTCATCAGCCAGAAGCCGACCGCGACGCAGATCATTCCGGCGACCTTCGAGGCAAGCGAGGAGGCAGGCTCCGGCTCGACCGTGTTCGACTACGAACCGGGCGAGGAGGAGATCCTGCGGGAGCTTCTGCCGCGGGGCATCGCGACCCAGATCTTTACCGCGCTGCTCGAGAACGCGGCGTCCGAGCAGGGCGCGCGGATGAGCGCCATGGACAACGCGACGCGAAACGCAGGCGACATGATCGACAGGCTGACGATCCAGTACAACCGGACGCGCCAGGCCGTCATCACCAACGAGCTTATCGAAATCATTTCGGGCGCCGAGGCGCTCTAAGACCGGAGAACCAGAAATGGCTAACGCAAAAGGCAAAGTGACCCAGGTCATCGGCGCCGTCGTCGACGTGCGGTTCGACGACCATCTGCCCGAAATTCTGAACGCGCTCGAAACCGACAACCACGGCAACCGCCTGGTGCTCGAGGTCGCACAGCACCTGGGCGAGAATACCGTCCGCACCATTGCGATGGACTCGACCGAGGGTCTCGTTCGCGGCCAAGTCGTCACCGACACGGATGGGCCGATCATGGTGCCGGTCGGAAACGCCACGCTCGGCCGCATCCTGAACGTCATCGGCGAGCCGGTCGACGAGAAGGGCCCGGTCGAGGCGACCGAGAAGCGCGCGATCCACCAGCCCGCCCCGGCCTTCGCCGAACAGTCGACGGAATCGGAAATCCTGGTCACCGGCATCAAAGTCGTTGACCTGCTCGCGCCCTATTCGAAGGGCGGCAAGATCGGCCTCTTCGGTGGTGCGGGCGTGGGCAAGACGGTTCTGATCATGGAACTGATCAACAACATCGCCAAGGTTCACTCCGGCTACTCGGTTTTCGCTGGAGTGGGCGAGCGGACCCGTGAGGGCAACGACCTTTATCACGAGATGATCGAGTCAGAGGTCATCAAGCCCGACAATCTCGAGGAATCGCAGGTGGCCCTGGTCTACGGCCAGATGAACGAGCCGCCGGGAGCCCGCGCGCGCGTCGCCCTGACCGGCCTGACGCTGGCCGAGCAGTTCCGCGACCAGTCCGGAACCGACGTGCTGTTCTTCGTGGACAACATCTTCCGCTTCACGCAGGCGGGGTCCGAGGTGTCGGCCCTTCTCGGTCGTATCCCCTCGGCCGTGGGCTATCAGCCGACGCTCGCCACCGACATGGGGACGATGCAGGAGCGCATCACCTCGACCAAGGCGGGTTCGATCACCTCGATCCAGGCCGTCTACGTTCCCGCGGACGACCTGACCGACCCGGCGCCGGCCACGACCTTCGCGCACCTCGACGCTACGACGGTGCTGTCTCGTGCGATCTCGGAACTCGGCATCTATCCGGCTGTGGACCCGCTCGAACTCGACCTCGCGTCTCATGGACCCCGCCATTCTGGGCGAGGAACACTACAAGGTGGCGCGCGACGTGCAGGGCATTCTTCAGCGCTACAAGTCGCTGCAGGACATCATCGCGATCCTCGGCATGGACGAGCTTTCGGAAGACGACAAGCTGACCGTGTCGCGGGCCCGCAAGATCCAGCGCTTCCTGTCGCAGCCGTTCGACGTGGCGAAGGTCTTCACCGGCTCGGACGGCGTACAGGTTCCTCTGGAAGACACGATCTCGTCGTTCAAGGCGGTCGTCGCGGGCGAATACGATCACCTGCCCGAGGGCGCGTTCTACATGGTTGGCGGCATCGAGGACGTGAAGGCGAAGGCCGAGCGTCTGGCCGCAGAAGCGGCGTAAGGGGATCCTATGGCTGACACGATGCAATTCGACCTGGTGTCGCCCGAGCGTAAGGTCGTGTCCGGGCAGGCGAAGTCCGTTCGGCTTCCCGGCACCGACGGCGACATGATGGCGATGCCGAACCACGCGCCCGTCGTGACGACCCTGCGTCCGGGCATCGTGGTCGTCGACATGGAGGGGGGCGAGCAGGAGTTCGCCGTCACCGGCGGCTTCGCGCAGATCATGCCCGAGGGCACGACGATCCTGGCCGATGTGGCGATGCCGCGAAGCGAGGTCACGTCCGAGTTCCTGAACGACGCGATCGCGAAAGCGCGGGCGGATCATGCAGCGGCCGAAGGCTCGGCGGCGGACGACATCGCCAAGTTGCTGGGCGACCTCGTGGCGATGGGCGATCACATCGGCCTGCCGACGGACAGCCGCGTCCCGGCGCCCTGACCGTATTCGCATCAAGATCACGCTGGCGCGGCCTTCGGGCCGCGTCTTGCGCTTCAGGGGTGGCTTCCCTCGGCCGGTCGCGCACCGCATAGTCGGCTCATGCGTTTCACCGTCGTCCTTTTCCTGCTCGCCGTCTTCGCCCTGCCCGTCCCCGCACAGGAGGCGCCGTCTGCCGAAACCACCTCGCCCGGGGACGTGGCGATCGCACCGGGGGCACGGGACGAGGAGATCGCGAACCGGATTGCACGCATCCTCGACGCGACGGGTTGGTACGCCGGCACGCAGGTCGCCGTGGATGACGGGATCGTCTTCCTCGACGGGGCGACGGACAGCGACGAACACCGCACCTGGGCGCGTGACCTGGCGTCCAAGACGCAGGATGTCGTGGCTGTCGTGAACCGCATCACTGTCGATCAAGAGGCCGACTGGACCTTCGCACCCGCCGTGACGGCCTTGCGGGAGGTGACGACGCGCCTGCTGACGGCGCTACCGCTTCTTGTTCTCGCGATGATCGTACTGCCCCTGACGTGGTGGCTGTCGTCGATAGTGGCACAGGCCTTGCGGCGGCTATTCCTGGGACGCGTGTCGTCGCCCTTTCTCGGATCGGTCGTGGCGCGGCTTCTGGCGCTTCCGGTGTTCCTCGTCGGTCTTTACATCGTGCTTCAGGTCGCGGGACTGACGCAGCTGGCCGTGTCGGTGGTCGGCGGCGCGGGCGTCATCGGCATCGTCTTCGGCTTCGCTTTTCGCGACATCGCCGAGAACTTCCTGGCCTCGCTTCTTCTGTCGATCCGGCAGCCGTTCAGGGCGGGGGACATCATCGAGGTCGAGGGGATGCACGGGTCTGTCCAGTCGATGAACACGCGTTCTACCGTGCTGATCTCGCCAGAGGGCAACCACATCCAGATCCCGAATGCGACAGTGTTCAAGAGCGTCATCACCAATTTCACCGTCTCGCCCGAGGGCCGCGACGACTTCACCGTCGGCATCGGCTACGACGCGTCGATCACACGGGCGCAGGAGCTGATCGGCGATGTTCTGGCGCGGCACGAGGCGGTGCTGGCGGAACCCGCTCCGATGATCCTTGTCGACGCTCTTGGATCCTCGACGGTGACGCTGCACGCGTATTATTGGCTGAACGTCCGCGATTATTCCCTGCTCAAGGTGAAGTCATCGGTTCTGCGGCTGACCAAGAAGGCGTTGATGGATGCCGGGATCTCTATGCCCGACGACGCGCGCGAGATCATCTTCCCGCAGGGCGTTCCTCTGCTCGACCAGCGCCGGGGCGACGAGGCTGCGGCCGATGTCCCGACACCGCGGGAAAGCGGAGCCGAAAGCACCGTGGCCGAAGGCGATCTTGCGAACGACCAGGATGAAATCGCCGAGCGCGCGGGCAAGGCGGCGTCGCCGGAAGACAGGACGGACCTGCTGGAGGGCTAGTTCCAGTTTCCCGCGCGCACGGTGTCGATCATCAAGCGGACATTTTCGGGGTCGGCGTCGGGTGTGATGCCGTGTCCCAGGTTGAAGATATGCGGGCCGTTCGCGAAGGCCCGGCAGATCGCTCGCGTCGCCTCGATCAGGGGTTTGCCGCCCGTGACCATGTGACCGGGGGCCAGGTTGCCCTGCACGCAGCCGTCGGTCTGCACATGCTTCGCAGCCCATTTGGCGTCGACGCTGTTGTCGAGAGCGACGCAATCAGCGCCGGTCGCTTTGGCGAAACCCTCGTACCTCGGTCCTGCCTCGCGGGGGAAGGCGATCACGGGGATACCGGGATGACGGTCCTTCAGCGCCGCGATGATGCGGGCGGCAGGGGCAACGCAGTAGGCGTCGAAATCGCGGCCCTTCAGCGATCCGGCCCAACTGTCGAAGAGCTTGACGACTTCGGCTCCCGCCTCGATCTGTGCGGAAAGGTAGAGGATCGTGGCCTCGGTAATGCGGTCCAGAAGAGCCTCGAAGAGCGCCCGGTCTTCGTCCTTGAGGATGTGAGCCGGAGACTGGTCAGGTGTTCCGCGGCCCGCGATCATGTAGGTCGCCACCGTCCAGGGCGCGCCGGCGAAGCCGATCAGCGTCGTCTCTGACGGCAGGGCGCGGGACAGGATGCGGACCGTCTCGTAGACCGGGGCGAGCGTGTCGTGGATCGCGTCCGCGGGCTTGAGGCGGTCGAAGTCCGACGTGGTCGTGACGGTCGACAGCCGCGGGCCCTCGCCGGTCACGAACCAGAGTTCGGCGCCAAGCGCCTGCGGGACGAGGAGGATGTCGGCGAAGAGGATGGCCGCATCGAACCCGAAGCGGCGGATCGGCTGAAGCGTCACTTCCGCGGCAAGTTCGGGCGCATAGCAGAGCGACAGGAAATCGCCGGCCTTCTCGCGGGTTGCGCGATATTCGGGCAGGTAACGCCCCGCCTGACGCATCATCCAGATCGGCGGGACGGGAAGCGTCTCTCCTGCCAGTGCGCGCAATACCAGTTTACGGGTCATGCCTGTCCTCTCGAGGTCCGTCTCTGGTCACAATCAGGCAGGGTCTTGTCAATAGTCAGCATTGCCACGCCCGGTTCCGCCGCTTAGAGCATGGCACATGAGCGACCGACCAGACCCGACCCGTCCGTTCCGCATCGGCACCCGAGGATCTCCCCTTGCCCTGGCGCAGGCGCGCGAGACGCGGGACCGGCTTGTGCGCTCGACCGGACTCGACTCCGAAGCCTTCGAGATCGTCGTCATCAAGACGACCGGCGACCGTGTCACGGATCGTCCCTTGGGCGAGATCGGCGGCAAGGGCCTTTTCACCAAGGAGATCGAGGAAGCGATGCTGTCGGGCGAGATCGACATCGCCGTTCACTCGATGAAGGACATGCCGGTGGATCAGCCCGATGGACTGGTCATAGGGGCCTGCCTTCCGCGCGAGGATGTGCGCGATGCATTCGTCACACTGGACGGGCTTGCGCTGTCTGACTTGCCCCAGGGTGCCGTGGTGGGCACTTCGAGCCTCAGGCGGAAAGCGCAGCTTTTGCACCGGCGGCCTGACCTCGAGGTCGTGGAATTTCGAGGGAACGTTCAGACGCGCTTGAGCAAGCTGTCCGCGGGCGTCGCGCAGGGCACCTTCCTCGCCCTCGCTGGCCTGAACCGGCTGGGGTTGAGCGAGGTCCGCGCCGTGCCGATCTCTGCTGACGACATGCTGCCCGCCGTGGCGCAAGGCGCCATCGGAATTGAACTGCGCGCCGAGGATGCGCGAGCCTCGGACATGGTGGCCGCCATCGCGGACGAGGCGACAGGTCTGCGTATCGCCTGCGAGAGGGCCTTTCTCGCCCGGCTCGACGGCTCCTGCCAGACGCCGATCGCGGCGCTGGCCGAGATCGACGGCGACAGGGTGACGTTCAGGGGCGAAATCCTGAAGACCGACGGGTCGCGTTCGTTCAGCGGGCAGCGCGAGGGGCCCGTAGCCGAGGGAGAGGCTTTGGGGCGCGATCTGGCCGAGGCGCTTCTGGCCGAGGCGGGTCCAGGCTTCTTCGAGACAAACTAGGGTTTGCTGCGCAGCATTTCGACGATGCTGCGCAGAAACCCTTTGATTTCCAATGCTCCTCCCCTAAGCTGCGCTGCAGCACATGCGCCAGGGAGGTTGCCATGTCCGGAAAGCCGCTGCTGATCAAACGATACGCCAGCAGGCGCCTCTACAACACGGAAACGTCCGATTACGTTACGCTCGAGGATATCGCTGGTTTCATCCGCGAGGGGCGTGACGTTCAGATCGTGGATCTGAAATCGGGGGACGACCTGACGCGGCAATATCTTCTTCAGATCGTCGCCGATCACGAAAGCCGCGGCGAAAGCGTCCTGCCTCTCGACGTCCTGACGGACCTCGTCCGGTCCTATACGACGCAGGCGCACTCCATCGTTCCGCAGTTTCTCGCCATGAGCTTCGACATGCTGCGCGAAGGCCAGTCGAAGGTGATGGAGAGCATGTCGACTCCGCTGGTTTCGATGCCCGGCTTCGATGCGATGAAGGCGCAGCAAGAGGCTTTCATGAAGGCGATGACCGGCGGGATGGGGAAGTCCTGGTCGGGCCCCCAGATGGAGCCGGAGGACAAGGACAACGCAAACGCGCCAAGCGAGTTGGACGACATCCGCAAGCAGCTTGCCGCGATGCAGGACCAGCTTTCGCGGATGGGAAAGAAGCCCTGACGCGCGCTACCTGAAAATGCTCCGAACGGAGTCGGCCAGAAGCTGGACGACGACGGCCTCCGACAGATAGCCGGTCTCGTCCATGTCCCGTGCCGCCTGATAGCGACGGATGGCGCGGCGCGTGTCGTTGTCGAATTCGCCGTCGACCTTGCCGGGTTTCAGTTCGAGCTTTTCCAGGCGCGCCTCGACGATCTGGCGGGTCCGAGGAGACAGGCCCAAGGCCTCTTCCTGACGGGCGGCCGCCGATCTTTCCTCGGCGTTGCGGTCTTCCTCCTCGAGCTCGAGAATACGAGCTTCGGCGGCATCGGTGAACGCGCCGCGGTTGCTGAGGCGCAGATACTCCTCGTAGGCCCCCACGGTATCGAGACCCTGGGCATTGTCCCAATACCTGCGGTCCGCCACATCGGCGTCATTGCGCATACGGTCCTCGATCGTTCGAAGCCGTTCGGTGGCGATTTCGGCGTATTCGCCGTCAGGATAGCGGGCGAGGTAGGCGCGCAGTCCAGCCTCGTCGCCCACGGCGCCCGTTTCGTCCCAGAAGGCGAGGTCGGCGCGCAGAAGTTCCTGTCGCCTCCGCTCGGCCTCGGCCTCAAGCTCTTGCGCGCGGCGTTCGGCCTGTGCGTCGAGGCGGGTGATCTGGTCGGCGGTCATGTATCCTGTGGAGTCGACGCCCTGCGCCGTCTGCCATGCCTGGATCGCCGTCCGCGTGCCGCGGCCGAAGATGCCGTCGATGCCGCGGGTGTTGAATTCTAGAAGCGTCAGGTCGCGCTGAATCTCGCGCCGTGCGTCGCGCGAGAGATCGAGCGCCTGCTCGCCCCGTTCGGCGCGCGCCTGGGGCGTGTCGGTGAGGGCGCGGATGCGGTTGTTCGCCATCTGAACGAATTCGCCCGATGGATGGGCGTCGATGTAGCCTTGGTAGCCCTCGGCTGTGTCGGCGGCGCTGGCCCGGCGCCAATCTGCGATGTCGAGGCGACGGGCAAGGTCGGGGGCGGGCGTCGGCACGGGAGCAGGTGTCGGAGCGGCCGCCTGCGGTTGGAGGAGGGTCAGGTCCTGCGGCGCGAAGCCCTGGACCGTCATTCCCAGTCGCGGTTGCGCGATGTTCTGTCCCGGGCGCGCGATGATGTCGGTCAGAAGCTTCTCGGCACCGGCAGGCGCGCCGTTCAGGACCGTCACGCCCTGCGGGATGTCGAGGTCGCCGATGCCGGCGGTTAGGTAGGCGCCATAGCCCATCTGCGCGTCGTCGGTCGCGAGGACAAGAACGGCATGGCCGGGAGTGGAGGCGAGCCACGCCATGACCGTCGAGAGGGGAAGGGTGTTGGCCGCAAGGGTCGCCATCGGCCCCGTTTCGGCATCGACGGGCAGGAAATAGGTTTCCGATACCGAGTGGACGAAGCGTCCCGAGAGGACCACGAGCAGCGTGTCCGAGCGGTCAGCCATCTGTCCGAATTCGGACAGGGCGTCGGTCATGTCGTCGAGGGTGGCGTCCTGCCGGGCGACGATCTGCATGCCCGCCCGCGACAGCGCCGTCTCGGCCCGGACCACCCGGTCGCCACGCGAGACGTCGCCCACATTCTCGTATTCCTCGTTCCCGAGGATCAGGCCGACCGATTGCGCGTGAAGCGGACTTGCCGCAAGAACGAGGGCCGCGATGACGTGCAGGCGCATGGTATTCCTCCCGTGACTGGCCGAAGCCTATTCGGCGCGAACCCGTGACGGAAGGAGAAGTTGCATCCGCATCCCTCGGTGCCGGTCAACTGTGGATCGGACCGTCCCCGCAGGCGAGTGCCGCTTCGCGCACGGCTTCGGAATAAGTCGGGTGCGCGTGGCACGTGCGAGCCAGGTCCTCGGCCGCCGCGCCGAACTCCATCGCGACGCAGAATCTCGTGGATCAGATCGCCGGCCATCGGTCCGATGATGTGGGCGCCGAGGATGCGGTCGGTTTCCTTGTCGGCGAGGATCTTGACGAAGCCTTCGCCCTGGAAGTTGGCCTTGGCGCGCGCGTTGCCCATGAAGCTGAACTTGCCCGCCTTGTAGGCGCGGCCTTCTTCCTTCAACTGCTCTTCGGTCTTGCCGACGCTGGCGACCTCGGGGTGGGTGTAGACGACACCGGGGATGACCCCGTAGTTCACATGCCCTGCCTGGCCCGCGATGGTCTCGGCCACCGCCATGCCCTCATCCTCGGCCTTGTGGGCCAGCATGGGGCCTGCCACGGCGTCTCCGATGGCGTAGATGCCGGAGGCGGTGGTGCGCCAGTGGTCGTCGGTCTTGACCTGTCCGCGATCCGTCATCTCGACCCCGACGGCTTCGAGACCGAGGCCCTTGGTGTAGGGTCGCCGGCCCGTAGCGACGAGAACGACGTCGGCTTCGGCCTTATGCGCGCTGTCGTCCTTGCGCAGCTTGTAGGACACCGTGGCCTTGTCCTTGGCCTTTTCGACGCCCTGGACGGCGGCGCCCATGACGAACTCAAGCCCTTGTTTCTTTAGCATTCTCTGGAAGGTCTTCTGCACCTCGGCGTCCATGCCGGGGAGGATGGCGTCGAGGTATTCGATGACCGTGACCTTGGCGCCAAGGCGACTGTAGACCGAGCCGAGTTCGAGGCCGATGACGCCGGCACCGATGACGATCATGGTCTGGGGGATATTCGGCAGCGTCAGCGCGCCGGTGGACGTCACGACGGTCTTCTCGTCGACCTCGACGCCGGGGAGGGCGGAGGCTTCGGAGCCGGTCGCGATGACGATGTTCTTCGCTTCGTGAACCTCGTCCCCGACCTTGACCTTGCCCGCCTCGGGGATCGAGCCCCAGCCTTTCAGCCAGTCTATCTTGTTCTTCTTGAACAGGAATTCGATGCCCTTGGTGTTCTGGTCGATGGTGTCCTGCTTGTAGGCCAGCATCTGCTTCCAGTCGACGTCGGGGCGCAGGACCTTGAGGCCCATCTTGCCGAAGTTTTCTTCGGTTTCCTGCAGCATCTCGGTGGCGTGGAGAAGCGCCTTCGACGGGATGCAGCCGACGTTGAGGCAGGTTCCGCCGAGCGTCTCGCGCCCCTCGACGCAGGCGGTCTTGAGACCCAGTTGGGCGCAGCGGATGGCGCAGACATAGCCGCCGGGGCCGCTGCCGATCACGATCACGTCGTAACTAGCCATGGGACTGTTTTCCTTCGATTCTGGTCATCGGTATTGCGTCGGTATCACGTCGGTATTGCGTCGGTGTCCGCTTCGGCGGATTCCGGGGGACGCTATCACCCTGAGCGTGGAGGTCCACCATCACAGGAGCGCCGCCAGCAGCATGACGACGGTGGCGGCGAAGCCGATCACCCAGATCAACGAACGCCAGGGGCGGAGTCCCAGCCAGTAGGCGGGGACGTAGAGGATGCGGGCCGCGAGATAGACCCAGGCGCAGGCTGCGGTCAGTCCGGTCGCCTGTCCGCCGAGCGTCACGACGACGACGGCGAGGGTGAAGAGGATCAGCCCCTCGAAGTGGTTGATCATCGCGCGCTGAAGCCGCCCTGTGCGGACCGACAGCTCGCGCGAGGGCGGGCGGTCGCGGGCGGAAGAGGTGTAGCCTGTGCCGAGTTCGAGGTTCGCGGGCACGGCGAATGCGAGGTACTGCACGACCTGGAGAAGCCCGGCCAGGGCGAGGACGGTCAGTTCGGGCGTCATGCGCGGTTGCACCTGAGGGGGGCGACCAGCATCGTCTCGGCGTAGCGGTCGCCCTGCTTGCGGGTCTCGGCCTCGAGCACATCGTCGGGCGCGTCGACCCAGGCGCAGTTCGGCTCGAGCGCGATCGAACGCCGGGCGATGGCCTTGCGGTCCTCGAGGCTGCGCGGCTCGGACGGGTCGAAGATGAAGAGGTGCATCCGGGCGTCGCCTGCGTAGACCGCGTTCGACGGGACGTGACGGACGGAGGTCAGCGTCTCGGAGACCGGTGCGCCGCAGGCGGTGAGAGCGATGAGCCCGACGATGGCAAGGCGGCGCGGCATCAGGCGGTCTTCAGGAAGCGGGCGTCGATGCTGGCGCCGAGGCCGCGTTCCTTGGCGAGCCAGGCCTCGGCCTTCGCGCGGTCGTTGACTTCGAGAAGGACGACGGTCGCGCCGCCGTCGGCGTCGCGCCAGACTTGAAGCTGGGTCAGGCCGGCGAGGCTCCGGTCCTCGGAAGAGGCGTCCCAGTCGGCGGGGGCGGAGGAGTAGGTCAGGAGGAGCTGCATGGCGGGGGTCCTTGGGGTGGGCGAGGCGGGGTGAACCCCGCCCTACGTGTGGCTGCACGACCTGGAGAAGTCCGGCGAGGTTTCAAGGGCATGTCAGGCGGCAAGGCTTGCAAGCATGGCCAGCAGACCGCCGCTTGCCACCCACCAAAGGCCGGTGCGCAGCCAGGGGACGCCCGAGAGATACGCAGGCAAGTAGGCCGCCCGACCCGCCAGATAGGCCAGGACACCGGCTTCCCAAAGGCGGTCCGGGGGCAGGCTGGCCCCGGCCACGGCGAGGGCGACGAAGGCGGGGGCCGTCTCGGTGAAGTTCGAGAGTGCGCGGCGGGCGCGTCCGGCGAGCGGCCCACGGTCGGCCTCGGTGTCGCGGGGCCCGACTGTCCAGGCGTTGCCGACAGCGGCCTTCAGCAGCAGACCGTCGGCGCTGACATAGAGAAGCGTCAGCGCCGCGAAGAGACCGAGGATCAGGACGAGAGACATGGCATGACCCTCAGAAATCCATCAGCAGCCGCCGGGGATCCTCCAGCGCTTCCTTCACGCGGACGAGGAAGGTCACCGCGCCCTTGCCGTCGACGATGCGGTGGTCGTAGCTGAGGGCGAGGTACATCATCGGGCGGATGACGATCTGGCCCTTTTCGACCACGGGGCGGTCCTGGATCTTGTGCATCCCGAGGATGCCGGACTGCGGCGGGTTCAGGATCGGCGAGGACATGAGCGAGCCGTAGACGCCGCCGTTCGAGATGGTGAAGGTGCCGCCCTGCATCTCGGCCATGGACAGCTTGCCGTCGCGGGCTTTCGCGCCGAGTTCGTTGATGGTCTTCTCGATCCCGGCGAAGGACTTCGTGTCGGCGTCGCGGACGACGGGCACGACGAGGCCCGAGGGCGTGCCGACGGCGATGCCCATGTGGACGAAGTTCTTGTAGACGACGTCGGTGCCGTCGATCTCGGCGTTGACCTCGGGCACCTCTTGCAGGGCGTGGCAGCAGGCCTTGGTGAAGAAGGACATGAAGCCCAGCTTCACGCCGTGCTTCTTCTCGAAGAGGTCCTTGTATTCGGACCGCAGCTCCATGATCGCCGACATGTCGACCTCGTTGTAGGTCGTCAGCATCGCGGCGGTGTTCTGGGCGTCCTTCAGGCGGCGCGCGATGGTCTGGCGCAGGCGGGTCATCTTGACCCGCTCCTCGCGCGCCCTCGTCTTCGGCGGCCACCGGGGCGCGGGGGGCGGAGGGTGTCTCAGAGCGGGAAGGGGCAGGCGAGGTCAGCGCCTTCTGCACGTCTTCCTTCATGATGCGACCGTCGCGTCCGGTGCCGGTGACCTGATCGGCCGAGATGTTCTTCTCGGCCATGATCTTTTTGGCCGAGGGCGCATCCTCGACGTCACGGCCCTTTGCGGCCGTCTCGGGCGCGGGGGACTGCGGGGCGGCTACATCCTCGCCGCCCTCCGGGGGCGGGGGGGCGTCGGCCGTGGTCTTGGCCCCGCCCGAGATGATGGCCAGCTTGCCGCCGGCTTCGACGGTGGTGCCTTCGGCCTTGAGGATCTCGGACAGGACGCCCGAGGCGGGGGCCGGCACTTCGACCGAGACCTTGTCGGTTTCGAGCTCGCAGAGCATCTCGTCCTGGGTGACGGTGTCGCCGGGCTGCTTGAACCACGTCGACACGGTCGCCTCGGTCACGCTTTCGCCCAGGGTGGGGACCATGACGTCGACGGACTTGCCGCCCTCCGGCTTCTCCTCGTGCCCCATGGGTTCGGCGTGGGCCGTCGCCGTATCCTCGGGCTTTGCCTTGCGCTCCTTCACGTCGGTCGAAGACCCCGCGTGACCGCTTTCGGCGATCATGCCCAGAAGGGCGTCGACGCCGACGGTCTCGCCCTCCTTCGCCACGATCTCGTCGAGTTTTCCGGCAGCGGGCGAGGGCACCTCGACCGTCACCTTGTCGGTCTCGAGTTCGCAGAGCAGTTCGTCGACCGCGACGCTGTCGCCGGGTTTCTTGAACCATGTGGCGACGGTCGCCTCGGAGACGCTTTCACCAAGCGTCGGCACGCGGATTTCGGTGGCCATGAGTTATCCTTTCACCGTCAGCGCTTCGTCGACGAGCGCCGCTTGTTGAGCCTTGTGGGCCGACGCGAGGCCGGTCGCGGGCGACGCGCTGGCCGAGCGGCCGACGTAGATCGGTCGGGTAAGCCGGGCCTTGATGCGCGTGAGCACCCATTCGATGTTCGATTCCATGAACGTCCAGGCGCCCTGGTTCTTGGGCTCTTCCTGGCACCAGACCCAGTCGGCGTTCGGGAAGCGCTTCAGTTCCTTCACCAGCGCCTGTGCCGGGAAGGGATAGAACTGTTCGACCCGCAGGAGATAGACGTCGTCGATACCGCGCGCGTCCCGCTCTTCGAGCAAGTCGTAGTAGACCTTGCCGGAGCACATCACGACGCGTTTGATCTGGTCGTCCGGGGCGAGAACGGTGTCCGAGTGGCCTTTTTCGGCATCGTCCCAGAGAACGCGGTGGAAGGACGATCCTGTCAGGAAATCCGCCGCGTCGCTGATCGCCAGCTTGTGGCGCAGAAGCGACTTCGGCGTCATCAGCACCAGCGGCTTCCGGTAGGAGCGATGAAGCTGCCGCCTGAGGATATGGAAGTAGTTCGCAGGCGTCGTGCAGTTGGCGACGATCCAGTTGTCCTCGGCGCACATCTGAAGGAAACGTTCCAGCCGCGCCGACGAGTGTTCGGGGCCCTGACCCTCGTAGCCGTGCGGCAGAAGCATCACGAGGCCCGACATGCGAAGCCACTTGCGCTCGCCCGACGAGATGAACTGGTCGAACATGATCTGCGCGCCGTTGGCGAAGTCGCCGAATTGCGCCTCCCACAGAACCAGCGAGTTGGGTTCGGCCAGGGAGTAGCCGTACTCGAAGCCGCAGACCGCGTATTCCGACAGCATCGAATCGATGACGTCGTAGTTCGCCTGCCCCTCGCGGATGTGGTTGAGCGGGTAGTGTCGGTCCTCGTTCTCCTGGTTGACGAGGGCCGAGTGGCGCTGGCTGAAGGTGCCGCGCGTCGAATCCTGGCCCGAGAGACGGACGGGATAGCCCTCGGTCAAGAGCGACCCGAAGGCCAGCGCTTCGCCGGTTGCCCAGTCGAAGCCGGTGCCGCTGTCGAACATCTCGCGCTTGGCGTCCATCAGGCGTTCGACGGTCCTGTGCAGCGGGAAGCCCTCGGGCGCCGTCGTCAGTGCGCGGCCGATATCCTCCATCGTCTTCTTCTTGATGGCGGTCTTGCCGCGCTGGTACCGCTCTCCCTCGCGGTCTAGGTGGCTCCACCGCCCGTCGAGCCAATCGGCCTTGTTGGGCTTGTAGGCCTTCCCCGCCTCGAATTCCTCGTTCAGCCGGGCCTGGAAGGCGGCCTTCATGTCCTCGATCTCGCCTTCCGGGATCAGCCCGTCCTTCACAAGCCGGTCGGTGTAGAGCGACAGGGTCGTCTTGTGACCCTTGATCCGCTTGTACATGATCGGGTTGGTGAACATCGGCTCGTCGCCTTCGTTGTGACCGAAGCGGCGATAACAGAAGATGTCGATGACGACGTCCTTGGCGAACATCTGGCGGAACTCGGTCGCGACCTTCGCGGCGTGGACCACGGCCTCGGGGTCGTCGCCGTTGACGTGGAAGATCGGCGCCTCGACCATCAGCGCGATGTCGGTTGGATAGGGCGACGAGCGCGAGAAGTGCGGCGCGGTGGTGAAGCCGATCTGGTTGTTCACGACGATGTGGATGGTGCCGCCGGTGCGGTGCCCGCGCAGGCCCGAAAGCCCGAAGCATTCGGCCACGACGCCCTGGCCCGCGAAGGCGGCGTCGCCATGAAGAAGGATCGGCAGAACCTGCGTGCGCGTGGTGTCGTGCAACTGGTCCTGCTTGGCCCGCGCCTTGCCGAGGACGACCGGGTTCACCGCCTCGAGGTGCGAGGGGTTGGCGGTCAGCGAGAGGTGGACGGTGTTGCCGTCGAAGTCGCGGTCCGAGGAGGCGCCCAGGTGGTACTTCACGTCGCCCGACCCATCGACGTCCTCGGGCTTGAAGCTGCCGCCCTGGAATTCGTTGAAGATGGCCTTGTAGGGCTTCGTCATCACGTTGGCGAGCACGCTCAGGCGGCCGCGGTGCGGCATCCCGATGACGATCTCCTTCACGCCGAGAGCGCCGCCGCGCTTGATGATCTGCTCCATCGCCGGGATCAGGCTTTCGCCGCCGTCGAGACCGAAGCGCTTGGTGCCCATGTACTTGACGTGCAGGAACTTCTCGAAGCCCTCGGCCTCGACCATCTTGTTCAGGATCGCCTTGCGGCCCTCGCGGGTGAAGGCGATTTCCTTGCCGTAGCCCTCGATCCGCTCCTTCAGCCAGGCGGCTTCCTCGGGGTTCGAGATATGCATGTACTGAAGCGCGAAGGTGCCGCAGTAGGTCCGCCGCACGATCTCGAGGATCTGGCGCATCGAGGCGGTCTGAAGACCCAGCACGTTGTCGATGAAGATCGGCCGCTCCATGTCGGCTTCGGAAAAGCCGTAGGACTTCGGATCGAGTTCCGGATGCGGCGTCTTGTTGTGCATCCCGAGCGGGTCGAGATCGGCGGCGAGATGGCCCCGGATGCGGTAAGCCCGGATGATCATGAGGGCGCGGATCGAATCGAGGACGGCGCGCTTGATCTGATCGTCGGTGACCTCGACGCCCGCGTCCCGCGCCTTCTGCGCGATCTTGCCGGCGGCGGTCTTCTGGACGGCGGCGCCGAGGTCGCCCCATTGACCGTCGAGCGCGGCGGTCAGTTCGTCCGCGGGCGCCGGCGGCCAGTCGCCACGAAACCAGGACGGCCCCGCCGCCTCGGCCTGTACATCGGCCCCGTTGTCGCCGAGCTGGCGGAAGAACTCCTGCCAGCCCGCGTCGACCGCGTTCGGATCCTGCGCGTAGCGGGCATGAAGCTGCTCGATGTATTCCGCGTTGTGGCCCTGCAGGAAGGACGAGGCGCGGAAGATGTCGTTGGAGGATTGCTCGGTCATTGTAAGACCTCAGATTGGCTGGAGTGGGATTTTGAGGGGGCGGCAAGCGCGTAGATCATCGCCAGGAGTCCGATCACAGGGCCGAGAACCATTGCAAAGACCATCCACGACTGACCTTCGCGTTCAGTGAAGTTGTTCCATAGGATCAGCAGGGCGGGTCCGCACATGAGCCCTGAGAAGCCCCAACCGGCAAAGGGCCCTCTGCTTTGGACGACGCCGGCGTCCACCAACCGTCGAATGGCCGCGCTCAGGACGGGCAGGTTGATCGCCACGAATGCGATAAGCCAAAGGGAGAAAGCGTTTGTCGATTGAACGAGATTTACGCCCAGCCACGACAAGAGAGTGACCGTAACAAGCAACCATGGACCTGCAAGCCACCAGAACTCCGCTCGGTTCGTTCGCCCACTGAATGTGATCGCCTTTTGAAGTTCGGTGACTGTCAGCGAAGGTCGCAACATTGTTTACCCGATGGCTTCCAGCATGGCTTCGCCCAGTCCTGCGGGGCTTTCGGCGACGGTGATGCCGGCGGAGCGCATGGCTTCGATCTTGTCCTCGGCGCCGCCCTTGCCGCCGGCGACGATGGCGCCGGCGTGGCCCATGCGGCGGCCCGGGGGCGCCGTGCGACCGGCGATGAAGCCCGCGACGGGCTTCTTGCGGCCGCGCTTCGCCTCGTCCTTGAGGAACTGCGCGGCTTCCTCCTCGGCACGAGCCGCCGATCTCGCCGATCATGATGATCGACTGGGTCTCGTCGTCGGCCAGGAACCACTCCAGCACGTCGAGGTGCTCGGTCCCCTTGATCGGGTCGCCGCCGATGCCGACGCAGGTCGACTGGCCGAGGCCCACGTCCGAGGTCTGCTTGACCGCCTCGTAGGTCAGCGTCCCCGAGCGCGACACGACGCCGACCGAGCCCTTGCGGTGGATGTGCCCCGGCATGATGCCGATCTTGCACTCGCCCGGCGTGATGACGCCCGGGCAGTTCGGCCCGATCAGGATCGAGGCCGAGCCCTCGAGCGCGCGCTTCACGCGCATCATGTCGAGGACGGGAATGCCCTCGGTGATGGCCACGATCAGCGGGATCTTCGCGTCGAGCGCCTCGAGGATAGAATTCGGCCGCGAAGGGCGGCGGCACGTAGATCACGGTGGCATTGGCGCCGGTCTTCTCCACCGCCTCGTGGACGGTGTCGAAGACGGGGAGGTCGAGGTGGGTCTGCCCGCCCTTGCCGGGCGTCACGCCTCCGACCATCGCCGTGCCGTAGGCGATGGCCTGCTCCGAGTGGAAGGTGCCCTGGGAGCCGGTGAAGCCCTGGCAGATCACGCGGGTGGTCTTGTCGATGAGGACGCTCATTCTTGTCTCTTTCCTGCGTAGGGCGGGGTTCACCCCGCCATGTGGGTACGGCGGGTGAACCCCGCCCTACGGGTTATCCCTTGACGGCCGCGACGATCTTCCGCGCGCCGTCCTTGAGGTCGTCGGCGGCGATCACGTCCACGTCGCTTTCGTTGATGATCTTCTTGCCTTCCTCGACGTTGGTGCCCTCGAGCCGCACGACGAGCGGGACCTTCAGCCCGACCTCCTTCACGGCCGCGACCACGCCTTCCGCGATCACGTCGCAGCGCATGATGCCGCCGAAGATGTTGACGAGGATGCCTTTGACGTTCGGGTCGCTGGTGATGATCTTGAAGGCCTCGGTCACCCGCTCCTTCGTGGCGCTGCCGCCGACGTCGAGGAAGTTCGCGGGTGCCGCGCCCTCGAGCTTGATGATGTCCATCGTGGCCATCGCGAGGCCGGCGCCGTTGACCATGCAGCCGATCTCGCCGTCGAGGGCGATGTAGTTCAGGTCGTACTTCGAGGCCTCGAGCTCCTTCGGGTCCTCTTCGGTGGTGTCGCGCAGCTCGGTGATGTCGGGGTGGCGGTAGAGCGCGTTGCCGTCGAAGCCCATCTTGGCGTCGAGGCAGCGCAGGTCGCCGCCCGTCGTCACGATCAGCGGGTTGATCTCGAGCATCTCCATGTCCTTGTCCATGAAGAGCCGGTAGAGCGTGCCCATCAGCTGGACGCACTGCTTGACCTGCGCGCCCGTGAGCCCCAGCGCATAGGCGATGCGGCGGCCGTGGAACGTCTGGTAGCCGGTCGCGGGATCGACGCTGAACGACAGGATCTTCTCGGGCGTGCTCTCGGCCACCTCCTCGATGTCCATGCCGCCCTCGGTCGAGGCGACGAAAGCCACCCGGCTCGAGGCGCGGTCGACGAGAAGGGCGAGGTAAAGCTCGCGCGCGATGTCCGCGCCTTCCTCGATGTAGATGCGCCCGACCTGCTTGCCGGCCTCGCCGGTCTGCTTCGTCACAAGCGTCCGGCCCAGCATGCGCTTGGCTTCCTCGGCGGCTTCCTCGACCGACTTCGCGATCCTGACGCCGCCCTTCGAGCCCGCGTCGGCCTCCTTGAACGTGCCCTTGCCGCGCCCGCCGGCGTGAATCTGCGCCTTCACCACCCAGACCGGACCGTCGAGAGCCCCCGCCTGCGTCCGCGCCTCCTCGCCCCGCAGGACAACACGCCCCTCCGCCACAGGCGCCCCATACGCGCGAAGCAACCCCTTCGCCTGGTATTCGTGGATGTTCACCTGGGTGGCCTCCTGTGCATGTGCGTCGCGCGCTGCCTTTGCATGGAACACGTGAAGAAAGGAATGAAAATCGGCGCGAGCAAGTCCATCCTCCGCAATTTTCCGCGCATCGTGATCACACAAAAATCTCGTGTGATCACAAAGCCCCCGCAGCTTCGGGAAGCGGGTTCCGGAAGCCCTCGATAGCTGCGCAAGCCCCGGCCACACCCGGGTGCGAAAGGAGACGCGCGATTTCGTGGTCGGTCTCCCGAGCACGGTTTGCCAGACCGGTTTCGGCAACCTGGTTGAAGTTCCGGCCAGCGTAGAGCGCGGTGTCGCGGACCACGGCGTCGGGACGCGTGTGATAGCCGTCGCCGCGTCGCGCCTTGCGGAGGAACATGTCGGGGGTGCGCACAGAAAAATGCGCGACCTGCGCGAGAATGTAGGGCCGCCTCTGTGCGACGAGGCGGTTGAAGGGCCTCTGCCGGGTCGCGTCGTAGAAGAGATCGTCGGCCGGACCGCCGGACGAGGTCAGGACGGGAAACTCCCGCCGCCCGACGCCGGGGGCCAGTCGCGGGCGGTGGATATCGAGACGCGCGATCTCGGGACCGAAACGGAAGAGGGTCTTCACCTGAGCGTTTGTGCCCTTGCGGCGCGGCGCGGCGCGGGTGAAGGCGGGGCCGACATGGCGTCCGGGCCAGGTCGCATTGCCGCTGTCGCCGAAGAATCGCCAGGCGACCATGAGCGCGGCCGCGTCGCCCAGGCCACCGATCAGATCCGGGACGGACCTGTGAGGGAGGCTGGGCAGTAGGAATTCGTCGAGGTCGAGCCACATGACCCAGTCGCCGGGACGGAAGCAGCCTGCCTCGCGCGCGAGGCGTTCGGCGCTGACCTGGGGTGCGACGCCGGGCGGGACGTCTTGCCTGATATGCGTAAGCTCGCCGGCTTCTGAAAGTCGGTCGAGAAGTGCATCGCCGCCGTCGTCGCAGTCGTTCGACACGATGACGATGTCCGAGAAGCCCAGGACGCGGTGGTAGGCGACCCATTCCAGAAGGAAGGGGCCCTCGTTCTTCTGGGCGGAAAAGAGGACGGTCCGGGTCACGACACGAAAAGGGAAGCAGGCGACACGCCGGATGTAAAGGCCGCCCTCCCCGACGCCGGAGAGGGCAGCGGAACCTTATGTCAGGCTGCCGTCGATCTTGCGGCAGGCCTCGACGAGGCCCTTCACGGCCTCGACCGACTTGTCGAACATCGCCTGTTCGTTCTTGGCCATCCTGATGTCGACCACGCGCTCGATGCCGCCGGCCCCGATGATCGTCGGCACGCCGACGTACATGCCCTTCAGGCCGAAGGCGCCGTCGACATGGGCGGCGCAGGGCAGGAGGCGCTTCTGGTCCTTGAGGAAGGCCTCGGCCATCTCGATGGCGCTGGTCGCGGGGGCGTAGAAGGCCGATCCGTTGCCGAGCAGACCGACGATCTCGGCGCCGCCGTCGCGGGTGCGCTGCACGATGGCGTCGAGCTTTTCCTGCGTGGTCCAGCCCATCTCGATGAGGTCGGGCAGCGGAATGCCCGCCACCGTCGAATAGCGCACGAGCGGCACCATGGTGTCGCCGTGGCCGCCCAGAACGAAAGCGGTGACGTCCTTCATCGAGACATCGAATTCGACCGACAGGAAATGGCGGAAGCGCGCGCTGTCGAGGACGCCGGCCATGCCGCAGACCATGTTGTGCGGCAGGCCCGAGTATTCCCGTAGGGCCCAGACCATCGCGTCGAGCGGATTGGTGATGCAGATGACGAAGGCGCCGGGGGCGTTGACCTTGATGCCCTCGCCCACGGCTTTCATCACCTTGAGGTTGATGCCGAGAAGGTCGTCGCGGCTCATGCCGGGTTTGCGCGGCACACCGGCGGTGACGATGCACACGTCCGCGCCCGCGATGTCGGCATAGTCGTTGGTGCCCTTGAGGCGCGCGTCGAAGCCCTCGGCCGGGCCGGCCTCGGCGATGTCGAGCGCCTTGCCCTGAGGCGTGCCTTCGGCGATGTCGAACAGGACGATGTCGCCGAGTTCCTTAAGGGCTGCGAGATGCGCGAGAGTGCCGCCGATCTGGCCCGCGCCGATGAGCGCGATCTTGGGTCTGGGCATGGAGGTCTCCGATCCGTTTTCTGGCATGCTGGTTCGGGCGCGTGCCTTACGCCCCTATGGGACGCGGCGCAAGGGACTTGACCGGGCGGGTCGGCCTTTCCGTCGGGGGGCGGGGCGAGTAAGAGGGCCTTCACGATCCAGCGGAAGTGCCCATGATCTTCGATGCGACCTTCTTCGCCGTGGCCATCCCGGCGGTCATTTTCGCGGGCATCTCGAAGGGCGGGTTCGGATCGGGCGCGGCCTTTGCGGCGACGCCGATCCTGGCGCTGATCCTGCCGCCGGAACTGGCCGTGGGGATCATGCTGCCGTTGCTCATGGTCATGGATGTCGCCGCGCTGAAAGCCTATTGGGGCAAGTGGTCGGCGTCGGCGGTGCGCGTTCTGGTCCTGGGCGGCCTACCCGGCGTGGTCATCGGGGCGCTGTTCTGGAACAGCGCGAATCCGGACGTCCTCAAGCTGTTGATCGGGGTTCTCGCCGTCAGCTTCGTCGCCTTCCAACTGGCGCGCGGCTATGGATGGATCGCGGCGAGCGCCAGACCGGCGGGTCCTGTAGCGGGCTTCATCGCCGGCGCGGCGGCGGGATTCACCAGCTTCATCAGCCATGCAGGCGGTCCGCCCGCAGCCGTGTACCTGCTGTCGCGGCCGATCACCAAGACCGAGTACCAGGCCAGTACCGTCGTCGTCTTCTGGGTACTGAACGCCGCGAAGGCGATCCCCTACGCCTATCTGGGCATCTTCTCGGAAGCGTCGCTGATGGCCGGCCTTTACCTGTGGCCGGCGGCTCTCGTGGGCGTGCTCATCGGGGTCAAGGCACACGATGCGATCCCCGAACGGGTCTACTTCGGGATCACCTACCTGCTGCTGACGCTGACCGGCGGAAAGCTGATCTGGGATGCGCTGACCTAGCTGGGGACGCCGGAGGGTTCGCGCGGCTCGTCGAGCGGCTCATACGCTTGTCCGCTGGCGACGAGGCAGGTGATGCCGTTCGGCAGCGTGACGGTGATCGTCCAGGTCCCCGTTTCAAGCGAGGCGTAGACTTCCATCACGCGGCCTTGCGTCGCCATTCCGATCGACTGGCGGCTTTCGCCGTAACGGGAGGAAAGCCGTTCCAGCACGGCGTCCCGACTCGCGCAGTTCTGCGATTGCGCAATGGCGGCGGACGGCAGGAGGGCTGCGAGCGCGAGGGTGGCAAGCTTTGTGTTCATCTCTGTCCTTTCAGAGGACGGCTGTCCCCTCGGATGAGGCCCCGAGGTCTTGGGGGCGAAGCGTGACCACCTTGAGAATGGAAAACGAAAATGAGGTTAACCCTTCGTGCGCTGCGTCCCGGCTCAGGCAACGCTTGCGTGGGGAAGCGCCGCATCTTCCATGCGGAAGCAACGACAGGGAATTTGCGGAAGATTGTCGTGATTTTGCGTTGCGGCGTGAATTGCCTTGCGGAAAGATGCGTCACGGCGCAGGTTCCGCGCAATTTTGTTGCTGAGGATTTGTCTCGATGCGCCTGTACAGGTCAGTGCTTTATATCCCAGGGTCGAAGCCTCGTGCGTTGGACAAGGCGCGGAGTTTGCCCGTCGACGCGCTGATCTTCGACCTCGAGGATGCCGTCGCGCCGGACGAGAAGGTCGCGGCGCGCGAGACGCTGCGGTCGGAACTTGCATTGGGCGGCTATGGTCACCGGGCGCGCCTGGTCCGTATCAACGGGCTGGAAACAGCCTGGGGACAGGAGGACGCGCGGGCCGTCGCGGCGATGGACTGCGACGGTGTGCTGATCCCCAAGGCCGAGTCGCGGTCACAGATCGAGGCGCTGTCCGCCCTGACGCCCGGCCTGCCGGTGTGGTGCATGATGGAGACTCCGCGCGGCGCGCTGAAGGCTATAGAGATCGCCGGCACACCTGGCGTCGAGGGGTTCGTCCTCGGGACGAACGACCTTGCCAAGGACATCGGCTGCGAGACGGGCGGCGACCGCTCGGCGATGATGACGGCGATCCAGTTGTGCCTGCTCGCGGCGCGGGCCGAGGGCATCGTCTGCATCGACGGGGTCTACAACGCCTTCAAGGATGAAGAGGGGTTCGAGATCGAAGCCATGCAGGGACGCGCGCTTGGAATGGACGGGAAGTCCTTGATCCACCCCTCGCAGGTCGAGGCCGCCAACCGGGTCTTCGCCCCATCTCCGGACCAGATCGACCTCGCCCGGCGCCAGATCGCCGCCTATGAGGCAGCACTTGCCGAAGGTCAGGCCGTGGCGGTCGTGGACGGCAGGATCGTCGAGAACCTTCATGTCGAGACCGCGAAAGCCGTCCTTGCGCGAGCCAACGCGATCCGGGAAAGATCGGAACCATGACACTACTCATCCTCGGACTGTTGCTGTGGGCTGGCGCCCACCTGGTGAAACGGCTTGCCCCCGGCGCGCGCGCTGCCCTTCAGGAGAAGATGGGCGACGGATCAAAGGGGCTGATCGCTGCTGTCATCCTCTTGTCGGTGGTTCTGATGGTGCTGGGCTATCGGTCGGCTGACGGCGCGGTCTACTGGGGCCGGACCTCAGCGATGGTCGGGATCAACAATCTGCTCATGCTCGTTGCTGTGGCGCTGTTCGGAGTCGGCAATTCGAAAAGCCGCCTGCGTGGAAAGTTGCGGCATCCGATGCTGACGGGTCTGATCGTCTGGGGTGTCGCGCATCTTCTGGTGAACGGCGACGTAGCGTCCTTCATCCTGTTCGGCGGCTTGATCGTCTGGGCCCTTCTCGAGATGGTCCTCGTGAATTGGGGCAGTCACGAATACGTCCCCTACCAGGGCGGAAGCCGGGCGGGCGACATCCGGCTCGCCGTAATCACACTGGTCGTTTACGGCGTGATCGCCGCGATCCATGCGTGGCTGGGCTACTCTCCCTTCGGAGCCTGAGGTGAAGACGAATCCGGGCCGGTTCTTCGAGGACTACAGGCTTGGCGAGACGATTCGCCACGCCGTGCCGCGAACCCTCAGCGGAGGCGAGCGTGCGATCTACCATGCGCTTTATCCGCAGCGACACGCGATCCATTCTTCGGACGATTTCGCCGAGTCCTGCGGTCTGCCACGCGGCGTCCTTGACGACCTGCTGGTGTTTCACACGGTGTTCGGAAAGACGGTTCCGGACATCTCGCTGAATGCGGTGGCGAACCTCGGATATGCCGAAGGGCGATGGCTGAGGCCCGTGGTGGCGGGCGAGACGTTGACCGCGACCTCAGAGGTGATCGGGCTCAAGGAGAACTCGAACGGAACCACGGGTGTGGTCTGGGTGCGTACGACAGGATGGGCCGGGAAGGGTGATCCCGTGTTGGAATATGTCCGGTGGGTCATGGTCCGGAAGCGGGACGCAGATGCATCCGTACCGGAACCAAGCGTGCCCACGCTGGCGACGAGCGTCAGTGCCGACCAGCTTGTCATTCCGAGGGGGCTGGACTTCACGCGTTACGACTTCGCTCTTGCAGGTGAGCCGCACAGGTGGGGCGACTACGAGGTCGGCGAGATCATCGACCACGTCGATCGCGTCACCGTCGAGGAGGCCGAGCACATGCTCGCGACGCGTCTCTGGCAGAACACGGCGAAGGTCCATTTCGACGCCACGCACCGCGACGACGGACGCCGCCTTATCTATGGCGGACACGTCATCAGCCTGGCTCGGGCGCTGTCGTTCAACGGTCTTGCGAATGCGCAGATCCTCGTGGCGCTGAACGGCGGGGCGCATGTCGGCCCTCTCTTCGCGGGCGATACGGTCTGCGCCTGGTCCGAGGTTCTTGGCAAGGCGACCACCGCGGCGCCGGGGGTGGGCGCGCTGCGCCTGCGTCTTGTCGCTCACAAGCCAGAGGCGTCTGTGGGGCAGCTGCGGACGGAGACAGGGAAATACCTGCCGGGCGTTCTTCTCGACCTCGACTATTGGGCACTGATGCCTCTGTAACGAGACGAGTGGTTTTGTGATCGCAGGAATTCTGCGTGTGATCACAAGTCTGAAATTCCCGCGATTGTTAGCGATATTTGCTGCGCTGCGGCGCCGCAGAGGCGTGACATGGCCGACGACAGTGCTATGACAACCCAACGCCGCCGCCAGAAGGAGCTGGAGACATGGCTGACGACCTCAGAGGCAAGCGACCCCTCTCTCCGTTCATGATCGGGCCTTACTACAGGCCTCAGATCACTTCGATGACGTCCATCGCCAACCGGATCGCCGGGACGGGCCTTGGCGTGGCGGCCATCCTTGTCGTTTGGTGGTTCCTCGCCGCGGCAACGTCGCCCGAAGCGTTTGCGAGGGCCGACGGCGTGATCACGTCCTTCCTCGGCGACCTCGTCATGGTCGTGTCGGCCTGGGCACTTTGGTACCACGCGCTGGCGGGACTGAGGCATCTCTATTGGGACAGCGGGCGCGGGCTTGAAATCGAAACCGCCGAGCGGCTTGGGATAGTGGTCATCGTCGCCTCGGTCGCCATGACGATCCTGACAGTCCTGGCCGTGTGAGGAGAGACAAGATGTCCTACCTGACCGATCTCAAACGCGCGACGGGTCATGGTTCGGCCCGCGAGGGCACCGAACGGCACTGGGCGATGACGAAGTCGAGCGTGGCGCTCCTGCTTCTGACGCCGTTGTTCGTTTTCACCTTCGGTCCGATGCTCGGGCGTCCCCATCTCGAAGTCATCGCCTATTTCTCCCGACCCTTTCCGGCGATCGTGGCGGCGCTGATGATCGTGACCGGGTTCATGCATTTCAAGAACGGCATCCAGGTTGTGATAGAAGACTACGTCGGCCAGCCCGGACGGGAATGGGCGATCATCCTGACGACGGTGCTGTCCTACGTTGCCGCCGCCGTCGGCATTTTCGCCATCGCCAAGCTCGCGCTCTGAGGTAAAGACATGGCCGCTTACGACTACGAGACACACGAGTACGACTGCATCGTCATCGGCGCGGGCGGATCCGGCCTTCGCGCGACGCTCGGCATGGCCGAGCAGGGATTGCGGACGGCCTGCATCACCAAGGTCTTCCCGACGCGGTCGCATACCGTGGCGGCGCAGGGCGGCATTGCGGCGTCCCTGGGCAACATGGGTCCCGATCACTGGCAGTGGCACATGTACGACACCGTGAAAGGGTCGGACTGGCTGGGCGACACAGACGCGATGGAATACCTCGCGCGGGAGGCTCCGAAGGCGGTCTACGAGCTCGAACACTACGGCGTGCCTTTCTCGCGCACCGAAGAAGGACGGATCTACCAGCGGCCCTTCGGCGGCCACACCACCGAGTACGGCGAAGGTCCACCAGTCCAACGGACATGCGCTGCGGCGGACCGGACCGGTCACGCGATCCTGCATACGCTCTACGGCCAGTCGCTGAAGAACAACGCGGAGTTTTTCATCGAGTACTTCGCGCTGGATCTCATCATGGCCGAGGACGGCACGTGCCAGGGCGTCGTGGCGTGGTGCCTCGACGACGGATCCATCCACGTCTTCAACGCCAAGATGACGGTGCTGGCCACCGGCGGATACGGCCGCGCCTATTTCAGCGCGACCAGCGCCCACACCTGCACCGGCGATGGCAACGGGATGGTGGCGCGTGCGGGGCTGCCTCTTCAGGACATGGAGTTCGTGCAGTTCCACCCGACCGGCATCTACGGGTCGGGGTGCCTGATCACCGAAGGAGCGCGAGGCGAGGGCGGTTACCTGACCAACTCGGAAGGCGAGCGGTTCATGGAACGCTATGCGCCGACCTACAAGGACCTGGCGTCGCGTGACGTCGTCTCGCGCTGCATGACGCTTGAAATCCGCGAGGGCAGGGGCGTGGGCGCCGAGGGCGACCATATCCACCTGCACCTTAATCACCTTCCGCCCGAGACGCTGCACGAGCGCCTGCCGGGCATCAGCGAGTTGGCCAAGATCTTCGCGGGAGTCGACCTGACGAAGGAACCGATTCCCGGTGATTCCGACCGTCCACTACAACATGGGCGGCATTCCCACGAACTATTGGGGCGAGGTGCTGAACGCCGACGGCGAGAACCCTGAACGGACAGCGCCCGGCCTGATGGCCGTGGGCGAGGCGGGCTGCGCGAGCGTGCATGGCGCGAACCGGCTTGGGTCCAACAGCCTGATCGACCTCGTTGTGTTCGGCCGCGCGGCCGCCATCCGGGCCGGGCAGGTCGTGGACCGCACCGGCGGCAATCCGTCGCTCAATCAGGCCTCGATCGACGCCGCGCTCGACCGTTTCGACCGTTTCCGCCATGCTGACGGAACGGTCCCCACGGCCGACTTGAGGCTCGAGATGCAGAAGACGATGCAGGCCGATGCGGCAGTGTTCCGCACCGACAAGACACTTGCCGAGGGCGTCGAGAAGATGGACGCCGTCGCGCGCAAGATGGACGACATCAAGGTGACCGACCGGAGCATGATCTGGAACAGCGACCTGATGGAGACATTGGAGCTGGCGAACCTGATGCCGAACGCGCTTGCGACCATCGTCAGCGCCGAGGCGCGGAAGGAATTCGCGCGGGGCTCATGCGCACGAGGACTATCCCGACCGCGACGATCAGACCTGGCGCAAGCACACCCTTGCCTGGGTGGAGGGCGCCAACGTCCGACTGGACTATCGCCCGGTCCACCTCGACCCGCTGACGACGAGCGACGAAGGCGGGATCGACCTGAAACGGATCGCGCCCAAGGCGAGGGTCTACTGATGCGACTTCCTGTCATCGCCGTCCTTGCGCTCTCTGCCTGCGCCCCACAGCCGGAATCCACGGTCGAAGAGCGGGCCGAACTTGTCGCCTCGGCCACGCTCGTCACGCTTCAGCCCGGTGTCGAACGCGCGCCGGTGGCGACCTGCGTCCGAGACCACGCGAAATTTGACGAGCTGCTGACCCTGTCGACTGACGACGCGCGCAGCCCCTCGATCGAGGCGGTTGCGCTGGTTCAGGACATGCTGACGCGGGAAGAGGTGCAGTCATGTATAGCGGCGAACAACGTGGCGTTGCTGGAATGAGAGTCGCGATCCTTCTTCCGGCGCTCATGCTTCTTGCCGCTTGCGGCCCCCTGTCGCCCGAACGCGCCGCCGAGGTCTGCGAGGACAAGGCGCGTGCCGCGACGGGCCCCACCGGAGAAATCGGCATCGGCATCGGGACGGGTGGCAAGGTCGGCTCGCGGCTCGAGGTCGGGGTGACGAGCGACTACCTTCGCGGTCTGGACCCCTACCAGGTCTACGAGGATTGCGTGCGCCGGGAGACCGGGCAGGGGCCGATCCGGCCGCTGGTGCTGAGGTAGGAGGGCAGGCAGCATGGCGCATTTCCCGACGCTGATCGGCAAGATCCGGGACGAGTTGAACCTCGTGCCGGAAGAGGGTTTTCCGGTTCTGGGGCGGACCCACTATTTTGCGCTGCTTCACGAGCTGCATCAAAGGCTCGAACCGAAGACCTACCTTGAGATCGGGACCGAAAGCGGTGCGTCCCTCGGGCTTTCGAAATGTCTCTCCTTCGCCATCGATCCCGCTTTCCGGATCGAGGCTGATGTAATGGGGGGCAAGCCTGGGCCGATTCTCCAGCAGACGACGAGCGAAGCCTTCTTCGCGTCGGGTCTACTGGACCGACTTGGCGTCTCGATCGACCTCGCGTTTCTCGACGGTATGCATCTCTTCGAATACCTTCTGGACGACTTCATCAACACCGAACGCCATATGGCCGCCGATGGAATGATACTCATGCACGATTGCGTGCCGTTCAGTTCGGCGGGCGCGCGTCGCGACTGGGACCGCCGCGTCACCCGCTCGTGGACAGGGGACGTCTGGAAGCTTCTTCCGATCCTTCGCGACTACCGACCGGACCTGAAACTCCGGACGTTCGACACACCGCCGTCGGGCCTTGTCGCCATCACGGGGCTGGACGCCAAGAATTGCGTCCTCTCGGAGAAGCGCGACGAGATCATCGCGCGCTACGGCGAAATGACCTTCGACGACCTTGGTCTGACGGCGTTTCTCGCGGCTGCGACGATCGAACCCTACCTACGCTACATCGCTCCCCTCCCGGCCGAGGGAGCCTTGTCTTTCCGCATCCAGACGCCGGTCCCCAACCCGCGCGCCCAGGCCTCGTGGGGCGACCATGCATTCGCGGTCTCTCTGGCCGAAGCCCTTGAGCGCGCCGGACACTCTGCCGAGATCCGCACCGTGCGGGACTGGCATGCACAGGGGCCAAGCGACCAGATCGATATCGTCCTGCGCGGCGATGCTTCCTACGAGCGGCGCTTCGGTCATCTGACCCTGTTCTGGGCCTTGTATGCCGACGACCTAGGCGCGCTTCGTCAGGATTCGCTGGGTGCGGACCATGTCTTTGCGGCAGGTCAGCCGCTGAAAGACGAGATCGCCACGATCTACGGGCCCGAGTTCGTCACCTTGCTGCCTCAGGCCTTCGACGCGACCCGCATGGGATTGCCCGACGAAGGCGCCCTGCGCGAAGGCGCCACCTTCGTGGGTATCTCGAAGCGGTTTCGCCGTCCTATCGTGCGTCAGGCAATGCGCGCGGGCCTGCCGCTGCAATTGTGGGGCAGGGGCTGGGCCGAAAGTCCGGCCGCCGACTTCGCGAAAGGAGAGCGTTTGGAGCAGGACGACCTTGGCGCAGTCTATGCGACGTCGCAGATCGTCTTGAACGATCACCGTCCCGACATGAGCCGCCTCGGCATTCCGTCCAACCGCATTTTCGACGCCCTCGCCTGCGGGACGCCGGTCATCACCGACCCGGTCTCCTGGCTGCCTGACGACATCGCACCCTTCGTCCACCAGGTCCGCGACGCGCATGAGGTGCGTGAGGCGGCGAGATCCATAGCCGAAGAGGACGAGGGTCGCCGCGCCGAAAGACGCGCGCTGGCGCTGTCGATGCGCGAGACCCACTCTTTCGATGCCCGGGCCCGTGTCATCATCAGCAAGGCAGAAGAATTGGCCGGTTACGCAAGAATAAGGAAAACAGCATGAAGCTTCATATTCTGGCCGTCGTCATCCTCGCCGCCTGCACACCGCAGCAGCAGGACGAGATCACCCGCGACGCCGCGCGGACGGCCGTGCGGCCTGTCCTGGAGCAGCGCTTCCCCGGTATTCCGCTTGAGCCCGCGACGGACTGCATCATCGACAATGCCAGTTCACGCGAGCTTCTTTCACTGGCGGCGGACGCGGTGACCGGGCCGACGGCAAACACGGTCGAGATCGTCTCGATCATCCTCTCGCGTCAGGGGACCATCCAGTGCCTCGCGACCGAGGGGCTTCCCGTCCTTCTGGGCGGACTGCGTTAAGGAGAGTGCCATGGTTCAACTGACCCTTCCCAAGAATTCGACGATCCGTGTCGGCAAGACATGGCCCAGGCCGGAAGGGGCGAAGGACGTCCGCAAGGTGATGGTCTATCGCTGGAATCCCGACGACGGAGAGAACCCGCGCGTCGACACCTATTTCGTCGACATGGACACCTGCGGTCCGATGGTTCTGGACGTCCTCATCAAGATCAAGACCGAGATCGACCCGACGCTGACCTTCCGCCGGTCGTGCCGCGAGGGGATCTGCGGGTCCTGCGCGATGAACATCGACGGCATAAACACGCTGGCCTGCATCTATGGCCACGACGAGATCAAGGGCGATATCCGCATCTATCCGTTGCCGCACATGCCGGTCATCAAGGACCTGATCCCGGACCTGACGCTGTTCTATGCACAGCACGCCTCGATCATGCCGTGGCTCGAGACCAAGACGAACAGTCCCAAGAAAGAATGGAAGCAGTCTATCGACGACCGCAGGAAGCTGGACGGTCTCTATGAATGCGTAATGTGCGCCTGCTGCTCCACGTCCTGTCCCTCCTATTGGTGGAACGGCGACCGCTACCTGGGCCCGGCCGCGCTTCTCCACGCGTATCGCTGGATCATCGACAGCCGCGACGAGGCGACGGGCGAGCGGCTGGACGACCTTGAGGATCCGTTCAAGCTGTACCGCTGCCACACGATCATGAACTGCGCCAAGACCTGTCCCAAGGGGCTGAACCCGGCCAAGGCGATCCAGGAAATCAAGAAGATGATGGTCGAGCGGATCGTCTGATGCGTCAGGCGGCGGCGGTCCTGCGGGCGTCCGCCGCCCTGAGGATTGCCTGCATGACGAAGGATCCGGCCCACATCGAGACGGCGGCGACCCAGGCGGTCAACGACAGGATCGCCCCTCCGGACACCCCCGCGCCGACGGCGCAACCTCCTGCCAGCATTGCGCCGAAGCCCATGAGCACGGCGCCCATGAGGTAGCTCTCCATCGGGGTGTCCGGGCCGAAGCGTTCGATGCGCCACTCGTGCCGAAGGACCGCCATCGCCATCGATCCGAGAAAGACGCCGGGGACGAGTCCGATGCCGAACGACAGGGGTAGGTCCGGCTGTGCGACGAGCGCCATCAGTGTGTCGGTCGACGGTCCGGTGAAGGTGACGGACGAGATCGGGACGACCTCGAAGGAGGTCGACGCCACGGCCCAGGTCGCAAGCCAGCCGAGGGCCACGGACAATCCGGTGAGGATGGCGGCGATGGCAGTCCCCACACCGGTGCGCGAGGCAAACGCCAGCACTGCCGCGGCGACAAGGCCCGCGACCGCGAAGAGGACGACACTGCCGTGACCGACGCCGGCGAGGGACGCGAGATCGCGATCCGCGCCGCCGGCGACCGTCCATATCCGTGAGATGTCTTCGCGAAGCGGAGCAAGGACGCCGCGATAGGACGCCTGCGCCACCAGTGTCACCACCAGGCCGGTGACGAGGGCGCGCATGTTTCCCGTTCCCGACAGCACCAGCAGGCGACTTGCGCATCCGCGGGCGAGGATCATCCCGGCGCCGAACATCAGTCCGCCCGCGATGGCGCCGCTCATGCTGCCCTCGGCCGCGATCTGCCTTGCGCCCGATACGTCGAGCCACCCTGCGAGGATCGCGCCCTGCGTCGCTGCTAGCGCCGAGAAGAAGACCAGAAGCCAGACAGCCATCCTCTCTCCCGGCCGCCTCGAAAATACCTCGACGGTCGCTGCGCGAAGGCAGAAGCGGGATCGTTGCGCCGCCGCCCCGAAGACGAGGCCCACGGTGAGGCCAGCCGCCGCAAGGACGGTGCCCTCGCCGTAGGCCTCCAACGCATTCTCGAGTGCGAATATCTCCATGAAAGAGGCTTCTAGCCAAGCCAGGGCCTCCGGATCATGATCTGGATCAACCGACTCGCCCGTCAGTCGATCAGAGAGAGACGCCATGACCGTGACCCTGCTTGTAGGAACGACGAAAGGTGCGTTCCTCTTGTCGTCCGACGATCGCCAGACCTGGACGGTGTCCGGGCCGCACTGCGGCCTCTGGCCCATCAATCACGCCGTGGGCGATCCCGAGACCGGGACTGCTCTGGGCGGCGGGCGGCAACGAATGGTTCGGCGCGGGCGTCTGGCGGTCCGAGGACGGCGGCGAGACCTGGGAGCTGGCGAAGTTCACCGACGGTCAGATGGACAAATGGTTCGCGAACGACCCCGACATGGCGCGCATGTTCGGGTGGGAGAAGCGCGAGCCCCTGTTCGAGGACGGCACGGTCGACGCCCTGTGGTCGCTCCACGCGGCCCACGGGAAGGTGTGGACCGGGGCGAAGCCGGCGCAACTGTTCGAATCCTCGGACGGGGGAAAGTCCTGGACGCGCAACGACGCCTTTGCCGACTTCGAGGGTCGCGAAAGCTGGAACCCCGGCGCGGCCGGGCTGACGCTGCACACCATCGTCACCGATCCGGGCGTGCCGAAGAAGCTGTGGCTTGCCGTGTCGGCCGCTGGTGTCTTTGCCTCCGAGGATGGCGGCGGATCATGGGAACGGCGCAACCGCATGTCGAACGAGGAGGCTCACGCCCACCACGATCACCCGGCGGCGGGGCAGGACGGCGAGACCGGGCACTGCGTCCACAACATGATGCGGGCACCGGGAGATGCGGACACGCTTTACCAGCAGAACCACCACGGCGTGTTCCGAAGCCGGGATGGGGGACGAAGCTGGGACGACATCACCGAGGGACTGCCGTCGACTTTCGGCTTCCCGATCCGCGTCCACCCGACCGACCGCGACACGATCTGGACGATTCCCCTGAACGGCGACACCGAGGGACGCTTTCCTCCTGATGCCAGCGCGGCGGTCTGGGCATCGCGCGACGGCGGGGACACCTGGACCGCCAAGCGCGACGGGCTGCCTCAGCAGAACTGCTATTTCACCGTCCTGCGGCAGGCGATGGCCGGCGACCGCCAAAGCCCGGCCGGCGTGTATTTCGGCACCAACTCGGGCTCGGTCTTCGCTTCGGCGGACGAGGGCGAAAGCTGGATCGAGGCCGCGCGCCATTTGCCGACCGTGCTGTGCGTCGAGGCCTTCGAACGCTGAGGTCCGGTTGCGCCCGCAACGGGCGCGGCACATATCTGGACGATGGTCTTTCTCGCCCTCGCCCTTCTCGTCGGAACCTTTGCCTACCTGTGGTGGATGCGGCGCACTACGTCTCTGACCCGGCTCTGCCGCTGGCGGCAGGATCGAGCGGCGGGTAACTGGGTCTGCGCGTCATGCGGCGCGCGCACCCGCCCGGAAGACGGCGGCGCGCCGACGGTCTGCCTGCGCAACTCCTCCTCATAAATGCACGACCGCTGATCCCTTCGTCCACGCTTTCGCAACGGCGATTGCGCGGAGCCGCCGTCAGACGTGGCGGAAGAAACGATACGAAAGGACAGTGACGTGACACATTCCGCAGGCCTGCGCTTCATCATGGTGGGCGCTCTCGCCCTTCTGATGTTCATTCCCCTGGGCCTTGTCAGCGACATCGTGCAGGAGCGGTCGCGCTATTCCGACGGCACGATCGCGGACCTGAGCCGCGAATGGGGCGGCGAGCAGTTGTTTTCCGGCCCGCTTCTCACCATCCCCGTGACGGAGGAGGTGACCTACGACCGCCGGCGCGAGGCGGTGGATTCCGTCACCGGCCTGACGCTCCGCGACGACAAGGGCAATGCCATCTACGAGCACTTCGAGGAAACCGTCACCGAGACGCGGCCTCCCATCTACCTGTACCCGGACGATCTCGACATCGACGTGACCAGCCGAAGCTCGCTTCGAAGCCGCGGCCTTTTCGAGGTGCCCGTCTATACCGCCGACCTGGGGATGACGTTCGACTTCGACACCGCGCAGGCCGAGGCCGAGGCGACAGAAACGGAAGAGGTGCATTGGGACGATGCGACGCTGACGATCTTCCTGAATGCGAACCGGGGCCTGAGGGGCGAGGCGACGCTTGCCGCGGGAGGAGCGGCTCTCGACCTGGAACCCGTTGCACGGGGCGATGCCGAACGCACCGGAATCGTGGCGCTGACGGGCGACCCGCGTGACAGGTCAGGATACACCCTCGATCTCGGGGTCAACGGCGCCGGCACATTCGCCGTCGCAGCCACCGGACGCACGACGCGCTTTCGGATGACAAGCGACTGGCCCGATCCCAGTTTCTTCGGCGATTTCCTTCCCGATGAAAGGGAGGTGACGGCGGAGGGGTTCAGTGCAAGCTGGACCGTTCCTCACCTCGCGCGGTCGCTGCCGCAGGCCGGACGTCGCTATCCCGATGCCGAGGCGCGTGCGGGTGCCACAATGGGTGCGCGCTTTCTGACGCCGAACGACTTCTACCAGAAAGCCTGGAGGGCGTCGCGTTATGGCATTTTGTTCATCTCGCTGACCTTCCTGACGATCCTCCTCCTCGACCGCGCGGCGCCAAGGCCGGCACATCCCGTCCAGTACCTGATGGTCGGGCTTGCGCAGTCGGTCTTCATCCTGCTGATGGTGTCCTACGCCGAACACATCGGCTTCGGGGCGGCCTACCTTCTTGCCGCAGGGGCGACGATCGGACTTCTTGCCGTCTTCGGGGCCACGGCGCTGAAGCTCGGGCGCAAGACCGGGTTGCTGGGCGGCGTCCTCGTCGCGGTCTACGGAGTTCTGTACCTTATCCTGCAGAGCGAGGATCAGGCCATGCTGGCAGGGTCGACCCTGGCCTTCGTGGCGCTTGCCCTGACCATGTGGCTGACGCGGAACGAAGAATGGCGCGGCTCCGGCCTTCCCCGGTCCCTTCCGTGGCGACGACCCAAGGCAGACCCCGTCCCTGCGTGACACCTCGTGGCGGCCCCTCGCGGGGCCGTCACACCGCCTTGCGGAAGTGCCAGCTTGTCGTCCTGTCAAAGCCCGGGTGCGACGATCCAGAGACCTTTCGAAAGCCCAAAGCCTCGAAGGCGGCATGAGTTTCGGTCATCTCTACACGGCTTTGCAGGGTCAGTGCGCCACATCCAAGCCGCCGGGCTTCGTTTTCGAACAGGGGCAGCATTCGGCGCAGGACACCCTGACCCTGCATCGACGGAGCAACGGCGATCTTCGAGAGGTAGAAGGCTTCGTCCCTGGCGATCCCGAAACCGCAGCCGACCAGCCGTTTGTCCCTCTCCGCCAGTACGACGAATTCCTCTCCGGCCTTTACGCGAAGGCTGTCGGCCGTCATCGCCGCAAGCGATGAGGGCGGGTCGATCTTCCCCTCCATCACCTTGAAGGCTGCAACCAGCAGGGCGTGCAGCTCGGTCCAGTCGGGTGGCGGGTTGGCGCCTGAGCGGAGGGCTATGTCGGCCATGTGACCTTGGGCGTCGGGGTGCCGCACTCTATCTCTGTCTGGCCGAAGGGAGACGAGAAGTATCATGTCAGTCAAGAAGAAGCTTGTCCGCATGGTCGCTAGGACACGGCTGTGGGTGAGGCGTCATATTCCCGTCGGTCTGCGGTGGCTCGTCGGGTTGGTCGTCATCGCGGCGGGCTTTCTGGGATTTCTTCCCATCCTCGGCTTCTGGATGATACCTTTGGGCATTGCGATCGCCGCCATGGACGTCAGGCCGTTGTGGCGACGCCTCCATCGAAGGCATGAACTGGACCGGAATGAATAGCGCTCCCTATGACGCCGATCGCCGCCGGGCGGCGAAACCCGTCGTCGTCTACCCGCCCGAGACACTGCCCGATGCCGGTGTCGCGGCAAAACTGAAGGCTTTTTCAGACTACAGGAAGACGGGTGAAATCGTCGTTCCGCCCCGCGAGGGTCGTTGCTTTCGCGTTCCGGCGGGCGGCGTCTTTCGCATCGTTTCGGTCGATGGTCCGCAGGTCGGGGATCTGAACCTATGGAATGCCGGCGATCTGTCCGAGCGGTTCTTTTCGGGCAAGACCCGCGCGCTTCACGGCACGCATGTGACGACAGGGGACCGCCTGTGGTCGGTGCTGCCCTATCTGCGGCCGATGGCGACGCTTATCGAAGACACGCTCGGCTTGGTACGGGATCGACGCTGACGGAGGCGGCGTGCACGACGTCATCGGCACTCGCTGCGACCCCTACACGGGGCAGCTTCTGTCAGGCACGACCTACCATCGCTGCTGCCATTCGAACCTGATGAGGGCGCTGGCAGACGAACAGGACATGGCTCTGGACGAGGCGGAGCGTCACGTTCACGACGTGCTCAATGTCTTCATGTGTACGGGGTTCACGCGGGACACCGGCCAATATTTCATGAAGGCGTCTCCGGTCAGGCCGGGGGACAGGCTGACGATGTTCGCGGAGATCGACCTGCTTGGGGCTTTGTCGGCTTGTCCCGGAGGGGATTGCGGCGGCGAACATTCGTCCGACATCGCTGCATGCCATCCGCTTCTGGTCGAAATATTCGAGGGAGATCCCCCCGAAGGGTGGGCCTCGCCCAAGATCAGCGGCTACGATCGCTCGCACGGCCGCTGAGCCTTCGGCGAAGCCCTACGGCAGTCAGCCGTCCACACCGCCGGGAAGGTCGTTGTTGACCTCCTCGCACGCGGTATCGTCACCACCGGCGACGGCGCCCATGCAGTCATCCATGCTCATGGTGCTGTTGCTGGACATCATGCCACCGGGGCGAACCATGGGCTCCATCCCGATGATCGTGCCGTCCTTGGCATAGATCGGGGTCTGTTGCGGGGTCTCGACCATCACTTCTTCCTGCTGGGCGCAGGCTGTGGCGAGCACGAGTGCGGAAAGAACCGCGGCGGATTTGAAAATCTTCATTCACTGTCTCCTGTCGAAACGATTGCACCGCTCATGCGGGCTGACAGGAAACGTTAGCTCGTCAAAAAGCCGCTTCAAGGGCGATGCGCACCATTTCCCCGAAACTTCTTTCGCGGTCTTCCGATGGCAGCGCCTCTCCGCTCAACAGATGATCGGACACCGTCAGGATGGCGAGGGCGCGCCGGTTATGGCGGGCGGCGAGGGTGTAGAGCTCGGCGGCTTCCATCTCGACGCCGAGGATTCCGTGGCGGGTCATCTGCTCGGTCAGGTCGGGGCGTTCGTCATAAAACACGTCCGATGAATAGATGCCGCCGACGTGGGTTGCGACGCCTGAGGCTTCGGCGGCCGCGACGGCGGCGCGGAGGAGGGTCCAGTCGGCGCAGGGGGCGAAGTTCAGCTCGCGGAAGATGCCTCGGGAGGGGGTCGACAAGGTGCTGGCCGTCATCGCGATGACGATATCGCGAACCTTGACGCTGTCCTGCATTCCTCCGCAAGACCCTATGCGGATCAATGTCTTGGCACCGTAGTCGCGGATCAGTTCGTTGACGTAGATCGACAGCGACGGCATCCCCATGCCGGTGCCGTGGATGGTGACGGGGTTGCCCTTCCACGTCCCGGTATAAGCCAGCATTCCCCGCACCTCGTTCACAAGTCGCGGCGCGTCGAGGAAGGTCTCGGCGGCCCATCTGGCGCGGTAGGGATCGCCGGGCAGAAGGACGGTTTCGGCGATGTCGCCGGACTTGGCGCCGATGTGGACGGTCATGTTTGCGGTCCCTCACTCATGTTCCGAGCGGCAGAGTAACGGGCTGCGGGGAGGGCGGAAAGCGGTGTCGGTATCGCGTCGGTATCACGTCGGTATTGCGTCGGTGCGGGATCGGGGACGAGCGCGGAACATCGCTGCCGTTCTTCTGTTGAGTTCACAACGCCGCGCCGACCATTGGCGCGGTCCCCTAGCCGGAAAGAGACAGCAACACATGGACCAGCGTATAGACTCCGCCGTCAACATTCGTGTCGAGGATACCGGAGGCACGGGCCGTCCCGTCGTCCTGATCCACGGCTGGCCCCTGTCGGGCGAGGCCTGGGCGCATCAGGTGCCCGCGCTCCGCGACGCGGGCTTTCGTGTCATCACCTACGACCGCCGCGGTTTCGGCCGGTCGGACAAGCCCGACCATGGCTACGACTACGATACCATGGCCGATGACCTCGAGGCCGTCATGGATGACAAGGATCTGCGCGATGTGACGCTGGTCGGGTTCTCGATGGGAGGCGGCGAGGTGGCACGTTACGTCTCGGCCTACGGCGAGGAACGGCTTCACAGCATCGTCTTCGCTTCTGCTGTACCGCCCTTCATGATGAAGTCCGACGACAACCCGGAAGGGCCACTTGACGAACACAAGGCCGAGAAGATGGAAGCGGATTTGAAGCAGGATCGCTCGACCTTCTTCGACGCGTTCACGAGGGACTTCTTCTCGGCGAACGGCGACCTGCAAGTGTCCGAGCCCGAGCGGCAGATGGCCATCTCGTTTTGCGAGCAGTCGGACGAGACCGCCGCGCTTGAGTGCATGGAAGCGTTCGGCACGACGGACTTCCGCAACGACCTGAAGAAGATCACCGTTCCCACACTTGTCCTTCACGGCGATGCCGACGGCGTTGTGCCGATCGAGGGATCGGGCGAGCGGACTCACCGCATGGTGCCGGGGTCGGAGATGCACGTCATTCAGGGCGCGCCGCATGGCTGCAACGTCAGCCACGCGGACGAGTTCAACAGGGCGCTGATCGCATTCCTTCGCAAATAAACGACAGGTGAAGGCCCCGCCAATGGCGGGGTCTTTTCATCTTACGGAGGCCAAGATGTCGGACAAATCGAGAGACGAGATCTGGAGCGAATGGCGCACGAAGGTGAACATGGCGCCGAAGGAGCTTGAGGATTGGCTGGCCACGGACGAGTCGAAGTCCGTTGGCGACAGCAGCGGCGGAGGCGAGAGCACGGGCCACGAGTTAGGACGTCGGATCGTGGAGATCAAGCGGTCCGGCAAGGACGATCTTACGGACGACCAGTGGGATCACATGGCGAAGGTCCTGGGGTATATTGCGAGGCACTCGGCGCAGAAGCCAAAGGAGCCAGAGGGATCCAACTGGGCCTATTCGCTGAAGAACTGGGGCCATGACCCGTTCGGCAAGAACGGCGCGGCGACCTGACATCCTATTCCGCCGCCACCGCTTCGGGGTCGGCCAGTGCCACGATGTCGAACATGATGCGGTTCAGCTCAAAATCCTTGGGCGTGTAGACCCGGGCGACGCCCATGATGCGCAGTCGTTCGGCGTCGGACTCGGGAATGATGCCGCCCACGACGAGCGGCACATGCGAGAGTCCGGCTGAAACCATCTCGGCCAGCGTTTCCTCGATCAGCGGCAGGTGGCTTCCCGAAAGGATCGACAGACCCACGACATGGGCACCGGCTTCGCGGGCCGCGACGACGATTTCGGCCGGTGTCAGGCGGATCCCCTCATAGGTGATGTCCATACCGGCGTCGCGGGCGCGGGCGGCGATCTGTTCGGCCCCGTTCGAGTGGCCGTCGAGACCGGGCTTGCCGACCAGGAACTTCAGGCGGGTGCCGAGGCGAGCGGAGACGGCATCCACTGCCGCGCGGATCTCATCCAGCCCCTCGGTCCGGTTCGATGGGTTGCGGCTGACGCCGGTAGGCGCGCGGTATTGGCCGAAGGCGGCGCGCACCACGTCGCCCCACTCGCCCGTCGTGGCCCCCGCCTTGGCGGCGGCGATGGAGGCGGGCATGACATTCTCGCCTGAAGCGCAGGCATCGCGGAGGGCATCGAGGGCAGCTCGGACCCTTGTCTCGTCGCGAGAGGCGCGCCAGTCCGTCAGGCGCGCGACCTGGTCAGCCTCGGCTTCGGGGTCGGCGACCATGATCGCCTCGGGTCCGCTGGTCAGGGGCGAGGGCTCGCCCGCCTGCCAGCGGTTGACGCCGACGACGGTGGTCTCGCCCTGTTCGATCCGGCCGATGCGGTCGGAGTTCGCCTCGACGAGGCGGGATTTCATGTATTCGATCGCCTCGACTGCGCCGCCCATCGCGTCGATGTGGGCAAGCTCGGACCGGGCGCCGTCTTTCAGTTCTTCCACCTTCGCGGTCACCGCCGGATTGCCGTCGAAGAGATCGCCGTATTCGAGGAGGTCTGTCTCGTAGGCCAGGATCTGCTGCATCCGAAGGGACCACTGCTGGTCCCAGGGGCGGGGCAGGCCCAAGCGCCTCGTTCCACGCCGGAAGCTGGACCGCGCGGGCGCGGGCGTTCTTCGAGAGCGTGACGGCCAGCATCTCGATCAGGATGCGATAGACGTTGTTCTCGGGCTGCTGTTCGGTCAGGCCGAGGGAGTTGACCTGCACACCGTAGCGGAAGCGGCGGAACTTCTCGTCCTCGACGCCGTAGCGGTCGCGGCAGATCTCGTCCCAGAGCTCGGTGAAGGCGCGCATCTTGCAGAGCTCGGTGACGAAGCGGATACCTGCGTTGACGAAGAACGAGATGCGGCCGACCATCTCGGGGAAGTGCTCGGGCGGGACCTTGGCGCGGAGGTCGTCCAGGACGGCCTGGGCGGTGGCCAGCGCATAGGCCAGTTCCTGTTCCGGCGTCGCTCCCGCCTCCTGCAGGTGGTAGGAACAGACGTTCATCGGGTTCCACTTCGGAAGGTGCTCGCGCGTGTAGGCGGCGACGTCGGTGATCATGTTCAGGCTGGGCCGGGGCGGGCAGACGTAGGTGCCGCGCGAGAGGTATTCCTTGATGATGTCGTTCTGGACGGTGCCCTGCAGCTTCGAGACGTCCGCGCCCTGCTCTTCGGCCACGGCGATGTAGAGCGCCAGCAGCCAGGGTGCGGTGGCGTTGATCGTCATGGAGGTGTTCATCTCCTCGACCGGCAGGCCGTCGAAGAGGGCGCGCATGTCGCCGAGGTGGGCTATCGGGACGCCGACCTTGCCGACCTCGCCGCGGGCCAGGCGGTGGTCGCTGTCATAGCCGGTCTGGGTCGGCAGGTCGAAGGCGACCGAGAGGCCGGTCTGGCCGCGTGAGAGGTTCGAGCGATAGAGGGCGTTCGACGCGGCGGCGGTGGAATGGCCGGCATAGGTGCGGAACAGCCAGGGTCGGTCTTTCTGCGCATGCGACATCGGCGGGCACCCTCAACCTACGTTGAAATATAATTTCGCTGGGGGTCGATTATGCGCAAGGAAATGGCCGTGTCAATTCGCTGCGATGCGGCGAGCGGCGATGTTCTAGTGCCGGATCGCGCCTGTCTCGACCGCGAGGTCGGTCTGGATCACCGAAACGAAGCGTTCGATGGATGCCAGAACCTCGCCCGAGGGGTCGCGGAGGGCGTGGAGGGGGACCCTGACGCCGAGGCGGCTGAGGAACCAGGCCTCGATCCACGATGGGAGCGGAAGGCGGAGAACACCCGAGGTGCGGGGGCGCAGTTCAAGGTAGAGCCATTCCTGCGCGTGCCAGAAGACGGGGCGGCGCGGGACGTAGTGAGCGCGCTCGATCTCGTGCCATGCGATGCTGCGCAGAAGGCCGAAGGGCGACGTCAGACCGTCGGGGCCTACGGTCAGGCGCGTCACGGGATGCCGGGAAATAATCATGAAAACGGTCGCGACGACGAGGCAGACGCCTAGCACGAGCCCTTCGAACAGGGCGAGGATCGGGCCAGGATTTCCGAAGATCATCGCGATCAGGGTGGGGTAGAGAAGGATCATCGCCATCGCGACGGTGCGCCGTGCCATCCAGCGATTGTAGAGGAAGCGGTGGGTCGTCGACGGCATCGACTGCAGGTCTGGTTCGCGCGCGCCGGACGACATTGGACTAGCCACCTGAAAGTTTACGGAATTCCGCCTATCGTACCTGTTTTCGCCGATCGTGTAACCCTTGGAGACAGCCTATGCGACTTTCCGCTGATAGGGGGCTGCTGCGACTGCGAAGAAAGCAGGGGATTCCTGAGCGAGAGAGACATAAAATTTCAAATGAGACCACGTTTGGGTTGCAATATTACGTGCCCAGATCTATTTCCTGACTTGAGCTTTGCGATTCTGCATCGCAGCGTAGAAGGGGACGATCATGGCTTTGGACGAGGCTGGCACGATGACCGAGACGGCGCCGAAGAAGGACCTTTACGCGGTGGGCGAGATGCCTCCTCTGGGTCATCTTCCCGAGAAGATGCACGCCTGGGCCATTCGGAGAGAGCGTCACGGCGAGCCCGACAAATCGTTCCAGTTGGAAGTGGTGCCTGTCGACAAGCCCGACAGCCACGAGGTCGTCGTGATGGTGATGGCGGCGGGCGTGAACTATAATGGTGTCTGGGCAGGCCTTGGCATCCCGATCAGCCCCTTCGACGTTCACAAGGCTGACTATCATATAGCGGGTTCGGACGCGGCCGGCATCGTCTGGGCTGTGGGCGACAAGGTTTCGCGCTGGAAGATCGGCGACGAGGTCGTGATCCACTGCAACCAGGACGACGGCGAGGACGAGGAGTGCAACGGCGGCGACCCGATGTTCAGCCCCAGCCAGCGGATCTGGGGGTATGAGACGCCGGACGGCTCGTTCGCGCAGTTCACCACGGTCCAGTCGCAACAGCTGATGCCGCGTCCCAAGCACCTGACCTGGGAGGAGAGCGCCTGCTACACGCTGACGCTGGCGACCGCCTACCGGATGCTCTTCGGTCATCATCCGCACGAGCTGAAACCAGGGCAGAACGTGCTGGTCTGGGGCGCGTCGGGCGGCCTTGGGTCCTATGCGATCCAGCTTATCAACACAGCAGGGGCGAACGCGATCGGCGTGATCTCGGAAGAGGACAAGCGCGACTTCGTGATGAGCCTGGGTGCGAAGGGCGTCATCAACCGGAAGGATTTCGATTGTTGGGGCCAGCTTCCGACGGTCAATACCGACGAATACAAGGCGTGGTTCGGTGAAGTCAGGAAGTTCGGCAAGGCGATCTGGGACATCACCGGCAAGGGCGTGAACGTCGACATGGTGTTCGAGCATCCGGGCGAGGCGACCTTCCCGGTCTCGACCTTCGTGGTGAAGAAAGGCGGCATGGTCGTGATCTGCGCCGGAACCACCGGATACAACCTGACGATGGACGCGCGGTATATCTGGATGCACCAGAAGCGCATCCAGGGCTCGCACTTCGCGCATCTGAAACAGGCTGCCGCCGCGAACCGGCTGATGGTCGACCGGCGGCTGGACCCCTGCATGTCCGAAGTCTTTCCCTGGGCGGACATTCCGGCCGCGCACGTCAAGATGCGCCGCAACGAACACAAGCCGGGCAACATGGCGGTTCTCGTTCAAGCGCCCCGTACGGGGCTTCGGACTTGGGAGGACACGCTTGAAGCGAGCGTTTCCATTTAGGAAACGGATCGTTTCGAGTTTGACTGAAAAGCGCCGCGCGGGCAGATATCCTGCGCGGCGCTTGCCGTTTCAGAAGTCCATTTCCAGCAGTTTCAACGGCTTGTAACGGACTGCCTCGCCAAATCTGGGGAGTTGAAATTGGCGAGTGACGTGCCACGCTCGATACATGCTATGGTTGTATTAGTGAATTGTTAACCATTTGGGGGCGACAACTGTATGGCAAACGACTGGATACTCGACGTTCTGACCGACCTTCGATCCTTCGCATGCAAGAACGGATTGACGGCCACGGAAATGCAGATGGTCAAGGCCATCGGCATCGTCGCGGAGGAGCTGACGTCGGTGCAGGGAATGGCGCCGGGGACGCCGCTGAACATTGGCCATACTGGAGAGCTTCATCGACAAGCTGGCTTCGGTCGAAAGTTTTGACCGGCTGAACGAAGCCATCGTCGGCCTGCGAGACATTCTCGAGACCGAGCATGTCATTTATCACTGGGTCAACTCGACCGGCGAACATTGCGCCGCCCTGACCTATTCCGAAGAATGGACGACCCGCTACCTGACGCAGGACTACGCCCGGATCGATCCCGTGGTGCAGGCCTGCCTGCGGCGGTTCAATCCTGTCGACTGGAAACGGCTGGATTGGAGCGGTCGAGGCACTCGCGTCTTCATGGACGAGGCCATCGACGCGGGCGTCGGCAACCAGGGCTATTCCATCCCGATCCGCGGGCCCTCGGGGCAGTTCGCGCTGTTCACCGTGTCGAGTCGGGACGACGATGCGACCTGGGGTCGCTTCATCGAGGCGCGGACCCGCGAGCTGATCCTGATCTCGCACTACATCAACCAGAAGGCACTGGAGCTGGAGCGCGGCACGGATCCGTCCAGGGTCGTGAGCCTGAGCCCGCGCGAGACGGACGCGCTGACCCTTCTTGCCCTCGGCCGCAGCCGCGCTCAGGCCGCCGAAAGCCTGTCGATCTCGGAACACACGCTGCGCGTCTACATCGAAGGCGCGCGGCTGAAGCTGTCTGCGATGAACACGACCCATGCTGTCGCACGCGCCCTGAACCAGGGGCTGTTAATCGTCTGACAACCCTCGCGCACGGGCGGATACATGCGCGTTAATCACGGCTGACTAGGACCCTTCCACCGCAAGTGGGAGGGTTCCATGCTTCGTTACATCCGCGCCGCCGAAATGCCGCGCTCGCCCAAGCTGAGGGACGGCATGTTCCGCGACCGCGCCGCGCAATTTCGCGAGCGGCTGGGTTGGGAGGTGGCCGTGGGCGCCGACGGCTTCGAGCACGATGCGTATGATGCCCAAGATCCGCTTTATGTGCTGTGGGTGCGCCCGGACGGTACGCATGGTGGGTCGATGCGGTTTCTGCCGACGACCGGCATCACCATGGTCAACGATCACTTCGCGTCGCTGACGGATGGCCAGCGGATCGAAAGCGCGTCGATCTGGGAATGCACACGGTTCTGCCTTGCGCCTGACGCCGCAGCGGGGGTGTCGGCTGCCCTGATGCTTGGCGCGATGGAGGTCGGGAGGCATTTCGGCCTGTCGCACCTCGTCGGCGTGTTCGATGCGCGCATGGTGCGGATCTATCGCCGGCTTGGGTGGGGGCCGACGATCCTGGGCACCGAGGGTCAGGGCCGCGACGCGATCAGCGCAGGTCTCTGGTCGATCGACGCGCAGGTCCGCGCGCGGCTTCTGGCGGCGGCGGGCGTGTCCGACGAAGTGTCGCGTTTCTGGGTGTCGCGGTCACTTGGAGGAGCATGCGCAATGGCGGCCTGACCGCTGGCCCATGCCGGACGGGCAGGCTAGGGTCCGGCCATGTCGCTTCCCGTCACCGCGTTCTCCGAGGACCAGGCAGAGGCCTTCGACCGCGTGGCCGAAGCCTTGCGCGGGGCTGGCGTCGATATCGAGGAAAGCTCGGTGTCGCCCCGGACCGAGAAGGGGCAGGGCGTCCTGGCCGTCATCGGCAAGGCCGGATCGGGCAAGACGATGCTGCTGGCGCGGCTGGCCGAGGCGCTGACGGAAGCAGGCGTCGACACGGTCAGCGGCGACTATGAGGGGCGGCGGCGCAAGGATCGTCGCACGCTTGCCATCCTCGCTCCGACGAACAAGGCGGCGAGCGTCCTGCGAAACCAGCGCGTGCCTGCGACGACGATCCACCGGATCCTCTACACGCCGGTCTACGATCCCGAGTACGAGAAGATCGCCGAATGGCTGGTGGGCAATGGCGAGCGGCCTTCGGTCGAAGGGCTGACCGACGTAGCACTCGACCGCGCCTTCGCATTTTTCCAGACGGTCAGGTCGGTGCCGGGCGCGCTTGCGACGGCGGGGTTGAAGGGGTCGGACTTCATCCTCGGCTGGAAGCGGCGCGAGGATCCCCTGGACATCGGCTTCGTCGACGAGGCCTCGATGCTGGACCAGAAGCAGTTCGACGACCTTCGGGAAATCTTCCCGACGCTGCTGCTGTTCGGCGACCCCGCGCAGCTTGCGCCGGTCAACCAGTCGGGGCAGATGATCTTCGAGACCCTGCCCGAGCCGCGCAAGCTGGTGCTGCACAGGGTCCACCGGCAGGACCTCGACAACCCGATCCTCGACCTCGCACATGCGCTGGGGGACGATGCGCTGACGTTCGAGGACTTCGAGCGGATGATCGAGGAGGCCGCCCGCACCGATGACAGGGTCGTCGTCAGTCCGCGCGTCGAGGCGGGGCTGATGGCGCGTTCGCCGGTCCTTGTCTGGCGGAACGCGACCCGGATCCGGCTGATCCATGCCTTCCGCGCGGCCTTCGACGCGCCCGCCGACGCGCTTTTGCCGGGCGAGCCGCTGATCTGCGACGGGATCGAGTTGCCGCTGAAGCACCGCAAGAAGCGGCTCGACCTCGAAGCGCGGGGGCTCATCAAGGGCGCTCAGGTGATCTATCTCGGACCAGGGCGGCGTCCCGGCTTCTCGCGGCTGCACGTCATCGGCGCCATCGAGCCGCAGGTGTCGGCCGCGTCCATCGTCAAGATCGAGATGCCGGACGAGGAAGAGCCGTTCATCCCCTTCGCCGCCAACATGGGTGCGGCCTTCCTGCATGGTGCGGCCGTGACGATCCACAAGGCGCAAGGCTCCCAGTGGCGAGAGGTGCAGGTCTTCGCGCCGGATCTCTACGCCGCCAGCCGGGCAGGACGGATCGAAGCGGGCATCCCGCTCTGGAAACGGCTGGCCTACGTCGCTATCACTCGGGCGGAGGAGCGGCTTTACTGGGTCACGCGCTATCGCCTCGGAAAGCCTGCCGAGCCATTGACGACACGCGATCTCGACGCGCCCCCCGCGCCGTTCTCGCTTGAAAGGGAGGACGACGGGGAATGAGCGGAACCATCATCATCACGGGCGCAAGCCAGGGCATCGGCAAGACCACGGCCGAGGTTTTCCTCGAGGCCGGTTGGACAGTCGGCGTCCTTGCCCGCAGCGCCGAGAAGCTGGAAGCCTTCTGCAAGGGACGCGACAACGCCGTGCCGCTGGTGGCCGACGTCGCCGACAGCGCCGCGGTCGATGCGGCCTTCGCGCAGTTCGTCGAGAAGGCCGGACGGATCGACGCGATCTTCAACAACGCGGGACGCGGCAGCAAGGCCGTCAGCATCGACGAGATCGACGACGAGACCTGGAATGCCGTCGTCGGCGTGAACCTGAACGGCATGTTCAACTGCGCCCGCGCCGCTTTCCGGCAGATGCGGCGGCAATCGCCGCAGGGCGGGCGGATCGTCAACAACGGCTCGATCTCGGCGCATTCGCCGCGCTGGCACTCTGTGCCCTATACGACGACCAAGCACGCCATCACGGGCCTGACGAAGAGCCTTTCGCTTGACGGGCGCGAGTTCGACATCGCCTGCGGGCAGATCGACATCGGCAACGCGCTGACCGACATGACGCAGGACATGGCTTCGGGGCGGCCGCAGGCGGATGGCAGCATGAAGCCCGAGCCGACGATGGACGCGCGTCATGTCGCCGAGACGGTGCTGTCGATGTGCCGCCTGCCGCTTGAGACGAACGTGCAGTTCGTCACGATCATGGCCAGCAAGATGCCCTTCGTCGGGCGCGGCTAGCTTCGGAACGCGCGGAAGGCGGCGGAGGCCGCCCAGCCCGCGAAGATGGCGATGGCCAAAGACATCAGGCCGTAAACCAGTGGCTGTTCCCGCGACAGGTGGAACAGCCAGCGTTCCAGCCCGACCTTGTGGACTTCGATCGCGGCGGTATGCGTGTCGACGACGAAACCGCCGCGCGTCAGGTAGAACCGCGCGACGTACTGGCCTTCGTGCAGGTTCGCCGGAAGCTGGATGCTGGTCGAGAACAGCGTGTCTTCGTCGAAGGTGACGGCACCGATGTTCGTCTGGTAGAGCGCCTCACTGGTACGAACGCGGATCAGCGCCTCGGTAAAGTCGCGGGTGCCGGGGATCGTCGCACCGACCGAGCGGATCGCACGGTGGGTCGAGATGCGGTGGCGCAGATCCTCGACGTCCTTGATCGTTTCGGACCACGTGCCCGACGTCGAGACGGAATAGAAGCTGGGGGCCGCGTCCACCTCGACCGTGTCGGTGTTGACCCAGATGCCGAAGCGCCGTTCCTTCCGCCGCACCGTCAGGGGCTCGGACGGCCCCGATACGGTGATGAGCACCTGAAGCGGCGGGTCCTGCACGATCGCCGCTTCGCGTTTCACCGCACCGAAGATCAGGATCTCGGACCCGTCGAAGTTCGTCGAGATCTGGATGCGGCTTTGGCTGAGGCCGGCCACCACCTCCTCGGCCCGCGCGGGCAGGCTGGCGAGAAGGAAGAGGGCAAGGAGGATGACGCGCATCAGTGCGACTTCCCGGTGCCGAGGCTGTAAAGCTCGGAGGGTTCCAGCAGGAGGTCGAGCGCCAGTTTGCCGCAGACGGCGAGGACCAGCAGGGCGAGAAGAACGCGCAACTGCTCGGCCTTCATCCGGGCGCCGATCTGCGTGCCGACCTGCGCACCGAGGACTCCGCCGACGAGGAGAAGCACGGCAAGGACGATGTCCACGGTGTAGTTGGTGGTCGCGTGCAGGAGCGTGGTGAAGGCCGTGACGAAGATGATCTGAAAGAGCGAGGTGCCGATGACGACCTTGGTCGGCATGTGAAGGATATAGATCATGGCCGGGACCATCACGAATCCGCCGCCCACGCCCATGACCGCCGCGAGGATCCCCACGAGGAAGCCGACCATCAGCGGCGGGATGACCGAGATGTAAAGCCGCGACGCGCGGAACTGCATCTTGAACGGCATCGCATGGACCCATCCGTGCTTGCGGCGGGTCGGTGCGGCGCGGCCGGCGCGCGACTTGCGGATGGCATTGAGGCTTTCGACGAACATGAGCGCGCCGATGATGCCCAGAAAGACGACATAGGAAAGTTGCACCAGCAGGTCGACCTGGCCCCGCGCCCTGAGCACGTTGAAGATCTGTACGCCGAGAAGCGCTCCCGCAAGGCCGCCGACCAGAAGGACGCTGCCCATCCTCAGATCGACGGTCCGCCGCTTCAGGTGCGCCAGCACGCCCGAGATCGAGGCGGCGACGATCTGGTTCGCGCCCGTGGCCACGGCGACCGCGGGCGGGATGCCGATGAAGAACAGAAGGGGCGTCAGAAGGAAGCCGCCCCCCACGCCGAACATCCCCGAGAGAACCCCGACCATGCCGCCCAGTCCCAGGAGAAGGAAGGCGTTGACCGAGACCTCGGCGATGGGGAGGTAAATCTGCATGGTCTCCCTTACGCCCCGTCGCCGTGCGCTTTCAAGGGCTCGCGACAGGTGGGGTCAGCGTTCCTTCACATAGGGCTCGCCGCCCGCACGGGGAGGGATCGCCTTGCCTACGAAACCGGCGAGGATCACGACGGTCAGGATATAGGGCAGGGCATCCAGAAGCTGGCCCGGCACATCGACTTGCGCCACCCTCTCGACCACGTCGGGACGGAACGACAGGGCCTGGAAGAATCCGAAGAGAAGGCAGGAGAAAAGCGCCCACCACGGCCGCCACTTGGCGAAGATGAGGGCTGCCAGAGCGATGTAGCCCCGGCCCGAGGACATCTCCTTGACGAAGCCCGCTTGCAGGCCGGTGGCGAGGTAGACCCCGCCGAGGCCGCAGAGGACGCCGGCGATGGCGACCGCCGTATAGCGCAGGCGCAGGACCGACACGCCCGCTGTGTCGACCGCCGCCGGGTTCTCGCCCACGGCACGAAGCCGCAGGCCGAAGCGCGTGCGGTAGAGCATCCACCAGATCAGCGGCACGGTCAGCAACCCGACGTAGACCAGAAGAGAGTGGCCGGAGATCAATTCGGCGTATCCCTGGCCGACGTAGGGCACGCCCGACACCGACTGTGCGAAGGGCAGGGTGATCTCGTTGAACCGCGCGTCGCCCGTCAGCGACGGCGTGCGCCCGCCCTGTCCGAACCAGTCCTGCGCGATGAGGACGGTCAGGCCGGACGCGAGGAAGTTGATGGCGACGCCCGAGATCAGCTGGTTGCCCCGGAATGTGATCGAGGCAAGGCCGTGGATCGCCGACAGGACCAGCGACGCGCCGACGCCTGCGGCAAGTCCGGCCCAGACCGAACCCGTGGTCGCGGCGACGGCGGCCGAGAAGAAGGCCGACATCAGAAGCTTGCCCTCGAGCCCGATGTCGAAGATGCCCGCGCGCTCGGACACGAGGCCTGCGAGGCAGGCGAAGAGAAGCGGCGTCGCGAGCCGGACGGTGGTGTCGAGGATCTGGAGGAGCGTCAGGTAGTCCAAGGCGTCACTCCCGGGCCGTGGCGAGCTTGAAGGCGGCGAAGGCGAAGAACACGCCGAGCACGCCCTCGATCCAGCGGCGCGCGCCGGTGTAGAGGGACAGGAACGGCCGCGAGGACAGCGCGACCGCCCAGGCCCCGTGTCCGGCGAAGGAGTTGACGAACGCGCCCGCAAGGAACAGCGCGAGGATCGGCAGGGGCGCTGTTTGCAGCCCCGCCACGGCCGCCGCCGCGATCCAGTAGAGGATCGCCTTGGGATTGGTCATCTGCATGGTAAAGCCCGCCGCCGCCGAATTGCCCGCGCGCGTCGTGCCCTTCGCAGCAGGCAACTCTCCCGGCGTCATCATGCGTCCGAAGGACTTCCACGCCAGCCAAAGAAGGAAAGCGGCCCCGGCAAAGCGCACCGCCGTCATGGCCCAGGCGATGTCGGCGAGAAGCGCCGCAAGACCCAGGACGGCGATCAGTGCGAGAAAGACCGCGCCCGTGGCGATGCCAAGGCAGGTGGCAAGGGCAGGTGCGCGTCCGCGCGTCGTCGCGACCGTCAGGATCAGCGCCACGCCCGGACCGGGCGACAGCACCCCCAGAAGCTGGACGCCCCATCCGGTCAGAAGGTTCGGCAGCCATTCCCCTATCACGCGCCGTGCCCTCCCTGCGCCGACTTCGCGTCGGGCTTGGGCGCGGTGGTCGCCTCGGCCGGCGCCTTGCGGCGGAAGTTCAGGAACATCGCCTCGATCGGCATCCGCACCATGTTGTCGAGGGCGCCCGTGAACAGGATCACCAGCGCCTGGATCACCACGATCAGCTCGCGCTGGATGTTGGCCCAGAGCGACAGCTCGGCCCCGCCCTGGTAGAGGAACCCGAAGAGGAGCGCCGCCAGCAGAACGCCCAAGGGATGCGACCGACCCATCAGGGCCACCGCAATGCCGATGAAGCCCGCGCCTTCCACCGAGTTCAGGACCAGCCTTTCGGCCTCGCCCATGACGTTGTTCACCGCCATGCACCCGGCAAGCGCGCCCGAGATCATCATGGAGACGACGATGATCTTGGTGGGCGAAATGCCGGCATAGCGGGCGGCGGGCTCGGAATGGCCGTAGGCCCGGATTTCGTATCCAAGGCGCGTGCGCCAGATCAGCAGCCACACGAGAAAGCAGGCGAGGAGGGCGATGAAGAAAGTGATGTTCGCGGGTGCGGCCTGCGAGAACGGGATGCCGACGAGCCCAAGCGCATCGGCGAGCGACGGCAGGTGCGTGCCAGCGGGGAACTTGGCGGTGGCAGGGTCCATCGCGCCCGCAGGTCTCAGGTGCTCGACCAGCATGTAGGTCAGAAGCGAGGCGGCGATGAAATTGAACATGATCGTCGTGATGACGATATGGCTGCCCCGCTTGGCCTGGAGGTAGGCCGGGATGAAGGCCCAGGCCGCCCCGAACAGCGCGCCCGCGATCAGCGCCACGGGCAGGGCGACCAGCCAGTGCGGCCAGTCGACCGAGAGGCACACCAGCGCCACGCCGAGGCCGCCGAGCGCCGCCTGTCCTTCGCCGCCGATGTTGAACATCCGGGCATGGAAGGCGACGGCGACGCAGAGGCCGGTGAAGATGAAGTTGGTCGCGTAATAGAGCGTGTAGCCCCAGCCATAGGACGACCCGAGGGCGCCGGTGACCATGATCCGCACCGCCTCGATGGGATCCTTGCCGATCGACAGGATGACGAGAGCGGAGAGGGCGAAGGAGATCAGGATCGAGATCAGCGGGACGAGGATCGCGTCGGCCCACTTCGGGATCACGTCCATACCGAAGCTCCTCGCTGCCGCCAGCGCATCATGGCCGCGTTCCGTTCTCGTTCACAAGGCCGCTTGGCGGTCTCTGGACCGGCGCTCGGCCCGTGTCAGTGATCCCCGCCATCAGCATGCCAAGCTCTCGTTCGTCTGTCTCGGCCGGCAGGCGCTCGCCCATGATGCGGCCGTCGAACATGACCGCGATGCGGTCCGACATCGACATGATCTCGTCCAGTTCGACCGAAACGAGGAGGATCGCCTTTCCCCGGTCACGCAGCGCGATGATCTGCTGGTGGATGAACTCGATGGCGCCGATGTCGACACCGCGCGTCGGCTGGCCCACGAGCAGAAGCTCGGGATCGCGTTCGATCTCGCGCGCCAGCACGATCTTCTGCTGGTTGCCGCCCGAAAAGTTCTTGGCGGCCAGCGTCGGGTTCGGCGGGCGCACGTCGAAGCGCTGCATCTTTTCCTGGGTGATGCGGCGGATGGCGGCGTTGTCCATGAACCAGGACGACGACTGGTACTCCGGCGCGTTGTGATAGCCGAAGACCATGTTCTCCCAGGCGAAGAAGTCGAGGATCAGCCCTTCGCGGTGCCGGTCCTCGGGGACGTGGGCAATGCCGCGCGCGCGGCGCGACTGGCCGTCGGACTTCGTGCCCGACAGGTCGATCTCGGTCCCGTTGACGCGAACCGTGCCGGTCGCGCGGCCATAACCGCCGAGGACATGCAGCAGTTCGGACTGTCCGTTGCCGGCCACCCCCGCGATGCCGAGGATTTCGCCGCCCCGGACGTGCAGGTCGATGCCCTTGCACGCGCTCGACGCCGTCCTCGTCCACGACGCGCAAATCCTCGACCTCGAGAACGCGGGCGTAGGGCGTGGCGGGCTTCTTGTCGACGCGGAGCAGGACCTTGCGGCCCACCATCAGTTCGGCCAGCGCCTCGGGCGAGGTGTCCTTCGTTTTCACCGTGGCCGTCATCTCGCCCCGTCGCATGACGCTGACGGTGTCGGTGATCTCCATGATCTCGCGCAGCTTGTGGGTGATCAGGATGATCGTCTTGCCCTGGTCCTTGAGGCCATTGAGGATGCGGAACAGGTGATCGGCCTCGGCCGGGGTCAGCACGCCGGTGGGTTCGTCGAGGATCAGGATATCGGCCTGGCGGTAAAGCGCCTTCAGGATCTCGACGCGCTGCTGGTGGCCGACGGACAGTTCCTCGATCGTCTCGTCCGGATCGACGTTCAGCTCGTATTCGGCGGCGAGTTCGGACAGGAGCTTGCGCGCCTTGGCCAGCGATGGCTTGAGAAGCGCGCCTTCCTCGGCGCCGAGGACGACATTCTCGAGTACGGTGAAGTTCTCGACCAGCTTGAAGTGCTGGAAGACCATGCCGATGCCGGCGGCGATGGCGGCCTGGCTGTCGGGGATCTCGGTCTTGCGTCCCTGGATGAAGATCTCGCCCGCGTCGGCCTTGTAGAAGCCGTAGAGGATCGACATGAGGGTCGACTTGCCCGCGCCGTTCTCGCCGATGATGCCGTGGATCGTGCCCGGCATGACGCGGATGGAAATGTCCTTGTTGGCCTGGACCGGGCCGAAGGCCTTGGAAATGCCTTTCAGTTCAATGGCCGGGGCGGCCGTGTCCGGCCGCCCCGCATTTTCCGCGCCATCGCGCATCAGAAGTCGATCGCGGGGCAGCTGTCGTCCGACATGTAGTCGTGAACCTGGACTTCGCCCGAGACGATCTTGGCCTTCGCGTCCTCGACCGCCGCCTTCATCTCGTCGGTGATGAGCGAGGCGTTGTTCTCGTCCACCGCGTAGCCCACGCCGTCGTCGGCGAGGCCCAGAACCTGGATGCCCGTCTCCATCTCGGGACCTTCCGAGAAGGCCTCGTACACGGCATTGTCGACGCGCTTGAGCATCGAGGTCAGGACTTGCCCGGGTGCAGGTAGTTCTGGTTGGAGTCGACGCCGATCGACAGGATGTCGGCGTCGGCGGCGGCTTGCAGCACGCCCACGCCGGTACCGCCGGCCGCGGCATAGACCACGTCCGCGCCCTGGCTGATTTGCGCCTTGGTCAATTCGCCGCCCTTCACCGGGTCGTTCCACGCTGCGGGCGTCGTGCCGGTCATGTTGGCGACGACGGTTGCGTCGGGGTTCACGGCCTTGACGCCCTGGGCATAGCCGCAGGCGAACTTGCGGATCAGCGGAATGTCCATGCCGCCGATGAAGCCGACGGTGCCGCTTTCCGACGCCATCGCGGCCAGCATTCCGACGAGGTAGGATCCTTCATGCTCGTTGAACACGACCGAACGGACGTTCGGCGCGTCGACGACCATGTCGATGATCGCGAAGTTGGTGTCGGGATAGTCGGGGGCGACCTCGCCCAGCACCGATCCGAAAGCGAAGCCGGTCATCACGACGGGGTTGGACCCGGCCTCGGCGAAGCGGCGGAGCGCCTGCTCGCGCTGCGCTTCCGAGGTCAGCTCGATCTCGCGGAAGGTGTTGCCGGTCTCTTCGGCCCACTTCTGGGCGCCGTTGAAGGCGGCTTCGTTGAACGACTTGTCGAACTTGCCGCCCAGGTCGAAGATCAGTGCGGGCTCGGCCAGCGCGGCGCCCGTCGTCAGCGCCAGCGCCGCGGCGCCGCCAAGGAATTTGTGAAGGATGGTCATGGTCGTCTCCCAGTTGCGGACCTGGGCGCCGATAGCGGGCAGAACCCCCCGGCGCCCTTATTGATGACGGATTAAGGCCGCAGAGCCCATAAGGCGTCAATAGGAGTCTTGACCATCCGGTCGAAATGCCCGGCCGCGACGCAAGGTCATGCAGGGCCGAGGGTTTTGCTCATCAGGATGGCGTCGATCCGGCCCGCCTCGGCGCGGTAATAGGCACGGCGCAGACCGTCCTCGGACCATCCGGCGCGGGCGTAGAGTGCGCGTGCCGGGACGTTGGTCGCGGCGACTTCGAGGAAGGCTCGGGAGGCGGCGCGGCCGCGGGCGGCGGCCTCGAAGGCGGCCAGGGTCGCAGCGCCGTACCCCTGTCGTTGCACGTCAGGGTGAACGGCTATGGTAAGGAGTTCGGCCTCGTCGAGGATGACCCTGCCCAAGGCGAAGGCGAGGGGCTCTGCCCCTCGCGCTCCCCGGGATACTTGCGGACCGATGAAGGGTAGGGACAGGAAGACGGAAGGGGCGGCGAGAAGCTCCGCGAAGTCCTTCTCCGACCAGGGAGCGGGCACCTCCATCGCGGCGGCGTGGATCGCGGCGAGGGCGGCAGGCGTCACGGCAGGATGACGGGCGGCGGGTCCGAGGCGGGCGCCGCGTCGGCAGGGCGGATATAGAGCGGGGCGGGGCGGGGGATCTGGGTGGCGTCCGACAGGCGGCGGGCGGCGAGGCGGGCGATTGTCCCGGCCGGGTTCACGCTCAGCGGGAGCGGCTCATGCGCCGCGTCTGCCTCGGCGAGGATCGGCGCACCGCCTTGCGTGAAATCCTTGAGGTAGACCTGCCCGCGCGGCGCTGGCAGCGCCACGGACGAAAGGCCCGCGACCTCGCGAACCACGTCGAACCCGTCGACGCCGATGGCGGGGATCGTCAGGGACAACGACAGCCCGCGCGCGGCCGAGACCGCGATGCGGATGCCTGTGAAGTTGCCTGGTCCGGTGCCGACCGCGACGGCGTCGAGATCGGACCACGCGGCGTCAGCCTCGGCCAGCACCTCTTCCAGCATCGGGAACAACCGCTCGGCCTGCCCCTTGCCCATCTCCTCAAGCCGCTCGGCCACGATCCGGCCGCCCATCAGCAAAGCGGCCGCGCAATGCGCGGCCGATGTGTCGAAAGCGAGGATCGTCGGTTCAGACGGCAACCGGCCGGACCTCGACCACCTCGGGGATGTAATGCCGCAGCAGGTTCTCGATCCCCATCTTCAGCGTCAGGGTCGAGGACGGGCAGCCGGCGCAGGCGCCCTGCATGTGCAGGTAGACGACGCCGCGGTCGAAACCGTGGAACACGATGTCGCCACCGTCCTGCGCCACGGCGGGCCGGACGCGGGTGTCGAGGAGTTCCTTGATCTGGCTGACGATCTCGCCGTCCTCGCCGTCATGCTCGGCATGGGCCGATGCCGCCTCGCCTTCGATGGCGGGCTGGCCGGACTGGAAATGTTCCATGATCGCGCCGAGGATCGGGGCCTTGACCACGTCCCAATCCGTCGCTTCGGCCTTGGTCACGGTGACGAAGTCGGTGCCGAGGAATACGCCCGTCACGCCGTCCACCGCGAAGATGCGGCTGGCGAGCGGCGACTTGCCGGCAGTGTCCGCCGTGGGGAAATCCGCGGTGCCCGCTCCCAGCACGGACTGGCCGGGCAGGAATTTCAGCGTCGCGGGGTTCGGCGTGGACTCGGTCTGGATGAACATGCGTTTTCTCCGGGTTGGACCAGATATATGCGCCCGGGGGCCTGGAGTGTCAATGGATTGGAACGGTTCTAAAGTGGCGTCAGCGCCTCAACTGATCGCCTCCAGCCTCTCTTTCGACAGCTCTCCCGGCACTATGGTCAGAGGCACCGGCAGCGAGCCGAAGCTGCGCGACAGGGCCTGCACGATGGGCCCCGGCCCGCCCTTTTCGGCGGACGCGCCGAGGACGAGGACGCCGATCTCGCCGTCCTCCTCGATCTGGGCGAGGATCTCCGGCACCGGGTCGCCTTCGCGGATCACCAGTTCGGGATCGACGTTCTGGCGGTCACGCATCCACTTGGCGAAGACCTCGAAGTGGACGTGGATCCGCTCGCGCGCCTCTTCGCGCATGATCTCGCCCACGCCGATCCAGTGCTGGAATTCCTCGGGCGGGATGACGGCGAGGATCTGGACGCCGCCGCCCGTGCGCGCGGCGCGCATGGCAGCGAAGCGCATGGCGCTCAGGCACTCGCGGCTGTCGTCGAGGATGACGAGGAACTTGCGCATCTCACTCCCTTTCGCGGCGGCGATGATGCTGATTTCGCGCGGGGCTGTCCATCACCGCGTGGAAATGGGCGTTCCGGCGCCGGTCGCCTCGGCACGGGCAAGCGCCAGGGCGGCGGCGGCATAGTCGCCAAGGGCGATGCCCCGGAAGGCGAAGGCGCGGGGTCCGGTGGGGCCGGGTTCGATCTCGCCGCCGACGAGACCGGTCAGGTCGCCCGAGACGAGGTCGACCGGCAGCATGGGGCGCTCGGCCGTGCGCTCTTGCGCCAGGTCGTCGACGACGACGGTGGAGAAGGCCGACAGGCTGTCCTGCATCCAGGGAATGCAGAGGTCGGTGATGGCGGCGAAGGCGTTGGGCTTGAGGAGCGTGGCATCGAGGAAGGGCGAGATGGAATAGTCGAGCGTGACGGATGTCACGATGATGTCGGCCTCCGTCAGGGCCTCGTCCGGGGTCGCCGCCTGCGCGTCGAGGCCGCGCTGACGTGCCGCGTCCAGAAGCGCTTCGCGGTTCGCCTCGCCCCGCCCGCAGGCCAGCACCCGGCGCAACGGAAAGGCGTCGGCGAAGGCGGCGAGGTGGCTGTGGGCCTGCACGCCGCATCCGACGAAGGCCAGCGTCGCGCTGTCGGGATCGGCCAGCCGGCGCGCCGCGACGGCGGAAAGGGCGGCGGTGCGGTGCGCGGTGATCCAGTTCGCCCCCATGACCGCCCGCAGAAGGCCGGTGCGCGCGTCGAGGACGAGGATCGCGCCGTTGATCGCGGGCAGGCCCCGGCCGGGATTGTCGGGGCAGACGGCGACCGTCTTCAGCACCGTCAGATCCTCGTCGTTGCCGACGGCGAGCGTCGACATCATGTAGCGCCCTTCGCCCGGCAGAAGGGAGGACTTGGGCGTGACATGCAGCCGCCCGGCGGCCTTGGCGCGAAGGGCGGCTTCGATGGCGTCCGCGATCTCGCGCGGGGCGATGCCAAGGTCGTCGAGAGCTTCGTCGGACAGGTAGAGGATTGGCTTTTCGGTCATCGTCGGGCCTCCCTTCGGTTCAGAGAGGGTGGCGGAGGTCGGCCGCGCTGTCCACCTCGCGCGGGGCGGAGCATCCGCCGCAGCAGCCAGATCGCGAAGGACACAACCTGACCGGCGACGGCGGCCAGAAGGGCGGCGGCGAGGATCGCCATGTCTGCGAGGCGCGTCGTGAGGCGGACAAGGCGGGCCTTCCCGAGGACGGCGAGAGTGGCACGGGTCTGGTCCCCCGTCGCGTTCGCGACACGGGCGAGCCGAGCGAGGTCGTCGGCACTTTCCGCGCGGCGGACGACAGCGAAGGCGTCCCCCAGCGGCATGGCGTCGGTCAGTCGGCCCACGTCCGACGCGACACCCGACAGGCGCGCGGCGGCGGCGGGTTCGATGAGAAGCGAAACCTGTCGCGTTCGCATGGCCTCGCCCGCCCGGTCCAGCCGCAGCGCGTTCGACGCAAGGACCGCCACCTCGTCCGCCAGGCGGGGCGGCAGGGCGCCGACCTTGCGGCCCACGCGCAGGACGGTGGCGCCGCCCTTGACGGTGGCACTCGAGCCGCCGCTGACAAGGATGGCGGCCGTCGCCCCCAGACCCACGACGCCAAGGCCAAGGTCGACGCGGTCGATGGCGCGGTCTTCCAGGTATGCGTCGACCGCCCGCCAGACCGCCTTGGCATCGCCCACCGGCGTCAGTTCCAGCGGCAGGTTGCAGGCGGCGACACGGGTCAGGTCGGGACACTCGGCGGGATCGACGGCGCAGGAGAGGCAGGCGGACCAGCCCTCTGCCACCTCGACCGCCGCCTCGACCTCGGCGCGAAGGAAGGGCATGACCGCAACGCCGCGGCGGTCGGCGAGCGCCAGGATGGCGGCGGCCTCGTCGGCCTCGCCCTCGGCCAGCGCCGCACGCAGCCGCGCCTCGACGGTGCGCATGTCCATGGTGTGGGTCAGCGCCGCCTCGACGGCGACCTTCACCTGCGCCTCTGTCCTCTCGACATAGGGGGCCGCGAAGGGCGACTGCGACAGGGTCCAGCCCGAGACCAGGAAGGTGACAGCGGCGGCGAGGCCCAGGATGGCCCGCGCCAGCGCGCGCATCAGGGACGCTCCGACAGCGCCCAATCCCAGTACATCTCGCGCACGCGCCGGGTAACGGGGCCGACCTGATAATGCGTGCCGTCGAACTCGATCACCGGCGTGACCTTGTTCATGTTGCCCGACAGGAAGACCTCGTCGGCGTCGCGCAGGTCGTCGAAGGTCAGCACCGCCTCGCGCACCGGCGTGCCGTCTGCGGCGAGGTTCGTCATGTGGCGGGCGCGGGTGATGCCGGCGAGGAAGGTGCCGTTCGGGATCGGCGTCAGGACCTCGCCGTCCTTCACCAGGAAGACGTTCGCCGTGGCACTTTCGGCGAGGTTGCCCATGGCGTCGGCGACCATCGCGTTCTGGAAGCCCTTCGCACGCACTTCGGTCAGCATCCGCGCGTTGTTCGGGTACAGGCACCCGGCCTTCGCGTTGACCACCGCGGACTTCGAGGACCGGACGCCGGAAGCGCGTCGTGGTGGTGCGCGCCGTCGCCTCGGCGGGCGCAAGCGGTACCTCTTCGAGGCAAAGCGCGAAGCCGGTGCGGTCGGGGCCGGGCACGATGGCGGTGATGTCGCCGTCGATGCCCCAGTACATCGGGCGGATATAGACCGGACCAGCCCAGTCGAAGCCCGTCAGCCCCTCCCAGGCCAGCGCCGCGATCTCTTCGTCCGTCTTGGTCGGCGTCAGCATCAGCGCGCGGGCCGAGGCGTTCACGCGCCGGCAATGCGCCAGAAGGTCGGGCGCCACCCCGTCGAAATACCGCGCGCCGTCGAAGACCGAGGAGCCGAGCCACGCGCCGTGGTCGGCGGCCCGCATCACGGCGGTGTCGCCGTCGTGCCAGCGGCCCTCGAACCAGGTGCGGATTGTCTTGCTGATCGCCATGCCAGTTCCTCCGGCGGCCAGCCTATTGGGGCCGGCCGCGCGGGTCCAGAGCCTCAGACGGTGGCGGTCTCGCCTTCGGCGATCAGGGCGGGCACGTCGAAGGGTGCGTTGAACATCTCGATCTCGCCCGCCGCGTCGCGCGGCCAATCTTCGCGCGGGCGGTCCCAGTACAGCTCGATACCGTTGCCGTCGGGGTCGTCGAGGTAGACGGCTAGACTGACGCCATGGTCGGCCGCCCCGGTGATGCTCACGCCTTTCGCCACCACGTTGCCAACGGCCCGGCCAAGCGACGGGCGGTCGGGGAACAGGAAGGCGACGTGGTAGAGACCCGGCGCGCGGCGCGGAGCGGGCGGGGCACCCAGGCTTTCCCAGGTATTCAGCCCAAGATGATGGTGATAGCCGCCCGCCGACAGGAAGGCCGCCTGGCGCCCGTAGCGCTGCACGAGGTCGAGCCCGATCACCTCGCGGTAGAAGGCGACGGAGCGTTCCAGGTCGGTCACCTTGAGATGGACGTGTCCGACGCTGAGGCCGGGCGAGGCTTGATAGGTCATGGGATTTCTCCTTTGACCGAAACCTACGCCGTCGTGTCCGCGCACGGTAGGGCGATATCCGCAAGCTATCTGTGCAAAAATGTCCCCCGGTCGCGGGAGCGCCGGGGGACAAGCAGCGCCTCGGGCAGCGCATGTCGAAGGCCGGCCTCGCGATCACCGCAGGTGCGGTCGGGACGTAGGAGTGGCCGGCCAGAGCGGGTCGGGGAACCCGTGCCGCGACACTAGGGACGGCGTGAAACGATTCCGTGACGGCTTTCGCGCTCAGTAGTGTGGCGGCCTCTCGTCGCCCAGGATGACGCCGCCCGTGCCTTCGGACTCGCGCATCGCCTCGCGATCCATCAGGCGGCGCACACGTTCGGTCAGCCGCTCGATCTCACGCCCCTGGGTCGCGACGACGTCGCTCAGGTCCTCGGCCAGCCGCTCCAGGTGGGCCAGCCTTTCCTCGATCCTCTCGGTCATCCGGTCCTCCTTGCCCCCTTGCGGGACACGGGCTAAACCCCGCCCGACCCGACCCGAGGAAGGTGCATGGCCAAGGAGAAGAAAGCCCCGCGCCCCAAGGCGGAAACGCCGAAGGGGTTCCGCGACTATTTCGGTCCGGACGTCGCCGAACGCAAGGCGATGCTGGATGCCATCGCGCGGGTCTACCACCTCTATGGGTTCGAGGCGCTGGAAAGCTCCGCCGTCGAGACGGTCGAGGCGCTGGGCAAGTTCCTCCCCGACGTCGACCGCCCGAACGAGGGCGTCTTCGCCTGGCAGGAGGACGCCGAGGGCGACAAGCCCGGCGACTGGCTGGCGCTGCGCTATGACCTGACTGCGCCATTGGCGCGCGTCTACGCCCAGCACCGCAACGACCTGCCGACGCCCTACCGCCGGTTCGCGATGGGTCCGGTCTGGCGGAACGAGAAGCCGGGGCCGGGGAGGTTCCGGCAGTTCTACCAGTGCGACGCGGATACGGTGGGAACGGCGAGCGTCGCCGCGGATGCCGAGATCTGCATGATGCTGGCGGATGCGCTGGAGGCGGTGGGGATCGAGCGCGGGGACTACGTCATCCGGGTGAACAACCGGAAGGTTCTGAACGGGGTGCTGGAGGTCGGCGGGGCTGCCCGACACCGAGGAGCACCATGCTGCACGCGGTATCGTTCTGCGCGCCATCGACAAGCTGGACCGTCTGGGGCCGGAGGGGGTGCGGGCGTTGCTCGGCGAAGGTCGCAAAGATGAAAGCGGTGATTACACGAAAGGGGCAGGTCTGTCGCTCGATCAGGCCAACGCTATCGTTCATTTCACCGAGGCTAAGCGCGCCGACACCGGTGCGACACTTTCCCGATTGACCGATATCGTTGGCGACAATGCGACCGGCTTTCAGGGCGTCGCCGAACTCCGCCAGATCGCCGACCTCTGCGCCGCGCAGGGCTACGGCCCCGACCGCATCGTCATCGACCCCTCCGTCGTCCGCGGCCTCGGCTACTACACCGGCCCCGTCTTCGAGGCCGAGCTGACCTTCGAGATCACCGACGAGAAGGGCAACCCGCGCCAGTTCGGCTCGGTCGCCGGCGGCGGGCGCTACGACGACCTCGTCAAGCGCTTCACCGGGCAGGAGGTCCCCGCCACCGGCATCTCCATCGGCGTCGACCGCCTTCTCGCCGCGCTCCGCGCCAAGGGCCGCAGCCAGTCCGACACCACCGGCCCCGTCGTCGTCACCGTCATGGACCGCGACCGCATGGCCGACTACCAGGCGATGGCCTCCGAACTGCGACAGGCGGGCATCCGCGCCGAGGTCTACCTCGGCAACCCCAAGAACTTCGGCAACCAGCTCAAGTATGCCGACAAGCGCGGCTCGCCCGTCGCGATCATCCAGGGCGGGGACGAGCAGGCGAAAGGCGTCGTGCAGGTCAAGGACCTGATCCTCGGCGCGAAGATCGCCGAGACCGCGACGCACGAGGAATGGAAGGACCAGCCGGCGCAATTCGAGTGCAAGCGCGAGGACATGGTCGCCCGCGTCCGCGAGATCCTGTCGAGGTGAGCCGCAAGGCCGCCATCAAGGCCGAGGCCGACCGCCTGCGCGGCACCTTCGAGGCGCGCGGCGCCGAGGTCTTCGAGACCGACGTCCTGCAACCGGCCGGCGCGCTTCTCGACCTCTACGGCGAGGACATCCGCGCCCGCGCCTTCGTCACCCACGATCCCCTGCGCGGCGAGATGATGCTGCGCCCCGACTTCACCATCCCCCTCGTCCAGCGCCACATGGGCGAGGGCCGGCGGGCAGGGCCGCTATACCTACGCGGGCGAGGTGTTCCGCCGGCAGGAGGACGATCCGCGACCGCGCGTCGGAATACTTTCAGGTCGGGTTCGAGCTGTTCGACGGGCAGGGTCCGGCCCAGACCGACGCCGAGGTCTTCGCCACCTTCGCCGAGATCCTGCTGCCCCTGGGCCTCAAGGCCGCGATGGGCGACATCGGTCTTCTGCGCGCCGCCGTCGAGGGGCTGCCGACCAGCACCGCGCGCAAGGCCGCACTCCTCCACCATCTCTGGCGTCCGCGCCGCTTCCGGTCGCTTCTCGGCCGCTACGCGAAACCGGGCGAAGACCGCGCGATCCTGCAATCCGTCCGACCCGCTCGCCGGCAAGGTCGAGGTCGGGCTGCGCACCGCCGAGGAGATCCTCGCCCGCCTCGACCATCTTCGCGACGACCGCGAGGTGCCGCCCCTGCCGCGCGACGAGATCGCGCTGGTCGACGCCCTTCTCGCCGTGCGCGGCAAGGCCCACGACGCGGTCTCGCAGCTTCGCGACCTCGCCATCGACCTGCCGTCCATCGGCGCGGCCGTCGACCGGCTGACCGACCGCTTCGACGCGCTGGAGGGCCGCGGCGTCGACCTCCGTCGGCTGGATTTCGAAGCCGCCTACGGACGCACGACGCTGGAATACTACGACGGCTTCGTCTTCGGCTTCTACGCCGAGGGCCGCCCCGGCCTGCCGCCCGTCGCTTCCGGAGGCCGCTACGACGCGCTGACCCGCGCCATCGGCGGGGGCGATGGCGTCCCGGCCGTCGGCGGCGTGATCCGCCCGGGCCTTCTCATCGACCTGGGGATGGCCGCATGACCCTGCGTCTGGGAGTGCCCTCGAAGGGCCGGCTGATGGAAAAGACCTTCGCCTGGTTCGGCGCGCGCGGCGTCGACCTGGCGCTCTCCGGCCACGCCCGCGAATACGCCGGAGCCGTCGAGGGCGTCGACGGCGTCGAACTCGTCATGGTCTCGGCCGGCGAGGTCCCGCGCGAGCTTGAGGCGGGGCGCATCCACCTGGGCGTCACCGGCATCGACATGGTGCGCGAGAAGATCGCGCGTTGGGAGGACAAGGTGCGTCAGGTCGCCGGCCTCGGCTTCGGCGGCGCGGATCTGGTGATCGCGGTCCCGGACTGCTGGGTGGACGTCGTCACGCTGGACGACCTCGACCAGGTGGCGACCCTGTTCCGCGCCGCCCACGGCCACCGCCTGCGGATCGCGACCAAGTATCACCGCGTGATCCGCGACTTCCTGCGCGAGCAGGGCGTGGGCGACTACCAGCTCGTCGACAGCCAGGGCGCGACCGAGGGCACCGTCAAGAACCTGACGGCCGAGGCCATCGCCGACATCACCTCGACCGGCGAGACGCTGCGCGCCAACCACCTCCGCGTGCTCGAGGACGGCCTCGTCCTGCGCTCGCAGGCGGCTCTCTTCAAGACCCGCGCCGAGACATGGACCCCCGCCGCCCGCGAGGCGTGGGTGGCCCTGTCGAAGCGGTTGGGGGTCTGAAGCTTCTTCTTGGCGGAAATACTCCGGGCGTGAGGCGCGCAGCGCCGAGGGGGCCGCGCCCCCTACCTGATCCCGATCTCGGACAGCGCCGCCATCAGCATCGGCGGCAAGTCGTCGTTGCGCCCGGCCGCGCGGCAGGTCGCGCGGCGCGTCCTCGGGTTCCAGGTAGCGCCAGCCCTGGAACGGGCGCTTCGGCATCGCCTCGGTGCGGATCACCTCGGGGTCCAGCACGAGCGCGCAGCGGCGGATGCCGTCGCCGCCGGTCGACCTCGTCCAGCCGCAGGATCGCGCTGGCGGGCCAGGACCACGCCCTTGAACACCCAGTAGAGCGAGCCGCCGCGCAGGATCTCCTCCTCGCGCTTCGGCCACATCCGGGTGACGTGGCGCGGCAGCCCGTCCGCGCCCTTGGCCCGCGCGGTCTTCTGCCAGTCGGTCAGGTCCTCGACCGTTTCGGCGCCGACGCAGAGCTTCAGCAGATTGACGGTGCTTATCCACAGAGTCGTCCACAAGTCGCACTGGATATCGTAGCTGTACACTGGGCCACCTGCAACCGGTTGTGCAGGGAAGGCGCAAAAGCTAGATTGGTATTCCCTACGCCTGAAGGAACTCGCCATGACCCGTTTCGCCGCCCCCATCGCCGAACAGATCTGGGACATGAAGTACCGCCTCAAGGAGGCCGACGGCACGCCCGTCGACGGCACGGTCGAGGACACCTGGCGCCGCATCGCCCGGGCGCTGGCCGCGGTCGAGGCCGAGCCCGCCGCATGGGAAGAGCGGTTCTACGCCGCGCTCGAGGATTTCCGCTTCCTGCCCGCCGGCCGGATCACCGCGGGCGCGGGCACGGGCCGCACGGTGACGCTGTTCAACTGCTTCGTCATGGGCACGATCCCCGACAGCATGGAGCGGCATCTTCGACATGCCTGAAGGAAGCCGCGCTGACGATGCAGCAGGGCGGCGGGATCGGCTACGACTTCTCGACCATCCGGCCCAAGGGCGCGGACGTGAAGGGCGTGGCGGCCGACGCCTCGGGGCCGCTGTCGCTTCATGGACGTCTGGGACGCGATGTGCCGCACGATCATGTCGGCCGGCTCGCGCCGCGGCGCGATGATGGCGACGATGCGCTGCGACCACCCCGACATCGAGGACTTCATCGCCGCCAAGTCCGACGCCGCGCGGCTGCGCAACTTCAACGTCGCGTGCTGGTCACCGACGCCTTCATGGAGGCGGTGAAGGCCGACGGTCCGTGGGACCTGGTCTTCGACGGCAAGGTCTACCGCACGCTGCAGGCGCGCGACCTGTGGAACCGGATCATGCGGGCGACCTACGACTACGCCGAGCCGGGCGTGATCTTCATCGACCGCATCAACGCGATGAACAACCTCGCCTACTGCCGAGACCATCGCCGCGACCAACCCCTGCGGCGAGCAGCCCCTGCCGCCCTACGGCGCCTGCCTGCTCGGCTCGATCAACCTCGCGCGGCTGGTGCGCGACCCGTTCGAGCGAGGGCGCGGCGCTGGACGAGGAGGCGCTGGACGACCTGGTGCGCGACCGCCGTGCGGATGATGGACAACGTCGTCGACGCCTCGCGCTTCCCGCTGCCGCAGCAGGCCGAGGAGGCGCGGAACAAGCGCCGCATCGGGCTTGGCGTCACCGGCCTCGCCGACGCGCTGCTCATGGTCGGCGCTGCGCTACGGCTCGGAGGAGGCGGCGGCGCAGACCGAGCGCTGGCTGCACGCGCATCGCCCGCGCGGCCTACCTCGCCTCGGTCGACCTTGCGCAGGAGAAGGGCGCCGTTCCCGCTGTTCGACGCCGAGAGCCTACCTCGCCTCCGGCACGATGCAGCACGATGGACGAGGACGTGCGCGACGCGATCCGCGAGCACGGCATCCGCAACGCGCTTCTGACCTCCATCGCGCCCACCGGCACGATCAGCCTCTATGCCGGCAACGTCTCGTCCGGGATCGAGCCGGTCTTCGCCTATGCCTACACCCGCAAGGTGCTGCAGAACGACGGCTCGCGGACCGAGGAGGAGGTGGTCGACTACGCCGTGCAGATGTGGCGCGACCGAAGTTCGGCGACGCGCCGCTGCCCGAGCATTTCGTCAACGCCCAGACGCTGGCGCCCATCGGACCACGTGCGGATGCAGGCGGCGGCGCAGAAATGGGTGGATTCCTCGATCTCCAAGACCATCAACTGCCCCGAGGACATCTCCTTCGAGGCGTTCAAGGACGTCTACATGCAGGCCTGGGACACAGGCTGCAAAGGCTGCACGACCTACCGCCCGAACGAGGTGACGGGCAGCGTTCTGAGCGTCGAGGAGGTGCAGCCGAAGACGCCCGAGGTTGTCTCGACCTCGCTGCTCGAACCGCCGCAGCCCCACGGCGACGTCATCTACATCTCCGAGCCCCTGGACCGGCCCGCCGCGCTGGAGGGCAACACCTACAAGCTCAAGTGGCCCGACAGCGAGCACGCGATCTACATCACCATCAACGACATCGTCCACGCCGGGCAGCGGCGGCCCTTCGAGGTCTTCATCAACTCGAAGAACATGGAGCATTTCGCCTGGACCGTGGCGCTGACGCGGATGATCTCGGCGGTGTTCCGGCGCGGCGGCGACGTGTCCTTCGTGGTCGAGGAACTGAAGGCCGTCTTCGACCCGCGCGGCGGCGCCTGGATGCAGGGCAAATACATCCCCTCGATCCTCGCCGCCATCGGCGGCGTGATCGAGCGGCACATGATCTCCATCGGCTTCATCGCGGGCGAGGGACTGGGGCTGAAGTCCGACCCCAAGGCCCAGGTGGTGAACCTGACCGCCGGGCGTGGCCGGCCTGTCCGAATTGCGGCCAGTACGGAATGCGGATGATCGAGGGCTGCATGACCTGCCCCTCCTGCGGTCACTCGAAGTGCGGCTGACAGCGGCTGCCGCCGCGCTGGTCCTGTTTTGCGCGACCCCGGCGCCAGCCGACGTCATCGGAACGTCGCTTGCGGTGTCGAACGACAGCCAGGGCTACTACGACCGCTGGCAGAGCAACTCGGTCCAGTCCGGCGTCTTCACCCAGAAGGGGGGCGGGCCGATCCTGGAATATCGCTTCCGGTCCGACATCCTGTCGCCGGAACTGAAGACACCCGTCGATCCGGACGACCGGCGGCACGCGGGCGTCGTGTCCTTCGGTCTGCACGCCCATCGCGACTTCGGCGCTGCCGATTTGCGCTTCGGGGGCGACATCGTCGCGGTCGGGCCGGATACGGGCATTCTCGAACTTCAGAAGAAAATCCACGAGATCTTCGGCTATCCCATCCCCGATTACGACGGCTTCGAGATCGAGGACGCCCTGCGCCCGCAGCTCTCGGCCGAGGTGGGGCGCAGCTTCGCCTGGCGTCAGCTCTCGGCACGACCCTTCGCCGAGGCGATCCTTGGACCAGAGGACATGCTGCGGGCGGGTATCGACCTCTCCTGGGCGCCATCGCCCGGCACTGGACCGATGGCGCGCATGGGGTCGACCGGCCACAGGCTGCCCGCGGTCGACGGCGGTCGCGGCATCAGCCTCCACCTCGGCGCCGATGTGGCGAAGGTCGCCGACAGCCTCTACCTGCCTGAAAATCTGGGCTACGAGCTGACGCCGCTCCGCCGCCGCGTTCGCGCTGGCCTCGGCTGGCAAGGCGACCGGATCTCGATTTTCGGAGGTGTCGCCTGGCTCGACCGCGAGTTCGAGGCCCAGCCCGAGGGCCAGGCTGTCGGAATGTTGCATCTCGGTCTCACCTTCTAAGCCGCCCGCATTGAACGCCGCTCAAATCGATTGCGTTGATCCTTGACCTCGTTAATCATTTAACAAAGGGCGCAAAGTCCCTGAAAAAAATGAACATATACCGAGGCAGGTAGCATGAACGCGATGACGGGCCGGATGGGCACGTTCGTCATTTCTTGGTCGCAGACCGAGATCGACGGACTGGCGGGGGCACCCGTGACGTCCCTCGATGCCGGTGCGATGTGGAGCTGGAAAGGCGAACCCGTGCGGATCAACTCCGCTGCGGGCGGCCTGGTGGGCGTCAGTTGTCCCGAGGCGAGGGAACTTCACCGCAAGCGCGCTGCCGCCAGCGCCCGGCGGATCGTGGCGCGCGCTCTTGTTCAGGAAGGGGTGCGCACGCCCTTCGTCGACGACATGGTCGAGTTCGACCGCTCGTTCTCGGTGACCGACGGCCACCGTTCGTGGACCGCCACGCTGATCGAGATGCCGGAAGTGGCGCGGCCGCTTCTGATGTTCGCGGGCGCCATGCCGCCGTCTGGAACCCCGCTCTACGTCTCGTCCGGGGTCATGGAGCCGGCACTTCCCAATCGCCTCTCGGAAGGCGGCGAGGGCGTCGTCTGCTTCACGCCCGGCACCTTCCTCGAAACACCCGAGGGGCCGCGCCGGGTCGAGGATCTGGTCGCCGGCGACAAGGTCGAGACCAAGGACGGCGGGGCGCAACCGGTGCTCTGGGTCGGCAGCCGCATCGTGTCGGGCGCGCGTCTCTACGCCATGCCCGACCTGCGTCCGGTTCGGATCCGCGAGGGCGCTCTGGGACGGGGTCGGCCGTCGGGCGATCTGATCGTGTCGCCGGATCACCGGATGCTGATCCAGGGCCAGCCCGCCCGTGCTCTCTGGGGCACGGACGAGGTGCTGGTGGCCGCCCGCGATCTCGTCGACGGGACCGGCATCGCCCGCGACATGGGTGCGCGGTCCGTCACCTATGTCCACCTCATGCTTGAAAAGCACCACATCCTCATCGCCAACGGGATCGAAACGGAAAGCTTCCATCCCGCGGCCGCACGGCTCGATGCCATCGAAGACATCCAGCGCCAGCGCCTGTTCGACGTGATGCCCGACCTGACCTATGCGCCGCAGTCCTATGGGCCGATGTGCCGCAGGGCGCTGACGCAGGCCGAAGCCGCCCTTCTGCCCGTAGCGGCCTGACCCCTCCCCCTGGGGACACGAATTCCGCCGCAATCCTCTGCCTAGGTCGGGCTTTGCGAAGGTGGGGCCCGAGTCGATGCTGGATATTCCTTTTCCGCTGGAAAGACTGCCGGTCGCGCAGGTCGAGGCCGCGTTGAACCGCCTTCGCGCCGAGCGCCCGAAGTCGCAGCCGATCCTACTGGGCGACGTCGACGTGTTCTCGGCCGAATGGGCCGAGACGGTCGACATCTTCGAAGAACCCGCCGCGATCCTCTCGGCTGCCCGCGCTCTCGATATCGACGCCTGGTTCGCCGAACGCACCCTTCCGCCCCCGCCGCGCTCGGTCGCCCGCCGCGAGGGTCTGGCCCGCCGCTTGTCCACGCGCCTTTTCGCGCGGCCCGAGACCGTCGTCGCCCTGCCGAGCCGTCGTCGGATCGACGCGCTGAAGGATCACGTCCGAGACCTTGAAGCGTCCGGCGAGAGCAGCGTCGAGGAACTTGCCGAAATCCGCGAGATCATCCGCGCCGTCGAATGCGGCGATGCCCCGATGATGTTTCCCGATCCCATCGACTATGTGACGCCGCGCCGGGGCGACGAGATGGTGGCGGGCCTCGTCGACGCCGCCGAACCGTGGGAGAGCATGGCCTGGCTTCAGCATGGCACCTACGCGGTCTGCGCCCCGCGCGCCGTTCTCGTCGCCTGCTGCCGCTGGCTGTGGGATACTCACGGGGCGCGCATCATCACGGCCTCGACCGATCACATCGGCTTCCAGGTCGAACGCCCCATCGACCGGATCGAAGATGCGCAAGAGGTCCTGCGCCGCGTGGCGCTTCTGGGCGCATCCGAAGTCAACGGCGACAGCCGCCACACCTCGGGCGAAACGATCGTCGGCGCGGCGCGGCTGTGGGTCTGGTGGGACTGAGTCCGGACGGGTTGACGCAGGTCATTCCACGCATTCGGCGGATTGCATATATAAGAGGCGCACGTTTCAAGGAGCGCCTGCCATGACCGCCTTCCGCCTTGCGTTCGCCGCCATCGCGATCACCGTCGTTGCCGCCATCGCGGGATCGGCCGCCTTTTCCCAGATGATGCATGGCCACGGCGCCGGCGGCGGTGGCGGCATGGGAATGATGCACGACATGACGGGTATGCCCGGCTTGCGTGGGACGGACGCCACGGAAGAGGAAAGCGACGAGCTGGCCATCATGTTCAACGGCTTCCAGACGTTCGAGCGAGAGGTGACGCTCCTCGACGACGGCATCCGCACCGTCACGCGGTCCTCGGACCCGCAGGTGATGGAGGCGCTGGTCAGCCACGTCTCCGGCATGATCGGACGGGTCGAGGACGGCCGCGACCCCGGCGTCTTCATCCAGAGCCCCACGCTCGACATCTTCTTCGCGCGGGGCGACGCCATCGAGAGCGACATCGAGGTGACGGACGAGGGCATCGTCGTCACCCAGACCTCGACCGATCCCGAGGTGGTGGCGGCCCTTCAGACCCACGCGGGCGAGGTGTCGGACATGGCCGAGCGGGGGATGCAGGCCGTCCATGAGCGCATGATGCGCGGGGCTTCGAACTAGGCGTCCGCTCCCTTGCTTGACAGGCCCGGGAATCCCTGTACAAGCGCCGCTTCATTGGTGTTGGTGGCCCCCGCAAGGGGATGACCTGTCGCCCCGGCCAAATCCGGGGAAAGGACAACGCCCTTCGCAAAAGCAGAAGGAGATCAGACGGTGACCAAACGCACCTCTGCCAAGTACAAACTCGACCGCCGGATGGGCGAGAACATCTGGGGCCGCCCCAAATCCCCCGTCAACCGCCGCGAATACGGACCCGGCCAGCACGGCCAGCGCCGCAAGGGCAAGGTGTCCGACTTCGGCCTTCAGCTTCGCGCCAAGCAGAAGCTCAAGGGCTATTACGGCGACCTGACCGAGAAGCAATTCAAGAAGATCTTCGTCGAGGCCGAGCGTCAGCGCGGCGACACGGGCGAACTTCTGGTCGGCCTGCTCGAGCGCCGTCTCGACGCCGTCGTCTACCGCTCGAAATTCGTGCCGACCATCTTCGCCGCGCGCCAGTTCGTGAACCACGGCCACGTCACGGTCAACGGCCAGCGCGTCAACATCGCATCCTACCGCGTCGCCGAAGGCGATGTGGTCGAAGTCCGCGACAAGTCCAAGCAGATGGCTCTGGTCCTCGAAGCCGCCGGTCTGCCCGAGCGCGACGTCCCCGACTATCTCGAAGTCGATCACTCCAAGATGAAGGCCACCTTCGTGCGCACCCCGGGCCTCTCGGACGTGCCGTACCCGGTCCTGATGGAGCCGAACCTCGTCATCGAATATTACGCGCAGAACTGATTTCGGTCTGTTGCGGAGAGACAAGGGCCGCCCTTTGGGGCGGCCTTTTTGTGTTGATTTTCGGAGGTGCGAACTTTAGTGTCCCAGGGAACGACTGTTTTGAACCATTCTAGGTGGCAATTATCTGACTATTGGCAGTATCCTGGGGCGCACTTCAATTCTTGAACCCTTTGGACTGCTATGAAGACCATCACCTGAAATTCGTCCTGAAATGAAACTGATACACGAGAAGCGAAGGCTGTCGTCGGTTTCGACTGGGCAGAAGACGGTCGTGGAGAAGAGGCTAAAATCGGTGGGCGTCCACGTTTTCTGCAGTGGAAGATGAAGACGTGGCTGTGATAACTGTGGCGAGGAAATGACGTTCTTCAGCGCAGCGAGATTCTGCCCGGAGAAGCAGATCTGTTTTGCCGACGTTGGCATGGTCTTCGTCTTCGTTTGTTTTGACTGCTTTAGGACAAAGTCTCTGATCCAGTCCGGATGACCGATACGTCTGCGCGAAACCAATAATGCTCGGTAATGCCCCCCACATCTCGCACCCACGCAGCCCCGTCTCTACTGAAATGATCGGTTCACTTTTCCGCCGAGAGCGCTAACTTGCGCCTCGAAGACGGAGTATCCCATGACGGCAATCGTTGAGGTCGAGCACCTCAGAAAGACTTACGACAGCGGCTTCGAGGCGCTGAAAGGCATTGACCTGACTATCGAGCAGGGCGAGATCCTGGCGCTTCTCGGCCCCAACGGCGCGGGCAAGACGACGCTGATCTCGGCCGTCTGCGGCATCACCGCGCCGACCGACGGCAAGGTCAGGGTGGGCGGCCACGACATCCAGGACGACTGGCGCGCGGCGCGAAAGCTCATCGGCCTCGTCCCGCAAGAGATCAACCTCGAGCCGTTCGAGCTGGTTATGAACACCGTGCGGTTTTCGCGCGGACTGTTCGGCAAGCCGCGCAACGACGCGCTGATCGAAAAGATCCTCCGCGACCTGTCGCTGTGGGACAAGAAGGACTCGCGCATCAACGCGCTGTCGGGCGGCATGAAGCGCCGCGTGCTGATCGCCAAGGCGCTGTCGCACGAGCCGCGCGTGCTGTTCCTCGACGAACCCACGGCGGGGGTCGACGTCGAGCTTCGCCGAGACATGTGGCGCATCGTCGAGACGCTGCGCGAAGACGGGGTCACGATCATTCTGACGACCCACTACATCGAAGAGGCCGAGGCCATCGCCGACCGTATCGGCATCATCAGCGGCGGTCAGCTTCTGCTGGTCGAGGAGAAGGCGGCGCTGATGCAGCGGCTCGCCAAGAAAGAGCTTCGGATCGACCTTCAGTCGCCGGTGGACCATGTCCCCGAGGCCTTGTCGACGTTCGACCTGCGCCGCGCCGACGACGGTCGCGCCTTGATCTACACCTACGACACCACGGGCGAGAGGACCGGGATCACCCGGCTTCTGGGCGCGGTGCAGGCGGCGGGGCTGACACTCGCCGACATCCGCACCAGCCAGAGCTCGCTCGAGGAAATCTTCGTCGACATCGTGAAGGACGGCGGCAAATGAACTGGACAGGCATATTCGCCATCTGGCGCTTCGAAATGGCGCGTTTTTTCCGGTCGATCATCCAGTCGGTGGTCTCGCCGGTGGTGTCGACCTCGCTGTACTTCGTCGTCTTCGGCGCCGCCATCGGCAGTCGCATCCAGGAGGTCGAGGGCGTGCCCTACGGCGCCTTCATCGTGCCCGGACTCATCATGCTGACGGTGTTGCAGCAGTCGATCCAGAACGCGGCCTTCGGGATCTACTTTCCCAAGTTCATCGGCACGATCTTCGAGGTGCTGTCCGCCCCCATCTCGGCCTTCGAGATCGTCATGGGTTATGTCGGCGCGGCGGCGGCGAAGGCGATCCTGATCGGGCTCATCATCCTTCTGACGTCGTTCTTCTTCGTCGACGTCCGCATCGCGCATCCCTTCTGGATGCTCGCCTTCCTCGTGATGACTGCCGTCAGCTTCTCGCTTCTGGGCTTCATCCTGGGAATCTGGGCGAAAAGCTTCGAGCAGCTCAACATCGTGCCGCTTCTGGTCGTGACGCCTCTCGTGTTCCTTGGCGGCTCGTTCTACTCGGTCTCGATGCTGCCGCCGTTCTGGGAGACAGTGTCGCACTTCAACCCGGTGCTTTACCTCGTGTCCGGGTTTCGCTGGTCCTTCTTCGGGATGGCCGACGTCCCCATCGGCGCAAGCCTCGCGGCGATCCTGATCTTCACCTGCGCGTGTCTTGGGATCGTGTGGTGGATCTTCCGCACCGGCTACCGGATCAAGAGCTGATGCGGGCCTACAGCCTGACGACCACGCAATCCTCGCGCTGGCTCCGCGTCGTCTCGCGGTCGCAAAGCCGCGTGGCCTCAGTCATGGTCGCGGCGCTGGCGGCGGCCACGCCCCACCTGAGGCAGTCCTCGGGCGTCGCCTGACCGGCCAATGCGTTGGTGAAGGCACCGACGAAGCTGTCGCCCGCACCGACCTTCGAGACGACGGGAACGGGCGGACTGACGGCGTGCCAGGCGCCCGTCGCATCCGCCATGACCGAGCCGTCCGAACCGCGCGCGACGATGACGATCCGCGCGACGCCGGTGCGGACGAGCCCTTGAGCGAACTCGGCGGTATCCTCGCGCGTCGCCAGCGGACGACCGGCCAGTTCTTCGCCCTCCTCGCCGTTCATGCGCAGGACGTAAAGCGCGTCATGCGGCCGTTCGGCGAGGTGGAACAGCGCCGGTCCCGACGTGTCGACGATCAGTCGCGCGCCTCGGCCCGCGACGTGGTCGGCGAGGATCGAGGGAAAGTCCTTGGCGACGCCCGGCGGCTGGCTGCCTGACAAGACGACGAGCGTGTCCTCGCTGGTGGCCTGGTCGACCGAGTTCAGTGCGCGGGGCACGTCGCTGTCCTGCCAGATCGGGCCGGGCATCACGAAGCGGTACTGCTCGCCCGTCTCGCGGTCGATGACGGACATCGACTGGCGCGTTTCGCCCGGACCCTGGAATGCCACCGTGGGCACGCCTTCCAATGCAAGAAGCTGAAGCAGATGCGCGCCTGTCGCGCCGCCGATGGCGACAAGTGCGGTGGCCTGCCCGCCCAGCAGCTTGATCGCGCGGGCAACGTTGATGCCGCCGCCGCCGGGGTCGATCTGGGGGTCGGTGCAGCGCAGCTTGGGGCCGGGCTCGATGCTGGGGGCGGTGGTCGAGACGTCCACCGTCGGGTTCAGCGTGATGGTCAGGATGTGCGATTTCATGGGCGCCGCCTCCGGCATCCTTCATCGCCCGTTAGCGCCACCAGTGCAAGCCGGCTTCCGCTTCAGCCCGGTTTGCGCGTCAAAAGCGGCATGACGTCGGCCATCTCGGGGCCTCGTGTCTCGCCGGTGACGGCATGGCGTAGCGGCATGAAAAGGCCCTTGCCCTTGCGGCCAGTCGCCGCCTTCACGGCGTCGGTCCACTGGCTCCACGTCTCGGTCGTGTAGGGCGGCTCGGGCAGAAGGCCGAAGGCGGTCGCCACGAACTCGCGGTCCTCGTCGGCGATGATAGGCGTCGCACTACCCGAGAAGACCGGCCACCAGCGGCCGGCGTCGGCGCGGATTTCGACGTTGCCGCGAACGGCCTGCCAGTAGGCGTCGCGGCGGTCAGCGGGGACGCCCGCCGCATCAAGCTCGGCGTCGACATCCGAGGCGTCGAGCGACTGGATAACGCGGGCGGTCAGCGGCTTCAGATCCTCGGCGTCGAACTTGGTGGGCGCCGCGCCGAAGGCCGAGAGGTCGAAGCCCTCGATCAGCTCGTCGAGGCTTCCCCGCAATTCGACCGGCTGCGACGAGCCAAGCCGCGCCATCAGCGACAGAAGCGCCATCGGCTCGATCCCCTGCGCGCGCAGGTCGCGCAGCGAGAGGGTGCCAAGCCGCTTCGACAGCGCCTCGCCCTGCGGGCCGGTCAGAAGCGAGTGATGCGCGAAGCGGGGCGGGGTCCCGCCCAGAGCCTCGATGATCTGGATCTGCGTCGCCGTGTTGGTGACGTGGTCTGCGCCCCGCACGATGTCGGTCACGCCCATGTCGATGTCGTCGACCGACGAGGCGAAGGTATAGAGAACCTGCCCGTCCTGCCGGATCAGCACCGGGTCCGACACCGACGCCGCATCGATCGAGATCGGCCCAAGGATGCCGTCGGTCCATTCGATCCGCTCGTGGTCGAGCCGGAAGCGCCACACGCCTTGCCCGCGCTCGGCGCGCATCTTCTCGCGGTCCGCGTCCGACAGCGCCAGAGCCGAGCGGTCGTAGACCGGCGGCTTGCCCATGTTGAGCTGCTTCTTGCGCTTCAGGTCCAGTTCGGTCGGCGTCTCCCACGCCTCGTAGAAGCGGCCCATGTCGCGCAGTCGCTGTGCCTCTTCGGCATAGCGGTCGAGTCGTAGCGACTGGCGCTCGACGCGGTCCCAGGTCAGGCCCAGCCATTCCAGGTCCTGCTTCAGGGCGTCGACGTATTCTTCCTTCGACCGCTCGGGGTCGGTGTCGTCGATGCGCAGGATGAAGGTGCCGCCGGACTTGCGGGCGATCAGCCAGTTGAACAGCGCCGTGCGCAGGTTGCCGATGTGGATATAGCCGGTCGGCGAGGGCGCGAAGCGGGTCGTGGTCATGGGGCTCTCCTTGCGGGGGGAGGCTTTTTCACAAGGCCGCGCGAATGTCCATCAGGGATCAGGAGGGCAGCACAGGCCAACGCGTCGCCAGGTCGTCGAGACCTGCTCGGATCAGCTCGCCCAGCACGTCCATGTCGATGTCGTCGAGCTTGTTCACGTAGAGGCAGGACTTGCCGGTCTTGTGCTTTCCGAGCCGCGCCAGGATCGGGCCGAAGTCGGCGTAGCCCGGCATGATGTAGATTGAGAGCTTCGAGGCCCGCGGCGAGAAACCGGTTGCCAGATAATGGCCGGAGTGCCCGCTGGCATAGGTGTAATGGTAGCTGCCGTAGCCGACGATGCCCGACGCCCAAAGGCGGGGTGCTAAACCGGTCACGCGGCGGAACAGCGTGTCGAGGCGTCGGGCCTCGTCACGCCTGCGCTCGGGTTCGACCGCGGCAAGGAAGGACTCGACGTCCGGGTCCGTGGGAGTCGGGTTCATCCTGAGAGGCTAGCGCCTTGTCAGAGAGGCGTCACGGCCTCTGGCGCAGGACGGACGGCCTGCATAGGTAGGCGGGATGGACTGGACCCAGGCGACCGCCCCCGACGCAGCAGATATCGAAGCGATGGCCCTTGCCGCCATCGCCGCCCTTCCGGACGACTTCAGGCTGCCTGCGCGCGGCGTCGCCCTGCAGGTGCAGGACTTCGCGTCGGAGGAGCTGCTCGACGAACTGGACATCGAGGATCCGTTCGAGCTGACGGGCCTTTATGACGGCATTCCCCTGATCGAGAAGTCGGTGTCGGACCAGCCGCACAGGCCGGATGCGATCTGGCTGTTCCGGCGGCCGATCCTGGACGAATGGATACAGCGGGGCGACGTGACGCTGGCCGAACTGGTGGGCCATGTCGTGGTCCACGAGCTGGCGCATCACTTCGGCTGGTCGGACAGCGACATCGCCACCATCGATGAATGGTGGACCTGATGCTAACGCGCACTCACCCCTGCGTGATCGCACAGGCTCATTCTGTGGAAAGGCCCCGGTGCCGCGCTAGACTGCTGACCTGACGTCAACGTCTCAGGGAGCAATTCAATGACCACTCCGACTTTCTCGCGCCGGACCCTTCTGGGCGGCGCAGCCGCTTTGCCATTCGCCGCAGCCGTCCGACCGGCTTTCGCCGCCGCCCACATGGGTGAGGCGCAGAACGCCGTGCAGAACACCTTCGCGCTGGGCGACTTTCAGGTTTCGACCCTTCTTGCCGGAACGCGGACCGTCGAGGACATCCAGTCGATCTTCGGCACCAATGTCTCGCCCGAGGAATTCGAGCAGGTCAGCCAGCAGAATTTCATCCCGGCGGACAAGGCGCAGTTCTTCTTCACGCCGACGGTGGTGCGGACCGGGAACGAGACGGTTCTCTTCGACACCGGCCCTTCGCCCGAAGGCATGGTCGCGGCACTCGCCGCCGCCGGTCTGACGCCTGAGGAGATCGACATCGTCGTCCTCACCCACATGCACGGCGACCACATCGGCGGCATGGCGGGCGAGGGCGGGACGGCCACCTTCCCGAACGCACGCTATGTCACGGGTCAGGTCGAGTTCGACCACTGGAACGGCACCGAGGACGAGAACTTCGCGGCCAAGGTAAAGCCCTTTCGCCGAGCAGTTCACCTTCCTCAACGACGGCGGCAGCGTGGTGTCCGGCCTGACGGCGGTCGAGGCGTTCGGCCACACGCCGGGTCACATGGCCTACATGCTGGAATCGGGCGGCGAGCAGGTGCTGGTGATGGCCGACACGGCGAACCATTACGTCTGGTCGCTGGCCTATCCCGAGTGGGAGGTCCGCTTCGACGCGGACAAGGCGATGGCGGCGGAGACTCGCAAGAGGATCCTCGGCATGGTCGCAGCGGACCGTCATCCGCTGATCGGCTATCACATGCCCTTCCCCGGAATGGGCTATGTCACCGAGGAAGGACCGGGCATGTTCCACTATGTGCCCACGACCTATCAGATGATGCTGTGATCCGAAGGTTTCGCATGCGAAACCAATGAATTAAGGGTTAACGCCCTTCAGGGCGAGGTGGCGGTCTACCAAGGCCGTCTCCTCGTCCGCAAGGCGCTGGTGTCTTGGGTAGCGTGGCGCTGCGCGGTCGTTCTGCACCGGAGCGTCCCATCCGTCGGTCGTGTCGAAGAAGCGCTGCACGCCATCCTCTCCGAACTCGCGCAGGAAACCCTGCACCACCACGTCGATGTACGACAGAAGCACCGGGCGCATCGTCGTTGCGGGCCGGTGCATGTCGTCGGGTGCGTGATAGATGTGGATCTCGGGCTGGCCGCCGAGCGCGTGTGCGACGCCCGTCGCCATCACGCGGGCATAAGCATGTTCGCGCATGTCGAGCGCGGACCAGTCGCCGCCGGGAACGCGCGCCATCAGCCCGTCGATCTGGTCCTCGGGCGACGGCACGGCGGTCAGGAACGCGACCTCGCGGCCCTCGACATGCCGCCAGGCGCGGCGCCAGCCCGATATGCTCGCAGGATGCGCCTCGGCATAGGTGTGGGTCGCCCGGTTCACGAGGCTGCCGTATCCGAAGAACCAGGGACCATCCATGCGGCGAGGTTTGGCGTGGGCGGGGGCGTGATGCAAGATCTTGCCAGCGCGCGCGGAACCGGCGTATCCCTGAACTGCGCGACGGGAGAATCCGGGTTCGACCCGGTGCCGAAGGAGCAACCGCCCCGGTAAACTCTCAGGCCAACGGACCGCCGCGTGACGGACACTCTGGAGAGACCCCACGATCGGGGCGCCGAAGGGATAGCGATCTCAGGCGAAGGGACAGAGGGGGCGCCAGAGGGCAAGGCCATTGCCCGAGAGGTGCCCGACGCATCGGCCGTCGGCGGGAAGAGGGTTGCGATGCCGGAGCTGAAGCGGACACCGCTCTACGATCTACACACATCGCTTGGCGCGAAGATGGTGCCGTTCGCGGGCTATGAGATGCCCGTCCAGTACGGTCTTGGCGTGCTGAAGGAGCATCTGTGGACCCGGGCTCATGCGGGGCTGTTCGACGTCAGCCATATGGGGCAGGTGCGGCTGGTGCCGGAGGGGCCGGTGTCGGATGCCGCGCTGGCGCTGGAGGCGCTGGTGCCGGTCGACGTGCTGGGGCTGAAGGAAGGACGGCAGCGCTATGCGCTTTTCACCGATGACGCCGGCGGGATCCTCGACGACCTGATGGTGGCGAACCGGGGCGATCACCTGTTCGTCGTGGTCAACGCGGCCTGCAAGGACGACGACATTGCGCACATGCAGGCGGGTCTTTCGGATAGCGTCCGGGTCGAGCCTGTGACGGATCGCGGACTTCTGGCGCTTCAGGGACCGGAGGCCGAGGCGGCCTTTGCGCGTCTGGTGCCGGGCGTGGCGGACATGCGGTTCATGGACGTGGCGAGTTTCGACTGGGACGGCGCCGAGCTTTGGGTGTCGCGGTCGGGCTATACCGGCGAGGACGGGTTCGAGATCTCGGTGCCGGATGGCCGGACCGCAGCCCTGGCCGAGGCCTTGCTGGCGATGGAGGAGGTCGAGGCGATCGGTCTCGGCGCGCGGGATTCCCTGCGGCTGGAAGCGGGGATGTGCCTCTATGGGCACGACATCGACCGCACCACCTCTCCGGTCGAGGCGGCCTTGGAATGGGCCATCCAGAAGGTACGCCGCCGGGGCGGAGACCGTGCGGGCGGCTTTCCCGGTGCGGACCGCATCCTGGACGAACTGGAGAAGGGCGCGGCGCGGCGTCGGGTCGGGCTTCTGCCCGATGGACGCGCGCCGATGCGCGAGGGGACCGAGCTTTTCGCGGGGGATGCGCGGATCGGGTCCGTCACCTCGGGCGGCTTCGCGCCGTCGCTCGAACGGCCCATCTCGATGGGCTATGTTTCCACCGAACATGCCGCGACCGGCACAGGCGTCGAGGCGGAGGTGCGCGGCAAGCGCCTTCCTGCAACGGTCGCCGACCTGCCGTTCCGGCCATCGACCTACAAACGCTGAGAAGGACCTGACGCGATGAAATACACCGAAGATCACGAGTGGCTGCGGGTGGACGGCGATGTCGTCGTCGTGGGCATCACCGAACATGCGGCCGAGCAACTGGGCGACGTCGTCTTCATCGAACTGCCCGAGACCGAGACGCAGGTCGCCAAGGGCGACGACATCGTGGTGATCGAGAGCGTCAAGGCGGCGTCCGACATCGCGGCTCCCGTCGACGGCGAGATCGTCGAGGTGAACGTGGATCTCGCCGACAATCCGGGCCTCGTGAACGAGGATCCCCTTGGGGCCGCGTGGTTCTTCAAGATGAAGGTCACGGACATGGAGCAACTCGACGCCTTCATGTCCGAGGACGAGTACAAGGACATGATCGGGTGATCGCTTGACCCCTCGCGTCGACCGGGCCGCGCGGCACGTCGCGGCGGAGCCTGCGATCGCCTATGCGGCCTGGGTCGACGCGGAGGCGCTGGCGCAATGGCTGCCGCCCGAAGGAGCACGCATGACGGTCGAGGACTTCGCGCCCGAGCCGGGTGGCGCCCTGGTCTTCGTCCTGCACTTCGACGAGGCGACCGGCAAGACAAGCGCGCGCACGGATCGGGTGCAGGGGCGGTTCCTGGAGCTTGATCCGCCGTCGCACCTTACGATCTCGGTCGACTTCGACAGCGACGATCCGCGCTTCGCCGGGACCATGCGGATGGACTGGACGTTTCGCGCCGACGGCGCGGGAACCGAGGTGTCGGTCGACGCACGCGACGTGCCGGCCGGCATCTCACCCGAGGCGCATCAACTGGGCTTGCAGTCGTCGCTGGCGAACCTTGCCCGCTTTATCGAACATAGCTGACCCTTGACGGTGGACCCATGACCTTCACGCCGACCGACTATCTGCCCTACGACTTCGCCAATCGCCGCCACATCGGGCCGTCGCCGGCCGAGATGGAGGCGATGCTGAAGACGCTTGGAGTGGCGTCTCTGGACGAGTTGATCGACCAGACCATCCCGTCGTCGATCCGGCAGGCCGAAGCGCTGGACTTCGGCAAGCCCCGGTCCGAGCGCGAGATGCTGTGGGAGATGCGGCAGATCGCGGACCGGAACGAGGTCTTCACGACGATGATCGGGCAGGGGTATCACGGCACCGTCACGCCGCCCGCGATCCAGCGCAACATCCTGGAGAACCCGGCCTGGTACACGGCCTACACCCCCTATCAGCCGGAGATTTCGCAGGGACGGCTGGAGGCGCTGCTGAACTACCAGACGATGATCTCGGACCTGACGGGACTCGAGATCGCGAACGCGTCGCTTCTGGACGAGGCGACGGCGGCGGCGGAAGCGATGACGATGGCCGAAAGGACGGCGAAGTCGAAGGCGAAGGCGTTCTTCATCGACGAGAACTGCCACCCGCAGAACATCGCCGTCATGCGGACGCGGGCCGAGCCGCTGGACATCGAGGTGATCGTGGGGTCGCCGGACGACCTGGACGCGGCGAAGGTCTTCGGCGCGATCTTCCAGTATCCGGGCACCTATGGGCATGTCCGGGACTTCACGCCGCAGATCGAGGCGCTGCACGCGGCAGGTGCCCTTGGCATCGTGATCGCGGACCCTCTGGCGCTGACGCTTCTCAAGGAGCCGGGCGCGATGGGCGCGGACATCGCGGTTGGCTCGACGCAGCGCTTCGGGGTGCCTTTGGGGTTCGGCGGTCCGCACGCGGCCTACATGGCGTGCAAGGATGCGCTGAAGCGGGCGATGCCGGGGCGGCTGGTCGGCGTGTCGATCGACGCGCGGGGGAACAAGGCGTACCGCCTGAGCCTTCAGACCCGCGAGCAGCACATCCGGCGCGAGAAGGCGACGTCGAACGTCTGCACCGCGCAGGCGCTTCTGGCGGTCATGGCGTCGTTCTATGCGGTGTTCCACGGACCAGAGGGCCTGAAGGCCATCGCGCAGCGCGTCCACCGCAAGACCGAGCGGCTGGTGATGGGGCTGGAGGCGGGCGGCTATGCCGTCGAGCCGAAGCTGTTCTTCGACACGATCACCGTGGAGGTCGGCCCGATGCAAGGCGCCATCATGGAGGCGGGCAAGCGCGAGCGGATCAACTTCCGCCGGGTGGGAACGACGAAGATCGGTCTGTCGGTCGACGAGTCGCTGCGGCCCGCGACCATCGAGGCGGTGTGGCGGTCCTTCGGGCTGTCCTATGGGCGGGACGATTTCGAGGCGGGCTATACGCGCCTGCCGCAGGAGTTTCACCGGACGAGCGATTTCCTGACCCATCCGGTGTTCCACATGAACCGGGCCGAGACCGAGATGATGCGCTACATGCGCCGTCTCGCCGACCGGGATCTGGCGCTGGACCGGGCGATGATCCCTCTGGGGTCCTGCACGATGAAGTTGAACGCGGCGGTCGAGATGATGCCGGTCACATGGCCGCAGTTCTCGAACATCCACCCCTTCGCGCCGGCGGAGCAGGTGAAGGGCTATACCGCGATGATCGAGGATCTGTGCGCGCGACTTTGCACGATCACGGGCTATGACGCGATGTCGATGCAGCCGAACTCGGGCGCTCAGGGCGAGTATGCCGGACTTCTGACGATCATGGCCTATCACCGCGCACGCGGCGACGGGGCGCGGAAGGTCTGCCTGATCCCTGTGTCGGCGCACGGCACGAACCCGGCCAGCGCGCAGATGTGCGGGATGGAGGTCGTGGTCGTGAAGTCCGCGCCGAACGGCGATGTGGACGTCGACGACTTCCGCGCGAAGGCCGAGGCGGCGGGCGACCGGCTGGCGGCCTGCATGATCACCTATCCCTCGACACATGGCGTCTTCGAGGAGACGGTGAGCGAGGTTTGCGAGATCACCCACAAGCACGGCGGGCAGGTCTATATCGACGGCGCGAACCTGAACGCCATGGTGGGGCTGGCAAAGCCCGGCGACGTGGGCGGGGACGTCAGCCACCTGAACCTGCACAAGACCTTCTGCATCCCGCATGGCGGCGGCGGTCCCGGCATGGGGCCGATCGGGGTCAAGGCGCACCTGGCGCCCTTCCTGCCGGGCCATCCTCACACCGGCGGGCGTGAGGGCCCGGTGTCGGCGGCGCCCTATGGCTCGCCCGGGATCCTCGTCATTCCCTATGCCTACCTGCTGCTGATGGGCGGAGCGGGGCTGACGCAGGCGACGCGGGTGGCGATCCTGAACGCGAACTATATCGCGAAGCGGCTGGAGGGGGCGTTCGACGTTCTGTTCAAGGGGCGGAAGGGCAGGGTGGCGCATGAGTGCATCCTCGACACGCGGCCATTCGCCGACAGCGCCGGTGTGACGGTCGACGACATCGCCAAGCGGCTGATCGACAACGGCTTTCATGCGCCGACGATGAGTTGGCCGGTGCCCTGGGACGCTGATGGTCGAGCCGACGGAATCGGAGACGAAGGCGGAATTGGACAGGTTCTGCGACGCGATGCTGCATATCCGCGAAGAAATCCGCTCCGTCGAGGCGGGTGAGATGGATCGCGACAACAACCCGCTCAAGAACGCGCCTCACACGGTCGAGGATCTGGTCGGCGACTGGGACCGGCCCTATAGCCGCGAGGCAGGGTGCTATCCCAAGGGAGCGTTCCGCGTCGACAAGTACTGGCCGCCCGTCAACCGCGTCGACAACGCCTGGGGCGACCGTCATCTGGTCTGCACCTGCCCGCCGCTCGAGGACTATGCGCAGGCGGCGGAATAGGGCTGTAGAAGTGTGTCGGGGGAGGGCCAGACGCCGGCCCTCCCGTCTTGACTTGGCGTTGAATTACGCCCAAACACCCGATCCAGTGGGGCCGTAGCTCAGTTGGGAGAGCGCGTCGTTCGCAATGACGAGGTCGTCGGTTCGATCCCGATCGGCTCCACCAAATCCTCATTTTTCCGGTATTCCGCCTCGCGCGTCCGATGCGACGTGATGGGCGTCGCAGGCCCCAAGACATGCTGATACGGGGCCGCGCGGATCTCAGGCGGATGTGGCAGCGGGATAAGGCAACTTATATTCAATCCGTCCACAGTCACGCGAACGAATTGGAATTCAGTCCTATTCCGGAAACAAAAGAGCCCTTTCTCCTAGTTGGACTGGCCTAACGCAGGCATACGCAAAAAGGGTTAATCCCTGCCCCCGCATCTCGGGGTATCAACTTTTCAACACTCTGATATCGTTAATTTAAATCGGATGGGAGGTTTGGCCTCGCGGCTTTCCCTACGTCCTATGAATTCTTGACCGTTCCTTACCCGGCATGAGAAATCCCTCACGGGGCAGTGTGGGCAGAATCCGGCAATCGGCCTCTAGAGCGTCCGGGGGGGAAGCTGGATGACTTCGTTTCACCAATTTGCCGCGACGGCGTCGCGGGTCTTTTTGCAATCTCTCCCGTCGTGCGCCTTCTCCTGCGCCCGGCCTTTTTCGCGTCCCACCGTCACGATCCCGTCTTCGCCCTGATCCCGTCCGCCCTGTAGCAGCGAGTCCGTTATGTCCGAAACAATTTCCTTCTCGACCCAACAGCTTGCCTCCGGCCTTCGCTCCGGCACCCTTGCCGAGCCGATAACCACGGCACAGGTCGGCGGCCCGAACACCGTGACGCAGCGTGTCGTCGCGGCGATCGTGGGCGACGGGGACAGCCTTCTTGAAAGCGGCGAGACGGGCTTCATCCTCGCCAACGGGTCGAACCTCGAGGGCGGCATCACGCGGACGACGCTGAACGGTGCCAACGACCCGGTAACGGTGACGGCGCATGGCTGGGCGCGGATTCGCGCGGTCGAGCCGCTTTATCTCAACGACTACCTGACCTTCACGACGGATGAGGGCTTCAAGGTCAGCGGCGCGAACGCTCGTCCGGGGAACAGCATCACCTGGACACTGAACGACAAGGACGGGGCGGCGCAGAAGCTGGACGCCGCACAGTTCGTCGTGAACACGGGCGGCGTCACCGGTCCTGTCAGCGTGGCCATGGACTTCGACGGCGACATCATCGCGTCGGGCATCTATTCCGAGACGAATGCGCCTGCCGAAGCGGCGCTGACCCTTCAGGCCCAGGACGGCGACGTCATCGCCATCGACTTCCTGACCAACTCCCTGACGCTGAACGGCGTCCTCGTCACCGGCACCGAGATCGACCAGTTCTTCGCGGCCTATACGGCCAGCGCGGGCAATACCTTGACCATCGGCAGCGCCGACACGGCCACCTTCGCCGTCAAGGACCTGACGCTGGAACGGTCGGACAAGACGGCCGCCCCGAACACCGCGCCCTTCATCGCGGTCTCGCAGGTGGTCAGCGACATCCTGGATGGCTCGGACCTGGCAGACCGCGTCAAGGTCGCGGACATCCAGATCCTGGACGACGGCATCGGGACCAACATCCTGTCGCTTTCGGGCGAGGACGCTTCGTTGTTCGAGATCATCGGGACGGGTCTTTACCTCAAGGCCGGCACCGACATCGACCTGGCCACGAACCCGACGCTGCGCGTCTTCGTGACGGTCGAGGATCAGAGCCTGCCGGACGCTCCGGTCAGCGCCGAAGTCGTAGTGCAGGTCCGCGACGCCGTCACGGTCGAGAGCATCATCAGCTTCGGCTCGGTGCAGCTGACGGCCCAGCCGGGGAACGTCGTCGATCCGATTTCGACCGACAACCTGGGGACGGGAACGGACTATCGCAAGCAGGCCCTCATCGCCATCGAGGGTGACGGCGACCGCGCCTTCGAGGCGGGCGAGACGGGCTATGTCCTCGCCGCCCTCAAGGACGACCTCGTTCACACGCGGCTGACGACGCTGAACACCGCGACGGACCCCGTCAGCATCACCGGCCATGGCTGGTATCGGTCCAGCGCCGTTTCCCAACTGAACCTCAATGCCGCCATGGTGTACGATCCCGTCACGGGATTCCGCATCGAGTTGTCGAGCAGCCGGCCGGGTGACAGTCTGACCTGGCATCTGAACGAGAAGGACGGCGTGGCGCAGAAGCTGGCGTTGGTGAGCTTCGTCGTTCATTCGGCGGGCACCGTTTCGGCCTCGTTCGATGTCGACGGCGACGTCATCCAGAGCGGCAGCTACGGCAACGGCCGACTGGCGACGCCTGACGCTCTTCTGACGATCAACCTGAACGATGGCGACATCGTCCGCATCGACTTCGCCACCAGCAGCTTCACCGTAAACGGCCAGGCCTTGCCTGCGGGCACGGCGTCGCAGTTCTTCAGCGGGTTTGCGGCAAGCGACCAGTCGACGATCACCATCGGTGGCATTGGCGTCGGCGGCTTCTCGGTCGGCGACCTGACGCTTCATCGGGGTGGAGGTGGCACGCCGCCGCCGACGAACCTGCCTCCGTCGGTGTCGCTGGCGAATATCGTCGCCTCGGTGGCCGAAACGCGCGACATGAGCGTGGCGCTGAAGGTCGCTGACATCGTGGTGACCGACGACGGCATGGGAACGAACGTTCTTGGTCTGACGGGCGCGAACGCTGCGCTGTTCGAGATCGTGGGAACCGAGCTTTTCCTCAAGGCCGGAACGGTGCTCGACTTCGAGACCGCGCAAAGCCTCCAGGTGACGGTCACGGTCGACGACACGACGCTTGGCGCGGCTGGGTCCGTCGAGGCGACCGTGCCGTTCGTCCTGAGCGTGACGGATGCGAACGAGGGACCGGTCGTATCCCTTGCGAACGTCGTCGCCTCGGTGTCGGAAGCGCAGGACACAAGCGTTCCGCTCAAGGTCGCGGATATCGTGGTCACCGATGACGGCATCGGATCGAATATCCTGGCGCTGTCTGGCACGGATGCGGGCCTCTTCGAGATCGTGGGAACCGAACTGTTCCTGAAGGCCGGCGTGGCGCTCGATTTCGAGACGCTTCAGAGCCTGTCGGTAAGCGTCGACGTGGACGACACGACCATCGGCACCGCCGGGTCGGTCGAGAGCAGCATCGTGCTGACGCTGCCCGTCGGGGACGCGAACGAACCACCCGTGGTCACGCTGGCGAACGTCGTGACGGGCGTGGCGGAAACGCAGGATCTGTCGGTGCGCCTGAAGGTGGCGGATATCGTCGTCACTGACGATGCGCTGGGCACGAACGCCCTGACGCTGTCGGGTGCGGATGCGGCCCTCTTCGAGATCGTGGGCACCGAGTTGTTCCTGCGGGCGGGCACGGTGCTCGACTTCGAGACGGTGCCGAGCCTGTCGGTCAGCGTGGACCTCGACGACACGACCTTGGGACTTGCGGGGTCGGTCGAGAGCACCGTCGGGCTGACGCTGGCGGTGACGGATGCCAACGAGCTGCCGGTCGTCACACTGGCGAATGTCGTCGCCTCGGTGTCGGAAGGCCAGGATCTGGCAGCGCCATTCAAGGTGGCGGACATCGTTGTGACGGACGACGGCATCGGCACGAACACTCTGGTTCTCTCGGGCGCCGATGCCGCGCTGTTCGAGATCGTGGGGACCGAGTTGTTCCTGAAGGCCGGCGCCGTCCTGGACTTCGAGACCCTGCCGAGCCTGTCGATCAGCGTCGACGTGGACGACACGACCATCGGCGCGTCCGGTTCGATTGAAGGCAGCGCGCCGCTGACGCTTCCGGTTACGGATGCCAACGAAGCGCCGGTGGTGACGCTGACGAACGTGGTGGCGTCGATCCCCGAGGACCAGAACCTGACCTCTGCCCTGAAGGTGGCGGACATCGTGGTGACGGACGATGCGCTTGGCACGAACGCTTTGACGCTGTCGGGTGCGAATGCCGCGCTGTTCGAGATCGTGGGGACGGAGTTGTTCCTGCGGGCGGGCACGGCGCTCGACTTCGAGACGCTGGCCTCGCTGTCGGTCTCCGTCGACCTCGACGACACGACCATCGGCGCGCCGGGATCCATCGAAAGCTCGGCTGGGCTGTCGCTTGCGGTCACCGACGTCAAGGAGACCTGGGGCATCATCGAGCTGGACGGCGCGGTCGGCGAATGGCCTGCCTTCTCGCTTCTGGCGTCCGACCCGTCGGGGGCGGAGGTGCGCGGCACTTATCAGGATGGCGCGTTCATCGTCGCGCTGTCGACGAATGGCGTGCCGATCGGGCCCAACACGACGTTCTGGTTCGATACCGACCTCAACTCGGCGACGGGCTATCAGGTCTTCGGCAACACCGCGGGTGCCGAGTTCAACGTGAACATCGGCGCGGACGGTCGGCCTGTGCTCTACACGGGCGCAGACGGCGAGACGGAAGTGACGCCGCTGATCCACAAGTTCAGCGCGGACGGCACGGTGCTGGAGTTCGCGCTGCCGTCGAGCCTCGTCGGAGGCGCGACGTCGGCGAACCTGTTCGTCGATCTCAACAACAGCCTCTTCATCCCGGGCAACTACGCAGACGGCGGTCTTCCTATCGGCGACAACCTTTCGGCGACGGTTACGCTTGCGAACCAGATCACCTCGATCCCCGAGGACCAGAACCTGACGGCGGCGCTCAAGGTCGCCGACATCGTCGTGAGCGACGACACCATCGGGACCAACACGCTGACGCTGTCGGGTGCGAATGCCGCGCTGTTCGAGATCGTGGGGACGGAGTTGTTCCTGCGGGCGGGCACGGCGCTCGACTTCGAGACGCTGGCCTCGCTGTCGGTCTCCGTCGACCTCGACGACACGACCATCGGCGCGCCGGGATCCATCGAAAGCTCGGCTGGGCTGTCGCTTGCGGTCACCGACGTCAAGGAGACCTGGGGCATCATCGAGCTGGACGGCGCGGTCGGCGAATGGCCTGCCTTCTCGCTTCTGGCGTCCGACCCGTCGGGGGCGGAGGTGCGCGGCACTTATCAGGATGGCGCGTTCATCGTCGCGCTGTCGACGAATGGCGTGCCGATCGGGCCCAACACGACGTTCTGGTTCGATACCGACCTCAACTCGGCGACGGGCTATCAGGTCTTCGGCAACACCGCGGGTGCCGAGTTCAACGTGAACATCGGCGCGGACGGTCGGCCTGTGCTCTACACGGGCGCAGACGGCGAGACGGAAGTGACGCCGCTGATCCACAAGTTCAGCGCGGACGGCACGGTGCTGGAGTTCGCGCTGCCGTCGAGCCTCGTCGGAGGCGCGACGTCGGCGAACCTGTTCGTCGATCTCAACAACAGCCTCTTCATCCCGGGCAACTACGCAGACGGCGGTCTTCCGATCGGCGACAACCTTTCGGCGACTGTGACGCTTGCGAACCAGATCACCTCGATCCCCGAGGACCAGAACCTGACGGCGGCGCTCAAGGTCGCCGACATCGTCGTGAGCGACGACACCATCGGGACCAACACGCTGACGCTGTCGGGTGCGAATGCCGCGCTGTTCGAGATCGTGGGGACGGAGTTGTTCCTGCGGGCGGGCACGGCGCTCGACTTCGAGACGCTGGCCTCGCTGTCGGTCTCCGTCGACCTCGACGACACGACCATCGGCGCGCCGGGATCCATCGAAAGCTCGGCGGGGCTGTCGCTTGCGGTCACCGACGTCAAGGAGACCTGGGGCATCATCGAGCTGGACGGCGCGGTCGGGGAGTGGCCGGGCTACACGCTGCTAGCGTCCGACAACACTTACGAGGTGCGTGGCACCTATCAGGATGGCGCCTTCGTCATCGCCTTGTCGACGGGTGGGGCGGCCATCGGTCCGAACACGACGTTCTGGCTGAACACCGACCTCGACGCGGCGACGGGCTATCAGGTCTTCGGCTCGGCCGTCGGTGCCGAATACAACATCAACATCGGCCTTGACGGACGGCCCGCGCTCTATAGCGGTGCGGCCGGAGAGACGCTGGTGTCGCCGCTGATCTTCAGCTTCAACGCTGACCGCAGCGTGCTCGAGTTCGCACTGCCGTCGGACCTCGTCGGCGGATCGGCTGCGGCGAAGCTGTACCTCGACGTGAACGACACCGTCTTTATTCCCGGGGACTACTTCAGCAGCACTGGGCTCGCCATCGGGGACAACATCGCGCCGAGCGTGACGCTGACGCCCGTCCTGACCCAGATCGCCGAGAACGCGAACGTTTCCGCCCGGACGAAGGTGGCCGACGTCGTCGTCACCGACGACGGCATCGGGACCAACGAGCTGAAGCTGTCGGGCGCCGATGCCGCGCTCTTCGAGATCGTGGGCTCCGAGTTGTTCCTCAAAGCGGGCGCTGCGCTGGACTTCGAGACGAACGCTACGCTCGACGTGAGCGTGGACGTTGATGACACCACCATCGGCACCGCAGGATCGGTCGAGGCCAGTGCGCCTCTGTCAGTCACGGTCACCGACGTCGAGGAGCAGTTCGGCACCATCACGCTCGACGGGTCGACCGCCGAGTGGGCGGCGAACACCCAGCTCTACACGCGGTCTACGGGAGGCGTGGACTATACCGTTCACGGCACCTATGGCGCAGGGGCCTTCCTGATAGCGCTCGACGCCGAGACGCTGGAGATCGGCGTGGACACGACGATCTGGCTGAACACCGACCGCAATGCCGCCACCGGCTTCCAGGTGTTCGGCAACGGCGTGGGCGCCGAGTACAATATCGAGTTCGAGGCCGACGGCACGCTGGCGCTCTATACCGGCGACGCCGGTCAGACCCTCGTGTCGACCTTGAATTACTTCTTCGACGCGGATCGCGGAACAGTCGAGATCGCCCTCCCGTCCACTCTGGTGGGCGGATCGACGAACCTCGAAATGTTCATCGACGTCAACAACACGACGTTCCTTCCGGAGTTCTATTCCTCAGGCGGTTTCGTGGTGCGCGAGACGACGCCGGTGCAGCCGACCGATCCGGCCGTGCGGATCGCCATCGTCTATTCGGAAAGCTCGGCCAACGCCTATTTCGACAAGACGGCCTATGGCCAGCTCGTCATGTCGGCGCAGAACCAGGCGATGCAGGCGGGCATTCCCTTCGACCTGATCAGCGAGGCGGATCTGACCGACATCGCGAAGATCAAGGACTACGACGCGATCGTCTTCCCCGAGTTCAGCCACGTCGAGGCTTCGCTGGTGCAGGGCATCGTCGATACGCTGACCGAGGCCAGCCAGACCTATGGCATCGGGTTCATCGCGTCCGGCAACTTCATGACGAACACCGACACGGGAGCCGTCATCGGGTCTGACGCCTATGCGCGGATGAAGTCGCTTCTGGGCGTGACGCTGGGGACGTCGGGCTCGACAACCGGGCTGACCATGAACGCCGAAGACGTGACGCATCCGATTTCGGATGGCTATACGGCGAACGAGCTGGTCGGGACCTATTCCAATACGGGGTTCCAGAGCTTCATCGACTTCAACGGCACGGGCCAAGTCCTGTTCACGCAAACGACCACTACGCAGGGAGAGGTCGCCGCGGTGATCGCGACGACGACGGGTGGCCGCAACGTCCACTTCGCGTCGGACGCAATCAGCGGAAACAACAACGTCCTTCAGGAGGCGATCCAGTGGTCGGCACGGGGGGATTTGCCCGAGGTGTCGCTCGAGATGACGCGGGGGACCTCGCTGTTCTTCTCGCGCAACGACATGGACCAGTCGCAGGAGACGTTCGACGTCGTCGTCCAGAACCCGGGCATCTATGACGCGATGCTTCCGATCGTTCAGAACTGGTACGAGGACTACAACTTCGTCGGATCCTATTACATCAACGTCGGTGCCAACCCTCCGGACCAGCAGACCAACTGGGCGGTCTCGTCGCCCTACTACCAGCAGCTGCTGGCGATGGAGAACGAGATCGGGACGCACTCCTATACGCACCCCGAGAATACGAACTTCCTCCTGCCGGATGTGATGACCCAGGCCGAACTGGACGCGGCCAAGGCTGGCGATTCGGCCTTCTCAGCAGCGATTGGCGGGCGCACGCTGGCGCAGGTGAATGCCGAGATGGCGGCAGCCCTTTCCGCGTCGGACCCGGATACCGTGACGTCGGTGAACCTGAACTCGTTCAGCGCCGTACAGCGCGCCCTGCTCCAGCACTCGTTCACCTTCCAGTGGGAGTACTCGCGGCAGATCATCGAGCAGCAGCTTGGGCTGTCGAACCTGGGCGGGGCCGTTCCCGGCGCGCCGGAACAGCTTTATTCGACGTTCAACATCCTGCCTTTCGTCAGCTACCTGACGGGCGGCTACGCGGGCGTCGGCGCGGGCTATCCGGGCGCATTCGGGTTCCTCGATCCGAACCATACCGAGCAAGTCTACTTCGCACCGAACGTGTCGTTCGACTTCTCGCTGATCGGGTTCCGCAACCTGACCCCGACACAGGCAGAAGAGGTCTGGGCTCAGGAGTACGCGAACATCACCTCACACGGCGGGGCGCCGATCATCCACTTCCCGTGGCACGATTACGGCCCGACCAACTGGGACATAGATGAGGGCAATGGGCCTACCTATACCCAGCAAATGTTCACCAACTTCATCGAGCGCGCCTATTTGGACGGCACCGAGTTCGTGACCGGCGCCGACTTGGCCGAGCGCATTCTCGCCTTCTCGCAGGCACAGCTTTCGATCGAGCAGAGCGGTTCCAACCTGGTCGTGACGGCGACCGGCGGCGATCTTGGCACCTTCGCGCTGGAGATGGAGGAGGGATTGACCATCGCCAACGTCGGCAACTGGTATGCCTACGACGACGGCAAGGTTTTCCTCGACCGCGACGGCGGGGTCTACACGGTCGCCTTCGGCAGCCAGTCGGACGACGTCACGCACATCGTCAAGCTGCCGATGCGCGCGGATTCTGATCTCGGTCTTCGGGGACGGGTCCGACCTCGAGTTCTCGTTCGACGGACGGGGGGATGTCGGCGTGGAGCTGAAGAGCCTCGGCGGCAACTCGGTGGTAGCGTCGGGAGCCGACAGTGCGTCGCTGAACGGCGACACCCTGACGATGAGCTTCGGAAGCGTGGGCGTCCACAACGGCGACATCGACTATCAGTCGGGGGCAACGGTTCTGGGAACGGCGGGGGACGACTTCATCCTTCTGTCCGATCAGGGCAGGACGGTGAACGCCGGTCTCGGCAACGACGTCATGACGGCGGGTCTCGGTGCGGATGTCTTCGTGTTCGGGCCCGCGGTCGGCAGCGACAGGGTGCTTGCCTTCGACCTGAGCGTGGATCACATCGACCTCGTGGGCACGACCTTCGGTTCGACGACGGACGTCGTCTCGGCCCTGACTGCGACGGCGGAGGGACTGGAGCTTGCCTTCTCGGCGACGGACAAGATTCTGTTCGCCGACCTTATCGCGGGCAACCTGACCGAGGCGCACTTCTCACTGGAAAACATCGCCTGAGTCGCGGCGGTGGCCTGACGGCCGCCGCTTTCTTCCTCTCCGCGACGTCCTGCATCACCGGGCCGCCTGCCAAATAGCCTTGGACGCGACGTCTTTCGGCACTTGAGGTTGTTCCCGTTGTTGCAAAGGAGTAATTGTCGCGCGGAAACCTGTCCGAAGGGTTGTCTTGGCCGAGACGGCACTCGATATGTGCTTTGATCATCCATAGGCCTTCTGGCCGAACCCTGCATTTTCGTGGCGCACATGAGATTTCATACAGTACTTGCGATCGTCGTCCTGGTCGTCGCCGGGGCGTGGGTCGCCACTGGCGAGTTCACTTCCGTCGGCAGCGAAGCCGCGGGCGAGCCGGCCTCCGCTGCGCCCGCGCCCTTGCCGGAAGAAACCTCCGCGCCGGAACCTGAATTGCAGACCGTGGCCTTCGCCTTCGCCACGAACAGCGACTATCAGAGAATGCTTCAGGTCTCGGGCGTGACGAACGCCGACAAGGCGTCGGTCCTGGCCGCGCGGACGTCGGGCGTCATAGCCGCGCTTCCCGTGGCGAAAGGCAGCGCGGTCGAGGATGGCGACCTCATCATGGCGTTGGACGGTCCCGAGAAATACACCGCGATCCAGGCAGCTGAATCGCTTCTGGAGCAGCGCGAGAAGGCCGCCGAGGCGGACCAGAAGCTTCTGGCGAGCGGCCAGGTCGGGCGGCTGCGGATCGACGCGTCCCAGGCCGAGCTTGTCGCGGCGCGGTCGGCGCTCGACGCGGCCCGTGCCGAAGTCGACCGGCTGGAAGTCCGCGCGCCTTTCGCCGGCATCGTCGACGACGTCATGGTCGAGGCGGGTGCCTGGGTTCAGCCCGGCACGAACGTCGCGTCCATCATAGCGCTGGATCCGATCATCGCGACCGGAGAGATCAGCGAGCAGAACCTGCCGATGGTGTCCGTGGGCGGAACCGCAGAGGTGACCTTCTCGGATGGCAGCACCGCCGATGGCGTGATCCGCTATATCCGCCGCGAGGCCTCGGACCTGACGCGGACATTCCCTCTGGAAATCGCCGTGCCGAACCCGGATCTGAAGGTCTCGGCCGGCATGTCGGTGACGATCCGTCTGGAGGCGAGCCCGGTCTCGTCGATCCTCGTGCCGCGGTCGGTCATCACGCTTGGGCCGAACGGCGAGATCGGCGTGCGCATCATCGAAGAGGATGACACGGTCGGCTTCCTTCCCGTGCAGATCGTCGACGACACGGCAAGCGGTCTGGTCGTCGAAGGGATCGAGGACGGGACGCGGGTCATCGTGTCAGGTCAGGATCTCGTCAACGACGGGCAAAGCGTCATCGGCGTCGATCAGACGGCTGCGGCCGCAGCCCTGCTCCGGAGCGAGTGATGGATATCGTCGGCCTCGCCATCCGGAACGCCCGGCTGACGATCTCGATCCTGATCTTCCTCATCATCGCCGGCGCGATGTCCTATGCGGCCATCCCGAAGGAAGCCGAGCCGGACATTCAGATCCCCATCATCTATGTCAGCATGAGCTATCAGGGGATTTCGCCCGAAGATTCCGAGCGCCTGCTGCTGCGTCCGATGGAGACGCGGATCAAGACCATCGCCGGCATCAAGAAGATGACATCGACTGCCTATCAGGGCGGCGGCAACGTGCTGGTGGAATTCATGGCCGGCGCCGACCTCGACAAGGCGCTGGACGACGTGCGCAACAAGGTCGACGACGCGCGGCGCGACCTGCCGCAGGGCGTCGACGAGCCGACCGTCAACGAGGTGAATATCTCGGAGTTTCCGGTTCTGGTCCTGACGTTGTCGGGCGATGTGCCTGAACGCGCTTTGGCGACGGCCGCGCGGTCCCTGAGAGACCGCATCGAGGAAATTCCCGGAGTTCTGGACGCAAACCTTCAGGGCGTGCGCGACGACCTCGTCGAAGCGGTGATCGACCGCACCCGGCTGGCCAGCTATGGGCTTCAGGTCGACCAGGTCGTGGCGGCGATCAACTCGGGCAACAGCCTGGTTGCGGCGGGGTCCATCGAAGGCGACCAGGGCCGCTATGCGGTGAAGGTGCCCGCGCTGATCGAGACGCTGGAGGACGCGGCAGACTTCCCCATCGTCGTCGGCGCCAACGCGACGGTCCGCGCCCGCGACGTCGCCGACCTGCGTTCCACGTTCAAGGATCCGACATCGATCACGCGCCTGAACGGCGAGACCGCGGTCGCCATCGAGATCTCGAAGCGCACCGGCGCCAACCTGATCGAGACCGTCGACAGCGTGAAGGCCGTCGCCGAAGAGTTCCAGCAGCAGCTTCCCGACAGCGTCGCCATCACCTTTTCGCAGGACAAGTCGGTCACCATCCGGCAGCTTCTGGGCGATCTTCAGAACAGCGTGCTGACGGCGGTGATCCTGGTCTTCGTGGTCATCCTCTTTGCGCTGACGGTGCGCGCGTCCCTATTCATTGGACTGGCAATCCCGTCGTCGTTCCTCATGGGCATCCTGCTTCTGGACATGGCGGGGCTGACGGTGAACCTCGTCGTCCTCTTCAGCCTGATCCTGGCGGTCGGGATGCTGGTCGACGACGCGATCATCGTGACCGAGTTCGCCGAGCGGCGGATGCAGGAAGGGATGGAGCGCAAGGAGGCGTTCCATCTTGCATCGCAGCGCATGGCGGGCCCGGTTATCGCGGCCACCATGACGCGGGTCGCGGCCTTTTCGCCATTGCTGTTCTGGCCGGGGATCGTCGGCGAGTTCATGAAATACCTGCCGATCACGCTGATCGCGACGCTGTCGGCCTCGATGCTTTATGCGCTGGTCTTTACGCCGACGCTCGGCGCGGTGTTCGCCCGCAACACGCCCCCCGAAGAACCCAAGAAGGACGGGATGTATATGTGGGTCGTGAAGCGCGCGATGAGCCATCCGTTCATTGTCGTGTTCCTGGCCACGGCCCTTCTCGTTGCGGTCCCGATGGCGTACGGCAAGTATGGCAACGGCGTCGAGTTCTTCCCCGATGTCGAGCCGGATTACGGTCTTCTCTACGTCCATGCGCGCGGCAACCTGTCCATCGACGAGAAGGACAGGCTGGTCCGCACGGCCGAGGAACGCATCCTGGGCTGGCCGGGGGTGACGAGCGTCTATACGCGCGTCGGATCGGGCGGCGGCGGCTTTGGTCAGAACGTCGACGAGGACGTGATCGGCACCATTCAGTACGAGTTCGTCGACTGGCGCGAGCGCAAGAACGCCAACGCGATCCTCGCGGATCTGCGCGTGGCCATGGAAGGCATTCCGGGCGTCGAAATCGAAGTGTCGGTGCCCCAGGCCGGCCCGCCCACAGGCAAGGCGATCCAGATCCTTCTGTCGGCAGAGGACCCTTCGGGTCTGGCCGACACGGCGCGTGAAGTCGCGGCGATGCTGGAGGGGACGCCGGACGTCATCGACGTGTCGAACGGCCTGCCGCCGCCCGGTCTCGACTGGGAGATCAAGGTCGATCGCGCCAAGGCCGCGCGCTATGGCATCGGGCCCGGCTCCGTGGGGACGATGGTGCAGTTGGTGACCGACGGCGTGAAGCTGACGGAGTATCGCCCGGCAGGGACCGACGATCCCGTCGAGATCCGTCTGAGACTGCCTCAGGAAGAGCGCACGCTTTCGACGCTTGACGAATTGCGGATCGAGACCTCGCAGGGGTCGGTGCCTCTGTCGAACTTCGTCACCCGCGAACCGACGCCCAGTGTCGGAACCCTGACGCGCATCGACGGGGCGCGGACGGTGACGGTGTCCGCCGGCATCACTGAAGGCGTGCAGGCCGACGCGGTGCGGCAGCAGGTCGTCGCGAGCGTCGACGAGATGAACCTAGCCGAGGACGGGATCAGATACCGTCTTGCCGGTGAGGACGAAGAGCAGAAGGAGGCGGGAGCCTTCCTCGCCAAGGCAGGCATGGCCGCGATCTTCCTGATCTTCGTGGTGCTGCTGGCGCAGTTCAACCGCTTCCTGTCCGTCGGCCTCGTGCTGGTCGCGGTGGTCATGTCGACCATCGGCGTGTTCCTCGGGCTGATGATCATGGGGCAGCCCTTCGGCATCGTCATGTCGGGGATCGGGCTGATTGCGCTTGCCGGTATCGTGGTGAACAACAACATCGTTCTGATCGACACCTACGATCACCTCAGATCCGAAGGCGTCGACAAGCGCGAGGCGATCCTCCAGACCTGCCGGGAGCGTGCGCGGCCCGTCGTCTTGACAGCGCTGACTGCGATCCTGGGCGTGCTGCCTATCGCCTTCGGATACAACCTGGAACTGATGTCGCACGAGACGACCTCTGGCGCGCCCTCGACCCAGTGGTGGATCTCGCTGTCGAGCGCCATCGTGTTCGGTCTCGCCTTCTCGACCGTGCTGACGCTGATCGTCACGCCATCGATGCTGATGATCATGACGCGGTCGAAGGACAGCCGTGTAGGACGGCGCTGGCAGGCGTTCAGGAATTTCTTCCGACGCCGTCGCGGCCAGAAGCAGGGCGCGTAGCCAGTTCTCAGGCCGACAGGAGCGCGCGCAGGGTAGCGGGAAGCGCACCTGGCCCCATAGGTGACCATCCGAGACGACGCAGCCTTTGCGTGTTCGGGGCGCAAACGGCAGCCCGGTCGGCGGCGTCGGGCAGACGAGCGGGGATGCCCTTCAGGGAGGCGTAGAGGTCGAGAAGCTCGCGCCGGTCCAGCGTGAAGTCGGAGGCGTTGAAGACCACGGGCTTTAGCGCGTCGGAGGGAGCCTCGAGGAGACGGAGGACAGCGCGGGCAAGGTCGTCGGCGTGGACTTCGGTCCCGGCGCGGGGAGAGATCGGCACGCCCTCGTCATGGTCCTGAAAGAGCTGCTTCCACTTGTGAGGTACGTTCGGGACAGGGGGGCCGTAGACGCCGGTCGCCCGGATCGCGGCCACCGCGAAGTCCTTGGCCGACATGGCCGTAAGGGCGCGTTCGGCTTCGAACTTCACCTCTCCGTAGAGGGTGTCCGGCTCGGGGCGCATCGTTTCCTCAAGAAGCGTGCCCGGGCGATGCGTGCCATAGACGGCGCGTGAGGACAGGAAGACGACGCGTCTAACCCCTGCATCGCGAGCGGCTTCGAAGAGCGCGACAGTTCCGTTGAGGTTCGTCCTCCGAAAGCCGTCGGGATCGTCTCCCTCACCGCCGCGATAACGACCCGGGACGTGCGAAAAGGCGGCGTGGATCAGCGCATCCATCCCGCTCAGATCGGCGTCCGTGCCCAAAGCCCAGTCTCGATGTTTCGCGCCGAACGCAGGCGTACCGACGACCGAACGCTGTCACGTCGTGACCGGCCCCCAGCAGATGACGAAGAACGGGATACCCCACGAGGCCGGTCGCTCCTGTGAGCGCGACTTTCATGCCGAGGGCCCCTTGAGGGTCGAGAGGTCCGGCACCGGACCGTCGCCCGCGTAGGCCCGCCAAAGGTCGATCAGGGGCCGAAGGGCGTTCGCCTTTGGGTGGTCCTGCCACGGTTTCTCGTACTGGTAATGGACGACGTTGATCGAGCCCCAGTCCCAAAGCTCCGGCAGGTTGATCCAGACGTACTGGAGCATGTTGTCGAAGACCGGAAGCCCATGCCAGGCAGGGAAAAAGGTCTGGAGAAAGGTCTGATCGGTCCGTCGCCAGAAGGCGGCCGGCGCATCGAGCGCCTCCAACATGGCGTCGAAGGTTCTGGGGTTGGGGCGTGCGGTGAAGACACCGGAGTTGAGGCGGTGGAAGTCGGCGAGGCTTTCATAGACGTTCGGCGCGGCCGAGAACTCGGGGTAGTCGAAGAGGCGGTCGATGTTCCGGAGCACCAGCGTATCGGCGTCGAGAAAGATGATCCGATCATAGGGCAACTGCCAGAGGCGAAGCTTGGCGAAGTTGTCGAGCGGGGTGTGGAAGGCGGGTTTCTCACCCTTGGTGAAGGGGGCCATACCGTGCAGGCGGTCGCGGGCATGGGTTGCGTTGAAGGCGTCTGAGGTGGGCAGAAGGTCGACCGGGACGAGAGATGCCCCACGCTCGGCAAGGGCGGACAGGGCGTCGGTGGGAACGCCGCCCGTATGCATCACGACGCAGTCCGCCGATGTCCCACTCAGATCGAGCGAACGCACGAGGGCGCTCGCCCCAAGTGCGAAGTCGGCGTTGGTGACGAGCGTGACGTAGGCGCGTTTCACGACACCCGCCGAAGGCCCTTCTTCTCGGGATCGCGGTCGATCTGGCTTTCCAGCTCACGCGTCCAGGCCGACACGGCGGGCACGCGGCTTCGGTCGATGCGATGTGCGTACTTGCGAGCCACCTCGACCACTTCGGTGAGCAGGCCGTCAGCCAGCGTCGTGGGGTCAAGGCCCAGTGCGCGGAACTGGTCGTTCTTCACGATCAGGTCGTTCTCGGCAGCTTCCTTGCGCGGGTTCGGCAAGTATGCAACCTCGGCCCCGCTCAGACGGGCGACGAGTTCGGCGAGGTCGCGGACGCGGTGCGTCTCGGTCATCTGGTTGAAGATCTTCACGCGGTCGCCCGCTTCAGGCGCGTCGCCTAGGGCAAGCTCGATGCAGCGAACCGAGTCCTGGATGTGGATGAAGGCGCGGGTCTGGCCGCCGGTGCCGTGGACGGTCAGCGGATGGCCGATGGCTGCCTGGATGAGGAAGCGGTTCAGAACCGTGCCGTAGTCGCCGTCGTAGTCGAAGCGATTGATGAGCTGATCGTGCCGCCGCGTCTGGTCGGTGTGCGTGCCCCAGACGATGCCCTGGTGCAGGTCGGTGATCCTCAGGCCGTCGTTCTGGGCGTAGAACTGGAAGAGGATCTGATCGAGCGACTTGGTCATGTGATAGACCGAGCCGGGCTTCGTCGGGTAGAGGATTTCCTGCGATTTCTTGCCCGACGGCGTGTCGATCTCGACGTCGAGATAACCTTCGGGGATCGGCGCACCGACCGAGGAATAGCCGTAGACGCCCATGGTGCCGAGGTGGACGAGGTGGGCGTCGATGCCGGTTTCCACCAGCGCGGCCAACAGGTTGTGCGTCGCGTTGGTGTTGTTGTTGACGGTATAGACCTTGTGACGGTCGGACTTCATCGAATAGGGCGCGGCGCGCTGCTCGGCGAAGTGGATGACGGCGTCGGGCGTCTCCTCGGCCAGCCAGGCCTTCAGGCGCTCGTACTCCTTGGCGAGGTCGAGGAGGTGGAAGCGGATGCGCCGACCGGTCTCCTGGTGCCAGATGCGGCAACGTTCCTGGATCGAGTCCATTGGCGTCAGGGATTGCACGCCCAGTTCGGTGTCGATCCAGCGGCGCGAGAGGTTGTCGACGATGTGAACCTCGTGCCCGAGGTTCGACAGGTGCAGCGTGGTGGGCCAGCCGACGAAGCCGTCGCCGCCGAGGATTGCAATCTTCATGGGTCAGCCCTTTTCGCGTTGTCGGCCCCAGCCTTGACCCAAGAATGTAACGGCGAAACGACGTCAGGCAAGCAGGCGCTCAGACCGTCACGGCCTTGAGGAGGTCCTCGCGCGGAATATCACCTATGGCGCCCTGCATCGTCACCGAGCCGCGTTTCAGGACGACGACGCGGTCGGCGAGGGCGCAGGCGAAGTCGAAAAACTGCTCGACCAGCACGATGGCCATATCGCCCCGGTCGCGGAGCTGGCGGATGACGTTACCGATCTGCTGGATGATGTTCGGCTGTATGCCTTCGGTCGGCTCGTCGAGGAGGAGGAGCTTCGGTCGGGCGATGAGGGCTCGGGCGATGGCGAGTTGCTGCTGCTGGCCGCCGGAAAGGTCGCCGCCGTTGCGGTGCTTCATTTCCTTCAGGACCGGGAAAAGTTCGTAGATTTCGGCCGGGATGCCGTAATCGGCCTTGGACAGGCAGGCGAAGCCGGTCTCGAGGTTTTCCTCGACGGTGAGGAGGGGGAAAATCTCACGGCCCTGCGGGACGTAGCCCACGCCCATGCGAGCCAGCTCGTGCGCACGGAGCCGGCCGATGGTCTTGCCGTCTAGCGTCACCTCGCCCGAGGTACGGGGGTGCGTCCCGGAGATGGCCTTCATCAGGCTGGTCTTGCCGACCCCATTGGTGCCCATGACGCAGGTGACTTGCCCCAGTGCGGCGTCAAGCGAGATGCCGTTCAGGATCTGCGAGTGGCCGTAATGGAGGGTGAGGTCGCGGACGGTGAGCATGGTCTAGCGCCCCAGGTAGACGTCGATGACGCGAGGGTCCGACGTGACGTGATCGAGACTGCCCTCGGCCAGCACCGAGCCTTCGTGGAGCACGGTGACGCGGCAGTTCAGGCGGCGGATGAATTCCATGTCGTGTTCGACCACGACGACGGCGCGGGTCCTCGCGGCCTCGACGAGAATGGCGGTGGTATGCTCCCGCTCGGACGGTGTCATCCCGGCGGCGGGTTCGTCGACGAGGAGGAGCTTCGGGTCCTGCGCAAGCAGCATCCCGATCTCGAGCCACTGCTTCTGTCCGTGGGACAGCTCGCCCGCCTTGCGAGAAAGCTGGTCGGAGAGGGCGATCTCGGACGCCAATTCCTCGACGCGGGCGAGGTCGTCGGGCTTCGGCTTCCAGAACAGGACGGAGAGGGGGCCACGCTCGTTCTTCAGCGCCATCAGGAGGTTGGCGTGGACGGTCTGGTCCTCGAACACCGTGGGCTTCTGGAACTTCCGCCCGATGCCCTCGCGCGCGATCTGGGCCTCGGACATCGACAGGAGAGACTTCGACTTTTCGCCCCAGATCACGCGGCCCTCGTCGGGACGGGTCTTGCCGGTGATGATGTCCATGAAGGTGGTCTTGCCCGCGCCGTTCGGGCCGATCACGGCGCGCATCTCGGCAGTGCCGATCTGAAAGGACAGGTTGTTGATCGCCTTGAAGCCGTCGAAGGAAACGGAGACGCCGGAAACTTCGAGAAGGCTCATTTCTCGGCCTCTCTCTCACGGAAGGAACCCTGATCCGGACCGAGGTCGGCGCCGTGGCGGTCGGGCGCGCGGCGGCCGGTCCAGAGGTCGACGAGCCCGCCGATACCCTTGGGCGCGAAGAGCGTGACGGCGACGAAGGATAGGCCCAAGACGATCAGCCACCAGTCGACCCATTTGATCGTGTAGACCCCAAGCGGTATGTCGGGGGCTTGCCCGCCGGTGAACCAGGACGAGACGAGGCTGACGAAGGTCGCGCCGATGACCGCGCCGTAGAGACGTCCGCGCCCTCCGATGGCCACCCAGACCACGAGGTAGATCGAGGCGATCGGCGCGATCTCGGCAGGGTTCACGATGCCGGCCTGGGGGTAGTAGAGCGCCCCCGCGATGCCGGCGATCATGGCCGTAAGGGTGAATACGAAGAGCTTGTAGCCTTCGACCGAGTAGCCGAGGAAGCGGACCCGCGCCTCGTCGTCGCGGATGCCGCGCATGACCGAGCCGAACTTGCCCGAGACGATCCAGGCGGCGAGGAGGTAGCCAAGTCCGAGGGCTGCGGCGGAGGCCCACAAGGAACCAGATCGATACCTTCGACTGCGGCACGCCGCCGAGGCCGGGCAGGTTCTGGAGGCCCGAGAGGCCGTTGTTGCCCCTGAGCCCGCTGTCGTTCTGGAAGAGGTAGAGGGCGAGGGCGAGCGTCATGGCCTGCGTCAGGATCGAGAGGTAGACGCCCGTGACGCGGCTGCGGAAGGCGAGCCAGCCGAAGACGAGCGCGAGGATGCCCGGGACGGCGACGACCATGAGGAGTTGCAGGAACAGGCTGTCGGCGAAGGCCCAGACGACGGGAAACTCGTTCGATCCGACGACGCCGAAGATCTGGGTGCCGATGCCATCGACGATTTCCTGCGGGGTCGGCGGGATGGGGGCGTTGGCGAGCGAGCGTTCGACGATGTCACGCGTGCGCTCGTACATCAGCCACATGCCGATCATGTATCCGCCCAGGCCGAAGAAGGCGAAGTGGCCGAGCGACAGGATGCCGGTGTAGCCCCAGACGAGATCGAGGGCGACCGCGATCAGGCAGAGGCACAGCGTCTTGCCGAGCGTCTTGGTGAAGGAGGTCGAGATCGCGCCTGTGCCGTAGGCTTCGCCCAGTATCGTGACGCCGATGGTGAAGGCGACGAGGAGGACCAAGAAGATCGGGACCGAGGGGTTGCGCGCGAAAAAGCTGGTTCTCATGGCCTCAGTCCCCCGCCGCGCGGCCCTTGAGGGCGATGATGCCCCTTGGCCGGAACTGGATGAAGATGATGATGAAGATGATCATGTAGGTCTGGGCGGCGAGGGTGTTCGACGGGTTCGCCCATTCGATCCCCTTTTGCAGAAAGCCGATCATCGTCGCGCCGAACAACGTACCCCAGATGTTGCCGACGCCGCCGACCACGACCGTCATGAAGCTTTGCACGATGTAGTCGGCGCCAAGTTCGGACGTGACCTTGGCGTAAAGGCCGATGGCGACACCGGCGATTCCGGCAATGCCCGAGCCCAAGCCGAAGGTCAGCATGTTCACGCGGTCGGGGTTGATGCCCATGCTGCCCGCCATGCGACGGTTCTGGGTGACGGCGCGTGTTTCCAGCCCGAAGCGTGTGCGCTTCATGATGAAGAGGAAAAGAGCGAGGAACACGAGCGCCAGCACGAAGATCGCGATGCGGATATAGCTGATCGAGACGATGTCGTTGATCGACAAGGCTCCGTCCAGCCATGACGGCGCGGTGAGGGGGCGCGCCTGGGTGCCGAAGATGTTCTTGGCGAGTTGCTGAAGCGCGATGGAGATTCCGAAGGTCGCGAGCAGCGTCTCGAGCGGGCGGTTGTAGAGATGACGGATCACGAGCCGTTCCAGAAGAACGCCTGCGGCGAAGGTTACTGCGAAGGCCAGCGGGATCGCCACAAGGATCGATGCCGTGTGGTTCGGGATCATCTGCTGCGTGACGTAGCCCGTGTACGCGCCCATCATGATGAGCTCGCCATGCGCCATGTTGATGACGCCCATGACGCCGAATGTGATGGCGAGGCCGATGGCGGCCAGGAAGTAGATCGAGGCCAGCGACAGGGCGTCGAGCCCCAGGTCGATGGCCTGCGCGACGCCGACGCGGGTCGAGATGGATCGAAGCGTGTCGCGCGCCGCGTCGGTCACCGCGGCGGAAGGTTCGACGTAGACCTCGGCGAACGAGAAACGAGCGAGTTCGTCGTCGATCTCGATTTCGGTGATGCCGGGCTGGACGGTGCCCGCCTCGACCAGGGCGGCATAGGCGCGGGCACGAGCCTCCTGCGTGTCGAGGTCGGCGACCGGAATGCCGGCGACCGCTCCGTCGACGATGTTCGCGGCGAGGGCCGACTTCACGGTGGCATTGTCGAGCCGAGCAGGAGCGAGGTCGTCGGCGACGAGGAGGTCGTAGGCGGCGGCGACGGGCAACGCTTCGGAGCCGGGGCGTAGTTGCCGGGCGACGTTCGTCTCCGACGGTATTTCGCCCTCGAAGACTTCGAGCCGCGTCGTGACGATAGGGTTCAGTGTGGCCCGCACGTCTACGCCTGTGTCGCCGGAGAGGCCCCGGATCGCCTCGATACGAGCGTCCTCGTCGGGGTCGAAGGCGGCGGTCAGAAGGCGCACGAGGCGCTCCTTGCGGGCGAGAATGACGGGGTCGGTCTCTCCCTCCAGCGATCCGCGGAGGGGCACGAGCGCCTCGGCGTCGGGGCGGCGTTCGAGCGAGAGGAGAGCGGCGCGGCGGTTCGCGGGGTTCGGGTCCATGAGCTGGAACTGGACGAGCGCGGTTCCGAGAAGCCCGCGGATGCCGCTGTTGGGCTTGATCTGTTCCAGATCGTCCTTGTCCGCCGTCCCGGCCTCTGCGCCCGTATCGAAGTCGGTGAGGGTATAGCTTCGCCCCTCGGCCGGATCGGCGCGGAAGAACAGTCCGTCCGAGGTGCGGACCCACATGTTCTTGTCCTGCCAGGCCTCGAGCACGGTCTGCGCCTGCGGCAGTCCGCTGGAGGCCACCGCCTGTATCGCGGGTTCGATGGTGCGCCGCGAGCTTTCCAAGATGATTTCGCGGTGTTCCTGAAGGATGTCCTGGATCGGTGTGTCTTGCGCGGAGGCCTCGCTTAGCCCCGCCAGCAGGCAAAGAAGTGCCGTGGCCCAAGTCCGCATTCTGCCCATCCCCCGGAAAATGTGCCTGAAGGGGAAGGCCCCTTCAGGCAGCGGTCGCGTCAGGTCAGTAGTTCGACTTGATCTGGACGCAGGTCTTGGTCTCGGTGTTGTACATGCCGCAGTCGAGGCCCTTCCAATCGGACTCGAGCACCGCCGATTCCGGGAGGAAATCGGTCCAGGCGTCACCGGCGACCGGCTCGGTCTCGGAGACGATGTCGAACTGGCCGTCGGCCTGGATCTCGCCGATCAGCACCGGCTTCGAGAGGTGATGGTTCACGCCCATCACGGCGGTTCCGCCGGTGAGGTTCGGGAACTCCTGCCCCCACATCGCAGAGCGCACGGCGTCGACGTCGGTGGTGCCGGCAGCGGTTACGGCGTTCACCCACATGTTGAAGCCGATGTAGTGGGCTTCCATCGGGTCGTTGGTGACGCGATCGGTGCTGCCGATGAATTCCTGCCAGGCGGCGATGAATTCCGCGTTGGCAGGCGTGTCGGCGGACATGAAGTAGTTCCAGGCCGCGAGGTGACCGACGAGGTTCGTGGTGTCGAGGCCCGACAGCTCTTCCTCACCCACCGAGAAGGCGACGACGGGAATGTCGTCGGCCGATATGCCGGCAGCGGCGAGTTCCTTGTAGAAGCCCACGTTGGCGTCACCGTTGATCGTCGAGATCACGCCGACCTTCTTGCCGTCGGCCCCGAGGGCAACGACGTCGGCCACGATTTTCGACCAGTCGGAGTGGCCGAACGGCGTGTAGTTCACGAAGATGTCTTCCTGCGCGATGCCCTTGGACTTCAGGTAGGACTCGAGGATGTTGTTCGTCGTGCGCGGATAGACATAGTCGGTGCCCAGCAGCGCGAACTTCTCGACGCCAAGCTCTTCCAGGAAGTAGTCGGTCGCGGGGATCGCCTGCTGGTTCGGCGCGGCGCCGGTGTAGAAGACGTTCTTCGAGCTTTCCTCGCCCTCGTACTGGACGGGGTAGAAGAGGAGGCCGTTCAGTTCCTCGATCACCGGCAGGACCGACTTCCGAGACACCGAGGTCCAGTTGCCGAAGATCACGTCGACCTCGTGCACGGTCAGCAACTCGCGCGCCTTCTCGGCAAAGAGCGGCCAGTCGGAGGCGGGGTCGACAACGACCGCCTCGAGATCGCAGCCAAGGACGCCACCCTTCTCGTTCTGGGCGGCCACGAGCATCTCCATCGTGTCCTTCAGGGTGGTTTCGGAAATGGCCATCGTGCCGGACAGCGAGTGCAGCACGCCGACCTTGATTGGGCAGTCCTGGGCCAGAGCCGGACCGGCGAGCGCCGCGAGCAGCGCGGTTCCAGCCAGCGTCGATTTAAGATTTGTCATCCTTCGTCTCCCCGCAGGGGCGCGGATTCCTTGCCAAGACGGCCGGGAACACCTAGCTCGACCCCTGCAACTAAAGTTGTTGCACCAGTGCGGCGGCCCGGAGCTCCACTTCCATCGGCTGCCGCACACCCCCAGATTTTTTGGCAACATGCGCTGCCAGTGGGCACCCAAATCGATTCTGGATGGGGCGCGGCTTGGCAATCGTACTGCCCAGCTTTTCTGCACTGCGGCGTTCCTTGCACAGAATTTTGGCGGGTTACCCTGAGTAATGCCGAAAAATTGGGCGACGACGCTTGGTGTGCCCGCATTCGGGCGAAAGCAGCGGACAACAGCGTCTGAGAATGGTGAAACGGTCCGGCGAACGGGGGATGCGACCGCTTGAATGCCTTGCCGACATTGACCGTGACAGACGCGCAACCCCGCGCCGTGGGGTCCGTGTCGCTGAAGGTGACGGCGTCCGACCGCGGCACCGAGATTGCGAGGCTTCGGCACGAAGGGTCGATGCGCGCCCTCTTTCCCCGGCGCGACAGTTCGCGGCTGACGGCGGTTCTCGTCAACACCGCAGGGGGAGTGACCGGCGGAGACCGTTTCAACGTCCGGATCGAGGCGGGCGAGGGCGCTGACATCACCATCACGACGCAGGCTGCCGAGAGAGCCTATCGCGCGCAGCCCGGTCAGATCGGTCGCATCGATACTGTCCTGTCGGTTGGACGTAACGCCAGCCTCGCCTGGCTGCCGCAGGAGACGATCTTGTTCGATGGCTCGTCGCTGGAGCGTCGGCTGACGGTGGATCTCGGGATTGGGGCGTCGGCGCTGATCGTCGAGCCTCTGATCTTCGGCAGGCGTGCCATGAACGAACGCGTCAGCAGCGCAATGCTGTCCGATCGGATCACCCTGCGCCGTGACGGTGCGCCGATCTATCTCGACCGAATTTGCATGAAGGGCGATCTCGTCGACCGGATGTCCCGTCCCGCGACGGGCCTGGGGGCGGCCGCCACCACGACCGTTTTGTTCGCCGGGGAAGGTGCCGAGGCGAAGCTTGCGTCAGCGCGCGCGATCCTTCCGGACACTGCCGGTATCAGCCTGGTGCGCCCCGGCCTCCTCGCAGCGCGCCTTCTGGCCGAGGACGGCTTCGAGCTGCGCCGGGCGCTTTTGCCTTTGATCCGACTTCTCGCCGACGACGACCTGCCAAGACCCTGGATGATCTGACATGAACCTGACCCCCCGAGAACGCGACAAGCTTCTGGTCGCCATGGCCGCGGAAGTCGCCCGCAAGCGTCTGGCGCGCGGTGTGAAGCTGAACCACCCCGAGGCCATCGCGCTGATTTCGGACGCCGTCGTCGAGGGTGCGCGCGACGGACGGTCGGTCGCCGACATGATGGAGGCGGGCGCGCACGTCATCACCCGAGACCAGTGCATGGAGGGGATCGCAGAGATGATCCGCGAGGTGCAGGTCGAGGCGACCTTTCCCGACGGCACCAAGCTCGTCACCGTTCACAACCCGATCCGATAGGAGGTCCCATGCGGTTTCTCATCCTTCCCTGTCTTCTGGCCGCATCGCCCGCGCTTGCCCACGAAGCGACTTTGCCCCACGCGCACACCGACTGGGCCCTTCCTGTCGGCCTGTGCCTGATCGCGGTGGCCGCCGTCGGCGCTGGGTTGAAGGCAAGGGCCGCACGGGTCCGCCGATGATACCCGGCGAACTTTTCCCCGCCGAGGGCACGCTGACGCTGAACGCGGGCAGGGAGGCGATCACCCTGATGGTCGCGAACACCGGCGACCGTCCGGTGCAGGTCGGCTCGCACTATCATTTCGGCGAGTCGAACGAGGCGCTCGACTTCGACCGCGCGGCGGCCCGGGGCATGCGCCTCGATATCGCCGCCGGGACCGCCGTGCGCTTCGAGCCGGGACAGAGGCGCGAAGTGCAGCTCATCCCCATCGCTGGCGCACGCCGCGTGTATGGGTTCAACCAGAAGGTCATGGGCGCTTTATGACGACATGCCGGAGCAACCGAAGCGGGTCAGCGGAGTTGACTGCGCGGGGCATGTTGCCCCACGAACAGATCGGACCCTTGTATGAACAATTACGCTTTTGGCTGGTGGGGTCTTTCGATCCGAACCGCGCAGATGATGGCCGAGGCGCAGATGGTGATGGCGTATCGCATGATGGGCATGGCGGGCGTCTGGCCCGTTTCGCCCTCCGAGAACGCCCGCATGATGTCCGAGAAAATGCCGGCCTTCATTTCGGCGTCGGGGGCGGCGACCTCCGCTGCCATGTCGGGCAAGCGACCGGACCAGATTCTCGAGGCGGCGCTAAGGCCGATAGGATTGAAGACGCGCGCCAATTCGCGGAGGCTCGGAAAAGGGACGCGCCGCTAACGACGCGCTTTGCCTGTGCATCCGGTCGCCCTCCCAGCCACCCTGACTCGATGCACAGCGGAGCCGTCTGATGCCAGCCACGATTTCCCGCGCCTCATATGCCGCAATGTTCGGACCGACCACCGGCGACCGTCTGAGGCTCGCCGACACCGACCTCATCATCGAGGTCGAGCGTGACCTGACCGCCGAAGCTGTTGGTCGGGCGACGAACGGCGGCACCGGCCCCAATTCGGCGGTCTACGGCGAAGAGGTGAAGTTCGGCGGCGGAAAGGTCATTCGCGACGGTATGGGGCAATCCCAATCGACGCGGGCACAGGGCGCGGTCGACACGGTCATCACCAATGCCCTCGTTCTCGATCATTCGGGCATCTACAAGGCCGATATCGGCCTGCGCGACGGGCGTATCGCCGCCATTGGCAAGGCGGGCAACCCGGACACGCAGCCCGGCGTCGACATCATCGTCGGCCCGGGCACCGAGGCCATCGCGGGTGAGGGGCGCATCCTGACGGCGGGCGGATTCGACAGCCACATCCACTTCATCTGTCCGCAGCAGATCGAGGATGCGCTACACTCGGGCCTGACGACGATGCTGGGTGGCGGCACGGGGCCCGCGCACGGGACACTCGCCACGACCTGCACGCCGGGGCCATGGCACCTGGCGCGGATGCTTCAGGCCGCGGACGCCTTCCCCATGAACCTTGCCTTTGCGGGGAAAGGCAATGCCTCGCTTCCTGCGGCCCTTGAGGAGCAGATCAGGGCGGGCGCCTGCGCGCTGAAGCTGCACGAGGACTGGGGTACGACACCGGGTGCCATCGACTGCTGCCTGACGGTCGCCGACGCGATGGACGTGCAGGTGATGATCCACACCGACACGCTGAACGAAAGCGGCTTCGTCGAGAACACGGTCGCCGCGATGAAAGGCCGCACGATCCATGCCTTCCACACCGAGGGCGCGGGCGGCGGGCACGCGCCAGACATCATCAAGATCTGCGGCGAGGCCTTCGTGTTGCCCTCGTCCACGAACCCGACGCGGCCCTTCACGGTGAATACCGTCGAGGAACACCTCGACATGCTCATGGTCTGTCACCACCTCGACAAGTCGATTCCCGAGGACGTGGCCTTCGCCGAGAGCCGTATCCGGCGAGAGACCATCGCGGCCGAGGACATCCTGCACGACATGGGGGCCTTCAGCATCATCGCGTCGGATAGCCAGGCGATGGGGCGGGTGGGCGAAGTCATCATCCGGACTTGGCAGACCGCCGACAAGATGCGGAAGCAGCGCGGGCGACTGGCCGAAGAGACAGGCGACAACGACAACTTCCGCGTCCGGCGCTATGTCGCCAAGTACACGATCAACCCGGCCATCGCGCATGGCCTGTCGCACGAGATCGGGTCGATCGAGGTAGGCAAGCGCGCGGACCTCGTCCTGTGGTCGCCGGCCTTCTTCGGGGTGAAGCCCGAGATGGTGCTGATTGGCGGCACCATCGCGATGGCGCAGATGGGCGATCCGAATGCGAGCATTCCCACGCCGCAGCCGGTCTATTCGCGCCCCATGTTCGGAGCGTACGGGCGTTCGGTGGAGAACTCGGCGGTGGTCTTCGTCTCGGAGGCTGCGCAGGCCGACGGAATTGGCAAGCGTCTGGGGCTGGCAAAGACGACGCTTGCGGTCCGGAACACGCGGGGGATCGGCAAGAAGGACCTGATCCTGAACGACGCGATGCCGCATATCGAGGTGCATCCCGAAACATACGAGGTACGGGCGGACGGAGAGCTTCTGACGTGTCAGCCCGCCGAGGTGCTGCCAATGGCTCAGAGGTATTTCCTATTTTGAACAGAGTGTTAATGGCTGGCTATGCGCTGGGCGCATGGCGCATCTTCGAGGATGGCATTGGTAAGGGCAGCACGGCTGACTTATCTGGATTGGCAGGGGAGGAAACCTGAGCGTGACGTTGAAAGAGGGTTTCCACAATGGCACATACAGCACAACCGACGACGGCCTACGTCTCGTCCGACCGTTCGATCTTCGAAATTCTGGGGCGCGCCCTGCGTGCCTTCGGCAAGGCATTCTCGATGCAGGCCGGGATGCAGACCCGGATGAACCGCATCTCGCGTCTGAATGCGATGTCGGACGCGGAACTGGCGGAACTTGGTATCGAGCGCGACCGGATCGTGCATCACGTCTTCCGCGACATCTATTACGTCTGAATCGGACGCTGGCGGCCGCAGGGACATCCCTTGCGGCCGCAGCCGCGTCGCGTGGTTCCGCCCTTGGATCGGGACGCGTGCGATGAGCCTTGTCGCCCAATCCGTCCGCAAGGCCGGCGACTGGTCCGGAGCGTCCGACCGCTGCGTCCTGTCCTATGACGAGCGCTTCCTGCGACGGAAGAAGCTGACGGGGGAGGTCGGGACGGAGTTCCTCGTCGATCTCGAAAAGACCACATCCCTCGATCACGGTGACGCCCTCGTCCTGTCTGACGGCAGGCTGGTCGAGGTGATTGCAGCGCCCGAGGACCTGTACGCGGTGACTGGCCCTGACCTCGCGCGCCTGGCCTGGCACATCGGCAACCGTCACACGCCCTGCCGGATCGAGGGGGACCGCCTGCTGATCCAGCGCGATGCCGTGATCGGTCATATGCTGGAGCATCTCGGCGCATCTGTCGTGCCTGTCGTCGAGCCGTTCACTCCAGAGGGCGGCGCTTATGGCCACGGCCGAACGCACAGTCACGAGCACGGGCATTCCGCCCATGCCCACTAGGCTATGACGCGCGACCTTCTCACTTTGGCGCAATGGCTTTCGCCGGCGTTCCCCGTCGGTGCATTTGCCTATTCCCAAGGGCTCGAGGTCGCGATCCGGGACGGCCACGTCGCCGACGCGGAGGGGCTGACGCTCTGGGTCGAGGACGTCCTGGATCACGGCGCGGGACGCTCGGACGCGATCCTGCTTGCCGCTGCGTGGCGTGGCGAGGACGTCGATGACGTGGCGCGTGCTTTCCAGCCGACCGCAGAGCGTCTGCGCGAGACCGAAAGGATGGGCGAAGCGTTCGCGAGGACTGTCCGCGCCGTGTGGAGGCTCGATGTGGCGGATGCGCCTTATCCCGTCGTCGTCGGCCGGGGTGCGGCCCTGCGGGGTATCGCCGTCGAGGACACGGCGGCCCTCTATCTTCACGCCGCTGCGGCGACGCTGGTCTCTGTCGCCGTGCGCCTTGTGCCTTTGGGGCAGACGGACGGGCAAGCGGTGCTCGCATCGGTCACCCCGCTCTGCGAGCGTATCGCGCGTGAGGTTGCCACATCGACGCTCGACGACCTGTCGTCATCCACCTTCCTTGCCGACATCGCTTCGATGCGGCACGAAACGCTTGAACCGAGGATATTCCAGTCATGACCCTGAACGGACCCCTCCGCATCGGCATCGGCGGTCCTGTTGGCGCCGGAAAGACGACGCTGACGGCGCGCCTGGCGGAGGTGCTGAGGGACACGCATTCCATCGGCGTCATCACGAACGACATCTACACGCAGGAGGACGCCGAGGCGCTGATGCGGATGCAGATCCTGCCGTCCGACCGTGTGATCGGGGTCGAGACCGGAGGCTGCCCGCATACTGCGATACGCGAGGACGCTTCTATCAACCTCGCCGCCGTGGCCGAGATGGTGAAGCGTCATCCCGAGGTCGAAGTTGTGCTGATCGAGTCCGGCGGCGACAACCTGTCGGCAACCTTTTCACCAGAACTCGCCGATCTGACGGTCTATGTCATCGATGTGGCGGCAGGCGAGGAAATACCGCGCAAGGGCGGTCCGGCGATCACCAAGTCGGACATCCTCGTCATCAACAAGACCGACCTTGCCCCGCATGTGGGCGCCAGTCTCGAGGTGATGGACCGCGATGCGAGGCGGATGCGGGGCGACCTTCCCTTCGTGTTCACCGCGCTTCGCCATCGGCAGGGCGTCGACGCGGTTCTCGCGCACATCGCCGAGATCGGCGGGCTCGACCTGGCGCGGAGCGTAGTTACGGCCTGATCGCCCTTGCGTCCGTCGCGGCATGTTAGCCATAACGGCAGCGGGAGGATGCGCCATGAACCTGCTCTACACGGGCGTCAACCAACGCGGCTTTGGCACCTGGCCCCTGACAGGGGAAACGGCGCGTCGCGCCGTCCTTGACGCGGTCGAGGTCGGCTATCGCGCCTTCGACACGGCACAGATGTATGGAAACGAGGCAGAAGTCGGCGCAGCCTTGGCCGAATGCGGCGTGCCCCGGTCCGAGCTTTTCATCACGACCAAGGTACATCCCGACCACTTCGACAAGGCGCGTTTCCTACCATCGGTGGAAGAGAGCATCGCGAAGCTTGGCGGTGAAGCGCCGGACCTTCTGCTTCTTCACTGGCCGACCCTTGGAGGAGACGTCGCGCCAGCGCTGACGCTTTTGCAGGACGCGTTCGAGCAGGGTTTGGCCAAGCACATCGGCGTGTCGAACTATACCATCGCCCAGATGGAGACGGCGACGTCCGTCCTGGATGCCCCGATCACGACGAACCAGGTCGAATTCCATCCGCTTCTGGATCAGAGCAAGCTGCTCGCGGCCGCCTCGCGTCTTGGCATTCCGCTGTCGGCTTATTGCTCGATCGCGCGGGGAAAGATCTTCGAACATCCAGAGCTTGCGGAGATTGGTAAGGCACACGGGAAATCTGCAGCGCAGGTGTCGCTGTGCTGGATCCTCCAGAAGGGCGTAATCCCGATTTCCATGTCGACGAAGCCCAAGAACATGCAGGCGAACTTCGACATTATGGATTTCAGCCTTTCGAACGTCGAAATGGCGCGGATCGATGAGTTGTCCGCGAGGGTGCATCATCGGATCACCGCCTCTGTGCCTTGGGCACCCAAGTGGGACGCCTGACATGAACCGGATAGATGGAGCAGTCGCTGTCGTCACCGGCGGTACGCAGGGCCTCGGTGCCGCCATCGCGCGGCTCTTCGCCCGTGCCGGTGCGGCAGCAATCGTGACCTGCGGGAGGAATGCGGCAAAGGGACGGCTCGTCGCGGACGAAATCGCAGAACTGGCTCCCGAGACGCAGGTGGAGTTCGTGACCGCCGATCTCGAGTCGGTCGAGGATTGCCGACGCGTCGTCGCGGCGGCGGATCAGGCCTTCGGGCGTGTCGATATCCTGGTGAACGCGGCTGGCCTCACCGATCGGGGCGACCTGCTGAATACGACGCCAGAGCTTTTCGACCACATGTTCGCCGTCAACGTGCGCGCCCCTTTCTTTCTGATGCAGGAGACGGTCAAGCTGATGATCCGCGACGGCATCGAGGGGCGCATCGTCAACATCGGCTCGACGTCCGAACGCGCCGGCCAGCCGTTCATCGCGCCATACTGCGCCTCGAAGGGAGCGCTTGCGACGCTGACGCGCAACTCCGGCTATGCGCTGATGCGCAACCGCATCCGGGTAAACCAGCTCGATATCGGCTGGATGAATTCAGACCACGAAAGGGCGCTTCAGGCCGAGGAGTTGGGCGATAGCAGCTTCATCGACCGCGCGGCGGCGTCGATGCCGTTCGGGCGGCTGCTCGAGCCCGAAGAGGTGGCAAAGGCGGTTCTGTTCCTCGCGTCCGAGGACAGCGGCATGATGACAGGCTCGGTCGTCCACTTCGACCAGTCGGTCTGGGGCGGCTACGACGGTCAGGCTCCGGCACCGGCCGAGCCGATGAAATTGTAAGGGAGATTTCAATGAAGAAGGTGCGCTACGCCATCGTGGGAGCTGGCTGGATCAGCCAGGAGGCGTTCATGCCTTCCGTCGCGAACTCCGGCAATTCCGAGATGACCGCCATCGTCACGGGCAATAGCGAAGCCGCCCAAAAGTTGGCGGACTTCTATGGCATCGGGCGAACCTGCGACTACGACGGCTACGAGACGCTTCTCGCCGACGACGTGGTGGATGCCGTCTATGTGGCGCTGCCGAACTCGATGCACGCCGAATACGCAATCCGCGCGATGAAGGCGGGCAAACATGCCATCGTGGAGAAGCCGCTCGCGACTTCGATCCAGGAATGCGAGGAGATGATTAGGGTCGCTGAAGAGAACGGCGTCTTCCTGATGACCGCCTATCGGTTGCACTCCGAGCCTGGGACGGTCGAGGTGCTCGAGCGTCTCCGCAAGGGAGAGATCGGCAAACCGAAGCTCTTCGCTTCGACCTTTTCTTTCCAGTCGCCGGACACGAACCACCGACTGAAAGGCGAACACTGGGGCGGGCCCTTGCAGGACATCGGAGTTTATTGCCTCAATGCCTGCCGCCACGTCTTCGAGGCAGAGCCGGTCGAAGTCCACGCGATGAAGGTGCATGGTAACGGCGACCCGCGCTTTACCGAGGTCGAAGGCTCGATGGCTGTGACGCTGCGCTTTCCCGAGGACCGGCTGGCGCAGTTCATCGTCAGCTTCGAGGGCGGAGAGACCGATTTCTACACCGTCATCGGCGAGACGGGCTCGATCCTCGTCGAACCGGGCTATCGATTCCAGGTCACGCCGAAGATCCGGATTTCGCATGGCGAAGACCACGAGACTGTCGAGGTTCCGGACAGCGATCATTTCGGGGGGCAGGTCGCATACTTCTCGGATTGCATCCTTGCAGGTGAAGCGCCAGAGCCCGATGGCGCCGAGGGGCTGGCGGACGTGGCGATCATGCTGGCCATCGAGGAGTTCCGCCAAGACTGGCCAGCCCCAGAAAGTCGATCTGCCGCCGCGCCCGCGTCATCCCGAGCCGTCGATGGTGCGGAACGTCCCGCGGACCGACCGACGGCTCGTCCTCTAGTTCAGACGTCCAGCCACCGTTCCTCGCGCGAGGAGCGGTGGACGGTCTCGACCAGATGCTGGATGCGCCATCCGGCGCGGAAGTTGAACGGCTCGTCCGCTTCGCCCAGAATGGCGCGGACATATCCCGCGACCTCGATCGCCTTCAGGTCGTTGAAGCCGATCTGGTGTCCCGCTGCGACGCAGAAGCTGCCGTAAGGTGGGTGGTCGGGACCCGCTTCGATGCGGTGATAGCCCTGTCGTCCCTTGCGGTCGTTCGTGTCGAAGTAATGCAGTTCGTTGAAGCGCTCCTGGCTGAAGGCAAGCCCGCCTTTCGAGCCATAGACCTCGAAATCGTGCTGCATCTTTCTACCCGTCGCGAGCCAGTTCGCTTCGACCGAGCCCGATGCGCCGGACTTGCGAACCGCAAGAACGCGCGGCCGATGTCGTCGACCTCGATCCGGCGGGGTCCATCACGAGAGGGACGCTCCGCGATGTGGGTGACGCAGTCGCCCATGACGCGGGTGATCGGGCCGCAGAGGTATTCCGCCGTTGCCAGCGCATGGCTGCCGATGTCGGCGAAGGCGCCGCCGCCGGCCGGGTCGTGGCGGAAGGTCCAGGGGCCTGTTGCGTCACGCATATAGTCTTCGGCGTGCACGCCGCGCCAGGCGCGGATCTCCCCCAGTTCACCGGCCTCGATCATCTGCTTCGCCAGCGCCAGCATTGGGTTGCAGAGGTAATTGAAGCCCACCTGCGTCTTGATGCCCGCGGCCTCGGCGGCCTCGGTCATCTCGCGCGCATCGTCGGCAAGGGGGGCGAGGGGCTTTTCGCAGTAGACGTGCTTTCCGGCGGCGATGGCTGCCAGCGCCATCTCCTTGTGAAGCGCGTTCGGGGCCGTGATGTTGACGATGTCGATGGCGGGGTTGTCGATGATCTGCCGCCAGTCCGTGGTCGCCGTCTCGAACCCGAAACGACGCGCGGCGCTATTTGCGGCGTCGTCCGTCACGTCCGCGACGGTGTCCATGACGAAGCGCACGGGCAGGTCGAACACCTTTTCGGCCGTGGCATAGCCGAAGACATGGGCCTGGCCCATGAAGCCGGTGCCGATCAGCCCGACCCGCAATTCCCTTTTCTTCAACGTCAGTATCCTTCGATGGCGGTTCCGGCGCGGGCGGTGTCGGTGAGGGTGCGGAAACGCGTCACGGTCGCTCCGGCGGCTTCGGCGAGGAAGCGCGAATCGCCCCCGACTGTCACCATGTCGTAGCCCCAGCCAAGCGCCTCGGCCGCGTATTCCGCGGACCCGCAATGGAGCGCTGCATGGATGCCGTTGGCGCGTGCGGCCTCGGCGATGCGTTTCTGGGCATCCATCACCTCGGGCTCCCGGCGGTCGAAGCCGGGGGCAAGGCGGCCGTTGCTGATCCCGATCGAGAGGTCGGCAGGCCCGACGTAGAGACCATCCAGACCGGGCGTCGCGGCGATTTCGTCGAGGTTGTGCATCGCCTCTGCGGTCTCGATCATGGCGAAGGCGAGGACCGCCTCGTTCGCCGTGGTCCCATAGCCCGGATAGGCGTAAGCGGCGCGGGTCGGCCCATAGCTGCGCTGGCCGAGCGGCGGATAGCGCATGTAGGAGACGAATTCCTCGGCCTGCGCGCGGCTGTTGACCATGGGGCAGATGATGCCAAGCGCACCTGCATCGAGGAACTTCATCACCCAGGTCGGATCGCGCCACGGGACGCGCGCGAAAACGACCGGCCCTCGTCCACGGAGGGCCTGGATCATCGGCAGGAGTGCGGAGTAGTCGAGCGCGCCGTGCTGGCCGTCGATGGTCAGGGTGTCGAAGCCCTGCGCCGCCATGATCTCGGCCGTGAAGGGGCTGCCGATCGACAGCCATCCGTTCAACACCGGCCGACCAGAAGCCCACACGTCGTTCAATGGGTTTTTCACCTCATCCTCCCTGAAACGTTTTGATATCTTTTGAGGCAAAGCGCCCGTCGTCGCAGCCACCATCATTGCAGACTTTCGGCGATGTCAATAAAGCCTCGACAGCCCGGAGGGCGTGGACAGGGAGGACAACACAATGTCGAAGACCGTTCGCCTGACGATGGCGCAGGCCGTCGTCCGATATCTCTGCAACCAGTTCACCGAGATCGACGGCGAGCGCGTACCGCTCTTTGCCGGCGTGTTCGGGATCTTCGGTCATGGCAACGTCACCTGTCTTTCCGAGGCGCTGGAATCCGTGAAGGACACCCTTCCGACCTGGCGCGGACAGAACGAGCAGTCGATGGCGCTGGCCGCGATCGGCTTCGCCAAGGCGAAGCGTCGGCGGCAGCTCATGGTCGCGACGTCATCGATCGGGCCGGGCGCGTTGAACATGGTGACGGCCGCCGGTGTCGCCCACGCGAACCGCCTGCCGGTGCTTCTGATCGCGGGTGACACCTTCAACAACCGTCTGCCGGACCCGGTCCTGCAACAGGTCGAGCACTACGGCAATCCGACCACTACGGTGAACGACGCCTTCAAGGCCGTCGTCCGCTATTGGGACCGGATCACTCATCCCGCTCAAATCATCAACTCACTGCCGCAGGCCATCGCGACGATGCTCGATCCGGCCGATTGCGGGCCGGCTTTCATCGCTTTGCCGCAGGACACTCAGGAGCTCGCCTTCGACTACCCCGAGGTTTTCTTCGAGGAACGCCTTTGGTCGATCCCACGTCCCCGCGCGGACCGCGACCGCATCGCAGAAGCGGCGCAGGTTCTGAAGTCGGCGAAGAAGCCGCTAATCATCTCGGGCGGAGGCGTTCGCTATTCGGGTGCCGAAGAGGCCGTCGCGGCCTTTGCTGCCAAGCGTGGAATTCCCGTGGTAGAGACTGTAGCCGGAAAGGGTGGGCTGACGCATTACCACCCGGTCCATGCCGGGCCGGTCGGCATCCTTGGCTCGACCTCGGCCAACACCCTGGCGGAAGAGGCCGACGTGATCGTGGCCATCGGAACGCGCCTTCAGGACTTCACCACGGGATCGTGGACGGCCTTTGCGCAGGATGCGCAGTTCGTCTCGATCAACGTCGCGCGGTGGGACGCGATGAAGCACCGCTCGCTGGCGGTTGTCGGCGATGCGCGGGAGACCGTGACCGAACTGGATGCCGCCATGGGCGAATGGACGATGGATGCGTCCTATATGACGCGGGCGAAGGACCTCTTCGCCGAGTGGGACAAGCTTCTCGACGACCACCAGACGCCGACGAATGCGCCGGTGCCGACCTATGCGCAGGTCGTGGGGCTGGTGAACGCATCCGCGGGCGACGACGACAACCTGATCGTCGCGGCGGGCGGACTTCCGGGCGAGGTTCAGAAGGGCTGGCGGGTGAAGAGCCCCAACACCTACGACCTCGAATTCGGGTTCTCGTGCATGGGCTACGAGATCGCCGCAGGATGGGGCAACGCGATGGCCAACGCAGGCCTGTCGACGCCCTACGTCATGCTGGGTGACGGCACCTACATGATGATGAATTCGGACATCTATTCGTCGGTCCTGTCGGGCCACAAGATGATCGTCGTCGTCTGCGACAATGGCGGCTACGCGGTCATCAGCCGTCTGCAGGTCGCCAAGGGCACGCCCGGATTTAACAACCTCTTGAAGGACTGCAAGGTCGAGACCCCCGAGAATGTCCCGCATGTCGACTGGGCGGCGCACGCCCGTTCGATGGGGGCCGAAGCGCGTCACTGCGACAGCCTCGCCGATCTCGAGGCGGCACTGGCATGGGCCAAGACGACGGACCGGACGACGGTCATCTCGATCGCGACGGACGCCTATGCCTGGGTGCCGGGCGATGCCGACTGGGACGTGGGCGTGCCCGAGGTCTCCGACCGGGCCGAAGTCAAGGAAGCCCGCGCCCAGCAAGAAGAAATCCGCAAGAAACAGCGCGTTGGAGTGTGACGCCATGAAAGCTAGACTTGGCATGTCCCCGATCGCCTGGTGGAATGACGACCTTCCCCAGTTGTCGGACGACGTCAGCCTCGAGGAATGCCTGCGTCAGTCGCGCAGCGCCGGGTTCACCGGGATGGAGATGGGCCGCCGGTTCCCGTCCAACCCGGACGAGATGCTTCCGATCCTGCGGGCCGCCGATGTGACGCTCTGCGGCGGCTGGTTCTCGGGCACGCTGACCGTCGAGGGGCTCGAGGAGAACAAGGATCGCATCCTGCCGATGATCGAGCTTTTCAGCGCGGTCGATGCCCCCTGCATCGTTTACGGCGAGGTCGGGCGGTCTATCCAGGGCGACCAGTCCATCCCGCTCGATCGCAAGCCCGTCCTGTCCGATGTCGAGATGGCCGATTATGCGCGCAAGGTGACGACTTTTGGCGAATGGTGTGCCGAGCAGGGTATGCCGCTTGCCTATCACCATCACATGGGCGCTGTGGTGCAGTTCGAACCTGAACTCGACGCCTTCATGCGCAATTCAGGTGAGGGAATCTCGCTTCTTCTCGACGCGGGCCACCTGGCCTTCGCGGGCGGCGATCCGTTGCGCGCCATCGAAAATCATCACGCCCGTATCACGCACGTCCATACCAAGGATATCCGACGTTCCGTTACGGACAGCCTCGACCGCTCAAAGGAAAGTTTCCTCGATGCTGTCATCAAGGGCGCCTTCACGGTCCCTGGAGATGGCTCTCTGGACTTCCAGGCCATCGTTCAAAGGCTGGCGGATTACGGTTATGAAGGCTGGTTCGTCGTCGAGGCCGAACAGGATCCCAGGAAAGCGCCGCCCCTGAAGATGGCGCAAATCGGCCATGCCGAACTGATGCGGGTCATGACGGCAGCGGGATACGAGGTGGTCGCTTAACGGCGGCTGCCTTCTGGACGCATCCCGTTGACGAGAGTAAGCGCCGCCATCGTCAGCGCGCCGAGGAGAGCGTAGGCCGCGAGGGCTTCCGAGCTGTCGAGGCCGCCGAACGCCGACAGGTACAGCGACCCAAGAAGAGCGGTCGGACATGTCAGGATCATTGCGCCAATAGCCATTTCGCCCCCGGGGTCTTGACCCTCTCCAGGCAACACTGTTGCCTCTCCGCTACATGTCAGCGGGAAATGGCGCGATTGTCAAGAAAGCGTTGTCAATGCCTACCGACTGCCGGGTGGGGACGGCACGATCTCGCCGATCGGGCGGTCTCGAACCTGCCGCAACAGATCGATGAAGCCGCGAACCTGATGACGACACGTCGCGGCGCCCTTCTCGGCGGTCGCAAGATGTGCCTCTCCGACCGCTCCGTCGGGGTTCAGGTCCGATGCGATCCATCCGTAGGACAGTGGTCCGGTCGGGGGGATCGTGGCCGATTTCGGCGGTGGACGGGAAGTCGCGCGCCTTTTCCATGTCGACGGTCTCGGGCCGGAAGTGCAGCATGAGCGACGTCTCGCGGTCACCGCCGTGGATGCCAAAGGCAACCTCGCGCGGCGAGTAGAGACCCTCCGGCGCACCGAAGCCGCCCCACTGGCATTTCACCGCCAGCATCCCGGCCCGCACCCGCAGTTCGCGCGACAGGATCGAGACGAGATCAAGGTTTCCGCCGTGCGAGTTGACGATGACGATCTTCCGCACACGGGCTCGGGCGACGGACAACCCGATCTCGGTCCAGGCGCGCAGTGCGGTCTCGGCGGTCAGGGTCAGAGTGCCGGGCGCGTGGACATGCTCGTTCGACTTGCCAACGGCCTGCACCGGCAAGATGCGGATATCGAGGTCGTCCGGACAGTCCCGGCGCAACTCGTCCAGCATTCCCTCGGCGATCATGGTGTCCGTCCCGGTCGGCAGGTGGGGTCCGTGCTGCTCGACTGCCGCGGTCGGGAGTATGGCGATGACGCTCTCGGAGTCGACGTCCTCGAACTCAGGGGCGCGATAGGCGGACCAGTCCAGCCGTCTCATGGGAAGAACTCCTTCATTTCGGTCGCGCGGTCATTTGAGAAGACGCTCCAGCCTGCGCCTTACGCGGTCAAGGTGCGCGGCGCGGCTGTCGTCGGTGGAACTGTCCATGAGGTAGTGCGCGGCAAAGGCGGTGCGCCGGCGGGGTGCGCAAAGAAAGCCGATGCCGCGCGTCAGCGTGCGCTTGCCGGGAGAACCTACGAGAAGGGTCAGCCACCGCGACGCACCGCATGTCGTGAACACGCCCAGCCTCTGGATGTGTGTCAGGTTCGGGCGGATCGTTTCGCCTTCGGCTTGCGGCATCAGGAAGGCGACGCCGGGCAGAAGGACACGGTCGAGCCAGCCTTTCAGTACGGCGGGAAGGCCATACCACCACGTTGGATAGACGAAAATCAGAGTATCACACCACTTGATCGACTCCACCTCGTTGGCAACGGCTGAGGTGTCGCCGGAGAGATAGGCGCCATGCTCCTCGATCGAAAGGGTGGGCGAAAATCCAGTGGCGTAGAGATCGGACACCCTGACCTCGGCACCCTGACGGTCCAGTACTGCCAGCACCTCGTCCCGGACCGCAGCGGTAAAGCTGTCCTCGCGCGGATGGCAATAGACGACGAAGACGCGTCTCACAGCGTCGCCATCTCGCGCCGGACACGGTCCAGATGTGCCGAAAGGGCGGCGGGCGTGTTGCGGTTCATGTCGTAGAGGGCGAGATACTTCATCTTCTCGGGCCGCGTAACGTGCCAGACGGAGCGCGTGAAGTGCCTGCGCGGCGGATCTCCGGCAAGGAAGGCGCGCATCCGGGTCCCGCCATAGGTCGTGACGGCAGCGAGCTTCTTCACCTGCGTGAGGTTCGGCAGGACGCGTCCATCCTCCAGTCGGAATGAGACGCCCGGCAGAAACACGCGGTCGAAGAAGCCCTTCAGCATGGCCGGGTAGCCGAAGTTCCAAACCGGGAACGAGAAGATCAGGGCCTCGGCCGCGCGAAGCCGCTCGACGTAGTTGCGCACGGGTTCGATGTTCTGAGGTTCGTCGTGGTAGCCACGTCGTTCGTCGGGCGTCAGGACGGGCGAGAAGCCCTCGGCGTAGAGATCGCAGTCGTCCACCTCCCAGCCTCGGGTCTGAAGGCTTTCCACCACGGTGCGGTGGAGCGCGCCGCCGAAGCTTTCCTCACACGGGTGGGCGTAGATGACGAGGGCCCTCAGGCGATCCGTCATTCCGCCGCTCGGAGTTTCGGATAGGCGTACATCCGGTCGAAGGACCAGTCAGGATCATCCCAGGCGATCATCTTGCCCGGGTTGAGCAACCCCTTGGGATCCGCCTCGCGCTTGAAGCGAAGCTGGCGGTCGTCGACGGTCTGCCGGCCACCTTCCTCCAGCGTGTAGCGGTGCGGATTGAAGATCATGGCGCCCGCCTCCTCGTGCATCCGCACGATCTCGTCCAGCCGCTCCTCGGTCGTGAACTTGACGAGGGACAAACCCGCGAAGATGACGCGGCCGCCTTCGCGGAGGACTTCGAGATGCTGAAGAACCTCGGGCGACAGGGCGTCGCGCATCTTGCGGATCAGATCGCGGTGCTGCGGGAAGCCGTAGCGGACCTGGAGATAGGTGATCGAAGGATCGACCTTCAGCGCCCGGAGGGTGGTGTGATTCCAGCCGTATTCGAAGACCGGGCCTGGCTCTCGGGGCCAGTCGTGATCGTCGTTACGATAGATCAGACGCGCTTCCGGTCTGCGCCCGAGAAAGGTGAGGAACCCCTCCATCGAATGCGGTGCCACCATGAGGCCGATCAGGTTCGAGCCTTCGGTTACATGCGGTTTCACGCGCTGGAAAAAATCGTGGGCGACGGGCGCTTCGAAGACGGTGGCGAGCTTGATGAGGATACCGTCCTGGTTGGCGAGATCCTCGGCGAAGGCGACGGCTTCCATGAAGTCCTGCGTCTCGACGAACATCTCGACCCAATCGTAGGCGGGGGCGAGAGGCATCTCGATCTCGGTGATGATGCCGTTGGTGCCGTAGGCGTGGCTGACGCGTGGCAGTTCCTCGCCTCGGAATTCCAGGATGCGGGGCTCGGCTTCCATCGTCACGACACGGAGGCGAATGATGTTGCCGAGGTCGCGCAAGGACCCCCAGGTACAGGAGCCGACGCCGCCCGAGCCGCCCGCGATGAAACCGCCGATGGTGGCCGTGGCCCAGGTCGAGGAGAACATGCGCAATTCCTGGCCCGAGTGCGCCTTCGTCGCGGCATCGAGGTCCTTGAGAAGGATGCCGGGTTCGCAGACGACGCGGCCGGGGCCGATCTCGTTCACCGCTGTCATGTGGCGCAGGTGCATGACGCAGCCGCCGGCAAGCGGCATGGCCTGTCCGTAGTTGCCGGTGCCGGCACCGCGAGTGGTGACGGGCACGTCGTGGGCGTAGCAGGTCTTCAGCACCTCGATTACCTCGGCCTCGGATCGGGGTGAGACGACGAAGTCGGCCATGACGTGGTCGAGGCGGGCCTTGAGGACGGGAGAGTACCAGAAGAAGTCACGGCTTTTCGCTCGGATCGCCGCCTCGGAGGTGTCGAGGTCGAGGTGGGACAGGGCGGCCTTGGCGGCGGCGACGTTCGGCTTCATCGGTCGGGGTCCATAAGATGGTCGAGCTCGGCATAGTCCGGCAGGGTGGTGTCGATCGGAACTCCTCGACGGACAACGATGCGGTCGGATTGGGGCCGTGCGAAAAGCTCGGTCCAGTTGCGCGCGCGGAAGATGATGAAATCGGCCGTGGCGCCTTCGGCAAGCGAGGGCTGTGCGAAACCGCAGGCCTCGGCCGGGTTGCGCAGGAAGGCGTCGGGCCAGTTCATTTCGCTATGGTCGAGATGGGCGATCCGCGTGGCCTGCCGCATGACTTCGAGCATGTCGAGGTCGCCGTAGGCGTAGAACGGGTCGCGCGTGTTGTCCGACGCGAAGCTGACGTTGATGCCTCGGGCGAACATCTCGTGGACGAGGGTGACGCCGCGCATTCGAGGCGTGCGATCGGCGTGACGATCCTGAAGGTAGAGGTTGCACATCGGCAGGCTGACGACGTTCAGGCCTGCCTTGGCGACGATATCGAGCGTGTCGAGCGCGCGGTCCTCGTCCTGCGCCGACAGTGAACAGCAATGGCCGACCGTGACCGGTCGGTTCCACCCGATCTCGAGAACCAGTTCAGCGATAGTGCGCAGCGTCTCGGCGGAGGCGTCGAGGGTCTCGTCGACGTGAAGATCGACTTCGAGGTCGCGCTCTCCAGCCAACGTGAAGAAGTCGAGGAGGCGTTGGCGGAGGTCCGGCACGTCATAGGTCACCATGCCGAGTACCCCGCCGGCAGCCGCAACGATGTCTGCGGTATCGGCGTAGTCTCGGGCGATGTCGTCCACGGCCTCACAACCTATGAGGCTGGACCCCTGCAACGCGATGCGATCCGCCCATTTCGAGCGCAATTCAACGAAGACAGGCCAGGAGATCTCGTCCTGCGGCGCAAGGCTATCGATGTGGGTCCGGATCGCGCGTGTCCCGTGGGCCCAGGCACATCGCAGCGAGAACTCCATCCGGGCCGCCACATCCTCCGGGCTCCAGTTGGCCTGACGGTCGGCGGCGACGGTCGACAGAGCACCCGGAAACGTGCCGTCCGGATTGCCGGCGCGGGGCCAGATGTGGCCCTTGTCCAGATGCGTGTGCATGTCGACGAAGCAGGGCAGGATCATCGCCCGGTCCATCTCGATGTCGACCCCGCCCCGGTCCGCGATGCGGCCCTGGTGAATCGTGATGTCTGTCGTCGCCAGATCGTCCGAAAGGCCGATCATGCTTCCCGGCACGGTGACGTTTCTCAGCCGTACGGGACCGTCCGTGCGCCAGCTTCTCATGCGTCGCGCTTCAGGGCACTTTCGTGCCACTTCCTCAGAAGCATCCAGGTCACCCAGGACAGGATCAGGTAAATGGCAACGCCAGTAACCACGATCAGCGTGAGCGCCGCGAACATGCGGGGCATGTTCAGCCGGTAACTAGACTCGAGGATGCGGAACGCGAGGCCCGACCCGATGCCACCGGAACCGGCGACGAACTCGGCCACCACGGCCCCGATCAGGCTGAGACCCCCTGCGATGCGCAGGCCGCCCAGGAAGTAGGGCAGCGCGGCGGGAAGCTGGAGGTAGCGCAACCTTTGCCAGCGCGAGGCACCGTAGACGCTGAAAAGGTCGCGCAGGTTGTGGTCAGCCGAGTTGAGGCCAAGCGTCGTGTTGGAAAGGATTGGGAAGAAGGCGACGATCCAGGCGCAGATGAGAAGGCCCGCGATCTTGGAGTCGACGTAGATGAAGATCAGTGGCGCGATGGCGACGATGGGGGTCACCTGTAGCACCACCGCATAGGGAAAGAAGCTCATCTCGATCCACTTCGACTGGGTGAAGAGGATCGCAAGACCGCCGCCGAAGACGACGGCGAGAAGAAGGGCGAGCCCTGTGACGGTCAGCGTCACGAGCCAGCTTCCGGCGAGGATGCCGAAGTCCTGCCACAGCGTCGAGGCGACAAGGCCGGGTCCGGGCAGGATGTAGTGCGGAATTTCCTTCGCCGTCACCAGCCACTGCCACCCCGCTATGACGAGGACGAAAACGAGGATCGGCAGCGCCCATCTTCCGGTGCGCGAGAGGCGCTCGGCGCGCAGGCGTTGCGCCTCCTCGCGGTCGAGGACGGGCGCGGGATCGGTCATCGGAACGGCGGGATCAATGGACACCAACGTCGTCTCCCATGGCTTCGTGCAGCGCATCGGACGCGGCCCTGCATTGCGCGGCGTAATCGACTGATGTGCGGAACGCCTCTGTCCTTGGATAGGGAGCGTCGACGCTCAACTCGCGGATCACACGTCCGGGACGCGCCGCCATGATGACGATGCGGTTCGACAGAAAGACGCTTTCGAAGACGGAGTGCGTGACGAAAACCACGGTGCAGTCCATCGCGTCCTTCAACTGGAGCAGGTCGTCATTCAGCTTGAAGCGCGTGATCTCGTCGAGGGCCGCGAAGGGTTCGTCCATCAGCATCAGCTTCGGATGCGTGACGAGGGCGCGCGCAATCGAGACGCGCATCTTCATGCCGCCCGAAAGCTCGCGCGGATATGCCCCTTCGAAAGCCGCCAGGCCGACGCGGTCCAGCATGTCGCGCGTGCGCTCCCGCGCGTCGTCTGTCAGGGTTCCGGCGATGCGGAACGGCAGAAGGACATTGTCCATCACGGTCGCCCAGGGCATCAGCGTCGGCTCCTGGAACACGACGGAGAGGTCACCGTCTGCCATCGGCGCTCCCCAACGGATCGCGCCACGCGTCGGCTGGCTTAGCCCCGCGATCAGGCGGAGCGCCGTGGACTTGCCGCAGCCCGAAGGTCCGAGGAGGGAAAGGAAGTCGCCCTCCCGCACCTCCAGCGTCATGTTGCGCAGCGCCACGACGTCGCCGCCGAAGATCTTGTCCACGTTCTGCATGGACAGAAGATTGCGCGATGTCCCGTCCGCCGCGACGGACGGGACCTTATGAAGAGCCGTGCTCACTTGGCGGCAAGCTGTTTCTGAAGCTCGAGCGAGGCGCCGGTGTTTGCGAAGTCGAGGGTGTAGGACTGCGACACGTCGATCCCGGCCTCAAGCACGCCGACTTCCACCATCTTGTCGTAGAAGCTCTGGATCGTCTCGGCCGTCATCGCGCCGATGCCGGAGGTCTCGGCATCGCCGGACAGGACGATGCCGTATTCCTTCATCTTATCGATCGAAAAGGCGATCTGTTCGTCCGACATCTCGGGGTTGGCTTCCTTGATCAGCGCGTTCGCTGCAGAAGCGTCGCCGTAGAGATAGTTCGTCCAGCCGAGGGCCGAGCCTTCGACAAAGCACCTCACCGCGTCGGGCTTGGTGTCGATCGTCTCCTGCATCGTCTCGACGGTCGTGGCATAGGTGTTGAAACCCGCGTCGGACAGAAGCCAGATGTCGGGTGCAAAGCCGCCTTCCTTCTCGATCGCGAAAGGCTCGGAGGTGATATAGCCCTGCTGCGCCGAGTTCTCGTTCGCGATGAACGGGGCCGGGTTGAAGGTGTAGGGCACGCGCTTTCCGGCGTCGAAACCGTAGTCGGCCATCATCCACTGGTAAAAGCTCTGGAAGCCGTTGTCGCCGATGATCATGGTGTCGAGGTCCTTGAGGCCTTCGAAGTCGGTCACCTTGCCCGGATGGGTCAGCAGGACCTGCGGCTCTTTCTGGAAGTGCGCGGCGACTACCTTGAGCGGGATGCCTTCCTTCACCGCGGAAAAGGCCTGCAGAAGGTTCCCGCCCATGGAAAAGTCGATCTTGCCCGCCAGCATCAGAGCGCGGTTGTTCACCTGCGGTCCGCCGGGAACGATGGTGACCTTCAGACCGCAGGCCTCGTAAGTGCCATCGGCGACGGCCTGATAGTAGCCGCCGTGCTCGGCCTGGGCGACCCAGTTGGTGCCGAAATTGACTTCCATCACATGGCTCTCGGCCATTGCAAAGCCGGCCGACACGACAAGCGCGCAGGCCGAGACAGTGATCTTGCAGAACATTGATGATCCCCCGGACAGGTGTTTTTGCGGTCCCGGCATAACTCTCGCCGGATCGACGTTCCATTCAGCCCGACACGCGGCAGAGGGCCGGTGGGGGCGACTGCTCATTTGATAGTCACTCCACCGCGATTCGCACAGGGAGGAGGCGACGGCGAGGCCAGTTGCATCGGGAAGGACGATCCGTCAGCCTGCGCGGCATGACCGGAAACAGGATCGAGGCGCTGACGCCTGAGGGAATCGCCCCGCCCTTCGCGCGCTATGCGCACGGAGTGTCCGTGCCGTCCGACGCTCGCTACGTCTACACATCAGGGCAGTTGGGGCTGGCGGAGGACGGGTCGGTGCCGGAGGGGGCGGGAGCTCAGGCGGCGATCTGTTTCGGCAACATCGACCGTATCCTTGCCGCTGGCGGTGCGACGCGGGCCGATGTGGTGCGCATCAACGCCTACGTCACGGATCGCGCGCACATGCGGGGTTACATGGCGGCGCGGGATGCCTGGTTGAAAGAGGTTGAGCGCTTGCCCGCCTCGACGCTCGTCATCGTTTCGGGGTTCACGCGGGCGGAGTTCCTGGTGGAAGTCGAAGTCGTGGCGGCCGTCGCGCCCTGACTGCGCGTTCTTCGCGTGCTCTGCGCGCCCAGTTGTGTCGCGGCGCGGCATGAGTTATGCTGCAATGCAGCAAAGAGGGGTCCGTCGTGGCTGGAAAGATCATTACCGTCGCTCAGCAGAAAGGCGGTGCGGGCAAGACCACCCTCGCCGCGAACCTCGCCGTGTCGCTATCGCGGATGGGTCACAAGGTTGCGCTTCTGGACACCGATCCTCAAGGCTCGCTCGGCCGCTGGTTCCTTGCACGACGCGAGGGAGGAGATCCAGGCCTGTCTTTCTCGACGGCAAGCGCCTGGGGCGTCAGCTACGAGTGCGACAAGCTGAGGGGCGAAGTCGATTTCGTCATCGTGGACACGCCGCCGAAGATCGACAGCGACCTGAAGCCCGCCATCCGCGAAAGCGACCTTGTCATCGTTCCCGTCTCGGCAAGCCAAGTCGATGTTTGGGCGACCGAGGGCGTTCTGGACCTCGCGACGCGTGAGAAGGCGGAGGTCATGGTGGTCCTGAACCGTGCCAAGGCCGGGACGAAGGTTGCCGAGGGCGTCGACGCAGCGTTGAAGGATTTGGGCGTCAAGCGGGCCGCGACGATGATTGGCCACAGAGTCGCCTATCCCGAGACGCTTGGTGTCGGGAAAGGCGTCCTCGAGCGGCCCAAGGGCGCCTGGAGTGTAGAAATCGACGCCCTGACCAAGGAAGTGCTGTCGCGGCTCGGCGTCTAAAGCTTTCCGAACCGCCGCACGACCGGCTTGACCGGTTCGGCGTCTTCTTCGGCAACCTTCTCCGGCGCCAGCGCAAAGGATACGCCGCGGAACAGGAGCGAGTTCGGTTCGGTCGTCGCGATGACCTCGGACGTCCACTTGCTCGAGAAGGTGAGGTCGAAGGCCTTCGGCATCCAGTGGACGAAGTTGTGCATAACCAGGATCATGGCGACGATGCCGAAGGTCTGGGCTGTCTTATGTACGGCGCCGCCGAAGCGGAGCACCGTGAACAGCACGAAGGAACACCCCGCCGCGAGGGCGCCGTCCATCAGCATCGCGATGTCCGCGTCGTCGCCGGCCAGCGAACCGCCAAGAAGGTGGAAGCGCACGTAGCGCGACAGGACGACGGCGACCATGCCGACAAGCGCCGCACAGATGAGCGACAGCGGATACATGAAATTTTCCGACCAGTGCGGGATGACCTGAACCTGCGCCCTCGCGGCCGCGGCCGGCGCGTGCTTTTCGGCCAGACGCTCGATGCGGTTCTGGAACTTACCGTCAGGCGACGCGGTCTGGGGGCTGCTCATCGAACGAAACTCCTGCTGGATCGGCGGGAGTTTCGTTGTTGAAAAGGGCAAAATAGGGGCGAAAAGTCTGAGTTTCCCTGACATTCGCCCCCCGTCGTAGACGATTGCCGTCAAGGTCGGGGGATGTCGCCCACCTTCTTCGGCTGGTCATAGCCCCGTTGGACGGCGGGACGTTCGGCGATCCGGAGATACCAATCCCGCACGCGCGGGAAGTCGTTGAGGTCGATCTCCTGCCATTCGAAGCGGCTGATCCACGGCCATGTGGCGATGTCCGCGATGGAATACTCGCCCGCGATGAAGTCGCGGCCCTGAAGCCGCTTGTCGAGGACGCCATAGAGCCGCCGCGCTTCCTTCGAAAAGCGCTCCTCGGCATATTGGGCCTTGCCGGCGTTGTACTTCACGAAGTGGTGGACCTGTCCCAGCATCGGGCCGACGCCGCCCATTTGCCACATCAGCCACTCGATGACCTCCCACCTGCCGTCGCCCTTCGGCATCAGCTTGCCCTCGCGTTCGGCCAGCCACAGCAGGATCGCGCCGGACTCCATCAGGTGAAACCCGGTCTCGCGCTCGACGATGGCAGGGATCTTGTTGTTGGGCGAAACCTTCAGGAAGTCAGGGGCGAACTGCTCGTCCTGCCCGATGTTCACGGCGTGGGCCTCGTAGGGCAGGCCGAGTTCTTCGAGTGCGATCGAGACCTTGCGGCCATTCGGGGTGGTCCAGGTGTAGAGGTCGATCATTTCTAATCCTTTCCGTTGGCGATAGCGCGCGACAGCATGGCCTCGCGGATGGCGATGAAGGTCGTGGCGGCGATGATGACGGTGCCGCCGAGGATGACCCAGGCGTCGGCCTCTTCGCTGAAGACGAAGACGCCGAGCAGGACCGACCAGATGAGTTGAAGGAAGGTCACGGGCTGGGTCACGGAGACGGGCGCGGCAGCGAAAGCGCGGGTCATCGAGTAGTGACCGGCGGTGGCGAGGAAGGCGACGCCCATGATCCATCCTGCTTCGGTCAGTGTCGGCGTGCGCCAGACGGCGAAGGCGAAGGGGGCAAGGCAGACGGTGACGACGATGGACAGCATGGCAACGATGGTCGTCGCCGGTAATTCGCCCGAGAACCGCTTGGCGATCAGGTAGCTGAAGGCGAAGAGGACGGCAGCGAAGATCATAGCGAAGTGACCGTCGTCGAGCGCTCTCAGGCCCGGACGAAGGATGAGAAGCGCGCCGAGGAAGGCCACGAGGATGGCCACGATCCGGCGGGCGGCAAGCCTCTCTCCCAGTACGAGCGCGGCGGCGAGGGTGACATAGACCGGCGTCATGTAGTTCATCGCCGTAACCTCAGCGATGGTGATGCGGGTCATGGCGAAGAACCAAAGCATTACCGCGAAGGAATGGGCAAAGCCGCGAATGCCGAGGATGCGCATCTGCTGACGCGTGAGGGGGGCGCTCCGGATCTCGCGCCACGCGGGCAACAGCCAGACAAGTCCGAAGACGTAGCGCAGGAACGCGCTTTCGGGGGCAGGCAAGTCTTTGGCGCCGTGTTTGACACCCGCCGTCACTCCGACGAAGAGCAGACCGGTCAGGATCATCCAGCCGATCCCGGCAAGTGGCCGGTCGATAGGTGTGCGGATCACGGGAGGCGGGGCGAAGGGCGCGTCGGGCATCGGCTTCTCTATGCGCTGTCGGTCGGTGAGGCTCAACCCGCGACGAGGGCCAGGGCGATGCTCCACATCACGAGGGCGACGCCCATGTCGAGCACACGCCAGGCCGCGGGACGTGCGAAGATGGGCGCCAGCAGCGTCGCGCCGTAGCCCAGTGCGAGGAAGAAGACCGTCGACGCGGTCAGAGCACCCGCGCCGAAGGTCCAGCGGTCGTCGCCATACTGCGATGCAATGGCGCCGAGGAGGACGACCGTGTCGAGGTAAACATGAGGGTTGAGCCAGGTCAGCGCCATGCACGTCAGCACTGCGGAGCGTGCCGTCTGCCGCGGTCCTTCCCCTGCGACGAGAGATCCCGTTTCGGTCAGGGCACGGCGTGCACTCAGGGCGCCGTAGACGATCAGGAAGGCGGCACCGCCCCATTTCGCCAGAGGCTCGATCCATGGCGCGGCCTCCATCAGCACGCCGAAGCCAGCGACGCCGGATGCGATCAGGATCGCCTCCGACAGGATGCAGGTCAGGACGACCAGCTCGACGTGCCGCCGCCGGATGCCCTGACGAAGGACGAAGGCATTCTGCGCGCCAATGGCCATGATCAGCGAGAGGCTGACGGCGAAGCCTGAGAAGAAGGTGGTCACCGACGCAGCGGTGTCAGGACAATGGCGATCAGCGCCGAGGAGGCCGCGGCGACCCCGATCCAGCCGAGATACCACGCCTGGCCGGCCAGTCGGTTCTCGGCAAAGGAGGCTGCAAAGGCGAGGCGGCCCTGGTGAGCGGCTGCGGCGCACAGCGCGAGGAGACCTGAAGCAAGAAGAAGCCGAAGCGGCCAACGCCTGCGCCGGATCAGAAGAGCGAAGAGGGCGCCTGTCGGGGCGCCGATCCAAGCTATCGATGTGGCCCAGAACGGGTGAGCGCCATAGGAGCGGCTGACGCCCCAGTGGGCGGCGACGATCACGATCAGGATCGAGAACAGGTAGGGGGCGATCCGTGCAAGCGACATGGGCGGCATCAATGCCGCTTCCGGAACACGGATCAAGGTCGATGTTACATTCCGGATATTGAATGATTTGCCTCTCCCTCCCAACTGAACTGGGAGAACTTCGGAGGGAGAACGAAATGAACGTGAAGCTGGCGTGCCTGACCTGCGGGCAGGGAAATCGAGTGCCCGCGGACAAGCTGACCGATACGCCGAAATGCGGAACCTGCGGCGCGGGATTGATGCCCTCGACGCCGGTCGAGATCGGGTTCGATGTCCTGGAGAAGGCTCGGACGATGGACGAGGTCCCGCTCGTCGTCGACTTCTGGGCGGGATGGTGCGGACCTTGTCGCATGATGGCGCCAGAATTCTCGAAGGCCGCCAAGGAATTGTCAGGTCGCGCGCGCTTTGCGAAGCTGGACACCGAGGCCCACCCTCAGGCAGGTGCGCGGTTCGGCATCCGTGGCATCCCGCTGTTGATCCGGTTCCGGAATGGGCGCGAGGAAGCACGTCTGGCGGGCGCCGTGCAGGCGTCCGCCATCGTGTCGTGGATGGGTCAGTAGACTGCTTCGAAGCGGACGATCTGGCCCGATCGATCGACTTCGCAATAGGCGCGTTCGGTGCCTGCTGCGGCTCCGACGTAAATTCCGGTCGTGTCCTTGTTCGACACCCGGCCCATTGCATTCACTTCCACACCGGCGAGCGGCGCGCTGATGCTGGCAGCAAAGCGCTCGAGGCAGGCGGCGCGCATCTGCGACTGAGAGGCGGCGTTCATTTCGGCACCGCAGGCGGCAAGCGCCAGCGGGCCCATCAGGGTAAAGGCTATTGCGCGGCGCATCAGATGGCTCCCATGAGCAGAAGAATGATGATGATGAGAAGGATGAGGCCGAGACCGCCGGAAGGGCCGTAGCCCCAATTTGCCGAATGTCCCCAACGCGGTAGTGCACCGATCAGCAGAAGGATCAGTATCACGATCAGGATGGTGTATAGCATGGGTTTTCCCCAGAAGTTGCTCCGGGCGGCCAACGTCCGCCGATGCAAACGGTTCCCCCTTGTCAAAAGGGAACTATGACATGTGTCCCTCGACGAAAGTGGCGTCGGCTTCTACCTTTCCCGCGCGCTGTGTTAGGAGATGCCATGACCCACCTTCTGAACATGAGCATCGAGGGGATTGTCCCGGAGGAGGGCGCGCCCGCGCCTGACCGTGTCCTCTCAGGTGATCCCAGGTTCAGAACCTGGAACCTCGAGGAAAGGGATGGGCTTTATGCCGGTGTTTGGGAGGCGACGCCTGGGAAGTGGCGGATCGTCTATGACGAATGGGAGTACTGCCGGATACTCGAGGGACGGTCTGTCATCACGTCGGGCGACGGTGTCCAGGTCGAGGTAGGACCGGGCGACGGTTTCATCCTGCGCCCGGGCTTCGAGGGCACATGGGAGGTGATCGAGACCACGCGCAAAGAATACGTCATCCGCCTTTGACGTCGCTTGTTCCCACTTCGTGCTCGATCGTCCCCTGTCGGTCGAGCCAGCGTGCGGTCAGGGCGCAAAGCAAGGCCCAGAACGCGCCCGCCGCCCATCCGCCCAGTACGTCCGAGGGCCAGTGGACGCCCAGGTAGACCCGAGAGATGCCAACTGCGACCGTGAGGACCACGGCGAGCGCCAGGTAGAAGACCTTCATCCGGAAGCTGGCTTCGGCCCGTGAGAGCATCACGGCGAGCGTGAGGTAGGTCGTGGCAGCCATCATGGAGTGGCCGGAGGGAAAGGCATGGGAATAGACCTCCATCCCGTGCGGGACGAGATCGGGACGGGGGCGGGAGAAACCGGACTTCGCCACGACTCCAAGGAGGCGTCCGCCGATGACGGCGACCAGCAGGAACACCGCGTCGCGCCAGCGGCGGCGAAGCAGGAACGCGACGACCACACAGGTCGTGACAAGGGTAAGGACAGTTGCGCCGCCAAGCGCGGTGATGTCGCGCATCATCTCTTCCACCCATTGAGGGCCAAGAGGATCGTCGGGATTTCCGGAGGTGCGCAGTGCGAGGAGGAGGTTTTCGTCGAAGGCCGAGAGATCGCCCTCGACCATCTCGGCAGCCAAAGCGGCAAAGGCCCAGAGCGCGCCGGTCGCGAGGATCAGCAGTACAAGGGTGGAAATGTCGGTGCGGTGCAGGAAGCGCGGCAGGTGCATGTCCCGAACCTAGGCGGATCGGGGCCGTCTGCCAGAGGAAAAGGGCGGGTGGGACCACCCGCCCGAAGGCGTCTCAGCGAAGCTTGAGGTTGCCGGCGCTTTCGCGGCCGTCACGGCCGGACTGAAGCTCGTACTCGACCTTCTGGTTGTCGGCGAGGCCGGTGAGGCCCGAACGCTCGACGGCAGAGATGTGAACGAAGATGTCCTTGCCGCCCGAGTCGGGGGCGATGAAGCCGAAGCCCTTGGTGGTGTTGAACCATTTCACGGTGCCGGTGGCCATTCCGTGGTCTCCTGAGTGTCGCCGCTCGCGGTATGCAGCGGCCTGGCCAGAGCGTCTGGGATCGAGACTGAGGCCGGTTAGGGAGACAGTGGGTCGAGCAGAAGGTAGCGCGGATGATCTAGAGCAACCGACGGCAAAAATCAAGACGGACGCGAAAATGCCTGTCGGCATCGCGTCGGCAAAGTGTCGGCAAAACGTATGGCACCCGTATGCCCGGATCCGGGCACCGGAAAGAAGAAGGGCGCACGGTGAACCCGCGCGCCCCCCAGATCAGAACTGCCGAGCGAGGCTCAGGCGAGCTGCAGGTTCACCGCGGACTCACGGCCGTCACGGCCGGATTCCACATCGTAGGTCACCTTCTGGTTGTCGGCGAGGCTGGTCATGCCCGAGCGCTCAAGCGACGAAATGTGGACGAAAACGTCCTTGCCACCGGTTTCCGGTGCGATGAAGCCGAAGCCTTTTTGGGTGTTGAACCACTTCACTGTGCCCTTGGCCATGTGAAGGTCTCCTTCATTTAACGCTGCCCGCAGGGTGCGGCAGCCTGGCTTGGTCGGTCTGGATCGAAAGACTGACAGCCGTGAGGAAGACAGTGGTCGATAAAGAATAACGTAGCACGGCTCATATGGGGGACGATTGCGCGTTTGGCAAGAAAAATCGGTCCGGGGGGTAAGCAGGATAGGGTCTCGCGCCACGTATTCGCCACGAGTGATGGGGAATCCAGTGACGTGACGATGGAGCGGACCCCTGCCTCGCGCGATTGCGAGCAACTGTGAACGCAGGGTGCACCGCTGAAAACGCTGCGGGAATCGCTCCATGAGCAAAGCGTCGCTGGCCTGGAGAGGATGTCTGGCGCTCTTCCGGGAACATCGGTCCGAAGGGACCGTTGACCCTGTGAACCCGAAAAAAGGAGAGAACCACATGACCTTCAAGATGACCACCGGAACCGCCATTGCCGCTCTTGTCGCCCTCGCGCTGCCTGCCACGGCACAGGTCGGGAACGACGACATCACGGCCGGCGATCTTGGCGTGACGACACGAAATTCAGGGCCAGGCCGGAACGGCCGGATCGGGCGATGCGACGGTCGCGGACACCGAGACCGATACCGAGACCACGTCTCCGACCACGGAAGGCGACGACAGCCATGATGGCGCAGGACGGGGCGGCGACGGAGTCGTTCGAGGACGCGCAGCTGGACGCTTTCGTCATGGCCGCCATCGGGATCGCCGACGTGCGTGAGGAATATGCCGCGAAGATGGCGAGCGCCGACACCGCGGACGAGGCGGCTCTCGAGGCTCTGGCCCTTGAAGCCCGAAGCGCGATGCTCGCAGTCATCGAGGAGTCCGACGAGATCACGCTGGACGAATACACCGCCATCGGCACCGCCGCGCAGAGCGACCCGGCTCTGGCCGAGCGTCTGGCCGTGATGATGCGGACCGAGATGGAAGCCGACGCGAACAGCGACTCGTAAGGGTTGCGGACAGCAGTCGGACAAGGGGCGCGTCCTGCGGGGCGCGCCTTTTTTTGTGGGGGGGTGGGGGGCCGGTCGGCGGGGGTCAGAAGACGTCGAGCAGGTAGAGGATGATGATGATCGGGATCGGGATGCCGATCACCCAGGCGAGGATACCCTTCATGGGAGGCTCCGTTGGTCAGGACGGAGGAGGGAACGCCGGGGTGGGGGTTGGGTTCCGGGGGAGCACCGCCGGAGGGTGTTTCCTGCTTCAGTCGAGGATTGACTTCAGGCTAGGCGACGTCTCGGACGGCATCACCTGTGAAGGTGCGGGCAAAGGGTCTGGCGGCGAATGCGGTGTTTGCGGTGGGGATGTGGGTTGCGGCGTGCGCGTGTTTCATCACTCACGAAGTTGCGCATAGACAAGCATCTTCTTGAACCGGTCAAAGTCTTCAAAGCAGTCGGATGATTTTCCTTGAATTTCAATTGATTTATATTCAGCGATAGCTCTAGCTTGACAATTTATTGATTTTCCCCGGATTGAACTCGATATCTGAGTACCCGTAAAAGTCAATATTCTTTGATATCCAATCCCTATGAGGATACAAAGATCGTATATAGAGCCAATCATAAAAAGCGTTCTTTGGTTCAGTATCGAATTCCCGCCCAAAGCAGCGAAATGCCTTACGATACTTCCTTCTCCCTAGATTTCGCGCTGCTCGCTTTGCAGATAGAGCGTCAAGCTCAATAAGTTCGATATGCTGCCCAAATTCCGAAAAGACTTTCGATGACTGGTATACGGACTCCAATGTTCTAAGAACGCCGTCCACTTCAAGCTTTAAGTTGAACGCACTTAGCCTTCTACCGAGCTCTGTCTCAGATTTTGTAGACACTTCCAAGACAGGGTAAACTCCCAACTTACGGGCTGCCGCATGCAGCGCCTCAATGGACCGACGTTTTTGTGTAGGTGAGAAGCCCGGATACCACTGAAATTCAACTGGCACCCATTCATACAATGAGCCGGACTTAATTGATGGAACAAAAATAGGTCGGACCGCCATCTGCAATCACATCCGCCAGAAACCGAGAGAAAATGTTGGTTCCACAACTCTTGGAATGAGAACTTCATACCTTTGGTTTCGCTTAACTATTTCGCGAACTTCGCTCCACTCTCTACCATTCGTGTACATGACATCGACGTCAACAGCCGCTACCGCGTTCTGCAATGGGATTTTTGGGATGGCACTAGAGTTGGCCATGCCAAGACACATCCTCACATTCGGAAGCGACAAAACAACGGGATCAACAGCGAATACGATCTGATCAATCTGTCTTCCGTCGCGCTTACATACGTGGGCCATTGAGTGCTTGCGCGCCAGGGAAAGGCTTACGTCATCAAAGATACCCTCATTGTAGTCTGACTGCCGACTTGCATCATCGCCGCCGGGGTTGACGGGCACAATTCCGCGTAGACTAAGCTCTGCCTTTGAGAGAAGGCCATGTTGACGGATGCTCTGCAAATTTGCTTCGTCCGTGAAGTGGAACAAAGAACGTGTTCGATATCCATTCTTTATTGCGGCTATCAGTTCGGCGACTGTCGCGACCATTTGACCACCTGAGGATTATACTAAGCTGCGCTTAAAGTCCGTGGCAGTATAGCACCTCAACCGGGTGCCGCACGCAATTGCTTCGCAATCGCTTTCGCGCACGCGTCGAGCCCAAGCGGAAACGCAAGAACTCCAGCCTATCGGCTGAACTTCTTGTACTTCATCCGCTTCGGCTCCACGCGCATCCGGCCCCAGCCGCCGCTTCTTGTCTTCCTCGTAGTCCGCGAAGTTGCCCTCGAACCATTCGACATGGGCCTCGCCCTCGAAGGCGAGGATGTGGGTGCAGATGCGGTCGAGGAAGAAGCGGTCGTGGCGAGATGACCACGGCGCAGCCGGCGAAGTCGACCAGCGCGTCCTCGAGCGCGCGCAGCGTCTCCACGTCGAGGTCGTTGGTCGGCTCGTCGAGCAGCAGGACGTTGCCGCCGGACTTCAGGAGCTTGGCCATGTGGACGCGGTTGCGCTCGCCGCCCGACAGCAGGCCGACCTTCTTCTGCTGGTCGCCGCCCTTGAAGTTGAAGGCGCCGCAGTAGGCGCGGGAGTTCATCTGCGCGTCGCCGAGCTCGATGATCTCGGCGCCGCCCGAGATCTCCTCCCACACGGTCTTGTCGGGATCGAGCGCGTCGCGGGACTGGTCGACGTAGGACGAGCTTGACCGTGTCGCCGTAGTTCGACCGTGCCCGCGTCGGGCTTCTCCTGCCCGGTCAGCATGCGGAACAGCGTGGTCTTGCCGGCGCCGTTCGGGCCGATGACGCCGACGATGCCGCCGGGCGGCAGGTCGAAGGTCAGGTCCTCGATCAGCAGCTTGTCGCCCATGGCCTTCTTCAGGCCCTCGACCTCGATCACCTTGGCGCCGAGGCGCTGGCCGTTCGGGATGATGATCTGGGCGCTTCGCCGATCTTCTCGCGCTCGGACTGCGCGGCGAGTTCGTTGTAGGCGTTGATCCGGGCCTTCTGCTTGGCCTGCCGGGCCTTGGCGCCCTGGCGGATCCATTCGAGTTCGCGCTCCAGCGTCTTCTGGCGCGACTTGTCCTCGCGCGCTTCCTGCGACAGGCGCTTGGCCTTCTGTTCCAGCCAGGCGGAATAGTTGCCCTCGTAGGGGATGCCGCGGCCGCGGTCGAGTTCGAGGATCCAGCCGGTGATGTCGTCGAGGAAGTAGCGGTCGTGGGTGACGATCAGGATCGTGCCCTTGTAGTCGATCAGGTGCTGCTGCAGCCAGGCGATGGTCTCGGCGTCGAGGTGGTTGGTCGGTTCGTCGAGCAGCAGCATGTCGGGCGCTTCGAGCAGCAGCTTGCAGAGCGCGACGCGGCGCTTCTCGCCGCCCGAGAGGGTGTCGACGGAGGCGTCGTCGGGCGGGCAGCGCAGCGCCTCCATCGCGACGTCGATCTGGCTGTCGAGATCCCAGAGGTTCTCGGCGTCGATCTCGTCCTGGAGCCGCGGCCATCTCGTCGGCGGTCTCGTCGGAGTAGTTCATCGCCAGTTCGTTGTAGCGGTCGAGCTTGGCCTTCTTGGCCGCGACGCCCTCCATGACGTTGCCGCGCACGTCGAGGGCGGGGTCGAGTTCGGGCTCCTGCGGCAGGTAGCCGACGCGGGCGCCTTCGGCGGCCCAGGCCTCGCCCGAGAAGTCCTTGTCGAGGCCGGCCATGATCCGCAGCAGGGTCGATTTGCCCGCGCCGTTGACGCCGACGACGCCGATCTTGACGCCGGGCAGGAAGTTCAGGCGGATGTTCTCGAAGGTCTTCTTGCCGCCGGGATAGGTCTTGGAGACGCCGTCCATGTGGTAGACGTACTGGTAGCTGGCCATCGTGATCTCCCGGGTTCGCGTTCGGCCCCCGATGTAGCGATGGGGCGGGCCGGGTGCAATCCGGGGTCTGCCGGTCTCAGAGTGTCACGGGCTGTCCGTGGGGCGTGCGAAGGTAGGCGTCGCGCCAGGCTCTCTTGCGGTCGGAGAGCTGTGCGGGGTCGAGGGGCGCGAGGGATTCGAGCGCTTCGAGGGCGGCGAGGTAGTAGGTCTCGTCGGTGTCGGGAGCGTCCCGGTCGGCGGCGCGGGCGAGGGCGGCGCCGAGGGCCGCGGCCCAGTCGGAGGGTCTGATGTGGCTCAGCCAACGACCAAAGCGTGGGCGGCGGCCGAGAACTTGGGCGTGCCAGGGCTCGGCGAAGCGGTGGCCGAGGGGTGCGAAGGGGTCGTCAGGGGCGGTCAAGGTAGGGCTCCCACAGGTCGATGCGGACGGTGTCGCGCGGGTCGGCTTCGGGCCAGAGGTCGGGGGCGGCGAATTCGACGGTGTAGAGGTGGTGGCCGATGTGTTCGCCCCGTGCGCCCGCGTCGGCGAAGAGGTGCGCGCCGTGGTGATGGGTCACGGTGCCCGTCGCCGCGCGGGCGTAGGCGGGGAGGCGGCTGTGGCCCTCGGACGGTCGGGCGGCGGTGATGACGCGGTCGCCTGGGCGGAAGAGGGGCTGAGTGTCCGCCTCGACTGCGAAGCTTCTGGCGAGGGCGCGCTGGCGGTCTTCGAGGGCGTCGACGGATTCAACCGGCGCCGGTTCGCCGGGTTGAGCCGCGTGGCCCGTCGCCAGTTCTTCCAGGGTGTAGACGCCCGCGTCGAGGCCGAGCGCCACCTCGTTGGCGTTCCACTTCTGGAAATAGGGGACCGAGAGGTAGACAGCGGGCGGCATGTTCTCGAGCCCGTGGCGGAACCAGTCGATGGTGATGCCGGGCACCGGGCAGAGCTTGGAGAGCGCCCACTGACGCTTTTCCCAGTCGTGCCGGAAGGGCGGCGAGGCGACGTCTATGGGTCCGAAATCCTCTTTCCCGCCAAGATCCTGGGGGCCGTCCATCAGGCGGGCTCCGGGCTTAGGTCGCGCTGCGTGCCGATCATGGAATCGCGGGTGACGATGGCGGCAAGGCGAGCCTCGTCCCAACCTTCGGTGCCTTTCGGGCGCTCGGGGATCACGAGGTAGCGAAGCTCGGCGGTCGAATCCCAGACGCGGACGCCGACGGCCTCGGGCAAGGTCACGCCGAACTCGGAGAGGACGGCTCGCGGCTCTTTCACCGCGCGGGCGCGGTAGGCGGCGGAGCGGTACCAGATCGGCGACATGCCGAGGATCGAGAAGGGGTAGCAGGAGCAGAGCGTGCAGACGACGAGGTTGTGGGTGTCGTGGGTATTCTCGACGGCCTTCATGTGCTCGGTCGCGTGGCCTTCATAGCCGTATGCCTTCACGACCTGGCCCGCGTCGTCCAAGAGCCGGTCGCGGAAGGCGGGGTCCGTCCAGGCGCGGGCGACGAGACGGGCGCCGCGCATGGGGCCGATGCGTTCGGAATAGAGCTCGATCCAGTTGTCGATGGTCTCGCTTGCCACGAGACCCTTTTCGACGAGGAGGCTTTCCAGCGCCTTCACGCGAAGGGCAGGATCCGACGGCAGGTGCGTGTGAACCTCGCGGTGCGCGTGGGCGATCTTCTTGCTGTCGAACGTGGGCATCGGTGTACCTCCGGCGCGAAGGGTGACGCTGCAGCGTGAGAGGGTCAAGGAGGGCGTTAACGCGCCCTTTACCATGTCCGCGCGATGGAGACGCATGGATGAGCATCTGAGCGCCCCGGACCTCGACCTGCTGATGTCCTCGATCCGCACCGGAACGCCGCTTGCACCCGCGCGGCGGCAGGATTTCGTCGTGAACACGCGGGCGCTTCTGGCCCACGCGCAGAGCTATGGCGAGACCTGTCGGCACCTGGCGCGACTTTGCGTCGACGACATGGAGGCGCATGGCGAGAAGACGGGTGCGGAGTGGACGTCGGGCATCGTCGAGGAAATCCAGTGGTGGTGGACGTGGATCAACACGTTGCGCCGCGACGGCAGGCTGGATGCCTGGTCGGGTCTGCGGGCGCGGCCATTTCCCTACGAGGACGATCTGGCGCGGTTCGGCTCTGGCTCGTTGCGGGTGCTGAACATCGGCTGCGGTCCCCGACCGGATCTGGGCGAGGCGAGCGCGAGGGATCTGAGTTTCGTTCACATGGACCCGCTGGCGCGGGCCTACAACAAGCTGATGGGCTTTCTCGACGCCCCGGGGGGCGGCGACGTGGTCTTCGGCGCGGTCGAGATGCTGGATCGTCTGAACCTTGGGGAATTCCACGTCATCGCGGCGAAGAACTGTCTCGACCATGCTTATGACGTGCCTGCGGGGTTGCGGCAGATGGTGGGACGGTTGGCGCCGGGCGGTGTCATCCACCTGGGGCATTACGAGAACGAGGCCGAGGCGCAGGGCTATTCCGGGTTTCACAAGTGGAACATCGAGGTGGTGGAGGGCCGGATGCGGGTCTGGTCGCGCGAGGTGTCCGAGGTCTTCGATCACGCGGGGCTGGGGCTGGACCTGAGCTACGCGCGGCGGATCGTGACGAAAGGCAACGGGCAAAGGCATCCGTTCCTGGATATCCGGCTGGCGCGTTTCGACTGAGGGCGGAGGGGCGCTGCCCCGTCCCGGCGTCCGCCGGGACTGCCCGGAGTATTTCGCGACAGAAGAAGGAGGGCGCGCGCAATTGACTTCGCCTCCGGGCGGTCCGAGGTTTGGTCGCATGACAAACCCCGCTTCCACGCCCCGCTACACGCCCGCCGACGACCGCTATGATCGGATGGAGTATCGCCGTTGCGGCGCTTCGGGGTCTGAAGCTGCCGGCGATCAGCCTTGGCCTCTGGCACAACTTCGGCGGCGACACGTCCCACGACGTCAAACGCGCGATGTGCCGGACGGCTTTCGATCTGGGCATCACGCATTTCGACCTGGCGAACAACTACGGCCCGCCGCCGGGCAGCGCCGAGGAGGCGTTCGGAGAGATCCTGGCGACGGACTTTGCGGGGTATCGCGACGAATTGGTGCTGTCGACCAAGGCGGGCTATGGCATGTGGCCGGGGCCCTATGGTGAGTGGGGCAGCCGCAAGTACCTGATCGCCTCGTGCGACCAGTCGCTGCGGCGGATGGGGGTCGATCACGTCGATATCTTCTATTCGCACCGCTTCGACCCCGAGACGCCGCTGGAAGAGACCATGGGTGCGCTCGACTTCATCGTGCGGTCGGGGCGGGCGCGGTATGCGGGGATCTCGTCCTACACGGCGGAACAGACGCGGGAGGCGGTCGGGATTCTGCGAGGACCTCGGCACGCCCTGCCTGATCCACCAGCCAAGCTACAGCATGCTGAACCGCTGGACCGAGCGGGACGGGCTGTGGGCGGCGCTCGACGACCTTGGCGTGGGTTCCATCGCCTTCTCGCCGTTGGCGCAGGGGTTGCTGACGGGGCGGTATCTGGACGGTGTCCCCGAGGGCAGCCGTGCGACGCAGGGCAAGTCGCTGAAGGAGGAGCATCTTGCAGCGGGCATCGTCGAACGGCTGCGCGGGCTGAACGACCTCGCCCGCGAGAGGGGCCAGACGCTGGCTCAGATGGCGCTGGCGTGGATTCTGCGCGAGGGGCGCGCGACCTCGGCCCTGATCGGGGCGTCCCGGCCGGGGCAGATCGAGGATTGCGTGGGCGCGGTCGGATCGGCTGCGTTCTCGGAGGAGGACCTTGCCCGGATCGAGGAATTGACGATGGAGGGTGCGCTTCTGGAGGCGCGGACCTGAATGGCGGTCGATCCGTTCCGGCCGGTCGACGCCGAGGCGCGGAACCTGGCACAGAGCTTGCAGCGCGAGGCGCGTCATGGGGCGCTGGCGGTGCTGGAGCCGGACGGGCAGCCGATGGTGTCGCGGGTGGCCCTTGCGCCCGAGGCTGGAGGCGGTTTCCTTGCGCTTGTCTCGGACCTTGCGCCGCATACCGCCGCGCTGAGAGTTGATGCACGCGCGGGGCTGATGGTCGGCGAGCCGGGACGGGGCGATCCGCTGGCGCATCCGAGGCTGTCGCTGAGGGTGACGGCCGCGTTCGTCGACAAGGCGGACTTCGCCGAGATCTACCTTGAGGCGCAGCCCAAGGCGCGGCTCTATATCGGCTTCGGGGATTTCCACATGGTGCGCCTGTCGCCGGTGTCGGCCTTGCTGAACGGAGGGTTCGGGCAGGCCTACAAGCTGACGCCAGCCGACCTTTCGTGAGCGGTTCACGGGCTTTTCACGCGGCACACCCCACGGTTTGACAACGCATCCCGAACGGGCGGAGACTGACCGCGACCGGACGCATTTTCCGGTTCTTTCGGATTATTTCAAATGACTTTCGCAACAGGACTTTTCTTCGTCCTCTTCGCGGCGATGATCGCGATCACGGGGGACAGCTTCATCAAGCTTGCCGCGGACCGGTCCGCCTTCCTGTCCCGGCCCATGTTTCTCGGGATCGCGTTTTACGCTGTCTCTGCGGTGCTTTGGTACGTCGCCATGCGCCACATCTCGCTTGCGCAAGCGGCGGTCGCTTATTCCATGCTCACGCTGGTTGCGCTTTGCGTCATCGGCGCCGTCGTCTTCGACGAACCGCTTGCGATGCGGGATGCAGCGGGCGTGGGATGCGCGATCGCGGCTATGGTGCTGATGGCACAGCCGGCCTGACCGAAGTCGCCTACTTGCGGCGGCTCATCATAAGGTAGATCGCCCAGCTTCCTATCGCTGCGACGGCGGCGGCGACGTAAGTCCAGGCGGCGGCGCGGAGGACCTTGCGCGCGCCATCCATTTCGCCTTCGCCGCGCAGGATGCCGAGGCCCTGGAGGTGGTTCAGCGCCCGTCGGCTGGCGTCGAACTCGACCGGCAGGGTCACGAGGGCGAAGAGCGACGAGGCACCGAAAAGAATGGCGCCGGCCCACATCACCGCGGGCGACTGGATCAGCAGTCCGCCGAAGAAGATCAGCGGCGCTATCGAGGAGCCGGCCTTCACGAGCGGCACGATGGCGGTGCGGAACTCCATCGGAGCGTAGTCCTCGGCGTCCTGGATGGCGTGGCCGGCCTCGTGGGCCGCGATGCCGGCGGCCGCGATGGTGCTGGCGCTGTAGACCGGCTCGGACAGGCGAAGAACCTGCGCACGCGGGTCGTAGTGGTCGGACAGCACGCCGCGGACGGGTTCGATGCGGACCTGGCGAAGGCCCTTCGAATCAAGGACCATTCGCGCGACCTGTGCACCCGTCAGGCCTTGCGAGAGAGGCACGCGCGAGAAACGCGAGACCGCGCCCTTGACCCAGCTTTGCGCAAGCCCTCCGAGGATCATGCCCGGAAGGATGAGAATCCATATCAGCCCGCTGTCCAAGCCCGCCTCCCACGTCGTACTGCAAGCGATCTAGCACAAACCAGCCGAATGCCATCGCCTTTCGCGGGCGGCGCTTGCCGTGCCTGAGGCGAAGGCAGATACTGCGGGCATCCGGGCGCGAGGCTCCGCCCGGCGACTGCAGGGGCGATATCGCCCCGAGAGTGCTTTCCTCCACCGGAACCCGCACATGCGATTTCATATCACTGCCGCCCTGCTGGCCGCCGCGCTGGCCGGCCCCGCCTTTGCCGATGCGACGCAAGGCACCGTCTCGGTCTTCGATCCCGCGCGGAAGCTGATGATCCTCACCGACCGCACGGTCTGGACGATCACGGACAAGACGATCTTCGACCCGGCCATCAAGGAGGGAGATCAGGTCCTGATCACCTTCACCAGCGGCGGCGAGAACGGCATCGTCCAGACGAACACCGTCGCCCGGAAGGGCTGAACGGGCGTCGCCTCAGGAAAAGACGGAGGCGACGTCGTACATCACCGGCTCGAAGCGCGAACAGAGCGACGCGATATGTCGGTTGCGCTGGCGCATCTCGTCGGACCGAAGCATGGCCTGGAAATGCTCGCGGGACGTCCACTGCGTGTAATTCGCGATACGGGTCTGCGCGTCGTTGACGTGGAGACCCGAGCCGATGAAGCCCGGTTGCTTCGAGATGAAGTCGCGGTAGGCATCTTCGAGCGCCTCGAGAAGGTCGGTGCAGGTGCCCGGCGAGCATTCGAAGGTGGTGATGACCGTCTGGCGGGCGCTGTCGGTGGTGATCTGCGGCATGTGCGATCCTCCTGGCTCTCAGCCTAGCACGGCCGCGACATGGGTCACGTTCTATCGCATGACATGGACGCAGCAGGGAGCATGACGCACGACGCGCGCAGCGGTCGAGCCGAGGAAGTAGTCGGAGAGCCCCGGTTTGTGCGAGGCGATGACGATGACGTCGTTGCCGTGGTCGCGGGCATACTCGACGATCTGCGTTCCGGGCGAGCCGTGGAGGATCACGGTCTTCACTTCCGATCCCGGACCAATGAAGCGCCTGAGCGCGACCATCGCCTTGTCCGCCGCCATCTTCTCGTAGTCGGCCGCCGTGTCCGTCAGGCCGATGTAGCTGGGCGCGGGTTCGATCACCGTGAGCGCGGTGATGGACGCGTTCGCGTTCTCGGCCAGGTGCAGCGCCATCTTCAGCGCGTCGGCGTGCTTTGCCTCATGCGATGGGTCGATCGGAACGAGGATGTTGTTGTACATCTGCTTCCCCTTCGGTTTCGCCGAAAGGGAAGCAGGATGCGCGCCGCCTGTCCTTGATCTGCGTCAGACCGGGCGGTCGACGCGGGCGGTGACATGGACGCGACCCTTGACCGGTTCGGGCCAGGTCAGCCGGATCTCGGTCTTCGATGGTCCGGCCTCGCAGAGTGACGTAGGGCATGGCGAAGATCGGCGTGGTCCCCGCTGTCGACACCGGGCCCTCGGCCGTGACCGACACCGCCTCGCGGGCGCGGCCGCCGAAGGGCAACCAGGGTCCGACGTCGATGGACCATGTCGTGGCCTCGGTCGCCTGATCGAAATCGAGCGTGACAGGGTTCTGAGTGACTTGGTCCACGCCATTGAAGGTGTTGCCGTCGAAAACGACGTTGCGGACGGAGCCGTAGGCGAGGGGTGCGATGGCGGCGTCGACCTTTTCGACCCGGTCCGTAGTGCCGTTCAGCGACTTGAACACGTTGCCGGTGACAGAGACCCCATGAAGGAAGTGGCCGGTGCCGAAGGGCTTGACCACGATCCACGAGAACCAGCTTGCGGCGTCGTTGACGGTGAAGATGTTGCCGGTCAGGGACAGGCCGCCGAAGGAGTATTCGGACGAGAAGTCCGGCGTGGCGTCGTGCTCGTTCGTCCACTCGATGAAGCAGTTGTCGATGTAGTTGCCGGTGACGACCGACTTCACGTTCGGCTCGGTGAAGACGAGACCGGCGGCGCGGGGGCCGTCGGTGACGTTGTCGCCCTGGAACCAGTGGTTGCCGACGATCAGGTGGCCGTTGCCGTGCAGGACCATCGTGGTGCCGAAGCGCTGAAAGCGACTGTCGCGGATCTTGGCGTCGTTGGCATTGACGTTCAGAGCGCGGCTGATGCGGGCGTCGGCGGCGACGGCCTGTTCGTCGCTGGTGAAGTGGCAGCGGTCGATCTGGAGGTCCTGGCAGCCGGTCCCGTGGCTTGTGACGCCCCGGTCCCTGCGGCTTGGTGACGAAGCTGTCCTTCAGGTGGAAGGTCTCGCCGGAGGGAGCGAGGAGGACGCCGGAGGCCACGCCTTGGCAGTGGACCTCGATGTCGGTGAGCGTGAACTTCGACAGCTTCGCGAAGCCCGAGAAGTCGAGGACGTAGCGGAAGCGGGTGAAGGTGTAGGTCTGGCTCGCGGGCGCGGCGTGAAGCGGTTGCGAGAGCGTGAGGGTGCCGGCGCCGATGTTCTTGTCCGTCGACGTAGACCTCGCGCCCGACGCCGGTGCCGGTGACGAGGCTGCCGACCTCGACGTTGGCCACGTTGGCGACGCTGGCCAGCGTGTGGGGCTGGGCGGCGTCGTAGGATGCGAGGCTGGTGACGGTGCCGGTGTCCCAGGCCGGGCCGGGCACGACGTTGAACTGGCCGTTGCGGATGACGCGGCGGATCTCGAACGTGTCCTGCGCGGCAGCGGCGGCCATATCGATCGGGCCGGTGACCTCGATCCGGCGGCCGCCCAGATCGAAGCTTTCGTGATCGGCGAAGGCCAATAGAGCCTGAAGCCCTCGGCGAAAGCCCGTCTCCTCGTCGCCGAAGGCCGCGGCGTAGCTCGGCAGGTCGAAGTTGCGGCGCAGGATCAGCGCCTTGTCGGCGGGCAGGGTGACGGTGCCGGTGAAGCGGGCGGCGTATTCGAGAGTGACGTCGTCGGACAGCGTGTAGACGCCCTCGGGGACGAGGATGCCGCGCCCGAGGGCGGCGGCGTTGGCGGCGAGGAAGGCGTCCGTGCAGTCGGTCACGCCGTCGCCCGCCGCGCCGTAGTCGCGGACATCGACCCAGTCCATCATCGTGCGGTGGAAGACGTCGGTCGCGTCCTCGATGCGGATATCGTCGATGCGCACCACTCCGCCCGTGGGGCCTGTCAGGTCGATCCCGATGTGGCCGTAGACGACGGGCGTGCCCCAGACCAAGTCGACGCCGATCCGAGGACCGGAGCCGATGATGGCCGAAACCTCGACCACCTCCCCATAGGTCGAAGGGATGGCGCTGGAGCCGATCTCGACCAGTCCCGCGATGTGGACGTCCGAGCCGTCCGAGGCCCAGCCCGCGATGCGGATCGAAGGGATCGGGCCGGAGATCGCCTTCATCCTTGCTGTCACGCGCAGGTAGCATCCGGGAAGGATGGGAGTTTCGCCCGTCCAGCGCAGTTTCTGGACGCTGTCGGTCTTGAGAACCTCGAGGCAGGCGCCGAAGTCGGCGTCGCCGGGTACGACGGCGGCGGTTCCGACGCCATCATATGTGGTGGAGCCCGGCGTGCCGTCGCCTGCAGACCAGACACCCAGACCGGCTGAGAAGGAGGGCGGCATCAGAACCAGCCCGTCGGTGATCGCCTTGTTCATTCCCTTGACCCTTTCATCGCGATGCGCGCTCGGGACCGGAAGCTAGGAATGGCTAGTTAAGCGTCGCACAACAGGGCGTTCGGTGCGGTCCCGCTTTTCAGGCCCCGACACCCGGCGGGCGCAAAAGCTGGACCCCGTTGATCTTCCAGCCGTCGTCAGTCTGGATCATCTCGTAGTCGAGGACGTGAAACGCGCCCGCGCCGTCGCGGACCATGACCTTCTGCCAGGTCTTGCCATCGATCTCGCGCAGTTCGAGGAACCGCGTCTCGTCTGGTGCCCAGACCATGGGATAGCCGTTGCGGACCATGTCGCCGAACGTCTCCGCGGTGCCGAAGCGGCCCTGGATCATGGGCGAGGCAAAGCTGAAGGCGGTCGTCGGATCCTCGGCGATGAAGGCATCGAGTTGCGAGCCGATGACGCCCCGTATGTCGGGGTCTTCGGGAAGGGTCGTGTCGGCGCGGAGGGGGCCCGCGACGACGAGCAGCAGAACCGCGATGCGGAGGAGGTTGGTCATGTCCGTCTCCTGTCTGTCCGACAGGATATACGACCGGAGGCCGGAGAAAGTTCACAAGAGGGGGATCAATTCCGCATCCGTGGGCTAGGACGGTCTCAGCCCAGCTCGCCCGCAAGCCCCCTGTCGATCAGCGTTACGGTCTCGTCGACGCCATAAAGCGCGATGAACCCGCCGAATCGCGGTCCCTGGCTTGCGCCCAGAAGCACCTCGTAGAGCGCCTTGAACCAGTCGCGCAGGGGGTCGAACCCGTGATCCTTGCCGACCGCGAAGACCATTGTCTGAAGCTCTTCGGGGTCGGTTCCGCCGTTCCAGTCCTGCAGTTTCGCCTTTAGGTCCTCGAGCGCGGCCCGCTCGCGGTCGTCGGGGGCGCGGAAGCTGCGCTCGGGCTTCACGAAGTCGTTGAAGTAACGAACCGCGTGACCGGCGGCGGCGTCGAGGTCGGGATGCGTCTCGGCCGAGGCATCCGGTGCGTAGCGGCGGATGAAGCCCCAGAGCGTCCCTTTGTCCTCGGCGCCCGAAACGCTGGCGAGATTGAGAAGCATCGCGAAGGGCACGACCATGTTCGAGGCCGGAACATTGCCGTTGTGGATGTGGTGGACCGGGTTCGCGAGCTTGCCTGCCGCGTCCTGGTCGGGATAGGCGCGAAGCTGCTGGTGATATTCATCGACGGCCTTCGGAATGACGTCGAAGAACAACCGTTTGGCCGTCTTCGGCTTCTGGAACATGAAGTAAGAGAGGCTTTCGGACGAGGCATAGGTCAGCCATTCGTCGATCGAGATGCCGTTACCCGAAGACTTCGAAATTTTCTGGCCCTTGTCGTCGAGGAAAAGCTCGTAGGTGAAGTGTTCCGGTGCGCGGCCGCCCAGGATCTCGCAGATCGAGTCGTAGATCGGCGTGTTAGTCGAATGGTCCTTGCCGTACATCTCGAAGTCGACGTCGAGCGCTGCCCATCTGGCGCCGAAATCCGGCTTCCACTGAAGCTTCACGTTGCCGCCCGTGACCGGGACGGTCCATTCGCGACCGGTCTCGTCGTCGAAGGTGATGGTGCCGTCGCGTGAGCTGATTTCCTTCAGAGGGACGTACATCACACGGCCCGTTTCGGGGTGCAGGGGCAGAAAGATCGAATACGTCTGCTGCCGCTCGTCCCGCAGCGATTTGAGCATCACGGCCATCAGGTCGTCGTAGCATTCGACCGCGCGCAGGAGCGTCTCGTCGAACTGGCCCGATTTGTAGAAGTCCGTCGCGGAATAGAACTCGTATTCGAACCCGAAGGTGTCGAGGAAACGGCGCAGCATCGCATTGTTGTGGTGTCCGAAGCTTTCGAACTCGCCGAACGGGTCGGGCACGCTGGTGAGGGGCTTCTGGAGATGTTCGCGCAACATCTCCTGGTTCGGGACGTTGCCCGGGATCTTCCGCATTCCGTCCATGTCGTCGGAAAAGCAGATCATTCGCGTCGGGATGTCGCTGATCGTCTCGAAGGCGCGGCGGATCATCGTGGTGCGCAGCACTTCGCCGAAGGTTCCGATGTGCGGCAGACCCGACGGACCGTAGCCTGTCTCGAACAGCACATATCCCTTCTCGGGGGCACCGAACTCGTAGCGTTTCAGCAGCCGCCGCGCCTCTTCGAACGGCCAAGCCTTCGAGGTCATCGCGGCGTCACGCATGTCGGTCATGTTGGGGATCCCTGGGTCGAAGCCCGCGTGTCCTATTGCGACCCATGCGCGACGTCAATAAATTCTGGGTCAACTCATCGAAGGAAGACCCCGTGCCCCTGACCGATTTCACACCCGAGGACACTCTCATCGCTCTGATGATTTCGGTTTCCGCGTCGGACGAGACGATCCGGACGTCGGAGTTGATCTCGATCGAGCGGATGGTCAACCACCTGCCGGTGTTCAGCGGCTACGACATGGACCGTATCCGCGAGGTGTCCAACCGTCTCTTCAGCATTCTCGCCGACGAAGACGGGCTCGACGTCTTGTGGGCGACCGTCCGGCGCACGCTTCCCGAGCGGCTGTACGACACAGCTTATGCCATGGCCTGCGATGTCGCAGCCGCAGACGGTGCCGCGCGCGAGGGGGAACTGCGTTTTCTCGAGGAGATGCGGTACGAGTTGAACCTCGACCGCCTGCTTGCCTCTGCGATCGAGGCGGGAGCGAGAGCGCGTCACCGGAAGCTCTAGCTTCAACCCCCAAAAGGAAAAGACGGCCGCTCGGGCCGTCTTCCTGTCGTCTCGATGAGCAGGGCGTCAGTTGGACGCGCCTTCCTCTGCGGCTTCCTCCTCGGGCGACTGGACGTCGACGGTCGGCACTTCGACCTCGACTTCTTCGGTGCCGACGTCGATGTCACCGACTTCGGCGTCCGCCTCGGGAAGCTGACCGCCTTCGACGCTTACATCCACGTCGGGCAACTCGCCTTCCTGCGTCTGGTCGACGTCGACGAAATAGATGCCGAACGCCACGAGCAGCGCGATAACGATGGCACCCAGAACATATCCGAGTTTCATTTGGTGTCTCCTTTTCAGTCCGCGGAACAACCCTGTTCGCGCCGACCTGTTCCATAAATTTTTTAGGAACCCATCGGCGGGCAGGATGTTTCATTGTGGAAAGGAGACACCGCCATGGAATATGGACTTCTCGGAATTCTTGTCCTGATTGCGGATATTTACGCGATCTACAACGTCCTGACGAGTGGGGCTTCTGTCCTCGCAAAGATACTCTGGACCGCACTGATCCTGATCCTGCCCGTCGTGGGCTTCATCATCTGGCTCATCGCAGGTCCGCGCGGCTCGTCCGCTACTGTGTAACGCTTCAAGAGTTGCTGGTTTATCGAGTTCGGGGCGGTCCTTCGGGGCCGCCCCTTTCCGTTCGGGATCAGGCGTACAGCCGAACCCAGTCGCGTATCAGTTCCTTCTGAAGCTGACGGGATCGCGTCGCCCACCCCTTCGAACCCGGCGGCCGTTCGCGTTCTTCGCGTGGCACCGCGTCACGGCGTGCGTTGTCTGCCGTCATGATCGAGAAGACGAGTGTCCGTCCGCCGGCGACGAGGATATATCCGGACAGCGCGCTCACGAAGTTCAGGGTTCCGGTCTTGGCATGGACGATGACCCCCGGTGGAGCAGGGCGAGCCTTGTCGAGTGACAGGTTCACGGTCTTGAGCAAGGGGGCGAGGCGTGGATTCGCGGCAAGGACGCGAACCATGCCCTGCGCCGGAATGACGGTATCATAGCCGAGACCCGAGTGATCCCCCAGCATCGCGCCTTTCACGCCGAAGTTGATCAGCGCCCAGGACTGCATGGCGGCGCCTGACTGCGCGAGGGTCTGTGGTGATGCACCGCCGGCCTGGCTGGCGGCAAGGCCCACGATCTCGGCCGTCAGGTTCGTGGAATAGGACAGCATGTCGGACAGAACGGGTTCGAGCGCTTCGCTTTCGACGGTCGCCACGACAGAGCCGACCGGCGGCGCGTCGATAACCTCGGCGTTGCCGAGGAGGATGCCGTTCGAGCGGGCGAGCGTGCGGAAGACATCGCCTGCGTACCACTCGGGAAAGCGCACCGGCAGCCAGCGCGCGCCATCCTTGCCGAGCGCGCCGCGCGCGACCGACCAATAATCCCGCCGCGATCCGGCACGGTAGTCGAACACGGGCGCCGTGCGGTCGATGATCGTCATGGTCGCCACGTCCGTCGCCGGACTGAAATTCCGGGCGCGGGCATGCATGGTCACGACGTAGTCGTCCTGCTGCCGCTCCCACTGAAAGTGGACACGGTTGTAGTTGAGGTTCAGGCCGCCGAAGGACGGATTGTAGCTCACGATGTCGGGCTGCTCGCCGTCGATGCGATCCGCCGTCGGCAGGGCCCCGGGCCACAGAAGGTAGCGGCCCTTCACCTCGTGCAGACCGGATTCCCGCATCGCCTTCGCCAGATCGGCAAGGCGATCCGTGTCGAGCGTGGGATCTCCCCCGCCTACAAGGACGAGGTCGCCGTCTAGCTTGCCGTCGACGATCGGACCGGTGGCGATCACCTGCGTCTTGAAGCGGTAGGCCGATCCGAGCCGGTCCAGGCCATACAGCGCCGTCAGCACCTTGAGCGTAGAGGCGGGCGGCATCGGCTCGTTGCCAAGGCGCGCCTCGAGGATTTCGCCAGTGCCGGCGTCCGCGACCGCAAAGGCGACCTTTCCGCCCAGGTTCGCCTTCTGCACCAGAGCCTCGCTCTGCGGGACGCGGGGCGGGGGCACTGGGACCATGCCGCGCGGAAGCGGTCTTTGAGTGGAAAGAGGCGCTTCGGCCAAAGCGGCGCTGGCCGCACCGGACAGAAGGCCGGCCAGAAGGAGGCGGCGCGTGACGTTACTGCTCATGCGAAACCTTGTAGGCCGCCCGTCGCGAGGCACAAGCGGGAGACGGCGGGACCAGCGGAAATGTGACCGGCGCGACTCAGCGTCTTGACCAGCGGCCTTCGGCTCGGATTCGGGTCGAGGACTGGTCGCTCATCGGTACGTTGAGAAAGACCCAGGCCGGCGGCTTCATGGCGCAGAGACGCATGGCGTCGCGGGGTCTGAGGCGGTGCGACGAGAAGATGCGCGCGGCCCGCGACATGCGGGCCGAGATTCGCTGGCCGGGGCGGGCCATGACGCCCAGGGGCACGAGGGCGAGGATGTCGCGCCAGTTCTCCCACTTGTGGAAACCGGCGAGGTTGTCCGCGCCCATCAGCCAAACGAAGCGTACGCCGGGGTAGGCGCGGGTCAGGGCGCGGAGCGTGGCATGGGTATAGCGCGTGCCGAATTGGGCCTCGAGATCGGTGATCCGGACGCGGGGGTGGGACATCACCTCGCGGGCGCGCAGGATGCGGTCGGCCATGGGGGCCGGACCTTCGGACTTGAGCGGGTTGCCGGGCGAGACGAGCCACCAGACTTCGTCCAGGCCGAAGCGCTTCAGCGCCTCGCGCGTGATGAGCGCATGACCCGCGTGGGCAGGGTCGAACGACCCGCCGAGAAGACCGATGCACATGCCCGGTCGGACAGGCGGAAACCCTTCGCGCATGACGAAGAGGTGTCCGCTGCCGAACGGTTTGTCCAGCGGAATCCGAGGACTAGAGCGGCTCGGCCGGGGCCTTGGAGCCTTCGAAGGGATCGAGAGATCCGGCACTCGCCATCATCATCTCCTGGCATGCCAACATCTCGGCCACGGCCTGTGAGTTGTTCTGGAAGGCGAGGTTCGCGACCTCGACACCGTCATGGCGGACCTTGACGCCGCCCATCTGAGCGAACTCGTGCAGGAAGGCCGAGGCGCGCTCGCCTTCGACCGGCACGGACAGGACGAGGCTGGGAAGGATATCGTTCCAGAGATAGCCCATGCCGTCGCCCGACCAGGGCTCTTCGGCCCCGAAGGCGACCTCCATGTCGTAGGCTTCGCCGTCCTCGACCGAGGCCCACTTCAGGTTCCCGATGATGAACTGGACGTTCTGAGCGCGGTTGTTGAACTGGAATTGGACGACGAAGTCGTTTTCGAAGGCGGCCAGGATGAAGCAGCTGTCGCCGATGGTTCGATCCACAGCGACGTTCCAGCCGCCGACATTCGAGGATGCCCAAGGAACCGTTTCCTGTGCGCTCGCACCGGTTACGGTCAGGATGGCGCACAGCGCGCCAGAAGCAATCTTTAACATACAAAGCCCCCCAGCTTACGGGAGAAGCCTAGCACGGATTCGGCGGAATGCGCGTCACAAGACTGTTTCGGTATCGCGTCGGTATCACGTCGGTATTGCGTCGGTGCCGGAGGGGTGGCGGGCGAGGATGCGGAAGCGGCCATCCTTGACGTCCACACGCCACGACTTGGTCGGAATACGCGTCCCTGCCGACGTCTCGTAGGGCAGCGTGACGAGACGGTCGCCTGTGAGCGAACCCGTCGTGCGCGACAGGTCGGCGAAGTCGACGACGACGTCGGGGCCGTCTCCCGAGACGGTGCCGGTCGCGCCGGGATAGAGGTGGCTGCCGCTGGCGGAAAGATGCATCATGAGGTGGGAAACTATCCGTCGCGCCCCATGTTGGTCGAGTTGGGGACGATGGAGAGGTATTCGAGATGGAAGGACTGCTACAAGGGCTGGGGGTGACCGCGTTGGTGATCCTCGCCATCATCGGCGCGCTTGCGGGAGCGATCGCCGGTCGGGTCGCGGGAAAAAATACGGCGGGCTATATCCTGCTGGGGATCGTGGGGGCCTTGCTGCTTCCGTTCATCCTGGCGGCATTGGGCGTCACGGCCATCGCGGCAGGCGGGATCCTGGTGCTGGCCCTGGTGGCCTTGGCGGGCGCGGTGATCGTGCTGATCATCGGCCGGGCGATCATGAAGTAGACGCAAGGCGGCACTTGATCGGGAAACGTCCTCGGTTAGGCTGCGCCTTATGGTTGAAATCGCCGTCCTCGCCGCTGTTGCGGCGCTTCTCATCCTTGTCTTCCGCAAGCGGCCCGAGCGGACGCCGAAAGGCAACTGGATCGTCGTCGACGGCTCGAACGTCCTTTACTGGGACCGCGACACGCCCGACCTCGCCAGCGTGGGTCATGTCCTGTCGATCCTGAAAGCCGAGGGCTATGACCCGCTGGTCTGGTTCGACGCCAACGTCGGCTACCTGATCGGCACGAAATGGATGGGGCCGGGGCCCTTGGCCGAGCGCCTCGGGATGTCCCGCGAGCATGTGTTCGTCGCCGAGAAGGGGACGCCGGCGGATCCGCTGCTGCTTGAACGGGCCGAGAAGCTGGGCGCGCGCGTTGTCACGAACGACAAGTACCGGGATTGGGTGGAGCGGTTTCCGCGCGTTCAGGAGGAGGGGTTCCTGGTGCGGGGGTTCATCAGCCGGGACGAGGTGGGGCTGGAGTGGGAGAGGTGAGGGTTTACAGGTCGTTAATCACGGATCGCGTAAAGCGCGGCCATGCCGACCGTTTTCGCTCAGGATGGATACCGCTTCTTCTTCTACTCAAACGAAGGAAGACCGCCTGAACCCGTCCATATTCATGTCATGAATGCCGGGGCCGAAGCCAAGGTCTGGGTTCGACCGCTCCGCGTGGCTCGCAGCAGCGGCTTCTCTTCCAGGGATTTGAGAAGGATCATCGATATGGTAGCCTTTCGGCGTGACGACATCGAAAGGGCGTGGCGTGAGCACTTCGGCTGAGAGAGTTCTGGTTCGAAGAGGAGGCGATGTGGGTCGCCCTGTCCGACGGGCGCGTGCTGGGCGTTCCGCTGTCATGGTTCCCACGATTGGCTGACGCTTCAGACGCCGAGAGGGCTGGCGTAGAGATCTCCCCGTTCGGTCTGCATTGGGCCTCCCTCGACGAGGATGTGTCGGTGGAGGGGTTGCTGGCCGGTACGATGGGGGAGGTACATCGGCGGGCAGTGGGATAACTTCCGCCAAAACCGTCGTCCGGCCACCGCCGAAAGGTTGATGGGGAGGTTCGTACTGCCCTGGGGAGCAGCCTACCTCCCCCTCCGCTTCACATTCCCGCCCCTCTGCCCAGCCCTTCCGGCCTTGCTGCGCCCGCTCGCCTTCTGCGCGCTCTCGACGGCCTCCTCGACCGCAGACTGGCGTGCGAGGGGATCGTCCGACACCACGAGGTCCACCGTCTCGAGCCGCCTGACCTCGTCGCGCAGGCGCGCGGCTTCCTCGAACTCGAGGTTCTCGGCCGCCTTGCGCATGGCGTCGCGCAACCCGTCGAGGTGGGCGCGGAGGTTGGAGCCGACGACGGTCTTGCCGATCTTGGCCGTCACGCGGCTCATGTCGGTGTCGCCCTTGTAGAGGCCTGCGAGGACGTCCTCGACGTTCTTCTTGACCGTGGAGGGGGTGATGCCGTGTTCGACGTTGTAGGCGTGCTGCTTCTCGCGCCGGCGGTTGGTTTCGGCCAGCGCGCGCTCCATCGAGCCGGTCATGCGGTCGGCGTAGAGGATGACGCGGCCCTCGGCGTTGCGCGCGGCGCGGCCGATGGTCTGGACGAGCGAGGTCTCGGAGCGCAGGAAGCCTTCCTTGTCGGCGTCGAGGATCGCCACGAGGCCGCATTCGGGGATGTCGAGGCCTTCGCGCAGGAGGTTGATGCCGATCAGCACGTCGAAGGCGCCGAGGCGGAGGTCGCGGAGGATCTCGATCCGTTCGAGGGTGTCGATGTCCGAGTGCATGTAGCGGACCTTGATGCCCTGCTCGTGCAGGTACTCGGTCAGATCCTCGGCCATGCGCTTGGTCAGCGTGGTGACGAGGGTGCGGAAGCCGCGGAGGGTGACCTTGCGGATCTCGTCGAGGAGGTCGTCGACCTGCATCGAGACGGGCCGGATCTCGACCTCGGGGTCGACGAGGCCGGTGGGGCGGATGACCTGTTCGGTGAAGACGCCGCCGGTCTGCTCCAGCTCCCAGGCCTGGGGGGTGGCCGAGACGAAGACGGACTGGGGGCGCATGGCGTCCCATTCCTCGAACTTGAGCGGGCGGTTGTCGGTGCAGGACGGCAGGCGGAAGCCGTGTTCGGAGAGCGTGGCCTTGCGGCGGAAGTCGCCCCGGTACATGCCGCCGATCTGGGGGACGCTGACGTGGCTTTCGTCGGCGAAGACGATGGCGGTGTCGGGGATGAATTCGAAGAGCGTGGGGGGCGGTTCGCCCGGCGCGCGGCCGGTGAGATAGCGGGAGTAGTTCTCGATCCCGTTGCAGGAACCGGTGGCCTCCATCATCTCGAGGTCGAAGTTGGTGCGCTGCTCCAGCCGCTGGGCTTCGAGGAGCTTGCCCTCGTCGACGAACTGGGCAAGGCGGGTCTTCAACTCGGCCTTGATGCCGCGGATCGCCTGCTGGAGCGTGGGGCGCGGCGTGACGTAGTGCGAGTTGGCGTAGACGCGGACGCGGTCGAATTCGCCGGTCTTTGCGCCGGTCAGCGGGTCGAACTCGACGATGCTTTCCAGCTCTTCGCCGAAGAAGGACAGGCGCCAGGCGCTGTCCTCGAGGTGGGCGGGCCATAATTCGATCACGTCGCCGCGGACGCGGAAGGTGCCGCGGTGGAAGGACTGGTCGTTGCGGCGGTACTGCTGGGCGACGAGGTCGGCGATGACCTTGCGGGGGTCGTAATTCTTGCCCTTGTGCAGATCGAGCGTCATGGCGCCATAGGTCTCGACGGACCCGATGCCGTAGATGCAGGAGACGGAGGCGACGATGATGACGTCGTCGCGTTCCAGAAGCGCCCGGGTGGCCGAGTGGCGCATCCGGTCGATCTGCTCGTTTATCTGGGATTCCTTCTCGATGTACGTATCCGAGCGGGCGACGTAGGCCTCGGGCTGGTAGTAGTCGTAGTAGCTGACGAAGTACTCGACCGCGTTGTCCGGGAAGAAGCCCTTGAACTCGCCATAAAGCTGGGCGGCGAGCGTCTTGTTGGGGGCGAGGATGATCGCGGGGCGCTGCGTCTCTTCGATGACCTTGGCCATCGTGTAGGTCTTGCCGGTGCCCGTGGCGCCGAGAAGGACCTGGTTCTGCTCGCCGGCCTTCACGCCCTCGGACAACTCGGCGATGGCGGTCGGCTGGTCGCCGGCCGGCTTGAACTCGGTCCGCATGACGAAGCGCCGCCCGCCCTCGAGCTTTTCGCGCGTGCGGACGTCGGGCGAGACGTGGTTCATGACCGGCATCTGCTCGGGCGAGTTGTTGTGCATGGGCTTCAAAACTCGGGGGTTTGGCTGAGCCCTACATTTGTTCTCTTTCCGTCCCGGTTCAAGCTGTTCCCCTGACAGGGTGTGTCAGGAGGCGTGACCCCGGGCCGAGCCATGCGCTGGACGCATGGGGGGTATGTCCGCCGGGCAGGTGCGCTTTGGCCTGTCATGGGTTAGGGGCGGAACGTCAGCGCAAACATTCGGAGAACTCCATGGTCAAGGCGGCTCTCGCCCAGGTCGCGAACGGCATGTCCGCAACGCTTTCCCGCCCCGGCATGGTCGGCGCAGGACAAGTGCGGACGGACGTGCTGTCGGGACTGACCGTGGCACTCGCGCTGGTGCCGGAGGCGGTGGCCTTCGCCTTCGTCGCGGGCGTGCCTCCGCTGGTCGGTCTTTATGCAGCCTTCATCGTGGGACTCATCACTGCGCTCTTCGGCGGCCGTCCCGGCATGATTTCGGGCGCGACCGGCGCGCTGGCTGTGGTGATGGTGTCGCTCGTGGCGGAACATGGCATCGAATACCTCTTCGCCACGGTTGTCCTGATGGGTCTGATCCAGATCGTCGTGGGAGCGATGCACTGGGGCAAGTTCATCCGCCTTGTTCCGCATTCCGTCATGCTGGGGTTCGTGAACGGCCTCGCCATCGTCATCTTCCTGGCGCAGCTCAGCCAGTTCCAGGTGCCGGGAACGGCTGAGGCCTCGGGCCACGGGCTTGCAGGTGGCGAGTGGCTGACGGGTCTGCCGCTGCTGTTGATGCTTGGACTCGTGGCGCTGACGATGGCGGTGATCTGGCTGCTGCCGCGTCTCACGACGGCGATCCCCGCGCCCTTGGCGGGCATCCTCGTGACCGCGCTGATCGTGATCGGTCTTGGACTGGATACGCCCGTGGTCGGCGACATGGCCTCGATCGAGGGCGGGCTGCCCGCGTTTCACGTCCCCATGGTGCCGCTGACCTGGGAGACGCTCCAGATCATCCTGCCTTATGCGGTCATCCTTTCGGCCATCGGCCTGATCGAAAGCCTTCTGACCCTGAACCTCGTCGGCGAGATCGTGGGCGAACGCGGCGGGGCAAGCCGGGAATGCGTGGCGCAGGGTGTCGCGAACACCGTCACCGGCTTCTTCGGCGGGATGGGCGGCTGCGCGATGATCGGGCAATCGATGATCAACGTGCGTTCGGGCGGCCGCACCCGCGTCGCGGGCGTGGCGGCCGCGCTGTTTCTTCTGGCCTTCATCCTGTTCGCCGCGCCGCTCATCGAAAGCATTCCGCTGGCCGCGCTGGTGGGCGTCATGTTCATGGTGGTGATCGGCACCTTCGCCTGGAACAGCTTCCGGATCCTGACGCGCGTGCCGCTGACCGATGCCGTGGTCATCGTGCTGGTCACGTTCGTGACCGTCGCGACGGACCTTGCGACGGCGGTCGTGGTGGGCGTCATCGTCTCGGCGCTGGCCTATGCCTGGCAGAACGCACGCCGCATCCATGCCAAGACCTATGCGACGCCCGAGGGGGCCAAGGTCTATCAGGTGCAGGGACCCTTGTTCTTCGGATCGAGCGAGGGCTTCGCCGAGCTTTTCTCGGTCGAGACGGATCCTTCGTCGGTGATCGTCGACTTCGCCGACAGCCGCGTGGCGGATCAGTCCGCTCTTCAGGCGATCGAGGCCGTCGCAGGGCGTTACGAGGCGGCGGGGAAACGCCTTCAGCTTCGTCATCTCAGCCGTGACTGCCACCGTCTTCTGTCGCGTGCGGGACATCTGGTGACCATGTCGGACGACGACCCGGACTACGGCCTGGCCGTGGATTACGGTGTCAGGACGGGTATTCTGGGAAGCCATTGAGGGCTGCACGTGAAACAACCCTAAGATGAATTAAGTGTTGATTAACCTCGTTTGGCGTGCAACAACAGTCGTGCTAAGCAGCAAATCGGCCGCCGGCCGGACGTCGCGACCCACCCACCCCTCGCTCCTCGACGTCCGGCCGGCATTTTCATCCCGCGCTTGATCCCGGCGCCGTTTTCTTCGATAGCTTCGCCAGCCAAGGGATCAACGCCATGACTGCACGCATCTATCGCCCCGCCAGGTCCGCCATGTCCTCGGGCATCGCCAAGACGCGGCTGTGGATTCTCGAATTCGTCAACGAGACCGGACGCGACATCGATCCGCTGATGGGCTGGACCTCGTCCGACGACACCAGCGCGCAGGTGCGGATGACGTTTCCGACCAAGGAAGCGGCGCTGGACTATGCCAAGGATCACGGGATCGACGCCGTGGTGATCGAGCCGAAGCCCCGCAGGCCGAACGTCCGTCCGCGCGGGTATGGCGAGAACTTCGCGACCGACCGGCGCGGCGGCTGGACGCACTGAACCCGCTCATTCCGTCCCCTTCTCGCAAAAAAGAATTGTTTTGCGGCGGCTCGCCTGCTTTCGTCGGGTTACCCATAGTCAATTCAGCAAAAAGAGGGACACATGGCGGGAAAGTTTGAAGTCTACAAGGACAAGAAGGGCGAGACACGTTTCCGGCTGAAGGCCGGTAACGGGCAGATCATCCTCGCCAGCGAAGGCTACAAGCGGAAATCGAGCTGCATGAACGGCGTCGAGTCCGTCCGCAAGAACTCGCAGATCGACGCGCGGTTCGAGCGCAAGGAGACGAAGAACGGCAAGTTCTCGTTCAACCTTCGAGCCACGAACGGCCAGGTCATCGGCTCGTCCGAGACCTATGAAAGCGCCAGCGCGCGCGACAACGGCATCGCTTCGGTGGCGAAGAACGCCGGCGACGCCAAGGTCGAGGATATGACTGCCGCAATGGCTTGACGTAACTACGTTTTTTCCTGAGCGGCTCCGCAGGTGCGGGGCCTTTTTTTTCGCTATGGCCGCGCAACTCGGGTGATGAGGAATTCGATCATCTCGTCGATGCGATCCTCGGGGACGGCCGATATCCGATGCTCGGTTCCAAGGAGAACCATGCCGTGAACGGACGAGAAGAGCGCACGGGTCATCAGGTCGATCCGGTCGGCGGGAGCCTCGGGGTGCAGGATGCGGAGTGGGGCGGCGATCAGCGCAAAGAGCCGTTGGAGCTCGTCGAGGTACCAGCGCGGCACGTCGCTGTCGGCGGTCATCTGCACGTCGAAGAGGGCGCGCCAGAGGCGTGGATTGCGCAGGGCGAAGCGCAGATAGCCCTTGGCCATCACGATCATGGTGCCCACGGGATCGGAGGGGCCCTGCCGCACGGCCTCGGACACCTCGGACCCCATGCGGCCGAACGTGCGCCCGTTGACGGCGAGAACCAGCCCGGTGAGGTCGTCGAAGACGTTGTAGATGGCACCGACCGCGCAGCCCGCCTTATCCGCCAACGCACGAGCGCGGAGCGAGCCGAGGCCGTTCGCGCGGACTTCATCCTCGGCGATGTCGATCAGACGCTCGCGAAGCTCGGCGCGGCGCTGCGTAGTGTCTCGGGCCATCGGGCCTCCCCTTTTGAACGCTGTTCACCACATAGCGCGGCGCAACCGTCTTGCCAACCCGACCGGCCCGCGACCATAAGTCCCCAAGCGGTCCCGTAGCTCAACAGGATAGAGCAGCTGACTTCTAATCAGCAGGTTGAGGGTTCGAGTCCTTCCGGGATCGCCATGAGGAGGAGGACCGCTCCGCTGTCGGAAACACACCCGCTCAAGACGCAGTCCGATGCGGCCATCCGGTCGATTATCCTGCCCCTGCTCCGCGGGCTCGGGTTCCAGCGCGTGACGACGTCTGTCCTGGAAAGGTGGGAGGGCGATCCGGCGCGCCCGGATCTGTACCTGAGGATGCACCTGAGCAGAGCTCCAGGGTTCGTGGCCACCGATGACGAGGCGACCTTCAACGCAGACCTTGAGGTGCATCACCCAAGGTTGCATGCAGGGGGCTCTGGTTGGCGGGTTGACGGAAAGGGCCGGTACTCGCCCTCTCTGCGCGCAGAGCAGCGCAAGCGACCTGTTGACGCGGACGCCTGGCGCGATCCCGCAGTGTCGGCGATCCTTCGCCGGGCATGGTCGCTTCGATATACGGCCGCCTATTCGGACCTGATGTTACTGCGCCATCATGCCCGCCGTTTCGAAGATCTGGCCGATGCGCTGGAGCGGGACAGCGGTGTGGCGCTGGTGTCCGAAAGGGGCGCTGCATGAAGATCCTCTTCGTCCACCAGAATTGCCCGGGGCAGTTCCGCCACATCGCTCCCGCGCTTGCCGCCGAGGGGCACGAGGTGGTGTTCATCGGGCAGAAGGACAAGCAGACGCCGGCGGGCGTGAAACGGCTGGAGTATGAGCCGCACCGCGCGGTGACGCCAAAGGTTCATCCCTATCTCGCGGGGACCGAGGCCGCGGTGCTGAACGGGCAGGCCGTCGCACGGGTCGCCTTCACGCTCCAGCGGCAGGGCTGGAATCCCGATGCGATGATCGGCAACCCGGGCTGGGGCGAGACGTTGTTTCTCAAGGACGTCTGGCCCGACCGGCCGCTGATCTCGCTATCCGAGTTCTATTACAACGGCTCGGGGGCGGACGTGGGGTTCGACCCCGAGTTCGCGACCGGGCCCGACGCCCTTTTGCGCGCGCGGGCGCGGAACGCACAGCATCTTCTGGCCATCGACGCCGCCGACTTCGCCTATGCGCCGACGGAATGGCAGAAGGCGCAGTTCCCTGCAGCCTATCACGGCAAGATCCGGGTGATCCACGACGGGATCGACGTCGACCGCGTGCGGCCCGATGCCGGCGCTACGTTCGCCCTGCCGGACGGGACCAAGCTGACGCGCGGGGACGAGGTGCTGACCTATGTGTCGCGCAACCTCGAACCCTATCGCGGCTTTCACAGCTTCATGCGCGCACTGCCCCGGGTGCTGGAGGCCCGGCCCGAGGCGAGGGTGGTGATCGTGGGCGGCGACGAGGTGAGCTATGGCGCGCGCCCCAGGGGCGGCGGGTCTTGGCGCGACGCGATGCTGGCCGAAATCGGTCCGTTGCCGGAGCGGGTGACCTTTACGGGGCGCATACCCTATAGCGCCTACCTCGACCTCCTGCGGATCTCGTCCGTCCACGTCTACCTGACCTATCCCTTCGTCCTGTCATGGTCGATGCTGGAGGCGATGGCGGCCGGCGCCTTCGTCCTGGGTTCGGCCACGCCGCCGGTCGAAGAGGTGATCGAGGACGGCCGGAATGGATGGCTCGTCGATTTCTTCGACACGGGCGCGATGGCGGATCGGATCGTCGCGGGTCTGGACGCGCGCGACCGGGTGCAGGACCTGCGGAATGCGGCGCGCGAAACGGTTGTGGGCCGGTATGCCCTGATCGACTGTCTCAGCCAGCAGAAGGCGCTGATCGCGGAAGCGGTAACCCCGTCTTAACGAAGATTGGCGAGAACCCGGACCGGGCATATGGGCACCGGCACGGGCATGAGCAACGACACTCTCAACGGCGGATCAGGCAACGACACGATCTTCGCGGGGATCGGCAACGACCTGATCTTCGGCGGGCCGGGCAACGACCTGATCTTCGACGGCGAGGGTGACGACACCGTCGACGGTGGCGACGACGACGACACGATCTGGCTGGCGCCCGGGCTGACCGGCGGGTCGGATTCGATCGACGGGGGTCTCGGGATCGACGCGGTCGTCGAGGATCTGCGCGGAATGGTGTCGCGCGCCTTTTCGGTGTCCGTCAACCTCGCGACCGGACTTCGCTTTGTCGTCGAACAGCCGACCGTGGGCGCCGACACGTTAGTGGGGATCGAGAACTACACTCTTCTGGGCGACATTTCGGTCGCCATGACGGGCAGCGGAGCGGCCAATCGCCTGCTATCGGGCGACGGCGACGATAGCCTGGCCGGCGCGGCCGGCGATGACCGGCTTGAGGCGGGCGCGGGCAACGACACCCTGAACGGCGGCACCGGCGCGGACACGCTGGTGGCCGGTGACGGAAACGACCTCATCCTAGTCGATAGTGCGCTGGACGTGGTCGAGGGAGGCGCCGGAAGCGACCGCGTGCTGGTCTCTTCCGCCCAGGGGCTGTCCCTCAGCCTCGCGGGATGGTCGGGGGTCGAGCGTGTCGATGGCGGCAGCGGCAGCGATACGATCAATGCCGCAGGATACGGCATCGCACTGAAGATCCTCGGGCAGGACGGAAACGACAGCCTTACCGGCGGCGACGAAGAGGACACGCTGGAAGGCGGGGCGGGCGACGACACGCTGATCGGCGGGGCGAAGCGCGATTTCCTCTTCGGGAACGGCGGCTCCGACCGGATGGAGGGCGGGCCGGGCAACGATTATTTCTACGTCGACGACGCTGGCGATGTAGTCATCGGCGGAGCCGACGTCGACCGCGTGACGCTGGTCGGGGGCATCGGTCTTCACGTCGATCTTTCGACCTGGAGCGGTGTCGAGCGCGTCGACGGCGGCGTGGGCGCGGACCGCATCGACGCGTCGAGCGTGACCGCCGCGATCCGGCTTCAGGGCGGCGACGGCGCGGACACCCTTATCGGTGGATCGGGCAACGACCAGGCCTTTGGCGGGGCGGGCGACGACAGCCTGACGGGCGGAGGCGGCGTCGATGTTCTTGTCGGCGACGCGGGTGCCGACACGATGGACGGCGGCCCAGGCGACGACGTGTTCTTCGTCTCGCAGGATGGCGACGTGGTCATCGGGGGCGACGGTCTCGACCGCGCGCGGATCGAGGCGGGGATCGCGTCGATCTCGCTGACCCTGACCGGGTGGAGCGGGGTCGAGAGGCTGACGCTGACGGGCGGCAACGACACCGTCGACGGCTCGTCCCTGTCGACTGGCATGTCGATCAACGCCGGTGCGGGCCACGACGAGGTTACGGGCACGGGCGGGGCGGACCTGCTGTTCGGGAATGCGGGCGACGACACGCTGCGCGGCGGCGGCGGCAACGACAACATCTGGGGCGACGCCGGCGCGGACGTGTTCGAGGGCGGCGAGGGCGACGACTGGTTCTATCTCGCCGACGCCACCGACCGCGTCGCGGACGGCGGCAGCGGCTATGACCGCGTCGTCATCATCAAGGCCGGGCTGTCCCTGACCGTCGACGGCACCTGGGCGGGGATAGAACGGATCGATGGCGCGGGCGGATCCGAGACGGTCGACGCCTCGGGCCAGTCCGGTCCCTTGTTCCTCTGGGCCAACGGCGGACACGATGCTTTCACGGGCGGCGCGGGGAACGACACGATCTTCGGCAACGACGGCAACGATACCCTGTCGGGCGGTCCGGGGGGGACGACGTCCTCCTCGGTGGCGCAGGCGCGGATCGCTTCGTCTTCGCGGACGGGACAGGGACAGACCGGATCAACGACTTCCAGCAGGGCCTGGACGTGATCGAATTTTCGGGCCTCGCAGGCGTGTCGGGTATCGAAGATCTGACCATTGCCACGAGCGGCTCGACGATCATCGGCGCGGGGGACGAGACGATCATCCTCACCGGCTTCACCGGTACGCTCGACCTCTCCGATTTCGACTTCGGGCTGTGACGATGCTGTCGCGTTTCCTCGACGGCGGTCTGCGTGTCCTCGACCAGGAGCGTCTGGTCCGCACCTCGGGGTTCTGGGATGCCGCCTGGTATGCAAGTCGGTATCCCGAAGCGGGGGGAGAGGCCCGAGCGCTGTCGCATTTCCTGCGCGAGGGCGGGGCGCTCCGCCACGATCCAGGTCCGGCGTTTTGCACGTCCGCCTATCTCGATGCCTATCCCGACGTCCGCGAGGCGGGGATCAACGCCTTGCTGCACTACCTCCGCTTCGGCAGGCAGGAAGGCCGCGTCGCGCGCGATGCCCACGGGCGCCAGACGGGCGCGGCCGACGCGCTTGGCGGCGAAGCGCTCGAACGGGTTCGGCAGGCCTTCGACGAGGACTTCTACCGCGCCACCAACCCCGATTTGAGGGACGCGGACCCCTTCGCGCATTTCATGGGTCGGGGCTGGCGACAGCGGCGCGACCCGTCGCCGTGGTTCGCAACCGAGCCCTACCTGCGGGCCCACGCCGACGTGGCGGAGGCGGGGCTGAACCCCTTCGCGCATTATGTCCTGACGGGCTGCGCCGAAGGCCGCAGGATTTTCGCCTCGACGATTCCAAGGCTGGCTGAGGGCGAGCCCCGCGCCCGCCCCAGGCTCGCCGCCGTGGCGATGGTGCGGAACGAGGCCGACATCCTGCGCAGCTTCGCGTCGCATCTGTTGGCGCTCTTCGACGATATCGTGATCGTGGATCACCGCTCGGACGACGGGTCAGAGGAGTTTCTGGCGGACCTCGCGCGACGGAACCGAAGGGTCGAGGTCCTGACGCTGGACGAGCCGTCCTACATCCAGTCTGTCACCATGACGCACGTCGTCCGCGACCGACCGCAGATCCGTGAGGCCGACTGGGTGTTCCTGCTGGACGCGGACGAGTTCCTGCCCTTCGCGACGCGCGCGGATTTCGAACGCGCGCTCGTCCCGTTCGCCGGGTGTCCCGCGATCGCGATGCGGTGGCGCAATTTCATCCCCGAGACCTACTGGGAGGGTGAGGCGGACCTGGCCTCCGGCACCAGCGTCCTTGTCCCGCCCGCACCCAGCCCGTTCCGCAAGATCGCGTTCCAGCCATCGCGCGTGGCACTCGACAGGACCGTCGTCGCACAGGGCAATCATGCGCTGGTCGAAACGCTGAACGGGGTCGAGGTGCCGGTGTTCGACGCCGACTTCCCGCTACTTCATCTCCCCGTGCGGTCGGTCGAGCAGATCCTCGTGAAGCTGACCCAGGGCGTGGTGGCCTATCGCCGGATCGGGCGTCGCCGCGATGCGGGGCAGGGGACGCACTGGATGCAGATGCATCAGGCGATCACCGGCGCAAGTCTGACGCCCGCGCATCTGAACGCTCTCGCCGACAGGTACAGCGAGGAAAAACCGACGCTGGTCCCTGTCACGCGGTCCGAGCTTCTGGCTGACGGGTTTCGCGTCGAGACCCTGACGGTGGCGCAGGCGGACCTGTCGGATCATCCTCCCGTGCGGCGCCGCGGATTGGCCGAGACGCTGATGCGTCTTCACGCGATCGACGACAGCGAGGCCGCGACCGAGGATCGGCCCGGCGCGACCTGTCTCACGACCGAAGGCTCCCGCCTTGTGCGGGCGTCCGACCGCGCCGAATACGGCCGCCTGCCCGACACTCCGGCATCGCCCGAGGTGCTGGAAGCCGACGCGATGGGAGCCCTTTTGCGGCCGTCCTACGACGCCATCGCCGACCTCGTGGCCGATGACTGGTCGGGGCATGTCCCGTTCATGTTCGCCCTTGTCGGCCTTCTGCGTCCGCGCCGCTTCGTCGAGGTGGGCACGATGAGGGGGACGAGCTTCTTCGCGGCGTTGCAGGCGATGACGCAAGCGGGCGACGATGCGCAGGCCGTCGCGGTATCGACCTGGGCCGTCGAGCCCGAGCGCGAGGTCGAGTTCGCCGGCGCATACGAGGATTTCTCCTACCTCGTGCGCAAATACGCTGAGCGCGCCTCGATCCTGCGCATGGCGCCCGAGGCGGCACTGCACCGCTTCGACGACGGATCGATCGATCTTTTGCACCTCGATGGTCTGCGCGGACTGGATGCCGCTCGTGCGGTGTTGGAGGCGTGGTGGCCCAAACTGTCGGACCGCGGCGTGATCCTGATCCACGACATCGCCGCCCACGGGTCGGGTTTCGGGGTCTGGCGGCTGTGGGAAGAGATCAAGTCACGGGCTCCGACGTTGGAATTGCGGCACGCGCAGGGTCTTGGCGTGGTGCTCGCCGGCAATGTGCCGCCGCCCGCGCTTCTCTCGGTCGCGCGAGCCGCTGCCGATCCGTCGGTCGCCGTTCTGCTTGCCGAGCATTTCCAGCGGATGGGGGACCTTTCGGCCGAGCTTTTCTCGCGCCGCTACGATATGGCTCAGGCCGAAATGCGCGGAGCGGCGCAGGGCGCCCGCGCCGAAGAGACAAGCTGGCTGCGCCAGGAGCTGGACAGCGCCCGTGTCGAGGTCGAGGAATTGCGCGGCCTCGTGCGAGGAGGGCTGCTTCGTGTCGCAGGCGAGTAGGGCAGAGGTCACGCTTCACATCGGCGGAGCGAAATGCGGCAGCTCGGCGATACAGGCATTTCTCAAGCAGAACGCGACGGCGCTGGCCAAGAGGGGCGTCCTGGTGCCGGGCAAGGCGCTCGACTTCGTGTCGGAAGTTACGGGCGAGCAGATCTGGGCCTTCGAGGATGGCGTCGCGGGCGGGATCGAGACGACCGGCCTTCCGGAGCGCCTCGCGGCACTTCTGTCGGACGCTGACGAGAGGGGCGCGGCCCGCGTGATCCTTTCGGCCGAAAACATGTGCAACCATCCGGGCCTGGCGCCCGTCCTCGCCCGCGCCACGCAGGACCGGGTCGTGCGGATCGTGTTCTACGTGCGCCGGCAGGACGACTTCCTGCTGTCCAGTTGGCAGCAGTGGTACCTGAAGCTTTACGACACAGTGGAAGCGTTTCTCGCCGACCGGGTCGGTCGCGTCGCTTGCTGGTACGGGATGATCCTGCCTTGGGCCGAGGCCTTCGGGGACGACAGGATCACCGTGCGACCCTTCGTGCGCGCCCGGCTTGCGGGCAACGACATCGTGACGGACTTCCTGGAGGTCTCGGGCCTGTCGGCCGAGGGTCTGGACCCTTTGGCACGGGCAGCGAACCCCTCGTTCGACGAGGCGCTCGCGCGTTTGGCGCACCGCGCCCGAGATTTGTTCGGAGGACAGCACGATAACCGCTTCTACGAGGTGATGGTGCGGCTTCTGGGAAACCGGGCGCTGAAGCAGGGGTCCGCCTCGTCGCTTCTCGACCTCGACACCCGGCACCGCATCCTGTCGCGCTACGCGGACGACAACGAGGCACTTCGCGCTCGCTTCCTGCCCGATACGAGCGGACCTTTGTTCGCGCCGCCGCGCGTGCCCGACGTCAGGATCGAAAGCGACGCGAAGCAGAGGTCGGACGAAATCGCGATGCTGACCCGCGCCGTCTTCCACATGGCGGAAAAGATCGAACGGCTCGAGGCCGGGCGCGGGAAAGGCTCGTGATAGCGGCCTTTGCCCGGCCGCAGGACGTCGTGCCGGACGAGGTTCCGATCGACCGCGATCATCTCACGCGGCAGATAGGGGGGACGCATGCAGACCTCGTGCCGTACTACCTGACGCACGGTCTCGCGCAGCGACTGGATCCGACGCCCTTCTTCGCTACTGATTGGTATGCCTGGCAGAACCCGGACTGGACCTCGCACGCTGCACCCTACCTGCACTACCTCGACCGGGGTCAGGCTGAAGGCCGCGATCCGTCGCCATTTGTCGACATGCGGCGCTACCTGGATGCGACGGGCCTTTCAGATCCCACTCGGGCCTACGGCATGATCCTGGCCGGGCTGCGTGGACCGTCGCTTGGCGTCTACGACGGGCCGGACGATCTGCGGCGTCGGCAGCGTGCGTTTCTCGACGCGATTTCGCCGCTGGCGCACCGAATGAGCCCGCCGGCGACGCCGAGGCCCGCGCTCGTCGTCCTTCAGGCTGGCGCAGGCGCGGTAAGGCGCGATTGGTCGGGGGAGGGGCGTACGTGGGACCTTCTGGTCAACTACTACGATGCACGGGGCTTTCGGCCGGGGTTCGGGGACATGGCGATGTTCCAGAAAGGCACGAAGTTCACCGCCATGTGGATGTTCTGGCACCGCTACCGGTCCTGCCTTTCGCCATACGAGCATGTCCTCTTCCTGGATGACGACGTGTCGGTCGGTGTCGACGAGCTGAACTCCCTGTTCAAGGCGTGCCGGACGCACGGTCTCGACCTCGCCCAGATGACCCTCACGCCTCAGTCGTCGTGCAACTGGCCCCAGCTTTTCGCTCGCCAGGGACAAAATGGCCCGCGCGATGTATCGGCGGTCGAAATCATGATGCCCGTCGTCTCGCGCCGCGCGCTGGACTGGATCGCGCCCACCTTCGGCGCTCTCGGTATCGGGGTTCGGGCTCGACCTGGCCTGGGGGCGGATCGTTAGGGACCGAGGCGGGCGTGTCGCCGTCCTAGACGATGTGCGCGCGACCCACGAGCGTCCTGTCGACCAGTCGGGCGGCTCTTACTACAGCTATCTTCGCCGTCACGGGATCAACGCCAAGGCCGAGCTCTGGACGACGATCCAGGCGCATGGCGCCGACCGCGACGTCCTCAGCCTTTGAGCCCCGGCAGGCAGGTCGACAGCGCGGCGAGAAGAGCGTCGGCATCGCCCGGAGCTCCGTCTACGACGACGCCGTTCGGCGCCGGGCGCACGGCCTCGGCCTGCGCGCCCAGATCGAAGCAGAAGACGGGCAGCCCGGTCGCAAGCGCCTCGTACGTCGAGAAGGAGAAGGTCTCGGGGCAGATCGAGGGGATGACCCATGCGCCGATGTCATAAGCGCGGGCCAAAGCGCCAATCTGCGCGCGCTCGTAGCGGCCGTGGACGAGGTGCGGTCGGGGCAGGCGAAACTGGCCGTCCATCTCACCCAGGACCACGATGCGCGGTCCTTTGGGCAGGCGGTGGGCGAGGGTTTCCAAGACGCGTGCGCCCTTTGCGAGGTTGATGCCGCCGAGGACGCCGATGGCGCTGCCGCCCGGGCGCAGGCGCGGGGGAAGGCCGCACAACCTGTGCGGCACGACTTCGGTGCGAAGCGCGGCGTCCGGATAGGCCTCGTCGAAGAGACGCAAGCTCGAGGTGGAATAGGCAATTATGCGATCGGCGCGCGAGACGATGGGGCGCCACAGCGCTCGCCAGTCGGCAAGCGACAGCGCCGCGCGGCCAACAGGCTGCGGACAGATGTGCGCCGGATCGCGACTGGTCACGGGCGGCACGCCGCGGTGGACTCCGTCACTGTCCAGAAGATTCCACGACGGGCTGACGGGGAAGAAGTCGTGCAGGCGCAGCTCGAGAATGTCACCGGGGCGGGACAGACGCGACAGGAGGCGCGGGATAGAGGCCGGATCCGACGCGCCGACGCCGCAGGAGTAGACCACGCGACGGCGCGCGAGGGGCGCGAGGAGAGCATCGATGGCCTCCGATGTCCCCACGTCCGCACGGTCGATCCGGTCGGCGCGGTGCATCTCGACCCGCCAGCCTGACCCGAGGCCCGCGCGCAGGACCAGCGCACCCGGACCATCGACCAGTGCCTGGTCGATTTCGTCGGACAGGGCGTTCTCGGCTCCGCCACCGAAGGCGTGACCGAGGAAGACCGGCACCGGAACCGATGACGCGTGATCGAGCCAGGCCATCGACACCGCCATCCGGTGGAGGGCGACGGGATCGGCGGCGATCCAGTCCCTGACCGCCCCGTCATAGTCCGGCCAGCGTGACGAGACCACGACACCAGCGGCGCGGATGCGTTTTTCCTTTTCCTCGGACCCGAAGCTCGCGCCGCCCCGGTGACCTACGACGAGGTTCAGAGCCGCCACGTTTCGCCCGCCCGCCGCAAGCGCCCGACGGCACCAGTCGACCTCTTCGCCGTATCCCCGCCCGAAGGCCGGGTCGAACAACCCGACGCTGTCGAGAAAGCGCCGGTTCATCGCCATGCAGAACCCGATCCCTGTCGGCACCTCGCAGGAGGCGTGACGAGATGCGATGCGCCGCGCCGCGCCGTCCATCGATTCGATCAGGACCGCGTCGGGTGCGGTGACGACGCCGGGCGCGGGGACGGTCAGGATTTCGGCGTTCGTCGAAAGAGGCGTGACGCTTGCAACCCGAGGATCGGCCGCGATGGGCGCAAGGAGGCGCGGCAGCCAGTCGGGCGGTGGAATCGTGTCGCTGTTCAGGATGATTGCGTGGCCCTTGCCGGTCGTCATTGCATGGGAGAGGCCGGCGTTGGCGGCGGCGATGAAACCCAGACTGTGGTCGTGGCGCAGAACCTCGAGCCGGTCGCCGAGGACGCTTCCGAGATCGGCGAGGAGGCACGCGATGCGCGGGTCGGTCGACCCGTCATCGACCGCGATGACGCGCGCGTCGAAGGGAAGGGTCGAAGGCAGTACGGCGACGAGGCGCGCCAGAATCCTCCGCCGCGTCATGGATGGGGATCACGACCATTGGGCCGCTTGCTTCCGGCCAGGTCCGGTCGTCCCCTCTAAAGAAGTCGGTGGGAAACGCCGGAACCTGTGTCGCATCGGACGTCAGCCCGAACCTGTGTCGCAGGCGGGCCGAGGCCGTCGGGTCGCCCGTCGTGAGGAAACGGAACAAAGCGCGCCATTCGCGGGCGACCTCGACCAGGGCTTCGGGCAGCGCGCGGAGGAGGGCGGCGACTTCGACGAGCCGACCCGGCGCTGTCAGGACGTGGCACGCCACGCCGTTCCCCGCCCGCACGAAGAGGTTTGCCCGACGCGCCGGGCGCATGAGGTCCAGGGCGAAGCTGCCGGGGCCCGCTGGAAGTGGCACGCGGTCGTCGAAGCCGAGGCCCAGATCCGCGCTGTGCGTCCAGCCGCGCACGACCACGCTGCGCCGCCGCCATGTTACCTCGCCGATGACACCTTCTGTCCCCTGCAACGGCAGAGGCCCCTGTCGCGCTAGCGTCGCATGGCGCTCGAGGAGGCAGGCCATGACCCGGCATGACATCCGGGGAATCGAGCGGAGGCGTCTAAGTCGCATCCCCAAGCTTGTGGCGTGGAGGAGTTAAGGCATCGTTCATCATGACCGGAGGCGACGGTCGCCGCTAAGGTTTTGCTTACCGCTTTCTGGGAAACAGACACCGTCGTAGCTCAGGTCCGTTTCCGCAAGTTCCGAAATCGGACCCGCAAGGTGGGGTCGTCATGCCGGTCCGAATTACCCTCGATCAAGTCGTCGCCGCCCTTCTTCTTCCGGTGGTGCTGGCAGTCCTGGCGGTTCTTTTCGTTATGGTCGTTCCGCTTCAGGGTCGGCCGTTCATCTTCGCATCCGAACGGATGAAGTCGCGCGAGACCGCCTTCACCCTGTTCAAGGTCCGCACCATGCATCCGCCCGACCCGGCGGCCGAGCTAGGGGCGCTCGGCGGGCACCAGATGGCGCGCATCACGCCGCTTGGACTTTGGCTTCGCCGTCTGCGGCTGGACGAGCTGCCGCAGATATTCAACGTGCTGAGGGGCGACATGCGCTTTATCGGTCCGCGTCCGCCGGCGCGCCGCTATGTCGACGCCTATCCGGACCTCTACACGGCAATCCTGGCCGACACGCCGCCCGGCATCACGGGCCTTGCCACCGTGACGGTTCACGCGCGGGAAGAACGGCTTCTGTCCGCTTGCCGTTCTGCCGAAGAGACGGAAGCCGTCTATCGCCGCCGCTGCATTCCGGTGAAGGCGCGGCTCGACCTGCTCTATCGGGATCGGCGCGGTCCCTGGCTGAACCTCGTCATCCTGTGGCGCACCTTCTCGCGGCTGATCCCGATCAGATTGTCCGAACGGCGCCTGCGTGGGGTCAAGCCGCTGAGAGACACCCGGCCCACGTCCGGCGTCACACGTCTCGAACCCGCGCGCTGAGGCTCAACCTTCGCGCATCGCGCGGTCGAAATAGTCGGTGACCGGCTTCATGAGATAGGACAGCGGCGTGCGCTCGTCGGTCCTCAAGTATGCCTCGACCGGCATCCCGGGCAGCAGCTCCTGGCTTTCCAGCTTCAAGAGGTCGACCTCGTCCGGAACGACCTCGACCCGGTAATAGTTGATGCCCGTCACCTCATCGGTGAAGACGTCGGCCGAGACGTCCGTCACACGGCCCTCGATCTCGGGCGTCTGGCGCTGGTTGAAGGCAGTGAAGCGAAGGGTGGCATCCTGACCGATGTGGATCTGGTCGATGTGGATCGCCTCGACCCGGGCCGAGACGACCAGCGGCTGGTCCTGCGGGATGACGTACATCAGCGCCTCGGCGGGCTGGATCACCGACTTTACCGCGAAGACGGTCGAGCCGTAGACGGCCCCTGACACCGGCGCCCGGAGGTCAAGACGCGCCATGCGTTCCAGAAGGCCCACACGCTGTTCCGTCAACTCCAGCTCGCGGAACTGAAGGTCGCGCAGCGTCACGATCGCTTCCTCGCGCCGGGCGGTTTCCAGCTTCAGCTTCTCGATCTCGAGGCCCGCGATCTGGCCGCGGAATTGTGCCGCGTCCGACGTCAGCCGTCCGATCTCGCCCGCCAGACGCGCCGCCTCCCGCCGAAGCGCGGTGACGCGCTGCATCTGCACGAGGCCTTTTTCGAGAAGCGTCTCCTGGTCGGTCAGCTCCTCGCGGATCAGCTCTTCCTGCGTGGCGAGGGCCGAAAGCTGCGCCTCGGCTCCTTCGATCTGGTTGCCGGTCTGGGCGATGCGCTCGGCGAGCTGTCCCAGCTCCTTCTCCATCGTGTCGCGCCGTGCGACGAAGAGGCTGCGCTGTCCCTCGACCTGTTCGGCGGCCCCCGGCGCGGCCTCGGCCTGGACAAGAAGGTCGGCCGGGAAGACGATCGCGTCCTTGCCGTCGCGTTCGGCTTCCAGACGGGCGCGGCGGGCGCGGAATTTCGACGAGCTGCGTCTCGATCACGTTCAGTTCGGACTTGAGCAGGGTGTCGTCCAGCCGGATCAGAAGGTCGCCGGCCTGCACGCGGTCGCCGTCGCGGGCGGCGATTTCGCCCACGGTGCCGCCCTCGGCGTGCTGAACGACCTGCCGGTTGCTTTCGAGAACGATCATGCCGCTGGCGATGACCGCGCCCGCGATGTGGGTCCGCACGCTCCACCAGCCGACGCCGCCGACCAGAAGAGCGAGAGCGAGGAAGCCGACGAATAGCGGCAGGCGCGCGCTGTAGCGGGAGGCCTGGGTCACGTGATCTCTCCCGTCCGCGCGATGGTGCGCTGGATATCGCCGGCATTCTTCATCATCGAGCGGACGATCTCGTCGCGCGGGCCGTCGGCCTTCACGCATCCGGCCTCGACCACCATGAGACGGTCGCATTCCGAAATCGCCATCGGGCGGTGCGTCATGACGATGACCGACCGTCCCTCGGCCTTCATGGCGCGGATGGCGGCGTTCAAGGCCTCGGTCCCCTCGAGATCGAGGGCGGAGTTGGGCTCGTCCAGAACCAGAAGGACGGGGTCGCCGTAGAGCGCGCGCGCCAGAGCGATACGCTGACGCTGGCCGCCGGAGAGGCCGACGGTGTTGTCCTCGACCCGCGTCTCATAGCCATCGGGAAGATTCAGGATCAACTCGTGTGCCTGCGCCTTCAACGCCGCGGCCACGATCTTGTCGCTGTCGGGTTGGAGGGACATGCGCGCGATGTTTTCGGCAATGGTTCCCGAGATCAGCGTAGGCTCCTGCGGCAGGTAGCCGACATAGGCGCCGAGGTCGGCGGGATCGTAGTGCGACAGAAGTGCGCCGCCGAGCCGGACCTCGCCTACGTTGGGCTCGATCAGGCCGAGGAGCGTCTTGGCGATGGTGGTCTTGCCGGACCCGCTTCGACCGATGACGCCGAGCGCCTCTCCGGGCTCCAGCGCGAAGCTGACGTTGTAGAGCAGCGGCGGACGGCCCGGTCCGCGCGTGACCGTCACTCCCTTGGCCTCGATGCGACCCTCGGGACGGGGCAGGCGGGTGCGCTTTTCGGGCTCGGGCGTCGCCTCGAGGAAGGCGCCGAGCGACTTGCGGCCCTGGCGCGCCCGCGCGACCTGCGGCCAGCGGGCGAGAAGCTGCTCGATGGGCGACAGGGCGCGGCCAAGAAGGATGGAGCCCGCGATCATCGCGCCCGCCGTCATTTCGCCCCGCAGCACGAGCCATGCACCCAGGGCGAGGACGAAGGACTGAAGCGCCAGGCGGAAGGCCCGCGTGAAGGTCGAGAAGCTGGAGGTCCAGTCGACCGCCGGACATGTTCTGCGACAGCGCCGCGACGCGCCGGGCCATCCAGCGCTCGGCCACCGGGTCCATCATGCCCTGGCTGCGGATGATCTCGCTGGCGCGTCGCGCGTTTTCGCCGAAGCGGTGCGCGGCCTCGGAGGTCGCCTGCGCCTCGCGCACGCGTTCCGAGGTCAGGACCTGGGTCAGTATGGTGATGGCCACGAGGACGAGGCCGCCCGCGACGGCGAACCAGCCGAGCCAACTGTGAAAGACGAAGATCGCGCCAAGAAAGAGCGGCGTGAAGGGCAGGTCCATCAGTGCGGTGAAGGCGGGAGAGGCGTAGTAGGCCTGGATCGCCTCGAGATCCCGGCTGGCGGACAGCGCCTCGGGCGTCGAGGCCCCCTGGCGCTGAAGAATCTGGGCGCGGAAGACGCGGTCGTCCAGCGCCGACTGGAACCGCGCGCCATAGCGTGCAACGAGGCGGGAACGCGCGAAGTCGAGAAGCCACATCAGCCCGTAAAGCATGATGACGAGGATCAGGAGCGCCACCAGCGTCTCTTCCGACCGCGACCCCAGCACGCGGTCATAGACCTGGAGCATGAAGAGCGGGCCGGTCAGCATCAGGATGTTGACGAAGACGCTGAAGAGGAAAGCGTAGCTCAGGAAGTGCCGGGACTGCTTCCGTGCCGCGTCCAGGGCGGGCGCCTGGGTCGTGGGTTTGGTCTTCGCCGCCATGACACCACCAAGTGAACTCGAATCCGTCGGGTTCTAGCGGTAATCCGCCGGTCGCGAAAGGAAAAGCGCGTGGGGTTACAGGCGGCCCGCGACGGCGGCAAGCCAAAGCGCCACAGTGCCCCGACGGCGCTGGCGATAGACGCCTGACGCGCGCAGGGCCTTGAGACGCTGTGGAAGGGAGCCGCGCCGGCCGTCGGCGAAGCGATCGAGCGTCACTTTCGCCTCGGGCGTCAGCAAGTGGCCCGCACGCCGAAGCGCGGCAACATTCGCGCCGTTCCAGTCGCGGTAGCGGCCCGACAGGACGCCTGCGACCCGCCTCAGTCCTGCCGCCAACGTGTCATTGGCGCCGATCAGGTTCGAAGCGTGCTGGCGGTAGTGGACGGTGGGCAGGCTGTCGTAGAGAACCTCGCCGCCGGCACCGGTGACGATCAGGTAGGTCCACCAATCGTGCGCCGCGACGCCCGACGCCATCGATGCGGTGTCCTGCACGAGATCGAGGGCGGCGCGGTTCATCACCATCGTGTTTCCACCTGCGATGTTCTGCGTCAGCGCATTCGCGAAGGCCGGAGGCCGAAGAAACGCGGGCGACAGCCGCAGCGGCGCAAGGTCCGGGCCGCAGATCACGGTACGGCTGCAATAAAGGCCGGGGCGGCCTTCAGGCACCTCTCGCAGCTCCGCGATGGCGCGGGCCAGCTTGCAAGGCGTCCAGACGTCGTCCTGGTCGCAGAAGGCCGCGTAAGGCACCAGCGGCCCTGCGGCGCGCGCAAGACCAAGGAAATTCCGTGCGAAGCCGGCATCCGGCCCCTGCATGACGAAGGTGCGGCCCGGCGCACGACGTTCGGCGAAGGCCGTCACCAGCGGCAGCCAGTCGTCGCGGCTTCCGTCGTCCGAGAGGATCAGCGACCAGTCCGAGTGGTCCTGCGCGGCGATACTGTCCAGTTGCGCGCCGAGCGTGGCCGCGCCGTCGTGGAGGCCGAGGAGGATGCGGACGTGCTCCGGCCCCGTTTCCTCGGCCATCGGCACCGGACGTCCCAGAGCATCGTGGTTAACGATTTCCTTAAGAATGCGCGTCATTTGTGGATCAGCCCGCTGGCGTGACGCGACATCAGGAGAAGGCCGAGGACCAGAAGGCCGAGGCCGGTCGCGCAGACGAAGGCGGGCGAGACATGGGCGCCCTCGTAGGTGGCATAGACCCCCGCCCGCATGGCGCCCGTGACGTGGAACAACGGATTGAACCAGAGAAGGTCGCGGTATTCGTGCGGTACATCCTCGAACAGGAAAAAGATGCCCGAGACGATGAAAAGGGGGCGTGTCAGGACCGTCCACACCCTTTCCCAGGCGGGGAAGGCCAGAAAGAGGTAGGCGTTCAGGCTTCCCACCCCGAGGGCGAGGATCGCAGCCATGGCCATCGCGCCGGCGAGGCTTGCGGGGTCAGCGACATAGTGCAGATCGGCAAGCGGCAGGAGCGCCGCGAGGATCAGGATCGCGATCACGACATGGGTGAAGACGGACAGAAGGAAGCGCGCCAGAAGGATGTCGGCCCAGGTGACGGCGCCGAAGTTCATCAGCGGCTTGGAAAAGCGAACCGCCGTGGCGACCCGTCCCGCCGTGTCGTGGAACAGCATGTAGGGCAGGTAGCCCGTGGCGTAGAACAGCGGGAAGCTGTCGCCGAGGGACGGCGCCCGGAACGCGAGCGAGAAGGCGAAGGACAGAAGGGCGATGGCGGCCACGGGTTCGGCAACTGCCCAGAGATAGCCGCCCGGGGACCGTCCATAGGTCGTCGACATTTCGCGCAACACAAGGGCGACGAGGGCGCGCGCCGTCCAGTGGCGCGGGGCGCGCGCGGCAAGGGCGGTCTCCTGTGCGGTGCGGATCAATGGGGCCCCCTGATCAGGCGCCCCGTCGATATGCCGCATTCCTTTCCAATCCGTGAACGGAGTGCCGCGCATGGCCGCCCCTGACAGCTCTTTCGCCGACCCGAGCGCTCCTCGCCTGACGCTTCTGCCGCAGCCGGCGCCGCCGTCGCGGGCGCGCGCTCGACACTATGGGCTGGCCACGCTGTTTCTCGTCACGGTCGCGGCCCCCCTTGCGGTGGCGGCGTGGTATCTCTGGTGGGTCGCTGCGGACCAGTACGCGTCGACCGTCGGATTTTCGGTCAGGAAGGAAGAGGTCGCCTCTCCGATCGAGCTTTTCGGCGGCATCGCCGACATCTCCTCGTCGGGCAGCTCGGACAGCGACATCCTGTATGAATTCATCCAGAGCCAGGAGATCGTCGAGACGCTCGAGGCGCGGATCGGACTGTCGACACTATGGTCGCGGCCGGACGATGATCCGGTTTTCGCGCACGAGGCGTCGGGCACGGTCGAGGATCTGCGCGACTTCTGGCGCCGCATGGTGCGGGTCACCTACGATACGTCGACCGAACTGATCGAGGTCCGCGCCCTGGCCTTCGCGCCCGAGGACGCGCGGCGGATCACCACCGCGGTGTTCGACGAAAGCGCGCGGCTGGTCGAGGACCTGTCCGCCATCGCGCGCGCCGACACCATCGCCTTCGCCGAGGCCGAGCTTGCCCGCGCCGTCGAAAGGCTGAAGTCCGCACGTGAGGCGGTCACGGCGTACCGTTCGCGCACGCAAATCGTCGATCCGACCGCCGACCTTCAGGGGCAGATGGGCCTTCTGTCGACGCTCGAGACGCAACTCGCCGAAGCGCTGATCGCGGCGGACCTTCTGCGCGACAGCACGCGGGACAGCGACCCCCGCATCCAGCAGGCCGACCTGCGCATCCGCGTCATCGAGGCGCGCATCGCCGAAGAGCGGCGCAAGTTGGGCGTGGGCACCGGCGAGGGCGGGCAGGACTACGCCACGCTTCTGGCCGAGTACGAACGCCTGGCCGTGGATCGCCAGTTCGCCGAGCAGGCCTACACCGTCGCTCTTGCGGCCTATGACCAGGCGCAGGCCGAGGCGCGCCGCAAGAGCCGGTACCTTGCCGCCTATATTCGTCCGACTACTGCGGAAGCCTCCGAGTTTCCGCGGAAGGAGGTCCTTCTCGCGGCGCTTGCGTTCTTTCTCCTGTCGGGTTGGTGCGTCGTCGTCCTGCTGTACTACTCGATCCGCGACCGACGATGATCCGTCTGCATGAGGTCTCGAAGTCCTTCCACGCGGGCGGGGTCGAGACCGTCGTCGCGGACCGGTTGAGCCTGGCGTTTCCCCGAGGGGCCTCGGTCGCTCTGCTCGGTCGGAACGGGGCGGGGAAGTCGACGCTTCTGCGGATGATCGCCGGCACGCTGAAGCCGGCGTCGGGACACATCGAGATCGCGGGCACCGTGTCCTGGCCGGTCGGCTTCGCAGGCAGTTTCCACGGCGATCTCACGGGGGTGCAGAACGTCCGTTTCGTCGCGCGACTCTATGGGATCGACAGCGATGCACTGGTCGATTCGGTCCGCGGGTTCTCGGGGCTTGGCGAAAAGCTGGCGCTGCCCGTCCGCGGCTACAGCCAGGGGATGCGCGCGCGTCTGGGCTTCGCGCTGTCCATGGGCATCGCCTTCGACACCTACCTGATCGACGAGGTCACCGCCGTCGGCGACGCCGAGTTCCGGGCACGGTGCGAGGAAGCGCTGGTGGACCGTTTGCGCCAAGCGGGCGCCGTCGTCGTGTCGCACAGCGCGGGTTTCCTGCGCCGGGTCTGCCAGTCGGGTGTGATCCTGGAGGAGGGTCGCGCGGCCTGGTTCGACGACATCGACGAGGCGCTTTCGGTCCACCACCGGATGCTCGGGCGATAAGCGGTGAGGGGGAGGCGCTGCCTCCCCCAGGCCCCCTCCGGAGTATTTCGGGACAGAAGAAGGCTCAGGCGCGCTTTACCGGCGCGCCGCCTTCGAAGAGGTTCGGTGCGGCGTAGGAAATCGGCGCTTCCTGCATCTGGAGGTGAAGGCCGTCGCCCTTGTAGGGATGAGCGCGCGCCAGCGCCTCGTCGACCTCGATGCCCAGGCCCGGCGCTTCGGGCGCTGCGATGTGGCCGTCTTCGACCCGGATCGCGCCCTTGATGAGCGCGTCGTGGAAGGGCGTTTCTATCGTCTCGGCCATGAGGAGGTTCGGGCAGGTCACGGCGAGGTGGATGTTCGCCGCCCATTCGACGGGCCCCGCGTAGAGGTGCGGCGCGATCTGCGCCCCGGCCGCTTCGGCAAGGGTGGCGATCTTCTTGCCCTCCCACAGACCGCCCGCGCGGCCGAGCGCGGGTTGCAGGATCGACGCGCCGGCGCGCAAGGCCTGGGCGAACTCGGCCTTTGGTCGAGCCGTTCGCCCGTGGCGACGGGGATCGAGGTGGCGCGGGCGACCTTCCTCAGCCCTTCCCAGTCGTCGGGCGGCACCGGCTCTTCGAACCAGAGCGGATCGGTGGCGACGATCGCGCGCGCCAGCCGGATGGCGCCCGAGGCGGTGAACTGACCGTGGGTGCCGAAGAGAAGATCGGTGCGCGGGCCGACCGCCTTGCGGAGTGTGGCGCAGAAGGCGGCGCTGGTTTCGATGTCGAAAAGCGACGGCTGGTGTCCGCCCCGGATGGTGTAGGGCCCGGCAGGATCGAACTTGAGCGCCGTCCATCCCTTGCCGACGAGGTCGAGCGCCGCCTCGGCCGCCATGTCGGCGTCGCCCCAAAAGGCCGGCAAAGGGTGTTTGTCCATCGGATAGAGGTAAGTGTAGGCGCGAACGCGATCGTTCATACGTCCGCCCATCAGCGCCCAGACCGGCCGGTCGCGGTCCTTGCCGAGAATATCCCAGCAGGCGATCTCGATCCCCGAGAAGGCACCGATGACGGTCGGGTCGGGTCGCTGCGTGAAGCCGGAAGAATAGACCCGTCGGAACATCATCTCGACGTTCTCGGGGCTTTCGCCTTCGACGTGCCGGGCGAAGACGTCGCGGATCACGGCGGTCATCGCCTGCGGGCCCCACGGTGGAGGCATAGCACTCGCCCCAGCCGGTCAATCCGGTGTCGGTCGTCAGTTTCACGAGGATCCAGTAGCGCCCGCCCCAGCCCGGTGCGGGAGGAGCCGTGACAATCACGTCGATATCGCTAAGTTTCACCGTGACCTTGCCCTTACGTCGTTAACCATGTCCCCAAACCCAATCACCATTCGCAATCTCGGTCCAGAGGAGGCGCACGTCCTCGACCGGGTTCGCCCTGGCACCTTCGACAACCCCGTGGACCCAGGATGGGCCTACGGGTTCCTCGCCACGCGGGTGAACGATATCGTGGTGGCGCTGGACCGGGGCGAGGTGGTGGGCTTCGTGTCCGGAACCGTGCTGATGCATCCCGACAAGCCGACGTCCTTTTTCGTCAATGAGGTTTCGGTCCACGAAGATTATCGACGCCAGGGGATCGGCCGCCGGCTGGTCGAGCGGATCAGGGACCTTGCGCGCGACAGGGGCTGCGCGGCGATCTGGGTGGCGACGGAGGGCGACAACGTCGAAGCGCGCGCACTTTATTCGGCGCTGCGCGGGCGCGAGACCGGTGACATCGTGATGTACGAGTGGGACGAGGGCTGACGCCCTAGAACACGATGACGTTGCGCCGGGCGCGGCCCGCCTTCGTGTCTGCGATGGCTTCGTTGATGCGCTCCAGCGGCCAGCGGTTCGAGATCAGCTCGTCGAGCTTCAGGCGGCCCTGAAGGTAGAGGTCGCACATCCACGGGATGTCCCGCGCCAGCACAGTGTCCCCCATCTTGGTCCCGATCAGGCTTTGCCCGTAGCTGGCGATCATGTCGGGGGCATAGGAGGACATCCGGTCGTTGCCCGGCATCCCCACCATCACGAGCCGCCCGTTCGGCCCGATGTAACGCGGCGCCTGATCGTAGGCGCCGGTGTGGCCCACGGTGACGAGAACGCAATCGGCCAGCCGGCCGGTAAGCGCCACAAGCCGCTCCCAGGGTTTGTCCTCGGACGCGAGGATGCCGTCGGTCGCTCCGAAGGCGCGCGCGTCGTCGAGCTTTTCGGGCAGCATGTCGACGGCCACGATGCGCCGTGCGCCTGCGATGCGCGCGCCCTGGATCGCGTTGAGGCCCACGCCGCCCGCGCCGATCACCACCACATCCTCGCCCGCTCGCACACGACCCGCGTTCACCGCCGCACCCACACCTGTGATGACGCCGCAGGAGAGGAGCGAGGCGACGTCGAGCGGCATTTCGTCCGGCACCTGCGCGAGCTGGCTGGGATCGACCACGACCTTGTCGGCGAAGGCGCCGCAGTTCATCGCCTGGAACACGGCAGTTCCGTCCGGCCGGGTGAGGGGTGCCGTGCGCTTCGCGTCGTAGCAGATGTAAGGCTGCCCCGTGGCGCAGGAGACGCAGGTTCCGCAAGAGCGGATCAGGGTCACGATCACCCGGTCTCCGACCGACACGCCTGCCGTGTCGGGGCCGGTCGCCGTCACGCGGCCCGCCGCTTCGTGGCCGTAGACCGCCGGCAACGGGCCGCCCCAGCGGCCTTCGGCATAGGTGATGTCCGAGTGGCAGATCGCACAGGCCTCCAGCGTCACCTCCACTTCGCGGCCCTCGGGCGCGGCCAGGTCCAGCTCTTCGATGCGCAGAGGCTCTCCGAAGGCGGTGCAGACGGCGGCGCGGATGCGGGTCATGGTCGGTCCTCCAGTCGTACCGGCGCGACCCTGCCAAGACGCGGGACGCTTCGCCAGAGCAAAACCGATTCCGCCTCTGGCAAGAGGAGATTCCGCAGGATCCTCCGGCGCGAATGCGGCGCGATTCCCGTTGCGTCGGACGGGGTATTTGGCCCGAATTAGCCTGCATTTGACGGACAAAATTTTTTCGCGCGACGGGTGGGTCGCCGACGACGCTTGCCTTCGTCGCAGTCCGACCCTCCGTCCGCACTGCAGGAGCTTTCGCATGACACACAACGCACTGATCTTCGGCACTCTCGCCCTGGCCGCGCTGGCGGGCTGCAGCGGTGGAGGCGGAGGATCGACCGCGGTCTATGCCGACGGCCCGCCGCCTGCGACGATCGACGATCTCGTGGGGCTGAAATTCCCCGTAAGGTCCGCCGAACTCGAGTCCGAGGACAACTTTGCGACCGCGACGGCCGGACTTCGGACCTACACGCTGGAGTTCACGTCGGCCACCACGGCGGACCTGACCACGCCCGACGGTGTCGTCTCGCTGACCGAGGTCGCGGGGGTCTTCACCGGCAACATCGGCGGCACGATCTACGAGGTCGAGCCGCAGAACTGGGGCCACGACTATCTCGAAGGCTTCAGCGTGGCGTCGAGCGAGGGCCTGAACGGTCTAAGCTTCGCGATCGGCACCCTCGGTTTGGAAACACGACCCGAGGATCTGCCGGAGGGCGTCGTCTTCGCTGTTTACACGGGCCCGTCTACCCTTATCGCGACGATCGACGGTGTGCCCTTCACCGAGGACGGAGCGGCGAACCTGACCGCCAGCTTCACGGGGCAGGTCATCGACGGCAACGTGTTCGTGGGCGGGACGACGACGCTGTCCATCGACGGTCCTACGCCGATTTCCGGCAATGGCTTTTCGGCGCCCCTGCTGATGAACAGTCCGACAGCTACCTTGATCGACGGATCGACGAGCGGACGTTTCTACGGCGACGCCGCGCAGATCGTGGGCGGAACCTATTCAGGTCATGCCACCGAACTGGGTGCGGATATTGACTTCACCGGCGTTTTCCACGCCGACTAGACGCGGGTGCGGGGCGGGGCGGCGCGCGTCATGCCTCCGACCGCGCCGCCTTCGCAAAGGCGCGCGCCTCGGCGGGGGCGGTGCCGAGTTGGCTGGCGGGATCGAACACCGCCGAGAGGTCGACGTCGGGGTGCGCCTCACGCGCGATGTCTCCGAGCGGGCGTCCCGTGTCTTTCGCGCGTCCGACCAGCTTTTTCGAGGCCGCCTGTGCCTCGGGTCGCGGCATCGCCGCCGCCAGCGCGAAGCTGAGGGCCTCGGCGAAGATCATTCCGCCGGTGGCTTCGATCTGGGCCTGCATTGCGCTTTCGTCGGGCGTCAGAGTGTTCGCCAGGTCTTCGGCGATGGACAGCGCACGACCCGTCAGGATCACGAGCTGCGGCAGGCTCATCCACTCGGTCAGCCAGGCGGCGGCGTCCCTCTGCTGGCGATGGGGCAGGGCCGACTGGATCGCCCCGTTCAGCGCCGCCGTCTGACGTGCGAGGGCCGACAGGACGGAGGGCAAGACGGGGTTCGATTTCTGCGGCATGGTCGACGAGCCGCCGCCCGCGCCGAGCCGCACCTCGTTCAGGCCGGAAAGCGTCAGCGTCAGAAGGTCTTCGCCCATTTTCCCGAGCGATCCGGCTACACCCGTCAGCCAGCCCGCAAGCGCCGCAATCCCGTCCCTTTCGCTGTGCCAGCTCGCTTGCGGGTCGCGCAGGCCCAAGGCCTCGGCCAAGGCGGCGCGCACCTTGGGTCCTCGGTCGCCCATGGCGGACAGCGTGCCCGCCGCGCCCGAGAGGCTGACGATCTGCACGTCCTCGCGGACCGCGCGCAGCCGCGCCCGGTGTCGCAGCAGGGGGGCGCCCCATGAAGCCGCGACGGCTCCGAACGAGGTCACCACAGCAGCCTGCCCGTAAGTGCGGGCAGCCATCGGCGTCGCGGCATGGGTCTCGGCCAGCGTCGCCAGCGCCTTCGCCGTTCGCAACAGCCGGGTGTCGAGGATCGCCAGCGCCTGCCGCAGTCTCAGCGCCTGCCCGGTGTCCATGATGTCCTGGCTGGTCGCGCCCCAGTGCAGCCACGCCGAGTGTTCCGGCGCCTGCATAGCAGACGCGGAACATTGCCACGAACTCCGGCACGGGGACGGCGTTCGACGCGACGCTTGCCCCCAAACCACTCGGGTCAAGCTGCAGCTCCATCGACGCCCGGTGGATTGCGCGGGCCGAGATCTCGGGGATCAGCCCAAGCTCGCCCTGAACCTTGGCCAAAGCGCCTTCGACCAGCATCATCGCCCGGACTTCGGCACTGTCGGTGAAAAGCTGTCCGACCTCGGCGTCGCCGAAAAGCTTGCCGTAGATCGCGCTGTCAGCGGGGGAGGCGGGCATGGTCGCTCCAGTCTTGCGTCATCTATCCGCAATAGCATCGAGGATGCGCACAAGGCCATCGGGGTCGGAAAAGAACGGCGAATGCCCGGTCCGCATGTCGTGGACAGTGCCCTCGGGCCAGCCCTCGGTGACGGCGCGCTGGTAGGACGGCTTCACCGTCCGGTCGTTCAGGCAGCGGATGTAGTGCCGCGGGACGTCCGGCAGGTCGAAGTCCAGAACCTCCTGCATGATCGCCACCGGCTGCGGCGACAGGCGCGGCAGGGCGTAGGCCACGTCTTCCTCCGAGCAGTCCGAATAGAACACGGGACCCGCCCGGTCGAGCACGGGCGTCGTCACGCCCCGGTCGCGATGTCCCTCCTGCGCCGCGACAAGCTCGTCCGTCACCGCGTTGCGGCGGTATGACGAGGCCGCCACGCCGGGCGGTGGCACGAAGGCGCAGAGATAGACGAGCGCCCGTGTCAGATCGGGCCGTTCCGCCGCGGCCAGCGTGATCGTCAGCCCGCCGAGGGAGTGACCGACGAGGATCGTGTCGGCCTCCATATGCGCAACCGCCCGCGCGACGTAGTCGCGGATGGTGACGCCCTCGGGCGCGGCGGGGTCGTCGCCGTGTGACGGCAGGTCGATCGCCACGGCCTCGTGACCCAGTGCGTCGAGGCGCGGCACCACCTTGTGCCAGCACCACGCCCCGTGCATCGCGCCGTGGATCAGAAGGAAGCGCGCCATTCTACATGTCGAGGAAGACGGTCTCGCCCTCACCCTGAAGCCGGATGTCGAAGCGGTATCGGCCGTCGCCGTCCTTCTTCGCGATCAGCGTGGCGGCGCGGTTCCTCTGCTCGATGCGCGACAGGACCGGGTCGCCCGCGTTGTCCTCGTCGTCGAAATAAATCCGCGTCTGAAGGCCCACGTTGATGCCCCGCGCCGCGATCCAGAGCGCGATGTGAGGCGCCTGTCCGCCTGCACGCCCCGGCTTGACCGTCCGCAGGGTGAACAGCCCGCTGTCCTTGTCGGCGGCGAAACGGCAGAAGCCGTTGACTTTGGGGTCGGCGCCCTCCTGTCCCGGATAGCGGCCCTCGGCGTCGGCCTGCCAGCTTTCGATCATCGCGTCGCGCAGCGCCCAGCCGGTGCCGTCGAAGACTTCGCCGGTGATCTCGATCACATTACCCTTTGCGCCGTCCTCGATGGCGCGGAGGCCCAGATCCTCGGGATAGACGCCTGCGAGGCCGGCGAAGGTGGGGATGCAGCCGATGTGGACATAGGGTCCGCCGGTCTGGCTGGCGGTTTCGCGGTGACGGGTCAGGGGTTGGGGCATGTCACATTCCCTCCGGCTTGTTCTCGAACATCGTCTGGCGGCGTCCCCGCAGCACGATGTCGAACTTGTAGGCGAGGTAGTCCATCGGCCGCGATCCGGCCATGTCGAGCGGCGCCACGAGGCTGTCGAGCTGACCCCGGTCCTTGACCGTGTGCGCGATGGGGCAGAGGTCGATCAGCGGGTCGCCCTGGAAGTACATCTGTGTGATCAGCCGCTGCCCGAAGCCCGAGCCGAAGACCGAGACGTGGATGTGCATCGGGCCGCCAGTCGTTGCCCCGGTTGGGCCAGGGATAGGCGCCGGGCCGGATGGTCAGGAATTCATAGTAGCCGTCGTCATCCGTCAGGGTCCGTCCGCAGCCGCCGAAGTTGGGATCGAGCGGCGCGAAGTAGGTGTCCCGGATGTGCCGGTAGCGCCCGCCCGCGTTGGCCTGCCAGATCTCGACCAGCGTGTTGGGGACGGCGCGTCCAGTCTCGTCGATGACGCGGCCGTGCATCCGGATGCGCTCGCCTACGGCGGGGGCCTTACCTTGTGTGAAGTTCAGGATGAGGTTGTTGTCGAGCGGCCCGATCAGGTCATGTCCGAAGGTAGGCCCGGTGTTCTCGGTCACCGTCGCGTCGAGCGACAGAAGCGCGTAGCGCGGCGAGCGGACGACCGATGTCTTGTAGCCCGGATCGTAGGGCTCGGGATGCGCGGTCCGGTCGCGCGGGATCAGGGTGCCGCTCATGCGTCGTCCTCCATTTCCTTGAACGTGGCCTTGGCCAGCTTGATGGCGTGGTTCGCCTTCGGCACGCCGGCATAGACCGCGACGTGCAGAAGCGCCTCGATCACGTCGGCCTCGCTGGCGCCGGTATTGCGGGTGGCGCGGATGTGCATCGGGATCTCCTCGAAGTTTCCCGTCGCCGCCAGAAGCGCGATGGTCAGCATCGAGCGTTCGCGCAGCGGGATCGTATCGCGCGCCCAGACCGTGCCCCAGGCGCCTTCGGTGATCATCTCCTGAAAGGGCGCGTCGAAGGCCGTCTTCGCTGCCTCGGCCCGGTCGACATGCGCGTCGCCAAGCACGCGGCGGCGGATCTCCATGCCCTTGTCGTGGCGCTCAGACATGGCCGATGTCCTTCAGGAAAGTCGTCAGAAGCGCGGCATAGGCCTCGGGCTTCTCGACCATCGGCAGATGTCCCGCCCCGCGCATCAGCTCGAAGCGGCTGCCCTTGATGAGGCCCGCCGTCTCGCGCACGAGGTCGGGCGGGGTCGAGCCGTCCTCGCTGCCCGCGATGGCGAGCGTCGGCAGGGTCAGACCTGAGGTCGGCGTGAAGAAGTCCGTACCCGAGATCGCGGCCGAGCAGCCGACATATCCCTCGGCCGGCTGGCGAACGAGCATGTTGCGCCAGGCGGCCAACTCGGGAGTGGCGCGGAAGGCGGCCGAGAACCAGCGCTCCATGATGGTGTCGGCCAGCGCCTCGATCCCGCCCGCGCGAACGGCGGCGATCCGGTCGTCCCACATCTGGGCCGTACCGATCCTGGCGGCGGTGTTCGACAGGACGATGGCGCGGACCTGGTCCAGCCGCTTCACCGCCAGCCCCTGCGCGATCATTCCGCCGATGGAACAGCCGACGACGACCGCCTCGCGGACCTCCAGACGGTCGAGCAGCCGCTCGACGTCCGTGACGAGGGAGCCCATCGAGTAAGGGGCGGGCGGGCAGGACGACAGCCCGTGGCCGCGCTTGTCGCAGCGGATCAGGCGGAGGCCCGCAGGCAGGTGCGGCAGCACGTCGTCCCAAAGCCGCAGGTCGGTGCCGAGCGAATTGAGAAACACGACGGGCGCGCCATCGCGCTTGCCGTCTTCGCGGTAATGGATGTCGACGCCGTCGAGCTGCGCGATCTGCATCGCCTGTCCTCCCTTGACCACTTCAACCTATACTGGTTGTCAGCGTCAATCAAAACCCCTCTGCACCGCGCGCGCCAGCATCGCCGGATCCGCGTTGCCGCCCGACGCGAGCGCGATCACGTCGCCGTCGCCTTCGGCGCGGAACAGGGCCGCGGCGAGAGCCACCGCGCCGCCGGGTTCGAGCGCGATCTTCAGCCGGACGAGCGCCGCCGCAATCGCGCGAAGCGCCTCGTCATCCGATACGGCGACCGCTGGTCCGCACAGCCGCGCCATCACCGGAAAGGTCAGCTTGCCCGGCGCGGGCGTCAGGATGGCGTCGCAGATCGACCCCGTGGCGCGGTCGTTCTTCTCGATCCGCCCCGACGCCATCGAGCGCGCCACGTCGTCGAAGCCCTCGGGCTCGACGGGCCGCACGCGAAGACGCGGCGCCCGCGCCTCGAGCGCAAGTGCGATGCCCGAGGTCAGCCCGCCGCCACCGCAGCACACGAAAACGTCCGCAGCGCCGATCCCGGCCTCCGCCGCCTGCTCGGCGATTTCCAGCCCGCAGGTGCCCTGTCCGGCGATCACGCGCGCGTCGTCGAAGGGTCGGATCAGCGTCAGCCCGCGCTCTTCGGCCAGCGCCTCGCCGATGGCGTCTCGGTCCTCGCGAGCCCGGTCGTAGAGCACGACCTCGGCGCCATAGGCGCGGGTGTTGGCGATCTTCAGGTCAGGTGCGTCGGATGGCATGACGATGACCGCCGGCACGCCCATCTCCTGAGCGGCGAGGGCGACACCCTGCGCGTGATTGCCCGACGAGAAGGCCAGAACGCCCCGCGCCCGCGTCGCGTCGTCCAGCGACGACACCGCCGCACGCGCCCCGCGATACTTGAACGACCCGGTCTTTTGAAGGCACTCGGCCTTCACGAAGACCCGCCGCCCTGCCAGCGCGTCGAGGAGCGGCGCATTGAGGAGGGGCGTCCTCACGGCATGACCTTCAAGCCGCCTCGCCGCAGCCTCGATGTCGTCTATCGTCGTCATTCCAGTCGTCCGATCCATGTCCTGATCGCGTCCACCGCTTCGGGTTCGTCGAGGAAGGGCACGTGACCCCGTCCCGGTACATCAGCCCGGATCAGGTCCGGCCGACGCCTCTGCATTTCGTCTGCCGTCTCGACGGACAGAAGGTCCGAGTTCGCTCCACGGATCAGCGCCACCGGAAGGCCCGCCAGCGCGTCGTAAAGCGGCCAGAGATCCGGCGTCGGACCTTCCTGCGGAGCAAGAAGGGCATCGCGGAGGGTAGGGTCGTAGTTGATCCTCAGACCCTCCGGCGTCTCGTGATAGTGCTTGCGCACTTCCTCCAGCCATCGGCTCTCTGGCACGCCTTCGAACCCGGCCATCAGGCTTGCCCGCATCGCGGCCGCTTCGGCGTGGGTCTTTTGCGAGGGGTTGCGGCCGACATAGCCCTTGATGACCTCTAGGCCGTCGGGCGCGATCTCGGGGCCGATGTCGACGAAGGCCACGCCCATCAGCCGGTCGCGCGCTATGGCCGCCAGCACCAGCGCGATCAGTCCACCCCGCGAGGTGCCGAGAATCGCTGCCTTCTCCAGCCCCAGGTGGTCCAGAAGGGCGATCGCATCCCCGGCTTCGGTGGCGATGGTATAGGTCGCGGCCCCCGTCCACTCTGACCGGCCCCGCCCGCGATAATCCATGCGGATCAGGCGCACGCCGTCGAGGTGCGGCGCGAGGTAGTCGAAGTCGGTCGCGTTCCGCGTCAGTCCGGAAAGGGCGAGAAGCGGGACTCCGTCACCCTCGTCGTCGTAAGCGATCTTCGCGCCGTCGGGCGCCGTGAAGCTCGCCATCAGAGCGACCCTGCCAGGTCGGGAATGCCGGTCAGGTCCGACAGGATCCGCTCCGGCCGCGCGGGCAGCCTGTCGACGGGATCGCCCGCCCGGTTCACCCAGCCCGTGCGGAAGCCGTATCCAGCCGCCGCCGCCGCGTCCCAGCCGTTCGAGGACACGAAGAGCACGTCGCCCGGCATCGTCTTCATCCGTTCGCCCACAAGGTCGTAGACGGCGCGGGCGGGCTTGAAGACGCCGACCTCTTCGACCGACAGCACGGCGTCGAGAAACTCTCCCACACCCGCGTGGTCCACCGCTCCCGCCAGCATCTCGGGCGAGCCGTTCGACAGGATCGCCGTCGCGAACCCGCGCTGCTTCAACTCCGCCAGCATCGCGGGCACCTCGGGATAGGCCGGAAGCTCCCAGTAGAGCGCCAGAAGCCTCTCGCGCATCTCGGCGTCGTCCAGCCCCGACGCCTCCATCGCCCAGTCAAGCCCGTCCTGCGTGACCTGCCAGAAATCCGCGTGCTGACCCATGACCGCCCGCAGCCAGGTGTACTGCAACTGCTTCGTCCGCCAATCGGCCGCCAGCTTGGGCCAGACCTTCGCCAGACGCGCGCCATCCGGCTCCTCCGCCGCTATCCGGGCGGCGGCGGCGACGTCGAACAGCGTTCCGTAAGCGTCGAAGACGCAGGTGGTTATGGGCATGGACGACCTCCTTCAGTGCCGACAGTGGCACGCCCCGCGTTCCGGCGGAACCCCGCGCGCACGGGCCCGCGAGGGCCCCGGGGGTTTACACACGGCCTCATCCATGTTGGATTCGGGCATCAACCGAGGGCGCGCCCCGATGTGCGCCCGTCCACCAATCCCAGACACAGAGAGACACGACATGCAAGAAGCCAAGACCGGCGACACGGTCCGCATCCACTATACCGGCACGCTCGACGACGGCGCGCCCTTCGATTCCTCGCAGGGGCGGGATCCGCTCCAGTTCACGCTCGGCACCGGCCAGGTGATTCCCGGCTTTGACGATGCCGTTGCCGGCATGGAAGTCGGCGAGCAGAAGACGGTCGAAATTCCGGCCGAGCAGGCCTATGGCCCGCACGACCCGAATGGCCGCCAGAACTTCCCGCGCGAGAAGGTGCCCTCCGACGTGCCGCTCGACATCGGCACCCGCCTCCAGCTCGAGACCCCCTCGGGTCAGCCTGTGCAGGTCGTCGTGACCGAGGTGACCGACGAGGTCGTCGTTCTCGACGCCAACCATCCCGCTCGCGGGCAAGGACCTGACCTTCCAGATCGAACTGGTCGAGATCGTCTGAGGCGTCAGCCTCGGCCTTCCACAGCCAGACGGATCGCGGTCTGCACCGGCCAGGCCGGATCCTGCGGACCGCTCGGAAGAAGGGGCGGCTGCGCCATAAAGCGCGGCCGCGTCCCGCTAAGCCCCTGCGCGGCGTGGACCGTACCTGCGGGCCCGGTGGCCGCCACCTCCTCGCGATTTGCTGTCGAGGCATAGCCATCGGCCGACAAGTCGCGTAGCGCACGGCCGGTCCTGTCAGGCGCCAGCCGCGCCGCGAACGAAGGTCCGCTCAGGTCAGCGGCTAAAAGCTCGACAACATCATGCGCCCTATCCTGATGCGTCAGCCCGATCCGGCAAGCCGGTCGGAAACTCGCGCTGGAATCTCCCCCGCAACCGCGACAGTATCCGCGCCATGGAGCGAGCGGATTCTGACAGCCCTGACCGTCACGCCGGACGTGACCGTCCGAGCGGCGATCGAAGCCATCGACCGGTCGCGGCGGCAGATCGCACTGGTGGTGGACGGGACCGGCCGCCTTGTCGCCACGGTGACGGACGGCGACGTGCGGCGCGGTATCCTGCGGGGCGTCGACCTCGACGGTCCCGTATCGCAGGTCATGCACACCACGCCCACCACCGTGACCGAGGGCGCCCCCGACGCCGAGACCCGCGCGCTGATCCGGGCGCGCAAGCTGCACCACGTCCCCGTCCTCGACGCCGATGGCCGACCCGTCGACCTGGCCACGGTCGAGGACCTTTTCGGCGTCACGCCGAAGTCCACGCGCGTCATCCTGATGGCGGGCGGTCTGGGAACGCGCCTTCGCCCGCTGACCGAGACGATCCCGAAGCCGATGATCGAGGTGGGCGGTCGGCCGCTTCTCGAACAGATCATCGGCGTCTTCGCCGACCAGGGGTTCTGGCGCATCTCGATCTCGGTCAATTACCGCCGCGAGATGGTGCAGGAACATTTCGGCGACGGTTCGGCCTTCGGCGTCTCGATCGACTACATCGAGGAGGACCGCGCGCTCGGCACCGCCGGGGCGCTGTCCCTGCTGAAAGAGCGTCCCGACGAACCCTTCATCGTCATGAACGGCGATCTTCTCGTCTCGCTCCAGTTCTCCGAGCTTCTGGCGTTCCACCGCGAAAAGCGCGCCGACGGCACACTTGTCGTGCGCGAGTACGAGCAGCAGGTGCCCTATGGGGTCGTCCGGGCCGAGGACGGCCTGATGACAGGCATCGAGGAGAAGCCAGTTGCGCGGCATTTCGTGAACGGAGGTATCTACGTCCTGTCGCCCCGGGCGCTGGATCACGTCCGCGAGGGCGAACCGCTGGACATGCCGACGCTTCTGACGCGACTGCGCGACACGGGCGGCCGCGTCGGAGTCTATCCCTTGCGTGACTACTGGCGCGACATCGGCCGGATCGACGATCTGGAGGCCGCGCGCTCGGATTTCGAGGACATCTTCCGGGGATGACCCTGGACCCACCATCGCTCACCATCGTGATCGGGCCGCAATCCTCGCACGGCCTCTCAATGAATGCGCTTATCCGAACGCAACGCCAGCGCCTTGCGAAGGCGGGACTGACGGCACTGCCGAGCCGCATCGCCTCGCCGCTCATCCGCCGTAACCTCGATCTGCATCTGTCAGCCTCCGAGCGGGTCACCGATTTCGCGCGGGCGACAACGCCCCGTCCCGCCCTCTTGTCGGCCGTAAACCTTCTCGGTCCGCCTGAAACGGCGCTGCACCGGGGCGAGCTTTTCCCCGACGCGGCAACCGGGTTGTCCGGGCTGGGCGACCTTGTCGGTGCCGCGCACCTGATCATGATGCCCGAACCCCTGCCTGACTTTCTGCTGGCAGCCGGGTCCGAGGTGCTGGAGGCGCGCGCGCGCCGGACCGTGTGGGAGACGCTCTACGAACTGTCCTGGGCGGACCTTGCGCGCGAGATCGTCGAAGCCGTTCCCGAGGCGACGCTGACAGTCCTGACACCGCGCGGCACCGCGACCCGCCCGCGCGAGGTGCTCGACCGCGTGTTCGGGTCCGCTTCGTCGGCGCTGCCGGACCTCTACAGCCTCACGCGGGCGGCGATGACCGAAACGGGTGTCGCCGTGCTCGACCGGATGCTCTTCGAAGGCACGCCGCCGCCGCTCGACGAGCTTCACACCGCCTTCCGGCGGCGGTCCGACCGCGCCGACGTGGCCGCGCGTCTCGGCATCGACAAGGTCACGGGCATCCTCTTGGAGCAGCGCTTCGCCGAGGACCTCGACGCCATCGCCGCCCTGCCGAACACGCTCATCGTATGAGCCGGCGCGACCCTCGACATCCGGCATGACGGTCGCCACGCGCCTCGTCCGCTCGCATCGGTTGGGTCTTCTACCCGTCTTGGGCGCGGTCGCCACGCCGCAGGGCATCGTCGCGGCCTTGCCGGCCGGAACCTCGTCCGAGGCGCTGCGGCAGGCCTGTCCCGAGGTGTCGGGACTGCGCCAGATCGGAAGAGGCATCGTCGCCCGCCTGCCTCACGGCACGCTCGACGCCGATCCGGCCGAAGCCGAGATGTTCTGCGGCAAGCGAACCCTTGTCGCGATCCGCAATGGCGAGACGGCGCAGGCCGCCGCCGACTGGCTGGCCTGCCACGCGCGTGAGACGGGAGCCGAGGCCGCCCTGATCGTGGACCGCGATCCGCCCGGCGGACCCTTCGCCGCCGGCCTCGCGGCCGCTCGTACCGGAGCTGCCCGTCGTCGTCGTCACCCTGTCCCGCCCCTTGGGCCTTCCCGGAGCCCCAGACGCGCGGCATCCGTCCCTTGCCCCCGGTGCGCCGCAGCGCGACCTGCCGCCGCCCGACCCCTGGCACGCGCCTCTTGGCGAACTGACGGTCCACGAACTCCTCCGCCACCGCTTCCTGTCACGCGCTGCGGCGGTCGCCTTCTTCGACATCGGCGACCTGTGGCTTCCGGACCCTGACGGCCCGCCTTTCGACCGTGTCATGGCCGACCCCTCGCGCATCCTTTTCTTGCATGGACTCGAGACCTATCCCTGGCGTCTGCGGCAAGGAGCCGTCGCCCCCCACGCCGATCACATCGCTCTCCGCCGCAACGAACGGCGCTGGCTGACAAGCTGGGCCGCCGCGCCGGCCGGGCTGCCCCAGGACGCGCTCTGGCTGCCGGTCCGCATGATGGGGGCCGAGGCGACCGACGCGCGCCCCTCGCAATTCCGCCGCGCCCTCGGGGTGACCTTCGCGGGCGTCGAAGTGAACCGCCTCGTCCGCAAGGCCGATCTTGTCGAAGACCCGGCGCTGATCGACTGGCTGGCGCAGGCGTTTCCTGGACACCAGCCGATCCGCCTGCCGGAGAAGAAAAGCATCCCGCCGCGGCCCGCTTCCGCCCGAGTGACCGTCGTGACGGCGATGAAGAACGAAGGTCCCTTCATCCTCGACTGGATCGCGCACAACCGACGTCCTCGGGATCGACCGGCACCTCGTCTACACCAACGACTGCACAGACGGCACGGACCGCATGCTCGACGCGCTGGCCGAGGCGGGTGTCACACGGCGCGACAACCCCTTCCGCTCAACCGGAGGTGTGCCCCAGCACGCGGCCTTCCGCGCCGCCGAAACCGAGGAGGCCGTGACCTCCGCAGACTGGCTGATGACCCTCGACGTGGACGAATACGTCAACATCCACGCAGGCGAGGGGACGCTGTCCGACCTCTTCGCGGCAGCCCCCGAGGCGCATGTCCTGTCGATGCCCTGGCGGCTCTTCGGGAACGCCGACCGTCATGCCTTCGAGGATCGCCCGGTCACGCAGCTTTTCACCCGCGCCGCACCGGCCTATGCGCCGCGCCCGCTTCAGGCGTGGGCGTTCAAGAGCCTCTTCCGCAACGCGGGCCTGTTCCGCCGCCTCGGAGTTCACCGGCCCAAGGGCCTTGCCGGCGACACCCAGGGCCAGATCCGCTGGATCGACGGGGCAGGGCGGCCGCTGCCTCCAGCGACATGGCGCGCGGCCTGGCGGATGTCGAAGGCCAACTGGGGCTACGACCTCGTGACGCTGAACCACTACGCGGTCCGGACCTGCGAGAGCTTCCTCGTCAAGCGCGAGAGGGGCCGCGTGAACCACACCGACCGCGCGCAGGGCCTCGCCTACTGGTTCCGCATGAACCACAACGCAGAGGAGGAAACCTCGATCCTCCGCCTCGCCCCCCGCGTCGAGGCAGAGAAAGCCCGGCTTCTGGCCCTTTCCGGCGTCGCCGAGGCCCATGCCGAAGCAGTTGCCTGGCACCAGGCCCGCGCCGCTGACCTTCGCGCCGATCCGGCAAACGCCGCCTTGTGGGATGCGATCACCTCGCCCCGGATGGAAAAGCTGTCGCGCATGGCGACGAAGTTCGGCGCCGCCGTCTTCCTCGCCGGTCCCGACGTGATCCCGGACGAGATCGTGGCGCGGGATCCTGACGAGCCGTTCTTCTGGACGAATGAGGCGGACGCCGGGCCTAGAGCCTGACCCTGTATTCCGGCACGCCCCGCCCCGTCTCGGGCGCGGCGAAGGTCATGCCGTTGTGCGCCGAGGCCGCCTTGTCCTCGACCGACAGGGCCTGAAGCGCGGTGGTGCAGAAAAGCGTCGACAGGTCCGGCCCGCCGAAGGCCGGGCACGAGGTATGCGCCGCGTCGATGCGGACTTCGCGCAGGAAAGACCCGTCCGGCGCATAGCAGGCCACCCGCCCCGCGCCCCATTGGGCGTTCCAGAAGTTGCCCTCGGCGTCCGTCACGGCCCCGTCGGGCCAGAGCCCTTCCCCGGTCAGGTCCAGGAACACCTCCGGGTCACCATCCGGCCATCCGAAGTCGGCTTCGAGCCTCACCCGCATGATCTTCCGCGTCGGCGTGTCGGCGAAATAGGCGTGGCGACGGTCGGGCGAGAAGCAGATGGCGTTCGGAATCGAGATGCCGGGATACATCTTCCGCAGTTCGCCGCGATGATAGCGATAGATCGCACCCTCGCCGTTCCGCGCGTTCTGCTTCGCCATCGTCCCGATCCAGAACCCGCCCCAAGGGTCGGCTCGGCCGTCGTTCGAGCGCGTCTTGGCGTCGCTCGCCTCCAGCCCCTCGACATCCTCGCGCTTTTCGGTCTCGAGGTTCAGAAGGAACAGCCGCGTCTCCGAGGCGACGAGCAGCGTCGCGTCGTCCACCCATCCCGCCGCCGAGACATGCTCGTCGAACTGGACCGTCCGGGTCTTGCCCTTCTCCTGCGTGTGAAGCCGGTGGCCCACGATGTCGAACCAGAACAACTGACCCCGCGTCGGGTGCCAGAGCGGCCCCTCGCCAAGCCCGCATTGCGTCGTGTCGAAAACCTCGGCCATCAGAGCGTCTCCCATGCCTGCACTGCCGCGCGCGCCTTGGCGGCGACCGCCTGTGGCGTGTCGCCCGGCTTGTACAGGCTCGACCCAAGGCCAAAGCCGTCGGCCCCGGCGCGCATCCAGTCCGCAAAGTTCTCCGGTCCCACGCCGCCGACCATGTAGACCTGCGTCGCCTCCGGCAGCACCGCCCGCAACGCCTTCAGTCCTTCGATCCCCAGCACGAAGGCCGGGAAGATCTTCAGCCCGTCGGCGCCCGCCTTCAGCGCCGCGAAGCACTCGGTCGCGGTGAAGACGCCCGGAAAGCTCTGCAGTCCCGAGGCCTTGGTCGCGCCGATCACCTCGGGGTCGCAATTGGGCGATACGATCAGTTGCCCGCCCGCATCGCGCACCTCGCCCACGTCCTTCACCGTCAGCACAGTTCCGGCACCGATCAGCGCATGGCGACCGACAGCATGGGCCATCCGCTCGATCGAGGTCATGGGATGCGGCGAATTCAGCGGCACCTCGATCCGGTCGACGCCGGCCTCGATCAGAGCTTCGGCCACCGGCACCGCCTCGTCGGGGGTGATCCCGCGCAGGATCGCGATGATGGGTCGGCTCATGTCGTCTCCCTCAGTGCCTCGTAGGCTTGCGCCAGTCCCGCCAGCGTGACTTGGGTGGCATCCGCCGTTTCAGCCGCGACGCCTTCTGGCGCCAGCGCGGCGGCATAGAGCCGCGACAGCGAACCGGCGCCCACGATCGCGACCCTCTGTCCCAGCCAGTAGGGCCGGGCCGCCGTCAGTTCGGCCCCGATCAGCAGTCCCGACAGCCGCGCCCGCGCCGTTGCGGGCGACAGCCCCGATAGAAGGCTCTCGGCCCTCAGCGAAAAGAACCTTGCCGCGAGCGCCTCGGGGCGCGCCATGCCGTCGCGCACGGCGTCGGCGAAGGCGGCGTCGTCCCATCCGTCGCCGACCGAATGGCGCAGCACAGACTGGCTCGACAGCAGCGCGAAGATCTCGCCCGTCATGAAGGTGCGGAAGCTGACCACCTCGCCCGCCGAGACATGCACCCATTTCGTATGTGTGCCCGGCAGGCAGATCACTCCGTCGAACCCCGGCTCCAGCGAAAGGAACCCCGCAATCTGCGTCTCTTCGCCCCGCATCACGTCCGCCGGCTGTGCCTGGCTGAGTCCCGGCAATATCGCGACCGACAGACGCGGATCCGACACCGGGGGCCGCACCGCGCCCAGACCGACAGGCGGGCAGGGGACAGTGGCGTAGGCCGCTTCGCGCCAGCCCTGCTTTGCGCCTGCCATTCCGCAGACAACGACCGGGGTGACGCCATCACCGAGCCAGTCGCCTATCAAGTCCAGCAAAGCACCCTCGTAGTCGTCTGGCGACAGCGTTCCCATCCCGCGCGACGACGACGCCTCGGCTAGGACCTCGCGCCCGCGCATGGTCCAGGCGCGCAGGCTGGACGTGCCCCAGTCAACGGCGATCCATTCGGCTTCGATGCGGTCGGTCATGCGGCGGAGAAGGCGCGAAACAGCGCAGGAAATCAAGCGCGGTCGGGCAGGGCCGTGCGGACCTTCTTCGGCAAGCCAGCGCGGACGATGTCGTAGGAGGTCACGATCCGGTGCCTCAACTCGTCCGGTTCGGCATCCTCGGGCAGCTTCACCCAGCTTCGGTGGAAATAGGGCGCGCGCTCGCCCACGCCGGTGTCGATCAGCATTTCCGCAGTCTCGACGTCGGCGCATTTCACCGCCACGCCCGTCATCACCGCGCCGATGCAGGCGAACATCTTGCCGCCGACCTTCCACGCATCATGCCCGCCGCCCCAGGGGTCCGATACCTCGGCGCCCGGAAGCTCCCGGCTAATCGCCGCCACCTGCGCTCGGAACGTCTCGTTTCCCATATCGCGAACCCTAGCGGCGTCCCTTCGCCGCGTGTAGGGGAAACGGCATGACCGTCGAGTGCATCATCGAGGACGACCGCTGGCGCGAGGCCGGACTCGAGGCGCTAGCGGCGCGCGCCGTCGACGCCACGCTCGCACACCTGGGCCTTGTCCCGGACGATTGGGACGTGGCGCTTCTCGCCTGCGACGACACGCGTATCGCGGCGCTGAACGAAGGCTTCCGTGACAAGGCGCAGGCCACCAACGTGCTGTCCTGGCCGTCCGAGGAACGAGGGCCCGAAGCCGAAGGTGCGCGTCCCGGAACACCGTCCGGAGACCCCGAGTTGGGCGACATCGCCATTGCCTACGAGACCTGCGCGCGGGAAGCCGCCGAGGCGGGTCTCGACCTCACGGACCACGCGACGCACCTGATCGTTCACGGAACCCTGCATCTTCTGGGCTACGATCACGTCCGAGATGGGGACGGCGACTTGATGGAAGGGACCGAAATCGCGATACTTGCAAACCTGGGGATAGGGAACCCATATGGGCGTCAAGCCGTTTCCCGGGCGGATCATGATGGAAAGGATTGATGGGCGATACCGAAGGCTCCTCTGAGGCGGCGCAAGGCGCGCCGGACGAGGACGACAGTAGAGGCATCCTGACACGTTGGTTGTCAGCCCTCAGCGGCTCAACTGACAGGCCGGACGAACCCGGGGAGGGCGCGATGATATTCGCAGGTGACGGGTTCACCGGCGGTCTTGCGAACCTGACCCGTCTTCGCGTCGAGGACGTGATGATCCCCAAGGTCGAGGTCGTGGCGGTTCCCGTCGACATCGGCAAGGACGGCCTGGTCGAGGTCTTCCGCGAAAGCGGCATGACGCGCCTGCCCGTCTTCCGCGAGACGCTGGACCAGCCCGTGGGGCTTGTGCACCTCAAGGACTTCGCGCTGCGTCATGGATTCAATGGCTCGGGCGAGAAGTTCCAGCTTGGCCGGATGCTGCGTCCACTGCTGTACGCTCCGCCTTCCATGCCGATCGGCGTCCTGCTTCAGAAGATGCAGACCGAACGTCTGCACATGGCGCTCGTCATCGACGAGTATGGCGGCGTCGACGGCCTTGTCACCATCGAGGATCTGATCGAACAGGTCCTGGGCGAGATCGAGGACGAGCACGACGTCGATGAGGCCGATCTCTGGACGAGAGAGGGCTCGAACGTCTGGCTTGCGCAGGCCCGCACGCCGATCGAGGATTTCGAGGACGCCATCGGCCAGAAGATCGTGATCGGCGACGACGAGGAAGAGATCGACACGCTCGGCGGTCTCGTTTTCATGCTCGCGGGCCGCGTCCCGTCGCGGGGAGAGGTCATCAAGCACCCCGACGGTCTCGACTTCGAGGTCGTCGATGCCGATCCGCGTCGTATCAAGCGCTTGCGCGTCCGACTGAACATGGCGAAAGCGGCCGAGTGACCCTGACCCACAGGCTGGGATCGCGGGCGGTCTTCGCGCTGCCCGCAGGCGTGCTCGCCGCGCTCGGCCATGCCCCCTTCGGCCTCTGGCCGGTCTCGCTCATCGGCTTCGCCTGGCTCGCGCTCATCGTCTCACGCACTCCCCGGCCCATCCGCGCGGGCTGGCTCGGCGGTCTCGGCTATTTCGCCACTGCCCTTCACTGGATCGTCCAGCCCTTCCTGATCGACGTCGCCCGACACGGTTGGATGGCCCCTTTCGCGCTTGTCTTCCTGGCTGGCGGCCTCGCCCTTCTCTGGGCCGCCGCCGCCTGGGTGGCAACGCGGACGCGGCCCCGGGCGCTAGGCTGGGTCGCGGCGCTGTCGCTGGCGGAATTGGCGCGCGGCTATATCCTGACCGGCTTCCCCTGGGCGCTTCCCGCCTACATCTGGGCCGACACGCCTATCCGCCTTGCCGCCGCCTGGGCCGGACCCTTCGGGCTGACCGCGCTCACGCTTCTCGCCACGGCCCTTCCCGCCGCCACGCGCCGGCCGCTCTCCGGCACGGCGCTCGGCGCCCTGATCCTCGCGGCGGCGTTCGGAGCGGGCTGGACACGCCTCGACCTGGCGACCGACCCCTCGGGCACCATCCGCATCGTCCAACCGAACGCGCCCCAGGACGAGAAGTGGGATCCTGACCGCGCCCGTATCTACGTCGACCGCGCGATCCGCCTCAGCGGAGAAGAGGGCGCGCCCGACTTGATCGTCTGGCCTGAAAGCGCCGTCCCCTGGCCCCTCGACATGGCCGCCCCGATCCTCGAGGCAGCGGCCGAGGCGGCAGGGCAGGCGAGCCTCGTCACCGGCATCAACCGCCGCACGCCCGAGGGTGACTGGTTCAACAGCCTCGTCCTCCTCGACGGTGAGGGGCAAGTGGCCGACACCTATGACAAGGTCCACCTCGTCCCCTTCGGCGAATACATCCCTCTCAGGATCGATCTCCTCCGGTCGATGGCCGGCTTCTCGGGCTTCGGCTTCACGCCCGGCGACGCCGTCCGGCTCATCGACACACCCTTGGGTCAGGCCCTGCCGCTGATCTGCTACGAGGCGATCTTCCCCCGCCACGGATCCGGCGCCGGGCGACCGGACTACCTTCTCCAGATCACCAACGACGCATGGTTCGGTACCTTCTCCGGGCCCTACCAGCACCTCGACCAGGCCCGCTTCCGCGCGGCCGAACAAGGGCTCCCCCTGATCCGCGCCGCGAACACCGGCGTCTCGGCCGTGATCGACGCCACGGGCCGCGTGACCGCGTCGCTTCCTCTCGGCACGGACGGCCACCTCGACGCCGTCATGCCGGGGCCGCTTCCCCCCACGATCTATGCCCGCACGGGTGACCGCCCCATCGGCATTATCCTTTTGTTAACGCTTGCCGTGCTCATCGTCGCGGGCCGCCGCAACGCCATTGCAAACCGGGCCTCTTCGTCGTAACCGCAGGGCACCGTCACAACGGCTTCCTGGCGTGACGGCGGAGCATCAGCGGAGCACGTCCCCATGAACCGGCAAGACTATATTTTCACCTCGGAAAGCGTTTCCGAGGGCCACCCCGACAAGGTCTGCGACCGCATTTCGGACGCCGTCCTCGACGCCTTCCTCAGCGAGGAGCCCGAGGCACGCGTCGCCTGCGAGACCTTCGCCACGACCGACCGCGTCGTGATCGGTGGCGAGGTGCGCGGTCCGGGCAACGTGATCCTGAGGGTCGAGGAGATCGCGCGCGAGTGCGTCCGCGACATCGGTTACGAGCAGCAGGGCTTCCACTGGGCGAACCTGAAGGTCGACAACTACCTCCACGCCCAGTCCGCCCACATCGCCAAAGGCGTCGATGCGTCGGGGAACAAGGATGAGGGCGCGGGCGATCAGGGCATCATGTTCGGCTACGCCACCGACGAGACCGAACAGCTCATGCCGGCGCCCATCCAGTACGCCCACGCCATTCTCCGCCGCCTCGCCGAAGTGCGGAAGTCCGGGCAGGAGCCGACGCTGCGGCCCGACGCCAAGTCACAGCTTTCCGTCCGCTACGAGGGTGGCCGCCCGGTCGGCGTCGCCTCGATCGTACTGTCCACGCAGCACGAGAGCGAGGACCAGTCCTCGGACGACATCCGCGCCATCGTCGAGCCGTACATCCGCGAAGTCCTGCCCGAGGGTTGGATCGACGACAAGACGGAGTGGTGGGTGAACCCCACCGGCACTTTCGTCATCGGCGGGCCCGACGGCGACGCAGGCCTCACGGGTCGCAAGATCATCGTGGACACCTACGGCGGGGCCGCGCCCCACGGCGGCGGCGCCTTCTCCGGCAAGGACCCCACCAAGGTCGACCGCTCGGCCGCCTATGCCGCGCGCTACCTCGCCCGCAACGTGGTCGCCGCCGGCCTGGCGCAGCGCTGCCTGATCCAGCTCTCCTACGCCATCGGCGTGTCGAAGCCGCTCTCGGTCTACATCGACACCTTCGGCACGGGAGAAGTGGGCGAGGCCGCCATCGAGACCGCGATCCGCAAGGTCGCCGACCTGTCGCCCCGCGGCATCCGCCAGATGCTCAAGATGAACAAGCCCATCTACCAGCGCACCGCCGCCTACGGCCACTTCGGCCGCGCGCCGGACGCCGAAGGCGGGTTCTCGTGGGAGCGCTCGGATCTGGCGGAGGCGCTGAAGGGGGCGGTGTGAGGGAGCGGGCATTGTCGGTGGTCGAGTGACCGCCCTTTACTTGATGCTAGTGGCGTTGGCCTTGATGTTGAACGTCGCGCCTTTGATCCTTTGTCGGCCCGGAAACTCAAGAAACCTGCTCATACGCGTCGTTTTCTTCGGTGCGTCAATAGCGATTGTATTGGTTTCTTCTTATTTAGTGGGAACCGACATAAGTCCTGCAATAGTGCAGGTCGCGTATTACTCCTACTTCGCGATTACGACCGGGATGATATGGTTGGTGAACAGAAAAACAGATCGGTTTGACGACTAATCGCTAAAGCAAAGAAAGACTGTGGACGTCTATCCGGTCCTCACAGGGTTCCGCCTCGCCAACGCCTGCGCTACTCTCCCCTTCAGCAGGGGACATATCGCTTGAATTTCACAGTCGCCATCGACGGACCCGCTGCGGCGGGGAAGGGGACCATATCGCGGGCGCTGGCCGCGCACTTCGGCTTTGCGCATCTCGACACCGGGCTTCTCTATCGCGCCGTTGGGCGGCGGATGCTCGACGGGGTGCCAGCCGTGATCGCCGCGTCGACGCTGCGCATCTCGGACCTGTCGCGCCCCGACCTCCGCACGCAGGAAGTGGCGGAGGCCGCAAGCGAGGTCGCCGCGAACCCGCAGGTCCGCGCGGCCCTCGTCGCCTTCCAGAAGGACTTCGCCCGGCGCGAGGGCGGCGCCGTCCTCGACGGGCGCGACATCGGCACCGTCATCTGCCCCGAGGCCGAGGCCAAGCTCTTCGTCACCGCCAGCGCCGAGATCCGCGCGCACCGACGCTGGCTCGAACTCACGCAGGCGGGCCACGACGCCGACGAGGCCCAAGTGCTGGCCGACGTGAAGGCGCGCGACGCCCGCGATGCGGGCCGCGCCGATGCCCCGATGAAACAGGCTCCGGACGCCATCCTCCTCGACACCTCGGACATGAGCATCGACGCCGCCCTCGAGGCCGCCCTCGCACATGTCCACGACCGCATGGAACGACACGCATGAAGACCACGACCCTGGGTGTAAACGGCCCTCTCGTCTCGCAGTTCGGCGTCGGCGCAATGTCCTTCGCCGGCGTCTACGGCGACGCGACGGTGGACGAAAGCCACGCCATCCTCGACGCCGCGCGCGAGGCGGGCGTGACCCACATCGACACCTCGAACGTCTACGGCATGGGCCGGTCGGAAGAGATCATCGGCGCCTGGCTCGCCGCCCGCACCGGAGCCCGAGGCGAGACGACCATCGCCACGAAGGCCGGGATCACCCGGAAGGATGGCCAGCGCGCCTTCGACAACAGTCGCGCTCACCTGGAATCCGAACTCGACGCCAGCCTCAAGCGCCTCGGCGTCGATCATGTCGACCTGTTCTATGTCCATCGGCTCGAGGCCGAACGCCCGGTCGAGGAGACCGCCGAAGGCCTCGCCGCGATCCTGAAGACCGGCAAGACGCGCGCCGTCGGCCTCTCCGAGGTCGCGCCCTCGACGCTTCGCCGCGCCGCTTCCGTCATGCCGATCGCCGCGGTGCAGTCGGAGTACTCGCTGTCGACGCGCGCGCCCGAACTGGGCCTCGTCCAGGCCTGCCGCGACCTCGGCACGACGCTCGTCGCCTTCTCGCCCGTGGGCCGGTCCTTCCTGACCGACGCGCCGTTTTCTTTCGAGACCGCGAAAGGCCTCGTCTTCACCGCCAGCAACCCGCGCTTCCTGCCGCCGAACTATGCCCTGAACATCGCCGCGACCGACCGCTTCCGGGCGCTCGCCCGCGAGATGGGCGAACCCGCCGCCGCTCTGGCCATCGCCTGGCTCATCGCTCAGGGCGACCACGTCCTGCCGATTCCCGGGACCAAGTCGCCGGCACACTTCGCCGAACTGGTCCGCGGGGCCGAGATCGACCTGTCGCCCGGCGATCTCGCCGCCATCGACAAGGTGCTGCCGGTCGGATGGGCCCATGGCGACCGCTACTCGGCCGACCAGTGGGTCGGGCCCGAGCGCTACAGCTAGCCGCCGAGCGTCGAGAGCCAGTAGGCCAGGATAAGCCCCACTGCGGCGGCGATCCCCGACAGCTTTCGATCCTCGCGGAAGGCCTGCGGAAAGACTTCGATGGCAAGCGACGCCACGACGGCCCCGGCGGCGAAGCACTTGATGACCGCAAGCGAGGTGTCGGCCACTCCCGACAGCGCGTAATAGCCCAGAAGTGCCGCGGCCGACAGAAGAGCCGCCGTTCCCGTCCAGACGCCGACTGCCGCGCCCTTCGAGAGGTCGCCTTCGACCATCCGCTTGGTGCCGCCCGCCGCCTCGGGCAGGTTCGACAGGAGGATCGACCCCGCCAGTGCGGCGACCTCGAGCCCGCCCGACCCGATCAGCGCGGTCCCCAGGGCCAGGTTCTCGGGAATGCCGTCCAGCGTCACGGCGAGAAGAAGGCCGAAGGTTCCCCCGGCAGTCAGCTTTTCGACGAGCCAGTCCAGGCCCGTAAAGACTGCGGCGCCTAACGCCACACCCGCAAGCGCGTAAGGTATCGGCAGGACTTCGACGGCGGGGTTCACCATCTCCTGGATGATCGCCACGATCAGCGCGCCTCCGGCCAGCGCCACGAGGAACCCTTCCAGCCACTCGGGCAGCTTGCCGTACGCACCCCAGGCCGCCCCCGCGATGAGGGAGGCTGAGGTCACGACGACGACGAGAATGACGGTCATAGTGCCTGCAAGACGCGGATCACCCGCTGCGGGTTCCGACCGTGCCCTCCTCCGGGCCTTGCCAGCGAAGCGCAATCCGCCTATAGAGCGCGCGTCGAAGCGGCGGAACAGTCGTGAGCGCAGAGACTGGGCAGGGTCGGTCAACAGCCGACCCTTCTTGTTTCGCACCACGCCCGGATCGCCAGACCAACCCAAGACCGGCGGAGACAACCGCCCGGCCAGTGAAACCAAAGACAAAGGAAACGAACAGCCACATGGCTCACACCACATCCATGGAGGAATTCGAGGCCCTCCTTAATGAAAGCCTCGACATCGACACCCCCTCCGAGGGGTCTGTCGTAAAGGGCAAGGTCATCGCCATCGAGGCGGGCCAGGCCATCATCGACGTCGGCTACAAGATGGAAGGCCGCGTCGATCTCAAGGAATTCGCGAACCCCGGCGAGACCGCCGAAATCCAGGTCGGCGACGAAGTCGAGGTCTACCTCGACCGAGTCGAGAACGCGCGGGGCGAAGCCGTCATCAGCCGTGACAAGGCCCGCCGCGAGGCCGCCTGGGACCGTCTCGAGAAGGCCTATGCCGACGAGCAGCGCGTCGAAGGCGCGATCTTCGGCCGCGTCAAGGGTGGCTTCACGGTCGACCTCGGCGGCGCCGTGGCGTTCCTGCCCGGCTCTCAGGTCGACGTGCGCCCGGTGCGCGACGCCGGCCCGCTCATGGGCATGAAGCAGCCGTTCCAGATCCTCAAGATGGACCGCCGCCGCGGCAACATCGTCGTCTCGCGCCGCGCGATCCTCGAGGAAAGCCGCGCCGAGCAGCGCGCCGAGGTCATCAGCCAGATCGAGGAAGGTCAGGCGGTCGACGGCGTGGTCAAGAACATCACCGAATACGGCGCCTTCGTCGATTTGGGCGGTGTGGACGGTCTTCTGCACGTCACCGACATGGCCTGGCGCCGCGTCAACCACCCCTCCGAGATCGTGTCGATCGGCGAGACCGTGAAGGTCCAGATCGTCAAGATCAACAAGGAGACGCACCGCATCTCGCTTGGCATGAAGCAGCTTCAGGCCGATCCGTGGGATGCCGTCGAGGCGAACTTCCCGCTCGGCTCGGTCCATCAGGGCCGCGTCACCAACATCACCGACTACGGCGCCTTCGTGGAGCTGGAGCCGGGGGTCGAGGGCCTCGTCCACGTCTCCGAGATGAGCTGGACCAAGAAGAACGTCCATCCGGGCAAGATCGTCTCCACCTCGCAGGAAGTGGACGTCATGGTGCTCGAGATCGACAGCGCCAAGCGCCGCGTGTCGCTCGGTCTCAAGCAGACCATGCGCAACCCGTGGGAAGTCTTCGCCGAGACCCATCCGTCGGGCACTCCGGTCGAGGGAGAGGTCAAGAACATCACCGAATTCGGTCTGTTCATCGGTCTCGAGAACGACATCGACGGCATGGTTCACCTCTCGGACATCAGCTGGGACCAGCGTGGCGAAGAGGCGATCCAGAACTACCGCAAGGGCGACATGGTCAAGGCCGTCGTCACCGAGGTCGACGTCGACAAGGAGCGTATCTCGCTCTCGATCAAGGCGCTGGACGACAGCTTCACCGAAGTCGTCGACGGCGTGAAGCGCGGCTCGATCGTCACCGTCGTGGTGACGGCCATCGAGGACGGCGGCATCGAGGTGGAATACGAGGGCATGAAGTCCTTCATCCGCCGCTCCGACCTCAGCCGCGACCGCTCCGAGCAGCGCCCCGACCGCTTCTCGGTCGGCGACAAGGTCGACGTCCGCGTCACCAACGTCGATCCCAAGACGCGCCGCCTCGGCCTTTCGATCAAGGCCCGCGAGATCGCGGAAGAGAAGGAAGCCGTGGAACAATACGGTTCGTCCAACTCGGGCGCGTCCCTCGGCGACATTCTGGGCGCCGCGCTCAAGGGCGACGAAAAGTAAGAGACCGGATCAGCCGGTTCGAGAAGGCCCCGCTTCGGCGGGGCCTTTTCATGTCCACTGTCCCCATCTGCGAAACCATCGGTTTCTGCACATTAGGCCATCTATCCCACGGCCTTTCCTCATGTCACAGCTTCACCGCTGGTAAGAGTATCGGGGGAAGTAACGATGGCATCCAAGCGCGGCGAAACCGCGGAACGCATTCTTGCGGCCGCTCGTGACATCGTTAAGGCCGACGGGCCCGACCAGCTTACCTTCGACGCCGTTGCTATCCGCGTCGGCGTCTCGAAGCAGGCGGTGCTCTACTGGTTCCCCAACAAGGCCCGCCTGATCGAAGCGCTCGTCCGCCCGGCGCTCGAGGCCGAAAGTGCCGCCGGCAAGGGCGCCATTTCGAAGAACCTCTCGGCGTCCGAGGCCATCCGCGCCTTCATCGGCGCGCTCGCGGTGTTCCACACCTCGGACCTCGACCGCTTCCGCCTGATGTACGTGACGCCCCAGATCGGCCAGCGGCCCGGCCGCAACGGCACCATGCTGACCACGCTCGGCCGCATCCACCCGGCCACGACCGAGATGTACGACATCCTCGCCGCCAAGCTCGTCGACAAGGGCCGCTATGAACGCCTGATAGACGCCCGGCGTGCCTCCGCCGCGATGCATACCGCACTTCTCGGCCTCGTCCTGCGCATGTCGATGGCCCACGCGCTGAACGCTCCGCTGCGCCTGCGCGAGGATGCGCTCGTCGACGCCCTCGTCGACGTCATGGCGCCCCGCGCGGCCTGACGACACCTCTTCACCCGCCTCACGCGGCACCCTAAACTCCCCCCGGAAAGAGAGGGGAGCAGTCCATGGAAGATGTCTCGGTACCCGAGCCCAGCCTGACGGCCCTGGCCGAGACCTATGGATCGGACAAGGGCGCGCGAAAGCACCGCTATACCGAACTTTACGACATGCTGTTCCGCCCCTTCCGGGACCGGCCCGTCTCGTTTCTCGAGATGGGTCTCCTGATCGGCGGACCCGAACACGGCGCGGATGCCTCGCGGGAGACGCGCGACCTGCCGTCGATCCGCATGTGGCTCGACTATTTCTCGCAGGCCCGCATCACCGGGCTCGATATCTCGGACTTCTCGTGGTTTCACCACCCGAGGTTCCGCTTCGTCCAGTGCGACATGGACGACCGCGCCCAGATCGCCCGCGCAGCGCGCGAAATCGGGCCCGTCGACATCGCCATCGACGACGCCAGCCACGCCTCGCACCACCAGCAGAACGCCTTCCTCGAACTGTTCCCCGAAATGCCGTCGGGCGCGCTCTACGTCATCGAAGACCTGCGCTGGCAGCCCGAAACCTTCGAGAAGCCGGGCATCACCAAGACCGCGCAGCTCTTTCGCGGTTTCGCCGAGACCCGCGAATTCCGTCACCGCGATGGCGCCACCCAACAGGCGTTTCGCGCCGTGGCTCCCATGATCTCGGGTTGTTTCGTGTTCCAGACCCATTACACCAAGACCCGACGCGACCAGGTGGCGGTCATTCACAAAATCTGACGGGAGACGGCATGGCACGGATCGGACTGACGGGACTGGGGACGATGGGGGCAGCTTTGGCGATGAACATCGCCGAAAAGGGCTTTCCGATCGCCGTCCACAACCGCACCGGCAGCGTCACCGACGAGGTGATGCGAGACGCGGGCGATCTCGCCGCCGCCATGACGCCGACCGACAGCCTTGCCGCTCTCGCGGCCCAGGTCGACAGTCCGCGCACCGTCATCATCATGGTCGCGGCCGGTGATCCGGTCGATCAGGTCATCGACGGCCTCGCGCCACACCTCGATCCGGGCGACTGCATCGTCGACGCCGGCAACGCCGACTTCAACGACACCCGCCGCCGCCATGCCGCGCTCGCGGACAAGGGCATCGAGTTCATCGGCATGGGCGTCTCGGGCGGAGAAGAGGGCGCGCGTCACGGACCGTCCATCATGGTCGGCGGCCCGCAAAAGGCGTGGGACCGCATCTCCGACATCGTCACCGCCATCGCGGCCCGCTACGAGGGCGACCCATGCGCCGCACGCCTGGGGCCGGACGGGGCGGGGCACTTCGTCAAGACCGTCCACAACGGCATCGAATACGCCGACATGCAGGTGCTGGCCGAGGTCACGGGCCTGATGCGCGCCGACGGCCGTGCGCCCGCCGACCTCGCCCCCGTGTTCCGCGACTGGAACGACGGGGCCCTGAAGGGCTACCTTGTCGAGATCACGGCCGAGATCCTCGCCACCTCCGACAGCGACACCGGCAGACCCATCCTCGACGTCATCCTCGACAGCGCGGGCCAGAAAGGCACCGGCCGCTGGACGGTGATCGAGGCCCTGAAGCTCGGGCAAAGCGCCACCGCCATCGAAGCCGCCGTCGCCGCCCGCGCCATATCCGCCCAGGTCGCGACCCGCGCGGCGGGCGAGGCAGCCTTCCCCGGCGAAAGCCAAGCGCCCGGTCTCGACGACGCAACGCTCCACGACGCCGTCCTCGCGGCGCGCGTCATAGGCTACGGCCAGGGCTTCTCGCTCCTCCAGGCCGCGTCCGAGGCCTTCGACTGGTCCGTCGACCTTGCCCGCGTGGCCGAGATCTGGCGGGCCGGCTGCATCATCCGCTCGGCACTCCTCGACGATATCGCGACCGCGATCCGCGACGGCCTGCCCGAGGGCCAGCTTTTCCTCGCCCCCGCCTTCGCCGACACCCTGCGCGCCACGACGCCCGCGCTGCGCCGCACCGTCGCCCGCGCCGCCGAGACCGGCCAGCCCGTCCCGGCCATGTCGGCGGCGCTGTCGTGGTTCGACGCCATGCGCCGCGCGCGCGGCACAGCCGACCTGATCCAGGCGCAGCGCGACTTCTTCGGACGCCACGGCTTCAAGCGCATCGACCGGGACGGTTCGGGCTTCCACGGCCCCTGGGCCGACTAGGCGCGTGACCCTCGCCGACACCCTCGCGGCACGCGGACAGACCGACGGACCCCGGATCGAGAAGGTCGAGGCCGAAGGCCGCACCTTCTGGATCAAGCGCCCTGAAAGCCTGTCCTCGCGCATGAGGCTTCAGAAGGGCGACCCCCGCGCGGCCTTCGCCCGCGAGCGCGCCGCTCATGAACGCTTCGCCGCGAACGGCCTGCCCGTGCCGCGCATCGTCGCCTCGGGGGAGGGCTTCGTCGTGACCGAAGACGTGGGCGTGCCGATCCGTGGCATGGCCCGCCGATCTCCCGCCGACCCGGCCTTCCTCGACGCCCTGACCCGCGCCGCCAAGGCGCTCGCCGCCTTCCACGCGGCGGCCGAAACCCACGGCCGCCCCGGCCTCAAGGACATCTGTCTTCGCGGCGGCGACATCACCTTCCTCGACTTCGAGAGGGCAGGGAAAGGCGACGCCGCCCTGGACCTCCTCGTCTTTCTCTTCTCCGTCGCCGTCGAAACCGGAGGCGACCTTCCCGCCCTGACCGTCGCCCGCGACGCCTATGTCGCCGCCGCAGCCCCCGACACCTGGGAGACCGCCCGCCGCCGCGCCCGTCTCTTCGCGCCCCTTGGCCACCTCCTCTGGCCGGTTAGGCGCCTCCTCCACGGCAACCGCGAATTCGACGGCGTGGGCCCGTTCCTGAGGTTCATGGCCACGTAGGGCGGGGTTCACCCCGCCTTTTCCCATGCAAGCGCGGCTCCTTTCGACCCCTCGACAAAACACCCAAACCCCTACATATCCTCGCCCATGACCGACCTCGCACGCATCCGCAATTTCTCGATCGTCGCCCACATCGACCACGGGAAATCCACCCTCGCCGACCGGCTGATCCAGCTTACCGGCACCGTCGCCGAGCGCGACATGAAGGCCCAGATGCTCGACTCGATGGACATCGAGCGCGAGCGCGGCATCACGATCAAGGCCAACACCGTGCGGATCGAATACCCCGCGAAGGATGGCCAGACCTATATCCTCAACCTCATCGACACGCCGGGCCACGTCGACTTCGCCTACGAGGTCTCGCGGTCCATGCGCGCGGTCGAGGGCTCGCTTCTCGTCGTCGACGCCTCCCAGGGGGTCGAGGCGCAGACGCTGGCCAACGTCTACCAGGCCATCGACGCCAACCACGAGATCGTCCCCGTCCTGAACAAGATCGACCTGCCCGCCGCCGAGCCGGCGCGCGTCAAGGAGCAGATCGAGGACGTCATCGGCATCGACGCCTCGCAGGCCGTCGAGATCTCGGCCAAGACGGGCCTGGGCATCCCCGAGGTGCTGGAGGCCATCGTCACCCGCCTCCCCGCCCCCAAGGGCGACCGCGACGCGCCGCTCAAGGCCATGCTGGTCGACTCGTGGTACGACAGCTATCTCGGCGTCGTCGTGATGGTCCGCATCATCGACGGGGTCGTCCGCAAGGGCGACATGATCAAGATGATGCAGACCGGCGCCCGCTACGGCATCGACAAGCTCTCCGTCCTCAAGCCCCAGATGGTCGACATCAAGGAGCTTGGCCCCGGCGAGATCGGCATCTTCACCGCGTCCATCAAGCAGGTCCGCGACACCCGCGTCGGCGACACCATCACCCACGAAAAGCGCCCCTGCGCCAAGGCGCTGCCCGGCTTCAAGCCGTCGATCCCCGTCGTCTTCTGCGGCCTCTTCCCCGTCGATGCCAACGACTTCGACGACCTCCGCGACGCCATCGAGAAGCTCCAGCTCAACGACGCCTCCTTCACCGCCGAGATGGAGACCTCCGCCGCCCTCGGCTTCGGCTTCCGCTGCGGCTTCCTCGGCCTTCTCCACCTCGAGGTCATCCGCGACCGGCTCGAGCGTGAGTACGACATCGACCTCATCACCACCGCGCCCTCGGTCGTCTACCATATCCACATGAAGGACGGCACGACGCGCGAGCTTCACAACCCCGCCGACATGCCCGACCTCACCTACGTCGAGCGCATCGAAGAGCCGCGCATCAAGGCGACCATCCTCGTCCCCGACGAATACCTCGGCGCCGTCCTGAAGCTTTGCGAGGATCGCCGCGGCATCCAGATGGACCTGACCTATGCCGGTCAGCGCGCCATGGTCGTCTATGACCTGCCGCTGAACGAGGTCGTCTTCGACTTCTACGACCGGCTGAAGTCGGTGACCAAGGGCTACGCCAGCTTCGACTACCAGATGCAGGGCTACCGCGAGGACAAGCTGGTCAAGATGTCGATCCTCGTGAACGACGAGCCCGTCGACGCGCTCTCCATGATGGTCCACCGCGACCGGGCCGACGCCCGCGGCCGCGCCATGTGCGAGAAGCTGAAAGAGCTGATCCCGCGCCACATGTTCAAGATCCCCATCCAGGCCGCCATCGGCGGCAAGGTCATCGCGCGGGAGACGCTTTCGGCTTTGCGCAAGGACGTGACCGCCAAGTGCTACGGCGGCGACGCCACGCGGAAGAAGAAGCTTCTCGAGAAGCAGAAGGCCGGCAAGAAGAAGATGCGCCAGTTCGGGAAGGTCGAGATCCCGCAGGAGGCGTTCATCAACGCGCTTGAAGATGGACTTGTAGGGCGGGGTTCACCCCGCCTTTAAGGGTTGGAGGAGTGAGATGGCGCGGAATTTGACATGACGGTGATACGCGGCATGTTTGATTCCCATAATCAGTTCATTGGATTTAACGATATACTCCTATCACAGGATCAGGAGCGAGAGCTTCGTTGCTGAGCAGATTTCCGGTTAGAAGCCCGCTAGAGGCACCGATTTAGTTCGCATGACTGTTGGCTTCCGTCTAGAATAGCTGTTATCAAGGGTCCGCCACCTAATTACTGTGGGCCGGAAGTTTTTTAAAGGCCATGATTTGTGGTTAATGGTCTGAAGCTTACTGCCGCAAAAGAAGCCTGACTATGTGTTAGGAACGCTTCAGCTAAATTTGAATCCGGTCAAGCCAACCAAGATCTTTCATTAATTTATTGCTACCTGTCCAATAGGACGTTGAAACTGTGCACCTTATAACTGCTCTCGTATGTGGAGCGATCCTGTATTTTCGTGCTGGATTTGCCATCTGCGGGATTTATTGTATGAAAGGTATCTTACAAATGATGTTTGCATTTCGCGAAGCATCAGTTCTGAAGATCATTGATTCAACGTTCGGATAGACTGTTAAGATGAGTCTGAATTCAGCAGACGATAGGGGAGGATGACGAGATTATCTCGATAATCGGCGATATGTCGCAAGATGGACTATGGACTCGATAGATTTGATGCTCTTTCGAAGTGCATCGAGCATGCGTCGAGAAAATGTCGCCTGACGACGACACCCTATTTTGGTAGTTTCGGATATTCTCCGATACAGGATGACGTGCATTTGTATGATGACATTGTTTGCGTAATTAAGCGTGCCAAGCCTTCTGGACTCCAAAATGATTACTTAATCGTTCCGATACCAGGCTGTTTGACTTACGAGCGAAGTAGCTCACGATTGTTCGTTGGAATGTCTGATCGAGCGTTGGGATTGTGACCAAAACGGCAGTACGACCGTTACGACTGATGAAGATCTTTTGAGCCGGTCGGGGCTATAATCGTCCCCGCCCGCCATCCCACCTCCGATCCGCGCGCCACGGCGGGGTGAACCCCGCCCTACGTAAGAACTCCGGCTCGATCCCACTGCCCAACCCCCAACCGCTCGCCACGGTGGGTTGAAAACCCACCCTACGCCTCTCGCCTGAACGACGAATACGGCCAATCCTCCGGCCGCTCGACGTACCCGTGCTTGACCGGGTTTCCCCAACAATACTCCACATGCGCGCGGTAATCGTCGTCATCCCGGATGTGGTGTTCCCAAAACCTCGGTTGCCAAAGCCCGACCTCTCCCTTGCGCCGTAGGGCGGGGTTCACCCCGCCGTTCCGACGTCCGACCGGGGGAGGCGGGGTGAACCCCGCCCTACGCATCGCCATCGAGAACCGCGCCTTGATCGCGCCCCACCGCACCGCGTAATCCCCGTCCCCCTCCGGCAGGGTCCACACGCAATGCAGGTGATCCGGCAGGACCACCCAGGCGTCGATCCCGAACGGCCGCTCCGCCTTCGTCACCCGCACCGCCTCGCGCAGCGCGTCCACGTGCTCGACCAGCACCGACGACGACCGATCCGCGAGGGTCACCGTGAAAAAGACCGTGGCACCGGCGAGTTTGGGGCGGATGTAGTTCGGCACAGGGGCCACCCTGCGCGCGACGTGGTTAATGGAAGATGAGCCTGACCCAAATCAAAGCCCCACGCCCATCCCCGCTCTACCGTCCGGCCGAACCGCAACCCGACCGGAGGCACCCATGCTCCCCCTGACCCTCATCCTGCACATCTTCATCGGCTCGACCCTCGCGGGCGCGGCCGTCATCGCGGCGCTGACGCTGGGGATGACCGACGCGCGTTCGATCGTCGTGGCGGCGCTCGCGGGGGCGGTGCTGTCCCTGCCGGTGTCCTGGGCGATCGCACGCCGGCTCATCCGGAACCGCTGAACGGCTCCGGACGCACCGACGCAATACCGACGTGATACCGACGCGATACCGATCAGAACAGATTGTCGCCCCGGTCCTCGGCAGCGTTGTCCGCGGCGACGGCACCGACCGCTCCGGCGGCCATGGGCACACAGCCCGAGGTCAGGGTCGCGGACAGGGTAAGTGCTAGGAAAAGAACGATTTTCGTGGTCATGGCAGCCCCTCCAGGGAAAATTTCTTCCCTTAAAGGTTAATGCGCCGAAGCCCCGCAGCAAGGGCCGCCCCGATTCGCGGCCTTTTCGGCTGCCCTCCGGTCTCTCGCCGCCCTGTCCCGACCGCCCTCGCGCCGATCCATGACGCGCTGCGGCAAGTCCTTGCGGCGGCTTCCGAAAGGCAGCTTCTCCACAGGGATTTCCACAGTCTTTCCAAGGATTTATCCCCAAGAATCTGCGGATGCCGCGGTGCATTTCTCTTGCCCAACTCAAGGTGCTGGGGCACCGTGATCCTGTCACGAGCAATCGTGATCCGCGACGGCTCCGAAAGCCAGGGCGGCAGGGCAGGGGACATGAGCCCAGGTCCGGCAGTCCGGGTGGAAGGAACCCCAGCGGTTCGTAGCAAGGCCTTGGTCTTGTTGCGGAAACTGGGCCAGTCGCCCTCTGGGGGGAAATGGTTCAGGAAGGCGTCAGGGTGTGCCCCACGGCACGGGCTGGACTTCGGTCCGCCACCTGGCGCCTTCTCAGTTTTCCCACATCCTGCGCCGCCCTGCGATCCCTACACCATCCGGAGTATAGGTGCGCCGCGCGCCTTGTGTTAATATCCGCCATCATGTCGCGTTTCGCCGTTATCGTCGTCACGCTCGTCGTGGCCCTCTATTTCGCCGAGGTCTCCTCCGGCCGAGACCTCGGAGTGCGCCGCGCCTACAACCTCATAGACGGTGCGTTTTCCGGCGCATTCGCAGGGGGTTACGGGGCGGCGACTGGTGTCGGACGGTCGGTCGGAGGCGGTGCGTCGGGCCTCGCAAACGGCGTCGCAGGCAGCATGTCCCGGATAGGAAACTGAACCGGAATCGCCTGTTAGGCGGATAGAAAGGTTTCCACGGCAGCTTCGAACTCGCGCGGCTTGTCGGCATGCAGCCAGTGACCGGCACCCGGAATACGAGCGAACCTCGCCTTCGGGAAATGCTTCAGGATCAGCGGCCTGTGCTCCCGCTGGACATAGGAGCTGTCGTCACCCGAAAGAAACAGAACCGGTCCTCCGAACTCCCGCTCACCCATGTCGGGAAACCCGGTGATGCGCTCCATCTCGCGCTCGAGCACGTCCAGGTTCAGCCGCCACCTCTTCTCGCCAACATCAAGAGATTGAAGGAGAAAAGCCCTCGTCCCCGGCTCCGCAATGGCTTCCTTCAGCGCCTCGTCCGCCTCCCGCCGCGATGTCGCAGACCCTAAATCCAGCGCCCGCATCGCCTCGATCAGATGGCTCTGCGAATGTCCGTAGGCGACTGGCGCGATGTCCGCCACCACAAGGCGCCTGACCTTGTCGGGATGCGTGAGTGCCAGCACCATCGCGGCCTTGCCACCCATGGAATGGCCGAGAACATCCCAAGTGCTGTCAATGGCTTGCGCCATATCCTCGGCCATCTCGGCATAACCATGCGCGTCCCGCCAAGGGCTTTCCGCGTGGTTGCGCATGTCGACCGCCACCACCTTCCGCCCTTGGGACAGGCGCTTGCCGATCACGCCCCAATTCCGCGCCGACCCAAATAGGCCGTGAGCGATCAAAAGCGGCGGCGCATCCGTATCGGTGCCATGGATGACGGTAGACAGCATGACTTTCCTTACCCTCTGCGACGCGCTATCGCCAGCATATGGACCTCGATCGGACGACCCGCGACCTGGCCGAGCGCATGGCGACGCAGCTTCGCGTCAAGGGAACCGACTTGGCCGATGTCGTCTCGCGGGCCGGGCGCAAGCTGCCCCGACGGCTGCGAGCCGAGGCAGCGGTCCTGATCGAGGCGCAGGCCCTTGCGCGCAATCCCAAACTTGGGCGCCGCGTGGATCAGGCGAGGATCGCAAAGGCCGAGCGCCGACTGCGGGCCTATCTCGACCGGCTGGATCCCCGATCGGAGAAGCGGGCCGAGATCCTGGACCGCCTCGCCGCCGTGGGCTTTGTCGTTGTCGTGGTGGCGGCCGTCTTGTTCTACGTCCTCGTGCAACAGGGCGCGTTCCGCTAGCGTCACAGTCCCGGGTAGAGCGGGAAGCGTCCGCAGAGTTCTGCGACCTCGTCCCGTATGCGCGCTTCGAGCGCGGCATTGCCCTCGTCGCCATCGGCCGACAGGCCTTCCGTCACCTGCACGATCCAGCGCGCAATCTGGCGGAACTCCTCCTCGGCGAAACCGCGGGTCGTTCCGGCGGGAGTGCCGATGCGGATACCGCTTGTGACGAAGGGTTTCTCGGGATCGAAGGGAATGCCGTTCTTGTTCGTCGTGATGTGCGCGCGGCCAAGAGCCGCTTCCGTTGCCTTGCCCGTCACCTTCTTCGGACGAAGGTCGGCCAGCATCAGATGGTTGTCCGTTCCACCCGAGACGATGTCGATGCCGCCCTTCATCAATTCGTCTGCCGCCGCCTTGGCGTTGGCCACGACCTGAGCGGCATAGGCCTTGAACTCTGGACGCAGCGCTTCGCCGAAGGCCACGGCCTTGGCCGCTATGACATGCATCAGGGGGCCACCCTGAAGGCCGGGGAACACGGCCGAATTGATTTTCTTCGCGATGTCCGCGTCATTCGTCAGGATCAGACCTCCCCGCGGTCCGCGCAGCGACTTGTGGGTCGTCGAGGTGACGACGTGGGCGTGGGGTAGGGGCGAGGGGTGAACGCCGCCGGCGACAAGGCCGGCGATATGCGCCATGTCGACCATCAGGTAGGCGCCGACCTCATCCGCTATCTTGCGGAACTCGGCCCAGTCCCAGACGCGGCTGTAAGCTGTTCCGCCGGCGAGGATCAGCTTCGGCTTCTTCTCGTGGGCCTTGGCGCGGACGTCTTCCATGTCCAGCCGCTGGTCCTGCTGGCGGACGCCGTAGGCCACCACGTCGAACCATTTTCCAGACATGTTCACTGGAGAGCCGTGCGTCAGGTGCCCACCCGAGTTGAGGTCCAGTCCCATGAAGGTGTCGCCGGGCTTCAGAAGGGCGAGGAACACCGCCTGGTTCATCTGGCTGCCGGAGTTGGGCTGGACGTTGGCGAAGCCCGCCCCGAAAAGCAGCTTCGCGCGTTCGATGGCCAATTCCTCGGCCACGTCCACGAACTGACAGCCGCCATAGTAGCGCTTGCCCGGATAGCCCTCGGCGTACTTGTTGGTCAGGACAGAGCCCTTGCGCCTCCAGCACCGCGCGGCTCACGATGTTTTCCGAGGCGATCAGCTCGATCTCGTCACGCTGGCGCCCCAGCTCATTCCGGATCGCGGCGTGAAGCTGGGGGTCGCGGGTCTCAAGAGGTTCGGTAAAGAAGCCGGTGTCACGGTGCGGGGCGTTCATGGGCTTGTCTCCGGGCTGGGCGGTTGGCGATCCATAGACGTAAAGCCCTCGCGCCGGAAGGCGCGAAACCGACGCATGAAGGCGGGAAGCGCCACAGGAGCAGGCCTTGAGTTTCCGAGGCACACGGGCAATCGTGCTTCGGCAACAGGGGAGGGCATATGCGCCCGTCGAATGCCATCTCGTTCCGCGCGAGCGATGCACGTCTTGCGCAGGACGCAGCCCGCAACCTGATCGAGAGATATGGACAGGTCACGCCCGAGGAGGCGGACGTGGTCGTCGCTCTCGGGGGCGACGGGTTCATGCTCGAGACGCTGAATGACGTGCGCCCACTGGACAAGCCGGTCTACGGGATGAACCGCGGGACGGTAGGCTTCCTGATGAACGAATACGGCGCCGACGATTTGCCGGCCAGGCTGGCCGAGGCAGAAGAGGCGGTCATCAACCCTCTCCGGATGCGGGCCGCGACGGCGGACGGGATGGTCAGCGAAGGACTTGCGATCAACGAGGTCTCTCTCTTGCGCGAGGGTCCGCAGGCTGCGCGGCTGCGCATCTCGGTCGACGGCAAGCCGCGTCTTGACGAGTTGGTCTGCGACGGCGCGCTTGTGGCGACACCCGCCGGGTCGACGGCTTATAACTATTCCGCGCACGGTCCGATCCTGCCGATCGGCTCGGACATCCTCGCCCTGACCGCAGTTGCGCCCTTCAGACCGAGGCGATGGCGGGGCGCTCTTCTGCCCAAGACCGCCACGGTGCGCTTCGACGTCCTGCAACCCGTAAAGCGGCCCGTGATGGCGGACGCGAACGGGCGGCCCGTACGGAACGTCCAGTGGGTCGAGGTCACGAGCGAGCCGAGCATCCGGCACCGCATTCTTTTCGATCCGGGTCACGGGCTCGAGGAACGGCTGATCCGCGAGCAATTCCAGTGAACGTCCGCAATCGCGCCATGTTTGCGTTCTACGCTGCCCGCCACGCGCCTCTCACGGAGAAGACCATCGTGACCCGTATCGCCCTTCTTTCCGTCGTTCTGGCTGGGCTGACAGCCTGCGGACCGACGCTGCCCGACCTCGAGGTCGAGCCGATCCGCAAGGTCCTGTCGGATAATTCCGCGCTTCCTTATGAATGCGTGAATTACGATCTGCGTAGCGACAGTTGCGAGGGTCTGGTGACCCGGCGGGTCAAGGGGGACAGGATCTATTACGAGGCGCTCGCCCTTGTCCCGGGGCCAAGCGATCCGATCAACATGCGCCTGAAGGTAGACTTCAAGATCGAAGACACGCGTTATTGCGGCCACATGCGCGATGCCGATCTGGCCTTCGACGGGACACTGACACCCGGTCAGCGCAGCCTCCTGCAGGAGCTATTGCTCGCGCAGCTCATCTCCTACGGGGACGTCTGCGGGGCGTATTTCCGCGAGGGCGAGGGCTATATCAGTGTCACGACCGACCGCAACGGACGCCTGATGCCTCAAGGCGTCGAGACCAGCCATTTCTTCGCGCGGCCGAAACCCCTTCGTCTATGAGGCGTAACCGATCGTCCTGAGCGCCTCGCGGATTTCGTCGATGATCGCGGGATCGTCGATGGTGGCAGGAACCTTGAACTCGGCACTGTCGGCGATCTTGACCATCGTGGCGCGAAGGATCTTGCCCGACCGTGTCTTGGGAAGCCGCTTGACGACGACGGCGTACTTGAAGGCGGCCACGGGCCCGATCCGTTCGCGCACCAGCTTCACGCATTCCGACACGATGTCCTCATCCGCGCGATTGGTGCCGGTGTTGGTGCAAAGAAAGCCAAGCGGAAGCTGACCCTTGAGCTGGTCCGTCACGCCGATCACCGCGCATTCCGCAACGTCGGGGTGCGAGGCCAGGATCTCCTCCATTCCGCCGGTCGACAGCCTGTGGCCCGCGACGTTGATGACATCGTCGGTGCGCGCCATGATGTAGAGGTATCCGTCTTCGTCGATGTAGCCCGCGTCGCCTGTCTCGTAATAGCCGGGGAAGTGGTCCAGGTACGCCTTGCGGAAGCGCCCTTCCGCGTTCCAGAGCGTTGGCAGGGTGCCGGGGGGCAAAGGCAGTTTCACCGCGATAGCGCCGAGTTCGCCTGCCTTCATCGGCTTTCCCGCTTCATCGAGGATGTGGATGTCGTAACCCGGCATCGGCACCGTGGGAGACCCGACCTTCACCGGCAGCGGCTCGATCCCCATCGGGTTGCCGACCATCGGCCAGCCGGTTTCGGTCTGCCACCAGTGGTCGATGACCGGCACCTTCAGCATGTCTTGAGCCCAGACCACCGTGTCGGGGTCGGCGCGTTCGCCGGCAAGAAAGAGTGTCCGGAGGGAAGATATATCATACTTCTTCAGGAACTCGCCCTTCGGATCCTCGCGCTTGATGGCGCGGAAGGCCGTGGGCGCCGTGAAGAAAGCGCGCACCTTGTGGTCCTGGATGACACGCCAGAAGGTGCCTGCGTCCGGCGTGCCCACGGGTTTGCCCTCGAACACGATGGTGGTGTTGCCGTGGATGAGGGGCCCGTAGCAGATATAGCTGTGGCCCACGACCCAGCCCACGTCCGAGGCGGCCCAGAACACCTCGCCGGGATCGACGCCGTAAATGTTCTTCATCGACCAGTTCAGCGCGACGAGATGACCGCCGGTGTGGCGGACGACGCCCTTGGGTTGGCCTGTGGTGCCTGAGGTATAGAGGATGTACGCCGGGTGGTTGCCCTCGACCGGCAGGCAGTCGGCAGGCTCGACGCCATACTGGAACGCGAACCAGTCGACGTCGCGGCCTTCGATCAGCTTTGCGACCTCCTGTTCGCGCTGGAAGATGACGCAGAAGTCGACCTTGTGAGAGGCTTGCTCGATGGCGCCGTCCAGAAGCGGCTTGTAGTGGACGACGCGCCCCGGCTCGATCCCGCAGGAGGCCGCGATGATGGCCTTGGGCTTGGCGTCGTCGATGCGGACGGCAAGTTCGTGCGCCGCGAAGCCGCCGAAGACGACGGAATGGATGGCCCCGATCCGGGCGCAGGCAAGCATCGCCTCGACTGCTTCGGGCACCATTGGCATGTAGATGATGACGCGGTCGCCTTTCTCGATGCCCTTGGCTCGCAGCGCCCCAGCCAGGGACGCCACGCGGTCGCGCAGTTCGGCATAGCTGATCTTGTGGATGGTGCCGGTGACGGGGCTGTCGTGGATGATGGCCGTCTGCGCGCCGCGTCCCGCCTCGACATGGCGGTCGACGGCGTTCCAGCAGGTGTTCACCATGCCGTCGGCGAACCACTCGTAGAAGGGTGCGTTCTCGTCGGACAGCGCCTTCGAGGGCATCCGCTCCCAGTCGATGGCCTCGGCTGCCTCCATCCAGAACTGCTCCGGGTCGGCCTTCCAGGCCGCGTAGACATCACGGTATCCCATGCGACGCTCCTCCTCGATGGCAGAGTGCTACGACCGCCAGCTTGGGTCAGGCAAGCACGATGGCACCTGCAGCGGCAGAGTGCCGCGAATTTTTTGCATTGTTTGCCATGGCGTCCTGCAAAGTTTTGCAGATTCGGGAATGACAGGGCCTTCGCGGAAAACGGAAATAAACCTCTGCAAAACTGCGAAGGCCACGATCCGCCTATGTCCGCAAAAATCCATTTGCCCGAACTCAGGGTAAAAGGTGTTCCGATTCGTGTACGGCGAGCAATCCCGCGCGCCCGTTCTCTTGAGGTAAGCCCATGGGCGACAAGAAGCAGAAGCCAGCGAAACCCGCGACGAAAACCACCAAGAAGTAAGGGTTTCCGACGAGCTACGCGCCGCCGGGACGACCGGCGGCGTATCAGCCGTAGATCGACACCGGCGTACCGGCCAGCGCCGAGATGTTCAGAAGCCCCCGCGCGGTGATGGACGGCGTCACGATATGCGCCCGGTTCGCCATCCCCATGAGGATCGGTCCCGACCTCGAGGCCGCCGGCCTTCATCTTCAGGATGTTGCGCACGGCGGATGCGGCGTCCGTGTTCGCGAAAACCAGCACGTTCGCCGGTCCCTGAAAGCGCGAGTTCGGCATGATCCGCTCGCGGATCTCTATGTCGAGCGCCGTGTCGGTGTGCATCTCGCCCTCGTAGAGAAAGTCGCGCGGCTCGGCATCGAGGATGGCGAGCGCCGCTCGCATCCGGCGGCCAGTGTCGCAGTCGAGGTTGCCGAACTGGCTGTGCGAGCAGAGCGCGATCTTGGGCTCCAGTCCGAAGCGCCGTACGTGACGCGCGGCGCCGACCACAACCTCTGCAATCTGTTCCGGTGTTGGTTCCGGGTGCACGTGGGTGTCTGCGATGAAGAGCGGCCCGTCTTCGAGGATCAGAAGCGACAGCGCACCGATGGGGTGACGGCCCTCGGTCGCCAAGACCTCCGTAATATAGCGAAGGTGCCAGAGATACTGTCCGAACGTCCCGCAGATCAGGCTGTCGGCCTCGCCCCGGTGGACCATGACGGCGCCGATTGCCGTGGTGTTGGTGCGCATGATGGCCCGCGACAATTCAGGCGTGACGCCCCGCCGCTCCATCAGGGCGTGATAGTCCTGCCAGTAGTCGCGATAGCGCGGGTCGTTCTCGGGGTTCACAAGCTCGAAGTCCTCGCCCGCCCGCATCGGCAGGCCGAGCCGCTCGATCCGCGAGCTGACGACGTCGGGTCGGCCGATCAGGATGGGGACGTCGGTTGTTTCCTCGATCATGGCCGTCGCGGCGCGCAGGACGCGCTCGTTCTCGCCCTCGGCGAAGACGATCGTACGACGTGCAGTAGCGGCTGCCTCGAAGACGGGTCGCATGATCATGGTCGACTTGAAGACCGATCCGTCCAGCTTGCGCTTGTAGGCCCCGATATCGGCGATCGGCTTCGTGGCGACGCCCGTCTCCATCGCGGCCACGGCCACGGCCGATGCAACGACACCCATGAGGCGCGGGTCGAACGGCTTGGGGATCAGGTAGTTCGGGCCAAAGGTCATCTCTTCGCCCTTGTAAGCCGCCGCGGCCTCTGCGGAGGTTGTGGCGCGGGCAAGCTTTGCGATGGCCTCGGCGCAGGCGAGCTTCATCTCGTCGTTGATGCCGGTCGCGCCGACATCGAGGGCACCGCGGAAAATGAACGGGAAGCAGAGGACGTTGTTGACCTGGTTCGGCACGTCGGACCGCCCGGTCGCAATGATGGCGTCGGGCGCAGCGGCGCGGGCGAGTTCGGGGTCGATCTCGGGCGTCGGATTGGCGAGAGCGAATATGATGGGGGGCGTGTTCATCCGCGTGACCATGTCGGGTGTCATGACGCCCGGTCCGGAAAGGCCGAGGAAGAGATCTGCGCCCTCGATCACCTCAGCAAGGTTGCGGGGCCCGCCGGGTTGCGCGAACTCGGCCTTCTGCGGCGTCATCTCGACGGTCCGACCTTCGTGGACGAGGCCCGCGAGGTCGCAAAGGAAGACATTCTCGCGCCTGACGCCCAGCTTCAGAAGCATGTTCAGGCAGGCGATTCCCGCGGCACCTCCGCCGGTCGAGACGACCTTGATGTCCTCGAACCGCTTCTCGGAGACGGTCATGGCGTTCATCGCGGCGGCGGCAACCACGATGGCCGTTCCGTGCTGGTCGTCGTGGAAGACAGGGATATTCATGCGCTCGTGGCAGAGCTTTTCGACGATGAAGCAGTCCGGCGCCTTGATGTCCTCGAGGTTGATGGCGCCAAAGGTCGGCTCCAGCGCGCAGACGATGTCGGCGAGCTTTTCGGGGTCGCTTTCGTTCAGCTCGATGTCGAAACAGTCGATGTTGCCGAATTTCTTGAAGAGGACTGCCTTGCCTTCCATCACGGGTTTGGCCGCCAACGCCCCGATGTTGCCCAACCCGAGGACCGCAGTGCCGTTCGTCACCACTGCGACCATGTTGCCGCGGGCGGTATAGCGGCTGGCGGTCAGCGGGTCGGCCTTGATCTCGAGGCAAGCCTCGGCAACGCCGGGGCTGTAGGCGCGGGCCAGGTCACGGCCGTTGGCCAGCGGCTTGGTTGCGCGGATCTCGAGCTTACCGGGCTTTGGGAACTCGTGGTAATCGAGCGCAGCCTGCCGAAGCGCGATCTCGCGCGTGTCGCTGGTCATGGTGTCCTCCCCCAGATAGTTTAGCGTTAAACAATCTTGGACCGGCGCATATCCCCGCCGCTCTTTGGCGGCAGCGGGGGACATCGGTCGCGTCGCAGTCTGCGTTGAAGTTCCGGACGGGGCAAGCCTCTCCCACTCTTGCCATCCCCAATGCCACGGGTCACGTTGGCCGAAAAGGACATCGTTCATGAGCCTGATCGACGAGGCCGCGGCGGCGCGGCCGAACGCCTACGCCCCCTATTCCGGCTTCAAGGTCGGAGCCGCGCTCAGGACCGCCTCCGGCAAGGTCTTTGTCGGCGTCAACGTCGAGAACGCAGCTTACCCGCAGGGCACCTGTGCCGAGGCGGGCGCCATCGCCGCGATGATCGCAGGCGGCGAGACCCGCATCGCCGAGGTTGCCGTCATCGCCGACAGCCCCGACCCCGTCACGCCCTGCGGCGGGTGTCGCCAGAAGCTGTCGGAGTTCGCCGCGCCGGACACGCCCGTCACCATGGCGTCGGTCTCGGGCGAGACGCTCACAATGACGATGTCGGAACTTCTTCCGGGTGCCTTCGCCAAATCCGCGATGGACCGCTGAGGATGGACGCTCGCGCGATCATCGAGACTCTGCGCGACGGGGGCGAGCCCACTCAGGCTCAGATGACCTGGTTCGCCAACGGTCTTGCCACCGGGGCCGTGACCGACGCCCAGGCCGGGGCCTTCGCCATGGCCGTCTGCCTGCGGGGGTTGTCGGAAGAAGCGCGGGTCGCGCTGACCCTGGCGATGCGGGATTCAGGCGACGTCCTGGAGTGGAAGCTGAAGACGCCCGTTGTCGACAAGCACTCCACGGGCGGCATCGGCGACTGCGTGTCCTTGCTGCTCGCGCCCATGCTCGCGGCCGTCGGCGTGGCGAACCCGATGATCTCGGGCCGTGGCCTCGGACATACCGGCGGAACCCTCGACAAGCTCGAGGCCATCCCCGGCGTAGCGACCGACGTGGACGAGACGGCTTTCCGCCGCATGGTCGATGACATCGGCTGCGCCATCGTCTCGGCGTCAAAACGGATCGCGCCGGCGGACAAACGGCTTTATGCAGTGCGCGACGTGACGGGGACGGTCGAAAGCATCGACCTCATCACCGCGTCGATCCTGTCGAAGAAACTGGCGGCAGGTCTGGGATCGCTGATCCTCGACGTGAAGTGCGGCTCGGGCGCCTTCATGAAAACGCGTGAGGATGCCGTTGCCCTGGCGAGGTCGCTTGTCTCCACGGCCAACGGGGCAGGGTGCCGGACGGCGGCGCTGGTCACCGCGATGGACCAGCCGCTTGCCTCGACTGCCGGGAACGCGCTCGAGGTGGCCGAGGTCATGCAGGCGCTGACCAATCCGCGCAACTCGCGCCTCGTCGACCTGACTTTGGCCCTTGGGGCGGAGTTGATGCTGCTTGCGGGGGTCGACGTCTCGCCGGAAGTGGCGGCGGGCAAGCTGCTCGATACACTGAAATCAGGCAAGGCCGCCCGGAAGTTCGACGCGATGATCGAGGCTCTCGGCGGTCCCGGCACGCTTCAGCGAGGATTGGCAGAGCCGCCTGCCCGAAGCCAACGTCATCCGCGAGATCGCTGCACCACAGGCTGGGAAGATCGCAGCGCTGGACGGTCATGCCATCGGGCTTGCCGTTGTGCACCTTGGCGGAGGACGGTTGCGAGAAGGCGACAGGATCGACGCCTCGGTCGGCTTCTCGGACATTCTTCCCCTCGGCTCCGAAGTGTCCAAGGGTCAGCCCGTCGCGCGACTTCATGCCGCCGGAGAGAAAGGCAGCGCAGGAGGCCGAGCGTGCGTATCTTGCCGCGCTGACGATCGGCGATCACGCCGACCCCTTGCCGCTGATGCTCGAGAGGGTGGGCTGATGGCGCGGGCCTTCCTCGTCGTTCTCGACAGCGCCGGGGCAGGCGGCGCGCCTGATGCCGCTGCTTTCTTCAACGGCAAACGACCCGATACAGGATCGAACACCCTGGCCCACATCGCCCAGGCCTGTGCACGGGGCGAGGCGGAGGAAAACCGGACGGGTCCGCTGAGGATGCCTCATCTCGATCGTCTCGGCCTTGGTGCTGCCGTGCGCCTCGCGGGTGGCGAGGCAACACCGGGTCTAGACGCCAAGCCAGAAGGCATCTGGGCGGCCGCGACCGAGGTGTCGCAGGGCAAGGATACTCCGTCGGGTCACTGGGAACTGGCGGGCGTGCCAGTTCCGTGGGACTGGCACTACTTCCCGGACGCGCAGCCCGCCTTCCCGCCCGACCTCATGGCCGAGGCCGCGCGGCTCGCAGGCACCGAGGGCACACTCGGCAACTGCCACGCCTCGGGCACGCAGATCATCGAAGACCTTGGGGAGGAGCATCTGCGAACCGGCTGGCCGATCTGCTATACGTCGGTCGATAGCGTGTTCCAGATCGCCGCGCACGAGGAGCGTTTCGGGCTGGAGCGCCTGTTGTCGATGTGCAGGGGTTTGGCACCGACGCTCCACGCCATGAAGGTCGGTCGCGTCATCGCTCGGCCTTTCCTTGGCGAGACGGCGCTCGACTTCAAGCGCACGAAGAACCGCAAGGACTTCGCCATCGAGCCACCGTCTCCGACGCTGTGCGATTGGGTCTCGGAGGCGGGGCGCAAGGTCCACGCGGTCGGCAAGATCGGCGACATCTTCTCGATGCGAGGCATAGACGACGTTGCCAAGGGCAGCGACGACGAGCTGATGGAGCATCTTGTGCGCCTGATCGCCGAAGCAGAGGACGGAAGCCTGACGTTCGCCAACTTCGTCGAGTTCGACACGCTCTACGGGCACAGGCGCGACGTCTCGGGCTATGCCCGCGCGCTCGAATGGTTCGACAGCCAAGTGCCGCGCCTTTTGGCGAACCTCCGAGACGACGACCTGATCCTCTTCACCGCCGACCACGGCAACGATCCGACCTGGTCGGGCACCGATCACACCCGCGAGCGCGTTGCGGTCGTGGGCAAAGGACCTGCGCCGCTGGCAGCGGGACAGGTGGCCTTCGTCGACGTCGCTGCGACCGTTGCCGCGCACCTCGGCGTCCCGTCTCGCGGCCCGGGCATGCCTTTCACTGCACAGGAGCCGAGATGACCGATCACCTTACCGTCGTCGATCACCCGCTGGTCCAGCACAAGCTGACGCTGATGCGCGAGAAGGACACCTCCACCGCCGTCTTCCGCCAGCTTCTGCGCGAGATCAGCACGCTTCTTGCCTACGAGGTGACGCGGTCCCTGCCGATGACGACGCGAACCATCGAGACGCCGCTCTGCGACATGGACGCCCCGGTGCTCTCGGGACGGAAGCTGGCGCTGGTCTCGATCCTGAGGGCAGGCAACGGATTGCTGGACGGGATGCTGGACCTGATCCCCTCGGCACGGGTCGGCTTCGTGGGTCTGTACCGTGACGAGGCGACGCTGAAGCCGGTCCAGTACTACTGCAAACTGCCGGGCGAACTGGACAACCGGCTGGTCATCGCGGTCGACCCGATGCTCGCGACTGGCAACAGCTCTGTGGCGGCCGTGGATCTTCTGAAGAAGGCGGGCGCGGACAACATCCGTTTCCTCTGCCTGCTCGCCGCTCCCGAAGGCGTGGCGCGCATGAAGGAAGCGCATCCCGACGTGCCGATCGTCACCGCCGCACTCGACGAGCGCCTGAACGAGAAAGGCTACATCGTCCCCGGCCTTGGCGATGCCGGCGACAGGATGTTCGGAACGAAGTAGAAATTCTTTACCCCGCGTCCCTCGGTCGGCAAAGTGCCGTCGGGGAATCGTGGGGATGACTGGATTGAAGCTGCTGACTGCCATCGGCCTGGGTCTCCTGGCCTCGTTTTCGTCCGCCTGCGCACAGCAGGTCGATTCCGTCCGAAAGGTCCCGCCGCCTGGTTATGACGCACCCGTGTTCACCGACGCGCGGGGATGCACCTTCGTCTTGCGCCGCATCGCGGGGTGGGAGCTTTGGGTCCAGGCCGAGCCGACCGATGCGGACTGCCTCAAGGCGATACCCGCAGACCGCGATGCCAAGGCGCTCTAGTCCTCGCAGATGCGCTGGAGGGCGATCCAGTCCCCGTCCTCGAGCACGGGTCGCGGCGTGGCGGGAATAGCGTCGGCCACGGTGTCTGTCGTCTTTCCTGTATAATCGACGGCAAGAGCGTAGGGCTTTCCGGAGACACCCGCTTCTTTCATCCGCATTGCCAAGACCGGCTGGGGTATTCTTGCGGACGGGTGCGACACCAACCACTCTGACATCGGGCTCAGCGTGTCTTCGGACAGCTTGCCCGTGGTCAGAAGCGTCAGCGCTGCTTTCAGCCCGGCCGCCTTGAGAAGTTCTGTCAGCGGGTCCTGCCGGGTGCGCCGCATGTCCTCGGCGATAAGATAGCCGGCCAGCACTTCCGGCGTCTCGTAGTCCTCGACGAGGGTATGCGAGATCAGGATGGTGCCGCCGGGCAGGCTCGCGGTTCCGGTCAGCGCCGACGGCAGGACGACCAGCGTGGTGGGCTTGCCGGGGAACAGCACGTCGCTGAGGCGGGAAAGCGCGCGCTGCCCCGAGGGGTTGTCGCAGGCGGCGCCGGCGACGGTCTCTACTTCCTCGACGAGGGCGGCCCCGATGCCCGTGCGGGCGCTTTCGGGCACAAGCGATGCGGTGTGGCGGACGATAGCGCCGGGAAGCCAAAAAACAGCAATCGCCGTCGCGCCCAAGAAGACGGCAAGCGTCGTGAGGCCGCGTACCCGGCCCGGCCGTGCTGCGCCCCGGCGGATGGCCTTCAGGACGCGATTGAGGGCGGCGACCATCTCGTCGTCCGATACTTCCAGTGTCTCGGGCGCGTCGTCGCCCGGTCCGTAGAGGGCAGGGCGCTCGCCGGGGTTCAGGCGCTGCACGGCGGGAAGGGACCAGTGGGTCAGCGCGCTGCCGTTGAAGTCGGAAATCGTCAGCGTCGCCTCGCCGATCGAGACGACGACGTTGCGCCGCTGCGCCTCCGGGTCGGGGCGCCACACGCCCTCGGCCTCGAGCCGCTGGTATTCCGCCAGTACGGTCAACTGCCCCCCGTGCGTTCCGCCGATCCCCGGCGCGACACTAGCGGATGGCCCCGGTTGCTACAATTGCCGCCTCACGGCCCCGCCTTGCGTCGCGGCACGCCTCGTCGTAGCAGGGAACTCGGACGACCGAGGGACGAAACTCATGGCCGACGATCCGAAAACGCTCGTCTCGACCGAGTGGCTGGCGCAGCATCTGGATGACCCCGATCTCAGGGTTCTCGATGCCTCGTGGTATCTTCCGGACATGAAGCGGGACGGCAAGGCCGAGTACGACAAGGCGCACATTCCCGGTGCGCGGTTCTTCGACATCGACGATCTGAGCGACCACCGTTCCGACCTGCCGCACATGGTGCCGCCGGTCGAGAAGTTCATCAGCCGGATGCGTGCCATGGGCGTGGGTGACGGACATCAGGTCGTCGTCTATGACGGCGCCGGGCTGTTTTCGGCCGCACGCGTCTGGTGGCTGTTTCGCCTGATGGGAAAGACCGACGTCGCGGTGCTGGACGGGGGCTTTCCGAAGTGGCGCGCCGAAGGTCGGCCTATCGAGGATATGGCGCCCGTCATGCGCGACCGCCACATCACAGTAAGCCGGCAGAACCAGCTTGTGAAGGACGTCACTCAGGTCGCCGCCGCCTCGAAGCTGGGCGACCACGAGATCGTCGACGCCCGTGCGGCGGCCCGCTTCCGCGGTGAGGAACCCGAGCCGAGGCCGGGCCTTCGCGCGGGTCACATTCCAGGCTCGAAGAGCGTCCACTACCGCCGCCTGCTGAATGACGACGGCACGCTTCGACCCGTGCCGGAGTTGAAGGCGATCTTCGAAGTCTTCGGGCGTCGACCTTCGTAAGCCCGTCATCACGTCCTGCGGTTCGGGCGTGACGGCGGCGATCCTTTCGCTCGCGCTGGAGCGCGCCGGCCACCGCAACCATTCGCTTTACGATGGATCCTGGGCCGAGTGGGGCATGTACGGCGACCTGAAGGTCGAGACGGGATGACGGTCCAGAAGGCCGGAACCGAGGTCGAGTACACCGTCACCTACCTCGAGATGAACGAGCGTCCGACCTACGACTGGCCGCGTCTTCCCCTCGGCGTGCCGGCTGCGCTTCTCAAGGCCGAGACCCCGCCCGTATGGTATTTCCTTTCCCTCTACGGCGCGGTCGGACAGGACTATGCTTGGGAGGACATGTATGCCCGTCCCCACGACGAGATCGCGTCTCATCTCGCCCGGTCGTCGCTCTTCACCCTCATGCACAAGGGTTGGCCGCACGGATTCTTCTTCCTCGACGGACCGAAATCGACCGGAGTGACCGAGCTCGACTATTTCGGCCTCGTTCCGGAAGCGGTCGGAAGCGGTCTGGGGACCTGGCTTCTGAAGACGGCGATCCTGACCGCCTGGGATATGGCGGGGACCGAGAAGCTGATCGTCGACACCTGCACCCTGGACCATCCCCGCGCCCTTGCGCTCTATCAGAAAAACGGCTTCACCCCTGTGCGTCGGGAAACGAAGACGAAAATCCTGACCCGCGACCGAGACCTCTCCCGCATCCCGTCCTGAGGACCCTTTCATGCTGAGCGACCTGACCCCGCAGCCTGCCGACAAGATCCTCGAGCTGATGCAGCTCTATCGGGACGACCCGCGCGAGGGAAAGGTCGACCTCGGCGTCGGTGTCTACAAGGACGCGGACGGGCGGACCCCTGTCATGCGCGCGGTCAAGGCGGCCGAGCGGCGGCTGGTCGAGACCCAAGAAACGAAAGCCTACACCGGCCTTGCAGGCGACCCGGCCTTCACCGCGGCGATGCGGCGGCTGGTTCTGGGCGACACCGTCGAGGCTGGACGCGTGGCGGCGGCTGCGACGCCAGGCGGCACTGGGGCGATCCGGCAAGGTCTGGAGCTGATGCGCTATGCCGACAAGGACGCGACGATCTGGATTTCGTCCCCCACCTGGCCGAACCACCTGACCATCGTGAAATACCTCGGCCTCCCGATGCGCGAGTATCGCTATTTCGACGGCGAAACCCGCGGAGTCGATTTCGCGGGCATGATGGAGGACCTGAAGGGCGTTAAGGCGGGCGACCTCGTCCTTCTGCATGGCTGTTGCCACAACCCGACCGGTGCGAACCTGACCATCGAGGAGTGGGCTGAGGTCGCGGCGTTGCTCGAGGCGACTGGCGCGGTGCCCTTCATCGACATCGCCTATCAGGGTTTCGGCGACGGTCTGGACGCCGATGCGGAGGGGGTGCGCCTGCTGGCGGGACGTCTTCCCGAGATGGTGCTGGCCGCGTCCTGCTCGAAAAACTTCGGCGTCTATCGTGAGCGTGCGGGTGTCCTGATGACAGTGGCGAAGAACGGCGCCGACCGGGACAGTGCACAGGCCACGCTCGCCTTCCTGAACCGGCAGAACTACTCGTTCCCGCCCGACCACGGCGCGCGGGTGGTTCAGATGATCCTCGACGATGCCGAGCTTCGCGCCGACTGGCAGGAGGAGCTGGAGGACGTTCGCCTCGGGATGCTCGACCTGCGCAAGTTGCTTGCTGCCGAACTTCGCCAGCGGACCAACTCGGACCGCTTCGACTTCGTCGCCCTTCACAGGGGCATGTTCTCGCGCCTCGGATGTTCGCCCGAGCAGGTGATGGCGCTCCGGAAGGATCACGGCATCTACATGGTCGGCGACAGCCGCATCAACATCGCGGGTCTGAACGCGCGGACGGTGCCGGTTTTGGCGGAAGCTCTGGTCGCGGTCGGGGCGTGATGGCCGGGGGCTCTGCCCCCGCTCGCTGACGCCCGCTTCCCGGAGTATTGTTGGACAGAAGAAGGTCGAAGGTGTCCGTCAGCCGTTCTCGCGCAGGACCGACCCGGCGAGATAGAGCGAACCGCAGATGAGGACGCGCGCGCCCGGGTCCCGGGCCACGATGTCGGACAGCGCCTCGGCCACCGAGCCCGACACGGTCGCGGACAGGCCCACCGCCGTCGCCGCAGCGGCTGTCTCCTCGGCCGGAAGCGTTGCGGTCTCACCCGGAATGGCGACAGCGTGAAGGCTGGCGGCGACCTGTGCGAGGGGGCGGAGGTAGCCCGAGACGTCCTTTGTGGACAGCATTCCGCAAATGAGATGGGTCGGTCGGTCCGGCATCTGCTGAAGCGTTTCGGCAAGGGCATCGCCGGCAGCGGGGTTGTGCCCGCCGTCGAGCCAGAGTTCAGCCGTGCCGGCCGCGTCGACCAGCGGACCAGACGTCAGGCGTTGCATCCGCGCGGGCCAGAAGGCACGGCTGACGGCGGCATCCAGTGCGTCGTCACCGAAACCGAGGTGGCGGAGGGCGGCCAGCGCCATGCCGGCGTTGCCGATCTGGTGCGGGCCGCGCAGGTTCGGCAGCGGCAGATCGACAAGCCCGGTCTCGTCCTGGAACACCAGACGCCCGCGTTCCTCCCAGGCATGCCAATGCTGGCCGTGGGCGATGACGGGGGCGTGGAAGAGTGCCGCCTCGGCTTCGATCACCGCAAGCCCCTCGTCGTGCTGCGGGCCGACGATGACGGGTACGCCTTTCTTGATGATGCCTGCCTTCTGGTAGGCGATTTCGGCAATTGTCTCACCCAGGAACGCCTGGTGGTCGAGGTCCACCTTTGTGATGATCGTCAGGCGCGGATCGTCCACCACGTTCGTCGCGTCGTGGCGGCCGCCGAGCCCGACTTCGAGCAGCGTCCAGTCTGCTCGTGTGCGCGCGAAGGCGAGGAAGGCGGCGACGGTGGTGATCTCGAAGTAGGTGATCGTCTCGCCGCCGTTGGCCTCGTACACCTCGTCGAGAAGCCGCGTCAGGTCGGGCTCCGAAATGATTTCGCCAGTAACGCGAATGCGTTCGTGGAAGCGGGCCAGATGAGGCGAGGTGTAGGCGTGCGCCGACTGACCCGCGCCTTCGAGGCCCGCACGGATCATGGCTTGTGTCGACCCTTTGCCGTTCGTGCCCGCGACGTGGATCACCGGAGGGAGGTGCAGGTGCGGGTCGCCCACGGCCGCAAGGCAGCGCCCCATCCGGTCGAGGGTGAGGTCGATCACCTTCGGATGCAGCCGCATCATCCGCTCGAGGATGGCGTCGGAGGTCACTGTCTGTGTCACGGTTTCCGAGGAACGCTGTGGCGCGTCACTTTCCTTCGGCGGCGTCGGGGGTCGAGGCGGGCAGGGCGGCTGGCGTCAGTTCCGGCGCAGGCAGATCGCCCTTCACCGCCGGCGACAGGCCGAGGAGCATCCGCACGATTGTAACGAGTTCGTCTTTCAAGTGCTTGCGATGCGTGACCCGGTCGAGCATCCCGTGGTCGAGCAGGTACTCGGCACGCTGGAACCCCTCGGGCAGTTTCTCGCGGATAGTCTGCTCGATCACGCGGGGTCCGGCGAAACAGATGAGCGCGTTCGGCTCGGCGATCTGGACGTCGCCCAGCATCGCGTAGGAGGCGGTCACCCCGCCCGTCGTCGGGTGTGTCAGCACAACGATGTAGGGCAGGCCGGCTTCCTTGAGCATGTCGACGGCGATGGTGGTGCGCGGCATCTGCATCAGGGACAGGATGCCTTCCTGCATCCGGGCGCCGCCGGCGGCCGAAAAGAGTACCAGGGGCCGCTTCCGCTTTACCGCGCGCTCGGCGGCGGCGATGATGGCGTTGCCGACGTACATGCTCATGGAGCCGCCCATGAAGCCGAAGTCCTGGACGGCGGCGACAATGGGCGTTCGCCCGATCTCGCCCTCGGCAACCAACATCGCTTCCTTTTCGCCGGTCTCGCGCTGTGCCGACTTCAGGCGTTCAGGGTACTTCTTCTGGTCGCGGAAATTCAGCGGGTCCTGGATCGGTTGCGGGACCTCGACTTCGGAAAAGACCCCATTGTCGAAGAGCGTCGTCAGCCGGTCACGGGCCGAGATCGCCATATGGTGATCGCAGTTCGTGCAGACGTTCAGGTTCTCCGCCAGCTCGCGGTGAAACAGCATCGTCCCGCATTCGGGGCATTTCGTCCAAAGGTTCTCAGGCACTTCCCGGCGCGAGAAGAGCGAATTGATCTTCGGTCGGACGTAGTTCGAAATCCAGTTCATCAGCTTTTTTCGGCGCCTGCTCCGGGACCAGTTAAGCCGCGCGGCGGGGAATTGCAATCAGCGGGACAGGAGACGCGCGGTCAGGATCCACACGCCGACCAGCGCCGCCAAGTCGACAGCGAGACGTCGTGGATCGCTCAGGCCGGCCTCGAGCGGGATCGCCGAATGATAGAGGGCAAGCCCACCAAGCGCGGGGTCCGCCGCCACGACGAGGATGGCGAGCGCGTTGTTCGCGAAGTGAATCCCCCAGGCTGCACCGATGCTTCCCGTTCGAGCGGTAAGATCGCCCGCGATGACGCCGAAGAGGGTCGCCGCGCCCACGTAGGTAAGGGCGACCTCCGGACCGACGTTCGGGAGGTAGTGGAGCCCTCCGAAGAGGAGGGCAGGCAGGAGAAGCCACACTATGGGCGAGCGCAGGCGAGCGGCCAGCTGGCCCTGAAGGTAGCCGCGAAACAGCAGTTCTTCGGATCCGGTTTGTGCAGCGACGGCGATGAGCCCAAGCGGAAGCCAGAGGGCCCAGGTGCTCGCCGGAAGGTTTGGCTCGACGTCCGGAACGTCGGGGCGTGCGACGAGCGTCAGGATCACGGCTGCCCCCAGGGTGACACCCGCGCCGACGGCAAAGTGGCGCAGCGTGCGCGGGGCGGGACCGACGAGGCTGCGTGTCGATCTCGCGTGCAGGGTCCGCGCCACGTAGATCGTGGCGAGGCCAGGTCCGGCGTAGAGCCCAAGGAAGACAACCGTTCCCGCAGGGGTGCCGGTCGAGAACAGGATGTCGAACCACGTCGCCGGAAGGGGCTCGCCGCGCATCACCGACAGCACGCCGGACAGGGCCAATGCCCAAAGCACCGTCAGGCAGACGACAAGGGCCAGCCCCACGGGCAGTCGCCAAAGCGCCGTACGCAGGCCGGTTCGCGTGAGGGACTGGCGGTAGCTCTGATAGGACACTTGACAGACCCTGCGGGTCGCGCGCCTCGTCGTCAACGGGCCTTCGCTTCGGACGGTACAGGTCCACGCGAAACCCCGCTTGCGCTTGCCCCTCCCGAGCCGCAGAGCTATGGCTCGGGACGAAAACCGGGGAGGCGACACATGCTCAAAAACAACAGGTTCGACAAGTCGAGGCTGCCCAGCCGACACGTCACCGAAGGACCGGCCCGCGCGCCGCACAGATCGTATTACTATGCGATGGACCTGACCGAGGAGGACATCGCGCAGCCCTTCGTCGGCGTCGCCACCTGCTGGAACGAGGCCGCGCCGTGCAACATCGCTCTTAACTGGCAGGCGCAAGCGGTGAAGACGGGCGTGAAATCGGCCGGCGGGACGCCGCGCGAGTTCACCACGATCACCGTCACCGACGGGATCGCGATGGGGCATGAAGGAATGCGGTCGTCGCTGGCGTCGCGCGAGGCGATCGCCGACACCGTGGAACTGACGATGCGCGGGCACTGCTACGACGCAATTGTCGGTCTAGCCGGATGCGACAAGTCGCTGCCTGGGATGATGATGGCGATGCTGCGCCTGAACGTGCCGTCGGTCTTCATGTACGGCGGCTCGATCCTGCCGGGCAAGGTGCCCGAGGGCGCGGACGTTCCAGCCGACTTCGCGTCACGCGACCTGACGGTGCAGGACATGTTCGAGGCGGTAGGTCGCTATCAGGCAGGCGACGTGTCGGACGCGCAGCTTGCCATCCTCGAGCGGGTCGCCTGCCCGTCGGCCGGTGCCTGCGGCGGCCAGTTCACCGCCAACACCATGGCCTGTGTCTCCGAGGCGATCGGGCTGGCGCTGCTGAACAGCTCGGGGATGCCTGCGCCCTACGAGAGCCGTGCGCAGTACGGCGAGGCTTCGGGCGCCGCCGTGATGAACCTGATCGAGAAGAACATCCGCGCGCGCGACGTCGTCACGCGCGAGGCGCTGGAGAACGCCGCGCGGGTCGTCGCCTGCACGGGCGGGTCGACGAACGCGGGGTTGCACCTGCCGGCGATGGCGCACGAGGCAGGGATCGACTTCGACCTCTTCGACGTCTGCGACATCTTCCACGATACGCCCTATTTCGTTGACATGAAGCCGGGCGGCAAGTTCGTCGCCAAGGACCTCTATGAGGCGGGCGGTGTCCCGGTCGTGATGAAGGAACTGCGCAAGGCGGGGCTGATCCACGAGGATTGCCTGACCGCCAGCGGAGAGACCATCGGCGTCGAGTTGGACAAGATCGACCGCGAGGCGGACGGGCGGGTCATCTATCCCATCGAGACGCCGATCACCAAGACGGGGGGCGTCGTGGGCCTGAAGGGCAACCTTGCCCCGGAAGGCGCCATCGTGAAGGTCGCCGGCATGAGCGAAGCCGAGCAGGTCTTCACCGGACCGGCGCGTGTTTTCGAGTGCGAGGAGGATGCCTTCGAAGCCGTGAAGGCGCGGACCTACAAGGAAGGCGAGGTGCTGGTCATCCGCAACGAAGGCCCTGCAGGCGGACCGGGGATGCGCGAGATGCTGGCGACCACCGCGGCGCTCTCGGGTCAGGGCATGGGCAAGAAGGTTGCGCTCATCACGGACGGACGCTTCTCCGGCGCGACACGCGGATTCTGCGTGGGTCACGTGGGCCCGGAGTCAGCCTATGGTGGACCCATTGCCCTCTTGCAGGACGGGGACGTCATCACCATCGACGCCGTCAAGGGAGAGATCTCGGTGGCGTTGTCGGACGAGGAATTTGCGAAGCGGAAGGCGGCTTGGCCCGGCGCGCGTCCGACCAACTACCAGTCGGGCGCTCTCTGGAAGTACGCGCAGCTCGTCGGCTCTACTCGGCTCGGCGCCGTGACCCACCCCGGGGCCGCGGCCGAGACGCATGTCTACGCGGACCTCTAGTCTCGTCGTTGTATCTGTTCTCAGGCTGGCCGCTTGCGACGCGGGAGGCATGGTCTCCCGCGCGCCGACGCGGATCGTGCTTCCTGACGGCATCGTCGTCGCGGGCGCGGACGGCTGGTGTATCGACGCCTGAACGACGGCCGCGTCGAGCACGACGTCGGTCGTCGTGTTGGGAAGTTGCGCCGCAATTGGCGGCAACGCGAAAGCCGCCAGCCCAGATGTGCCCGGTGTCGTGACGGTTTCTGCTACGGCCGACGAAGGCGATGCGCCATCGCCTGAGGAAATGGAGTCCTATTTCGTCACCGAGCAAGGACGCGCCGCACTGGCGCGGGACGGACAGCCGGGCAGCGTCAGCATCCTCGAGACGAGGCGGACCGACACTCTTCTTTTCCTCCACGCCCGTGACCCAAGTGCGCTGCCCGGCGCTTCGGACGATGTCTGGAAAGCGTTGTTCGACCTGAAAGGCCGCGTGGTCTCGATCTCTCTTTTCGGGCGGGAGAATCGACCAATCGCCCGCGATGAAGGGCTTTCGACCCTGGGAGCCCAGGTTGACGAACTGAGAGCTGCGAACGACGGCTGAGCCGTCCTGCAATGTTATCCACAGTTTTGTGGACCTTCATCCCGCTCAAGCGTTGCCTCTATATGCTGCGAGTTGCTACGCTCCGACCACAGCATTTGGACGAAAGATGCCCGGTCCGTTTTCAGGAATGATCGAACGACACGCCCTGCGCAGGTGGGATCGTGCGGTGCGTTCTCTCGACCGGCTCGATGTTCGGAACCTGAAGGTTTTGCGTAACCAGGCACGGGCCCTGGGCAAGCGCATCGATCGGGTCCTGCACGCGGCGGAGGGTCGCCTTGCCCTGCCGCTGGCCAACCAGGCGGCAATCCGGCGTCCGATGCACTCGGACTGGGCGTGGCGTCCCGAGTTGTGGTGCGGGCCCGTCAGGGGTGCGGGCCTGGCATCCGTCGAGACGCGAGCCTCCGTTGGGGCCGAGGCAAAGATTTTCCATGACTGCGCCCTGTCCGAGTTGTCGATCCGCCAGATTCGCAACACGCGGGCCGAGGACGTGGCCGCCTATGGCGTCCGGCTCGACGTCTTCCGCTTCGATGGCTCTTTCCTCAGCCTCGTCGTCGATCTGCCACGCTCCGGAATTGCTGGCTTGTCGCGGCGGCATCTGATCCGGCTGGATATCAGGGTCGAGACCGAAAAGCCCTTGGAGATATTCGGTCGCCTCAACGTCCGACACGGTCCGAACGTCGAGCAACTCGTCCGCGAATTCTCGGGCTCGACGGGGGAGTTTTCGGTCGAATTCGACCTTTCGGCGACGCGAATGAACGAGGCCCGGGTGGAGCGCGCGTGGCTTGACTTGATCTTCGAGGGGCCCGAAATGAACCAGATCATCCTTCGGGACGTGACGTTGTCGCGTCGTCCCCGGGCCGAGATTCTGAGGGGGAGCCGGTGGCCGAAATGACACTGACGCGGATGCGCCTGGCCGAGGGGGTCTGGGAGGGCCTTCTGTCCGCGCGCGCCGCGACGGTGGCTCCGCGGCTTCGCATCCGTCACCGCGACGAACTTGTGGGCGAGCCCGAGACGATCGCGGCCACGGCAGAGGAGGGCGGAGGGCCGCGCTGGCTGGTCCGGTTCCGGCTTCCTGTCGATCGGCTGTCGGATGGGGTGCAGACCTTCGTGATCGAGGACGCTGCAACGGGCGACGCTCTGGCGCATGAAACGGTCGTCGCGGGCGAGATGCTGGATGACGATCTGCGGGCCGAGGTGTCGCTCCTCCGCGCCGAGCTAGATCTGCTCAAGCGGGCGTTCCGCAGGCACTGTTCCGAAGGCTAGTCGACGTCAGGTCTTGGCCAGGAGGTAGCGCTTGTCGCAATAGCCGCATTCGACCCACCCAAGCTTCGGATCGATGGAAAGCCACACGCGCGGGTGACCGAGAGCGCCCTCGCCCCCATCGCACGAGACGCGGGTCTGGGTCACGATTTCGGTCTCGGGCGGTTGCGGTGCAGAATGGGCTGTCATGGTTCGGTTCGGCCTCGTCTTTCGATCAAGGCATAGTAGACGGAGGCGTGGAGGGGGCAAGAGCGGCAGTGTCGCAGATGCCCCCGCTCCCGCGTTTTAGTCGTCCTTCAGCATCCGTCCAAGTGGGCGGCCTGCGAGGATGTGCAGATGGAAGTGCGGAACGTCTTGGACGCCGTGCCGACCGGAATTCGCGATGATGCGATAGCCGTCTCCCACATTGGGCGAGACGCCGAGGTCGGCGCAGATCGAGCCGAACGTCCGCCAGAAGTCGACGATTTCGGCCTCGCTCGCCTCGGCGGCAAAGTGGTCTGCCGTAACGTAATGCCCTTTCGGGATCATCAGCACATGGTGCGGCGCCTGGGGAGCGATGTCCTCGAAGGCGAGCGTGTGCTCGGTCTCGATCACCGTCCGGTTGGGGATCTCGCCGCGAAGGATCTTCGCGAAGATGTTCTGGTCGTCATAGGTGTAAGCCATGTCTATCCTCAGTCGACGAAGAGATGTTCGGTCGCAGCGATCTCGCGCGCTTTTGAAAGGTCGATGCCGAGGAAGCTCGCAAGCGGCTCGACGTTGTCCTCGGGATCGTTCTTTTCGCGGATGCGATAGAACTCGGGGAACTTCTGGTCACGGATGAGTTCGCTCTCGCGGAACACGTCGTTGCGGATCGTCGGCAAAAGGGTCCGGAATGTCTCGGCTGACGTGTGCTCTCCCGCCAGGCCGACGCGCTTGGCATGGCCTTCGAGGTAGTCGTCGGTGTAGTTGCACTCGATCTCGAGAAGCCGGGTCTCGCTTCGGTCGGAGTAGAAGTCGCGGAACAGGTCTATGTTCGCAGGGTCCAGACAGATCAGGAGGCTGTCGGTCCCATAGTAGTCGAACAGCATCCGCATCAGCGCGCGACGGTGGCGCGTCCGTTTCGCGAGTGTCGCCTGAATCCCTCCGAGGTCGGTCATCGGTGTCGCCTCCTCGTCGAAGAGGTATTCGATTGCCGGCAGATTCGACACCTTGGCGATCCGGTCGAGCAGACGCTTGGCGACGTGCCATTTCTTGCAGGTGACGATCAGAAGAGACCTCTCGCGCCCGATGGTCGCGTCTTTCTCCCAGAAGCGTGGCGTGAAGCGTTCCCCGACGCGGCCCCGGCCGGTCAGGAAGGTAAAGAGTTGCCGGCCTTCGTTCGAGACACGGAATCGGACGCCGGTTTGCGAGTAGAGGCGGCCGAGCTTCGCTTTCAGGTCGGTCGCCTCGGCGCTGATCTTGCGCGCGAAGAGGAAGTCCTGGGCCAGAAGAAGGTCGTAGTGATCGTTGTAGAATGTCACCGGCATGCCGTAGTCGGTGAACATCAGGAAGGTCAGCGTGCGGTTGTCGATCTGAGCCTCGGGCACCAGGTGGCGCACGAGGGTCTGAAAGAACGTCTCGTCGGGAATCCATGTCGTCTTGAAAAAGCGGACCACATCGCGACGCTCCCGGATGAAGTCGAGAATCGCTTCGATGGTCTGACGGCGCAGGCACCACCATTGGCTTCCGATCATCATCTGGATATCACGCGGCACACGCCGCGTCAGCGCGAGGCGCTTCTGGATCGCATGGCTGCCGTAAAACAGCTTGGGCTGCGTCCTTTCGTTGAACCAGTGGCGATAGATCAGACGCTCTTCCTTGAAGCCGGTCTTGATCCAGTCCGAGTTGTGGAAATCGAAGCTTTCGATGAAGTCGGCGTCGCGGCGGTCCAGAAAGTCGCGCGCGTATTCTGCCGTCTTGATCGGCATGCAGTCGCCAGAAAGCATGTAGAAGTGCGTCGCGCGCGGAAAAGCCTCTACGGCGGCTTCCACAGCCGCGAGTGTCGCGCCCACAAGGCTCCATTCGCCCCATCCGCACTTCTGGCGACGACGGGGGAAGGCGACCCTTGGATTGTCGGACAGGGCTTCGCGAAGTCTGTCATAGTCGGCGCGCGGCGCTCGGGCGTCGAAGTGGATCGCCATGGCATCGCCTGTCGCGGTCAGGCGGGTGGCCTGCGCGATGATTGACTCCACGTCCTTGTGGCAAAGAAGAATGTAGGCGATTTGCGCCACTGTCCCGCCCGTCACCTGCCCTTGTGCCCGCGTCTTCGGTCTAACCCGAGTCGGAGGATTGAAGAAACCTCGGAAGTTTGCTTTTTTCCCGCCACGCTCCGGTGCATTACAGCGAGAAGCGGAATGGAAGGGTTTCGGCGGTGGGTTTCCCAGGCACATGGATGACCGAAAGCGAGAGCGTCGTCTATCGCGTGGTGCCGAAGTGCGCCTGCTCGACGATCGGCCAGATCATGTACTTTTCGGACCACGGGCATTTCTACGACGGTGACATCCACGACGCCCGCGAGGGGATGCACAAGTGGGCTCAAGACGATAGCCAGTCCGCGATCATGGACGCCGTGCGAGGCAAATCCACGTTCGCCTTCACCTGCGTGCGAAATCCTTACACCCGCATCCTCTCGTCGTTCTTCGACAAGATTTGCGGAGTCCAGAGGAACGGTCAGCGCTATCGCGGCAGCCTGATTCCGCAACTGGCACAGCAATACGGGATCGAGGTCGAGGGAGACTTCGACCAGATCGCGATGTTCCGCCGTTTTCTTCTGTTCGCGCGCGACACGATCCGGTTCCGCAAGCCGATGGATCCTGACATCCACTGGTCGGCTCAGGCCGGCCATGTCTCGACCTTCGTGGCGAACGGGGGACACTACGGCCGCATCTTCTGGACCGAGAAATTCGACGAGGGGATGCAGGACGTTCTGAACAGCATTCACGTCAAGGTGCCAGTCGACCTGGCCTCGATCCCGCGCTTCAACGAGAGTGAGGGACACGGCCCGAGGCGCGCGTATCCGGTCGAGGACTTTTTCGACGATCTTGCCAAGCACCTGATCTGGGAGATCTACAAGCGCGACTTCGAGCTCTTCCGATATGACTTCGAGAACCCCGGCAACCCCATGCCGCTCGGCGAGATCGACCTCGACGAGGTTCACCGCAAGCTGGCGGGGTAGACGGCTCCGAATCGGGAAAGCTGCGGCGCAGCAAGTCGCCGAGGCGGCCAAAGTGCCGGAAACGAAGCGCCTCTTCGCGTATTTCCCCCTCGTATTCAGCCGTTTAGTCGCATTTATCCCCGTGAAATCGACGCGAAGTCTTGTTTCGTGCAGCGAGGTTTGGGCCTATAGTCCCCGTATTCGAAGCCGCGGATAACGACGGCACAAATGGGGGGACCTCATGATCAAATCCGAGCTGGTGCAGAAGATCGCCGACGAGAACCCTCATCTGTATCAGCGCGACGTCGAGCGGATCGTGGCCACGATCTTCGACGAGATCATCGAGGCGATGGCGCGCGGCGACCGAGTCGAGCTTCGGGGCTTCGGCGCCTTCTCGGTCAAAAAGCGCGACGGGCGCGTCGGACGGAACCCGCGCACGGGCGACAGCGTAGAGGTCGAAGAGAAGCATGTCCCGTTCTTCAAGACGGGCAAGCTTTTGCGGGACCGACTGAACGGGAAGTGACATGCGCCTGATCAAGCTGATCGTCCTGGCCCTGATAGCGATCGTGATGATCGTGGTGGCGGTGGCGAATATCCAACCTCTGACGCTCAGGCTTCTGCCCGATGACCTGGCTCGTCTTCTCGGATTCAACTGGGAGGGAACGCTGCCGGCCTTCGCCTATCTTCTCATCGCGGCGATCGTCGGCCTTCTCTTTGGTTTCGTCTGGGAATGGGTGCGCGAGCACAAGCATCGCGCTACTGCCGTGCACGAACGGCGTGAGCGCGTGCGGCTTGAACAGGAAGTGCAGCGTGTCTCTCCCTCGCCGGAAAAGGGTGACGACGTCCTCGCGCTGCTTGAGGGTCGCTGACGGGCGCGCTAAACCGCGCCCATGCAATCCACCGTCCGCGTCAAGATTTGCGGTCTCAGGACCCCCGAAGCCGTCGCCGCCGCAGCGGAGGCGGGTGCCTCCTATGTCGGATTCGTGTTCTATCCGAGATCGCCGCGCGCCGTGACGCCTGACGAGGCGCGCGCGCTTTCCATTGAAGTGCCGTCCGGTGTCGCCAAGGTCGGGCTTGTGGTCGATGCCGACGACGCGTTGCTCGACGAGATCGACCGTCTTGTGCCGCTCGACATGCTTCAGCTTCACGGCAGCGAGACGCCCGAGCGTGTGACCGAGGTGCGGAAGCGATATGGTTTGCCCGTGATGAAGGCGATCGGCATCGCAGATGCGGCCGACCTGTCTCGGATCGACGATTTCGCTGCCGTCGCCGACCAGATCCTCATCGATGCGAAGCCTCCGACCGCAGGCGCGCTGCCGGGCGGGAACGGTCTGTCCTTCGACTGGCGCCTGATCGCGAACCGCCGCTGGTCATTGCCCTGGATGCTGGCGGGAGGACTGACACCGCTAAATGTCGCCGAAGCCGTCGGGCTGACGGGCGCGCGCCAGGTGGATGTCTCGTCGGGTGTCGAGAGCGCGCCGGGCGTCAAGGACCTGGGGCACATCAAGTCATTCGTGGACGCACTCCGGTGACCGTCACCTTCCGCGAGGCTGTCGAGGGCGATCTGCCGGCCGTTGTTGAGCTTCTCACGGATGACGCGCTCGGGAAAGGTCGCGAAGGGGGCGACCTTGTCAGGTACAGGGAGGCGTTCCGCACCATGGCACGGGACGGCTTCAACCGGCTCATCGTCGGTCAGGACGAGACGGGCCGCATCGTCGCAACCTACCAGTTGACGATCCTTCATGGCATCTCGCTGAACGCCGCGACGCGCGCGCAGATCGAAGGTGTGCGCGTGGCGACCGACCTTCGCGGCGGCGGCATCGGTGCCGCGCTTCTGGCGGACGCCGAGGCAAGGGCCAAGGCCGGCGGTGCGACGCTCCTTCAGTTCACGACGAACCGCATTCGCGACCGCGCGCACGACTTCTATCGCCGCGCGGGCTACGAGGACACGCACCTCGGCTTCAAGAAGTCCCTTTAGCGCGAACCGAAGAGTTCGTTCAGGATGTTGATGATGACACGCTCGGTCTGATTTCCGGGCTGGTTTCGCGTCGGCTGCTGGCGACTGGGCTCTGCTTGTTGTGCGACCGCCTGAGGCGCTTCCATCGGCAAATCGTGTACGGGAAGCCCTTCGTGGACGCGCGTCATCACCTCGTGCCAGATCTCGGCGGGAAGACCCCCGCCTGACACGCCGGTCAGGGGTGTGTTGTCGTCGTATCCCATCCAGACGCCCGCGACGTAGTCGGCCGTGAACCCCACGAACCAGGCATCCCTCGACGCGCTGGTGGTCCCCGTCTTGCCTGCGGCCGGTCTTCCTTCGAGCCGGGCTCGAGTTCCCGTCCCGACTTCCATCGCCTGGTTCATCATGAAGGTAAGCTGTCGTGCTGCACTTTCCTGAATGACGCGCTCGCCGATGCCGCCTTCCTGGACGAGCAGTGGCTTCTCCTCGCCCTTGAGCCGCAGTTCGATCAGCCCGTAGGGATCGACGGAGGAGCCCCCGTTCAGGATGCCCGCATAGGCCCGGGTCATTTCGAGAAGGGTTGACTCGGACGAGCCGAGCGCCACGGCCGGCCCGACCGCGATGTCGCTTTCCAGTCCGAAGTCGGCGGCGATCTTGACGACGGCCTCGCGGCCGACCCGCTCGAAGACCTTTACGGCTGGAACATTCAGCGATTGCGCCAGAGCCTGCGTCAGCGTGACCGTGCCGACGAAGGTGCGCGTATAGTTCTCGGGGCACCACTCGCCCGATCCCGGTACGTCGAGGCAGTAGGGTTCGTCACGAACGGTCGTGTTCGGCGGAAAGCCCATATCCAGCGCTGCGGCATAGACGAAGGGCTTGAACGCCGAGCCGGTCTGGCGTTTCGCCTGGATCGCCCGGTTGAACTGGCCTGCAACTCCCTTGAACTTGCGCCCGCCGACCATCGCGCGTACCGCGCCGTCGGCTGACATCACCACGATGGCCGCCTGCGCCTCGGACCCATCGCGAACCTTGTTGTCGAAGATGTACTGAAGACCCTCCTCGGCCGCTTTTTGAATGCGCTGGTCAAAGGTGGTCTGGATAACCACGTCCTCGGTCGTCTCCTCGGTCAGGAAGGTTGGGCCCATGTCCATGACCCAATCGGCGAAATAGCCCCCCGCCCGCGCCTCGGCCGCTTCGGAGAGCGTCGCGGGCGACCGTCGCGCCTCTTCGGCCTCGGCGGCGGTCAGATAGCCCTGCTCCTCCATGAGCTTGACGATGGTGGCCGCACGGTCCCGGCTGAGCTGAAGGTTGGCGGTCGGGGCATAGCGGCTTGGCGCCTTGAGCAGGCCGGCCAGCATCGCCGCTTCAGAGGGCAGAAGTTCGTTCGCCGACCTGCCGAAGTAGCGTTGCGCCGCAGCTTCGAAGCCGCGCGCGCCGGCGCCCAGGTAGGCGCGGTTGAGGTAAATCGAAAGGATATCATCCTTAGAGTACCGCAGTTCCATTGCCATGGCGTAGACGGCTTCCTTGATCTTCCGGCCAAGGGTGGTTCGACGGCATTCGGTCTCGTACTCGGCCTCGGTCATCCCGCTTTCGGGATTGTAGGGCACGCCGAGGCAGAGAAGCTTCGCGACCTGTTGCGTGATCGTCGAGCCGCCGTTGCCCGACAGGGGCCCGCGTCCTTCGGCCAAGTTGATGCGGACGGCGCTGGCGACGCCCCGCGGTGAGAGGCCGAAGTGGCTGTAGAACCGCTTGTCTTCCGTCGCGACGACGGCATTCCGCAGATGCGGAGATACGGTGTCGGCGCTGATCTGGCCGCCAAACTGCTCACCTCGCCAGGCGAACACCGTGTTGTCGCGGTCGAGAAGCGTGACCGAGCCGCGCGACCGCCCGTCGACCAGGGCACTGACGGGGGGCAGTGTCGCTGCATAATAGATGACGGCCAGCGCCGTCACGATGAAGACCAGCGCACCGACGCGCCAACCCACGCCCCAGACAAGTCGAACGACTGTGCGGAAAAGCCAGACAACCGGGTTGCGGCTCGCCGCGCGGACACGGCGCGGCTTTTTCGCTCGCGCTGGCGCGGGCTTTGATTTCGGTTTGCGCGAAGTCGCGCGCTTGTCGGCGACCAAGGGCCGCTTCCCGTTCGAGCTACTCATACGCCCGGTCCATTGTTCCTGCCTCGACGGCCAACATAATGCGAAGACTCTCCGAAGTGGAGCGGCAAACGTGCAGACGTCGGGGACGCGCTCATCCTCACGTCGCACAAAAATTAATCAAAGCACATTAATTGTGCAAATATTGTTCCACATAAGCCTTTCCTAAGCATTTCCCGGTCAGCCTCGCGCTTGTGAGCCCCCTCGTTGAGCCGTCATGTCGGACCACGAGTGCGGCGTGGAGTGCGCCGCGATCATGCGGAAGGGGATCCATGAAACTCATCATCGCAGCGATCAAGCCGTTCAAGCTCGAAGAGGTGCGCGAAGCGCTCACCTCGATCGGGGTGCGCGGCATGATGGTGACCGAAATCAAGGGTTTCGGCTCACAGTCGGGACACACTGAAATCTACCGGGGTGCGGAATATGCCGTGAACTTCGTGCCGAAGGTCAAGCTCGAGATCGTGGTGCCTTCCTCAATGGCCGACCAGGTCGTCGAGACGATCGCCTCGACCGCCAAGACCGACAAGATCGGCGACGGCAAGATTTTCGTCCTCGACGTTCAGTCTGCCGTGCGCGTGCGTACGGGCGAGACCAATGAAGACGCGATCTGAATCGCACCATACCGACCAAGGGGTAGATAGATGGAACTGAAGAAAACTCTCGGGCTGGTAGGTGCGGCGACGCTTCTCTCGGCCCTTCCGGCGCTGGCGCAGGAGGCCGCCACAGCCGAGGCAGTCACCGAAGCGGTCGCCGAGACGATGGACAAGGGCGATGTCGCCTGGATGATGACCGCGACGCTTCTCGTCCTGTTCATGATCCTGCCGGGCCTCGCCCTGTTCTACGGCGGTCTCGTACGGTCGAAGAACATGCTGTCGGTCCTCATGCAGTGCACGACCATCTCTGCCATGTGCATGGTGATCTGGGCGCTGTGGGGCTATTCCTTCGCTTTCGGCGGCGGCACCTCGCCGTACTGGGGCGGCATGGGCAAGCTGTTCCTGTCGGGTGTGACGGCAGATTCAATGGCCGCGACATTCACCGAAGGGGTGGTGATACCCGAGTACGTCTTCATCGCCTTCCAGATGACCTTCGCGGCGATCACGCCGGCGCTGATCGTCGGCGCTTTCGCCGAACGCATCAAGTTCGGCTCGCTTATGGTCTTCATCGCGCTCTGGGTGACGTTCGTCTACTTCCCCGTCGCGCACATGGTTTGGGACGCCTCCGGCCTGATCTTCAACTGGGGCGCCATCGATTTCGCGGGCGGCACCGTGGTCCACATCAACGCGGGCATCGCGGCACTCGTCGGCTGCATCCTCATCGGGCCGCGCGTCGGCTTCCGGAAGGACAACATGGCGCCGCACTCGATGACGCTGACGCTTGTCGGAGCCGCGATCCTCTGGGTCGGCTGGTTCGGCTTCAACGCGGGGTCGAACCTCGAGGCGAACGGCGGTGCGGGCCTCGCGATGATCAACACCTTCCTTGCCACGGCTGGTGCAATCCTCGCCTGGAACATCATCGAGAAGATGACCCGCAAGCACTCGTCCATGCTGGGCGCCGCCTCGGGCATGATCGCCGGTCTCGTCGCGATCACGCCGGCCTGCGGCACGGTAGGCCCGATCGGGGCGATCGTCCTCGGCGCCGTCGCGTCGCTCGGCTGCTACTTCTTCGTGGCCGTCATCAAGAACAAGTTCGGCTATGATGACAGCCTCGACGTGTTCGGCATCCACGGCATCGGTGGCATCATCGGCGCCGTCGGCACGGGCATCTTCACCGCTCCGGGCCTCGGCGGGACTGGGGGCGACGACTACTCGCTCGCAGGCCAGACGATGATCCAGATCCAGGCTGTGCTGGTGACGGTGGTCTGGTGCGGTGTGGTCTCCTTCATCCTCTTCATGGTTGTGAAGGGCCTGATGGGCCTGCGCGTGACCGAAGAGGAAGAGCGCCAGGGCCTCGACCAGACGAGCCACGGCGAAAGCGCTTACAGCTACTGACGGTCCTCCCCCTGATGTGGCCTATCTGCCCGGGCGTACGCGCCCGGGCCTTTTAAGTCTCCGGGACAGGGACACGAAAGAGAACGGCCCGCCTCCGGTCAGGAGACGGGCCGTTTTATCTTCAGCCGCTCAGTGTTCAGCCTGCGACCAGGCCCATCTGTTCGAGTTTCAGCAGAACCTGGTGCGCGCAGTGATCGACTTCCGTGTTTTCGGTGTCGAGGCTGATTTCGGGGCTTGCAGGCACGTCGTAGGGGTCAGAGATGCCGGTGAACTCCTTGATCTTCCCTTCGCGCGCCAGCTTGTAGAGGCCCTTGCGGTCGCGGCGCTCGCACTCTTCCAGCGAGGTCGCGACGTGGACTTCGACGAAAGCGCCGAAGGCCTCGACGTCCTCGCGCACCGCGCGACGGGTGGTCGCGTAGGGCGCGATCGGCGCGCAAATTGCGATGCCGCCGTTCTTGGTGATCTCGGACGCGACATAGCCGATGCGGCGAATGTTGAGGTCGCGATGCTCCTTGGAGAAGCCCAGCTCGCTCGACAGGTTCTTTCGCACGATGTCGCCGTCGAGCAGCGTCACGGGACGCCCGCCCATCTCCATCAGCTTGACCATGAGCGCGTTGGCGATGGTGGACTTGCCGGAGCCGGAGAAGCCGGTGAAAAACACCGTGAAGCCCTGCTGCGACCGCGGCGGATAGCGGCGGCGCAGTTCCTTGACGACTTCGGGGAACGAGAACCATTCGGGGATCTCGAGACCCTCGCGCAGGCGGCGGCGAAGCTCGGTGCCCGAGATATCGAGGATGGTCGCACCCTCTTCGACCTCGTCGCGGGGCTCGTACTGGGCGCGCTCCTGGACGAAGACCATCTGTTTGAAATCGACCATCTCGATGCCGATCTCGTCCTGGTGCTTGGCGAACAGCTCCTGCGCCTCGTAGGGGCCGTAGAAGTCCTCGCCCTTCGAGTTCTTCCCAGGCCCTGCGTGGTCGCGGCCGACGATCATGTGCGTGCAGCCGTGGTTGCGCCGGATCAGGCCATGCCACACTGCCTCGCGCGGGCCCGCCATGCGCATGGCGAGGTTGAGAAGCGACATGGTGGTGGTAGCGGTCGGGTACTTGTCGAGAACCGCCTCATAGCAGCGGACGCGGGTGAAGTGATCGACGTCGCCCGGTTTGGTCAGGCCTACGACGGGATGGATCAGCAGGTTCGCGGCGGCGTCCTTTGCCGCACGGAAGGTCAGTTCCTGGTGCGCGCGGTGCAGCGGGTTCCGGGTCTGGAAGGCGACGATGCGGCGCCACCCCAGCTTGCGGAAATAGGCGCGCAGTTCGTTCGGCGTGTCGCGGCGAGCTTTGAAGTCATAGTGGATCGGCGGCTGGATGCCGGTGATGGGCCCGCCGAGATAGACCTTGCCCGCGTGGTTGTGCAGGTAGTTCACCGCAGGGTGGGCGCTGTCGTCGGCGCCGAAGACCTTCTCGGCCTCGCGCGCCTTGTCAGGCGTGAAGCGGTCGGTGACGGTCATGGTCGCGAGGATGACGCCTTCCTGGTCGCGCAGGGCGATGTCCTGGCCAAGTTGCAGGCCTTCGGCGAAGGCTTCTGCGACGTCGAGCGTGATCGGGATCGGCCAGAGCGTGCCGTCCTCCATGCGCATGTTCTCGACCACGCCTTTGTAATCAGCTTCGGTCAAGAAACCCTTCAACGGGTGGAAGCCCCCGCTCATCAGAAGTTCGAGGTCGCAGATCTGGCGGGGCGTCAGGTCCCAGCTCTTCAGGTCGGCGGCTTCCTTCTTGAGCTTCTGCGCGCTTTCGTAAGAGACGTAGAGCTCGGGGATCGGGGCATGGTTCGCAATTTGCATTCGGTCACTCGGTCAAATCGTGGAGATCGCGGGCAGGTACACGACGCAAAGCAAGGAACGCAAGCGTGTCGGACCCGAATAGGATTGCCTGTACCACGCCTGCACTAGTTTCCGCCGAGGCCTGTCCACAATCGCCTGTGCTACTGGAAGACTGTCCCCGAAGCCGCCGCAAAGTGGCGGCCAAGGCCTCGACGCTGCCGGTTATCTGCCGACGCAGAGAAATATTCATCACGAGCCCGTGCGCCCCGAAACACCCGTGCTTCAGCGCCCGTGGATGATGGCAGAGGGGACGAACCCATCGCCCCCGAGATGGAGAACAAGATGAAAACCGTTGCCCTGACCCTCGCCGCCCTGATGGCCGCGACGTCCGTTTCCGCCGAAAGCCACTCGATGGCCAACCCGATGGTGGGCGGCGCCGAAATGTTCGCCGACAAGAATATCGTCGAGAACGCCGTCAACTCGGCCGACCACACCACGCTCGTCGCCGCCGTCCAGGCCGCCGGCCTTGTCGAGACGCTGTCGGGCGAAGGCCCCTTCACCGTTTTCGCGCCGACGAATGATGCCTTTGCCGCGCTGCCGGCTGGTACCGTCGAAGACCTGCTGAAGCCCGAAAACAAGGATCAGCTGACCAAGATCCTGACCTGCCACGTCGTCGCCGCGGATGCGATGTCCGACGCGATCATGGGCATGATCGATGATGACTCCGGCAAGCACCCCGTTCCGACCGTCGGCGGCTGCACGCTGCAGGCGACCTACGAAGGCGACAAGATCATGCTCGAAGACGAGATGGGCAATGTCGCGACCGTGACGATCGCCGATGTGGACCAGTCGAACGGCGTGATCCACGTCATCGACAAGGTGCTGCTGCCGGCTTCCTGAGTTTCCCCCTGAGTAACGAGTGACAAAGCGAGGAGCCGCCCTGCCGGAAGATCGGCAGGGCGGTTTCCTATTCGGCTGCGTCGACCGGGGCACCATAGCCCAGGGGCTCGGTCTCGTCCTTGCCCTGAACCTCACCGACTTCCGCTAGAAACCGTTCGGCCTCGAGCGCCGCCATGCAGCCCATTCCGGCCGAAGTAACGGCCTGGCGATAGACGTGATCGGTGATGTCGCCCGCCGCGAAGACGCCGGGGATGGACGTCGCCGTCGAGTCCGGTGCAGTCACGACGTATCCGCCGTGGTGCAGCTCCAACTGATCCTTTACCAGTTCGGACGCCGGTGCATGACCAATGGCGACAAAGAATCCCTTGCAGGGGATTTCCGTCATCGCACCTGTGTGGACGTTCTTCACGCGCACCGCCTCTACGCCACGCGGCTGGTCTGTGCCGACGACCTCTTCGATCGAGTGGTTCCACAGCACCTCGATCTTCGGGTTCTTGAACAGCCGGTTCTGGAGGATCTTTTCGGCCCGCAGTTCGTCGCGGCGGTGAACCAGCGTGACCTTCGACGCGAAGTTGGTGAGGAACAGCGCCTCTTCCACGGCGGTGTTGCCGCCCCCGATCACCACGACGTCCTGTCCGCGATAGAAGAAGCCGTCGCAGGTCGCGCAGGCCGAAACGCCGAAGCCCTTGAAGTGCTCCTCGGATGGAAGACCCAGCCATTTGGCCTGGGCGCCCGTGGCGAGGATCAGCGCGTCGGCGGTGTAGGTGGTGCCGGAGTCGCCTATCGCCGTGAACGGGCGGCGGGAGAGGTCGAGCGACATGATGATGTCGGGCACGATCTCGGTCCCGACCGAGCGGGCGTGCGCCTCCATTTTTACCATGAGGTCCGGTCCCTGGATCTCGGTCTCGCCCGGCCAGTTCTCGACCTCGGTCGTGATTGTCAGCTGGCCTCCGGGCTGGATGCCCTGGATCAGAACGGGGTCGAGCATCGCGCGGCTGGCGTAGACCGCGGCAGTATAACCTGCCGGCCCGGACCCGATGATCAGCACCTTGGCGTGTTTCGTCTTGGCCATGTCGTCCCCCTATGGCGTCTCGCGGGAGAGAGATATCCTCGTCCGCGAACGATTTGAAGATTGCAGGTGCGTTTCGCTGAAACCGCTGCGTAGGTTTTAGCAATGTTGCGCAAACGGGAAATTATATTGCGCAGGATGCCGTCCGCCTGTAGTTTTCGAAAAAAATCTCAGGTGGAGAAGCGGTTCATCATGGCGCACCAGAAACTCGATGCGATCGACCGGAAGATTCTCGCCGAGCTTCAGGCCGACGGCCGAATGACGAACGTCGAGCTCGCCAGCCGCGTCGGCATCTCTGCGCCGCCCTGTCTTCGCCGTGTCCGAACCCTGGAGGAGCAGGGTTACATAAAGGGCTATCACGCCTCGGTCGACGCCCGTGCTCTTGGCTTCGAAGTGCAGGTCTTTGCGATGGTTGGGTTACAAAGCCAGGCCGAAAGCGACCTGTCCGCGTTCGAGAAGCGCTGTCGTAATTGGCCCTTGGTGCGCGAGTGTCACATGCTGAATGGCGAGGTGGACTTCATCCTGAAGTGCGTGGCGCCTGACCTGTCGACTTTCCAGCGGTTTCTGACCGAAGAACTCACGTCGGCGCCGAACGTCGTCGGGGTCAAGACATCTCTGGTCATCCGCTGCGCAAAGGACGACCCCGGCGTGCCCTTCGACGTGCTCGAGGAACGGCTCGTACGCTCGGCCTGATCAGATGATCGACAGATAGTCGTCCGCGGTCAGGCGAGGGGCAGCCAGCCGGCCGAAATCCCGGATCGTCGATAGGTGCGGGAAGAACGCCATGTAGAGTGCAAGCATCTCCTCGGACAAGGACAGGGGCAGTTCCGGACCCGGATGAAAGCTCTCCACCTCGAGACCTGCGGCCAGAAGCGTCTCATGCCCTTCGCAGGCAAGATGGTAGACGCGCGTCGGCGATAGCGGCGTGACTTCGATGACAGCCGTTCCGTCCGCCATTGCTGACAGAGGGACAAGGGCGGCTTCCGACCCGATGGCGCCCCGGATCTTGGCGTCGCGGTCGAGCCTGCGGGCGTGGGGACCGAAGGTTTGGTCCTGGATGGGACGCGCAAGGCCGAAGGCGTCGGGCATCACGCGGTACATCCGATCCGGCCGGTCGGAGAGCGTCGGCGCACCCGGCACGATTGTGATGGCACCTTTCCACAGAAGCCGGCTGATTTTGCCGTTCGCGCATTCAAGATGCATCCCGGGTTCAAATCCTCGATGGCCACGGGCCCGTCGGTCGTCTGGAACAGGACGCCATGCGAGAAGGCGCCGAAGGCCTGTTCGAAGGCGGGCAATGCAGGGGCGACGGTCATGTTGGTATGAACCTCGCCGTCTTCGAGCCATGCGATCTCGAACCGGCGGGTGACGCGCGACTTCGGCAGGGCCGGGGCTGCGGGAACGGGTCGTGTGTCGCGGCGGGCCGTCCAGGGCGTGGACGATGCATGGCGTGACTGGGCGAATGACCTACTACTCATCAGAACCTCTACTCGTTACGGGCCGGCGAAACGCGCCGGCGAGACCTCAGGCTTTCGACGTGGCGGCATACCTCACGGTCGGTCGGGCGGACGCCCTGCGTGTCGGAAGTACGGGACCCTTCTGGGCCTTGGCCGCTTCGATCACACTGCGCATCCAGCGCGGCTTCGACGTCATGTCTGCCTGTCCTTGTCGCTTGGTCCGTCCTGTTGCGGACAAGACCCTAGCTGACAGCGCAATTGGGCGAGGTCATGACCGATTGAAGGAATTTCGGTCGCGCTTTCGCGCAGATCTTCACAAACGAATAGCTGAGATGAGCCGTCCATAGTCGGCCTCGCGACGATGCACGCTGCGTCGGTACGAGTAGAATCGGTCCGGCTCGGAGAACGTGCAGTGGCCGATCCAGTGCGCTTCCCCGACCCCAGCTCCTCGTAGCCTGTCCAGACCGAACCCTGTGAGGTCGAAGAGATAGCGGTCGCCTTCGCCATTCGCGAAAAAGCGTGCGTTGGCGCCGTCTTCGTCCGCGAAACGTTCCAGGAATTCCGGTCCGACCTCGTAAGCGCGCTGGCTGATCGAGGGACCGATAACGGCGGTGATCGTCTCACGAACCGCGCCCAGGCTCTCCATGGCATCCACCGTCGCCTCGAGAACGCCGTCGAGTGCACCTTTCCATCCGGCGTGGGCCGCACCGATAACGCCGTTCTGCGTGTCCGCGAACAAGACGGGCTGGCAGTCGGCGGTCAGGACGGCAAGCGCAAGGCCGGGCGTGGCGGAGGCCATCGCGTCGGCTTCGACCGGGCGTTCGGTCGGCGCTTCGAGCGTCAGGGCCCGCGCGGAATGCGTCTGGTGGACGGTAGCCAGACGGTCTGGATCGACCTCGAGTGCCTGCGCGACGCGTTTGCGGTTGATCGCCACCATCTCGGTCTGGTCTGTCGACCCGAAACCGCAGTTGAGACTGGAAAATATGCCGGACGACGCCCCGCCCTTGCGGGTGAAGAATCCGTGCCGGACAGACGCGAGCGCTTCGGAGGTAAGGACTTCGATCATGGATCGAATCCGGGGGGACGGGAGTCTTCGGTCGATAAATTGCCATTGCCTTGAAGAGCGTTCCCATTTCCTCGGGATGCGTCAAGCGGCGATGCGCGGCGATGTGCCTGTCGATGGCGTCTCCGCTCATTCCGGTCGCGAGAACCTGAGCGCGCGCCGTGATCCCGAGCCGTTCCAGAAAGACGCCCTGCGGCGTCATCGGCGTGACGGCGGAGCCTTCTGAGGTCGCAGCCAAGGACAACGCTTCGAAATCGACATGGGCCGTCAGGTCGGCCGCGCCGGGAGCGTCGAGTGGGGAAACGGGCTCGTGATCGCGCACCGCCTGGAACGTGTCTCCGAGCGAGCGCCAGTCCCCATAGTCAACGATCAGCGCCACGCCGTCGCGCGCCACCGCACGGCGGGCGATGTCGCGCACGATGGCGAGAGCCAGCGCGGAGGTTTCGACTAAGTCGCCTTCGCGTGTGTCCGCAAGGCGCGGTTCCAATGGCGCGGGACGCGACGGGCCAGTCAGCCCGAAGACGAGAGTGTCGTCCGACAGGCCCACGACCCGCTCGCGCCAGGCGGAGCCATCGCGGAGGTACTGCCGGATCGGAAGGGCGTCGAAGAACTCGTTTGCGACAAGGTACATCGGCACGTCGTCCGGCACGCCGTCGAGGCTATCGTGGTGAAGGATCGGACGACCGACCGTCTCGCGCTGCTTCCTCGCGCAGGACGGGCGACGCCTCCACCATGTGCAGTGTCAACGGCCGCATGGAAACCGAGCACGCCGCGCGTCGCACGCAGAAGATCGGCCATCAGCGTGCCGCGTCCCGGTCCAAGCTCGACCAGCCGGATCGACGAAGGCGATCCGCGGTCGATCCAGGCCTGCGCCAGACAAAGGCCCAGAAGCTCGCCGAACATCTGGGTGATCTCCGGCGCCGTGGTGAAGTCGCCCGCCGTCCCAAGAGGGTCCCGCGTGACGTAATAGCCGTGCCGGGGATGCGTCAGGCATTCGGCCATGTACTCGGCGATGGTTATCGGGCCCGCGGCGCGGATTCGCGCGATCAGGATGTCCTTCAGGCTCACGCCCTTTGGCGGGCGCGCCGCCACGCAAGAACCAGAAGTGCAAGGCCGACGAGGATCATCGGCAGCGACAGCCTTTGGCCCTGGGTCAGGCCCCAGCTTCCTAACTGCACGGCATAACCCAGGGGATTGTCGGGTGACATGAACTGCGGATCTGCCTGTCGTACGAACTCGACGAGGAAGCGCGACACGCCGTAGCCCGCGAGGAACACGCCGATCAGTGCGCCAGGACGCTTGAGCCACCCGCCGCGGAACGACAACCACAGAAGAAGACCTCCGAGGAGGATGCCCTCGAGCCCGGCCTCGTAAAGTTGCGAGGGATGGCGGGCGCAAAGCCCCTCGATGCCGGGGCAGGTCTGCGCGGCGTTGCCCGGGAAGATCACGCCCCAGGGCACGTCCGTGGGACGACCCCAGAGCTCGGCGTTGATGAAGTTGGCGATGCGGCCGAAGAACAGGCCCGGAGGTACCGCCACTGCGAGGCCATCGCCGAACTTGAGGATGTCGATGCCGTTCTTCCAGGAGAAGATCAGGCCCGCGATCACAACACCCAGGAAGCCGCCGTGGAAGGACATGCCACCCTCCCAGACCCGAAGGATCGCCATGGGATCTTCGAGGAACTGGCCCTCGCCATAGAACAGGACATAGCCCATTCGGCCGCCAAGGATGATGCCGAGGACGATCCAGGTCAGGAAATCCTCCATCTGCGGGCGGGTGAGGGGCGGCGTTTCGCCGGCCCAGAGATGCGCGCGTTCCCGCAGGGCGCGGAAGATGTAGTAGCCGGCGATCACCCCCGCGATATAGGCAAGCGCGTACCAACGGATCGGCACTGTGGCGAAGCCGAGCGGGATTTCGACCAGCACGGGAGAGATGTCGGGGAAGGGGATCGCAAAGCGCATGACGCGCGAGAGGTGCCAGCGCGCGAGGGTGGCGTCAACCTTGCAGAGCGTGGCGCGTGGGCCATATAGGAGGGGAACACGACCCGGAGATGGCACGATGCAGACCCGCAACAAGATCCTCGACGACCTGTCGCAACTCATGACGAACGCCATGGGTGTGGCTCAGGGAGCGCGGGGCGAGGCCGAGACCGCCTTCAAGGGCATGATCGACCGCTGGCTTGCCGACCGGGATTTCGTGACGCGCGAGGAGTTCGATGCCGTGCGTGCCATGGCCCAGAAAGCCAGGGAAGAAAACGAAGCTCTGAAGTCGCGGCTCGACGCGCTCGAGGCGCGCAAGACCGACGCCTGAGGCTGCCTGGGCCGGTTTTCGGGCCCTCCACGTCAGTTTGCTTTACCTGCCCGCCGATAACCTTCGGCTGCGGCGGGCATTACGTTATCCCCCGGAAAATGCCGCGCTGCCGAATTTTGGGGTTTACAGGATCCCGCTTTAGGCACACCATATCTCGTAAGGCCCGAGACTATTCACCACCGGACCTAGAGCAGTCATCAAAGCATGGGGCCACAAGAGCACCCGGCGCAACCGATGAGGCAGGGCGCATGTCGCTGAGCGAGCATTTCTCGGAAGACCTTCATCCCATTGATATCGTCGAAACCCTGGCCGAGCACCACGACTGGGACTTCGACCGCGTGGGAGACGACCAGATCGCCATGGCGGTCGAGGGCCAGTGGCGGACGTATTCGATCACGCTGGCCTGGTCACCGCAGGACGAAACCCTGCGTCTGATCTGCACCTTCGAGATGGATCCTCCGAAGGGGCGGTTGCCGGAGCTTTATGAGACGCTCAACGCGGCCAATGACCTGTGCTGGGCTGGCGCATTCGCTTACTGGCAAGAGCAGAAGCTGATGGTCTGGCGCTATGGCCTTGTTCTTGCGGGCGGCCAGTACGCCGCGCCCGAGCAGATCGATACCATGATCCGCGCGGCGGTCCTGTCCGCCGAAAGGTTCTATCCCGCCTTCCAGCTCGTGGTCTGGGGCGAGGAGACGCCCGCGAACGCTATGAAGATCGCTATTGGCGAGACCTACGGGCGCGCCTGATCTCGTTTCGCCCGACGCGGCCCGTCGGTCGCGCAGAGGCATTGATCCGGGCCGCCTTTGCGCGGCCCGGTGTCTTGTGAGGCAAGCGTTTCCCTGATCCGCGGAATCCCTTAAGCACGGGGCAGGAGGGACGTTGATGGATTTCAGCACTATTTCGGACAGGGGCCTTGTGCTTCTCGGCTGCGGCAAGATGGGCGGCGCCATGCTTAAAGGCTGGCTTGCCAAGGGGTTGGAGCCGTCGGCGGTCAGCGTCGTCGATCCGAACCCGGCGCCTTGGCTTGCAGGGTCAGGCGTCTCGGTCAACGGCGCGCTGCCGTCCGATCCGGCGGTGATCGTCGTTGCCGTGAAGCCCCAGATGATGGCCGAGGCGCTGCCGGGACAGACCGGGTACGGTGGAGGGCGGACGCTGTTTGTGTCGATCGCTGCCGGAACGCGGATTGCGACTTTCGAGAAGATGCTGGGCGAGGGCACGCCGATCGTGCGGGCGATGCCGAACACTCCTGCGGCCATCGGGCGGGGGATCACCGCGATCGTGGGAAATGCGGTTGCGAGCGAGGCGCAGGTTTCCCTTGCGGAACAACTGCTTGCGGCCGTCGGCCAGACGGTTCGGCTGGAGAGCGAGGACCAGATGGACGCGGTGACGGCGGTGTCCGGGTCGGGGCCGGCTTACGTGTTTCACCTCATCGAGACGCTGGCGGCGGCGGGCGAGGCCGAGGGATTGCCGGCGGAGTTGGCGCTGGAACTGGCGCGGACGACCGTCGCCGGGGCGGGTGCGCTGGCGATGGAGTCGGAAGAGGACCCGGGTCAGCTTCGGGTCAACGTCACCAGTCCGAACGGAACGACGGCGGCCGCGCTGGAGGTGCTGATGGACGAAACGCGCGGCTTTCCGGCGCTTCTGAAAGAGGCCGTCCACCGGGCGGCCGAGCGCGGGCGGGAGCTGGGAAAGCAATGATTTCGTTCGAAGATTTTCTGAAGGTCGATATCCGTGTCGGCGTCATCACGCGGGCGGAGCCGTTCCCGGAGGCGCGCAAGCCCGCCATCAGGCTGTGGGTCGATTTCGGGGCGGAACTTGGCGAGAAGAAAAGCTCGGCGCAGATCGTGAAGCACTACGATCCCGCCACCCTGCCAGGGCGAAAGGTGCTGGCGGTGGTGAATTTTCCGCCCCGCCAGATCGGCCCGGTGATGTCCGAGGTGCTGGTGCTGGGCGTGCCGGACGAGGAGGGCGAGGTGGTCCTTCTGACGCCGGATCTGGACGTGCCGATCGGCGGACGGATGTACTGACGACGAAAGTCAGCCAAGTCGTTGAATTGGATCAAAACGAGCGGTCAGAGGGTTTCGGTATCGCGTCGGTATCACGTCGGTATTGCGTCGGTGCGCGATAAATGGAAATCCGGCTACGGCCCCGCCGCGCCCGCGATTTCCCCGATCATCTTCACGACGTCTTCGGTCCGGACGGGCTTTGTGAGGATGCGGCACCCGGCCAGATGCGGGGGCAGGGCCGAGGCGTCGTTGCCCGACAGGAAGAAGAAAGGCACGCCCTGTTCCATCAGTTCGGTCGCGAAGGCGAAAGACGTATCGGAGCCCAGGTGCATGTCGAGGATTGCGAGGCCCGTGGGAGTTCCGTCGAGGAGAGCGCGCGCCCTTGCGATGGAGGTGGCGCAGACGGCGACGAACCCGCGGTCGGACAACTCGTCCTCGAGGTCCATGGCGATGAGAGGATCGTCCTCGACGATCAGAACGCGCATCCCGGCCACTACAAGGCCATCGCCAGGCGGCAGCGGACGCCTTCCGGAGCGTAGTCGATGACGGCCTTGTCGCCATCGAGGCTGAAACTCCGCTCGATCAGCCGCGTGCCGAAGCCCTGCCGGGTCGGACGAGCCACTTCAGGTCCGCCGTGTTCGCTCCATTCGAGCCGCAGGACCGCCTCGGGTGCCGGGTCGATGCGCCAACTGATGTCGACGCTTCCGCCGTCGGTCGAAAGGGCACCGTACTTCGACGCATTTGCCGCGAGTTCGTGCAGCACGAGCCCCACCCTGTGCGCGAATTCGCCGGGCAGAAGGATATCGTCGCCCGAGAGGGCAAGTCTTTCATCGCCGGCGGCGTAGGGTCCGACCTGCCCCCGGATGAGGGCGGCGAGAGCCACGGCCTGATGCTCGGAAGCCACAAGAAGATCGTGCGACGCGGCGATGGAGCGCAATCTCGCATCGAAGGACGTGCGAAAATCGTCGGGTGAAGCGGTGCTTCTGATCGTCTGGCCGGCCATCGACTGAATCGTGGCCAGCGTGTTCTTGACGCGATGCGCGAGTTCCTTGATCAGAAGTTCCTTCTGCGCCTCGGCCTTCTTGCGTTCCGTAATGTCGGCACCGGAGGGAATGAGCTCCACCACCTTGCCCGAGCCGTCACGCACGGGTGCGAGCTGGAAGTCGATCCAAATTCTCTGATCGCCCGCGATGCGGATTTCGGCGTCGTACCGGACATTCTCGCCGGCGGCAGCGGTCGCGATGGCCTCTTTCAGACGATCCTGCGTCGCCTCGTCGAAGTTCCACCAGTAGCAGTCCCAGAAGGGCATTCCGATCAACTGGTCTCGGGGCAGACCGGAGGCGGCGACGGCGGGGGCGTTGGCTTCGAGCAACCGGCCGTCGGTTGACAGAACACCCACGAAAGCGACCACGCCGTCGATGAGATTCCTCAACCTTTCCTGACCCATGCGAACCTCGGAGATGTCGGCGAAGGACAGGGCCAGGCCGTCTCCCGCGCGGGCTGCCGTGGTGCGGAACCATGCGACGATGCCGCCGTGATCGTAGTGGAACTCGCGCTGCCAGGTCCGGCCGGTTTCGATGACCTTTACATAGGCGTCGAACAGACCCTCGTCCCGGTTTCCCGGCATTTCCACCAGAAGGCGGCGCCCCACGAGATCGTCGGGATTGCGGCCGACGATGTCACCTGCGGCGGCATTCACGAAAGTCCATTCGAGATCGATGATCGCGCCCTCGTCGGACCGGACCGGCTTGAACATCATGAAGCCGTCGGGTGTGACGTTCTGGAACGCGACAAACGCATCCTCGGGCGCGGCGAGGCTCGGCCGAGCGACGTCTCGAGAAGAAGGTTTTGTCATGTCAGGCGGTCAATCACGCTCCGGAATCGTCTGAATGTTGTCATGCGACATACGGCATGTCACGCGCCACTTCACGGTAAGGGCGATGACGCAGTCGGACGGTCTTGCGTCGCCTCGCGCCAGTGAAGCCGGCAGAGCGAGACGTAGGTCTCGTTGCCGCCGATCTGGACCTGATCGCCCTCGGTCATGGCGCGGCCCTCTTCGTCCTGGCGGACGACCATCGTCGCCTTCCGTCCGCAGAAGCAGATGGTGCGCGCCTCTCGCATTTCGTCGGCCAGCGCCAGCAGTGCCGCGGAACCGGGAAAGAGCTCGCCCCGGAAGTCCGTGCGAAGGCCGTAGCACATCACGGGCATTTCGAGATCGTCGACGGCACGCGCGAGTTGCCAGACCTGCGGGACGGTCAGGAACTGCGCCTCGTCCACGAAGACGCAGGCGACGGGGCCCTGTCTCTGCCGCCGTTCGAGCAGGACGAAGAGGTCGCTGTCGCGATCGAAGACGTCGGCCGAAGCGGTGATGCCGATGCGGCTGGCGATGCGCCCTTGTCCCGCTCGGCCGTCGATGGAGGCGGTCAGGAGGTAAGTCTGCATCCCTCGTTCGCGATAGTTGTAGGACGCCTGGAGCAGGAGCGTCGACTTGCCCGCGTTCATGGTCGAGTAGTGGAAGTAGAGCTTGGCCATGACCTTGCCCTACATGAGGCGCGAAGGCGTGGAAAGATGGAGCGGCCGGGGGTGTTACGGAGGCTTCCCGCCATGATGCGAACAATTCGAAAAATGCCGCAGGATTGAATACCTAATGGCCCGGTTGCGCCACAATTCCGGCCAATTCTGCCGATAAACCCGGGAAGGTCACGACAAGCAGGTGGCGGCTTACCGGACTATATTTCCTTGGGAAATCAGGGACCGACGGAAAGCCTCCCCTCTGATCGGGACACCGACTTGGGTGAGACATGGACGCAGGGCCGCAACATCACGATACGGGACACCAGGAGTCCTTCGCTGACGCGCTGAAGCCGGGTACCGAGCTTCTGCACGGCCAGTTCCGTATCGAGAAGTTCCTGAACGCCGGCGGCTTCGGGATGACCTACCTTGCGCGGGACAGTCTGGACCGCATCGTCGTCATCAAGGAATGCTTTCCGTCGTCCATGTGCTGCCGCAACAACGGCAACGTCATGGCGCGGTCGCGCCAGCACCAGGCGGAGTTCGACTCGGTCGTGAAGCACTTCGGCGCCGAGGCGCGCCGTCTGTCGAAGCTTCAGCACCAGAACATCGTCGGCATCCACCAGGTCTTCGAAGACAACATGACCGCCTACATGGCGCTCGACTTCGTGCGCGGACGCGATCTGCTGGACACCATCGAAGACCCCAGGATGAAGCTGCATCCCCGGGACGTGAAGGACATCCTTCTGAAGTGTCTCGAGGCGGTTCACTATATCCACACCAACGATGTGCTGCACCGCGACATCAGCCCCGACAACATCCTGATCGACGGCAAGGGCAACCCGGTCCTGATCGACTTCGGCGCGGCCAAGGAAGAGGCGACGCGCGCCTCGCGCGCGCTGTCGGCGCTGCATGTCGTCAAGGACGGGTATTCGCCGCACGAGTTCTATATCGCGGGCTCCACGCAGGATGCCTCGTCCGATCTCTATTCCCTGGGCGCGACGTTCTATCACGTCCTGACCGGAGCCGCGCCGCCGGACAGCCAGGCGCGCGTCAGCTCGATCGCCGCAGACCGGCCGGACCCGTACCAGCCGGTCTCGGGCCGTTTCCCGCAGTTCGAGGACGCCTTCCTTCACGCCATCGACAAGGCGCTGTCGGTCTTTCCGCCGGACCGGCTTCAGTCGGCGCGTGAATGGATCGAACTGGTCGACACCGAACGCCGGCGGTCCGCCGCCCTGGCGCAGGCCGAGCTCGACCGCAGGATCGAGCTGTCGATCTCGCGCCTCGTGCAAGAGACGAACCGCGCGGTCGAGGCCGACATAAAGGCTCAGGAGACCAAGCAGGCGGCCGAGCGGAAGGAGGCGCAGCGCCTTCAGAAGCTGGTCGAGGAACAGGCGCGCCAGCGCAAGAAGACGTTGGATGAACTGGCGATGCTCGACGACCACACCTTCATGGAGCAACAGGACCGCGCACGGGAATACTCGTCTCAGCGATCCGCGAACAAGGCCCATGACTTTATCAACGGCACTCCCCGCAAGAAGCGGTCGCTTCTAAGCAGGGTGCTTCCCTTCGGCCTGCTGCGCGGAACGTTCCGCAGTGGTCGGCGATCGGATTATTTGTGAGAGGCAGCGAGATGAAGATTTTATCCAGGATGTTGTCAAAGAAGATCGAGCCGAAGGACGCCATGCGCGATCTCGATTTCGAGAACCGGCTCGACCACTTGTCTCCGCGCACGGACGACACCGGCACGGTGAACAAGAGCACGACAGAGTCGACGCCTCCGACGCGGGACGATCTGCGTCCGCGCGGCGAAGAGCCCGACGTGGCGGCTTCGGGCTGGAACGACGCCGACTGGGAAGACGAATGGGACGATGAGGACTCGTGGGGCGACGACGACCTCGATCCCGAGACGCGGCGCCAGACGCAGGACCGCAAGCACCTCGTCGGCGAAATCCGAGAGGCGATGGAATTGGTCACCCGGACCGAAAGCACGTCGCGGCCCCGCGCCACCTCGCAGGCCGCGTCGTCTGGCGAAGATGTTTCAGGACGCAAGGCTCGGGCGCGCAGCCAGCTCAACACCTTTGCCGACGAGGCCGAGGAGCGGATTCTCGAAAAGACCGAAACGCAGATGACGGACCGCGAGACGAGCCGCCGCCGTTCGGCGATGGCGCACCTCAAGGCCGCCGCCGCCGCAACGAAAGCCGACCGCGTCCTGAGCCATGTCGCCAGCCGCGATCCGACGGCGGATCCCGAGGAGCAGAGCCCTTACCGCGACGATCTCGCCAAGGTCGTTCGACCGCATTCGACCAGTCGGCCGATCAGCCGTCAGGTGAGCCGTCCCAACACGCGCTCCCCGATCTGGGACCAGGGTGAAGGCGACGAGGATGCCGCGCTGCACGCTGCGGCCGGAGAAGGTCTCGACGCGGACACGCTGTCCATCGAGGCGGAACTCGCCGCCGCCGAGGCCGAGCGCCTGTCGCGCGCGCCCGCCGAACTCAGCGAAGCCGACTTCGGCGACGATGACGGTTTCTCGGTTCCGGTGCGGAGCAAGCCTATCCCCGAAGCCGACAATGCCTTCGGCGACATCGACGAGGAAGAGTTCGACGAGGAGGCCGACGACGCCTTCGCGGCGGCTGACCGTTTCGACACCGACGATGACGAGGACGACGACTTCACGCCGCGCCCGAGCCGTGTCGTTTCCGAAGCCGTGGCCTTTGCGCGCGGCGAGACGGACGACATCCGGGACACTCCGCCGCCGTCCGACATGCGCCGCAAGATTCTGGGAAATCGCCGAGGACGTCGCCACGGAAGTGAAGCGCGTCGCTCACGACGACATGCCCGAGCCGATGGTCGAAGTCTCGACCGCGATCTCTGGCCGTGCCGGACGCGCAGGTCGTGGCGCAGGTCGCGTCAAGACCCGCCTTCTGGGCTTCCAGGCGGATGGCGCGGGTCCGCGCGATCTCTTCGCCGAGGCCGCCACGCAGGAGGTCGCCCGGACCGAGGGCATGGCTCCCGCCGGTCCGGCCGAGTTTCCCGCCGGGTGGATCGTCGTCGTCGACGGACCTGGCCGCGGCGCGTCCTTCACCCTGCGCTCGGGCGTCAGCCAGATCGGCCGGGGCGAGGAGCAGGCCGTTCGCCTGGACTTCGGCGACACCTCGATCAGCCGCAACAACCATGCGGCTGTGGCCTTCGACGACGAGCAGAGCAAATTCTTCCTCGGTCACGGCGGCAAGTCGAACCTGGTGCGCCTGAACGGCAAGCCTGTCCTGTCGACCGAAGAGATGTCCGACGGCGACATCATCCGTATCGGCGAGACCACGCTGAAGTTCATCGCCCTTTGCGACGAGAGCTTCACCTGGGCATCGAAAGGCAACGACAGCCAGAATGCGTGACGCGCCGGACATAAGGTACGACGTCGCGTCGGTCCTGAATCGTGGCTATCGCGATTATCAGGAAGACGCGATCGCCACGGATTTCCCGCTTGGCGCGGAGTTCGGCTATGCCGTCCTGTCGGACGGCATGGGCGGACACGCGGCGGGGGACGTGGCCTCGAAGATCGTCGTCACCGAAGTGTTCAGCGAGCTGAAGTTCCAGACCTCGGATCTGGATACCTTCGCCGCCAACGTCGGCAGCGTACTGAAGTGCGCGGCCGTTTCGGCGAACGAGTGCATGGCGGCGCACGCCACCTCGAACCCGCACACGGCCGGAATGGGGGCGACGCTGGTCGCGCCCGTCTTCATCCGCGACACCCTGTTCTGGATCTCGATCGGGGATTCGCCGCTCTATCTGTTCCGGAACGGCCGTCTGCGGCAGTTGAACGAGGATCACTCCCTCGGGCCGCACATCGACTACATGGTCCGTTCGGGCATGATGACGGAAGACGTGGGCCGCAACCATCCCGACCGGAACGCCCTGACCTCGGTGCTGATCGGCGAGACGATCGAGCGGATCGACTGCCCAGAGCGCCCGTTCCGGCTTCAGACCGGCGATATCCTTATCGTGGCGAGCGATGGTCTTCAGTTTCTGACGAACGGGCAGATCCTCGAGATCGTGCGCCAGCACGAGGAGGAGGGTGCGATCACCATCGCCGAGCGCCTTCTCGAAGAGCTGCGCGATCTCGACGATCCTGAACAGGACAACGTCTGCTTCTCGATCATCAAGGTCGAGATCCGGGGCGGCGCGGCGGACGGAACGAACGTCCTGACGCACGAATTCGAGCGGACCGACAACCGGCCGCTTCGGGTCAGGACGCGCCCGATCGCGGCGGCGGTGAACGAGACCGCCGGAGTGGCCACGGGCGAAGACGACGAAGACGAATACGTGGAAGACGACGTGCCAGCGGCCCCCGCCGCATCCGCCAGCAACGGTTCGGCGAATACGAACGGTCGCGGCAACGGTGGCGCCGGTTCGCCGATCTTCCTTCGGCGACGCTGGCTTGCGACCGACGGTGGGGCATGAAGGACAACGGACACGACGACAGGGTCATAGACAGGCTGCGCTGGGCGCTCGAAGGGGACAGGCTTCCCGCGAACGCCAAGGATTATGCCACGCACCTGGTGAACCGGCTGTCGCAACCCGTGCGCGTGTCGGTCCTGGGCCTGCCCGGGTCGGGCAAGTCCGAGCTGGTCAACATGTTCGCAGGCCATCGCGTCCTGCCGAAGAACGCGTCTGTGCCGACGACGGAACTTGTGTGGGGGCCGACCGAGGCCATCACCCTGACGTCCTCGACGGGCACGGTGAGCCGGATCGACGGCCTTGATTTCGAGCAGGTCGCGCGGTCCCGCGCAGCATTCCTCAAGGTCGAGCTGCCGATAGAAATTCTCAAGCGGATCAACATGCTGGAGGTCGTGACCGACGGCGGACGCGAGGATATCGAGTTGGCCGTCGACTGGGCCGTGCGGCGCACCGACATCGCGCTCTGGTGCACGCAAGACTTCGGCGCGGCCGAACGGGCGATCTGGCGCCGCGTGCCGGACGGTTTGAAGGACCACGCCTTCCTGATCCTGTCGAAGGCGGATGTGCTGTCCGCCGAGAAGCTGCTGTCGGCGCGGGTGACCGAGCTTGAGGCGGTGGTCGCCGAGGAATTCCATTCGATGTTCGCGGTCGCGACGCTTCAGGCCTTGAGGGCGCATGGCGCGTCCGGGGTCGACGAGGCGATGTTCCATGCGTCGGGCGGGGCAGCACTTCGCGCCGAGCTTCTGCGCCATGCCGAGCGTGGCCGTCGCGCGGACCTGGATTCGGCACACATGTTCCTGGCGCGCTATCAGGTGCCCGAGGCCGTTGCGGAGCCTGAGACGACCGATGCTGCCGGACCCGTGACGGCGCCGGTCGCGGACACCCCGAAGGTACCCGAACCCGTGGCGGCGCCGGTCGCGAAGCCCGCGGCACCCGCCATCGTCGAGACGCCGACGCCCGTCGCCAACGCGGCGCTCTTCACCGAGGCCGTGCGTTTCCTGAAGCGGCGCGGCGAGGGATTGGCCGGGATCGCCGCAGACCTGGGCGAGGGCAACGCGAAGGACCTGGTCGACAGTTGCGTCGATGTGGTCGAGCACCTCACGGACCTTTTCGCGCAGGACGACTCCGGATGCGCCGCATCGGATGCCTTCATGGACGAACTCGCCGAGGCATCGGACATGATGACCCTGATGCAGGTCGAGGACGGGGACGGCCCGGCGGCGGACGCCGTGACGTTGCTTCTGCAACTCCGGCGCGACCTGGAAATGCAGCTCGCAGCCTGACGTAAACAAAGGCCCGGGCTCGCAAAGATTGACCGGAAACACGCCACAAAATGGCCATGTTAACCGGGAAATGTGCAGGCTTGCGGGAGTTTGGAAAGAGTCCGGCAAGTGTTTCGATGTAAAGGCGTTTGGCAGGACGACGATGAACTTGGATGCGAACATCAAAGCCGGGGCCGAGCCTCGCACCGCGAGCGCCGCCCTTCTCACCGTCGGGTTCGAGGGGCTTCAGCCGTTCCTCAAGAAGTCGAAGGACCTGCGTCACGCTCTCGTCCGGTTGGGCAAGATCGGCGACAAGGCGACGAACCGGGCGGCACGCAAGCTTCATCACCAGCTCAAGCACGCCGAACCCTCGGTGACGATGATCGGACAGGTGAAGGCGGGGAAGACCTCGCTGGTCAACGCCATGGTCGGGACGCCCGATCTTCTGCCCGCAGACGTCAACCCCTGGACGTCGGTCGTGACGTCACTGCACCTCAACCCGAACGTCACGCCGCAGGACAATGCGGCCAGCTTCCGCTTCTTCGACATGGAGGAGTGGGCGCGCCTTCTGGACCGCGGCGGCCGCATCGGCGAACTTGCCGCCCGCGCCGGGGCGGAGGAGGAGCTGGAGAAGGTTCGCGCCCAGGTCGTCGAGATGCGCGAGAAGTCGCGTAAACGCCTCGGCGACAAGTTCGAGATGCTGCTGGGCCAGCAGCACGACTACACCTATGTCGATGGCGACCTGATCGAGCGCTACGTCTGCCTCGGCGACGATTTCGAGGACGACACCGAGACGAGCGAGGCGCAGGGCCGTTTCGCCGATATCACGAAGTCCGCCGAGCTGTTCCTGCACCGCCCCGAGCTTCCGATGCCATTGTGCATCCGGGACACGCCGGGCGTGAACGACACCTTCATGATCCGCGAGCAGATCACCATTCGCGCGATCCGCGAAAGCCGGATCTGCGTCGTCGTGCTGGCCGCGCACCAGGCGCTGTCGACGGTCGACCTGGCGCTGATCCGCATGATCGCCAACGTGAAGTCACGCGAGGTCGTCATCGTGGTGAACCGCGTCGACGAGCTTCCCGATCCCAAGACACAGATTCCCGAGATCCGCGAGAGCATCCGCAAGACCCTGGCCGAGCATGACGGTCCGAAGGACGCCCAGATCATCTTCACCTCGGCCTACTGTGCCAATGCCGCCCTCCGCGGCCAGATGGACGCGCTGGACGCGCGGAGCCTCGAGGCCATGATCGAATGGGCCACCGCCGAGGGCAGGCTGGACGGCCGCGACTATTCGGACGCAGAGCTTCTGTGGCGCATCTCGGGTCTGCCCGCGATCTATGCCGCCCTCAGCGAGCGCATTTCGGAAGGCATGGGGCAAGAGCTTCTGGACCGTGTCGCCAAATCCGCGATGAACCTCGCCAATGGCCTGAACGCGCAACACCAGGTCGTCTCGCGGCGCGAGAACGACAAGGATCTGCCGCCGCTCGACATCGCCGAAATGGACAGCGCGCTGAACAGGATCGAGCAGTCGGCGATCAAGGCGATGTCCGACACCTTCGACGAGGCCATAGCGGATTTCCACAAGCGTCTGGAGAGGTCGCACCGCAGCTTCCTCGAACGCGCTACGGGTTCTCTTCTTCACCACCTCGACACGCATGGCGAGGACGAGCTTTGGGAATACGATCCCACGGGCCTGCGTATCCTGATGCGCACCGCCTACCAGGTCTTCGGGCGAAATGCCCAGGCGGGGACGAAGAAGGTGCTTCTGAAAACGGCGCAGGACTATGCCGGGCTGTATCACCGGTTGTTCGATGTGTCGGATGAAGGCTTCGGGATCGAATCTCCCTCGGCCCCGCGCATCCCGTCGCCCGTGCTTCTTGGCCAGACCATCGCCCTCGACCTCAAGGGGACGTGGTGGACGCGCTGGTGGCACAAGCGCCGCGGCTACCGCAGCTTCGCGACCGAATTCGCGGATATCATCAAGGCCGAGACGGATCCGATCGTCGACGCGCTGCGCGGCGCCCACGCCGAATCCGTGCGCGAGGCGGCGATGCAGTCGCTCGACGAATTCCTGACCGAGCAACGCGCGATCCTCAGCCGCATCGCGGATCAGGCGATGGCCGAGCCCGACTCGGTCGGCGAAATGATCGACGAAAACACGGCGGCGTCCAAGCGGGCGCAGCTTCAGCAGACCATGGCGGACCTGACCGGGTTCGCCGCCTGACGACTGACAAGGAACGTTCACCATGAGTGGTTACGATCAGCTTGCTCAACGGTTCGAGACAGAGACGGAGGCGGACGACGCCTTGCGGACGGACCCCCTTGCCGAGGGCCCGGATGACGTTGCGCCCGCACCCGGGCCGCTGGTCCTGACCCAGAGCGATGCGGTGGACAGCGCCCGCGTCGCGTCCGAAGCACGCAGGCCCATGTCCGCGCCAGGCCCCCGCAAGCCCCGCGTCGCCCTGATGGGCGAGTTCAGCGCCGGAAAAAGCACGCTTTCGAACCTTCTGATCGGCGAAGGTGCGTTGCCGGTGAACGTCACCGCGACCCAGCTTCCGCCGGTGTGGATCTCGCACGGGGACGACGATCCGTTCCGCGTCGATCTCGACGGCGAGGAGCATGACCTCGAGATTTCGGGGCTGAAGTCGGTGAAGGTGGCGAACACGCAGTATGTGCGCATCTTCCGGGAGTCGAAGTTCCTGGAGCTGTGCGACCTGATCGACATGCCAGGCATCTCGGACCCGAACATGGCGGCCGAGGTCTGGCAGCGCGTGATCCACAACGCCGATATCGTGATCTGGTGCAGCCACGCCACCCAGGCCTGGCGGCAGAGCGAGGCGGCGGTCTGGGCGACGATGCCTTCCGCGCTGTTCACAAAGAGCATCCTTCTTCTGACGCGGATGGATCGCATCCTGTCCGAGCGCGACCGCGCCCGGGTCGTGAAGCGCGTGAAGAAGGAAACGCAGGGCCAGTTCCGGCACGTCCTGCCGGTCTCCCTCATCAAGGCGCTCGAGGCCGAGGGCAACGGCGACGCCTGGTCTGAAAGCGGTGCGGATGTCCTTCTGGAAATGTTGGTCGAACTGATCGACGAGGTCGCGAACGGACCGGCGGAACGCCCGCGGTCGCGCGTGCGCTCGGCTATCGTGTCGCGCAGCGTCGACACCTCGATCGGCGAGTTGGTCGAGGTTCAGCAGACCAAGATCGTGATGCCGACGCGTGTCCGTCCCCGCCCGCTGCGTGCGCGTCCGCAGATCGACTGAGGTCCAGGGACGTCAGTTGCCCTCGGCGTCGTGCCCGAGGGCTTGCACAGTCGCGCGCTGGCGCCCATTAAGACTTCAGTACAGTCGCGCGACACGGAGACCCGCAGGGTATGACGGTTTCAGAGGCCCTTGACGCCATGCGTTCGGACCTTCCGGGGTGCTCGCTGGTGGCCTATGCGGACCTGTCGTCGCTTCTGGTGCTGTCTACCTCGTCGGTGGTGAAACCGATGCAGGAACAGCTCGACGCGCTGTCCCAGGCGGCTCAGATCGCGCTCGACGGCGTGCTGGCGGATGGGGCTGCGCCGGTTTGGGACGATGAGGCGGCCGGAGAGCCGGCGCAAACAGCCCTTCTTCTGACCGAGAGCGAGGCGCGGGTGATCCTGCGCGCCGGCGGCACATCCGCCGAAGCGCTGGTCTGTGTCTGCACGCCCGACAGCGACCTTGCCGCGGTGATCGCGCGGGGGCAGGCGGCGCTTGACGATATCCAGGCGGCGGCGTGATGACCGGGGTCCGGCGTTGAGCGACTTCTCCCGACTCGAGGAAAAGCTGACGAAGCTGCGCGGGCGCGAACGCACTCCCGGCGAGGCACGCAAGTTGCGCGGCAGCGACGCCGACGAGCGTCTGGCGGCCTTCGTGACCGAGATCGACGAGACGATCCTGCCGCGCCGCCTGACGCTGACGGTCGACGACACGCCCTGGCACTTCGCTGTCGCGAACCGTCGTCTTCAGGCGCTTCTTGCCCCGGCAATCGGGGACGCCGCGGCGCTGGCGGGCAAACCCTTGCCGGACGCGGAGGATCCGAGTGTTCCGGCTTTGGCCAGGGTACTTCGGGCGGCCTTCGCCGGAGCGGAGAACATTCGGATCTCGGCGGTGCGCCTGACTTCGCCTTTCCCGTCGGACGTGGGCGTTCCGGCCCCGGTGCTGGCGCGAGCGTGGAACGTGGGCGCCACCGAGACGGCGGAGGTGCCGCCCGAGGAGCGGATGCGCACCTTCCTGTCGGGTCTCGGCCGCGACGCGCTGGCCTGGCTCAGGATCGACGGCGAGGAGGTCGCCGAGCAGGGTGGCGACGCCGAGCGGGTGGGGCGCATGGCTGAACAGGCGGCCGTTTTCCTCGACGGTTACTTCGGGAAGTTCGACAGCCTTTTCCCCGACCCGGCCCAAAGCTGCGTCACCGTCGTCTCGCCTGGCGTCGGCGATGCGCCGTCCGTTCTCTTCGTGGAATACGGTGAGGCGTCGGCTTTCATCGCGGCCCCCACGAGCAGTGTCGCGCGGCTTGCCATGGACTGGCAGCGGATGGTGACGGAATAGGCCCAGGTCATCGGATTGTTGGGCGCATGGCCACAATCGCGCCGCTTTTTTCCGTTTGATAGAGAATCGTCGCTAATCGAAAAGCCGGAACGGGCGGCAGATTCGCGCCTTCGTGGCCGCGGTTCGCCCTTTCGGACAATGGCTGGCGCGCGTATATGAGGAACCGTCGCACGCGAGACGCGGAGTCGCGCGTGGCGGCCAAGAGAGAGAACGGGGCAGCAGCACATGGCTTGGTTCGGCGGACTTTTCACCACCGATATGGCGATCGACCTTGGGACGGCGAACACGCTCGTCTACGTCAAGGGCAAGGGCGTCATCCTCAATGAACCGTCGGTCGTCGCCTATCACGTCAAGGACGGCGTGAAGAAGGTGCTCGCCGTAGGCGAGGACGCCAAGCTGATGCTGGGGCGCACGCCCGGCTCGATCGAGGCGATCCGGCCGATGCGCGAAGGCGTCATCGCCGACTTCGATGTCGCGGAAGCGATGATCAAGGCGTTCATCAACAAGGTCCACAAGCGCGGCTTCTTTTCGAAGCCCCGCGTCATCGTCTGCGTGCCGCATGGCGCGACGCCGGTCGAGAAGCGCGCGATCCGGACCTCGGTGATGACCGCTGGCGCGAAGAAGGTCGGACTTATCGCCGAGCCGATCGCGGCCGCCATCGGGGCAGGGATGCCGATCACCGATCCCACGGGCAACATGGTCGTCGACATCGGCGGCGGCACGACCGAGGTCGCGGTGCTGTCCCTGGGCGACATCGTCTACGCGCGGTCGGTGCGCGTCGGCGGCGACAGGATGGACGAGGCGATCGTCAGCTACCTGCGGCGCCAGCACAACCTTCTGATCGGCGAACAGACCGCCGAGCGCATCAAGATGACCATCGGCACGGCGCGGATGCCCGACGACGGCCGGGGCCAGTCGATGCAGATCCGCGGGCGCGACCTTTTGAACGGCGTACCGAAAGAGACCGAGATCAACCAGGCCCAGGTCGCCGAGGCCTTGGCCGAACCGGTGCAGCAGATCTGCGAGGCGGTGATGATCGCCCTCGAGGCGACGCCGCCCGACCTTGCCGCCGACATCGTCGATCGGGGCGTGATGCTGACGGGCGGGGGTGCGCTTCTGGGCGAGCTTGACCTGGCGCTGCGCGAGCAGACCGGGCTGGCGATCAGCGTCGCGGACGAGGCGCTGAATTGCGTGGCCTTGGGCACCGGCAAGGCGCTGGAATACGAAAAGCAGCTTCGGCACGTCATCGACTACGACAGCTAGGGCAGGGACTGACGCCCGCACCGTCGCGTGCTAGTCTGGGCCCGGACCTTCCTCAGAGGACGATGTGGCACGTCAGAACGGCTCAACCGAGGATTTCGTCCGACCCATCCGCCGGCTCGGAGTGGGGCTTCTGGTGCTGTGCCTCCTGGCGGTCTTCGTTCTGTGGCGGATCGACAGTCCGCGCGCCGAGAGGTTTCGCGCGCATCTTGTCGACGTGGTGGTGCCGAACCTCGATTGGGCCATGGTGCCCGTGACCGAGATGGCGAACCTGGTGCGAGGCTTCCAGTCCTATGCCGCGCTTCAGCGCCAGAACCGCGAGTTGCGCGACGAGCTTCAGCAGATGAAGGCGTGGAAGGAAGCGGCCCTTCAGCTTGAGCAGGAGAATGCCAAGCTGCTGGACCTGAACAAGGTGCGCCTTGATCCGGCGCTGACCGTGGTGACGGGCCAGGTCATGGCGGACTCGGGCTCGCCCTTCCGCCAGTCTGTGCTCTTGAACGTCGGCGGCGCGCGCGACGGCATCATGGATGGCTGGGCTGTCACGGACGGGCTGGGTCTGGTGGGCCGCATCTCGGGCGTGGGCCAGCGGTCGAGCCGGGTGCTGCTTCTGAGCGACGCCGCCAGCCGCGTGCCGGTGACGATCCAGCCGTCAGGGCAGCGGGCCGTCCTGTCAGGCGACAATACCGCACTTCCCGCGCTGGATTTCATCGAGGTGCCCGAAGAGGTGAGACCGGGGGACCGGGTCGTGTCGTCGGGTGACGGTGGGGTGTTTCCGGCCGGGCTGTTGGTCGGCAGCGTCGTTCTGGCCCGCGACGGGCGGATGCGGATCAGGCTGGCAGCGGATTACGAGCGTCTGGAATTCCTGCGCGTCCTGCGAAGTCCTCCCTCCGAAACCCTGGACGCGGCGCCCGATCTGATCGGCCCGCTGCTTCCGGCGCCGGAAGCGGCCCTTCTGCCGAACCTGGGGGAGCCCGCCGATGGCTGACCGTCCAGGCCGTATCTGGGGCTATCGCCTGCTGTTCGTGTTCCTCGCCGCGGCGGTCAGCTTTGTCCAGCTTCTGCCGCTCGACCCCGGACCGGGCCTGATCCCCGGACCGGACGTTCTTCTCTTGATCGCGTTGTCCTGGGTGGTGATGCGGCCCGATTACCTGCCGGTCTGGCTCATCGCGGCGGTGTTCCTTCTCGCGGACTTCCTCCATATGCGGCCTCCCGGACTTTGGACTGCGCTCGCCGTGGCGGGGACCGAGTTCCTTCGCACGCGCAGCCACACGCTGAGGTCGACTTCGTTCCCGGTCGAGTGGCTGCTGGTGTCGGGGCTGATCCTGGCCATGACTTTGGCGAATACCGCGATCCTGGGGGTTTTCGCCGTGGGCCAGCCCGCGATAGGCTTGATCCTGATGCGCATGATCTTCACCGTGTTGAGTTATCCGTTGATCGTCGTTCTGGCGGGCCGTGCATTCGGCGTCCGCAAGGCGCCCGTCAGCGACATCCTGGGGCAAAGGGCATGAGGCGGTCTCCGAAGGAAACGGACGAGGCCGCAAGCCTCGTGACGCGCAGGGCCTTCGTGCTTGGCGTGGCTCAGGTCGGCTTCATGGGCGTCCTCGGTCTGAGGATGCGCCAGTTGCAGGTCGAGGAAGCGGAGAGCTATCAGCTTCTGGCCGAGGAGAACCGGATCAACGTCCGGCTTATCCCGCCGTCGCGGGGGATCATCTACGACCGTCACGGCGTGCCCCTCGCTCAGAACGCGCAGAATTACCGCATCGTCATCGTGCGCGAGGATGCAGGCGACATCGACGAGACGATCGCCAAGGTCAAACGGCTGGTGAACATCGAACCGGCCGAGCTGGAGCGGTCCCTGAAGGAGATGTACCGCCGCAGCCCCTTCGTGCCGATCACGCTCGCCGATCAGCTTGAATGGAAGGACGTGGCGGAAGTCGCGATCAACGCGCCCGCACTCCCCGGTGTCACGCCGGACGTGGGTCTGAGCCGCGAGTATCCCCTGGGCCAGGATTTCGCGCATATCATCGGCTATGTCGGGCCGGTCAGCGACTATGACCTGTCAAAGATCGAGGATCCGGACCCGCTGCTTCAGATCCCTGAATTCCAGATCGGAAAAATCGGTCTGGAGGCCAAGCTCGAGGCAGATCTGCGCGGTCGCGCGGGCACTCGGCGGATCGAGGTGAACGCGGGCGGGCGTGTCATGCGTGAGCTCAGCCGGGACGAATTCACGCCGGGCCGGGACATCCAGCTGACCATCGACCACGGGCTTCAGAACTATGCGCAGTCGCGGCTTTCGGCTGAAAGCGCAGGCGCGGTGGTGATGAACGTCGAGACGGGCGATCTTCTGGCCATGGCGTCGGCGCCGTCGTTCGATCCGAACCTCTTCGTGAAGGGGATCTCGTCCAAGGACTATGGATCGCTGCGGGACAACGACCACAGGCCCCTGTTCAACAAGACGGTTCAGGGCACCTATCCGCCCGGATCCACCTTCAAGATGATGACCGGCCTCGCTGCCCTGCGCGCGGGCGTCATCGGAACGGGAGATACCGTCTACTGTCCTGGCTACATGAGCCTGGGCGGTCGGCGGTTCCACTGCTGGAAAAGCGGTGGCCATGGTCACATGGACTTGAACAATGCGATGACGCAGTCATGCGACGTCTATTTCTACGAGGTAGCGCAGAGGGTCGGTATCGACCGCATGGCCGAGCTCTGCCACGAATTCGGGCTGGGAGAGCATCACGAGCTGCCGATCTCGGCGGTGGCCGACGGGCTTATTCCCTCGACCGAATGGAAGATCCGCGCGCGCGAAGAGCGATGGCAGCCGGGTGACACCCTGAACTCGGCCATCGGGCAGGGATTCGTGCTGACCTCGCCCTTGCAGCTTGCGGTCATGACGGCACGCATCGCCTCGGGGCGGGCGGTGAAGCCTCGGCTTGTGAAGTCGATCGACGGGGTCGAAGTCCCGATCGAGGAAGCTCCGGAACTGAACGTCTCGGCGGCGCACCTGAACGCGGTCCGGAAGGGCATGTGGAGCGTCTCGAACGGCCAGCGGGGCACGGCGGCGCGGTCGCGGATCGTGACCGAAGGGCTGGAGATGGCCGGCAAGACGGGGACGAGCCAGGTCCGCAACATCACCGCCGCCGAGCGGGCGCGGGGTGTCACCCGGAACGAGCAGCTTCCCTGGAACCGGCGCGACCACGGCCTTTTCGTCTGCTATGCGCCTTATGACCGGCCGAAGTACGCTGTCGCGACCATCATCGAACACGGAAGCGGCGGATCGACGGCGGCGGCGCCGCCCTCGCGCGACATCCTTCTCTATGCGCTTTACGGGGACATCCCGCCGCTGGAGGCCTATCCGAAGGACCAGCGCGAGCGGATCCGCGTCCAGCACGAGGAGATGGTCCTGCGGCCGCGCCTTCAGCCCGAGGCCAAGGCGACCCGCGCATGACCTACCTCGAGAGCAAGGTCCAGAGCGTCCCGACGGGCGCGCGCAAGATCCTCTATGCCAACTGGGCCATCGTCCTTTTGCTGACGGCGATCGCCTGCGTCGGATTCCTGATGCTCTACTCCGTGGCGGGCGGCGACCTGTCGAGGTGGGCCGAGCCGCAGATGAAGCGTTTCGCGGTCGGCATGGTCGCGATGCTGTTGATCGGTCTCGTCCCGATCTGGTTCTGGCGCTCGATCTCGCCCTTGGCCTACCTGGTCGCTCTAGGCCTTCTTGTCCTCGTCGAGGTCATGGGCTTCGTGGGCATGGGAGCGCAGCGCTGGATCGACCTGGGGTTCATCCGGCTTCAGCCGTCCGAGTTGATGAAGATCACGCTCGTGATGGTTCTGGCGGCCTATTATGACTGGCTGCCGCTGAACAAGGTGTCGCGGCCGTTCTGGATCATTCCGCCCCTCGTGCTGATTCTGCTGCCGACGGCCCTGGTCCTGGAGCAGCCGGATCTGGGAACCGCGATCCTTTTGATCGCGGGCGGTGGCATCGTCATGTTCTGCGCCGGCGTGTCGTGGCTCTATTTCATCGCGGTAGCCGGGGCGGGCGTAGGGCTTGTCTATACCGTCTTCGCCTCGCGCGGGACGGACTGGCAGTTGATCAAGGACTACCAGTTCAAGCGGATCGACACGTTCCTCGACCCGTCGACCGATCCGTTAGGGGCCGGCTATCACATCACGCAGGCGATGATCGCGCTCGGGTCCGGCGGGTGGGGCGGCAAGGGCTACATGCAGGGCACGCAGTCGCGGCTGAACTTCCTGCCCGAGAAGCACACCGACTTCATCTTCACCACGCTGGCCGAGGAGTTCGGTTTTCTGGGAGGCATCTCACTTCTGTCGCTTTACGGCCTCGTCGTGCTGTTCTGCGTGCTTTCGGCGGTGCAGAACAAGGACCGCTTCGGTTCGCTTCTGACGCTTGGAATGGGGGCGACGCTGTTCCTCTTCTTCGGCGTCAACATGTCGATGGTCATGGGACTGGCCCCGGTCGTGGGCGTGCCGCTGCCGCTGGTCAGCTACGGCGGGTCCGCGATGCTGGTCCTTCTCGCTGCCTTCGGGCTTGTCCAGTCCGCCCATATTCACCGATCCCGGAGCCGATGACCCGCATTCTCTTTTCCGCCCCCCGGAGCGACTGGGAGGACTATCGCGACGTGCTGCCTGCCGCCATCGCCGATGCGGGCGTCGACGCCACCATCGAGCACGCTCTTGCCCCGGACGATCCGGAGACAGTCGACTATATCGTCTACGCGCCCTCGTCGCGGCTGAAGGACTTCACGCCGTTCACCGGGGCGAAGGCGGTCCTGAACCTCTGGGCAGGGGTCGAGGGCATCGTGGGCAATGAAACGCTGACGCAGCCGTTGGCGCGGATGGTCGATCCCGGGCTGACCGAAGGGATGGTCGAATGGTGCGTCGGCCATGTGCTGCGGCATCACCTGGGCATGGATCGCGACATCCTCCGCACCGATGCGGTTTGGGATCCGGTCGTTCCGTCTCTTGCGCGCGAGCGGGGTGTGACGGTGCTGGGCTTGGGCGAACTCGGACGTGCCGTGGCCGAGGCGCTGGCTGCGCTGAACTTTGAGGTCACGGGCTGGAGCCGGTCGGCGAAGGACGTTGCCGGGGTGTCGTGCCTGTCGGGGGACGAGGGGCTTGCCGAGGCGCTGCGGCGCGCCGAGATCCTCGTCTTGCTGTTGCCGTTGACGGACGGGACGAGGGATCTGCTTGACGCTTCGCGCCTGTCGCGTCTGCCCGATGGCGCGGTGATCGTGAACCCCGGACGGGGACCGCTGATCGTGGACGATGATCTTCTCGCGGCGCTCGATGCCGGTCGCGTCGGTCATGCGACACTGGACGTCTTCCGGACTGAGCCACTGCCCGAGGCGCATCCGTTCTGGGCCCATCCGCGCGTGACGGTGACGCCTCACATCGCCTCGGCGACCCGTCCCGGGAGCGCGGCGCGCGTGATCGCCGAGAACATCCGGCGGGGCGAGGCGGGCGAGCCGTTCCTGCACCTCGTCGACCGCGCGCGGGGATACTGACCGATCAGCGAAGCTTGGGCGGCCTGTTCGGGTCCATGCCCGGTGCGCGCGGCGGCTCCGGCGGCGCGACCTTGGGCAGATCGAACCGCAGGCCGACGCGTTTGAGCCGCGCAAGTGCGGGGGCATCGGGAGACAGGAAGGTGACGTCCAGTTCGCCCGCCGCGAGGTCCGAGAAGACGAGCGCCTCGCGTACTGCGCGTGCGATGGCGGGTTCGGCACCGTCGCGCGCATCTACGATTGCCAGAAGGTGCCCGCGCCGGCCGCCGCGATAGCGGACCGCGACGAGCCACGCCGCTTCGGCAAGGCCTCCGGCCGCCGCGAGCCGCGCGTCGAGGGATTTCAGAAGCGTCTCGGGCAGACCGGACGGCGGGAGGTATTCGGTCGGCGTCGCCACCACCTCGGAGGGCGCTATGCCAAGCGTATCGGTCAGCCAGGCCAGCGCCTCGGGCGGGATCAGGATGGCGGAGGGCGCGACCTCGAGGTTGAGGCCGATGCCGATGGCGCGGCCAGACAGCATCGCCGCCAGCGCGCGGCCGGGCAGGGCGGCATAGGGCGCCGGGCCTCCGGCAAAGGCCGCCAGCCGGTCTTCGCCGTCGAAGGCCAGAACGAAGGTGCCCTCCTCGGTGTCGAAGAGTTTGGGCACCACGGGGCCGCCGCCGTCGCTTTCGATCATGAGGACAAGTTCGGCGTCGGCGAGTTGTGCGAAGAATCGCAGCCGCGCCGCGTCGTCGGCGGGGGCCGCATCCATCTCGGCGTGCGCGCGGTCGAGCGGGGTCATGCCAGCGCCTCGGACACGCGGGTGCGGAGAACGGGTAGAAGTTCGGTCTCGAACCAGGGGTTGCGGTTGATCCAGCCTGTGTTGCGCCATGAGGGATGGGGCAGGGGGATCGCTTCGGGCAGGAAATCGCGCCAGCGCGAGACGGTGCGCGTGACGCCGCCCTTCGCCGCCGCCCCAAGGTGCCAGGTCTGGGCATAGCCGCCGATCAGCAGGGCGAGGCGGAAGCGCGGCATGGCCTCGACGATCCGTGCGCGCCAGGTCGCGGCGCAGATGCGGGGCGGAGGCAGGTCGGAGCCGGCTGCGTCGTAACCCGGAAAGCAGAAGGCCATCGGCACGATTGCGACCTTCGTGCGGTCGTAGAACGTGTCCTCGTCAACGCCCATCCAGTCGCGCAGCCGCACGCCGGAACGGTCCCAGAACGGCTTCTGCGCTTCGTGGACGCGCAGGCCCGGCGCCTGGCTCGCGACGAGGATCGGGGCGTCGGGGCCGAACCAGACCACGGGGCGCGGCTGATGCGCGGTCGCCGTCGCGGCGAAGCGGTCGGCGCAGAGGCGGCAGGCCGAGATGTCGGTGGCGAGACGGGAGAAACTCATGTCGCGCATGTAGAGGCGGCCGACGCGGATTTCCACCTTGACTCGTTTCTATGTTTCTAGAAGTATCGAAGCATGGATATGACGCCGACAGACGACAGCACACTTGCCGAAGCCGCATCGACCTTTGCCGCTCTCGGGTCCGAGCAGAGGCTTGGTGTCCTGAGAACGCTTGTTCGGGCGGGCCCGGACGGTTTGTCCATCGGTGAGCTTGGGGCGCGGTCCGGCGTGACCGGGTCGACGCTGACGCATCACATGAAGATACTCTCGGCGGCCGACCTCGTGCGGCAGGTGCGCGAGGGCAGGCGTATCATCTGCATCGCCGCCGCCTATGCGCGGATGAAGTCGCTGTCCGAGTTCCTGCTGACCGACTGCTGCGCCGACAGCAGCCATCCCCACAAGGATCACCGTCATGGCTGATGTCTCGCACCCGCAGGGACCCGCGCATTCGGGCGGGCCGAGGCTCAAGATCGACCGGGTCTGGGTTTTTGCCGCTCTCCTGCCGCTCGCTGTCGCCTTCATCGACCCGGCGCAGGCGGTCGAGACGGTGCGCTTCGCTTTGACCGCGCTTCTTCACACGGCGCCTTTCCTTCTCTTTGCCGTTCTCGCCGTCGCCTGGCTGAAAGCGACGGGCGCCGAAGTCCTGCTTGCCCGCGCCTTCGAGGGACGCGAGACACGCATGATCGTGGTTGCGGCCCTTCTGGGCGGTCTGTCGCCGTTCTGCTCGTGCGAGGTCATCCCGTTCATCGCCGCGATGCTGGCGGTCGGCGCGCCCTTGTCGGCGGTGATGGCGTTCTGGCTTGCCTCGCCGCTGATGGACCCGGCGATGTTCCTCGTGACGGCCGGCACGCTTGGGCTGCCGTTCGCCATCGGAAAGACCGTCGCGGCGGTGGCGCTTGGTCTTTCGGGCGGCATGGTCGTTCGCGCTTTCGCGACGTCCCCCGTCTTCGCGAACCCGCTCAAGGTCGCGCCGAAGCCCGCTTGCGGATCGTGCTGCGGCGGATCGAAGCCCGCCGCGTTCAAGGGCGAGGTGACCTGGGCCTTCTGGCGCGAGGCGGATCGCCGCGAAACGTTCCGCTCGACCGCCGTCGACAACGCGCTCTTCCTCGGCAAGTGGCTTCTGTTGGCCTACATGGTCGAGGCTCTGATGCTGGCCTGGGTTCCGGCGGAATCGGTTGCGGGTCTTCTGGGCGGCACCGGCGTCTGGCCGGTGGTCCTTGGAGCGCTGATCGGCGCGCCGGCCTACCTCAACGGCTACGCTGCGGTGCCGCTGGTCGATGCTTTGCTCCACCAGGGCATGGCGCCCGGCGCCGCGATGTCCTTCGTCCTTGCGGGCGGGGTAAGCTGCATTCCCGCCGCCATCGCGGTCTGGGCGCTGGTCAAGCCGCGCGTTTTCGCGGCCTACCTGGGGATCGCCGTATCGGGCTCGATCGTGGCCGGACTCCTGTGGGGTATCGTCGCGGCCTGAGCCGTTTTAGTCGATGCGAGCCGGACGCGAAACTATTCCCTTTCGAAACTTTTCGGGAGGGTGGCATGTATCGCGTCTGGAACTTCGTGACCAATTACTCGCTTCTGCTGATCGCAGGAGCTTTGATCGCGCTGGTATGGGCGAACGTCGATGCCGAGAGCTATCACCACTTCGTCGAGTTCGAGCTGATCCACGACTTCATCGTCGGTCACGCGCACTACGACGCTGCGGGTCAGGTCGACTACCGGTCACTGACGCTCCACTACCTCGTGAACGATGTGCTGATGGCGTTCTTCTTCGCCATCGCCGCAAAGGAAGTCTGGGAGGCGATCATCCTCAGGGACGGTTCGCTGCGGGGCAAGAAGGCGGCGACGCCTCTCTTCGCGACGCTGGGAGGCATGGTCGGACCGATCTCGGTGTACCTGGGCCTGGCCGCATTCCTGGGGTCGGATACCTATGAGGCCGTCAAGAACGGCTGGGCGATCCCCACGGCGACGGACATTGCGTTTTCCTATCTCGTGGGCCGCATGGTCTTTGGAGGCGGGCACCCGGCCGTGCGGTTCCTTCTTCTTCTCGCCATCGCGGACGACGCGGCGGGTCTCATCATCCTGGCGATCTTCTATCCCTCGGGCGACCTGGCACCGGAGTGGCTTTTGTTGTCGCTGGCGTCAGCGGTGGGCGTTTTCGTCCTGTTCAACTGGCTGCCGCGCAAGCTCGATGCCGGCGATCAGCATCGGCGCCGGTCTACATGGGTGCGGGAGACCTTGTCGTTCTGGCCCTACCTGATCGCGGGCGCACTGAGCTGGTTCGGCTTTCAGGAGGCGGGTCTTCACCCCGCGCTGGGTCTTCTGCCGATCGTGCCGACGATGCCGCACGCAGACCGCGCCTTCGGCATCTTCTCGGAGGCCGAGCAGTATCTCACCGACCTTCTGAACCACGCCGAGCACCTGCTGAAGCACCCGGTCGAGGTTGTCCTGTTCTTCTTCGGTCTTCTGAACGCGGGCGTCGAGTTCTCGTCCATCGGGTCGCCGACCTGGCTTGTCCTTCTGGGCCTGATCGTAGGCAAGCCCGCGGGGGTTCTGCTGTTCGGCTGGATCGCGGCAGGACCGCTGGGCCTCGGGTTGCCCAAGGGGATGCGGACCATCGACCTCTTCGTCGTGGGCTGCGTCGCCGCCGTCGGCTTTACCGTGTCGCTCTTCATCGCCTCGGTCGCCTTCGATGCCGGTCCGGTGCAGGATGCGGCGAAGATGGGCGCGCTCTTCAGCTTCTTTGCCGCTGCGCTCGCTCTTGTCGCGGGCAAACTCACGCGCGTGCAGAAGCAGGAGAACTGACGGCGACGGACGAACCGGCGGAGCCTCGCCGGTTCGCCCGTCCCGATGGCCAAGGGCCGCTGATTGCCGCCAGCGGTCGGATTCCGCGCTGGAACACCCGCGAATTAATTGGCAAAACGCCACACATTCGCACAATTTTCGGCTAAGGTCGGAACAAACCGGCCCCAAGGCGCAATACGGCACGTCAGGCAGCATGTCCGCATGATCGAGTTTCGGAACGTCTCGAAGTCCTTCTGGACTGGCGAACGGCGCAAGGTGATCCTTGACCGGGCGTCCTTTCGCGTCGAACGCGGGAAGTCGCTTGGCATCCTCGCGCCGAACGGCACCGGCAAGACGACGGTCGTCAACATGATGGCGGGACTGGAAAAACCGGACGAGGGCGAGATCGTCCGCCGGTCGCGAATCTCGTTTCCACTCGGCCACATGGGCGGCCTCGTGCCGCGCCTGTCGGCAATGGAGAACTGCCGGTTCATCGCGCGAATCTACGACAAGGACCCGGACTATCTGGAGGCGTTCTGCCGCTGGGTCTGCGGACTGGAAGAATATTTCGACATGCCCGTCGGGACCTACAGTGCCGGCATGGCCTCGCGGTTCTCGTTCTCGCTGCTCCTTGCGCTCGATTTCGACTTCTATCTGATCGACGAGGGGATGCCGGCGACGACCGACGCCGAGTTCAATCGGAAGGCAGGCCAGATCCTCTACGAACGACTGAAGACGTCCACGGTGATAATCGTGTCTCACCAGGCGACCACGCTCGAGAAATTCTGTAAGACGGCAGCCGTCCTGCGACATGGACGGATGCTTATGTTCGACACGCTTGAAGAGGCGAAAGCAGTCTATGACTACCAACCCCAAAGCGCCTAAGTTCCGTATCCGTCGCAGTTCCGGGCGCGCCCCGGGCACCGAGGGCGGCGAAGATCGTTCGCTCCCCGGCAACTCCGAGGACGGCTTCGGCGACATGGCGTTTCCTGGCTCGGCCAAGGCCGACACCGATGCCGTTTCCGAGACGTCGATCTCGCAGAATCCGACGCGAGGGTCTGACCGGGCGCCAGCTTCGCATGGCGAGACGCCTGGCGCAGAAACACGGGATGACGCCGTCATCGGACTTCGACGCCGTGCGTCTCTTGCGCGAGAGGGGCATCGACCCCTTCGACCGCGCGAACATGATCGAACTCGTCCACGCTCGCGACGCGTCGGACGCCGCCGCCCCGGCGGCCGCAGCCGGACAGGGCCAGCCCCAAGGTCAGCAGGTCCAACCCGCGCAGCCGGGCGACGCGCCGCGCCGGGCCGGCCTGCCTCAGACGGTCGACCCGAAGCGGAACCTGCCGGGCGAGCACATCCCAGGCGGCTCGGGTCCGGCCAACCTGCACGAGATCGAGCGCATCCAGCGCGACATCATCCGTCGCCGCCGGCGCAAACTGGCGCTTCTCGGCCTGCGCCTGACGCTGTTCGTGTTCCTTCCGACGATGATCTGCGGCTATTACTTCGCTTATCTCGCGACGCCCAGCTACGCGACCAAGTCCGAGTTCATCGTACAGCAGGCCGAGGTCACGTCCGGCACAGGCGGCCTACTCGGCGGCACGGCGATGGCGACGAGCCAGGATTCGATCCTGGTGCAGGACTACCTGACGTCGCGCGGGGCGCTGCAACGACTCGACAGCGAGTATGGCTATCGCGAGCACTTCAGCGATCCCTCGGTGGACTCTCTTCAGCGCGTCATGCCAGACGCGACGAACGAGGCGCTCTACAAGCATTACCAGAAGCACGTGAAGGTCGGATACGACCCGACGGAAGGCGTGCTTCGCATGGAAGTTTCGGCCCTTACGCCCGATATGAGCCGCGTCTTTTCGGAAGCGCTGATCGGCTATTCCGAGGAACGCGTCGACCAGATCACCGAGCGCAAGCGCGCCGACCAGATGCGCGGCGCGAACGAGACGTTCGAGGATGCCGACCGCAAGATGCTCGAGGCGCAGGAAAAGGTCCTGACCCTTCAGGAGCAGATGGGCGTCGTCGACCCGCAGTCCGAAACGGCGGGCGTGATGGCGCAGGTAAGCGCTCTCGAAACCCAGTTGACCGAGAAACGTCTGCAACTGAGCCAGCTCATGGACAACGCGCGTCCGAACCAAGCCCGCGTCGCCGGCGCCGAGGGAGACATAGAACGGCTCGAGACGCTGATCGCCGACCTTCGCTCACAACTGACGCAGCAGGGCACGACGCAGGGTTCGCTTGCCTCGATGACGTCGCGCCTGCGGATGGCCGAAGTCGAACTCGAGACGCGGACCATGATGATGCAGGAATTTCTCCAGCAGCTCGAAGCCGCCCGGATCGAGGCGAACCGGCAGGTCCGTTTCCTGTCGATCGGCGTCAGCCCCGTCGCGCCGGATGAGGCGACGTATCCCAAGGTCTTCGAGAACACGCTGATCGCGCTTCTGATCTTCGGGGCGATCTACCTGCTGGTTTCGGTAACTGTCCAGGTGCTGCGGGAGCAGGTGTCAAGCTGAGGGAAATCCTGTCCGGCGGGACTTGCACAGGCCATCGCGTCTGAGTAAGACACGCTTGCCTTTGGGGAGTGGCGCAACGGTAGCGCAACGGTTTTTGGTACCGCAGGTTGCAGGTTCGAATCCTGCCTCCCCAGCCAGGCACAGCCCGGGAACAACTCCTCGAGCGAGTCGACGCGGCTCTGGCCTGCGCGTTCCGGCTGGGATTGCCAGACCACCATTCCAGGCGTGCTTTATCGAATGTGTGCGCGCGGGAGCACAGCCGAAGGTGCCCGCAATGTACAACAGCAACGTCACGGCGGCACACTGGCTTCAGGCAACGGTTCGCGTCAGTATCAGGGCGGTCCCGACCGAGGTAGCGAATATGAGCCACGATGCGAGCGACGTGACTGCAGGCGATAGCGCGGCGATCGAGCTGCGGAAGAACGAGCGGGCGGTGACGCTGCCGCCCGCGTCCGACGCGGCTTTGAGGTTCATCGGTGTCATCCGCACGCCCTGGGTCGACCGCGACGCCTGTCCGAGGCAGGGGCGGCCGGACGGTCCAGAGTGCCGGCTGATGCTCGATCCGGTGTGGCACGAGGCCCTTCAGGGTCTTGAGGACTACACGTCGATCGAGGTGCTCTACTGGCTCGACCGAAGCCGGCGCGACCTCGTTCTGCAGAGCCCGAAAAGCGACGGCCGCACGGTCGGCACCTTTGCCTTGCGGTCTCCGGTCAGGCCGAACCCGATCGGGACGTCCCTGGTAAGGCTCGTTCGGATCGAGAACGGGACGGTCGTCGTGCGGGGACTCGATTGTCTCGATGGCACGCCGCTGGTCGACATCAAGCCGGACCGCTGCGCGTTCAGCCCCAAGGCGCCGCCGAAATCCGGCGAGGGCGCGCTTCCGTGAGGTGAGGAGACGTGCGGCGGGCTTGTCGCCCGCCGCTTCGCCGTCCCTCGAAAGGCGCGCCGTCCCGATCGCTGGCTGGGGGGTGGACCGGGACGGCGGCGCCGAGGTCATTCTTCTGTGCGGTGGTTCCTTTGATCGAAGAAGTCCTCGGCAGAGTATAGGAGTTGCTCGCGGCCTTCGTCGTCGAGGGCCGCGGCGAGTTGCAGGATGCTGGCGAGCGTGGCGTCGCTGCGGAATTCCAGAAAATCCGAGATCGCATCCGGGTCGTAGCAGGCGACGACCTGATCGGCGAAGGACAGCACCAGCGCGATCTCGGTGTCGTTCATCGTCGCGATCGTCTGCGTCAGGCGGGCCCTGACCAGAGACAGCGTCGCGTCGGAGTCCTTCTTGAAGCGTCTTGTCATGATGGTCTCCTTCCGAACATGCGTTGCCGCGGACCCCGCCCCCGAACGACGGCGACAGCCGCCCCGGCGACGATCAGGATCGCAGGGTAGTGAAGCGCTCCGAGACCGCGACCCGCTATGAGAAGCGCCACCAGTGCCGTAGCGATGCCGGCCAGCACACGATGCGATGGCTTTTTCGCCAGGACGAAAAGTGCCGCCGCACCGCCCCCGTAGAGAAGGAGGAGGTTCAGACCGGCGCTTGCCAGAAGTCCCGACAGATGCGCGTAGCCCAGGCTGACAAGACCGACGACGGAAAGAAGGACGCCCACGGTCAGGAACACCGCGTTGAGAGGCACGCCGCCGTTCAGGCGCGACAGGCTTTCCGGCAGAATCTCCTCCTGCGAGGCCGAGTAGACCATGCGGGACACGGCCCAGATCGCCGCCGAAAGGTTGGCGAAGATCATCAGGACGGCGATCAGGGCCACCGCCTGCGACGCGCCAGGGCCAAGCGCCCGGCCGAGGATCGCGGTGAAGGGTGCCTCGACCGCCGCTTCGGGTCCCGCGGCCGCCACGATGACGGCGAGGGTCAGGTAGAGGATCACGGCGATGACGAAGGACAGGCCGATGGCGAGGGGAAGATCGCGTTCGGGATTGCGGAACTCTCCGCCGAGGGTCGATGCGACCTCCCAGCCCGTGAAGGCGAAGAAGACCATCATGAAGGCCAATCCGAAGGTCTCGAGGTCGAGCGCCGGGTGAAAAACTCCATCCAGAACAGCGGCGGTGGGCTTGACGGTCATCCAGCCCACGACAGCCATCGCGATAAGCACAAGGACCAGCGACGAGGCGATGACGGTGTTGATGCGCCCCGCGATCTCGGCCGAGGCCAGGTTCGCGGCCATCGCGCCAAGAATCAGGAGCGAAGCGTAGACGTAGATGGACCCGCCGAAAGCCGAGGCGGCGTAGTGACCTCCGGCAAGAGCGATGGAGGGCAGACCGACCGAGACCGCTCCGAACAGGAGGAAGGTCGCGGGGACATAGCCGAAATCGCCGAAGGCGCGCTGGAGGAACGTGGCGATTCCGCCCGAGTCCGGATAGGACCGACCGAGAATTGCGAAGACCGCCAGCAGCGGCAGCGTGGCGAGGGCGCAGGCGATCCAGATCGTAAGCGCGCCGGTGCCCGCCGCTTGCGCGGCGAGACCGGGCAGCGTCAGAAGCCCGGCGCCCAGCACGATGTTGAGCATCATGCTGGTGCCGCGCCACAGACCGATGGACTTCGTCAGGTCAGTCATGATGGCTGAGCCTGGCCGCCTGGAAGGCGATCAGGTAGGTCGCACCGCTTTCAAGCGCCACGGAGCCGTGCCGGGTACCCGCGGGAAGCGAGATCACCGTGCCGGGGCCGCAGCTTTTTTCGCCGTTGTCCCAGTAGAATCGCACGCGGCCCTGAAGGATCACGAGGGTCTCGTCGCAGTCGTGCTGGTGCCAGGCGTGCTCTTTGCCGGGAACGTCGCGCTGGACCTCGATGCATCCCTGGTCGGGAAGAAGCTTCTGGATCAGGGGCCAGATGTCCGAGACGTCCGTGTTCATCGAGAAGATGCGGAAGTCGGTCTCGGTCGGGTCGAATGAGGCGAGCTGGTTCATGCCACTTTTCCTTTCTCTTCCTTGCGTTCGTCTGTCCTGACCGCGCCGAGAGCGTGAAACGGGCAGGTCGGCGTTTCGTTCGTGTCGCCCAGGAAATATTGCTGGAACTCGCGGTTGCCCTCGGCTCCGAAGCTGCCGAGGAAGGGCGCGGGATCGAGCGCGTCGAAGTCGGCCAGACGGCGCCGGACTTCCGTCAGGGCCCGCAGCATGGCCGGATCGTCGCTGTCGGTGATGCCGTCGAACACCCATCTCGGCTGGAAGGTGATCATGAACGAGGTCGACCGGCGGCTTTGCCGCAGGACGTGAGCGGGCGTGTTGCAGACGACGAAGATCGGCTCTCCGGCGAAGCAGAACTCCCAGCGGTCGCTGTCGAGTTGCTCTGAGTAGCCGTCGGGGCGGTCTGCCTCGTCAAGTCGTGCGAGACCGTCAAGAAGGTCCCAGAATCGGGCGCGGTAGCTTTCGATCGCCTGGACGGGACCGGGGCGTCCGAAGATCACCATCGATGTCATTCGTCCGAAATCGCGTGCGTTCGCCAAATAGTCCTTCAGCACGGGCGCCACGGTCTCTGGCGTCAGCGGGTCGAGAAAGGCATAACGAAGCTGGTCCGCCTTCTGGCCGGTTACCCCGAAGACACAGGGAAAGGGCCGCGACTTGCTGGTGAGCGTCGCCTCGAATTCGGCGAAGAGAACGCCCTGCCAGCTGGAGTTCGGAAAGCTCTCACGAACCTCCGATTTGGTGAAAAGTTTGGTCATCACAGCCCCTGGTTCCTTCCGTTTCGGTAAAGAATTCATTGTTCCGGAGAAGATTTCACCTTTCAAAAGGGATTTTTCTCTTCGTTTCGGAGAGAAACGCCAATAAGTTGCAAAGGAGGAGGTGCGCCCGACATGAGGTTGAGTCCCACAGATCGAATGATCCTGGAGCTTCTTCGGGAGAACAGTCGAAGATCATTGACGGAGATTGCGGCAATCGTGGGGCTATCGCGCCCTACCGTGCGTCATCACGTCGACAAGCTGGTGCGTGGAAACGTCATCCGCCGCTTCACCGTCGAGATCGAGCCGACCCATGCCGCCCGTGCCGGCGGGGTTCGGGCGATGTTCGACGTGCGTCTCAGGCGCAACGTCTGCGGCAAGGTCTTCGCCTCGATCTCGGGGTGGAGCGAGCTTGTCTCGGCCTGGTCGACGTCGGGCTCCACGGATATGCGGGTCCTGGTCGAGGCGGCCGATCAGACCATCATCGAGGACCTGCGCGACCGGTTGGCCCGTCATCCAGAGGTCGCGTCGCTGAGCACGGCAATGGTCCTCAAGACCTGGTGCGAGCGCATCTCGGGCATCCACGAAACGGCTCCGGAGGGATATGTCATCACCCGCGACGGAGAGCTGGTTTCGTGAGGCAGGGCGAAAAGGGAATCGACCGAGAACTGGGCGCTCTGGTGCGGATGCACCGGGTTGCGCGCGGCATGACCCAGGTCGAGCTGGCCCGGGCCGCCCGGATCACGCCGATGCAGCTCGAAGGCTATGAGACCGGGATGAACAGGCTTTCGGTGCCCCGGCTCATGGGACTGTGCCGGGCTCTCGGCCATTCCACCCAGGCGCTCATGTCGGAACTCGACCGCCGGCTGGAGTTCAGTGAGACGACGACCGCGGGCTCGACGCCGGGGATAGACTTTCTCGCCACGAACCGGGGGCGGCAGCTTGTCCGCGCTCTGGCCGATTGCGACCGGCCCGAACTCATCGATGCGATATCCCACCTCGTGACCGCCGCGACCCTTGCGCAGCGGGATGGCGACAAGCGCACGAAAAGCGCAGGGCTGGCGAACTGAGAGCCACCGTGTCGCGCTCCGGCGGCGTTGCGCAGCCAGCGCATTTGACGGACAATAACGCGACCAGCCCAAGGGGACCCTGCGACCGATGACCTTCGACCGCCGCGTGAAGATCGCGCCGTCCATCCTGTCCGCCGACTTCGCCGATTTCGGGCGTGAAATTCGCGCGGTCGAGGATCAGGGCGCGGACTGGATCCATGTCGACGTGATGGACGGGCACTTCGTCCCGAACCTGACTTTCGGTCCGCCCGCGGTGAAGGCCTTCCGAAAGCACGTCACCACCGTGATGGACGTCCACCTGATGATTTCGCCCGTGGATCCCTATATCGACGCCTTCGCCGACGCCGGTGCCGACATCCTGACCGCGCATGTCGAGGCGGGCGCGCATCCCCACCGTACGCTTCAGGCGATCAAGGCTGCCGGGATGAAGGCGGGCGTGGCGCTCAATCCCGGCACCCCGGCCGAGGCCGTGGAGCATCTTCTCGACCTCGCCGACATGGTTTGTGTGATGACGGTGAACCCCGGCTTCGGAGGGCAGAAGTTCCTCGACATGACGGGCAAAATTCGTCGCCTGCGACAGATGATCGGGGACCGGCCGGTGCATATCGAGATCGATGGCGGCGTCGACCCTCACACGGCGCCCCTGGTCGTTGCTGCGGGCGCGGACGTCCTCGTGGCAGGCTCGGCGGTCTTCAAGGGCGGGTCGGTCGGCGATCCGTCGCCCTACGGCGAGAACATCCGCGCGATCCGCGCGGCGGCAGAGGCGGTGTCGCGCGCGGCCTAGTCGCGGTCGATGATCCGCCAGGCGTCGCCGTCGGGGTCGTCGTACTGGTCGTGCCGGATGGTCCAGATGAAGGCCACCAGAGCGCCCAGCCCCAGGATCAGCGAGCAGGGGACGAGGATCACGAGGATGTTCATGCGCGCCTCACGCGAAGGGCATTCAGGATGACGGTGACCGAGCTCGCCGACATCGCAAGCGCCGCGAGAAGCGGTGTGGCGAAGCCAGCGAGAGCAAGGGGAATGGCGACGGCGTTGTAGGCGGCGGCCAGCCCGAAGTTTTCCAGGATGCGGCTGCGCGAGGCCTTGGCCATCGACAGGGCGTCGCCGATGCGGGAGAGGCCCGGTCCGGTCAGGATCACGTCGGCGGCGTTGCGGCTTGCCTCGAGCGCCGTGCCCGGCGCGATCGAGGCATCGGCTGCGGCGAGGGCCGCGGTGTCGTTCAGCCCGTCGCCCACCATCAGGACCTTGCGGCCCTCGGCCTGGAGGGCGGCGACATAGGCCTGTTTCCGGTCGGGCGTCATCTCGGCCTCCACCATGTCGACGCCGAGCGCCTCGGCGGTGCGTGCGGCCTTGTCCGGGCGGTCACCGGTCAGGATACGAACGCCTAGGCCCTTGGCCCGCAGCCCGTCGAGCGTGGCGCGGGCGTCGGGAAGGAGGCTTTCGCTTCGTTGCATCGGCCAGTCCTTCGAGCCGATGCGCAGTACCGTCTCGCCGTCGTCGCCGCGGCCCAGGAAGACAGGCTTGCCCGACCACAGCGCGTGGATGCCACTTCCGGCTTCTTCGCGCACGTCGGAGATCGTGGCGGGCCTGACGCCGGAGAGCGCCGTAACGAGGCTGCGGGACAGCGGGTGTTCCGAGGCCGCCGCGAGCGCAGCGAGGACACCTTCTGCGTCGCGCGCAAGTCCTGCCGGCGGGGTCAGCGCCGCACGCGTCAGGGTGCCGGTCTTGTCGAAGACCACCGTATCGATGCTTGCGAGCCGTTCGAGCGCGGTGTCGGACGTGACCAGCATCCCACGCCGGAACAGGGCACCTGTCGCCGCCGTCGCCACGGCAGGAACGGCGAGGCCGAGCGCGCAGGGGCAGGTGATGATGAGTGTCGCGACCGCGACGTTCAGCGCGTGCCGGACGTCGCCGGTGGCCCAGGTCCAGCCGACGAAGGCGGCGAAGGCGATCAGGTGGACCGCCGGGGCATAGATCGCCGCAGCGCGATCGGCGAGGCCGGTGTAGCGGGTCCGCGCCGCCTCGGCGACCGCGACCAGACGGGCCATGCGCCGTAGGGTCGTGTCTTCGCCGACGGCGGTCGCGCGGACGGTGATCGGACCGGACAGGGTGACGTCGCCCGCGACCAGACCTGCACCCCGGAAGCGGGTGACAGGATCGCTTTCGCCCGTGACGAGGCTGCGGTCGATACGGGCGCTATTGTCCAGAAGCTCGGCATCGACGGGCAGGCGCGCGCCCGCCGAAAGCCAAAGGACATCCCCAGCGGCGACGTCCGTCAAGGGACGGTTCACCCGCTCGCCAGCCTCGATGCGCGTCACGCGCGAAGGCTCGAGCGCGGCCAGATCGTGAGCGGCCGATCGGGCCGCGCGGCGCATCCGGGCGTCGAGGACACGGCCCGCCAGAAGGAAGAAGGTCAGCGAGAGCGCGGCGTCGAAGTAGGCGTGGTCGCCGCCTTCCATCGTCTCGTAGAGCGACATGCCGCAGGCGAGAAGGATGGCGAGCGAGATCGGCACGTCCATGTTCAGGTGCGCCGATCTCAACGCTGACCAGGCGTTGCGGAAGAAGGGCTGCGCGGCGAATAGCGCGGCGGGAAGTGCGATCATCGCGCTGATCCAGTGGAAGAGATCGCGCGTGGCATCCGCGGCGCCGGACCAGACGGCCACCGACAGGAGCATCACGTTCATCATCGCGAAGCCAGCGACGCCCAAGCGAAGGATCAGTTCGCGTCCGGCGGCATCGCGGTCGGGTGCGGCGTCGGATTCATAGGCCTCGTGCCCGGCGCGGGAGAGTGCGGTGATCCAGGGCGTGGGATCGGCGTTCGGTGTTGCGGTGATGGAGGCGCGTTTCAGCGTCAGGTTCACCCGCGCGTCGCGGATGCCGGGTTGGGCGCGAAGGGTGTCCTCGACCGTGCGGATGCAGCTTGAGCAATGGATGTTCGGCAGGACGAGGTGGTGGGTGGGCATGCCTCGCCCGGCCACGCTTTCAGCGACCGGCGCGGCGCCGGAACAGGCGGGGCAGGCGGCGACGGTCATCCGGCGACCTCGAGATGGAGAAGCTTGCGGAAGACCGTGCCGTCGGCTGCCAGGGCCTCGAGCCGAAGCGTCCATTTGCCGGGTCCGAGGTCGGAGACGTCGGCGACGAAAGCCGTGCCGTTGAAGCGAAACTCGGGCGTACGATCTTCGTTCACATGCGTCGCGCGGCCCAGAAGCGCCTTTGTGATGACGGGCTCGACTGTGCCGACCCCCTCCGCGAAAGCCAGCCGCAAGTGACCGTCTACGATCCGCGCATCGACCGTCCAGCCAAGCGCCTCTTGTGCGGCACGGTCGGCATCGAACGTCTGGCTTGCGACGTAGGAGTTCTTCACCTCGAGGCCGGGGAAGGTCGAGACCGCCTTGGTCGCGAGAAGGAGGTTCACCCCGATGATGACCGAGAAGGCGGCTCCGAACATGACGGTGACGTGGCGGCCGGTGATTTCCTGCACCATGGGGTCATCCCCTCCCTGTGAAGATGCTGTCGTGGTAGACCCGCTCGCCAGAGACGAGGTCTTCGACCCAGAAGCGGATCTCGGTCCGCTCGTCCGACGCGGGGTCCGATGACTGCGGAGCGGTGACATAGACGCGCTGCTGGAGCGTCTCGTTTGCCGGAACCTCGACCGACTCGTAGACCGTGCCCTCGAGCGCGGCCCGGATGGTGGGGTCGCCGGTGACGTGGATGCGGAAGGGCCGGTCTTCGCCGTGCATGTTGCGCAGGCGGAAATCATAGGCATTCCGGACAGAGCCATCGGACAGCGTGACGAATTGCGGATTGCGGACCTGCGTGACGTTCACGTCGATGTCGGCGCGGACGAAGAGCGCATACAGGAGGGCGACGCCGATCAGCGACCAAGCCGCGGTGTAGACCAGTGTCCGGGTGCGGAATACGTGCTGCCAGACGGGTCGCGGCGGCATGCCGGCGGCCTCGCGCGGGGCGTCCGAAAGGGCGAGGTAGTCGATAAGACCGCGCGGCTTGCCGATCTTCTCCATCACGTCGTCGCAGGCGTCGATGCAGAGCGCGCAGGTGATGCAGGCCAGCTGCTGGCCGTCACGGATGTCGATGCCCATGGGGCAGACGTTGACGCAGGCATTGCAGTCGATGCAGTCGCCAAGGCCGTCGCGTGCCTTGCCCTTGCCCCGCGGTTCGCCGCGCCATTCGCGGTAGGCCACCGTCAACGTGTCGTCGTCCATCATCGCGGCCTGAATGCGCGGCCAGGGGCACATGTAGATGCACACCTGTTCCCGCATGAAACCGCCGAAGATGAAGGTGATGGCGGCGAGGATGAAGATCGTCGAATAGGCGACAGGAGCTGCGTCGAGGGTCACGAGGTCGCGCAGGAGCGTCGGGGCGTCGGCGAAATAGAAGACCCAAGCGCCGCCAGTCGCGACGGCGATCAGAAGCCATAGCGTCCACTTGGTCAGACGAAGCCGCGCCTTCGTCGCCGTCCAGGGTGCGTTCCACAGCCGCACCCGGGCGTTGCGGTCGCCCTCGACCCATCTCTCGACGAGGATGAAGAGGTCGGTCCAGACTGTCTGGGGGCAGGCATAGCCGCACCACACGCGTCCGAGCGCCGAGGTGAATAGGAACAACCCCAAGCCCGCCATGATGAGGAGGCCTGCGACGAAATAGAACTCGTGCGGCCAGATCTCGATCCAGAAGAAATAGAAGCGCCGTCCGGCCAGATCGATCAGAACCGCCTGGTCGGGCAGGTTGGGTCCGCGGTCCCACCTGATCCAGGGCGTCACGTAGTAGATGCCGAGCGTCAGCGCCATCAGCCACCATTTCAGCGACCTGAAGCGGCCCGACACGCGTCGGGGAAAGATCGGCTCGCGGGCCGCGTAGAGAGATTCGCCAGGCATGCTCATGGGTGTTTCGTCCTGTTCGCGTGTCCGGTTCTAGTCGACCGGGAGAAGGCGGCCTTGACCTGCATCAAGGGTCCCCGGTTCCGGCTTGTGTGCGAACAGGTGCCGGAACCGGGGTGCCGGACCCGCACGGTCGCGCGCGCAGGCCCGGTCTCGAGAACGGGAGGTTGCTATTCCCCGCCCCCAAGCTGGTGAACGTAGAGCGTCACGGCTTTCACATCGGCCGGGCTGAGGCGCTGGCCCCAGGCCGGCATGACGCCGAAGCGTGCGTTGGTGATGGTCGTGATCACGGTGTCCAGATCGCCGCCGTAGAGCCAGATCGCATCCGAGAGGTTCGGCGCGCCCTGCTCGCGGTCGCCGGTGCCGTCGTCCATATGACAGGCGGCGCAGTTGTCGGCGAAAAGCGTCGCCCCCTCGGTCGCGAGGGCCGCATCGTGGTCGCCGCCAGAGAGCGACAGGACATGATGCGCAGTAGCGACAATCTCCTCCTTTGAGAGGATGTCGCCGAAAGCCGGCATCTCGGACCAGCGTGCGTCGTCGTCGGTCTCGTTGCGGATGCCGTGCGCGACGGTCATCTCGATGGCCTCGAGATCGCCTCCCCACAGCCAGTCGTCGTCGAGGAGGTTGGGATAGCCCTTCGCCCCGGCCGCGCCAGCGCCGTGGCACTGCGAGCAGTTGGCGCGAAAGATCGAGGCGCCTCCGGCGACGCCGAACTGGTGCGCCGGATCGGATGGCGTCAGCAATGCAAGGTCGCTGTTCGCCAGGGTCGCGGACACCGCCGCGTTCTGATCTTCGAAGCGCTGGATTTCGGCGGCCACCTCGGCACGGGTCGAATAGCCGAGAATGCCCGCTGTCGCTCCGGACACCAGCGGCCAGGCGGGATAGGCGATGGTATAACCGATGCCCCAGACGATCGTCAGGTAGAAGGTCCAGAGCCACCAGCGCGGTAGCGGGTTGTTCAGCTCCCGGATGCCGTCCCACTCGTGTCCGGTGGTCTCGATACCCGTCACTTCGTCTTTCTTTTTCCCGTCGGCCATCGTCATTCTCCGTCCTTGGCCAGGATCGGCCGCTCGTTTCTCAGCGGGATGCCCGCTATGTCGTCATGCGTCTTGCGGCTGCCGGGTCGGAAGGCCCAGAGAATGGCGCCCGCATAGAAGAGCGCCATCGCCAGAAGGACCCAACTGTCGGCGAAGGCGCGCAGGATCGAATAGGTGTCCATCTCTTGCGCTCCCTTACCTGTTCGCCACCGGCTCGAAGGTCGAGAAGTCGACCATCGTGCCGAGCACCTGGAGATAGGCGACCAGAGCGTCCATCTCGGTCAAATCCGGGCTGCCGTCGAAATTCGACACGACCGCGCCCGGATAGCGTTCCAGAAGACCGTCTGTGTCGGCATTCGGGTCGGCCTGCGCGGTGAAGTCCGCGCGGGCCTCTGTCAGCATTTCCTCGGAGTACGGGACGCCCACCATGCTGTGGACCTCCATCGTGTCGCCGATCATCGAGCCGTTGATCCGCGTCCGACCCAGGAAGGAGTACTTCGGCATGACGCTTTCCGGCACAACCGACTGCGGGTCGTTCAGGTGGTCGACGTGCCAGGCGTCCGAGTAGCGGCCGCCGACGCGGGCCAGATCCGGCCCCGTCCGCTTGGAGCCCCACTGGAACGGGTGGTCGTACTTCGACTCCGCCGCCAGGCTGTAGTGGCCGTAGCGCTCGACCTCGTCCCGCATGGGGCGGATCATCTGGCTGTGGCAGACGTAGCAGCCCTCGCGGACGTAGATGTCGCGTCCCGCCAGTTCGAGCGGGGTGTAGGGCCTCACGCCTTCGACGTCCTCGATGGTGTTCTCGAGGTAGAAGAGAGGCGCGATCTCGACGATGCCGCCGATCGTGACCACGAGGAACGAGAAGATGAAGAGAAGCGTCGGGCTCTTCTCGAGGATCGCGTGGCGGTTGATGAGACCCGTCTCGGGCGGAAGCTCGTTCGGGATTTCGTTCGGCAGGTCCGAGAGGGTCGAAACCTTCGGATCGCTCTCGGAGTTGGGGATGCTTGGATTTTTAGCCATTGTTCTACCTCATTCCGCCGGAACCAGGGGCACGGCGTTCGTCACCTGTTCGGCGCCCCTGATCGTCATCCACATGTTCCAGACCATGATCAGCGCACCCGACAGGTACAGCACACCGCCGAGAGCGCGGATGACGTACATCGGGAACTTGGCGCTGACCGTGTCGGCGAAGCTGTTGACCAGGAAGCCCTGCGCATCGACTTCGCGCCACATCAGGCCCTCCATGATCCCTGTCACCCACATCGAGGACGCGTAGAGAACGATCCCGAGCGTCGCGAGCCAGAAGTGCCAGTTGATCGCGGACATCGAGTACATCCTTTCGCGCTGCCACAGGCGCGGCACGAGGAAGTAGAGCGCGCCGAAGGTGATCATGCCGTTCCAGCCAAGCGCGCCCGAATGGACGTGTCCGATGGTCCAGTCCGTGTAGTGCGACAGCGAGTTGACCGCCTTGATCGACATCATCGGACCTTCGAAGGTCGACATGCCGTAGAAGGCGAGGCTGATGACGAACATCCGGATGATCGGGTCGGTGCGCAGCTTGTCCCAGGCGCCGTTCAGGGTCATCAGGCCGTTGATCATGCCGCCCCACGAGGGCATCCACAGGATCACGCTGAACACCATGCCGAGGGTCGCGGCCCAGTCGGGCAGGGCGGTATAGTGCAGGTGGTGCGGACCGGCCCAGATGTAGAGGAAGATCAGCGCCCAGAAGTGAATGATCGACAGCTTGTAGCTGAAGATCGGCCGTTCGGCCTGCTTCGGCACGAAGTAGTACATCATGCCCAGGAAGCCTGCCGTCAGGAAGAAGCCCACGGCGTTGTGGCCGTACCACCATTGCGTCATGGCGTCCTGCACGCCCGAGAAGACCTGGACCGATTTCGATCCGAAGATCGACACCGGGATCGACAGGTTGTTCACGATGTGAAGCATCGCCACGGTGACGATGAACGACAGCAGGAACCAGTTGGCGACGTAGATGTGCCGCTCTTTCCGGATCGCGAGTGTGCCGAGGAATGCCACGAGGAAGGCAACCCACACGACCGTCAGCCAGATATCGACGTACCACTCGGGCTCGGCGTATTCCTTCGACTGCGTCGCGCCGAGAACATAGCCGGTCGCGGCGAGAACGATGAAGATCTGGTAGCCCCAGAACACGAACCATCCCAGGTTTCCGCCCCACAGGCGAACGCCGCTTGTGCGCTGGACGATGTAGAAGGACGACATGATCAGCGCGTTGCCCCCGAAGGCGAAGATCACCGCCGAGGTGTGCAGCGGCCGCAGCCGTCCGAAGTTCAGGAAGGGTTGCGCGAATTCGAGGTTCAGCGCCGGGAAGGCAAGCTGAAGGGCGATGATGACGCCGACGAGAAAGCCCGCGATGCCCCAGAAGGCTGTGGCGATGACGCCCGCGCGGACCACGTCGTCCATGTACACGCCGTGGTTCGCGGCAAGGCGCGGCTCACCGAGACGCTTGATCTCGTAGATGAACAGACCCGCCGCGATCACCATGACGATGATCGCGTGGACCTGATAGGCCAGATCCCGCGCCCAGTTCGCGGCCAGTGCCGCAACCAGCGCGGTCAGGCCATAGAGGATGACTTTGACGACGTCCCACATGCGTTCCAGTCCCTTGCTAATTCGTTCCGCGCAGAATCCTCGCGCGGTTTTCCGGATGGGTGTCTTCTTGCAGCGGGTCGGGTCGGCTACCTTGAACTCAGGTCAAGCGGTGCGGACGCAAAGAAGAAACTTGTGAGGCCTGCAGAGGAGAGCGGAAATGAAGGTGATGGTTCTGGGCGCGGGCGCCCTCGGCGGGTATTTCGGGGCACGTCTTCAGGAGGCGGGCCACGACGTAGCCTTTGTCGCGCGAGGAGAGCACCTTGCCGCCATGCAGACGGACGGGTTGCGCGTCGAAAGCCCGCTTGGAGACATCCGTCTGCCTCGCGTCCGCGCGGTGGCCGATCCCCGGGAGGCGGGACAAGCGGACCTCGTTCTCTTCATGGTCAAGACCTACGACGCCGAAGCGGCGGCTGCGTCTCTCGCGCCGCTGATGACGCCGGAGACCCTTGTCATCACGGCGCAGAACGGCGTCTCGGCCCAGCCCATCCTCGCCGCGGCGGTCGGTCGCGCGGCCGTCCTGCCTGGTGCCGTCTACATGCCCGCAGACATCAAGGCGCCCGGCGTGATACGCCATTCCGCCGCCTTCCATCGCATCGTCTTCGGTCCGTGGGAGCCCGAGGCGATGCTCCGTGCGCAGGAAGTTCGGACGGCCTTCGAGGCAGCCGGTCTCGACGCGCAGGTGTCAGACGATATCTGGGCGCTGCTCTGGCAGAAGTTCGTGATGATGGCTGCCAATTCGGCGATCACGACGCTTACCCGGCTCGACATCGGTCCTATTCGCGAGACGCCCGAGACGCTCGACCTCCTTGCGACGGCTCGTGGACGAAACCTTCCAGGTTGCCCGCGCCACGCACCCCTCGGTGGGAGAGGATGCGGCCGCAAAGGCGCTCGACTTCCTTCTCCACGAAGCGCCGCCCACGATGCACGCCTCGATGCTGGACGATCTAAGGCGGGGCAAGCGACTGGAATTACCGTGGCTGTCGGGCGAAGTCGTCCGGCGCGGACGCGCCCTTGGTATCGATACTCCGGCGCACGAGGTCGTGCTGGGGGCCTTGATGCCTTACGCGCAGGGCAATCCGGCAGGCTAGGTCAGAAGACGATGCCGCCATCGTCGTCGTCGCCCGTCTCGGCCAGAAGGTCGCTCAGATCCGGGATCACGATGCCGCGCTTGCCGTCCAGCTCGATGATACCGTCGGCACGCAGCTTGGTGAGCTGCCGGCTGACCGTCTCGATGGTCAGGCCAAGATAGTTTGCCATCGTCTCGCGCGTGATCGGTAATTCGATGCGGGTGCCGCTGCCCTTTACGCTTCCGTCCGGCCGCGTCGAGCGCTTGACGATCAGGGCGATCAGGCTCGCGATCCGCTCGCGGGCCGTCTTACGGCCGAGAAGCAGCATCCAGTCCCGGGCCGCGTCGAGCTCGTCGAGCGCCATTTCCAGAAGCCGCTCGCGGACATGCGGGAAGCGCACGAGAAGATCCTCGAAAGGCTTCCGGCTGAAGCAGCAGAGCGTCAGGTCGGTCACTGCCGTCACATCGTACTCGATGGCCGTCCGCCCCGGACGCCCGATGAAGTCGGACGGCAGCAGGAGGCCGACGAGTTAAGTCCTGCCGTCCTCCATCGACCGTGTCAGCGTCGCCACGCCGCCCACGACCGAGGCGACGGTCTCGAGAGGCTCGCCGCGGATAGCGACAGTCTGGCCAGCCGGATAGAACTTGTAGAACTTGATCCGCTCCAGCTCATCGAGCTCGTCGGGTTCACACCGCGAACAGACGGCCTTGTGCCGGATCGGACAGGCCGAGCAGTCGACCGAGAATTCTTCCCTTTTCATTTTTGGGCCCTTTGACTTGCGTCAATGTCCGGATCGTCCCCCGCCTGCATGAATGACGCATGACTCATCGCGCATCGCTTCGCAGGCATGGCCTATTTGACGCCAAAGTTCCGCGTTTCACAAGCTATCCTCCGGCGAACCGATTTTCGACCGAAGTGGGTGGCGCCGAGCGAACCCGCTGGCTGTCCAATACACCCGACGGCGCCGATGTCTCGCTCTATGCACATATTCCCTTCTGCCGCAGGCTTTGCTGGTTCTGTGCCTGCCGGACCCAGGGGACGAAGACGGATGCGCCGCTCGCGCGATATGTCGCATCTCTTCTGGACGAGGCAGAGGCGGTGCGTGCCTCGCTTCCGGCCGCGATCCGCACCCGGCGTCTGCACCTTGGCGGGGGAACGCCAACGATTCTTCCCGCGGGTTTGATGGACAGTCTGCTGAAGGGGCTTGCCATCCGCTTCGGCTTGGCGGACCTCCACGAGTTCTCGGTCGAGATCGATCCGACCGAAATCGACGCCGACCGTCTTGCCGTCCTTGCCGCCCACGGACTGAACCGCGCGAGCCTCGGCGTGCAGGATTTCGACCCCAAGGTGCAGCAGGCGATCGGGCGGCAGCAGTCCGTCGACGAGACGCGCGCCACGGCCCAGATGCTTGCGGACTTCGGCGTTACGGCTCTGAATATCGACCTGCTCTACGGCTTGCCGTTCCAGACGCGCGAAAGCCTGTCGCGGACGCTCGACGACGTGATCGCACTGAACCCGACGCGCCTTGCACTTTATGGCTATGCTCATGTGCCCTGGATGTCGAAGCGCCAGCAGGTGATCCCGGCTGACGCGCTTCCGGGACCAGAGGCACGGTTCGACCTTTTCCAGGATGCGCGGGCGAGGCTTCTGCTCGAGGGGTTCGTCGAGATCGGCATCGACCATTTCGCGCGTCCGGGCGACAGCCTGGCCATCGCGCGGGACGAGGGCCGTCTTGCGCGCTCGTTCCAGGGCTATACCGACGACCGCGTGGGACGGCTGATCGGGCTCGGGGCCTCGGCGATCTCGCGGTTCCCGGAAGGCTATGTCCAGAACCACAGCGCGACCGCGCTCTACCAGGCCGAGATCGCGGCGGGCCGGCCATCCTCGGCGCGCGGCGTCCGTCTGACGGAAGCCGATCGCGTGAAGGGCGACATCATCGAAGCGTTGATGTGCTATCACGCCGTTTCGCTCGACCGGCTTTCCGGGCCCGTGCCGGAGGCCATCGATTGGCTGCGCGACCTGGCCGAGAGTGCCGGAGATGCCGTCGACTTCGACGGTAGACGCCTGTCGATCCGCCCGTGGGCGCATCCCCTCGTCCGCATCTTCGCCGCGCGGCTCGGACGGACGGCAGCCGGTGCGCAGACGTACAGCGCGGCGATCTGAGACGGCGTCAGCCGAAGGCCGCGCGGCGCAGCATGTTTACCGCGATAAGGGCGAAAAGTACCATGACGAGGCGGCGAAACGTGTCCTCGGACAGCCTGCGGCGAACACGTTCGCCGATCAGCAGCCCGACCGTCGTCGGTATCAGCAAACCGACCGAGATCAGCGCCAGCGGCCCGGTCAGAAAGCCCTCGCGAATGTACCCGAAGAAGAGCGGGATCGACCCGGTGAACAGCAGGACGCCCGTCGCGCGAACGAACTCCTCCTTGTCGACGCCTCGCGCGCCCAGATAGATCAGCATCGGCGGAAGCCAGATGCCGGCCAGACCGCCCAGGATGCCCGATGACGTCCCGAACAGGACCTGCGCGGCCGGGTCCCACCCGTCGGGGATCTCGGGCGCCCACTTCGTCGCGTTGAGAATGACGTAAAGCAGGATCACCGTCCCGAGGACGCCCAGAAGGACGCGTTCAGAGGTGTTCGCCGTCAACGCGAGCGTCAGCGGGACCATGACGAACATGCACAGGATGTAGGGCAGGTAGCGCGGGATCGCCTCCCGCACCCCGCCGACACGGTACATCTGAAGCGTGTTCGCCACGAATATCGGGATCAGCGTGACGGCGAAGGCGGTGCGCGGGTCTGTGAAGAAGGTCAGGATGCCGAGCGTCATCATCGGCAGGCCGACACCCGCCGTCCCCTTGACGAAGCCGGCGACCAGCAGCGTCGCGACAAGAATCCAGACGGCGGGAAGCGCCTCCATCAGGTGCGGGGTGAAGAAAGGATCACGCGACCAGCGCCTCGGCCTTCCGGAGGTCGACCGAGACGAGCTGGCTGACCCCCTGTTCGGCCATTGTCACCCCGAAGAGGCGATCCATGCGCGCCATGGTCACCGCGTGGTGGGTGATGATGAGGAAACGCGTCTCGGTCCGGCGGCACATCTCGTCCAGCAGATCGCAGAAGCGCGTGACGTTGGCATCGTCTAGCGGCGCGTCGACCTCGTCGAGAACGCATATGGGGGCGGGGTTGGCGAGAAAGACGCCGAAGATCAGCGCCAGCGCCGTAAGGGTCTGCTCACCCCCCGAAAGCAGCGAGAGTGTGGCCAGCTTCTTGCCCGGCGGCTGGCACATGATCTCCAGTCCGGCCTCCAACGGATCGTCCGACTCGACCAGCACGAGTTTCGCCTCGCCGCCGCCGAAGAGGTGAGTGAACAGAAGCGAGAAATTCGAGTTCACTTGCTCGAACGCCGTCAGCAGTCGCTCCCGACCCTCCTTGTTCAGGCTGTTGATACCGTTCCGAAGCGTTCGGATCGCGTCCTCGAGGTCGGTCTTTTCGGTGACGAGGGTGGTGTGCTCTTCCTCCACGGCCTTGGCATCCTCTTCGGCGCGAAGGTTAACGGCTCCAAGCGCGTCGCGGTTCCGGCGCAGGCGCAGGACCTCGGTGTCGATCTTCTCGGCCGAGGGCATCGCAGCGGGGTCGACCTGAAGCGTCTCGAGAAGCTTCTCCGGCGTGGTGTCCTGTTCCTCGGCGATGCGCTCGGCGGCGGCGGCGACCGTGGCGCGCGCCGCTTCTGCGCGGGCTTCGGCGGCGGCGCGGTGCTCGCGGGCTTCGGACGCACGACGCTCGGCGTCGCGTTCAGCGACCTTGGCGTCGCGCTCGGCCGTCTCGGCCAGCGCCAGAGCGTCGGCGGCCTTCGAGCGGCGGACCTCCGCGGTGTCGAGTTCGCTTGCCAAGGCATCGCGGTCGGCGGCGATACGGGCCGGAACGTCTTTCGCCTCCTCCAATTCCGCCTCCGACTGCGCCTGACGCCCGGCGAGTTCGGCGATGCGTCCGCCTGCGCTCTCAAGACGCTTTTCCCAAGTCGCGCGCTCGCGCGCGATCTCGGCCAGACGCTTCGCGCGCGCCTCACCCTCGCGCTTCAACTCGTCATGTGCGGACCGTCGGGCGATCATGGTCATCCGCGCGGCTTCAACGGTCATCTTGACGTCTTCGGCGGTCGCCCGAAGGGCCGCGAGATCGTCGAGGTCGGCAAAGGCGCGCTCGGCCTGGGTCAATGCGGTTCGGGCGGTCGTCGCCTCGTCCGCATGGCGCCGCGCGGCCATCTCGGCCGACTCCCGGCGGCCCTCGGCGATGTTGCGGTCGGCTTCGGAGCGGGAGAGGGCGCGGCTTGCTTCGGTCAGCGCATGGTCGGCCGCGCGTCGGGCGTCTCGGGTCTCGGCGACGCGGGCGGACAAGGTCTCCATCCGCGCTTTCAGGTGCTCATGCGCGCGGGAGGCGCCCTCGGCCCGGGCCTTCGCTTCCTCGAGGTCCTGCTTCAACTCCTGAAGACGGTTGAGTTGCTCGAGGCGCAACGCGGCGGCCGAAGGCGCGTCGCCTGCGCCGGCACGAAAGCCGTCCCATCTCCAGAGATCGCCCTCGGCGCTGACGAGACGCTGACCGGGCAGCAGGTCGGCCTGAAGCCTTGCCCCGTCCTTGCGCCCGACGAGTCCCACCTGAGACAGACGCCGCGACAGGACAGGCGGCACGCTGACGTAGTTCGACAGCGCCGCGACGCCCGTCGGAAGGTCCTGCACCGCACCGTATTTCGGAAGCTCCGCCCACCCTGAGGCGGCTTCGCCCTCGATGACCGGCGCCCGCAGGTCGTCGGCAAGTGCTGCGCCGATGGCCTTCTCATAGCCCGACTTCACCGACAGCAGGTCCATGACCTGTCCGCCCTCGGCCGTGTCGCGGTCGACGAGACGCGCAAGCGCGGCAACTTCGGCCTGAAGCGCCTTGGACTCGCCTTCCGCAGACGACCGGCTGGCGCGGGCCTCGGCCTCCTTGCCCTGGGCCGCCTCGCGGGCGTCGTCTGCCTCGGCGAGTGCTGTTTCGGCGGCCGTGGCCGCTGCGCCTGCCGTCGTCAGCGCCGCCTCTGCAGTCGCAAAGGCTTGTGCGGCGCGCGCCAGATCGTCCGTTGCCGTCCGCGCTTCGCCGCGGGCTTTCGCCTCGGCCTCTTCGGACCGCGCGAGAGTGGTGCGGGAATCGGAGAGAAGCCGTTCCGCCGACTGGTGCCGGGCGGCCAGCCGCGCCACGTCTTCGGTCAGTTGCGACAGCGCGTTCTCGCGATCCTGAAGGACTTTCGCCGCTTCGTGTGCGCCTGCATTTGCGGCCACAAGTGCGGCGTCGTGACCATCGCCGTCCGCTTCGAGCCTTGTCGCCTCGACGGTCAGCGCCTCGATCGTGCGTCCGGCGTCGGCGTTCAACTCGCGCTCGCGGTCGGCGTCGCGCGCAAGCTGTGCGATGCGTGCGTCGAGCGTTTCGATGGTTCGCGCGGCGCGTGCCTCTTCCTCGTCGAGTTGTGTCGCGCGAAGCTGGAGACGCGCCAGGACGGCGGCGGCGATGGCCTCCTCCTCCCGCAGCGCGGGCAGGGCTTCCTCGGCCTTCGCGCGTTCGCCTGTCGCGCCGCGCGCAAGCCGTTCGGCCTCCGACGCAGCGCGGGTCCGCTCCGCCAGGTCAGCCTCGGCCGCAGTGCGTCCGTTCGCGGCCTCGCGCCAGCGGAGGTAGAGGAGAAGACCCTCGGCATGGCGCAGTTCCTCGGCGATCTCGCGATAGCGGCGCGCCTGCTTCGCTTGCCGCGCCAGCGAGGCGATCTGCTGCGCCAGTTGCTCGATCACGTCGTCGACGCGGGCGAGATTGGTCTCGGCCCCCCGCAGCTTCAATTCGGCTTCGTGCCGCCTCTGGTAGAGACCCGAGATCCCCGCCGCCTCTTCCAGTACCCGCCGCCGGTTCTGCGGCTTGGCGTTGATGAGTTCCGAAATCTGGCCCTGCCGCACCAGCGCAGGGGAATGCGCGCCGGTCGAGGCATCGGCGAAAAGCATCTGCACGTCGCGCGCGCGCGCGTCCTTCGAGTTGACCTTGTAGGCGCTTCCGGCGTCGCGCGTGATGCGCCGCACGATGTCGAGCGTGTCGAGGTCGTTGAAGCCCGCCGGCGCCAGCCTGTCCGAGTTGTCGAGGTGCAGTGACACCTCGGCGAAGTTGCGCGCGGGCCGGGTCGACGCGCCCGCGAAGATCACGTCTTCCATGCCGCCGCCGCGCATCGCCGTGGGCCGGTTCTCGCCCATGACCCACCTCAGCGCTTCGAGAAGGTTCGACTTGCCACAGCCGTTCGGCCCCACAACGCCCGTCAGCCCTTCGGCGATGACGAGGTCGGTGGGGTCGACGAAGCTCTTGAAGCCGTTCAATCTGATGCGGTTGAAGCGCAAGGGTCTTCCGTGGAGTGATTCCGGTGTCGGAGTGTCCGGCGGAGGGCGTTGCGAGTCAACGCGGAACCCCAAGGGGAGTGGGTGCCTCCGGGCTTATCCACAAGATATTGGCAGAGGACGGCTTACTACATGATGGAGGGTCTAACTCATGGGACAGCCTGACCGGCGTGCCGGCGTCTTCTACGATCGGGCCGCGACCTGGGGGGACGAGATGAGAGCGCTCAGGGACATCCTGCTCGCCAGCCCTCTAGATGAAGCCTTTAAATGGCGGCAACCGGTTTACATGTGGAAAGGCACGAACCTGGCCCTGGTGGGCGCATTCAAGGCCGATTGCGTGCTGTCCTTCTTCAAGGGCGTGCTTCTGACGGACCCGACGGGCCTCCTCGTTCCGCCCGGCGACAACAGTCGAAGCGCTCGTGTCGCGCGGTTTACCTCGGTCGAGGACATAGAAACCGCGGCGCCCGCCTTACGCGCTCTCATCGATCAGGCGATCCGGCTGCAGTCGGAAGGGGCCACGGTCGATCTTCCGAAGGACGATCTCGACCCGCCTTCCGAACTCATCGACGCCCTCGATGCCGATGACCGTCTGAGAGAGGCGTTCGAGACGCTTACGCCCGGACGTCGAAGAAGCTGGATCCTGCACCTGAACGGCGCAAAGCAATCCGCCACCCGCACCGCCCGGATCGCGAAGGCGCGTGACAGCATCCTGGCGGGAAAGGGATTGAACGACCGTTAGTTGCCGGGCCACGCGCAAGGCGCTATCCCCTCGTCCATGAACGGCCAGACCGAAACCACAACCGACCGGATCGACCCGGCGAGGGCCACGGCGCTTCTCGCCACGCTTGGTCTCGAAGGGCGCGCGGAGGTGGGGACCGAGATGCCGCCCTTGTCGCACCTGTCTTTTTTCTGGCACGCCGTGCCGGAGACGGGCCTCGGCCGAGACGGACATGCGCACTTGGGCGGGCTGATCCCTGATCTTGGCCTGCCGATCCGGATGTGGGCGGGCGGGCGGCTGACGTTCCATCGCCCTTTTCGGGCAGGCGTCGCGGCCGAGCGGATCTCGCGGCTGAATTCCGTGCAGAAGAAGGAGGGCCGGTCGGGCAAGCTGGCTTTCGTGACGCTTCGGCATGACATCCGGCAAAGCAACATGCCCGTCCTCACCGAGGAGCAGGACATCGTCTACCGCGAGCCGGGCGAGTTGACGCGCGAACCGCCGGTCGAGACGCAGGAGGCCGACGAGAGGCGCGCGCTCAAGCTGTCCGAGATCACGCTGTTCCGTTATTCGGCGCTGACCTTCAACGCGCACCGCATTCACTACGACCTCGAGTATTGTCGGGAAGAGGGCTATCCCGGGCTTGTCGTCCACGGTCCACTGATGGCGACGGCCCTTGCCAATTTCGCCGCCGACACCATCGGACGGCTCACACGCTTTTCGTTCCGCGCCACTTCCCCCCTGATCCTGGGCGACGTGGCCTGGCTTTGCCGGAGCGGCGGACGCTATTGGGTCGAGGGTCCGCGCCGGCGTCTCTGCATGACCGCCGAGGCGCAGTAGGGTTCAGGCCCTGAAGGCGTCGGGAATCCGGTCGTCTCCGTCGAGGACCAGGTCGCAGATGACCTGCGCCACCAGAGGCGCCATCCCGAAGCCGATCTTGAAGCCGCCGTTCGCGACATAGTGCCCCGGCCGTCCCGGGATGGGACCGAGCAACGGCGCGCGGCTCGCGGCGCGGGGGCGCACGCCGGCCCATCTCTGGATCACCTCTGCGCCCTTCAGGATCGGCAGCACTTCGCCTGCACGGCGGATGACGTCGTCGAGCAGCGCGTCGGTCGATGCCGGGTCGTCGAAGTCGCGCTCGGATGTCGACCCGACCGCGACCGTCCCGTCTGCGTGCGGCACGATGTGAAGGGACGCGGCGAAGATCTGCGGATGCCCTCTCGCGTCGTGACGCAGAAGCGCCGCCTGACCCTTCACGCCCGTGCCCGCGTCCATCTCGACGAGGCCGCGCCAACCTGTGGCCCAGACGGTCGGCGTGCTGTCGTCAGCCTCCGTCACGATCTCGACCCCGCGCGACCGTAGCGCCGCGGCAAGGCTCTCCACGGCGCGACGCGGATGGAGGCGGGCCGACAGGTCGTCGCGGATGTAGAGCCCCGTCGGCGAGGCGGGACGCCACTGGCCCGCTTCGTCCGCGTCGATCACGTCCCAGTTCGCCCAGCCCCTCCAGTTCTGCGTGGCGGCCTCGGCGCGGGTACGGGCGAGGACGACGTCCCGTTCGGATTGAAGCGGTTGCAGCCGACCCAGCCTCCCATAACCAGGCGAGATGCCCGAAACCGCCTCCACCGCATCCCAGAACGGCCCCTGAAGCATCAGGCTTTCAAGCTGGAAGTCCTTCTTATCGTTCCAGGAATTTGGCGTGTGGGGTTGCAATGCGCCGACGATCCCTCCCGAGGCTCCGGCCCCCGGTCCGTCAGGGTCCACGACCCGCACGCGGGCGCCGCGCGATGCCGCTTCCCAGGCCACCGACAGGCCGAAGATCCCGGCGCCCCGGACCGTCAGATCGACCATTGCCAAAGCACCCCCTCCTTGCCAGTGTCGCGCCCGAACCGTCGCCTTGATAGGGCAGAGCGTGGCCGACGACCAGCATCCCGACATCCTCTGGCGGGGCGACGTTCCCGTCGCCACGGCGTTCGACGATCCCTACTTCTCGCTCGATGATGGGCTGGCCGAAACGCGATATGTCTTCCTTGAAGGGAACGGCCTGCCGGATCGCTTCCGGCCCGAGTTTCGCATTGCGGAACTGGGGTTCGGCACGGGCCTGAATGCCCTCGTCGCGGCGCGTGCCTGGGAGCGGTCGGGGCAGGGGGGGCGCTTGTCCTTCACGAGCTTCGAACGATTTCCGCTGAACGCCGCCGACATGGGGCGCGCGCTGGCTGCCTTTCCCGACCTTGCCGATCTGTCCCGCCCGCTGATCGAGGGGCGCGAGAGAGGCGCGACCGAGATCACGCTGCCCCTCATGGACCTGACGCTGATCGTCGGCGACGCCCGTAAGACGCTGCCTCTGTGGGACGGCGCGGCGGACGCCTGGTTCCTCGACGGTTTCGCACCCGCGCGAAACCCCGAGTTGTGGGAGCCCTGCCTTCTGGCGGAGGTCGCGCGTCACACTGCGCCGGGCGGGACCGCCGCGACCTATACCGCTGCGGGCGCAGTGCGGCGCGCCCTGGCCGAAGCGGGCTTCGTCGTCGAGAGACGCGACGGCTATGGCCGCAAGCGGCATATGACCTCGGCACGCCTACCATGATCGAGCAATCGAACCGGCGTGGGATCGTCCTGATGATCCTGACGACCGTCGTCTTCGCGGCGCAGGACGGCATCTCGCGCCATCTCGCGGAAAGCTACAACACGCTGATGGTCGTCATGATCCGCTACTGGTTCTTCGCGGCCTTCGTCATCCTGATCTCGACCCGGAAGGCCGGTGGAGTGCGGGCCGCCGCGGCGACATCGCAGCCCTGGCTCCAGGGGTTTCGAGGCGTCCTCCTCGCGCTGGAGATCTGCGTCGCCGTCTACGGGTTCACCCTGGTGGGCCTTGTCGAAAGCCACGCCATCTTCGCGACCTATCCGCTTCTCATCACGGCGCTCGCGGGTCCGGTGCTGGGCGAGGTGGCCGGATGGCGGCGGTGGCTGGCAATACTGGTGGGCTTCGCGGGGATGGTCATCATTCTTGATCCCGGCTCCGGTGTCTTCAAGGCCGCAGCCGTGGTGCCATTCGTCTCGGCGCTCATGTTCGCGCTCTACGGTTTGCTCACGCGCTTCGCGGCGCGCCGCGACACTGCCGCGACGAGCTTTTTCTGGACCGGCACGACGGGCGCGGTTGCGATGACGGCCATCGGTCTTCCGGCATGGACGCCGATGCAGGGTACAGACTGGGTATGGATGTCGGCGCTCTGCGTCACCGGGGCGACGGGACACTGGCTTCTCATCAAGACCTACGAGGTGGCCGAGGCAAGCGCCGTGCAGCCCTTCGCCTATTTCCAGCTCGTCTTCGCCTCGACGATCGGGATCCTGCTTTTCGGCGAGACGCTTCGCACGAACGTCGCGGTCGGAACCGCGATCATCGTGGCCGCTGGCATTTTCACGCTATGGCGCGCCCATGTCCGGGCGCGCCGGGGCGGCAGGTCCTAGCCTGCGCGCTGGACGTCCTGGATCAGCGCATCGATGTTGCCGCCGCGGCGGTCGAGCATCGCGCCGATTTCGGCCCGTTCGGACTTCAGAAGGCTGATGCCCTCGATCAGCAGATCGAAGAACTTGTCCGAGCCCGAGCGGTCGGACACCATGAAGCTGATCGCGAAAGGCGCCTGGCCCTTCATCTTGGCAACGGCCTGAACTTCCTGGAAGCTCTTCACGGTGCGCGCGCCGGTCACCTCGATCTGGGTGCCCACGAAATCGCGGAAACGCTTGCCATATTTCCGGGCCATGTAGCCCGCGAAGGCGCCTGTGAAGGCCTTCATCTGGCCGGCCGAGGCCGAGCGGGCCGGCGGCCCGAGTGCCGTGCGCGCAATGGTCGGCACGTCGGCGTAGCGGCGGAAGATCTTCTCGAACTCGCCGTACATTGCGCCTTCGGAGCGACCGGAGTTGATGACGCTGTTGATCTCGGCCACGGCCTGATCGATGAGCGAGCGCGCCTGACCCTCGGTCAGCGCGAAGACCTGACGGGGCAGTGCGGCGAGAAGGAACAGTGCTGCGCCACCGGCAAGAACGGTGCGGCGGGAGATGTGGATGTCACTCATAAAGGCCCTCATATACGTCTTCATACAGGTTCTCATAGGGATCGTAGGCGTTCTCGGCGGAACCCTGCCCGCTCAGCCGGAACCGGCGGCTTTCCAGGTAATAGATCCGAAGCTGAGCATAGCTGTCGGCGCTGTCATAGAGAATGCTGTCCAGCGACTCTCCATAGGTATAGCGCGAATCCAGCACCGAGGGCAGCGAGGTCGCCGCGGCGATCTCGGTCCCGTCTTCCCAGGCGTTGATCGGGTTCGTGAGTACGTCGATCGCCTTGCCGAAGGCGTCGCGCTCGGTGGAGGGTCCGAAAAGCGGGAGTTCCAGATAGGCGCCCTCGCGGACGCCCCAGATGGCCAGCGTGTCGCCGAAGCCCGTGGGCCGCGGCTCGAGACCGAAACTGGATCCTGCGGGATCGAAGAGTCCGAAGACGCCCAGGGTCGAATTGACGAGGAAGCGCGACAGGTTGTGGCCCGCATCCTCGACATTGCCTTGCAGGATATCGTTTGCCACCGTCCGTGGACCGTCGAGGTTCGACGCCGCGTTCGAAAGGCTCGCCCGGACAGGAGCCGGAACGGCGGTGCCATACGCCTTGCCCGCAGGACGGAAGAAGATGCGGTCTGCGCCCTTGTTGGCGGCGTGCGTCGCCCGGTTCACGCTTTCGTACGGATCGTTCATGCCGCCCGGCTCGCTCGGCGCAGAGCATCCGGCAAGCGCCGCGAACGCGCCGGCGGCGATTAGGCTTGGCAGTTTGGCGTAAGACATCCCAGGGACCCAGCAGACTAAGGTTCGATCGTCACACAGGATTTGAAGATAAGCTGGGCGCGCGCGGAATGACAGTCCGTGCCGTGAAAAGCCCGCGAAAGATAAAACATGTTGCAGAGCCGGCGCGGCCTCTGGAAGGTGGCGGCGAAACGGATGCAGGAGACCGTCAGATGGACATCACCGCCAAGCTCGAGGCAAAGGGCCTGTCGTTGCCCGAAACTCCGTCGCCGGCTGCCAACTATGTGCCTTTCGTCGTCTCGGGAGACCTGCTCTTTGTTTCGGGCCAGATTCTCGATCGACGCGGACGGCGCTCTCATCAAGGGCAAGCTCGGCGCCGACATGGACACCGCCACAGGCGCGAAAGCGGCCGAGCGGTGCGCGCTGTCGCTTCTTGCGCAACTCGGCAAAGCCGTAGGGGGCGACTTCTCGCGGCTTGGGCGGGTGGTCAAGCTGACGGGTTTCGTCAATTCGACGCCGGACTTCACCGAACAGCCCAAGGTCGTGAACGGATGCTCGGACCTGCTGGTCGATATCCTTGGCGAGAAGGGCCGGCACGCACGGTCGGCCGTGTCGGTCGCATCCCTGCCGCTCGGCGTCGCCGTCGAGGTCGAGGCGATCTTCCAACTCGCATGACGACCGTCCTGCCTGAGTCATTCCGGCGCATCCCCATTGCGCACCGCGGTCTTCACGACCGCGCCGCAGGGCGGATCGAGAACTCGCCCTCCGCCTTCCGCGCGGCGGTCGAGGCCGGCTGGGGCATCGAGCTCGACGTCCAGCTTTCGGCGGATGGCGAGGCGATGGTCTTTCACGATTACGACCTCGAGCGGCTTACCGGAGGTGCCGGACCCGTCAGGGGAATGAAGGCGCAGGACCTTGCCTCGCTGGTGCTGACCGGCGGCGATGACGGCATCCCGACGCTGTCTCAAGTCCTGGGCCTTGTCGCGGGAAAGGTGCCGCTTCTGGTCGAGGTCAAGGATCAGGACGGCGGCCTCGGCCCGGATGTCGGCCCGCTGGAACGGGCCGTGGCCCGCGCTGTCGAAGGCTATGACGGCGACCTGGCGCTGATGTCGTTCAATCCCCACAGCGTCGCGGCGCTGGCCGAGCTTTGCCCGGACGTGCCGCGCGGGTTGACGACCGAGGCGTTCCGACCGGGTGACTGGCCGGTGTCCGAGACACGCCTGTCGAAGCTGTCGGCCATCGTCGACTACGACCGCGTCGGCGCGTCCTTCATCAGCCACGGGCACCGCGACCTGTCGTCGCCGCGCGTGGCGGAACTCAAGGCGCAGGGAGCGGCGATCCTGTGCTGGACGATCCGTTCGACCGATGAGGAGACGGCGGCGCGGCGTGTTGCCGACAACGTGACCTTCGAGGGCTATGTCCCGGAGCGGGCGACTTGAATTCCGTCCGTCCGGGCTCACCTTGGAGATCGTGACCGACACCACTCTCGACATTTCGGCCCTGTCCTCGATCTCGGCCATCGAAGCCGGGGACTGGGACGCCTGCGCCTGTCCCGAGGCTGCCGAAGGCGGACGGCCCGACGACCCCTTCACGACGCACCGCTTTCTGAAAGCGCTTGAAGACAGCCGCTCTGTCGGGCCGGGGTCGGGGTGGGAGCCGAGGCACCTCGTGGTCCGCGACGGGGACGAGGTCATCGCGGTGGCGCCGCTCTACGCCAAGGGTCACAGCCAGGGCGAGTACATCTTCGATCACAACTGGGCCCATGCCTGGGAGAGGGCGGGGGGACGTTATTACCCCAAGCTTCAAATCGCCGTGCCGTTCACGCCGGTCACGGGGCGCCGGTTCCTGGTCCGTCCGGGTTTCGAGGACGCGGGCTTCGAGGCTCTCGTCCAGGGTGCCCTTCATATCGCGACGCAGAACCGGCTGTCGTCTGTCCACGCCACATTCTGCACCGAGGACGAAGCCGAGCGTGGGGCAAAGATGGGTTTGCTTCACCGCGTAACTCAACAATACCACTGGCATAATGACGGCTACGGGTCGTTCGACGACTTCCTCGCGGCGCTGTCTTCCCGCAAACGAAAGACGATCCGCAAGGAGCGCCAGACCGCGCAGGCTTTCGGTGGGGAGATCGTTGCTCTGACGGGTGACGCCATCCAGCCCGAACATTGGGAGGCCTTCTGGCACTTCTACCAGGACACCGGCGCACGCAAATGGGGTACCCCCTACCTGACGCGCAGCTTCTTCGACATCGCCCACGAACGTCTGCGGGACGACATGCTTCTTGTCCTCGCCCTTCGGGACGGTCGCCCCGTGGCAGGAGCGCTGAACTTCATCGGGCGGGACAGGCTCCTGGGCCGCTACTGGGGCTCGGTCGAGCACCACGACTGCCTGCATTTCGAACTGTGCTACTATCAGGCCATCGACTGGGCCATCGCGCAGGGGCTTGGCACCGTTGAGGCGGGCGCACAGGGCGAGCACAAGCTGGCGCGAGGCTATCTGCCGGTTCCGATCCACTCGCTGCACTGGATTGCGGACGAGGGCTTCTCGCGCGCCGTCGAGGATTACCTTCTGGCCGAGCGTCGCGCGGTGGACGAGGACATCGAGGTCCTGACTGGCTTTGGCCCGTTTCGGAAGGTCACAGTGGACGAGACTGACTGAGCCTCCGGGTTGACCTCCGTCGCCTTAGCCTTCTTTCTTGAGCCAAACGAAAGGGATGGGCACATGGCCGAGCGACTGACGGGCGCCGAGCGGGACGCGGCAATTGCCGAACTCGAAGATCTTGGGTGGGAAGCCACGGACGGCCGCGATGCGATCCGGCGCAGCTTCCGCTTCCGCACCTTCAACGAGGCTTGGGGCTGGATGAACCGCGTCGCCCTGATCGCCGAAAAGATGGACCACCATCCCGAATGGACCAATGTCTACAACCGGGTGGAGGTCGTTCTTACCACGCACGACGCCAAGGGGCTGACGTCGCTCGATGTCGACCTGGCGCGACGCATAGGTAAGCTTGGTCAATGAATTACGTCGAAGAGCTGATGGATTTCAGGATCGGCGAGACGACCGTGGGCGAGCTTCTGACGCTTCAGTTCCTTCTCGGGGCGGTCGGGCAGGTCGTGCTGGCGGCAGTCATCCTGATCGCGGGCTTCCTGATTGCGGGTTTCGTGCGCAAGCGGATCGTGCGGCTGACCGACCGCTCTCGGCACATCGACAAGACCATGGGCGGGTTTCTGGCCAATGTCGCGCGCTATGCGATCCTGGCGCTGACGCTGATCTTCGTCCTGCAGCAGTTCGGATTCCAGACAGCCTCGCTGGTGGCGCTCCTCGGTGCGGCCGGGCTTGCCATCGGTCTGGCGCTTCAGGGCGTCTTGGGCGGTGTGGCGTCCGGCGTGATGCTGGTTGTGTTCAGGCCGATCAAGCTGGGCGACTTCGTCGAGGTGAACGGGTACATGGGGACGGTGAAGGACATCTCGATCTTCACGACCGAGCTTGCCACGCTGGACAACGTGCAGGTCATCATTCCCAACACCGAGGTGTGGTCGAATACGATCAAGAACTATTCGGTCTATGACACACGCCGGGCCGAGTGGATCTTCGGCGTCAGCTATGACGCTGATCTCAAGGCGGCCGAGCAGATCATCCGCGACACCATCTTCTCGGACCCGCGCTCGCTGTCCGAGCCGGCTCCGTTCCTGCAGGTCAACAACCTGGGCGATTTCTCGGTCGACTTCCTGGTGCGGTGCTGGGTACCTGCGGCGGACTATTTTCAGTATCAGGCCGACATGAAGCGCGCCGTGAAAGAGGCGTTCGACGCGAACGGCATCGACATCCCCTTCCCGACGCGGACGGTGCTGCGCGCGGACGTCGGACGCCTAGATCTTCTCGAGAAGCGTCTCGCCGGCCGTCAGGTCGCAGGCTCCAGTCTTTTCCTCAAGCTGGAGGATCTTCACGACGCCGTCCTCGACCAGCATGGCGCAGCGCTGCATCCGGTCCTTGAACCCGATGCCAGGTACGCTGAACTGAAGGCCGAGCGCCTTGGTCAATTCGGAATCCCAGTCGGCCAGCATGGTGATGCCTGCTTCTTCGGCGCCAGAGGTCTTGCCCCAGTGGGACATGACGCGGACGTCGTTGACGGCCACGCAGGCGATCTCTTCCACGCCCTTGTCGCGGAAGGCCTGCGCGGTGCGGATGAAGCTGGGCAGGTGCGCGGCCGAGCAAGTGGCGGTGTAGGCACCGGGCAGGCCAAAGATAACCATCCTGCGGCCGCTAGCCCGTTCGGCGATGTCGATCTCGGCGACCGTGTCGTCCTTCTGATGCAAAACCTTCGCCGAAGGGAGCTTGTCCCCAACCTTGATCGCCATGTTCCCGCCTCTGTCGTTTGCCTTAGTCCCGGCCAGCATATAATCGGGCGGAGAGGGACGACCAGAGGCGACGTGGCATGACGGGCATTCTCATCGTGGGCGGGGGGCAGGCGGGTTCTACCCTCGCGCAGACCCTGCGGTCGGAGGGTTACGACGGCCGCGTCATCGTTCTCGGCGCCGAGCCAGTTCTGCCCTACGAGCGCCCCCCGCTGTCGAAAGCGTATCTCATGGGAGAGATGGAGCAGGAGAGGCTCTATCTGCGTCCCGCCGCGATCTACGAGGAGTGGAAGATCGAGATGCGTCTCGGGACGCCGGTGACGGGCATCGACACCGCGGCGCAGACGGTGACGGCGGGCAGTGAAACGCTTCGCTACGACGAACTGGCGCTGTGCACGGGGTCGGTCCCGAACCGTCTGCCGGCCGCCATCGGAGGTGCGCTGGACGGCGTCTTCACCGTGCGGTCTCTTGCGGACATTGATCGGATGAAGGCGCGCGTCTCACCCGGCGCGCGGGTCCTCGTCATCGGCGGTGGCTACATCGGCCTCGAAGCCGCCGCGGTCGCGTCAAAGCTGGGGCTGTCGGTGACTGTGGTCGAGATGTCGCCGCGCATCCTGGGTCGCGTCGCCGCGCCCGAAACCTCGGACGTGATCCGGGCCGAGCACGAGGCGCATGGCGTTCGGATCCTCGAGGGGTGCGGACTGGTGCGCCTGACGGGCGAAGGGCACGTAAGCGGAGCGGAATTGACGAACGGCAGCGTGCTGGAGATCGACTTCGCCATCGTGGGAACCGGTATCCGACCCGACACGGCGCTTGCCGAAGCGGCAGGGATCGTCTGCGACAACGGGATCGCGGTCGACGAGATGGGTCGGACTTCGGCGCCGCACGTATGGGCGGCCGGCGACTGCGCGTCGTTTCCCTACAAGGGCGGGCGGATGCGACTGGAGTCGGTCCAGAACGCCATCGACCAGGCGCAGGCGGTGGCGCGGAACATGCTGGGGGCGGATGTCGCCTTATGTCCCCCATCCGTGGTTCTGGTCCGACCAGTACGACCTGAAGCTCCAGATCGCCGGGCTGGGAACTGGCCACGACCGCATCGTCGTCCGCGAAAGCGAGGGCGGCCGGTCGCACTGGTACTTCAAGGGTGACCGTCTTCTTGCTGTCGACGCCATCGGCGCGGCGCGGGACTACATGGTGGGCAAGCGGCTCTTGGAGATGGGACGGACGGTGGACCCCGAGGTGGTCGCGGACCCGGCGACGAACCTCAAGGCGCTGCTCAAGGGATGAGGATCATCGGTGGCCGGATGCGCGGGCTTGGCCTTGCGCCGGTCGGCGAGGGCGACGCCGCGGCGCATCTGCGACCGACATCGGACCGGGTGCGCGAAAGCCTGTTCAACCTGCTGGAAGGCGGACGGCTGGGCCGGCCGGTGCCGGACGCCATCGTCCTCGACCTGTTCGCAGGCACCGGCGCCCTCGGTCTCGAGGCCCTGTCTCGGGCGGCGGCGAGAGTCACCTTCGTCGAGAACGGGCGTCCGGCGCTGAAACTTCTCGACGCCAACATCGCCCGCGCCCGCGCTGGCGATTTCGTGCGGGTGCTGAAGCGCGATGCGACGCGGCTCGGGCCGGTCGAAGGCCCCGCTGCGACGCTCGTCTTCCTCGACCCTCCCTACGGCAAGGATCTGGGTGCGGCAGCCCTGTCGTCGGCCGCCGAGGGAGGCTGGATCGCGCCGGGTGCGCTGATCGCCTGGGAGGAGAGGGTCGAGCAGGACGCGCCCCCTGGCTTCATGCGACGCGATGCGCGACGGTACGGCGACACATGGCTGACCTTCCTGGAGCGGACTTAGGGCTCGCCCCAGATGCGGTCCCTCTCGCGTCTCAGCTTTTCCCCCACCAGACAGTCGTAGCCGTCGGGCGTGCGTCCGGTCCGCGCCGCCATCACGACGTCGGGCGGGCCCGCCAGTTCAAGGACTAGTTTGCGGCGCACGGCCATGGGGAAGTCGCCCCATTCAAGGACCGGGATGACAAAGGCGCCAGGACCGCCGATCACACAGGACTGGTAGTAGACGTCCAGATCGTCGATGCCCCACTGCGAGGTCGAATCCTCGGTCATGAGAGGAAGTCCGTTGATGACGATGCCCGCATCGACCGCCGCGTCGCGCGCTTCGGTGACCGGCACCCCGTCGTTGTTCGGCCCGTCGCCGGACAGGTCGATGACGCGCCGCAGTCCTTCGAACTCATTGGTTTCGATGTCGAAGTGCGCATATTCGATCGCACCGGAGATCGAGGTCCGACGCATCGAATAGTCGAAATCGGCGGTCAGTTGCGTTGCCACGGCCTCGGCCGCCTCGCGCCCGTCGATCACCGTCCAGGGCACCACGACCCGTTGGAGGTAGCGTCCGGCCCATTCGACATAGGTGACGGCGATCCGGCCCGTATAACTGTTCTCGATGACACTGACGACCTCGTCCGACGCTATGGCGGCGGCATAGCCCCGCCGCTGTATCTCAAGCTCTTGGGGGCCCATGCTGCGCGAGACATCCACCATGAGCGACAATTCGACGTCGACCTCGACAGGCTGGGCCCGCAGAGGCAGGGCGGCGATGCAGAGGATGAGGCCGAGGCGCCAACGCATTCTCTGATGATGAACCATTGAAGCGAAATGTCGAGACTTGACCTCTCAAGGCTGCCGTCCTCACGCTGGAACGCAAACCGACATCGCGCGTTCAGCACGTAACAACGGGGTCAAAAGTTGCAAATCTCTCCTAACAAGTTCGCGAACTGGGCCCTGGTGACACTAGCACTTCTCGCGACAATTACCGCCATCGTCGTGGCCCGGTCATTCCTGATGCCGGTCTTCATGGCCTTCCTTCTGTCCATCACGGTCAGTCCTATCCGCCGCGTTCTTCAGCGCCGTGGTGTGTCTCCCGTCGTCACCGCGGCTGTCGTGGTCAGCTTCATGGTCATCGGCCTTGTTTCCTTGGTCTACGTCCTCTCGGGGCCCGTGGCGAACTACGCCGAGAACTCCCGCGCCATCGCCATCGACGTCGAGCAGAAGCTGCGCGGCGTGTCCAACGCGATCGAGAAGGTCGCCGAGGCGACTGACCAGGTCACCGAGATGGCCACGATGGACGATGCGGACCCGACGGACGAGACGGTGGTGGTTCAGAGCGGCCCTGACCTTGTGACGGCGACGCTTTATGGCACGCCGGTGGTGGTCGGTCAGACGATCTTCACATTCGTGCTGCTGTTCTTCCTGACGGCGTCGGGCGACATGTTCTACCAGAAGCTCGTTCAGGCCAGCCCGACCTTTCGAGACAAGAAGCGCGCGATCCAGATCGCGTACGACATCGAGAAAAAGCTGTCGCGCTACTTCCTGACCATCACCGTCATCAACGCCTGTCTCGGCGTAGGCGTCGGACTGGTGCTGTGGTGGGTGGGGATGCCGAACCCGCTTCTTTTCGGCGTTGCGGCCTTTCTTCTGAACTTCATTCCCTACCTCGGCGCCATCGCCGGCGTCGCGGTGACCTTCGCCATCGGTCTGATCTCGTTCGATACGGTGGGGCAGGCGACGCTCGCGGCTGGCTCCTACCTGTTCCTGACGACGCTGGAGGGACAGTTCATCACGCCCTATGCCGTGGGACGAAGCCTCAAGCTGAACGCCGTCATCGTGTTCATCGCCGTCGCCTTTTGGGGATGGGCCTGGTCGGTGATCGGAATGTTCGTGGCCGTTCCCGCGCTGATCGCCATCCGGGTTTTCTCGGAACATATTCCGACCCTGGCCGGCCTTGGGATCTTCATCTCCGGCACGGAAGACGAAGAAGAGGACGAGGTCGTCGAGGAAGTACCGGCCGAAGACGGCAAGCCTGCAGAGGTCGTCCTCGTCGATCCCACTCCACTCGACGATCTTCCGGCGGGCACCGTCGCTCCCTGAGCCGAAACCTCAGAAGCCCTCGTCACCGCCCGCCTGTTGCCAGGGCTTCACGAGGTTGCCGAAGCGGGTGAAGCGGCCTTCGAAGGAAAGCTCGATGGTGCCGATGGGGCCGTGCCGCTGCTTGCCGATGACGATCTCGGCGCGGCCGTGGAGACGTTCCATCTCCTCCTGCCAGACCGCGATCTTCTCGAGTTCGTGGTCGCCCGGCTTCTCGCGTTCCTTGTAGTACTCTTCGCGGAACACGAACATCACGACGTCGGCGTCCTGCTCGATCGAGCCAGACTCGCGAAGATCGGAGAGTTGGGGCCTTTTGTCCTCGCGGTTTTCGACCTGGCGCGAGAGCTGGGACAGCGCGATCACCGGAATATCCAGTTCCTTGGCGATGGCCTTCAGGCCTTGCGTGATCTCGGACACCTCGTTCACGCGACTGTCCTTCGCGGTCGCCGGACGAACCAGCTGGAGGTAGTCGACGATCAGCACGTCCAGCCCATGTTCGCGCTTCAGGCGCCGCGCGCGGGCGGCGAGCTGGCTGATGGGAAGGGCGGGCGTGTCGTCGATGTAAAGCGGGCAGGCCTCCAGCGCCTTGGCGGCCTCGACGAAGCGGCGGAACTCGGTTTCGGTCATGTCGCCGCGGCGGATCTGCTCGGAGGGCACCTCGGCGGCTTCCGAAAGAATCCGGGCCGCAAGCTGTTCCGCCGACATCTCGAGAGAGTAGAAACCCACAACGCCGCCGTCCACCGCGCCTTCAGAGCCGTCCGGCCGGGTGCCTTTGCGATAAGCCTTGGCGATATTGAAGGCGATGTTGGTGGCGAGCGACGTCTTTCCCATCGAGGGTCGGCCAGCCAGGATCAGAAGGTCGGACTTGTGGAGACCTCCGAGCTTCTTGTCCATGTCGACCAGGCCGGTCGAGATGCCGGCGAGGCCGCCCTCGCGCTGGTAGGCGGCGTTGGCGATGTTCACGGCATCCGTGACGGCCTTGAGGAACGACACGAAGCCTGACGTGGACGTGCCCTGTTCGCCCAGCTTGTAGAGCGCCTGCTCGGCCTCGACGATCTGCTCCTTGGGGTCGTTCGCCACATCGACCTTGCGGGCCTTCGAGACGATGTCGCGGCCAAGGTCCATGAGCTTTCGGCGGATCGCCAGCTCATAGATCATCTGCGCGTAATCGCGCGCCGCGAAGGACGAGATCGCCGCACCGGCGAGGCGGGCAAGATAACTCGGGCCGCCAAGTTCCTGGAGGCCGGGATCGTCTTCGAGGAACGCCTTCAGCGTGACCGGAGAAGCGAGGGCGTTCTTCGCGATGCGGCTTGCGGCGATTTCGTAGATGCGCGCGTGGACCGGATCGTAGAAATGCACTTCGCTGATGATGTTGGCGACGCGATCGTAGATCTCGTTGTTGGTGAGGATCGCGCCGAGAAGCTGTTGCTCGGCCTCGATGTTGTGCGGAACGGCCTCGTCCCCGGCCTGCTCTTCCGCGCGCCTGATTTGAGCGACTTCGCTCATTGCTGCCCTCACGATTCTTTTTGTCCCTGTCCCGCAGCCGTCCTACGCCGCCCGGAACGTCCGCGCCATCTGGATATCCTGTGGACAGCCTGTGGACAGAGTTATGTGACTTCATCTTGCGGGAAACGTCGGCCCCGCGTCAACATCTGGTGCGCCAAAAGCGGCTCAGGACTTGCGCGCTTCCTGCCAGGCACGAGGGGCGCGCAGGAAGGTCTCGACTTCCTTCAGCGTCGCCTCATCGAACTTCTCGTCCGCACGCGCCGCCTCCAGCACGTCCCACCAGGTACAGAGGTGGTGAAGGGCGATGCCGTGGCCGGCGAGGGTATCCATCGTGTCGGGGAAGATGCCGTAATAGAAGATGACGGCCGTGTGCCCGCACGTCGCGCCCGTTTCGCGGATCGCGTCGACAAAAGACAGTTTGGATCCGCCGTCGGTCGTCAGATCCTCGATCAGGAGGACGCGCTGGCCCTCGGTCATCACGCCCTCGATGCGCGCGTTGCGGCCGTATCCCTTGGGTTTCTTGCGGACGTAGGTCATGGGCAATGCCAGCCGCTCGGCGACCAGGGCGGCGAAGGGAATGCCGGCCGTTTCCCCGCCCGCGACGTTGTCGAAGGCTTCGAAGCCCGCGTCGCGCATCACGGTGACCGCAAGAAAATCCATCAGCGTCGAGCGGATCCGTGGGTACGAGATCAGTTTCCGGCAGTCGATGTAGGTGGGCGAAGGCAGTCCGGAGGCGAGGGTGAAGGGCGTCTCGGCGTTGAAGTGAACCGCGCCGATCTCCAGAAGCATTTTCGCCGTCAGCCGGGCGATCTCGTCCTTCTCGGGGAAACTGCTGGGGATCATAGCGCCTGCCTCTTCATTTCTTGCCAAATACGCATCTCACACCACCCGCCAGTGAAGCGGCCGGCCGGGATCGAAGACCGTCACGGGCCCCGCGCCGGTCTCTACCGACGCTGGAATTTCGAGCGGATCGCCCTTTTCCAGCGTGATCGTGCCTTCGTTCCGTGCCAAGCCGTAGAACCGCGCTCCGTTGTCGGAGACGAAGGCCTCGAGGCGGTCGAGTGCCCCCGCCTCATCGAAGACTTCGGCGAGGCAGGACAGCGCCACGGGAGCGGTAAAACAACCGGCCGCGCAGCACTCGGCCTCCTTGCGGTCGGTCGGGTGCGGGGCGCTGTCGGTGCCCAGGAAAAAGCGCGGGCTGCCGCTCGTCGCCGCTTCGAGCAGCTTCGGACGATGCGTACCGCGTTTGAGGATGGGCAGGCAGTAAAAGTGCGGGCGCAGGCCGCCGACAAGCATGTCGTTCCGGTCGAGCATCAGGTGCTGGACGGTGATCGTCGCCGCCAGATCGTCGCCCGCGCTGGCGGCATAGGCCGCCGCTTCGGCGGTGGTGATGTGTTCCATCACGACGCGCAGGCCAGGTGTCGCGCGGCGCATCGGGTCGAGAACCTCGTCGATGAAGACGGCCTCGCGATCGAAGATGTCGATCTCGGGTCGCGTCACCTCGCCGTGGACGCAGAGCGGCAGGCCGATCGCGGCCATGCGCTCCAGCACGGGGCGGACCCGGTCGAAGTCGCGAACGCCCGAAGCCGAGTTGGTCGTGGCGCCGGCGGGGTAGAGTTTGACCGCCTTCACGAGACCGCCTTCCGCCGCCTTCGCCACATCGGCGGGGTCGGTGTCCTCGGTCAGGTAAAGCGTCATCAGCGGCTCGAAGGGCATGCCTTCGGGCAGCGCCTTCAGGATGCGGTCGCGATAGGCCGCGGCGTCGCGACCGGTGACGACGGGCGGCACGAGGTTCGGCATGACGATGGCGCGGGCGAAGTGACGGGCGGACCACGGCAGAACGCCGTCCAGCATCGCCCCGTCACGCAGGTGGAGGTGCCAGTCGTCGGGGCGGCGGATGGTCAGGCGGTCCGTCATGGTTTCCTCTAGCCCAACCCGTCGAAAGGGGCCAGAGGCGCTGCACGGCGCGACGAAAGGGTATAGACTGGCCGAAAAGAGGAGGATCGGATGCTGGTCACATTCTTGCTGGGCCTGTTCGCCGGATGGGCCGCGGACCGGGCGGAGCCGCAGGTCACGTCGCTTCTGGCGGGGCTGCTGCTGCCGGACGATCCCCCCTTCGATCATGCCGAAGCAAGGGCGCTCTCGCTGGCGCTGTGCCTTCTGGTGGCGGCGGTGATGTCGTGGGTACTTGCCGTGCCGCACGCGGTCCCGCTGATCTTGGGTGGCTGCATCGGTCTGGTGCTGCCGAGGGTGCGGGATCGGGTCAGGGCGGCGCGCACGCCGGATTACGACACCTGAGGGCTGTCCGCGGTCTCGTCCTCGTCCTCGTCATCGACCGGATCGTGGCTATGCCCGTTGCCGGCCGCGATGCGCCGCTCGGCGGCCTCGAGGTGATGCTTGAAGCGCGGGATCGGCTGTTCTGCAAGGACGGCCCGGCAAAGGCGCGCGGTCAGGTGCGGCCGATCCTCGGCCAGGACGCGCGACAGGAGCGCTCGCAGGTAAGGCACATGCCGCCGACGCTTACGCATCTCGTGGGCCAGGGTGGCGAAGTCCAAACTGCCCCGCGACGCGTGGTCGGAGAGCTTCGAAATCAGGGACAGGGTGCGCAGATCGCTTTCGATGGCCCCGGCACGTCCTCTGCGATAGCGGAAGTGGTGCACGTTCGGACCACGGAAGAGACTGGCGTGCATCGCGTCTTCGGTCTCTTCGGGGTCGAAGAGGATATAGGCTGCCTCCGCCGCCTCGATCATGTCGGGCGCGTAGCCATAGCGCGAGCGGAACTCGAGCCGCCGTGTCGAGGGAAAGCGGTCGTCCCAGCCGGTCAAGCGACGGTCGAGCGTGGCCTGGGGAGACACGAGAAGCACAGTCGATCCCGGTGCGGCGACCGAGAAAGCTGCGGCGGCATAGCCGCACATGCCCGCACCGTAGAAAATGACGCGGTCGAAATTCTCGAAGAAGCCGTGGTCCACCAATCCATCGAAGTAGCTGAAAAGGCGGCGGTCACGAAACCAGTCCTGCGTCGTGGCGATCAGCGTCAGGTGCGACCATCCCTTGCGCGCAGCCAAGTCGAAGGCCAGCGGCATTCCGGTGTCGCTGACCGACCGGATCGAGAAGAGGGTCTCGAAAGACACGAAAAGGACGTCGTGCGATTGTTCGATGAACACCGCCGAATGGTCGTCCCCCAAAGATGTGTAATATCCCTCCCTCTCGCCGATCTCCCTGAGCGCACCCAGCCACTCGGAATCCGACAGATCGGTGGAGATAGCAGCCCCCGCCACCATTCACTCGTCCTCACAACACGAGGGTCACCATAGACGCGGTCCGTGCGACTCGGCAAGGATATGGGCAAGAAGGGGGCAGACTGTTTCTTCCAGGGCAACCGGACCGCTGCTGCGCCCCGGTTGTCCCTGAAGCCGGGGTCAATAGACTAGAAAAACGCCTGAATTCCAGTCTGCGCACGACCAAGGATCAGGGCGTGGATGTCGTGCGTGCCCTCGTAGGTGTTCACCGTCTCGAGATTCATGACGTGCCGGATGACCTGGTACTCTTCCGAAATACCATTTCCGCCGTGCATGTCGCGGGCCATGCGCGCGATGTCGAGCGCCTTGCCGCAGTTGTTGCGTTTGATCAGCGAGATCATCTCGGGCGCGGCGCGTCCCTCGTCCATGAGGCGGCCGACCCTGAGTGCGGCCTGGAGGCCGAGGGAGATCTCGGTTTGCATGTCGGCAAGCTTCTTCTGGAAAAGCTGTGTCCCCGCGATGGGCTTGCCGAACTGCTTGCGGTCCAGCCCGTACTGACGCGCGGCCTGCCAGCAGAACTCGGCTGCGCCCATCACGCCCCAGGCGATGCCGTAGCGCGCGCGGTTGAGGCAGCCGAAGGGGCCCTTGAGGCCCTCGACGTTCGGCAGAAGGGCATCCTCCCCCACCTCGACGTTGTCCATGACGATCTCGCCCGTAACGCTGGCCCGAAGGGACTGCTTGCCGACGATCTTGGGTGCGGAGAGACCCTTGGCGCCCTTCTCCAGAACAAAGCCGCGAATTGCGTTGTCGTGGGCTTCGGACTTGGCCCAGATCACGAAAACGTCCGCGACGGGACTGTTCGAAATCCACATCTTGGCGCCGTTGAGGAGGTATCCGCCGTCGGTCTTCTTCGCCACGGTCTTCATGCCGGCCGGGTCCGACCCGGCATCGGGCTCGGTCAGACCGAAGCAGCCGATGAGGCTGCCGGCGGCGAGACCCGGCAGGAATTTCTTCCGCTGCTCATCGGTCCCGTAAGCGTAGATCGGATACATCACGAGAGACGACTGAACCGACATCATCGAGCGATAGCCGGAGTCGACGCGTTCGATCTCCCGCGCGACGAGTCCATAGGTGACGTACCCCGCACCCAGGCCGCCAAGATCCTCGGGCAAGGTAATTCCCAGAAGTCCGGCCTCTCCCATCTCGGCGAAGATCTCGGGCTCGACCCGTTCCTCGGCATAGGCGGCGCGGACGCGAGGCGACAGGCGGTCGGCAGCAAACGCCTGCGCGGCGTCGCGGAGCATCCTCTCGTCTTCGTCGAGTTGGTCTTCCAGAAGGAACGGATCGGCCCAGTCAAAGCGGGCGAGCGAAGGCGCGTCCTTCGGCTTCAGGCGGTCGTGCGCGTTCATGTGGGTCCTCCGTCACGTCGTTTCGGGTCTTCAGCTAAGGTGGTCCCGAACCGGCGGCAATGGCAATGCGGATCTCCGCCGCGTCGGAGGATCGACCCGGAACAGCTTTACGCTCCACGCGTTATGGTGACGACGCTCTGCAAAGAGCACTCAAAAGATTGGAGTGAATTCAATGGTTTCTCTGAAAAACACCACCGCCCTGATGGCCTGCGTCGCGCTGGTCGCGCCGAATGCGCTGATCGCGCAGAACGCGCCAGGCGGTCTCACACAGCAGCTTGCGGCCGAAGCCGGGCTCGAAATGTGCGATGGCGACACGCCTGACGCGCCTTGCGTCTCGGAAGACGGTTTCCTGGTCGTCCAGCGCCCGACCGATGGTCTTGCGGCGTGTGATGGCGAAACCCCGGTGCCTTGCGTCACGACCGAAGGCCTCGTGAAGGTGGATGTGGACTCCGAGATCGGACAGCAGGTTCTCGCCAATCGCCAGTCGCAGCCCAATGCAGAAGCCGAAGCGGCGGAAGGCAATCAGGAAGCGGCGGAAGGCGATCAGCCCGCCGAGGAAGGCGCGCCCGTCGATGTTGTGACCGATGAGCCCGCTGTCACCGAAGGCGAGGCTGCGCTCGAAGCCGACACGACCGTCGAGGCGGATACCTCCGTCGAGCCGGAAGAAGGCGTAGTCGACAGCACCATCTCGACCGACACGACCGCTGACTCCGCGACCCCTCCGACTGAAGAGGAGGCGGCCGAAGGGTCGACCATCGAGGAGGACACCGGCGCGAACGTGGTCGAAGCGCCTGAGGCCATGGAAGAGGCACCCGCCGACGAAGGCGCTGTCGCCGAAACCGAGGCGGAGCAGCCTGCCGAGGCCGAAACAACCGCAGAAGCCGAGCCGGCCCCCGAGGTCGAGGCCGAGCAGCCGTCAGCCGATGCCGAGATGACGGCGACCGAAACCGAGCCCACGGTTGAAGCCGAAGGCGATGTCACGGCGAATGACGAAACTCCCGTGGAAAGCATCGACGCTAACGAACCCGACGCGCCTGTCGAAGAGATTGTCGAGATCGAGGAAGCGCCCGCGGCTGCTGCTGCCGCCGACGCGACGGCGGAGGCTCCGGCCGACGTGACTGTCGAGACCGAGGAAGTGACCGAAGACACCTCGCGGTCCTCGTCCGAGGAGTTCCAGACCGCTGCGACGGGCGATGCGACCGCGCAGGCTGAGGTCGGAGGCGATGATGGCCTTTCGAACTTCGAGAAGGCTCTGCTGATCGGTTTGGGTGCAGTTGCCGTTGGATCGATCCTGAACAACGGCGATGAGGTCGTCTCCAACTCGGGCGACCGGGTCGTCCTGCGGGACTCCTCGGGTGACCTGCGCGTCCTGAAGAACGACGACGCGCTTCTGCGTCAGCCCGGATCCGAGGTGCAGACCGAGACCTTCAGCGACGGCTCGACGCGCAGCACGGTGACCCGCGATGACGGCACACAGATCGTGACGATCCGCGCCTCTGATGGCCGGGTCGTGCGCCGTGCGCGGATCCTGCCCGATGGCCGCCAGATCGTCCTCATCGACGACACGACGGAATTCGAGCCCGTCCGCGTGACCGAGCTTCCGACGATCGAGAAGCGCGCGACCGGGATCGATGCGAACAACGCCGATCAGTTGCGGGCGGCTCTTGCGGCCGCCGAGGCCAATAACCTCGACCGCAGGTTCTCGCTTCGTCAGATCCGGCAGATCGAGCAGGTGCGCGCCCTTGCACCCGAGATCGACGTGAACGCTGTGACGTTCGCGTCCGGATCGGCGGCGATCCTGCCCAACCAGGCAGAAGAGCTGTCGGAACTGGGCAACGCGATGAAGGATCTCATCGAGGAAAGCCCGGGTGAAGTCTTCCTCATCGAAGGCCACACCGACGCCGTGGGCGACGCGACCTACAACCTCGCGCTGTCCGACCGCCGGGCTGAAACGCTGGCGCTTGCCCTGACCGAGTATTTCGACGTGCCGCCTGAGAACATGGTCACGCAGGGTTACGGCGAATCGCAGCTTCGCATTCAGACCGAGGCCGCGGAGCGGGCCAATCGTCGCGCCACCGTTCGTCAGATCACGCCGCTTCTCGGCATGGCGTCGATGAACTGAGGGCCACGGCCATATTAAAAGCGAAAGGCCCGGCGAAAGCCGGGCCTTTTGTCATCAGATAGACAGCGTAATTCAGGGTCGGTTATTTCGACGGCCCGATCATCATCACCATCTGACGGCCTTCCATCCTGGGCATGTTCTCGACCTTGCCCAAGCCGTCCACATCCGCCGCTACACGCTCCAGAAGATCGCGTCCGAGGTTCTGGTGGGCCATTTCGCGGCCACGGAAGCGCAGGGTCACCTTGACCTTGTCGCCGGCTTCGAGGAAGCGCGTCACGTTCCGCATCTTGACGTCATAGTCGTGGATGTCCGTATTGGGACGGAACTTCACTTCCTTGACCTCGATGATCTTCTGCTTTTTCCGAGCCTCGCTCTCGCGTTTCTGCGTCTCGTACTTGAACTTGCCGAAGTCCATGATCTTGCAGACGGGAGGCGTGGCGTTCGGAGAGATCTCGACGAGGTCCAGTCCGGCCTCCTCGGCCAGGGCCATGGCGCGTGCGGGCGTCACGACTCCGACGTTCTCTCCCTCGGCTCCGATGAGCCGGATTTCAGGCGCGCGGATACGGTCGTTGATCCGGGGGCCGGTGTCACGCACCGGGGGTGCGTTGTGCGGTCTGCGAGCGATGGTCGATGTTCCTTGTTTCGTTACCTTTTCAGGTTGCGGAACATAAAGGCCGAAACCCTGTCTTTCAACCGGATTCGGGCGGCAGGCGGAAAGCGCCCCCATGCGTCACGTACGGTCCAGCCTCCGTGGCAAAAATGTCGAGCAGTCCGGAAATCATCACGCACCCCTGCCGGCATTCAAGAATCCGCCGATCGCCACCGTGACGTTGCGCCGGCTTCGGCCTATTTCCGGCTCGCCGACCGAGAGTTGTTGGCAGCGTCCGCGCGTCTTGTCATGACGACGCCGTGGGAGGGTGTTCCGGACGTTCAAGAAGGAATGCAGGATGGGGCATATTATCTGGGCATCGAGTTTCGCGGCTGTTGCCGCCTTCGTCTTCGGTATCACCACCGGAGATTCCGACGCGGACGGGGCACCGGTCGAGCGCAGCGTTGTGGCCGAAACTCCGACTGCGCCTGCCGAAGTGACGGGAAATGGAAGCTGGGGCAGTGCGCTGGCCAGCGCCGCCTGGGGCATGTCCGCGCTTCGGCCGGAGACCTATAACGGCGAGATCGTCATCGATCTGCTCGAGGCCTCGCCGCTGTCGGAAAGCGACCGTGACGCCTTCGAGGCTGACCTTGCGGCTGCCGAACTTGGTCGTGCCGATCTCGACGAGGTGCTGGCCGACATTCGCATGGCGCTGGCTCTGGACAGATGAGACGGTCCCGGCACGCGCCGGGATACCCTCAGACGCCGTCGCCGACGAACGCCTTTTCGACGACATAGTGGCGCGGATCGCTGTTGGCGCCTTCCTCCAGACCGAAGCCTTCCAGCACCGTCTTCATGTCGGTGTTGAAGGCGAGGCTTCCGCAGACCATTCCGCGGTCGGTTTCCGGCGACAGGGGCGGAATGCCCAGGTCGGCGAAGACCTTGCCGCTGACGAGGTTGTCGGTAATCCGGCCCATGGTCCCGCTGTCTTCGCGCGTCGTCGTAGGGTAGTGGATCAGTTTGTCGGCGAAACCCTCGCCCATCAATTCCGCCAGCATCTCGTCCTGTCGGATGCCGTCGATCAGCTGCTGGCCGTATTCGAGTTCGGCCACGTCGCGGCAGGTGTGCATCATGATGATCTGGTCATAGCGCGCGTAGGTGTCCGGATCGCGCATCAGAGACGCGAAGGGCGCGATGCCGGTTCCGGTGGCGAAGAACCACAGGCGCTTACCGGGCAGGAGAGCGTCGAGGACGAGGGTTCCGACTGGCTTGGGCCTCAGGATGATCTCGTCGCCGGGCTGGATGTGCTGGAGCTTCGAGGTCAGCGGGCCGTCCGGCACCTTGATCGAATAGAACTCCAACTCGTCGTCCCAGGCGGGAGAGGCGATGGAGTAGGCGCGCAGGAGCGGCTTCCCGTTGTCGCCGAGGAGGCCGATCATCACGAACTCACCCGAGCGGAAACGCAGGCTGGCTGGCCGGGTCACGCGGAACGAGAACAGCCGGTCCGTCCAGTGCGTCACTTGCGTGACGGTCTGGGCATCGGGCAGGGTCGCGGGCTTGGCGGCGGTCTGGGTCACGGGTCTCTGGTCTGTCATCTTTGTCATCCGGTCCCCCTTGGAACCGTCCCTCGTCATAGTCCTTGATGTCGGTCAATAGAAGGCGTCTCAGGCGCGCAGGCGAGCCTGGTAGTCGTGTGCCTTCCAGTTCGCGCGTGCCAGCCACTGGTCCTCGGTCTGGCGACGGGCAAGCTCTGCCGCGATCTCGACCTCGTCGAAACCCGACCGCCGCGCCATCGCGTACTGATCCGCTATGACATGACCCTTGGCCCGCAAGCGGCCGTGGAAGCCCTTGAGTCTCAAGCGGCGCGCCAGCGTGAAGCCGCGACCGTCCGAGAAGCTGGGAAAATCGATGCGGATCATCTCGATGGACTCGAGCCGCCCGTCGAGCACGGAAAGGTCGGCGTCGGGTGCAAGGTCCACCGCCAGTGCAGCGACGGCCGTCGCAGGCAGCGCGTCCGGCGTGCCGAAGCCGTGGGTCCAGTCGTCTGGTCCGAAGCCCGTGTCGGTGACGATGACGGTGTCTGCTGTCGCCATGATGTCCTCTTTCTGCAGCTCCTCGACCGGCGCGGGCAGGGGGCCGCGCACGACCTTGCCGTTGACGAAGTGGATGCCGCACTCCTCTTTCTCGCTACCCCGCCACCGCCCGGCGCGCGGATCCTCGCCCTTGGCGACCTTGCTTGTGCAGGGCGCGCATCCGATGGACGGATATCCCTGTGCCACCAAGGGGTGCCGGGGCAAGCGGTTGTTCAGCATGTATTCCTGAACGTCGCCGGGGGCCCAGTGGGTCAGGGGGTTGATCTTGATCCGCACCCCTAGCTCGGCCTCGAAGAATTCGAGGTCCGTTCGCCGACCGCCTTGATAGCGCTTGCGTCCGGTGATCCAGGCGTCGAAGCCCTTCAGCGCCTCGTGCAGGGGGGCGGTCTTGCGCAGCGCGCAGCAGGCATCGGTGTCGGTCCGATGCAGTAGGCCCTGCGGGTCGCGCAAAGCTGCCTCCTCCGGGTCCGGACGGATGACGCGCACGTCGGTCAGACCCAACCGTTCCGCGACGCTTTGCTGATAGTCGAGCGTCTCGGGGAACAGCATCTCGGTGTCGAGAAAGAGGATCGGCGTCGCCGGGTTCGCGACAGCCACCATGTGCAGAAGCACGACGGATTCAGCGCCGAAGGACGACACGAGCGCTGTCTTCCCGACCTGTGGATCGGTGAGAGCGTGCTTCAGCACGTCCGCCGCCGAGTGGTGCGCGTAGCGCCGGTTCAGGTCGATGACCCGGCCGGGCAGGGTTCCGTCAGGCCGCATTTGCGGCTTCCTTTTCGGGGTAGAGCGCCGCCTTGAACGGATCGGGGCCGAGGCGGCGATATGCGGTCAGGAACGTCTCTCCCGCATCCTCGCGGTTCTCGAGGTAGGCGCCGACGAGCCGTTCGATGGCCGGTACGATTTCCTCTGCCGGAAAACCCGGACCGGCCCGCTCGCCGATTACCGCCGTCTCGGTGTGATCGCCGCCGAGAGTGATCTGGTAGTTCTCGACGCCTGCACGGTCCAGCCCGAGGATCCCGATGTGACCGACGTGATGGTGCCCGCAGGCGTTGATGCAGCCCGATATCTTGATCTTGAGCGGCCCGATCTCGTGCTCGAGCTTCAACTCGTCGAAGCGCGTCGCGATCTCCTGCGCGATCGGGATCGACCGGGCAGTTGCGAGCGCGCAATAATCCATGCCGGGGCAGGCAATGATGTCCGAGATCAGACCCACGTTCGCCGTGGCGAGACCCGCGTCGCGAAGAGTCGCGTAGAGCGCCGGGAGGTCCGACTTGTGGACGTGCGGAAGGATGACGTTCTGTTCGTGGCTGATGCGCAGTTCGTCGTGGCCGTATTTCTCGGCCAGGTCCGCCATCACGCGCATCTGATGCGAGGTCGCGTCGCCGGGCGTCGCACCGTGTGCCTTCAGCGAGACGGTGACGATGCAATAGCCTTCGGCCCGATGCGGCGCGAGGTTGGTGTCGGTGAAAGCCCGAAAGGCCGGGTTCGCCAGACGAGCCGCGTTGAAGTTTTCGAACGTCGCCGACCGGAATTCGGGCGGGGCGAAGGAAAGTTCGATCCGGGCAAGAAGATCCTGGTCCGCGCCGCCGAACTCGCCGCGCAATTGTTGGAATTGGTCTTCGACGCGCGCACGGAACTCGTCGATCCCGGTTTCGGCCACTGTGATCTTGATACGCGCCTTGTACTTGTTGTCCCGCCGTCCAAGGAGGTTGTAGACGCTCACGATGGCTTCGAGATAGGGCAGCAGGTCCTCTTGCGGGAGGAAGTCGCGGATGACTTCGCCGATCATCGGCGTGCGGCCCAGACCGCCGCCCACGATGACCTCGAACCCGCCGACGCCAGCCTCGTTCCGCACCATCCTCAGACCGATGTCGTGCGCCTTCGTCACGGCGCGGTCGTTCGGACTGCCGGTGACGGCGATCTTGAACTTGCGCGGCAGGAACTGGAATTCCGGGTGGTCGGTCGACCACTGGCGGATCAACTCGGCCACCGGACGGGGATCGGCGATCTCGTCGTCGGCGGCGCCCGCGAAATGGTCGGCGGTCACGTTGCGGATCGTGTTCCCGCTGGTCTGGATCGCGTGCATGCCGACGTCAGCCAGCGCGTCCAGCATGTCGGGCACGTCCTGCAGCTTCGGCCAGTTGTACTGGATGTTCTGCCGCGTGGTGAAGTGGCCATAGCCCTTGTCCCACCGGTCGGCGATGAGCGCCAACTGGCGCATCTGCCGCGAGTTGAGCGTGCCATAGGGGATCGCCACGCGCAGCATGTAGGCGTGAAGCTGGAGGTAGAGGCCGTTCATCAGCCGCAGCGGACGGAACTCGTCCTCGGTCAGGCTGCCGTCGATGCGGCGCTCGACTTGGGCGCGGAACTGGGCCACGCGTTCGCGGACGAAGGCTTCGTCGAATTCGGTATAGTCGTACATCTTACAGTCCTTGGCCGGCGTCGGCCTGTTTGCCGTGCCGATAGTTGGAGGGTCCGCGCGTGCGGAACGCTTCGCGGAAATGCGTGGGCGCCGGGCCCTCCGCCGTGGCCTTTGCATCGACGAGGTAGGCGCCGACGACCTCGTGTCCCTGCGACAGCGCGTGGATCAGGCGATCCTCGGCGATGGCCTCGTCCTCGATCAGCTCTGCTTCCGCCATGTCGCGGGTCCAGCGGTCGTCGGCAGTCAGCCAGACGGCGTCTCCATCGAGAAGCGCGTTTGCGGCGACGACCTTGGGGGTAAAGGGACGGCGGCTCATAGCGCGATCTCCTCTGGCAGTTGGATGGCGGCAGCGTCGCGAGGCGCGAGGCCGTAGAGCATGAGGGCGGGGCCTTCGAGGAGGGCTGCGTCCTCGGGCAGGGTGCGGAGGCGTGCGGCGATCACGCGCTGGTCGGGACGCGAGGCGTTCTCGACGAGGGTTACCGGCGTATCGGGATCGGCGCCGTGCATCATCAGCCGCCCTTGGAGAAACCTGGATGCCTTCTTCCCCATGTAGATCGCAGCGACCTCTCCTGGCCGGGCCAGTGTCCGCCAGTCCTGGTCGGCGTAGCCCTGGACGTCATGGCCCGTGACGAAACGCACCGACGAGTTGCGCCCGCGGCGGGTCAGGCTCTGTCCGATGGCGGCGACCGAGGCGGAGGCGGCGGTGATGCCGGGCACGACGGTGAACGAGACACCAGCAGCCTCGCAGGCTTCGATTTCCTCGTCGAGGCGGCCAAAGATCGTGGCGTCCCCCGCCTTCAGGCGGACGACATGGTGACCGTCGAGCGCGTGACGCACGATCGCGGCGTCGATCTCGTTCTGCGGGGTCGAGGGACCGAAGCCCTCCTTGCCGGCATCGACAATGATCGCCTCCCGCCGGGCAAGCTCGAGGATGGCGGGCGTCACCAGCCGGTCGTGGATCACGACATCGGCCTCGTGAAGGGCACGGCGGGCCTTCAGCGTCAGAAGCTCGGGATCGCCGGGACCTGCGCCGACGAATGTGACGTGACCGTCCCTAGTACCGCGCGACAGGTGGTCTGCCAGAAGCGCGTCGAGCGTCTCGGGAAGCGCGGTTTCGCCCTTTGCGTCGAACGCGCGGGGGCCGGCGGCGAAGTAATAGTCCGACCAGAACTCGCGTCGCGCGGGGCCGTGCGGCAACGCGTCGGCGGCGGCACGGAACGCCTTGCCGATCCTGGCCAGGACACCGAGCGAACGGGGCAGGCGCTCCTCGAGGTCCGCCTTGATGGCGCGGGCCAGAACTGGGGCCGCTCCCTCGGTGCCGATTGCGACGGTCACTGGGTCGCGGTCGACGATGGCGGGTGTGATGAAGTCGGAGTTTTCGAGGTTGTCCACGTGGTTGACGAGGACGCCTTCGGCGCGGGCGATGTCCGCGACCCGGCGATCCTCCGCTTCGTCGTCGGACGCGGCATAGACAAGGGCGCTGCCGGTGGCGTCTCCTTCAGCGAAAGCGCGACGCAGTAGATCGATCCGACCATCGTTCGCCCAGCTTTCCACGGTCTCGTCGGGCGAGACAGCGAAGACCACGATCCGTGCTTCGGTCTTGAGCAGCAACCGCAGCTTGGCGATGGCGGCCTCGCCTCCGCCGGCGACGACGACGGTGCGATCCACGAGGGACAGGAAGATCGGGAAGTGCTTCATGGCGATTGCTCCGGGCTTGTCCTAGATTATAGGATTTCGTCCCGATAAATGGCAGTATGCGCTTGCGGATAAGAACAAATGTTCTAGATGTCCGTCCTATCGGAACGAATTTCGCCCAATCGAGGGATCACGGGAATGGCCGCGCGGATCGACGAACTGGACCGGAAAATCCTGCGCGAGTTGCAGCGGGACGCAAGCCAGTCGCTGGACGACATAGCGAAGACGGTTGGGTCATCCAAGACCCCGGTCTGGAACAGGATTCGCAAGATGCGCGACTCGGGAATCGTGGGTCGCCAGACCGCGATCCTGGATCCCGAGAAGCTGGGATTCGAAGCCTGTTTCTTCGTCCTGATCCGTACGTCGGAGCATGAGGCCGAATGGCAGGCGAAATTCCTGAAGGCGCTTCGGTCGCGTCCCGAGGTGCTGGAGGCGCACCGGCTGGCGGGCGACATCGACTATATCCTGAAGGTCCGGGTGCGAAACGCGCGCGCCTATGACGAGTTCTATCAGGCGCTGATCTCGGAGGTCAGGATCTACAACGTCACCGCCCTGCTTTCGATGGAAGAGATCAAGTCGACGACTGATCTGCCGGTCTGACCTCAACCATCAGACGTTCATAACCGTGAAAGTGGTACGTGTCGGCGAACCGGGGCGGCTCGGTCACCATAAGGCGCGGGCATCGCGCGAACAGGATCGGCAGCGCGATCTGCATTTCCAGACGCGCGAGCGACGCGCCGATGCAGACATGAATGCCCGAACCGAACGCCAGGTGCTGACGTCGCGTGCGGAGAGGGTCGAAGCGGTCGCCGTCGGGCCACACCGCATCGTCGCGGCTGGCCGAGGCAAGGAGGCAGCCGATCTCGTCGCCGGGGTGGAATGTCACGCCCTCGATGTCGACGGGTTTGTAGACGTAGCGGCTGAACATGTGGAGCGGCGGATCGAAGCGCAGGCACTCCTCGACGGTGCCTTCGATCTGGCCGGGGTGCAGCACCAGCTCTCGGTCGGGATGGCCCGCGAGCCGTGCCACCGCGTTGCCAAGCGAGTGGACCGTTGCCTCGTGCCCGGCATTGAGGAGGAGGATCACGGTCGAGATCAGCTCGTCCGAACTCAGACCGCCGCCTTCGGCATCGAGCGACAGAAGCTCGCTCAGAAAGTCTTCTCCCGGCGTCCTGCGCCTCTCTGAAATGACCGAAGCGAGGAAATCCCGGAACTCCGCAGCCGCCACGCCTGCCGCGTGTTCGATCGCGGGGTTCCGCCGCGCCTGGTACATGGCCACCATGTCGTTCGACCAAGCCTGAAGCTGAGGCGCCATGTCGTCGGCCAGCCCGAAGAAACGGGTCACGACGAGCGCCGGCAGGGGACGCGCGTAGGCCTCCAGCACGTCGAAAGGACCTGACGGGAAAGCGTCGATGAGGGCGTCCGAGATGCGGCTGACTTCCGGAGCCATGCGCGCGAGGCTCGCACGTCCGAATCCCTGCATGGCGATTTTACGGATGCGCGTATGTTCGGGCGGCTCGAGTTCCAGAAGCGAGTGGCGCTCGACCGCGTAGAAAGGCTCCAGAGATGGCGAGATCTGGGGGCGCCGGTCGAGAGGAACCTCTCGCCCCATTCCGGGATGGCGCAGGACGGTCGCGACGGCGGCCTGCGTCGTGGCCATCGCCTGACCGTAGTCCGTCCACCAGACCAGAGGACCGAGCGCTCTCAGCTTTCGGTAGAACGGGTAAGGGTTCTGGACGAACGCCGGATCGCGCGGATCCTGCGACACCGTGGGAAGATCCGGATGGGAACGCGGGCCGGCCATCGGGGGCATTGAATCACTCCGATCTCTGCCGAAGCAAGGCTGACTTTTCGACAGGCGCACGGACGCCTCTTCCCCGGCGGGCTTGAGGCGCAGGCTGCCCTGTGCAACACCCTTCGGAACCAAAGCGACTTCGGGGACTTGCCACGCCATGAGCGGACTTCTTGCCCTTCTCGACGATGTCGCGGCCATCGCGAAGCTTGCGGCGACGCAGGTCGACGATCTGGCGGCTCAGGCCACCAAGGTTGGGGCGAAAGTCGGAGCGACTGTCCTTGACGATGCGGCGAAGGCGGGAACCAAAGCGGCGGGCGTGATCATCGACGACGCGGCAGTGACGCCGAAGTACGTCACCGGCCTGCCTGCTGCCCGCGAACTGCCGATCATCTGGAAAATCGCGCGGGCGTCTTTCTTCAACAAGCTTGTCATCCTGTTGCCGGTGGCGCTGCTTCTCGACAATTTCCTGCCCTGGCTCGTCACGCCGCTTCTGATGCTTGGCGGGTCCTACCTGTGCTTCGAGGGCGCCGAGAAGGTCTGGCACTGGCTTTATCCCCATCCCGAGAGCCATGCGCAGGTGGCCGAGGTCATCGACGCTGCGCATCTCGAGGAACAAAGGGTCAAGGGCGCGATCAAGACGGACTTCATCCTCTCGGCGGAGATCATGACGATTTCGCTGGCTCAGGTGGAAAACGACAGCTGGGTCGCCTCGGGTCTGATCCTCGCCATGGTAGCGATCGGCATCACCGCACTGGTCTATGGGGCGGTGGCTATCCTCGTGAAGATGGACGACGTGGGGCTGAAGCTGTCCCAGATCGGGCGCCTGGCGTTTACCCGCAGCTTCGGGCGCGGACTGGTGAAATTCATGCCTACGCTCATGCGCCTGATTTCCATTGTCGGCACCGCGGCCATGCTCTGGGTCGGGGGAAACATAATGGTGCATGGGCTCGACACTCTCGGATGGCATTGGCCCTACGAGACCATCCACCACTGGGCCGAGGCCGCCGCTCACGCTATCGGACGTGCCGAGGGGGCAGTGGCTTGGATCGTGACCGCAGCCGTCGATGGCGTGATCGGCCTTTGCTGGGGCCTCATCCTGATGCCTGTCGTCTCGAAGCTGATCGTGCCACTGGCCTCCGGCTTGTTCCCCGAGAAAACGACGGCCCCCGCCACCGGGCACTGAGGCCAAGAGAACCGGCGACAGATCGCTGTCGCTGTGCTAAGGTCCGAAACGTAATCGCTGCCAGAACGGCCGGCTCCCGCATGATCGGAATTGCCATGGCTCGTCTCTCAGCTTTTGTCTTCCTTTGTCTTTTCGCCGTGTCGCCAACCTGGGCGGCTACCCTGTCGTTCGCTGGCTTTTCCCAGGCCGCAACCGTTCCTGGCCTGACAATCGAGGCGGGCCGCGTCGTCGACGGCCGCGTCGTCCTGGGGCAAGACAGTCTCGGCACGTCCCGGTCCCGAGGTCTGGGAGTCATTGGCGCAGGAGACACGGGCGAGGCCGACGGGACGGACCAGATCGACTCCTACGACGGCGAGGATGTCATCGTCTTCCGCTTCGACCGTCCTGTCCGTCTGGAGCGGATCGAGTTCGCCCTGACCGACTGGTGGGACCGCTTCGACCTCTACATCGGCGAGGAAGCCTTGCTTCAGCGAACCTACAAGGCCGACGATCTTGCCGGCTATGACTGGGTCAGTTCGATCGCGGTCGACGGCGGCCCGGTCGCGCGAACATTCGCCATCGCCGCATCGCGCTACGAGTTCCTGTGGATACGCGATCGGAGAGGGTCACGCCTGCTGGTGGGAGAACTCCGCCTTTCGCATCACAGGGCTTCGATTCTCCGACGCCGACCTTGATGTGGTGCCCCTTCCTGCTTCATTTTCACTGTCGATCGCGGGACTGGGAGCGCTCGTTCTGCTGCGAAGAAGACACATTCTCGGAGCGTAAACCGTGGAATCTGTTCGTGGCCAAAGTGTAAAGAGACAACCCGCCCCACATTGTTTCGACTGGCTCCACATTGCCTTCCTTTTGTCGGCTTCTCGTTGGCTTCTGCCACTTTTCTGCTATCTTCTGATTTGCACAAAGCGTGCCTCGTGTACCGGCGAGATGTTCGTCGGATTGTTGTTTGGGGGATTAGTGTATGAAGAAAACGCTTATGCTCGCAGCCGTTTTCGCGGTTGTCGGCGGGACGTCCATGGCGGCGCCCTACGGTGGCGGTTTCAGCTTCCGTGATCATAAAGTGCCGTCCGTGCACGCCAAGATCGCGATCATCTGGAACCATCTCCAAGAGCGTCGTGCCCAGGTCATCGCCATCGGTTCGGACTGCGAATGCTGGTTCGGCCGTTGCGATCAGGGTCCGGGCGAAGGTGGTGGCAGCGGCGAGAACTCCCGAAGTCCCGCTTCCGGCCGCTGGCTTCCTGCTTCTCGGTGGTTTGGGCGGCCTCGCCGTCCTGAAGCGCCGCAAGTAAGTCGCGACGTACAGATCTGGAAAGGGCGGCTTCGGCCGCCTTTTCTGTTTTCCCGCCGTCAGCCCCTGACCGACCCGGCAAGGGCGGCAGCCATCAATTCCCGCGTGTATTCGGTCTTGGGAGCGTCGAAGATCTCGCCGGCATCGCCAGCCTCGACCACGTCGCCGCGTTTCATCACCATGACCTTGTGGCTAAGGGCCCGCACGACTTTCAGGTCGTGGCTGATGAACAGATAGGCCAGCCTGTATTTTCGCTGAAGCTCGCGAAGAAGTTGCACGATCTGGACCTGCACCGTCATGTCGAGAGCGCTGGTCGGCTCGTCCAGAACCACCAGCCGGGGACGCAGGATCATGGCGCGTGCGATGGCGATGCGCTGGCGTTGTCCGCCCGAGAACTCGTGCGGATAGCGGTGCATGGTCAGGGGATCGAGACCGACCTCGGCCATGATCTCGGCCACCATCTCGCGCCGGTCGCGGCCTTTTTCAACGCCGTGGACGGTCAGGCCCTCCGAGATGATCTCTTCGACCGTCATGCGCGGGCTGAGCGAACCGTAGGGATCCTGAAAGACGATCTGCATCTCCGCGCGCAAGGGGCGCATGGACCGCCCCGACAGGCCCTGGATGTCCTGGCCGAGAAACGCAATGCGCCCGTCGGAGGAGATCAGACGCATGATCGCCAGCGCCAGCGTCGTCTTTCCCGACCCGCTTTCCCCGACGATCCCGAGCGTCTCGCCTTCGCGGACGGACAGCGTGGCGTCATTGACGGCTTTCACATATCCAACCGTGCGCTTCAGAAGACCGCGATGGATCGGGAACCAGATCCTCAAATGCTGAGTCTCGGCCACCACCTCGGCACCCTCTGGCACGGGATCGGGATATCCCGTGTTTTCGGCCGAGAGGAGCCGCTGCGTGTAGGGGTGCTGCGGGTTCGAGAAGATGTCCCGCGTCAGGCCCTGCTCGACGATGAGGCCGTCCTTCATAACCACGACGCGGTCGGCGATCTTGCGCACGATCCCCAGGTCGTGAGTGATGAAGAGCATCGACATGCCTTCCGACGTCTTGAGTTCAGCCAGAAGGTCGAGGATCTGCGCCTGGATGGTGACGTCTAGCGCGGTGGTCGGCTCGTCCGCGATCAGGAGTTCAGGCCCGTTCGCCAGAGCCATGGCGATCATCACCCGCTGGCGCTGACCTCCCGACAACTGGTGGGGATAGGCGGTCAGCCGGCTTTCAGGGTCCTGAATGCCCACGCGCGTCAAAAGCTCGAGGATCCGCGTCCGCGCCGGGCGGCCCGACAGGCCCTGGTGCAGGAGGAGGGACTCGGCGAGCTGCTTTTCCAGCGTATGGAGCGGATTGAGCGAGGTCATCGGCTCTTGGAAGATGAAGCTGATGTCGTTGCCCCGCACGCGCCTCAGGTCGGGCTCGGACGCGTTCGACAGGTTGGTGCCGTTGAACCAGATCGGGCCGCCCGAGATCTCGGCGTTGTCGCCCAGAAGGCTGACCGTGGACAACGCCGTGACCGACTTGCCGGACCCGGACTCGCCGACCAGCGCCACCGTCTCGCCCTTGCCGACCGTGAAGCTCACGCCCTTCACAGCCTCGATCAACTGGCCATCCTGACGGAAGGACACCCGAAGGTCCTGCACGTCGAGCACGTTCGACGGGTCGGGGGCGCTCACTGGAAGGTCTTCCTGGGATCGAAGGCATCGCGCACGCCTTCGAAGATGAAGACGAGAAGCGACAGCATGACGGTGAAGACCGCGAAGGCGGTAAAGGCCAGCCAGGGCGCCTGCAGGTTCTGCTTGGCCTGAAGCGTCAGCTCTCCCAGCGAGGGCGCCGAGGACGGCAGGCCGTAGCCCAGGAAGTCGAGACCGGCGAGTGTGGCGATGGTGCCTGTGATCATGAAGGGCATCAGGGTCAGCGTGGCGACCATCGCGTTCGGCAGCATGTGGCGGAACATGATCGTCCTGTCCGACACGCCAAGCGCTTTCGCGGCGCGGACGTATTCGAAGTTGCGCGCGCGCAGGAACTCGGCCCGGACCACGCCGACAAGCGATGGCCAGCCGAACAGCACCATGATGAAGACCAGAAGCCAGAAACTTCGCCCGAGGATAGCGAAGAGGATGATGATGACGTAGAGCTGCGGTGTGGAGCCCCAGATCTCGAGGATGCGTTGGAAGATCAGGTCCAGCTTGCCGCCGAAGTAGCCTTGGGTCGCGCCCGCGATGATGCCGATGACCGAGGCCGCCGAGGTGACGATCAGCGTGAAGAGGATCGACAGGCGGAAGCCATAGATCACCCGCGCCAGCACGTCGCGCTTGGTGTTGTCGGTGCCGAGGAGGTTGAATTCATCGGGCGGCGAGGGGGCTGCACCGCGGATGTCGACGATGGTGTCATAGCTGTAGGGAATAGGCGGCCACAGCATCCAGCCCTCGTCGACCGGTTGACCCAGTGCCGTGCCATTCGTCTCGATCTCTTCGAGGATCGCTTCGGGATCGTCGTAGCAGTCCTCGAGCCCGCCCGAGACGATCAGGCACTTGACGTCCTCGAACGCGTAATCCGCCTCGATCCTCAGGTCTCCTCCGAAGGCCGTCTCGGGGTAGAAGTTGAAGATCGGCGTGTAGTATTCTCCCTGGTATTTCACCAGCAGCGGCTTGTCGTTCGCAATGAACTCGGCGAAGAGGCTCAGCCCAAAGAGAACGGCGAAGATCCAAAGCGACCAGAACGCCCGGCGGTTTCGGGTGAAGTTGCGCCAACGGCGCTGGTTCAGGGGCGACAGCCACATCCGCTTGCGAGTGGGCACGACGATCGGCGCAGGATGCTCGGGTCCCGGCGCGCCCGGTGTCAGGTACTTCACAGCCACCTCAGACCTCCCGCGCTTCGAAGTCGATCCGGGGGTCCACGAACACATACATCAGGTCCGAGAGAATGCCGACGACGAGGCCCATCAGGCCGAACGCGAAAAGTGTGCCGAAGATGACGGGATAGTCGCGGGCCACCGCCGCTTCGAAGCCAAGGCGCCCGATGCCGTCGAGCGAGAAGATCGTCTCGATGATCAGCGAGCCGCCGAAGAAGATGCCGATGAAAGCGGCTGGAAAGCCGGCAATGACGATCAGCATCGCATTGCGGAACACGTGGCCGTAAAGGATGCGTCCCTCCGACAGACCCTTGGCTTTGGCGGTGATGACGTACTGCTTCTTGATCTCGTCGAGGAAGCTGTTCTTCGTCAGCAGCGTCGAGAAGGTAAAGGCCGAGATCATCAGCGCCGACATCGGCAGGATAAGGTGCCAGAAATAGTCGACGACCTTTCCGAACAGCGAAAGCTGGTCCCAGTTGTCCGATGTCAGGCCTCTCAGCGGGAACCACTGGAAATAGGTCCCGCCCGCGAAGAGGACGAGGAGGAGGATGGCGAAGAGGAACCCCGGAATGGCATAGGCCGCGACCAGAACCGCCGAGGTCCAGGTGTCGAAGGTCGACCCGTCGCGGACAGCTTTGCGGATGCCGAGCGGAATCGAGATCAGGTAGGCCAGCACCGTCGACCAGAGACCGAGAGAGATCGAGACCGGTAACTTCTCGAGAACGAGGTCCACGACGCTGATCGACCGGAAGTAGCTTTCGCCGAAGTCGAAGTGCAAATAATCCCAGATCATCTGGAGGAAGCGCTGCCAGGCTGGCTTGTCGAAGCCGAATTGTCTCTCGAGATCCTCGATGAATTCCTTGGGCAGGCCACGCGCGCCGATGTAGCCGGAATTGACTGAATCCAGCGCCTGCGTGGTCACGTCTCCGCTGCCGCCCGAGATCGTTTCGAAAACGTCCCCCGAGCCTTCGATGCGGGCAAGCAGTTGCTCGATGGGCCCGCCAGGCACGAATTGGGTCAGGGCAAAGTTGATGAGCATGATCCCGAACAGCGTCGGGATCACCAGAAGCAGCCGTCGGAGGATATAGGCGCCCATGTCGGTGCGGTTACCTCAGCGCGCCGGCGGAGCGCAGGGCCGCGGCCTTCTCCTCGTCGATCCACCAGTAATCAAGGTAGCCGAGGCCGAATTCCGGCAGGTTTTCGGGATATTCATACATGTCGTAGTACGCGACCCAGTTTTCCTGAAGCATCCACGTTGGAACCACGAAATAGTCGTAGCGCATGATGCGGTCGATCGCGCGCACCAGCGCAGACATTTCGTCGTAGGTCTCGACCTCCAGAAGGCGCTTGGCAAGGGTATCGACGACAGGGTTGCAGTACCCGGCCGCGTTGAAGATGTCGTCCTTGTCCTCGCAGCCGAACTTCTGCTCCAGCCCCGACCCCTCGACCAGCCCGACCGAATAGCCGTCGAAGCGCATGTCGAAGTCGTTGGCCTGCCGGCGCGTCTGGTATTGTGCGGGATCGACGCGGTTGTAGGTGATGTTGACGCCAAGCGTCTTCAGGTTCTCGACATAGGGCAGCAGGATGCGGTCGAAGCTCTGCGTATCCTCAAGAAGCTCGACGTCCAGCGTCTTTCCCTCGGCATCGCGCAGAAGGCCGTCGGCGCCGGGCGTGTAGCCCGCTTCGGCCATCAGCCCCAGGGCCGCACGCAGATTGCGGCGGTCCAGCGGACGTTCGCCGCTTTCGTGCGGGAGGACGGCCGGTTCGGTGAAGATCTCGGGGGGAAGCTGGTCGCGGAATTCCTCGAGGATGGCAAGTTCGTCCCCTTCGGGCAGGCCGGTGGCCTTCAGACGCTCGTTCTCCCAAAAGCTTTCGCGCTGCTGAAAGAGGCCATACTGCAGAGCGTCGTTCGTCCAGGTGAAGTTGAACATCCGGCCAAGCGCCAGCCGCACGTTGCGGTCGGCGAACTTGTCGCCGCGCATGTTGAAGACGAAGCCGCTGGCGTTGGGGAGGTTGCCGTCGGGCAGCTCTTCCTTCTTGACCCAACCTTTTTCAATCGCGGGGAAGTCGTAGAGCGTCGCCCAATTGAGCGAGCTGTTCTCGGCACGGAAGGTATAGACGCCCGCCTTGAACGCCTCGAAGGCGGCGGACGTGTCGCCGAAATACTCGACGCGGATCGAGTTGTAGTTGCCCCGGCCCTTCATGAACCAGTGGTCGCGGCCCCAGTAATCGGGATTGCGCCTGTAGATGATCTGGCGGCCAGCGTCGAGGCTGTCGAGCACGTATTCGCCGGTGCCAGGGCTGATCTCGAGCCGGCTCTCGTCCAGCCGCGCGCCGGTTTCTTCGTACCACTTCTTCGAAAAGGGCGAGAGCGAACCGAACTGCGTGATGAGGCCCTTGCGGGGATAGTCGGCGGCAAAGGTGAACTTGATGCGGTGAGGGTCGAGCACCTCGACGGTTTCGATCATCTCGCCGACGCCCGCGCGATAGGATGGCGTGCCCTGCTCCAGCAGCAGGTCGAGCGTGAACTTGATATCCTCGGCGGTCATTGGGGTGCCGTCCGAGAAAGTCACGTCGTCACGCAGGTTGAAGATGACCCAGTCCCTGCTCTCAGGGTATTCGATCGTCTCGCACAGGACGCAGTAGTACGATCCGATCTCGTCGTCGGTCGTCTGCATGATGTCCTCGAACCCGATGGTCGAGAGGGCCCCCCAGTTTCCGATACCGGTCGCATAGGGGTTCATGCTGTCGAAGGTGCCGATGGCCGAGATCGAGATCTCTCCGCCCTCGGGCGCGTCGGGATTGACGTAGTCGAGGTTCTGAGCGTCGGGGCCATACTTCAGCTCGTCGTACTCGTTGTAGCCGTGCGAAGTTATGATCGTCTCATCGCCTTGCGCCAGCGAAGGATCGGCAGAGGTCATCCACACCGCGGCAAACCCGATTAGAACGGCCGGAAAGGGGACCTTGGTCATCGCTGCTCTTCTCCGTTCTGGACGGCGCGTTCCTGGCGCCTCTTACACTTGAACTTAAAGAGCGCAGTGTCGACTGCTCAAGCGGGAACTTCTGAACATTTGGTGAGGCCACCGCGACCAAACTGCCGTCAGGAACGAAAAGACCGGGCGCTTGGGCCCGGTCCCCTGAGGACTCCTGTCGTCCAGGTCAGTTGTCGACGGTGTCGAGCCAGGCGATCAGGTTCGCGCGATCCTCGACCCCCGGCAGGCCTTTGTAAGTCATCTTGGTGCCCGGAGCATAACCCTTGGGGTTCGCGATGAACCCGTTCAGATTCTCCGGCGTCCAGACGTCCGCAACCTCCTCCAGCGCACCGGAATAGTTGTAACCTTCAACCGCATCGACCGGACGACCGACCACGCCATACAGCGTCGGTCCGGTGCCGTTCTTGCCCGGCTCGACCGCGTGGCAGGCCTGGCACTGGCGGAACAGGCGCTCGCCCGCGGCCGGATCGGCGGACGCAAAAACTTCCTCGAAGGGAACTTCGGCCTCAGCTTCGCCGCCCTCCGCCCCGCCGTCCTCGACTGCGATCGTATAGGCCTGATGCGCTTCGCCGTCGTGGCTTTCGGCCTCGTGATAGATGAACTCGGCGAAAAAACCGCCCAGAAGGAAGATCAGGAAGGCGCCGCAGAAGCCGCCGACGATCTTCGTCATGGTCATGGTGTCGAACATGTCGCGTCCCGTATGATCAGGTGTCGCGGGCTTTTATCCGCTTCCCTTGCCAAGGCACAAGGGATAAGAGCCGCGACCAATCGACCATCTGCCGGTCACGGTTTTCAGACGCGGGGATACATGGCGGGACGCATCGCATTTCAGGGGGAACTCGGCGCCTATTCGCACCAGGCCTGCCGGGAAACGCGTCCCGGGATGGAGCCTTTGCCCTGCCGCACGTTCGAGGATGTCATCGGAGCTGTCGCCTCGGGCGAAGCCGAGCTTGCTATGCTTCCGGTCGAGAACACGACATACGGGCGTGTGGCCGACATCCACCGCCTCCTGCCGGAAAGCGGCCTTCACATCGTCGACGAAGCCTTCGTGCGGGTTCACATCAGCCTCATGGCGAACAGGGGCGTGACGCTCGATCAGGTCAAGACGGTGCGCGCGCACCTTGTCCTCTTGCCGCAATGCGCGGCCTTCCTGAAGGCGCACGGTATCCGCAGCGAGGCCGCCGCCGACAGCGCCGGGGCCGCGGCCGACCTCGCGAAAAGTGGCGTTCTTGACGAGGGGGCTCTGGCCTCGGATCTCGGCGGCCGAGATTCACGGGCTGGACATCCTCGCGCGCCACATCGAGGACCAGGACCACAACACGACGCGCTTCCTCGTCATGTCGCGCGAGGCCGACCATTCTCGACGAGCCGACAGGATGGTGACGACGTTCGTCTTCAACGTCCGAAACATCCCGGCAGCGCTTTACAAAGCCATGGGCGGGTTCGCGACGAATGGCGTGAACATGACGAAGCTCGAAAGCTACATGGTCGACGGATCGTTCAACGCGACGCAGTTCTACGCCGACATCGAGGGTCATCCGGACGACCGTCCGGTTCAACTCGCGTTGGAAGAGCTCGATTATTTCACGACCGAAATGAAAATCCTCGGCGTCTATCCAGCGGACCCGCGGAGACCGTGATGGAGCGGGTCTCGAAGGTCAGGACGCCCGACGAAATCGACACCGCCCGCGCGCTTGTCTGGGAGTTCTTCGACTTCATGCGAGGGCGTTACCCCGACATGATGGACACCATCGACGACTACATCGCCGACCAGGACGTCGCAGGCGAGCTCGACGATTTCGCGGCCCGGTTCCTGCCACCCCGCGGTGAGGCTTTTCTCGCATGGCACCAGGGGGAGGCGGTCGGCCTCGTCCTTCTCAAGCGTCATGGCGAGAACGATGGCGAGATGAACCGCATGTTCGTCCGCGCAAGCGCGCGGGGGCAGGGCCTGGGCCGCTCTCTGGGCGAAGCCCTCGTCGCCGAGGCGCGTGAGCGAGGCATGGAGACCCTCTGGCTGGACGCGCTCTATCGCCACGTCGAGGCGCTGCCGCTCTACGAAAGCCTCGGCTTCGTGCCCTATACCAATCCGGACGCATTCCGCGGAACCGACGAGCGCGTCATCCACATGAAGCTCGTCCTCTAACGCCCGCTTTCGTGGGACAATCTCTGGCGTGCGATGCGCTCGTTCTTCTCGGCCTTGAGGTGATCGGTCAATGAGCGGCGCACGAAGGCCATGTGCGCCTCGACAGCGGCCCGCGCCCCCGCGGGATCGCGTCCCTGAAGCGCCACGTTGATCTCGCGGTGCTGGTCGAGAAGCATGGCCCTGGTGGCGCGCTGCCGGAACATGATCTGCCGATTGTAGAAAACACCCTCGCGCAGAAGATCGTACATCGACCGCATCATGTGCAGCATGACGACGTTGTGGCTGGCCTCGACGATGGCGAGGTGGAAATCGGCGTCAAGCCGCGCCTCGTCCGCCGGGTTTCGCTTGCCGTGCGCCATCTCCATCCGTTGAAACACGCTCTCGACCACGGCCAGATCGGTGTCGGACCCCAGGCGCGCGGCACGTTCCGCGGCCAGCCCTTCCATGTCGCTACGGAAGTCGATGTAGTCGAACACGGCCTCGTCATGGCTGCCGAACAGCCGGACCAGCGCGGGCGAAAAGCTTTGGCCGAGCGCGTCCGACACGAAAATGCCGGCGTTCGCCCGTGCGCACAGAAGACCGGCCTCCTGCAACTCGGACACCGCCTCGCGCAGCGATGGCCGGGAGACGCCCAGGCGCTCGGCAAGGTCGCGCTCCGACGGCAGACGCTCGCCGGGCCGCAGGACGCCGCGCAGGATCAGAAGCTCGATCTGGCGGACGACGGACTGCGACAGCTTTTCAGGCTGGACCTTCTCGAAAGGCATGGCGGTCCTCTGCTGCACAGGTGCCGAGCCTATCCCCGAGCTTCACCGCATGGCAAGGAACAGCCCGAGGCCAAGCGCACCTACGGCGAAGATAAGCCAGTAGCCTGGACCGATGGCGTCACGCCGTGCAGGCCCGTCGAGGCTCGGGGCGAGCGACAGGCGGAATTCCCGGTACATCGGCGCGAACTGCGCGGCGGTAAAGAGGGACTCGGATGCGGCGTTGCCGGTCCACACCTGCGCGCGCAGGTCGGTGGCTCCCAGTCCCCGCATCGTATCCGTCAGTGCGTCGAGAAGAAGGCGGCCGACCCCCGTTCCTCGCACTTCGGGATCGACCGACACATCGAGGATCAGGCCCGTCCGATGATGTCTGCGCTCAGGTGCCTCCACCGGCACAATGGCGGCTCCGGCGTGTCCGATGATGCGCTCGCCGTCGTGGGCCACGACGATCGCGCCAGGTGTCCGTCCGGACAGGATGTCGGGGTAGGTCCGTGCACATACCGGGTCGTCGTTGCCAGAGAACATGTCGGGCAGCCTTGCGGCGTGCTCGGACTGGGTGATGCGACTGATCTCGACCAGCCTCGGCACATCCGCGGAACGCGCCGGGCGGACCTCGGCGGTCACGCGCGCCGACCCCAAAGATCGTATTCGCCCGCCTCCTCGACCTCGACCGTCAGGATGTCGCCGGGAGCCAGACCCTCGAAACCCTCGTCGATGTAGAGGTGCCCGTCGATCTCGGGCGCGTCGGCCTTCGTGCGGCAAGTCGCGACCTCGCCGTCGACCTCGTCCACGATGACTTCCAGACGAGTGCCGACCTTCGCCGCCAGCTTCGCCTCGGAGATGGCCTGCGCCTTCTCCATGAAGCGGTGCCAGCGTTCCTCCTTGACGTCCTCGGAGAGGTGGTCGGGCAGCGCGTTCGACCTGGCGCCCGCCACGTTCTCGTACTTGAAGCAGCCCACGCGATCCAGCTTCGCCTCGTCGAGCCAGTCGAGCAGGACTTGGAATTCGGCCTCGGTCTCGCCCGGATAACCCACGATGAAAGTAGACCGAAGCGCGATCTCGGGGCAGACCGCGCGCCAGGCCGCGATCTCCTCGAGCGTCCGCTCGGCAGCGGCGGGACGCGCCATGCGGCGCAGGGTCTCGGGGTGCGCGTGCTGGAACGGCACATCGAGGTAGGGCAATACCAGTCCCTCGGCCATCAGCGGCACCAGGTCCCGGACATGGGGGTAGGGGTAGACGTAGTGCAGGCGCACCCAGGCTCCGAATTGCCCGAGGCCCCGCGCCAGATCGAGAATCGGAAACTTGGAGTCGCGCCCCTTCCAATCGGTGCCGTAGGCCGACGTATCCTGGCTGATGACCAGAAGCTCCCGCACGCCGTTCTCGACCAGCTTCTCGGCCTCGCGCAGGACGGCGCGCTCGGGACGCGAGGCCAGGCGACCCCGCATGTCGGGGATGATGCAGAACTTGCAGGCGTGATTGCAGCCTTCGGCGATCTTCAGATAGCTGTAATGGCGCGGCGTCAACTTCACGCCCTGCGGCGGCAGGAGGTCGATGAACGGGTCCGGATCGGGCGGCACCGCACCGTGGACGGCGTCGAGCACCTGCTCGTACTGGTGCGGCCCGGTCACCGCCAGAACCTTGGGGTGTGCCCCGGTGATGTACTCTGGCTCGGCGCCGAGGCAGCCCGTGACGATGACGCGGCCATTCTCCTTCAGCGCCTCGCCAATGGCGTCGAGGCTCTCGGCCTTGGCGCTGTCGAGGAAGCCGCAGGTGTTGACGATCACCGCGTCCGCCCCGCCGTAGTCCGGGCTGATGGCATAGCCCTCGGCCCGAAGCCGGGTCAGGATGCGCTCGCTGTCGACCAGCGCCTTGGGACAGCCGAGCGACACCATGCCAATGGTCGGCTGGCCGGCGCGGCGGTCGTCGGGGACGCGCGCGCGAGCAAGGTCGGGGCGAAGGTCTGGCGGGTTTGCGGACATGGCGCGCCTGATAGCGCGTTCCTCTTCGTGCGGGAAGGGTGTTCGGTCCGCCGGAAGAGGAACCGTCTCAGCGCCGCCGGTCCCGCCTGTTCGACATGGGCTGGAAGGCCACGCTGACGTGGGCGTCGCAATAGGGCTTGCCCTGCTGGACGGCGAGGCCGCAAAACCAGAAGTCGTCGGTCGCCGGATCACCGATCGGCCATTTGCAGGTCCGTTCGGTCAGCTCCATGAGGCTGATCCGCTTGGCCGACTTCTCGACCTCGCGGACGTTGGCTAGCGCTTCGGGGCTGATCTCGTTCGCGGAGGGCTGCGGCGGCAGCGGCTGCCCGGCCGGCACGATCGGCTTGCGCGGCGTGACCGTGACCTCGACCACCTTCTCGGCCGGCCTGACGGCTGGCTTGACCGGGGCCTTCGCGGCAGGAGCAGGCGCCGACTGAGGCGTGGCAGCTTTCGCAGGCTTCTTCTCGGGCACGGGCGCTGACGCACCGGCCCGGTTCGACAAGCCTAGGCGGTGGACCTTGCCGATCACCGCATTGCGCGTCACGCCACCCAGCTCCTTGGCGATCTGGCTGGCAGACTGGCCCTCGGACCACATCTTCTTGAGGAGCTCTACGCGCTCATCCGTCCACGACATCTCGAAACCTGCCCTTTCTTTGAGGGCCATATTCTAGTCACCCACACCGCGGTTACAAGACGCGCTCGTCGCTGCGGTGTCTGTGGGCTGCATCGAATGGTCGACGTTTCACGGGAATTTGCCTATTTCGACCAACCGCTGCCACATTCGGCGCCCTTAGTGCGGTTCTGCCAGACCGGGATGGACCCCATGCGCCTCTTCCAGATCGCCCTTGCCCTCTTCGTGCTTCTCGCCCTCGCCGCCTGAGGACGTCCCCGGCGTATCCACCGCGCGACGCTGTCAAGAATCGCTGGCCAGCCGGCATGCGACACGCTAGACGGCGCGCCATGACGTACGCGCTCCAATTCGCTTCCCGACGCCGACGCTGATCCTCAGCGTCCGCCTCGTCACGTCCACACCCCTACAGTTCCGTTGACTCGACCTGCCCCTGCTGGCACGTCTTGGCCTCTCTCAGAAGGAAGATCCCGATGATCCCCTCGGTCCTGCCCACCTATTCCCGCGCGCCGCTTCATTTCGAGAAGGGCGAGGGCACCTGGCTGATCGACGAGACCGGGCGACGCTTTCTCGACCTGGGATCCGGCATCGCGGTAACGCTTCTGGGTCACGCCAATCCGATCCTGGTCGAGGCACTGACCGAGCAGGCGCAGAAGCTCTGGCACGTCTCGAACCTCTACGAGATTCCGGGCCAGATGGCGCTCGCCGACATGCTGACCGATGCGACCTTCGCCGACACGGTGTTCTTTACCAACTCGGGCACCGAGACGGCCGAGTTGGCGATCAAAATGGCCCGCAAGTACTGGTATGACAAAGGGGATCCGGAGCGGATCGAGATCGTGACGTTCGAGGGCTGCTTCCACGGCCGGTCGTCCGCGGCCATCGCGGCCTCGGGCGCGCCAAAGATGGTGAAGGGCTTTGGCCCGATGCTTCCCGGTTTCGTGCAGGTCCCCTGGGGCGACCATGACGCGCTTCGCGCCGCCGTCACCGACCGCACCGCCGCCGTGCTGATCGAGCCCGTGCAAGGCGAGGGCGGCATTCGCGTCCTGCCAGACCAGTGCCTGAAGGGCCTGCGCGACCTCTGCGACGAGACGGGCGCGCTTCTGATCCTCGACGAGGTGCAATGCGGAATGGGGCGAACGGGTCGTCTGTTTGCGCATGAATGGGCGGGTGTGACGCCCGACATCATGATGGTGGCGAAGGGGATAGGCGGCGGTTTTCCCCTTGGCGCGGTCCTTGCGACCGAAGCGGCGGCCGCCGGGATGGTCGTCGGTACACATGGCTCGACCTATGGCGGCAACCCGCTCGCCATGGCGGTAGGACAGGCGGTGATGAAGACGATTACCGCTGACGGGTTCATGTCCGACGTGAACCGCAAGGCGGGTCTTCTGCGGCAGAAGCTAGAAGGTCTGGTCGCCGATCATCCCGACATCTTCGAAGAGGTGCGCGGCGCCGGATTGATGCTGGGTCTGAAGTGCAAGCCCGCCGCCGCCGACGTGGTGAAGGCGGGTTATGCCGAGGAGGTCATCCTCGTGCCCGCCGGCGACAACGTGGCGCGGCTGCTGCCGCCGCTGACGATCAGCGACGATGAGATCGCCGAAGCCGTCCGACGCATCGACGCCGCCGCATCCGCAATGGCCGCCGCCTGAATTCTTCTTGGGTGAAATACTCCGGGGTCCGGGGCAGAGCCCCGGTCCGACCCCACCGAAAAGCCGAAACGCCATGAACCATTTCCTCGATATCCACCAGACAGCCCCCGCCCATCTTCGCGCCATCATCGACGACGCACGCGCCATGAAAGACGCCCGCGCCGGTCGTCCGAAGGGCGCGAAGGACGACGACCAGCCGCTTGCCGGCCACGTCGTCGCGCTGATCTTCGAAAAGCCATCGACCCGCACCCGCGTCTCGTTCGACGTGGGCGTGCGCCAGATGGGGGGCGAGACGCTGGTGCTGACCGGATCGGAGATGCAGCTTGGCCATGGCGAGACGATCGCCGACACCGCGCGGGTCCTGTCGCGCTACGTCGACCTCATCATGATCCGCACATTCGATCAGGAGGCGCTGCTCGAGCTTGCCGAGCACGCCACCGTGCCCGTCATCAACGGGCTGACGAACCAGTCCCATCCCTGCCAGATCATGGCCGACGTGATGACCTTCGAAGAGCATCGCGGTCCGATCGCGGGCAGGAAGGTGACGTGGTGCGGTGACGGGAACAACGTCTTTGCGAGCCTCGCACACGCCGCCGGACAGTTCGGGTTCGACCTGACCTTCTCGGGTCCCGAGACGCTGGATCCCGACGCAAAGGCGCTTGCTTTTGCCCGTGACAAGGGTCGTCCGGTCGCCATCGAGCGCGACCCCGAGGCCGCCGTGACAGGGGCGGATCTCGTGTCTTACGGACACCTGGGTCTCGATGCACGACAGCCAGACCACACGCGAGAGGCGGCACAACCAGCTTCGCCCCTACCAGGTCAACGAGCGGCTGATGAGTCATGCGAAGCCCGACTCGCTTTTCATGCACTGCCTGCCCGCGCACCGCGAGGAAGAGGCGACCTCGGCGGTCATGGACGGTCCGCATTCGGTCATCTTCGACGAGGCCGAGAATCGGCTGCATGCGCAGAAGGCGATCATGCGCTGGTGTCTCGGCGTGTGAACCGCCGGAGGGGCGCTGCCCCTCCGGACCTCCCCGGGATATTTTTGGACCGATGAGGGACAGGGTGCTATATTGCACTCCATGCGCTTCCTCTTCGTGATCCTCGCCCTCTCGATGACGCTTCCCGCTACCGCTCAGGACGCAGAACCCGAGCCGGTGCCCGAGCAGGGCCTCGACCTCATGGGCGAGGCGCTGAAGCTCTTCATGCGCGGGCTGATGCAGGAGATGGAGCCGGCCATCGACGACCTGTCGGGTTTTCTCGATAACCTGGACGCCTATCACGCGCCCGAAGTTCTGCCGAACGGCGACATCCTGATCCGCCGCAAGACGCCGGTCGAGGAGAGCATCGAGGGCGCCGAAGAGGGCGAGATAGAACTTTAGCGGCCCTTCACGACGATCTCGACGTCGCCTAGCGCCGAGGCGAGGGATTTGAGCCGGGCTTCCGCCACCTCGCCGTAAAGGTCACGCGTGCCAGGAGCGAGGATCAACTCGAGCCGCTTCCTCTTCGGATAATACTTGAGAGAACCCATCTTCTCGTTCTCGGACGCCGTCAGCATCGCGCCGAAGCGGAGGGCCTTGCCAAGAATTTCGGCCTGTTTCAGGTCGTCTTCCTCGAGAAGCCCGAAGAGATCCTCGAAGGGCGACCCGTCGCGGCTGTTCTTGTAGCGGTGAAGAAGCGCCACGCCGAGGAACACGCGTTCGCCGTGCGTCATGCCGCCGAGGTTCGCGCGCGTGGCCTCGTCGAAGCAGACCTCGTGGCGATAGTCGGGGTGCGCGCGCCAGCTCACGTCGTGGAGGAGGCAGGCCGCCTTGACCAGCCGCTTGTCCGGAGCTCCGCGCCAGGTGAAGAGCGGCAGCACGAAATCGTAAAGGCGCGCGCCGAACCCCGGCATCCGCGCGTCCTTCGCTTCGGCGAAACGGCAGGCTTCGATCAGCGGGTCGCGGTCCCGGAGCTTCTGCGGCATCTGCTCGTAGAGCATGCCTTCGCGTATGCCGTAGCTCGATATCGCGATGTCCGTGGGCCTCAGTTCGCGCACGAGGTGCTTCAGAACCTGCGCGGCAAGAGGCACAAGCTCCATCCGGCTTTCGGACAGACCGCAGCGCAGGCGAAGCTCCTCGATGTCCGAGTTCTCGATATATTCGATCGTCGCATAGACCGCCTTTCGGCTCATCCGGTATTCGTGGAGGACCGCGAGAGGATAACCGCGCCGGTCCATGTCGATCCGGGCTATGGCGCGCCACGATCCGCCGACGAGGAACAGCCGGCCGGGGTCGCGGCCGATCTGGTCGCCGAGGTCGCGGAGCCCTTGGGTCAAGTGCGCCTTCAGCGCCTTCTTTCCCTTGATCGTCTTCAGCCTCTGCGGACCGAGCTTCGAGGACACGCAGCGTCCGACCTTGCCGCCCCTCAGTTCCGCCAACTCCATCGACGAGCCGCCGATGTCGCAGACGAGGCCCTGCGCCCCGGGCCAGCCCAGAAGGACGCCCTGCGCCGAAAGGCGAGCCTCCTCCTCGCCGTCGATCACGAAGAGGCGGAGGCCGGTCTCACGCAACACGTCCTCCCTGAACGCGGGACCGTCCTCCGCCTCGCGCACCGCGGCTGTGGCCACAGCCGTCAACGGTGCGATCCCCATGGCGTCGGCGAGGTGCTGGAAGCGCTTCAGCGCCTCCATCGCCCGAACCTTGCCCTGCGGGTTCAGACGACCCGTCTCGGCAAGGCCGGCGCCGAGACCGGCCATGACCTTCTCGTTGAAGAAATATGCAGGCGATCTTGCCGCGCCATCGAAGACGACAAGGCGGACCGAGTTCGAGCCGACGTCGACCACGCCGACGCGGCTCAGGGCACGCGCGGACGGATCGTCGAACAGCGGGCGCCCGAAGGGGCCCCAATCCTCGGTGGTCGCGGATTCGCTCGCGCCGTCCATACATGTCCCCCATGATGGTGCCGGGCGACACTGCACCCGGACCCCACCGCGGTCAATGCCTGGAGCGCCCCCGTGACGCCGCGAAGCCACGGTCGGGGAAGGAAAATTATCCGTGGACATTCCAGGATGCGGGCAGGAACCTCGGGCAGCGGGATGAGGAGAGGCAGATGAAGTTCGACACCGAATTCCTCGAGGTGAGCGACGCGGGCGAGGGCGTGACAGAGGTTCGTCTCGTCCGCGGCTCTAAGCGCAATGCGCTGAACGCGCAGGCGGTCGAGGAACTGGTCGAGGTCTTCTCGCGCCTGCCTCGTGTCGGAACCCGCGCCGCCGTGTTGACCGCCGAGGGCGACCACTTCTGCGCCGGGCTGGATCTTGTCGAACATCATGCCGAGGAGCGTTCGGCGGCAGACTTCATGCACATCTGCCTGCGCTGGCACGAGGCCTTCAACAAGATGGAATACGGTGGCGTTCCCGTCATCGCCGCCCTCCAGGGCGCCGTCGTCGGCGGCGGGCTGGAGCTGGCGTCCGCCGCGCATATTCGTGTCGCCGACCGAACGACCTATTTCGCCTTGCCGGAGGGGCAGCGCGGCCTTTTCACCGGCGGCGGGGCGACGATCCGGGTTGCCGACCTCGTCGGCAAGGCGCGGATGATCGACATGATGCTGACGGGGCGGGTCTACAAGGGCGATGAGGCGATGGCGGTCGGGCTGTGCCAGTACCTCGTCGAGGACTCGCGCACCAAGGCCTTTGACCTTGCCCGCGCCGCCGCGCAGAACCCGCCCCTGTCGAACTTCGCCATCTGTTCGGCGATCAGCCACATGCAGAACATGTCGGCCCTCGACGCGGCCTATGCCGAGGCCGTGGTGGCCGGCATCGTCAACACGCAGCCTGCCTCGCGCGAGCGGCTGAAGGCTTTCGCCGACAAGTCGGGGCCGCGCATCCGGCCCGACTGAGGCTCAATCCTCGCTGTGGGTCAGTTCCGGTACGTCCGCCGCACCCGCCGATCCCCGTCCCGACAGCGAGGGGTTCTCCATGAAGAAGCGGTGGCACGAGAAGGCCGTCTCTCCCTCGGGCGGCGCGATGCGGGCGTAGCTTCCGTCCGGTCCCAGCATCCAGCTCTGCGCCACGTCGGCGAGGTTCGCGGCCATGATCTGGCTGACGATCTGCGCCTTCACCGTGGGGTTCTTGCACTCGACCAGGGTCTCGACGCGGCGAGCGAGGTTGCGGCCCATCCAGTCGGCGGACGAGATGTAGACCCGCGCCTTCTTGTGCGGCAGGCCGTGACCCGCGCCGAAGCAGACGATGCGGCTGTGTTCGAGGAAGCGGCCAACGATGGATTTCACGCGGATGTTGTCCGACAGGCCTTTCACGCCCGGTCTCAGGCCGCAGATGCCCCGGACCACGAGGTCGATCCTGACGCCCGCCTGGCTTGCGAGGTAGAGCGCGTCGATCACGTCAGGCTCGATCACCGAATTGAGCTTGCCCCAGATCACGGCGGGCTTCCCGGCCAGCGCGAATTCGGCTTCCTCGGCGATCCGCTCGAGAAGCGTGGTCTTGAGGTTCAGGGGCGAGATCGACAGGTTCTCCAACCCCTCGGGCTGGGCGTAGCCCGACAAGTAGTTGAACACCTTGGTTGCATCGCGGCCGAGGGCGGAATCGCAGGTGAAGAGGCTGAGGTCGGTGTAGATCCGTGCGGTGATCGGGTGATAGTTGCCGGTCCCGAAGTGGGTGTAGGTGACAAGCTCTCCGCCTTCGCGCCGTACGACCGTCGAGATCTTGGCGTGCGTCTTGTAGTTCATGAAGCCGTAGACGACGTGGGCGCCGGCGCGCTCCAGCCGTCGCGACTGGCGGATGTTCGCAGCCTCGTCGAAACGGGCCTTCAGTTCGACAAGCGCGGTGACCGACTTGCCGTCTTCCGCTGCTTCGCAAAGCGCCTCGACAATGGGAGAGTTGCGCGACGTCCGGTAGAGCGTCTGCTTGATCGCCACCACGTTCGGGTCCGCCGCCGCCTGCTTGAGGAAGCGGATCACCATGTCGAAGGTCTCGTAGGGGTGGTGCAGCAGCATGTCCTTCTGGCGGATCGCCGCGAACATGTCGCCGTCGTGGTCCTGAACCCGCTCGGGCACACGCGGCAGGAATGGCGTCCAGAGCAGGTCCGTGCGCGACTCCAGCACGAGTTCCTTCAGGTCGCTCAGACCCAGCATCCCGTCTAGCTCGACTACCTCGCTTTCCTCGACGTGAAGCTCGTCCATGATGACGCGCCTCAGCTTGCCTGGCGCATTGGCCGAGATCGTCAGGCGAACAACTTCGCCCCGGCGGCGGCGCTTCAGGGCGACTTCGAATTCGCGAACGAGGTCTTCGGCCTCTTCCTCGACTTCGAGGTCGCTGTCGCGAAGGACGCGGAACTGGCAGTGCCCCTTCATCCCGTACCCGGGAAACAGGCGTTGCAGGTGAAGAAGCAACAGCTCTTCAAGCGGCAGGAAACGATGCTCGCCCGGCTCTGACGGCAGAGGCACGAAGCGGTCGACCTGCGCGGGGATCGGAAGAAGCGCGCGGAGCGGACGCTTGTCCGAAACGCGTTCCAGTTCCAGCGCAAGAGAATAGCCCTCGTTCGCGATGAACGGGAACGGGTGCGCCGGGTCGATCGCCAATGGCGACAGGATCGGGAAGACCTGCGTCAGGAAAACCTGCTCGACATGGGAGCGGTCTTCGCGCGTGAGGTCGTCGCGGGAGAGAAGCGAGATGTTTGCGCCGGCCATTTCGTCGCGCAGGCTTTTCCACACCTCCTGCTGCCGCTCCAACAGGCGGCGTGCATCCGCGTTGATGAGGACAAGCTGTTCCGTCGGCGAAAGGCCGTCTGCGGCGGGAGTGGTGTTTCCTGCGTGGGCCAGCTCGCGCAGACCGGCCACCCGCACGGTGTAGAACTCGTCGAGGTTCGTGGCCGAAATCGACAGGAACCTCAGTCGCTCGAGAACGGGGACGCGCGGGTTCTCGGCTTCTTCCAGGACCCGCCAGTTGAAGGCCAGCCACGACAGCTCGCGGTTCATGAACCGGTCCGGACCGTCGAAATCCTTGCCGTCGGGCATCACGGCCGGAGGCAGGGGGGCGCGCAGGAAATCGGTCGGCGTGACGGTCATGGCCTTCGTCTTGCAGGGCATTGTGACATGAGAATGACGACTATGCAGGGCAGTCTAGGGCTTGTCCAGAACGGCCCTCGCCAAGGCCCGCGTCACAGCCCGACCTTCGGCCATGGCCGCGCGGTCGAGCACGTCAACCAGCCGTTGAGCTCCCGCAAAGGATCGTTCCATCCGGGAAGTGAGATAGTCGATCACAGCGGGTGCGATGGCGATCTGGCGGTCGGTGAAGAGCTTGACGAGAACGGCCGAAAGAAGCGCGTCGTCGGGCGGTTCGATCCGCGCCACCTCTGTGGCCTCCAACCGGCTTTTCAGGTCGGGCAGGCTGACCGTCCAGCGTGCAGGGGCCTCGCGGCCGACGAGCAACAGCGGAAGCCCCAGGGATGCAAGCCGGTTGTGCAGGTGGAAAAGCGCGACTTCGGCCTCGCCCTGGACGCGATCCGCGTCGTCGACGGCGACGGGTTGGGCGATCGTGCCGATGTCTATGGCGGAGAGAGCGTCCGGCATCAGGACACGGGCACCCTCGGCCTCGGACCAGACCTGGACGAGGTGGGACTTGCCCGATCCTTCAGGTCCGACCAGCGCCAGTTTCCCTCGTGTCCACGCAGAGGTGTCCTCGATCCGACGAACCGCCAGCGCATTGGCGTCCGAGACGAAGAAGTCGCCACGGTCGCGCGACACCTTCGCGGGAAGCTCGAAGATCAGTTGCCGGGGCATCTCAAAGCGCTGCGAGCGCCCGGCGGGCCCAGTCGCTGGCGCCTTCCGGGTCGTCGAGCAGAGCGTCGGGCACTCTCCAGTAGGGCATCGACCGCAGCGTCTCCGAGCCGTCGCGGGTATAGGTCCACCGCTCCCATCCAGCAGCGTCCAGGACGGCCACCATGTCTCCCGCGCCCTTGAGGCGCGTCGTTCCGTCGGACATGACGACGGCGAAGATGCGACCCTCGTGATAGATGCCGAGACCTCCGAACATCTTGCGCGTCGTGATCGGACCTACGCCATCGAACAGCTCGCGGACGCTCTCGATCTGCCCATCACTGACGGCCATCGGGCGTTCCCTGACCGGAGGTGCCGCGGTACAGAAGGCTTTCCTTGTACCGTTCGATCCCGAACCGAGCCATGACGCCAAGCGCCGCTGCCACCGGCACGGCGACCAACAGGCCCACGAAGCCGAACAGCGCCCCGAAGGCCGACAGCGCGAAGATCAGCCAGACCGGATGCAGCCCCACGGACGAGCCGACGAGACGCGGCGTGAGGATGTTGCCCTCGACGAACTGACCCGACTGGAAGATCGCCCAGACCAGAACGATCCACAGCCAGTCGCCCCAGAACTGGAACAGAGCCAGACCGATGGCCAAAAGGCCGCCGACCAGAGCGCCGACATAGGGAATGAAGGTCAGACCGCCCGCGATGAAGCCGACGATCAGGCCGAAATTCAGTCCGACGGCCATCAGCGTCACGGCATAGTAGACGCCCAGGATCAGGCACACCGTGCCCTGTCCCCGAACGAAGCCCGCCATCGTGTCGTCGATCTCGCGGGCGAGGCGCCGGATCGTCGGCGCGTGCTCGCGCGGGAGGAGCGCGTCGATCCTGGCCACCATGTTGTCCCAGTCGTAGAGCAGGTAGAACGCCACGACGGGGACGATGACGAACAGCACGATCACGTTCACCAGCCCCGAGAAGGATGCGAGAACCGTGTTGAGAAGTTCGCCTCCGCGCTCGCTGATGGTGTCGCCGAGGCCTGACAGCGATTTCCGCACCGAAGAGTCCGCGTCGACGAGGCTGGGAAAGCGCTCGGTCAGGAAGGTCTGAAGGTTCGATGCGATCTCGGGCGCGGAGTCGATCAGGTCCGTCGCCTGCCGCACCAGCAGCGGCACGATCACCAGGATCGCCACGACGAAGAGGAGGACCGCGAAGAAGGTGATGATGCCTGTCGCCACGGCACGGCTCGCCCCCATCCGCTGAAGCCGGTCGGCGACGGGGTCCAGCATGTAGGCCACGGCCGCCCCGAGAAGGAAGGGCAGGATCACATCGCCCAGGGCCCACATCAGGACGAAGAAGATCGCGGCGGCGATCCCCCAGTACTTGGCTTGCTGATTGACGGGCAGGGCCATCTAGTCCTCGCAATGGCGTCACGCCATATCGCCCGGAGGAAGGGCTTCATGCAAGGCCCGTCTCCCCCGACGGCTTGCTGTGTCCGACGTGCCGACCCTTGTCTGGCCGAAGGCGGGCCGCTACACCGGCCCGAACCCAAAGCCCGAGCGAGCTCCGATGCGCCTGTCCCGCTACTTCCTGCCCGTCCTCAAGGAAACGCCCGCCGAGGCGCAGATCGTCTCGCACCGCTACATGCTGCGCGCGGGAATGATCAAGCAGGCGTCGGCCGGCATCTATTCCTGGCTGCCTCTCGGCTTCAAGGTTCTGCGGAACATCGAGCGGATCGTCCACGAAGAGCAGCAGCGCGCGGGTCATATCCCCATGCTGATGCCGACGCTTCAGTCCGCCGACCTCTGGCGCGAAAGCGGGCGCTACGACGACTACGGGCAGGAAATGCTGCGGATCAAGGACCGGCACGAACGCGACATGCTCTACGGTCCGACGAACGAGGAGCTGATCACTGACATCTTCCGGTCCTACGTGAAAAGCTACCGCGACCTGCCGCTGACGCTCTACCACATCCAGTGGAAGTTCCGGGACGAGATCCGCCCCCGTTTCGGTGTCATGCGCGGCCGCGAGTTCCTGATGAAGGACGGCTACAACTTCGACCTGACGAAGGAAGACGCGCTTCACGCCTACAACCGCCATCTCGTCAGCTACCTGCGCAGCTACGAACGCATGGGCCTCCAGGCGATCCCGATGCGCGCCGACGGCGGCCCGATCGGGGGCGACTACACGCATGAATTCCTGGTCCTGGCCGAGACGGGCGAAAGCGAAGTGTTCTACGACAGCGAGATCACCGACCTGACCTTCGGGGACCGCGAGATCGACTACGACGACCACGCCGAATGCCAGGCGGTGCTAAAGGAGTTTACCTCGCGCTACGCCCGTACCGACGAGACGCACGACGCCGCCCTCTTCGACGAGATCCCCGAGGATCGCCGCCGCTCGGCGCGGGGAATCGAGGTCGGGCAGATTTTCTACTTCGGCACCAAGTATTCCGAACCCATGGGCGCCACGGTCCAGGGACCGGACGGAAGCCAGACGCCCGTCCACATGGGTTCGCACGGCATCGGTGTCAGCCGCCTTCTGGGTGCGATCATCGAGGCCAGCCATGACGACAAGGGCATCATCTGGCCCGAAGGCGTGACGCCCTTCCACGCCGGGATCGTGAACCTGCGCCAGGGTGACGGCGCCTGCGATGCCGCCTGCGAAGGGCTGGAGAAGGCGCTGATCGCTAGGGGTCTCGACCCTCTCTACGACGACCGCGACGAACGTGCGGGCGCCAAGTTCGCCACCATGGACCTGATCGGTCTGCCGTGGCGGATCACCGTCGGACCTCGCGGGCTCGACAAGGGCGTCGTCGAACTCACCTCGCGCCGGACGGGCGAAAGCGAAGAGATGACGGCCGACGCGGCGGTGGACCGGCTGGTGGAGATCTACGAGGGCGTCTGAGACTCGCCGGCCTCTATCTGCCGGCCCACGGTGAGCGCATCTCTCAGATCCGGCTCCAGCGATCTGTAGGCTGCGTCCGGTTCCGCCCCGAGTGCGTCGAGGAGCTTCGAGAAGAAGCAGCGCACCGCTGCCGTCGCAGCGACGTCGAAGATCTCGGCATCGCTCAGGCCAAGATTCCGAAGCCCGTCAACATCGGCCTGGGTGACGGACCCTGCGTCGGTCGCGATTCGGGCCGCGAAATTCATGATCGCCGCTTCTTGGTCGGTGATGCCCGGATCCTCGCGTCCTTCCGCCACGGCCATAAGCGTCTCGGCGGACATGCCTTCCCGCATCAGGACTTTGCCGTGCGCGAGCATGCAGTAGGAACTGCCCAAGGCACGGGCCGCGGCGAGGGTCGCGATCTCGTACCGTCGCAGCTCCATGTTGGCTCGGATGACGCCGACAAGCGCGGTCCAGCCGGCATTGACCTCCGGGTGGAGGCTGAACAGTCGGGCCATATTCGGCAGGTGGCCGAACCCGGTCCGATACCCTTCGTACATGTCGGCGACGGCGCCCTGTGCCTCACTGTCGTCCACGGTCTTGACGAAGGTCATCGCGGTCTCCTTCCTGAGTTTGGGCGACGGTACGTGGTGGAACGCGATCCGTCAGCGTCCTCGACACGATAGAACCGCGCAATCGGGAAGGCACAAGAATGACGAAGGCACTCATCACCTGGGGCGGCTGGCCGGGGCACGAACCGGACAAGGTTGCGGCGATCTTCCGCGCGATGCTGGAGAACGCCGGCATGGACGTCGAGGTGACCGACAGCCTCGCGTGCTTCGACGACGGCGAGGCCCTGCGCGACCTCGACCTGATCGTGCCCGTCTGGACCATGTCTGAGTTGTCGAAGGAGGCTGCCGTCAACGTGTCCGAGGCCGTGTCGCGCGGTACGGGACTCGCCGGTTGTCATGGTGGCATGTGCGATGCCTTCCGCTCGAACGTGCTGTGGCAATTCATGACGGGCGCCAACTGGGTCGCGCATCCGGGCGGGGACGGGGTGACCTATCGCGTGACGATCACCGATCCGGCGCACGACCTGGTCGAGGGCATCGAGGATTTCGATGTCTCGTCCGAGCAGTATTACCTCCACGTCGATCCCGCGAACCACGTCCTCGCCACGACGCGGTTCCCGACGGTCACCTGGTATCACAGCGCGAACGGGCCAGTGGACATGCCGGTGGCCTGGACAAGGGCATGGGGTCTCGGACGGGTCTACTACAACGCGCTCGGACACAAGGCGGACGTGATTGCGTCGGGTGCAGCCCGCACGATGCTGGAGCGCGGGCTTCTCTGGGCAGCCAAGGGTCGGAAAGAGGCGGCAGCTTCTGGCCTGACGCATGCGGACTTCGCGGCCGAAGGCAAGCATTTCTGAGAAGTCGCTACAGGGTACGGCCGCCGTTTTAGGGCCGACCTGATGCATTTGTGATGGCTCGTTGGTCCGTTCCCGTTCGACTGTCGGTGCGTTCTGCCTACCTCTGGAAAAAAGGAGGACTTCCGATGACGCTACGTACCGCCACCGCCATTGCCCTCACCGTCGCTGCGCCTGCTATGGCTCAGGTCGACCAGGGACCGCCGAACGTGCCAGGCAACACGCCGGCCTTCGAGAACCAGACCCGCGCGCCCGAGATCGAAAATGCGGGAACGCTTCGAACCGAGACCGTCGCCGGCGGGCTCGTCCATCCGTGGGGTGTCGAGCCTCTGCCGGGCGGGGGATACCTCGTGACCGAGCGGGTCGGGCGCCTTCAACACATCGCCGCAGACGGCACCTTGACCGAGGTCGAGGGTGTCCCCGAGGTCGTAGCACAGCGTCAGGGCGGTCTTCTTGACGTCGCTCTTGCGCCCGAATTCGAGACGTCCCGAGAAATCTACCTGACCTACTCGAAGCCTCAAGGCTCGGGCGAGGCCGCGACAGCCGTCGCCTCCGCCCGCCTGTCGGACGATGCGGCCGCTCTCGAGGATCTCACGGATATCTTCGTGCAGACGCCGCCGTCGCCGACCGCGATGCATTTCGGATCGCGCGTCGTACCCGATGGCGATGCGCTTTACGTCACCCTCGGTGAGCATTCTTCCGAGGCGGAACGCGTCCTCGCACAGGACTTGAGCGCCTCCTACGGCAAGGTCGTCCGCATCACTCCCGAGGGAGGCGCGGCCGATGGCAATCCCTTTGTCGATCAGACCGACGCTCTGCCGGAAATCTGGACCTATGGCCACCGCAACCCGCAAGGTGCGGCCTTGGGTCCAGAAGGACGGCTCTGGGTCCTCGAGCACGGCCCGGCCGGCGGCGACGAGCTGAATTTGGTCGAGCCGGGAGCAAACTACGGTTGGCCCGAAGTCAGCTACGGACAGAAATACAGCGGGTCTCCTGTGGGGACTGGCGAGACCAGCGCCGAAGGTGTGACCGAGCCAGTCTACTACTGGGATCCCGTGATAGCGCCTGGCGGCTTCACCTTCTACGAGGGCGACATGTTCGAGGGCTGGGACGGCGATGTGGTCGCTTCCTCGCTGACCCCCGGCGGGATCGTGCGTCTTAGCCTCGAGGGCGATCGCGTGACGGGCGAGGCGCGCTATCTCTCCGAACTCGGTCGCGTCCGGGACATCGACATCGACGCGGATGGCGCGCTATTGGTTCTGACCGACGATCCCGACGGGGCGCTGATCCGCGTCCTTCCCGAAGAGGGCGCATGAGTTTAGACCTGGCCTACAACAACGCCGACTTCATCCCGGACGGCCCCGCGTACCCCGAGCGCTGGACCGAGGAGGCGCGCGCCTGGCGCGAGCGCGAGGCGTCCGTGGGCCGGGCGCGGCTGAACGTCAGCTACGGCACCGGCGAGCGGCAGAAGCTCGACCTGTTCCATCCAGCCGGCAAGCCCGAGGGCCTCGTGGTCTTTGTGCATGGCGGGTACTGGATGCGCTTTCACCGGGACGTCTGGTCCCACTTCTCGGAGGGGCTTACGGCGCGCGGGTGGGCCGTCGCGATGCCGTCCTACACCCTGGCGCCCGAGGCGCGCCTGTCGGAGATCACGCGCGAGACCGCTCGCGCGGTCGAGACTGCCGCCGCCCTCGTGCGCGGTCCGATCCGCCTGACGGGTCATTCAGCGGGCGGTCACCTGGTCGCGCGTCTTGCGTGCGGCGGAGGCGATCTTGCGCGCGACGTTCTTGACCGCATCGTGCGTGTCGTGCCGATCTCGCCCGTCAGCGACCTGCGTCCCTTGCAAGACCTCACGATGAACGGGACGTTGCAACTCGATGCCGGGGAAGCCGAGGCGGAAAGCCCCGTCCTGCACTCGGCTCCCGAGGCGCCAGTGACGGTGTGGGTCGGCGCCGAGGAAAGGCCGGTTTTCCTGGACCACGCTCGGTGGTTGGTCGAGGCTTGGGGTGCCGACCATCGCATCGATCCTGGCCGACACCATTTCGACGTGATCGACGGTCTTCGCGATCCTGACAGCCCTCTCGTGACCGCAATCCTCGCCTAGCCGAACATCGCCGCCCACGTCGGCAGGACATCGTCCGGGGCTTCCTTGGCATGATAGACGCCTCGTGCAATGGCGCGGGCCAGGCAGGTGGCGGCGACGTGGCCCAGCCAGGCAAGGTCGGCCTCGGTGGCCTCACGCCGTCCGGTCGCGGCCGCAAAGATCAGGTCTCCGTCCATCGGTGTGTGTGCCGGCACGATGGCTCTCGCGATGCCGTCATGCGCCGCGGTGGCCATGCGCGTCGCCTGCGCCTTGGTCAGGATCAGGTCGGTGGCCACGACCGCAATGGTCGTGTTGCCTGCGCTGCCAAGCTTCGTCCGGACAGGCGGAGCGGGGCAGGGGCCGGACCCGAAGCCGCCGAACTCGTCCCCTTCCTCGAAGGGGGCCGCCCAGAAGTGCGGGCCGTCTCCGACCGTGACCTGACCGAGCGCGTTCACCGCCACGAGCGCGCCCACCATCGCGTCCGAGGGCAGCATCGCCGAGGCCGACCCCAGGCCCCCCTTCAGGCCCGCGACGGTTGCACCCGTGCCCGCGCCTTCGCTTCCGATCGCAACGTCACGGGATCGCGCGTCGAAAGCCGCGCGGCCAAGTGCCGGGTAGGGGCTTTCGCCCCAGTCCTTGTCGCCACCGTTCGCCAGGTCGAAGAGGATCGCTGCCGGCACGATCGGCACGCGATGGCCGGCGGCCTCGAACCCGCGCCCGGCGGCGCGAAGGCCCGCCATTACACCGTCGGCCGCCGCGAGCCCGAATGCCGAGCCGCCCGAAAGCACCAGCGCGTCGACCCCGCCAACGCTCTTGTCCGGCGCAAGAAGGTCGGTCTCGCGCGTGCCGGGCGCGCCGCCCATGATGTGAACGCCCGCCACCATCGGCGCATCGCCCACGACGACCGTGACGCCTGATTTCAGACGCTCGTCCTTCGACTGGCCGACCGACAGCCCGGCGACGTCGGTGAGGGTGTTGCGCGGACCCGGCCTCAAATGCAGCGGCCCCCGTCGACCTCCATCGCCACCCCCGTGACCATCGAGGCTTCGTCCGAGCAGAGATAAAGCGCCGCGTTGGCGATGTCGTCGGGACGCGAGAAGCGACCCAGAGGAATGGTCGAAAGAAACTTCGCGCGCATCTCGGGGGTATCCTCGCCCATGAAGGACGCCAGAAGCGGCGTCTCGCCGGCGACGGGATTGACCGCGTTCACGCGAATGCCGAAGGGCGCAAGCTCGACCGCCATCGTGCGTGTGGCGGTGATCATCCACCCCTTCGAGGCATTGTACCAGTTGAGCCGAGGCCGGGGGCTGACGCCCGCCGTCGAGGCGATGTTCAGGATGACGCCTGAGGTCCGTTCCTTCATCGCCGGCACGAAGGCGCGAGCGGTCAGGTACACCGACTTGCAGTTCACGGCGAAGACGCGGTCGAACATCTCTTCCTCGACCTCGTCCAATGGTGTCGGAAGATGCGTCGTGCCGGCGTTGTTGACGAGGATGTCGACGGCGCCGAACGCCTCGCGCACGGTGTCGGCCATTCGCGCCACGTCCGCGCCGCGCGACACGTCGCAGGCCACGGCAATGCCATCTACGGCCTGTGCGACACGTTCCGCGGCCTCACCGTTCAGATCGACGACGACCACGCGCGCGCCTTCTGCGGCGAAGCGTCTGGCGATGCCCTCGCCGAACCCCGATCCTCCGCCGGTGACGACGGCCGTCTTGCCCTTCAGTCTCATGTTTCGAAGCGTTACACGGTCGCGGGAGACTGTGAAGCCCTTGTGGACCCTGCATTCGCGCCCTTAGGTAGAGGACGAGGGAGTGCCGACCGATGACCTATTTCCGCTGGACGATCCGGATCATCTTCTTCGGGATGATCGCGCTTCTTCTGCATTACAACCTGCCCGACCGTGACATCGTGCGGATCGTCAACACCGAGGTTCGCCGCGTCGATTTCGGCACCAATGGTCTGTTCTGGCAGAATTCGGGCGCGGGCGACGCGATCAACGCGCAGAACCGCGACGTCCTGTTCATCGAAACCATCCGGCCGAATGGCAAGCCACGCGTCTACCGCAACGAGGACACCGGCTGGGGCTGGCCGCCCTTCTTCAAGTTCGACACCGCCGACCTTCAGGCACAGGCGAAGAACCTCGAGTCGACCGAAGCCAATCCTCAGTGGGTCGCGCTGCGGCACTATGGCTGGCGCAACAATTACTTCTCGATCTTTCCGAACGCGCTGTCGCTGAAGCCGGTGGCCGGGCCCGAGGTGACGCTGATCCCGTGGTTCACCATCGTTTTCTGTACGCTCTTGGCCCTTCTGATCATCACCGTCTGGCGGCTTCTCCGCAACTTCCGCAAGCGCCGCATCGAGCCCGTCTTCAACGAGATCGACGAAGGTGCCGAGGCCGCGCGCGGTCGGTTCTGGCGTTTGTTCGGACGGCGATAGGGGCTTTGCCTCCGCCGCGTGCGGCGGCTGCCCCGGAGTAATTCGAGGACAGAAAAGGCGACGGCCGCGTGCTTCGCTTCCGGTTGCCCGCCCCAGCCGGTGTGGGTTACTGTCCCGCAACCACAAGATATGAGCAGCAGCATGGCCAACGACCTCCTCTCCGCCGCGACGGCCAAGGTCTATGACGCGTCGTCGATCCAGGTGCTCGAGGACATGGAGCATGTCCGACTGCGCCCCGGCATGTACATCGGCGGCACCGACGACCGGGCGCTGCACCACATGGTGGCAGAGATCGTCGACAACGCGATGGACGAAGCCGTGGCCGGACACGCGACGTGGATCGAGGTCGAGATGCACGAGAACGGCCATGTCAGCGTCCGGGACAACGGTCGCGGAATGCCCGTCGACCCGCATCCGTCGAACCTGAAGAAGTCGACGCTGGAGATCATTTTCTGCACGCTGAACGCGGGCGGCAAGTTCTCGGGCGACAACTACGAGACCTCGGGTGGCCTGAACGGCGTCGGTTCGTCGGTCGTCAACGCCCTGTCGGATCACTTGCGGGTCGAGGTCGCGCGCAACAAGGAAGTCCACGCGATGGAGTTCTCGCGCGGGGTGCCGACCGGCGGGCTTCAGAAAATCGGCGCGGCGTCCAACCGTCGCGGCACGACCGTCACCTTCCATCCCGATCCGCAGATCTTCGGCTCTCTCAAATTGCGCCCCGCCCGCCTGTTCGCGATGGCGCGGTCGAAGGCCTATCTGTTTTCGGGCGTCACCATCCGCTGGAAGACCGCCATCGCCGATGGCGACACGCCGCTCTCGGCCGAGTTCCATTTCGCGGGCGGTCTTGCGGACTATCTGTCGGACACGATGTCCGGGGCGACGACCTATGCCGAGGCGCCCTTCTCGGGCACGGTCGACTTCCGCGAGAAGTTCGGCGAACCCGGCAAGGTCGAATGGGCCGTCAACTGGACCCCGTCCCGCGACGGGTTCATCCAATCCTACTGCAACACCGTCCCCACGCCTGAGGGCGGCACTCACGAGGCGGGCTTCTGGGCGGCGCTTCTCAAAGGCATCCGGGCCTACGGCGAGCGGGTGGGCAACCGCAAGGCCGCCCAGATCAACCGCGACGACCTTGCCACCGGGGCCGGGGCGCTGGTGTCGATCTTCATCCAGGGACCGCAGTTCGTCGGCCAGACAAAGGATCGGCTGTCGAACGAGAACGCCGCGAAGATGGTCGAGGGCGCGGTGCGCGATCACTTCGACCACTGGCTGGCGTCCGACACGAAGTCTGCGGGCGCCATCCTCGATTTCCTCGTCCTGCGCGCCGAAGAGCGTCTGCGCCGCAAGATGGAGAAGGAGACGCAGCGCAAGACCGCGACCAAGAAGCTGCGGCTGCCGGGCAAGCTGACCGACTGCTCGTCGAAGACGCGCGAAGGGACCGAGATCTTCCTCGTCGAGGGCGACAGCGCGGGCGGATCGGCCAAGGCCGCGCGGAACCGCGAGAACCAGGCCTTGCTGCCGCTGAGGGGCAAGATCCTGAACGTCCTCGGCGCGGCGTCGTCGAAGCTGACCCAGAACCAGGAGATCAACGACCTTTGCGAGGCGCTTGGCGTCCGCATGGGCACCCGCTTCAACGTCGACGACCTGCGCTATGAGAAGGTCATCATCATGACCGACGCCGATGTCGACGGCGCGCATATCGCGTCGCTCCTGATGACGTTCTTCTTCAGCCAGATGCGGCCCCTGATCGACCACGGCCACCTCTTCCTCGCCTGCCCGCCGCTCTACCGCCTGACTCAGGGAGCCAAGCGCCTCTACGTCGCCAACGACGCCGAGAAGGAGCGCGTCCTGGCCGAGGGTCTGGGCGGCAAGGGCAAGATCGACGTGCAGCGTTTCAAGGGCCTGGGCGAGATGGATGCCAAGGACCTGAAAGAGACGACGATGGATCCGAAGTCGCGCACGCTGATCCGGGTGACGATAGACGAGGACGTGGCGGGCGAGACGGGCGACCTGGTGGAGCGGCTTATGGGGAAGAAGCCCGAGGAGCGTTTCCGATACATCCAGGAGAACGCGCGGTTCGTGGAAGAACTGGATGTTTGACGCAGTGGGATCTGACCCTGCGGGGCTCTCTATTCTTTGTGAGGCGCTCGACTTTTCATCACGAGCAGTTGACGGACGCCGAAGCCCGGGCCTAGGCTTGACTCGCTAGCTCAAACTCGCGGGGCCGACGCGTTTCATTTGTGATCGTTTTTCTGTCGATCCCAGCACCAACAAGCCAAAAACTTAGGGAGGAGACGACTCATGCCGAGTGGTCACGATCTGAAGGCGTTCCTGGCGATCGCCACATCATCTGCCGCGCTGTTGGCCGCTCAGGCCGCCGTCGCCCAAGACAACCTGATCGACAAGGTGACCACCGTCACCGACGAGATGCTGGCCAGTCCGCCCGACGGCGACTGGCTGATGTGGCGTCGCACCTATGACGGCTGGGGCTACAGCCCGCTCGACGAGATCAACAAGGAAAATGTCGGAGAACTTCAGCTTGCCTGGGCCTGGGCGATGACGCCGGGACGGACCCAGGAAACGCCGCTGGTGCATGACGGCGTGATCTTCATCCAGAACGCCGACCAGACCATCCAGGCACTGGATGGCGCGACGGGCGACCTGATCTGGGAATACCAGTACGAGTTGCCCGATGAGGTGGATCCGAGGGGAATTCGGAACAAGGCGATCTACGGCGACAACCTGATCGTCGCGACCCGCGACGCCCACCTGATCGCGCTCGATACGAAGACCGGCCAGCTTGTCTGGGATCAGACCGTGGCGAACCACGCCTTCGGGTACGCGTTCAGCAGCGGACCCATCGTGGCCGACGGTGTCATCGTCCAGGGTATGACCGGCTGCGGCGGCGGTCAGCCCGGGGGCTGCTTCTTCACGGGCCATGACCCGGCGACCGGCGCCGAACTTTGGCGTGTGAACACCATCGCTCGCGGCGATACGCCTGAGGGCAACAGCTGGAACGGGATTCCGCTGGAAAGCCGTCACGGCGCCTCGGCCTGGATCGCGGGATCCTACGACACCGAGCAGAAGCTGATCTTCGCAGGCGTCGGTCAGCCTTATCCGTGGATCGCCGAGATCAGTGGTCTCTTGCCCGTCAGTTCGGACCCGAATGTCACGAACAACGCACTTTACACCGACTCGACGCTGGCCATCGACCCGAAGACCGGCGAGCTGAAGTGGTATCACCAGTACCTGCCGAACGACTCCCTGGACCTGGACTATGTCTACGAGCGTCTGCTGATCGACCTTCCGGTCGATGGCACGGAACGCAAGACGGTCGTGACGACCGGCAAGATCGGCATCATCGAGGCGATCGACCGGACCACGGGCGAGTGGCTTTGGGGCAAGGAGACGGTGCCGCAGAACGTCGTGCTTTCGATCGATCCCGAGACTGGCGAGAAGACCATCAATCCCGATGTCATTCCTCACATCGGCCAAACCACGTTCAACTGTCCCGCCGACCCCGGCGGACGTGCCTGGCAGGCCACGGCCTATAGTCCGCGCACCCAGGCGCTTTACATGCCGACGGTCGAGTTCTGCTCGAACACCACGCCGAACCCGCTCGACCCCGGCGCGATCTACACTGGCGGCGGGATGGCGACCTTCGCGCGGGTTCCCCATCCCGACAGCGACGGAAACATCGGTCAGGTGCGGGCCATCAAGCTGACGGACCGTTCCGACATGTGGATGTACCGCCAGCATCCTCCGATCACCAGTTCGACCCTTCCGACCGGGGGCGGAGTGGTCTTCGTCGGCAGTCTTGACCGCAAGTTCATGGCCTTCGACGACGAAACCGGTGACCTGCTGTGGACCAGCGGAAAGCTGAGCAGTTCGCTGGAGTCTTTCCCGATCACCTATATGTCGGGCGGCAAGCAGTATGTCGCGATCACCGCCAACTTCGCCTCCGGTCTGGGGCGTCTCGCGTCTCTGACGCCCGAGGTGAAGCTGCCGTCCAACGACCCGATCACGCTTTACGTCTTCGCGCTGCCCGACTGAGCGGCGGCGTGCAGTCTCAAAATCCTGGCGCGGGCGGACCCTACGGTCCGCCCGACAGCTCTATGAGGTCCACCCTGTCCCTTGCCTCCGCGCATTCTCCCGTGGCCGCCGTACTCATGGCGCTGCTCGCGTTCATGGTGTCCCCATCGGTCGCCTCAGCCGAAGAGCCGGAATTCTTCGACAGGCCGTCTGCGCCCGGCCAGTGGAACATCGGCCGCAGACTGGACGAATCCCAACTCCGCTATTGCGTCGATCAGCGCGATCCCGACTGGCAGGTCGCCGCCGCAATCGCAGATGCCATCGCGCAGGGCCTGCTGCTGGAGCCGCAGCCCTATGTTGTCGACAGCCAGATCGTCATGCAGGACATCACACGGGTCTATGCCGTCATGCTGGAGCACTGCGACATGCACATGGGCTTCAAGCTGATCCCGCAGGGCTATCCCGAATGGGTCACGCTGACCCGGCCTTACTACGAAGCGGACTACGTCTTCGTCACCGCCGATCCCGAGGTCAACGCGCTGGCCGATCTTGTGCCCACGCGCGCTATCGCGGCCACGATGGGGACCTCGGCGCATCTACGGCTGGTGTCCTATCTGACGGCCTTGCCTGTCCAGGACCGTTGGCCAACCTTCCCGATGGGTACAAACGACTTGGCGCTTCAGTCCGTGCTGAACGGCACCGCGGACGTCGCATTGGTCTGGGCACCGAGTTTTTGGGCGATGCAGCAGAGCGACCCGGCTTATGCCGACCTTCATGTCGTCGACCCGACGCCCCTGCCGCCCACCACGCTCGGTGTGGGCGCGCTCATGATGAGCAACCAGACCTTCCTGCGCACCGCAGTAGACGAAGCGATCGCCGCGCTGACGGCGGACGGCACTATCGCCGAAATCCTTGATACGCACGACTTCCCGGCAACGGCCGATCCCTGATGCCGGACACGCCGCAAGCCATCCGCGTTGACGCCCTGACCAAACGCTATGGCCGCACTCTGGCGCTGGATAGTGTCAGCTTCGACGTGCGCGAGAGCGAACTCTTCGCCCTTCTCGGTCCGAACGGCGCAGGCAAGACGACGCTCTTGCATATCCTCTGCACGATCCTGCGGCCCGATAGCGGGCTGGCACTTGTCGGAGGCGTCGACGTGGTCAAGCACCCGCTGGCCGCCCGCCGCCGCCTTGGCATCGTGTTTCAGGAACCGAGCCTGGACGACCGGTTGACGGTACACGAGAACCTCAACCTGCACGGGCTGGTCTACGGTGTGCCGCGTAAACTGCGGCGGCAACGGATCGAGGAGATGCTGGCTCTCGTCGAATTGACCGACTGGGTCGACAAGCCCGCGCGCACACTGTCGTCGGGCATGAAGCGCCGTCTGGAGATCGCCCGCGCCCTGATCCACGACTCCGAGATCATGCTACTGGACGAGCCGACAGTCGGCCTCGACGCGCAGACGCGCGACCGTATCTGGTCTTATATCCGGAGACTGCGCGACGAACGGCAGATCACGCTTGTTGTCACGACCCACTACATCGAGGAGGTCGAGGCCTGCGACCGCGTCTGCATCGTCGACCAGGGGCGGGTCCTGGCGCTTGATACGCCCGAAGCGTTGAAGCGGGCTCACGGGCATCAGCTGTTGCGCATCATCCCCAAGACCGAGGCCGACCGTCATGCGATCCTGGCACGCTTTCCGGAACGGGAGGCGGGCACCAGCGGCGACAGCATCCTCTTGACCTCGGACGACGCCTTCGTCGAAATCGTGCTGGCCGAATTCGGCATCCGTATCCGCTCTCTCGCCGTGGAATTGCCCAGCCTCGAGACCGTGTTTCTGTCGCTGACAGGGCGCGAGCTTCGCGACAAGGCCGCTGACGCGCGTGAACGCACGCTGGCCTTCGGCAAACGTGGAGGGGAACACACCCGATGAACGGGCCGCATCCTTCACGCCTGTCGCCTGTCCTTGCCCAGCTCGGCGGGCTTTACGGCATCTGGTTGCGCGAGGTGAAGCGCGCGATCCGCGACCGTGGCCAGTTGATCGGCGGGATCAGTCGCCCGATCCTCTGGGTACTGATCCTCGGTATTGGCCTGAACCCGTATTTCCGGGGCGAAGTCTATGGCGCGGTGACCTTCGTCGTGCCGTTCACATACCTTCAATTCATCTTTCCCGCCGTCGTCGCGCTGAACATCATGTTCACCTCGATCCAGTCGGCGGTTTCGGTGATCTGGGACCGCGAGTTCGGCTTCCTGCGCGAGGTTCTGGTCTCTCCGATGTCGCGCGGCATGGTGCTGCTTGGCAAGGTTCTGGGCGGCACCACGGTGGCGGTGGTCCACGGCTGCCTTGTCCTGCTGCTGGCCCGCTTCGCCGACGTGCCGCTGACGCTGTATGACGTCCTCCGCGCGCTTGGCCTGATGTTCATGCTGGCCTTCGCGTTGACCTCGCTTGGCGTGGTGATCGCGGGTCGGGTGCGCAGCTTCGAAGGCTTCGGCGTCTTCTCCAACGCCGTCATCCTGCCGCTTTACTTCACATCGAGTTCGATTTTCCCGCTCGACCCCGCGTTGACCGGGGCGCAGACCCGGGTCGTCTATCCGGAATGGCTGGTCACTGTCGTCACCTACAATCCGATGACCTATGCCGTGGACGCCCTGCGGGGTGTGCTGATCGACTATAACCAGTTCGATCCGCGCCTCGGCATCGCGATCATGGGCATCGCGGGAGTGGTTCTGTTCGCCATCGCGCTGCGCGACTTCTCCAGGGCGTGAGGAGGAGGGCAATGGTCAACCTCCGGCGGCTGGGGCGCGACTTCGGCGGACTCGCCGTGGTGCTTGGCTTGCTTCTTCTGGTCAATGTCCTGCCGCCCGACACTTCGCTGGCCGAGGTTGAGAAGACCGGCGCCCTGCGTGCCTGCGTGCCTTCGACCTATCCTCCGCTTGTGACCGGCGACCCGGACCGCCCGGGCATCGATATCGAAATCCTGCGTGCCGTCGCCGACGACATGGGCGTGGCACTTCTTCTGAGCCCCAATGACGCCATCGGGCGCGACTTCAATCCGCGCAACTGGGCTGTGAACCGCGCCAAATGCCAGGTCATCGCGGGCGGCGTCGTCGACTCGCAACTGACACGGTCGTTCCTGGACACCGGTCCGGCCTACGCACGAACCGGCTGGGCACTGGTGTCGCCGGAACCTCTGGATGACCTTCGGGGGCGAAGTCTTGGTGTCCTGACGGTGATTTCAGGTCTCGACAGGATCGGCCTGGCCAGCGCGCTGCGCGCTCAGGACGTGACGGTTCGCGTTGTGCGCAATGAAAGCGACCTCGCCAGCGGCATCGCGAGCGGTGCCTTCGATGGCGGTGCTACCGAATCCTTGCTGGCGGGACAGATCGCCGCCGAGAACGGCTGGGTCGTCAGACCAGTAGCTGACCTGGCGCGGTATAACCTTGTCCTTGGTCTCTGGAAGGGCGACCTGACGCTGAAGCGCAGGGTCGTGCGGGCATTCCGTAGTCTCGAGAAGGACGGCACGCTGGCCGCCATTCTGGCAAGGTACGGCGCGGCACCCCTCAAGGGATGATGGCTGCCAAAGCCTCGGTCGCCGGACCCAGACCCTCACGCACCACACCTGTGGCCACGGCCGCCAGCAGCGCAACAGCAAGGACGCGGCGGACCAAGGCCGACAGGTGCACGCCGAGTGCGCCGAGAAGAAGCCCACCAGTCAAAGGCGGGATGGGAACGAGGCTGAACAACGCGAACATGATCGTCAGTGTCTCGGCGGCCCGCAGAAATACCGCCGTCGCCAGCCCGTTCGTATGAGAGAGCATGGTCAGGGCAGGGACGATCAGCGCACCGAAAAGTGCCGCAAGGCACAGAAGAGCCAGAAATCCGGCAAGTATGACCAGAAGGATGCTGGACCGTCCGAAGCGGAGCGCTTGCGCATCGACGTCCACCGGCTTGCCCCATCCGACCCCGAAGAAGACAAGCGCCACGCCGCCCGCGAGGTCGAGATGGCTGCCAGGCCAAAGGGTAAGTCGCCCGTCATACTTCGGTCCCTTGTCGCCCAGAAGGACCGCCACTCCGGAGACAACGCTACCGTGAACCGCGACGATGATTGCCAGAGCAAGCAGCCGGAACCCGACAGCCTGCAGGGTCAGCTCCGACAGCCACATCGCGAGCCTCCGGCCGGATGCGCGATCACTTCACCATGATCAGGGCGTCGAGCGCATCGAGGTCCGACGGCAGCTCCGCGCCCGGTCTGAAGCCGTTCCGCTTCAGGACATAGGCCATGAGGTCGGCGTAAATCGCGGGAGAAAAGCGACCGGGCGAATTCGGCGGCATCAACGTGCTCATGTAGAGATAGAGGTTCGAGGCGGCCGTATCGCCAAAATACTTCTCCTCGAACGCCAGGCCGCGAATGGGCGCGCCGCCGTTCATCCCGCCCTTCAGGTCGTCGCCGTGGCAATCCGCGCATTCCTTGCGGTATTTCTCTTCGCCCCGGTCCGCTTGTTCCGTCGCATAGGAGACCGGAGCTTCAGCGATATCCTGCGCCAGCGCGGGCAATCCCTGCATCAGAGAGGATGCCAAGGCGAACAGGCCGACAAGGGCACGGCACGCCGACCGGCTGTGAATATCTGAAGTCATGGGTCGGCCTCCGATCCGCCACGCGCCCCGCCAGAGGGATCGCGCCGGGGCTATGCCCGAACTTCAAGCGAAGCCGACAAGGTGCCGGAATGCAAGCGTCATGTGGGCGGTCACGGCGCGCTCGTGATGCTCACGCAGGCCCACCATCACACTTGCCCCACACCCCCGCAGCGCTTACCTTTTCACCGGCAGGCTCTGCCTGCTGCCCAAGGGATCATCGCCCTGACACCCTCTCAGGCAACCCTGATCTTCTGAAGCCAAGACCTGCCCTGGACATCCTGTCCGGGCGGCACGTTCAGGAGAGACCCAATGTCCAAGGAAAAGAACCGCGGCAACAAGGAAATCAAGAAGCCGAAGAAGGAAAAGCCCAAGGTCTCGGCCACCGCCAACTCGGGCGCCGGAAAGTCCGAGCCCATGATCGGCGGCAAAAAGGTCAGGTAGACCGAACGCGGGCGCGGGGCGTCAGGCGCCGCCCTGCGCTTTCGCCCGTCCGGACCGAAGCCGCGCCGTCTCGCGCGATCCCGTGGCGGGTTCGAGGGACGTGACCCGACCGAGGCCGTAGGGGGGCATCCCCGAATAGATCGCCTCGTATTCTCCGGCACGAACGCAGTAGGTCTCGTGCCAGATGCCGACGTCCCCGCGCACGTTCTTCATCGTTCGATTGAAGTCGACCCAGGCCGGCCAGTGCAGGCCATCCTTCGATCGCGCGTAGGCCTCGAGATGATCGAAGCTGCGCCAGTATTGAACGATACCCTTCAGCGACAGTCCGTTGTGCCCGAGGAAGCCAGTCTCGTCCGACGGTCTCGACTCCAGTTCCTTGAGCATCCGGGACATTCCCATGAAAACAGGCCACCAGCTTCGCACCTTCCAGGGCTTGTTGATCCGCATCCCGATGAGGAAGACCACGAAGTCGCTCTCGATTTGCGCCGCCATACGTTCCGCAATGATCTTCGCCATTTTACCCTCCCGAGTTGCGTGAGGGTAGATTGGCCGGCTTGGACGGGCGAAGAGAAATCCGTCGAGCGCCATCAACTGGCGTGAAAGCCATCTGGTGACTATCCCGAAACGCAAAAAGGCCGGGCGCAATGGCCCGGCCAGGTCTGAGGCAGTGTCGTCAGATCAGTTCAGGCCGCGCTGCCAGTTGTCGACGTCGCGCTCGGCTTCGTCGCGGGCCTTGCCGTACTTCGACTGCACGAGGCCGATCAGCTGCTCGCGCTCGCCGCGGGCCTCGGTGATCTCGTCGTCGGTCAGGTCACCCCAAGTCTCTTTGGCTTTGCCGGTGAATTGCTTCCAGTTACCTTCGATCTGGTCCCAGTTCATGATTGTCTCCTTTAAAATTCGTATCGGGAGGACAACGATGAAGCACCGCGAATGTTCCTGTGTAGCCGCCGGACGCGGCGCGTTTCCGCTACTCCTGAACGGTCGCAAGCCACCCTGTCACATCGGCGATCGGCTGGGCCGTGACAATCGGCTGGCCGTTTTCGGCGGCAATGGCTCCGTCCGGAAAAGTATAGAGGTTTCCGAATGTTGGCATTTCTCCGCCATGCCACATCATCGGGTCGCGCCCGTCGATCTGACGGACGACGCGGAAGACGGGAAAGATCCCGCCGTTGTCGCGTGACAGGCGCGTCAGATCGGCGGGCGGGCGGGTCATAAGCTCTGCCAGCGCGCCGTCTCCGCGGGCTTCGGCGCCGTGGCATCCGGCGCAATGGGTGAAGTAGACCTGCCGCCCGGCTGCGAGGTCGGGCTCGGCCGAGGCGGGAAGGGCGGCGAGCGCGAGGAGGAGGGCGTACCGCATCACAAGCCCTCCTGCACCGTCTGAAGCCAGGCCGCGATCATCGCGATGGCTTCGGGAGCGACGATTTCGCTGCCGTCGGGGGCCATGATCGCTTCGGAAGGGCCCTGGAGGAGGAGACCGAAAAGCGGCATCGGTCCGCCGTGCGCGGCCACGTCCATGGTGCCGTCGATGCGCCTCACGATGCGGTCGAGGGGGAACTCGCCGCCGTTCAGGGCGGACAACTGCGTCAGGTCGGCAGGCGGAACGGTCAGCAGGTCGGACATCGGACCGTTTCCCTTCGCCTCGACGCCGTGACAGGTCGCACAGTAGTTGGCGAAGTAATCGGCCCCCTCCTCGACGTCGCCTGCGAAGACGGGGGTCGCGAGAAGCAGGATGGTCAGGATCATGCGCATGGGTCACCTCCTTGGTCCGACCAGAGTCGCGCCCGGCGCGAGGATCCGCCTTGATCCAGAACAAGAGCGGTGCCACGAAGGCGCATGTCGCCGAACGCCGCCTATGCCTCTGTCATGTTCCTAGCCGGGATCGGCATCCCCCTGCTCGCGGCCCTGAATGCAGCGCTCGGCGCACGGATCGGCAGCCCGGCGGTGGCGGCGCTGTGCCTTTTTCTGGTGGCGTTCTCGGTGACGGCGGCAGTCGTGATGCTGACCGGGCCCGGCGCGATCCGGCAGCTTGCGGGCCAGCCGAGGCACCTGTTTCTTGCCGGTCTTCTGGTCGCCTTCTACATCCTGTCGATCACCTACATCGCGCCACACTTCGGCGTGGGCAATGCGGTGTTCTTCGTGCTTCTGGGACAGCTCGTCGCGGCGGCGGCCATCGACCACTTCGGTCTCTTCGGGGCACGCGTCGCGCCCTTGGGCTTCACGCGGGCGGCCGGGATCGCGCTGATGGCGGCAGGCGTCGCGCTGACGCAGAAGGCCTAGACCAGCCTGCCGCACTGTCCAGTCGGACCGTGCGATCCATGCGCGCAGCGAGAGTGGGATTGTGCGTCGCGATCAGCGCGGCGAGGCCGGTGTCGCGCACCACGTCCATCAGGGCCGCGAAGACGGTGTCCGACGTCGCGGGATCGAGGTTACCGGTCGGCTCGTCGGCAAGAAGGACGCGGGGACGGTTGGCCAGCGCCCGGCAGAAGGCGACGCGCTGCTGTTCGCCACCCGACAGCGCGGCGGGCCTGTTGTCGGCGCGGCCCTCGACGCCGACGCGGGCCATCAGCGCCAGTGCATGCTCCCGCGCCTCGCGCTCGGACACCCCGTTCGCAAGCTGGGGCAGGATGATGTTCTCGACCGCCGAGAACTCGGGCAGCAGGTGGTGGAACTGGTAGACGAAGCCGACCTCCTCGCGCCGGGCGGCGGTGCGGCGGGCGTCGGAGAGGCGCGTCATCTCGGTGCCGCCCAGCAGAACGCGGCCTTCGTCGGCGCTGTCGAGAAGGCCCGCGATGTGCAGGAGCGTCGACTTGCCCGCGCCCGAGGGGGCGACGAGGGCCACGACCTCGCCCGGTTTCAGCGACAGCGATGCGCCGTCGAGGACCGTCAGGGCGTTCGCCTTGCCGGGGTTGTAGGTCTTGCCGATCCCGTCGAGCGTGAGGGCGTCATTCATAGCGCAGCGCCTCGACCGGGTTCATCCGCGCGGCACGGCGGGCCGGAAACAGCGTGATGCCCCAGGACAGGATCAGGGAAAGCGACACGGCCGAAAGGACGTCGTTCAACTCCAGTTTCGCAGGCAGGCGATAGATGCCGCGCACCGAAGCCTCCCAGACACCGCCCCCGGCGGCGCCGTTCACAAGTGCCAGAATTTGGTCGAAGTAGATCGCGAAGAGGCAGCCGATGATGACGCCGAACAGCGTCCCCAGCGTTCCGACCAGCGCGCCGGTCAGGAAGAACACTCGCATGATCGAGCCCTGCGTCAGACCCATTGTTCGCAGGATGCCGATGTCGCGGCCCTTGTTCTTCACCAGCATCACGAGGCCCGAGATGATGTTCATCGACGCGATCAGGACGAGCACGGACATGAGCACGAACATCACCGTGTCCTCGACCTCGAGCGCACGCAGGAAGCCGCCAGCGCTGTCCTTCCACGTCCAGGTATAGGCGCCTTCGCCACCGGCAACCGCAAGGCGGGGCGCGATCTGGTCGACCTGCTCGGGGTCGGTGACGTTGACCTCAAGCTCGTCGGCGACGCCCTCGCGGTTGAAATAGGTCTGCGCTTCCTCGAAGGGCAGGTAGGCGCGGGTGCGGTCGATGTCGTAGCGGCCCGAGTTGAAGATGTAGGTGACGAAGTACTCGTTGATCCGCGGACTGGTGCCGAAAGGGTTCCGGACCCCGTTCGGGTTGATGACGCGGATGACGTCGCCGACACCGACGCCAAGGGACCGTGCCGCCTCACGCCCGATGGCGATGCCGTTCGGGAAGTCGTCGAGGCTGCCTTGTGCCGTCTCGGGATCCGCGATCCTCTCGATCTGGGCAAGATCCTCGGGCGAGATACCGAAGACCTCGAGGCCCGTGTTCTGCTCCTGGTGGACGGCCATGACCTGGCCCTTAACCAGCGGCGCCACGCGGGTCACGCCCTCGACCGCGCGCAGGCGCTCGGCCCAGTCGGTGTAATCGGGGATCGTCCGGGTCACGCCGCCCGTTTCGGTCTCGCGGGCCTGGCTGTAGACGGTGACGTGGGCATTCGCGCCGAGGATCGTGGACACGAACTCGTCCCGAAATCCCGCCCGAACGGCAAGGGTGATGATCAGTGCGGCGACCGCCAGGGTGATGCCGACGAGGCTGATCCAGGTCATGACGCTGACGCCGCCCTCGGCCCGCTTGGCGCGAAGATAGCGCCAGGCGATCAGGAATTCGTAGCGCGAAAAGGGGGCTGGCGTGGCCATGTCTGCTCCGGTTTTGCCACTAAGTGGCGGGCGCGGGGCGCGGGGTCAACTGCGGCTTTGACGCGTGGATCGGTCGAACATGCGTATTCGGAAAGCGATGAAGCGGGTTCTGGCTATTCTGCAGCCTTCAGCAGGAAGCCTTTCTCGATCTGGTCGGAAGGGGCGACCGGGTATTCGCCCGAGAAGCAGGCGTCGCAGTAGGCGGGCGACTTCGGATCGCGCCCGTTGGCTTCCCCAACCGCACGGTAGAGGCCGTCGAGCGAGATGAACTTGAGGCTGTCGACGCCCAGGTGCTCTCGCATCTCGTCCTCGCTCATGGTGGCGGCGAGCAGCTTTTCGCGCTGCGGCGTGTCGACGCCATAGAAGCAGGGCCAGGCCGTGGGCGGCGAGGCGATGCGAAAATGGACTTCGGCCGCACCGGCGTCGAGGATCATCTCCTTGATCTTCCGGCTCGTTGTGCCGCGCACGACGCTGTCGTCGACGAGGATCACACGCTTGCCGCGGATCAGCGCGCGGTTGACGTTCAGCTTCAGCCGCACGCCCATGTTGCGGATTTGCTCGGTCGGCTCGATGAAGGTGCGGCCCATGTACTGGTTGCGGATGATCCCCATCGCATAGGGGATGCCCGATTGCTGGCTGTAGCCGATCGCGGCGGGCGTCCCGGAATCGGGGACCGGGCAGACGAGATCGGCGTCGACCGGCGCTTCCTTCGCCAGCTCCGCGCCGATGGCCGAGCGCGTCTCGTAGACCGAGCGACCGTTCAGCGTGGAATCGGGGCGCGAGAAGTAGACGTGCTCGAAGATGCAGAAGCGTGATTTTCGGTGTTCGAATGGGCGATACGTCAGAAGGACGTCGTTCTCGATCACGACCATCTCGCCCGGTTCGACCTCGCGGACGAAGTCGGCGCCGATGATGTCCAGCGCGCAGGTCTCGGACGACAGCGCCCAGCCTTCCTGCCCGATCCGTCCGATGACGAGGGGCGCACGCCAAGCGGATCGCGCACACCGATCAGCTTGGTGCGGGTCATGGCGACGACGCTGAAGGCGCCCTCGACGCGCCGCAGGGCGTCCTTCATCCGTTCGGAATGGTCTTCTGAAGCGAGCGGGCCATGAGGTGGATGATGCATTCCGAATCCGACGAGGACTGGAAAATCGAGCCCATCCCGATCAGCTCGCGCCTCAACGCATCGGCGTTGGTGATGTTGCCGTTATGCGCGATCGCAGCGCCGCCCATGCTGAACTCGCCGAAGAAGGGCTGCACGTCGCGGATTTGCGTCGCACCCTTCGATCCGGCCGTCGAATAGCGGACGTGTCCGATGCCAAGGGGGCCGGGCAGGCCGTCAATCACGTCCTGACGAGTGAAGTTGTCGCGTACGAGGCCGAACCGGCGGGCCGAGTGGAAGCCGTCGACGGGCTCGTATGTGACGATGCCGCCCGCCTCCTGCCCGCGATGCTGGAGCGCGTGAAGCCCGAGGGCCACGAAGTTCGCAGCGTCCGACACGCCGGTCACACCGAAGATGCCGCATTCCTCGCGGAGCTTGTCATCGTCGAATGGGTCGGTGGTCAGCAGTCGCGGAGAGTGTTGATCGGGCATCCGGTGACTTGGCTGGCTGCGATGCGACCCTTACTTAGACCCATCGTCCGGTGGTGTCACGGGGGCGGCGACCGAAAAGCGGCCGGGGGTCCAAAATAGTGAAGGCCTGCCGAAGCGGCAGGCCTTCAGAAAACCATATGCCGTATCTGGCGTCACTCGTACTCGGGTCGAACTCACTAACCCTTGCACCGCCAAACGGCCCGCCGGGGAGGCGCCGGGGAGGCGTTGAAGCCGGCCCGACGCCCAACTCACTCACTCATCACACGGAACCTTGGAACCACCGCAATCCCGTTCACAGCTGCTTGTATGCCAACGTGTGTTGTCGACAGTGGGGCAGAAATTCAGAGCATCTGGGCGAGTTTAAGATGCGACATAACCTGTAACGGCCATGACACACCCTTATTCTCCAACGCCTGGAAACAGTTTTCGCCCGGGGCGTGTATCGGCTGCGCTGTGGCTTCGCTTTTCGAGCAGGTTGTCGCGCTGCGCGAGACAGTCGGCGGGTTCTATTAGTTGTGGCTGAGAAAGGTCGCGCCACAATTACCCAGTTTCCCCAGCGTAAACACTCTGTTCTTGGCCGGTATGGGGGTCTGCCGAAAAGAAAAGCCGCGAGCCTTGCGGCCCGCGGCGTCAGGATTGGTCGTGGAAAGCCTCAGGTGCCTGAAGACTGGCCTTCGGTTGGGATCGAGCACTTCCCGATCAACTCGTCATAGCGCCCGCCGATCCAGTCCGGCACGTCGGTCGGCATTTCGGCGTCGATGCGGTCGGACAGGTCGCCCAGGACGACGGCGGTGCGGCTGTCGTTCACCATCGGGATCGGGTCCGAAACGATGACGCGCTCGTAGACGATGTAGGCGATGGCGACGAGGATCACGCCGCGGGCGACCCCGAAGAGGAAGCCCAGGCCCTGGTCGATGCCGCCGAGGGCCGAGCGTTGCACGGCGCCGGCGAAGAGCGGCGTGAAGACAGAGAAGATGATCAGCGCAAGAGCGAAAACGCCTGCGAAGGCGGCGATCATGGAAAGCTCGCAGGACGCGCCGAGGAAGTCCTTCAGGATCGGAACCTCGCGCATCAGCGGCTCGACCGTGGGGGCGAGGATGTAGGCCACGACCGCGGCCGCGATCCAGCCGCCGATCGACAGGACCTCGCGTACGAGGCCCCGCGAATAGGCCAGCACCGCTGAAAGGATGATGACCACGGCCACGATGCCGTCGATGATGGTGAAGCCGTCCATGTCTTGCCTCGTCTTTTTTCTGCCCCAGGGGCTATCCGGCCCCGAACACGTCACCCACCAGCGCGGCCAGGTCGGGCATCTGCTGCACCCTCACCCCGGCGACCGTTCCGGCCTTGCTTCGCTCCGGAAGGATGGCCGCCTCGAAGCCCAGCTTCGCGGCCTCTTTCAGGCGCGTTTCGGTCTGGCCGACCGGTCTCAAACCTCCTGATAGGCTGATTTCGCCGAAAACCACAGTGCGCTGCGGCAGTGCCGCATCTTCGCGGGCTGAAAGTAGCGCAGCGGCCACAGCCAGATCTGCGGCGGGTTCGGTGATCCTGAGGCCACCGGCGACGTTGAGATAGACGTCGAGCCCGGCGAAGGGGATGCCGCAGCGCGCCTCGAGCACGGCGAGGATCATCGCAAGCCTTCCGCCGTCCCAGCCGACGACCGACCGCCGCGCCTGCCCGGCGGGGGCAGGAGAGACCAGCGCCTGGATCTCGCAAAGGACCGGCCTTGTCCCTTCGATCCCTGCGAAGACGACCGATCCGGGGCTGTCGGCCTCGCGGTCGGACAGGAAAAGGGCCGAGGGGTTGGCGACCTGGGCAAGGCCCGCACCCGTCATCTCGAAGACGCCGATCTCGTCGGCGGGGCCGTAGCGGTTCTTCACGGCGCGCAGGATGCGGAACTGGTGACCGCGTTCGCCCTCGAAGTAGAGCACGGTGTCGACCATGTGCTCGACGACGCGGGGACCGGCGATCTGCCCGTCCTTGGTGACGTGTCCGACAAGGATGACGCTGATCCCGGTGCGCTTGGCGAACGTGGTCAGCTCGTGCGCGGTGGCGCGCACCTGGCCGACCGATCCGGGCGCGCTGTCGACGGTGTCGAGCCACATGGTCTGGATCGAATCCACGATGGCGAGGTGCGGCGCTTCTTTCTCCAGGGTCGTCAGGATGTTGCGCAGGTTCGTCTCGGCCGCGAGGCGAACGGGGGCCTCGGCAAGTCCAAGTCGTTGCGCGCGAAGGCGAACCTGGCTCGCCGCTTCTTCGCCCGAGACATAGACCGCCTTGAGGCCTGCCATGGCGAAGGCCGCCGCGGCCTGCAGGAGAAGCGTCGACTTGCCGATGCCCGGATCACCGCCCACGAGGATCGCGCTGGCCGGGACAAGGCCGCCGCCCAGAACGCGGTCGAGTTCGTCGAGGCCGGACAAGGTGCGGGCGAGCGGCGCGTCGGTGCTGGACAGATCGCTCAGAGTGATCGTCTGGCCGCGCGCGGCACCCAGGCCTTTGGTCGAGGGACCGGCTGACAGCGGCACATCCTCGGAAATCGAATTCCATGCCCCGCAATCGTCGCAGCGGCCGGACCACTTGGCGTGGACCGCGCCACAATTCGCACAGGTGAAAGAGGGGGACTTCGCCATGCGGCCTTCATGCCTGCGCCCCGAAGCGGGGGCAAGCGCATCGGCGCGTCATTCGGCAGGGATCGCCGCGGGCCGGGGACGGGGCGGATTGGGAAGCGCCAGCACATGCGGATCGCGGCGACGGCGAACGGGCGACAGACCCAGTTCTTCCGTCAGGGTGTCGAGTTCCGCGATGAGCTGGTTCATCCGGGAGACAGCGACGTCCTCCTCGATCTCGACGCGATTCTTCCAGTGCCGCAGGTCGCGAGTGACCTCGAGCGCTCGGGCGATCCGCACCTCCATCTGGTCGGCTTCGCGCTGGCGTGCTTCGAGACTGTCGCGGGCACGGGCCACGGCTTCGTCGGAATAGCGCTCGGCCAGGCTTTCGCTGACCCGGCTCATCTGGGCCGCGATTTCCAGAAGATCGGTGTCGAGATGGCCGAGATCGGGATGTTCCTTCAGCCAGATGAGGCGTTCGCGGACAGCGTCGTACTCGCTGGAGACCTTGAAGACACCCGTGCGATCGGCGCGGTGCGCCGCCCAGTAGGCGTTGGCGACATCCTCCATCCGCATCCGGAAGCTGCGGTGCGACGTTTCCAGCGCGAGGATGCGCCAGTTCGCCGGCATGTACGCCAGAAGGAGAAGGGTCAGCGCGAAAGCCGCGCCGTGAATGAGAAGTCCCGCCTCCCGGACGCTGCCGTCCGAGAGGACGAGAGGGACCTCCAGCCTGGGCAGGAGACCCGAAAGCGACAGGAGGAAGGTTCCACCGACACACAGCACCAAACCGAGGACGAAAACCATCGACGCAACCTGGATCGCCCTCGCCCACCACCAAAAACCGACCTTTGACATCGATCACCACCTATCCGGCACTCGGCGAACTTCCGCCTGTCGCACCGAAACTACGCGTGGGAGTGTCGAGAGTTCCGCGTGAAACCGTTTGTTTCCAAAGACGGATCAATCACTCGGGCTGTGTCAACCCCGGCTGAGGAAAGGCAGTTCGAGAGTATCCGGTGCGGGAAGAAGCTTCGGCCGACGCATGTCGGAGGAGCCGTTGCCGCGCATGTCGCGCGCGACGGACATGAGCATCCGTGAGCGCGTGACTGGGTTGCGGTTCGGTCGAAACGGTCCCTTGTCGAAAATCGACGGCTGAGCCGGCTTGCTGTGCCGGAAGACGGGCATCGGTGCGCCGGGTGTGTCCGGGTCTTCGAGCACGAGGGGGGCCGGCCGTTGGCGTGACGCGAACGTCAGCACGACATCGGTCAAGGGGTCGGCCTCATACCTTTGCCGCCGGGAGACGTCGCACAGGAGGACGACGCCGATCCAGATCGCCGGGCAGAAGGCGGCAAGGACGAAGAACACCCAGCTTGCCCGAGCAAGGCCGATCGCCCAGGGCGCAAGTCCGGCCGCAGTGATCGCCGCGAAGAGGCAGGCAAAGGCGTATATCCATGAATTGGCCGATTTCGACAGCATCAGCCGGCGGAACGCCAGCCATCCGACAGTCATCGGAAGAACGACCACGAAGGTCTTGAAAAAGAGAAGGAACAACGGGCTGAGGATGTCCATTCTATGACTCCGTCTGCCACCCCGACGCGGCATATCGCGCATTGTCGTTAAAAATGCGTAACTTGTCCCGGAATTGTTTCCGTCTGGGAAATGTATTGTTGCAAGTTTGCAAGAATGCGGTCCGTCGTGGATCGCAATGGGACTTCACCGAAGCGTCTCGATCGGTCCGTTCGGGCTGCCCGTGATGAACTGCGTCAGGTAGGGGTCGCCACTCGCATCCATATCTGACACCGGGCCAGTCCAGCGGATCTTGCCCCTGTGCAGCATCGCGACCTCGTCTGCGATGGCGCGCACGCTGGTCATGTCGTGTGTGATGGTCATGGCGGTGGCGCCCATCTCGACCACGATCTCGCGGATCAGGTCGTTGATGACGCCGGACATGATCGGATCGAGGCCCGTTGTCGGCTCGTCGAAAAAGATGATCTCGGGCTCGGCGGCGATGGCGCGGGCGAGGCTGACGCGCTTCTGCATCCCGCCGGACAACTCGGCTGGAAAAAGGTCTGCGACGTCAGCCGATAGGCCAACGCGTCGCAGCTTTTCGATGGCTATCTCGCGGGCCTCGGCCTTGGGGCGCTTCAGCGAGCCGCGCAAGAGGCGGAAGGCCACGTTCTGCCAGACGGGCAGGGAGTCGAACAGCGCACCTCCCTGGAACAGCATCCCGAAGCGGGCGAGGAAGGCGTCGCGCTCGGACGAGCCCTGGCGAAGACGCGTCACGTCCTGGCCGTCGACGGTGATCGTGCCCCGGTCCGGCTCGATCAGGCCAAGGACGCACTTCAGGCAGACCGACTTGCCCGTACCAGAACCGCCGATGATCACCATGCTGCGGCCCCTGCCGATCGACAGGTCGATCCCGCGCAGGACCTCCTTGGGTCCGAAGGCCTTGTGGACGTCGCGAAGCTCGATCATGCGGCGAAGAACAGTTCGGTGAGGATGAAGTTGGCGGCGAGGATCAGGACGCTTGCCGCGACGACGGCGGTCTTGGTGGCGCTGCCGACGCCCTGCGCACCGCGGGCCGACTGCATCCCGTAGTAGCAGCCCATCAGCGCCGCGAGGAACCCGAAGACGGCGCCCTTCGACATGGAGGACACGATGTCGAGCGGTTCGAGGAAGTCGATGGTGTTGCGCAGGTAGGTCGAGGCGTTGAAGCCCAAGCGGTTCACGCCGACGACATAGCCACCGAAGATGCCGATGACGTCGCCCACGGCCACGAGAAGCGGCATGACGAGGGTCGCGGCAAGGACGCGTGGCAGGGTCAGATACTTCATCGGATGCGTCGACAGGGTGACGAGGGCGTCGATCTGCTCGGTCACCTTCATCGTCGCGATCTCGGCGGCGATGGACGAGGTGACGCGGGCCGCGATCATCAGGCCGACCAAGACCGGTCCAAGCTCGCGCACCATGCCGATGGCGACGATCTGGGGCACCACCGCCTCGGCCGAGAAGCGCGCGCCACCGGCGTAGATCTGAAGCGCCAGCGCGCCGCCGGTGAAGATGGTGGTCAGCCCCACGACGGGAAGCGAGAAGTAACCGATCTGAAGCAACGCGTGACCGAACTCGCGGGGATACCAGGGCGGCCGGAACAGGTGCGAGACGGTTTCGATCCCGAACAAAGCTGTGCGTCCGATGGCGGCCAGAAGCATCAATACCGCCCGTCCGACAGCGGCGAGAAGGCTCATGCCACGCCCTCGTAGTGGCGGGCATAGCGATGGCCGAGCGAGGTCAGGATCTCGTAGCCGATGGTGCCCGCCGCGTCGGCCAGATCGTCGACCGACTGGTGCGGGCCGAGGATCTCGAGCGTGTCGGGGATGTCCTCGAGGTGGGTCACGTCGACGGTGATGAGGTCCATCGACACGCGCCCCACGACGGGGCAGGGGACGTCGCCCGCCCAGACCCGACCGCTGGGGCCCATGGCGCGGATCAGCCCATCGGCATACCCGGCCGAAATGGTGGCGATGCAGCTTTCGACGTTGGCGGTCCAGGTGTTGCCGTAGCCCACGGTCTCGAAGGGGCGAACGATGCGGGTCTGGACGATCGGGGCCGACAGGGCGACGACGGGCGTTGCGTCGTCGAAGGGCCGGCCGCCATAGAGGCCGATGCCGGGGCGCACGAGGTCGAAGTGGTATTCCGGACCCAGGAGGATGCCGCCCGTGGCGGCCAGCGAGCGGCGGTGCGCGATCCCGTCCGTCATCGTTCGGAAGCTGTGAAGCTGCTGCGCGTTCATCGGGTGATCGGGTTCGTCGGCGCAGGCGAGGTGGCTCATCACCAGGCGCGGCCCTGCATCCATCAGTTCGGACTTGAGAGCGTCCCAGTCGCCGCGCTCCATCCCGAGGCGGTTCATCCCGGTGTCCAACTGGACTCCGAAGGGGTGGCCGGGGGCGGACTGGAAGTGCCGCGCGACCTGATCGGGCGCGTTCAGCATCGGGATCAGACGGTGCTGCTGCAGAAGGTCTGTGTCGCCGTGCATATGGCCGGAAAAGACATGAATGTCGGCATCGGTCCCGACTGCCCGCCGGATGGTCACGCCTTCCGAGGCTACGGCGACGAAGAAGCTGCGCACGCCCTCGGCATGTAGTTTGCGCGCGACCTCGGTGGCGCCCGTGCCGTAGCCGTTGGCCTTGACCGCCGCTCCGGTCTCGACATGGGGCTGGGACAGGGCGTCGAGGGCGCGCCAGTTGGCGGCGACGGCATCGAGATCGACGGTGAGAAGCGCGGCTCCCATCCGCGCGGTGTCGGCGAAGGGGCGCGCGGCGTCAAGTCCCCTGTGGGGTGGCACTGAGGGACAGCGAAGGATTGCGCGCGGCGGTTTTGCGATTGCGCCCGCCCGTCCGGTTGCCTAGCCCTCAAGGCAGGGAGGACGGCATGGGCGAAATCATCCTGGTGCGTCACGGTCAGGCCAATTCGGGCGCTTTGACCGAGGCCGACTATGACCGGCTGAGCGACCTCGGTCACCGCCAGGCGGAGTGGCTGGGCGACTGGATGCGCGAGAACGACTACGCGTTCGACCATGTCCTCTCCGGCACCATGAGGCGGCACCGCGAGACTGCGGCGGCGATGAAGATCGACCCCGACGAGGACGCGCGGCTGAACGAGCTGGACTACTACACCCTAAGTCAAAGCCTGCATGACCGAAGCGGCGAGCCCATGCCCACGGGCGACAGCTTCGCCGACCACATGCCCAAGGTCTTTGCGGCCTGGGCGGCGGCCGAGATCATCGGCGCCGAGACCTATGAACGGTTCGAGACGCGGGTGGCCGAGCTTCTGGCCGAGGCGGCGGTTCCCGGGCGGCGGCTGCTCTGCATCACCTCCGGCGGGGTCATCGGGATGATGCTGCGCCATGTCCTCGATCTCGACATGATGAAGATGAGCCGGGTCATGCTGCCGATCTGGAACACGTCGATCCATCGACTTCACGTCCGCGACGGCGAGACGATCCTCGCCGGCTACAACGCCATTCCGCACCTCGAGGCGCCCGACCGCGCCGGGTCGCGGAGCTATTACTGAGGGATTTCCGATGCTGAAGCTCTACTGCGCCCCCGTCACCATCTCGACCGCCGTCGTATGCCTTTTGAACGAGGGCGCCGAATGGGAGCCGATCCGCGTCGACGTGCGCGGAGGCGAGCAGTCGCGGCCCGAGTACCTTCGGATCAATCCGAAGGGCCGGGTGCCGGTGCTGGTGACGCCCGAGGGTCTTCTGACCGAGACGGGTGCCGTCCTCGAGTACATCGCCGACACGGCGCTTCCCGAGTTCATGCCGACGGATGCTTTCCAGAAGGCGCGGGTGCGCGAAGTGATGTTCTACCTCGCCTCGACGATGCACGTTAACCACGCGCACCTGCGCCGCGCGTCACGCTGGGCCGACGATCCGGCGGCGCAGGAGGCGATGTCGGCCAAGGTGCCCGAGACGATGCGCGCCTCGGCAGAGTACCTCGAAGGCGTGATCGAAGGCCCCTACCTGTTCGGAGACCGTCCGACGATCGCGGATTTCTACCTCTACACGCCGGTCTACTGGCTTGAGGGCGACAAGGTCGATGTCGCGGACTTCCCGAAGCTCGCTGCGTTCAAGGCCGCGATGGAGGGTCGTGCGTCCGTCAAGAAGGCCTGGGCGGATGGCTTTTACGGCTGAGCCTCGGGTCGCGAGACGGCAAGGTTGTCGTTCAGCACCCGGACCTCGCGCTGCGGGAAGGGGATCGAGACGCCGTTGGCCTTGAACGTGTCCCAGAGCGCGAGGAAGACGTTTCCGCGGATGTTCGTCAGCCCGTCCGACGGATCGACGATCCAGAACCGCAGGATGTAGTTCACCGAGCTGTCTCCGAAGCCTGTGATGTGGCAGACGGGCGGGCGCGAGGAGAGAACGCGGTTCACGCTCGCCGCTGCCTCGATGGCCAGTTTCCGAACCTGGTGGGGGTCGTCGTCGTAGCTGGTGCCGAAGTCGATGTCGATGCGGACGAAGTCGTTGGAATGCGACCAGTTCACCACTTGGCCCGTGATCAAATCCTCGTTCGGGATCAGATACTCCTTGCCGTCCCGCGTGGTGATCGAGACGTAGCGCGCGCCAAGGGCGTTGATCCATCCGAATGTGTCGCCGATCGAGATGACGTCGCCCGGCTTGATCGACTTGTCGAGAAGGATGATGACCCCCGAGACGAGGTTCGACACCACCTTCTGAAGCCCGAAGCCAAGGCCCACGCCAATCGCGCCCGAAAGCACCGCGAGGCCTGTCAGGTCGACGCCGACGTACTTGAGACCGATGAAGAAGGCGGCGCCAAACAGCAGGATCTGAAGGATCTTGACTGCCAGCACCTGCATCGAGGGCGAGATGTCGTCGTTCGCGCGGATGCGGTTCGCCGTCGTCTGGCTGATGAGCCGGGCGAGCGTGAAGAGGACGGCGATGGCCGCCGCCGCCTGGATCACGGTCAGGATCGAAAGGTGGAAGTCGCCGATGTCGAGGGCGAGGCTGTCGAGAAGCCGCGACGCCTCGTCCGCGATGCCAAGGTAGTAGAGCGTCACGAAGATCCACAGCGCCCAGGATACGATGCGGCGGAGAAGCTCGTTCCGGACAAGACGTGCCGCAAGGCCCACGACGAGGATGGCAAGCGCAATGGTGCCCACCAGTTCCAGCAGGAAACGGCGCGAGGGGAAGGGATTGACCTCGGCCATTATGCGCGCGGCGATCCACACGAGAAGCGTGAAGGCCATCAGGAAAATGCGTCTGCGGATCAGAAGCAGCCAGCGCAGTTGCCACTTGGGCCTGCCCTCGAGCGTGTGCATCCATGCGTTGAAATGCGGCTTTATCCAGCGCGAGATGCCCCAGGCGAAAGCGATGCAGACGACGAGGATCCCGATCTGGTAAAGCCGCGAGGGCTGCAGCAGGAGCCGCCCCTGGAGCATGGCCTGGTTCCAGAGGTCGGCGAGCTGCGTCCAGAGATCCGCGTCCATGCCTCAGAATGGCGTCCGGTCACGGCGGGCGCAAGGCGGGCGAGGTCTCACCGAGGCGTGACAACGGTCGGAGGCGGGACCGTGGTAAGGCTGCCTGCGGTAAATGGAGGATCTGAGATGTATCGGCGCGCCCTGTTGTTCTGTCTCGTTCTTCTGTGCCTCGCAGGCGGTCGCGCAGGCGCCGATCCCGAGTTCTGGAAGGCCGAGTGGCCACGCACGGACTTCGGGCGCACCAGCGTGGACAGTTGGATCGAGATCCAGTCGGGCGGGCCGCCGCGGGACGGCATCCCGGCTCTCGACGCGCCGGGCTTCGTGCAGGTCGGGGCAAAGCGGGGAATCGAGGATCGGGAGCCGGTGATCGCTCTCGAGGTCGAGGGCGAAACGCCCCGCGCCTATCCGGTGCGCTACCTGATGTGGCACGAGATCGTCAACGACACTGTGGGTGGGATGCCTGTGGCGGTGACGTTCTGCCCGCTGTGCAATTCGGGCATGGTGTTCGACCGCCGCGTCGGTGGTCGCGTGCTGTCCTTCGGCGTGACGGGCAAGCTGCGCAATTCGGACATGGTGATGTACGACCGCGAGACCGAAAGCTGGTGGCAGCAGGCCACGGGCGAGGGGATCGTGGGCGAGATGACCGGGCGCGACCTGCGACCGCTGCCGTCCTGGATGGAAAGCTGGGACGAGTTTCGCACGCGAAACCCCGACGGGCTGGTAATGGCAGAGCCCGCCTCGGGGCGGTCTTATGGGCGAAATCCTTATGTTTCCTACGATTCATCGGCACGTCCGTTTCTCTATTCAGGGGAGTTGCCGCCGCATGGCATCAACCCCTTGGCCCGCGTGGTTCGCGTCGGCGAACGCGCCTGGCCGGTGGAGCGGATCCGGCGCGAGGGTCAGGTGACGGAGGCGGGCGTGACGATCTCGTGGTCCCAGGGTCAGGCGTCGGCGCTGGATGCGGCGCGGATCGGCGAAGGGCGAGAGGTCGGCACGATCCGGGTGCGGGACGGCTCGGGGGCGGACGTGGCGCATGATGTTCTCTTCGCCTTCGCCTTCCATGCGTTCTGGCCGGAGGGGCGGTGGATGCTGCGATGAGGGCTTCGTAGCGTCCCGGCCCCCCGGGCGCGCCGAGGATGCGCCCGGCACCTTCCCCCGGCCCCCGATCCCGGGTCAGCCCGCCTTCAGATAGGGTATCGCCCCGGCGATGTCAGTGTCGTCGATGACGCGGAATGTCGAAACGCTGCCGTTCTGGCGTGCCCGCCCGTAGGGCTCGTATTCTGGATCGGCGGCAAAGTTTTCCAGCGCGGTCCTGTCCGGGAATTCGAGGATGGCGATCAGGGTGCTCTCGCCAGAGTCGCCTTCCAGGGTTTCGATGTTCCCGCTGCGGGACAGATACCGCCCGCCATGTTTCTCGACCAGTTTGTGGACGTTCGTCGCATAGCTTGGGACCCATGCGTCGTCGGTCACCTTGATGTCCGCAATCAGGTAGACACTCATCTTCTTCTCCTTGTGACTGGGGCGACAAGAGTTGCCGCGTGGAAAGCCTGGACCGACGTGAGCTTCGCTTCCAGTCATCCGGCTGGACCTGGCGGTACACTTTCTGGACTGGCCAGGCCCGGTCCGGGCGTTAGGCTTTCCGGAAAAAGGGAGGAACGAATGCCACACGCCGGTTACAAACAATTCTGTCCACTCGCGATGGCGGCTGAGGTGCTCTGCACCCGGTGGACGATGGTTCTCCTGCGCGAGATGATCGCGGGTTCGACGCGCTTCAACGACCTGAGGCGCGGCGTGCCCAGGATGTCGCCGACACTTCTTTCACAGCGTCTCAAGGAGCTTGAAGCGGCGGGTATCGTCGAACGTCGGCCCGTCCCGCGGGTGCCGGGTATCTTCGACTATCACCTGACCGAGGCCGGGCGCGACCTGCGTGACGTCGTCATCGCGATGGGGATGTGGGGCCAGAAATGGGTCGAATCGTCAGTTTCCCTGAAGAACCTGGATCCGTCGCTTCTGATGTGGGACATGCGCCGAAACCTGAACCCGAAACCGCTGCCCGACCGTCGCACCGTGGTACAGTTCGAATATCACGACCTGCCGTCCACGAAGCGCGACTGGTGGCTGATCATCGAGCCGAGCGGCGATGTCGACCTGTGCTGGGCAGATCCGGGATTCGACATCGATCTCTACGTTTCGACGGATCTTCGGACCATGACGGCGATCTGGATGGGTGTCGCAACGGTCGAGTCGCTGAGGCAGAAGTTCGAGTTTTCCGGTTCGACCGAGCTGACCAGGACCATGCAGGAGTGGCTTGGTCTCAGCCCATTTGCCGTTCAGGCGAAACTCGTGGCCTGACAAAGGCGGACGGCTGCCCGCAAGATTCGCGCCCGCCGCCCTAGCCCTGAAGCGGCCTGACCGTCATCTCGCCTTCCACCCGGCTGACCATCGCAAGCGCCGCGGCGTGCGCAGCGGCGGCGGTGGTGAAATACGGGATTTTGTCCATCAGCGTCACGTTGCGCATGGACCGCGAGTCCTCGATGGCCTGCGTGCCCTCGGTGGTGTTCATCACCAGATCGACCTCGCCGTCCTTCATCACGTCGACGATGGTACGCCCGCCCTCGTAGGCCTTGTTGACGATGTCGGAGGAGATGCCGTTCTCGGTCAGGAACTTCGCCGTGCCGCGCGTGGCGAGGATCTTCAGGCCGAGCCCGACCAGCATCCGCGCGGTTTCGACCAGCATGGGCGTCTTGTCGGAGTCCTTGATCGAGATGAAGACCGTGCCGCGCTCGGGCAGGACGGTTCCGGCACCTAGCTGCGCCTTCAGGAAGGCGCGTGCGAAAGTGCGGTCCCAGCCCATGACTTCGCCCGTCGAGCGCATTTCGGGGCCGAGGAGGGTGTCGACGCCCGGGAAGCGGGCGAAGGGCAGGACGGCTTCCTTGACGCTGAACCAGGGCGTGCGGAAGTCCGACAGCGCCATCGGGTCCGATAGCGGGATCACCGTATCCTCGTCCACCGGGACGTGCGGCGGCGAAGCCGGGAAGGCCGAGAGCTTTTCACCCGCCATGAGCCGGGCGGCGATCGAGGCGATGGCGCTGTCGGTCGCCTTGGCGACGAAGGGCACGGTGCGCGAGGCGCGGGGATTCACCTCGATGAGGTAGATGTCGTCGCCCTTGATCGCGAACTGGATGTTCATCAGGCCGACGACGTGCAATTCGCGCGCGAGTGCTTTGGTCTGGACGATCAGCTCGTCGACGATGGCCTTGGACAGCGTGTGGGGCGGCAGCGAGCAGGCGCTGTCGCCGGAGTGGACGCCTGCTTCCTCGATGTGCTCCATGATGCCCGCGACGTGGACCGCCTCGCCGTCGCAGAGCGCGTCGACATCGACCTCGGTCGCGCCGTCGAGATAGCGGTCGAGAAGGACGGGGCTGTCGCCCGACACGACGACCGCGTCGCGGATGTAGCGGCGCAGGTTGTCCATGTCGCGGACGATCTCCATCGCGCGGCCGCCAAGGACGTAGGACGGGCGGATGACCAGCGGGAAGCCGATTTCGGCCGCGATCTCGAGGGCCTGCTCGTCGGACCGCGCGATGCCGTTGTGCGGCTGCTTCAGGCCGAGGCGGTTGACGAGGTCCTGGAACCGCTCGCGATCCTCGGCCAGGTCGATGGCGTCGGGTGTGGTGCCGAGGATCGGGATGCCGGCGTCGTGCAGCGCGTTGGCGAGCTTCAGCGGTGTCTGGCCGCCGAACTGGACGATGACGCCGTGCAGCGTGCCGTTCTGCTGTTCGACGCGCAGGATCTCCATGACGTGCTCGAAGGTCAGCGGCTCGAAGTAGAGCCGATCCGAAGTGTCGTAGTCGGTCGAAACCGTCTCGGGGTTGCAGTTGACCATGATGGTCTCGTAGCCCACGTCCGACAGCGCGAAGCAGGCGTGGCAGCAGCAGTAGTCGAACTCGATGCCCTGGCCGATGCGGTTCGGGCCGCCGCCCAGGATGACGACCTTGGTCTTGTTCGAGGGCCGCGCCTCGCATTCGACCTCGCCCATCATGGGGACCTCGTAGGTCGAGTACATGTAGGGCGTCTGGGCCTCGAACTCGGCCGCGCAGGTGTCGATGCGCTTGAAGACCGCGATGACGCCGCGGTCGAGGCGGGCCTTGCGGACCTCTTCCTCGGTCTTGCCCGTCAGCGTGGCGAGGCGGGCGTCGGTGAAGCCCATCATCTTGAGGTGGCGCAGACCCGTCTCGGTCGCAGGCAGGCCCTCGGCGCGGACGGCATCCTCGGTCTCGACGATCTCGCGGATGCGGGCGAGGAACCAGGGGTCGAAGGCCGTGACGGCGTTGATGTCGTCGTCCGACAGACCGTGACGCATGGCCTGCGCGATGGTGCGCATCCGGTCTGGCGTCTGCTTCGACAGCGCGGCGACGATCGCGGCCTTGTCGGGCGCGCCGGGGATGTCGACCTCGTCGAAGCCGGTCAGCCCGGTCTCGAGAGAGGCCAGTGCCTTCTGCACGCTTTCATGGAAGGTGCGGCCGATGGCCATCGCTTCGCCCACGGACTTCATCGCGGTGGTGAGTTCGGGCTTGGCGCCGGGAAATTTCTCGAAGGCGAAGCGCGGGATCTTGGTCACGACATAGTCGATGGTCGGCTCGAACGAGGCGGGCGTGACCTTGGTGATGTCGTTGTCGAGTTCGTCGAGCGTGAAGCCCACGGCAAGCTTCGCGGCGATCTTGGCGATGGGAAAGCCTGTGGCCTTCGACGCCAGCGCCGAGGAGCGCGACACGCGGGGGTTCATCTCGATCACGATCATGCGGCCGTCGGCAGGGTTCACCGCCCACTGGACGTTCGATCCACCCGTCTCGACCCCGATCTCGCGCAGGACGGCGATCGAGGCCGTGCGCATGGCCTGGTATTCCTTGTCGGTCAGGGTCAGCGCAGGGGCGACGGTGATCGAGTCGCCGGTATGAACGCCCATCGGGTCGATGTTCTCGATCGAGCAGACGATGATGGCATTGTCCGCGCGGTCGCGGACAACCTCCATCTCGAACTCCTTCCAGCCGAGAAGGCTTTCGTCGATCAGGATCTGGGCGACGGGCGAGGCTTCCAGACCGCGGCGGCAGGTCTCGAAGTATTCGTCGCGGTTGTAGGCGACGCCGCCGCCCGTGCCGCCGAGCGTATAGGCCGGGCGGATGATGGCCGGCAGGCCGACCTCGTCGAGCGCCGCCATCGCGGTTTCGAGGCCCTTGGCGATGTCGTAGCGGCCCTGCGAGATCTTCGGGGCCGAGACGATGGCGGCCTTGGGGTTCTCCAGCCCGATGCGCTCCATCGCCTCGCGGAAAAGCTTGCGGTCCTCGGCCATCTCGATGGCCTCGCGCTTGGCGCCGATCATCTCGACGCCGTACTTCGCCAGCACGCCCATCTCCTCGAGCGCCAGCGAGGTGTTGAGGCCGGTCTGCCCGCCCATGGTGGGCAGAAGGGCGTCGGGGCGCTCCTTCTCGATGATCTTGGCGACGACCTCGGGCGTGATCGGCTCGATGTAGGTCGCGTCAGCGAGGCCCGGGTCCGTCATGATGGTGGCGGGGTTCGAGTTGACGAGGATGACGCGGTAGCCCTCTTCGCGCAGCGCCTTGCAGGCCTGGGCGCCGGAGTAGTCGAATTCGCAGGCCTGTCCGATGACGATGGGACCGGCTCCAATGATCATGATCGACTGGATGTCGGTTCTCTTCGGCATCGGCCGATCCCCCATAGGTCACGCAAATTGTCGGCGTTATAGGGATTGGGGTCCGGGGTGCAAGGGGCGTTTGGGTGGATGGACAGTCAGCCACAGGAACGTCAGGCCCAGCGCACATATGGCGACGAACGCCACTTCGTGCCCGCCGGGATCTAAAATCGTAAGCCCCAGTGCAGGAAAAGCGTAGGGGGAGCGGAGCACGAACGACAGGAGGATCTGAAGCGGGGCGACAGCCCAGGCGGAGACATATCCGTAGAGCGCCGGCAGAAAGACCAGTGCAGGGATCAGGTGGTACGTCCATGTCAGGGGAGAGACGACGGCGACCGCGATGATCGCGGCCGGCCAGAAGAAAGGGAGCGCGGGTTCCCCGTCGCCACGCCAGCCAGGATATCCCGAGGACGACCGTCAATTGCACCACAACGTCGAAGGTCCGCCAGGCGGGCGTCTTCAGCATGACGTGCCAGCCGATCTTCAATCCCGTCTCCTGGCTGCTGATGCGGGTCATCTGATCCCAGAACAGGTGCCTTGCGATCATGGGATCGAACGAAAAGTTGGCGAGCGTGTAGAGCGCGCTGCCGGAGATCGCGCGGATCTCGTTCAGGAAGGCTGCGTGCATCGGCCATCCGGCAACCGCCAGAGATACAAGTCCGAGTGCGCCGCCCACGAGCGCGAACGAGGTGAACGCCTTGCGCTCGCCGCCTGCGAGCCAGAAGACGGCGAAAAGCACCGGATATAGCTTGAGCGAGGCGGCAAGCGCCATCGCTGCGCCACCCGCCACTGGCGCGCCTCGGGCCGTGCGCTCGATGCCGAGGAGTATGAGAAAGCTGACGAGGATCTGCGGCTGATTCTGATCGAGCGCCAATATGAAGGGGAGGGTCAGGCCCACGGTCGGCCAGGCCAGAAGCAGGTAGAGGCGACGCGGGATGGCGAGCGGCATGATGCGGGGGACGAGGACCACCATGGCGACGATCATCGACAGATTGGCGGCCGCCATGAACAGGCCAAAGGCCTTGAACGTCGAAATCGCGACGACCTTGGACATGACCCAGGCCCAAAGCGGCGGATAGATGAACGGGTAGACCGCCGTTTCCCGTCCTTCCGCGATGATACTGTCGATCCACGGCTGAGGCGGGCGCATCGTGAAGAGGCCCTCCGAACCACGGTAGATCAGCTCGGGCACCGAACCGTCGTTCCAGAAATCCCCCGCCAACCACAAGGCAAGCAGGTCGGCAGACGATGGGAACCCAATGCTTGAGACAAGCGTGGCGACAAGCGCGATCAGGATCGCAACTTCAGAGCGCTTGTAGTCCATGTGCCTGCGGGCCTGCTCTTCTTCCTTGTTCGCGCGCGCAGGTTATGCAGGGTCGGCGGCGGAACAATGGCCGTGGGCGTGGGCGGAAGGGGCGAGTGGTGAAAACGCAACAAGACATTTCGACGTCCTCGTCATTCCGCCTGCGGGTCGAGTTCGCGCTGCTTTTCCTGGCGGCCCCCGCCGTGATGGCGGTCTGGGTGCCTCCGGGGTGGCTTTTTCCCGTGCTGGGCGCCGTCAGCCTTGTCGGTATCCTTCTTCTGCTGGCGACGCCCGGCTTTCATTTGCGTGAGCTTGTGGAGGGCTGGCGGCGGGTGTCCGTGCCACTGGTCCTTGGTGTAGCGGTCGCGACGGCGGCAGTCGGCAGCGCGATCATCTTGTCGACAGCACCCGATGCCTTCCTGGGCCTGGTCCGGCGCAATCCCGGGCTGATGCTGATGATCGCGGCCCTTTATCCGCTGGTGTCGGCCTTGCCGCAGGAGCTGGTCTATCGCGCGCTGTTCTTCCGCCGCTATGCCGCGATCCTGCCGAACAAGGCGGGACCGGCAGTGCTTTTGAACGCGGCCGTCTTTTCGTTCGCGCACCTGATGTACTGGAGCTGGATCGTCCTGGGAATGACGTTCGCCGGCGGGCTGCTGTTCGCGTGGAGCCACAGGGTTCGCCGCAATTTCCCCGAGGCGGTCGCCGTACATGCGGTGGCGGGAATCGCGCTGTTCGCCGTGGGGATGGGGGTCTATTTCTATTCGGGCAACGTACGCCGCCCGTTCTGACCTGCGACAGCGCGTCCGGTGGCATCGCGCGCCAAGGCGCTTACCTTCTGGGCCAACCAACAGGGGTCGCCCATGCTGGCCAGTTATACCGCCGAGACACTCGCCCGCTTCCAGTTCGCCTTCACGGTGTCCTTCCACATCGTCTTTCCCGCGTTCTCGATCGGGCTGGCGTCCTACCTCGCCGTGCTGAACGGCCTGTGGCTCTGGACGCGGGACAGGGTCTACCTGACGCTCTTCGATTTCTGGAAGTCGATCTTCGCCATCGCCTTCGGGATGGGTGTCGTTTCGGGCATCGTGATGTCCTACCAGTTCGGCACCAACTGGGCCGTCTTCTCGGACCGCACGGGGCCGGTGCTGGGGCCGCTGATGGCCTACGAGGTGCTGACGGCCTTCTTCCTGGAAGCCGGCTTCCTGGGCATCATGCTGTTCGGACGCAAGCGCGTGGGCGATGGGCTGCACATGGTGGCCACGTCGATGGTCGCCATCGGGACGCTGGTGTCGGCCACCTGGATCCTGTCGGTCAACTCGTGGATGCACACGCCGCAGGGGTTCGGGATGAACGACGTCGGGCAGTTCATCCCGCTCGACTGGTGGGCGATCATCTTCAACCCGTCCTTCCCCTATCGCCTGACGCACATGGTGCTTGCGGCCTACCTGACGACGGCCTTCGTCGTCGGCGCGGTCGGGGCCTGGCACCTGCTGAAGACGCCGGGGCGGAGGTCGGCGCTGGTCATGTTCTCGATGGCGATGTGGATGGCGACGCTGGTGACGCCGTTGCAGATCATTGCGGGCGACATGCACGGGCTGAACACTCTCGAGCATCAGCCCGCCAAGGTCATGGCGATGGAGGGACACTTCGACAGCCATCCCGACGGCGCGCCGCTGATTCTGTTCGGGCTGGTGAACGAGGACGAGAAGCGGATCGACTATTCGATCGAGATTCCGAAGCTGTCGTCGCTGATCCTGAAGCACCACCTCGACGCGCCGCTCGACGGGCTGGACACGATCCCCGACGACGAGGAGCCGCCCGTCTTCATCGTGTTCTATACGTTCCGCGTCATGGTGGCCCTCGGCTTCGCCATGCTGGGCATCGGGCTGTGGAGCCTCTGGGCGCGCTTCCGCGGCGGGCTGGGCGAGGCGACGTGGCTTCAGCGTGCCGCCGTCGCGATGGGCCCCGCCGGGTTCGTCGCGGTGCTGGCGGGGTGGATTACGACCGAGGTCGGACGCCAGCCCTGGACGGTCTACGGGCTGATGCGGACGTCGGAGTCGCTGTCGCCTATAGACGCGCCGGCCGTGGCCTCGTCGCTTGTCGCCTTCATCATCGTCTACTTCTTCGTCTTCGGCGCGGGCACCTATTATATCCTGCGGCTGATGGGCAAGGGGCCGGGACAGGCGAAGGTCGAGGGACCGACGCGGACGGCGGGCACGACGCCCGCGCAGCAGGTTCAGGACGAACGGCCGGAGATGAGCCAATGATGTTCGGGTACGAGCTTTCCTTTCTCTGGGCCGGGCTGATCGCCTTCGCCGTGCTGACCTATGTCGTGCTCGACGGCTTCGACCTGGGCATCGGCATCCTGTTTCCCTTCTATCCGAACGAGAAGCACCGCGACGTGATGATGAATTCCGTCGCGCCTGTCTGGGACGGCAACGAGACCTGGCTGGTCCTGGGCGGGGGCGGCCTTCTGGCGGTCTTTCCGCTGGCCTACGCGGTCGTGATGCCTGCTCTCTACATGCCGATCATCCTGATGCTGCTCGCACTTGTCTTCCGGGGGGTGTCCTTCGAATTTCGCTGGAAGACGAAGCGGTGGCGGGGCGTCTGGGACGTTGCGTTCTTCGGCGGCTCGCTGATCGCGGCGCTGTCGCAGGGCGTCGCCCTCGGTGCGCTGGTGCAGGGGATCGAAGTCGAGAACCGCGCCTATGCGGGCGGCTGGTGGGACTGGCTGACGCCGTTCTCGCTGATGACGGGTGTGGCGGTGGCGACGGGATACGCGCTTCTGGGGGCGACCTGGCTTATCATGAAGACGGATGGCATCGTGGCCAACCGGATGCGGCGGCACGCGCTTCAGCTTGGTGTGGCGACGCTGGTCTTCATCGGGATCGTCAGCCTGTGGACGCCGTTCCAGGACCGCGTCTACTTCGAGCGCTGGTTCACCGGGGCGACGTGGTACTGGTCGGTGGTCGTGCCCGTCCTGATGGCGGCGGCGGCCTTCGTCTTCTGGCGCGGCATCGCCTATCATCATGACGTCACGCCGTTCCTCGCGTCGCTGTCGATCTTCATCCTGTCCTTCGTCGGCATCGGCGTCAGCTTCTATCCGATGATCGTGCCGCCCTCGCTGACCATCGTCGAGGCGGCGGCGCCCGAGTCCTCGCTGCGGTTCGCGCTGGTGGGGGCGCTGATCCTGATCCCGATCATCCTGATCTATACCGCCTATGCCTACTGGGTCTTCCGCGGCAAGATCGACCCCGACGAGGGCTATCACTGATGGCGCGGCGCCTTCTGTGGTTTGCGGCCATCTGGATCGCGGGCGTGGCCGCGCTTGGTGTCGTGGCGCTTCTGATCCGCGCCGCGATCTACTGACCGCCGCCTTGACTTCCGCGCCGCCGCGCGGTGTATCGGCCCGGATCTCCTGACGCCCCCTGCGCCCCGAAGGGAATGCCCATGCACGCCTATCGCACCCACACCTGCGCCGACCTCGACGCGTCGAACGTGGGCGAGACCGTCCGCCTTGCGGGCTGGGTCCACCGCATCCGCGACCACGGCGGCATCCTGTTCATCGACCTGCGCGACCACTACGGGATCACGCAGGTGCTGTGCGACCCGGATTCGAAGGTGTTCAAGGCGGTCGAGAAGGTGCGCTCGGAATGGTGCATCCGCATCGACGGCGAGGTGAAGGCGCGCGACCCCGAGTTGGTGAACCCCAAGTTGCCCACGGGCGAGGTCGAGGTCTTCGTCCGCGACATCGAGGTGCTGGGCGCGGCCGAGGAGTTGCCGCTTCAGGTCTTCGGCGACCAGGAATATCCCGAGGAAACGCGCCTGCGGTATCGCTTCCTCGACCTGCGCCGGGCCGAGATGCAGAAGAACATGACGCTGCGGTCGGACGTCGTCGCGTCGATCCGCAAGCGCATGTGGGAGAAGGATTTCCGCGAGTACCAGACGCCGATCATCACGGCGTCCTCGCCCGAGGGCGCGCGCGACTTCCTCGTGCCGTCGCGCCTTCATCCGGGCAAGTTCTATGCGCTTCCGCAGGCGCCGCAGCAGTTCAAGCAGTTGCTCATGGTGTCGGGCTTCGACAAGTATTTCCAGATCGCGCCCTGTTTCCGCGACGAGGATCCGCGCGCCGACCGGTCTCCGACCGACTTCTACCAGTTGGACCTGGAGATGAGCTTCGTCACGCAGGACGATGTTTTCGCGACGGTTCAGCCCGTCATCCAGGGCATCTTCGAGGAATTCGGCGACGGCCGCGCGGTCGACAAGCACTGGCCGCAGATCACCTATGCCGACGCCGCGCTGAAGTACGGCACCGACAAGCCGGACCTGCGCAACCCGATCGAGATGCAGGACGTGTCCGAGCATTTCCGCGGTTCTGGCTTCGCGATCTTCGCAAAGCTGCTGGAGCAGGAGGGGACGCAGATCCGCGCCATCCCCGCACCCACGGGCGGCTCGCGCAAGTTCTGCGACCGGATGAACGCCTTCGCCCAGAAGGAAGGGCTGCCGGGGATGGGGTATATCTTCTGGCGGGAGGCTGAAGACGGCTCGGGCATGGAAGCCGCAGGTCCCCTGGCCAAGAACATCGGACCCGAGCGGACCGAGGCGATCCGAACGCAACTCGGCCTCGGCAAGGGCGACGCGGCCTTCTTCCTCGGCGGCAAGCCCGAGGGCTTCGAGCGTGTCGCGGGTCTGGCCCGGAACGTCATCGGCGAGGAACTGAGCCTCACCGACAAGACCCGCTTCGCCTTCGCCTGGATCGTCGATTTCCCGATGTACGAGAAGGACGACGAGGGCGGGATCGACTTCAGCCACAACCCCTTCTCGATGCCGCAGGGGGGGATGGAGGCGCTGGACGGCGATCCGCTGAAGGTGCTGGGATTCCAGTACGATCTGGCGTGCAACGGATATGAGCTGGTGTCGGGCGCGATCCGGAACCACCGGCCCGAGATCATGTTCCGCGCTTTCGAGATCGCGGGCTATGGCGAGGACGAGGTGCGCAAGCGCTTCGGCGGCATGGTCAACGCGTTCCGCTATGGCGCGCCGCCGCACGGGGGTTGCGCCCTTGGCATCGACCGGACGGTGATGCTGCTGGCGGATGAAAGCAACATCCGGCAGGTCATGCTGTTCCCGATGAACCAGCGGGCCGAGGACCTGATGATGGGCGCGCCGTCGGAGCCGACGAACGAGCAACTGCGCGAGTTGCGGCTGCGGGTGCTGCCGGCTGAGGACTGAGGGGCCGGCCGCCTCGGCCCTTTACACTCGCCCTGCGCTTGACTTTCACGCTTCCGGGTCGCGACTGGCCGAAGGACGTACCGGGCCGCTGAATGCCCGTGAAGAACCCTGTGACCGATAGGCAGTCACGGTCGCGTGACACCGGAAGTTTCAGGCTGCGAGGATAACTTATTGTGAAAGTTTCCAGCGGTTTAGGCGCTATTATGCCTAGGGGGCGCACTCATTTTCATTCACGCGTCTGGTTGGAGGTAACATGAAACATCTTACGATTGCTGCGGGCATGGTTTCCATGCTTGCGGTCCCTGCGGCAGCGGCGACGCTCGATGGCGCGGTGGGCTATGGTCTTGCGGGCGGGGGCAACCAGCTCATCGTCTATGGCAACCTGTCTGATACGTCGATGCAGACCACCCTGACGCTTTCGGGCGGCAAGCTGGACGCGCTGGCCTATCGGCCCGTGACGGGCGAGCTTTACGGCTATTCGGTCGGTTCCGGCAGCAACGCCGACACCGTCTACAAGGTCGATCTCGAGACGGGCGCGCTGATCGGTACCGGATCGACCTTCGGGCCCGGCGCTGAAATCACCGGCAACGCTCGCGTCGGCTTCGATTTCAACAACGCCATCGATGCGGCGCGCGCGGTGTCGACCCGGGAAGACAACCTCGTGTTCTTCCCGTCCGACACAGTCAGCGGCAACCCGAACGCGGGCAGCGTGCTGCGCTTCACCGACCTGTTCTACGGGGCGGGCGACGCGAACGAAGGCGTCAACCCGATGGTCTTCGCAAACGCCTATACCAATGCCATCGACGGGCGCGTGGCGACGGCCGTGGACGGCGCGGTGGCGACGTTCCAGTATGCGCTCGACGCCTACACCAATTCGCTGGTGTCGCTGGCCAACAACGACGGCACGCTGTCGACCATCGCGCAGGTGACCTACGAGGGTATGGTTCTCGACTTCAGCGACAGGGGCGGCTTCGAGATCCTGTCGATGACCGAAGGCGACAACCTTGCCGTCGCCATGCTGAACGTCGCGGGCGGTCCTGCGACCGGCACCTCGGGTCTCTACACCATCGACCTGATGACCGGTGTGGCCAGCTTCTTCGGCGATGCCGGGCGGAGCGGTCTGATCGGTTTCGCGGCACAGACCGGGACGCCGTCGGAAGTGCCGCTTCCGGCCAGCGCGCTTCTGCTCGGTGCGGGTCTGGCGGGACTGGGCTTCTTGCGCAAGCGCTCGCGCAAGACGGCCTGACGGGGCCTGTCTCCACCGCCAGTCGGCCGGGCCTTCGCGGGCCCGGCCGTTTTCGTTTGGCCATTGTGGGCGGAGGGGCGGTGGGGTTCTGTGGCGCGAACGTCCGAAAAAGGAGCGCCGTCTTGACCGACCTGTCCCACTGGACCCCGCCGCCCGTGCCGACGCGCGAGCCTTTCCAGGGCCGGTATGTCCGCCTGGAGCCCCTTGACCGAGGCGCATGTCCCGGAGCTTTGGGAGGCGCAGACCGATCCCGAGACCTGGCGCTACATTCCCGTCGGTCCCTATGCGACGGAGGCGGAGCTGGGCGACTGGGTACGGGCGGTCTCGGCCGTCGACGATCCGCTGCAATTCGCGGTGAGGATGGCGGACGGGCGGCTGGGCGGCACGATGAGCCTGATGCGCATTACGCCCGCGGCGGGGACGATCGAGGTCGGATACATCGTCTATACGCCCCGGCTGCAGAAGACGCGCGAAGCGACGGAAGCGCTGTACCTGTTCATGCACTGGGTCTTCGAGGCGGGCTATCGCCGGTTCGAATGGAAGTGCGACGCGGCAAACCGGCCGTCGCGGCGGGCGGCGGAACGCTTCGGGTTTTCCTACGAAGGCATCTTCCGTCAGGCGGCGGTGGTGAAGGGCCGCAACCGCGACACCGCCTGGTTCGCCTGCATCGACAGGGAGTGGCCTGCGTTGAAGGAGGCTTACGAGACCTGGCTCGATCCCTTGAATTTCGATGGCGAAGGGCGGCAGAAAAGGGCGCTGGCGGAGCTGACGGCGCCGATCCTCGTCACGCGCGATCCGGGTAAGGTCGGATTTGCGTACTTGGGAAGAAATGAAGGTGCGTTGCGGCCCGTCGGCCTGATGCGCTAGGAGCGTGCCATGCTGTCCGCGCTCTCCGATCTCGGCTTCGACGTGATGACCCGGAACCATGCCGGGGCGATCCTTGCTCAGGATTTCCCGGCCGAGTTCGACATGCTGGTGCGCGTGCTGTCCGAGTTCCGCATCTCGCTGGGCGAGATCGTCATGGGCGGCGGCGGCGAGGCGGGTCTGACGCAGCGCCTGCGGCACGAATTGTCGGACGTCGGCTGGCGCAAGCACCGTTTCCAGGTCCAGACCATCGTCGACGGGGTCGAGCGGGCGGGCGTCAGCCACGAGGTCGACCACGTCAAGTTCGCGACCGGCGGTGCGCTGGCGCTGGAGATCGAGTGGAACAACAAGGATCCGTTCTTCGACCGCGACCTGGAGAATTTCCAGCGTCTTCATGCGCTGAGCGCCATCAGCCTGGGCGTCGTGGTGACGCGGGGCGCCACGATGCAGCAGGCCTTTCTGCCGAGGATCACCGAGTGGATGCAAGCGCGGGGGCTGTCATCGGAGGATGATCTCGACCGCTTGGGGATTGGGGCGCGCACGATCGCGCAGCGCAAGACGGTGGCGGGACTGGTGGCGCGCGGGATGGCGTTCGACGAGGCCTTCGCGCGAAAGTTCGTGTCAGACAAGTTCGGGCAGGCCACGACGCATTGGGCGAAGCTGGAGGAGCGGGTGCTGCGCGGCGTCGGCAATCCCTGTCCGCTCCTCCTGATCGGTCTGCCGGCGGCTGTGCTGGCCACCGACGGCTGAGGCGTCAGTCTTCGAGCGCGTCCTCGCGCTTTTCCTCGATCAGGCCGCGCTCTTCCTTCTTCCGTGCAAGGAAGCGGTCGCCGTAGCCGGCGATCTCGTCGTCGGGGATGACCTCCTTCGCGCGTGCGAAGACCTCGTCCTCTTCCTCGTCCATGTGATGTTCGTAGTCGTGCTTGAGCTGCTTGAACTTCTCGAGCCACGAGCCGTGGCCCATGTCCATCTCGCGCAATTCCTCCAGTAGGTCGTTCATCTCGGCGTGTTCCTGGACCGAGTGCCGCGCGGCGTCCTGGCCCCAGGTCTTGGACATCAGCTTGGAGTAGAAGGTCTCTTCCTCGGCCGCGGAATGGCTTTTCACGTCCTCGTAGAAGGCGTCCCAGGCTTCCTGCCTCTCCTCCGACGCACCATTGGTGTCGGCGATGCGATCGAGAAGTGTGCGGTGGGTGTCGTGGTCGGCCTTGATGGCCTCGTAGATGTTCGGCATGGCGTGTCGCTCCCTTCAGTCGGCACGCCAACGCGTCCGGCCGGGATGCGTTCCGTTATTCGGCCGCCACGCCGGAGTTGTAGCTGTAGGTGTCCCAATCGGGCTTGTAGTCGGCGTCAGCCTGGTTGCCCCAGACCGTCCAGCCGTCACGGACGCCGCGCCCGAAAAGCTCGAGGTACGGTCCCCAGGAGCAATCCTCGATGATGCCGTACTGTTCGTCGGGCTTGCGAGAATGCTCGCGCTTGCGGGTCTGGATCATGTTGACCTGACGCCGCCCCGGTGCCTCGGTCCTGACACCCTTGCCGCGGGTGCCGAACAGCAGGATCTCGGTCACGTTGCGGAAGTAGAAGCCGACGCCGCGCCCGTCCGAGCCGCCGTCCTTGCGGACCTTGTGCCAGACGATGTTCGACTTGTAGTCGAACCCCCAGGCCGTCAGGACCTGAAGCCCTTCGGGCAGAAGGGCGTTCGGAACCCAGAGATAGCAGTGCGCGCGATCCTGAAGATGGTCCGCGACGGGCAGGGCGCAGATCTCGGCCAGCTCCATCGTCGGATAACGGGCGAGGCGCTTGTGCTCGGGCGCGATCTTGCCGGTGCGGTTGACGAAGCGCCACGGCGGATCGGCCAGAACGGTGCCGAAGCGGTCGTCCTTCAGAAAGCCCGCCAAGTGTTGTGCTGCCGTCTGCCCCATGTCCAACATGATGGTTCGTCATGCCCCCGATTGCCAGTGGAACATTAGGCGAACATGCCTGGGCTGTCCACCTTGGCTAGACGAGTTCTAGACGGTCTATGCGGGCCTGCACCTCGGCCGCGAGGCGTCGCGCGGTGACCACGCCGCCGGTTCCGTCTGAAAGCGCCGCGATACGGCCCGCGATCTCGGCCAGTCCTGGGTCGCCGGCATCCTTGGCGAGGCTTGCAAGAAAGGTGGCGACATAGGCCACGGTCCGCGCCTCGGGCTCGCTCCGCAGGAGGTCGGCGGCAAGGCAGAGGTCGTCGCGAAGCGCGATGGGGTCGGGCTCCACCGTGTCGATGAAGGGACGGGCGAGGGTCGTCGGGCGGATCGGCTCGGGGAGGAGAGCGACCACCACCGCCTGGAAGCGCGACACGGATGCCAGGGGTTTCGGTAGAAAGGCGTCGGCGCCCGCGTCAAGAGCCGCGGCGCCCAAAGCCTCGTCGCCCGAAACGGCGAGGATGCCGTCGATGCGTGGCTCGGCGCGCGCGAGGCGGCGGATGAGGTCGAGGCCCGAGCCGTCCGGCAGACCCAGGTCGACCACCGCGATGCGGGGTCTGTAGGTCCTCAGGTGGCGTTCGGCCGAGGCCAGGCTTTCGGCGCGACGGATACGCGCGCCCGAGCGTTGGCAGATCAGGCGCATCGCCTCGCAGGCATGGCGGCTGTCCTCGACCAGAAGAATGACAGTGCCGAGCAGCGGACGTTCCGCCGTGGGCGGCTGGAGCATGACGAGGTCTTCGAGCGTGCTGGGCAAGGGTCTTCTCCCTGAATGGACGCGTTCGTCATTACGGACCGGAATTGGCTAATGTCGCGTTAATCGCGGCTCTGCGGCGGCGTGTCCCTTGCCGCCGGGGGTCTTGCGGGACCATATGGCGAAAAGCCGGACGAGGGAGACTTGCATGATCGGACGCCTCAATCACGTCGCCATCGCGGTGCCCGACCTGAAGGCCGCCGCCGCGCTTTACCGCGACACGCTGGGCGCGGACGTCGGTCCCGAACAGGACGAGCCCGACCATGGTGTGACGGTGGTGTTCATCACCTTGCCGAACACGAAGATCGAGCTGCTTCATCCCTTGGGCGAGGGCTCTCCCATCACCGGGTTTCTCGAGAAGAACCCCTCGGGCGGCATCCATCACATCTGCTACGAGGTCGAGGATATCCGCGCCGCCGCCGCTCGGCTGACCGCGTCGGGGGCGCGCGTCCTCGGCACCGGCGAGCCGAAGATCGGTGCGCACGGCAAGCCGGTGCTGTTCCTGCATCCGAAGGATTTCACCGGCACGCTGATCGAGCTGGAGGAGGTCTGATGAACGTCGTCTCCGCCATCGTCCTGCTTGCCATCGTATGGTTCATGACGCTCTTCGTGCTGTTGCCCGTGGGGCTGCGCACGCAGGGCGACGAGGGCGAGACGCTGAAGGGCACGCACGCCGGGTCGCCCGCGTCGTCGTTCTCGATGAAGCGCAAGCTGAAGCAGGTGACGCTGGTCGCGCTGCCGGTCTGGGCCGTGATCTGCGCCGTCATCATCTGGGGCGGGATCACCGTCGCGGACATCGACATCTTCGACCGTCTGGGATCGCGGGGGAACTAGGCCGACCTTTCCAGCCTGTGGAACAGGTGGACGAAGGTCGCCGCGCCCACGATCGGCACGAAGAGGTTCACCAGAGGAATCGTCAGCGGCACCGCCATCAGTGCGCCAGCGGCCCAGATCGTCGCGATGTGGCGGCGGAAGGCCGCACGCGCGCCGGGCTTGCCGAGACGCCGGAGCGCGATCATGCGGAAGTATTCACGCCCGAGAAGGAAGCCGTTCAGCCCGTAGAAGACGAAGGGCGCGAGCGGCGTGAAGTAGAAGACGAGTGCGGCCAGGTTCGCCAGGAGGATGACGCCAAGCGAGGTCAGCGCCTCGCCCATCCCGTCGGCGAAGCTGGTGCGGGGCGCGGGCGGCAGGGTGGGATAGTGCTTGTCTTCGACCGCATCGGCCACGTCGTCGAGGAAAATGCCGGTGAAGGCCGAGGCGACCGGCACCATCAGGAAGATGGACAGCACCATCATCAGAACGACCGATCCCCAGGACAGCATCTCGTCCACGAATGAGATCTCGCCGACCCAGGGCAGGGTGAAGCTGTCAGGCAGAAGCCACTGCACGCCCCAGAAGACAAGGACATAGGCCCCGAACAGCAGGGCGACGGTCAGGCCAACGCCAAGGACCAGGACGCGCTGAAACCGCGTGTCGCCCATCTGGCCGAGGGCGGCGAGGAATGACGCGGGAATCACGCCTCGATCCACTCCGTCAGCGCATCGACGTCGGGGCGCGGGCGGTCGGGGGGAGGAGACGTCTCGGTGCCGAGGTGGACGATGCCCGCGATCCATTCGTGCGGCATCAGGCCAAGGTTGCGCTCACGCCAGTCGGCGTCATGGCTGGCCCAGCCCGACAGCCAGTTCGCGCCCCAGCCAGCGGCGAGCGCGGCGGACAGCAGGTTCATGCAGACCGCGCCCGCCGAGAGGGTCTGTTCGATCTCGGGGATCTTGTCTGAGGGTTTCGGACTTGCCACCACGACGACGGCAAGGCCCGCGCCCGCCATCTCGGCCCTCGCCTTGTCGATCTTCTCGGGGTCGATGCCAAGCTCGGCGCCCTTCTCGGCCAGCGTCCCCGCAAGACGGGCGAGGGCCGGCGCTTCGAGGACGAGGAACCGCCAAGGCTCGAGCTTGCCGTGGTCCGGCGCGCGCGCGGCGACGGTCAAGAGGCGCTTTACATCGTCGCGGTCGGGAAACGGCCCCGCCAGCGTCTTCGCGGGGCGCGAGCGCCGGGTTTCGAGGAAAGCGAGCGCGCTGGGGTTCGGGTCTGGCATCGGGTCTCCTGTGCTGCGCCACAGGTAAGGCCAGCCGCGCAGGATTTCCAGCAGGTCAGGCTGCCCACTCCAGAGGCGGGGGCAACGCGTCGGGCGAAAGGTCGATGCGGAGGACACGCCGCGCCGCGGGCGTGGTGGCGGCGCGCGAGCGGTGGAGCGTCAGCATGGACAGGATCAGAACGTCGCCCGCTTCGGCCTTGGTCACTTCGGTCTCGAACCGCTCCACGACGCTGCCGGTCTCGGAGGTGGGGACGACGCCAAGGGCATGGCTGCCGGGCGCGATGTCCATTGCGCCGGTCGCGGCATCGCAGGGGTCCAGGTGGACCCTGAGGAACACCATCCGTTCCAGCAGCCAAAGTGGAGGTTCGCAGTGCCAGCAGCCGTCCTTCTTCGTCCAGTTAACGAAGCCACCGACGTCGTGGCGCGCTTGAACGGCGATGACCCTGTCCTGGTGCCAGGGGAGCGCCCAGTTCGTCGCAAGAGACTTGTCGAAGGCGACCGCCCTGACGGCGCGATGAAACGGCAGGGCCTCGGACAGTTGCGCGGCCAAGGACGTCGTCCGAAGCAGGCTCGCCGGATCGGGAAGGCGTCGGCCGGCCGCCATGTCGAGTGGGAAGGCCTCGGCAAGCCTGCGGACCTCCGGTGGGTCGAGCGCACCGCGCAGCCACGCGACGCCGCGATCGCGCACACGGTCGGCGACGTCGCTCAAAGAGCCTCCGCCATTTCGCCGATCAGCCCTTCGACGAAGGCGTCGAAGGCGGGGCCCGGCTGGCGCTTCGCCAGTGTCGCGGCGAAGGGATCGGGCGCGTCGATTGTGCTGCCGGCAAGCTCGGCGATGGTGGCATGGCCGCAGAAGGGCACGTGGAATTCGGAGTAGCCGCCCTCGTGAACGAGGACGAGGCGGCCGTCGCAGACCTCGTCGGCCAGCGCCTGCGTCATGCGCGTCATCTGGCGGAAGGTGTCCTGCGTCGCAAGCATCCGCCCGAGCGGATCGAAGGCCGAGGCGTCGAAGCCGCAGGCGACCACGATGGCGTCGGGGCGGAAGGCGCGGATCGCGGGAAGGGCGAGGCGCTCCATCGCCGCGAGGTAGCCCTTGTGACCCGTGCCGGGAGGCAGGGGGACGTTGAGGTTGCAGCCCTCGCCCGCACCTTCGCCGCGCATTGCGAAGTCGCCGGTGTCGAGAGGATAATTCCGCTCCTGGTGGATCGAGACGGTCAGCACGTCGGCACGGTCGAGGAAGATCGCCTCGGTGCCGTTGCCGTGGTGGACGTCCCAGTCGAGGACGGCGATGCGGCTTGCCCGGCCCTCGGCCAGCGCGGCTTCGACCGCGATGGCGATATTGGCGAGAAGGCAGAAGCCGTTCTGCCAGTCGGGCAGGCAATGGTGGCCGGGCGGGCGTGACAGCGCGTAGGCGTTCTGGTGCTCACCCGAGAGGACCGAGCGCAGCGCCGAGGTGGCAAGGCCCGCCGAGAGGGCGGCGATCTCGTAGCCGTCCGGGCCGTAGGGCGCGCGGAGGCCGGTCTCGCCGCCGCCCGCGGCCGCTGTCTCGCGGAAGGTGTCGAGGAAAGCGGCGGGATGGACGCGGCGCAGCTCGTCCTCGGTGGCGGGCGGGGCGGAACTCTGCGTCGAGTTCGGCCAAAAGGCCGGTCACGTCGAGGAGGTTCTTCAGCCGCCGCTTGGTCTCGGGGCTTTCCGGCAGACCTGCGCCCGGCTGCACGAGGCCGCCCTGTGGCACCATGAAGGAATAGGTGCCACCCGCGTGCCAGAAGCACCTCTCGTCCCAGTAGAAAGCCGTCGTCATGGGCAAAGCCTAGACGGGCGGCACGTCGGACGAAAGCCTTGAAGCGGTTGCGGGCGACAGGCAGGCTCGATCCATGACGGACCTCTCGCACCTCGCCCGGCCCGGAGCCCGCATCGCGGTGCGCGTGACGCCTAAAGCCTCACGTGCCCGGGTCGAGGAGGACGCCGGGCTTGTCCGCGTCTGGGTCACCGTCCCGCCCGAGGACGGCAAGGCCAATGCGGCGGTGCGCAAGGCGCTGGCGAAGGCGCTTGGCGTGGCACCCTCGCGTCTTACGCTGGTGCAGGGTGCGGCCAACCGGGACAAGGTGTTCGAGATCGCGGCCGACCCCTGACCTTCTTCTGTCCTGAACTACTCCGGGGTGGGCCCCGACGGGAGCGAGGGGCAGAGCCCCTTCACGTCACGCCGAATGCGCGCCGGCAGCGAGGCCCTTTACGAAGTCCAGCACCTCTTCGGGTGACTTGCCCTTGCCGATCAGATCGACGATGGCCGATCCCACCACCGCACCATCCGCCACACTCGCGATGTCGCGGCTGGTCTCGGGGGTCCTGATGCCGAAGCCGACGATCACGGGCAAGTCGGTCTTCGCCTTGATCCGGGCGACCTCGGGGCCGACGTCGGTGGCCACGGCGTTGGCCGCACCGGTGATGCCGGTGATCGAGACGTAATAGACGAAGCCCGAGGTGTTCGTCAGCACCTTAGGCAGGCGCCGGTCGTCCGTCGTGGGCGTCGCGAGGCGAATGAAGTTGAGGCCGGCCTTCTGGGCCGGGATGCAAAGCTCCTCGTCCTCTTCGGGCGGCAGGTCGACGACGATCAGCCCGTCGATGCCGGCGGCCTTCGCGTCCACGAGGAAGCGGTCCACCCCGTGCGAATAGATCGGGTTGTAATAGCCCATCAGCACGATCGGCGTCGTGTCGTCGCCTTCGCGAAAGCGGCGGGCAAGCTCCAGCGTACGCTTCAGCGTCATTCCCGCCTCGAGCGCCCGCTGACCGGCAAGCTGGATCGTCGGGCCGTCCGCCATCGGATCGGTGAAAGGCAGGCCGAGTTCGATCACGTCGACACCGGCGGCGGGCAGGCCCTTCACGATGGCGAGCGAGGTGTCGAAGTCGGGATCGCCCGCCATGACGTAGGACACGAAGCCCTTGCGGCCGTCGTCGCGCAGGCGTTGGAACGTGCGGTCGATGCGGGTCATGGACGCCTCCCTCTGGGTCGGGCTTCCTTTGCCCGATGCCCGGAGGAATATCAATCGCGGCCGGTGAAAATGCGTTCGGCGACCCAGTCTTCGCGAGGGGCGGCGTGGGCCTCCCAGAAGGCGTCGGCGATGGCGCGGGGGTCGAAGGCGGTTCCCGGCTTGATGGTGCCGTCGATGGTGACGGTGGCGAAGTTGATGCCACGTTCGTGGAAGTCCTTAGCGCCCGAGAGGGCAAGCGCGCGCAGCGCGCATTTCGACGCGCCGAGAGCCGGGGCGGCACCGTTCTTGTCGGGATTGAGTCCCATGCGGCTTCCGGTCCAGAGGATCGTGCCTCCGCCGGCCGCCTCCATACCTGCCAGAACGGTCTGCGATCCGAGGAGGGCGGCACCGACCGAAAGCGCCATCTCGGCCATCACGGTCGCGGGATCTATGTCGGGCGTCCGTCCCGGAATCCAGCGGCTGACCGAATGGACGAAGACCGAGGCCGGCCCCATGTCGCCGATCACTCGATCAAGCGAGGCGCGGAGACCGACGAGGTCGGTCGCATCGACGGGATAGCCATAGACGGTGCGCCCCGTCTCCTCGGCCACTTCCCGCGACAGGGCATTCAGCCGCGAACCGTCGCGGGCGAGCATGGCGACATCGAAGCCGCCGGCGGCGAAACGTCGGGAAAGCGCCTGGCCCAAACCGGGGCCGGCGCCGAGGATGATGGCAGGTCCGTTCATGCCACCTGACCTAGCGCCGTGGCGGGACTGGACAACAGGCGTTGCCCGCCCCAAGTGAAGGACATGAACTACTTGCTCGCCATCCTCCTGCCGCCCCTGTCGATCGTCTTCGCAGGTCGACCCTTCCTGGGCGTCATCATCTTCTTCATCTGGCTGCCCGCGCTTTTCCTCTCGGGCGGTCTGACGCATCCGATGTTCGTGCTTCTGGCCTGGTTCATCATCTTCCAGGGCCGCGAGAGCCGGGCGCGCGACTAGCGCGTCACGACGCCTGACCGTCCTGCATGATCATCCAGCGGATGCCGAAGCGATCGGACATCGCCCCGTAGAGCGGCGCGAAGAATTCCGGTTTCAGCGGCATCCTGATCTCTCCGCCTTCGGACAGGGCATCCCAGACACGGCGTGTCTCGGCCTCGGTCGAGAAGGCGAGCGAGACGTTGCAGCCGGCCATCTCCTGCGTCGAGATCGAAGGATCGTCGCTGCCGTAGATCCAGCCTTCGCCGATTTTCAGAGAGCCGTGCATGACGTGGTCGGCGGGTACGCCGGGCATGGCATTCTGGGCCTCGGGTGGCATGTCCGAGAAGGACATGAACTCCGGCGCCACGTCGAAGACGCGGCCGTAGGTTTCGAAGGCCTCGCGGCAGGTGCCCGGAAAGAAGAGGTAGATGATCGGCTGCATGGTCGGTCTCCCGTTTGTGTTGATATCAACTTATAGTGGCCCGCCCTTAGCTGGCAAGCCCCGGGTTGCGGTGGGCGGGACGTCGCCGTAGAAGGCGTCGTCTTTGCCGAAGGAGGGTCCGCGATGGGCTTCAAGACCGGGATCGTGGGATTGCCGAACGTCGGCAAGTCGACGCTGTTCAATGCGCTGACGCGGACCGCCGCGGCGCAGGCGGCCAACTTTCCCTTCTGCACCATCGAACCCAACGTGGGCGAGGTCGCGGTGCCGGACGCTCGTCTCGACAAGCTGGCAGGGATCGCGAAGTCGAAGCAGGTCGTTCCAGCTCGGATCACCTTCGTCGATATCGCGGGCCTCGTGAAGGGCGCGTCCAAGGGCGAGGGCCTAGGCAACCAGTTTCTGGCCAACATCCGCGAGGTCGACGCGATCGCCCATGTGCTGCGCTGCTTCGAGGATGGCGACGTGACCCACGTCGAAGGTCGTGTCGACCCCATCGCGGACGCCGAGACCATCGAGACCGAGCTGATGCTCGCCGACCTCGAATCCATCGAGCGGCGGCTTCAGAACATCGTCCGCAAGGTGCGCGGCGGCGACAAGGAAGCGGTGGCGCAGGAGCGTCTGCTGAAGGCCGCGCAGGCAGCGCTGGAGCAGGGACGTCCCGCCCGGTCGGTGGCCGTTGATGAGGAGGACCAGAAGACCTGGAAGGCGCTTCAGCTTCTGACGTCGAAGCCCGTGCTTTTTGTCTGCAACGTGTCTGAGGCGGACGCGGCGACGGGCAACGCGCAGTCCGAGCGCGTGGCTCAAATGGCGGCCGAGCAGGGCGCGGCTTCGGTCGTGATCTCGGCCCGGATCGAGGAGGAGATCAGCCAGCTCGACCGCGAGGAGGCCGAGATGTTCCTTCAGGAGATGGGGCTGGAAGAAGCGGGTCTCGACCGGCTGATCCGGGCGGGCTACGGGCTTCTGGGTCTTCAGACCTATTTCACGGTCGGCCCGAAGGAGGCGCGCGCCTGGACGATCCGCAAGGGCACGCTGGCGCCGCAGGCGGCGGGCGTGATCCACGGCGATTTCGAGAAGGGCTTCATTCGCGCCGAGACCATCGCCTTTGACGACTATGTCGCCCTGAACGGCGAGACGGGGGCGAAGGACGCGGGCAAGATGCGGGTCGAGGGCAAGACCTACGATGTGAAGGACGGCGACGTCCTGCACTTCCTGCATTCGGGCTGAGGTTCAGATCCCGTAGAACGCCGCTCCGGTGTCGTGGAAGACCTTCCTCCGTGCCATTGGCGTCGAGGTAGGGCGCCAGGACCGTGTGGGCGGTGTCGAGAACTTCGCCGTAACTTTCTGCCGCCAGAAGCGCCACGGGCCAGTCCGAGCCGAACATGCAGCGGTCGGGACCGAAGGCTTCCAGCGCGTGGACGGCATAAGGGGTCAGGTCGTCCGTCGTCCAGTCCGGCCCGGCCTCGGTCACCATGCCCGAGATCTTGCAGAAGACGTTCGGCATCGCCGCGAGTTCGTCCATCGCGCCCGCCCAAGGCTCCCACATGCGCTGCGCGATGTCGGGTTTCGAGAGGTGGTTGACCACGGCCTTGAGGCCCGGCGTGCGGCGCAGCGCCTCGACGGCGTGGGGCAGTTGCGGCGGCTTTGTCAGCACCTCGAACCGGGCGCCCGTCTCTGCCATGTGCGCGAGGTTCTTCAGGACGCGGGGCTTCAGGATCCAGTCGTCGGGCGCGAGGTCCTGAAGCATCGGGCGCAGCGACTTGAACCACGGGTTCTCCATCCGCGCGGCGAGACGGTCGGGAAAGCCGTCGTCGTCGAGGTCGAGCCAGCCGCAGACGCCGGCGATCCAGTCGGTCCGCGCGGCAAGGTCGAGCAGGAAATCGGTCTCGGCCTCGGTATCGGCGGCCTGGACGAGGATCGTCCTCGTGACGCCCGCCGCCTTCAGATGCGGGGCGAGGTCATCCGGCCCGTAGTCGCGGTAAAGCACGCCCAGGTCAGGCGACATCCAGAAGTAATCGCCCCGGTCGATCCGCCAGAGGTGGTGATGGGTGTCGATCACGGCGTCGCGCGGCATGGCTGGCACCTCCTGCCGTCAGCGTGGCGTCCGGCGGCAGGGCTGTCAAACCGACATGAGTCTCAGGTGCGCGATCCGCCCTCCCGGCCATAGACCAGCAGCATCCCCACGATGACGACGCCGTAGATGATCTGGCGATAGGCCTCGGGCATCTGCATGATCGACAGGACGGAGTTCAGAAAGACGATCAGGATCACCCCGACGAGCGTTCCGGCATATCGGCCGCGTCCGCCGAGGATGTGCGTGCCGCCCAGAACGACGGCGGCGATGGCGGGCAGAAGGAAGGCGTTGCCCATGCCCTGATAGGCCTTGGCCGAGTAACCGGCGAGAAGGACGCCCGCGACCGAGGCGCAGAGAGCCGAGATCACGAAGGCCGCGACGATGACGCCGCGCGTGCGAATGCCTGACAGGTACGCAGCGCCTTCTTTCGCGCCGGTGGCGTAGATGGCCTTGCCGAGGCCGGTGCGGGTCAGGATGCCTGCGATCACGAGGGATACCCCGGCCCAGACGAAGATCGCCACGGGGATGCCCGCGATGCGGTCGGCGGCGAGGAAGCGCATGAGCGGCGAGGCGGTGGTCTGGGGCGCGAAGCCGCCCGTATGCGCGACCATCAGGCCGCGCAGGACCGAGTCGACGCCGAGCGTGAAGATCATCGAGGGAATGCGCAGGTAAGCCACGCCGAAACCGTTGAGGAGACCGACGAGAAGTCCTACGGCCAGCCCGGTCGGGATCGCCCAGGGTCCGCCCACGGTCGTCGCCATCATCGCCGCCGCCGTCAGCGTCCAGGGCACCGACAGGTCGATGTGGCCGAGAAGGATCACCATCATCATTCCGGCGGCGCAGATGCCGAGGAACGAGCCGATCTGAAGTTGTTGCAACAGGTATCCCGGTGACAGCATCGGCGCGGTGCCCTGCGTGGACAATGTGTAGGCGGTGCCGACAAGGACGATCGCCACGACGAAGACGGCGGCGATGGCGATGGGACGATTCTCGGGCGATAGGCGCGCGAAGGGGGTCATCGGAAGAGCTCCAGCCTGTTCTTGACCCGGACGGTGCGCAGCGCGCCGAGCGAGACCGCGACCAAAAGGACCAATCCCTCGATCAGCGGTTGCAGAAGCGGGTCGATGGAGAGGATGCGGAAGTAGAACGAGATCACGCGCAGGATCCCCGCGCCGACCAGTGAGCCGATGGCGCCGCCGATGCCTCCGAGAAGCGACGACCCTCCGAGAACGACGGCGGCGATCGAGTTGAGCGTGTATGCCCCCGCCTGCGTCACGTCGGCATTGCCCGACGAGGTCTGGATCGCAAGGTAGAGCCCGCCGCAGGACGCGAAGAAGCCCGCAAGCGTAAAGGCCGCGATCTTGGCGCGGCGGACCGGGAGGCCGGACATGAAGGCGGCACTTTCGGCCGATCCGACGGCATAGATCGTGCGCCCGGTGACGGTGCGCTTGAAGGGAATCCAGACGCCGAAGCCGATAACGAGAAGGACGATGAGCGGCACCGGGATATTGGCGAAGGGTTGCAGCCAGGCGGCATTGCCGTCGTCGGCGAGGCCATAGGTCTCGGCGAAGTCGAAGACCGCATTCGTGACGGCCCAATTGAGGTCTCCATCGATCTCGCCTCCGGGCGAGGGACGGATGATGAGGGCCAGGCCGATGGCGATGGCACCCGTGGCGAGGGTCGCGATGATGGGCTGGATGCGGCCGTAGACGACGATCAGGCCGTTCATCAGGCCGAAAGCCGTCCCGCAAGCCAGCGTGACGATCATGCCCAGCACCATCTGCACGGGCGACCCAGTTACGAGGTGCGAGGCGATACAGTTCGCAAGCGTCATAACCGCGCCCACGGACAGGTCGAGCCCGCCCATCAGGACCGGGATCGTCTGCGCCATGGCGACGAAGGCGATGGCGACGCTTTCGTTGGCGTTCTGGATGAAGACCGCGGTCGAAAACCCACGGGGATGCAGCATGTGGTAGCCGAGGAACAGCACCAGGAACATGGCAAGGGCGCCAGTGAAGGCGCGGTTGCGCAGGATCAGGTCGCGCATCAGGCCGCCTCCCCGCCCGAGATGTTCAGCGAGGCCGAGACGATGTTCTCTTCGGTCAGGCGGTCGCCTTCCAGTTCGGCGACCACGCGACCGTCATAGAGGATCGAGACGCGGTCGCAGCAGCCGATAAGTTCGTCGTAGTCGGTCGAGTAGAGGACGATGGCCTTTCCGGCGTCGGCAAGCTGGCGCATCAGGCGATAGATCTCCTGCTTGGTGCCGACGTCGATGCCGCGCGTCGGATCGTTCAGAAGGATCACGTCGGGATCGTCGATCAGCCACTTGGCGATCACGACCTTCTGCTGGTTGCCGCCGGACAGCGTCTCGACCTTGTCGGTGACGTCGCCCACCTTGATCTGAAGCTGGGTCACGGCCTCGGCGATGGCTTCGTCGGCGCGGCCACGGTCGATCAGGGGACCGGTCGAGACGCGGGCGTAGTTCGGCGTGAGCAGGTTGTCGGCGATGGAGAGTTGAAGCATCAGCCCCTCGGTCTTGCGATCCTCGGGCACGAGGGCCAGCGAGGTCGCCTGTCGCTTGGCGCCCGCGGGAGACGCGGGGCGGTAGGGTCGACCGCCGAGTTCGATGCGACCGGTGACGCCCTTCAGCACGCCGAAGAGGGCCAGCAGGAGTTCCTTGTGCCCCTGTCCGTCGAGGCCGCCGAGGCCGAGGATCTCGCCGGGCGCAACCTCGATGTCGATACCCTTCAGCCGGTCCTCCCACTTCAGGGCCTCGACCTTCAGCGCAGGGGCCTTGCCGACGACGGGCGCGGGCTTCGGCGGGAACTGGGCCTCGATGTCGCGGCCGATCATCAGGCGCACTATCTCTCCGCTTGTCCTCTCGCCCTTGCCGAAGGTCTCGATGTGGTGGCCGTTGCGGAAGACCGACAGCGTATCGCAGAGGGCGTCCACCTCGTGCATCCGGTGGCTGATGAAAAGGCTCGCCACGTTGTCCTCGCGCAGCTTGCCGAGAAGATCATAGACGGTCTGGACGTCGCGGCTCGTCAGGGCCGAGGTCGCTTCGTCGAGGATCAGGACGGACGGATTTTTCGAGATGGCCTTGGCGATCTCGACCATCTGGCGGCGCGACAGGCTGAGGTCGCGAACGTTGGTGTCGGGGTTCACGTCCTCGCAGTCGATCCGCGCCAGAAGCTCCTCGGAGCGGCGGCGCTGCGCGCGGCGGTCGATCAGGCCCAGGCTGCGGGGCGGGCGGTCGATGAAGATGTTGTCCGCGACCGACAGGTCGGGGATCAGCGACAGTTCCTGGAAGATGCAGACGATGCCGTTGTCGCGCGCTTCGGCGGGGCTGCGAAAGGCGACGGTCCTGCCGTCGAGAAGCATCCGGCCCTCGCTGGGCGGCAGGACACCCGCCATGATCTTGATCAGCGTCGACTTGCCCGCGCCGTTCTCGCCCAGGATCGCGTGGATCGTGCCGCGGCGGCACTGAAAGTCCACGTCCTTCAGGGCCGTGATGCCGCCGAAATAGCGCGAGACGCCCTCGAGGGCGACGTGCGGATTGGTGCTGTCCATGCCTGCCTCGTGGTATGGGGTCGGCGGCGCCCCGGGAGGCGCCGCCGGGTCTTGCGTCACTTCACGTCGGCTTCGTCCTGCGCCATGATCGCAGGCCCCGAGACGTTCACGCCGCAGGGCGGGAATTCGTTTACCGTGAAGAAGTTGTCTGGCAGGTCGGACCAGAAGTTCTTGCCGTCTTCCAGCTCCTCATAGGTCGCCACCGGAAGCGGGACCGAGATGAGCTGCGGCATCACGTTGCCCTCCAGCGCCGAGATCGCCGCCTTCATCGCCACGGCGACGAGACCGGGCGACTGGCCGATCGAGATGCCCTTAAGGCCCTCGTCGGAGTGCTCGGCGATGGCCTTGCGGAAGCCGTTCTCGGATTCACCCGCGACCGGCACCCAGGGGTGCCCGGCGTCGGTCAGCGCCTGGATGACGCCGTTCGAGCCGCCCTGGCCGATGATGGCCTCGAACTGGCCATGCACGGCTATGGCGTCGGCGACGACTTTCTGCGTGGTGCCGTCGTCCCAGTTGCCGACAACCGACACGATCTCCCAGCTGCCGTCATCGGCGGCCAGGACCTCGTTGATGCCGATCGAGCGATCCCTGTCGACCGAGTTGCCCGGAAGTCCGCGCACCTCGAGAATCTTGCCCGAGCTGACGCCTTTGGCATCCAGCTCCTTCAGCGCGAACTCGGCCCACATCCGGCCCATGGCAAGCTGGTCTTCGTTGACCTGCATGACGGCGTCGGTGTCGAGCACGTTGTCGAACGGGACGAGGACGACGTTCTCGCGGTCGGCCAGGCGGATGACCCGGTCGAATCCGTCGGGCGAGACCGCGATGGTGACGATGGCGTCGTAGCCCTGGTTGATGAAGTCCTCGATTGCGCCAAGCTGCGCGGGGGCGTCGGTGCCGGTCGAGACCACCTTGAATTCGGCGATCTTGTCCGCCACGGCGGGATCCTCGGCATAGGCCTTGGCGGTCTTGATCATCTGGATCCGCCAGGTGTTACCGACGAAACCATTGACGATGGCGATACGGTAGGGGCCTTCCTTGGCCTCCCACTGGAAGTGCTTGGTGGATGCGTCCCACGGTGCGAAGCAGGCAGGGTCGACGCCCGGTCCGTCGACGACGGAGGGGCCGGCGAAGGCGGCGGTTCCCAGGCCGGCAAGAAGCGCGGCGAGGGCGGTTGATCTCAAGTTCATTGTCTTTCCTCCCTAGAAAGTCATGACGTCATGTCCCGCTCCCCGGCCTCGGGAGCGGCGGTCTTCTGGAAAAGGGCGTACCCGGCGTTCAGATGCGTCTTCATCAGGTACTGATAGCCCAGGCGGTCGCCCGCCTCGGCCGCCGCGAGGATGGCCTCGTGCTCGCGGTAGGTGGTGGTTTCGAAGGTGCGCCGCGACTTGCCCATCTTCATGATGCGCAGGATCACGGGCTTCATCAGGCCGTAGACGTCGAGGATGGCCTTGTTGTCGAGCAAGCTCATCAGCTTGGTGTGGAATTCGAAGTCGTACTCCGAGGCGACGTCCACGTGCGGCATGTCTGTCAGCTTGGTGTTGATGCGCCTCAACTCGGCCAGGTCGGCGGGCGTCATGCGCTCGAACAGGGTTTCGACAGACGACACCTCGAGCAGCGCGCGGAAACCCTGAATGTCGCTGAAGGTCTTGGGCGACAGGTCGAGGACGTTGAACGAGAACATCTCGAAGGCCGAGGCCATGCGGTTGTCGATGATCGTGGCACCCACCTTGGGGCGCACCTCGACAATGCCGTAGGCTTTCAGAATGCGCATCGCCTCTCGGACGGTGTTGCGCGACGCGCCGAAGGCGTCGCAGAGCTCGCGTTCGGTCGGAAGGCTGTCGCCGACGGTCAGGCCGTCACGCCCGATCAGCGCCCGGATGCTTTCGACGACGCCGTCGACCGCCGATCCGGTCTCGCTGCGTGTGGTCTGCGCCCCCGCTTCGGCCACGAAATCCCCCCTGGCCGCCCGGTCCTGTGCCAGGCGATCTCATACGCAACCTATTTGTCCGACAAATAGCTGTCAATATTCCTGCGAGAGGGGTCACGACGGGATTCGAGGCCCACTTGACCAACCACAGGCGGCTCGCCAAAGTCGCGACAGCACAAGATCGGGGGAGCGGCGATGCCTGGCGAACACTACGAAATCCTGGACGAGCGCTTTCGCAAGCTGATCCACAAGAACGCCAACATCGACCTACTCTGGGAGGGCGGACGCTGGTGCGAGGGTCCGGCCTACGTCGCGGCGGGCAAATACCTCGTCTGGTCCGACATCCCGAACGACCGGGTCATGCGTTGGGACGAATGCTCGGGCGCGGTGTCGGTCTTCGAGCAGCCCTGCCGAAACCAGAACGGCCACACCGTCGACCTCGAGGGTCGTCTCGTGGCCTGCGAGCACAGGGGCCGGCAGGTCAGCCGGATCGAGCACGATGGCTCGCTGACGATCCTCGCGGACAGGTTCGAGGGCAAGCGCTTCAACTCGCCGAACGACGTTGTGGTGAAGTCCGACGGCTCGATCTGGTTCACCGATCCGTCCTACGGCATCGACAGCGAGTACGAGGGCGACCAGTCGCCGTCCGAGATCGGGTCGCGCAACGTCTATCGGATCGCCGCCGATGGTGCTGTGACCTGCGTCGTCACCGACATGGTTCAGCCGAACGGCCTCGCCTTCTCGCCCGACGAAAGCCTGCTCTATATCGCCGACACCGGGCAGACGCATAAGCCGGACCACACGCCGCGCATCCGCAGCTATCCGGTGACTGGTCAGAAGCTGGGCGATGGCACCGATTTGATCGTCAGCAAGACAGCGGGACTTTTCGACGGGTTCCGGGTCGACACCGGCGGCAACATCTGGACCTCTGCACGCGACGGCGTTCACTGCTACGACGCGGAAGGAATGCTGTTGGGCAAGATCCTCATAGATGAGGTCGTGGCCAACGTCGTCTTCGGGGGACGGAAGAAGAATCGCCTCTTCATCTGCGCCACGACGACGCTTCGGTCGATCTACGTCAACGCGATCGGTGTGGCCCGCTAGAGGCGCAAACGCCGGATTCGGGGCGAGGGCGGGTCACAAGCCGTGATTCTTCTGCCCCACTTTCGCCCAATTCCAATTGGTCTGCCGCGTTTCTGACAATTTTAGCAAATGACCCTGGGGCAAATCAGTAGGCAATTCCGGGTTTAATGCTCGGAATTCCGCTTACGAGCCTCCCGTTTTGTGTGCGCGCCGCACGGATGGCAGCAATCTGCCGTCAACAATCCGCCCATTTGCAGTCCATTGCCGAGCGGAAATCCCCCATTTGTAGACGGTTCCGAACAAATCTAGCCCTGTGCCGTGTTGGTCGATCCGACGGGAACCAATTGCCATCGCTTGGTCACAATACGCCCCAAGCGACGCCTCAATCAGGCTCCCATCTGATCGCGTTCCGAGTGGCCTGTGTGCGGCCAAAACAAAAAAACGATGCGCCAAACGGACGGAGCTCTCAAAATGAACGTGACGTGTAAACGCCCGCACAATGGATTTGTCGGGAGGGTCGAGGAATGAACTTTCTCCTGATCCTTTTCGGCCTCTTTGGAAGCGCCGCAGCTTTCGGCTCGATGGGCGGCGACGGCAGCGTGACCGCTGACGGCAAGGTGGACAACAACGGCAAGGGCGGCGGCAAGCCCGGCAAGGACCCGCTCCCGGTCGATACCGGCAGCCAGACCGACGAAGAGCCGGTCGAGGAGCCTGTCGAGGAAGAGCCCCAGGCGCCCGTCGAAGAGCCCACGAACGAGGTTCCGACCGAGGAGCCGGTCGAAGAAGAGCCGGTCGAGGAAGAGCCCGTCGACGAGACCCCCGTCGAAGAGCCGACCAACGAGGTCCCGACCGAGGAACCCACCGAAGAGCCCGTCGACGAACCGGTGGAGGAGACGCCGGTCGAAGAGCCGACGAATGAAGTCCCGACCGAAGAGCCGGTCGAAGAGGAGCCTGTCGAAGAGGAGCCTGTCGAGGAACCCGTCGAGGAGCCGACCAACGAGGTCCCGACCGAAGAGCCGGAGGAACCCACTGGCGGCAGCGACGACCCGATCGACATCACCAATCCCGGCCAATCGACGAACAGCGACGGCGCCGAGACGGATCCGATCGTCGTCAACGGCACCATCGAGGTGGTAGCCGGACGCACCCACACGCTCGACGCCGTGGGCGACGACGTCACCGCCGTCCGGATCATTTCGGACGTGGCCAATGGACATGTCACGGTGAACCCCGACGGCACCCTCGCCCTCGTGATGACCGGCGAGACCTTCACCGGATCGCAGAGCTTCCGCTACGAGGCGACGCACACTGACGGCAGCACGACCAGCCACACCGTCAACATGCGGGTGGTCCAGGGCGAACAGGCCGCTGGCTGGGCCACCGGCACGTCGCACTACATGCTCGAGACCGACGAGAACGACAACGTCGTCGTCGAAGCGGGCGAGAACCACACCAAGGTCTACGTCTCGGGGTCGAGCGACGCGCTGTCGCTGGCCGACATCGCCCGTGCCGAAGGCATGAGCGTGAGCGAGGTCACCGGCGAGTGGCTTCTTGCGAACGGCAACTATGGCCAGAGCGAAGGCACGGCGCTCGCCGAGGACGCCGGCATGGCGCTCTGGCACGCGGCGACGCCGCGCGGCTCGGAAACGTCGAACTGGCTTCTGTTCGAGCGCGGCTACACCTACGACGATCTCGGTCGCGTCCTGATCCGCGACACCGACGGCGAAGACCCGCTGCACCCGCTCTACGTCGGAGCCTACGGCTCGGGCGACAAGCCGATCCTGACCGAGGAGTTCCTTCAGAACGGCGAAGGCAGCACCAACCTCGTCGTTCAGGGACTCGAGTTCCACGGCGGCGTGACCTTCCAGTCCGACGGCGCGAACGTCATCTTCGACGACATCAGCGTGAAGTACGTCGAGATGGTCGTGATGCGTCAGGACGGCGTGACGGTCCGAAACTCGGACTTCACGGACGTCCACAACGAAGACCCGGTCAACGCCGAATGGCAGGGGTCGTGGGATCGCGCCCAGGGCATCTTCGCCAACTTCAACAACGGCGCTGCTGCTCGAAGGCAACTTCTTCGACCTGAACGGCTACGAAGAGGGCTTCACCGGCCAGAACGCGTCCTCGCCGCAGCCCCCCACGATGTACAGCCACAACATGTACATCGGTAACGACAACACCGACATCACGCTCCGCGACTCGATCTCGATGCGGGCCTCGTCCTTCGGCGCTCAGGTGCGTCCGGGCGGCTTCATCGAGGACAACGTCTTCATCGACAACAACGCGGCTTTCGCCACGGTCGGCGGAGACTACAAGGACGCGGGCTACGTCGGGTACTACTCGCTGCTCAGCGGCAACATCGTGACCTCGGGCGCCCACAAGGACGCCGACATGATCGGAGCCTTCACGCTCGGCCTCACGGACGACGCGATGATGACCTCGCTCGTGGACAACGTGGTCGCGCACCTCTCCAACCCGGACGATCCGTCCGAGCTGGATTACAAGTACTGGATCAACGACGCCAACCGCTCCATCGACCCCTACTACAACGACACCATCGTCTGGAACTGGATGGGCTCGCGCGCTTTCGATTATCCCGACAAGGATGTCGACGTGAACGTCGAGGGTCTGGACCCGTCCGTCATGGACGCGACCACGATCCAGCGCTTCGCGGCGCAGCTTCTGGGAACGAACACGGCGACGATCGGCGACCTGGCAGACTATCTGAGGGCGCAGGCCGACGGCACGCTCGAGGATGTGGTCGACGCCGACCTCATCATCAAGTTCTTCCAGGAAGGCTTCGGCATCGACGCCGACATGCGTGACGGCGCCGAAACGCTGCGGTTCATCCCGAACGACCTCGGCGACGGGGTCCGGTGGGACAACCACCTGAACTGGAGCACCGACGATCTTCCCGGCCTCTATGCCGAGGACGACGTCGACCTGGGCGGCAACCACGTCGTCTTTGGCACCAACGCCACCATCGACGAGCTCGAATTCGGGCCGGACGGCGAGCTTGAGGTCTACGGCGGCAAGCTGACCGTCGCGGGCGGTGTCACCGGCGACTATGCCGGAAGCCTCGACATCACGTCGGCGGGCCAGTTCTGGACCGAAGGCGGGGATGCCGACAACCTCGACATCGACGTCATGGGCGGCCGCTTCGTGAACACGGGCGCCATGTCGGGAGCCGACCTGTCGGTCACCGGCGGGCAGGCGATCCTCGCGTCCGACAACGCCGAGTATGACGTCGAGAGCGGCGACAAGCTGTCCGTCTCGGGCGGTGGCCGTGCCGGCTTCGACGGTGAGGACGGAGGTCTGGCGATCCTCGACATGCACGAGGGCGCGACGCTGGAGTTCCTTGCCGGGGACGGCGACCTGGGCTCGATCTCCGAGTTCCGTTCGGGCGCCTTCGGTGACAGCGACGTCAAGTCCGGCATCGACCTGGGAGACTTCGAACCTGTCGATCAACCTCGCCGGCCTCTCGGCCAGCGCAGGCAGCGCCTTCACGCTGATGGAAGTCGACGAGATCATCGGTCTCTTCGACGAGGCGTCGGTCTCGGGCCTGGGATCGCGCGACGCGACGATCGTGGTCGACTACGAGACCGACACGGTGACGCTGAAGCTGGCCTCCGGGTCGGGCAAGGTCGCGGTCCAGACGGTCGGCGGTCAGGACGCGGTCAGCTCGGGCCACGAGGATTCTCTGGGACGCGCTCGTCTCGGGTCAGGGCGTGGTCAGCGAGACGGCCTCGGCCATGCTGCCGGACGACGAAGAGGACGATCTTCTCGACGCCGCCTGACGACATCCCCCACCGCGCGCGCGTCCGTGTATTGGACGCGCGTCACCGGTACGCAAACGCCCCGGGCCAGTCCCGGGGCGTTTCTTCTTGTGAGGGTTATGTCAGGACGCTGTGAAGGCCTCGGCGAACCGCGCGCGCAGGTCGGCCTTCTGCACCTTGCCCATGGTGTTTCGGGGCAGCTCGTCCACCACCTCGAAGCGGCGGGGCCGCTTGAAGCCCGCAAGTTCGGTCCGTGCCGCGGCCTCGATGGCCGCGAGGTCGGGCGCGATCCCGTCTTCCGGGACGATGACAGCCACGACGGTTTCGCCGAAGTCAGGGTGAGGCGCGCCGACGACCGCGCTTTCCTTCACGCCGGGCTGGGCATCGAGGAAAAGCTCGATCTCCTTCGGATAGATGTTGTAGCCGCCCGAGATGATGAGGTCCTTGCCGCGCCCGACGATGTGGACGTAGCCATCACTGTCGACCTGCGCGAGGTCGCCCGTGATGAAGAAGCCGTCGTCCAGAAGCTCGGCCTTGGTCTTTTCCGGCATCCGCCAGTAGCCCTTGAACACGTTCGGTCCGCGCACATGAAGGACACCGATTTCGCCTGCCTGGACCTCGGCCCCGGTCCCCGGATCGCAGACCTTCGCCTCGACGCCGGGCAGCGGAAAGCCGACGGTGCCCGCGCGACGCTCGCCCTCGTAGGGGTTCGAGGTGTTCATGCTGGTCTCGGTCATGCCGTAGCGTTCGAGGATGCGATGCCCGGTGCGTTCCTCAAACCTGATGTGGGTTTCCGCCAAAAGTGGCGCGGAGCCGGATATGAAGAGCCGCATGTGGGACACGAGGTCCCTGTCGAAGCGCGGGTCGTCGAGAAGACGGGTGTAGAACGTCGGGACGCCCATCATCGCCGTGGCGCGGGGCAGGGCGGCGATGACCGCGTCCTGATCGAACTTCGGCAGGAAGATCAGCGACCCGCCTGCGAGAAGTAGCGTGTTCGTCGCCACGAAGAGGCCGTGCGCGTGAAAGATCGGCAGCGCGTGAAGCAGAACATCGTCCGATGTAAAACGCCACGCTTCGACCAGCGCCTCGGCGTTGGACAGAAGGTTCTTCTGCGTCAGCATCGCCCCTTTGGACCGCCCCGTGGTGCCGGAGGTGTAGAGCAGTGCTGCGATGTCGTCTTCGTCACGCGCTGCAGGCGGCAGGGTCGAGGTCTGCAGGGCGGCAGCCTCGGACAGCGAACCCGTCCCGTCGCCGTCGAGCGTCAGAAGCTTCGCCCCCGCGCCCTGCGCGACCTCGGCCAGCGCCTCGGCCTCACCCGGATCGCAGACGAAAAGCGCGGCTTCACTGTCGGTCACGAAATAATCGAGTTCGCGCGGGGTGTAGGCGGTGTTGAGTGGAAGGAAGACCACACCCGCGCGAATGCAGGCCGCGTAAAGCGCCAGCGCTTCAGGCGACTTCTGGACATGGACCGCGACCCGGTCGCCGGGCTTGAGGCCGAGCGATGACAGCGCGGCGGCGGTCCGTCCCGCCATCTCGATGAAGGAGGCGTGCGTGATGACCGAGCCGTCCGCGAGGATCAGGAAGGGCGTGTCCCGTCCGTCGTGTGGCGCAAAGAGACGGTCGTAAAGCGGATTGGCCATGGCGGAGTGCGTTCCTTCTCAGCCGTCGGCCAGGTCATCCTGGGACAGCATCTTCATGTAGCGGCCCAGACCCGAGCGGATATGGTCCAGGGCCGCATTGCGCGCCGCTTCGGCCTCTCCCGCGGCGACGGCGGCGCGGATGACTTCGTGCTCGTCGATCGAGCGGGCGATGTTGGTGGCGATGGACAGGCCGCGCCGCCGGAAGAGGTGCATTTCCTTGACGAGGTTGTCGTAGATCGTCTTCGCCTTCGGATTGCCCGCAGCCGCCATCAGCATGTCATGGAAGACGATGTTCAGCGCGTAGTAGGCCTTGGTGTCGTTATCCTTCAGAGCATCCCTCATGCGGTCGAGGTTGTCGTCCATGCCGCGCACGAGCCTCGGCTCGTCGCCGTCAGCCACACGCGACGCCGCCGACGAGCAGGCCATCGCGAAGATCGCGCCTCGCAGGTCGTAGAGGTTGCGCACCTCGGCCAGCGTGGTTTCGTGGACGAAGGCGCCGCGATTGGCGATAAGGTCGATGAGCCCGGAGTTGGCAAGCGAGCGGATCGCCTCGCGTACCGTGCCGCGGCTGACGCCCATGGCGGTGGAAAGGACCAGTTCGTTCAGCTTCTCGCCGGCGGCAAGGTCGCCTTCGACGATCATGCGCTCGATCTCGGACCTGACCTCGCCCGCGAGGGTGGCGCGGGCCGCGCCGATGGACCTGGCCTGAATGCTCATGACGTCTCCTCGCCCGACGCGTGAATTCTGTCAACAATTAACATTTATATTGCCTATCCTCAATCGCTGTCATACTTCTAGACAGCGCAGGATTACCACGGGAGAGCCAACATGCCGCAGCCCGCGAACCGGACCGACAGCGTCGACGGCCAGGGCGGGGCAGGGGCAGAGCGTCCCGTCGCCAGCGAAGCCCTTCGCGGCATCCGAGTGCTCGACCTGACGCGCGTGCGTTCCGGTCCGACCTGCGTTCGCCAGCTCGCTGATTGGGGCGCCGACGTCATCAAGATCGAAGCGCCGTCCGACAAGGCGCAACTGGGCGGTCCGCGCTCGGGCCCGGACTTCCAGAACCTGCACCGCAACAAGCGCAGTCTGACCCTCGACCTCAAGACCGACGGCGGCCGCGAGGCGTTTCATCGCCTCGCGAAGACTGCGGATGTCGTGGTCGAGAACTTCCGGCCCGATGTGAAGACGCGCCTCGGTATCGATTACGCGGCACTGTCGAAAGAGAATGCGGGCCTCGTCTACGCCTCGATTTCAGGCTTCGGGCAAGACGGCCCCTTGGCTGGCCGTCCCGGCTTCGACCAGATCGCGCAGGGCATGGGCGGGCTCATGTCGATCACCGGAAAGCCAGGCGAGGGGCCGATGCGCGTCGGCATACCGATCGCGGATCTCTGCGCCGGGCTATTCGCCGCTCAAGGCATTCTCGTCGCGCTTCTCGAGCGCGAGAGGTCGGGCAAGGGCCAGTGGGTCCAGACCTCGCTGTTGCAGGCGCAGGTCTTCATGCTGGACTTCCAGGCCGCGCGCTACCTGATGGACGGCGAGGTGCCGGGCCAGGCGGGCAACAACCATCCCGACGTCCATTCCGACCGGCGTCTTCCGGACCAAGGACGGCCACATGAACCTCGCCGTCGCGGGGCAGGAGATCTGGGTCCGCTTCGCCCGCGCGTTCGGACGCGATGACTGGCTCGAGGACGACCGCTACAAGACCGCGCCAGCGAGGTCGGACAACCGCGACGCTCTCGGCGAAGAGATCGAGGCGATCACGCTGACGCGCACGACCGCCGAATGGGTCGACGCCATGAACGACGCCGGCGTGCCGGCGGGCGAGATCAACGACATCGGGCAGGTCTTCCGCGAACCGCAGGTCGAACACCTGGGCCTCGCCCAGCCGGTGAACAGCCGCGAACGCGGTGAAACCAGGCTTGTCGGGCAGCCGATCCTGATGAGCCGCACACCCAGCCACATCGCCACACCGCCGCCGCTGGCGGGGGAGCATTCGGCCGAAATCCTCGCCGAGATCGGCTATTCCGACGCCGAGATCGAGGCCCTGAAGGCCGCCGGCGCCATCTGACTTAGGAACCGACCAATGACCGACAAGATCCTCACCGAACGCTCGGGCGATATCGCCCGCATCGTCTTCAACCAACCGGAAAAGCGGAACGCCGTCTCGCTGGAAATGTGGGAGGCGGTCGAGGAGGCGGTGACGCGGTTCCAGTCCGACGCCGAGCGTGCGCATCCTGATCCTGTCGGGCGCCGGCGGGAAAGCCTTCGTCTCGGGCGCCGACGTCTCGAAGTTCGAAAGCGAGCGGGCGAGCGAGGAGGGCGTCGCGCGGTACAACGCGACGACGAAGCGCGTCTACGACATGATCGAGGCCTTCCCGAAGCCCACCATCGCGCAGATCGACGGCTTCTGCATCGGCGGCGGCGTGGCGCTGGCGCTGTGCTGCGACGTGCGGATCTGCGGCACCTCGTCCAGCTTCGCGATCCCGGCGGCGAAGCTGGGCCTCGGCTACGGCTTTCCCGGCATCAAGCGGCTGGTCGACGTCGTCGGGCCGGCCTTCGCCAAGGAGATCTTCTTCACCGCCCGCCGTTTCGACGCCGAGGAGGCCCGCGTCATGGGGCTGGTCAACCGCGTCGTCCCTGACGGCGAGGTCGAGTCCGCGGCGACCGAGATGGCCGAAACCATCGCCGGCAACGCGCCGATGACCGTCGCCTCGGTCAAGTACATCGTGGGCGAGACGCTGAAGGACGAAAGCGCCCGCGATCTGGCCGAATGCGACCGCCGCGTGAAGGAATGCTTCGACAGCCAGGACTACGTCGAGGGCCGCCGCGCCTTCCTGGAAAAGCGCAAGCCGCAGTTCGTCGGATCCTGACCCATGGCCGATGACGCCCGGCGCATCGACGCCGACGCCGCCCGCGCGCGTTTCGAAGATGCGCTCGACAGCCACGCGCAGGACTTCGAGACGTTCTTCCTGGCCCGCTTCCTGGACCTCGGCTTCGACTACCTTCCCGAAGACGCCGCCGACGCGGACAAGGACTGCTGCCGCGTGACCTTCGAGGTGACGGACATGCTGCGCAATCCGCAGGGCTCGCTGCACGGCGGGGTCATGGCGACGGCGATGGACATCTCGATGGGCCATCTCGCGAAAAAGGTGGCCGGACCCGGCGCCACCATCGAGATGAAGATCCAGTTCATGCGCCCCGTCATGGAGGGCCGCGTCACCTGCGAGGGGCGGTTCATCAAGAAGGGGCGGTCGATCTCGTTCATGGAGAGCCGCCTGACCGGAGCCGACGGCAAACTCGCCGCACTCGCCACCGCAACATGGAAGATGCCATGAAGGATACCGCCGCCGCTGGCTTCTCGACCGCTCTCCTGTCCGAAATCCGCGACCGCTTCGCGCATGTCGACACCTGCCCCTTCGAGGGCGAGCGGGTGTTCTTCGAGAACGCCGGCGGTGCGCTGACCCTCAAGTCGGTGGTCGAGACATCGGCGAAGATGGCCGCCATCCCTGACAACCAGGGCCGCGACAACCCGGCGTCCAAGGCGCTGAACGCCATCATCGACCGCGCGAAGGACGACATGCGCGTCCTCTTCAATGCGCCTGAAGGCCAGTTCTTCGTGGGCGAAAGCGGGACCGAGCTTCTGTTCCGCCTGATCTCGGTCGCCTGTCTCGGCACGCCCGAGGGCGGTCGCGTCGTCGGAAGCTCGATGGAGCATCCGGCCTCGCGCAGCGCCGCCGACAGATGGGCGGGTGTCGCGGGCAAGACCCATGTCGTCGTCGCGCATGATGACGAAACCGGATCGGTCGGGCCGGAGAACTATGCCGACGCGCTGACGCCCGACACCCGCGTCGCCACCATCGTCCACACCTCGCCCGTCACCGGCATGGGCGTCGACGTCGCCGCCATAGCGCGGGCGATCCGTGCCGTCGCCCCCGACTGCATCATCATCGTCGACGGCATCCAGCACGCGGCGCACGGTCGTCTCGACATCGAGAGCTACGGCATCGACGGCTATGTCGTCTCGCCCTACAAGGTCTTCTCACGCCATGGCTACGGGGTGGCCTGGGTCTCGGACCGTCTGAACGCTCTGCCGCACGACACGCTGATGAACGCGCCCGGCGCGCCGTGGGAGATGGGGACGCGCGACACCGGCTCCTACGCCACCTTCTCGGACGTCGTCGCCTACTTCGACTGGCTTGGCGGGCAGGTGTCCGACGCCACCGACCGCCGCGCGCGCATCGTTGCCGCCGGCGAGGCGATCCACGACCACGAGAAGCGGCTGACCGACGCCATGCTCTACGGCACCGGCAACCTCGCGGGGCTGGCCGAGTTGCCTGGCGTCCGCATCGTCGGCGGCGTCGACAACCCGCGCCGCGAGGGGCTGGTGTCCTTCGCGCTGAGCGGCAGCGAAGCGCCCGAGATCGTCACTGCCCTGCGTGAGCGCGGCATCCGCGTCCATACCCGCAAGGCCGACCACTACTCGGGCAACATCCTCGATCCGCTGGGCCTCGCCACCTGCGTGCGCGTGTCGATGTGCCACTACAACTCCGAGGCCGAAGTGGCGCAGTTCCTTCAGGCGATGAAGGAAATCGTCGAGGCCTGAGGCTCAGCCGCCCAGGCGGTGCAGCATTGCGAGGCAGTCGTCCGACAGGTCGAGACCCTCGGTGCGAGCCTCGGCAAGACGTGCCAGCGCGCGGTCTCCGGGCAGCCGGATCGGCACGTCTTCGTTCTGCCGGTCCGTGCCGGCGAGGATGGCTCGCGCGTCTTCGAACCGTCGCGCTCGCGCCTCGGCCGGTCGCAACCGTTCCGCGTCGATCAAGACGATCATCAGACCAAGCCCCTGCGGGCTGTCCGGCGTCTCGGCCGCATTCGGGATCTCGGTCAGCATCGCCGCCCCCGCCAGCGTCGCCAGCATCAGGTCGAGTCCAAGCGCGAAGTTCGCCCCCTTGTCGCCGCCGATGGCGCGCAGAATGCCGGTCAGCGCACGCGACGGGTCGGTAGTGGGACGGCCTTGTTCGTCGGTCGCCCAGTCCTCTGGGATGGACTCACCCGCTTTGGCGGCAGACCTGATGCGCGACCGCGAGACGGTCGACAGCGCCATGTCGAGGATCAGGTGCCGTCCGCCCGGGTCGGGCACCGCAAGGCCTATGGGAGCGTTCCCGATCCGCGCCTCACGTCCGCCCGCCGGTGCGAGCATCGGCGCGGTGTTGGTCGTGACGATCGCGGCGAAGCCGTCGTCAGCCGCACGCCGGAGAAGCGGAGCCAAGGCGCCGACGTGGCTGACGCGCCGAACGACCGCCATCCCCACGCCGCAGGATCGAGCCGCCTCGGAAGCCGCGAGACGTGCGCGTTCGGCGATGGCCGGGCCAAGCCCGTTCGCCCCGTCGAGCCGTCGCAGAGCCGGGGCGGGAGATTCGACAGAGACGACGGCACTGGCGTCGATCCCGCCCGCTTCAATGCGGCCGACATAGGTCTCGACCCGCGACAACCCGTGCGTGACGATCCCCATGCCCTCGGCCTCGGCGAGCATCGACGCGGCGAGGCCCGCATCGTCTTCCCCGACACCCGCCCGGTCGAACGCGGCTTCGCGCAAGCTCCACCGCCTCTCCGAAGGGGAGGCGAGGCACAGGATCAGCCTCCGGCCTTTTCGGCGTCGCCGGAGCTTCTGCCGAAGCGGCTCATCAGAGGCAGAAGGACGACGAGGAAGATCGTCACGCCGATGATCCACAGCGACGGCGCGCGCTCGACGAAGATCATGAACGACCCGCGAGAGATCGTCAGCGTCTGGCGCAGCGCTTCCTCGGCGAGCGGTCCCAGCACAAGCGCCAGAACCAGGGCGGCGGGCGAGAAGCCGTAGAGCCGCATGAAGAACCCGACGAACCCCGCCGCGAACATGATCCAGGTCTCGACGAAGCTCGAATGCACGCTGAAGGTGCCAAGCGCGCAGATGACGACCACGACGGGGCCGAGGATGCGGTAGGGCACCTTGATGATCTGCACGAAGAGCGGGATGGCGAAGATGTTGATCGCCAGAAGCACCATGTTACCCAGGTACATCGACGCAATCAGGCCCCAGGCCAGTTCCGGGTTCTGCTCCATGAAGAGCGGTCCGGGACGCATCCCCCAGAGAAGGAAAGCGGCCAGAAGCACGGCGGTCGAGGCCGATCCCGGAATGCCGAGCGTCAGAAGCGGGATCATCGCGCCGGACGAGGCCGCGTTGTTCGCCGTCTCGGGTGCGACGAGGCCCTTCATCTCGCCCTTGCCGAATTTCTCGGGCGTCTTCGAGATCGAGCGTTCGAGGGAATAGGCCATGAGCGAGGCGATGGTCGCCCCCGCGCCGGGGATGACGCCCACGACGAAGCCAAGGATCGACCCGCGCACCATGGTCCAACGCGTCGAGATCCAGTCCTGCGCCGTGGGCCAGAACCTCTCTTCCTTGTCGTATTGCACGATGCCGCCCGTGCCGGTGCGGTGCAGGCCGTTGTAGAAGGCGTAGAACAACTCGCCCAGGCCAAAGAGACCGATGGCGACGGGGATGAAGTAGATGCCGCCGATCAGCTCGGCCGACCCGAAGGTATAGCGGCTCTGTCCGGTTTCGAGGTCGACGCCGACGGTGCCGAGCGCGAAGCCGATCAGGGCCGAGATGACGCCCAGCTTCCAGTTCTCGCCGATCATCACGATCAGCGTCAGCATCCCCATGACCGCCAGCAGGAAATATTCGGGCGGACCGAAGCTGCGCGAGACCTGCCCGAAGATGGGGGCGAGAATGGTGATGAGGATGACGCCCACGGTGCCGCCCACGAAGGAGGCCGCGGCCTGCATGACCAGGGCCGGACCGGCACGGCCGTTCTTGGCCAGGGGAAAGCCGTCGAAGGTGCTGGCGACCGTGGCGCTTTCGCCTGGAGTATTCAGCAGGATCGAAGTGATCGTGCCGCCATACATCGCTCCGTAGTAGATCGCGGCCAGCATCATCACCGCGCCGATCGGGTCCATCCCAAGCGTCACGGGAAGAAGGATCGCCAGGCCCGCCGAGGGGCCGAAGCCGGGAATGACGCCGACCACCATGCCCACCATCGCTCCCGCGAAGAGGTAGACCAGGTTCATCGGCGTCACCGCGACCGAGAAACCCATGAAGAGGTCGGAGAAGATGTCCATCGGGTCGGCTCCGGGGAGTGTGTGCGCGCGGCGCGGTGTGTCAGAGAAGTTCGAACAGGCCCGGAGGCATGCCCGCGTTCAGAAGCTTGTCGAAAAGCAGGTAGACCCCCGCCGGCACGAGCAGCGACACCGCCACGTTGGTGATGTGCCGGCCGCGATTGAGCAGGGCCAGCGCGACCAGAAGGAAGATCACGGTCGCGACGAAGCCGCCGAAGAGGCGCAGGAGAAAGGCATAGCCGACCGCCAGCACCATCAGCACGAGGACGTCGGACCAGCGCGTGTCCTCCTCGTCCTGGGGCGTGGCCGCGCGCATCTCGTCCAGGATCGCCCAGATCAGGGCGATGATGGCCATTCCGCCGATCATGCGGGGAAAGAAGCCGGGTCCCAGCCGTCCGGTGCGCGTCATGAAGTTCAGGTCGGCAAAGGCGATGTAGCTATAGAACACCGCCCCCGCCAGCAGGACGACCAGAAAGCCGATGCGCATGGATGTCTGCCCCCGAGAAAGAAAGGCCGGCCACCCTGTGCGGAGTGGCCGGATCGCGTTAGCCGGACGGGACTACTGGACCGCGCCGACGGATTTCAGGACTTCTTCAAAGCCGTTCTTGGTGTTGGTCAGGAACGTCCGGAAATCCTCGCCATAGATCACCGTCGGCGTGAGGGTGTTCGAGGCGATATATTCTTTCCATTCCGGAGTATCGACGACCTTCTTCATGGTCTCGATCCACCATTCCTGCGCCTCGGCCGGGGCGTCGGGCGCCAGGATCAGGCCGCGCGGCATCGACACGCCGATGTCGTAGCCGATGTCGCCCATGGTCGGCACGCCTTCGAGAGCGGCGGGGATGTTCTGGCCCGAGAACACGAGCGGACGCAGGTCGCCGGACTCGATGAGTACCCAGGATCTCGCCCGGGTTACCCACCATCGCGTCGAGTGCGTTCGACAGAAGGGCGGTCGTCTGTTCCGACATGTCGTTGAACGACACGTAGTCGAACTCGAAGCCGGCCGCCTGCGCGAACAGCGTCGGCACGATGAAGTCGACGTTGACCGTGCCCGTACCGCCGATGTTGATCGGGTTCTCCTTGGCGTAGGCGATGAACTCTTCGATGTTCTGTATCTCGGATGAACCGTTCACCACGAGAACAAGATCGTCCGTGGCCAGAAGGGCGACCGGGGTGAAGTCCTCGGGCGCCCAGCCCGTGTCGGCCTGAAGCGGCGTCGTCACGAAGCTGCCCGAGGTCGTCGAGATGCCGTAGGGGTTCCCGGCTTGGCTGGCCAGGTAGCCCCATCCGACCGCCCCCGAGCCACCGGCTCGGTTTTCCACCCTGATGTCACCGGGATAGAGCTCGTACTTGTTGAGGATCTCGACGATGCTGCGGGCCATGATGTCGTTGCCGCCGCCCGGTCCGAAGGCGATGGTCCAGTCGAGTGTCTCGTCCGCGGACGGATAGTCCTGCGCGCTGGCCATGCCGGCAAAGGCGAGCGGCACGGCGACGGCCGCAGCGAGCGCCGCACCGAAGATCCGCCGTGCGGTGGTGTGGGTTGCGTTATTCATTTGGGTCCTCCTCCCTGATTTTGTCTTTTTTGCCCCGCCTTGCGGGGCGGTCTTCAACCATCGAGCGTCTCGAGAAGACGCCGCTTGCCGTTCAGATGGTGATCGCGCCCTTCCGCGCGTGCCGTCTCGATGTCGCCCGCCTCGATGGCGGCGAGGATGCGGCGGTGCTCGGCGTTCGAGACGACGAGCGAGGCCAGCCCGTTGAGGACGCGCAGCCGGAAGAGCCGCACTTCCTTGCCGAGCGCCACGTAGAGCGACCGCGTGCGTTCAAGGCCTGCCACAGCCGCGATGTGGTCGTGGAAGGCGAGGTTGGCGGTGAAATAGCTGTCCTGGTCGTCTCGGGTGATGAGGTCGTCCATCGTCTCGACGAGGTCGCGCAGGTCTGCCCGGATGTGGGCGCCGGGCATCGCGGCCACGGAGGCGCAAAGTTCGCCGGCCATCAACGCACGCAGGTCATAGAGTTCAAGCGCATCCTCTAGGGACAGCTTGCGGACGTAGACGCCCTGGTTCGCGACCGCCCGGACAAGACCCTCGCGCTCCAGCGACCTTGCGGCCTCCCGCACCGGACCGCGACTCACGCCCATCTGACGGGCGAGGACGATCTCGTTCAGCCGCTCGCCTGCCTCGACCTCGCCTCCCAGGATCATGCGTTCCAGCTCGTCTCTCACCTCCTGGACGAGGGGGCGCTGGCGGAATCTCTGCGCTGTTTCCGGGGTGCCGTTGGCGTTCTGCATGAGACAATCACAGGCCAGTGATTGTCGATTGTCAACAATATTCTGTTGAATGATGAATCCCCGCCCGCTACTTCGGACGCAGGCAATCGGGAGGATGCAGCATGACGAACGGCACTCTGGAGGGACGCACGGCTTTCGTCTCGGGCTCCGGCCACAACATTGGTCGGGCGATCGCGGTTCGTCTCGCTGGCATGGGATGCAACGTCGTCGTCAACGGCTCGCGGGACGAAGACGCCTGCAAGGAGACGGCGCGCAGGGTCGAAGCGGCAGGCGCGTCGGCCCTCGTCCTGATGGGCGACATGGGACGCGCCGATGACGTCGAACGGATCGCGGCCTCGGCGCTCGAACGGTTCGGGACGGTCGATATCGTCGTCAACAACGCCGCACGCCGTCCGCACAAGCCGTTTCTCGAAACGACGGACGAGGACTGGGATGCCGTGATCGACGTGGCGCTGACAGGGGCCTTCCGCGCCTGCCGGGCGTTCCTGCCGGGCATGGTCGAGCAGGGCTGGGGGCGTATCGTCAACTTCGCCGGGATGAAGGCGATCCACGGCTATTTCGAGGGTGCCCCGATCTCGGCCGCGAAACACGGGGTATGGGGTTTGACGAAGGCGCTGTCCGAGGAATTCGCGCCCAAGGGGATCACCGCGAACATCGTCTCGCCGGGCCAGATCAGGTCCGAGGATGTAGACGCCGACGACCCGTCACGGGCGGCGAAGATCCCCACCGGCTTCATGGGCACGCCCGACGACATCGCCGCGACGGTCGCCTTCCTCGCCTCGCCCGAGGCGCGGTTCCTCACGGGGCAGATGATTGCGGTGAACGGCGGGCAGGAGACCTAGCCGCCGCTTGTCTCAGCCCGTCCGGCGCTGAGAGACGCAAGAGCCGCCGCCTGTCGCCTCGCCGTCCTGTATCGCGCGAACTGCGTGTCCGCGATGACGCCAATCAGGATCACGCCACCCATCACCGCGAAGTTCAGCGACGAGGGGATGCCGAGCAGGTTCACCAGGTTCTGGAGCACCTGAAGCAGGATGACGCCCAGGACGACGCCCACGATGGAGCCTTCGCCGCCGCGCAGGGAGAAGCCGCCGAGGACTGCCGCCGCGATGGCGTAGAGCTCGTAGAAGCTACCGTGCGATGCCGGATGGATCGAGCGGGTGTACATGGCGAAGAACACCGCCGAGAGGCCGGTCAGGACCGAGCAGATGACGTAGGCCAGGATGATGACGCGCGTCGTGTTGATACCCGCAAACCGCGCCGCCTCCTCGTTCTTGCCGACGGCGAAGAGGTGCCGTCCGAAGACCGTCCGGTGCAGCAGGAACCAAGACGCCACCGCGACGATCCCGAAGGCGACGATGGAGTGCGGCACACCCGAGGTTCGGCCCGAGATCACCCATTCAAGCCAGGGAAAGCTGTCCCCGAAGGAAAAGCCGGCGGTGCCGTCGGCGGTGTAGAAGCGCGCGATGCCGCGATAGATGAGGAGTCCGCAAAGCGTCACGACGAAGGGCTGGAGCTTCATCTTTGTAACGAGAAGGCCGTGCAGAAGGCCGATCACCGCGCCGAGAAGCATCACAAGGACCGTCGCGATGGGCCAGGGCACGCCCTGGTTCACGATCATGTCGACGAAGAGGACGCCGAGAAGGGCGATGACGGAACCGACCGACAGCTCGATGCCCGCCGTCACGATGACGAAGGCCTCGGCAATCGAGAACAGGCCGAACAGCCCGATCAGGTTCGCCGTATTGGCGAGGTTGATGGGCGACAGGAACCGAGGGTTCAAGGCCGCGACCACCGCCGCCACTGTCAGGACCAGCACCGCCAGCCCGATATCCTTCTTCTGCACCGTCCGCGCCTCCCGCCCTGTCTCAGCCTACCGCAAGCCGAAGGATGTTCGGCTCGCTTATCTCGTCGTGGTCGAGGATCCCTGCCACGCGGCCCGCGCTCATCACCGCGACGCGATCCGAGATACCGATGACCTCTTCCATGTCGCTCGAGATCATCAGGATGCCGACGCCCGTTTCCGCAAGCGCCCGCATAAGCGTATAGACCTCGCGCTTGGCGCCGACGTCGATCCCGCGCGTCGGCTCGTCCATGATGATCACCTTGGGGCTCATCGCGAGCCACTTCGCAAGGACGACCTTTTGCTGGTTGCCGCCCGATAGCGAGGCGACGGCGTCTTCGAGAGTTGCGGTCTTGATGCCGAGCCTGCTGCGCGAGGCCGTGCCAAGGTCGCGCTCGGCGGGCCGGTCGACGAACCAGCCACGGCGGAGGCGGCCGAGGCTGGGCAGCGAGATGTTCTCTTTCACCGCGAAGTCGAGGATCAGCCCCTCTTCCTTGCGGTTCTCGGGCACGAGGCAGAGACCGGCCGCTATGGCGGACGCGACTGAATCGGGCGTGAGGGAGACGCCATTGACGCGCACTTCGCCCCCGTTGCGCCGGTCGATGCCGAAGGCGACGCGGGCGAGTTCGGACCGGCCTGCGCCGACAAGGCCCGCCAGACCCAGGATTTCGCCCGCGTTCAACGTCAGGTCGACCTTCGAGGAGGGAAAAGCGGTCGTCGAGACCGCGCGAAATTCCAGGACGGGCGACGTACCCGAGGGTGCTGTACGCGAGGCGTCCCGTCCGATGTTCCGACCGATCATCAGTTCGACCATGCGCTGTTTGGTGATGTCCGCGCGCGCCAAGTCGCCCGCGTTCCGGCCGTCGCGCAGAACCACGACGCGGTCGGCGACCTCTTCGATCTCGGCAAGGCGGTGGCTGATGAACAGGACCGCCACGCCGTCGGCGCGAAGCTGACGCATGACGTCGAGGAGACGCGCGGTCTCGGAGGCGGTAAGGCTGGACGTCGGCTCGTCGAAGATGACGAGGCGGGCCTTCATCGAGAGCGCCTTCGCGACCTCGAGGATCTGCTGGTCGGCGAGCGACAGGTCGGCGGCGGAATCCTCGGGGGCGAACTTCGCGCCGAGCACATCGAGGATGGGGCGCACGGCGCGCACCATCGCGGCCTGGTCGAGCGTTCCGAAGGGGGCGGTGACGATCTCGCGCCCCAGAAGGATGTTGGCGGCTACGTCGAGGTTGCTGAAGGTGTTCAGCTCCTGGTGGACGAAGGCGATGCCGAGGTCGTTGGCCTGGCGCGGGGTCAGGGCCGCATGGTCGTGTCCGTCGACAGTGATCGTTCCGCCATTCGGATCGATGGTGCCGCCCAGCACCTTCATCAGGGTGGACTTGCCCGCACCGTTTTCACCGATCAGGCCGACGATCTCGCCGCCCGTCAGCGACAGGTTCACACGCTGAAGCGCGACGACGCCGGGATAGACCTTCGTCACGTCGGTCAGCGAGAGCGCGATTGGAGGTTTCGTCACGGATCTTCCTTGCAGGATGAAACGGGCTGCGCGTGACGAGTGTCTCGCCCGGCGCAGCCCGTCGCAAGCGGGGAGGACACCGCTATCCCTTGATACGCGCCGTCAGTTCTGCCTCGAACGCATCGACGTTCGACTGTTCGATGACCTTGGTCGGCACGATGATGAGACCGTCAGCCGGCACGCCCGAGGTGTCGCCTTCCAGATAGTCGGCCATGAGGTGCATGCCCTGATAGCCCCACTGGTAGGGATCCTGAACGACCGTTCCGGCGAAGGAGCCTTCGCGCACGGCGCCGAGCGTCACCGGATCCTCGTCAAAGGCGATGACGGTGATTTCACCCAGCTTCCCGGCGGCCTGCAGGGCTTCGTAGATCTTCGGCGGGTTGTAGGAATAGAAGCCGACCATGCAGTTGATGTCCGGGTTCGCCGCGAGCACGTCGTCGACGTTCGACCGCGCGCGGGCGAAGTCCACGTCGTCGCCGCGCACGTCGACAAGCTCGATGCCCGAGCCCTCGACCGCCTGGCGGAAACCCGCGATGCGCTCGACGGCGTTGTCGGCGCCGAGGAAGCCCACGAAGCCCATGCACTGGCCTCCGTCGGGCAGCGCCGTCTTGGCGATCTCGCCCGCCTGCACGCCCGCGTCGGTGTTCGACGAGCCGAGGTAGGCGATGCGCTCGCTGTCGGGCGCGTCCGAGTCGGTGGTGAAGAGCGGGATCTGGCCCGCGATGCGGTTGAAGGCGTCGATCGAGGTCTTCGGATCGACCGACGAGATCATGATGGCGTCGGTGCCTGCGGCCACGAGGTCGTCCATCAGCGCGTTCTGAAGCGCCGCCGTCCCCTGCGCGGGATAGCGGAACTGAAGATCATAGTCAGGCAACTCGGCCTGCGCGGCGGCGACGCCGGCTTCGGCCAGCTTCCAGAAGTCGGAAGCGGCGTTCACCACGAAGGCGAGTTGCGGCTTTTCCTGGGCGGCGGCGCCGGTAGCCAGTGCCGCGGCCATGCAGGTCGTGGCGAGCGTTCTTGCGAAAGTCATTTGTTCCTCCCTGACCGGGGTTGTCCCGGGTCGTCGTGTTGAGCGTGTGAGGCGGGGCCCGGCCGATTGGACCGGACCCTGCCTTGTCCTCGGATCAGTTGTCCTGGCAGAACCCCGGATCGTCCTGGTTGCAGACGTCGAGGCCCGTGTAGAGCGGATCCTCGACCGTCTGACCCTCGATGAGCTGGATCATCACGTCGGGTGCCTTGTAGCCCATTTCGAACGGGCGCTGGCCGACCTGGGCGTGGCTGCGACCGTCGCGGAAGGCCTGGGTCTGCGGCGGCAGGGTGTCGCCCGCGATGATGATGAGCTCTTTCGAGGTAAGCTTGTCCATCACCTGATCGGTGACCTGCGAATAGGCCTGCGGCGCGAACTGAGCCCAGCCGCCGACGAGGATGAAGGCGTCGAGGTCGGGATTCGCGATGAAGGTGTCCGCCATCTGCTGGTTCGCGAGGTCGGCCTGGTCATTGGTGAAGACCGGGCAGCCTTCGATCTCGGTCCAGCCGCCTTCGCCGTTCAGACGCTCGATCCCTTCGCTGCCGCCCGCGGTGTCGCGGAAGCCCTGCGCGCGGGCGTTGATGTTGTCGGCAGCGACGTTGCCGAGCTGGAGGCAGACAGTGCCGCCTTCGGGCTTAAGCTTGGCGGCCTCTTCGGCCATCTTGACGCCCATGAGGTAGTTGTCGGTGCCGAGATAGGTGGTCCGCAGGTCGCGGTCGGCTTCGAGGAAGTCGGCGTCGATGGTCATCACCGGCACGTCCGGCGCGATCTCGCGGACGCGGTTGGCCATGGCGGGTGCGTTCGACGGTGAAATCGCAATGGCGGCGACCCCGGACGTCAGGAGGTCGTCGACGATCTGGACCTCGCCCGCCTCGTCGGCCGAAGACGCCGGGCCCGTATAGAGGCACTGGTATTCGCTGTCGGCATTCTCGGACATCCATTTCTGGCAGCCGAGGTTGATCTGCTCGAAGAACGGGTTGTCGAGGCCCTTCACGACGATGGCGAGGGTCTTCTTGTCCTGCGCCTGCGCCGCCGTGGCCAGCGCCACGAGCGCCGTGGCCGTGGCGAGGTACGCGATGGTGGTCTTCATTGATAGTGCTCCCTGTCTTGTTCCGGTTTCTGGTTCATCCGTGCGCCCGGGCGGTGCCCGGGTGTCGAATTGCTGTGGCTCCCGATGGCCGTCGTTGGCGGCGGGAGCTCAGTGTCGGTTCGCCAATGATGAAAGGCTCTGCCGCTGCGCCGCTTCCGTCACAGAGCGGCTTCAGACGCACGATCGCAGACACTCCGAACCCTCCCCAGTCTTGGCGCCGTCGACGTTTTTCAATAATAATACTATTTACTAATATTATTCCGTCAAGCTACTAATTCTCCACTTCGGACGACGCGGAAGCGGCTTCCGGTGCTACAAGGACGCGAGAGCGGCGGCTTGTCCGGCCGTCGCAGCGGTAGGGGAGGAGGACAGATGTCACGATTGAGGCTTTCCGGCATTTCCCGGAGTTTCGGTGCCATTCAGGCGCTCGACGATGTGTCGCTGGAGCTTGCTCCGGGCGAGGTCATGGGCCTGATGGGCGACAACGGGGCGGGCAAGTCGACGCTGGTGAAGATCATCGCGGGCAACTACCGGCCAACGAAAGGCGAGATCCGAATCGACGACAAGCCGGTCGAGTTTCACCGCCCGATCGACGCGCAGCGCGCGGGCATCGAAATCGTCCACCAGAACCTCGCACTTTGCGACCACCTCACCGCAGCGTCGAATGTCTTTCTCGGCCGCGAGCCCATGAAGCGCTTCGGTCCGATCCGCGTCATCGACTACGACACGATGCGCACGACGTCGGCGGGCCTCTTCGCGCGCCTCAAGTCCGAGACGCGGCCCCGCGACGTGGTGCGGCGGATGTCGGGCGGGCAGAGGCAGGCTGTTGCCATCGCTCGGACGCTTCTGTCGGACGCACGCATCGTTCTTCTGGACGAACCGACTGCCGCGATTTCGGTCCGGCAAGTGGCCGAGGTGCTGAACCTCATCCGCAACCTTCGCGAACACGGGATCAGCGTCATCCTCATCAGCCACCGGATGCCGGACGTCTTCGCCGTCGCCGACACCATTGCGGTCCTGCGCCGCGGCAACCTCGTCGCCGCGAAACGCGCCGCCGACAGTTCGCCGGAAGAGGTCACGGGCCTCATCACCGGCGCCATCGAATACGCCTGAGGGAGACTTACATGACGGACACACTCGAGCAGGTCATCGGACGGGCGCAGCATCGCTCGTCCTTCTCGCGGGTCGCCAACCTCCAGGTCTTCTGGGTCTTCATTGCGGCGTTGCTGGCCTGCATCGCCCTCAGCTTCATGACAGATGGCTTCGCCACGCAGCGGAACCTCTTCAACGTCGCGCGCAACTTCGCTTTCGTGGCGATCATCGCCATCGGCATGACGACCGTCATCGCATCGGGCGGGATCGACCTGTCGGTGGGCTCTATCGTGGTGCTTACCGCGATGGTCATTTCGGTCCTGATGGAGGGGGGATACTCCTTCTGGCTGTCGGCAATCGCGGCTCTCGGCGTCGCGCTGATCGTGGGAGCGATCAACGGGACGCTGATCGCCTATGCCGGGATGCCGGCCTTCGTCATCACGCTGGGGATGCTTTCGGCGGCGCGGTCGGCGGCGATGGTCTTGTCGAACAACAAGATGATCTACCAGTTCGGGCCGGACCACGACCTGCTGCTCTGGATCGGGGGCGGTTCTACCTTTGGCCTGCCGCATCCGCTTTTCGCACTGATCGCGCTGACGGTGGTGATGACCGTCGTCTATCGGTGGACGCGATGGGGCCAGTACGTCTTCGCCATCGGCTCGAACGAGGAAGCGGCGACCCTGACCGGCATCGCGGTGAAGCGGATCAAGGTGACGATCTACATGTTCTCGGCCTTCACGGCGGGGCTCGCCGGCATCCTGATGGCCGGTTGGCTGGGCAGTGTGACGACGAATCTCGGGACCGCGATGGAACTTACGGTAATCGCCGCAGCCGTCATCGGGGGCGCGAATCTCAACGGAGGGGAAGGCACCGCCGTCGGCGCAGTAGTCGGGGCGCTGCTGATCGAGGTGATCCGCAACTCTCTGATCCTGTTGGGGATTTCGACGTTCTGGCAGGGCATGTTCATCGGCACCTTCATCGTCGTCGCGGTGTCCTTCGATCGGATTCGACACAGGCAGGGCTGACCTTCTTCATCGCTTCGCCGGACAAGTCCGCGCGCTGTCATCATAATTTCAATTGAGGCGCGCCGGATTCCGGGCTTTTGTAGGCGCACTGCGCGGCCTGCACGACTCCACGAGATCTCGTGCCGGGGGGGCCGGCCGACGCTGCTGCATACGAACAGGGAGACACCACTATGAAAACGATAACTCTGCGAGCAATCGCGGTGACCTCGGCGCTGGCAATCGCGGCCACGACGCCCGTCGCCTCCTTTGCGCAGTCGATGGAAGAACTTGCGGCGGCAGCCGAGGCGGAAGGCACTCTGTCGACCATCGCCCTGCCGCACAGCTGGTGCGGCTACGGCGACGTGATCGCGGGCTTCAAGGCAAAATATCCGAATATTTCGGTCAACGAACTGAACCCCGACGCGGGCTCTGCGGACGAACTGGAGGCGGTGCGCGCCAACAAGGACAACACCGGCCCGCAGGCGCCCGACGTCCTCGACGTGGGCTTCGCCTTCGGTCCGCAGGCAAAGGACGAGGGTCTGACCCAGCCGCACAAGGTCGCGACCTGGGACACCATCCCCGACGACGCCAAGGACGCCGACGGCCACTGGTACGGCGACTATTACGGCGTGCTGTCCTTCGTGGTGAACACCGACCTCGTCGAAAACGTGCCGCAGGACTGGGAAGACCTTCTGAAGCCCGAGTACGCCAACTCGGTGGCTCTCGCCGGTGATCCGCGCGCCTCGAACCAGGCTATCCTTGCCGTCATGGCGGCGGGCCTTGCGCGCGGCGGAGAGGCCGGGCAGGGCTCGGGCGAAGCCGGTCTCGAGTTCTTCAAGGAGCTGAACGAGGCGGGCAACTTCGTTCCCGTCATCGGCAAGGCCGGCACCATCGCCCAGGGCGCGACGCCCATCGTGATCGCCTGGGACTACAACGGCCTTGCATGGCGCGACACGCTGGCCGGCAACCCGCCGCTCGAGGTCGTGGTGCCGGCGTCGGGCGTCGTCGCGGGCGTCTACGTCCAGGCGATCAGCGCCTATGCGCCGCAGCCGAACGCGGCGAAGCTGTGGATGGAGTATCTTTATTCCGACGAAGGTCAGCTTGGCTGGCTGAAGGGATACTGCCACCCGATCCGCTTCAACGACCTTGCCCAGTCGGGCAAGATCCCGCAGGAGCTGCTTGATGCCCTGCCGCCGGCCGAGGCCTATGAGGCGGCTGTCTTCCCGACGCTCGACCAGCAGGGCGGCAACAAGGATGCGGTGACCGGCGGTTGGGATTCCGTCGTTGGCGCGAACGTCCAGTAAGACGATCCGGCCCCGCGCTCCCTCCGGGGTGCGCGGGGCCGACCATCGATGACCGACATCACAACTCAGCCCGCGCCCCCGCCGCGCCCGCGCAGACCATTGCCACTCGCGTGGCTCGGCATGGTGCCCTTCACGCTGTTCGCGGTACTGTTCCTGATCCTGCCCACGATGAACATCGTCGTCGGCGCCTTCCAGACGCCCGACGGCACGCCCACGTTCCGCAATGTCCTGAACCTGTTCCAGCCGTCGATCCTGTCGGCCTACTGGATCTCGATTCGCATCTCGGTCGCGTCGGCGCTGGCGGGCTGCCTGATCGGCTTCGCGATGGCGGCGGCGATCACGCTCGGCGGGCTTCCTCAGTGGATCCGGGGGCCGCTTCTGACCTTCTCGGGCGTGGCCTCGAATTTCGCGGGTGTGCCGCTCGCTTTCGCCTTCCTTGCGACCCTGGGTCGGCTCGGGCTTGTCACAGTGATCCTCAAGGACTGGTTCGGCATCAATATATACGGAATGGGGTTCAACCTCCTCAGCTTCTGGGGGCTGACGCTGGTCTACCTGTTCTTCCAGATTCCTCTGATGATCCTCATCATCACGCCCGCGCTCGACGGGCTGAAGAAGGAATGGCGCGAGGCGGCCGAGATCCTGGGCGCCTCGGGACCGCAGTACTGGCGCATGGTGGCGCTGCCGATCCTTCTGCCGTCGCTGCTGGGGACCTTCGCGCTGCTCTTCGCCAACGCCTTCGGTGCGGTCGCCACGGCCTATGCGCTGACGGGGTCGTCCCTGTCCATCGTGCCCATCGTGCTGTTCGCTCAGATCCGAGGCGACGTTCTCCAGGATCCGCACCTGGGTTATGCGCTTGCCTTCGGCATGATCGTCGTCACCGGGATCGCCAACGGCATATATGTCTGGCTTCGCGCCCGCACCGAGAGGTGGACGCGATGAAAGCGCACCGCGTCTGGTCCTGGATTGCGCTGAGCCTGGGGCTTCTGTACTTTTTCCTGCCGCTTATCGGGACCATCGAGTTCTCGCTGAGGAAGCGGCGGGGCGAGTATTCGCTCGACGCCTATCGCTGGGTTTTCGAGGACCCGAAGTTCCGCGAGACCTTCAGCTATTCGGTGGTGATGGCGCTTTTCACCATCGTCGTTGGCGTGCTGATCGTGGTGCCGACGGCCTATTGGGTGCGGCTCAAGTTTCCGCGGCTGAGGCCGCTGATCGAGTTCATCACGCTTCTGCCGCTGGTCATTCCGCCCATCGTCATCGTGTTCGGCTACATCCGGCTCTACAACACGTCCTCGTTCCTGCCGCTTACGGGCACGGCCTCCGGGACGAACCTGCTTCTGATGATGGGCTACGCGACGTTGTCCTTGCCGTATATGTACCGCGCCGTGGACACCGGGCTTCGAACCATCGACGTGCGTACGCTGACCGAGGCGGCGCAAAGCCTGGGCGCCAACTGGCCCACGATCATCGGCAGGGTCATCATGCCGAACGTGCTGGTCGCCGTGATGTCGGGCGCTTTCCTGACCTTCGCCATCGTCATCGGCGAATTCGTCATGGCGGCCCTTCTGAACCGTCCCGCGTTCGGACCCTATCTTCAGCTCATCGGCGCGAACCGCGCCTATGAACCTGCCGCGCTGGCCGTGATCGCCTTCTCGATCACCTGGATCTGCATGGGCCTGATCCAGCTTGCCACTCTTTTGACCCGCCATTCCCGTCCCCCGAGGTCCTGATGTCCTTTCTCGAAATCGAGCACCTCGAAAAGTCTTTCGGCTCCGTAAGGGTCGTGAAGGACTTCAACCTTCCGATCGAGAAGGGTGAGTTCGTCTCGCTTCTGGGGCCGTCGGGCTGCGGCAAGACAACCGTGCTGCGGATGGTCGCCGGGTTCGAGACGCCCTCGACCGGTGCGATCCGGATCGACGGGCGAGACGTGGTGTCGCTGAGGCCCAACCAGCGCAACATCGGCATGGTGTTCCAGTCCTACGCGCTGTTTCCGAACCTGACGGTGGCGCAGAACGTGGCCTTCGGATTGAAGGTCAAGGGTGTCAACAGCACCGACCGCACCGCCCGTGTCGCCGAGATGCTGAGGCTTATCGGGCTTGAAGGCTATGACGACCGCTATCCGTTCCAGCTCTCGGGCGGCCAGCAGCAGCGGGTGGCCCTTGCCCGAGCGCTGGCGGTGCAGCCGCAGGTCCTGCTGCTCGACGAGCCGCTGTCGGCGCTCGACGCAAAGATCCGCGTCAGCCTTCGGGAAGAAATCCGCGAGATCCAGCGCCGTCTCGCCATCACGACGATCTTCGTCACCCACGATCAGGAAGAGGCGCTGTCGATCTCGGACCGCGTCGTGGTGATGAACGGTGGAGTGGCCGAGCAGGTCGGCCAGCCCTTCGAGATCTACAATCGGCCCTCGACACGGTTTGTGGCCGAGTTCGTCGGCACGCTTAACCTGATCGAGGCCAGGGTCCTCGACCGCGCCAGCGGCCGCATCGGGATCGGTACGCGCGAGGCAAGCCTCGGTCGGCCGCTTTCCTCCGACCGGCTGACCCTGGGGATACGGCCCGAGGCGCTGACGCTCGGCCGCGCAGCCGACCGCGACATGGTGCTGGAAGGCCGGATCGACGACGTGCATTTCCTTGGCTCGGTGATCCGGATCCAGGCCACCGTGGCGGGTGAAAGGGTCATGCTCGACACCTTCAACCGACCCGGCACACCGCCGCCCGCACCGGGGCAGGCGGCGGAGTTCTCGGTGCATCCCGAAGACCTACTGGTGCTTGAGGGCGACAGGTCGCCATGAGTTGCGAGCGTCCCTCTGGCAGGTCCGTCACGACGATCTAAGTCGTCCGTTGGGGCAGTCGTTACGAGGCAGGATGGTGTTTGTCGGGATCGGACCGGGAAGAAGCGGAGAGGCTTGTTGCCAATCCGCGCGAGCGACACATGCGTGACCTTGTTCTGGTGGTGGATGACGAGGCGCTTATCGCTCTCGATCTTTCGGCGACCGTCGAACAAAGCGGCCGCAAGGTTCTGGGACCCGCCTTCAGCCTCGATCAGGCGCGCAGTCTGATCGCGCGGCAGACACCGGAGTTGGCAATCCTCGACATCAACGTCGGAAACGAGGTCGTGTGGCCGTTGGCGCGCGAACTGTCGGGCCGTGGATGCGCAGTGATCTTCATCAGCGGAGATGGGCGCCAGCGCATGGAGGTACCCGAATTCGCCGGGGTGCCGTGCCTAGAGAAGCCCACGACACCACGCGACGTTATCGAGGCACTCGACAGTCTCGTGGGCCTCCGGGACTAGATCAGTTTCGGAAAGACGAGCGTCCGCCGGAAGCCGTCGGCGGTTTCCTCGCCCTCGACGGTCGCGCGAAGCTGAAGCGCCGTTGCCTCGATCAGCGCAGTGCCGAAGCCGCTGCCCGAGCTTTTGGACCTGTCCCTGCCACTTTCGATCCACGCGACACGGACGGTATCCTCGCCGTCTTCGACGCGAACCGTGACGATCCCGTCGGGCACGGTCAGGGCCCCGTACTTCGTCGCATTCGTCGCCCACTCGTGGAAGATCAGCGCCAGGGACGTGAGCTGCGAGTTGTCCACCTCGAGGTTCGGCCCTTCGTAGACGAAGGACTGCTGATCACGCGCGGGCTCAAGCACGGTCTCGACGATGCCCTTCAGCGTCGCCTGGCGGACCTCGGTGCCCTCGTTCGTCAAGGAATGGGACCGGCCCAGGGCCCTGATGCGCGACCGCAATTCCATCGCGAAGTCGCCGACGCTGTGCGCCTCGCGGGCACAGATCGAGACGAGGGCCGAGATGATGGCGAAGAGGTTCTTCACCCGATGGTTCATCTCGCGGATCATCAGCTCGCGCTGGCTCAGAAGCTCGCGCTCGGCGGTGACATCGTAGGTCACGCCGATGAACTTGCGCTCGCGATGGCGGAAGTGCCGCTTGCCCAAGCCGTGAAGCCAGCGGCGGCGGCCGTCGCCGAGCGGGATCGAGAAGACCTCGTCGAAATCGCGGTTGCCGTCCATTGCCTGCCGCAGCGCGGCGTTGACGCGGTCACGATCCTCGACGGTCATCTTCGACAGGATCGGCTCCATCGTGTCGCCTTCGCCTTCGCCAAGGTTCAGAAGCCAGCGCTCGGTCTTGTCGAGACGCGTTATGTCGGTGTCGGGCTCGTATTCCCAGATGCCGATGCGCGCGACTTCGAGAGCCAGCCGCAGGCGCTCGCGTTCTTCCTCAAGGTCGCGGGCGAGAGCGAGCGTCTCGGTCACGTCGGTGAGGACGAGGATGGCGCCGTCCGTCGAGCCGTCCTTCTTCTCGTAAGGCGTCGCTCGACCGACGTATTCGCGTTTGCCGTCGGACGAGCTGGCACGGAATTCCGAGCTTGTGCCCTGCTTCGCCGCCTGGGTGACGCGTTCGACGAATTCGGTGTCGGTGAGGTTCGCCTCAAGCTGATCGAGCGCGGTGCCATCCTTGTCCCCGGCGCCGGGAAACACCTTGTCGACGGACGCAGTCGTGCTGCGGACGCGCAGGTCGCGGTCGACGACCACAACGACCAGTTCGGTCGACGTGAAGAAGTTCGTCAGGTCGGCATTGGCCACCATGAGCTGGTCGACCTTGGTCTTCAGCTCGTCGTTGACGGTGGTCAGCTCTTCGTTCGTCGATTGAAGCTCCTCGTTCATCGACATCATTTCTTCGTTCGAGCTCTTCAACTCCTCGTTCGTCGTCTCGAGTTCCTCGATGGCCGTCCTGAGGCGGTAGCGCGTCGACTGAAGTTCTTCCTCCAGATAGCGGACCTGGCCCTCCTCGGGCCTGACTTCCGTGTAGTCGTCGGTGTCGAAGGGGGTCAGTGCGCCGCTTTCTCGAATGACGATGAGGTAGGCGTCGTCGTCGATCGGCTCGCACATGACGTTGACGGTCATCAGGCCGAAGTCGGTATGGACCTCGACGTCACGGACGATCGCTCGGGCCGCGCCTTTCACGACGTCTCGCAGTAGGCTGCCCACGACGTCTCGCAGTCCGACACGCGCCAGGCTGGGGACGTGGACCGTCCGCTCCATCCGGTCGGGAAAGTCGAGGTAGCGGCCGACCTTGCCCCACCTGCTGATGAGGTTGCCTTCGGCATCGACCAGAAGGCTGACCGGAGCATAGCGTTCGGCAATGCGCCGCAAGGCATGGCTTTCCACCGACACGTCGGGATGTTGAGACATGACTTGATCGCCGAGGCCCGGCAGGCGTTCTGCCCGGCGGGCGCGGGGCTGGGCGATCTGGAGGTTGTAGCGTCCCTGTACGGTTCGGCGTCGGAACACGCGGGCCGACTGGTCGACGACTTCGAACAAATCCTCATAGCGCTGGATCGCTTCGGACGAGCCCAAGAAGAGATATCCGTCCTGGCGGAGCGCGAAGTGGAACAGCGGCACGACCTGCCGCTGCAGCGTCTCCTCGAAGTAGATCAGGAGGTTCCGGCACGAGATCAGGTCCATGCTCGAGAACGGCGGATCCTTGATCAGGCTGTGAAGGCTGAACCGCACCATGTCGCGGATCTTCGGCGCGATGACGACGTGCTGGTTGTTGCCCATGGTGAAGCGCTGCCGGTATTCGGCCGGGATGTCGCCGAGGGACGACAGCGGATAGGTGCCAGAGCGCGCGATGGACAGCATTTTCTCGTCGATGTCGGTCGCGAAGATCTGGACGTGTAGGCGCCGGTTCCTCTTCTCGATCTCGTCGGCGAAAAGCATGGCCATCGAATAGGCCTCTTCGCCGCTGGAACAGCCTGCGACCCAGACACGGACCTCGTCATCGTCCATCGCCTTTTCGATGAGCGGTGCCACGACGATTTCGCGCAGTGCCTCGAATTCATGAGTATCGCGGAAGAACTTGGTGACGTTTATGAGAAGGTCGCTGAACAGCGCCATGCACTCGCCGTCGTCCTTGCGGACGCGGTCGGTATATGTCGTGACGCTGTCGATGCCGAGGACCTGCATCCGCCGCGCTACACGCCGGGCCATCGTCGAGCGCTTGTAGCCCGAAAAGTCGTGTCCCGTTGACTGCGACAGCGATTGGCACAGGTCTTCGAGGTGGTCGACGATCTCGGCCGGTCCGCCCTCGGGCGCACCCGGCTGGAAGTTGAAGAAGCGTCGAAGATAGCTCAGCATTTCCGACGGCGGTGCGACGACGTCGACAAGACCCGTCCGCATGGCCGAGACCGGCATCCCGTCATAGCGAGCCGTCTCGGGTTCCTGCGCGAGGCAGACGCCACCGTTTTCCTTGATTGCGCGCAGGCCGCGGCTGCCGTCTCCTCCGGTGCCCGACAGGATCACGCAGGCCGAAAGCGCTCCCACATCTTCAGCGAGGCTTTCGAAGAAATCATCGATCGGGCGGCGCAGGCCTCTCGGGTCGACGAACTCGGTCAGGTGAAGCGTGCGGTCGCCGACGACAAGGCCGTGGCCGGGAGGGATGACATAGACGTGGTCGGCCTCCAGCACCTCGCCGCCCTCGGCCTGGCGGACGTGCATGGACGTATAGCGCTCGATCAGTTGCGCCATGAGGGATTCGTGGTTGGGATCGAGGTGCTGGATGACCACGAAGGCCATGCCGGTCGGGCCCTTGTACCCCGCAAAGAGTTCGCGCAGGGCCTCGAGGCCTCCGGCCGAGGCGCCTACGCCTATTATGGGCAGGGATGCGTCCATGTCGTTTCGTGCTTCGTCTAAAGTCTGTGGCGCGCGATGAGCGCGTTGGAGTTGGCGATTATGTTGTAGTTGGCAAGTAGGTTCCACTGAGTGGGCCGCAAGACCGACGCAAGCGCCTCGACGTCGCGTGTCAGGGCGCCCGCATAGGCCTCGATGTCGTTGCGATCTCCGTCGCCCACGTCGAACTGCGAGGCGAGGATCAGCGCGTCCTCCCCAGCGAAGACGAGCCGCGACATGTAGACAAGGTTGAGAAAACGCGAGCCGTCCTTTCGGATGTTCGGGATCAGGAACTGGGCGTCGGATGTCTTGCCGTCGTGGACGAAGGCGTGCATCCGCACGCGCACGGGCCCTGCACCGGTGTTCGGCTGCATAAAGCGACAATTGCGCCCCAGCATCTCGTCCGGGCTATAGCCGGTGATGCGGCAGAAGGGATCGTTTACTGCGACAAGGGGGCAGTCGGGCAGCCGTGTGTCGCCTACGGTCATCGCGACGCGGCTGTTCTGGACGAGTTTCTCCAGACCGTCAGGAAGGGTTTGTGACACTCGGTTCTCCTTCGAAGAGTCTGGACAGAGCGATACCTGGGGCGAGACCGTTATCGGCCCGACATCGAGGACTCAAGCCGCTCCACAACACGGGCGTTCAGAGTTGCGGGATCGGGCCGGTCCGGGACAGGGCGGTCCAGCGCGTTTCGTATGGACACGCCATTTGCGCGGCGGATCGACGGCAATTCGTCCCAGGTGACCGGCACGGCGACGGGTGCGCCGGGCCTTGCCCTCAGCGACCATGGAGCGATGGCTGTCGATCCTCTTTCGTTCCGCATCCAGTCGATGAAGATGCGCCCTTCGCGCTTCGCTTTCGACATGGTGGCGACGAAGCGCTTAGGTTCCTCGGCGGCGAGATACGCGGCGAACGTCCGAGCGAAGAGGGTGACCGCGGGCCAGTCCGCCGTCCGCCGCAGAGGAACGACGACGTGGATGCCCTTGCCCCCCGTCAGAAGCGGCCAGGACGGCAGACCGAGATCGTCGAGCCTGTCCCGCAGATCGAAAGCGGCCTTTCGCACCTTGGGAAATCCCAGACCCTCGTCGGGGTCAAGATCGAAGACCATGCGGTCGGGGCGTTCCAGACGGTCGCGGCGTGATCCCCAGATGTGGAACTCGATGGTGCCCACCTGTGCTGCGCCGACAAGACCCTCTGCCGTCGTGATCGTCATGTAGTCCTCGACGCTGCCGTCCTTTTGGGTAATCGGCACGCTGCGGATCGCATCGGGAAAGCCCTTGCCGCGGTGCTTCTGGAAGAACGACTCCCCTCCGAGCCCCTCCGGCAGCCGCACGAGCGACAACGGCCGGTCGGCCATGTCCGGGAGCATCCGCTCGGCGACCTGGGCGTAGTAGTCCGCGACGTCGCCCTTCGTGACCTTGGGCTTTGGAAACACGATGCGGTCGGCGGAACTGATAGCCACACCCGAAACGGTGATGGCGTCCTTCGCCGCAATCCGCGCGGCGGCGGGGCGCACGACCTGAGCGGGCGGCTTGTCGTCGCGCAGTCCGATGAAGGTCGCGTGGCGCAGGCGGCCCTGATCGGTGACCTCGGCATAGCGGACCTCGGCGATCAGGCGTGGCGCCACCCATGTGACCCCTTTCGCCTCCGCCGCTTCGATCTCGACAGGTGCCGTCTTGCGGGCAAGCGGCTTCAGCCTTGCGGCAAGATCGTCGGCGGTCTCGCCGTCCCATCCGGTGCCTACCTTGCCGACATAAGCCCAGCCCCCGGCATCCTCGACACCGAGAAGGAGCGAGGCGAAGGGCCGTCCGCGCTTGTCAGACGCCTGCCAGCCGAGGATGACGAATTCGTCTCGCTTGATGCATTTGATCTTCTGCCAAACTGTCGAGCGGCCGCCGCGATAAGGCGCGTCGATGCGTTTCGAGATCAGGCCCTCGCCGCCGGTATCGCAAATCGACTGGAAGGCCCCTTCGGCATCGCCGCGCAGGACGGGCGAGAGCTGGAGCCGGCCAAGGGGTGGCGCGGTATCGAAGAGACCTTCCAGGGCATCGCGTCGTTTCTCAAGGGGCTGCGACACAAGGCTTTTGCCGTTGAGCCAGAGAAGGTCGAAGGCGTTGAGAGTGAAGGGACCGCCGGCCGAAATGGCGCGCTGAAGGGCACCGAACCCATACAGGCCCGCACCGACGGTCACCTCTGCGTCGATCAGGGCCGTGTCGCAGTCGAGGCGTTCCAAAGGGCGGACCAGCGGCGCAAAGCGGTCCGTCCAGTCATGTCCGTTGCGGGAAAAGATGCGCACGCCGGACTTCCCGACGGCGCAGAGGGCGCGGTAACCGTCGAACTTCAATTCGTGCCACCGCGACCCGGGATCGCCGAGCAACTCGGTCTGGGTCGCGAGCTGCGGCGCACGCCATTTCGGCGTGACGCCTTTGCGCTTGGCAATCGGCAGCGAAGCGGCGTCCTCGGCGATGGCGTCGAAGCCCCGGTTCGTGAGGACGCTGGTCTTGTAGTGCTCGACCGGATCGGGCCCGTGCGCCGCCTCGTCGTCTTCCTTCATCAAGAGCCAGTTCGTGCGCTTTCCCTCACGGTTCATCCGCACGAGGTTCCACTTCCCGCTCATCCGTTCGCCGTGCAGCGCGAAGTGCAGGTGGCCTTTCTTGAGACCCTTCCGCACATCCATCAAGGGCTGCCAGTGCCCGATATCCCAAAGCATGACGGTGCCCGCGCCGTAGTTGCCATCGGGAATAGTGCCCTCGAACGTCAGGTAGTCGAGCGGGTGGTCCTCGGTCTCGACCGCCAGGCGCTTCTCGCCGGGATCGAGGGAGGGGCCGCGGGTGATCGCCCAGGACAGAAGCACGCCGTCCCATTCCAGCCGAAGGTCCCAGTGCAGTCTGGTGGCCGCATGGTTCTGGATCGAATAGGCGGGTGCGATGCCTCCCGTCGTCGAAACGCCCGAGCCGTCCGGCTCGGGCGTCGCGGAGAAGTCCCGCATCTTGTGATATCGGTCGAGACGGGACACCTTCAGGCCTTCTTCCGCCGGGTTCCCTTGGCCGGCGACTTGGGCGCGGCCTTGCCCTTGTCGGCCTTCAGGCTGTCCTTCAGGGCCGCCATAAGGTCGATGACGTTGTCGCCGCTCTTGTCGCCGCCCGATTTCGCATCGGGTCCGGTCTTGGCGCGGGGTGTCTTGCGGTTCTTGCGCTTCGACTCGATCAGGTCGCGCAGAGCCACGTCGTAGTGATCCTTGAAGGCGTCGGCATCGAAGGGCGCTGTCTTCCGGTCGATCAATTCGGTTGCGACCGCCAGAAGGTCCTTGTCCGCCTCCTCGTCTTCAATGGACGCGAAAAGAGGGTCGGCCGCCTTGATCTCGTCGGCATAGTGCAGCGTCTCGAGAAGAAGGCCGTCGCCGCACGGACGGATCGCGCAAAGGTATTCCTTCCCGCGCATGGTAAGTTGGCCAAGTCCTGTCTTCTCGCTGGCACGCAGGGCATCTCGGACGACGCGATACGCGTCCTCGGCCAGGTCGTCGGTCGGGACGACGTAATACGGCTTGTCGAAATACAGCGGCGGGATCTCGCAGGAGCCGACGAATTGCACCAGTTCGAGCGTCTTCTTCGTTTCGAGCCTGATGGCGTCGATCTCGTCGGGTTCGAGCAGGAGATATTCATCATTCCCAAGCTCGTATCCCTTCATGATCTCGCCTGAGTCAACAGGACCGACCCCGGGCACCGTCTTCTCATATCTGACCCGTTGACCCGACGGTTTGTGGATCTGACGGAATTCGATCCGGGCGCCGGTCTTGGTCGCCGAATGGATCTCGACCGGGATCGACACCAACGACAGGCGTAGCTGACCTTTCCAGAGCGCGCGCGATGCCATGACGGTCTCCTTTCGCGACTCCCAATGCGCGAGAGGGCGAGTCGGTTGCATTCATCCGGTGCAGAGAGGTCGCCTCGACGCTGTCCAGAAGTGGGCTAACTGACGGGGAACATCGCGACATATGCGTCCCGGTGCGGATCGGGGCAGGGTTCCCGAGTTGATTTCGCGGTTAGGGAGGGCGTCATGCAACGCACTGAGACGGAAAAACGCAGCGCTGGCGTGTGGGGCTGGATCATGGCCCTGCTGCTTATTCTGATAGGCGTAGTACTGGCGGCGGGCGGGGCGTGGCTGTTGTCGCTGGGTGGCTCCTGGTACTACCTCATCGCTGGCGTTCTGCTGGTTATCTCGGGCTGGCTTACGCTTTCCGGCCAACGCTCGGGGCCGTTGCTTTACGTCGCCATCTGGGTCGGAACGGTCATCTGGGCGCTATACGAGGTCCTTCTTGATGGCTGGGAGCCTGCCTCGGATGGCTGGGCGCTGGTGCCGCGCCTCGTGGCGCCGACGGTCATCCTGCTGCTGATGCTGCCGCTCCTTCTCCAGTCCAGCGCGCGTCACGGCCGGACGGTCGCTGCGGCGGCCGTCGCCGTTCTGGCTGTCGGGCTTGCCGGGCTTTACGGGGTCGACGGATCATTGACCGCACAGGAGGTTGGCACGACACCGACCACCGAAGAGGCCGGCGAAGCAGCGACGACAGAAGAGGCGGGCACGACATCGGAGCAATCCGCCACGACCGATGCCGCGGCAATCGCACCCGAACCGGAGCCCGAGCGCGTCGCGCTTGAGACCGGAGCCGACTGGCCCGCCTACGGCGGCACGCCGGGCGGCGAACGCTATTCGCCTCTGTCCCGGATCACCGTCGACAACGTCGCCATGCTCGAGGAGGCCTGGCGCTTCAACACCGGCGACCTGCCGTCCGAAGAGGCCGAGGGCAAGTATTCGCCCGAGAACACGCCGTTGAAGGTCGGCACCTCGTTGTTCATCTGCTCGCCAATGGGCGAGATGATCGCGGTCGAAGCCTCGTCCGGGCTGGAGATCTGGCGTTTCGATCCGGAGGTCCCGGTCGACGCGATCCCTTACGGCGCAACCTGCCGGGGTGCCGCCTATCATGCCGAGCCGGGTGCCGATCCGGATGCACCCTGCGCCCAGAGCATCCTCTGGGGCACGCTCGACGCCCGCCTCATCGCGGTCGACGCGACGACCGGCCAGCTTTGCCCCGACTTCGGGACCGGCGGCATGGTCGACCTCAAGGAGGGGCTCGGCCGGACGCTGCCCGGGTGGTACGCGATGACCTCGCCGCCGACCATCATACGCGGCGTGGCGGTCGTCGGTGCGCAGGTGACCGACAACAAGGAGAACGACGCGCCCTCCGGCGTGATCCGTGGCTACGATGCGGTGACCGGCGATTTGGCCTGGGCCTGGGACCTTGGTGCGGGCGGCGTGATCGACGAACCCGCAGAGGGCGAGGTCTACACCCGCGGCACGCCGAACATGTGGACCATCGCCGCTGGCGACGAGGATCTGGGGCTCGTCTACCTGCCGCTAGGCAACTCGTCGGGCGACTATTACGGGTCGGACCGCAGCGAGGCCGAGAACGAGTTCGCGACCTCGCTCCTGGCGCTGAACGCCGAGACGGGCGAGGAAGCATGGCATTTCCAGACCGTCTATCGCGACGTCTGGGATTATGACCTGGGCAGCCAGATCACTTTGGTCGACTTCCCCGCCGAGGGCGGCACGGTTCCCGCCATGATCCTGCCGACGAAGCAGGGGCAGATCTACGTCCTGAATCGCGAGACGGGCGAAAGCCTCTTCGAGGTGGAAGAGCGTGAGGTGCCGACCACGGGCGGCGTCGAGAACGATTATCTCTCTCCCGTCCAGCCTTACTCGGTCTATGCGTCGCTGAACCAGCCGCCTCTGACCGAATACGACATGTGGGGCATGAGCCCGATCGACCAGTTGTGGTGCCGCATCCAGTTCCAGCGCTCCAACTACGCCGGTGAGTTCACGCCGCCCTCGGCCGATCGTCCCTGGATCCAGTATCCGGGCTACAACGGCGGGTCGGACTGGGGCAGCGTCTCGGTCGATCCCGAGCGCGGCATCATCGTGGCGAACTACAACGACATGCCGAACCACAACCAGCTCGTCCCCCGCGAAGAGGCCGACGCGCAGGGCGTGACTGCCTTCGGTTCGGGCGAAGGCAAGATCAGCGCGATGGAAGGCCTGCCCTACGCGATCGATGTGAATGCCGGATGGCGGGTGCCCTTCACGGGTCTGCTGTGCAGCGAACCGCCCTATGGCTGGATCCGGGGCATCGACTTAGCCACGGGCGACACGCTTTGGGACAAGCCGTTCGGTTCGGCCGAGAAGAACGGGCCGTTCGGCTTGCCGACGTTCCTGCCGCTGAATATCGGAACGCCGAACAATGGCGGCCCGATCACGACGGCGGGCGGGGTGACCTTCGTCGCGGCCACGACCGACGACAAACTGCGCGCCTTTGCGACCGAAACGGGTGAAGAGCTTTGGTCGGTGTCGCTTCCCGGCGGCGGCCAGACGACGCCCATCACCTATGAGATCGAAGGCCGGCAGTACGTCGTCATCTATCCCGGCGGCCACCATTTCATGGAAACGCCGATAAGCGATGCCGTGATCGCCTATGCTCTGCCGGAGGAGTGACGCGCTATTGGCGTGAGAACCAATCTGCCAGCTCGGCGATCTCTGCTTCGGTCAACTCGCCCGAGGCGTGATGCATGAGCGCGACCCAGGGTCCGCCGCCGCGCTCGGGGTCGTCTTCCATGAAGAGGTGAAGCTGAGTTTCGAGGTAGCTTCGGTATTGCCCCGCAAGGCGGGGGTACGCCGGAGACGCCGCGTTTCCGTGACAGCCAAGACAGGCCCCGACCGACTGGTCGGGGTTGCCATTCAAGGCGATGGTCGGCGCCGAGTTCAGCGGCGATCTCGCGTGCCTCGCCGGACATCCGCTCGGCCAGTTCTTCGATGGCCTCGGCGTCGAGTTCGGTCGCCACCTCCTGCATGAAGCCGCTTTTTCGTGCGCCTGAGCGAAAGGCTTGCAGGGCGTCGGCAAGGTAGGCCGGGGCCTGTATCCCCAGACGTGGCGCGGAATCGAGGTCGCGGAGGTGGCAGCGGGCGCAGATCGCGACAGTGTCGTCTTCAGCGACCGTGTCCATCGCGGCGACCTTTGCGTACTCGTCGGCGTCGAGGTCGGGCAGTCGCAGAAGAAACGCCACCATGGCCCAGACCTCGTCCGACCGGCCGGGCGCTGTCCAGCCGGGCATGGCGCTTCCCGGTACGCCATCGTGAACCACGCGATAGAGAAGGGCGGGTGTCCAGTCTGTCAGCCGGTCATGAAGGCGCGGTGCCGGCGGCACAAGCACGAGGTGGCGGCCACGCTCGGGGTCGGCCGGGCTGCCGTGGCACTCGGCGCAGACAAGGTCGTAGTGGACGGCAGCGCGACGCAGTACTCCCGGGTCGTCCTCGCCCTCGACGAACGCGGGCACGTCGTGTCCCCGCGCGGCGGAGAGAAGCGTGTCAAACGTCTGAAGTGGCGGCCGAAACGCCGTTAGGGCGGCCACGAGACCGAAAAGCGCGGCCGATCCGCCGACTGCGATCAGTGCCCCCCGCTTCATGTCCGCGCCTCCGACGGCCTCAATCCCACTGCGGCCAGCCAGAGGCCGGCCAGAAGGTAGACGCTGCCTGAAACGGCGAGCATGACGATCCCGCCCAATTCCTGGTCCTGCATCGCTTCGAGGCCCCAGATCCCCACGCCGTGCCCCTCGTGCCCGTGGAGGAGAACGGGCGACACGGCGATGAGCACGCCAAGAAGCGTCATGTGCATCGCGGTGAAAAACAACGCCAGCGCACCCGCAAAGGCCGGGCCCGCCAGGGCGGGCAACCAGATGAAGAGGGCAGCCAGCGCGAAGCTCGCCTGTTCCAGCGACAGGATCCAACCGTTGCCGCGTGCGGCGGCCTGAAGCGCGGGCAGGTGCCAGGCCCAGATCACGACGAGATCGATCATGGTGACGGCGGCGAGGATCGTGGGCGCGCGGGCGGCGAGGCGACTATCAGCCAGCGCGGGAGCGAGACCAAGGGCGATCAGCGGGATCGCCACGGCGACGACACCCATGTGCAGGATCATATGCGCCGCATGGCTTCCGTCGCGGACGATGCCGGGCAGGGGACCGGCCCACAGCGCCATCAGGCTTGCCACGCCAAGGACCAGCCACACGGGGCGGATACCGCTCATCGGCAGGTCTCCACGAGAACGGCGGGTATCGCGACATAGATCACGCCGATCCCCGACAGGACCGAAAGCATCAGCGCGACGTGACCGAGGAAGCGATGCCGCTCCTCCGGCGTGTCGTGCTCGTAGTCGAAGTCGTTGTCGGTCAGGCTTCGCGCGCGGATGCGCCACAGTCGAAGCGTGTTGAAGCCGATGAAGGCAAGCGCGATGCCGGTCAGGACGAAGATGCCGGTCCGCGCCGGGTCGAGGTCCGCCATCCTCCCCGCCTTCTCGCAGTGAATGGCAGCCCAGACGTAGCAGGCGAGGAAATGAAGCGACCAGACGACGGGGGCGGCGATGACTTGCCGCAGGTCGGTGCCCGTCTCGATCCGCCGGGGCTTATGCGGTGCCGCTTCCGTCATTGCGCCCCCGGGACGAAGCCGATGACCGCCGCCGTGACGAGGCCGGCGAAGAGCGTGAAGTGCCAGTAGAGCGTCACGTTCCAGATGTCCGCGTCGTACTCCGGCGTCATTTTCCCCGCCAGCGACCGGGCAAGGCAATAGCCCTGCATGATCGCCCCCGCGAGAAGATGCGCCATGACCCAGAGGATCAGTGCGCCGACGATGGCGGGGTAGGAGTGCGATGTGGGGTCCATCCCGTTGACGAGCGGCCCGAGCGCGAAGGCTGCCGCTGCCGCCAGGGTCGAGACGACCGACAGGCCGAGAAGGACGCGCGCCGTCGATACCGCGCCGGCAGCGTTTCTCAGCCGCGCCGCAAGCGTCAGGCCCCAGGCAAGAGCCGTCAGGAGACCTGCGGCCGCGGGCCAGAACATGCCCGGTGTCACGCTACCCGAAGGCGGGAATTCGGGGTGGACGGTCCAGAAGAAGAAATAGCCGAAGACGAGGGCGAGGAAGGCCGTGGCGTCGCCTGTCATGGTTATGAACATGGCCCACCAGCCCGTGGCCTGCGGCCCCGAACGGTACAGTGGAAGGACCAGGCCGTTGCCCACGTCCTTCTCGGTCTTCTCCGGGATCGGTGCCGCGCCGTTCCACAGCCACCAGATTTGCGCCGCGAGGTAGAGGAGACCCGAGGCGAGCGCAGTCCAGTAGAAATGGAAGGTCGAAAGGATGAAGAGCCCTCCCAGCCCGATGGCGGCGACCATGGGCACGAACGAAGGCTCGGGGACCCTCAGCACCTGGACCGGCTTTGCGTCCAGCACCGTCGTCACCAGCGTCTCGCGCTTGCCTTCCTCGGCGTCGGGCAGATAGCCCTCGGCCTCGAGGCTGCGGCGGACGATGTCTGGATCATCCCAGAGCGGATAGCGGTGGCTGATGGCGGGTATCGAGCGCATCCCGATGTTGAGCGAGGGCGAAAGCCATTCCAGCGTACCAGCCTTCCAGGGGTTGTGCCCTGCCTCACGGCCGTGGCGCCATGACTTGAGGCAGTTCCAGACGAAGAGCAGAAAACCCGCCGCCAGCACGAAAGCACCGATGCTCGAGACCAGGTTCAACTCGTTCCATCCCCGGTCGGCGCCGTAGGTGAAGACCCGGCGCGGCATCCCGAGAAGACCCGTGAGGTGCATGGGCAGGAAGGCCACGTTGAAGCCGGCGAAGATCAGCCAGAACGACCAGACGCCCAGGCGGTCGGACAGAAGGCGCCCGCTGAAGAAGGGGAAATAGTAATGGACGCCGGCCAGCGTCGGGAAAAGCATCCCGCCGATCAGCGTGTAGTGAAGGTGGGCGACGACGAAATAGGTGTCGTGGACCTGGAAGTCGAAGGGCGCCACCGCGACCATCACGCCGGTCAAGCCGCCCCCGACGAAGATCGCGAGGGCGCCGAGGCAGAAGATCATCGGCACCGACCGCTGCGCGCGGCCCAGCATCACCGTTCCGATGAAGGCGAAAAGCTGGATGCCAGTCGGGATCGCCACGGCCTCGGACGCCGCCGAGAAGAAGCCGAGCGAGATCGAGGGCAGCCCCGTCGTGAACATGTGGTGGACCCAAAGCCCGAAGCTGATGAAGCCGGTGCCGATCGCCGAGAGCACGATCCACGAGTATCCGACGATGGGACGGCCCGAGAAGGTCGGGATGATCATGGCGAGAAGGGCGATGGCGGGAAGGAAGATGATGTAGACCTCGGGATGGCCGAAGATCCAGAAGAGGTGCTGCCACAGCAGCGGGTCGCCCCCCCGCGTGATATCGAAGAACGGCCAGTCCAGCAGGCGCTCGAGCTCGAAAAGGATATCGCCCGCGATCAGGGGCGGAAAGGCGAAGAGGATCATCGCGCCCACGACGAGGACGTACCACCCGTAGAGCGGCGTGAGATTGATGTGCATCCCCGGCGCGCGGCACTTCAGGACGCCCACGATCAGCTCGACGGCGGCTGCGATGGAAGCGACCTCGATGAACGACAGGCCCAGAAGCCAGATGTCGGCGCCGATGCCCGCCTGCTCGGTGGCGAGCGGCGGATACATGAACCACCCACCGTCAGGCGCGATGCCGAAAAAGATCGAGCCGCAGACGAAGGTGCCGCCGATGAGGAAGCACCAGTAGCCGAAGGCTGAGAGGCGCGGAAAGGGAAGGTCCCTCGCACCCAGCATCGCGGGCAGGATCAGGATCGCCACTGCCTCGAAGATCGGGACGGCGAAGAGGAACATCATCACCGTGCCGTGCAGCGTGAAGACCTGGTTGTAGGTATCGGCCGAGACGAGGTCGGCCTCTGGCACCGCAAGCTGCGCGCGGATGATAAGCGCCAGCGCGCCACCGAACAGCATGAAGGCGAAGGCGGTGACGATGTACCAGATCCCGACCGAGGTGTTGTTCACGTCGGACCAGTAGGCAAAGCCCTTCGGCGTCTCCCAGGTTTTCTCTAGGCGCCGTTCCTGCGCCTTTCGGGTCGCGGCGTCGGTCATTTCAACCTTCCCAGGAAGGCGATGATCGCATCCATTTCTTCGTCCGTCAGCATGTCATAGGCCGGCATCCGCGCGTCGGGCTTGAAAGCGGCGGGATGGGCGATCCAGTCCCGCAGGATCTCGGGCGTGTTGTCGAGGATGCCGGCGATGGTCGCGCGGCTGGCGAAATGCGTTAGGTCGGGTCCGGTTGCTCCAAGCTCGACGACGCCCCGCACCGTATGGCAGCCGCCGCAGCCTGCCTCGACGAAGGCCGAGGCGTCGCCACTCGCGGGCGCAGCCTGAGCGGCGAGGTAGGCGGCGAAGTCCTCGGGCGATACGACTCGCGCCTCGAATGCCATGAAGGCATGGCTCGCACCGCAGAACTCGGCGCATATGCCGCGATAGATGCCGGGCGTCGTCGGTCGCAACCGTAGAACGTTCTCGCGTCCCGGTATGGTGTCCATCTTGCCGCCCAGCGGCGGGATCCAGAATGAATGGATCACGTCGGGGCTGGTCAGGTGAAAGTCGACCTCTGCGCCCGCGGGCAAGACGACCTCGTTCGCGGTCTCTATCATCTCGCCGTCAGGGCCTTCGACGCGGACGCGCCACCAGTACTGTTCGGCTTCGACGTGGACGCGGAGGTCGGGCGGCTCTCCGGGACCCCAGTCGGGCAGGAGCGTGAGCCCGTAGGCCAGAAGCGCTCCGAGCGTCACGGTCGGGAACACGACCCCGCCGATAAGGACAACGAGGTCGGCGCCCCGTTCGGTGGTGGGCTTCCGGCGGGAGACGATGGCGAAGACGGCCGACCCGAAGACGACCGCCCAGATCACCACGGCGCCCGCGGCCATGATCCAGAAAAGCCGCGCGATTTCGGCCGCGTCCTCGCCTGCCGGATGCAGGACGCTCTGCGCGGGATTGCAGCCCGCGAGTAGCGCGAGGGCAGCGCATCCCGGCCATTTGGCGGCGAATTGCCCCGACCCGTTATGAAGATGGCTTGCGATGAGGGGCACCTGGGGCTTTGTTAGGACGTGACGACGCGTCGTTCCTTCGGGAGCGGGCGCCTGCGACGGGATACTCGAAAAAGATGCCTGATATGGACACGATACGGAAGAGGCCAAGCGGCCAGGATGTGTCCGAGGCGCGGGCCGAGGTAGATGGCTATACGCCGCTCCAGATCGCGCTTCACTGGGCGATTGCCGGCCTCGTCCTGGTGCAGCTTCTTCTGAATGGCGCGATCGAGGTCGCTTTCGACGCACGGATGGACGGCGACCCGGCCCTTCACGGCTTCATCGGGCAGGCGCTGACGGTCGGGCACATCGCGATCGGATCGACCATCCTGTTCCTCGCAGTCTGGCGGCTTGCCGTGCGGCTGAGTGTCGGACCGCCCGCTCCGTCCATGCCGGCGCCTCGTGCCATCGTGCTGATCGGCAAGGTCGCACACATCGCACTCTATGCCTTCATCCTGGTCATGCCGATGACCGGTCTCGTTGCCTGGGTGTTGAAAAGCGACCTGGCGGGCGAGCTTCACGAATGGCTGCGCTGGCCCTTCATCCTGCTCATCATCGGACACAGCCTGGGCGCCCTGTTCGAGCACATGGTCTTCGGCAACAAGACGCTTGAACGTATGCTTCGGAGCGAAGTCCGAAGCGCCTCGGGACGGGAATGATCGTGCCGCTGGACGGACAGGTGGCCATCGTCACGGGCGCAAGCCGGGGCATCGGGCGGGAGACGGCGCTGAGGCTCGCACGGGCAGGCGCACGGGTGGTCGTCCATGCCACGGGCCTCGAGCGGGTCGAGGCGCTTGCGGCCGAGATAGGTCCGGCCGCGGCCGTCGCCGTCGCCGGGGACATCGTCGACCCGGCGGTGAGCGCGCTGCTCGCGCAGACGGCTCTGGACCGCTTCGGGCGCATCGACGTCCTCGTGAACAACGCTGGGATGAACCTGCGCTCGGGCACGCTGGACATGGCGCTAAAGGATTGGCAGCGCGTCATGGACGTCAACCTCAACGGCACGCTTCACGCCTGCCGCGCGGTTCTTCCCGCGATGATCGCCGCGCGCTCGGGCCGGATCGTCAACGTCAGCTCGACCACAGCCAAGACACCGCACCGGAATGCGGCGCCGGCCTATGGCGCGTCGAAGGCGGCGGTGAACTATCTCACCATGCATCTCGCCCGCGAGATGGCGCCGCACGGCATACGGGTAAACGCCGTCTGTCCCGGCCCGGTCGAGACGGACATGACCGCCGAATGGGACGAAGCCTATCGCGCGCAGGTCACGGGGAACGTGCCCCTGGGCCGCCTCGGACGGGCGAGCGAGATCGCCGACACGATCCTGTTTCTCGCCTCCGACGCCTCGGGCTTCGTAACAGGCGAGACGCTGAACGCGAACGGCGGCACCTTCATGGCGTGAGAGATGGCCGGATATGTAAACAGACTGGACCGAGAACAGTATTGACGGACAAGCCTTTGCTTCTACCCTGCGAACAAATTCGCCTTTGGAGGGAGCTTGCTTCAACTCGCCATCATAGCCGATGACCTGACCGGCGCGCTCGACGCGGCTGCGCCCTTCGCCGGGGTTGCGGGTGGCGTCATCGTCGCCACGCGTCCGGAGATGCTGAACGCTGCTTTGGCCGCGCGGCCGGGCGTCGTGTCGGTCTCGACCCGCTCCCGCGAAGTCCATGCGGGAGAGGCGCAGCGAAGAGTCGCCGCCGTTCTGGCCGAGTTGCCGAGGGGCGTACGGCTTTTCAAGAAGATCGACTCGCGCCTGAAGGGCAATGTCGTGTCCGAGCTCGAGGCATTCGGCGACCGCAAGATGATCGTCGCGCCTGCGATTCCCGAGTTCGGCCGGATCGTGCGAAACGGCCATCTGGAGGGTTTCGGGATCGACACGCCGATGTCCGTCTCCGAGGCTCTAGGCGCGGCGTCGGAGCGCGCCGCCGTTCCCGACACCGTCACGGCTTCGGACATGCGGCAGGTTCTGCGTCTTGCGGGTGAGGGTACGGTCCTTGTGGGGGCGCGGGGGCTTGCCTCGGCGCTTGCGTCCTCCCTCGGGATGGTCGCTGCACGCGAGCCGATACACCTTGCCGGGCCGATCTGTATCGCCATCGGCTCGACGGACCCGATCACGCTGTCGCAGGTGGCGCACCTCGTCCGGGACGGGGAGGGCGTTCAGCATGTCAGAGCCGTCTCCGGCATGGTTCCACCTGTACCGGAGGGCGCCTACGCCCCGGTGACGCTTCTCCAGATCGTTGGCGGCCGGGAAGACGATCCCTCCGAGACATCGCGCCGTTTCGCGGAAGGTGCTGCTGCATGGCTCGCCGGCGCTAGGTCGGTGATCTTCTCTGGCGGTGCGACCGCCGAGGCCTGTCTCGACGCAATCGGAATCGACGTCCTGTCGCTTAAGGGCGAGGCGCTTCCCGGATTGCCCGTGTCGGAGGGCGGCGGACGGACCATCGTGACGAAGTCGGGCGGCTTCGGGGATGTCGACTGCCTGCTTCGACTGGTCGCGGGCGTCGTGGTCACGGAGGCATGAGCATGTCCGACCGCAAGCCCGCCGACCTGCGCGTCGCACCTGCCAACCGCAAGAGCCTGGCAGACATGGTGTTCGACCGGCTGATGCGGTCGATCAAGTCCGGCTCCTACGGGCCGGACGAAAGACTGCCGACCGAACATGCGCTGGCTGCCGAATTCCAGGTCTCGCGCCCCGTCATCCGGGAGGCGCTTCAGCGCCTGCGCGAGCAGGGCTTCGTCTACTCCCGGCAGGGGGCGGGGACATTCATCCGCCAGATCGGCCTTCGCGAACCCTTGGGATTCGGGACGCTCGAAAGCATCTCCGACCTTTCGCGCTGCTACGAGTTCCGGATCACGCTCGAACCCGAGGCGGCCGCTGCCGCCGCCGAGCGCCGAAGCTCCGCGACCCTTTCTGAGATCGCCGAGGCGCTGGACCTGATGAGGGACGCGACCGTTCGGAAGCGACACCGCGAGGATGCCGACTTCGCCTTTCACGGCGCGATCGCAAGGGCGAGCGATAACAGGTACTTCGTGACCGCTCTTGAAGCTCTGGCCGACCACATCGGGATGGGCATGCAGTTCCACGGCCAGTCGCTGAAGGCGTCGCCCGACGGGCTGGTCCAGGTCTTCGAAGAGCACGCGGCGATCTACGACGCGATCCGCGACCACCAGCCCGACGCGGCGCGGAGGCTGATGCGCCAGCACCTTATCGGCTCGCGCGACCGCCTGTTCGTGGGTCGTCCGCGAGGATGACGCGAAGCTGGGGCGGACGAACCATCGGCACCCTTCTCTTCGTCGTCACGGGCCTGGTGATCTGCGACGAATGGGGTCTTGCCACCTGGGCGCTCGACGCGAAGCCGGTCGTGACGCTTGCGCTGATCGCGGTCTACCTCCCGCAGGTCCGCGCCTCGCGGAAAGCCTTCATCATCTTCGCCGCTCTTCTGACTGTCTTCCTCGCCCTCACGAACCCGTCGTGGAGGACGACGGTCCTTGCCGCCCTCGACACCACCGCCTTCATCGCGGCTTTCTTCACGGCGCTGACGATCCTCAAGTCCGCCGCTCAGACCTCTCCCGCGATCCGGCGTGCGGGACGTTTTCTTGCAGGACAACCGCCGGGGCGCAGGTATCTCGCCCTGACGGCCGGCGGGCAGGCGTTCACGCTTCTTCTCAACTACGGCTCGCTTCAGCTTCTCGGTGCTATGGCTGTCAGCAGCGCGGCTGAGGAGCAGAACCCCGAGATCCGCGCGATCCGGATGCGGCGGATGCTTCTGGCGATCGAGCGTGGGCTGATCTCGACCCTGCCGTGGTCTCCGCTTTCCTTCGCCGTGGCGATCTCGACGGCGACTGTGCCCGGCACGTCCTGGGCTGGGATCCTGTTGCCGTCGATGGTCACCGGCCTGATCGCGGCGGGGACGGGATGGGCGCTCGACACGATCTTCAAACCGAAGGTCTCGTCTCCCCGGACGGGACGCAGCGCACCGCCTGAAGGAAGCTGGGCGACGATGTTGCCGCTGGCCCTGTTGCTGGCGATCCTCGTCATCAGCGTGGCCACGCTGCATGAGGTGACGACGGTGCGCATCGTCGGTCTGGTGACGGTTATCGTTCCCGCGATGGCGACGGGCTGGATGCTTCTCCAACATCGGCACGACCGGCCGCTGTGGTCGGTCGGTCGTCGCTACAAGACGTATTTCTTCGAAGAGCTTCCGGCGTTTTCGGGCGAGATGACCCTCATCATGATGGCGGGCTACATCGGTACGGTCGGGGCGGCGGTGCTGGCGCCGGTCCTGAACGGTCTGGGGCTGGATCTCTCGCTCTTGCCGACCTGGGTGCTTCTCGTAGGCTTCGTATGGATCATCCCGGTTCTGGGGCAACTGGCGATGAACCCCATCCTTGCCGTCACGCTTATAGGTCCATTCATCCCTCCCGCCGAAACGCTTGGCGTCAGCCCGACGGCGGTGGTGGTCGCCCTGACCGCAGGCTGGGCCATCAGCGGCGCGAGTTCGCCCTTCACGGCGACCCAGCTTCTTCTGGCGCACCATGCCGGGGTGTCGGCCTGGAGCGTGGGGCTTAGATGGAACGGCCTTTTCACCCTAAGCTGCCTCGTCCTGCTCTCGGCCTGGGTGCTGGTCTTCGCCTATGTCTTTTGATCAGAGGGCGGCGCGGTAGATCGCCTCGACCTCGGCCACGCTCATGTCACGAGGGTTGTTGTCCATCAGGCGCCTGATGCCATGCGCTTCGGCTGCCCAGGCGCCAAGCTGATCCTCTTGCACGCCGTGAGCCGCCATCGACATCCTGATGCCCAGGTCGCGGCAGAACGCCTGGACCGACGCGCGAACCGTTGCCGGGTCGTCCGAGGCCGGAAGCCCGAGAGCGTCCAGCACCTCGGCGGTCTTTTCGGGGCGGGCCGGGGCGTTGAAGGCCAGGACGTCCGGGAACAGAAGCGCCACGCTCAAACCGTGGGGGATGCCCGCGCGCGTGCCGAGCGGATAGGCAAGGGCGTGCCCGGCGGCCGTGTTGACGGGGCCAAGGCACAGACCGCCATAGAAGGATGAGAGCAACATGCCCTCGCGCGCTTCGGCGTCCGAACCATCCTCGACGGCGCGGCGCAGGAACCTGCCCGCAAGCCGGATGCCCATTCTCGCATAGTCGTCGATGAGGGGATGGGCGCGGATGTTCGTGAAGGCCTCGACTGAGTGAGCCAGCGCATCGACGCCCGTGGCCGCCGTCACCGAGGCGGGCACGCTCATCGTCAGCTCGGGATCGAGGATCGCGATATCCGCCGCCATGTGAGCGCTTTCCACGGCGACCTTCATCCCCGTCCGGGTAGAGGTGACAAGCGCGCGGATGCCGCCTTCGGACCCCGTCCCGGCAGTGGTCGCAACCTGTGCGAGCGCCGCGCCCTTGCCGGCCACGCGGTCCGGTCCGGCGACGTCCTCAAGCGACTGGTCACTGTTCCACAGGACCGAGACCAGTTTCGCCACGTCCATCACGGACCCGCCGCCGAGACCCACGACAAGATCGGGCCGCGCCTTGCGTGCCGCGTCGAGAGCGGCGTCGAGGTCTGTGTCCTTCGGCTCGGGCTGTACGTCGTCGAAGACGGTGACCGTGCCGGGCAGACCCAGTCGGTCAACCATGGCGCGTGTCACGGGCTGCGCGATCACCAGGATACGGGACATGCCGGCCGCCCAGGTGCCGAGCCGGGCGGCTGCGCCCGAGCCGATCTCGATGCGCTTAGGCAGGTGCAGGGTGATCGGGCGGGCGCTGTTCATGTCGTTCTCTCAGCCGCCGAGGCGGTCCATCTCGGACCAGATGTCGCTCCGCTCGGCCTCGGTCAGTTCGACCAGCGGGGGCATGAGGTTCAGCCAGCCCATGTCGTTGCGCGTCTTGGCGAGCATCGTCTTGACGGTGGGAAGCTGGACATACTTGTTCGACAGCGCTCGCCACACGTCGATCCGGGCCTGAGCGGCCTCGACCTCGGTGGCTTTGGCAGGATCGTTCCAGCCGTCCCAGACGACGCGCAGGGCGTCGGCGCGCACGTTGGAGGTCGCGGTGATGCAGCCGGCACCGCCCATTCTCAAGAGCGGAAGCATCAGGGGGTCTGCCCCTGCGAGGACACCTAGCGTGGGGAAGGTCTCGCACATGGCGCGCATGTTGTTCATGTCGCCCGAGCTGTCCTTGATGCCGGTGACGATGCCGGGGAACGCCTCCAGCAAGCGGCCGATCAGCGCGTGCGACAGCGGGATCTGGCTGACCTGCGGGATGTGATAGAGAACCACCCTCAGCCGGTCGTCGGCAACGGCCTCGATCACGCGGGCATAGAAGCGGAACAGGCCTTCGTCGCTGACGCCTTTGTAATAGTAGGGCGGCAGCATCACGACGCCCTTCGCACCGGACTGCACCGCGTGGCGGGTCAGCTCGATGGTGTCGGCGAGCGCCGGTGTGGACGTTCCAGGCAACAGCGCGTTCGCCGGTGTCCCGCCCGCGATGGCGGCCTCGACAAGGTCCATGCGCTGCCTGACGCCGAAGCTGTTCGCCTCGCCGGTCGTGCCCAGCATGGCGATGCCGTGGCAGCCGTCCTCGAGAAGGCGGCGGCAATGGTCGCCGAAAAGCTTCAGGTCTGGTGAACCGTCGCTGGTGACAGGCGTTGCGGCCGCCGAATGAACGCCGTGGATCGCATGCTTCACGTCTTTCTCCCCGCAGCCAGTCGCCGGGCATAGGCGATGGCCTTCTCCATGTTTCCGTGATCCGCGATGCCTTGCCCCGCGATGTCGAAAGCCGTGCCGTGATCGACCGAGGTGCGATCGATCGGCAGGCCGAGCGAAACGTTCACCGCCGTGTCGAAGGCGACGAGCTTGATCGGGATGTGCCCCTGATCGTGGTACTGCGCGACGACCAGGTCGAACTGGCCCGTGTAGGCACGGTGAAAGACGGTGTCGCCCGCGATAGGTCCGTGGGCGTCGATGCCCTCGGCCCGCGCCAGTTCGACGGCGGGGGCGAGTTGGTCGGTATCCTCGGTTCCGAACAGGCCGCCTTCGCCACAGTGCGGATTGATCCCCGCGACGGCGATCCGAGGGGCCTCGACGCCCAGGCGTCTGAGATGCTCATGCCCGACCCGGATCGTCTGGAGGACTGAGTCGGTCGTGGCGCGTCCGATGGCATCGCGCAGGCTGACGTGGGTCGAGTTGTGGATGACCTTGAGACGCTCGGAGGCGAGGATCATCCACGCCTTCTTCTGGCCGGTCAGAGCAGCGAGCATCCCCGTGTGGCCATCGTAGTGATGACCGGCGGCATTGAGCGCAGCCTTGTTGAGGGGCGCCGTGACGATGCAGCCGATCTCTCCGGCTTGGGCCGCACGGACGGCGGCTTCGACAAAGCGGAAGGCGGCGTCGCCCGCACGGGCGTCCTCCTTGCCGAAGGGCAGGGGTGCGCCTTCGACGGGCAGGTCGGTGAGGGCGACGTCCGTGCCAAGGCGCAGGCCCGTGTGAACGACGGCCTCGGCGGCCTCAAGCGTCTTCCGACAGCCGAATATGCGCGTCGCCGCACGGTCGGCCTCGCTCATGGCAGCGACGGCCTTCAAAGTGATCTCGGGACCGACGCCCGCTGGATCGCCGAGAGTAATCCCGATCATTGGGCGTCCAGCCAGGCCCGCGTCATGCGGACGTGTTTTATCGCGCGACGGAAATAAGTGTAGGCGAGGTCGAGTGTGCCGTCCGGTCCTTCGACCAGAGACGGATAGGACATCTCGTGGTTTTGCCCGTCGACGGAGTTGTTGGTGAGGCAGGTGCCAGGGCCGTCCTCGACGAGGATGCGCTTGGGGAAGGTCCGGCCGCCATCCGTGGAAAAGCAGAGCGTCATGGGGGCGCGAGGCACGCCCCAGATCGGCTTGCAGCCGCCCGAGGCGTTCGGGCGGTCGTCGCCTTCGCCCAATTCGTCGTAGAGCGAGGCGCGCCGGGCGTCGGGGTACATCTCGGCACTCGCCGGGTTGCAGGCCATGGCGACACGTCCGTCCGACAGCGCGATGACCGAGATCGAGGAATTGTTGTTGGGCACGTCGGTCGGCTCGGGCGCGGTCCAGGATTCTCCACCGTCGGCGCTTTCGCTGCGGTGAACGAAGTCGGCCTGGCGGCGGCGGTAGAAGGCCGCGAAGCGGTCGTCGCCAAGTGGCACGAGGGTCATGTGGACCGAGCCGATGGAGCCGGGCACTTCGACCTCGCGCCATGACGCGCCGGCGTCGGTCGAGATCGCCACCGCAGCGGTGTCGTGGCTTCCGGTCCAGCGCTCGCCGGGACGGGGCACGCATCGGAAGAGCGGCAGGAGCCAAGCGCCATCGCTTCGCACCCGTATCGGTCCCCGGATGAAGGTGCCCTTGGGCAGATCTAGGCCGACGGGCGCCGCTCCGTCCTCACGCATACGGATAAGGCAGGCATCCTGGTTGCCGCCTTCCTGCGCGGTGTGAAGAATGAGCCTGCGACCGTCGGGTGCGTCGAACTGCACGGGGTTCTGTTCGGAGCGAACTGGATCGTCCGAAATCCGTTCGGCCCCGCTCCACAGTCCGTCGCGCAGAGCGGAGCGCCAGATCGAGATGTCGGACTTTCCTTCTAGCGATCCGCCGAACCAGAGGCAGTAAAGCGCGTCTTTTCCGTGCGACAGAAACGCCGCGTGATTCTGGATGCATTGCGAAGGAAGCAAAGCCTCCTCACGGCCTTCCGCCGTCGCGACGAGCCTGCCGTCCATCCGGTCGGCGATCATCAGAGGCGAAAGTACGGACATCGATTCGAGCTTCACCCGCAGCTTGACTGGCGCTCAAAATCTGGGCGCCTAAGGACAACTTGTCAACTTGATATGGAAGATTGGCGGCCCTTTGGTTGACTGAAGGCCAGTCTAACTTTTTGAAAGTATGTGTAAAAATAAGCAGTCAATTTCTGCGGAGGCGTTCATCCGCATTGAATTTGACAAATCCATGTTATCGGCGGACAGTCTGATCAGGTGCCATCCGGCACAGATGGGGAGCCTGCATGGCAACAGGGGTGTCGTCCGACGGAACCGAGCGCGCCGCGCTGATCGGCGTCGCGCTGATGCTGTGCGTGGCCGTGCTGAGCGCGATCGACGCCGTGATCGTGCGCCAGCTTTCTCCGGGCGTGCATCCGTTCATCATCGCCTTCACCCGCGCGTTGTTCGGCTGCCTCGTGTTTCTGCCGTATATCCTGGCACATCCCGACATCCTGTCGTCGAACTTCCAATTCCTGCACGTCTTCCGAGCTGCTCTGAAGCTTCTGTCGCTGATCGCGTTCTTCATCGCCTTCGCCTCGGCGCCGCTCGCCGATGTGACCGCAATCGCCTTCACCGCCCCCATCTTCGTGACCATCGGAGCCTGGGTCTTCCTGGCTGAAAAACCGCGCGCCTTGCGGGTGTTCGCGGTCTTCGTGGGCTTCGTGGGCGTGGTGCTGGTCATCCGGCCGGGGCAGGGCGGCGGGATCTCGACCGGGCTTGCCTTTGCACTGGTGGGCGCGCTTCTGACGGCGGTCATCCAGCTTATCCTCAAGCCCATGTCCGGCCGCGACAGGACCGAAACGCTGGTCGCCTGGAACCTGCTGGTGACCGTCCCCATCGCGATCGTGCCGGCGGCCTTCGTCTGGGCCACGCCGACGGCAGTCGAGTGGATGCTGCTGTCGGTTCAAGGCGTGCTGGGCGCCATCAACATGGCGCTGGTCACGCGGGCCTTTTCGCTGGCCGAGGCGTCGCTTCTTGTCCCCATCGACTTCCTGCGCCTTCCCATCGTCGCGGGCCTCGCCTTCGCGCTGTTCGGGCAGACCGTACCGGCGACGACATGGATCGGCGGCAGCGTGATATTCGCGGCGACGCTTCTTATGGCGCGCAGCGCGCGCAACAGGCGGGACCGAGAGATATGAGCCTAGTCGGGCACATGAGGCGCATAGGCCCCGAGCGCGTCGAGGATGATGTCTCGCACCCTCGAATGAAGCGCGACACGGCGCTTGTGTCCGGCGATGAGGTAAAGCTCGGAGCGGAACCAGTCCGGCAAGTCGACGTGGCGATAGACGACATTCGCCATGCGCATGGCCTGCGTCGAACTCGGCACGAAGGCCACTCCGATGCCCCGATTGACCAGAGCGACGACGGAGTGCGTCTGGCTGACATCGAGCGCAACGCGCGGCGACACGTCGGCGCCGGCGAAAAGGGCGTTCTGCATCTCGCGCACGAAGCCGCCGCGTTCGGTCGAGTAGGCGACGACATCGAGGCCATCGAGGTCCGCAAGGGTCGGACGGTCCTTATGCGCAAGGGGATGACTGGAAGGCGTGGCCAGGACAAAGGTTTCGCTGATGACACGGATGCTTTCGAGGTCGGTCTGTCGGCCGGACGAACGTGTGAGGCCCAAGTCGATCTGGCCGCTGTTCAGGGCCTCGACGATCTCGTAGCTCATCATCTCGGTCGGGTTGAAGGTCACCCCTGGCAATGCCTGCCGCAGCGCACTGACGATGCGCGGGACGAATTCGAGGGCGGCGGACGGCACGAATCCCATGGCGATGGCTCCGACCTCGCCCCGCTCGGCCTGCTTCGCCGACAGCGCGGCGTATTCCGCCCGTTGCAGGATGTCCGTCGCGTTGACGAGAAACGTCGCGCCCGCAGGCGTCAGGCTCACCTGGCGGTTCGTCCGCTCGAACAGCAGAAGCCCGAGCGCGTGCTCGAGCAGCTTGATCTGCCGCGACAGGGGAGGCTGCGTCATGTGCATACGCTCGGCCGCGCGGCGGAAGTTCAGCTCCTCGGCGACGGCGACGAAGCATCGAAGCTGGAAGAACTCGAACTGACCGGTCGCCATGCGTGCCTCCGGTCCATGAACGATACAAGTCTTGTATCATTTCAATCCAAGATTGGAATGGCATTGAAGGGCGCCGCCCGTACAGTCTCGTCCGACCGGATCCAGGAATGGCCCCGGCCGGTGAAGGCGGCGGGAGGACAAGCAGCCGACACTTGGGACAAGGGAGGAACCAGATGACCCAAAGATTTACTCGCGTTGCCGCGATCCTGATGGCCACGACCGCAGGTTTTGCGGCCCATGCGCAGGATTCCGTCACCATCGTGCTTTCGGAGGAGCTTGAGAACGTCGAGCCCTGCATGGCATCCAAGTCGAACATCGGACGCGTGATCCTGCAGAACGTGTCCGAGACGCTGACCGAGCTGGTGCCGGGCACCGGGCTCGAGCCTCGCCTGGCGGAAAGCTGGGAGGACATGGGCAACGGCACATGGCGCTTCAACCTGCGTGAAGGCGTGACCTTCTCGGATGGCACCGCCTTCGACGCCGGCGACGTCGTCTTCTCGCTCGAGCGGAACAAGTCCGACAAGTTCGTCTGCGAGATCGGCGCCAAGTACTATGGCGGCATGACGCTGACGACGAACGTGGTCGACGACACCACAATCGAGATCACCTCGGATCCCGCGCAGCCGATCCTGCCGCTTCTGATGTCGACGCTGACAGTGTTGCCGTCTGAAGCCAATCCCGACGCCTTCGTCGACCAGCCGATCGGCACCGGACCGTATACCTTCGACGAATACAATCGCGGCGAGAACATCAAGCTTTCCGTCCGCGACGACTATTGGGGCGAGGCCCCGACCATCAAGAGCGCGACCTACCTGTTCCGCTCGGAAAGCGCCGTCCGCGCTGCCATGGTCGAGGCGGGCGAGGCCGACATCGCGCCGAACATCGCGGTGCAGGACGCCACCAACGAAGCGACCGACTACAGCTATCCGAACTCGGAAACCGTCTACATGCGTCTCGAAACGGCCACCCCGCCGCTCGACGACGTCCGGGTGCGGCAGGCGCTGAACTATGCCGTCGACAAGGAAGCCTTCGTCGGCACCATCCTCGCCAACGGCACGCTTCTGGCCACCGGCATGGTCCCGCCGTCCACCATCGGCTACAACACCGACCTCCAGCCCTATCCCTATGACCTCGAGAAGGCCAAGGCGCTTCTGGAAGAGGCCAAGGCGGCCGGCGTTCCGGTCGACACCGAGATCCTGGTGATCGGACGGCTGGAGAACTATGCCAACGTCACCGAGACGATGGAGGCGCTGGTCGCCATGTGGCAGGACGCGGGCTTCAACGTCACGCTGAACATGGTCGAGACGGCGGAGTGGAACGAGTACTACTCGAAGCCCTTCGTCGAGGGCAAAGGGCCGATCATGGTCAACGCTCAGCACGACAACGCCAACGGCGACCCGGTCTTCTCGATGTTCTTCAAGTACGCCTCGGACGGCGTGCAGTCGGGTATCTCCGATCCGAAGCTCGACGAGATGATCGCCGCTGCGACCGCCGCCACCGGCGACGAGCGCGAGGCTCTCTGGAAGGACACATTCGCCTACATCTTCAACGATGTCGTCGCGGACGTCTTCCTCTGGCACATGGTGGGCTTCACGCGGGTCAGCGACAAGCTGGACTTCGAGCCGACGATCCGCACGAACTCCGAACTGCAACTGTCGCAGATCAAGTTCAAGTGACGCCAGCACCGGGGGCGGCGTCCTGCCGCCCCCGGAACGCCGGAACCGGGGGCAGCCATGCTATCCTTCCTTGGGAAACGTGCCGTCGCCAGTGCCATCTCGCTTATCGGCCTCGTGATCCTCGTTTTCTTCCTGTCTCGACTGACGGGTGATCCGACCAACCTCTACCTGCCGGTCGATGCCTCGCTGGAAAGCCGCGAGCGTTTTCGCGAGATAAACGGCCTCAACGATCCGCTGATCGTCCAGTTCTTCCGGTACGCAGGCGACCTCATCCGTTTCGACTTCGGCTTGTCGGTCCGGCGTGGCGAGCCCGCGCTCGACGCCGTCCTGCGCGCCTTTCAGTGGACGCTCTGGCTGGCGCTCATCACCATGACGCTGGTCACCGTCGCCGCGATCGTCGTGGGATCGCTCGCCGCCTTCCGCGTCGGAGGCATCTTCGACCGCATCGCCACGTTCTTCTCGCTGATCGGCGCCAGCGCGCCCGATTTCTGGATCGCCATCGTCGCCATCGTCGTGTTCTCGGTGACGCTGGGGTGGGTGCCGACCTCGGGGACGGGGACGGTCTGGCACTGGATCCTGCCCGTCTCGGTCCTGTTCATCCGACCCTTCGGCCTGATCCTTCAGGTGGTGCGGGGGTCGATGATCTCGACTCTGAGCAGCGCCTACGTCAAGACCGCCAGGGCCAAGGGCGTGCGGAACCGACCGATCATTTTCGTCCACGCCCTGCGGAACGCGATGCTGCCCGTCATAACGGTGATCGGCGACCAGGCGGCCGGGCTTCTGAACGGCGCCGTGATCGTCGAGACGATCTTCGGCTTTCCCGGCGTCGGCAAGCTGATGATCGACTCGATCCTTCAGCGCGACTTCACGGTCGTTCTCGCGGCCATCTTCGTGACGGCGGTGGCGATCTTCCTGATGAACATCCTGATCGACATCCTCTACGCGGTGCTCGATCCCCGCATTCGGTACTAGACCCATGTCGCTGTCCGACACCGCCGCCATCCCCGCGCCGCCGCATCCCGTGATGCAGGTCCTTAGGATGCTCTGGCGCGACAAGGTTGCTCTGGTCGCGTCGATCTTCCTTCTTTTCATTCTGTTCTGCGCGATCTTCGGTCCGGCCCTCTTCGAGGACGTCGCGACCAAGCAGAACCTGCGCGGCCGGAACGCGGCGCCGTTCGACTTCTCGAAGGACTGGATCCTCTGGCTGGGCGGCGACGCTTTGGGCCGGCCGCTTCTTGCGCGGATCATCGTCGCGGCTCAGAACACGATCATGGTCGCTGCGGGAGCCGTGGTCTGTTCGCTGCTGATCGGGACGACGCTCGGGCTGATCGCGGGATATACCTCGACGCGGGTCAGCCAGGTCATCATGCGCCTGGCGGACGTCATCATGTCGTTTCCGTCGCTCCTCCTCGCGGTCATCGTCCTCTACATGCTGGCGCCATCGGTCACGAACCTGATCATCGTGCTCGCCATCACCCGCATCCCCGTCTACCTCCGGACCTCGCGCGCCGAGGTGCTGGAGGTGCGCGAACGCATGTTCGTGCAGGCGGCGCAGGTCATGGGTGCCTCGACGGGGCGCATCGTGTTCCGCCACATCCTGCCGGTCGTCTTCCCGACGCTCGTCACGATCGCCACACTCGACTTCGCCTTCGTCATGCTTGCAGAATTGTCGCTGTCCTTCCTCGGCATCGGCATCCAGCCGCCCGAGATCACCTGGGGGATGATGGTGGCGCAGGGCCGTCCCTATCTGACCACGGCCTGGTGGCTGTCTTTCTGGCCCGGCATGGCGATCATCCTGACGACCCTGTCGCTGAACCTGCTGTCGAACTGGATGCGGACCGCACTTGACCCCGTGCAGCGGTGGCGGCTCGAAACCCCGAGGAAGAAATGATGGCAGGCCATCTGCTCGAGGTTCGCGGCCTTTCGGTCGATTTCCAAACCGCGCAGGGCGCCGTTCACGCGGTGCGAAACGTGTCCTGGCACCTCGACCGGGGCGAGACGCTGGCGATCCTGGGCGAAAGCGGATCCGGCAAGTCCGTGTCGGCCAGCGCCATCATGAACCTGATCGATTGCCCGCCCGGCGAGATCGTCTCGGGAGAGATCCTGTTCGAGGGCCGGGACGTCCTGAAGATGTCCGAGGAGCAGCGCCGGCAGATCAACGGCAAGCGGATCGCGATGATCTTCCAGGATCCGCTCAGTCACCTGAACCCGGTCTATACCGTCGGCTTCCAGATCAGGGAGATGATGACGACGCACGGCGTGTCGAAGGCCGATGCGCGGGCCCGGACGCTCGAGCTGATGGAACGGGTCGGCATCCCCGACTTCAGGACCAAGATCGACGCCTATCCGCACCAGTTCTCGGGCGGTCAGCGGCAAAGGCTGATGATCGCGATGGCGCTGGCGCTGAAGCCCGACATCCTGATCGCTGACGAACCCACGACCGCGCTCGACGTGACCGTGCAGGCGCAGATCCTCGCGCTGCTGGAGGAGCTTCAAAAAGAGACCGGCATGGGTCTCCTTCTCATCACCCACGACCTGGGCGTCGTGGCCGAGGTGGCGGACCGCGTCGTCGTGATGAACTCGGGCGAAATCGTCGAGACCGGCAGCGCTGCCGAGGTTTATCGCAACCCGCACCATCCCTATACGAAGAAGCTGATCTCGGCGGTTCCGGGGACGGGCGACATGGCGGCGTCCCTCGGCACCGGGATCAAGCCCCTTCTCGACGTGCAGGGCGTCTCGAAACGCTTCGGGGATTTCCTTGCGCTCGACGATGCGACGTTCACCGTGCTTCCCGGCGAGACGGTCGCCATCGTGGGAGAGTTCGGGCTCTGGCAAGTCGACGCTGGCGAAGGCGCTTCTGCGGCTGATCGAGCCTACCTCGGGCGCGGCCTTCTACGACAGCAGGGACCTCGTCACGATGCCGCCGAAGGAGCTGTTCGAACTGCGCCGCGACATCCAGATGGTGTTTCAGGACCCGACGCAGTCGCTCAATCCGCGCATGTCCGTCTATCAGATCGTGTCCGAGGCCTTCGCGATCCATCCCGATATCCTGCCGAGAGACCGCTGGCAGGGGAGGGTGCGCGAGCTTCTCGAACAGGTCGGACTCGACGCCAGCCACATGCGTCGCTACCCGCACCAATTCTCGGGCGGTCAGCGGCAGCGCATCGCCATCGCACGGGCGCTTGCGCTGGAGCCCAAACTGATCATCTGCGACGAGGCGGTTTCGGCCTTGGACGTTTCGATCCAGGCGCAGGTGATCCGCTTGTTGCGCAAGCTGCAGGATGAACTGGACCTCAGTTATCTCTTCATCGCCCACGACCTGCCGCTGGTGCGCGACTTCGCGCACCGTGTCGTCGTGATGCAGGCCGGGCGCATCGTCGAGCAGGGGCCAGTCCAGCAGATCTTCGAGGCGCCGCAAGCCGAATATACGCGCAAGCTGATCGCCGCCAGCCTGCACCCCGATCCCGAGGTTCAGGCCGAGCGCCGAGCGTCCCGCGAACTTCGACAGGAAGCGTAACCGTGACCAAACGCGACATACTCGTGATGCACTGGCTGCGGCCGGTCGCCATGACGCAACTCGAGGCGGCCTACACCCTGCATCGCTACGATGAGGCCGCGGACAAGCACGCCTTCCTTGCCGAATTCGGACCTCGCTGCGTGGGCATCGCCACCAATGGCCATGCTCCCTTGACCAAAGGCGACTTGCAGCACCTGCCGAAGGTCGAGATCGTCGCCTGTTCGTCAGCCGGGTTCGAGCCGATCGATGTCGACGCCTTGAAGGAGCGGGGGATCGCCTTCACCAACACGTCGGCCGCGCTCTTGGATGATGTCGCCGACACCGCGCTGATGCTGACGCTTGCCGCGCCGGAAGCACCTCGTGCGGGCGCACGCCTATGTGGAAAGTGGGGAGTGGGGGCGGAAGGGAATGTATCCGCTTCTTTCCACCATGCGCGGCAAGAAGGCGGGGATCGTCGGTCTGGGTAACATCGGGCGGGCCATCGCGGCGCGCTTTGAGCCCCTGGGGCTTGAGATCGGCTATACCTCGCGAAGCCGGAAGCCGGGATCCTACCGTTATTTCCCGCAGGTCCGCGATCTGGCAGAGTGGTCCGATATCCTCGTCGTTGTTGTGCCGGGCGGGGCCGAGACCGAGAACATGATCGACGGCGCGGTGCTCGAGGCGCTTGGACCCGAGGGCACCCTGGTCAACGTGGCTCGGGGCAGCGTTGTCGATGAAGCGGCGCTTATTAAAGCGCTTACTGACGGTAAATTGGGCTCGGCGGGGCTGGACGTCTTCTGGAATGAACCGCGTGTAGATCCGGCACTGACCGCCCTCCCGAACGTGACGCTGTATCCGCATCACGCCAGCGGCACCGAGGAGACCCGTGACGCCATGGCGCAACTTGTCGTTGATAACCTCGCGGCTCACTTTGCTGGCAAGCCGCTTCTGACCCCCGTGTACGACCTTCCCGCATTGTCGCGCTGATATGGTGTCTGTCACGCGATACTTTTTCTGGCCGTTCCTCATCACGGCACTGGGCCTCGCGCTCAGCTTCTGGCTGGGGTGGGCGTCGTCGAGAACGCTCTAAGGGGCGTTCTCCTTTCTCCTGATCGGCATCGTTCTCGCGATCCTCGAGATCTCGCTCAGTTTCGACAATGCCATCGTCAATGCCAACAAGCTCAAGGACATGCGGCCCGAGTGGCAGCACCGCTTCCTGACCTGGGGATCCTGATCGCCGTCTTCGGAATGCGGATCGTCTTTCTTCTCGCCGTCGTCGTCATCGAAGCGCAAATCGGTCCCATCGACGCCATCGTTCTGGCCGCGCAGGAGCCGCAGAAATCCGCCCGGATCATGGACGACGCTCACGTCTCGATCGCGGCCTTCGGCGGGACGTTCCTGATGATGGTCGCCCTCGGGTTCTTCATCAACGGCGAGAAAGAGATCCACTGGAACCACGGCGTCGAGCGGCGCTTCAGCGCCTGGTCGGCTTTCAGCGCCCTGTCCATCGGCTTGGTCCTGGCCGTCGCGATCTCGTTTGCGGCCGTCCTCGAAGGCGAGCATGGCGAAGAGTTTCTCTTCGCGTCGATTTGCGGGATGTTGACGTTCCTCGCCGTCGACCTGCTGGGTCAGATCCTTGACACCTCGGACGAAACGCGGGCAGCGACAGCCTCTGGCGGGCTTGGCGCTTTTCTCTACCTCGAGGTGCTGGACGCGAGCTTTTCGTTCGATGGGGTCATCGGCGCTTTCGCCCTGACCCAGAACCTGTTCCTGATCGCCATCGGCCTCGGGATCGGCGCATTCTACGTCCGGACGATGACGATCATGCTTGTAGAGCGGCAGACACTGACGCAGTTCCGATACCTCGAGCACGGGGCGTTCTATTCGATCCTCGCGCTGTCGGGGATCATGTTCGCGCAGTCGGTCGTCCATATCCCCGAGGTCATCACCGGGCTGATCGGGGCGGGGCTGATCGGTTTGTCGCTTTTGTCGTCGATCCGCTATAACCGGCGCGAGGCCGAAAGCTGAGGCAGCCTCAGGCCGAGTGCATCGCCCACAGCGCCGCATCGACCGTGACGCCGTCCCGCAACTGACGCGCCTTTCTGGCGAGGGCGGCTTCGCCCGGAAGGCGCACTGGATTTGCAGGGTCGATCGGCCGCGCGGCGCGGCACAGGTCGGACACGTGCCCCATCACCCCGGTGAGCGCTTCGAGACCGCCGAAGGCCTCGGGGTCGATGATCTGCACGAAGACGTTTCCTCCTAGAAAAGACGTCTCGTCGGCGCGGCCCTTGCCGGCGAGGCCCGAGGTCAGGGCTTCGACCATCAGTCCCATGGCATAGCCCTTGTGACCGGCGTCGAGACCGCCGAGGGGAAGGATCACTTCGCTCTCTTGCGGATCGGCGGTCGCCTTCCCGTCCTCGCGGATCACCCAGGGGTGCGGAAGCGACCGACCCTCGCGCGCCAGTTGGCGCACAAGGCTGTTCGACGTGACCGAGGTTGAAATGTCGATGAGGACCGGCTGGCCGTCCGTGGGATAGCCGATGGCGAGAGGGCTGGGCGACAGGACGGCGGATGTGCCGCCTGCGGGCGCCACGGTCGCCGACTGCGGCGCCGAGGTCTGCAGCTGGAGGACCATTCCGCGCCGCGCCACGGGTTCGAGGTAGGCGGCAAGACAGGCGATGTGAAAGCTGCGCCGGATCACGATCGTGCCCGTCCCGTGGGCGCGCGCCATCGTCTCGGCCTCTGCGATGGCCCGGAGCGTCAGCCAGGCACCGGGATAGGCGCTTGCCGTCCCAGAGCTGCGCGGCACCGCGCTTCGACAGGACATCGGGTACTCCGGACGACGCCATCGTTCCGTCCCGGATGCAGTCGAGGTACATCTTCAGAAGGGCGATCCCGTGTGTGCGGTGACCCAACAGGTCCGCCTCAGCGAGGATCGTCGCCGTATCCTGCGCCATGCCGGCCTCGAGCCCCGCCTCCTCCATCCGCTCGGCCATGCGCTCGCGAAGAACGTCTGCGTCTATGAGAACCGTGTCGTTCGTCATGAGAGCTTTCCCTTTCGGCGACTGCCGGGTGAGCGGGCCTGGACGCCAACTGGATTGGCGAGGATCGAACGCCTGGGGAAGAGGGACTTCTACGTAAGATCGTGGTTTGACCGAACGCGATAATGGTCGTGACGCCTAGTCCCGTTTTCCGCGGTTCGCGCTCACGAAGTCATATGCCACCAGGACCAGCGTCAGGACTATGATCGCCACAAGGTCGGGGCTCGGCACTTCGATGGCGAGGATCAGGACGAACGCGGCGAAAGTCGCGAAGGCTATAAATGCGAGTAATCTGTTCATCTGCGTTCCATCCCTTCAGCCATCCATCCGATCATACAGCCATCTTGCCGTGCGTAACAGCCGCGCATCGTTGCCCCGGCCTCCGACCAGTTGGACGCCCATGGGCAGCCCGTTGCTTGCCGTCATGATCGGTATCGTCACTGCGGGCGTGCCGCAAAGCGTCCAGAGGCCGTTGAAGATCGCGTCGCCGGTGCTTTCAAGACCTTCGGGCGCTGGCCCGGTCGCCGCCGGACAGAGGATCGCGTCGCAGCGCTCCAGAATTGCCTCGATGGCGGCGTAGAGTGTGTCGGGCCAGTCGAGTGCCGCAAGGTAGTCTCGAACCGGAATGACCGCGCCCTTGCGGATCGCATCCCGCGTCTCGACGCCCAGAAGGTCGGCGCCTTCGCGTTCGTAGCGGTGATAATAGCGGGACATCTCGGCCTGGTTGATCCGAAGCCTGATCTCGGCGGCGTCCTCAAAGACCTCGGGCAGATCGACGCTGAACGCCTGTTCGCCCAGTTCCTCCTCGAGAGCTGCAAGCCCCTCCCTCATGTCGTCGTGCACGGCGTCCCAGCCCGGAGGCCGGACGATGGCGAACACGGGCGGCATGAGGGGCTCGGACGCCGCCGTGCGCTCCAGGGCCGGAAATGCGGCGGGAGCGCTGGCGGCATCCGCGGAGTCGTACCCGAAGAGGACATCGGCCAGCATGGCCGCGCCCAGAGGGTCGGCAGCGAAGACGCCCACGGTATCCAGCGTGTGCGACTGCATCAGGATACCGCGCCGCGAAATCGCGCCGAACGTGGGCTTGAACCCGGTAATGCCGCAATACGAGGCGGGACGGATGCAGGACCCGCCAGTCTGCGTGCCGACGGCCAGCGGCACCATGCCGTCGGCCACGGCGGCCGCCGACCCTGCGGAGGATCCGCCGGGTGTATGGGCTGGGTTATGCGGATTGCGGGTCCGCGCGGGGTGGGTGAACGCCAGTTCCGTCGTGACTGTCTTGCCCAGGATGATCGCGCCTGCAGACTTCAGACGTTCGACGATATGAGCGTCCTTCCGCGGAACACGGCCAGCGTCGAGCGCACTTCCGTTCTCGGTCGGAATCCGCGCCGTGTCGATGATGTCCTTCAAGCCGACCGGAAGGCCGTGCAGCGCACCGAGCGTCCGGCCCGAACGTCGAAGCGCGTCCATCGTCCTGGCCTGATGGCGGGCCAGCTCGGGATCAAACCAGGCCCAGGCGCCGACCTCGGGCTCCCGCGCCTCGATCCTCGCGATGCACGCCTCGACAAGGGTGATCGCATCCAGCGCGCCGGATGCCAGCCGGTCGCGCAGGGCGACAGCCCCGAGCGTCAGCAGGCTTTCGGCTTTCGCGGACTTACCCGCCATAGAAGAGTTCCGGCAGATAGAAGACGATCTGCGGGAAGACGTACATCAGGATCATCGAGATGAAGACGCAGACCAGGAAGGGCATGACGCCCTTGAAGATCTGAGTGAGCCGAACCTCGGGCGGAGCGATGCCCTTGAGATAGTAGGCCGACATCGCCATCGGTGGGGTCAGGAAACTGGTCTGCAGGTTCAGCGCCACGAGGATGCCGAAGAACAGCGGGTCGACCTCGAAGATCGCCAGAAGCGGCAGGAAGATGGGAACGAAGATGATGATGATCTCCGACCACTCCAGCGGCCAGCCCAGAAGGAAGATGATGATCTGCGCGAGGATCAGGAACATCAGCGGCGAAAGGTTCAGCGACTGCACGAACTCCGAAATCACCTGCTCGCCGCCGAGGTATGAGAAGACCGCAGAGAAGGTGTAGGAGCCGACGAACAGCCAGCACACCATCGCAGTGGTGCGCACCGTGAGGTAGACGCTCTCGCGCATGCGCTGCCACGTCATCGCCCGGTAGATGAAGGCAAGGAATATGCCGCCCAGAGCGCCGATGGAGGCCGCTTCGGTCGGTGTCGCCAGTCCGAACAGGATCGAACCCAGCACCGCGAGGATCAGGAAGGCAAGCGGAAGGAAGGAAGTCAGGATCATGACGATCAGCTGGCGCGCAGGAACGTCTGGGACTTCTTCGTCCGTCGGGCGGGGCGCCACGGACGGCTGAAGGATCGACCGCCCGATCACGTAGATGAGGTATAGGCCGACCAAGGTGAGGCCCGGCAGCAACGCTGCAGCATAGAGCCGAACGATCGAGACGCCCGACGCCGCGGCATAGACGATCAGCATGATCGACGGCGGGATCAGGATGCCCAGGGTTCCGCCGGCGCAGATGATCCCGCTGGCGAACGAAGGATCGTAGCGCGCCTTCAGCATCTGCGGCAGCGCCAGAAGTCCCATCAGCGTGACGACGGCACCGACGATGCCCGTGGCGGTCGCGAACAGGGCGCAGGTGATCAGCGCCGCGACACCCATCGAGCCGGGGACGTTCTTCGAGGCGACATTGAGGGTCGAGAACAGCCGGTCGACGATGTTCGAACGTTCGACGATGTATCCCATGAAGAGGAACAGCGGCACGGCCGTCAGGACCTCGTTCGACATGACCGTATAAGTCTGGTTGACGAAGAGATCGAAAATTCTGTTGTTCGCGAACCCCTCCAGCCAGGTGGTCCAGGAGTCCCAATAGCTGGCCGTCTCGTCCAGGCGGTCGAAGGTCCGCCACATTCTGCCTTCGTCGTAGTAGGCGAAGTAGCCGAAACCTATCCCCATCGCCATCAGGGTGAAGGCGATCGGGAAGCCGAGGAAGACGAAGACGATGAAAAGCCCCAGCATTACCAGGGCGATTTGGGGGTCAGTCATGGATGCGAGCCCTTTTCGGCCTCGTTGGCCTTCCTCATGAGCAGATCTTCGGTCTCGAAGACGTCTTCCTCGGCCTCGATCCAGACGTTCGTGCGGATCGCGATCAGGCACCGGCAGACTTGCGCGATGCCTTGGATGAACAGCAGGATACCCGCTGCGACGATCACGGTCTTGAATTGGTAGATCGGCACGCCGGCGGGGCTATTGATGCTGACCTCGCCATACTGCCAGGACCGGGCCGCATATTTCCAGCCGGAGAAGATCAGGGCGAGCACGCCGGGGAAGAAGAAGAGGAAATAAAGGACGAGGTCGAGCTTTGCCTGCGTCCTCGGCTGCCACAGGCGATAGAGGAAGTCGCCTCGGACGTGACCGCCGCGTGACAGCGTGTAGGCGCCGCCCATCATGAAGAGCGTTCCGTACATGATGAATGACACATCCAGCGCCCAGGCGGTGGGGTCGTTCAGAACGTAGCGGACGAAGACTTCATATCCGGTGCCGACCGCCATCAGGACGATCAGCCAGGCGAAGGCCTTGCCGAACCAGGCCGACAAGCTGTCGGCAAAGCGAATGAATCCGATCAAGTGCACCTCCCACATCGCTGACCCCGGCGCGATGTCGCGCCGGGGCAGGTTCCCCAATCCCTCTTATCAGAGGGCCAGCTTGCCCGGGAAGTAGTGCTCGAACGCGAGGGCGTAGTCGGGCGCGTTCATCAGTTCATAGTAGGCAACACGCTCCACCCACTCACGCTGGCTGTCGAGCGTGCGCTTCATGAACTCGTCCTGCTCCAGCTCGACGATCAGCTCATCCCAAGCTGCGAGCTGGGCATCGAGGATCTCCTTCGACGTCCTGCGCACGTTCACGCCGCCGGCCTGAAGTTCGGCCAGGTCGGTCGAATACTGCTTCATGGCTTTCGCGGTGTTCGCGGTCGAAGCGGCCTCGACGCTGTACTTCAGGATCGCCTGCAGGTCGGGGTCCAGATCCTCGAGGAAGGTGCGCGAGAACAGGAATTCGAAGCTCTCGGACGCCTGGTGATAGGACGAGAGATAGTAGTTCTTGGCCACGTCCTGTGCGCCGAAACGGCGGTCCGAGGTCGGGTTGTTGAACTCGAAGGCGTCGATGACGCCCCGTTCCATCGCCGGGACGATCTCGCCGCCCGGAAGCTGGGCGACGGACATGCCGAGCTTTGCCATCAGGTCGGCCGCAAGTCCGACGGTACGATACTTGAAGCCCTGCAGGTCGGCGACCGAGTTGACTTCGCCCTTGAACCAGCCGAACGGCTGCGCGAACATCGGGAAGCCCAGGTAGCCGACCACGTCGAGACCCATGATGTCCTGGGTCAGCTCGCGGTAAAGCTCCTGTCCGCCGCCTTCATAGAACCAGCTGAGCATCGTGGTGGCCGAACCGCCGAACACGGGACCGGTGCCGAAGAGCGACGCCGCCTTGTTCTTTCCATACCAGTAGACCGGCACCGAATGCGCGGCATCGAGAACGCCGTCGTTGACGGCATCGAGCACCTGGAACGCGCCCACGACCGCACCGGCCGGAAGCACGTCGACCTTGAGACGACCGGCGGACATCTCGTCCACGCGCATCGCGTAATCCTTGGCGAATTCGTCCCAGATGTCGGATGCCGGCCAGGACGTCTGCATTTTGACGACCAGCGGCGATTGCGCCAGCACGGCAGGGGCGGCCAGCATGGCTCCGGTCGCGGCGGTTCCGGCAAGCGCGCTCTTTCTCAGAAACGAGCGACGGTCATATGTCTTGGTTGTCATGGTATCTCCTCCCATTGGAGCGCAATCAGACCTTCTTGCCGCCCGAAGGCGTGCCTGTCTGTATCGCACGTCCGATCATCGTAACAATCCGGAGCTTGACCACAAGCGCTATGGTGGTCGCAGGCCGCGGTTAATTGCGCTCTTCCCGGTGGTGGATTTCCGGAGATTGTCCGGAAGCTTGTCCCGGAGGCCAGTCCGTCCATGTCGGGAAGACCTCGACTTGCGGGGCGACCGAGGCCGCACGGTAGAGGTGTGCCCCTTCGACGTCTTCCGAACTGGGAACCTAGCGAGCGGAACATTGTTTTACTTAAACCACGAACAATCCATTTCAGGAGGTCCGAAGGATGCAGGAAGATCGATCCAAGAAAGTTGAAGAGCGCGCCCATGGGATCTGGGAATCCGAAGGCCGCCCCGACGGGAAGCACGACGAGCATTGGAAGCGTGCCGAACAGGAGGTGTCCGAAGGCGAAAACGGGCTTGGAGCTTCCGAGGCCGGGTCCGTAGGTGCGTCGAATGGAAGCGAGAAGAAGCGGAGACAGTCGAAGGCGTGAGGTAGAAAGTTATCGCGCCTCAAGTCCTGCTGGCTGCTTCTCTGGAAATTCTGGACCTTGAACGACTATAAGTCGCATCAACGGATCAATTCGGGGTGCCTCTGACGTTCAGCTAATTACCACGTCTCTTCATCGAAGGGCGTGGAGGCACTGAGGCGGCGACCCTTGGAAAGATGGTCGGACGGTCTAGACCGTCCGGCTTTTGACGCTACTCTGTACGGTCCCCCTTTCTCGGAGTAACCCACCATGAACGCTCCCGCAGCGATCACCAAACGTCCGGTCCTGGCAGGATCGGACGTCCCGCTCGGCGCGACATGGGACGGCTCCGGCACCAACTTCGCTCTCTTCTCGGCCCATGCGGAGAAGGTCGAACTCTGCCTCTTCGACAGTCGCGGCCGCCGCGAGATCGAACGCATCGAGTTGCCCGAGTTCACCCATCAGGTCTGGCACGGATACTTGCCCGACGTACGCCCTGGACAGCTTTACGGCTATCGCGTTCACGGTCCCTACGCCCCCGAGGCAGGTCATCGCTTCAACCCGAACAAGCTGTTGCTCGACCCCTATGCCCTCCAGCACAAGGGCGACCTGCGCTGGCACGAGTCCTTGTTCGGCTACCGGCTCGGCCACGACAAGGCAGACCTGTCGTTCGACCGCCGCGACAGCGCGTTCGTGATGCCGAAGTGCGTCGTCGTCGACGGTGCCCACACATGGGGCGGAGACATCCGGCCCGACGTGCCGTGGGGCCGCACGATCGTCTACGAGGCGCACGTGGGCGGCATGACGATGGGCCATCCGGACATCGAACGCCCCCTGCGCGGTACCTTCGAGGGTCTGGCCGATCCGCGTGTGATCGACCACCTTGTCAAGCTCGGCGTCACCTCGCTGGAATTGCTTCCGGTCCAGGCCTTCTACGACGAGGGCCATCTGACCGAGAAGAACCTCGTGAACTGGTGGGGCTACGCGACCCTCGGCTTCTTCGCACCCGCGCCGCGTTATCTGACGGCAGACGGAAGTCTCCACGAATTCAAGCTGATGGTGCGCCGCCTGCACGAGGCGGGCATCGAGGTCATCATGGATGTCGTCTACAATCACACCGCCGAAGGGTCCGAGCGCGGTCCGACCCTGTCGTTCCGCGGCATCGACAATGCGTCGTACTACACTCTCGCCGACGACCCGCGTCACTACTTCGACACGACCGGCTGCGGCAACTCGCTGAACCTGCGGAATTCGCGCGTGCTTCAGATGGTCATGGATTCGCTGCGGTACTGGGTCGAAGTCTGCCATGTCGACGGTTTTCGCTTCGACCTGGCGACCACACTGGGCCGAGACCGCGACCACTACAGCGAGCACGCGATCTTTCTCGAGGCGGTGCGACAAGACCCAATCCTGGCAGGCGTGAAGCTTATCGCCGAGCCCTGGGACACCGGTCCGAACGGCTATCAGGTAGGTAACTTTCCCCCGGGCTGGGCCGAATGGAACGACCGCTACCGCGACACCACGCGCGCCTATTGGAAAGGCGACGAAGGCATGCTGCCCAAGCTTGCCAACGGCCTTCTCGGCTCTGCCGACACCTTCTCGCATGACGGGCGCCGCCCGTGGGCGAGCATGAACTTCATCACCGCGCACGATGGTTTCACGCTCATGGACCTCGTCTCCTACAACGAAAAGCACAACGAGGCGAACGGCGAGGACAACCGTGACGGCCATTCCCACAACCTCAGTTGGAACTGCGGTGTCGAGGGCGAGACGGACGATCCCGAGATCATCGCCTTGCGCGACCGCCAGCGGCGCAACCTGATGGCGACGCTCCTGTTCAGCCAGGGAACGCCGATGCTGCTGATGGGAGATGAGCGCGGACGCAGCCAGGGCGGCAACAACAACTCATATTGCCAGCCCGGTGAAATGAACTGGTTTGGCTGGAACGCGTCTCAGCGCGATCTCGAGTTCGAGGCTTTCGTGCGCGGACTGATCCGCATCCGGAAAAGCCGCGGCCTCTTTCTCGCCGATCGCTACCTGCACTCCGGCCCCGACGCGCGGCACAACCGCTTTGCCCGGTGGCTGCGCCCCGACGGGCAGCAGATGGAAGACAGCGACTGGGACAACGGGATCGGCCGTTCGGTTGGCCTGCTTCTGCACGAGCGCGAGACCTTCCTTCTGATGCTGCTGAACGCGAGCGATGGCGATCTCGACTTCGTCCTTCCAGGCGGGGACGAGAGAGGCTGGCAGCGGCTGGTCGACACCTTCGAGGCCGTGGCGGACCCGAAAGGGCACACGGTCATCACGGGCGCATCCGTAAAGTTGCCCGCCCGCGCGCTGATGCTTCTGGAAACGGACCGTGGCTGAAGTCGATTATACCTGGGGCGTCTCACCCGCCGGCGAGGGTCGGTGGCAGTTCCGGCTGTGGGCGCCTGGATTAGAACGGCTGTCGCTGCGACTGAACGGTGCCGACCACACGATGGACGCCGTAGGTGAAGGCTGGTTTGCGCTTGAGCGGGTTGCCGAGGAGGGCGACGCCTATGGCTTCGTCCTTTCCGACGGTCTGGTCGTGCCCGATCCGGCGTCCCGCCGCCAGGAGGCAGGCGTCCATGGACTGTCCCTCGTCACCGCTCCGCGCCGCGCGGAGTTCTGGATCGGGCGCCCTTGGGAAGAGACGGTGATCTACGAGCTGCATTTGGGCACCTTCACACAAGCTGGCACCTATAAAGCCGCTGCGACGGAGCTGGGCCGGCTTGCGGATCTCGGCATAACCGCCATCGAGCTTCTGCCGCTCGCCCAGTTCGGCGGCGAACGCGGCTGGGGCTATGACGGGGTGCTGCCCTATGCGCCGCACCCGGTCTACGGCACAGCCGACGACCTCGCCGCCTTCGTCGCTGCCGCGCACCAGCACGGGCTGATGGTCCTGCTCGACGTCGTCTACAATCACTTCGGCCCCGATGGAAACTACCTCCATGCTTACGCGGCAGGCTTTTTCGACGAGAACCGACAGACGCCGTGGGGTGCCGGAATCGATTACCGCGAACCACCCGTTCGCCGGTTCTTCATCGAAAACGCGCTTTACTGGCTTACCGAATATGGTTTCGACGGGCTGCGCCTCGACGCTGTCGACCAGATCAAAGATCCTTCCGATCAGGAACTGCTCGTCGAATTGGCCCGTGAGGTCCGCGCGCGCCTCGACCGGCCTGTCCATCTGACGACCGAGGACAACCGCAACGTCACTCACCTGCATGAGCGCGGACAGGACGGAGAGATTCTGCTGCATTCCGGTGAATGGAACGACGACTTCCACAACGCCGCCCATGTCCTCGCCACGGGCGAGAGCGAGGGGTATTATCGCGACTATGCCGACGACCCGCTCGGTCTCCTGGGCCGCTCGCTTGCCGAGGGGTTCGCCTTTCAGGGCGAGACCGGACGTGGCGAGCCCTCCGCTCACCTGCCGCCCACAGCCTTCGTCGACTTCCTTCAGAACCACGACCAGACCGGCAACCGCGCCCGGGGCGAACGGCTGGCGACGTTGACCGACCCCGAGACGCTGGAGGCGCTGACGGCGATCCTGCTCTTGTCGCCGCACATCCCGATGCTTTTCATGGGCGAGGAATACGGCGAGACGCGGCCGTTCTGCTTCTTTGCAGGCTTCGAGGGCGATCTGGGCGAGGCAGTGCGCCAGGGCCGCCGCGAGGAGTTCAAAGGTTTCGCCGGCTTCGACCACGTGCCCGACCCGATCTCGGTCGAGACGATGGCCATGTCGACGCTCGATCCCGCGCAGCGCGACAGCCCGGCAGGCCAGGACGCCCAGGCTCGGGTGAAGCGGCTGCTGGACCTGCGGCACGCCGAGATCGTGCCACGCCTCGCCGGAACGCGGAGCGGCTCCGGGCGGCTGCTTCTGGCTGCGGACGGAGGGCTTGCAGTGGACTGGCAACTCGACGGCGGGCTGCTGCAACTCCGAGCCAACTTCGCGGACGCCCCGCGCGAACTGCCGAATGTTGAGGGCAGGGAACTGCACAAGGTCGGCGAGCTTGGCGCGCCGAAAAGCGCGGTGCACTGGCTGCGGGTGGCGGCATGAGCGCCAAGCTCGACCGGCTCGCGCGCCATCATGGCATCACGCTCGCCTACGACGATCCCTTCAACGACGGCAAGCGACCTGTGCCGGATGCGACCAAGCGGCTGATCCTCGAAGGTCTCGGGCAGGACGAAAATGGTCCGCCGCACGGACCGAGCGCGCCGCGACGCATGGCCGTGCCGGAGGGAGCTCGCTGCTTTTCGCCGCCCTCGCTTGCTTCGTCTCCCGGCTGGGGAATTTTCTGCCAGCTTTACGAACTCCGGTCGGCGCGTAATTGGGGGATCGGCGACTTCTCAGACCTCGAGGTGCTTGCAGGGCTTGCGGGTCGGGCCGGGGCCGATTTCCTGGGCATCAATCCGGTCCACGCCCTGTTCCTTGCCGACCCGGACCGCCGCAGCCCTTTCTTCCCGTCGAACCGGCGGTTTCTGAATCCGCTCTACATCGCGCCCGACCGCCTGGGCCTGAAGGCGCCCGACGACGTCGCGGCTCTGCGCGAGGCGGATCTCCTGGATTATCCGGCCCTCGTAGCGGTCAAACTGGCTGCGTTGCGCGACGCGTTTCACAGGGGTGTCCGCACCGAAAGGCTCGAAGCATTCGCCGCCGCAGAGGGTGAGGCGCTCGCGAGGCATGCGTTGTTCGAGGCGATCTCGGCGCACATGGTGGCCGAAGGCAAGGGTGCGGGGTGGCGCAGCTGGCCTGAGGCGCTTCAGTTTCCCGAAAGTGATGCCGTGGCCGCGTTGAAAGCCGAGCTTGCCGATGAGGTCCGCTTCCATACCTGGCTTCAGATGATTGCGCGCGAACAGATAGAAGCCGCGGCCGACGTAGCTCGCGCGGCAGGAATGCGGATCGGCCTCTACCTCGATCTCGCCGTCGGCGAGGCGCCCGACGGTTCGGCCACCTGGTCGGGCGCGGCGGCGGCGCTGCCGGGACTTTCGGTCGGCGCGCCTCCCGACATGTTCGCCACCGAGGGACAGAACTGGGGTCTCGCCGCACCATCTCCCACAGCATTGCGCGCGGCCGATTTCGCTCCGTTCCGCGACATGATCGAGGCTCAGCTTCGCAGCGCCGGTGCGCTGAGGATCGACCATGCGATGGCGCTCTGGCAGCTTTTCCTCGTTCCCGAAGGTGCCAGCCCCGCCGAGGGTACGCACCTGCGCTTCCCGTTTGAGGACATGGTGCGTGCCCTTGCCGATTTGAGCCAGCGGCACGAGGCGGTCGTGATCGGCGAAGACCTGGGCTTCGTGCCCAAAGGCTTTCGCAGCGCGATGGCGCGGGCGAATATCCTTTCCTACCGGATCCTCGTCTTCGAGCAGACGGAGAAAGGCTTCAAGGGCCTGGCCCGCTATCCCGAAGCCTCGCTCGCCTGCATCTCGACCCACGACCTGCCCGTCCTGGAAGCCTGGTGGCGCGGGGAAGACGTGGAACGACGGCGCGAACACGGGCTTGTCGACGAGGATCGTTCCGACATGGACGCGCGTCATCGCGTGACGGAGCGCCAGGACCTCGTGCGCGCCCTGCGCCGGGCCGGCGTCCTGCGCGGGCGGCTCGATGCCGAGGCCGCAGAGATGCCGCCCGAAGTGCTGGACGCCTGTCATCGTTTCCTCGCGCGTACGAAGAGCCGCCTCGTCGGCGTACGGCTGGCCGATCTTGTCGGACCCGCCGTGCCGACCAACCTGCCCGGCACGCTGGACGAGTATCCGAACTGGAAGCCACGAAGCCCCACCGATCTGAGCGATCTCGAGACCCATCCCGTGTTCGCCGCCACAGCCGCATTGATGCGGCAAGAACGTCCGCGCCCAGAGGACGCGACAGAATGACTCTCCCCACCGCCTGCTATCGCCTGCAATTCCGCAACGGGATGGATTTCGACCGTGCCGCCGGCCTCGTCCCCTATTTCGCGCGGCTCGGTGTCAGCCACCTCTACGCTTCGCCCTTGTTTACCGCGCAGCCGGGATCCACACACGGCTACGACATCACCGATCCCAACGAGATCGACCCCGAACTCGGTGGGCTGGACGGGCTGAGACGGCTTTCGGCGGCGTTGAAAGAGAACGGCCTCGGCCTGGTCCTCGATATCGTTCCCAACCACATGGCCTTTTCCGTCGCCACCCCCTGGCTGCGCGACGTGCTGCGCCACGGCGCCGAAAGCCGGTATGCTGGCCACTTCGACCTCGATCCGACGGCGGAGCGCATCCGGCTGCCCTGGCTGACTGCGACCTTCGAGAGCATCCTCGCAGGCGAGGGCGACGGGTTTTCAATCGACAGCGATCCCGACGGACCCGTCCTGGTAACTGGCGGGCTGCGAGTGCCGCTGGCGGAGACGGCCTCTTTGGAGGAGGCGAGAGGAGGTGCCCGTGAGGCCCTACGTGCCCTTCACTCCGAGCAGCCGTGGCGGCTTGTTCACTGGCGTACCGAAAGCGATGCCCTCAGCCACCGCAAATTCTTCAACGTCACGGGTCTGATCGGCGTGCGCGTCGAGGATGCCGAGGTGTTCGAAGATGCCCATCGGCTGTTGTTCGAACTCGTCGACGACGGGATCGTCGATGGAATTCGCATCGATCACATAGACGGCTTGGCTGACCCCACAGGCTACCTCAGGCAACTGAGAGAACGCGTCGGCGAAACGCCGATCTGGGTGGAGAAGATCCTCTCCGGGACCGAGATGCCGCCGCGCGAATGGCCGATCGAAGGAACGACGGGCTATGTCGTCGCCAGGGCGCTTAACCGTCTGCTGACGGACGCCGAAGGCCTCGAGCGGATCGAGGCGGCGTACCTCGACGCGACGGGACGCACCGAGTCCGTCGAGGACGCCCTCTGGACCGCGCGCCGCCAGATCATGACACACGATCTTGCCGCCGAGTTGTGGCAGCTCTACCGCGAGTTTCACGAGATTGCGGCAGGCGACCCTGTAGGCGTCGAGTTCGGTCCGGAAAGCCTGCGCGAGGCGCTTCTTGCGTTCATCGGCGCCTTCCCGCGCTACCGCACCTATATGACCGCCGACGCGATCACGGACGACGATGTCAGGCTCGTTCAGCGCACCGGTCATCGCGCCGCCGAGCGCCTGCAGGATCCGGGTGCGCTGCCGTTCCTCGTGGACGTGCTGACCCGCCCCGGTGCGGCGACCGCTCGGTTCCGGCTGCGAATGCAGCAGGTGACGGGCGCCGCTGTGGCCAAGAGCCAGGAGGACACGGCCTTCTACCGTGAAGTGAAGCTCCTTTCTGCCAACGAGGTCGGCGGCGAGCCGGACGACGATCCGCTTGGCTTCGAAGGCTTCCACCGGGCGATGGAGCGTCGGGCGCAGGTCATGCCGCACGGACTGTCGCTCACCTCGTCCCACGATACCAAGCGCAGCGAGGACGCGCGGATGCGGATCGCCGCCATCACGCGAGAGCCCGCGGCCTTCGAGGCGTGGCACCGGATTTGCCGGGGCTTCGCGCCCGAGCGGATCAACGACAACCTCGTCTGGTACGTGGCGCAGACCTTCATCGCCATCGACCAGGCGGACGGCGACTTCGCTGACCGTCTCGCCGATCACATCGTGAAGGCGCTGCGCGAGGCCAAAACGGAAAGCTTCTGGACTGCGCCTGATCTGGAACTCGAGGAGGCAGCACAGACATACCTGCGCCGTCTCGCGGCACACTTCCCTCACCATGCTCGGGAGGTGGATTCAATCCTTTCCGAAGCCGACCGCATGTCGGTGGTTCAGACTGCGCTGAAGCTGACCATCCCGGGCATCCCGGACATCTATCAGGGGTGCGAACTTGCGTCCTACGCCCTGACAGATCCCGACAATCGCCGCCATGTCGACTTCGAACTGCGGTCACGCGCGCTGGAAAATTTGTCGTTGCTCTCCCGACCGCTGGACGCGGTGAAGCTGGACCTCACCCGGGCTCTGCTTCAGGCACGGCGCGCGAACCCCGAACTGTTTCTTGACGGCTCGTACAGCCGGATCGAGACACCGGAGGGTGTCTTCGGATTCGAGCGAAGGCACGGCGGAAGTACCGTTCGCGTCGCCGCAAGCCTGCGCGGCACGAAGCTGGACGATGTTCTGACAGGCACACCGCTGTGGCCCCGACAGGACGGGCCGGACTGCAAGTACGTGTGTATCACCCTGGACTGATCCACGGGTCGGCGCCAACCCCCGGCAATGTGAGCCGCGGATCGTGACGCTCCGCGACTTGCTCGCGCGTCGCGAGAAGACGTCGCGTTCTGGTGGCGGGCGACCGCCGTACCGACTTTGGTCTCGCGCTCTGCCCCGGAACACTCGCATCCTCGATCGGTTTCTTCCTTGGCGAGGTAGAGCCGCGATAGAGGAGAAATGCCATGAAAATCGGAGCCATGAGTTGTTTGATCGCCGCCTGCACCATCGGTGCAGCGACGGCACCTGCTTGGGCCGACTGTCAGGAAGAACTGGCGCAGCTTCAGGTCGACGTTCAGCCTGAGGGAGGCGGGATTTCAAAGGACGGAAGCCTGGCCCCCCTCGAAGAAGGCAGCACTGCTGCCGAGGCACCTGCGACGCCCACGGACGGGGCAGGTGAGGCAGACCCTGCAAATGCGGATGGGACCGTCGTAAAGGACGGCAGCGAAACGCCGCTCGAGACGGATTTGTCCGGCATTGCGACCTCCGGACAAGAGGCAGCAGCCCAGCAGGATGAGGCAGCAGCCGGTCAGACGGGCGACAGTTCGACGCCCATGTCTCCCGAGGCTGAAGCGGCTCTCGAGCGCGCGACGGCCGCTCTCCAGGCTGGTGACGAGGCCGGCTGCATGGAAGCGGTCGAGGAAGCCAGGAGCCTTTGAACCGGGCCTGCCAGCGGTATCGTCGGATAAACGCTGGCGCCGCCTTTTTGCGGTAAACTGACCGAAGTTCAGAGACCTCTACGGCGGAGCTTCAACACGTGAGGCACCGCCGACACCTATTCTTGTCGCCAGGATCAGTCTGGACATCTCGCCGTCCGAAGACATTGCGAGGAAAAGACTGGCAAATCGCAACGCATCACTTCAAAACTTTGCCTGACACTATCCAGAGCCCGCCGACGCCGTGGCTCATGTCACAGGCCGACTTGTTGTCCGACGCGCGGAGCGATGCGAGACGATGCATGGATGGAAGCTACGGCGAGAAATCCAGCGACTGGCGCGGCAGCTTCACGGCGTGCTGACTTCGCCGCTAGAGGCAATTGTGCGCGCACGTCGCTCAAGTGCCGTGCTGATCGATCCGGAGCGATCCGCAACGCTCCGCGTCTCGAAAGTCGCGATCTTCGTGCTTTATCAACCTGGCGGCGTCCCGGAGAGTGCAATCGAGACCGTGCGATGTCTCGCAAGCGCTGGCTATGGGGTCATTGCGGTGTCAAATTCGCCTCTTTGCGACGTGGACCGCAAACGGCTCCAAACAGTGACGGCGGACGTTATCGAGCGGCCAAATTTCGGTTACGACTTCGGAGCTTACCAAGAGGTCATTCTTTCGCTCCAGGATCGGATCGCGCACGTCGATGCGCTTTTGCTGATGAACGACAGCGTCTGGTTTCCATTTCTGCAGGACGGCGTCTCGATCCGATCCATCGAGGAGCTGCCGCTCGACGTCGCCGGAGCACAAATCTTCGGAGAACGGCTGCTTGCGGCAGGGCGCTCGACGCGAGCCTATCCGATCCTGGGTTCGTACTTCCTGCTTTTCCATCGACCGGCCCTTGCCCATCCCGTCTTCCTTGAGTTCTGGCGTGGGTACAAAATGAGCTCGAACAAGGACAGGACGGTGAGACGAGGAGAGCGAGAGTTGTCCCGGCGGCTTCAGGACGCCGGGCTGGCTTGTGGCGGCCTTCTTTCAGACGGACACTTCGAGGAAACGCTAAAAGGCCTTTCGGACACGAGACTGCGACAGGCTGTCCAGGAACTGGTCTGCCTGTCGTCGGCATCCGAACGGAAAAAGGCCGACTTGCTTTGCGCCACGGGCGATGTCGCCGAGCAGATGCGGGCGCTCCTTCTCGACGTGTCGGCAACCAAGAACATTCTCGGCTCTTCTCCGCTTGTGTGCCTCGAGGTGATGCGGGCAGGGTTCGTCAAGAAGAACAACGACATGCTCTACCGCCTGGCTCGCCAGCGGATTGCGGACGCGCTCGAACAGGGCCGTCTCGCGGATGCGAACCCTATCATGGCCCGTGAACTCCTGGAGCGCGCCGCGCTCGACAGAGGCAAGCCTGACCTTGCATCGGCAGTACCTGCGTGAGTCCCGGTGACCCACCCGCTGGACGGATCGTTTGCGTTGCCGAGGCGGATCAGCGTTTCCACGACCAGACCGTACGGTGGTTCCTGACTCTGACGCAGTTGGCCAAGGTGCCCGTCGAACGACTGTTGTTGGTCTTCGCAGGCGTGAGCGAGCCGCCGGACTGGTCGATACCGTTTCGCAGGGCGGGGCTCGACCTCGGCATCGTCTCCCGCTTCGACTGTCGCAGCCCGCACTGCAACAAGATCGAGGCCCTGGCCTATGCGGCGAAGCTCACGGCCGGCCCGGTGGTCGTGACCGATTGCGACATGGCGTTCCTGGAGGACCCGCTCGGCTTTCCTCAAGCTGCCGACGCGGTCTCGGCCAAGCCGGTTGACCGTTCCAATCCTCCTCTTCGGATCCTCGATGCGGTGCTTCGTGAGGCCGGCCTGCCCAAGCCGAAGACAACCCGGATCGCGGCAAAGCCCTGGCAACGCACCTACCAGGGCAACTGCAACGGCGGTCTTACCATCGTCGGTTCCGGCGTTGCGGGCCAACTCGCCGAACGATGGGCGTTCCGCGCCCGGTGGCTGCTGGATCGGAGGGAATTGCTGGAGGGCTGGGCGGTGCATGTGGACCAGGTTGCCATGTTTCTTTCGGTCGTCGACCTTGGCCTGGAGGTCGTCCCGCTGAGTGCGCGTCACAATTTCCCGATGCATCGACGCCCGCCGGTCTTTCCCGTCAGGCCCGCAGCCTTGCATTACCATGACCGTGTGGACGGAAATGGCGCTCTCACTCCTGTCGGCAGACGTACGATCGATCGCCAGATCTGCGAGGTGAACCGCATCCAAGCCGCCGCACGATCGCAGTTTGAGGCGACGGCATGAGTACCGCTCAGGTTCTTGTCGCCGGTGGTGGCCTGACCGGCAGCCTCGCCGCCTGCATGTTGCACGACCGTGGCGTCAAGGTCGCCATCGTGGACGCGGCGGGCGACGTCATGCAGCGGGCCAGCCGTTGGAACGAAGGCAAGATCCATCTGGGATACACCTACGTCGGGACAGACAGCACACGGACGGCCGAACTGATGCTGGCAGGTGCGGCGACGTTCTTGCCGGCCATCGAACGCGTGACCGGCTCCGCCATTCCAGAGCAGGCATTCACCCTTCCGATCACCTACATCGTCGATCGGAACTCGCTTTTCTCGCCCGAGGTACTTTGGGCCCGCAGTTGTGCCGTGCATGCGCTGGTACGTGCCGCAGCGGGCAGGGTGCCGGGATTGATCAGAGGCGGAGCGGACGCCGCAACAATGGTGCGGCTCGATCCTGACGAGGCAGCCCAGGCTACGGGCCAGCAGAACATTGCCGCTGCCTGGATCACGCCGGAGCGGGCGATTTCGGCTCGTGTGCTGTCGGACCAGATCGCGGACGCCGTCCGCGCGCGCGCCATTCCGATCGTTGCCGGACGGGTGGTGCGGGTGGAAAAGTCGGGGGAGCAGTGGCGCCTGGCTCTCGAAACGGGCGAGTCCGTACAGGCAGCCGGCGTTATCAATGCGCTCTGGGAAAGCCGGAGCGCGATCGATGCCGGGCTCGTACCGCCTGCGCCGACATCCATCCGGTGGAAAGCGGCAGTCTTTGCAACGGGCCAGACTGCCTTCGCGGGAGTCGCGCCGTCGACCAGAATTCTCGGCGCTTATGGCGACGTCACGCCCTATGCCAATGGCGACGTCTATCTGAGCTGGTATCCAAGCAACATGATTGCACGCTCCGACGACGGGACGGCCCCCGACATTCCGGCCTTCGACGAGGCTGCCATGAAGCTTCGCACGCTGAAGGGACTTCGGCTTCCGCACGACATCCTCCTCGAAGAGGACGGCCGTGTGGCGGTCCGTGGCGGCTATGTCGTCGCTCGCGGGCATGGCGACATCCTTGTGAGGGAAAGCCCGCTCCACGACCGCAGCCGCGCCTTCGCGACCGAACTGGCGCCGGGGTATGTAAGCGTGGATACCGGCAAACTGACGACGGCGCCGCTTCTAGCCGAACGCGCGGCGCGCCTGGCTCTCGCCCATCTCGAAATCGGAGACTTCGCGTGACCGCTCCACTGGTGACTGTCCTTGTCCCCGCCTATCGTCCGGATCGCATCGTGGAAACGGTGGAGAGCCTGGTCGCGCAGGGGTTTCAGAACTTCGTGCTGCGGGTCGGATACGATCACGCGGACGACTACGAGCCGCCGGACCTGCCCAGGGCCGATTTCGCTCTCGATATCCTTCAGCACCGGCGGCGCGTGGGCTGGGTCGGAAACGTGAACGCGCTTCTGGCGACCGTGGATACGCCGTATTTCATCGTCGTCGCGCACGACGATGCCCTATCGCCCGACTTCCTCGCCAGCGCCGTTCAAGCCATGGAGCGCTCGCCCGGCGCTGTCGTCGTTCATGGCGTCACGGAGCATCGCGGAATACGCGGCGGAGAATTGTCGCAGACAGACGCGATTGCCGGCACGTCCTTCGAACGGATGTCCGAGTTCATCCATCGTGGCCCCCATTTTGCAGAGCTTGGCTGGCGTGGGCTGATCCGTCGAGAAGCGCTGCCGATGATGCCGCGCCTTCGGACCAGGCTCTCGGACGGGCAGTTCGCGAACACCCTCTTCGCTCTCGAACTTCTGTGCTACGGCGACTCCCTTTCGCTGGAGCGGATCCGCTACATCAAGAACACCTCCCCGAAAGGACTGAGCCGGGATCTCGTCAGCCGCTCGGCGGATGCGAAATCAAGGATGCTGGCCGACAACCTCGCGTGTCTTGCCGACGTCCTGGGCGACGCGGGGGACCGGCTGGACCTCGATCAGCGCGAGCACCTTCTGACCGAGTACGCCCACTGGCTTTTGAGGCTGCAAGGGCCGTGGAACATCCTTGCCGACGAGAAGGACTCGAGCCGCCGGAAGCTGCGCGATGTCCGCGGACAGGTCGCCAGCTTCGTCGCTCGGGCATTGCTCAGTTCCGTGAGCGGACGTGTTCGACCCACGGATGAAACGCCGGCCTCATAGCTCCGTTCTTCTTGAAGACTGCGCGGCGGAGAAGCGGCTGCGGCGTCTCTCCCTGCGCGAAGACGAGAGCGCGCATCCATGCCCTCGGCATCCCGTCCCGGCGAAAGCCAAGGGAGGATCTAATTGGATGTGAGCGTCGGGACGCCTGCCGGCGCGCGTCGTCCACGCGTCGATCGATGCTGGGGGCAGCATCCTCCAGGTCGGCGGCGATGGCGCGCAGCCCTTCCAGATCGTCCGGCAGTTGCGATCCCGCCGCCATCCGCAGGAATATCCGATGGGCCTCGTCGGCCCGAAACGGGAGGGAAGCGTCGAGGGTGGCGGTGCGTCCCATGAGCCTGCTGTCGATGAAGTTCCCATCTGAGTTCGGCGGCGTCGGTCGTTCCCCGGCAATACCAAGCCGCACCTCAAGGTCTCTGACCTGACCCACCGGGTCCTCCATCAGCCGGTCGATCGAGACGAAGGCCCTCGTCACCGAGCGGCTCCCGCGTTCGGCATCCAGCATGTGGCGCAGCCAGCAGGCGACGCCGTGTTCGACGTCGAAGCCGTCGCGCGCGTGCAGCGACCGCGCCACGTCGGCTGGCGAGCGGCAGGCTATCGCGACCCGGGGCGACCAACCCGCCTCGCCGGCGCAGGACAGCCAGAATGGCAGATGCAGACTGATCCTCGGGTCCTTGACGATGATGGTCGAGGCAACGGGAAAGGCGGTTGTCAGAACGGATCGGGCGGCCTGCAGTCTCGCCTGCGTCCCGACTGTGATCGACGGGACGGGTGTGGAACCATTGCCGACACCCTTGCCCAAGGAGGCGCTCGTTCAGATCGACCACTTCGCGCGCCTCGAAGGTGCCCTTCACGTTGTCCGGCGGCGTCGGCAGCGGGTTCAGCGGTCCTGCATGCCCCGACTGAACCAGCGCGCCCGCAAGCGCGCTGGTTCCGCTTCGATGCATGCCTACGACGAAGACCACAACTCTGCTGCCCATCGCGTGAACATGGCACTCAACGCGCGGACGATCACGAGAAATGAGCCGTAAATCCCGCCGACCGGGGTCGAGGAATTGAAGCCTAGGTCAGGATTGCGTCGACGGCGCGGCGTGTCGCCTCGACGACCTTGTCCGCCTCCTCCCGTGTCAGGCAGAGCGGCGGCGCGAAGCCCAGGATGTCGCCTTGCGGCATGGCGCGCGCGATGACCCTGTCCTGCGCCAGCATCGCGGCGGCGATCTGCGGCACGAGCTTGCGCGCGGGGTCGAAGGGGCGCCGCGTGTCACGGTCGTCGACGAATTCGACCGCGCAGAGCATCCCCTCGCCCCTCACGTCCCCCACGTTCGGGTGGTCGCCGAGCGCTTCGCGCATCGTCCGGTTGAGGTAGGCGCCGACCTCGCCCGCGTTGGAGACGAGGCCCAGTTCGTCGATGAGCCGCAGGTTCGCGACTCCGGCGGCGGCCCCGATGGGGTGAGCGGAATAGGTCCAGCCGTGCCCGATGGGGCCCATCGCGTCGGTGCCCTGTTCCAGCACCTTCCAGACGCGGTCCGAAACGATGGAGCCAGAGAGCGGCGCATAGGCCGACGTCAGGCCCTTCGCGATGGTGATGATGTCGGCCTCGATCCCGTAGTGGTCCGAGCCGAACATCGACCCCAGGCGCCCGAAGCCGGTCACGACCTCGTCCGCGATCAGAAGGATGTCGTGGCGGCGCAGCACCTCCTGGATCGCCTCCCAGTAGCCTGCAGGCGGCGGAACGATCCCGCCCGTGCCCAGCACCGGCTCGCCGATGAAGGCGGCGATGGTGTCGGCACCCTCGCGGTCGATCAGCGCCTCCAGCTCGGCCACGCAATGGGCGGTGAAGTCGGCTTCGGTCATCTCGGCCTTGGGGCGGCGATAGTAGTAGGGGGCCTCGGTGTGGATCACCTGCGGCAGCGGCAGGTCGAAGGCCTTGTGGAACAGCTCGAGCCCGGTGAGCGAGCCGGTCATCAGCCCCGACCCGTGATAGCCGCGCCAGCGCGAGATGATCTTCTTCTTCTCGGGCCGCCCGAGCACGTTGTTGTAGTACCAGACGAGCTTGACGTTGGTCTCGTTCGCGTCCGACCCGCCGAGGCCGAAATAGACCTTGGACATGTTCGCGGGCGCGCGGTCGAGGATCATCTTCGCCAGCGTGATCGACACTTCGGTGCCGTGGCCGACATAGGCGTGGTAGTAGGCGAGCTCCTTCGCCTGCGCGGCGATGGCCTCGGCGATCTCGGGCCGGCCATAGCCCACGTTCACGCAGTAGAGCCCGGCGAAGGCGTCGAGAAAGCGCGTGCCGTCGCGGTCCTCGATGAAGACGCCATCGCCGCCGCGCATGATCCGCGTCGTGGTCTCGCCGCGCGCGTGTTGGGCGAGATGCGTCGAGGGGTGGAAGAAGTTCTCGCGGTCCCAGAGGGCCAGTTCGTCGTTCGTCAGCATGGTGGTTCCTTCCTAAAGCCCCAGACTGGTTCAAGCCCAGTCGCGGCACACATATTTGACCTCGGTGAATTCCTCCATCCCGAGGCGCGAGCCCTCGCGGCCGAGGCCGGACTGCTTCCATGCCGCCGAAGGGGATGGGCGGCCCGGTCACCTTCGTCCGGTTGACCGCGACCATCCCGTACTGAAGCGCGCGCGACAGACGGTAGATGCGGCGCGGGTCGGAGGTGTGCAGGTAGGCCACGAGGCCGTATTCGGTGTCGTTCGCGCGGGCGACAACCTCGTCCTCGGTGTCGAAGGGCAGGATCGCGGCGACGGGACCGAAGGTCTCCTCGCGCAGGATCGTGGCGCCATCGGGCACGTCGGTCAGGACGGTCGGCGCATAGAACAGCGGACCGAGCGTTAAGCCGGATGCCCGCCGCAAGCGAGCCGCGCGCCGCGGTCGAGCGCGTCGGCGACATGTGCTTCCTGCTTGGCGACGGTGGCCTCGTTCATCAGGGGGCCGAGGTCCGCGTCATCCATGCCCGGCGCGACCTTCAATGCCAAGGTCGAAGCCACGAACCCCTCGCAGAAGGCGTCGTAGATCGTCCGCTCCACGTAGATGCGGTTGGCGGCAAGGCAGTCCTGACCGGACGTCGCGAACTTGGCCTTCATCGTTTCGGCGAGGGCGGTATCGAGGTCGGCGTCCGCAAAGACGATGACCGGTGCGTGGCCTCCCAACTCGAGCACCAGCCGTTTCACCGTGTCCGCCGACTGGCGGTAGAGAAGCCGCCCCACCTCGGTCGATCCGGTGAAGGACAAGCGCCCGCACGCCGGGCATCGCGCGTCCAAGGCTCGACGATCTCGGGCGCATGGCCGGTCACGATGTTGAAGACGCCCCGCAGGCAGACCGGCGCGTTCGGCAAGCTCGGCGAGCGCCAGGGCAGAGAACGGCGTCTCGGCGGAGGGGTGGCACACCACGGTGCAACCGGCGGCGAGCGCGGCGGCGGCCTTGCGGGTCAGCATCGCGCAGGGAAAGTTCCAGGGCGTGACGAGGGCGGCGACCCCCACCGGTTCGCGCCACAGTTCGACCTCGGCGTCGGGAAGGTGGCTCGTCACGCCCTCGATGTTCGGGCGCTTGGCTTCCTCGGCGAAGAACTCGACGAAGGCGGCGCCATAGTCGATCTCGCCCAGCGACTTCCGACAGCGGCTTGCCCTGCTCCAGCGTCATGATCCGGGCGAGGTCCTCGCGGTTGGCCGCGATCTCCTCGAACCAGCGGCGCAGCAGCCGGGCGCGGTCCTGCGGCAAGCGTCCCGCCCAGCCGGCGAAGGCGCGCCTGCGCGGCGTCCACGGCGGCCGCCGCCTCGTCGCCCGACAGCCTCGCCACGTCGCCCGAGGTGTCGCCCGTCGCCGGATCGGTGACCCGGAAGGTCGCGCCGGACGCGGCGTCGCGCCACTTGCCGCCGACATAGGCGAAGGACGCGGACAAGCCGCTTGTCCGCGATATCGGCGCGTGCCGAGAGTGCCGTGGCGGTCATGGTTCGCTCCTCCTGGCTGACCGCCAGTATCGCGGCGGCTCGCGGGTGGAAGCGGCTGTTCTCGCGGTCGCGTTGCAGAGGAATCCTCTGGCAGCCGCGCCGTATCGCAGGCAGGTTCACCCGGCGGCCAGCAACACCTCGAACGGCGGCGGCGACGCGCCCTTTCACCGGCTTCGTCACGATGTAGGTGAAATAGCGGGCAAGCCCGATCCGGGCGTCGAGCATCGTGTCGATGAACCGCTGATAGGCGTCGATGTCGCGGGTGACGATCTGGAGGAGATAGTCGAACCCGCCGCCGAGCGCCCAGCAAGCCACGACCTCGTCATAGCGCTGCATCGCGTCCTCGAAACTGCGGAAACGGGCGGCGGTGTGGTCGGCCAGTTCGGCGGCCACGAAGACGGTCACGTGTGGACCAAGCTTCTTCAATGCGATCTCGGCCCGATAGCCCTCGATCAGCCCGGCCTGTTCCAGCCGGCGCATCCGGTCCCAGCACGGCGTCGGCGAAAGCCCCACACGCTCGGCCAGCGCCGTCTTGGCGATCCGTCCTTCGGTGGACAAGACACGCAGGATGGCGATGTCGCGCGCGTCGAGCTTCATCGGCTCACGCCCGGATCACGGTGCCGGCGCCGGGGAACCGGGCGCGGACATGCGCGGCGATGGCCGTGTCCTGCACGCCGGTGCCGGTCAGGTCGCAGATGGTGACGTCGGACTCCGATCGCCGCCCGGTGGCGCGGCCGAGGATCACGTCGCCCAGTTCCGGCGGCGTGCCGCGGTCCCACAGACCGGCGGCGAGCGCCGCGCGCAGTTCTCCGCGTTCGGCGCACTGGCTGGCGCGGTCGCAGACATAGGCGTCGGCGCGGGGCAGGGCGGCAGGATCGATTTCGCATTTCCCGTCCTGGTCCGAGCCCATCGCCGTGATGTGAAGACCGGGGTGCAGCCAGTCGGCCTTGAGCACCGGCTCGCGTGCGGGGGTCGTCGTCACCACGAGTTGGGACTTTCGGCCACGAGCGTGGCGGCGTCGCGGACGGCCTCGGCCTCGATGCCGAGGCGCTTGCCCAGGTCGGCGGCACAGGCGCGGGCCTTCTCCGCATCGCGCGCATGGACGAGCACGCGGGAGAATGGCCGCACGAGGTGCGCCGCCTCGATTTGGAGGCGCGCCTGCACTCCGGCGCCGATGACGCCCGCGGTCTCGACCCGCTCGGGGGCGAGGTGGCGTGCGGCGACTGCGCCGGCGGCGGCGGTCCGAAGGTCGGTAAGGTAGCCATTGTCGAGGAAGACGGCCTCGACAAGCCCGGTCTTCGCCGAGAAGAGGATCATCAGCCCGTTGAGGCTCGGCAGGCCGATACCCGGATTGTCGAAGAAACCGGGAGAGACCTTTATCGCGAAGCTTTCGACCCCGGGGATCCAGGCCGTCTTGACGTCCACCTCTCCGTTCGCTTGCGGCAGGTCCATCGACAGGACGGGCGGCATCACCACCCCGCCTTCGGACAGCGCCGCGAAGGCGCGCTCGATCACGTCGACAAGGGGCAGGTCCAGCGCGACGACGTCCCGCAGTTCCGCCTCGGTCACGATCCGGATGTCATGCGGCATAGGCGCGCCCCTTCAGGGTCTGGTCGCCGAGCGTCACATCCTGCCCCGTCACGACCCGGGTAAAGACCGCCATGTCGAGGTTGCGGCCGGTGATGATCGTGGCGATCGGGCCGCCGGTCGCGCGGACCTTGCCGGACAGGACGGCGGACAGCCCCACGACCGCACCGCCTTCCGCGACCATCCGGTCCTCGAAGTAGAGGACCTGCATCGCGTGCCGGATCTCCTCCTCGGTCACGAGGACGACGTCGTCGAGAAGGTCGCGGCAGAGAGGGAAGGACAGCCGGTTCGCCAACCCGATCCCGCCGCCGAGGCTGTCGGCGAGCGAGGCGTGCTCGGTCACCTCCACCGGGTCGCCCGGCGCGGATCGAGGCGGCCATCGCCGCGCCGCGCTCCATCGTGACGCCGATCACGCGGACACTCGGGTTGATCGCCTTGACGGCCACCGCGACGCCCGCCGCCAGCCCCCCGCCCGACAGCGGCACGAGGATCGTGCGCAAATCCGGTCGCGCCTCCATCATCTCGAGCCCGATGGTCCCTTGCCCCGCGATCACGCGCGGGTCGTCGAAGGGGGAGATCTCGACAAGCCCCTCCGCCTCGCAAAGCCGCCGGCTTTCGGCCATCGCGTCGTCCTGCGAGCGTGCCGACGATCCGTACCTCCGCCCCGAGCGCGCGGATGCCGTCGACCTTGGCCTTCGGGCACGAGGCGCGACATGCAGACGACCGCCCGCGATCCCGCGCCGGGCCGCGGCATAGGCCACGCCCCGGCCGTGGTTGCCGGTCGAGCAGCAGGCGACGCCGGGCGCGTCGTCGGCCAGCGCCGCGACCGCGTTCATGGCACCGCGTAGCTTGAACGCGCCGATCGGCTGCATCGTCTCGAGCTTCAGCAGGAACTCGCCGCCCCGCTCGCGCCGACATGAAGGGCGACGGCACGAAAGGCGTCGCGTCGGCGACGCCCCTGATCGCGCTCCGCGCGGCGAGGATATCGGCGAGCGTGACGCTCATTCAGCCGGCGTCCTTCACCGCCGACAGGAATTGCTGCGTCCGCTCCTTCTGCGGGCTCTCGAAAAGCTGCTCGGGCGGACCCTCCTCCTCGATCTTGCCCTGGTAGAAGAAGCAGATGCGGTCCGAGATATCGCGCGCGAAGCCCATCTGGTGGGTCACCATCAGCATGGTCAGGTTGTGCTCGGCGACGAGCTGCCGGATGACGTTCGTCACCTCGCCGATCACCTCGGGGTCGAGCGCCGAGGTCACCTCGTCGAACAGCATCACCTTCGGACGCATCGCAAGCGCGCGCGCGATGGCCACACGCTGCTGCTGACCGCCCGACAGGCGAGAGGGATGCTGATCCTTCTTGTCGATCATGCCGACCATCTCGAGGAGTTCTTCGGACCGCTCGCGCGCCTCGCCGCTTCGACATGCCCAGCACCTGCACCGGCCCCTCCATGCAGTTCTGCAGCGCCGTCATGTGCGGGAAGAGGTTGAAGTGCTGGAAGCACATCCCGATGGAGGACCGGGCCTTCCTCAGGTACTTCTCGTCGGCCGGGACAAGCTTGCCGCCCTTCTCCATATGCGTCAGCGGCTTTCCGTCGACGTAGATCACCCCGCCGTTGATCGTCTCGAGCGTCATCAGCATCCGCAGCACGGTGGTCTTGCCCGACCCCGACGGGCCGATCACGGTCACCATCTCGCCCTCGGCCACGTCGAGGTCGAGCTTGTCCAGCACGGTGAGCGTCCCGTAGCGCTTGGTCACGTTCATGAACCGCACCATCGGGCGGTCGCCCTCGGGAAGTTCCAGCGGATAGTCGGACAGGTCCATGGATCAGAGTCCCAGCTTGCGGCGCACCCGCGCCTCGAACAGCCGGACGAAGCCGGCCGCAGGCAGCGAGATGGCGAGGAAGATGATGCCCACGAGCGTGTAGGGCTCGAGGAAGCGATAGTTCTCGGAGCCGATGGCATTCGCGGTGTGCAGAAGCTCGGCGACGCCGATCACGCTCAGCATCGGCGTGTCCTTGAAGATGCCGACCAGGTAGTTGCCCATGCCCGCGATGGACGGTGGCAGCGCCTGCGGGATCACGATGCGCAGGTAGGTGTCGCGCGTCGACATGTTCAGGGCGCGGCAGGCCTCCCACTGGCCCTTCGGCACCGCCTCGATCCCGCCGCGGTAGACCTCGGAGAGATAGGCCGAATAGTGAAGTCCGATGGCGATCATCCCCGCCGTCCAGGGCGACAGACGCACGCCGAACTGCGGACCCACGTAGAAGACGAAGAAGATCTGGAGGACGAGCGGCGTCGAGCGGATGAACTCCACCACCTCGCGCACGGTGAAGGTCAGGGACCGGAACGGCGTCCGCTGCGCTAGAGCGAAGACCAGGCCCAGGACCACCGCGATGGCATAGCCGAGCCCCGCCGCGATCAGCGTGTTCACCGTCGCTGCAAGAAGGCGCGGCAGGATCTCGAAGGTGAATTCCCAGTCCCAGTCGAACCTCATGCGCGTCCGAGCCTCCGCGCCATGACGCGTTCAAGCCAGCGCATGAAAGGTGTGATGAGGAAGCGGGCGAGGATGTAGTAGATGATCGAGCGCCGTGCCGAAGGCCTGCGCCGACAGGAAGGTCGAGGCGTTGATCTGGCGGGTCTGGAACATCAGGTCGGCGACCGAGATGAGCGCGACAAGCGCCGTGCCCTTCAGAAGCTCGATCAGCAGGTTCCCCCAGGGCGGCAGCATCAGCACCAGCGCCTGCGGCAGGATGATCCGCCGCATCCGGCGGGCGGGCGACATCGACAGCGCGTAGGCGGCCTCGTACTGGCCCTTCGGCACCGCCTGGATCGCGCCGCGCACGATCTCGGCGCCGTAGGACCCGATGTTCAGCCCGACCGAGAGGAACCCGGCGGTGAACTTGTCGAGCGTGACGCCGAACAGCGGCAGGACATAGAAGATCCAGAACAGCTGGACCAGCAGCGAGGTGCCGCGGAAGATCTCGATGTAGGTGATCGCAACGCCACGGATCAGCGACGTTGCTCGACAGCTTGCCGAGCCCTGCGGTCAGCGCCGCGAGGATCGCGACAGCGACAGCCAGCACGAACTGGATGACGGTGACCCAGGTGCCGCTGACGATCAGCGAACCGTAGGTCTGCAGGAATTCCCAGATTGACATGCGTTTCTACCGCCGGAGTACGCGGAACGGGGGCGGGCGTGCCGCCCCCGTTGTCCGGTCAGCGGTTTGCGCAGACCCATTCCGTGGTCACGTCGCCCGGAAGCGTGGCCTCGCTGTAGCCATACTCCGAAACGGCGGCCAGCATTTCCTCGGACCCGAGGTACTCGGCCTGCGCCGCGTTGAAGGCGTCGACGAAGTCCTGGTCTTCCTTGCTGAAACCGATGCCGGCCCAGTTGAACGAGTCCTCGGGCATCGCGTTCGGGTCGGACACGTCGAGTTCGCCCCCCGCGCTGTCGGCGAGTTGCTTCATCGTGAAGTAGGTGCCCGCCCCGGCGTCGGCGCGCTCGGCCCTGACGGCCGCGAGGATCTCGGTCGGGCCCGGAACCTGCATGATGTTGCCGTCCTCGACGCCCGCGTCGCGTGCGGCCTGGATGTTCGAATAGCCCGCGCCGGTCACCATCACGGCGCCCTGTTCCTGGATATCCTCGTAGTTGCCGAGGCCCTTGGGGTTGCCGGCCGGCACGAGGAAGCCATCGCCGATGCGCGCGATCGGCTCGGAGAAGGCCACGTTCTCGCAGCGCGCGGCGAGGATGTTCATGCCGCCGGTGATTACGTCGAAGCGCCCCGCCTGGAGGCCGGGGATCAGCCCGCCCCAGTCGGTCTGCACGGGTTCGATGTTCGTGTAGCCCATCTGCTCCAACACGCCGAGAGTGTGGGCGTTGACGAAGCCAAGCGGCTCGCCATTCGAGCCGGGATAGGCAAAGGGCAGTTCGTTTGCGAAGCCGATGCGGATCGGTTCGCCCGCCTCGATCCGGTCCATCAGTGGTCCGGCGCCGGCCGCAATGACCGAAGTGCCGAGCATCAGCGCGGCGGCGAGTGTGGTCTCAAGAGATTTCTTCATGGATCCCTCCGTTGTTGGACTTGGCGGAGCCTCGCGAGCCGAGACTTTCTCTGTTGTGCACATCATTGCGGCCTCGGCTTGGGTGTCAAGAAATATCCCTTCCAAAATTCCCTCGCTCAGGGCAATGATCCGCAATATTGCGACTGCTTCGCGCATGATGTGTACAATTGAGGCTTCCAGAACCCCATGAGCTACGAAAATGCTCCCTTCTCGGCCGCCGAATATGGCCGCCGAACTCGACAAGGCCCGCCGCGAGATGGAGCGGCGGGGAATCGACCTGCTGTTCGTCACGGATCCCTCGAACCAGGCGTGGCTGACCGGGTACGACGGCTGGTCCTTCTACGTGCATCAGGGCGTGATCCTGCCCGGCGACGCAGACCCGATCTGGTGGGGCCGTATGCAGGATACGAACGGTGCCCGCCGCACGGTCTGGATGGAGAACGACCGCATCGCCGGCTATGCGGACACCTTCGTGCAGTCCACGACCTGCCATCCGATGGAGGATCTGGCCCATCATCTGCGCCAGCAAGGCTTCGCAAAGGCGCGGATCGGCGTCGAGATGGACAACTACTACTACTCGGCGAAAGCGCACGCCGTGCTCGCCGCCGAGTTGCCCGATGCGACGCTGGTCGACGCCACCGGCCTCGTTAACTGGCAGCGGATGGTCAAGTCCGACGAAGAAATCGTCTTCATGCGCAAGGCGGCCCGGATCTCGGAGAAGATTGTACGTACGGGCATCGAGCTTGCCCGACCGGGGTTGCGCAAGAATGACCTTGTGGCCCAGATCACCCGCGCCGGGATCGAGGGCGTCGGCGACGACTGGGGCGACTATCCCGCCATCGTTCCCCTCACGCCCTCGGGTCTTGACGCGACGGCGCCGCACCTCACCTGGAACGGCGAGCCGATGAAGACCGGAGAGGCCACGTTCTTCGAACTCTCCGGCTGCTATCGCCGCTATCATGCGCCGCTCTGCCGGACGGTCTTCCTCGGCACTCCGCCAGACGACATGGTCCGCGCGTCGGACGCGCTGACCGAAGGTCTGGAAGCCGGGCTCGACGCCGCCCGCCCCGGCAACCGCGCCTGCGACATCGCCAATGCGCTCGGCGAGGCATTGACCCGCGTCGGCATCGAGCGCGGCAACCGCTGCGGCTATCCGATCGGCATCTCGTATCCGCCCGACTGGGGCGAGCGTACCGTGTCACTCCGCCCGTCGGACGAGACGGTTCTTGAGCCGGGGATGACGTTCCACTTCATGCCCGGCCTCTGGCTCGACCGTTGGGGGCTCGAAACGACAGAACCGATCCTGATCCGCGAAAGCGGCCCGGCCGAGACGTTCTGCTCGGTCGAGCGGAAGCTCTTCGTGAAGGATTGACCCGGTGACGACGCTTGACGAAACCAAGGTGCTGTTGGAGGAACTGGTGGCCTTTCCCACCGTGTCCTCCGACAGCAACATGGCGATGATCGCTCATCTCGCCTCGCGTCTCGACGGATGCGGCGCGCGGGTCGAGATCTACCTCGATCCGTCGGGACAGAAGGCCAACCTCTTCGCCACGATCGGACCAGAGACGGACGGCGGCATCGTCCTGTCGGGCCACACCGATGTCGTTCCCGTCGCGGACCAGGACTGGGCGACGGACCCCTTCTTGATGACCGAAGCCGACGGCCGTCTCTACGGGCGGGGCACCTGCGACATGAAGGGGTTCATCGCGGCCGCCGTCGCGATGGCGCCGCGCTTTGCCGAGACCGTCCGAGACCGGCCCATCCATTTCGCCTTCACCCATGACGAGGAGATCGGCTGTATCGGGGCGCGGGCGCTGGCGCAAACGCTGGGGGAGAAGGGACTTCGCCCCTCGGTTGCGATCATCGGCGAGCCGACCTCGATGCGGATCGTCGAAGGTCACAAGGGCTGTTACGAGTATTCGACGCATTTCTCCGGGCTGGAGGGCCACGGCTCCGCCCCCGACCGGGGCATCAACGCCGTCGAATACGCCGCGCGCTATGTCGCCCGCCTTCTCGACCTGAAGGAGGCGCTGAAGGGCCGTGCGCCGTCCCGAAGCCGGTTCACCCCGCCTTGGACGACGATCAACACCGGCGCGCTTATTGGCGGACACGCTCATAACGTGATCCCCGGCCTTGCCCGCGTCGACTGGGAAATGCGACCCGTGCAAGCCGGGGACGCCGACTTCGTCAAGTCGGACCTCGCCCGCTTCTGCGCCGAGACGCTTATCCCCGCGATGCGCGCAGTTTCTCCCGACGCCGACATCGTCACCGAGGTCATCGGTGAGGTCGATGGCCTCGTCCCCGCCGACGAGAACGAGGCGAAAGAGATCGTGATGGAGCTTACGGGCGAAAGCGACGCCGATTGCGTCGCCTTCGGCACCGAGGGCGGCATCTTCCAGGCCATGGGAATGTCAGTTGTGATCTGCGGGCCCGGATCGATCGCTCAGGCGCACAAGCCGGACGAATACCTGGCAAGTACACAGCTGTCGGATTGCCTGGGGATGCTCGACAGGCTTGGCGACCGGTTGTCGCGTTGATGCGGGTTCCGCTGACACTTTGCCCCTGCGGGTCAGGTCGTTTAGACCAGCCGGGCGAAGTAGCGGAAGACAGGCGATGAACATTCAGGATCCCAAGGTTCCCGGCGGCGCGCGCAACAGGTACGCGCGGATGCACGACGAGATCCGCACGCGCATCTGCCTTCTCGACTATGCGCCCGGGATGCGTCTCTCCGAAGAGACGCTGGCGGCCGAGTTCGGGGTAAGCCGCACGCCGTTGCGACGGGTCCTTGGCCGGCTTGAAGACGAAGGGCTTTTGAACTCGATGCACGGCGTCGGCACCTTCGTGACGGACGTCGATATCGCACAACTCGCCCAGACCTATCGCCTGCGTCTCGAGCTCGCCGAGCTGCTTGGAAAGCTCGACCCCGTGCCGCCCTCTCTCGAACTGGTCGAGGAATTCCGCGCGCTTTCCGCGCGGTCGAAGGCGCTTCTCGCCAGCCCCGACCCGCGGCACTTCGCGCAGCTCAACATGGATTACTTCCTGACGCTTCTGAAGTTGACGGGCAACGAGCCGCTTCGAACGATCAGCGAGCGGCTCTATTTTCAGACGACCCGCATCTGGCTTAAATCGGTCTTCGCCTCGCGCATCGATCTGCACGACGAGGTGGTGATCTTCGACCGCGAGATCGACGATATCCTCCGGGCGGTCGAGATGAGCGACCTTCACGCCGCCACCCTGATCCAGCGGGCGCATATCTCGATGAGCTTCGCCCGGATGACGGGTCCGAAGGATCCGGTTTAGGGTTCGGGTCACATTCCAGTCTGAAAGCATCAGCTAAACGAACACGATCCTGCCTATGCGTGAGGGGCCGCGGGAACATTGGCCGGCGGCGCCTGTTCTTGCGCTCGACTGAGCAGCATTTGCAGGAATTCGACGATGAACCGACTAGCCCCAAACCGACGCCAGCTCGCGCGCAGCGTCGCGGAAAACCAGACGGCGCTTCTGGTCTCCGTGGCGGTGCTTACGGGCGCGGGAGCGCTGGCCCTCGCGCTCAATCAATCCCGGCAGGCTCGCGACCAGCATCCCCCCGATGACGCGCCGGGACGCACCGGCCGGCAGTCCCGCTTCGGACGTTTTGCCGTGTCTGGCCGGACGGTGACGATCGACCGTCCCCGCCAGGAGGTCTACGACGTCTGGCGCGACATGTCGCGCCTGCCTCATTTCATGGAAAATGTGGAAAGCGTGACGATGCACGGCGATCTGACCCGCTGGACCATACGCGGGCCCGCCGACTTCAACGTGGAGCTGGAGACGCGCATTGTCTCGGATCGGCCGGGAGAGGAGATCGCCTGGCGGTCGACTGAAGACTCCGCTGTCGAGACGTCGGGAAAGGTCATGTTCCGAGACGCTCCCGCGGGGCGCGGGACCGAGGTGGAGGCGGTGATCGCCTATGTGCCGCCAGCAGGGCGGATTGGCCAGATGATCGCCAAGCTCTTCCAGGCCGAACCCTCGATCCAGGGCCGCCGAGACCTGAAGCGGCTCAAGATGCTGCTCGAAACCGGCGAGATCGCCACGTCCCGAAACCGCAAGACGACGACCGCCTGAGGAGATTTCAAATGCGCGCACTTACCTGGCACGGCAAGCATGACGTTCGCGTCGAAACTGTCCCGGATCCCGAGATCGTAAACCCGAGGGACGCGGTCATCGAGATTACCTCGACCGCGATCTGCGGCTCCGACCTCCACCTCTATGACGGCGTCATACCGGGGCTCATGGGCGGCGACATCCTGGGCCACGAGTTCATGGGCAGGGTCGTCGAGACCGGCCCCGACAGCAGCCTCGAGAAAGGGCAACGCGTCGTCGTTCCCTTCACCATCTCGTGCGGGGCCTGCTTCTTCTGCAAGAACCACCAGTTTTCCGCCTGCGACAATTCCAACCCCGTCGAGAAGCAGGACATCACGGAAAACCTCTACGGCCACGCGATGAGCGGTCTTTTCGGCTATTCGCACCTGACCGGCGGATATCCCGGAGGTCAGGCCGAATACGTGCGCGTTCCCTTCTCGGACGTCGGGCCGATCGTGGTGCCGGAGGGGATGGACGACGATGACGTGCTCTTCCTGTCGGACATCCTGCCCACTGGATGGATGGCGGCCGAGAACTGCGACATCAAGGAAGGCGATATCGTGGCCGTCTGGGGCTGCGGACCCGTCGGCCTGTTCGCGATCCAGTCCGCTCTCATCCAGGGCGCGGGCCGGGTCATCGCGATCGACCACTACCCCCACAGGCTGGAACTTGCCCGCAACCTCGGCGCGGATGTCATCGACTACACCCGGACGCATGTCCTGGAAGCGCTGATGGAAATGTCGGGAGGCCACGGCCCCGACGCCGTGATCGACGCCGTGGGGATGGAGGCGCACGGCTTCGCGCCCGATCGCTGGCTCGATGTGGCCAAGCAGACGGTCGGGCTCGGAGCAGACGGGGGCCACGCCCTCCGCGAGGCACTGATGGCCGTCAGGAAGGGCGGGCGCGTTTCGATCCCGGGCGTCTATGGCGGGTTCCTGGACAAGTTCCCGCTGGGAGCGCTGATGGAAAAAGGCGTGCAGGTGCGGACAGGACAAACACACGTCCAGCACTACATCGCCGACCTGCTGAAACGGATAGAGGAGGGCGAGATCGACACGACTTTCCTGATCTCGCACCGCTTGTCGCTGGAGGATGCCCCGCTCGGCTACCGCAACTTCCACGACAACCAGAACGAATGGACCAAGGTGGTCCTGAAGCCGGGCATGACAGCTCCGAGACCTTCGGAGATCGAGGCATGACGGCGCGACCCTTCGCGGTGATAACCGGCGCCTCGTCCGGTATCGGTCTCGAACTTGCGCGCTGCGCAGTCGAGGACGGGTGCGATGTCCTGATCGCTGCCGATGAGGCATCGATAGAACGGGCGGCGGACGAGTTGCGCGGGAGCGGGACGAACGTCGCGTTCGTCATCGCGGACCTGGGCACGTCTGACGGCGTGGCGACGCTTTTTCAGGCTGTGGGCGACCGCAAGATCGACTACATGATGGCGAACGCCGGCAGGGGGCTTGGCCACGCTTTCCTGGAGCAGGACTGGAGCGAGATCGAGTCCGTCCTGCGTATGAACGTCGCGGGCACGACCGAGCTGCTCCATCGAACGGCGCGGCATATGGCGCCCCGCCGGTCGGGCCGTATCCTCATCACCGGTTCGGTGGCTGGCTTCATGCCGGGGTCGTTCCAAGCCGTATACAACGGCACGAAGGCCTACCTGGACTTGCTCAGCTGGGCGATCCGGAACGAACTGGCGGACTGCGGGGTCAGTGTCACCTGCCTGATGCCCGGCCCGACCGAGACCCAGTTCTTCGAGCGGGCGCATATGGAAGACACCCCGGTGGGTGAGTCCGACAAGGCCGACGCCGCGCAAGTGGCGCGGGCGGGTTATGACGCGATGAAGGACGGCAAGGCGGGGATCACGCCTGGAATGATGAACAAGGTGCAGTCTTCGCTGGCCAAGATGATGCCTCCTGCGGCGACAGCCTGGCTGCATCGGCAAATGGCCCAACCGAAGGAAAAGACATGAGCGCCAGACCCCACGCCGTAGTCACCGGCGCATCCTCGGGACTTGGGTTCGAGCTCGCCCGATTGGCGGCGCAGGACGGCCATGACCTTACCGTGTGTGCGGACGAGGACGAAATCGAAGAGGCCGCCGAGACCCTTCGACGGCTGGGTGTGACTGTAGATGTCGTCCGTGCCGACCTAACCACGAAGGCGGGGGTCGAGACACTTTGGGAGGCGGTTAGAAACAAGCCGATCGACCTTTTCTTCGCGAATGCAGGCCGAGCCCTCGGCCACGCATTTCAGGATCAGGAATGGAGCAAGATACGCGGTTTGATTGAACTCAACGTCTTTCAAACGACTTTCTTGCTCCATCATGTCGGAAAGCAGATGTCCGACAGGGGGCAGGGCCGCATCCTCGTCACCGGCTCTTTGGGCGGCTTCGTGCCAGGTCCGTTCGATGCTGTCTACAACGGCACCAAGGCCTATCTGAACAGCCTGTGCAACGCGCTGCAGGACGAATGGAAAGACCGCCCCGTCAGCCTTACCTGCCTTATGCCCGGTCCGGTTGAGACGCCCATTTTCACGCGCAATCGGAACGACCTTTCCGATGCCCCCATAACGGATCAGAAGAAGGCCGATCCGGCGCAGGTGGCGCGTGCCGGATATCAGGGGATGATGGCCAGGAAGCGGAATGTCTATCCCACATCGACGACGCGGCTCACCGCTCTTCTCTCCGGCATCGTACCCATGTCTCTGATGTCGAGGATCCATCGGCGTGGAGCCGAACCCCGCTGACTTCCGGGGCAGGTCGCCCGGCGGTCGCTCCGCTGCTCGGCTATAGGAAGCACTGCCGGCTGATAGGTGATCGCGGCAGTGCCGGCTTCGCGTGTCGATGCCGTGAAGCCAACCGGTGGCCCAAACGCCAGGGCGTCATTAAGATCGCGGGTGATAAGGCTGAAGGAATCCCCGTCCAATGACCCTCAATTCCTTTTCACCCGACTTCACGACATGGCTCGACGTCTTCTTCCGTATTGCCGCCGCCACGCTTCTGCCGCTCGCACTTGGGATCGAAAGGTTCCTCCGACGCAAGCCGATTGATTTCAGACCCTTCGTGATAATCTCTGTCGGAGCCTGCGGATTGCTGCTGGGCGCAATGGAATTGCTCGACAGCACCGCGGATCCGCAAAGCAAGATCGATCCCACGCGTGTCGTTCAAGGTGTCATCACCGGCATCGGGTTTCTCGGTGCCGGCGCTATGTTCCGGGAAGGAGACTTCGTGCGTGGGGCCGCCTCGGCCGCCAGCATCTGGAGCGCAGGTGCCATCGGGCTTGTTTGCGGAATGGGGGAGCTTTGGCTCGCTGCCGTAGTTGCCGGCATCACGCTGCTGATCATGGTGATCGGTGAACCGCTGACCGAGAAGTGGCACGCGGACTCCTAAACCTTCGCCAGGGGGCCTTCAGATAGGCTCGATATAGATCAGGCTAGGTCATCCAGATTGGGCGAAAAAAAAGGCCCCGCCGATGTGGCGGGACCTCCTTTCCGTGCTTGCGATTACAATCAACCGCCGATCTGGATCTGCTGATCTTCCGGCAGACGGACATTCTCGTCGTACTGGAAGTTGCTCGCGGATTCGATGTCGTCCTCGGTCATGTTCTCAAGGACGATCTGTCCGTCCCGGATCGTCACGCGCGACAGCCGAACCGGAACCGAGTTGGCACCAAGGCCAAGAAAGCCACCATCCTCGATAACGATGCTCGTCTCGCCGTTCACGTCGATCAGGGCTTCCGGTGAGCCAAGCTCTTCTCCGTCGGCGGTGACGACTTCCATGTCCATGATGTCACCCACGGTCATCATGGCGCTGTTTCCGGTCTGCGGCATGTCCTGGGCACCGGCCTGGTCGCCCTGTGCAACCTGCTGACCGCTTTCAGACTGGCTGGCATTCGCCTGCTGCTGTTGCCGCCGCTGCTCGCGCTCTTCGGGGGTTTCAAGGATGACAGTGGCCTCGCCGGACTGCTGCACCTCTATCTGAGGCTGTTCGGCCATCAGCACCGAAATCTGCGGTTCGGCACTTTCGTAAGACAGAGCGGGTTCGCCCGTTTCATACGTCATCTGCGGCTGACCCTCGGCCTGGACGATCTCGACCTGGGGCTCCGTCCCGCCGACGCTGACGTCGCCTCCGACGTTTTCCTGACCTTCGTTCTGCTGGCCGGCATCGGCGACCGACGTTTCGTCGGTTGGAGCTGCGCCGGCATCCACACCGAGATCAATATCGAGCTCGGGGTCGGCTTGACGAACACTGATCCTCGGTTCGCCCTGAGAGACTTCAACCTGCGGATCGGCCGACGTCACGCGAACCTGGGGATCCTGCCGCAGGACATAAAGCTGCGGCGCGGGAATCTCGACCCGCACGATGATCTCGGGGATCTCGACGGTGATCTGCGGCTGGGCTTGAGTCAGCTCGATCTGGGCGGGATCCTGGGTGATGTCGATCTGGGGATGCTGCTCGGTCACGCGGACGTTGGGCGCAGGCACTTCGACGTCGACGTCGGGCTCGGGAACCGTAACGACGGCCTCTCCCTCGATGGTCGCCTCTTCGGAGAGATTGACCTCCTCGGAAAGACGCTCAGTCTCTTCGGTCGTATCGCCGGCTTGCGTGGTCGACGCTATGTCCTCGCGGAGCGTGACGCAGACGTCGGCCTGGTCTTCGTTGATCGCATTCACGACCTCTTGCGTCCGGTCGGCGGCAATCGGCTCCTGCCGGTTCTGAACAAGTTGGGCAAGTTCCCGGCAGTCGTCGCTCTTGCCGACGAGGGCCTCTTCGTTGATCTGGATGCCCTGCGCATGCGCAGTCATTACAAACGGCGCAGTGAGCACGGTGCTGAGGAGCAGGGAGCGGATCCCAGTAGCTGTTCTTGACATGTATTCTTCCTTTCACGGGTTGATGAACGGCGGACGAGCGTCCCCGGAGGGTCGCCGCGTCGCGCCTTACGAATTCGCTTCGTTACGGTCGTTGTCGTGGCCGTCGGCGCCCCCGGAGCGTCCGCCTGGTGTCCGAACAGAAGAGGAAGGCTCCGACAAATCCGGTCGTTCGGACTGGAACGAGGGAGGCGTCTCCGGGGTCTCTTGCCGACCTTCGCTATTCGAGATGTCCGACTTGGTGCCAACGGCACCAGCCTCCAGCCCGGAAGGCCGGTGCGTCTGCGCGGCGGAATAAGACGAGGCCGTCCTGTCGCCCGTTGAGCCGGAGTCGGCCATCAAGCGATGCGCCGGTTGCCGTCTCATACGATGAGGAGGACGCGCGCTCGGCGCGATCGGCCGCTGGCATCGCATCGCCTGGATCAGCGTCGACCGATCTGGGTTGCCAGCTCCGGTCGCGGACGGTCGGGGTCGACGACCTTGTCGCAGGGCCGAAGATCAGCCAGGTGAGGCCGATAGTCGTCAGAGCAAGTGCCAACGGCTTGTCTCGAACCATATTGCCGAACGACTGGCCGTAGTCCGAGCCATTCTCACGCAGATGCCTGCCTGCACGCCTCCACGCTCCTTCAAAGCTCAGTCGGTCACGCAGTTCTTCCAGAGTGCCGGCAAGTTCGTTGCGCTCTCGTGCAAGGTCGCGTTCGATTTCAGCGGGATGTTGGGTTTCATGCGGCATCGGTCGCCTCCGTGATTGTGTGGGCGTCGCGGCGTACGTTCGCGAGCGTCCGGGTCGGCGCGAGGCTTTTGAGCTTGAGATCGTTCTTTCCCTTCATCGCGAGGATGATCCCGACGACGAGGAGAACCCCGCCGACGATCAGCGCGGCCCAGCCGGCGCCAAGCCCGGCTTCGGCGAGTGCGGCCGTCAGCGCGGCGGCGAGCACATTCAGCGCGACCAGCGCGATGACGATCGCGCCGACGAGGAGGCCGACCGCGGTCATGCTTCTGTTTACGCTTTCATTGAGTTCGGCCCGCGCGAGGTCGACCTCGCCACGAACCAGGTTCGACAGGTGTTCGAGCGTATTTCCGACCAGGGTCCCGGCACCCTCACGCTCGGTCCGTGCATCTGTCGCGGTTTTATCCGGAGCCACGACTTCTGGGTTGACTGACGCCATTGCCACCTCCTTGCGGTTGATTTGATTTGTTGAAAGGGAAACAGGGGCAGGCGGATGATGTTCCCGAGAACTTTTGATCGTGGCGATCAGTTAGGGAGATTGCGGGAGCGTTCAGGACCACACTCGCCACGCGGATCCTTTTTGCGATTAAGCGGCCTTATGCTGTCGGCGTCGCATCCCGCGCGGCAGTCCGGACGCCGAGAACCCGTCCCAGGCTCGACGCCTCAAAGGCGGGTGAACTCTTCTTCGCCCAGTTCCTCGAGGATCATGCGACGCGCGCGGTTGACGCGGCTTTTGACGGTGCCGATCTCGACGCCGCAAATCTGCGCCGTGGTTTCGTAGCTTTCGCCGAGCATGACGACGAGGATCAGGGTTTCGCGATAGCAGTCGGGGAGTTGTCGCACGACCTTCATGATCTCGTTGCCGTAGTAGGACCACTCCTGTGCCCCGGCCGAGACCGGGATGTCGGAGACGCAGTCCTTCCCGCCCGGTCGCTCGCGGTTCCGCTTGACGATCTCGTTGTAGAAGGTGTTGCGCATGATGGTCATCAGCCAGGCGCGCAGGTTGCGTGCCCCTGGTGAAGCGCTCGACCTTGGCGATGGCCTTGGTGAGCGTTTCCTGCACGAGGTCGTCGACCTCCTGCTGCTTGCGGGTCAGAGACCAGGCGTAGGCTCTGAGGGCGGGAATGAAGCTGATGATGTCGTCGAAGGTCTCGTCTTTCTCGGACTGAACCAGCATGTCGCCCCCCCGGACTTGGCTTACAAATGTGCGCTGCGGACGCGTCTGGACAACGTGACCCCCTGCCAAGTGTTCCTTGCCCTTTACGCGCTGGCTCGCCCGCCCTTGCGTCGTGGGGGACGCCCGGGTTCGGCGGACAGAGGGATCCCGGGGGCGATCAGCCCTCGACGGCGCCGCGTTTCCGAAGCTGATCCTGGAGCTGCCGCGCAAGCTCAGGCCCGGTCAGCCGGTGGCCTGGCGATGGGAACTACTCGGACTGGCTGATGGCGTAATTCGCGTGTTCCAGAAAGGAGGGATTGACCTCAATACCCCAGCCGGGAGCGTCGGTGACGTGGACCTGGCCGTCGACGACGTCATAGGGGCGTTCGACGAACAGCGTATCCGCCCATTGCTGGCTGTACGGCCCCTCAATCGAATATTCGAGGTACTTTCCGGCGTTCGGGATCGCCCTCAGCACATGCATCGAGCAAAGCGTCACGAGGCCATGATTTGCTGAATGCGGCGTGCAAGGCAGGCCGGCATCCGCCGCCATCTTCGCGACTTGCAGTGTCCGACAAATCCCGCCGAGATAAAGGATGTCCGGTTGCACGACATCGACCGCCTTCATGCCGATGATCGATTTCCAGGCCGAGATCTCGCAGTCCTGCTCTCCGCCTGTGACGTCGATCGACAGGGCATCGGTGACTTTCTTCGTCCATTCGTGCTCCCAATAGGGGCAAGGTTCCTCGAAATGCGATATGTCGTTCTGCTCGAGCATCCGGCCGACTTCGATCGCGCGACCGGGCGTGAAACCCGAATTCCCGTCGACCAGCTTGGCGATACCGTCCCCGAGCGCCTTTGAGACATGAGGGACGATGGCCTCGGTCCGTCCGGGCCATTTGTCGACATCGCGACCGCATTCCGCGCCGACGCGCCATTTGAAGGCGCTGAACCCATTCTCGTCCCGCAGCCGACACAGCCGGTCCGCTTCGGCTTCAGGCGTGATATCCCGCCTCATTGAACTTCCATAGACGCGCAGAGGACCAGGGCTGCCGCCAATCAGCGATGTCACCGGCTTGCCTTCGATCTTGCCGCGCAAATCCCAGACCGCCGTGTCTAACCCCCCGGTGGCTCGCCGCAGGTACGTTCCGGGGAATTTGCACTCCCTCTCGCCGATCACCTCGACGGTTTCGGCAAGCTCCATCGGGTCGGTCCCCAGCGCGTGAGGCGCGACCTGGCGGTGCAGCACTTCGCAGGTGATGTCGGCGTTATAGGTCGAAACCTGTCCCCACCCCTGCTCGCCGCTGTCCGTGGTCACGCGAACGAAGCCTATGAGCGTGTTGGTGAACGTTTCGATCCTTGCGATCTTCATCTTGGGTCGCCTCTTCAGGTGATGGCATACAGGTTCTGCCGGACATGGCGCGCGACTGGACGGTCGCCCGCCAGCAACCATTCCTCGGTCTCGAAGTAATGCTTGCCGCGGTTCTCCCACGCGCGGGTGATGCGCGCCGATGTGCGATAGTTCACCCCGACGGGCGCGGCGGCGAGGTGCTGCACACCGACCCCGGCGAAGATCACCGGCATCGGAAGATCGAGGTTGCCCAGCGCATCACCCATCGTCTTGCGGATGAGACACCCGGAGTGGATCAGCGCGCGATCGGCGAAGATGCTTTCGGTCTCGTGGAAGTCGGCGAGAGAACTCTTCGACCAGTTCCCGCGAAAGGACAGTTTCCTGACTACCGAGTTGCACGCCCTCGCGTGCCGTTCCGGCCCGCAGTTCCAGCCGGGGCTCAAAGGTCGGCAGGAGCGGAAGATCGGCAGGCGGATCGGGCGCGCGGTCGGCCAGCCCGATGCTGCCTGCCAGAACCACATCGCCCGTCTCGGCATGGGCCACCGTGACGTCGGCGGTCCAGCCGTTCTCTTCGCGCTCCAGCTCGCCGCGCGTCACGATCAGAGGGTCCCCGTTGTAGACCGGGCGGCGGAACCGGACCTGCGCGCGCCCCCGCGCCAGCCAGTCCTCGCCCCATCCCATCAGGGCGATCCGCGTGGCGTGGCCATAGACGAACACGCCCGGAAGGAGGGCCGCGCGGAAGCCCATGCGCCGCGCCGTCTCGTCCTCGTGGCTTGTTCCACGATAGCGCGGACGCGGATCGAGGACGGCGGTGATCTCGAGGCGCTGGGGCAGGGAGGGCATCACGTCCCCGGCGCCGGCACGTCGGCAAGCGCACCGCTGGCCAGGATCGCCGCGATTTCGGCCTCGGGCAGCGACAGGACCTCGCGCAGGACATACTCGTTGCCCTCGCCATATCCCGGCGCCGCCGTCCGGGCCGAGCCCTGTGCCGTCTCGGAATGCAGGGGCAGGCCGGGATGGTCGTGCCGTCCCGCGACAGGATGGTCGAGCGGCGTGAAGAACCCCCGCCCGCGCAGGTATTCGGAGTTGGCCAGGTCCGGCGCAGTTTCGACCGCTGACGCGGCGATTCCTGCCGCCTGCAGCGTCTCGGCAAGCGCGTGGCGATCCTGGTTGCGGGTCCAGTCCGCGATCAGGATATCCAGCGCCGCCTCATTCATCTTCCGGTCGGTCAGCGTGGCAAAGCGGCTATCCTGGGCCAGCGCCTCGCCGCCGATGATCCCCGCCAACTTCGTCCAACCCGCATCGCTTGTGGCGGCGATGGCGATCCAGCTGTCTTCGCCCAGCGTGGGGTATGCATTGTGGGGCGCCATGTCTGGTCGGTGATTTCCGTCCGGCACCACGTCGCGGCCTTCGATCAACTCCGGCCCGATGAACTGCATGGCCCCCTCGACCTGGGCCATTTCGATGTGTTGGCCTTCGCCCGTCCTGTCACGATGGTGCAGCGCCGTCAGGATCGCGGCCGCGGCGTTGAAGCCGCCTATCGGGTCCATGTAGGACGGGCCGGTCACGGTAGGCTTGCCACCGGGATAGGAGATCATCGCCGACATGCCAGCCGCCATTTCCATTGTCGGACCAAGGGCGGCGTAGCCAGAGTCGGGGCCGGTCAGACCGAAGGCAGGCATTTCGATGACGATGAGACCCGGCTGTTCCTTCGACAATGTGCCGTAGCCGAGTCCGAGACGGTCCAGCATACCGGGTCGAAAGTTGCAGATCAGAACATCAGATACCGCGATCAACCGGCGCAGCACGGAGAAGCCAGCCGTGTTTTTCAAATCAACCACCAGCGAACGCTTGTTTACGTTCTGGGAATTGAAGGTGAAGCACCGATCCCAGGGACGCTCACCCGGATCGAGGTCTGGATATGTGACCGGGTTCGGCTTGTCGCGGTTGGATCGCCACGTGTTTGTGCGTGTGGGGCTTTCGATGTGAAAGCTCTCGGCCCCGTACCAGGTCAAAACGCGCCCCGCCATAGGTCCGGCCCAAGCGGTCGTCAGTTCGACGACGCGTACTCCCTCAAGCGGCAGCATGGGCGCTCCCGTCCAGTTCTCGCGCCGGCGTTCTGCTCAAGCGGAATGGGACACCCGGCAGGACATGTGTCTCGCCGTTGATCGTAATGCGCCGCCAATAGCCACGCTCGGCAAGATGGCGGCTTTCGCGGATTTCGCTGATACGGTAGGCGCGTGCGGCGATGATCCCTTTCGCCTGCAACTCGGCCACGAAGCCCTCGGGATCGCGTTCGGCAACCTTTTCCTGCACCAACGAGAAAAAAGCTGCCCAGTTCTGCTGACGGACCGGCACTTCGGCAAACCGCGGGTCGGTCAGGCACGCCCCGAGACCAAGCAAGGTGCATAGGGCCTCGAAACGGTTCGAGTAGACCCAGATGCAGACCCATGAACCGCGGCAAAGCACTTCGCCCGCCGGAATGTCCTGATCGCCACGACGACGGTCCGTGCCGTTGTAGATCGTCTGAAGGACATAGGGAAAGCACATCGCTGCCGCGGTTTCGGCCGCGTCGATCCTGATCGTGTCCCCTTGCCCCGTCGCCCCGCGAGCGCGAAGCGAGGCGAGGATCTGGATATAGGCCGCTTGCCCGGCCGCGTAGGACGCTCTTTCGCCGGTTCCATAAAGCGGCTCGCGGCCGCGAATACCGTTGGAGATCATCATACCCGACGCAGCCTGCAAAACGATCTCGGGCGCCTGCCAGTCAGCCTTCGGCCCGTCGTCACCAAACCCCGTGATGCGGACGATAAGCGCCGCAGGCCATAGGTCTCGAAGGGTCGCAGGATCGTCGTGCGGTCCGCAAAGCAAGACATCCGGCGGGGAGGGCGGTCTGCCCCGATGCTTTCCGAGGTTCAGATGCAAGTCGAGCGGTACCTGCGAGGTGCCACGACCTCCCGGCGCAATTCCCGTCACGTCATCCGGCACTTCCAGCCAGACGTCGGCGCCGAAGTCGGCCAGAAGCTTGCCGCAGAATTGTCCTGCCACAGTTCCGGAGCGGTCCTGCACTACGAGCCTTTCCAAGGCACCTTTCATGTCGCTGAGCCCCGCTGGGAGATCGGATAAGGCGTTGCGAAGTGGCAGGCTGCGGTGTGTCCCGGCTCGACCTCGACCAGCGGCGGTCGTTCGGTGCTGCATATCTCTGCCGCAAGCGGACAGCGGGTGCGGAACGGACAGCCGGAGGGTACATTCGACGGGCTCGGGACGTCGCCCTCCAGGATGATGCGGTTGCTCCGCGCGGCAGGGTCGGGGCGGGGCGCGGCGGACATCAGCGCCTCGGTGTAAGGATGGTGCGGGCTCGAGTAGATCTGCGCCTTGGTCCCCATCTCGACGATCCGCCCGAGATACATAACCGCGACCCGGTCGGCGACGTGCCGGACGACGGCGAGGTCGTGGGCGATGAACAGGAAGGAAAAGCCGCGCTTTTCCTGCAGATCCTGCATCAGGTTGATGATCTGAGCCTGAATCGACACGTCGAGGGCCGATACGGGTTCGTCGGCGACGATAAATGCCGGATCGACCGAAATTGCGCGCGCAATACCGATCCGCTGGCGCTGCCCGCCCGAGAACTGGCGCGGCCTGCGGTCCATGTACGAGGGCGGAAGACCAACGAGGTCGAGAAGCTCGGCCACCTTCTCGCGGCGGTCCTTGCGGGACTTCGTCAGCCCGAAACTGTCCATCGGCTCGGCTATGATGTCGGCAACGGTGCGGCGGGGCGAAAGCGAGCCGAAGGGGTCCTGAAACACCATCTGCATTCTTTGCCGAAGATGGCGGAATCTCGCTCCGGGACATGACGCTCATGTCGCGGCCCTCGAACAGCACGCGCCCCTCGCTTGCCTCGATCAGGTGAAGAAGAAGCCGCCCGAGCGTGGACTTGCCGCAGCCGGATTCGCCGACGACGGCCAGAGCTTCGCCTTCGTGGATCTGGAAGCTGACGGACTCCACGGCGCGAACCGGAGGGCGCTTCGGCCCTAGACGCATCGTGGTGTCGGTGAACGTCTTGCCCAGGCCCTGGACATCGATCAGCACGCTCATTCGGCCATCTCCTTCGAGATGGCCCAGCAGGCGGCGCGGTGATCGGGAGCATAGGACACCAGTGGCGGCATCTCGACGGCACACCGGTCCATGCGCGCCGGACAGCGTGGCCGGAAGGGACAGCCGGCCTTGATCGTGCCGGCCGGAGGCACCGATCCGGGTATCTGATAGAGCCGCTTGCGCGTGTCGGTGAGCGACGGCACCGATCTTAGCAGTCCTTGGGTGTAGGGATGCAGCGCATCCGAGAACAACGACCCAACGTCCGCATCCTCGACCACCTTGCCTGCATACATCACGACGACGCGCTCGCAGACCTCGGCCACCACGCCTAGATCGTGGGTGATGAGCAGGATCGCCGAATTGAAGCGGCGCCGAATGTCCAGCATCATCTCCAGGACCTGCGCCTGGATGGTGACGTCTAGGGCGGTCGTCGGCTCGTCCGCGATCAGCAGGCGCGGGTTGCAGGCCATCGCGATGGCGGCCATGACCCGCTGCCGCATGCCGCCCGAGAATTGATCTGGATAGGCGCCCAGCCGGCTCTCGGGATCGGGCAGGCCGACCAGCCGCAGCAGGTCGAGCACCCTTTCGCGACGTCGATCGGCGGACATGGATTCGTGCAGCATGATCGCCTCGGCGATCTGGTCGCCGATCGACATCAGCGGGTTCAGCGATGCCATCGGCTCTTGGAAGATCATGCCGATTTCCTTGCCGCGGATCGCCGGCATGTCCCGCCGCGGCACCTTCAGAAGGTCGCGTCCATCAAACAGGATCTGGCCCGAGATGCGGGCGGGCGGCTCGGGTACAAGGCGCAGCACCGACAGCGCGGTCATCGACTTTCCCGAGCCGCTTTCCCCGACGATGCCCAGCGTCTTGCCGGCGTCGATCGAGAAGGACACCCGGTCGACCACGCGCAGCGGCCGCGCAACGGGTCCGAACTCGACCGAGAGGTCCTGGATGTCGAGAAGTCTGTCGCTCACTGGTTGGTCTCTGGGTCTAGGAAGTCGCGCACCGAGTCGCCGATGATGCTGATGGCAAGCACGACGATCGTGATCGCCAGGCCGCCCGCAGCGATCGGCCATTGCGTCGCGAACATGTTGGAGAGGCCATCGCGGATGATGTTGCCCCACGATGGGTTCGGCGGCTGAGTTCCGATGCCGAGGAACGAGAGCGTTGCCTCGATCCGGATCGAACTGGCCGACCACAGTGCCATCAGCACGACGATGGGCGCCGCGATGTTGGGAACGATGTGACGAAAGATGATGAGCGGCGTCGACACCCCGGCCGCCACCGCCGCCTCGACATAGGGTTCCTGCTTGACCGCCATGGTCGAGGCACGAGCCACACGCGCGAAGCCGGGGGTGAAGGCCACGGTCAATACGACGACGATGTTCCAGAAACTGCCCCCCAGCGCCGCCGCAATCAGGATCGCCAGCAGAAGCTCGGGGAAGGCCATGAGCATGTCGATGATACGGCTGATGACCCGGTCGACGATGCCGCCCATGTACCCCGCCGTCACGCCGAGGAGGGTCCCGAAGAAAGCCGCGAAGACCGGGGAGAGCAAGCCGAAGATCAGCGAGTTCTGCGATCCGTGAATAAGTCGGCTGAGAACGTCGCGGCCGAACTGGTCGGTCCCTAGCCAGTGGTCCCACGAAGGGTGCCGGTTGATCTGAAGGATCGACTGCCGCAGAGGATCATGGGGCGCGAGCAAGGGTGCGAAGACCGCGATCACGATGAACAGGACCACGACAACGAATGCGATGCGGGTCGAGGGCCGTTCCAGGATGACCTGAGCGAACGCCTCGCGGAAGCCGGGCTCTGGCGCAAGCGCCTCGCGTTCGGCGACAAGTTCGGCGGAAGCTTCCGCGGTGCTTGCGTCGGTCATGATTTCATCCGGATGCGCGGGTCGATGAAGATGTAGACGATGTCCATCAGAAGGTTCACGAGCACGACGAAGGTGGCGAACATCATCACGCCCGCTTGAATCACGGGATAATCCCGCTCCTGGATCGCACTGATCAGCAGCCGGCCGATGCCCGGCCGATTGAAGACGAGTTCGATGGCCACAGCGCCAGAAAGCGTTGCGAGGATCGAAATTCCGATCCCGGTGGACAGGGGCAGCATCGCGTTTCTCAGCCCGTGGCGGAAGATGACCCTGGTTTCGCCTGCGCCCTTGGCACGCGCCGTCCGGACATAGTCGCGCCCCAGAACCTCCAGCAGCGACGTGCGGGTAAGACGGCCGAGGAAGGCCGACTTCAGCAGCGCCAGCGAAAGCGCCGGCAGGAAGATGTGGTGCAGCCCGTCCCAGAACCCCTCCCCGGCGCCGTTGATCGGGAACCAGCCGAGATTCAGCGAGAACACGATCAGCAGAATGGCGCCAAGATAGAAGTCGGGTACCGAGTAGCCGATCAGCGAGTAGATGCGCAGTGCGTTGTCCGGCAACTTGTTGCGCTGGGTTGCTGCATAGAGGCCCAGCGGGATGCCGATGAACAGTCCCAGCGCGACCGAGACAATCGTCAGATAGACCGTGTGCGGCAGGTTGTTGGCGATCAACGTACTGATCGGAATGTTCGACATAAGCGAATTGCCGAAATCCAGGCGGACAGCATCCCACAGGAAGTGGACGTATTGCAGCCAGAGTGGATCGTTCAATCCCATCCGCTCGCGGAAAGCTTCAAGCTGGCCGCCATCGGCATTCGCGCCGAGAGCGGCCAGCGCCGGATCACCCGGAAGGATGCGCATGGCGATGAACACGAGCGTCAGCACCAGGAACACGGTCGGAACCAGGTCCAGGAGCCTCAGAAGTAGGTATCTCGCCATGCGCTGCTGTTTCCTCAGCCGACTATCGAGGCCTTGCAGAAGCGCCAGTAGGCATAGCCGCCCTGAACTTCGTAGCCGAGATCGATGCGCGGGTTGCGTACGACAAGGTACGACAGTGTCGGCAAGCCGCCCATCGGCAGGTCGCGCTGGATCTGCAGCTCGACCTCGCGACCCTTGGCGACGTAGTCGTCGAAGGTCGTGGTCTGAAGCATCTCCGCCACCAGATCGTCGATGCCGGGCATCAGCACGCCGTAGTGCGAGTAGTTGGCACCGCCGGAGCCGTCTTCCTTCATGTTTGCCGCCGAAACCGCGTAGTCGTTGAAGACGTAGAGCGGGACAGGTGGCAGCGACGACGAGTTGATGTTCAGCGTGTTCAGGTTCTGCCGGTTGGTGGCGTGATAGGCCGAGTGGTCCATGATCGTCAGGTCGATGGTGACGCCGATCTGGCGCAGTTGCTCCTGAATGATCAGGTGCTGTGTGCTGTAGTCCTCACGCTGCGAGGTATTGACCGGGATCGTCAGCCCGTTTGCGAAACCGGCGTCGGCAAGCAACCGCTTCGCCTCGTCCGGATCGTATTCGTAGCGCAGATCCTCCGGCAGTTCCTCCAGGTCGAAGCCCGTCGGATAGTTCGGGGGGTTCAGCGTGTAGACCATCCGCGACATCGGCTGGAGCGCGTCAACGATCTCCTGCTTGTTGATGCCGTGCATGATCGCCTTGCGAACCTGGATATTCTGCAGCGGATCCTTCGACAGGTTGAAGAACAGCGTGTTGAACGATCCCGGCACCGTCATGTCGAAGTGGAGATCCGGCTTCTGCGCCTGGATCTGCGGCACCCAACCCGGCTGGCGCACGCCTTCGGCCATGTCGACATCGCCGGAGATAAGCGCAAGCGTCCGTGCCGTCGTGTCGGCGATGTAGAGGCATTCGACGTTCGTGATGATTGCCGGCTCACCCCAATAATCCTCGTGCCGGCTGAGATAGGTGCCGCGTTCGCTGTCGAAGCGATCGAGCTTGTAGGGGCCGGTGCCGACGGGTTTGGTCGCAAATCCCTCTCCCAGTTCTTCTTCGGCCTTCTTCGAGATGACCATCACGTGGCGCGCGGCGACGGTGGAGCCGAGGAACATCGGGTCGGGGTTCTTGAGTACGATCGTCACCTCGTACTTCCCGGATTCGATCACCTCGGCGATGTTGGTGTAGTTGGCGCTGCCGACGCTGATGTCGCGAGCGCGAATGAAGGACCGCGCAACGTCAGCCGACGTCATCTCGCCGTAGCCATGGTGGAACTGGACGCCTTGGCGCAGCGTGAAGACCCACGTCTTCGCATCGTCTGACGTCGTCCAGCTTGTGGCCAGGCCCGGCGTGAAGTCGTCGGGCGAAACGCCGAAGTTGCCGTCGGGCGGCTGCGCGAGGTACTCGAACATCTGGATCACCGCCCAATTGTCCGAGCCCTGAGTGGTCATCGCCGGATCCGCGCTCCGGGGTCCGCCAGCCGCGCTTGCGAAGCGAAGCGTGTCCGGCGCCGAGGCGCGCAGGCTTGGGGCATAGAGGCCCGCCGCTGTTGCGGCGAACGCCGTGCCGAGAAGTGTACGTCTTGTGATCATCTCTCTCTCCCTGATTGCAGCGGCGCGAGCCGTGCCGGTCTCGCGGCGCCTTGTCCGGATTGCTCTTTGCCGCATTGGCTGAACCCGGATTCCGTGCGGTCTGTGAGTGCTAGGTGCGGCGCCGATCCAACTCCTCATCCCGCAGCCTCAGACCCAGCCCCGGCCCGTCGGGAACATCGAAGTGGCCGTTGCGCGGGATCGGCGGGTTTTCGAAGGCGACGTGCATCCGGTCATCGGGATCGGCGAACTCGGCGGGCTTGGTATTGTGCATCAGGGTCGCGAGCACATGCAGGTTGGCGACATGGCCGATACCCGGTTGCGTCTGGTGCGGAACCAACTCGACGCCGTGGGCGAAGCAGATTGCGGCGCACTGCATGAGCCCGGTGATGCCGCCCATCTTGACGATGTCGGGCTGCACCATGCGCACGCCGGCGTTGATCATGTCGACGAGGGCTTGCGTGGTATAGGTCTGCTCGGCGGCCGAGACGGTGATGTCGAGACGCTGGGCGACCTCGCCCATCGCGCGGACGTTGTAGTGCTGCACCGGTTCCTCGAACCAGACGAAGCCCAGATCCTCCAGCGCGCGGCCGACGCGGATCGCTCCGCCGACCGAGTACTGATTGTTCGCGTCGAAGGCCAAGGGGAAGTCATCGCCGACAAGATCGCGGACTGCCTTCGCCTTTGCGATATCGCCGGGAATGTCATGGTCCTGACGCGTACGGTCTCCGTCCCAGCGTATCTTGATCGCGGCCGGCGTCTCCGACCGCCACCGCCGCTCGACCGTGCGCACGACCTCGTCCACGGTGCGTTCTGCGTTGCCGCCGATCGAGGCATAGAAGGGCAACTTCGTCCGCCATGCCCCGCCCAGAAGTTTGTAGATCGGCAACCCCGTTGCCTTGCCCCTGATGTCCCACAGCGCGATATCCAGCGCCGCAAGCGCTCCGGTAACCGCGCCTTCGGGCCCAAGCTTGATATAACGGTGCAGAAGCCGGTCCTGGATCACCGCCTGATCGAAGGGGTCCGCGCCGACAAGGCTGTCGGCGAAGTGCCGAACGACCAGCAGGCTGTGTTCGCCGCCCATCATGGGCGAGGCCTCTCCGTATCCAGTCAGTCCGGTGTCGGTCCGGACGCGAACCATAGCGGTGCGCCGACCGGGCACGTCGCCCGGCTTCCAGGATACCTGGAAAGCCTCCACCGACGCGATCCGATGATCGGCCCGAACTGGCGCAGGACGTCCTGAAGACGGTGCATCTTTCAGCATGCGGCGCTTCCTCCCCTTGCACCTCCCTCACGCCAGACAGGCGGTGCTTTCAGGTAGACAAACATACTTTGCATCCGTATTCAAACAGTATCTGATGATTTCATCTGTGAGCTTTTCGGGTTGGTAGGGTGGTGCTGGCATCGTGCCTAAGTCACGCAACCTACTGGCGTCACGGTTGGAGTGGGCCGGTACATTGCGTTTACATTCATATGCTTAGAATTGGCGGTGCTTCTGAAGCTCGGATGTTGCCTGGGAGGTTGCAGGCGAAACAAGGTAGCGTCTTCGCTGGTGCAGCAACGCGACTGCAGCAAACTACTTCAGCGACATCGCTGCGGCGCAACATGGCTTGCAAGCGTATTCATTGGCTCTACTGCCGCTTCCGGCTGAAACTGTTGGTCTCGGTCGAACCATCCTTTAAACGTCCGCCTACTCAGGACGCAGAGGCTTTGAACGAGTGACGAAAATGGGTACGGCTCCGAAACCCCTGACATCGCGACAACTAGCAAGTCTACTCGGCGTCAGCCAGTCCGCCGTCTCGCGGGCGTTTACCCCGGGCAGCAGCATCTCGGCGGATCTGCGCGAGCGCATCCTGAGCGGGGCCAACGAGCATGATTATCGTCCGAACGCGATCGCCTCGATGCTGAAACAGCGGCGCACGAACATTGTCGGGATCGTGGTGTCGGACATGCAGAACCCGTTCTATCCGGCCCTCATCGAAAGGCTGACCCAGGGGCTTCAGCGGGCTGGTCTGCAGAGCTTGCTCTTCAATATTACCCGGGGCGCAAACATCGAAGATCAGATGGTCGCCATTCGAACCTATAACGTCGATGCAGTGGTGGTGATCGCAGCGACGATTCTGAACCCTCGGACATTGATGTGGGCGACGGAAGGTCGTCGCTCGGTCCTTCTGAATCGCTTGGGCCATGACGACATCGACATAGTCTGCTGCGATAACGTCGACGGCGCCCGCGCGATTGTGGATCACCTTCATTCGATCGGTTGTCGGCGCGTGGGCTATGTCGCAGGCCTCACCAAGACGGCGATCGGCATGACGCGCCACAGCGCTTTCACAACACGATTGGCAGAACTCGGCATGCGCCTGACCGGTACGGCGTCAGGTGGCGCCTACAGTTACGACGCCGGCTGGCGCGGCGCTCTTGAGCTTCTGCCAGAGCGGCCGGATGCCATCTTCTTTGCCTCAGATATCCTTGCCCTCGGTGGTCTTGACGCGCTGAAGCGTGAGGGCGCGGCCGGCGATATCGCCGCGGTCGGGTTCGATGATATCCCGATGGCCTCATGGCCCGGTTACGCGCTGACAACCTATCGACAGCCGATCGACGCAATCGTTTCGAAAACGGTGGAGTTGATCGTCGCAGAGAAACCGGAGTCGCCTCGGCCACATCTTATCGCCGGCGAACTCGTGGTGCGCGCGTCTACGGTGCCTGGTGCCATCTCAGGGCACCATCCCCAGCAATGAAAACTCCCGTTCACGTCGCGCACCAGTTCGACGAGGTGGCGCATGACTGGCTTCGCTCACGGCTGCCGACAGGCACACCGCTCCACAGGCTTTCACCAGATGCACCTTGGGCCGTGCCAAAGGGCACGACGGTACTTCTGGTTGGGAACGGCAAGCTGCGCAGCCTCGAGCGTCAAACGCCTCAGTGGGCCGCAGACCTCGCATGGGTGCATGTGCGCCCGACAGGCATAGACGCGGCGCCTGCGTGGCTATTCGATGTGCCGGTTCTCACGATTTCGCGCGGCGCAGCGGCCACGGCGATCGCAGAGTACGTGCTTGCCGCCATGCTACAGGCAGAGATACGGCTTCCGGACATAAGGGTCATCGGAGTTTCCGATTGGAAGACGAGACAGATCGGCACATTGGCCGGCAGGAGTTTGGGACTTTTCGGATTCGGCGAGATCGGACAGGCCATCGCTTCGCGTGCACAAACGTTCGGCATGACCGTCCGGGCCACGCGGAGACGTGCGGTTTCCTGCGGTCCCGGGGTTGAACAGGTCTCCCTGCCGGAACTTTGCGCACTCAGCGATCATCTCGTGCTCTGCGCGCCGCTAACCGAAGAAACGCGCGACGTATTCGACAAGGCGACGTTCTCGCAGTGTCGCCCAGGACAGCATTTCGTCAACGTTGCGCGGGGTGCGCTCGTCGTGCCGGACGCGCTCCGCGAGGCCCTCGATGGACCGGTCGAGCGGGCCACGCTCGACGTCTGGCCGGAGGAGCCGCCACCTGACGGGCATTGGGTCTATACGCATCCCAGAGTGTGCCTGACCCCACATTGTTCGTCCTCCGGTCCTTCGACCGCACTGCGCCTGCAACAGATGCTCGAGAATAACCTCACGGCATGGCTTGAGGGACGCTTCGATGACATGACGGGGAAAGTGACACGCGAAGACCGCTATTGACGCAGCGGAAGCCCTATCGAGGGCGGAGCAAGATCAGACGGGTTGGTCTCTGCAAGGACAATGACGCAGTAGCCAAGTCTGGACATCCAGTATGGCCGTCCCCCGGTCGACGCTTAGACAAGCGTCGACCGGGGGACAAACGCGGAACTCGTGCGCGATCAGTTGCCTTGGGTTTGCTCCCCCGCATCGCCGGACGCGGCCCCGGTCGCTTGACCCGACTGATCCTCGGATGTTTCAGTGGTCGTCCCATCTCCACCCGTCTGACCGCCGCCAGAGGTGGTATCGGAAGCGTTCCCACTGGTGGCCTCGCTACCAGAGGCATTGCTTGACGCGGCGCCGCTGCTCTGCTGCTCGACCGGCCGGCCCGTAGGATCGTAGAGGACAATGTCGGCGCCCTCGGTCAGCCGGGTCCGAATCTCCTGAAGCGCCTGCTGACGCAGGTACTGTTCGATCTGCGGACGCACCTCTTCGAGCGGCGGAAGCTCCTGGGCGCCTTCTGACTGAGCCTGATCGTAGGCCTGCTGAACGGCCTCGTCGGTCACGACGCCAGCCGTCTCGCGGTCGATCCAGACCTGCACCATCGCATCGTCCGCCGCCGTAACCGTCGCTCCGTCGACGAGGGCGACGACCTCGGGATCATCGGCGAGGTTCTGACTGCGGGCCTCCCCGAGGATGAGTTCGCGAAAGATCAGTTGTTCCAGCGCCAAGGGCACCAGCATCTGCGGCGGCTGCGATTGCAGCTGTGGCGGCAGCATTCCAATGAACGTCATCACGTCCGACCCGCGGATTTCCGACTCGCCGACGGTCGCGACGACGGTGTCCTGCTGTTGCTCGCCACCCGTCTGACCGGAATCGGTCGCCGACTGTGACGACTGCTGTTGCGTCATGTCTTGAGCCGGCGTCGTGGTCGGATCAGCTTGGTCGGTCTCCTGCGCAAGGGCGGCGCCACCGACAAGGGGAAGGCTCAGGAGTGCGGCCAGGGCCGTGCTGCGGATCTCGGGATTCGCTATCTTCATGTCGATCTCCTCTTCTTGCGTGTGGTCACTCAAACAACTCGAACCGCTGTACGTTCCGAGTTTTCGGGCCAGTTGCCTCACGTCTTCGCTAACTGTCGGAAGAGCTTACCTGGCGATCGAGAGCGTCCATGTCGGTCGAGTTGCTCAGCATCAGCGCAAACGGTCGCAGGGGCTGAACATGTGCGCAGATGATCATCGCGGCCATCGTGATCGGCACGGCGAGGATTGCCCCCGCGATGCCCCAAACCCAGCCCCAGACGAGAAGCGCGATCAGGATCACGAGCGACGAGAGCGACACCTGTCGTGCCCTGAACCCGCGGGTCGACATAGTTTCCCATCACCTGCTCGATGACGAAGATACCGGCGCCGACCGCGAGCGTCGTGCCGAGATCCTTCTGCACGAAGGCATAGATCACCGGTAGCGTGCCTGCGACCAGCGACCCGAAGGTGGGGATGAAGTTCAGCAAGACGGCCAGCAGCGCCCAGACGACAAGCAGGTCGATTCCGAACAGCCAAAGCCATCCGGCGTAGAGCGCTGCGGTAACGACGCCAAGAAGCGTTCGCGTGAGCAGATAGCGACGAAGGCGGTCGGCGATTATGGCGGTGGAGTCCGTTGCCTTTCGGCTTGCGGATGCGGCGAGCACGTTCTCCACCTTATTGCGCCAGGTGGGCGCCTCGATCAGCATGATAAGCGTCAGGAAGAACACCAGCACCGCTGCCCCCAAGGCTGTGCCGGCAGCGCCGAGGATCTGCATGGCGGTTCCCGACGCCCACTCGCCGAGCCTGCTAACCAGCGACTCCAGTGCGCCGGAGAACACCTCGCGAAACCTGGCGGAGGCTTCTCCAGAGGCGGATGCCGCTTCTCCGGACCCCAGGTCAGGAAGGCCGCCCTCTGTGGCGGTCGCGCCAGCACCCGCCGCGACATCCGCCGCTCCGTCCTGCGGGTCCGTCCCGGATCCGAACTGCGGCAGAAGCGAGCCGGCGTCGCCGTTCGAGAACGGAAATCGCTCGATGACCTGCTGCGCAGCCATCGAAATCAGGCCGACGAAGACCAGCAACGCGATCAGGATGGCCCCCATTGCTGCAACGTGACCAAGCCAGCTGACCTTCTCCGGCACGCGTTCCGCGACCCAACCGTCCAACGGAGCGACGAGCAGGGCGAGAAAAATCGAAAAAACGATCGGGACCATGAAGCTCGCCGTCACATGAAGCGCCCAGCCGGCAAGAATGACCGCGATTACAACCGTCAGCCACAAACGTGTGCGGTCCGGAGGAATGCTAGAGGGTTCGGTGTTCATTTAAGCTCCTCTTCAGATAGCCGAAGCGGAGGCGAGGCGTTCCCATACCTCATTTTCTCCGTGACGGCTTCGTCTGTGGACACCGAGGTGCGGCGAGGGATAGCGCAAGGCAGGCCATCTCAGTTGAACTGACGCTGGTCGAGGGCGGCCACTACCTTCGTGCGAGTCAGTGGAAGATCCGTAAGGCGGATCCCCACGGCGTCGCGGATCGCATTGCCGATCGCGGCGCCCGTGGGACCTTGCGCCGCTTCTCCCGTGCCGAGGAATGGCTCATCAGGGCGGTCGATGACGTGAACGGCGATCTCGTCCGGGACGCTCTCGAACCGCAGCATCGGATAGCTCGACCAGTCGATCGAGGTGGGCCCCATCCGGTCGAAGATAACCTCTTCGTAAAGGGTCCAGCTAAGAGATTGAATGATGCCGCCTTCGGTCTGGTTGCGGATGCCGTCGAGACTGACGGCCGCCCCGCTGTCCACCGCTGCCGTGACCCTGCCGACCTTGACCCGCCCCGTGGCGGGTTCGACCTCGAGATCAAGCGCGAGGGCAAGATATGCCGCCATGTTCTTGTACCGGGCGAAAGCAAATCCGCGGCCGAGGTTCGGCGGGAGCGGGTCCGAGGACCAGCCGAATTCTTCCGCCGCCTTCTCGACGACAGCCACGGCCCGCGGGTCTTCCAGATGCCGCAAACGGAATTCCACCGGGTCCGCCTGTGCCACAAGGGCCAGTTCATCCATGAAGCTTTCGAGCGCGAAGACGTTGCCATAGGCTCCCAATGCCCTCAGCGCGGACGTCCGGAGCGGCATCTGCTTCACGAAGTGATAGAGGACCCTTTTGTTCGGGATCGCGTAGAGAGGCACTGCGTTGCGGTCACCGAGGCCAGGGGGGATGATCCGCAGGTCCGGAAGGTCGAACTCTATCGGGTCAGCCAGAAGAGTCGCCGGCAGCAAGTGCGCCGCGCCTCCGGGACGAGTGGAGTGGGCGCAACTCCAAAGGTCGTAATTCCAGTGCGTTATGCGGCCGTCAGCGTCGACCGCTCCCGCGACGTCCATTGTCATCGCCGAACCGTAAGGCTCCCACCCATGCTCCTGCTCGCGCATCCAGCTCAGCCGGATCGGGCGTCCCGGAAAGGCGCGAGCGATGAGGGCGGCGTCGGCTGCGGCATCGTCGGCCCCATTGTGACCGTAGCAGCCAGCGCCGGGATAATGGGCGACGCGCACGTTCTCCGGCGGCATGCCCAGCATCTCGGCGATCGCATCACGGTCGGGATAGACCCCCTGTGTATGAGACGCGACCGCAAGCTGGTCGCCGTCCATGATCGCGACCGCACATGACGGACCGATGGAGCCGTGCATCATGTAGGGCCGGTTGAAGCGGGCGGTGATCGTGCGCTCGCCTTCAGGCAGGCTTGGCGATCCGCTCTCGGCGACGGTCCCCGTTTCCTCGACGTTGTCACGCAGCCAATCGTAGATGGCGCTCTGCTCCGGCAAACTCTCGCGCTCCTCCCACCGGGAAGCATCGGCAAGTGCGCGCATCGCAAGGATGACCTGAAACTCGCGTTCGGCGACGACGGCAAGGAAGTTGCCGTCGCGGTGAGTGCCGATCACGCCTGGCATCTGCTCGACGGCGGCTACGTCGACCGAGACCAGGCGCGCGCTCACGCTCGGCGGTCTGACGACGCGAGCGTGAACCATCCCGATCGGTCTCAGATCCTGGACGTAGTGCTGTGCGCCGGTGACGATTGCGGGAATGTCCAGACGCAGGAAGTCGCTTCCGTACACACTCCGATCGTCGGCTGCGCGCAGGGGTACGTCGGGTCGCGCGGGGACGGCAAGGTCGATGGACGCGGCAAGCGGACCGAAGCCGATGGCACCCGATGGTCCGCGTATTTCGCCGCCCTCCACGACCAACTGGTCAGGCTCGGACCCAAGCTGCCGGGCCGCCTCCTGCAGCAGGAGATAGCGCACGTTGGCGGCGGCGTTGCGGATTGCCATGCCGCTCATTTCCATCGAGTGGCTCGCGGCGGTGAAGCCTTCATTCGGCGTCTCGGCGGTATCGGCGGTCAAAATCTCGATACCTGCGGGATCGACACCCAGTTCCTCGGCCGCGACCATGACAAGCGCTGTGCTGATGCCTTGGCCAAGATCGGCCTTGCCCGTGAAGACGGTTATCTGACCCGCGTCATCGATGCGTATCCAGCTATCGAGCAAAGGAGCGTCGGACAGGCTGCCCGGAAGGTCCGGGCCCTCGCTTTCCGAGTCACCCGACTGCGCATGGACGCCACCCATCGAAAAGCCCACGACGAGACCGCCGCCGGCCCCGGCAAGGAAGCTACGGCGGCTGAGGTTCAGCATCTCGGTCATAGCACCTCTCCTTCGCTTCGCTCGGCCGAGGCCTGGCGATACTCGTCACGAGCGCGTCGGATCGCCCGCAGGATCCGGGCATGTGTGCCGCAGCGGCAAAGGTTGAATTGCAGCGTCTCGCGCAGCTCGTTTTCCTCTGCCGAGGGGTTCGACGCCAAAGTGGCGTGAGCCCGCATCATCATTCCGGGGATGCAGTATCCGCACTGCGCCGCCTGCTCGGCGATGAATGCGCGCTGCATCGGCCCCGGGTCAGTTGCGGTCCCGAGACCTTCGACGGTGAGAACGTTGCGCCCTGCCACCGTCATAAGAGGCATAAGACAGGAAAGGACCGCCTCGCCATCCACGGTCACCGTGCAGGCGCCGCATTGTCCAAGACCGCATCCGTACTTGGCGCCGTTGAGCTTGAACTCGTCCCTGAGAACGTAGAGCAGCGGCGTCGAGGGATCGCTTGCCGCCCGGACCGCCGTCCCGTTTATTGTCAGTTCTGTCGCCATGGTTGCTCCTCCGCCCCCAGGTTTCCAGGTGCACGCTCGATGCCGTCCGCCGGACGGATGGCGACCTCGTGCTCGCCGCTGCGCGTCTGGCTCACCATTTGGGCCAGGCCCTCCCAGTTCGGCAAATCGGTATAGCGCGTGCGCATGTAGCTCAGCAGTTCGACCATATCGGCATCCGAAAGGACGCCTCGATAAGCCGGCATGATCGCGCTCGCCTCGCCGTCGGCCGGGGGGAGGCCGAACAGCGTGACGTTCACGATGTTCTGGGGATTGTCTGCGTGCACCGCGGTCGACAGGCGGAAGTCGAGACCGCCATACGGCTGCGGCCGCCCGCTTTCGTGACAGGTCGCGCAGGCGGACGCAAAGATCGCCGCACCTCGCTGTCCCTCGTCTTCTGCGGCCACGGGGAGGGTCATGGTGTCTGCCCTCATGCCCGACCCGCGGTTGATGCCGACGTCTTCCCGCAACGCGTCAGCCGCAGCCCTTCGTTCCGCGTCCGGCGTTCCCATGACGGAAGCGGTGTAGAGACCGATGGCAGCTACATCCTCATCCGGCAGCCGCCCCAGGTTGCCGGTGACCTCGGCCATGGGTCCGCGCGAGACGCCGTGCTCGGGATGCCAGCCGTGGCGCAGGTAGAACGTCACGCTCTCGGCGTCCCATGGGATCGGTGCCGGTGAATTCTCGTCGATGGGATACGCCGTCCAGCCTTCCGACATGCCGCCGCTCCAATGCGCATCCTCGATGCGCGCGCCAAGCGAATTGCGCGGTGTGTGGCAGGCGCCGCAGTGAGCGAGCCCTTCGGCAAGATAGGCACCGCGGTTCCATGCGTCTTCGCGATCGGCGACCGGCACGAAGCGGCCCTCGTCGAAATAGAGCAGCTTCCATCCTGCGATGAGGGGCCGAAACTCCAGAGGGAAGGTCAGATCGTTGTCGGGGGGGGCGTACTGAACCGGCTCCCGGCTCATGAGGTAGGCGTATAACGCAGCGGTATCCTGATCCGACACGATCGTGAAGTGATCGTAGGGGAACGCGGGATAGAGATGGTTGCCTTCACGGTCGACGCCCTGCCTCAGCGCCCGCGCGAATGCGTCGAGGCTCCAGCGGCCGATCCCTGTCTCCTCGTCAGGCGTGATATTCGTGGAGTATATGTCGCCGAACGGTGTGGGAACTGCCAAGCCTCCCGCAAAGGCCTCGCCCCCGTGGACGGTATGGCAAGCGATGCAGTTGCCCGCGGCAGCAAGACGGGCGCCCTGCTCGATCAAGCGCGGATCTATGGCGTCGGGGGCGGGACGGACGACCTCATCGATCTCGGAGCGCCAGGTGAATGCATAGGCTCCTGCCGCGAGAAGGACGAGGACAACCACCAATCCGCCGATGACATTGCGTGTCCTCATGGTTGGCCTCCTGTTTCGCCAACAGGCTGCCAACCGCAATGTTCCGAAAACGGACGTAGGCGAGATTTGGACGTGCTATGCTTACGCCGTCAGAACGGGCCGACACGCGGTCGGCGCTCGCAGGTCAGCCGCCTCGCGCACGGCGGCCTAAGCGTCGCTCGAACTGCACCAGCCCGTCATAGATCAACACGGCGAAGAGCCCGACGATCACTCCACCCTGAAGAACGAAGGCCGTGTTGTTCGTCAGCAGACCCGCGATGATGACCTCGCCCAATGTGCGGGCCGCGATTGTCGACCCGATTGTGGCCGTCCCCAGTCCGATGACCACCGAAAGCCGTATCCCGGCAAGGATGACCGGCGCGGCAAGAGGAAGTTCCACCTGCCAGAGCCTTTGAAACCGTCCCATCCCCATACCCCGCGCCGCCTCGAGCGCGCGCGGAGGCAACGTGGAAAGTGCGGTCGTCGCGTTCTCGAAGATCGGTAGGAGGCCGTAGAGGAACAGCGCAACCAAGGTCGGCCCCGCCCCGAATCCCAGCATCGGGACTGCCAATGCCAGAACTGCGACCGGCGGGAAGGTCTGGCCCACGTTGGCGATGGTGCGTGACAGAGGGCGGAAGGAGGCCCCTGCCGGTCGCGTGACGAAGATGGCCAATGACACGGCGACCAGAGCGGCCAGCAAGGAGGCTGCGGCGACGAGCCCAAGATGGCTGATCGACAGCGACAGAAGCGACACCCGGTCGTAGATAACGGGCCCGCCCTCGGGCGCGAAGGGTGCAAAGACCGGGGCGAATGCCTGCGGCCACAGGACGAGCGAGACGAGCAGCAGCGACAGGCCGATGCGCAAGCCCATTCCCGCAGTCATGGCCGGTGCTCCACTCTCCCACGGATCGCATCAAGTGTTATGCGCCCGACCAAAGCGCCGTCGCGCTCCACCGGTACCGCGTCGCGTCCGGTCCACAGGCAGGCCGACAGCGCGTCGCGCAGGCTCGCGCCCTCGGGCAACGGCTCGCCTTCGGCCGCGCCCGGCTCGACCAGCCCGCGTACCGGGATCAGCGACAGAAGTCGCATCGGCCGCTCGGCGTCGCCGACCATCTGGCCGACGAAGGCGTTCGCGGGACGGGCGACGATTTCTTCCGGCGGGCCGTATTGCACCAGGCGGCCGCCATCCATGACGCCAACGCGGTCGCCCAGACGGATCGCCTCTTCCATGTCGTGGGTGACTAAGACGATCGTCGAGCCGAGCTTGTGCTGGATCTCGCGCAGGTCCTCCTGTGCGCGACTCCGGATGATCGGGTCGAGCGCGCCGAAGGGTTCGTCCATCAGCAGGAGGTCTGGCCGCGACGCCAAGTGCGCGCGCCACGCCGACGCGCTGCTGTTGCCCGCCGGAGAGTTCAATCGGGTAACGGTCGCGGAACGCGGCGGGCTCCATGCCGAACAATTTCAAGAGCTCGTCCACCCGGTCCGCGATCTTTTCCTTCGGCCAGCCCAGCAGGCGCGGCACGGCGGCGATATTGCGGGCGACGGTGTGGTGGGGGAACAGCCCGTGTCCCTGGATGGCGTAACCGATACGGCGTCGCAGAAGGTGCGGCGGGATATCGCGGGTTGGCTCTCCATTGATGCGCACCTCGCCCGACGTCGGTTCGACCAGACGGTTTATCATCCTCAGAAGCGTCGTCTTGCCCGATCCCGACGTGCCGACGATGACGGCGATCGTCCCGGTCTCGATAGTCATGGAAACTTCGTCCACGACCGTGGTGCCGTCATAGACCTTGGTGATCCTGTCGATCTCGATCATGCGTCGTCCCTCTTTGGCGTTCGGCGGGCGAAGTCCACCAGGATGTCCATTAGAATGGCCGAGACGAGAGCCAAAACGACGGTCGGCAGCGCCCCCAGCAGGATCAGGTCGGTCGCCGTCTGGTTCAGGCCCTGGAAGACGAAGGTGCCGAAACCGCCGCCGCCGATCAGCCCGGCGATCACGGCGAGGCCTACGTTCTGCACCAGCACGATCCTGAGGCCGGACAGGATCACGGGCAGAGCCAAAGGCAACTCGACACTCCAGAGCCGCTGCCTGTTCGTCATGCCCATGCCGCGCGCCGCCTCGACCGCTGTGGACGGGGCAGCGTCGAGTCCGGCCACCGTGTTGGCGACGACGGGCAGCAGGGAATAAAGCAAAAGCGCGAGGAATGCGGGCGCGAAGCCGATCCCGGCGATGCCGATGTCCTGCGCACCGGGCACGGTGGCCGCTACCCACGCCAGTACCGGGATCATGATGCCGAACATGGCGAGCGACGGGATGGTCTGAAGAAAGCTCAGCACCGGGATCGCGAGCGAACGCAGCCGCGCCTTGCGGTGGCACAGGATGCCAAGCGGAAAGCCGATGACCGCGGCGGCGGCGAGGGACCCGAATGCCAGCGCGACATGGCGCGTGGCCGCTCGTCGGAAGCCTTCGACCCTGCCGCGGTACTCCTGCATGATCGACAAGTCCGACAATGCCCCCGAGGCCAGGAGCGCCGCGAGGGCAGCGAGGAAGAGCGCCAGAAAGACCAGCCTCAAGCGCGGTCCCGGCCGGAGCGCGGACAGCGCGTCGGTCATCAGCATCATGAAGACCAAAAGCAGACACCAGAACCCCGCTGCCGGCGACACCCGCGCGAGGTCGCCTGCGCCCGACAAAAGCACCGTGGCACCGCTCGATAGCAGCAGTACGAGGCCGGCTAGTCCAAGCAGGCTTCCACCCAGCCGCCACCACGGCCGCCCCGCCCGCAGCCCCAGCGCAAAGCTCGCGAGCATGGCAGCCAGAGAGATTGCGGTGACAGCGAAACCCGCCACGTCCCAGATGTGTACCGCGTCCCCTGCGACGATGCGGTTCGCGCTCAATGTGGCGAAGGGCAGAGCCAGCGCCGCCAATCCCAGTACGGCGAACAGAAGTCCCGGAGGCGATAGCGCTCGGAACCGTCCCGGGACTGGCAGGCGCGACGTGATCAGTCGAGTACCCCGGTCTGGGTCAGGTAGTCGCGCGCGACGGCCTCGGCCGGTTCGCCGCCGACCTGAATGCGGCCGTTGAGCTTCTGGAGCGTCGCCATATCGAGACCCGCGAAGATCGGGTTCAGGACTTCCGGAATCGAGGGATACTCTTCCAGAACCTCGCCACGCACGATCGGCGTCGGCTCATAGACCGGCTGCACGCCCGCGTCGTCCTCCATCACGACCAGACCGGTGGCACCCACGCCGCCGTCGGTGCCGTAGACCATCGCAGCGTTCACACCGGACGTACCCCGGGCTGCCGCCTGGATCGTGGCAGCCGTATCGCCACCCGACAGGATCACCGTCTGGTCCTCGCCCAGATCGAAGCCATAGGTCTCTTCCATTGCCGGAAGCACGGAGGGAGACGACACGAACTCGGTCGAGGCGGCCAGCGTCACTTCGCCACCGCCCGAGACCCACTTTCCGAAGTCGCTCATGGTCTTGAGGCCGTTCTCCTCGGCCAGCGGCCCCGTCACGGCGATGGCCCAGGTGTTGTTGGCCGGTGCGGCCTCGAGCCACACGACCTCGTTTGCCTCGGCATCCAGTTCTCGCGCGCGTTCGAGGGCAGCGTCGGCGTTCTTCCAGACATCGCTGTCGGCCTCGTTGAAGAAAAAGGCAGCGTTGCCAGTGTATTCCGGATAGATGTCGATCTGCTCGGCAAGCAGCGCCTCGCGCACGACCTGCGTTCCGCCGAGCTGAAGCCGGCGTTCGACTGGAAGACCTGCATCCTCGAGCGCGAGCGCGATCATGTTGCCCAACAACCCGCCCTCTGTGTCGATCTTGGAAGAGACGGTGATATCGGCCTGGGCCGAAGCGGCGAAGCCGGCAGCAAGGCCGGTGGCGGTGAGAAGGAGGGTTCTAATGGTCAACGTAGCAGCTCCTGAAGATTGAAATACTCGGTGTGTAGACGCATATCGCGGCCCGATGTTCCACATCCTCGGCCAAGAGGCTTTGGCGAAGCGCTTTCGTTGGACTTGGTCTTGCCCCCGCTGCCGATCTTCTCGTCGCGTTTCACGAAGGCAAACCGCTTGGGCCGTGACGCCACCTTTGGCCGCAACGAGAGCGAGTTTGAGCGCAGGAGCGTGAGATCAACGGGTCCCCTGTGCGAACGGCAAGACGCGGAGCGACGCGACCTGAGCCATGCGTCGAGCGCAGGAAGGTATGGCAGTGCACACAGCCGCCTCCAGGAACGTCTGCCTGAAACTGCCGCGCGCTGCCTTCAATCCAGCCTTTGCTCGGACACCGGATCGAACACATGTACCTGGGTCGGGTCGAGCGACAGTTGGACCTTCTGGCCGAGCTTCGGCGCCGATCCTGAGCGGGCTTCGCGAAGTATCATGGGTCCGCTGACCGTCGACAAGGTCAGGATCATTTCATGACCGAGGTTCTCGATATGCTCGATAGTCCCGGCAAGCCCGGGGTCTGCTTCTCCTTTGGACAGGCGCAAATGTTCTGGCCTTTGGCCGAGGATGACCTTCTGCAGGCGGGCGCTCGAGAGTGGCAGGGCAATTTGTTGAATGCCGAAGCGGACGGCGCCGTCTTCGACGGGCAGTGTCGCGACGTTCATGCGAGGGGTGCCGATGAAGCGCGCAACGAAGAGGTTGGCGGGACGGTGATAGACCTCGTCCGGCGTGCCGTATTGCATCAGGTTTGCCTTGCAACCTGCAGCGAGAGGAGCCAGGACGGCAATCCGGTCGCCCATCGTCATCGCTTCCGTCTGGTCGTGCGTGACGTAGACCATCGAGGCTCCCTGGGTGCGGTGGAAGCGGACGATCTCGGCGCGCATGGCAGACCGGAACTCGGCATCAAGGTTCGAGAGCGGCTCGTCGAAGAGGAACACCCCAGGCCGTCGCAGGATGGCGCGGGCCAGGGCGACCCGCTGGCGCTGACCGCCCGACAGGGCACCCGGACGCTTATGCAGATGGTCGGACAGGCCGACTAGGCCCGCTACCTCGGCCACCTTTCGATCGATCTCGGCCTTCGCCTCGCCCCGAACTTTCAGGCCAAAACCAAGGTTTCCCGCCACTGTCATTCGCGGAAAGAGAGCATAGCTTTGAAACACCATGGCGATGTCACGCGCGGCTGGGTCGGCGTCATTCGTCAGCTTGCCACCGATACGCAGGTCTCCCGACGTGATTGCGGCAAGCCCCGCGATCGACCTCAGTATGGTTGACTTCCCGCAGCCCGACGGTCCCACAAGCACGACGAACTCGCCGTCATTGACCGTCAGCGACAGGTCATTGACGACCGGCACAGTGCCAAAGCTGATCCCGACATTCTGGAACTCGACGGCTGCCATGTCAGACCCTCTGGATCGAATTGATCATTTCACTGCGCCAAGGCTTAGACCGCCAACGATCTGGCGCTGTGCCAAAACGGCGAAGATCAACATCGGCACGATCGAGGTGATGGCCGCCGCCGACAAGGCACCCCAGTCGATCGAGGCGTATCCCCGGTAGGCTGCAACGGCCAAGGTCACGGTCTGCGCATCGTCGAACGTCAAGCCAAGCGCGATAGCCAGTTCGTTCCAGATGCGGATTGTGTTGAGAATGGCGGTGGCCGCGATGCCCGGTGCGGCCATAGGCAGATAGACCCGCAAGAGGATCTGCCAGCTTTTCGCGCCTTCCAGCCGCGCCGCCTCATAGAGCGCGAAGGGCACGTCGGCGAAGAAGGCCCGCATCATCCAGATGGTGAAGGGAAGCGTGAAGGTCTGATAAATCAGCGCGAGGCCAAAGACAGAATCGTAAAGCCCGGTCGCTTGGAACAAGCCATACATGGGGATGACGAAAAGGAATTCCGGCAGCATGTAGGACAGAAGAAGCCATGCCAGGATCGTGCCGCGTGCGGGCACCCGGCTTTGGTTCAGCGCGAACGCTGCGGGGATGCCGATCGCGAAGGCCATCAGGTTGCCCAGGAGCGCTGCGAACGCGCTGTTGAGAAATCCTTTGATGAAGACCGCATCGCCCCAGACCTTGGCGTAGTGATCCCAGATCGGCTCGAAGACCAGCCTGGGAGGCATGGCGAAGGCGTCTGCCTGGGTCTTGAGCGAGATACCCATGATCCAGATGATCGGGAACAGGCTGAGGAACCCGGCAAGGACCAGGATGGCATAGGACAGGATCGTTGCACGTCTTCCGCGGCTCACTCGACACCTCCCGTCCAGCGGTCGAGTGCGCCATAGGCGGCGCAGATGGCGAAGATCAGCGCCGAGAAGATCACCACAATGGCCGCGGCTTCGCCGAAATTCGAGAACTTGAACGCGGTCTGGTAGGTCAGCGTCTGAACCGCTTCAGTCGCACGCAGCGGCCCCCCGCCGGTCAGACCGAATACCAGGTCGAAGACCTTCAGCGTGTCGATCAGCCGGAACACGACGACGGTAACGATGACCGGACGCAGCATCGGCAAAGTGAGATAGCGAAACGTCTGCCAGCCGTTCGCGCCTTCCAGCCTGGCTGCCTCGAACGGTTCTTCAGGCAGGCTTTTCAGTGCTGCGGCCAGGATGATGAAGACGAAGCCGGTCTGCCACCAGGTCTCGACCATCACGAGGCTTGCCATTGCCGTGCTGGTGGAGCCGAGCCAGTTCGGCTCGGTCAGGCCAACCCCGCCTAGGGCGGCGTTGATCACACCGAAGGTCGGGTCAAGCAGGACCTTCCAGACCAATGACACGGCAATGCCTGACACCATCAGCGGAAGGATCATCAGCACGCGGAAGACGCCAGCGCCCCGTGTCACCCGGTTGGCGGCAAGGGCAAGGATCATCCCGAGGACCAGTTCGACCAGGACCGCCGAAATCGCGAAGGTCAGGGTGTTCATCAAGGCAATCACAAAGGAGCCCTTGAGCCACAGAAGTCTGTAATTCTTCAGTCCGGAAAAGGTCGAGTCCCCGCCCCATGTCCAATCATGGAGCGACATCCACAGCACGGTCGCGATGGGATAAAGCGTGCAAGCCCCCAGCACCAGAACCGTCGGCAGAATGTAGGGCCAAAGGTTCGGCTGGGAGGGTGCTGCGTCCTGTGCCATGGGCGATCCTGACGAAATGAAGCGACACGCCCCGCCGCAGCCGTCTGCGGCGGGGCGATGAGCGTTATTGCATCACTTCCGGGGCGATTGCCTGCAGCGTGGCGACTGCGGAAGCCGGGTCCTCGCCGCCATAGATCGCGTGAATTGCATCGACGATCACCAGAACAACCTCGCTCCAGCCTTCGCGAAACACCATGGTCGGACGAGTGTGCTCGAGTTGCGCGCTGACCGCCTCGACGTATCCCGGCGCAAAGGCAGCGACATAGTCGGGGCTCGCCCAGGTCGATGTGCGGGTGGCCCCGCCGGTCTTCAGGCCGAAGGTGGCGTCCATCTGCTTGGACGTAGCCCACTGCATGAGGAGCCAGGCCGCCGTTTTGTTGTCCGAGTTTTCGGCCATCGACAGGCCCCAGGCCCAATGACCGCTGACGCTGACGCCGTCGATGGCAGGCAGTACTGCATAGCCTACGTCGCCCGCGACAGTCGAGTTCGCCGGGTCCTCGAAACCTGGGCCGAAGACGCTTGCATCCACAAAGAAGGCTGCCCTGCCTTGCGCGAAGTAGCGGCTCGCGTCTTCCCAGCCGAAGGACAACGCGTTCTCGGGGCCAGCTTTCAAAAGACCCGCATAGTGCATGAGACCGGCCGCGATGCGGGGATCGTCGAAACGCGGCTTGTCCCAAGCTCCGTCGAACCAGATGTTGAAGGGCAAAGGAGCTTCGGCCTCACCCCAAGCGTTCAGCACGATGCCGGTCATCGTGTCCACGAGGCTGCCGGACCTCTGGCCACGCATGACCGAACCGAAAACCTCACCGCCGCCCGCGTCTGTCACTGTTTGTGCACCGGTCAGCAGGTCGTCCCACGTCGCCGGAACGGTCGCCGCCCAGATGTTGATCGACCAGTGCCCTGTTGTAGAACAGGATGTAGGCTTCCATCGAGATGGGGATAGCATATTGCTGTGCGGCGGGATCGCCGGGCGGAAAAGTGGCGCCCTGCAACAGAGCGGGCGAGAAGTCGGCATAGTCATACGTCGTGTCGGTCAGTGCCGCATCGGTAAAGTAGGGCGTCAGCGACGCCACGCCGCCGACGCTGACCTGTTCATAGATCGCGGCGTCCATCAGGGTCATGAACACGTCGGCAACCGGCTCTTCCGAGCGGATCGCAAGGTTCGCGCGGTCCAGATAGAGGTCCTCGGCAAAGGCCGTGACGTTGACTTTGATACCGGTCAGCTCCTCGAACTCGGTGAGATGCTCGCGCACTCCGGCAGTCCAAGGGTGTTCACTGGCCAGCAAGGTGATTTCGGCGCCTGAGACCTGTTTCCAGTCAAAGGCAAGTGCCGGGCTGGTGAGTGCCGAAGCGGAAAGCATCAGCGTCGCGGCCATCAGTCTTGACGTCATTGAGTGTACCTCCGTTGTGGCATGCCTCTTCGGATTATTCCAGTCATCAGGTTGACAGGTTGTTATGACATGCTAATGTCCGGATAGCATAATGACAGTGGTGGCGCAATCGTCATTTCACCTTATAGCTGGGTCAGACAGCACGAGGAGCATCGCCATGACGTCAGACATCAGGGAACGGCAGGCCATCCTGCGCAGCAGCAATGTGCCTGCCTACAATCAACTGGCCGATATTCTGGAGCAGCAGATCGCCGCCCTGACGGATGAGGAGCGCGCGCGCGCGCTGCCGTCCGAGGGTGATCTGTCGCGTCAATATGGCTTGTCGCGCATAACCGTCCGTCAGGCGCTGAAGACGCTCGAGGCCAAAGGCCTGGTCTACTCGGCGCAGGGCAGGGGATCGTTTCCCACCGTGCCGCGCGTAAAGGGCATCTCGGGGTTCCATAGCTTCACCTCGGAAGTGCGCCGCAATGGGCAAGTGCCCTCGACGCGCATTCTTTCGACAGCCGAGGTGGACGTGCTTCCCGCGCCTATCGCCGAGAAGCTGTCCGTTCCGCAGGATGAAAATGGCCCGCAGGTCTACCTTCGTAGACTGCGCTTCATCGACGGCGTGCCAATTGCGGTCGAGGATGCCTGGTTGCCAAGGGCACTGTTCCCGGACCTTGCGCCGCCGGATTTCAATGACGGATCACTTTATGCGTTGCTGGCCGACCGCTGGGGGCTGGAACCTGCCTGGACCGACGCGCTGATCGAACCCGACGGCGCCTCGACCGAGGTGTCGGGGCTTCTGGACATCAAGACCGACGATCCGGTGCTGGTGGCTTGGCGCGTCACCGTGACCGCGGAGGACAAGGTATTCGAACGTGTCCGCTCGATCTACCGCCCGGGTTTTTCCCTGCGCGTCGCGCGCTATCGGCTGGGGTGAAACGGGTTATGAACAAGGGCGCGGCAATCGGGCTTGATATCGGCGGGGGCAGCACCAAGGTTGGGCTGGTCTCGCGGGACGGGCAGCTTCTGGATTCACGCCGGGTTGTCCTGGCGAAAAGTGCAGAATTCCCGGCGATCCTGGCCGAATATCGCACGGCGATTGCGGCTTTGGGGGAGGGAGCTCCGGTAGGTATCGCTTATCCGGGGCACATCGACAGGTCCCGTGGGGTTGGCCTGAACTCGAACGTTCCCGCATTGGATGGTCACCCTTTGGCGGAAGCCTTGGCGGGGGCTTCTGGCCCCGCTGCCCTTATGAACGATGCCGATGCTGCGGCGGTGGCCGAAGCGCAGCATCACCGGGAAGGTCGCGAGGGACGGATGCTGATGGTCACGCTTGGGACCGGGATCGGCGTATCGATGTGCATCGCGGGACGGCCACTGGAAACGGCGGGTGGAACGCTGGGCGATCTTGGACATGTCAATGTGGATCCATCGGCGCGGCACCGTTGTCGGCAGGGCTGTAAAGGCTGCCTTGAATCGGTCGCCTCGGCGGAAGCGCTGGAGCGCGATGGCACGCTGCTGGCCAGCACAGCCGAAAGCCCGGCACTGGCGGCCGAAATGGGTACGTCGGGAAGAGTCTCGGCCTCTGCCGTCTGCCGTGCGGCACTTGCGAGGGATCCGGGTGCAGAGCGCCTGGTCTCGCAAATGGTCGACTGGCTGGGCATGGCTGTCGCAAGTTGGCGCGCAGGGTTTCATCCCGACCTGATCGTCTTCGGTGGAGGGCTGTCTGTTCTGGGCCAGCCTTTCATCGACCGCATCCGTCTTTGCGCCGATGCAAGGTCGCTTCCTTTCCTCTCGGCGCACTGCCGCCTGACCCTCGCCCGACTGGGCAATGACGCGGGGATGATCGGCGCCGGCCTGGCCGCGCTTGCCCGTTGCACAAAAGGTTCCTCCAATGTCTGAAGCCTATCTCGCCGAAATTGCCGAGCAGCCCGGCATACTTGACCGTCTGGGTCAGGACTTTGATGCAACTTGGGGCGCGGCGCTGGCGCAGATTCATACTGATCTAGGCGCGGGTCGCTTCGACCGTGTGATCCTGACCGGCATGGGCGGCTCGCTGCATGGCGCGCATCCCGCGCATCTGGCGCTGTCGCGTGCCCTGCCTCTTCCTGTGCTGCTGTGGGAATCGGGGGAACTGACCCAGCAAGCTCCGGGTGTAGTTACGGAGCGCACGCTTCTCGTCGCCGTCTCTCAATCGGGTGAAAGCGGAGAGGTGCGACGCCTGACCGAAGTCGCTGCACGTCCCGCCTGCGTAATTTCCATCACCAATGGCCCGGACAATTCCCTAGCCCGCTGGGCTGACATCGCGATTGCGAGCAGGGCAGGGCCGGAGCGCACCGCCTCGACCAAGACCTACACCGCCGGTCTGGCTGCAACTCATCTTGTCGTTGCCCATCTGACGGGCAGGGCAAGTGGGGCGGCGGACGACGTTCGCGCCCTATCGCGGACAGTCGCCGAGCTTATCGGGCGCATGCCTGCCGAAGCCGCGACAGCCGCCCGCCACCTTGGCCATACAGGTCCACTGATGGTCATCGGGCGCGGCGACAGCTATGCCTCGGCTGCCATGGCGGCACTTCTTACCGAAGAAGCCGCGAAACTGCCGTGCGAGGCGCTGACGGGTGGGCAATTCCGGCATGGCCCTCTGGAGCTGGTCCGCGACGGGTTCCGAGCCATTGTCTTCCTTGGCGAGGGCGCGTCACGTCCCTTGACCGAGGCGCTGTTGGACCGCATCGCGACCCACGGCGGGCGTGTGGTCGCCATCGGTGCGGACCCCGGCCCGTCGACCGAAGCGGTCGTGCGCGTCGGCCTTCCGCAGACGTCAGCGGGTCTTCTGCCCGTGCTCGAGATCCTGCCCGTGCAATTCCTTGTCATTCCATTGGCCATCGCGCGGGGTTTTGAACCGGCCGCGTTTCTGAACGCGCAGAAGATCACGACAGGGGAGTGACCTGATGCCCATCCAAGGGGGGCTGCCAAAAGGTGAATATGATTACGTGATCATCGGCGCGGGATCGGCCGGCTGTGTGCTGGCGGCCCGCCTCACCGAAGATCCGCAGACCCAGGTCTGCCTGATCGAGGCCGGCCCGCGCGACCGAAGTCTGTTCATCCATATGCCCGCCGCCCTGACCATGCCTATCGAAAGCAAGAAGTGGAACTGGCAATACGTTACCGGTCCCGAACCACATCTGAACAACCGTACCATCGGTCAGGCACGCGGGCGCGGATTGGGGGGTAGTTCCTCGATCAACGGCATGGTCTGGGTGCGGGGCCACAAGTCCGACTATGACCGGTGGGAGGCCGAAGGACTGGACGGTTGGTCCTTTGCCGATTGCCTGCCCTATTTCAAGAAAATGGAAAGTTTTGAGGGCGGGCGCGACCCGAACCGCGGGAGTGACGGACCGCTGAACATCACCCGCAGCGACGCGGCGCATCCCTTCTACGATGCCTTCCTGCGCGCGGGCGAGGTTTACGGGCTACCGCTGGCGCAGGACTACAACAGCGCCGAAATGGAAGGGCTGCACGTCACGCAAGCGACGATCTCGGGCGGTCGGCGGCAAAGCACCGCTGTCGCATATCTGCATCCCGTGGCACATAGGCCGAACCTGACGGTTCTGACGGGCTGGCGGGCAGACCATGTGATGCTGGAAGGCGACCGGGCCACCGGAGTTTCTCTACGGCGCGGGCGCGAAACGGCCAAGCTGCGCGCCGGGTGCGAAGTGATCTTGTCGGCGGGCACCATCGGTTCGGCGCATCTGATGCTTCTGTCCGGGATTGGCCCGGCGGACCACCTTCGCTCCTGCGGCGTGGTTGTCGCCCATGACCTGCCCGGCGTGGGCGAGAACCTGCAGGATCACTTCGTCGCCTCGTTGACGTACCGCGCTTCGGGCACGCGCAGCATTGCCTCGGATCTGTCGCTTTGGAACCGTCCGCGCATCGGACTTGAATGGCTGCTGACCCGCGGCGGGCTCGGAGCCACAAGCTTTTTCGAGGTTGGCGCCTTCTTTCGCAGCGGGCCGGGGGCGGCTTATGCCGACATGCAGCACGAATTTCTGCCCTTCCTCGCCGATTTCCAGGCGGGCCGGGTGAGGATCGGACACGGCTATCAGTATTTCCTCAGCCAAATGCGCCCCAAAAGCCGGGGCTGGCTCCGCCTGCGAAGCAACGACCCAGACACTCACCCTGAAATCGTGTTCAACTATCTCAACGAGCCCGCCGATGCCGAGGAGATGCTCGACGGCCTCGCCCAAACTCGCGCCATGGCTCGACAGGCCCCATGGGCCGACATGGGCGGCGCCGAGGTCGCGCCGGGGCCCGACGTGCGGTCGCGCACCGATGCGCTGGCCTGGATGCGCAGTATCGGCAATACCGAGCATCACCCGGTCGGCACCTGCCGCATGGGGCACGACGCTCTGGCGGTGACTGACGGCGACGGCCTCGTGCGCGGCATGACCGGGCTGCGCATCGTAGATGGCTCGATCCTGCCGTATATCCCGACAGCCAACGTCAACGCTCCGATCATCATGGTGGCGGAAAAGATCGCGGACCGCATCAGGGGCCGCGTGCCTTTGGCCCGAGAAAGCCTGCGGCCCATGAACTGACAACAGCGAGTTTGAACGAGACATCGCAGGACGCCATCGCCACCGCGCCTTGAACCCGTTGCTAGTCGCCTCTAACGGGCAAAGCCTGCTTCCGCAATTCGGCGGCGGCGGCTTCGCCTAAATCGTTGTCGGCTTGAGGGGCTTGTAGAACCTCGATAGCCCATTTTCGAAGTGCGTTCGTACCCTCACTGGGTGCCTGGCTCAGGACAGCTATCGCGATATCCAACTTCGCACCGGCGATTTCGCGCTTTCTGATTTGCGCATTCAGCATCACGGCCGTGACGGCGATCACCAGGACAACTACAATTTTCCACATATCGAACTTGATCCAAGAATACTTCGACAAACTGATCTCCAGCCCTACTGGTACGGTACCGTATCTTCTCTGTCCGAGTGCCTCAAATTATGAGTTGCGTAACTGCTACGATCTCTCGCTGTTCGGCCCACGCAATGTCACGTCCCGAACTTGCTTCCAGTTTGGAGAGTCCAGTCGTTCAGGAATCGCCCGCGTTGATCCGCGCTATAATGCTCAGGCCGATGACATCGCCTAGAATGGCGGGGTATCCTGAGGCGCCGAAGGCGTTCCGGTCTATGGCACCAGTCATTCTGATCGAGTACTTCCGCAAGCCATCGCCGACTTCTATTGGAGAGATGGTGACTTGAAGGGTCAGCGGTCGCGTGACGTCGCGGATCGTGACTTCACCCAGGACCTCAAGCTTCTCAGCCGTTCCTCGCGCGCCCGTGCTGTTATAGCGGATCGTCGAGAACCTCTTTGTGTCAAGCAGCTCCGGGCCCTGCATGGCCGCAGTCAGAGGCGCTATCCCGGCGTTGGCATTGTCGGCAGCAAAAACCGCGTCAATACGCATGGAGGCCAAGTTGTCGATGTCGAAGTCAATGTTGGCATCGACCAAAGGGATGGTGCCGCGTGCGTTTTGGCCTGCTATCGAATAGTTGAAACTGACCAAGGCGTCGCTGCGCTGGATCGAGACTGGTTCAGCTTCGGCGATACCAGCTAGTGCAAGACCAATCACGAACGGGATCGTCAGGAGGATGTTTCGCACTCGAAATCTGCCCCATAATGTTGAAAACAATAGCATAATTCTCCGCGTGGCTCGCGCCCCGCATCAGCGCGCCCAGGCGCGGTTCTGCAGATATGGCAGCGATTTTAGGCGGCAACACGCTCATCTGGGGAAACTTATCGCCTTCAATCCCTTAATGGCCTATTAATTATTGTGTAATCCAGTGCGTCGTATCAACGACGCTCGTGTGGCCTGGTTTCCGAGGAAATACGCTGGTGGGTTCGAGGGGCGCTACGTTGACCGCATTCTGCGGGAACGGAGGTCAATTTCGTGCTTCATTTCAAACCTGTGGGCCATCTGTGTTTGGCCGCGCGCCCGTTCTTTCGTGTCGCGTGCGTGGTCTTTGCCACGATTGCGCTGCCTGCGCAGTCAGCCACCGATGCCTTGTCCGAGAAGCGCCCGCAGCCCAGGGTTGTGGGTCCTGTCACAAGCGTAACACCGCTTGCAGCGCGGATGCCAAAGGCGGACACCGATACTCTGGACATCCTGCCGCCGTATGCCTCCATCGGACCTAGTCTCCCGCCCAAGCCGTTCACGCCAAAGGGTTTGATCGAGCTCGCGCCCTATGGAAATCGAGAGGGTGTCGTCGCCCGAACAGGGACGACCTTGTACGGCGCGGTATCGGCGGGATCCGGGTTCGACGTTGTCGAGACAGAAATCATGCCAGTGGGCCGAAAGACCACGGTCGATGTCGGCCCGAAAACTCGCCAATTTGCGGTTCGCCTGTTCGAGAGTGACTTTGCCGATGGCGACAACATTGAGATTAGGCTTGTGGCGCGTTCCGACGGGAACTCAAAGCTCGCTTCGCGTCCGGTCGTCTATCAGGTGGCAGCGGCGTCCGTAGGCGACGGCATTTCCCAAGCGATGTCGCGACTGACTTTCGGTGGGAATGCAGCGCTCTATGCCCGCTTGCAAGAGATCGGCTTCGAAGCGTTCGTCGACGAGCAGCTCAACGATACCCGGATCGAAAACTCGGGCGTCAAAACACTGGCCGTCGACGAGATTGTGAACTTTCATGAAGAGAATTTCTGGAAGTTCAGCACGGACGTTCTGGGCTATCAGCTAACCCACGCTGTGTTTAGCGACAGGCAACTGCGTGAGGTTATGGCGCTGTTCTGGGCCAATCACTTCCACGCAGCTTACAAGGACAGTTCGCGCATCCATCTGCAGATGTTTGACGATCGCGCCTTCTACCAGGAGAATGCGCTCGGCCGGTTCAAGGATCTGCTGGTCTATAGCGCTCGCAGTCCCCTGATGGCGCAGTTTCTGGACAACGATGAAAGCTCGGCAGGGAAGCTGAACGAGAACTACGCGCGCGAGCTGCTTGAATTGCATACCTTGGGTGCAATAGCCGACTACACCGAGCAGGATGTCGCGGAAGTAGCCCGTATATTTACAGGCTGGCACTACGCCGAGATCGAACAAGCCGATCCAGCGGCAGTTCCGCGTTTTGAGTTCAGATACCGTCCGCTACGGCACGACTCCGGCAACAAGACGCTCAGCTTTCGCCCCGGCGTGATCATTGGACGGGACGGCACCGAGGGATACCAGGAGGGGCGAGAGCTACTTGCCTTCCTTGCGTCGCAGCCTGCGACCTCGTCGTTCGTCTGCGGCAAGATCGTAAAGCTCTTGGTCGCGGACATCCCGCCGCAGCACTTCGTGGATTCCTGCAGTATCACATGGCTCGTGACCGACGGAGATATTCGCTCGATACTTGAAGCAATCCTGAAGGATCCATCGTACATCACGACGGTCGAGTATCAACGAAACAAGGGTAAGACACCCTACGAGTACTCGGCGTCCGTCGCACGCTTCCTCGCGTTGTCTCCCGAGGGGGCGCAGGTCCGAGACCTGGCCATGATCCTAGCCAAGATCGTCCGCGACGGTGGGATGTTCCCTGTGACAACGAGCAATCCTGCAGGCGAGCCCGAGGAGTTGGATGCGTGGAACACGACGGCCTCGAAGCAGGCGATCTATCAGGTTGCGATAAATCGGTTCGGCGTAGAGAACCGGTATGGCTTCAAGACGACGCAATTCATCTATCAGAACGAACTCGAGACGGCTGAGGTCGTGGCAGCCTATCTACTTTCGACAGCAACGGGCGACCGTTTCAGGCAGGCGGAGTTCGACCACATCGTCGAAATTCTGAAGGGCGATGACGATCGTTTCAGCCCCCTTGATGGCAACGAAGCGGATCGCGTCCGCCTTGCGTGGCGCGCTGTTCTAGTCATGCCCAGCTTTCAACTTCAGTGAGGCTAGCGAAAGTGACAACTCGAAGAAAGTTTCTGAAGTCCTCGCTGTCGCTCGCCGCGGCATCAATGGCGGGCGTCACCGGTTCGCCGAAGTTCAGCTTCGGCCAAACATTGTCCGGAAAGACCCTGGTGAAGATTTTCATGCCGGGGGGCTCAGACGGGCTTGAGCTCTTCCCGATGGTCCATGACTCCTACTATCGAAAAGTCCGTCCAAATATCGCCTGGGCCCCGCCCGGTCACGGTGACAGATCGGCGATTATCATGGAACGTGGAGCCACCCGCGCGTTAAACCCGAACCTCGAGCCCTTGATGGAAATCTGGACCGACGGACGGATGATGGTTTCTCCCGCGACGGCATTTTCCGAGTCCAACCGATCCCATTTTGACTGCCAGCGCTGGATCGGCGCCGGGATGAAAAGCGACGTCGTTAGCGGGTACCTCAATCGCTACCTCAGCGTCGTATCTCGCAACGATCACGTCCTTCGGGCGGCCGTCCTGGGGAAGTCCGCCATGAGTCCCGAGTTGAGTGGCGACATTCCCGTGCCCTCGATCGCCGATGCCTCGCGCTTCACACTCGAAACCACGGATTTTTGCGGTGGTGAAGGATGCGACGACAACCAGCTGACGGCAATGTTGCGAGAGGTCGCCATGCCCGACGACGGCTTGTCGGTTTTCGAGCAGAGTGTTCGCGAAGAACAACTCGTCCTTCTGGAGACCATCGAGATGGCGCGGCGCGCGACCGCACAGGACAGCGGGGCGGCCGACTATTCGGACACGTCTTTGGGTCGCGGACTTCGACTTGTGTCTGACCTGCTGAAAGCAGGCATTCCCCTTGAAGTCGCGTCAATCGACTGGAAAGCTGGCTGGGATTCCCACGCAAGGCAGGGCGCGGGCAGGTTCAACGCGGCGCTCCGCGAAGGGGCGCGGGACCTTGCGACCTTTTACAGAGAGCTTGGGCCTGACATGGACGATGTCGTCGTGTTGCTTGGTACCGAGTTTGGCCGAACTATCCGCGAGAACGGCTCTCGCGGCACCGATCATGGCCGTGCCGGGGCCTGGATCGCTTTCGGCGGATCGATCAGGACGGGCTTCGCTGACGACGTGCCCACTCTGGACCAGACTGTTCTAGGTGCGGAGTCCGAGTTCGGCATTCCAACCTTGGTCGACTACCGTGATCTAGTCGGTGAAATCATGGTGCGCCATATGGGCGTGCCCGAAAGCCTGATCGCGCGTGTTTTCCCGCAGCACGCCTTCAAAGATCACCATCTCTTCGGCAAATCTGCGACCTGAAGCTGTCTATCCACGGAACGCGCGTTCAAAGTAATCGGTCAACGGTCTTGTAAGATAGGCTAAGGGAGTGCGGGTATCCGTCTGGATGAAGCCTTCGACCGGCATTCCGGGCAACAGCACCTGACCTTCCAGTCGTTCGAATTCCTCTGCCTTGGGAAGCATCTCGACCACGTAGTACGATTGTCCGGTCCCTTCGTCGGTCGTCGCGTCGGCGGCGACGAACGAGACGACCCCGCCAAGCTCCGGAGTCTGTCGTTGGTTGAATGACGTGAATCGCAAGGTTGCATCTTGGCCGACTGAAACCTGATCGATGTCTGACGTCAGGATCCGGGTCACGATGACGAGGTTCTGATCTTGAGGCACGATATACATGATCGTGTCCGCCGGCCTCACTACCGACTGAAGCGCGTGCACTTTCGAACCATAGACCACGCCCGAGACAGGGGCTCTTACATCTAATCGGCTCAAGGCCTCCACCAGTTCCTTGCGCCGTTCGGTCAACTCGATCACAGAATACTGTAGATCCCGCAGGCGCTGGATGGCCATGCCGGACCGGTCGGTTTCCAGCTTGACGCGTTGAATGCCGACCGCAGCAACCTGACCCTTGTGCTCGGCGATCTCGGCGATAATTCTGCCGCGCTCGCCGATAAGCGAAGCTTTCTCCAGCTCCATCTCTGCGACGATCGAGCTTAGCGACAGCCCACGTTCGAAAAGCGATCGCTTGTTCCCAAGTTCGACAGCCACGATCTCGCTACGCATGTCGACGGACTTCAGTTGAGCGATCAGGCCTCTAACCCGATCTTCAAGCTGATTGGTCGTTTCGTTCAACAACTTCTGTTCTTGGTTGTACGCGCGCAAAGTCGCCCGGAACTGTTGAAGCTGGCCTTCGATCTGGTCACGAACAGCCTCGTTGGTCTCTGCAACCTGACGCAAGTCGTCGGGAAAGACGACGTCAGGCATGTGGTCGCGTTCTGCCTCGAGGCGTGCCACCCGGGCTGCGATTTCGTACAGTTGACCCTGGACGACGTTCAGCTCCAACTGAAGCTTGGTGGCATCGAACCTTATCAGGACCTCGCCGGCGTCAACGCGGTCACCATCCTTGGCAAGGATTTCCCCAACAACGCCTCCGTCCGGGTGCTGGAGAATTTGACGATTGGATTCAACGCGAATGATCCCTGGTGCTACCACGGCGCCGGCGAGCTGAGCGGTCACGCTCCAGTAGCCCAAACCACCGATCAAGGCGACTAGGGCCATGACGCCGGTAAGCATCGCCATCCATGCGCGATCGCCCGTCCCCTGCACTTTGCTAGCCATCACGGATTAACCTTCTCAATGGAGCTCAGGATCTTGCTGGCGTTCGTCGTTCGGCGTTCGAGAACTTCATCGCGGGTGCCGTACTCGGAGACGACGCCATTCACGAGGATAAGCAGGTTGTCGCATTCCGAGATCGCGGTCGGACGATGGGTCATCACGATCACTGAACGTTCCGAAGCCTTGAAAGCCTGGATTGCCTTGTTCAACGCATCGGAACCTTCGGCGTCCAGCGCCGAGTTCGGTTCATCCAGAACCAGCAGCACCGGATCGCAATAAAAGGCACGCGCCAGAGCGATGCGCTGCAGTTGCCCGCCAGACAACTGGGTGAAATCGTCCCCGATGACCGTGTCGTAGCCTCTTGGAAGCTGCATGATCATCTCATGAGCATTCGCCTGCCTGGCAGCCGCGACGACGGCGCCCGCATCAGGTTCGGTCGACATCCGTGCAATGTTGTCAGCCACCGTGCCCGATAGAAGGCTCACCGACTGCGGCAGGTAACCGATCCGTTGGCCCAGGATCTCGGCATCATATTGATCCAGTGTCGCTCCGCCGAGACGAATCTCGCCTGCGGCCGGCGGCCATAAGCCTACCAGCGCCTTGGCAAGTGTGGACTTGCCCGAACCGCTGCGTCCGATGATGCCAAGTGCCGTACCTGGCTCGACGCGGAACGTAATGTGCCGGAGTGTGGGCTGCTTTCCCATTGGCGGGATGACCGAGATTGCGCGGACGTCCAGGATGGCAGCGGGCACGGGCAGCTTGGTCTTCGGCGGCTCGATGGGACTCGTTGCCAGGATCTTATTGATCGACTTCCATGAATGCCGGAAGCGCTGAACAATGCTCCACTGACCAAGCAGTTGTTCGACCGGCGCAAGCGCGCGGCCCAAGAGGATGGTACCCGCTATCATGCCGCCAGCCGTGATTTCGTTCTCAAGAACGAGATATGCACCTACGCCCAGCATCGCTGATTGCAGGAACAGTCTGCTTGCCTTCGTGAATGAGGTAAAGCTGCCGGTCCAGTCCGCCGCGAACAGCGACGCATGCATCGCCTTGTGTTGCTTCTGTTGCCAGCGCCCGACGACATTTTCCAGCATACCTTGTGCTTGGACGATATCACTCGCCTTCATCGCCTCGCTGGCGAAAGAATGCGCGGCCTCGGAATGAAGGTTCGCGCTGCGGGTTTTCCTGGACGTGATCAACTGGTTGGCAAGCGTAAGCGTAATCAGCACCGCGCCGCCGGCCACACCCAGCCAGCCGAGGATGGGATGAAAGATGAAGATCGCTAGAAAGAAGATGGGCGTGAACGGCAGGTCAAGCACGGCCAGAAGGGCCGGCGACGCCATGAACCCTCCGACATTCTCCAGGTCGCGCAGCGCATGTCGGTGAACCGGGCTGTGCTTGGCCAACTTCACCACGACGCGAACCAGATCTTCCTCGATTGCCTGGTGAATGCGTAGCCCGATCCTTGCCAGGACGCGGCCACGCGCGAAGTCGAGAACGGCCATCAGGAAGTAGAGCGCGGCAACAAGAAGAGACAGAGCGATAAGCGTTTCTTCAGAGCGCGATCCAAGAACACGGTCGTAGACCTGAAGCATGAACAACGGCCCGGTCAGCATCAGGATATTCACGAAGACGCTGAACGTCAGAGCGCCCGTAAAGAGCACCCGACCGTTGCGTGCAGCTCCCCCCAACGACTTTATATGGCGAGCACCATTCGAACTCATAAACCCAACCCCAAACAAAAAACAAATCTACGGTCTCACCGATTCGCCAACCTGTCAACCGGGCTGCCTAGCGAGGAAAAGAAAAGATTAACTCGGGAACTCATGAAGCAATACCTCATAGGTTTTCAACAACCCGATTTCCAAGCGCAAGTAAGCTGATCGAAGCGGTGATCATACCCAATAACCCGATGCCGAACATGAAACTCAGGGCGACCCAGGATGGGTCATACTGCTCATAAAAACCAGCTCTCGTTAAGGAGATTGAGTGCAAAAGGGGATTCCAGAAAATCACACTCTGCAGCTCCAATGGCAGTCGCTCATACAAGAAGAAGATACCTGAAATCAGAAACAGCGGGCGATGGACGATGTTCCAGATGTTCCGCCAGGTGGGCAAGACAGCAAAGAGCACTGCGTTCACTGAACCGACACCCAAGCCCAAGAAGGCCGCGCCTAGTATTCCAGCAACCAGTGGCGCCCAGGCGATCATGTATGGCTCATCAGTCAGACCCAAGACAAGGCAGAAGACCACCAGAGAGACAAAGCCAAGTGTGCAGAAGGAAAGAATAAAACGGGAAACTATGGTGTCGATCGGCGTCACCGGGCGGAGGTTCAGAAGTGGCTTGTTCTGAATAAGGGCGTTGCCTGTCTGACCAGCGATCTCGGAAAATACGACAAACGGAACAAGGCCGGTGCAGTAAAACAGAGCAAAGCTGTTTCCCAAGGGCGGTTCGCCGAAGTAGGAGTGAAAGATATAGCCAAGCACAACGATGATCAGCGTTGGTTCGATGAAAGCCCAGGCGTATCCGCCGAAAGAACGTCCGTAACGGGTCGCGGCTTCCCTGATTATCAGGGCGCGGATTACGGCGGAAAATCTCCGGAACCCCGTGCTCATCAAATTATCCAGCCCCGTATAAGGAATTGACTTCAATTGAATTGACCAGCAATCTTGTCCTACGGGTCCTGCTGGGATTACGCTTGTACTCAATATATTAGGGTGAGTGACAGTGGAAGTGTTGTCAATCGAATCGGCAGAGTCCTGTCTCACGCTCGAGACTCTGCTTCGAGATCGGCAATTTTTGGCCTCATCCGCGCCCATTGTATTCAAAATGGGAACACTGGATAATCTTCGCGCCCGTGTGCCTCAGTATGTTTGTCCGAGCGAACGCAATGCCCTCCGCGATGTCCGCTGTTTTGGGGTCCCTGCGTGATAGCGTTCCAGAACGTGACAAAGACCTTCAAGGTTGGCCGGGTCCGCAAGTTGGTCCTGGACAATATTTCCTTCGAATTGCCGGACGACAAGAATATCGCGATCTTGGGCAAGAACGGGGCTGGCAAGTCAACTCTCATCAGCCTGATGGCCGGGTCGCTTGCTCCGAACAAGGGCAGGGTCGTCGTAACCGGCCGGACGAGTTGGACCCTGGCTTATGGCGGAGCGTTTCATCCTTTGCTTTCCGGAAGACAGAACGCTTGTTTCGTGGCGAGGATATACGAAATGGACGTCGGACGGCTGGTTGCTGAGGTAGAAGAGTTCGCAGAACTCAGCGATTTGTTCGACCTTCCAGTACGTACCTATTCGCAAGGTATGCGCGCGCGCCTTGCGTTCTCCGTCAGCATGGCGGTCAAATTTGATCGCTATCTCGTTGACGAAATCATCGGCGTTGGTGACGCCCGGTTTCGGGAAAAGTGCCGACATGCTTTCCGAGACAGACTAAGCCATGCCCAGGTCATCATGGCAACGCACTCTGAAGCGGGCCTGAGGGAATACTGCGAGGCGGCCCTGCTGATCGAGAACGGTGTGGCCACCTACTTCGACCGCCTGGAGGACGGCCTTGCTGCGTATTCGGAGTTGATGGGCAAGCCCTCTGCGACGGTGGGGTCGTGAACACTGCGATCACCGATCCACTGTCGCACTTGTTCGGAACCGCGGCTTCGCCGAGCGCAGATCTTTATTTCGCATGGTCTTGCGCCCGGATGTTTGATGACGGTAGGGTCCAGCGTCTGTCGCCGACGGTCTTCCAAGCCGGGCGCACATTGATCGTTTTCCGTCACGCCGCCAATCTCACGACGCTCCCCTCGCATGACCGTCTGATCTACGTCATCGATGACGATTGGCGTGCTGGCTTGGAATGGGGTGCCGTCCCGTTGGATTACCGACTGAAACTGGCTTGGGTTGACGCGCGTGGCGCAAGACGCCTCGAGCGTCACGCGGACCTTTTCGTCGTGTCGTCCGCGGCGCTTCAGCGTCGCTACCAAGCCTGTTACCCAAATACGAGGATCGAACTGGTCGATCCTTTCTGGTCAAGTGCGACGGCGGCCCGCGTTCCGCTAGCTATCGATCCTCCGGTTATCGCAATGCTCGGCGGCCGCAGTCATGCCAAGGATATTTCGATGGTGCTTCCTGCCGTGAAAGCGGTCCTATCCAATCGAAGAGATGTGAAGCTTGTTGTGTCCCGCGAGATCACCTTGTCGCCCGATCTCGCCCAAATGGCGGAGGTCGAACGCGTTCCAAGCGCAATGTGGGGCGACTACCGCCGCTGGATGGCGGGCCGGTCATTTACTCTGGGCCTCTACCCTCTCCGCGACACTGCATTCAATCGCGCCCGCTCGATCAATAAGCTGCTCGAGTACGATCAATTTGGGGCTGCGGTTTTGGCGTCGGACGCTTGGGAAGCGGCCGGCGACGCCGGAGAGGCTGGACGCTGCCTTATGATAAAGAATGATTGGCGATGCTGGGCCGACCGAATCCTGGAACTGCTGAACGCTCCGGGCGAGGTGGCCGCCATCGCTAAACGTAATCGCGCCGCAATCACTTCGGTCGACAACGCGGCCCGTCAATACGCGTTCTGGTCTCGTTTATTGCATTGAAGCGGATCCCGAGTGCGACGAGACGGGGATAGACGCGGGAAACTCGATCCAACGGCCCTCGCTTCGATGTGAGTCCGTGGCCAACTCTCGGAAGGTACCCAGGATATATTCTGTCGAGCTTTCGCGCGGTAGAACGACGCCTGAGTTCGAGGCGCGCAAGGCTTCGCCCTGTGCCCCAAGATCGAATCCTACCACGGGCAGACCCGTTGCCAGACATTCGCGCGCGGCGAAACAAAAAGTTTCCGGCCAGATAGAAGGAATAAACCAGAAATCCACACCATATTTTCGTGCCAGTGCCGCGATTTCGTGCCGTTGATACTTTCCATGCACGCGAATGCCCGGGCTTGAGAAGCTCTCGTCGAAATCCCCGATCACCACTATGTCGAACTCGCCGCGTGACGAACGCGACAAGCTTCGCAGAACGTCGGCGCCTTTTTGATATCCAACCGCGCCCAGCACCCCGATGACAGGGCGTGGCCCCCGCGCCGATGTAATTCGTGGCGGCAGCCAGTCCATGACATGCGGCTCCACGCCAATACGGTCAGCAAGCTGAGGCCAGACACGGAGGATCAGCTCACGGCTGGCACTAGAGAACGCCACGATCGCGTCCGCGCGTTCCAAAAGTGGCAGCCATTCCTCTTGCCAGTGCTTGACGCTTCCCGGCCACGCAGCATTTGAAGCTGCGAGCTTGGCGTAGCATGTCTCGCAGGCATCACCCATTGGCAGCCGGCAAAACTGTCCATTTGCACCAATCAGGTTGTGCGACGGACAGATCGGAAAGTAGTCGTGAAACAGGACTTTTAGCTTGTCGCGCGCCCGCAATGCACCGCGACAAATTCTTAGAATCTCAAGAGGCGCCGAGGTCATGGCTAGACACGAGTAGATCATCTCGATGCGGTCTGGGACCGCAAGGTAGCCTGCCAGTGCCTCGCGGCTGACAAGGCCCTCGATGCGGTTCTCTCCAATCGTGATTTCAATTGAGACCGGGCCGGCCGCCTGGTGCGAGCGGACGATCACTACGGGCTGTCCGCGATCCGCATGCATTCGAACCTCTTTCTGAAGCCAAAGCTCCGCACCTCCTCCAGCATCGTGTGCCAGGTAGACTGGAAGGGGTGCTTCGCTTGAAATCAGGGCGAGGGTCGCAACAAGGCGTGGGCCGATCATCGGATCTGATCGACGGAATTCGCGTACTTGTCGTTCAAAATCGGGGAAACGGTCCGAGATGATCCTATTATGATGACGTTTCAAGTCGACGGAAGATGATCCGAAGGAACTGGCACCGATATGTTCTACGAACAGATTGCCAAGCCCGATGTTCCGTCCGCCACGTGCTGCGACACGGCGACACCAATCGACTTCCTCGCCATAACCTTTACCAAATATTGGATCGAACGAAGGTTCAACCTCAAGCCAGTGACGGCTGAGGGCCAAGCAGAAGCCGACGCCGGTCGGCAGCATCGCGCAACTTGCCTCGAGATTCAGGCGCGACACGGCTCGATCAATACGCTCCGCTTCGCCTTCCTCGAGTTGCGTCTTCCCGCATAGGACCGGAATGCTCAGGATCTCGGCGGCGTTCGACAGCGGAGTTACGCTTGCCACACTCTCATCCGCGTTGATCGGCGCCATCAGGCGTTCCACCCAGTCATGGGTGACAAAAGCGTCGGAATTCAGAAGGATCACGTGGCGTTCGGCGATCTCAAGAACCGAATTCACGGCGCCGACAAAGCCCTTGTTTACATCGTTCTCAACAAGGCGAACGTTCGTGTTCCGTTCCACCCACGCACGCAGCATCGGACGAATTCGCGGATCGGTCGACGCATCGTCAATCAGGTGAATGCGATGAAGAGGCGAGGTGTGGGCTTCGAGACAAGCCAAGCACTTCTCAGTCGCGCTATAGGCATTGTGAACCGGAACAATGATATCGACCGGCTCCAGAGGCTGCGGCTCGCGATATGTCGGCTGGAATAGGTCCGGCGCGGCCGTTGGTGCAGCGCTTATAATCTGCCGCGCATGAAGCGCCGATTCCAGTCGGTCGCCTGCCAGGGGATCACCAAAGCAGAGGTAGCTGATAAGGTCCTTTCGGTTGGTCCAACCGAATGGCGCAAGTGACAGAAGAGAGAGAAGACCTTTCCAGGCGTGTGAAATTGGCGATGCCAGCCGCACCCTGCGCGTTACCCTTTGGCCCCCTAGGCGATAACGCAGCAACTGAGATCCATCGATCCGCAACGAAAATCCAGACATTCCGCCTGGGTACGGTACGTCCGGACGCGGAATGTCAGGACGTACGATCGCTGTATGCTGGTCGGTTTCTATGACTAGTTCACCGGCCTGGACCCATCCATCCAGAAACAGACAACCACCGGCCGCCTGAATACGGTCAAAGTATCCCACCGGTTTGCTGAGATCGTCTGAAAAGATCGGTCGACGAAACTTGATAGACGTGTAACGCGACCAGTGATACCGCGCTAAAGCGCGAAAAGCAGCATTCAATCTAGACACAACACACCCCACCCCCGGGGAACGACCACCAGAAATCTCGCCCTTAATCCTTTATCATGTCAACGAGCTTTGGGGAACAAAGGATTAGTTAAAAAGTGCTTAACAGTTAAATGCGCCATCTTTCAATAAACTGTTTCTGCGTGGGTTACAGTGCTCAATCGAGAAGAACGGCGTTAAAAGTTGGTTAATGTGGTTAAGAGTTTTGTAATGTGACCTACTTCGAGGCGTCTTTAGGGTATCCTTACCTCGCGTTCCAAGTCCTTTGGCGAGTTTTTTAAGTGAAGCGAGTTTTTCTACATATTGGGGCGAACAAGACAGGAACTACGGCGCTTCAGCACGTGCTGGCGCGGTCTGACGGTACGCTCGCAGAAATTGGCCTTCTTTACCCGATGGCCGGGCGAGGGCGATCAGGTGAAGGCGGGCAGTCGCACATGGGACTTGCCTCGGCCCTTGGTTTCGATCCGTCCCACAGACCGATGAGGGATGCTGCAGAATTGAAGGCCGCCCTGCACGCCGAGATCGCCGCGTCGGGCTGCTCTGATGTCGTGCTCAGCGCCGAGTACTTCATGCTTGTGCGCGACATCGCGCCAGTGGCCGAGTTCCTTTCTCGATACGACACGCGGGTGGTCGTGTTTCTCCGCCGTCACGAGGCTTGGCTTGAATTGCTCGTCAAGCAAGCCCTTCTCACCGTCGAAGATCTTCCTTGGGATATGACCGTCCGAGGCTACCTCGAGCATCAGGACCGCAGAAGGGGCCAGTACATCGACTATACCGACTTGCTGAACGACTGGTCGGCGCACATCGGCAAGGAGAATATCATCGTCCGCCCGTACGAGCGGCACGCCGAGGCGCCGGATCTAGGGACCGAATTCCTGCAGGCGATCAAGCGCGAAGACGCTGCGCAGAGATTGGGGCCAACCCCGATTGTGAACGGAAGCCTTCCGAGCGACGCCTTAGTACTCATCCGTCAACTGCGCCGGTCACCGTTGCCCCACAGCCTCCGAGCGGCTTTGGTCCACATCGTGGAAAGAGGCGCCCGGGGGACACACGGGGGCGCGAAGATGTCGCCAGATATCCGCGCAGAAATCCGACGCCGTTTCGAACCGCAGTACGCCCAGATTGCCCGCGATTATCTGGGACGTCCGGACGGCATTTTGTTCAAAACCGCGGAGCAGGATTCCGACGAGCCAGCCAGGCCGGCAAAGGTGTTCTCGGCCCTGAGGAATTCCGGATTCATTGCGCGCGGTGTCGCCAAAACCGCATGGGACGCCGGTTCGATCGCTCGGAAGGGTCTACGCTAGGGGCAGCAATCGGTGAAGCGCTCGCGATTGGTTGTCTGTCATGCGTCTGGCCAAGTCCTGGACCGCGCGTTTGCGACCCTTCCTGTTGTAGAAGCTACCCTTCACTTGGATCAGTGACAGGGCTTTCAGAAAATCGCTCAAACGTCTCGGATCGACGGGATCGGGGTTGGTCCAGAAACGATCCAGACCGGACTGATGGGTCAAACCGGGCCTTTCATAGACCGCTTGGCCCAGTACGACTGTCGGCCTACCCAGGCGAAGGGATTCCAGGCCCGAGGTGGAGTTGAGCGTGACGAGGCCTTCGCTTCTGGCTGCAAAGTGGCTCAGGTTTCCGCCTCGGACAAAGTGTACGCAATCGCTTATGCCGTGCCGTCGCGCAAGTCTGCGAACCCCCGCCCGCCAGTCTTTTAAGCCGCTTTCCAAGGGGTGCGCCTTGACAAGCAGGTGACAGGTCGGACGCCTGAACAAGCTGAACGAACTGAAGACGGCGTCCAGAAAGGCTTCCATTGTTGGATAGTCGGACGACCGAACTTGATAGTCCCCTTCCATTTGCAGGGGCACCAAGAAATACGGATATGTCGCACTTGCCACGTCTCTTTCGACCCGGTCCAGATCGCGCCGGTCACGTCTGGCACGCACCAGATGGCCGGACCAACCGAGGTACTCTAAAACGGGATTCAGTCGGCGATCGGCCTGGAATTTCTGGTTCAGGGGGCGCGTCAGGGACTGAACCAGATTGAAGACCACTTCGTGCCAAGCTTCGGTGGCGAAGCTGTGTTGATAGAGCGGCGTCATGTCCGGCGTCTTGCCCAGACAGGCAAGTTGCTCAATACATCCGGACCGCAGGCGTGACAGGCCGCCCATGCCGCCTGGTTCAAGCGTGATCCAGTCAGGGCGCAGATAACCGAATTCAAGACACCAGGTGCGCAGGCCCAGGTCCTGTCCCGCATCCATTGCGGTTCGATGGTATGGGAAGCGATCATTGTAATAGACGATATCTGTGGTGCCCGTCTCCTTCAGCGTGCCTTCAAGCCAGCCTCTCCACTCCTCGGGATGGCCGCGAAACCATCGCCCTCCCGCGCGGTTCCAGAACAGGATGTCCGCAACAGAGAAGTGCACCTTCTCTACACGGTGACCCTTGTCGGTCAGCGTCTTTGCAAGATCGCGCCACAGCTGCGAGGGATGTCCCTGGAGAAAGAGGAAAACGCGCCTCTGACGGGCCTCGCTGCTGATGAAGGTAAAATCCCCAAGATCCGGGTCAGAAGATATGGCGCGCGTTTCACCCATATCGAAGGCCTCCAGACCTGCTAACCTCGGCCGGGGCACACAGAGGGCGCGGAGGATGTGGTGAAGCGCAGGTCATTTCGGAGTATCGTCGTCACGGGTGCTTCCGGCGGGCTGGGGCGGGCGCTGGTCGACTGTTATGCGGCCACGGATGTTGCCTTCCTGCTTTTCGGCCGCGACGCGGTACGCCTTGACGCAGTAGCGGAACAAGCCCAGGCTGCGGGTGCCACGGTAACCCGTGTGGTTTGCGAAGCGCGGGATCGCAAAACAATCAGCCAGGCCATTCGCACTTTCGACGCGGCACATCCCGTCGACCTCGTTCTTCACCTCGCTGGAACGAAATGCGGAAATCAGGGCGGAGTTGAACCCGACGATGCCTTTGATGACGTCCTCGAAGCGAACCTCGCTTTCCCCGCCTATGTCGACAGGCAGGTCATTGAGAAGATGCGCAAGCGTGGCAGTGGCCGCATTGCCCTGGTGTCGTCCTTGGCGGCCATCGCGCCGCATCCCGACCTGATCAGCTATTCGTCCAGCAAGGCCGGTCTTGCAGCTTACGGCACCGCGCTTCGTCGGGCGCTTCACGGATCTGGCGTTACAGTGGTAATCGTGACCGCGGGATTCGTCGACACGCCGATGACCGATATCCACAACGGCCCGACGCCGATGAAGATGTCCGCCGCGCTGGCAGCCAAGCACATCCGAAACGGCATCGACCGGGGTCGGGCGCACGTCCGTTTCCCTGTGACCCTCTGGCTGGCAAGTCACCTTCTGTCCCTGCTGCCTGCCGGGCTTGGCGACCGCCTGACCCTCGCTTTGCGCGCAGACATCCTGAATGAAAGCGCACGGAGTCATGCGGCCAACTCCGCAGCCAGCACGTCCACCAGCCGGTCCAGCTGATCGCGAGTGTGGTTGACGGTGATGAAGAATCTCAGCCGCGCCGACTGATCGGGAACGGCAGGGGCAATGATGGGCGCCGCGTAAATTCCAGCATCGAACAGGGCATTTGACACCCTGCACGCCCGTATCGAGTCGCCGATCATGACAGGAATGACTGCATAGCCCGCACATGGGCCGCAATCCATGCCGGCCCGCTTCAACTGATCGAGTGCATGGCGGCTGAGGTCTTCCAGCCGGACGACACGGTTGGGATCTGAGCGCAAAACTGACAGCGCCGCCAGCGATCCCGCGGCAGCGGGTGCCGAAAGGCCGACGGAATAGAGAAAGCCCGGCGCCTTGTGCTTGAGGAGCTCGACGAGGTGTCTCGACCCGGCGACATAGCCTCCAGAGGAACACAGGCACTTCGAAAGCGTGCCCATATGAATATCGATCCGTTCCGGTGCAATGCCCAGATGCTCGGCGATGCCGCGTCCAGTCTTTCCGAGGACGCCCAAGGAGTGGGCTTCGTCGACGAGAAGCCAAGCGTTGTGTTCGTCTTTCAGCGCAAGAAGGTCGTCGACTCGGCCAAGATCGCCATCCATCGAGTAAAGGCCCTCGGTCGCGATGATGGCGTGCCTATGGTTGGCGCGCGTTGCCGATAACAAGGAAGCAAGTGCCTCGGGATCGTTGTGCGGGAACGTGAAGTGCTTGGCGCCCGACGCGATGACGCCCTCGAACAACGAATTGTGCGACCGCGCATCCAGATAGACCACGTCCTTCGAGTCCAGAAGCGCGCGCAGGATAGCCACGTTGGTTGCATGTCCCGAAACGAGCGTCAGAGCACTTTCGACACCGAGAAAATCCGCGATCGCATCTTCCAGTTCGACATGAAACGCCCGTTCGCCCCCGACAATGCGCGATGCGGTGGCTGAGACACCCCAACGCTCGACCGCATCCGTGACAGCCTGCGCGATGCGCGGATCCTGATTCAGGCCCGCGTAGTCATAGGAACAGTAATTATCCAGCCAGACGCCGTCGATGCAGACCCGCGATCCATCGACGGCCAGGACGCGGCGGAAGAACGGCGAACCGATTCCCAGGGTCGCGCCAGTCGCACCGATCAGCCGGATCTCCTTGAAGGACTTGTGCTCAGAGAAATCGAAAGCCGGTGCCGCGACGGGTTCGGGTGCGGCGGTCACAGCCTTGTTCGAAGCACGAGAATGCTCCTGCCGCAGCCTATCCATCAGTCGTCTGTGATCGTCTCTCATGGACGGCCATCCACGCGTTCCGATGTCTCGATGATCTTGTCGATCTCGCTCGCTGACAGCACAGTGTTCGATATGTGACGCGTCGCCATCTCGGCCGCGAGGCCATGTCCTTGCTTCTGCAGCGCCGGAAGAATTCTGTTCGCCAGTTTCTGAATGCTCAGATCGACCGAGCCGTCCAGCATCGCCAACGAACTTCCAAGTTGCTTTTCGATTTCAAGCAACAGGTTAACCCCCATCAGGCTGTCGAATCCGATCTCGTTCAGCGGACGGCTTACGTCGATCGCCTCGCGATCCGAACGGGCGACCCGCGCTGCCTCCGTTCTCATCAGATCAAGCAAGAGGTCTCGCGCTTCGTCGTCCTTGCCCTGATCAAGCAACTTGATGAGGCCATCGACGGCACCGCCTTCGGTCAAGACACTGCTTTGGCTGAACTCCGACATCAACGGGCCCGACAAGCTGCGCAGTGCCGAGGCAGGGCGCGGTGAGGTCGCGATCGTTACGGTGGGCCATTTGCAGCCGCTGTCCAGGAATTCACCAAGTTTCGACAGTGCGCTCGAGGCGGTCAGCCGCCCGTCGAATTGCTTCTCGATACTGCGCCGCACCTCGTGTTCGCGTGCAAGATACCCGGCATCGAGGATCGGACCCCAAGCAATTGTCAACGCAGGCAAGCCCTGGGCCGCACGGTGGACAGCGATGTCTTCCAGCGCCATGTTGGCTGCGACGTAGGGGGCCTGACCGAACGACCCGAACCGTGCAACGACACTGCCGAACAGCCAGAAATGCTCGATATCGAAGCTTCGCGTGGCCTGATCCAGGTTTTCCGCGCCTGCAACCTTGGGCCGAACGACGGCGTCGACATCCTCCTGATCGAGGTCACGAAAGGGCTTGTCTCGAAGGACCATCGCGGCATGAACCAAGCCGTTGAGAGTTCCATCGGTCGCCTGTATCTCGTCGACGAGCCTGCATACCAACTCCTTGTCCACGACATCGCAGACGCGAACCCGGATTTCGGCCATGCTCTTCAAATCTGCCATGGCCTCGGGTGCAATCTGTCCCGTTCTGCTGACCAGCCACAGCCTTTCCGCGCCACGTCTCGCAAGCCATTCGGCCGTCTTCAGTCCAAAGCCCGAAGTTCCGCCGACAACAAGCCATGTACCGCGAACGGGGAACTGCTGCGCCTGGACCGGCGCTTTTCCGGGTTTAGGTGGCCTAACGGCGATCTTGCCGATGTGTTCGGCGCGCTTCAGTTTTTCGAAGGCCTCTGCCACCCCATCAGCTTCGAAGATGCAGTGCGGCAATGGCTTGATCTCACCCGCCTTCATCAACTCGCAAAGGCGTGAGAACAGACGCTCGGCCAGATCGGGTCGAAACTTGAGGATCTGGTCCAGATCGACGCCAAAATAGCTTATGTTGTTGCGAAAGACGCGCAGGGGCAGGGGGGTGTCAGCAAAATAGTCGCGCTTGCCGAGTTCCAGGAACCGCCCGAACGGTGCCAGACAATGCAAGCTCGCCTCCATCGCCTCTCCGGAAAGCGAGTTCAGGACGACATCCACGCCTTGCCCGCCGGTTGCCTCCATCACCCCTCGGGCGAAGTCCAGACTTCTGCTGTCGAAGACGTCGGTGACGCCCAAGAGCCGAAGCAGTCTGCGTTTTTCGGGCGTTCCTGCGCTGGCCAACACTCGGGCACCTGTCCTCAGTGCCAGACGCAAGGCGGCCAGGCCCACACCGCCGGTCGCAGCGTGGATGAGAATGCTCTCGCCGCTCTTCAGGTTCGCCAGGTTCTCCAAAGCGTAGAGGGCAGTCGCGAATGCGACCGGAAGGCAGGCGGCAGCTTCGATCGACACGTCTGCGGTTAGCGGTATCGCCGCTGCTGACCTGGCAGTGACATGCGTCGAGAAAGCCGCAGGGGCGACAAGGGCCACGCGTTCTCCAACCGCTAGGGTGCTGTTCGGCCCGACGCGGGCGACCCTGCCGGCGCATTCCATGCCAAGGGTGGCTCCCGCATACCCTCCGTGCACGGCGTCGTAAGGCAATAGGTCGCCAGCCCACATCACGTCGCGGAAATTCAGGCCTGCGGCTTCGACGCGAACTTCAATTTCATCATCGATCGGCTTCTGACGTGAAACGGGCCTCCAGGTGACACGACCGAGTCCGGTTCCGCCGTCCTTCTCCAACACAAGACGTGCGCCGCCGCTGCCCTGGACTTCGGCCCTTCTCACTCGTGGCGCATAGGCGCCGCCGGCCTCAAACACCAGTTCCTGTTCCGAGGTTTCTTCCAGCGTTCGTGCGACGAACTCCGGATCGCTTCCTGCCTCGACGCTGGCCGTGCGGATATCGATATCGGCCTCGTTTATCGAGGCACGGCGCCATCCATGAAGAACCGAAGCAAGATCGGCGCCCTCCTGTACGATCCACACCGTTCCATCGTTGGGCGTAAGCTCGGAAAATACCTTCCACAGCGAACGCGTACGTTCGTCCGCACTGTTGCTGCCCGGAATGACGCGGACTCGGCGTGCGATCCTGTCCTCCGTACAGACCCCCCTTAGTGCAAATGCAAGTGGTGCGTCGCCGCTGACGTCAAGCCGGGGCGGAGCACTCTCGTGCTTGAAGGGGCGTTCGGCTATCAGGATACGGACCGCGGGGTACTCTGCGACGACGCGCGTCTGGACCCTGGCGCCCGCGCGGGTCAGCGCAAGTCGAATGCGATCGAGCGAAGCCAGGCTGTTGTGCCGTCCGGTCATCACGCCGAAGGCATCGTCCAACTCATCGACGGCCAGAATGACTCCGTCCGCAGCCAGGCTTTCCATCAGGGGCTTGGCATCCACGCCTGACAATTGACGTGAACCTCCGATCGCAAGCAGAACATCGAAGGGATGGCTGTCTCGGATGTCGGTCAGGAGCCTGATCGAGGGCCGCCGACCGTCCTGGAACTGCAACTCCAGTGCGTCGAGCTGCGCCGCATCTGTGGCGATGATCGAAAGCGTTGCGGTCTCGCGCATCAACATCTTGGCCAGACCGGGTGTCACCTGTCCCAAGATCGCCACTCGCGAGTGGGCAAGGGTCGGGCTACTCAACAGAGAAAACGCCGCGCCGATGACGCTGTTGCCGACAGTGGGTGCATCGATTGCCCGGGCCGCTCCTCTCAACGCTCCATGAAGCTCGTCGCTTGCCGCAGGCGCGACGTCCATGAGAAGCTCGACCAGGGTATCGCGCTCGGGCCATGGGCACACCGCGTCGTTCAGCGTTGCATCGGGACCAAGTCCGCTGCGAATGATGTCTGCGAAGTCCTTGTTGGCTTTCGAAGGGTCGTCCTTCAGCGCGTCCCAGGCCATTCGCCGACCCAACGCGTCGCGCAACACTTCGATATCGGTCGCTTTTTCCGGCACGCGCGATGTGCGGCGGCGAAAGTATGAGACCGCTTCTGCAGATTTGGCTCGCGCAACAAGCACCCGCTCTTCGCACCAGAATTGCGGTTTGGGTTCGTTCGATACGCGGGCCTGACGAAGGCGAAGGCCAGACATCTCGGCGAGAATTTTGCCATCGCCATCGACGTATGCGACGTCCACGGCCAACTGGCTGCCGCCGGTATCCCGCACGTCCAGACGCGCGCCGGAAATGACGCCGTCCGACACTTGCTGCCAGCGATCGACGCGGGCGGGCAGAAGCACATTGGACGAGGAGCGAAGCGCATCAGGTAGAAGTTGTACGAGGGCGTGCAGCGCCGCGTCCGCGGACGTCGGGTCAAACCGGAAGGCTGCGCCGTTCTGGCCCGGCGCCAGCCTTACGTCTATCTGCCTATCCTTCTGCGAGACGCTCCGGATCAGGCGGAACGCTTCGCCATAATGCAGGCCGACTTCATTCAGTATGCGATAAAGCGCCGTCGGATTGTCGCCCCAGTCCAGCAGGATACGTTCCCTGTGAACGGTTTCCATCCTGCCGGCTCGTGCCGACGCACAGGTCAGCCAGGCGTCCTGCTGCCTGACAGCCAGTGTCAGCTTCTTCAGGCCGGTCTCAAGCACCACCCGCAGAATGGCCGGACCCTCATCGGGCAGAAAGACCGGTCGCAGGAACTCGATGTTGTCAAGCGAGGTTCGGTCGATCCCAAGACCCTGCCGCGCGGCCTCTGACAACATCTCGATGATGGCGGTGGCAGGCAGGACGGTCCGGCCCTGAACCTTGTGGTCGGCAAGCCAAGGCAGGGCGGTGGCAGAGATCTCGCTGCGCCACTCATTCCCGCCTTCGATCACCCGAGCACCGAGAAGCGCGTGGTAATCCCCATTGGGACCAAGCACGTTCTGACCATCGTACTGCAATCGGTGTTCGGCCCGATTGAATGGATACAACGGAAGCTCGCACGAGATAGGCACGTTGACGCCGAGGAGGGTATCGGATTTGAGCGCTGCTCCACGCGCCAGCGCGTCCAGCGCTATCGTCGTTGCATCGCGACGGTCGTCCCGGACCAGGCTTGGCAGCGCAGCGCCGGCTTGGCCATGGCGGTCCAGTGCGTCCGCGATATAGGCTTGCAGAACGGGCTGCGGCGAAATCTCGATGAAGATCTGGTAACCGTCCTCGCACATGGCGCGCATCGCGTCGCGAAACAGCACGGGTTGCCGTACATTGTTCCACCAATAGTCCGCGTCGGGCGGCCTGCTAACAAGTCGGCCGGACCAGGCGGAATATAGATCCAGTGTCGGAACGCGGCATGTCAGGTGGGCCAGATCATCCATCAGTTCGGGCTCGAGAACGTCGACCGCGGACGAATGATAGGGGTAGTCGACCTTCAGCCTTCGACCGGCGATCCGTCGGCCCCGAGCAGCTTTCAAAACGGATTCCACATCCACCGTCGCGCCCGAGATCGTGACACCTTCCTCAGAATTGACTGCGCCGATTTCTGCCTTGCTGCCCAATTCCGCTAGCAGCGTCTCGGTCTTCTCTTGGGACAGAGAAAGCGCCGCCATCGTTCCGGCGCCGCGCAACACCTCAAGCGAGCGCGAGCGCGACAGGATGATCCGCGCTCCGGCCTCCAACGAAAGGCCGCCTGAAACGACAGCTGCGGCGACCTCGCCCACCGAATGACCAAGGGTCGCGCTCGCGACCAATCCCTTGGCCTTCAACGCGCTGACAAGGGCGACCTGGACAGCGAACAGCAGAAGCTGGTCCGTTTGCGCGTCCCCCAACTTTTGATCCAGCTCTTCGGACATGAGCAGCTTGCACAAATCGATGCCCGCTAGAGCATTTAGGACCCGTGACACACGCTGAAAGCTTCGTCTGAACGCCGGGTCGTCCCGGTAGATGGCCCGCGCCATTCCGGGCCAGACCGAGCCGTTTCCCCCGAACACGAAGGCGACGCGCAGATTTCGACCAAGACGTCGGCCCACAACAGATGGCGAGGGCTGACCTTTGATCCAAGTGTCAAGTGTCTGAGCCATTTCAGAGGCCGTGCCCGGCGGCACGCACAACTGCAATGGCCGCACGCGCGTCCTGTGATTGGCGTTCCTGATGCTGTCCGGAGTTACCTCCTCCGATGTCAGCCGCCGAGTCCATGTTGAGACCAGGCCCTTCAATGCATTTTCGCTGGATGCAGATAGGCGAAGAGCAGGCAGCGCCTTGTTCAAGCTCTTCGGTGCCTCGTCAGCCTGCAAGGGACGCGCCAAGATTGCATGGGCATTTGCGCCGCCGAACCCGAACGAATTGATGGCGGCGACTGTTTGTCCCTCGCCCTCAATCGGCCGTGCTGTCCGGACGACGTCAAGGTTGAGAGCCTCGAAATCTATGTTCGGATTCAATTCCTCTGCATGCAAGGTGGCCGGTATGACGCCGTGCTCCAACGCCAACTGCGCCTTCAAGGCACCAACAAGGCCGGACACGGGTTCCAGATGGCCGAAGTTGCCCTTGGCCGATCCGATCGGCAACGGGCTCTTCCGGTCTGCACCATAGCTGCGCCCAATCGCCATTGCCTCGATCGGATCGCCTACGGGTGTCCCCGTTCCATGAGCCTCGAAAAACGCGATGTCATCGGGAGCGAGATGGACGCGCCTTAGCGTCTGGTCCAGCAATGCTCCCTGACGCCGGGCCGAGGGCACGGTTATGCCCGCCTTCGCGCCGTCGTTGCCGGTGGCTGACGCCAAAACCAGGGACCTGGCGCGCTCCCCGCTATCTGCTGCGGCCTCCCCGTTCCGAAGAATGAAAGTAACGACGCCTTCGGACCGGACATAGCCATTTGCATGGGCTGAGAAGGGTCTGCAAAATCCGTCGGGCGAAAGCATGCCGGCATGAGAAAATCCAATGAACGGCACTGGCGACAGCAACAGGTTAACACCGGCGACAACGGCCGTATCGATGGTGCCGCGGCGGATTTCCTCGGCCCCTAGATGTAATGCGTAGAGACCCGATGAACATGCCGTATCAATCGTGAGGCTGGGCCCACGGAAGTCCCACTGGTGGCTGATACGATTGGCAAAGATCGACAGCGTATTGCCAAGCATGAAATGCCCTTCGATCTGGCGCGGATCCTGAAGAGCGAAGGTGGAATGGTCTGCCGATGACGCGCCGACGAATACCCCGGTCCGTTCGCCAGAGACACTTTCGGGATTCATCCCGGCGTGGTCGAAAGCATGCGCCACGTTTTCGAGCAGAAGCCTCTGCTGAGGATCCATTTGCCTGGCTTCACGCGGGCTTATTCCGAAATCTTCACCATCGAAGCCGAAGACATCGCTTAAAATTCCAGCATGAAAGGAATAACTCTTGCCGAGAATGCCCGGCTTCGGATCCAGAAACCTGTCACGCGTAAAGCGGTCGCTGTCCAGTTCGGTCACGGTGCAACGTCCCTCGTGAAGAACCGACCAGACCTCGGCGGCGGTTTCAGCCCCTGGGAGGCGTGCCGCATATCCCACGATGGCTACGTCTGCACTCTTCATCGGGACCTTCCGCAGAACACGCAAACATGGTCGCCGCACAAGGCGAACAGCGCAAGAGACGAAGATGGCCCCGCGCATTGTGCGGGGCCATCGTCCTTCTTGCGACGCGCAACGAGTAAGGGGCTGCGCGCCATACGAGACTTCAGACCAGGACGATGTCGTCCGTCAGAGCCGCCACGGTGATACCCTGAACAAGGAGCGTATCGGTTCCGACCGTGATGCTGACGCCGGCGCCGATATCCACCATGTTGAGGTCGTCCGCAATCGTGACACGGGAGTCCCCGCTGAAGTCGAGGATGTCCAGACCATCCTCGAAGTCGGCGATGACGTCACTGCCGAACAAATCCGTGAACCGGAATGTATCCGCGTCGGTGCCGCCGAGGAGGAAGTCGTCCCCAGCGCCGCCGTCCAGGTCATCTGCGCCTGCGTTTCCGATCAGCGCATCGTTCCCTAGCCCGCCGAATACGGTGTCGTCGCCGATCCCCGCGTAGAAGGCGTCCGCGCCGTCACCGCCGATCAGGTTGTCGGCACCATCGCCGCCCGACATTGTGATGCCGGTTGCCATACCCGTGGCGTCGATCGTGTCTGCTCCCGTGAAGCCGTTGATGCGCTCGACACCGACCCACGACCCGATGCTGATCGACAGACCTGCTGCATTGTTGATGACCGCCTTGTCGAAGCCGGCGCCCCCGTCAGTGACCGCATCCAGAGACTCACCGACGAAGAAGACATCGTTGCCGTCGCCCCCGATAAGAAGGTCATCGTCCAGACCGCCAAGGATCGTGTCGTTGCCGGCACCGCCGTCGATGGTGTCGTCTCCGGCACCTCCGAGCAGGACGTCGTTGCCGCTGCCGCCCGTGATCAGGTCGTTGCCGTCTTGACCGCGGATCAGCAGGTTATCAGTCGAAGACGAGGCGTCGATCGTGTCATTGCCAACGTTTCCGTTGATGATCTCGATACCCGACCAGCCAGCGGTGCTGATGGAGTTGCCGGCGGCATTGCCAATGACGACCTTATCCGCGCCCAGCGTGCCGGTATCGGTGACGATATCCAACCCATCGACGACGTACTCGTCAGAGTTCTCGCCGCCATCCATGGTGTCAGCGCCCGCGCCACCGTTCAGAGTGTCGGTGGAATTGCCGCCAAGAAGCAAATCGTCGCCGTTTTGACCCACGAGGCCGTCGCCGCCTTCGCCACCTTCAAGCCGGTCGCCTCCGTCCCCGCCGACCAGGGTGTCATTTCCGCCCAGACCTTGGATGAGGTCGCGATCGGCCGTACCGACAAGGTTGTTGGCCAAGGCATCGCCCACGATAGTGTTGACACCGGTCGCTGCGGCCACGTGGATGGTGACATTCTGCGCCGCCGAGGTATGAACCCCGTCCGACGCCGTGACGGTGACGTTGTAGACTTCGTCGCCACCGACATCGTTCGGAGAAAGCGCCGAGGGGCTCGATGCGAAGCGAAGTTCGCCGTTCACGAAGTTGAATGCACCCGCATCATCGCCACCCAGAGTATATGTGATCGACTCTCCGGTCGTATCCCAATCGGTCGAACGCGCCCAATAGACGATCGCGTCGGTCGAAATGCCCTCTGTGACGTTGATGCGTTCACCCGAAGTGATTACCGGCGCGTTGTCGTTCGCGTCAGCCACATTGACGGTGACATTGATCGTCGAACCGCCGATTGCGTCCAGGGCCGAAATGGTGACGTTGTAGTAGGGCTTCACTTCGTAGTTGACGAAGCTTCCCGAGCCGCCGCCGATGAACAGCAGCTGGTTTACCCCACCCGCTCCGGGCGCGATGTCGAACGATGCTGCGTCCGGCCCCAGAAGAGCCAGCGTTACCGGACCGCCATTGGCGCCATCCGGGTCAGCGATCTCGATATTGCCGACCACGATGCCGACACCCGGTACCGCAGCTCCATCGGCCAGAAGCATGGTGGATTCAAGCTCACCGAGGATCGTTTGTCCTCCCTGCACACGCTCCTGGGTGTTCGAGAGATTGACCAGCGGTGCATATTGGAATGTCCCAAGGTTCAACAAGGCATCGTCGAACTGAACCCAGGTGACCCCGTTGCCGACAAAGTCCGTGCCTTCGTCAGAAGACACGGCGGTTTCCAGATCCTGAACGGTGAAGCCGCCCAGTGCCAAGCTGATCGCGAAGTCAGCCTCCAGGCCGCGGAAGAGAGCTGTGTCCGCCCCGCCGCCGCCGATCAGTCTGTCGTTACCTTCCATGCCGATCAGGACGTCGTCCAAGAGACCGCCGGTGATGGTGTCGTTGCCGAGACCACCGATCAGTGTGTGGCCGAAGTCATCGCCCGTGATGGTGTCGTTGAACTTCGTACCGATCAAAGCCTCGATGTCGAGGTAGGTGTCGTCACGTGCATCGCCCGTTGAAAGGGCGCTGTTGAGCATGTTGATGATGAGGCCGATACCGGCGCCCGGAGCCAGGGCTTCCAGCCAGCTGGCGTAGGTCGCAATGTCCCAGCCACCGACGCCGCCGTCCATGGCATCGCCGCCAGCTCCGCCGTCAAGGATGTCGTCACCCTCGCCGCCGGTCATCAGGTCGTCGCCGCGACCGCCAAAGATCACGTCGTGACCTGCTTCGCCGTCGATGCCGTCATCGCCGTCGTCGCCGTGAAGTTCGTCGTTTCCTTCGCCGCCAAGCATTTCGTCGTCTTGGCTGCCACCGTGCATGGTATCGTTGCCGGCCTGACCTTGCATTGCGTCAAAGCCGCTGTCGCCGAACATCAGATCGTTGCCGAGACTGCCGAACATTGCGTCGTCGTCGGCGCCGCCGTGCATTTCATCGTTGCCGTTGTCACCCCGCATTAAATCGAAGCCGACATCGCCCCACATTACGTCGTCGCCGTCGCCACCGTAGAGATGGTCGTCATTCTCGCCACCGAAGATGACATCGTTGCCGGCTTCACCGTGAATGGCGTCGTTGCCGGCACCGCCGTAAATCATGTTGGCATCGTTCGTGCCGCCGATGACCTCAGACAGATATTCGACCATTTCCGCCGGCGTTTTCAGGTAATGGGTCATCGCGAGTGCGCCCATTTCCACCAGCACGTCCGGTGTGCCGAACGCGTCACCGTGCATGTGGATCGCGTCGCCACTGCGCATCATCAGATCCGCGAGCGTCTGGCCCTCGATCTCGTCAAGCAGGTTGCCGCCGATCCGGGCCAGATAGTAGAACCGGTCGCCGTTCTGAAGTGCGATCATCTGTTGAGCGAAGATGAAGTCGAAGGTCGAGCCAAGCACACCCAGCGGAACCTTCTTCTCGGCAAGACCACCGATCCAGAGATCGATTAATTCAAAACCGTCGTCGCCGCCATTTGCCACCGTATTCATGAAGACCGGGTCTGTCATCATGGCAGCCGCGGCGGCGCGCATTGCGGCCATGTCACCGGTTGCACGCGCAGCGGCGATGGAGGCTTCGTTAGAATAGGCGGCGATGAAGTTCACCAGCGACTCGGAGTTCAAGAGGTTCGCCCCGAATTCCCCCCAGCTCTCGTAGGGCTTCAGCAGAGTGTCGCCCGTCTGAGAAAAGACGTCCGCACGCAGCTGGTTCAGGGACGGCAAGCCGATTTCACGGCCGCGCGCGATGTTGATCGCTGCAAGGTCAAGCGGCAGGCCGACAAGGAAGTTTCGCAGCGCATCGACAACGAATTCGTCGATCCGGCCTCCCTGTTCGAACTGGGCGCCCTTGAGGAAGGCGCCTGCACCAACGTCGTCGAACTGCACCGGGTTCAAGAAGGATTCGATCAGAGTGAAGTCGACCTCGCTTCCGCCGACATCGATCGTCTTGACGTTGTCCGTCAGCTGCGAGTGTCCAAGTCGATAAACCGCGTGGGCGAATTCAGCTGTGATGTTCGGGTTGATGTCGATCTGGTACGCAGCGAACGCGTCGATGTTCGGGCTCATGCGCCGGCCGAATTCTTCGAACACAAGGTGCTGGTACTGCATCTCGTTGGCGATCTTGGCCGCCTGGAAGTACATTTCACCAGTCCATTGGTCCGCGAATGTCGGATCGATCTGGTTCTGCTGAAGCACCCATTCCTTGATCTGTTCGAGAATCCGGCTGTGCTCGCCGTGGAACGCCGAGTGAATGGCTGTCAGCGCACTGTTCTCGTTCGCCCGCGGGTCGCCCGAGACGTAGTGTGCATCCAGCAGTTCGTTGTCATATTCCCCAACGGCCGGCGGCGGAGCGCCAAAGCCATTCGTGTTGATGACGCTGTCCGCGTCCGCCGTCAGGCCGCCATCCGGGTTTGCGTTGTGCGCGATGTCCGCGATGAACGCCTGACCTGTTCCTGCACCCGGCAGGAAACTGGCGGTCGCCACATCCCACTCTCCCGCATCCGGGATATCGAGGACATGCGCGTCGGTCAGCATTTCGGTCGGGATCGGGCCGCCTTGGGCAATCGCCTGCGCCACGGCCCATTTCAGAGCGTTGGCCTTTATGTCGGCCCAGGTGCCCATGCCACCATCGGCGCCGTGAACGAGGTCGCCGGTCGGATTACCATCGACGTCGTACTCCATGAGATAGAATGTCGTCGTCGGCGAGGAGCCATAGGTCTGGCTCTGTTCGATGAACGGCGCGGTCGTGTTCAGCGTCTCGCCATTCGCGTCCTGTGGAGCCCTCGTCACCGGCATGTAAGGGAATGCCGGGTTGTAGAGCGGGTCACTTGGATCGAGTTCAATGAGAACCGTCCCAGCCCCTCCCTTTGCGACAAAGTCCAGGCCGTGGTCAAAAAACTGGCCGAAGAAAGTGAAAAGGCTGTTCTCCGGCAGACGGTCGACTGCGGGATCGCCATCCGTCAGCATTTGAGTTGTCGCGGTCGCCGGGTTCGAAGCCGTTGCGTCGGCGATCAGGTTGCTGATCAGGCGTGCGCTCGTGTCGAAAGTGTTTCCGACAACGGTGTTGTAGGCCAGCGTGCTGGTCGAGCTCGAATACTTGATAAATCCTTCATTGACCGCCCCGAACGTCTCGGTATCGACCAGGTTGCCGTACTGATCGAAAACTGTCAGCCCGGAAATGTTGTTGTTGGAGCCGTCGATCGCCCTGATGCCAAGAGGCGCCAGTGGGTCAGCGCCGGGTGCTGGCGTGTCCCCAATGGTCACGTTGTCAAACATGAACAGGATGTCGGCTAAATTCAAATTCGCGGTCATTTTTACTACCCCTCTAGGTGCCGGCGGAAATCAAGCCGGACGAAACAAGTCAAACCTTCCCACGGTGAGGTTACCGGCGAAGGCGCCAGAACAAGAAGTTAATAAATTCGTAAGCGATCTGATCAAACTCCTGAACCTGTCCGGACTGATCATGATCTGGCAACAAACCCAGCCAAGGAGCGGATTCGTTTCAGGAGGGTGAGGCAAGATTTACCAAGAAAGCAGCTTAAGCTGTTGAAATTGAATATAATTATTCAGAACCATGCCCACTATTTCACAAAAGGATTGCCAGATCAAAATCCCGCCAATACCTTTCTGCGCAGGGATTTTACGATTGACATTGGTATGTAATTGGGTGGGGTAAAGTGTATCAGTCTGCTATCGCACCGAAGGCTGCGCGCATGCTGCTTGTTTGCGCGCACAGCGCTTCGAGGGGGGATGTCGACGTCGTCACGGATCTTATTTCCGGCACCGTCGGTCTCGAAATAGTCCGTGTCAGCTGGCCGCTCGAGATGAGCAAGGACAAGCTTGCCACAAGCGATCTTGTCCTCTTCGTCGGCTGGCGAGCCGACATGGAAGGTATAGGTTTCCTCGAGGCGTTCAGGCGCATCGAGCCTAGGAAGCCGTTGGTCATTGTCGCCGCAACCGACAGCGCTTCCACGCGGACTGTCGCGTTCGTCAAGGGCGCCGACAACTATCTCATGCCTGGCTTTCAGAAGGACGAATTCCTGGCGAAAGTGTCTCGCCTGATCGATCGAGTTCATTCGGGACTGGACGAGGCTCCGATCACGACCCGGACACTTCGTATCTGGCCCGACCAGATGATCGTCATGCAGGGCAATGAGCGCGTTCTGCTCAGTCGAAAAGAATTGGCCATGCTGCTTTGCCTGGCGAAGAACTCACCCAATCCGGTCAGCCGCGAAGTGTTGGAAAGGGAAGCTTTCAGCCTGCGCCATGATCCTGGAACAAACGTGGTTGCAGTTCACATCCACCGCCTGCGCACGAAGCTCGAGAACGGAACCGATGTTCTCAGAACGGTTTCGGGCAAGGGCTATCAGCTTTGCTAAGTCAGTTCGGAGAGTGAGTTTTTCGGTGAACGGTTATCAGGAAAGAGTCTCCGGCGGAACAATCTCATCGGAGCCGACCGCGACTGGCCTTGGAGTTTCCGCCGATCATTCCGTACGGAACCGGCTTTGGAGCCTCTGGGTTGCACGCGGCATCGCAGGTCATATCGACCGCAAGTATTATCTTTCGCAGGTCGACGAACCTGGCCGGATCCTGAATCCCGCGCTTCACTATGTCCAGGAAGGCGCGGCACTGGGCCTTGATCCCAGTCCCGACTTTTCGACCAACTACTATCGATACGAAAACCTCGATGTATTGAGAAGCGGGGTCAATCCGTACTGGCACTACATCAAGTACGGGCGCAAAGAAGGCCGTCCGCCTAAGCCTCTGAGGCAAAGTGAAAACCGGCTCCCTATGTCCGATGACGCCGAGGGCGACCTGGCGCTCCTCAGGGGCCATTTTGATGCCGCCTTCTATCGCGCCAGTTATCCCGACCTGCCTGAAGACGACGCCGCCCTGCCTCGACACTACGTGACCATCGGTTGGTTGCTGGGTTATGACCCCACTGAATGGTTTTCGACCCAGGGCTACCTACGCGCCAATCCCGATGTGGTCGAAGCCCGTACCAATCCATTCATCCACTATCTGCTTCACGGGCTTGACGAGCGTCGGCCCCTGACAAGAGAGGCCGGGCCTTCCTCCAATCGTCTCGCTTCGATTCAAACGGCAATGGCCGCCATAGGCGACGAATTCGACGCCCAGTTCTATCTCGCAAAATATCCGGATGTCGCGAACGCGGGTATAGATCCGCTGCTCCACTTCTGCTCCGAGGGCTGCCGCGAGGGGCGTGATCCCTGCGCCGCCTTCAGTACCAAATATTATATTCAGTCCAATCCCGACGTTGCCGACGCGGGCCTCAATCCGTTCCAGCACTACGTTTCCGTAGGCCGTGCTGAAGGCAGGTTTCCTCAACATCCGGCCGCACGCCAACTGGACATCCTTGAACGGCATGACACTCTGGATGCGGTTGCGCGTGAATGGGTTCGTCCAGACCGACACCCTCCGTTGATGTCCGAGGAGACCCTGAGGGGTCTCTTGGCCGAGGCGATTGGCAACGGACGCCTCATCCTCAGCATAAGTCATGACAATTATTTGCTGATCGCTGGCGGTGTGCAGCTATGTATTCAGGCAGAAGAGACATTGGTGCGCGAGAACGGCGATACCTATCTGGCAATCTTCCCGTGGCAGGCCCTTCCGAGGCTGTCGCGTCTGGATGAGACGCCGGACGTCATCGCGGCCTTGGCACTCAACGGCAAGAACATCGGAGTCGTCAGAACCTCGGTCCTCATATCCGCCGTGGAGCAGCTTTCCGACATGGGTTGCGTTTCGATCCCCGTGGTTCATCAGCTTCTCGGCCACAATCCCGAGCAGATTGTCGACCTCGTCAGGGCCTGCCACCGCAGGGACTGCGTGATGTGGCTCCATGATTTCGTGACACTCTGTCCCAAGTTCAGTCTGCAGCGTAACGACCTTGCATTCTGCGGCGCGCCGGCGATCGACAGCAATGCCTGCTCGGTTTGTCTCTATGGGGAAGAGCGGGCTACACATCTCGAGCGTATCGAGGCGATGTTTTCAGAGCTCGAGATCCACATGGTATCTCCGTCCCACAGCGCGCGCGCGTTCTGGAACGCGAGACGAACCGTCGAACCCGCCTCGATCACCGTGCGACCGCATCTCAAACTGACAAGCGTGAGGCGAAAAGTGGACGACAGGCCGAACCGCAGCCCGAGCCGGGCGATACGGGTCGGCTACCTGGGTGCGCCGATGGCGCACAAGGGGTGGAACGACTTCCTCGAACTGGCCGACACCATGGATGGCAAGGGCTTTGAGTTCTATCACTTCGCAAAGGAAGATGCAGGGATCGCCTCGGTTCGGTTCGTATCCGTTCATGTCAAAGCCGGCCACAGAAATGCGATGGTCGATGCGCTGTGCCAGCACGATATCGACCTTGTGCTCCACTGGGCGTCCTGGCCCGAGACGTTCTCTTTCACCACGTTCGAGGCCATGACCGCCGGCGCGTTCGTACTGACCAACAACGGATCGGGGAACGTGGCAGCGGCGGTGAAGAAACACCAGAGAGGGTGCATCCTGGGGGGCCTTGACGCACTTCGGGACCTGTTCGCGGACAGCGAGAAACTGCACGAACTGGTCGCGGCACGGCGCGAAATGGCAGACCGAACCAAGGTCCGGACAAAGGCAAGCAAGATGTCGCTGCCGGAATTCGAAAGGGCAAGATCGTGAGCGTTCATGCCTATACAAGTTTCAGCTACAGCTACCTCAATCGGGCCCGGGTGCTGGCGGACACCCTCCGGCGCCAACATCCATCCTGGGTCCTCTGGGCGGTTGTAACCGACGAGCCGCCTAGTGGTGTCGAGCTTGATGTCACCAAGTTCGGATACGACCGGATCCTGACCGCCCGCGATCTGTTCGGCGAGGACACCGAAAGCTGGCTCTTCTCGCACGATGTCGTCGAAGCCTGCACCGCCGTGAAGGGCGAGGCTCTCCTCCGCATTCTCGCTGACGAGACAGCGGAAAAGGTTCTCTATTTCGACCCAGACATAGCTGTCTTCAATTCCCTGTCGCCGCTCGCAGACCTTCTGGACGCCCACTCGATCGTGCTGACACCGCACCAGATCACGCCGGACAAGGTAACCAACCCGCGTGCCATTCTCGACAACGAGGTCACTTCCTTGGGGTTCGGCGTCTATAATCTTGGGTTTGTCGCCGTGCGCAAAGATCGGACCGGACTGGACTTCGCGAGGTGGTGGGCGGACCGTCTGCATGACTGGTGTCACGATCGGCGTGACATCGGGATCTTCGTAGACCAAAAGTGGTGCGATCTGGTTCCATGCTTCTTCGACAACGTGAAGGTTCTGCGGGACCCCGGCTACAATGTCGCAAGCTGGAATCTGTCGCAACGGAAGCTGTCATTCGATCAGCACGGTACGATAATGGTGAATGGACACCCGCTACGGTTCTTCCATTTCACCAAGCTCGGAGCGATCGGAGACTTGATGACGCAGCGCTACGCAGCCGACAACTTTGAAGTCTACGAGTTGTGGCGCTGGTATCGAAACGCAGTAAAGTCATGCACCATCACAGAGATCCCCGACAGATGGTGGCACTATGCAACATTCGATAATGGTATCGAGATATCGAAATCAGTGAGAGTTCTTTTTCGGGAACGAACGGATCTCCGCGCGGCATTCCGGTATCCGCAGCAAACAGGGGACGGCTTCTATGGCTGGCTCGTCGCAAACAACCATGTCTGAACCGCGCATGACTCCGGCCGACGAGCGAAAGCGAAATTATCTGGTCATCGTCTACCAGTTCGGCAAGGTCGCCAGCACCTCTGTCGTTGCAGCCCTGAACGAAGTCGAAGGGTTCGAGGCGCTGCAAAGCCATTTCATGGGCCGGAAGACGCTGTCGGCCGCAGTTGATCGAATGGTAACGCCTGAAGTCTCGGACTATTTCTTCGAACATCAACTCGGCCAGTTCATTGAAAACGTTCGACTGACGCGGCGTTTCCTGGCCGTTCGGGCAGGACAGGGCGATCAGCGGCTGGCAATCATTTCAATGTCACGCGAGCCACTCGAATGGTTTCGCTCAAGCGTCGTTCAGGACATCGAGGGTCATTTGCCCCGCATGAAACAGTTTCTCGACCGCGTCGGAGCCAGTTATTCGGATGACGGAGCGGCGGTACAACTGGCCATGACACGGTTGATGTCGCTCTTCGCGAGGATTCTCGAGAACCATGGCGGTGTGGATGCGGTATGTAGGGCGCTTCCCCAGGACAGCCAGACGATCTTCGCCGGAACGGCGCTCGAAAAGGACGACCTCAGCAGGCAATTTTTCTATCTGATGATGCGGCCCTTCAATTGGTTCGAGAAGCATTTCGAAACCACTTTGTCCATCCGACTCTCTGACATGCGCCGTGAGTCCGGCGTTTTCGTCCACAACGACTTAACTGGCGACTACTTTGTCTTCCGGTACGAAGACATAAAAGGCGCCTTGCCGTTCTGCCTACGCGAACTCGGAGTGAGTGAGGTGCCGGAACTTCAGAAGAAGAACGTGAGCGAGGTCAAATACATGGCCGCCGAGACTAGAATCTCGCTTCAGTCTCCGGCGGCACGTCGGCTTCGCGAGCACTTCCGCGAATCCGACTACTCGAAGACCTTCAAATACCTTTATGAGTGAATTGGAAGCCTGTCACTCGCCGGGCTTCAGAGCGACGCCTTGGTTCTCAAGATGTCGCATGACCTTGATTGCCTTGATCAGCATCACTTCCTTTTCTTCAAGAAAGGCAGCGCTGATTTCTTCCGCCGTTTCGGGAATGCTTCCGTCGTGTTCAACCCGCCACATCGCGCGCGCAAGGCAAAGTCTAAGTTCCGTTACACCCATTTCTGCCTCACCCACACTGGACGGTAAAAATTCAGTAACATCGGGAGGTTGGCGCAAATGCACGTCGATGTCAACGCTTCCGGTTCCACCCGCGCCGATACTGTCCCGACCTGTCCATACCGCCATATCCTCCCTGATTTTCATTTCGACGATCTCAATGGGTAGTCTTCAGGCGCAGCCGGTCGAGTTCGGGCTACCGGTCGACTGCGCCGTTGGCATCGAGTGTTTCGTTCAGCAGGGACCGGACACAGATCCGGGACCGGGCGTTCGCGACCCAATGTGTGGCGCGGCAAGCTACGACGGGCATGAGGGCTGGGATATTCGGGTGCGCTGGATGCCGGATATCGGAGTGCCGGTTGTGGCCGCTCGGGACGGCGTCGTTGCGCGGCTACGCGATGGGATTCCCGACGGGATCCCGATGTCCGAGGCCGAGATCGCAGCGACTGCCGATCAGGAATGCGGAAACGGCATAGTGATCGCGCATGGCGACGGCTGGGAGAGCCAGTACTGCCATCTCAAGCGCGGCAGCATTTCTGTTCGTGCAGGAGATCGAGTTTCTGTTGGCGAGCGTATTGCAGGAATTGGCGCGTCTGGCCTGGCCCAGTTCCCCCACGTTCACTTCTCGGTTCGGCGTGACGGCCTAAGGATCGATCCCTTGACCGGGCACCCCCTCAGCAATGAGACCGCCACCTGCGGTGACTTCGACAACTCGCTGATGACCGCGCCTGCCCGTGCATGGCTCTCGGCATCTCCCTCCGCGATCCTGGCGGCCGGCCTCTCCGGCGAGGTGCCACATAGCGGTCGCCTGTTGTCCGACGGCCCGCCATCACCTCTCACCGCCGGTCTTGGGCCGCTGATCGTCTGGGCCTGGGCCATAAACATCGAGGAGGGTTGGCACCTGCGCCTTCGCGTCACAGATGGGCAAAATCAGCAAATCGTTGACCATGAAAGCGCGCCTCTCGACCGGCACAAGGCGGCCTACCTTGCCTACGCCGGCCTCAGGAACGTGGCAATCTCAGGGGACTACCGCCTGGAGGTACAGCTTCTCGACGGTGAAACCATCCTATGGCGCTATAGCGAGACCGTATCAGCAGAGTGACTTTCATTCTTCTCGAGAAGCGCCCAATGGACAAGCGGCCGCAGCGGGATCGGGAGAACACTTTGGCGAGGATGAGTGGCGGTGGTGTCAGACGGATGCGAACCAGTCTCCGCAAGGACAGGCGAGCTCGCTGTCGCGGAGGCTCAGGTTCCGGGTCTGGGGCGCAGTCATGCGGTTCACGGGGAGGCGCGGCAGAACCTCCGTCTTGAACTTCGCTGCCTCTCGCTTCGTGATTTCAGAGACGGGATGATCGGGACCGAACCACTCCAGGAGAACGTCCAGCATTGCCTCTCGCTTGTTGAACGTGCTGACCGCCCAGCCGTCTGCGTCGAGCCCGTGCTGTAGGAAGGCAGCCGCCGCCTCTTTGAGTGAAACAGATGCAGCCGGTGTGGAGACCGCTACCGACGCCGCTGACGGGCTACCAGGAGCGGCTGCAGAGGTTTGTCGCAGGTCGTACACCCTGAGAGCCTGCGAATGTTCCAGGGCCGCCTCTGCGGCAGCCTTGCTGGCCTCCCGCACGTGGTCGAGGAGTTCCATCGCTGGACCGGGTTCGGTCGGTATGGGGATATCGAGAGCATCGCAGAGGGCGCGCAGGGCAGCGTGCGCAGCGTCTTTGCCGACCAAGCGCCAGTAGTCTACATTCGGTTCTGAGAGCAGATCGACGGTCTGACGCATCTGCTCTTGGTACTTTTCGGATGGGCCAATGTGGCTTCGTTTCGCCTTGGCTATCTCAAGGGCCCCGCGGTAGTGCGCCGCGATACGGGCTTTGAGTTCATTGTACGGGATGGGTGAACCGTCCCGGTCACGGACTGCCAGCTTGATGTGCTCCATGAATGCCTCTGTTTCTAGCTGCAACAATCTTGAAAGCCGCTCTGCCTTGTCAGGGTCTCGGGTGCCCAGAGATAGCTGCAGGTACTTCCGTCCGTCCGATGTTGAGTTCTGGGGTATCGGTACGCGCATGCAGTACATACCGTGCCGCGAGGTAGTCAGATGTGTGGCAGTACGCCGGGTCTTTCGAGCCATCTTGTGTCACCCTTTGTGTGACACCTTGTGCGACACCCGCGCGTTTTTCCTGCCTGAACCTCCTGTACCTCAGTTGCATGTCCCTGTGTTGTAAGGGCTTTGATGCGCATGTTGTGTGAGGTGGCGGTGCTGTCAGACTAATGCGAACCAGTCTCCGCAAGGCCGGTGACGCAGACCCTTAGCTCGGCATAGAGACCGCGCCACTCGGCGAGAGCGGCGGTGCGGTTCAGCTTGAAGAGGTTTCGGCTTGAGAGGCTGCGGTCCTGGTTGAAGTGGTTCGAGACGGAGGCGTGGACGGAGGCAAACTTCTGCAGACATCGCATCTGGCGAAAGCGCTGCATCGCCCGCTCCCGCCTTCGGAACGGCAGATGCGAGTTCTCCGCCCGGTTGTTCACCCAGCGACCCATCTCGCGATCGTCGCCGCGCCCCATCTCCTTCAGGGCTGCGCCGTAGGTGCGGAGGCGATCGGTCACCACTTCCTCGGGCCGGCCGTGCCGCTTCATCGCTTTCCTGAGGAACTTCAGCGCCGCCTTCTTGTCCCGGGTCGTCGTGACGAAGCTCTCCAGAACCTCCCCCTCGTGATCAACGGCCCGCCAGAGATAGTGCTGCCTGCCGTTGATCTTCACGAACATCTCGTCGAGGTGCCACCGCCACCGGCTCGAGCGCATGCCCTGCACCCGGCGCTTCCGGATCTCGGAGGCAAACATCGGACCGAACCGGTTCCACCAGTACCGGACCGTCTCGTGGCTCACGTCGACACCGCGTTCGTGCAGCAGGTCCTCGACGTTGCGCAGCGACAGCGGGAAGCGGACGTAGAGCATCACCGCCAGGCGGATGATCTCGGGGCTCGTCTTGAAGTACCTGAAAGGGCTGATCGTCTGGTCATCGCGGCAGGGTAGGGCCGGCCGCGAACCTCGTCTCAAGGCAAGTTCTTCTGACAGAGCCTTGCGAGCATCTCGTCGGTCAGGGGAACGCGGTGGTCCACGCCCCCCTTCATCCGGTCCGACGGGCAGGTCCAGAGACGCGCCTCCGCATCGATCTCCTCCCAGCGCATGCCAAGCACCTCACCAGTTCGCGATCCAGTCAGGCAGGTGAACATCAGCGCCCGTGCCGCGCTCGCCCGGCGGTCGCGCAGGGCGGCATAGAAGGCCGGCACATCCTGCCAGCGCATCGCGGTGTGATGCTTCGGCCGCGCCTTCACCTTCGGCAGAACGCCCGCGTCCTTGATCGCCGTGACCGGGTTCTCTCCCTCTCGCAAGCCCCTCGAGCGGGACACGTCGAGGACCGTCTTGATCCGCTGCGACAGGCGCCGGGCTGTCTCGTGCTTCTCCGTCCAGATCGGCGACAGGCACATCAGGACTTCCGGCTGCCCGATGCTGTCGACCGGCATCCGCCCGATCTTGGGGAAGGCGTACTCCCGGAGCGTATCGATCCACTGCTGACCATGCTTGGCATTCTTGAACGTCGGCAGGCGTTCGATATGAACCTGCCGGGCGATTTCCTCAAAGGTAGGCACCTCCCGGCTCACCTTGAATCGCGGGTTCAGGCCAACCCTGGCCATGCGACGGTATTCGAGAGCGCGATCCCGGGCCTGTGCCAAGGGAACAAGATCCGCGCCGCCCAACCCGAAATCGGTCCGCAACGGAGCACCCCTGGCATTTCGTTGCCCCTTCACCGTCACCCGGACGATCCAGCGCCGCGCACCCTACGGATCGACGACGAGATAGAGGCCATTGCCATCCCCGTGCCGCCCCGGCCCAATTCTCCACCAGCTTCCGTGTCAGCTTGCCGGCCAGCGCCATCTCGAACGTACCACCATTCGTACCACCCAACGAGCGCCTACCAGCGCAAACGAAGGAAATCCAGCGCAACCCACGACAGGGTGTAAGTCTACGAAATATCAACGAAAAAGGCCGCCGAAAGCCACCCTGAGCAACTGCAGGAAATAGAGAGGTGGCGGAGACGAAGGGATTCGAACCCTCGAGACGATTTCCCGTCTGCACCCTTAGCAGGGGTGTGCCTTCGACCACTCGGCCACGTCTCCGCCGGTGGGTCTAGCGGAGGGGGGGCAGGGCGGCAAGTGGGTTTTCCCGGCCGTACAGCGGCGTCAGGGGGCTCCGAGATGGCGGCGGGCGCGGCTCAGGTCGGCCTCGGTGGTGATCTTGTAATTTTCTTCCGAGCCCTCGACCAGACGAACCTCCAGTCCGGCCGCACAGGCGACCTCGACGTCGTCGGCGGCGTCCGCGGGCGCGCGGGCGTGGGCGGCGCGAATTGCGTCGAAGCGGAAGCCCTGCGGGGTTTGGGCGCGGTACAACCCGCCGCGAGGGACGGAGACGGAGGCGCGGTCGCCATCGGCCTGCCAGAGGGCATCGACGACGGGAAGAGCGGCGAAGGCTCCGTCGGCGTCACCAAGGGCCGCGAGAACCGCGCGAATGACCGCTGCCGAGACAAAAGGGCGGGCGGCGTCGTGGATCAGGACGTGGTCCGGACCCGCGTCGGCAAGCGCGTCCAGACCCGCGCGTACCGACAGGGCGCGTGTCGGGCCGCCGGGAACCGGAGGACGAAGACGCGCGTCGTCCAGCCCCTTCAGGGCATCGGCACAAAGCGCCTCGTCTCCGGCCGCGATGACCACCTGCACCAGGTCGATTTCGCGGAGATCGAGAAAGGCAGAGACGGAGCGGGCCAGGATCGTCCGGCCACCTACATCGATGTATTGCTTCGGGACCTCCGCACCCATTCGGGTCCCGCGTCCCCCGGCGACGATCAGCGCGGCGGTGCCTCCCGACATCCGACTAGCCCTGCGACGCGGCAGGCGAAAACCGCAACCGACGATAGACCCGCACTGTCCGGATTTCACTGTCTCTCATGGGCCCTCCGCCGTTGCGGCAGGGAATAGCACAGGTCGGGCGCGCGACAAGCGTTCGGAACGGCAGACGGTGAAGGCAGAGCTCAGTCGCCCTGTCGCTTGTGCAGGCCGGAAATGGTGGTGAAGGCGGAAATCGCTTCGGCGCTGGAGCGCACGGTCAGGACGGCCATACCGGTCTCGCCAAGGAAGGCCGAGACGGTGTGGGCAACATCGTCGCCCAGGCCAAGCGTGAAATCCGCGGCGCCAAAGGCCTTCGCCCAGACGGCGAAGTCGGGATTGCGCAGGTTCGTGCCCGACACCCGGTTCGGATAATCCCTCTCCTGGTGCAGGCGGATCGTGCCGTAGGTGCCGTTGTCCGAGATGACGATCTTCGGCGCGACGCCGCAAGCCGCCGCGGTCGCCAACTCATTGCCGGTCATCATCACGCCGCCGTCGCCGACGAAGCCGATCACGCATCGGTCGGGATGGCGCAACGCCGCCGCGACAGCGCCGGGAACGCCCAATCCCATGGCGCCGCCGGCCGCGCCGATGGCCTGCTGCGTGCCGTCCCAGGGCCAGCACTGGTGCAGCCAGCTTGAAAAATTCCCCGCGTCTGTGACGACGATAGCGTCGCGGGGCGCCTGCCGTGCCAGTTCCCGCACGACGATCCCGAAGTCGAGGCCGTCGTCAGGCTCAGGCAAGCGGACGGCCGAGAGGTCGCGTGCCGACGCGTTCGCCCGGCGCGCCCAGTCAGCGCGTTCGGACGGAGCATCGAGCTTCGCGCGGGCCAGCGCCTCGCAGAAGGCCGAAGGGTCGCAAGGCACGGCCAGGTCAGTGCGGAACACGCGGCCGAGCACATTTGCATCGGGCCAGACGTGGATCAGCGGCTGACGCGGATCGGGCGCTCGGGGCAAGGTATAGCCTTGCGTCGGCACGTCGCCCAACCGCGTGCCGATGGCAAGGATCAGATCAGCCTCTGACAAGACGTCGACATGACGCGGGGGAATCTTGAATCCAAGGTGACCGGCGAAAAGGGGAGATCCGTTGTCGAAGATTTCCTGATGCTTGAAGGTCGGAGCGACAGGGATGCCATGCGCCTCGGCCAGCCGCGCGAGCGCCGTTCGTGCAGGGGGTCTGTCGAGGCCGCTGCCCGCGATGAGAAGGGGACGCTTCGACTTGGACAGAAGGGCTGTGGCGCGCGCGATCTCGTCGTCGCCGGGACCCGTGCGCGCGGGCGCAGACGGGGCGACGCCGGTCGGTACAGGGCATTCGTCCGACAGCATGTCCTCGGGCAATACCAGAACCACAGGGCCGGGCGTACCTGCAAGCGACAGCCGCCAGGCGCGCACCACGGTTTCCGCCAGCATCCCAGCCTCGGTGACCTCCCACACGCCCTTGGCAATGCCGCCAAACATCCGGCCATAGTCGACCTCCTGGAAGGCACCGCGCCCGCGCTCTTCACGCGCGACCTGGCCGACCAGAAGGACCAGCGGAACGGCATCCTGCTCGGCAAGATGAACGGCGATCGAGGCGTTCGTCGCTCCGGGGCCCCGGCTGACGGCTACGACACCCGGCGCGCCGGTCAGCTTTGCGTCCGCCACCGCCATCAGCCCGGCTCCGCCCTCGTGGCGGCACACGACCGTGTCGATCCCGGAAAACCCGTGGAGCGCATCGAGAAAGGCGAGGTAACTCTCGCCCGGCACGCAGAAAATACGGTCTGCACCCAAGGCAGCCAGAGTGTCGCGCAGCACGTCGGCCGCTCGGAGTTTGGAGTTGGACAAGCGCTTCTCCCGTGACATGTCGCCATCGCCTGTCGCTGTGCGAAACACATTTTCGCTGACAGCAGGGCGGCGCACTGAATGGTGACCCATCTCTCTCGGAGAGGCTATCCTCGAAATCCGTCAAGTCGCGGGCTGCAACTCTTCAAGGCGGCCGACCTGCGGAACCCCGCATATGGCGCTTTCCGCCCTCGGCGGGTTTCCCATCGCCCCAACCTCTGCTCTTGTTGTCGGTCTGGGCTATATCGAAAGTACGGCCCTCGGGCTGGAGCGATATGTATGGCACACGAGGGAGCCCGCATGACCGACACGCCGGACGAAGTGGTGCGGCTCGAGCGCGTCGGCGCAACCGGGCTCGTCATCATCGACAACCCGCCGGTCAACGCATCGTCGCATGCGGTGCGGCAGGGTCTGGCGGAAGCACTGGCCACGGCACAGGCGGACGACGACATTGACGTGATCGTCCTCTTTGGCGCGGGCCGAACCTTCATAGCGGGCGCTGATATCCGAGAGTTCGGCAAGCCGCCGCTCCACCCCATCCTGCCCGAGGTGAACAACGCCATCGAAGCCTCTGAAAAGCCAGTCATAGCGGTCCTGCACGGAACGGCGCTTGGCGGCGGGTTCGAAGTCGGCCTCGCTGCGCACGCCCGGATCGCGCTGCCGGGCACGCAGGTCGGACTGCCAGAGGTGACGCTCGGCGTCCTGCCCGGTGCGGGCGGCACGCAGCGGGTCCCCCGCCTGATCGGCATTCCGGCCGCGCTCGAGATGATTACCTCCGGGCGACGGATCGGCGCGAACGAGGCGTTGAAGCTGGGACTGATCGACCGCATTGAGACGGGCGAGGTGCATGAGGTGGCGCTGCGGATGGCCGAGGCTGTCCGGACGGGCGACCTGATGACCCGGCGAACGGGCGACCTGCCGGTCACGCCCGACGACGCGGCGCTCGCAGCCGAAGCCGAGCGGCTGGACCGTGTCGCGCCCCACCTCTTCTCGCCGCAGAAGTGCGTCGAAGCCGTGGCCCTCTCGACCGGCGACCTTGCCCAGGGCCTGAAACGCGAGCGCGAGCTTTTCATGGAGTGCATCGACAGCCCGCAGCGCGCCGGGTTGATCCACGCCTTCTTCGCCGAGCGCGCCGCCGCGCGTATCCCCGAAGCAGGGATGACGCCGCGACAGGTCGAAAGCGTCGGCGTGATCGGCGGCGGCACCATGGGCTCCGGCATCGCGACGGCCTGCCTTCTCGCCGGCCTGCCCGTCACTCTCGTCGAACAGGACGACGACGCGCGCGACCGTGGGGGTAACGCCGTGGCGGCGAACCTCGCGCAGTCGGTGAAGCGCGGCAAGCTGACCGAAGACGCCCGTGCGTCGATCCTTTCGGACGCGCTGACGTTGACCACCGACATGGCCGATCTGGCCGAAGCCGACCTCGTGATCGAAGCCGTGTTCGAGGACATGGATATCAAGCGCTCGATCTTCCGCCGTCTCGACCGCATCTGCAGGCCGGGCGCGATCCTCGCCACAAACACCTCCTATCTCGACGTGAACGCCATCGCTGCCGAGACGGTGCGTCCGGAGGACGTCATCGGCCTCCATTTCTTCTCGCCCGCTCACGTGATGCGCCTTCTCGAGGTCGTGGTCCCGAACCATACGGCGCCCGCTGTCGTGGCGACGGGCTTTGCCCTGGCGAAGCGCCTCAGGAAGGTCGCGGTCCGCGCGGGTGTGTGCGACGGCTTCATCGGCAACCGCATCCTCGCGCACTATCGAAAGGCCGCCGATTATATCCTGATGGACGGCGCCTCGCCCCAACAGATCGACGCCGCGCTCGAAGACTTCGGCTTCGCCCTCGGCCCTTTCGCGGTCTCCGACCTCGCCGGGCTCGACATCGGATGGGCCATGCGCAAGCGAAAGGCGCCCCTCCGCCCGCCCGAAGAGCGCTATGTCGCCATTGCCGACCGCATCTGCGAGTTGGGATCGTTCGGCCGCAAGACCGGGCGGGGCTTCTACCTCTACGGCGAGGGCAAGCCGGTGCCGAACCCCGACGCGCTGGCCATCATCGACGACGAGCGCGCGCAGGCCCGGATCAGCCCCCGCGACTTCACCGGCGACGAGATCGTCGCACGCGTCATGACGGCGATGATCTCGGAGGCGACGCGCGTACTGGAGGAAGGTATCGCGCTCAGACCCTCAGACATCGACGCCGTCTTCCTCTTCGGCTACGGCTTTCCGCGACACAGGGGCGGGCCGATGCACCACGCCGATACGGTCGGGGCGGCTGAACTCGTGCGGCGGATCGAGGACTGGGCAAGGGACGACCCCTATTACTGGCAGGTGCCGCCGCTTCTCGCCCGCATGGCGCAGGACGGCAGCACCTTCGCCGACATGAAGGAGCGCCGATGGACCTGAACTTCACCGAAGGTGAGCTCGCCTTCCGCAACGAGGTGCGACGCTTCCTTGACGATAAGCTGCCGACCGAGATCGCCAAGAAGGTCATCGCAGGCCAAGAATTGACCAAATCGGACATGGAGCGCTGGCACGCCATCCTGAACGAGAAGGGCTGGCTCGCCTCGACATGGCCGGTCGAGTTCGGCGGCCCCGGCTGGGGTCCTGTCGAACGCCACATCTTCGAGGAAGAGGCCTGCCGGGCCGGCGCGCCGCGCGTGCTGCCTTTCGGCCTGCACATGCTGGCGCATGTTCTGATGAAATTCGGGACGAAGGATCAGCAGGACCACTACCTCCCTCGCATCCTCGACGGCACCGACTGGTGGTGCCAGGGATACTCCGAGCCGGGCGCGGGGTCAGACCTCGCCAGCCTCAAGACAACGGCCGTGCGCGACGGCGACGGCTTTGTCGTCAGCGGTCAGAAGACCTGGACGACCCTCGGCCAGCACGCGAACCGAATCTTCTGCCTTGTCCGCACCAGGAAGGACGGCAAGCCGCAGGAAGGCATCAGCTTCCTGCTCGTCGATCTCGACAGCCCCGGCATCCAGATGCGGCCCATTCGCCTGATCGAAGGCGGGCACGAGGTGAACGAGGTCTTCTTCACCGACGTGCGCGTCCCCGCCGGAAACCTCGTCGGCGACGAGAACCAGGGATGGACCATCGCGAAGTACCTTCTGACCCACGAGCGCACGAACATCGCGGGCCTGGGCTTCTCGGTCCAGGCCTTCGAGCAGGTGAAGGCGCTGGCGCGGCAGGTGACGCGCGGCGGCAGACGCCTGATCGACGACCCGCTCTACGCCGCGCGGCTGGCCCGCGTCGAAGCCGAACTCGAGGCGCTGAAGATCACCAACCTCCGGATGCTGTCCAACGCCCAGAAAAACGGCCAGCCCGGCCTCGAAAGCTCAATGCTCAAGATCAAGGGCACGGTGATCCGTCAGGCGCTGAACGACCTGGCCCGCCGCGCGCTCGGTCCCGCGGCGGCACCGTTTCCGGCCGAGGCACTGGCCGGCAACCTCGAGATCGCGCCGCCCGAACATGCCAATGCCGCCGCCCGATATTTCAACAACCGCAAGATCTCGATCTTCGGCGGTTCGAACGAGATCCAGCGGAACATCCTCTCCAAGTCGATGCTGGAGCTTTAGACGTGGATTTCGAAACCTCCGACGACCGCCGGATGCTGGCCGACACGCTGGCGCGCGTCCTTGCCCAGGCCTGTCCGCCCGAAAAGCGCGCGACGCTGGCCTATGCCGAACCGTTCCATGACCCCGAGGCGTGGTCCGGTCTCGCCGAACTCGGCGTCCTGATGGCCTTTGTCCCCGAGGAAAAGGGCGGCCTCGGAGGCGCGGGCTTCGACGTGATGACGGTCTTCGAACAGATCGGCCGGGCCTTGTCGCCCGAGCCCGTTCTTCCGGCCCTGATGGCTGCGCGCCTGCTTCTTGCGGCAGGAGCCGACGTGGAGGGATTGATGAGCGGAGAGGTTCGCTATGCCGTGGCGACCGGCGAGCCCGACGCCCCTTGGGACTTGTCCGACAACGCGACACGGGCGGAGCGCAACGCCGACCGGTGGACCCTCACGGGACGCAAAAGTGTCGTCTACGGCGGGAACGACGCCGACCGTCTGCTGGTGGCCGCGCAGACCAGCGAGGGCCTGTCGCTTTTCGAAGTCTCCCCGGAAAACGCCGAGGTGATCGGCTACGGCATGATCGACGGCGGCGGTGCGGCCGAGGTGATCCTCAACTCCACCCCCGCGAGCCTGTTGATCGAGCGCGCGGAAGATGCGCTGGCCGACGCGCTCGATCACGGCCGCCTCGCCCTCTGCGCCGAAGCCGTAGGCGCGATGGACCACGTGCAGGCCCTCACGCTCGACTACCTGAAAACGCGTCAGCAGTTCGGTCGTCCCATCGGCAAGAACCAGGCGCTCCAGCACCGCATGGTCGACCTCGTGACCGAGATCGAACAGGCACGATCCATCACCATCCTCGCCGCCTCGCGCATGGCAGAGAGCGACCGTGCCCGCACCGTCGCCATGGCCAAGCACCTCGTCGGAAAGGTCGCGACGCTCGTCGCCGAAGAAGCGATCCAGATGCACGGCGGCATCGCGATGACGTGGGAATATCCCGTCTCGCACTACGCCAAGCGCCTGGTGATGATCGACCACCAGCTCGGCGACACGGACTTTCACCTGTCCCGGCTGATGGAGGAACTCCGCGCCTGATGCCTTCTTGTGTCGCAAAATACTCCGGGGTCTGGGGCAGCGCCCCAGCTCACCCCTTCCGGTAGCGGAACACGCCCGTCGAGGTCGCGACGAGTTCGCCCGTCTCGTCCTCGACCCGGCCCGAAGCGAAGAAGGTGGACTTGCCACCGCCCGTCTTCCGGCCTTCCGCGATCAACAGTGACCCCTTCGGCCGCGACAGGTAGTTCGCCGTTATCGACAATGTCATCGCCATGACGCGGTCGTCCGGATCGCCGGTGAAGCAGCCTGCGTATCCCATCACCGTGTCGAGAAGGACGGCATGGACGCCGCCGTGAGGGATGCCGTGGCGGTTCAGGATCGCGTCCGTCACGTCCAGTTCGAAACGCGCGTAGTCGGCGCTCCAGTCCGCCATGCGAAAGCCGATGAGCTCCTGGAAGGGATAGGGGACTTCCCTCAGCCGTGGGTCCATCGCTCGCTCCGCCTCGTTCCCGTCATCCTGGTTCCCCACTTGCCTCAGCCCCTCCCGGCAGCCGCAAGGCCCGCGGTTGCATAGCCGGGAACCTGCGCGCCAAGTTGCAACGCACGCTCGGGGTTCGACGCGTTGCCGTCCAGCGCCCGCCGCCTCACACCTTGGAGGATGGCGGCCATGCGGAAGAAGGCGAAGGCCAGGTAGAACTCCAGCCGGTCGATTCCGGGCAGTCCCATGCGCCGACAGTAGTCCTCGACGAAGGCCGCGTCCGACGGCAGGCCGAGCGCTGCGCGGTCCACGCCCGCCAGCCCGCGTCCCGTGGTGCCCGCTGGCCTGCTCCATTGCATCAGGACCGCCGCGAGGTCGGCAAAGGGGTGGCCGAGCGTCGACAACTCCCAGTCCAGCACGGCGACGATCCTCGGCGCGTCGGGCGCGATCAGAAGGTTGTCGAGGCGATAGTCGCCGTGGACCAGAGCGACCCTCCCGTCATCGGGCGGCATGTTCCCATCCAGCCAAAGGATCAGCGCATCCATGTCCGGGACCGGCTCGGTCTCGCTCGCGCGGTACTGTTTGGTCCAGCGGTCGACCTGGCGGCGATAATAGTTTCCGCGCGGCCCGTAGTCGGTCAGTCCCACGGCATCGAGGTCGACCGCATGGATCGCGGCCAGAACCCGCGCCATGTCCTGCACGATGCCTGTCCGGTCGTCCTTCGTCAGGCCCGGCATCGCCGGATCGTTGAACGTTCGCCCCGGCACCCTATCCATCAGGTAGAACGCCGAGCCGATGACGCCGTCGTCCTCGCATAGTGCGTGCATCCTCGCCACGGGAACGTCTGATCCGGCCAACGCGGATTGCACGCGGAATTCCCGTTCGACGGCATGAGCGGACTTCAGAAGCACGCCCGGAGGCTTCCGACGCAGCACATAGTCGCCGCCGCGGGTCTTCAGCCCATAGGTCGGATTCGACTGCCCGGTCTGGAATTTCTCGACCTCGACGGGCCTGTCAAACCCAGGCAGCCGATCACGGGCCCAGTCGGCCACCGCGTCGATGTCGAGAGGAAGGGCGTCCGTCACCGCCGTCCTCTCTCGATCATCGGCAGAACCTCGGCGCAGGTCGCGCGATACTCCCGCTCGATCCGGTCGACGAGCGCCGCAACCGGCACGACCTCGCGCACCGCGCCGATGCCCATGCCCGACCCCCAGATATCGCGCCACGCCTTGGGCTTGGCCGATCCCTTCGAGAAATCCATGGGTTTCGCGTCGGCCAGCATCGTGTCCGCGTCGAGACCTGCTCGTGTGATGGACGGCTTGAGATAGTTGCCGGGAATGCCGGTGAAGGCGGCCGAATTGACAATGTCCTCGGCGCCGGAAGCCACGATCATCGCCTTGTAGTCGTCGCGGCGCCTGCGCCTCGACCGTCGCGATGAACGGCGAACCGACATAGCCGAGGTCCGCCCCCATCACCTGCGCCGCCAACAGGCTGCGCCCGGTGGCGATGCACCCGGAGAGAAGGACAGGGCCGTCGAACCACGCCCGGATCTCCGAGACGAGAGCGAAGGGAGACTGCGGCCCCGCGTGCCCGCCCGCCCCGGCAGCGACCGCGATCAGCGCGTCCGCGCCCTTGTCGATGGCCTTGCGCGCGAAAGTGTCGTTGATGATGTCGTGCATCACGAAGCCGCCCGCCTCGTGCGCGATGGCGTTCACCTCGGGCCGCGCGCCGAGGGAGGTGATCCAGAGCGGCACACGCCACTTCGCGCAGATCTCGACGTCGCGCATCAGGCGCTCGTTCGAGCGGTGGACGATCTGGTTGACCGCGAAGGGCGCGGCGGGGCGGTCCGGGTTCGCCTGGTTGTGGCGGTCGAGCTCCTCGGTGATCCGCCCAAGCCAGCGCTCGAGCATCGGCGTCGCGTCGCCGTCCTCGTCGCGCGCATTCAGCGCCGGGAAGGAACCGACGATCCCCGCCTTGCACTGCGCGATGACGAGGTCCGGGCCGGAGACGAGGAACATGGGAGCACCGACCATCGGAAGGCGCAGGGACTGCAGGATCGGCGGAAGGCCCGGCATCAGGATGCCGCACTCGCGTTCGGCAGGGCGTCGGGCATGAGGTCTCCTTCCTGTCCTGCGACGAGTTCTTGCAATGCGAAACGGAGGTTCGCAAGGTCGCGAGCCCGGCGGATCGACCTGACGCCTTGCAATTCCCCGCCCCTGCGAGAAAAGGTGCGACGAACAGAGGAGGGACGGGCATGGCGGGCCTGCATTTCGAGGATTTCCACGAGGGCCAGCACTTTGTCCACGAGTTGCGGCGGACCGTGACCGAGGCCGACAACACCATGTTCAGCCTGATGTCGATGAACCCCCAGCCCCTGCACATCGACGCGCATTTCGCCGAAGGGACCGAATGGGGACAGCGTCTTTTCAACTCGATGTTCACCTTCGCGATCATGGTGGGCCTCACCGTGCAGGACACGACGCTCGGGACCACCGTCGGCAACCTCGGCTTCTCGGACGTGACCTTCCCCGCGCCCGTGTTCCACGGCGACACGCTACGGGCCGAAACGCGGGTGCTGTCGGTGCGCGAAAGCAGGTCGAAGCCCGACCGCGGCCTCGTCGAATTCGAGCATTCCTGCTTCAAGCAGGACGGCACGCTGGTCGCGCGCTGCAAGCGGATGGCCATGATGATGAAGCGGGCGGTGTGACGCGATGACCTTCACCACACGCCCCGATATCCGCGGCACCTTCGGCGCCGTCGCGACGACCCACTGGATCGCCAGCGCCGTAGGGATGCGGATGCTCGAGGCCGGCGGCACCGCCGCCGACGCCGCGGCAGCCGCGGGCTTCACCCTGAACGTGGTCGAGCCGCACCTGAACGGGCCCCTCGGTGACATGCCCGCACTCGTCTGGGCGCCCGATGCGGAAGCCCCGCGCATGATCTGCGGGCAGGGGACGGCGCCCGCCGGGGCGACCGTCGCGCATTATCGCGCGCAGGGGCTGGATCTGATCCCGGGTGCCGGACACCTGGCCACGGTCATTCCGGGCGCCTTCGACGCGTGGATGGTCATGCTTCTCGACCACGGGCGACTGACGCTGCGCGAGGTCCTCGAGCCTGCGATTCACTACGCCCGGCATGGCCATCCGATCCTCGCACGGGTCTGCGACACCATCGCGGGCCAGGCCGAGCTTTTCCGCGCCGAATGGCCCACCTCCGCCGCCGTCTGGCTGCCTGGCGACGATGTGCCCCAGCCGGGGTCGGTGTTCCGGAACGTCCAACTCGCCGACTTCTGGACGCGCCTTCTGGAGGAGGCCGAGACGGCATCAAGTCGCGAGGCACAGATCGAGGCCGCGCGTCGCGCCTTCCGTGAGGGTTTCGTCGCGGAAGCCATCGACAGTTTCGTCCGCGAGACCGTGCCGATGGACGGCACAGGCGTCCGCCGCAAGGGCGTGCTGACGGGGGCGACATGGCCGGCTGGCGCGCGACGGTCGAGGACACCGTATCCACGCAGCACGCAGGGTGGGAGATCTTCAAGGGCGGGTTCTGGTCGCAAGGTCCGGTGCAGCTTCAGGCGCTGAACATCCTCGACGCGCTCGGCATTGCCGGGGAGGCGCCGCTGTCGGACGGCTTCGTCCACAAGGTGACCGAGGCGCTGAAACTCGCCTTCGCCGACCGGGAAGCCTTCTACGGTGATCCGGACCATGCCGACATTCCCGCAGAACGGCTGCTGTCACCCGACTATGCCCGCGAGCGCGCCGCCCTCATCGGAGAGGCCGCGTCCTGCGATCTGCGCCCCGGCCGGATCGCTGGCTTCGAAGGTCTGGCCGACGCCGCCATCGCCCGCACCGCGCGGATCGGCACCGGGGCGGGGGCGGGTCTCGGCGGCGGCGAGCCGACGATGGCGCACCTCGCCAATCGGAGGGGCGATACCGTCCACATCGACGTCATCGACCGCTGGGGCACGATGGTGTCGGCCACGCCCTCGGGCGGCTGGCTGCAATCGAACCCGGTTGTGCCCGGCCTCGGCGTGCCGCTGAACAGCCGCGCGCAGATGTTCTGGCTGGACGAGGGGTTACCCACGACGCTTGCACCGGGACGCAGGCCGAGAACGACACTTTCACCGTCGATGGCGCGCGCGCCCGACGGGACGCGGATGGCCTATGGCACGCCCGGTGGCGACCAGCAGGACCAGTGGCAACTGACCTTCATCCTGCGCATGATTCACCACGGGATGACACCGCAGCAGGCCATCGACGGACCGCTGTTCCACACCGGCCACCTTCAGGCCAGCTTCTATCCGCGCGGCCTGAAACCGGCGCACCTGATGATCGAACCCGCCTTCCCCGAAGCCACGCTGGACGCGCTGCGCGCGCGCGGTCATGCGGTCGAGGTCTCGGAGCCCTGGGCGGTCGGCCGCCTGACTGCCGCCCTGCGCCGTCCGGACGGGGTGATCTCGGCCGCCGCCACCCCCCGTCTGATGCAGGCCTACGCCATTGGACGTTGACCTGTCGTTCCTCGGAAGCGCGATGGAGCTTTTCTCGGTGCCCGCGCTTCTGGGCATCGCGGCGGCAAGCTTCATCGGGTCCTTCATCACGGTCGCACTCGGCATCGGAGGCGGCGCGCTGATGCTGGCCGCACTGGCAAGCCTGATGCCGCCCGCCGCCCTGATCCCGGTCCACGGCGCGATCCAGATCGGGTCGAACCTGTTCCGCGCCGGCATCCTTCTCGGCCACGTCTACTGGCCGCCCTTCCTCGCCTTCACCATCGGTTCGGTCATCGGCGCGGTTGCGGGCGGGTCGATCGTGGTCAACCTGCCGCCGCCCTTCGTCCAGATCGGCGTCGGCGGCTTCGTCATCTGGAGCGTGCTGTCGAAGCCGCCGGCATGGCTGTCGCGCTGGCCGGGCCTGACGGGGGGAATCTCCAGCTTCCTGACGATGTTCTTCGGCGCGACCGGCCTTTTCGTCGCGAACTTCACCAAGTCGCTGCATCTGCCGCGGCAAAGCCACGTCGCCACCCATGCCTCGCTGATGACGCTTCAGCATGTGCTGAAGGTAGGCATTTTCGCCATCCTGGGCTTCGCGTTCGGTCCGTGGCTCGGGTTCATCGTGGTGATGGTCCTCGCGGGACTTGCGGGCACGCTGGCGGGAAAGCTTCTGCTGAATCGGATGACGGACCACGGCTTCAAGCGGGCGCTCGACGTGATCCTGATCCTGGTGTCGCTGCGGCTGATCTGGACCGGCGTTGCGGCGCTCTGAGCATCAGACCGAGGCGCGCTCGACAAGCGGGCAGTCGACCTTGACCTGGATCGGCGTGGTGTTGTGGCCACCAGCCATCTCGATCAGGATCTCTGCCGCGATCTCGCCCATCTCGTAGTGCGGCAGAAGCATCGTCGTCAGCGGCGGATGCATGTCCTTGGCGATCTCGCGGTCGTCGAAGCCGATGACGGAGATGTCGTCTGGGATCTTCAGTCCCGCCTCGCGGATCGCCTCGTAGCATCCGAAGGCCATGGGGTCATTGGCGCAGAAGATCGCGTCGGGCCGAATTTCGAGCGCCAGAAGCGCCTTCGTCTCTTCATAGCCCGCGCGCGGCTCCCAGTTGCCATCGCGGACGAGGGCGGGGTCGAAAGGGATGTCGCGCGCGGCGAGCGCCTGGCGATAGCCCCTGGCGCGGTCCTGCGTCGCCTCGAGCCCCTCCAGCCCGTTGATGAGCGCGATCCGCGTGCGGCCCCGGTCGAGAAGATGATCGACCGCGGTGCGGGCGCCGAGCGCGTCGCCGGGCACGACGGAATGCATCGTGCGGTCCACGTCCCACCCGTTCAGAAGGACCGTCGGATGCCGCGTGACCTGCGCCGACGGCCGCACCTGCCGGGTGAGGATGGTGCCGTAGATGATCCCGGCCAGCGGAGTTGACTGGAACTGCTCCATCACCACCGCCTCGTTCTCGGCGTCGGCGGCTACGGCGAGGACGGCGTTCAGCCCGAATTCCAGCGCTTTCTTCTGCGCGCCGTCGAAGGCGGCGGTCATCCAGGGATCGGAGGAAATCTCGTCAGCCAGGAACAGAAGCACGGGCTGGGTGTCGGGCAGCTTGCGCGACTTCCGCCGTGGCAGGCTGTAGCCAAGATCGCGTGCGGCGCGGCGGACTTTTTCGCGCGTGGTCTCGGCCAGCTTGACGTCGGGGCTTCCGTTGAGGACGAGCGAAACCGTCGCCTGAGAGACTCCAGCGAGTTCGGCGACGTCCATCATGGTCGCCCGCGACTTCTTCCGACCCGTAAGCGTAGCGTCCATTCGGCAGCCCGTCCCATTCAGCGAAAGTTTCGCTAAAGATTTTCGCTTTTGGATGCAAGTCTTTGCATATGCGGCTCAGTACTCAACGAATACTTAAGAAATGATCTCATTTCGTCTCATGTTGGGCGCTCTGCGGGACGGGAGGTGCTTCTCATTACCCCGACCGCGCGATAGGTGACATGGCGGAGAGGCGGCGCGGAGGCACCGCCGGGAAGAGGGCGCTGCGACCGTGACCACGACACTCGATCTCATCACCATCGGCCGGTCGTCGGTCGATCTCTACGGCGGCCAGGTCGGCGGCCGGCTTGAAGACATGCGGTCGTTCGACAAGTACATCGGCGGCTCGCCCACCAACATAGCCTGCGGCACCGCGCGCCTGGGTCTGAAGTCCGCGGTCATCACCGGCGTCGGCGACGAGCACATGGGCCGGTTCATCCGCGAGGAGCTGGAGCGCGAAGGCGTGGACACGCGCGGCGTCAAGACCGACCCCGAGCGGCTGACGGCGCTGGTGCTTCTGGGCATCCGCGACCAGGAGCGGTTTCCGCTGATCTTCTACCGTGAGAACTGCGCCGACATGGGTCTGACAGAGGCCGACGTCGACCCGAACTTCATCCGAGAGGCGCGCGCCGTGGTCGCCACGGGCACGCACCTGTCGCACCCCCGCGTCGAGGCCGCGACGCTGAAGGCGTTGAAGATCGCGCGCGCAGCGGGGCGGAGGACGGCGCTCGACATCGATTATCGCCCCAACCTCTGGGGCGTCGCCGGGCATGGCGAGGGCGAAAGCCGTTTCGTTGAAAGCCGGGCGGTGACCGAGAAGCTGCAGTCGACGCTGCATCTCTTCGACCTGATTGTGGGCACCGAGGAGGAGTTCCACATCGCGGGCGGCACGACCGACACCGTCGCCGCCCTGCGCGCCGTGCGGGCGGTCTCTGACGCCACGCTCGTCTGCAAGCGCGGCGCGCGGGGTGCGGTGGCCTTCACCGGCGCCATCCCCGACAGCCTCGACGACGGCGAGGCCGGACCCGGTTTCCCGATCGAGGTCTTCAACGTGCTCGGCGCCGGCGACGGCTTCATGTCGGGGCTTCTGAAGGGCTGGCTCGACGACGAGGATTGGCCGACGGCGCTGAAGTACGCCAACGCCTGCGGCGCTTTCGCCGTGTCGCGGCACGGCTGCACGCCGGCCTATCCGTCGTGGGAAGAGCTTCAGTTCTTCTTCCGCCGCGGGATCGAGAGGCCGGACCTCCGCAACGACGAGGAGCTGGAGCAGGTCCACTGGGCCACGAACCGGCACCCCGACTGGCCCGCCGTTCGCGTCTTCGCCTTCGACCACCGCGCGCAGATGGAGGCGCTGGAGGGTGCGACGGACGAGCGGATCGGGCGCTTCAAGGAGCTGTGCCTCGACGCCACGCTCGCGGTTGCGCAGGGACGTTCGGGCTACGGACTTCTCTGCGACGGCCGTTTGGGGCGCGACGCGCTTTACCGTGCGGCGGGGCAGGGGCTGTGGATCGGACGGCCGGTCGAATGGCCGGGGTCGCGTCCGCTGGCGCTCGAACCCGAGATCGGACCCGACTTCGGCGGCCTGTCGGAATGGCCGCGCGAGCATGTCGTCAAGGTGCTGTGCTTCTGCCATCCGAACGACAAGGCCGCGACCTGGGCCGATCAGGACGCGACGATCCTGCGGCTCTACCACGCCTGCCGCCGCAACCGGCTGGAGTTCCTGCTCGAGGTCATCCCGTCGAAGGTCGGGCCGGTCGGCGATGATACCACGGCCTGGCTGATCGACCGTTTCTACGATCTGGGTGTGCGTCCGGACTGGTGGAAGCTTGAACCGATGCGCTCGGAGGCGGCGTGGGACGCGACTGTCGAGGCGATCGAGCGGAACGACCCGCACACGCGCGGCATCGTCATCCTCGGCCTCGGCGCAAGCGAGGAGGTGCTGGCGGAAAGCTTTCGCGTCGCCGCGCGCTATCCCCTGGTCAAGGGCTTCGCAGTCGGGCGCACCATCTTCGGCGACGCCGCGAGCGACTGGATGGCGGGCCGGATCGGCGACGACGAGGCTGTTCGCAGCATGACCGACACCTATGCCCGGCTCTGTTCCCTGTGGGACGACGCGCGCGCCGCAGCCGAGGCCCGGACCTGACGAAAGGACGACACGATGCCCGATCTTCTCCTCCGCCCCTTCGGCACCCGCGGCAAGGTCCACGAGGTTACGCCCCAGACGGCCGGTTGGCGCTACGTAGGCTTCGGCCTCTATCGCCTGCGTGCGGGCGACACCGCGTCCGAAGTGACCGGTACGAACGAGGTGATCCTCGTCGTGGTCGAGGGCAAGGTCCGGATCGAGGGCGCGGGACAGGATTGGGGCGTTCTGGGCGAACGGATGGACGTCTTCGAGAAGACGCCGCCGCATTCGCTCTACCTCCCGAACGGCACCGACTGGACGGCGACGGCCGAGACCGACTGCGTCCTGGCCGTCTGCGCCGCACCCGGCAAGGGCGGCCACGAGGCGCGTAAGATCGGACCCGAGGGCATCGACCTCGTCACGCGCGGCAAGGGCACCAACACGCGCCACATCAACAACGTGGCGATGGAGAACGAGGATTACGCCGACGCGCTTCTCGTCACCGAGGTCTTCACGCCCGCGGGACACTGGTCATCCTATCCCTCGCACCGGCATGACGAGGACGATTTCCCGCGCGTGACCTACCTGGAAGAGGTCTACTATCACCGCCTGAATCCGGCCTCGGGCTTCGGGGTGCAGCGCGTCTATACCGACGATGGCAAGCTGGACGAGACGATGGCGGTGTCGGACGGCGACGTGGTGCTGGTGCCGCGCGGGCATCATCCCTGCGGTGCGCCCTACGGGTTCGAGATGTACTACCTCAACGTGATGGCCGGACCGCTGCGGAAATGGCGGTTCGTCCCGGCCCCCGAGGTCGAGTGGATCATGGAGCGTGACAAGTAGGCTTTTCAGGCGAGCGTCGAGTTGTAGCCGGCGGACTTGATCCCCGCCGCGATCTGAACGGCGGAACGGTCGGACGTCACCGTGACGGTGTGCGTCTCGAGGTCCGTCTGCACCGTCGCATCCGGATCGACTTCGGCAATGCCCTTCTTGATGGCAGCGGTGCAATGGCCGCAATCCATGCCCGGAACGCTGAATTTCATCGTGTTCTCCGTGGTTGTTCAAAGGTGTTCTGGTGGTTCCAGTGGGTGGAAGGTCAAGATCTTTCGATAGACCCCTTGAGCTTCCAGTGACTGGAAGCCTTATATCCTGTTCCGACTCGGAAATCGGGAGACTGCCATGACCGGCGCGGACAAGGCGACATTGCATGTAGAGGGGATGAGTTGCGCGTCCTGCGTCGGACGCGTCGACCGGACGCTCGCGGCGCTGGATGGCGTGGACGATGTGTCGGTGAACCTCGCTGCGGAAACGGCGAGCTTTCGTGTCTCTGGGCCGGATCGGGTCGCAGAGGCTGCGAAGGCACTCGAGGCTGCGGGATACCCCGCGCGGCGGACGCGCATGACCTTCGACATCGAGGGCATGTCCTGCGCCTCCTGCGTCGGACGCGTCGACCGGACGCTGGCGGCGATGCGGGGCGTCCTGTCCGTGTCCGTGAACCTCGCCGCCGAGACGGCGACGGTCGACTATCTGGAGGGCGCCACGACTCCATCGGACCTCGCGGCGGCGTCCGCCGCCGTGGGCTACCCCGCCAGAGCGGCACAGGCCGACGCGACGCGGAACAGAGCCGAACGCAAGGCCGACGAAGCGCGCGCCTTTGCGCGGCGCGCCACTATCGCGGGGGCCTTGGCCCTGCCGGTCTTCGTGCTGGAGATGGGCGCGCACATGGTACCCGCCTTCCACCACCTGATCGCGCGGACCATCGGCACCGAGACGTCGTGGATCATCCAGTTCCTGCTTGCGTCCGCCGTTCTCTTCGGACCGGGGCGGGAATTCTTCACCAAGGGCGTGCCGGCGCTTTTGAAGGGCGCGCCCGACATGAACAGCCTCGTCGCCGTCGGAACCGGGGCGGCCTGGAGCTATTCCGTGGTCGCGACCTTCCTGCCCGCGCTCCTGCCGGCAGGGCTCCGCGCCGTCTATTTCGAAGCGGCGGCCGTGATCGTCGTTCTGATCCTGATCGGTCGCTGGCTCGAAGCGCGCGCGAAGGGTCGAACGGGTGCTGCGATCCAGGCGCTGCTCGGTCTCCAGGCGCGGACAGCCCGCGTCCTGCGGGACGGTGAGATGGTCGATGTGGACGTCGACAGTCTGTCCGTGGGGGACATGGTCCTCGTCCGACCGGGCGAACGCATCCCGACGGATGGCGAAGTCACGGAGGGATCGAGCAACGTCGACGAAAGCATGATCACCGGAGAGCCGTTGCCCGTCAGCAAAGGAGAGGGGGCCGCCGTCACGGGCGGCACGGTGAATGGTTCGGGCAGCCTGACGATCCGCGCGACCCACGTCGGTGCAGATACCACGCTCGCACGCATCGTCCGCATGGTCGAAGAGGCGCAGGGCGCGAAACTGCCGATCCAGGGCCTCGTCGACCGTGTGACGCTTTGGTTCGTGCCGGGTGTCATGGCGCTGGCCGCCCTGACAGTCGTGGCCTGGCTGATCTTCGGGCCGGACCCAGCGCTGACCTTCGCGCTGGTCGCGGGCGTGTCGGTCCTGATCGTGGCCTGCCCCTGCGCCATGGGCCTCGCCACGCCTACCTCGATCATGGTCGGCACGGGGCGCGCGGCCGAGATGGGTGTTCTCTTTCGCAAGGGCGACGCCCTGCAAGGATTGTCGAGCGTGCAGGTCGTGGCGCTCGACAAGACCGGCACGGTGACCGAAGGCAAGCCGACCCTGACCGACGTGGTCGTGACCGAGGGCTTCGCGCGGGACGAGGTGCTGGGCTTCGTCGCCGCCGTCGAGGCGATGTCGGAGCATCCGATCGCCGAGGCCATCCTGCGTGGCGCGCGGGCCGAAGGCGTCGCGGTGCCGGAAGCCACGCAGTTCAGTTCCGTCACGGGCTACGGCGTCGCTGCCCGCGTGGACGGCCGCGAGGTCCTGGTCGGCGCAGACCGCTACATGATACGCGAGGGCGTCGATATCGCGCCTCTGGCGCAGGTCGAGGCCGATCTGGCGTCGCGGGGCCGCACCGCGCTTTACGCCGCTATCGACGGCCGGCTGGCGGCGGTCGTCGCGGTGTCCGACCCCGTCAAGCCGTCCAGCCGCGCGGCCATCGCGGCATTGCGGGCGCGGGGCCTCGAGGTCGCTATGATCACGGGCGACAAGCGCGAGACAGCCGAGGCCATCGCGCGCGAGACGGGCATCGATCGCGTCATCGCGGGCGTGCTGCCCGACGGCAAGGTGGCGGCGCTCGACGGACTGCGCGCGGGGGGACGTCGTGTGGCCTTCGTCGGCGACGGTATCAACGATGCCCCGGCGCTCGCCCATGCCGACGTGGGTATCGCCATCGGCACAGGCACAGACGTCGCCATCGAATTGGCGGACGTGGTGCTGATGTCGGGCGACCTGAAGGGCGTGGTCGACGCCGTCGAGGTCTCGCGCCGGACAATGGCGAACATCCGCGAGAACCTCGCCTGGGCCTTCGGCTATAACGTGGCGCTGATCCCCGTTGCCGCTGGCGTGCTTTACCCGGCCTACGGCATCCTCCTGTCGCCCGTCTTCGCCGCCGGCGCGATGGCGCTGTCGTCGGTGTCGGTGCTCGCCAACGCCCTGCGCCTTCGCCGCATCCGCCCGGCGATGAGCGCACCTCAACGTCAACCCGCATCGGGCCTCGCCCGCCGCGGCCAGCCCGCCGAATAGGAGAACGCCCATGAACATCGGAGAAGTCGCCGAACGCTCGGGCCTGCCGGCCAAGACGATCCGCTACTACGAGGACATCGGCCTCGTCCGCCCGCAGCGCAGCCGCAACGGCTATCGGTCGTTCCGCGAAAGCGACCTGCACAAGCTGGCGTTCCTCGGCCGCGCCCGCGCGCTTGGCTTCACAATCGAGGACTGCCGGACGCTTCTGAGCCTCTACGAGGACGAGAGCCGGGAAAGCGCGCAGGTCAAGGCACTTGCGGAAGAGCACCTGACCGAAATCGACGCCAAGATCGCGCAGCTTCAGTCGATGCGCACGCTCCTGTCGCGGCTGGTCGCCTCCTGCTGCGGCGACGACAGGCCCGACTGTCCCATCCTCGACGACCTCGCGGGCGAGGTTCATTGATCGAAGGGCAATCTTTCTGCAACGGTGCCGCATGGTGATTCCGGCAATTTGCGGGCACTGCTTGAATTTCGCCCCATTTTGACCCTAGCTGGGTGGCTGACCTGGGGAACTTACGGAGACGCTCGGAATGACTCTGACACGACGGCACTTCATAGCGACATCGGCCACGCTGTTCTCGGCGGCGCTGCCCGTTCCGGTGTTCGCGCAGTCGGATGACATGCAGGGCCCGCTGCTGCCGCCCTCGGGTCCCGCTGCGGCCGATCCCAATGCGACGCCCATTGACACGACCGTCGAGACCGCCGTCGAGGCCCCGGCCGAGCCGCCGGCACGGCAGCCCGTGTCGGACAGCCGCCGCTGGAACCAGTGGGATGCGCAGGTGACGCCGGCGAACTACGACCCCGCGACGACCAACCCCTGGGGCTTCCACAACCGCTTCCTGCCGAAGCGGGTCGAAGCCAATTCCGGTCTGCGTCCGGGCGACATCCACGTCGATGCCGTTGCGCGGTATCTCTACCACATCCAGCCGGACGGGACCGCTCTGCGCTTCGGTGTCGCCATCGCGAAGGGCAACCTCTACGAGCCGGGTGTCTATACCATCAAGGTCAAGAAGAAGTGGCCCACCTGGCGCCCGACCGAGGACATGATCGAACGCGATCCCAACGCATACGAGAAATTCGCCGACGGCATGGACGGCGGTCCGAGCAACCCGCTTGGCTCGCGCGCGCTTTATCTCTTCTCGGGGAACCGCGACACGTATCTGCGCATCCATGGCACGCCCCATCCCCGCTCGATCGGCGGACGCGCCAGCTCTGGCTGCGTGCGGATGGTGATGGCGCACATCATCGGGCTCTACGACCAGGTGGCGCTCGGGTCGAGCGCTCACCTCTATCCGGCGGAAGGAATGCTGGCGGCGCGGTCCTGACGGACCGGGCCCCGGCTCAGGCTGCCGGGGCGGGGGCTGCGGCGGCCGACGATGCGGTGCAGATGTGGCGCTTGTTGACCGAGAGAAGCGGCAGCATCGTCGTCTCGACCGGGCCGACGTGCCGGTACCAATAGCACCCGTCCTCGGGCATCAGCTTGACCGACCGAAGGTCCTGGCCCGGCGCGGCGAGGGCGACCAGTTGATCGGGCAGGTTCGACGTTCCGCCATCGCTCGGCGCGCCACCGGTGGTGACGCCCGTCGAGGCGCAGGCGCCAAGCCAGAGCGTCGCGCCGACGATGAAGACAAGTCTGTTCATGTGTGCCCCGTTCAAGCCGATTTCAACGCGATTACCGTATCTTGGAAAGCGCTTCAGGCGCAAGTGTCCGGGACCCGTTTCCGCCTGTCGGATGTGTCCAATTGGGGCGTTTGACGCAGCTTGACCGATGGCGGCGGCTTTTGCCCTCCGGCCTTGCGTGACAGGCTGATGCGCGAGGGAGACAGAATGACCCGCGCCAGGACCATCGCTTTTCTCGGAACCTCCAGATCAGGCCTCGGCCACCTGCGCCGACTGTCCACGATCGCCCGCGCGGTCCGTGCGGCGGACCCCTCCGTCCGGGCGCATCTTTTCACCAACGCGCCGCCAGACGGTCTTTCGGTCGAGGATCGCACGGTCTTCCACGGCGTCACGTTGCGTGAGCGCAAGGACATGGCGCAGTCGGTCGGGCAGGGCGGCTTCGACCTGGTTGTGGTGGATACGCTCAATCTCCCGGGATCGGCGCATCTGGCCTGTCCGGCGATCCTCGTGCTGCGCCAGACACCCGACAGTCTGTTGGCCGCGTTCCGGCGCGACGACGGACGTCCTTGGGACCGCGTCATCGTCCCGAATCCTGTGTTGCACTGGCGCCCTTCTCTGGACGCCGGGTTCGCACGTTCTGTCGACTGCTGCGGTTGGATCCTGCGGCCGACGGGCGCGCGTCGCCCCGGGGACGGCAGACACGGGCATCGTCGTTGCCACGGGCGGTGGCGGAACCGCCGAGACCCGCGCCGGCCTCTATCCGCTGCTCGACGCGGTGATCGCCGAGGCGCGGAGGCTTGCATCGCGGCCTTTTCGGGTTCGCCAAGCCCTCGGCCCCCGGGCTTCGGGAGTGGCGCTGTCCCAGGCCGACGAGGTCTTCGATCCGGGCGGAGAACTGAACGCCGTCTTCCGTGCGGCGGATGTCGTGATCTCGACGGCGGGCTACAACTCGGTCCTCGAGCTGGCGAGCACCGACACGCCGACGCTTCTTGCCGCCATACCCCGCAGCCTCGACGATCAGGCGGCGCGTGTCAGGCTCTGGGGTCCGAGACTGGGCTGCGCGCTTCGTCCGGACCGCCTCGGCACGGCGTCCGCCTGGCTCGCCGACCGCATCGACCATCCGCGCCGGCGACGGCCCGTCGACCTTGGTCCCGACGGGGCTGCGGTCGCGGCGAAATTGATCCTCGAGATGACGTGTCCCGTTTCCTGAAGACGCACCGGGACGGCGCCACGGCCGCCGAGGCGCTTCGGCGCTCCTCGATCCTTCGCCGTGCCGGGGTGACGACGCCCGATGCGCTGGCCTGTTTGGACGACCCTCGGCAGATTTCCTTCGAACGGATCGAGGGTGAAACCGGATTGACTTTGCTTGCCAGTGACTTGCGCGATCTTCTTGAGCCGGTCGCCCGCCTTCAGGCGAGCCCCGTGGCGGGTCTTGTCCGCTTCGATCCGTTCCGTCGCATTCGTCCGAGACAGGCGCTGCTTCGCAACGAGACGGCCCGGGCTATCTTGGCCGAGACTGTCCCCGATGGTACAGCCACGTTGCATGGCGATCTTCACGCGGGGCAGTTCATCCGAGACGCCGGCGGGACGGTGTGGATCGTCGACCTGGACGATCTGGCGCTGGGGCCGCCGGAGGCGGATCTGGCGAACTTCGCCGCCCATGCCGCAACCTCGCTTCAGGGGGGCGTGGCACTTTGGGCCGACCGGGTGCGGGCGGCGTGGCGCGACATCGGGCGAGCCTGCGACGACGACATCTTCCGCCGCTTCCTGCGCATCGCTCTGGTCCGCCGGCACCTGAAACTGCGCGAGGCGGGACGGCCCGACCACGAGGCGATGATCCTGGCCTACCTGCGCGACAGCTCGAATTTCTCCATCCGGTAGCGAAGGGTGTCGCGGCTGATACCCAGAAGCTCGGCCGCGCGCGAGACGTTGCCGCCCGTGCGGGTCAGGGCCGTGGTGATGGCGCCGAGTTCGATGTCGCGAAGCGTCGGCAACTCGCCCGATTGCCTGGCGCCGATAGCGCGGATATGCGGTCCGTCGATCTGGCCGTCGGTCTGCTCCAGCATCGCGCGCGCGATGCAGTTCTCAAGCTCCGCCACGTTGCCCGGCCAGTCGTGCTCCAGAAGCCTCGCACGGGCGGCGGACGTGAAACGCGGGCGCGCCTCGCCCCGGTCTCGCGCGATGCGGCGGGCGAAGATATCGGCGATGGGCAGGACGTCGGCGGCACGCTCGGCCAAGGGCGGCATGTCGATCCAGCCGACCTGGATGCGGTAGAGAAGGTCTGGCAGGAAGCTCGGCCCCGGCGACAGGTGACGCACGGACGTGGCGATGAGGCAGGGTGGCCGGTCGTCCTGCTGGAGTCGCTGAAGAATCCGCGCCTGCCCGCCGAGGGCCAGTTCCGACACATGGCGCAGGATCAGCGTTCCGCCCGATGTGCGACGCAGCCGGTCGTCCAGGTCGTCCTCCCGGTCGACGGCGCAGTCGAAGGTCTCGAGCGGCGTCTCGGGGGCTGCGGTCTCGTGAAGGGCCACCGCCGCCAGCGACTTGCCGCTGCCCTCGGGGCCCATGATGAGGATGCCGGGCCGCGTTTCGCCCGGCTTGCCGAGCTTGCGAATGGTGGCGCGAAGCGCGTTCGCCGCCGACGAGCGTCCGACGATCCGGTCCGCCCCGTTGCGTTCGAGACCGCCCTGCATTTCGTCCAGCATCAACTCGCCCGCAATGGAGGCGATGGCCGAGAGAGGCGTCGGCTTGACGAGGAAGTCGCGCGCGCCGCCCTTCATCGCGCGGACGGCCACGTCGATGTCGCCATGACCCGTCATCATCACCACCTGCGTCCTCGGCGATGCGGCGCGGATCCGTTCCAGAAGCTCGAGCCCGTCATCCTCGTTCAACTTGTAGTCGAGGATCACGAGGCGGGGTGCGTCGCGCTCGATCATCGCGCGCGCCGATGCCGCGTCTACGGCATAGCTGGCCGAGAAGCCGCGTCGTTCCAGGAAACTGACGATGGACCGCGCCAGCACGACCTCGTCCTCGACGATCAGGATATCGCTCATGTCAGGCCCTCGCCGGTACGGTCAGTGTGACTTCGACGCCCGTCTCGGGGCGGTTCTTCAGGTCGAGCGAGCCGCCGAGACGCTCGGCGATGCGACGCCCGAGCGCCAGTCCGACGCCAAGGCCCGACGACTTGGATGTCTGGAACGGCACGAAGAGCCGCGCCATCTGCTCGTCGCTGAGGCCCGGACCGGTGTCGGAGACCTCGATCGCGATGCGGCCGCCGGGGGCCGCGTGCCAGCCGATCCGCAGGATGCCGCCCGCCTTCATCGCTTCGACGGCGTTCGACAGGATCGTGTTCAGCACCTGTTCAAGTTCGGCGGATGCGGCCGAGGCGACCGGGCTGCCCTGGCTCTGCGCCAGTTCGACCGCGATGCCGCGCTTCCGAAGTTGGGGTTCAAAGCCCGCAAGACAGCGCTGGATTATGATGTCGACGTGCGCGATGTCGCCGGCGCTGTTCGGCGCCGCGCGTGTCCGGGTGAGGAACGAGCGTATCCAGGTCTCCAGCCGGTCGACCTGATCCATGATGTCGTGGATCGCGGTGCGGCTGTCGCCCGGAATGTCGTCCTCCGCCACCAGTTCGGCGCAGGAGCGTATCGCGGCCAGCGGATTTCTCAGGCCATGGGCCACTGCGGACGCCATCTCGCCCACGACGGCAAGGCGCTCGGTTTCGACCAGCCGCTGTTCCTGGCGCCGGAGGATGCGGGTCGCGTAGACCACGACGGCGAGCAGAGCGGTAAAGAGCACCGCCCCCGAGATCAGGGCGCCGACCCAGGCCAGCGTGACGACGCCGTGGATGGTGTCGAGAAGGGCCTCGGGAGCCTTGTAGACCTCGACCGCGCCGATGACGGTGCTGTCGTCCTCGGACCAGATCGGGATGTAGAACTCGATGAATTCCTGGACGTCGGCCGGGAAGCCGACATGCTCTTCCTTGCCCTCGCGGTCGACGACGACGATCTCGGGGTCGAGCGTGCCCTTGAGAGCGGCTGCGAGCTCGTCGTTGCCCTCGAAGGTGCGACCGATCAATTCGGGGTCACTCGACCACAGAACCTCGCCCGACGCGGAATAGATGTTTGCGCGAAAGACGTCGGGAAGGCGCGAGACGTGCGTGAAGAATTCCCGTGTCTCGGCGTCGCCTGCAGGGTCCGAGATGCGCGACAGGCCCAAAGAGTTCGGATCGGCCTCTTCGACGCGTACGATGGAATTGAGGAACTCCATCGAGACGACGGCGTCCCGCATCATCATGTTCGTCGTCATGTAGTTGGCGAGGTATTGGCTGAGCACGCTCGTGGTCGTGAAGATCGCGATGAAGCTCGTCACCACGAAGATCGCGAGAACCTGCATGTAGTGCGGAGAGTCGCGCAGCGACAAAAGTTTCGGCACCGGTTGGGCTCCCATGGAATCACGTCCGTATTGGTTACAATCTCTCCGATCTTGCCCGATCGCCTGGCAATCAACCGAGGTTATAGGCGCCGGATTTGGGGTATATCCCCCTATAGATGACGGCGGACGTTCGCCGGGACGGGCCATAGGCTGACGCGGCCCTGGGGGATTTCGCACAAATCCCGCGGGCGTTTTGCCCCAGTCGCGGGCTTTGCCCCTCTCCTGCCGCGCGCCGCCCGCTGCCATCCTGTCCGCGAAACTCACGAGGTCGGGATGACACGCATACTTCTTGCCGAGGACGAGCCGGTGCTGGCGCGCAACATCGCGCTCTCGCTCAGGAAGACGGGGGTCGAGGTCCTCCATGCGCCCTCCGCCGCCGCAGCGCGCGAAGCGCTTGGTAGCGACGGGTTCGATCTGGTGATCGCGGACATCTCCCTCGGCGACGGCGATGGCCTCGATGTGCTGGGCGAGGCTTCCGAGACCCTGCACGGAACGCCGGTTATCGTCATGACGGGTCAGGACAGCGTCGCGAACCGCGCGCGGGCCGAAGGCCTGACGGCCGCGGCGTTCCTGTCGAAGCCCTTCGCGCTGTCGCGTCTGCGGGAACTCGTGGGCGCCTTGACGCGGCCAGCGGCACCCGGCGCGTCCGCGTCTGCCGGGCCGTCGGTCGTGATGTATTCGCACGACACCATCGGGCTCGGCCATATGCGCCGCAACTCTGCCATCGCGCGCGAACTGGTGGCGCAGGTGCCGGGCGTGTCGGTCCTGATGCTGGTCGGCTGTCCTGCGGGCATGGTCTTCGAGCCGCATCCGGGGATCGACTTCGTCAAGCTTCCCTCGCTCGCCAAGCTGGGGCGGGGCGCCTACCAGGCAGGATCGCTGAGGATCGACCCCGAGACGACGCGCGCGATGCGGTCGCGGATCATCGAGGGTGTGCTGACCACCATCGAGCCGGACGTCTTTCTTGTCGATCATGAGCCTGCAGGCGCGATGGAGGAATTGGTGCCGATCCTGGGCGCGCTTCGGGCGCGCGGTCGGGTCCGGACGGTGCTGGGGCTGCGCGACATTCTCGACGAACCGGCACGGACTCGGGCGGGCTGGGCCCAATCCGGCACCGATCGTCTGATTTCACAGAGTTACGACCATGTCCTCGTCTATGGCGACCGGCGCTTTTTCCCAAGCGCCGAAGCCTATGGCCTGGATACCCTGAAGCCGGGGGCCGTCACCGAATGCGGTGTCGTCACCACGGTCCGCGCGCGTGTCCGCTCCGACTTCCCAGCGGTACCGTCGAGGATCGTCGTCTCCGGTGGCGGCGGGCGGGACGCGTTTCCCCTCATTGAGGCCGCGATCAAAGCGGTCTCTACGTTTCCGGTCCGCCGCCGACCCCATGTCACCGTCGTGACCGGCCCCCTGATGGACGACGAGTTGAAGTCCGAGGCTAAGCGCCTGGGCGCCGTCGCCGGCGTGACGGTTCTCGAGCATGTCCCGGATCTGCCTGCGATGATGGAAGACGCCGACCTTCTGGTCACGATGACAGGCTATAATTCGATCAACGAGGCGCTGGCGATGGACTGTCCCGATCGTCACCGTGCCCCGGCTTGGTCCCTCGGGCGAGCAGCGTATGCGTGCCGAGGCGCTGGAGCGTCAGGGTCTCGCCCGTTACCTGAGGCGCGAAGCCCTGACGCCGGAAGCTCTCGCGCGGCTCATGTCCGAGCCACCGCCGCGGCTGCCCGTTCATCGCCTCAGGACGGACGGGGTGACCACCGCCGCCCGCGTCCTCGCCGCCATGATCGCCGACGTCCGCACCCCCATCACCGAGGAACGCGCCCATGCCTGAGCCGCGCATCGCCTATGTGCTGAAGCGCTTCCCGCGTTTCAGCGAGACCTTCATCCTGAACGAACTCCTCGCCCATGAAGCGGCTGGCGCCGAGGTCCATGTCTTCAGCCTGCTGTCCCCGCCGGACGAGCCGCGCCACGCGCGACTGTCGGACCTGAAGGCGCGGGTCCATATCCTGAAGTCGGTGGGCAGGGGCTCCGACGCTACACCCGCCCCGGGGGACGCGGCTCTCTTTTCGGGCCGGTCGGCAGCGGAGGTCGGCGCGCTCATGGCGAAGGCGGAGGTCGTGGCAGGGGAGGCCACGCGGCTGGGCATCACGCATCTGCACGCCCATTTCGGGTCGGACGCGACCACCGTGGCCTGTCTTGCGGCGCGTCGGATGGGCGGCACCTTCTCGTTCACCGCACATGCACGCGACATCTTCCACACCTATGTCACGCCCGAGGCAGACGCGACCATGCGGCGTGCGAAGCTGCGCGAGGCGGCCTTCGTCGCCACGGTGTCGGACTACAACGCGCGTTACCTGTCATCGCTGTGTCCCGAGGCGCGAGTGCTCAGGCTCTACAACGGCATCGACCTGTCGGCCTTCCGGCCCGTGACGGCTGCGACGCAGGTGCCGGGACGGATCATCGCCGTCGGTCGTCTGGTGCCGAAGAAGGGCTTCGGCGTCCTGGTCGAGGCCTGCCGCAGGCTTCGCGACCGTGGCCGAGCCTTCGATCTGTCCATCGTGGGTTCCGGGCCGATGGAGGCCGACCTTCGCTCGGCGATAGAACGCCATGAGTTGTCGAAAGAAATCCGGCTTGAAGGTGCCCTGCCGCAGGAGGAGCTGATCCGCCGCATGGCCGAGGCGGAGGTGGCGGTCCTGCCGTGCGTCGTGACGGACTCGGGCGACCGCGACGGGCTGCCGACGGTGCTTCTCGAAGCGATGGCACGCGGGCTTCCCGTGGTGACGACGACCGTCTCGGGCGGGCCCGAGATCGTCGAAGACGGCGTGACCGGGAGGCTCTGCCCGCCGAACGATCCGGGGGCGCTGGCCGAAGCGCTCGACGCTGTCCTGTCCGACCGCGAGACCGCGCACCGCATGGGACGGGCCGGGCGTCTGCGGGCCGAGCGTCTGTTCGATCTGACCGCCAACGCGGCGCGGCTGCGGGAGTTGCTTCTCGACCCGGCGCGGCCTTCGCGGGAGGCGGCGTAATGCGGATCGCCTACGTCTCGGCCGATCGCGGGATCCCGGTCTTCGGGGAAAAGGGTGCGTCGATCCACATCCAGGAGATGATGCGCGCCTTCATCACGGTCGGCCACGATGTCCGCGCGCTGACGGCGCGGCGCGGCGACGGCGACGCGCAGCGTCTCTGGGTCGAGGAGGTGCCGCAGACCGGGTCGGGCGTTGACCGGGCCGACAAGGAGCGCGCGGCGATGCGTCAGGCCGAAGCCATCGAGGCGCGGCTGATGTCGCTGTACCGCGAATGGCCCTTCGACATGATCTACGAGCGCTATTCGCTCTGGTCCGCCGCAGGTGTCCGCGCCGCCCGGCGCCTGGGACTGCCGGTGGTGACCGAGGTCAACGCGCCCCTCGTGCTGGAGCAGGCCGCGTTCCGCAGCCTCGTGTGCGACGCCGAGGCGCGCGACCTCGAGGCCGAGGTGCTGGCGGGTTCGACGGCCCTTGCGGCGGTGTCGTCGCAGGTTGCGGAGTATCTTGTCGGTGCAGGGGCGGCGTCGGGGCGTGTCCACGTCATCGGCAACGCGGTCGACACCCGGCACTTCCGACCCGACGTGCCGCCTGCGGAGGTGCCCGGCGTGCCGCGCGACGCTTTCGTCGTGGGGTTCACCGGCTCGCTGAAGATGTGGCACGGGGTCGATACCCTGCTCGAGGCCTTCCGCGTTTTCCGGGCGACCGAGCCGAGAGCGCACCTGCTGATCTGCGGCGACGGGCCGAAAGCGGGGTGGATCGACGGTTTCGTCGCGGGCGCGACCCTTGGCGAGGCGGTGACGCTGGCGGGGTGGGTCGACCACGCAAGCCTGCCGTCGCTGATTGCCCGAATGGACGTCGCGACCGCGCCCTATCCGGTGTCCGACGCGCACTACTTCTCGCCCCTCAAGCTTTACGAGTACCTTGCTGTCGGACGCCCCGTGCTGGCCAGCGACATCGGCCAGACGGCCGAGCTTCTGGCAGGGTCCGACGCTGCGGTCCTTCTTCCGCCCGGCGACGCCGGGGCCTTGGCGCGCAGCATGGCGGACCTTTACGCCGACCCCGCGCGGCGCGGCGTCATGTCTAAGGCGGCGGCGGACCTGGGGAGACGGCACGACTGGACGGACAACGCACGGCGAGTGGTTGCCCTCGCCGGACTGCGGACGGCGGCCGCATGAGCCGGGATCCGCTACGATCCGACGCGCTCTGGCGTCTTGTCCGACGCATGGCGCCGCAGTTGCGGCCGCACCGTCGGAGGCTGGTCCTGGGAGGTCTGGCGCTCATCGGCGTCGCTGCGTCCGAGGTCGCTCGGCCCTGGCCCCTGAAGGTCGTCTTCGACGGCATCCTGATGCCGCGACCCGACACCGATCCGGTGACCGGCTGGATGACCGCGACTTTCGGCACCGGCGATGGCCTGCTGGCCGCCACCGCGCTGGCCATCCTTGCCATCGCGCTCGTGGGCGGAGCGGCGGGCTTTGCGCAGGCCTATCTGATCGCGTCCGTCGGGCAGAAGGTCGTGGCCCAGATCCGGCTCGACCTCTATCGCCACGTCCAGAGGCTGTCGCATTCGTTTCACGACACCGCCTCATCGGGCGACATCATCGCCCGGCTGACGGGCGACGTGCGGATGATGCGCGATCTGCTGATCGACGCCGTGGTGTTCTTCGCCGCGCGCGTTCTCGTCATCGCGGCGACGGTGGGCGTCATGGCGTGGATGGATTGGCGCCTGACGCTGTCGGCGCTGGCGATCCTGCCGGCGCTCTGGCTGGTCACGCGCCACTTCGGCGGCCGGATCAGGGGAGCGGCTCGCAGGCAGCGCCGGAAGGAAGGCAAGATCGCCGTGGTGATGACCGAGGGCATCTCGTCCATCGATGTCGTGAAGGGGTTCGCGCGCGAGGCCTATGAGGAAAGCCGCTTCGCCAAGCAGAACAACTCGTCCGCCGAGGCGGGCGTGGTGACCACGCGACTGGCGGCGAACATGGATCGGGTGACGCAGGTGATCCTTGCGCTCGGGACGGCGCTTGTCCTCTGGTACGGCGTCGTCCGTGTGCGTAGCGGGGCCATCAGCCCGGGCGACCTTCTCGTCTTCACCGCCTATCTCTCCACGCTCTACAAGCCCGTACGGAAGATGGCGGCGATGACGGCGCGCGTGGCCAAGGCCACCGCGTCGGGCGAGCGGCTTCTCGAGATCTTCGACTTGTCGCCCGAGGTCGCCGAACGGCCCGGCGCGGTCGATGCCGGTCTTCTGGCCGGGCGGGTCGGCTTTGCGAACGTCACCTTCGCCTATCCGGGATCGCCGCCGGTTCTTCGGAACGCCTATCTGAACCTCAACCCGGGCGAGATCGTCGCCATCGTGGGCACATCGGGGATCGGCAAGTCTTCGGCGACCCGCCTCATCATGCGGTTCTACGATCCGCAGGAGGGTTCGGTCCGGATCGACGGACACGACATCCGCGAGTTCACGCTGGACACCCTGCGCGGCAACATCTCGGTCGTGCTTCAGGACAGCGTTCTTTTCGGGACGACAGTACGCGACAACATCGCCTACGGCCGCCTGGATGCCACCGAGGACGAGATCGTCGCGGCGGCGCGCGAGGCCGAGGCGGACGGGTTCATCCGGACGCTGCCGGAGGGCTATGATACCGTTCTGGGCGAGAGGGGCGAGACCCTGTCGGGCGGGCAGCGCCAGCGCGTCGCCATCGCGCGGGCGGTGCTGCGCGACGCGCCGATCCTGATCCTCGACGAACCGCTGACGGGACTTGATCCCGCAACCGCGCGAAGCCTTCTGGGTGGCCTGCGACGGGCGGCGGCGGGGCGGACGACGTTTCTCATCGCACACGACGCGCTGACGCTGTCGCTGGCCAGCCGCGTGGTGCGGATCGAGGACGGGCAGTTCGTCGAGTATCCCCGCAACAGCCGGGTCCTGTCGGCATGAGCGCGGTGCTGGATCGTCCGATCGAACGGATCGAGGCGTGGAAGCGGGGCGTGTCGCCCCAGGATGTCGCGCCGCTTCTGGGCGAGGTGCCGGTCGGGCTGAGGCTCGAGCGCGTTCATTTTCCCTCACGTCGTCCGGTGCAGTTGACCTATGCGGCGATGCTTCGGTCGGGTGACACGCGCACGCTCTTCGCCGAGGACAGCGGTGCGGGGACGATGCGTCATGCGTCCGAGGTGATGGCGAGCCTTGGGAAGTCGCGGCATGGGCAGAAGGCTGGACTGACGCGACCGGCCGTTCTCGCCGACGAGGGGCGCGGTCTGGTCTGGAGGCGGCCGGGCTTCGACGTGCGGCTGTCGGGTCTGCGGCTTCTCTACGACGCCGAGGGCGCGCGCAGGGTGGTCGCGGAGCTAACCGGATGCGATCCGGGACAGGTCACGGTCGACCTCGTGGCGCACCGTCTGGGCAAGCGCGCCGTCCTGCGGATCGGGACCGGGCAGGGCGACCTCTACGCCCGACTGTCGGCGGTCAAGAGCGGCGAGGGCGGCAATCGGCTGGTCCGGCATACCGCCCTCTGGCGTGCGCTCGGACCCGATGCGGCGCTGCGCATCCCCGAACCGCTTGGAGCGTCGCCCGACCTGGGCGTCGCGCTTTTCAGCGCGCTTCCCGGACAGCCTGCCGCATTCGGGCATGAGGCAGCGCAGGCCATCGCCCGGGCCCTCGAGACGCTGCGCGGTCTGGATCTCGAGGACTTGCCCAGGCACGGCGGCAGCGACGAGGCAAAGCTTTTGCAGGATTGGTTGGGTCGGTGCCGGGCTTATCTGCCCGATCTGGCAGCAATGCTGGACGAGCCCGTGGCAAAAGTTTGCGACGCCCTCTTGCGCTGTTGCACCGAGTTTGCGTTGTGTCACAGGGACTTGCACGAAAAGCAGATCTTGCTGACAGGCGGCGTCGCGGGCATCCTCGACTTCGACACCCTCTCGCGGGCCGACCCGGCACTCGACCCCGGCAACCTGCTCGCGCACCTCTACCTGGCGGGGGTGGACGAGCGTCCTCTGCACGCGGCGCTCGACCTGCCGGGGGTCGACCTCTGGCGCTCCGCGGCGCTGTTGCGGCTTGCGATGATCCGGGCCTTCACCTCCATACCGGATGCGGCGGTGCGACGGCTGATCGACGAGGCGGCGTCGTGATCGCGATCGCGGATGCCGGACTTCCGGGACTTTCGGCCCTTGGACCTGATGCGCTGTCGCGCATCGCCGGGACGGACGAGGCGTCGCTCGTTCGGCTTCGCTATCGCGCGGGAAAGCGCGCTATCCTTCATCTCGCCACGGGTCCGTCGGGTACGGGGCAGGGGGCGGCGTGGTTCTTCGAAGGCGACAAGTCGCGGCGTCTGGCCGCGCGTACGGAGGCCGCGAGCTATGACGAGGCGACCGGCGCGCTGTTCCAGACCTTTCCGAACGATCACCGGCTGCCGCAGGTGCGTCTCTTTCTCGAGGACTACGAAGGACGCGCGTCCGCCCTGATCGGCGGGACGCCCGCCGGTGCGCCAGAGGTCGTTCGCTATCGCCCCGGCCTGTCCTGCACGTTCCGCTGCGAACGGGCAGGCAGTGCCGCGGTCTACGTCAAGATCCTCGCGGACGACGTCCCCGAGCGTCTCGCCGTGGCGAACCTGCGGATTGCGGAGGGTCTTGCCGGCGGGCCGCTGTCGGTCGCGCCCGTGGTCGCTACGGATGCGTCGCTTTCGGCTATCGCCTATAGCGCGGCAAGAGGCGCGTCGCTCGACAGCCTTCTGGCGCGGGGCGGCGTCGAGCCGGTGCTTCAGTGCCTCGATGCGCTGCGGCGCTTTCAGACCCTCGCGCCGACGCCCGAGCGGCACATGACCCGGAAGGTCATCCTGGACAGGTCGGCCGATTGCGTGAGCCTTGTGGCCGCGACCGTGCCCGCCTGCCATGCAGCCGCAGCGCGGATCCTCGCGCGTCTGGAGGCGGGACGACCCCGCCTTGGCAGCCGCCTGATCCACGCCGACGTCAAGCTCGAGCACATCTTCCTCGACGGCGGCCGAACGACCCTGATCGACACGGAAAGCGTGTCCTTGGGTCCGCCCGACTACGATCTCGCGCAGCTCTACGGCCGTCTCTGGCAGGCCGAGGCCGACGGTCTGGTTCCCACCGCCACGGTCGAGGCGGCCACGCGTGAGATCGTCCTGTCGGCGGGGCCCGCGTTCGGCTGGTGCCTGGACGCCGTCGCCCTGCGCCTTGCCCGGTTCCACGCGCAGCGGCCCTGCGCCGAGGCCGCTTCCCGCATCGAGACGATTTTCGAGCGGCTGTCCGGGGTCTGAGGTCGAAGCGCGGCGAGACACGGGTGCGATTTTCGGCTATTCGTGAACAATCCCAGCGAAGTGCGGTCAATATTTCGCCTCATTGATTTGTTTCAACCTTTGTCGTGAAGCAGGGGCCGATGATGAAGACCTTCAACGTGACGCTCGACGTGTCGATCGTGATGCCGTGCCTGAACGAAGCGGCAACGGTCGCGCGCTGCGTCGCGCAGGCGCGGCAGGCTCTGGCGATCCTGTGCGAGAAGCATGGCCTGACCGGCGAAGTGGTCGTGGCCGACAACGGCTCGACCGACGGCAGCCAGAGGCTGGCCGAAGAGGCCGGCGCTCGCGTGGTAGACATCGACATGCGCGGATACGGCGCGGCGCTGAACGGCGGGTTCACGGCGGCCTACGGTCGGTTTCTCGTGATGGGAGACAGCGACTGCTCCTACGATTTCGTCGAAAGCGTGGGGATGGTCGAAGCGCTGATGAACGGCGCCGACCTCTGCATGGGATCGCGCTTCAAGGGCAGGATCCACCCCGGCGCCATGCCGTGGAAGAACCGGTATCTTGGCAATCCGGTCCTGTCGGGCATCCTGCGGCTGTTCTTCCGCACGACCATAAGCGACAGCCACTGTGGCCTGCGCGCGCTGACGCGTGAGACGTTCGACGCGCTGAAACTTTCGTCGACGGGGATGGAGTTCGCCTCCGAGATGGTTCTGAAAGCGGCGTTGAAGAAGGTTCGCATCGCCGAGATCCCGGTGACGCTTTCGCCCGACGGGCGTGGGCGGCCGCCGCATCTCAACCCTTGGCGCGACGGGTTGCGGCACATGTTCTACATGCTGATGCTGTCGCCGTCCTGGCTGTTCGTGCTGCCCTCGCTGTTCCTTGGCGCTGGCGGTCTTGCGATCCTGACCGCGCTCGTCGTCCGAGGAGACGAGAAGATGGTGCGCTTCGGCAGCTTCGGCATCGGCGATCACTGGGCGGTCGTTGCCTCGGCGGCGCTGATCCTTGCCGTCCAGTTCGCACTTTTCGGCGTCACCGCGCACCAGCAGTCGATCCGCGAGGGCTATCGCAGTCCGGACCATTGGGCGGGCCGGCTTCTGCGCCATTCGAACCTGGGCCGCTGGATCCTCATGGGTCTGGCGCTGATCGTCGCTGGTGTCACATGGGCGGCGGTCATTACCGGGGGCTGGATCAGCGCGGACGGCGGCCCGCTGAACGAGATGCGCAGCCTGATCGCGGCGGCGACCCTGATCGTGATCGGGGCGCAGGTCTTCTTCGGCGGTTTCCTGTTGTCGATCATCTCGGGCAACCGCTCCACGCACGCCTTTCGGCCCTAGTCAGGCCGTCCAGCCCCGTGCCGCTCGTGCGTCGAGCGTCTGCATCCGATCGGGCCGCTCGCCTTACTCTCCCGGTTCGAGCAGAGTGCCCGCCGCAAGGCCATAGCGCTTCGCCATCTCGACACCCACGCGCAGCACGCCTGGCTCTCCCCGCGGGAGGTCGAGGAAGGGTGCGTCGAGCACCATGATCGGTCCGTCTCGAAGGAAGGGGTCGTTGCGCAGGGGATCGAAGCCCAGCCAGATGCCGGTCGGGTCCAGAAGGACGATCCGTGCGCCCGACTCTTCGATCGCGGCCTGAAAGGCGGCGCGGGGCGCGACCTTCTCGTGGACCTGCAGGCCGCGCCAGGGCAGGAAGACCACGAGGCCGGCGAGAAGAAGGACCGCGAGGCGGCTATCGAGCCCCTCGCGCTGTGGCTGCGTCCGGCGCCACGACAGGTATCCCCCGAGTGCGAAGAGGACGAGCGCGCCGAGGACGGGGTTGTAGTAGCGCGAGCCCCAGCTTTGCATCTGGTTCGCCATCAGGACCTGATGCGCCACGACCGTCAGCACGATCGCTGCTCCGCACAGCCAGACAGCCAGCGGCAGGACGATGTCGCGGCGTATCGACAGGACCAGCATCACGAGGAGCGCGGGCGACAGCCAGACCGCGAAGCGCAACAGGTTCGCTGGCGCAAGCTGGGCCGAGATATTGCGCAGAACCTCTTCGCGCTCGGCGTGATAGCCGGTGAAGTCGCGGTAGTACCGGAGGTCCGTCAGGCGCGTGGGAAAGACGCTGGCGTCTCCGGTGTGCAGCCATGTGGCGATCTCGATCCAGAGAAGCATGGCCGTTCCAACGCAGCGCGTAGACCACAATGTAGGGCACTAGATGCCAGCGCGGCCCGAAGCGTCCGAAGAGGAGAGCTGCGAGGAAGGGGATCGCGAAGAACGGATGGACATGAACCTGATGCAGGGAGATGGCGACGCCGCCCACGAGGGCCGCCACGACATGAGCGCCGAGTGTCCCGCGCAGGAACAGTGCCAGCCAGACCATGTTGAGCGCCAGGTAGCCCGTATAGGCGAAGTTTGCGGAGGCCATCACGAGCATCTGCGGGGTCAGGCCCAGAAGAAGGGCCGCGAGAAGGGCTGCGTCCCGCTCCTCGGGCCAGAGCCGCCGGGCGACGGCGGCGGTGGCGAGGACAGAGACGGCGGCGAGCAGCGGGTTGAGGATCGACTGGAGGCCCGCGCTTTCGAAAAGGGCTCGCAACAGCGCGTATCCGGGCCGGTAGTTCGACATCCAAAGCGCACGTTCGGGATCGTTGTGGATCAGCGCGGGTTGCATGTGGGGCGACAGAGCGGCGTAATTTGCCGGAAGGTCGGCCGCAACCTGGCCGTTCAGGAAGATGCGAGCCTGGAATCCGGATGAGAATTCATCGAGAGACATGTCGAAGCCGAGGTGCGCGTACACGCCCAGCATCCACGAAAGCCCGAAGGCAAGAAGGGCCACGCCAGCGACCGCGCCCGGTCGCGCGAAGCGGTCCAGCGATATGGTCCGCTGGGGCATCGCGAGAAGGGCGAGGCAGAGCACGGACAGCGCGATGGCGACTGGTACGTCCTGCGCCTTGAGAAGATAGAAGGTGACCAGTTCGGCCATGCCGAAGTCGGTCGTGTCGATGAAGCCCCGCTGCGTCAGCAACCACGCGAAAAGGACGAGCACCCCTGCAAGTCCGGCCGAAAGGACAAGCCCGATGTTGATGCGGTCGGGGCCATCTGAAATCATGGTGGGTGCGTCGGTTCTCATATCCGGCAGACAGTCAAACGAATCTGGCCAAAGGATGACAAACCGCGTGGAACCTCTGCAATTGTTTCGTTTTTCGATCCGTCAAAGCACCGAAGCTCCAGCCTCCCCTATGCGCCCATGAGCGCGCGCATCGTCTTCGACCTCGACGGTACGCTGATCGACAGCGCGCGCGACATACAAGGGATTGCGAATGCCGCGCTGGCAAGTGTGGGCGCCGCTCCGGTCACGCTTGAAGAGACGCGCAGTTTTATCGGCGAGGGTATCCACGTCTTCGTCGCGAAGATGCGTGCCGCCCGTGGCATTCCCGACAGCGAGCAGGAGCGCCTGCTGGCGGATGTCGTCTCGCGTTACGACGATGCCGTGACGCTGACCGAGGTCTATCCAGGCGTCAGGGAGATGCTGGCGACGTTGTCGACGCAGCATCAAGTCTGGGGATTTGCACCAACAAGCTGCGCCGCCCCTGCATGGCGGTGCTGGCGCACCTCGGGATGGGCGAGCTGTTCGGCACCGTCTGGGGCGGAGACAACCCATTGGGGCGCAAGCCCGATCCCGCGCCGCTTCTCGCCGCCTTCGCGGATTTGGGCGAGGGGCCATGCCTCTACGTGGGCGACAGCGAGGTCGATGCCGAGACGGCGCAAAGCGCCGGAGTGCCCTTCCTTCTGTTCACGGGCGGCTATCGCCGCACGCCCGTCGAAAGCATCCCGCACGACGCGGCCTTCGACCGTCATGCCGATCTTCCCGCCATCGTCGAAGGTCTCCTCGCCTCGGCCTGAGCCGAGCCATGAGGGAAAGGGTTTCGTGGACATCCGCCAGGAAGGATGCAGGCAGAGGCTTTGCTCCTCGGCCTGCGACATGCGCCGCGCCGCGGCCAAATTCACGGATGTTTAACGAAACCTGTCGAGGCGACGGAAATACACCGCCGGTCGTGATCGTTTCGTGCTAGTGTTTCCTTGCCTCAAATAATCTGGCGAAGGAGTGGTGGTCATGATCCGCTTCGCAAATGTATTGTTCTGCTTCATTTTTCTGTTTCCCGCGGGTCCTGCCCATGCGGCGGACGCAGAGTTGGACTTTTGCGACACTCTGCCTTCGGCAGCCAGCATCGAAGGCGTCGAACGACGGCTCGTCTGCGCGGACATAGCGGCCTTCGAGCAGGTGATCGTCTACAACCGCTTCGGGTCCTACAATCCGTTTGGCATGATGTTCGCCCTGCGCCGCGACCTGATCCCCGCCGACACGGTGCCAGAGCGGATCACTGCGGCGGATTGCGCAGAAGACACCGGGACCGACAGGGCGCTCTCGGGCCTCGACGCCGGTTCTGTCCGGCTGCGGGACTGCAAGCGGCCGCGTCCGCTGGTCCTGCGGGCGAACGAGGGCGACCTGCTCGCCCTTCAGGTCACGAACCTTCTCAGACCGGGGCAGCCGGGACATTCCGAAACCTTCTGCCGTGGAGCGCATCTTCAGGAGGGAACCCTTGCGAAAACCGTTCGCGACGCGGTGAGCGCCGGCCCGGAAGACCGCTTGGCGCATCACGAGGTGGCGTGCCTCGACGGAACGGCGGGTGCCGATCCCGAGGATGCCGCCCCTGGGTCCGCCGACTGGCCGGTCACGCGGGGCATGAGCTTCGCCATTGAAGGTCTTATCGCCGTCGCGCCCGAAGGAGTGGAGCCGACGAACCTTGCCGTCTGCCGTGGTCTCGCGGCGGTCGCGCCGGGCGAAGCGGTGACCTGCTACTACGAGGTCGACCGGGTCGGACCCTACTTCTTTTCGAGCAACGCGGCGCCAGCCGGCGGGGAAGGGGACGGCGGGTCGATCACGCACGGGCTTTTCGGCGCCGTCGTCGTGGAAGAGCGCAACAGCCGGTGGTTCCGCAGCCAGGTCTCGCAGGCGGCATTCGACGCGGCCTGGACGCCGACGGAAGCCGATGTGTCTCAGCGGCTTGCGACCGGCGATCACCGTCGGACGGGCGAGGTGAATTACGACGCGGAGTTGGACGGCATCCCGGTCCTGTCGATGACCCGCCTCGCTGGCGGTGGAGCGCAGGAGATCGTTCATACCGATCTGAACGCCGTCGTCCACGAGCCGGAGGCGAACCGCAGTTTCCGCGAGTTCTCGGTGTTCTTCCATGACGAGCTTAAGACGTTCTACACGCAGGCTTTCGAAGAGCTTGAGCGCTATGGGCAGCTTGCCGGGGTCCGCGACGGGTTCGCCATCAACTATGGCTCCAGCGGCATGGGGTCGATCCTCTTGGCCAACCGCAAGGGGATCGGACCGGCGACCGAGTGCGTTGAATGCCTTTACGAGGAGTTCTTCCTGACAAGCTGGGCGAACGGCGATCCCGCCCTACTGGAGCGCTATGCCGACGACCCGTCGAACGTGCATCATTCCTATCTGAACGACGAGATCCTCTTCCGCAACTTCCATGCCGGGCCGAAGGAGACGCACGTCTTCCACCTGCACGCGCATCAGTGGTTCGGCGGGAACGACGGGAACCGCGGCGCCTATCTCGACAGCCAGACGGTCGCCCCGCAGCAGGGGTTCACCTACAACATCTATTCCGGCGGCCTGGGGTACTATGACGAGGGGCCGGAGGACGACTGGTTGCAGAACGACGGCAGCGGCAACCGCAACCGAACCGTGGGCGACTCCATCTTCCACTGTCACCTCTACCCGCACTTCGCCCAAGGCATGTGGGAGCTCTGGCGGGTGCACGACGTCCTCGAGGACGGGACGCGTCTTCTTCCGGACGGCCAGCCCGAGGCGGGCCTTTCGGTCGAGGCGATGGCGGGCGACCCCCGCGTCGGTTCGGTCGATCCCGAGACGGGGCGCTGGATCGCCGACGCCGAGGGCACGCCGGTGCCTGCCCTTGTGCCGCTTCCGACCCGTCCCCTTCCCGTGCTGCCGACCTATGCCGCGCCGGACGAGGAGCCCTATCTGACCGCCGAGGCCACGGCGGCTTTTCCGGGGTATCCGTTCTTCGTCGGCGGCAAGCCGGGTCACCGGCCTCCGCAGGCGCCGCTCGATCTTGCGGTCGCGACCCGCGACGAAGGCGATGTCACGACCGGCGACGTGTTGGACGGAGGGTTGTCGCGCCACGTCGTCGCCAGCGGCACGCGGCGCTTCGGGGTCGAGGAGGCGGGCGATCCGCCGCCCGCGAACGACGCGCAGGCCTCGCAGCTTGTCGCGAAGATGCTGGCGTTGGGCGACATGTCGGCCGAGTTCGGGACGATCACTCTGGAACCGCGCGCGCAGGAGGGCACGCCGCTTGAGCGGGCCGCGATGGGCTTTCACTACGACGGCACCGTCTGGTCGACCGGCGAGACGATAGACGTGCGCGCGCCCGACGGATCGCCCGCGACCTTCGATCCCGCAGGCGGCTATCAGACCGGGCTCGGGCTGTTCACGGTCAATGGATCGGCGCCGAAACCCGGCGCGCCCTTTGCCGATCCCTGCGGCGCGCCTCCGGGGCTCGACGCGGGGCAGCGAGACCGACGATCCGTTTCTGCAATGGCCGGGCGAGCCGTTCCGGACCGATCCTGCCGTGGGTGGCTTCCGCCGCTACGAGGCCTCGGCGGTCCAGCTTGATCTGGTCACCAACCGCGCCGGCTGGCACGATCCGCAGGCCCGCATCAACGTGCTGACATCGACGTCGGACGACTACAAGACGAACAACTCCGGCCTCGCCGATCCCATCTCGCCTTTCGTATCGGCCCGGGAGGAACCGTTCTTCTTCCGCGCCTTCAGCTCGGAATGCATCGAGTTCCGGCACACGAACGAGCTGCCGAAAGAGCTGGAGCTCGACGATTTCCAGGTCAAGACGCCGACCGACACGATCGGCCAGCACATCCACCTCGTGAAGTTCGACGTCACCTCGTCCGACGGGTCGGGCAATGGATTCAACTACGAAGACGGCACCTTCGCGCCCGACGAGGTCGCGGCGCGGATTCTGCGCCTCTGGGCAGGACGATCCAAGGTGCGTCCTGCCGGAGTTCGCGGATCACAAGCTGTGGACGCTGAAGCGAAGCGATCATCCCGGCTGGTTCCAGACGACGGTCCAGCGCTGGTTCGCCGACCCGATCCTGTCCAACCTCGGACCCGAGGATGCCGACGGCATGGGCGACAGGACGCTGCGCACGGTGTTCTCGCACGACCATTTCGGCCCGTCCTCGATCCAGCAGCACGGGTTCTACACCGCGCTCGTCATCGAGCCGCGCGACAACGACGTCTGCCTTCCGGGCTTCGTGTCCGGCGGCGCGCCGTCCGAGTGCCGATCGTTCGCGGGCGATCTCGGCACGCTCGAGACGCGACAACGACGTGATGGTGGGCGTGCATCGCGTGCTTCTGGCCGACGACATGCCGGGCATGGGCGACGACTGGCCGGGGCCTGACCCGATCCACCCGGACGTGCGGGAGTACGCGATCTCCATCGCCGATTTCGCGCTGCTCTATGATCCCCGCGACTACGACACCGACGCCGAGACCGTGATCGACGACGCGAGTGCCACGGGCATCGCCAAGCTCGCCTGCGAGGCACGTCACTGGACCGAAGCGGAGGCCGTGGACGGCACCTGCGGCAGCGCGCTTGCATCCGATGCCGAAGGACGGTTCGACGGCGCGGACCCGATCCCCGCGTGGAACGCGGCGGGTCGTCCGGGCGATGCCGCAACTCACACGGCCGATCTTGCCGACATGATGGACGCGGCCGACGCCGACAAGCTTGCGTTCCACCTGGAGGACTACCGCTCCAAGGCCTCGCTTCGGAACGACGGGCGGCTCGCCAGCCCGGTCGCTGCGCCTGCGCGCCCGGAGTCCATCTCGGTCGACCATCACGATCCGTACCTCGTCAACTACCGGGGCGAACCGATCCCGCTTCGGATCGGGACGAAGGAAAGCGGCGACCACAATGACTGTGCGCTTGCGACGCTTCCGATGCAGGGGCACGAGGCCGACAACGACGACGCCGCCTTCGTCCGCGACGTGGATGAGTGCAGCTATGCCGTCCAGCGCGGCGGCGAGGACGGCGACATGTCGAACGTCTTCCTGTCCTCGCTTCACGGCGATCCTGCGACGCTGCCGATCGAGACCTATTCGGGCGAGACGACCTATATCCGCATGATCCAGGGCGCGCAGGAGGTGCAGCACACCTTCGGCATCGCGGGTCACGCCTGGAAACGGAACCTCGACCAGCCGTTTCCGCAGGCGTCGCCCGTCATCGGATCGTCGCCTGTGACCGAAACAGCCAAACAGGCCTGCAACCGTCTAGAGGCGCTGCACAGGGGATACCCGGAATTCTACCGCGCGTGGTTCGAGGGGCGGCTACCCGACGACGGAGCGGCTCCCGAAGCGCCGCCCGACGTGACGCTCTACTTCGCTTCTCTGGACGAAGCTCTTGCGACTTGCGTGAACGCGGAAGGCTATGTCGCGGCGCAGGAGATCGGGATCTCGGAGCATTTCGAGGTGTCGGGCACCTTCCGCCAGCTCATCTCGGCGGGAACTCTGAGTTTCGAAGGTCCGGTCTCGACGGTGGTGGGGCCGAGGGACGGCACCAGCGAACGCGGCAGCACCGACTACCTCTACGATTTCGGCACGCAGGACGCTCTCTGGAACGGGGCGTGGGGCCTTTTCCGCGTCTTCCGGGACGGCAACAGCCCGGACGTCACGACGTGCATGAGCGAGGAGGACGCCGAGTTCGGCGAATGCTTCAACGCTGCGGCTCTGCGTCTTCGTGAGATCCGCGAGATGCGGCACTCCAGAGGCGCGCCGATGTTGTCGTTCGATGAGGATGAGGCGCTGTTCCTCGAATGTCCCGAAGGCGCTCCCCGCGTGAACGCCGCGATGGCGGCCATCGAGGCGCGGAGGGTCTATGGTGCAGACGGCATGACCTACGGACGCGACACCTTCGATCCGGACGGCCTGATGATGGTCGCGCTCGATCCCGAACTGGTGACGGAAGGCGCGTCACGCGCGGACGTCGAAGCCGCAATCTCGGCGATGTATGCAGGCCAGCCGGCGGAACCCTACGTGCTTCCCGTCCGGGCAGGTGACTGCGTGACGCTGGAGGTCGTGAACCTTCTCGAGCCCGAAACCGCGACGGACAAGGTCGTGCCCGTCTCGACCGGCGGCGGCTACGAGGCAGCGGACGAGGTGACGGGGCTTCGCGACGGGCCGGGCGATGCCCTCATGCCACCGATCACGCCGCTCAACACCGATCCGGCGGTCCATGTCGGAGAGGACACCGCCTCCCCGGTCTACGAACTCGACGCCGACAGCACCGACCCGCGGAAGCACGATGTGACGCCTTCGGCGCGGCTGGCGATCCGCTTCCCGCTGCCGACGCTGTCGCACACGCAACGCATAGCCCTTCCCTTCGGCTGGAACGCGACGGGTGCGCTGCAGCCGGCGGGGGACACGGTGTCCTTCTCGGACGAGACCGACGAGACGGAAAGCGTCACCGGCTATCTTCCGCGTGTCGCGAACGCCGAGCGGATCACCTTCTACGCAGGCAAGCTTTCGGCCGATCCCCGCGCAGTTCTGGGCGACGCGACCGCGAGCGAGATCGTTCACTGGATGCCCTACGCCTTCGGCCCCGTGCCGATCGAGCCGTTCGGGGACGTGATCGGCCACGGCGGCCACGGGCTGATCGGATCGGTCCTCGTCCTGCCTCAGGATCACACCTTCGGCGATGGCTCGGAGTCCTGGCAACTGCCTGGCGCCTCCTATGACGTGATGCCCGCGCCCGTTGCAGCCGGCCACGGACTTGCGACGACGCAGGCGAAGGGTGGCGAGGGAGGAATCCCGTCGCCATCGCTCGTTCGTCCTGTTCTTCCAGGATGGCCTCAACCTTCACGACAAGCGGAGCGGGATCGAATGGCGGTTCAGCGACGGCGTGCAGGTGGCGAGCAAGGCCATGCCGGACTGCATGATCTGCGACGACAGCTACGACAGGGGCGACCAGGGCGTCAGCTATCACAGCGCCCCGTTCCATGCCCGTCTGCGCGACATCGGCACGCCCGCTTTGCCGGGAACGGCGCTGGAGGCCGACAGCGATCTGAACGCCGTGGCTTTTCCGCCGGACTTCTGGTTGCTCCAGCCGGACGAGGACGCGGCCGGGAGTCAGGCGGCTGGGGCCCCTCCAAGACCGCCACGTCGATGCCGGTCCTGCGGGCCGAAGCGGGCGAGGAAATCACGATGAATGTCCTCGAGCCATCGGGGCGCGCGCGGCAGCACGCCTTCGTCACGATCTCGCAGGACTACGATGACCTGTTCCCGGGCTTCGGCTTCCCTCACTCCGCGCTGATCGCGCCCGGCAAGGCCATCGCCGCGCCGCTGACGCGGCCGGTGCAGGAGGGGTGCTATCTCTGGCACGACGGCCCGACGCACCTGCGGGCGGGCGGCATCTGGGGGCTGCTCGACGTGGTTCCGGAAGGCAGCCTGGCCGATGCGGGCGTGACTTCGTGCAGGCTCGAATGACATGCGCCTCGCCGGGACGATCTTCCCTGTCATCGCCGTCATCGCGGCGCCTGCGTTCGCGGCCGACCTTGCCGCGCCCCTGACCGCCGAGGTCGTGCTTACGGATGTCACCGGCGGGAAGATCGACACCGTCTTGCCCGGCCAGCCGTTCGGGATCGACGTGACGCTGACGGATGCGGCCACGGGCGGCGCCTTGAAAGGCTTCGTGCTGGAAGGCTGGATCCGGCCGGTGTCCGAGACCGATGCGCCCTGCGTCGAGGCTGCGCGCGCCTTTCGGGCCACGCGCCGCATCCCTACGGGCGGGATCGATCTGAACGGGATCGTCCTCGCCGGGTTCAACGACGACGGAAGCTTCGGTCTTGCCGACCCCCGTCTCGATCTCGCCACGGCGAACATGCTGGCGGCGGGGACGCTTGAGGTGACGCCGGACCTGGTGGTCGCCGACCGCGCCGGCCAAAGGCTGATCGCTCATCTCCCCGGGCACGAAGGCCTCGTCTCGGTCGGGCTGACCGGGGACGTGTCCGGGATCGCCTTACCGGAGGTCGGCGGAACTCTCGCCGCACTGCACGTCTCGAACGATGGCGTGATCTGGCTGGGAGGCATCGGCACGGACGGGCGAGGGGTGATGTTCCACGCTCCCGGCGGAGACGAGGGAACTCCGGTCCGGTTTCAGACGAGGGTCGGCGGGTTGGCGGACGCGGGCGAAGGCGAGGTCTTCGCCTGGGCCGAGGATGGGTTCGCATTTCTCGATGCGTCCTCCGGGCAGGTGACTGCTTCGGCCGGCTATGAGCTTGCATCGAATGCCGCCGGGATTGCCTTGCCGGACGGTCGCGGCGGTGTCGTGCGCCTTGTCGCCACGCTGGCGCCGGACCGGGTATCCGCGCGCATCGTGTTTGCGGACGCGCCCATGGACAGCGTCTCGGTCGAGCTTGCCGCGCCCGCTGACCGGATCGACATTTCGCCCGAAACGGGAATGATCCTGGTCTGGAACGCGGACGGCGCGGTGTCCTTCATCGACCCGGCCACAACGGCGCTTGCGGGCGCCGTCGCCCTGAACCAGGGCATCGGCGACGCCGTTTTCGCGGGCGAGGCCGCGTTCCTTGCCACGGCGGACCAGTCGGGCGTGACCGTCATCGACCTCGGGACCGTGGCCGTGGGGCAGGCGCCGACGCTGCGTGAAGTCCGGCTTGCCCCGCGCGACGCCGAGGTGACGACCCGACCCGGAGCGCTTCTCGTGCCGCTTGCCCCGTCGCCGCAGGTGCTGGCGGTTCACGCGGCAAGCTACACCGGCTTCGTCATCGACGAGACGAGCAGCATGGGAGACGCGCCGCCGATGACCGCCGTCCGCCTGCGCGGCGGCCGGCCTTCGGCTGTCGCCGTCCTCGACCGGAGTTTTCGCGAAACCGCGCCGGGTCGGTTCAACACCCGCGCCGTCGTGAACGAGGGCGGGCCGCACGAACTGGTCCTGACGACAGGCATCGGCGGGATGTCGCGATGTTTTCGCTTCGACGCGGAAGGCCCTAAAAAATCAGCATTTTCCATTCCGGTCCTGACCGTCGAGCTTGGTTTGCCGTCGCTCGCCGCGCGGGCGGGACAGGTCCTGAACGTCCGCCTTCTGGACGAGGACGGAGCCTCCGTGGCGCTCACGGACCCTGTCCTCGAGATGACGCATATTCAATTCGGCTGGCGCGCGACGCTTACGGCGGACGGCTTCGACGCAGGCGGCGCAAGGTTCATCGTCGCCCCGCCGGTTCCGGGTCACTACGCGGTGACGCTCGCGGACGCGAAGCTCAAGGGCGTCGAGATCAGGGCGACAACGATAGAGGCTAAGCAATGAGACAGCATCTTCTGATCGCCCTGGCGCTTTTCGTATTCAGCGTCCCGGCGCAGGCACACGATCCGCACGCGGGTCACAAGATGCCGGTGCAGGGCCAGTCCGAAACGGCGCCGGGCTTCGAGACCATCCACATCGCCGATGCGCGCGTCATCGACCAGAACGGCGCCGAGCGGCGCTTCGGCGAGGTTGTCGGCGACGGGCCGGTGGTGGTCACCTTCATCTACACGAGTTGCACGACGATCTGCCCGGTTGCGAACGGCATATTCCAGATCGTGCAGGAAGACCTCGACGCGGCGGGAGACGACCGCACCCGGCTCGTCTCGGTCAGCATCGACCCGGTCCGCGACTCGCCTTCGGCCCTGCACCGGACGGCTGACGCCTTCGAGGCGAAGGATCGCTGGACCTTCGTCACGGGAAGCGTGCCCGAGATCGCCGACGTCCTGCGGTCGTTCGGTCTCTCCCTCGGCTCGGTCGAGGACCACGATCCCATGTTTCTTGTGGGATCCGGAAACGGCCGCTTCGTCCGCATCGCAGGCCTGCCGGCGCCTGAGACCCTTCTCGGCACGCTTGCGCGCGTCGAGGGCCGCTGAGATGCGGCTGACCCTTCTGGCATCCCTCCTGTGCGCATCCTCGGCGGTCGCCGCTGACGATCATGCCGCAGCGCTGTTCTACGGCACGGGCGACGTGGGGGCGACGGTCCGGCTGGCGGGCGGCGATGCGGAACTGTCGGCACGCCTGTTTCCCTGCGCCAACTGCCACGGTGCGGACGGCGAAGGCAGCGTAGAGGGCGCGCTGGTCGTGCCCCCGATCGCCGGACGCGGGCTTTCGGTCGACGACCTTGTGCGCGCGGCCGAGCATGGGATGGGGCGGGACGGACAGGCCCTGGACCCGGCGATGCCGCGCTATGCCTTCTCCGACGGTGGAACTGACGAACTGGTCCACTTTCTCGACGCCCTGCCGCGCCGTGAGCGGGCAGGGGTTTCGGGCTCGACGGTGCGGATTGCGGTGGTCGGCGACCAAGCCGAGCCGTTTCTTCGCGGGCTTGCCGCCTCGGTCGACGGCGAACGCGCCTGGGGGCGCAGCATCGTGGTCGGCACCGGCGCGGGGGGCGACGCATTCCTCGGCGCAGGCCTCGACGGCGGCGAGCAGCCCGGGCTTCCGATCCTTTCGCTTTCCGAAGAACCGGACCTGCCGCCCGAGGCTGCGGGACGCGCGACCGGACAGGCGCTCATCGCCGCCCTGCGCGCGACGGGGCGCAACCTGACGCGGAGCCGTGCGATCGCGGCTTTCCGCGAGATGGGCGGGAGGACGGTCAGGTGATCCTTCGCATCGCCCTCGCGTGGCTGGTTACCGCCATCGCTTGCCACGCTCAGGACCTGCCGACGCGCGACCTGCCGCAGTTCAACCGTGACCGTCTCTTCGAGGGGATCGAGCCCGTCACGCCGGCGATCCGCGACGTCCTGCGTCCCGGAGTTCCCAGCATCGGTCTCGACAGGATCCGCCGCCTCGATGCCGAGAACCTTCTCCTGCGCGACAGGGCGGCGCTTCTTGCGGCACCGGATGCGCTTCGCCAGATCGAGGCGTTCCGACGCGCACCCACACGACAGTCGGACGAAGGTGTCGTCTCGGTGATCGAATTCGGGCGGCGGTTCGATGCGGAGGAAAAGGCGCGCCTCGCCGAGGCGGGGGTGACGCTCGAGGGCTTCGTCGGTGGCAGCACCTATGTCGTGCGTTTCGCCGGGGATGCGACCCTGCCCGACCTGGCGTCCGAGCAAATTCGGGCCGGGGCCACGCTTCGGATCGAGGACAAGATCGGGCGCTCGCTCGTTCTCGCCCCCGCGCTCGCGCCTGACGCCGTGGGGAGACGGCGTGTCCTCCTCAGTGCCGCGACCGGAGGCCGCGACGCGGTGCAGCGAAGCCTCGAGGCTCTTGGCGCTACGGCCATCGAAGAGCCGACGCGGGGGACGTTCATCTTCGAGGTGCCGGACAACCGCATCATTGACGTGGCGGGTCTGGCGGACGTTCTCAGCATCGACGCGGGGCCGCCGCCCTTCCTGCCGCTGACAAGCGTCGCGCGGCAGGTGGCGAACGTCGACGGGGCGCAGGGCTTCACCCTCGAAAGCGACCTGCCGGTTCTGGAGGGTGTCGCGGGCCGCTCTGTCCGCGTCGGGATCTTCGATACGCCGATCAATGCGGAGAACGGGGATTTCATGGCGCTTGAAGGCGATCAGGAGCGGTTCTTCCGCCGGGTCGGCCTTGCGACCAGTTGCGGCGGCGAGCCTGACGGCGTCCTCGCGCAGCGCCACGGGACGCTCGTCTCGGGCATCCTGTTGGGCAGCGGCCGGAATTCCGTGGTCAACTCGACGCTCGAGGGGGTCGACGGAACGCCCTTCGGGATGCGGGGCATCGCGCCCGAGGCGGACATCGGCGTCTTCGAGTACACCGACGAAAGCGAGGGCATACGGCGGTTGGCGCTCTTGACGAGCGCGCTGGTCGATTGCGGGGTCGCCGTCAGCAACCACTCCTATATCGAGACCCTGTACGGCTACGAAGGAGCGTCGAGGCTGATCGACGAGATGATCGCCGGGCGGGCGCGCGTGTCGGACGGTGACACCGAAGGCGAGGTCATCCCGCCGCGTCCGCAGGTCTGGGCGGCGGGCAACAACGGTCTGCGACCGAAGGACGGGCGCCGCGCCGCCTATGTCTCGGTCTTCACGCAGGCGAAGAACTCGATCAGCGTCGGCGCCTACGACACGGCGCACCAGACCGTCTGGCCGCATTCCAGTCTCGGCCCGACCTTCGACGGCCGGATCAAGCCGGACCTCGTTGCTCCGGGGTGTCACGACTTCCAGGTCTCGACGTCCCAGGGCGGCATCCTCGGGCCCTCGCCGAATGCCGAGGGCTATGTGCGCGACTGCGGCTCGTCGATGGCCGCCCCCGTCGTCACCGGGGCCATCGCGCTGATGCGGGAGGCTGCGGGCGACGTCGATCCGCTTCCGTCGACCTACAAGGCGGCGCTCGTAGCGACGGCTCAGGACCTGGTGGCAGAGAGGGGGCGGCCCGATCTTGTCTCCATGCTCGACCCGTCGGACCTCGCTGCATTGAAGAACATCGACATCCGCGAACCGACCTTCTACGGACCCGGTCCCGACTTCGCCTCGGGCTTCGGCCTGATCGACGTCTCGGGCGCCGTCCGGGTGATGACGGACCTTGCGGGCATCGAGGAGGGGGCCTTCGATGTCGAAGGCGCCGCGTCGGACATGTGCTTCGACGTATCCGAGGGCACGGAACGCGTGAAGGTCGCGCTGGCGTGGGACGATGCGCCCGCCAACGCGCCGGCCGACCTGGTGCTGGCGCTTCTGGTGAACGACCTCGACCTAACTCTCATCGCACCGGACGGCGCAACGCACCTGCCGTGGAAGCTGACGCCCCCTCCGCTGACGGGGTCGGACCAGCTTGCGGAACTGGCGCGGAACGAATTCGACGTCGAGGACATTCACATGGCCGAGCGTGGCCGGGACGTGCTCAACAATGTCGAGCTTGCCGAGGTGGAGGCACCTTCGCCCGGCCTTTGGCGCGCCCGTGTGACGGCGTCCACCCTCGGCGACGGACCGCAGACCTTCAGCGTCGCTGGCGACATCGTGAAGCGACCGTGCCCGGATCCCGAGTAGGATGGAGACCATGTCGAGACTTGCCGCATTCCTGATTCTGATCGCCTTCCCCGCCGTGGGGCAGGACCGGGCGTCCGTTCTGGTCACGGTCGACGCACCGCTCGACCGGGGCGCCGTCGCGCGTCTGTCGGAATTGGGAGATCCTGATCGGCCAGTATGCCGGAGACGGCACCTACCTTGGGTCGATCCCGGTCGACGCCGATGCCTCTGCCCTGATGGAAGCGTCCGGCGTGCAGGCGATCGAGCCGGTGTCGGTCGACTTCAAGACCCAGCTTCTGCCCGAGGGGGCCAAATCGGGCACGACGACGATCACCGTCATGATCACTCCGGCCGTCGGCCAGGACGAGGCAAGCTTCGAGGCCGCACTTCGCGAGATGTCGCTCGACATCGTCGATGCGAACGAGGAGGACGGCTGGGTCGTTTCGGCCCCGGCAGAGGATATCGCGCGCCTCGCGGAACGGCCCTTCGTGGAAAGTCTCCAGCTGGTCGACGAGGCTCCGCTTCTCAAGCGCTGAGCGCATCGGCGGAAGGATCTCAATCACCGCGCATGGCGTGCCGATGGTTCCGCCAGGTCTTGCGGAACCTACGGTCACGATGCACATGACTTTCTCATGCACCCTTGGCCGTTCAGTCCGGCGTGGCCTAGACTGGCGGTCTTGGGTCACAGGCGGGCCCCAGCTTTGCCGCCGACGATACGAAGACAAGAAAGAAATGACGTTAGACCAAAGCGCTAGACTGTCCGTCGCGCCGATGATGGACTGGACCGACCGACATTGCCGATACCTGCATCGGCTGATGTCCCGGCGTGCGCTTCTCTATACCGAGATGGTCACCTCGCCCGCCCTCGTCCGGGGCGGAGCGCGGCACCTGCTGCGTTTCGACCCTTCCGAACATCCCGTCGCCCTTCAGCTTGGCGGCTCCGACCCCGCTGAACTGGCCGAGGCGGCGCGCATGGGCGCGGACGAAGGTTACGACGAGATCAATCTCAACGTCGGATGCCCGTCGGACCGCGTGCAGTCGGGCACCTTCGGCGCAGTCCTCATGAAGACGCCCGGTCTCGTCGCCGACTGCGCGCGCGCGATGACGGCGGCGGTTGCGGTGCCGGTGACCGTCAAGTGCCGGATCGGCGTCGACGACCAGGATCCCGCCGTGGTCCTGCCCGACTTCCTGTCCCGGATGCGCGACGCCGGTGTCCGCCGGATCGCGATCCATGCGCGGAAAGCCTGGCTCCAGGGTCTGTCGCCGAAGCAGAACCGGGACATCCCGCCGCTGGACCATGAGCTTGTCTTCGGGATGAAAGAGCGCTTTCCCGACCTCCACCTGTCGATCAACGGCGGGATCGAAAGCCTTGCGCAGGCAAAGGATTTTCTCGACCGGGGCATCGACGGCGTGATGATCGGTCGCGCCGCCTATCATGCGCCCTGGGACATCCTCGGCACCGCCGACCGCGAGATCTGGGGCGAGGCGCCGCCCTTTTCCGATGCTTCGCAGGTGGTCGTCGCGATGCTGCCGCATATCGAGGATCACCTTGCCGAGGGCGGACGTCTGAACGCCGTCACCCGCCACATGATGGGTCTCTTCGCGGGCCGTCCCGGCGCGCGCGCATGGCGGCGTCTCCTGTCCGAAGAAGCGCACCGCGACGGCGCCGGCACCGAGGTCGTCGAACGAGCGCTCGATGCCGTCGGCGCGAAGATGGCCGCCGAGTGACCTAGCCCGGACGGTAGTCGCGCTTGGCTTCCGGATCCGTCGTCTCGAAGGGGAGGGCGGCGATGTCGTCCCAAAGGGCGTCCGGCAACTCCGCCTGCGCCCAGTCCAGCGTCTCGGCCACCCGCTCGGGCTTCGACACGCCGATGACGGTCGAGGTCACGCGCGGATCGCGCATCGAGAATTGCAGGGCGACCGCTCCCATGGGCACGCCATGGCGGGCGCAGATCGCCTCGATCCGCCGCACGGGCGCCAGGTCCGCCTCGTCGGCGTGTGTGTAGGAGATCATCGGCGAGGCATCGGCCCCCTTGGCCAGCACGCCCGAAGCGTAGGGTGCGGCATTCAGGATCGCGATCCCGCGCGCGTGCGCCGTATCGAACATCGCGTCGGCGCTGCGGTTCAGAAGCGTCCAGCGGTTGTGATTGATCAGCGTGTCGAAGGGGAAGTCGCGCAGGATCGGCACCATGACGTCGAGCCGGCCCATGGCGAGGCCGACGGCATCGCACAGCCCCTCCTCCTTCATCCGGAACAACTCGTCCAGTGCGCCTCCGGTGGCCGTGATCTCGGACAGGTCGCGGCAGTGCTCGGGGTCGTGCAGGTGCAGGATCTGCACCCGGTCGAGACCGAGACGTTCGAGGCTCTCCTCCAGCGAACGCCGCGCGCGGTCGGCGTCCAGGCGTCCGGTGTCCATGTCGCGATCGAGCTTGGTCGAGATGACGAAGCCCTTTGGCAGTCCGCCTGCCGCGCGAATGGCGTCGCCGACGCGGGCCTCGCTGCGACCGAAGCCATAGTTGTTCGACGCATCGAGGCAGTTCACCGGGCTCTCGAAGATGGCCTCCAGCGTGGCGCGCGCACGGGCTTCGTCGACGTCATAGCCATAGGTGTCGGGCATTCCGCCCAGGGCCGAGGTGCCGAAGATGATCGGCGTCACGCCGACCCTTGTTCCGCCTATCGGTCTCGTGTCCATCGCTCAGCCCTTCTTCTGTCGGAAAATACTCCGGGGGTGCGGGGGCAGCGCCCCGCTGGCCCCGAAGAATCGGCGGCGCCCGAAGACGCCGCCGACCGTTCTGTCAGCCGATCACTGCGCGATGCAGGTGTCAGCCGTCTCGGGCGTGCAGACGTCGAGACCCGTGTAGGTCGGGTCCGCCGGGGGCTCGCCGCCGGCCGCCATCTGCGCGAAGGCGTTCATCACCTCGTAGCCCATCTGGAACGGACGCTGGCCGACCTGTCCGGCCGAGAAGCCTTCCTTCATCTGGTCGATCTGCACCGGCAGGGTGTCGGCGACGACCAGAGCCAGCGAGCCGTCCGCGATCTTGCCCTTGTAGGGCTCGACCGCTGCCCGGTTCGCGTCGGGCACGAACTGCGGGAAGCCGCCCGTCGGCAGGAACGCGTCGAGGTCAGGGTTTGCGGCCATGAAGTCCTCGAACTGCTGCACCGACTTCGGGAAGTCGTCGTCGGTGTAAAGCGGGCAGCCGTCGGCCTCGGTCCAGCCGTTCTGGCCCGTCAGGCGCTCACCGGGCGAGGTGGTGCCGGACATCGCGCCAAGCGTGTCCCGGATGCCCTGCATCCGCTCGTTGTGGTTGGCCGCCGCGGCGCCGCCCGACTGGATGCAGACCGTGCCGCCGTCCGGCTTGATCTCCATCGCGCGCTTGGCGAGGTTCACGCCGATCTCGTAGTTGTGCGTACCGATGTAGGCGGTCCGCAGCGTCGGGTCGAGAAGGTCGGAGTCCCAGGTGATGAAGGGAATTCCGGCCTCCTTGGCCGCCTCTGCGGCCACAGCCATCGCCGCCGCGTTCGACGGCGAGACGCCCAGGCCCTTCACGTCGCCGCGCGCGATCAGGTCCATGACGATCTGCACCTGCTCGTCGCCGCCGCCGTGCTCGCCCGGTCCGATGTATTCGCAGACGAAGGCGCCGTTCGATTCCGCTTCGGCCTTCTTGCAGCCGTCACGGGCCTGGTCGAAGAACGGGTTGTTCATGTTCTTCGGCACCAGCGCGAAGATGTCCTGGGCGAAGGCGCCCGTGCCGACCGTCATGGCCGACATGGCGAGCGCCGATGTGATCAAAAGTTTTTTCATGCTTTCCTCCCTGAATGTGCCGTCCCGCCACGCGGGCCGGCGATACTAACGATCCTTCCGCCGGGGCGGCAGGATCGTATCCCTGAGCTGCGCGATATAGCTTCGGCCGCCTTCCGTCTGGAGGCCGATGAACACCGCGAGAATGATGAAGATGCCGACGAAGGCGCCCTGCCAGTTCGAGTCGATCCCCGCCATGAGAAGCGCGTTGCGGATCACCTCGAGAAGGGCCGCGCCGATGATGGCGCCGTAGGCCGTGCCGTAGCCGCCAAGCAGGTTCGCGCCGCCGATCACGGTCGCCGCGATGACGCGCAACTCATAGCTCTGGCCCAGCGCGTTGATCGCCGATCCGGTGTAGCCGAGGATCAGAAGCGACGAGACCGACGCACAGAAGGCCGAGAAGACGTAGGCCTGGAACTTGATGAGCTTGACGTTCACGCCGGTCAGCCGCGCCGCCTGCTCGTTGCCGCCGATGGCGAAGAGGTGCTTTCCCCATGCCTTGTACTTGAAGACATAGCCCACGATCAGCGCCATGAAGACCATGACCCAGAAGTGCGACGAGAAGGCGGGAATCCAGTCGGGCCAAATGTCTCCGTCGACGTTCGGCGGAAACTTGGCCTGTCCGATGGCCTTCACGATCGGCGCGTCCGGGCCGAACTGGTACAGCATCTGGTTGCCCGAGATCACGACGGCGAGCGACCGCGCGATCGACATCATCCCGAGGGTGACGACGAACGGCGACAAACCGACATAGGCGATGAGAAACCCGTTGACGGCACCGCAAGCCAGCCCCGCGAGCAATCCCAACGCGAACGAGACGTACCACGAGTACTCCGCCGTCAGGTAGATGCCCGCCACGATGGCGACGAGGCCCATGATCGAGCCGACCGACAGGTCTATCCCCGCCGTGATGATGACGCAGGTCATGCCAAGCGCCATGATCCCGAAGATCGCGAAGTTGCGCGTGATGTTGGCGATGTTCTGCGCCGTGAAGAAGGCCGGCTGATAGAAGCCGATGCCGAGGCAGACCACGATCAGCGCGATCGTGACCCAGAACGGCTGGCTCGAGATCATCTTCTGGAGAAGCGTCCGCTCCTCGATCCCGGCTACGTCGCCGATGACGGCGTGGTCGGTGGTGCGGGGGACGTCAGGCTGCATGGATGGCCCCCGTGATCAGCCCGGTTATCTCCTCGGGCGAGGTGTCGCGGGTCGCCTTGTCGGCGACCTTCTGGCCGCGGCGCAGGACGGCGATACGGTCGCAGACCTCGAAGACGTCGGGCATCCGGTGCGAGATCAGGATGACGGCGTGGCCCGTGGCCTTGAGCCGCTTGATGAGGTTCAGCACCTCGGCCACCTGGCGAACCGAGATGGCCGCCGTCGGCTCGTCCATCAGCACGAGCTTCGGATCCGAAAGCCGCGTCCGCGCGATGGCGACGGCCTGGCGCTGGCCGCCCGACATCTTTTGGACCAGGTCCCGGGGACGGGTCTCGGACTTCAATTCCGCGAACAGCTCGGACGAACGTTCGATCATCGCTTCCTTGTCCAGCGTGCGGAACGGCCCCCAACCCTTCTTCAGCTCGCGGCCCAGAAAGACGTTCTCGGCCGCCGTCAGGTTGTTGGCGAGGGCGAGGTCCTGGTAGACCACCTCGATCCCCGCGGCGCGCGCGTCGATGGGGCGGTCGAAGACCACCTCGCGGCCTTCCACGGCGATCTGTCCGGTGGTCGGGGGGAAGTTCCCGGCGATGATCTTCACGAGCGTCGACTTGCCCGCGCCGTTGTCGCCCATGAGGCCCACGGCTTCGCCCGGCTGTATTTCCAGATCCACGCCCTGAAGGGCATGAATGGCGCCGAAGCTCTTGGTGATCCTGTTGAGTGCCAGCAGACTCATGCGGCCGTCTCCGGTCGCACGGACATATCTGTCCTTCCCATCAGGATCCTCCCTTACCCTGTCGCGTCAACGGCTTGCCGCCGTTTTATCATGCCGGCGATTGATAGTATTTTTGCCGTGCCGTCCGATAGTGGGGGAAAAAGGGAAGCCGCGTCAACACGCGGCTCCGTGAAGGGTCAAAACGTCTCAATTCCGCTCATTCGTGGATCTTGTCGGCGGTGTAGACGCCACCGATCCACAGCACCTCGGGGGCATCCTTGGCGGGCTTCTCCTTCGCCGCATCCACCTCGGCGCGATAGTCCTCGGCATTGTCCTTCGGTTGCCAGCCCATCCACTTGACCTGACGGTTGTCCCAGAACGCCGCCGTGTTGTTCGACACGCCATAGATGATCGGGCAGCCCAGGCGGGGGACGTCGAAGATGCGCCCGATCAGCCCGGCAAGGTCATCGAAGGACAGCCACGTCGACAGCATCCTGTGGTCCGTCGGCTTCGGGAAGCACGAGCCGATGCGCACGATGGCCGTCTCGATCCCGAACTTCGAGTGATAGGCATTGGCCAGCGCCTCGCCAAAGACCTTGGAGACGCCGTAAAGCCCGTCCGGCTGCGGATAGACGGTGTTGTCGATCACCTTGTTCTGCGGATGGAAGCCCACCGCATGGTTCGACGAGGCGAACATGATCCGGGGGTGGCCATGTTTGCGAGCGGCTTCATAGAGATACACCAGCCCGCTGATGTTGGCGTTGCAGATCGGGTCCCACGGATGCTCGGTCGCGACGCCGCCGAAATGGACGATGCCGTCGCAGCCCTTCACAAGCTCCTCGACGGCGGCCTTGTCGCCCAGGTCGCAGGTGACGACCTCTTCGTGCGGCTGCGGATCCGTCACGTCGACGATGTCGGAGAGGCGGATATTGGGGGCGAGGTGCTTCAGGCGGGTGCGCATCTGGGTGCCCAGTCCGCCGGCGGCGCCGGTGATCAGCAGTCGGTTCATCATGTGTCAGGTCCTCGTTCTTGTCATGCGGCGAAGAAGGCGCCCCGCGACGTAGCGCGGGACAGGAAATCCAGGATGGCCACGCGCATCGCGGCCGACTCGACGTGACCGGCGGCGGGGTCGGTCATCGTGTGCAGCGTGTTGCGGCCCGTGGCGTCGCGACGCCGGTCATAGGCGGCGCGGAGGGCGGCAAGGGCCGCGTCGCGGGCGTGCGGCGGCGTCAGCGGGTCGGCCTCTCCGTGGCAGACGATCTGCGGGCGAGGGGCGATGAGGCCCGCGACCTCTCCCATGTCGGCTACGTTCAACAGGCCGGGCACGGTCAGGTAGAGCCCATGCCGGTCATGGTCGCCGGTCTCGATCAGGCGCGCCACGTCGGCCAGGATGCAGGCATGGGCGCATCCGGCGATGCGGTCGTCCAGCGCCGCAAGCCACAGCGCATGGGCGGCGCCCATGGACAGGCCGTAGCTGTAGATGCGGTCGTGCCGTATATCGTCGCGCGTTACCAGATAGCCAAGCGCCAGCCCGAGGTCGGACAGCATTTGCCCGAACAGGCTTTTCCCCTGCCAGGACAAGGCCTTCGCCAACGACGCTTCGCTGCCCTCGCGCCGCCGTTCGCCGAAGCCCGGCATGTCGATGCACAACGCCGCGAACCCCATCGCCGCCAGCGCCGCGCCATATCCCGGACCCTCGAAGTAGACGCTGCCGTCGAGCAACTCGCGCCGTCCCAGCACATAGTCCCCGCCGTGGGCGTGACAGTAGAGCACGGCCGGATGACGCCCATCCGCCTCGGGCCGTGTCAGTGTCGCGGGAATGGGCATGGGACCGTCCAGAACAAGTTCCTCGACGACCATGCCCTCGCCGACACGGATCGGGGCGGCGGCCTGCGCACGGGTGGTCCGGCCGGGCACATAGCCCGTCAGCCGGCACAACTCCGCCCGCAGGCCGTCGCTCATCCCGCGAACCGCGTCTGGGGCAGGCCCGTGATCCCGAGGCCCGTGATCGCGTGAAGCGATCCCGCCTCGGGCTGGGGCCGGTTGCCCGTCAGCCCGATGCCGAGCGAGGTGAAGAACAGCACGTCCAGCCCCACGCCGCCGAACATCGGCTTCGACGGCCGCTCGACGGGCACGTCGACGGTCATGTCCACGCTTGCCCTCGGGGGTGATCCGGTAAAGCTGCCAGCCGTCGATCCCCGCCTGCCAGTAGCAGCCGTCGGCGTCGACCGTGCCGCCGTCCGGGCGACCCGCGACCTGGCGCGTGTCGAAGAAGACCTCCGGCTCGCCCGGCGTGCCGGTGTCGGTGTCGTAGGCCGCCTTCCAGATGGTGCGGACAAGCTTGTTGCTGTCCGAGAAGTACATCGTCCGCCCATCGGGCGAGAAGGCCATGCCGTTCGTCGTGTAGATCCCGCCCTTCCAGGGGGTTACGGACAGGTTCGGATCCAGCCGATAGAACCGTCCCAGCGCCTCCGGCTCGCCCGCGTCCTTCATGGTGCCCGCCCAGAACCGGCCCTGAGCGTCGGTCGCCCCATCGTTGAAGCGGTTTTCGGGCATCCCGGCCTCGGGGTCGTGGATCGCCTCGCGCGTGCCGGTGTCGGGGTCGAAGAGGTGGAAGCCCGACTTCGTCGCAAGGACCAGCCCACCCTTTTCGCGCACGGCAAGGCAGCCGACGGGTTCGCCCCAGTCGAAGCTGTCGTTGACGCCGGACGAGGGGTCATAGCGGTGGATCAGACCGGCGGGAATATCGACCCACCACAGGACGCCGGCCCTGTCGTCCCAGACGGCGCCCTCGCCGATGCGGCTCCGGCTCGGCACGACACATTCGATCTCCATGATTTCCTCCCTCGTGGGTTTTGCCCCTGTTTGACAAGGTCCGGGGCCGGAGTCACGCTCCGCCGCCGGAAAACTCGTCCGGCACAGGGGAGAAAGCAGCAATGGCGATGACGCGCGGGCCGTGGGACTGGGCTTCGGGGATGGAGCGGGTCCACGAGATCTCCGAGACATTCGCCGACGACGCCGAGGCGGCGGCTTACTGGGTCGAAGGCGCGGACGAGGTGCATTCGGTCGAGGACATGACCTATCGCGGCGCTGCCGGGCAGCCTCAACGCGTGAGGCTCTATCGCTGCGGGCCGGGGGATGCGCCGGTCCTGATCTACATTCACGGCGGCGGCTGGGTCGGCGGAAGCATCGAACTCAACGACCGCGCCTGTCGCAGGCTTGCCGGTGCGGGCTGGCACGTCGCCTCGGTCTCGTATCGTCTTGCGCCCGAGAACCCGTTTCCGGCCGGGCTGGAGGACGTGGTCGCCTCGGTCAGTTGGCTCCGGGACGCCGGGCTTCCCGGCCTCGACACCTCGCGCCTCGCCATCGGCGGCGCCTCGGCGGGGGCGAACCTCGCGCTGGCGGCGGCTCACGTCCTGCCGCGCGACACCTTTCGCGCGCTGGTCCTGTTCTACGGCGTCTTCGGCAACGCCACCGACACCGAGAGCCACCGCGCCTACGCCGATGCCCCGGTCCTGACCAGCGCCAGGGTGGACGAGATTTACGACCTCTACGACCCCGGCGCAGGCTTCCGCGGCGACATACGCTTCGCGCCCTTGCTCGGCGATCTCAAGGGCTTGCCGCCGGTCCTGAACCTGATGGCCGAACACGATGTCCTGCGGTCCGAGGGCGAGGCGCTGACGGAAAAGTTGCGCGATGCGGGCGTCGAGGTCGAGGCCTGGACCGAACCCGGCGTCAGCCACGGCTTCATCAACCGGGGGCGGCTCGCACCTTCGGCAGACGGGGCGCTTGCCCGGTCCCGCGACTGGCTTGCGCGGCAAGCATGATCACTCCGCCGGCAGGAAGCCGGTGATGAGCTGCCTCAGCCCGACCGCCGCGCCCGCGAAGATCGCTGCCGCCGTGACGGGTGCCGAATAGGCGAGGACCGAGAAGGCCGACAGCCCCTGGCCCACGGTGCAGCCCACCGCCACGACCGCGCCTGCGCCCATCAGGACCGCCCCCCCGATCTGGCGGCGCAGCTCACGCGGATCCTCGCAGGCCTCCCACCGGAAGTGTCCGCGCACGAGGCTGCCCGCGAAGGCCCCCAGAAGAACGCCCGCGACCGATCCGACCCCGAAGGACACGGACCGTCCCGAAGCGGTCATCAGGTAGAGCATCGTCTCGCCCAAAGGTGCCGCGTAGGTGTGCGACAGGATCGGCGTCGCGGCGAACCCGTGGCGCGCGACCCAGGTCGTCCCCAGCCAGCCCGATACGATGGCGACCGCCACGGCGGCCGACCAGAAGACGGTGCGGGGCGATCCGCGAAAGCCTCGGTCGGCAAGCGCCAGCGCCATCAGTGCGATCCCGGCGGCGAACGCGGGCAGGGCAGGCGACAGGCCTGACAGAGACGCGACGGCATGGGCGAGGCCTTGGGACGACGTCGCCCGGCTCATGGGAAACAGCGCCACGCGCCACTCTGCAAAGGGACCGGAAAGCGTCGCATAGGCCGCAAGTCCCACGGTCACGACGATGACGAGGGACCGGAAGTCGCCGCCACCCACGCGGGCCAGAGCGCCGAAGCCGCAGTTGCCCGCAAGCGCCATGCCATAGCCGAAGGCGAGCCCGCCCAGGATCGACGCCCAGGGGTTCCAGACCTGCGCGAGATAGACGGTGCGCCCGATCTCGGCTGCGCCAAGGTACTGCGCGCCGAAGGTGCCCAGGATGGACAGCCCGATTGCGAAGCTCCACATCCGCATCCGCGTCCAGTCGCCGCCGTAAAGCCCATCCTCGATGGCGCCCAGCGAACAGAACCGCCCCATGCGAGCGGCAAGGCCCAGAAGCGCGCCTCCGACGAGGCCGATCAGGGCCAGCGCGATTGGTTCTCCGATGGTGTCCAGCATCGACAGCGCCTCCCCTCGCTGCCTGTGCCGACCGTCCTCAGGTCTTGCGGTTCTTGCCGCAGAACAGGTTGTAGACCACCTCGATGATCTTGGTCGAACGGTCGTCGGTCAGGCTGTAATAGATCGCCTTGCCGTCCCGCCGGGGCTGCACGAGCCCCTCGAGACGCAGGCGGGACAACTGCTGCGAAACGGCGGCCTGCCGAGCGGAGAGAAGCTCTTCGAGCTCGGTCACCGATTTCTCGCCGGATGCGAGGTGGCACAGGATCATCAGTCGGCCCTCGTGGCTGATCGCCTTGAGGAAGTTCGACGCCTCCTGAGCGTTCTTCATCATCTCGTCGAGTTCGGCCGCACAGGTGTCGCTGCCAAAGACGGGAAGCCCGCCGTTCGATCGTGTCTGGGGGTCGTGCGCTGCGTCCATCTCAGCCCTCGGCTCCGTAATCCAGTCCCGCTTTCGTAAGCATCATCTGAAGGAGACCCCAGAAGAAATCCTCGCCCGGATAGCCCTCGATCCGGGACAGCTCCTGCCCGTTCTGCACGAGGACGAAGGTCGGCGTAAAGCGCACCGGCCGGTCGAAGGTCAGATCCTCGGGGACCGGTGCATGAAGGTCGATCCGCCTCAGCGGCGCGGTGCGGCCCTCGTCGGTCAGGGCATATTCGGGCGAGACGTCGCGGTTCCACTGGGCGCACCACATGCAGCCGTCTTCCTCGACCATGATGAGTTCGACGCCTTCTGCGGCGGACACCGGCACTGAGGCAAGCGCCAGCGCTACGGCGGCGAGGCCGGCACGGATCAGGGGAAGTGTCTTGCGCAAGAGGTCCATATTCGACAAACGTAATATGTTTGATTGAACCGATCAAGGAAAGGCCGCTTCGTGTTTGACGTGTCATACCTGGGCGCTCTCGTCGCCGGCCTCCTGTCCTTCCTGTCGCCCTGCATCCTTCCCATCGTGCCGTTCTACCTGTCCTACCTCGCAGGCGCGGGCATGGCCGCGATCCAGGGCGACGAGCCGCTGCCGCCCGACGTGCAGCGCCGCGCGATCATCGCCTCGATCCTCTTCGCGCTCGGCGTGGCGACGATTTTCGTGGCGCTTGGTGCCGCGGCGACGACGCTGGGCGGGCTCGTCAGCGAATACTTCGACATCCTGCGCTGGATCGCGGCGGCCATCATCATCACGATGGGCCTGCACTTTCTCGGCGTGATCCGCATCGGCCTCCTCTACCGCCAGTTCGGAACCGGCGTGGGCGACACCTCGCGGACGAGCCTCTTCGGCGCCTACGTCATCGGCCTCGCCTTCGCCTTCGGCTGGACGCCCTGCGTCGGACCGGTACTGGCCGCGATCCTCTTCATGGCGGGCGGGCAGGGGGACATTTCGCACGGGATGGGCCTTCTGCTGGTCTACGCCGTCGGCATGACCGCGCCGTTCATCCTTGCGGCGGTCTTCATCAAGCCGTTCCTGCGGTGGATGCGCGGCTTCCGCAAACACCTCGGCCGGATCGAAAAGGCGATGGGCGTCCTGCTGATCGTCTTCGGCGTCCTCATCGCGACCGAGACGATCAACGAGCTGGCGAACTGGCTGGTGATGTTCTGGCCCCGGATCGGCTGAGGCAGATTAATTCAGTTACTTGAATTTGTTGTTGCGAGCCTTGCCGACGGTGCGCTACGGTACACGAAAGTTTGGGAGGACTCATGAACAGAACTTGCGTGATTCTCGCGGTCACCGCCTTTGGCGCTGGCTCCGCATTCGCACAGGCGGTCGCTCCGGGCGAGGTCGCCTACGAGGACGGCGCGGTCTCGGCGTCGCTGACCGGCGCGCCGGGCGACCCGACCGAGGGCCGAAAGGTGATGAACCGCGGCGCGGGCAACTGCGTCGCCTGTCACCAGGTCACCGACCTGACCGAGTACCCCTTCCAGGGCGAGGTCGGGCCGACGCTCGACGGGGCCGCGGACCGCTGGGACGAGGCGCAGCTGCGCGGCATCGTCGCCAACGCTAAGATGATGTTTCCCGAAACGATGATGCCGTCCTTCTACAAGGTCGACGGCTTCATCCGGCCGGGCGACGGCTATACCGGCAAGGCGGCGACCGAGATTCACCCGCTTCTGACGCCCGAGCAGATCGAAAATGTCGTGGCCTATCTCCTGACGCTCAAGGAATGACGGCCAAAGAACTGGAGGACTTTCAATGGAACTGACAAGACGCCAGACGCTGATCGCCGGCATCGGGGCCGCGGCCGCGATGGTCCTGCCGATCCGCGCCTTCGCGCAGGACATACCCATGGTCGGCGAGTTGACCGACTTCACCGGCGGCGCCGAACCCGGCACCGGCGACATCACCCTCACGGCCCCCGAGATCGCCGAGAACGGCAACACCGTTCCGATCGAGGTGTCCGCCCCCGGCGCGGCCGAGATCCGCGTCTATGCGCTCGGCAACCCGGTTCCCAGCGTCGCGGCCTTCACCTTCGGCCCGCTCGCGGCGTCGCAGGCGGCTTCGACCCGTATTCGCCTCGCGACCACGCAGGAAGTGCTGGCGGTCGCAAAGCTTCAGGACGGCAGCTTCATCGCCGACCGCAAGGAAGTGAAGGTCACCATCGGCGGCTGCGGCGGCTGAGGCATTCAGGAAAGGACCACGACTATGGCAGACGGTGTTAAACCCCGCGTCAAGGTACCGAAATCCGCCTCGGCAGGCGAAGCGGTGACCATCAAGACGCTCATCAGCCACCAGATGGAATCCGGTCAGCGCAAGGACTCGGACGGCAACGTCATCCCGCGCTCGATCATCAATCGCTTCACCTGCGACTTCAACGGACAGAACGTCGTCGACGTCGTTCTCGCTCCCGCGATCTCGACCAACCCGTACTTCGAGTTCGAAGCGACGGTGCCCGAGTTGGGCGAATTCACCTTCACCTGGTACGACGACGACGGTTCGACCTACACCGACACCCAGTCGATCGAAGTCAGCTGAGCGCGTGCCAAAGGGGAGGACAACAATGAAAAAGACCACAGCTCTCGCAGCGGGAGGGGCGATCCTCGCCCTTCTCGCCGTGCCGGCCTTCGCCGGACCCGACGAGGACAGCCTTGTCATCAACGGCGAGACCGAGATCGTGACCGAGGCTCCGGCTCCGGCGCATCTTGAGGGGGTGCTGGACACCATCTATTCCGGCTGGCGGTTCCGGTCGGACGACACCCAGGCGCTCGAGGCCGACGACTTCGACAACCCGGCGATGCTGGCGGTCGACGCGGCGGCGGCGACGTTCGACACCGTCGACGGGGCTGCGGGCAAGAGCTGTGCCTCCTGCCATGAAGGCGGACCGGAAAGCTTCGCGGGTCTTGGCGCCACGATGCCGAAGGTGCGCGAGTCCGACGGCAAGCTCGTGGTGATGGAAGACATCATCAACGAATGCCGGACCGAGCGGATGCAGGCCGAAGAGTGGAAGTGGAGCAGCCAGACCATGCAGGGCATGGTCGCGCTGGTCCGTCTCCAGTCGCGCGGAATGCCGGTCGACGTGGCCATCGACGGCCCCGCCCAGAGCTTCTGGGACCAGGGGAAAGAGATGTACTACACCCGCTTCGGCCAGCTTGAACTGTCCTGCGCCAATTGCCACGAGGACAACTGGGGCAACATGATCCGGGCCGACCACCTCAGCCAGGGCCAGATCAACGGCTTCCCGACCTACCGCTTCAACACGAACGGACTTGTCTCGGTCCACAACCGCTTCCGCGGCTGTATCCGCGACACCATGGCCGAGACCTTCGCGGAAGGGTCGGACGAGTTCCGGGCGCTCGAGCTCTATGTCGCCTCGCGCGGCAACGGTCTCTCGGTCGAATCCCCGGCGGTTCGTCAGTAATACACCGGCCCGCGCGGGGATGACCTTGCGCGGGCCTTTTTCTACCTGAATTCATTCAGGTATTTGCATATGTATCGGAAAGGATGACCGCTCCCATGATCTCGCGCCGCGATTTCCTACAGGCCGCCATGGCGACCTCGGCCATCTACGGGGCCTCGGGCTTCGGCAACTGGGGCAGGCTCGCCGCGCAGCAGGTGCTGACCCAGGACCAGCTTCTGGAGTTCGAGACTTTCGGGAACGTCTCGCTGATCCACCTGACCGACATCCACGCGCAGCTTGTGCCGATCTACTTCCGCGAGCCCGAGATCAACATCGGCGTGGGCGACAACAAGGGCGAGGTGCCGCACATCACCGGCGCCGACTTCCGCCGCCTCTACGGCATCGAGGATGGCTCGCCCTCGCACTATGCGCTCACCTACGACGACTTCGCGGCGCTGGGTAAGACCTACGGCCGGATGGGTGGACTCGACCGCATCGCCACCGTGGTCAAGGCGATCCGCGCCGCGCGGCCCGACGCGCTTTTCCTCGACGGCGGCGACACCTGGCACGGCTCCTATGGCTGCTACCAGACGCAAGGCCAGGACGTGGTCAACGCCATGAGCCTTCTGAAGCCCGACGCCATGACCTTCCACTGGGAATTCACCCTCGGCACCGAGCGCCTTCTCGAACTGGTGGGGCAGGTGCCCTTCGCCTCGCTCGGCCAGAACATCTTCGACGCCGAATGGGACGAGCCCGCCGAGGACTTCAAACCCTACGAGTGGTTCGAGGCCGGCGGCCAGAAGATCGCCGTCATCGGCCAGGCCTTCCCCTACATGCCGATCGCCAACCCCGGCTGGATGTTTCCCGAATATTCCTTCGGTATCCGCGAGGAGACGATGCAGGAGACGGTCGACACCGTCCGGGGCGAGGGTGCCGACCTCGTCGTCCTCCTCAGCCACAACGGATTCGACGTCGACAAGCAGATGGCGGGACGCGTCACCGGCATCGACGTCATTCTGTCGGGCCACACCCATGACGCGCTGCCGGAACCCTATGTGGTGGGCGAGACGATCATCATTGCCACGGGATCGAACGGCAAGTTCGTGTCCCGCGTCGACCTCGACGTCCGCGACGGCAAGATGATGGGCTTCCGCCACAAGCTGATCCCGATCTTCTCGGACGTGATCGAACCCGACGCCGAAATGGCCGCACAGGTCGCCGCCGACCGCGAGCCCTACAAGGCCGAGCTGGAAGAGGTTCTCGGCACCGCAGACGGACTTCTCTACCGGCGCGGCAACTTCAACGGCACCTGGGACGACATGATCTGCGACGCGCTTCTGGAAGAGCGCGAGGCCGACATCGCCCTGTCGCCCGGCGTCCGCTGGGGGCCTTCGGTCCTGCCCGGCCAGCCGATCACGCGCGAAGACGTCTGGAACGTCACCTCGATGTCCTACCCGAACGCCTACCGCACCGAGATGACCGGCGAGTTCCTGAAGGTCGTCATGGAGGACGTGGCCGACAACATCTTCAACCCGAACCCCTATTACCAGCAGGGCGGCGACATGGTCCGCGTCGGCGGCATGGGCTACCGGATCGAGCTGTCGAAGCCGCAGGGCCAGCGTATCTCCGACATGACGCTTCTCAAGACGGGCGAGGCCATCGACCCGGCGAAGAATTACGTCGTCGCGGGCTGGGCCAGCGTCAACGAAGGCACCGAAGGCCCGCCGATCTGGGATGTGGTCGAGACCTACATCAAGCGCAACGGCACCGTGACGGTCGGCCAGAACACCTCTGTCGAGGTGATCGAATGACCGCCCTCAACCAAGGAGACCTCGCATGACCACACGCCGCGATATCCTCAGGGGCGGGCTGGCCGCGACCGCCGGTCTAGCCGCCGGCACCGCCGCCCGCGCCGAGGGCGATCCTCTCATCACCGAGCTGCAGGAGTGGAACCACGCCCTGGGCGACGGCGTCGACGCCAACCCCTACGGCATGCCGTCGCGCCACGAGGCCCACGTCAAGCGCCGCTCGGTCGAATGGCTGACCGCCGACCCGGTGTCGTCGGTCAACTTCACGCCGCTGCACGAACTTGACGGGATCATCACGCCGAACGGTCTCTGCTTCGAGCGTCACCACGGTGGCGTGGCCGACATCGAGCCCGCCAAGCACCGGCTGATGATAAACGGCCTCGTCGACACGCCGCTCGTGTTCACGATGCAGGACCTGATGCGCTTCCCGCGCGAGAACCGGGTCTATTTCCTGGAATGCGCCGCCAACTCGGGCATGGAATGGCGCGGCGCGCAGCTCAACGGCTGCCAGTTCACCCACGGCATGATCCACAACGTCATGTACACCGGCGTGCCGCTGCGGCTGATCCTCGAGGAAGCCGGGGTCAAGACCAACGGCAAATGGATCATGCCCGAGGGCGCCGACGCCGCCGCCATGACGCGCTCGATCCCGATCGAAAAGGCGCTGGACGACTGCCTCGTCGCTTTCAAGATGAACGGCGAAGCCCTTCGTCCCGAGCAGGGCTATCCCCTCCGCCTCGTCGTGCCCGGCTGGGAAGGCAACATGTGGATCAAGTGGCTGCGCCGCATCGAGGTCGGCGACCAGCCCTGGCACCACCGCGAAGAGACGTCGAAGTACACCGACCTTCTCGAGAACGGCACCTCGCGCCGCTTCACCTGGGAGATGGACGCGAAGTCCGTCATCACCAACCCCAGCCCGCAGGCGCCGATCCTGCACAGCGAAGGGCCCGACCGTCCTGACCGGCGTCGCCTGGTCCGGCCGCGGCACCATCCCGCGCGTCGACGTCACCACCGACGGCGGCAAGAACTGGCACGAGGCGCGGATGTCCGGCCCGTCCTTCGACAAGTCGATGCACCGTTTCTATTACGATTTCGACTGGGACGGCACGCCCTTGCTGCTGCAAAGCCGGGCGCATCGACTCGACCGGCTACGTCCAGCCAACGAAGGAAGAGCTGCGCCAGATTCCGGGGCGTCAACTCGATCTATCACAACAACGGAATCCAGACCTGGTATGTCAACGAGAAGGGGATCGCGGAAAATGTCGAGATTTCTTGAAGCAGGCGCCGCCGCCCTCACCCTCGCCCTGATCGCCGGTCCGGTCTCCGCCGAGACGTTCGGCCTGGGCCGCCCCGCCACGGCGGACGAGGTCGCGGCCTGGGACATCGACGTGCGCCCCGACGGCGTCGGCCTGCCCGAAGGCTCGGGTGACGTGACCACGGGCGAGGAGATCTTCACCGACCGCTGCGCCGTCTGCCACGGCGACTTCGGCGAGGCCGTGGGTCGCTGGCCCGTCCTCGCGGGCGGGGTGGGCACACTTTCCGACGACCGCCCGAACAAGACCATCGGCAGCTTCTGGCCCTACCTCTCGACCGTCTACGACTATGTCCACCGCGCGATGCCCTTCGGCGACGCGCAGTCGCTGACCGCCGGACGAGACCTACGCCATCACGGCCTATCTCCTCTACCTGAACGACATCGTCGAAGACGAGGACTTCGTGCTGTCGCGCGACAACTTCCTCGAGGTCGAGATGCCGAACGCCGAGGGCTTCATGCCCGACGACCGGATGGAGACCGAGTTTCCGGTCTTCGTGAAGGCCGACGTCTGCATGGAGAACTGCAAGGACGCGGTCGAGATCACCGGTCGCGCCGCCATCCTCGACGTGACACCCGAAGAAACCCGCGCCCGGCAGTTGAAGGAGGCTGTCGACAAGGCCAAGTCCGGCACCGCCGCCGACGCGGTCACGGTCGACAGCGCGCCGCCCGTCTCGCTCGAAGGCGGGCCAGCGGGCGACACGGCTCCCGCCGAACAGGTCGCCGCGACCGAGAGCCGCTCCCGCCGAGACCGTGGAACCAGCCCCCGCCGAAACCACCGCGCCCGATCCCGAACTCGTCGCCGCCGGCGAAACCGTCTTCAAGAAATGCCAGGCCTGCCACCAGGTCGGCGAGGACGCGAAGAACCGCGCGGGCCCGCAGCTCAACGGCATCGTCGGGCGTACCGCAGGCACGGTCGAGGGCTTCAAGTACTCGAAACCGATGGCCGAGGCCGGCGCGAACGGCCTCGTCTGGGATCACGCCGAACTGTCCGGGTTCCTGACGAAGCCCCGCGACTACATGAAGGGCACCAAGATGTCCTTCGCGGGCCTCAAGGACCAGGCCGACATCGACGCCGTCGTGGCCTATCTCTCGACCTTCGCCGACAACTGACCATGCAGCCGCCGCTCCTCGCCCTCGCCGTCTCCGCCCTCTCCGGAACGGCCTGGGCCGCGGAGACCGGCGACCCGGAATACGGCGCCTACCTCTCGGGCGAATGTACGACCTGCCACCGGGCCGACGGCGCGGACGAGGGCATTCCGCCTATCGTGGGCTGGTCCGAGGAGACCTTCGCCGCCGCCATGCAAGCCTACAAGTCGAAGTCCCGGCTGCACCCGGTGATGAACATGGTGGCCGGTCGGCTGAACGACGAAGAGATCGCGGCACTTGCCGCATACTTCGCGACGCTGGCAGACTAGCAGCGCACGCAACAAGGGGGAGGACCGACATGACATTGAACAGACGCGCCTTCATCGGCAGCGCTACAGCGACCGTACTCGCGGCACCCATGGTCCGGGCCGCGGCGCACGGGATGCCGAAAGTCGTGGTGATCGGCGGCGGCGCGGGCGGCGCCACGGCGGCCCGCTATATCGCCAAGGACAGCGAGGGGCAGATCGACGTCACCCTCGTCGAGCCCACGCGCACCTATTACACCTGCTTCTTCTCGAACCTCTACCTGGGCGGCTTCAAGGAGTTCGACGACCTTGGCCACACCTACGGGTCGCTCGCCACCTCGGGCGTCAATGTCGTCCACGACCTGGCTGTCGGCGTCGACCGCGACGCGAAGACCGTGACGCTCGGCAGCGGGGCCGTCCTGCCTTACGACAAGCTGATCCTGTCGCCCGGCATCGACTTCGTCGAAGGCTCGGTTCCCGGCTGGGATATCTCGGCGCAGAACAGGATGCCTCACGCCTACAAGGGCGGCTCGCAGACCCAGCTTCTGAAGGCGCAGATCGAGGCCATGCCGCAGGGCGGGCTGTTCGTCATGGTGGCCCCGCCCAACCCCTATCGTTGCCCGCCCGGACCCTACGAGCGCGTGTCGATGGTGGCGTGGTGGCTCAAGCAGTCCAACCCGACCGCCAAGATCCTGATCGTCGACCCGAAAGAGAGCTACTCCAAGCAGGCCCTCTTCGAGGAAGGCTGGCAGGCCCATTACGGCGGCATGATCGACCGTCTCGGCCCCGACTTCGGCGCCGCCAACGTCAGCGTGAACCCCGCCGAGATGACCGTCGACATCGACGGGCAGGTCGAGACGGCGGACGTCGTCAACGTCATCCCCGCGCAGAAGGCGGGCCACATCGCCGAGGTCGCAGGCGTGACCGATGGCGGATGGGCTCCGGTCAACGCGGCCGACATGTCGTCGAAGGCCGACCCCGACATCCACGTCCTCGGCGACGCGGCGGCGCAGGGCGACATGCCCAAGTCCGGCTTCTCGGCCAACAGCCAGGCCAAGGTCGCCGCCAACGCGATCCGGGGCGCGCTGACCGGCAGCCGGGTCTTTCCGGCCAAGTACGCCAACACCTGCTGGTCGCTCATCGCCGAGAACGACGGCGTCAAGGTCGGCGCCAGCTATGAACCCACGCCCGAGAAGATCGCCTCGACCGACAGCTTCATCAGCCAGACAGGCGAGGATGCGGCGCTGAGGAAGGCGACCTACGAGGAAAGCGAAGGCTGGTACTCCGGCATTACCGCCGACATCTTCGGCGGCTGAACCTTGCCCGGCCTTGATCCCGATCATGGCCGGGCGATCCGCGACGCACTAGGCTCGAAGCGACAGGAGGACGACATGAGACACACAGCACTCGCAATCGCACTGGCCTTCGCCGCCGCACCGGCCCTGGCAGAGGATGCCATTGTCACCGACTATGACGGCAGCTTCGCGGACGCCACCTTCGCAGTCGAGGCCGCCATCGTGAACCAGGGCCTCGTGATCGATAACACCAGCCACGTGGGCGACATGCTCAACCGCACGGGGCAGGACGTCGGCAGCGACGTGACGCTGTTCGAGAACGCCGACATCTACAACTTCTGCTCGGCCGTCGTGTCGCGCGAGGTGATGGAGGCCGACCCGATGAACATCCAGTACTGCCCCTACGGCATCTTCGTGACCGAGCGAGAGGGCAAGGTGCAGATCGGCTACCGCGACTATCCCGACGGCGCGATGCAGGCGGTCGAGGACATGCTTGCGGGGATAGTGGCCGAGGCGGCGGGAAACTAGGCGCGCGCTCTCTTCACGACCCGCTATTGCGGTGGGCTGCACCGACGCGATACCGACGTAATACCGACGCGATACCGAACGCGGAAAGGCGCCGTCTTTCCGCGCGTTAACCTGGATTTGCGCAGGCTCGCGTCACTCCCACTCCATCTGCTCGAACACCCGTCCCGCGTTCTTCGTCGCCAGTTCCTCGAAGGTGTCGAGATGGGCATAGGGCGCCTGATCGACGTAATAGGCATCGACCAGCGTGCCGCCGTTGTCGATGTGCTCGCCGATCCTCTCGCGCAAATACACAAGGTAATCATGGGTATAGCGCCGGACCTGCGCCATGTTGGTCGGATGCCCGTGCCCCGGAATGACGTAGGTCGCGCCCAGGGGCTCGAACGCCGTTTCCCAGGTCTCGATCCAGTCCGCCGTGATGGTGTCCTCGAAGATCGGCAGCATCCTTTCGTGGAACGCCATGTCTCCCGAAATCACGAGGCTCTGCTCGGGCAGCCAGACCACGATGTCGCCAGGTGAATGCGCGGGACCCAAGTGCTTGGCCTCTATGTGGAATTCGCCCAGATCCACAACATACTCGTCCGCGAAGGTCTCGTCCGGCTCGACCACCGTCGTGCCCTCGGCCTTGTCCTTGTTGTAGGCCCGCATCCCCACCAGGATCTGGTCGCCATGCGCCGCGATCTCGGCCGCCGCATCCTCGTGCATGACGATCTTCACGCCCTGCTCGCGCCAGTAGGAGTTGCCGAGGATCGCATGACCCTGGCCGTTCTCGTTGAGGACGAGAATGACGGGTTCGTCGGTGATCGCCTTGATCTCGTCGTGCAGGGCCTTGGCCAGCACATAGGCCGCACCGCCGTTCACGACGACGACGCCTTCGCCAGTAACGATGAAGCTCAGGTTGTTGTTATGCCCCGCATTTTCGTAGGTCGGAGGCGCGGTCGCCCCGATGGCCGACCAGACGTGCGGGATGACCTCGACGGGCTTTTCGTAGAGGTCCGACTGCGGGTACTGGTCCGCGATATCCTCACTTGCTTGAGCCGGAAAGGCGGCAAGGGTCAGGGCGATTGCAATGCGTTTCATCCCGGTCACTCCACAATGAACCGATAGCCGGTCTCGGCCCGGGCCACCCGGCCCAGACCCCCGTCCGGCAGGTGATAGCCGACCATCCGCGCCTCGCTTTCGGCCAGCCGCTCCATCAGCGCCGTCCGCGTTGCGGCAGCGGTGGTCGGGTCCTGGTCGCTGCCAAGCTCCCACGACGGGTCGCGGAACGAGACGTGCCCGTTGCTGATCGCGTCGCCGATCACGAAGACCGGATCGTCTGAGCCGACCTGGAATGACATGTGCCCGGGCGTGTGGCCGTAAGTCCCTAGCGCCGCGATGCCCGTCAGAACCTCGTCGCCGTCGTTGAAAAAGCTCATCTTTTCCTCAGCGATCTCAAGCCTCGCTGCGCACCGACCACGAAGGACTGCCGCGCCTCGTCGATGGTCTCGATCGTCGCGGGGTCCATCCAATAGTCCCATTCCGCTTGCCCGATCATCAGCGCCGCCTCGGGGAAGGCCGGGTCGCCGAAGTCGTCGAGATACCCCCAAAGGTGGTCCGGGTGCGCATGGGTGAAGAGGATGTGCGTGACCTCTTCGGGCGCCACGCCCGCCGCATCCAGCCCCTCGATCAGATCGCCCGCTGTCGGCATGAATTCCGACCCCGAGCCGCAGTCGAACAGGACCGTCCGCGTCTCGTCGCGGAAAAGCGTCACGTTGCAGGGCGAAGAGACCATATCCCCAGTTATTCCCGCGTCGTCGAGGATCGGCCCGGCCTCGTCTACGGGCAGCGATCCAAGGACGTATGAGCGCGGCAGAGACAGGTAGCCGTCGGACACGGTAATCAGGGAGCCTCCGGCGACAGGCGTCTCGGCAATCGCGAATCGGGGAACGAAAAGCGAGGCCCCAAGGGCCGCCCCCCGACGAAGAACACTGCGTCTGCTGAGGGTCATGGCGCGTCTCCAAGTATTCGCACTTTTGAATTTGACCGCAGGCGCGCCTGTTTTCAAGACGAATCTTGCCCAACTGCCAATCGCGTCGGCAAGATCCGGTCGACGCGTCAGCCTGACGCGCCGCTGCGTCTTGCGTCCCTGCCGCTGCGGGGTCTAGCTGGACCCGGGACGTGGGGAGTCTGATCGATGAAACACCAAGAAGCGACGCGGATCGCCGAGCTTTTCCAGCAGGACCTCGAGGTCTATCTCAGCCAGCAACTGCGCCAGCGCACGCTGCACCAGGTCGTATCGGACCTGAACGAGGCCGCGCTGTCCAAGACCAATCCGAATTCCAAGACTGCGAAGGCCGCGCTGCGCCGCCTGGGCTTTGCCGACTGATCAGCGTCGCTCGCCGACGACCTCGGCCAGCATGCCGCGCTCGTCCTCCGTCAGGTCGGTCAGGGGCGGGCGCACGGGCCCTGTCTCGAAGCCCCTCAACGCGACGCCTGCCTTGATCGCCGAGACGGCATAGCCCGTCTTGCGGTCGCGCACCGTCGCGAAGGGATAGTAGAACTCGCGCAGAGAGTGCCTCGCACGCCGGCATCGTCGCCAGCGGTGAAGGCGTCGAAGAAGGCCAGCGCGGTTTCCGGCACGAAGTTGAACACGGCCGAGGAATAGGTGTCGACGCCAGCGCCGCGATAGGCCTGCGCGAAAAGCTCGTGCGTGGGCATTCCGCCGATATAGGCCAGCCGGTCACCGAGGCCGATGGTGATGCGCCGGACCGTGTCGATGTCGCCGGTTCCGTCCTTGAAACCGATCAGGTTCGGGCAGTCGTCGGCCAGACGTTTCAATGTTTCGGCCGAACAGACGGACTGGCCCCGGTTGTAGACGATGACGCCCATGTTCGTGGCGTTGCAGACGGCGCGGATATGCGCCTCGATCCCGTCCTGCGGCGCACGGATCAGATAGTGGGGCAGGAGCAGGATGCCGTCCCCTCCCGCCGCCTCGATGCCCCGCGCGAGGTCGCAGGCCATTTTCGTGCCGTAGCCACACCCCGCGAGCACGGGCTCCTCGGGCTGTGCTGCGCGCGCCGCCTTAACCACTTCGACGATCTCCTCTGGCAAAAGCGAGAACATCTCTCCGGTGCCGCCAGCGACAATCAGGCCCGCCACCTTGTGCGGCGACAGCCATTCGAGATGCGCGCGGAAGGCGGAGGGATTGAAGCGGTCGTCTGCGTCGAAGGGGGTGACGGGAAACGACAGAAGGCCTGAGCGGATAATTCCGCGTAGGTCGGTCGGTGCGATCATCGGGGGGCTCGTCCGGCAAGGGAGGGCGGCGCTAGGCCGCCCCCGGTGTTTCAGGAACGCAGATCGTCGGGCAGGATACCATCGGGCATGTTCTGGAAGCAGACCGGCCGCAAGAAGCGCCGAATCGACAGGGTGCCGACGCTGGTCGCCCCGAAGTTCGTCGATGCGGGGTAGGGTCCGCCATGGACCATTGCATCGGCCACCTCGACGCCCGTGGGGAAGCCGTTCACCAGGATGCGGCCCGCCTTCCGCTCGAGGACGGGCACCAGCGCCGCGGGCGCGGTCGGTGTCGCCTTCGTCCATGTGGATCGTGGCCGTGAGCTGACCCTCGAAGCCTTTCGCAAGCTCCAGCATCTCGTCCGCGCCCGAGACGCGGACGACAAGACCGAGAGGCCCGAAGACCTCCTCGCCAAGCGCGTGGTCCTGAAGGTAATTGGCGGCGTCGGTCTCATAGAGGTTGGGGCTGGCGTTGCGACCCTCGCTGTCGGTCGTCAGCACGGGCTTCACCGCGTTGCGACCGTCGAAGCGCGACTTGCCGTCCTTGTAGGCGTCCGCGATGCCGTCCGTCAGCATGCACTGCGTCTGGACGCCCTTCAGCGCCTCGGCCGCCGCCTTGACGAAGGCGTCGCCGTCCGGGCCTGTCTCGACCACCGCGATGCCGGGGTTGGTGCAGAACTGGCCCGCGCCCATGGTCAGCGACCCGGCCCAGCCCTCGCCGATAGCCTTACCGCGCGCCTTCGCCGCCTCGGGCAGCAGGAACATCGGGTTGACCGACCCAAGCTCGCCGAAGAAGGGGATCGGCTCGTCCCGCTGCGCGCAAAGGTCGAACAGCGCGCGACCCCCGCCGAGCGAGCCGGTGAAGCCCACGGCCTTGATGCGCGGGTGCTGGACAAGGGCCGTACCCACGTCGCGCTTGCCGCCCTGGATCAGGGAGAAGACGCCGGCGGGCATCCCGCAGGACTGGATCGCCGCGTGGATCGCCTCGGCCACGATCTCGCCCGTGCCGGGGTGCGCCGAATGGCCCTTGACCACCACGGGGCATCCCGCCGCCAGAGCCGCCGCCGTGTCACCACCTGCGGTCGAGAAGGCCAGGGGGAAGTTCGACGCGCCGAAGACCGCCACGGGTCCGATAGGGCGCTGCACCATCTTCAGGTCGGGCCGGGGCAGGGGCTTGCGGTCGGGCAGAGCCTTGTCGTGCCGCCGGTCGAGGTAGTCGCCTTTCAGGATGTGCTCGGCAAAAAGGCGAAGCTGCCCCGTCGTCCGACCGCGCTCGCCCTGAAGTCGTGCCTCGGGCAAGCCGGTCTCCTGCGTGCCGATCTCGGTGATCGCTTCGGCCCGTGCCTCGATTTCGTCGGCGATGGCGTTCAGGAACTTCGCGCGGTCATCCCTCGAGGAATAGGCGTAGGTCCAGAAGGCGTCTTCCGCCGCCTCGCAGGCGCGATCGACAAGCGCAGGGGTGCCGACCGAAAAGTCATGCGCCGGACCATGCGCGGGCTCGGACGAGAAGGTCGTCTCGCCCGCGACCCACTCGCCCGCGATCAGGTGCTTGCCGTGAGGGGTGAATGTGCTTTTATCCAGCATTGTCAAATCCTTGTCATAAAAGGTTGCGGCCCGCGAGATTGCGCATCAGGTCGGCCAGGCCGAAGGTCCATTGCGGGCAGTCGGTCGACAGCCGCACGGTGTTCTCCAGCCGACCTAGCCCGTCCGACGCGATCGTCACGCGGTCGCCCAGCTTGTGGGTGAAGCCCTGGCCCGGATGATCGCGGTCTTCGATCGGCGCGAAGAGCGTTCCGAGGAACAGCATGAAGCCGTCAGGGTACTGGTGGTGCCGCCCGACGACGTGGGCGACGAGGTCGAGAGGATCGCGGCTGATCTCGGACATCAGCGAACGCCCGTTCAGCACATAGCCGTCCTCGCCCTCGACCGTCAGGTCCAGCACGGCGGCGCGGGCATCGTCGAGGCTGAAGGTCTCGTCGAACAGCCGGATCATCGGCCCGATGGCGCAAGAGGCGTTGTTGTCCTTCGCCATCGGCAGAAGCAAAGCCGAGCGCCCTTCGATGTCGCGAAGATTGACGTCGTTTCCAAGCGTTACGCCGGGAACCTCGCCTCGCGAGTTGACCGCCAGCACGATCTCGGGTTCGGGGTTGTTCCAGGTGGACACGGGGTGCAGACCGATCTCGGCGCCCGTGCCGACCGACGACAGGGGCTGCGCCTTCGAGAAGACCTCGGCGTCCGGACCGATGCCGACTTCCAGGTACTGCGACCAGATGCCGACACGGATCAACTCGGCCTTGACCTTGGCCGCCTTCTCGGACCCGGCGACGAGGCTCTGGAGGCTGTCGCCGATGATCTCGGTCACGCGCTTGCGGATCGCATCCGCCTTTGACGGATCGCCCGCCGCTTTCTCCTCGATCACGCGTTCGACCATCGACTGCGCGAAGGTCACGCCGCAGGCTTTCACCGCCTGAAGGTCGCAGGGGGCAAGCCAGTAGGGTGCTTCAACCCGTGCTTCGGACTGGCCCGGTATTTCGTCCACCGCACCCAGATCGTCGCCTGCGGTGGCGCGCACGTACCCGGCGGGATCGGCAAGTTCCATCACGTCGCGCAATGTGGGTGCCGTCTGCGTCGTGATATCGACGACGCGGCCTTCGCGCAGCGTCACGACCGAGGGTCCGATGCCCGGACGCCAGACCCGGCCCAGCCAGAGCCCCTTCAGTTCCTCGTCCGAAAGCTTCACCGGCCCTTCTCCTTGCGCCATGCCGCGAATTTCTCCAGCGTGCCGTCCTTCGTCGCGGGGTAAAGGCCGATGATCGTCTCACCCGCGCGCACCTGCTCGACCACGAAGTCCTCGAAGGCGGTCATCTCGGTCGCCTCGTCCGCCACCTCGGCGGCGATATGCGCGGGGATCACGATGACGCTGTCGTCGTCGCCGACGACGATGTCGCCGGGAAACACCGGCGCGTCGCCGCAGCCGATGGGGCCGTTGATCTCGATGGCCTCGTTGATCGTCAGGTTCGTGGGGCTGGCGGGACGCGCATGGTAGGACCGCATCTCCAGGTCCGCGATCCGCATGGAGTCGCGGAAGCCGCCGTCGGTCACGATGCCCTCACCGCCGCGCATCATCAGGCGTGTCACCAGGATGTCGCCCGCACTCGCGGCCCGCGCGTCCTTGCGGCTGTCGATCACCATGACGTGCCCCTCGGGACAGGTCTCGATGGCGTGGCGCTGCGGGTGCTGCGGATTGCGGAACTCGCTCAACTGGTTGCGGTCCTCGCGCGCCGGGATGTAGCGCAGAGTGAAGGCCGGACCGACCATGTTCCGACCCTTGTGCGACAGGGGCCGTACGTCCTGGATGGTCTGGTTCCGCAGGCCGCGCTTGAACAGCGCCGTCGCGAGGGTCGCCACCGAGACGTGGCGCAGTTTTTCGATGGTGTCTTTGGATACGTCGGTCATGCCACCTTGTCCGTCAGAAGTCCGTTGTCCGCAAGAAAGCCCCTCAGCCGTCTCGACTGGTCGTCCGTCAGGCGGCCAGGCCGAGGGCGGGCGCGTCGGGCCGCAGTCGTGGCCCATCATGGCGAGTGCGGTTTTCACGCCGGTGACGTTGGTCCCGTTCATTTCCTCGGCGCGAATGTCCTCGAAGACGCGCATCCCTCGGATCAGTCGGTTCGCCTCGTCGTAGTCGCCGCCGTCGAGAGCGGCGTGGATCGCGACGGATCGTTCGGGCCAGACGTTGATGAGACCGCTCGTGAAGCCCCGCGCGCCAACGGCATAAAGCGGCGGCGCCCAGACTTCGGCCAGTCCGCCGACCCAGACGACATCCTCCGGCGAGTTGGCGATGGCGTCGGCAAGCTTCAGCGGGTTCGGCGTCGCCCACTTGACGCCCGCCACGCCCTCGACCTGGCAAAGCTTGACGATGTTGTCCGTGCCGATGGCGTCGTTGCGCAGGTAAAGGACCAGCGGCAGCCCGTCGCCTGCCTCGGCCACCCGCGCGACATAGTCGCGAAAGCCGCGAGGTGCCACGAAGGGATCGGGCGTCTGGTGGACCATCAGACCCGCGACGCCCGCTGCCTTCGACGCCTTCGCCAAGGACCGGGCCTCGTTCACCGACCGACCCACGCCGCCGATCACCGGCACACGGCCCGCCACCGTCTCGCAGGCGGCATGGACCATGCGCTCGGCCTCGTCGGCGGTCAGGCCATAGTATTCGCCCGTGTTGCCGTTCGCGGTCAGGATATGGACGCCTGCCTTTACTGCGCGATCCACCACGGGCTTCAGGCCTTTGGGCGCGATGCGGTCGTCGGCGTCGAACGGCGTCACGAGGATGCCCGAGATGCCGGTCAGTTTCTGGGTCAGGTCGGTCATTGCAGCACCTCGAAGGATCGTTTGCCCAGTCCCTTCTGGACCTCGTAGATCGAGCCTTGGGACGGCGGGTCGGGATAGGCGATGCGCATCGGGCATGGCACGACGCGCGGCTCCAGCGTGGACGTGCCGCAGAGCATCCGGGCGTCGAACTCCTCCAGCCCATCCCACTTGCCGCGTCCGCCGTGGATCGGGAAGGCGTCGGCGGCCATCATCTCGTAGAAGATCACGCGCCGGTCCTGCGTCGAACGGTTCAAGGCCGAGCCGTGGACGATGCGCGCGTGGTGGATCGAGATCGAGCCCGCCGGTCCCATCAGCGGCACGGCGTCCTTCATGTCGAGGCCCGAGGCGGCAAGGTCCATGGCACCCACGAACCGGCCATCATGGTGATGGTCATAGGCCCGTCCGCGATGCGTGCCGGGGAAGACCATCAGCGGGCCGTTCGCGGGCGTCATGTCGTCGATCATCACGCCGACCGCCAGGACGTCGTCATTGGTGTAGGGATAGAAGCCCCAATCCTGGTGCCACTCGACCGCCGCCCCGAAGCCTGCCGATTTCATGTTCAGCTTGGTGGTCTGAAGCCGCAGGTTCGGCCCGATCAGGTCGCGGACGGGCGCAAGGATCAGGTCCGACCGCATCAGATCGTCGATCGGCTGCGACTGCGTGTGCGGCAGCTTCACGCGACGCACGCGCGGCGCGTCGGGCGTGTGGCTGTCCTCGAGGTCCAGCCGGTCGTCCGAGGCGGTCATGCCGCGCGCCATCTCGGTGAAGCGCGCGATCTCGGCCCGGATGCTCTCCATGACCGGGGCGGGGATGCGGCCCTCCAGCACGAGGTAGCCGTCCTCGCGGTAGGAGGCGATCTGCTCCGGCGTCAGCACCTCGGTCATCAGTTGATCTCCGGCTCCGGGACGGGGCCGCCGAATTCTGTCTTGAGGAAGTCGAAGTCGCAGCCCTTGTCCGCCTGCTCGACGTGTTTGGTGAACATGTAGCCGTAGCCGCGCTCGTACCGCGCTTCGGGCGGCGTCCAGGCAGTGCGGCGCTCCTCCAGCTCCGCATCGGAGAGCTTCACGTTCAGCGTGCGGTTCGGGATGTCCATCTCGATGATGTCGCCGGTCTCGATCAGCGCCAGCGGCCCGCCGATGAAGGCCTCTGGCGCCACATGCAGGATGCAGGCCCCGTAGGAGGTGCCCGACATCCGCGCGTCCGACAGCCGCATCATGTCACGGTGGCCCTGCTTCAGCAGCGCCTTCGGCATCGGGATCATGCCCCATTCCGGCATCCCCGGCCCGCCCTGCGGACCGGCGTTGCGCAGGACCAGGACGTGATCCGGCGTCATCGGATAGTTCTCGTCGTTGATGATCTTCTTCAGCTCGGCATAGTTGTCGGCGACGATGGCCGGGCCGGAATGAACCTGAAAGCGCGGGTCCATCGCGGCGGGCTTGATGACCGCGCCATCGGGGGCGAGGTTGCCGCGCAGGACGGCAAGCGACCCCTCGTGGTAGAGCGGGTTCGACATCGGCCGGATCACGTCGTCGTTGTAGTTGACGGCGCCCTCGATGCACTCGCCCAGGGTGCGTCCCGTGACGGTGGTGACCGAAAGGTCCAGCTTGTCCGACATCTCCTTCATCAGCGCGGGCAGGCCGCCGGCGTAGAAGAAGTCCTCCATCAGGTATTCCTTGCCCGAGGGACGCAGGTTCGCCAGCACCGGCACCTCGCGCCCGATCCGGTCGAGGTCGTCGAGGCCCCATTCGACACCGGCGCGACGCGCCATGGCGATCAGGTGGATGATGGCGTTGGTCGAGCAGCCCGTGGCCATGGCGACGGCGGTGGCGTTGCGCGTGCTGGCGGGGGTGATGATGCGGTCGGGCGTAAGGTCCTCCCACACCATGTCGACGATGCGCCGCCCGCAGGCCGCCGCCATGCGCTTGTGGCCCGCGTCGGGAGCAGGGATGGACGATGCGCCGGGCAGGGTCAGGCCCCAGCCTTCCGCGATCGACATCATGGTGGAGGCGGTGCCCATGGTCATGCAGGTGCCATAGGACCGCGCGATCCCGCCCTGGACGCCCATCCACTCTTCCTTGCCGATGGTGCCCGCGCGGCGCTCGTCCCAGTACTTCCAGACGTCGGTGCCCGAGCCCAGCTTCTGGCCCGCGTAGTTGCCGCGAAGCATGGCGCCCGCCGGCATGAAGATGAACGGGATGCCCATGGAGATGGCGCCCATGATGAGCGCCGGCGTGGACTTGTCGCAGCCGCCCAGAAGGACGGCGCCGTCGACGGGGTGAGAGCGCAGCGTCTCTTCGACCTCCATCGCGCCCATGTTGCGGTAGAGCATCGAGGTCGGCTTCAGGAACTGTTCGCTGAAGGAATGAACCGGAAGCTCGGCCGGCATCCCGCCCGCCTGGAGGATGCCGCGCTTCACCTGCTCGGCGCGGTCGCGCAGGTGGTGGTGGCAGGGCGAGAGATCCGACCATGTGTTGATGACCGCGATGACCGGCTTGCCTTCCCAATCCTCTTCCGAGAGGCCCATCTGCATGGCGCGGCTTCGATGCCCCATCGAGCGCAGGTCGTCGGGCGCGAACCAGCGGGCAGAGCGAAGATCCTCGGGGCGTTTGCGGGTCATGGGTTCCTCCTGGTGATCCCGGCTCTCTGGCCGGTGTGTCGTGTGGACGGCCTGTGCGGCAAGCAGGCAGGATGGTCAAACACGACTGATCGAACTAATATATGAGAGGCGGGACCGGCACAACCGATCGGTTTCGCCACGACGGAGATTGACGGGATGGGCGGAGCGCTCGATTTCGGAGGCAGTGCGGACGGTCGCGGGAGTGCCGCGGGCGAACGCGTCTATGCCGCTCTCCGCGCCGAAATCCTGGACCTTGCCCTGCCGCCCGACGCGACCCTGTCCCGCGCCGACCTCGCCGCCCGCTTCAGCGTCAGCCAAACGCCCGTGCGCGAGGCTCTTCAAGCGCTCGAGATGGACGGCCTCGTAATGATCTTCCCGCAGTCCCGCACCGTCGTGACGCGCATCGACGAGATCGCCCTGCACGAGACGCATTTCCTGCGCGTCGCCGTCGAATGCGAAGTCGTCCGGCGCCTGGCTCGGATCGAAGGCGGCGAGGCGCCGGCTCGCGCGCGCCGCATCCTCGCCATGCAGAACACGTTGGTCGGCGACACCGGGCAGATGGACATGTTCCAGGATCTCGACCGGTCGTTCCACCGCACCTTGTTCGAAGGTGTCGGCATGGGGCGCGTCCACGCGATGGTCGAGCGTCGTCAGGGTGCGCTTGCGCGGTGCCAGAGGCTCGACCTTCCCGCGAAGGGCAAGATGGAGACGATCGTGCGCTTTCATGGCGAAATCCTCGACCGGATCGAGGCGCGCGATCCGGACGGGGCGGCGGGCGCGATGCGGGCACATCTTTCGGGGTCTGTGGGGCGGGTGGCCGAATTGAAGGCGCAGCATCCGGCGTTCTTCACCCAGACCTGAAACCTCAGCAGGTACGGGGCGCTTGCTAGTGCCGTCCCTCGTCATTCCCCGGTCGGGCGGTGGTGAACACGATCGCGCAGGCTCTCGACATCAGCGGCGGGGATGATCGCGGAGCCGCTGAAGGTCTAGGGTCGAAGCCAGTCGGGCAGGGTGACGCGTACCTTCCGTCCGAAGAGGACGGACAGGACGAAGCGTGCGGGATCGAGTTCTGTCATGGGGCTGCTCTTTTGCTCGTTGCGGGATCCCCTATCGGATTCGCGCGACGGATCCATGACGTCTCAGAGCATTCCTGCGTCGATCACGAACGATTGCTTGGTGATCATCCGGGCGTCGTCAGAGGCGAGGAAGAGGACCAGTCGCGCCACGTCGTCACCCGTCAGGACCTGCTTGATGAGTTGGCGCTGGACCAGCGCCTGAACAGCCTCGTCGGTCTGATACCACAGTTCGCGCTGGCGCTGCGTGATGACCGCGCCCGGTTCGATGGCGTTGACGCGGATGTTGTCGTCGCCGAAGGCGTCGGCAAGCGAGTGGGTCAGCCCGACGATAGCCGCCTTCGCTGCGGAATAGGGCGCCAGTTCGCGCATCCCGAGCCGCCAGGCGATGGACGAGAAGTTGACGATGGAGCCGCCGCCCGCGTCCTTCATGCCTCGTCGCACGGATTGAGCGGCAAAGAAGTGCGGACGCAGGTTGACGGCCTGGGCACGGTCCCAGTCCTCGACGGTGATGTCGTCAACATCCTCGCGCCGGTCGTTGGCGGCGTTGTTCACGAGGACGCGGATGGGGCCAAGCTTGTCTGCCGTTTCGTCGATGGCCGCCTTGAGTGCGCCGATGTCCGTCACGTCGGCATGAAGGTAGAGCGGGCGCGCACCCAACTTTTCGACCAGGTCCCGCCCGGCATCGTCCTGAATGTCAACGAAAGCGACCCGCGCTCCTTGAGCATCGAAGGCGCGGACGATGTCGGCGCCGATGCCGGATGCCCCGCCGGTGACGAGAACGGCGCGGCCGCGAAGGGAAGGGTAGCTTGCGAAGTCGGTCATGCCGCCGTTCTAGGACGACGCGTGCGTCGCGTCCATCAAAGCGGATCCGCGTCGAACGCAGCCTGGATTGCGGGGTCGGTCGGCACACCGTAGGTCAACAGGATGGTGCCGAGGGTGCCGTAGAAGCCGACCATTGCGATCAGGTCGAAGACCGCATGGCGTCCGAGGGCTTCGGCCAGTTCGGCTTCCAGGTCGGGTGCCAGCCGGTGGTCATCGATGACGTCGTCCACCGCGCGTACGATTAGCCCGTCCTCGCCCTGGGGCATTCCGCGCACCGCCGCTATCCGCTGGTCGGAGAGTCCGATGGCGCGGGCGCGGGCGACGTGATGGACCCATTCGTATTCCGATCCGAGGCGAATTGCCGTTCGCAGGATAACGATCTCGCTTCTTTCCGCTCCCAGTGCGCTGTCCTTGACGAGGTGCTGGCGCAGAGGTGCCCAGGCCCGGAGGAGGTCGGGATGGTGCGCCATCGTGCGATAGACGTTCAACGCGCCCGCGAAGCCGTCCTTCATGTCGGCGATGGTTTCGGGCCAGTCGGCGTCGGACAGGGGAGCGATTTGGGGCATCTCGACCTCCGGACGGAGAAAGGGCGGCCCGCTGGCCGCCCTGGTGGTTCACTCGGCCGGTGCCGGTTTCGGCGCATCGCCCTTGGCGTTGAACGCCTTTCCCACGAAGTACGATACGAACGCAGCGAAGAACGACAGAAGCGCCCCCATCTTCGCAGCGTCCTGCACCTCACCCGGCTGGAAGGCGACTGAGGCCACGAAGAGCGAGACCGTAAAGCCGATGGCCGCGACGCAGCCGAGGACGAAGAGGTCCGAAGTCTTCATGCCGTCCGGCAAACCGAACTTCAGGACGTGAGCTCCAAGATAACCCATGGCGAAGATGCCGAGAGGCTTGCCGATCAGAAGGCCCGCCAGCACCAGCGTCGTCGCCGCGCCCACGGATGAAAATTCGACGCCCGCGTTCATCAGGCCGAAGAAGAACAGTACAATCTCGACCGGACGTTTCAGGACATGCTCGGCGTGGTTCAGAAGGTCGGTCTGGTGAACCTCCTCTTCTGCGAAGATGCCGTAGTCGATGTCGCCGTGCGGGAAGGCCGGCACGATCGGCAGAAGACCCAAGGCCGGGTGGATGCCGGCCTGATGGAAGGCATACCAGGAAATCGCCCCCGCAATCAGGTAGGGCCAGAAGGACAGGGTCTTGCGGAAGAAGGTCGAATTCGGGCGATCCTGCTTGTGCCGGTCCAGTCTCCGGGGAAGCCAGTTGAAGAGGACATAGGCGCCCACAGCCGCGGCCAGAGACACGAGGAGCCAGGCGGGAGCCAACTCACCGGAAGGATAGAAGATAGCGAGGATGATGAGCCCCGCCGCGTCGTCCGCGATGGCAAGGAGAAGGAGGAACCCGACGGCAGGGTGGCCCGCGCCGAAGACGATCCGCCCGACGAGGTAGGAAAAGGCGATGTCGGTCGCCGTCGGGATGGCCCAGCCGTTCGCCAGCGTCGCGAACTTGCCCAGCATCATTGCACCAATCAGGTAGACCGCCACCGGGCCCAGCATTCCGCCTGCCGTTGCGATAAGGGGCGTCACGGCTTTCTTGCCGCGAAGCGATCCCTCGCGAAGTGCCACGGCTTCCCAGACTTCCTTGCCCGCAAGCGCGAAGAAGAAGGCCATCAGGATGTCGTTGACGAGAAAGTGCAGGGTCAGGACGCGGCCCACGTGGCCCTGTCCATCATCGTGCATGGCGCCTACGGGGCCGCCTTCCATCAGGGGGAATTCGACGACGTGGTGATAGCTGTCCGGTGCCAGGTTGGCCCAGATCAGCGCGGCGATCGCGCCGAGGATGAGAAGCGCCGAGTATTCCTCGACGAAGTTCCAGACCTTTCTCACGTCTCTCTCCCTGTTTTTTGTTTTCGTTGGTTTTTATGGCTTCAGAAGGATCTTGCCGGCATGCCCGGCGGACTCCATCAGCCGATGCGCATCGGCCGCTTTTTCGAGCGGCAGCACCTCGTGGGTGACCGGGCGCAGCTTGCCCTTTCCGAAAAGCGGCCAGACCTTGTCCTGCAACTCGGCAGCGACGGCGGCCTTGAAGGCGTCGGGCCGCGAGCGGAGCGTGGAGCCGGTGTAGCTGAGGCGTTTTAGCATGATTGGCATCAGGTCGATCTCGACCTTCGAGCCTGCGTTGAAGGCAAGCTGGATGATCCGGGCATCGGGCCGGCAGGCCTTGATGTTCCGTGCGACGTAGTCGCCGCCGATGATGTCGAGAACGATGTCCGCGCCGCCTGCCTCGCGGACGACCTCGACGAAGTCCTCATCGTTGAAGTTGATCGCGCGATCCGCGCCGAGGCCGGTGGCGAACTCCGCCGCCGCAGCATCGGGAACGGTCGTCAGCACCTTCAGCCCGAAGGCATGGCCAAGCTGCACCGCCGTCGAGCCGATGCCGCCTGCGCCGCCGTGGACGAGGAAGGACCCTCCCGTCGGAATATCGTGACCGTAGAAGACGTTGGACCAGACTGTGAAATAGGTTTCGGGCAGACCCGCCGCGTCGATCTCGTCGAGGCCTTCAGGCAGGGTCAGGCAATGCGACGCGTCGACGGCCACGAATTCGGCATAGCCTCCGCCGTTCGTCAGCGCCACGACCCGGTCGCCGACCGTCCAGCGTGTCGCGTCCGATCCGGTCGCCACGACCTCGCCCGAGACCTCGAGGCCGAGATGAGGTGATGCTCCCTTCGGCGGCGGATAATGCCCGCGGCGTTGCACCAGGTCGGGGCCGTTCACGCCTGCGGCCGTCACCCGGATCAGCACCTCGTGCGGTCGAGGCTCAGGGGTCTCGATCTCGGCGATCTCCAGCACGTCAGGCGCGCCGGGTTCGCGCATGACGATAGCGCGCATGGTCTGGGGCAGGGCTTGGGGCATCGGCGATCCTACTTGCGGTGGAGAGCAGTCAGGACCGTATCGACCACATGATCGGCGTCCTTCGCAACCAGAACGCCCGCCGATTTCAGTCGCGAGATCTTGTCTTCCGCCGACAGGGCCCCGAGCACCGAAAGCGTGCCCGCATGTCCCATGCGGCGGCCTTCTGGGGCATGTCTGCCGACCACCAGTGCGATCACGGGCTTGCCGTAGTCGGTGCCGGAAAGGTACTCCGCCGCCTTCTCCTCTTCGCGCCCGCCGATCTCGCCGATCAGCACGACGGCCTCGGTCTCGGGATCATCGCGGAAGAGCTTCAGGCACTCGACGAAGCCCACGCCGTGAAGGGCGTCGCCGCCCACGCCCACGGTGGTCGACTGGCCCAGCCTCGCCGCGGAACACCGCGCCAGGACCTCGGACGTCAGCGAGGCCGAGCGCGAGACGATTCCGACCCCGCCCGCCGTCGCGTCCTTTGTCGGCATCACGCCGATCTTGCACTGCCCGGGGGTCAGGATACCCTGGCTGTTCGGTCCGATCAGTACGGTCTTCGAGCCTTGAAGCGCGCGTTTCACCCGGCCCATGTCGTGCTGGGGCACCCGCTCGGTGACGCAGACGATCGTGCCGATCCCGGCCTCGATCGCTTCGATGATCGCGTCTGCCGCCTTGGGCGCGGGTACGATCACGAGCGAGGCATTGGCTCCCGTCTCGCGCACGGCGTCCTTCACCGTGTCGTAGATCGGCAGGCCCAGGTGCCGGGTGGCACCCCGGCCCGGGCGGACGCCGGCAACGACGTTCGTGCCATAGCGCATGGTCTGATCGGCGTAGAAGGTGCCGGCCCTGCCGGTCATCCCCTGGATCAGGACCTTGGTGTCTGCATTCACGAGAATGGACATCAGCGCGCTCCTCCCGCCACGGCGACCGCGCGTTTCACCGCTCCGGTCATGTCGCTGACGACTTCGGCGGGAACCTTGCGGTCCTTCAGGATGCGCAGGCCCCAATCGGCATTCGTCCCGGCCAGCCGCGCCACGCAGGGCAGCTTGCGTTCGGCCCGGCTGTAGGCGAAGGCCACGCCTTCGGCCACCGTGTCGCAGACCGTCATGCCGCCGCCGTGGACGTTCAGAAGGATCACCTTCACCTTCGGGTCCTTCAGCAAAAGCTCGACCCCCTTGGCGATGTCGAAGCTGGTCGCGGTGGTGCGGATGTCCATGAAGTTGGCCGCTTTTCCACCCGCGTCGGCGATCATGTCGTTGGTGGCGAGGCCAAGCCCCGCGCCGTTCACCACGACGCCCATGTCGCCGTCCAGCTTCACGAAGTTGATGTTGCTCTTGGCGGCCTCGGCCTCGACGCCGGGGATCGCCTGCTCGGCCAGCATCGTCTCGAACTCGGGGTGACGGAAGGCGGCCGAGGCGTCGAGCGTGATCTTGGCGTCGATGGCGACCCAGTCGCCCTCGGCGGTTTTCGCGAAGGGGTTGATTTCGAGAAGAGTCATGTCGTTGTCGAGAAAGGCGCGCCGTGCGGCCAGGATGGGGTCCGCCGCCGACTCGTCGACACCAAGGTCCGAGAGGAAGGCGGTGAGGGCGGCGCGATCCTCCTCGGGCATGACGAGGGTATGTACCGTGTCCGAATCCATCCGCGCTTTCTGCTCGAACTCGACGCCGCCATCCGACGACGCAAGAAGCATCGGCGCGCCAGAGTTGAGGTCGAGAGCGAAGGCCACGAAGTACTGCGCCTTCAAGTCGAGAGCGGCCTCGACATAGACGCTGGCGACCGTCTCGCCCTCAGGCCCGGTCTGCTGCGTGACGAGCTTGCGTCCAAGCATCCGAGCCGCTTCGTCGCGCACGGACGATGGAGTTGCGGCGAAGCGCACGCCGCCTGCAAGCCCGCGACCGCCGGCGGCGATCTGGGCCTTAACCGCGTATTTCTTGGAGGCGATGCCGGGATAGGCGCCTGACAGGATGCCGGCGCAGGCGGCCTCGGCCTCGTCGGCAGTGCGCGCGATGCGGCCCGACGGCACCTTCAGGCCGTATTGGTGCAGCAATTCCTTGGACTTGTATTCAGAAAGCAGCATGTCGCGGCCTCCCCTCCGTGTTCACGCGTGCGTGGTGTGTGGTATACCAGCGAGTTCTGGGCCTGTCAACTTGTGCGCGCCCGTTCCCCTGTGCGAGATGGGAAGCAAAGGAGCCGCGATGCTGGACCTCAGAGACCTCCAATGCCTCGTCGCGCTGACGCGCCAGAGGCACTTTGCCAAGGCGGCCGAGACCTGCGGGATGTCGCAGCCCGCTTTCTCGATGCGGATCCGGAACCTCGAAGAGCGGCTGGATACCCAGATCGTCAAGCGTGGCAACCGGTTCCAGGGGCTTACCGCCGAAGGCCAGTCCATCGTGAACCATGCCCTCGGCATTCTCGACCAGGTGCGAACGCTGGAAGAAGAAGTCCGCGCCGCCAAGGGCGAGGTCGTGGGGCGGCTGGTCCTTGCCGCCATTCCGACGGCAACCGCCTTTGCCGCTCATGTAGCGCATCGTCTGCGCGAGGCGCATCCTGGCATCCGCACGCGCATCGAGTTCGACCACGTCTCTCGCCATCCAGCAGGGGATCGAGGATGGCCGCTTCGACGCGGGGCTGACCTATGCCGACGCCGCTTCGGCGGATTTCCTGCGGATCGACGAGCTTTACCGCGAAAAGTACGTCCTTCTCGTCCCCGACAGCCTCAACCCCGGCAAGGTCGAGAGCATGTCCTGGGCCAAGGCGGCCGAACTGCCGCTGATCCTTCTCGAACCCGAGATGCAGAACCGCCGCATCCTCGACCGGATTTTCGAGGAGGCTGGCGTCGAACCCGACGTGGTGGCCGAGACGAACGGCTTCATGGCCGCCGTCGTCATGGCCATGCAGGGAATGGGCGCTACAGTCCTACCCCAGGTGCTGGTCGAGGCGCTTGGCACATTCGACCGTGCCGCGCTCGTGTCCCTGACCGATCCGGCGGTCGAGCGCGCTGTTTGCCTCGTGTCCCCCAGGCGGGGGCAGGGCATCCCGGTCGTCGAGGCTTTGCGGCGGTCGGTTCTGCCCGGACGATAAGTCCTTGTTATCGGGCCTTAGCGTAATCGCATTTGACCATATGATTTCCTGAAGGCACGTTGACCGTTCAAAAGGAGGACCGCATGGCGCCGCTTGACGATCAGAAAGGTGTTTGGAAGCAGAAAGGCACGGGGCGCAGCCGCCGTACCCCCAAGGGACGGCAGGCCGACGACGCCGCGCTGGACGAGGTTCGCGCGCTTCTGGGCGACCGCCCGCGTCGGCGCGACCTGCTCATCGAATTCCTTCACCTGATCCAGGACGAATACGGTCAGCTGTCGGCCCGCCACGTCGTGGCCCTGGCCGAAGAGATGCGTCTGCCGCAGGCCGAAATCTATGAAGTCGCCACCTTCTACGCCCACTTCGACGTGGTCCGCGAAGGCGAGGCCTCGCCGCCCGCCCTGACCATCCGGGTATGCGATTCTCTGTCCTGCGAACTTGCAGGCGCGCAGCAACTGAAGAAGGCGCTGGAAGACGGTCTGGACCCGGCCGAGGTGCGTGTCCTCCGCGCGCCCTGCATGGGCCGCTGCGACACCGCGCCCGTCCTCGAACTGGGCCACTACCACATCGACCACGCGACACCCGAGAAGGTGCGCGAGGCCATCGCGCACGGCCATACCCACGCCGACATGCCGGATTATGAGACGCTGGAAACCTACCGCGCGGCAGGGGGTTACAAGGCGTTCCTCGACCTCCGCCAGAGTGGCGACTGGGAGAAGGTTCAGGAGACCATTCTCGCTTCCGGGCTTCGCGGTCTTGGCGGTGCGGGCTTCCCGTCCGGCAAGAAGTGGGGCTTTGTCCGCGCGAACCCCGGTCCGCGCTACCTGGCCGTCAACGGTGACGAGGGCGAGCCGGGGACCTTCAAGGACCGCTACTATCTGGAGCGTACGCCGCACCTCTTTCTTGAGGGCATGTTGATCGCCGCATGGGCCGTCGAGGCCGAGCGCGCCTTCATCTACATGCGCGACGAATATCCCGCCGTCCTCGAAATCCTCCGCCGCGAGATCGCGGCGCTGGAAGACGCCGGCATCGTCGGCAAGGGCTTCATCGACCTTCGTCGTGGCGCGGGCGCCTATATCTGCGGCGAGGAATTGGCGATGATCGAGTTCGATCGAGGGCAAGCGCGGCCTTCCGCGCCACCGCCCGCCCTTCGTGGCGCAGGTCGGCATCTTCGACCGTCCCACTCTGGTCCACAACGTCGAGACGCTTCACTGGATCGCCAAGATTTGCCGCGAAGGTCCGGAGTGCCTGAGCGCCACCGAAAAGAACGGCCGCAAGGGGCTTCGGAGCTATTCGGTATCGGGTCGCGTGAAGAACCCGGGCGTGCATCTGCTGCCCGCGGGATCGACCATCACCGACATCATCGAGGCATCGGGCGGAATGCTCGACGGTCACAGCTTCAAGGCTTACCAGCCCGGCGGTCCGTCTTCGGGTCTGCTGCCGGCCCACATGAACGACATCCCGCTCGACTTCGACACGCTTCAGCCCCACGGCTCGTTCATCGGGTCCGCCGCCGTCGTCGTCCTGTCGGACCGTGACAGCGCCAAGGCCGCCGCGCTCAACATGCTTCGCTTCTTCGAGGATGAAAGCTGCGGCCAATGCACCCCCTGCCGGGTCGGCTGCGAAAAGGCGGTCAAGCTGATGGAGAAGGACGTCTGGGACGTCGACCTCCTGGAAGACCTCTGCACGGTCCTGGCCGACGCCTCGATCTGCGGTCTGGGACAGGCCGCGCCGAACCCGATCCGCCTGACCATCAAGCACTTCATGGACGAGTCCGAGTACGTGCCGCCGGAAGACGGCTACGACACGACGGGCTCTCTCGAGAACAGGAACTGACGCCATGCCGGATGGAGCACAAATCCAACAGGTCACCTTCACGCTCGACGGGCGCGAGGTCACCGTTCCCGAGGGCACCACGATCTGGGAGGCCGCCTTTGGGCAGGGTCTGCGGATCCCACACCTGTGCCACAAGCCGGCACCGGGCTATCGCCCCGACGGCAACTGCCGCGCCTGCATGGTCGAGGTAGAGGGCGAGCGCGTTCTCGTCGCCTCGTGCATCCGGCCTGTCGCCGAAGGCATTGTGGTGAAGTCCGCATCGGAACGCGCTGAAAAGGCGCGGAAACTCGTCACCGAGCTTCTGGTCGCCGACCAGCCCAAGCGCGACGTCGCGCACGACAAGTCCTCGCACTTCTGGGACATGGCGGATTTGAACGGCGTTACCGAAAGCCGCTTCCCTCCTATGGAAGAAGTCCGCGTCCCGCTTCTCGACGCCAGCCACGTCGCCATGCGCGTCAACCTCGACGCCTGCATCCAGTGCAACCTCTGCGTCCGTGCCTGCCGCGACGTGCAGGTCAACGACGTGATCGGCATGGCCTACCGCGGCCACGACTTCGAAGATCGTGTTCGACCAGGACGACCCCATGGGCGCCTCGACCTGCGTCGCCTGCGGCGAATGCGTCCAGGCTTGTCCGACGGGTGCGCTGATGCCCGCGACCGTAGTGGACGATGCCCAGGTCGGCGACAGTGCCGACTTCGACAGCGAAGTGGATTCCGTCTGCCCCTATTGCGGCGTCGGCTGCCAGATCTCGTTCAAGGTCAAGGACGGGAAGATCAAGTACGTCGAGGGCATCGATGGCCCGGCGAACGAGAACAGGCTCTGCGTCAAGGGCCGCTTCGGTTTCGACTACATCCAGCACCCGCATCGCCTGACGAAGCCCCTGATCCGACGCGAGGACGCGCCCGAGAAAGGGCTGAACGTCGATCCCGCGAACATCCTGACCCACTTCCGCGAAGCGACCTGGGATGAGGCGCTGGACGCCGCCGCGAACGGCCTTGCGAAGCTGCGCGAGGATACGGGACGGCGCGTGGCGGGCTTCGGCTCGGCCAAGTGCTCGAACGAAGAGGCCTATCTCTTCCAGAAGCTGATCCGCCAGGGCTTCGGCCACAACAACGTCGACCATTGCACGCGTCTCTGCCACGCCTCATCGGTAGCGGCCCTGATGGAGAACGTCGGCAGCGCTGCCGTCACCGCGACCTTCAACGAGATCGAGAATGCGGACGTGGCCATCGCCATCGGCTGCAACCCGGTCGAGAACCACCCGGTCGCGGCGACTTACTTCAAGCAGTTCACCAAGCGGGGCGGGAAGCTGATCGTCATGGATCCGCGCGCCAACGGACTGAAGCGCTATGCCTCGCATATGCTCCAGTTCAAGCCGGGCGCGGATGTGTCGATGCTGAACGCGATCATGCACACGATCGTCGAGGAAGGGCTCTACGACGAGCAGTACATCCAGGGCTATACCGAGAACTGGGAGGCGATGAAGGAGCACCTGAAAGGCTTCCCGCCGGAGAAGATGGCAGCGGTCTGCGGCATTGACGCCGAGGTTCTTCGCGACGTGGCCCGCACTTTCGCGGGCGCCAAGGCGGGGATGATCTTCTGGGGCATGGGCATTTCCCAGCACATCCACGGCACGGACAACTCGCGCTGCCTTATCAGCCTCGCGCTGATGACAGGGCAGGTGGGTCGTCCCGGTTCGGGCCTCCACCCGCTGCGCGGCCAGAACAACGTGCAAGGCGCGTCGGACGCGGGCCTCATTCCGATGTTCCTGCCCGACTACCAGTCGGTCACGGACGACGGCGTGCGTTCGGCCTTTACGGATGTCTGGAAGTCCAGCGACTTCTCGTCCGAGAAGGGCCTGACCGTAGTCGAGATCATGGACGCGATCCATGCCGGCGACATCCGAGGAATGTACATCCTGGGCGAGAACCCGGCCATGTCCGACCCCGACGCCAGCCACGCCCGCGACGCGCTGGCGAAGCTGGAACACCTTATCGTGCAGGACATCTTCCTGACCGAGACGGCGAACTACGCCGACGTGATCCTGCCGTCTTCGGCCTGGTACGAGAAGACCGGCACCGTCACCAACACGAACAGGCAGGTCCAGATGGGCCGTCCGGTGGTGCCGCCGCCGGGCGACGCGAAGGAAGACTGGTGGATCGAGGTCGAACTGGCCAAGCGGCTGGGACTCGACTGGGATTACACCCACCCGCGCCAGGTCTTCGCCGAGATGAAGATCAACATGAAGTCGCTCGACAACATCACCTGGGAGCGTCTCGAACGCTCGGCGGTGACCTATCCCTCGCTCTCGCCCGAGGATCCGGGTCAGCCGATCGTCTTCGGCGACGGCTTCCCGCGGGCGGACGGGCGGGCGAAATTCACCCCCGCCAGTGTCATCCCGCCGGACGAACTGCCCGACGTCGAGTATCCGATGGTCCTCATCACCGGTCGCCAGCTCGAGCATTGGCACACGGGCTCGATGACGCGGCGCTCCAAGGTGCTGGACGCGGTGGAGCCCGAGGCCAACTGTTCGATGCATCCGCGCACCTTGCGTGCGCTTGGCGTCGAGGCGGGGGACTATGTCCAGCTCACCACCCGGCGCGGGACGGTATCGGTCATGGCGCGGTCGGATCGCGCAATCGGCGAGGGTCAGGTCTTCCTGCCGTTCGCCTATGTCGAGGCGGCGGCGAACATCCTGACGAACCCCGCTCTCGATCCCTTCGGCAAGATCCCCGAGTTCAAGTTCTCGGCGGTTCGGGTCGAGAAGGCGAAAGACGCGGTTGCGGCCGAGTAGACTCGAGCGAACGGACGTAAAAAAGGGCCGGCTCTTGCAGCCGGCCCTTTTCGCTCTCACGGGGGAAAATGTTGTACGCCTCTTCATCGGCGAACAATGAGGCAAGAATTCGCCCGATCGTTGCTGATTTAATGACAATTGCTTTCCTCAAGCCTGCGTTATCGGCGTCGGACGGACGCCGCGGCGCAGCGGGAGTTGGGGCTATCGCCTGCGCATGGACCGCGATAGGACAGGCCGAAACACGGAGGCATACATGCGTATACTGATCCTCGGGGCGTCCTACGGCTCGCTCCTGTCGACGAAGCTTCTGATGGCCGGGCATGACGTGACGCTTGTCTGTATGCCCGCCGAGGCGGAACTCATCAACGCCACCGGCACCACGGTGCGCATGACGCTGAGGGGCGAGGACACGCCGCGTCTTCTCAGGTCTGGCGACTTTCCCGGCACACTCGACGCGGTGACGCCGGGCGATGCGGACCCCGCCGCCTATGACCTCGTCGCGATGGCGATGCAGGAACCCCAGTACAGCGCGCCGGAGATCCGCGATCTTCTGAAGCGGATCGGTGCCGCGCGCGTGCCCTGCATGTCGATCATGAACATGCCTCCGCTTGCCTACCTTCGCCGCATCCCAGCCATCGACGGCGACACCCTGACGGACTGCTTCGCCGACGCCTCGGTCTGGGATGCGATCGAGCCGTCGCTGATGACGCTCTGCTCGCCCGATCCGCAGGCCTTCCGGCCGCCGGAGGAGGGGCTGAACTTCCTCCACGTCGGACTGCCGACGAACTTCAAGGCGGCCGCCTTCGACGATCCGGCGCATACCGCCATCCTCAAGACGCTCGAGGCCGACATCGCCGCGGTGACGCTCGACGGAAAGGACGTGCCCGTGAAGCTGCGCGTCCACGACAGCCCATTCGTGCCCTTCGCCAAATGGTCGATGCTGCTGACGGGCAACTACCGCTGCATCATGGCCGACGGCATCCGACCGATCCGCGAGGCGGTCCACGAGGACATCGACGCCTCGCGCGAGGTTTACGAGTGGGTCGACGCACTGGTCCGCAAGCTCGGGGCAGGCGACGACGACGCGGTGCCCTTCGAGAAGTACGCCAACGCGGCGAAGTCGCTTCTGAAACCGTCGTCGGCCGCCCGCGCCATCGACGCCGGTGCGCCGGCCATCGAGAGGGTGGACCGGCTGGTGCAGACGCTTGGCCGGGCGCAGGGGATGCAGTCCGACACGGTGGATCAGACGGTGAAGATCGTCGATGCGCGGCTTCAGGAAAATCGGGCGAAGGCCAAGACCTAGCCGGTGTTCCTGAGCCCCGATGCGACGCCGTTGATCGACAGCAGAAGCCCGCGCATGGACTTCTCGTCGTCATGTCCCGACCGGACCCGGCGCAGCATCTCGACCTGCATGTGATTGAGCGGATCGAGGTAGGGGCTGCGCCGTCTCAATGCGGCTGCGCGTTCGGTCGATCCGGCTTCGCCCACGGGACGGCCGGTGATCGTCTCCAGCGCCTCGATGGCCAGGGTCCATTCCTTTCGGATGCGTCCGAAGATGCGCTCGGCAAGGTCCCTGTCTTCGACGAGGTCGACATAGGAGGCGGCGATGGAGAGGTCGGCGCGTTCCGAGATGAACTCGATCTTGGAAATCAACATCCGGAAGAAGGGCCAGTCGGCATGAAGTCCTCGAAGGGTCTCGGTGCCCTTCGGCCCGGCCTCCTTCAGCCACTCCGACACGGCCGTTCCGAAGCCGTACCAGCCGGGCAACATGATCCGGCACTGCGCCCATGAGAACACCCAGGGGATTGCGCGAAGCGCCGTGATCTCGCGCGTCCTGGCACGCGAAGCTGGGCGGGATCCGATGTTCAGCGAGGCAATCTCGTTGATGATGGTGCAGGACCAGAAAAAGTCCTCGAACCCCTCTGTGCCGTAGACGAGGCCGCGGTACGCCTCGAAGGCGGACTGACTGAGTGTCTCCATGATCCGCTCGCCTGACGAGGATCGTTCGGTGGGGCGTGCGAAGAAGGACGCCTCCACCGCCGCCGCGACGACGGTCTCGAGGTGCGCGTGACCGATGTCGCGCTGCGTATAGTGGGACGAGATGACCTCGCCCTGTTCCGTCAGGCGCACCTGACCGTCCACGGCGCCAGCAGGCTGGGCCAGGATCGCCTCGCGCACCGACCCGCCGCCGCGTCCGACCGATCCGCCGCGGCCGTGGAACAGCCTCAGCCGCACGCCGTGCTTCCGGAACAGCGCCACCAGCTCCCGCTCGGCCTTGTAGAGCTCCCAGTTCGAGGTGACGAAGCCGCCGTCCTTGTTCGAGTCGGAATAGCCGAGCATCACCTCCTGCACGTTCTCCTGCCGTTTGAGCGTGCGCAGGTACTCGGGCATCTCGAGCAGTGACTTCATCACCGAAGCGCCGTTCCTCAGGTCTTCGATGGTCTCGAAAAGCGGTACCACCCGCAGGCCCTTGTCGTCATCCGAGGCGGCAAGGCCGGTTTCCTTCAGCAGCACCATCAGTTCCAGAAGGTCCGAGGCGGAGGTGCAGTTCGAGATGATCGCGCAGGTGATGGCGCGCGGGCCGAAGGTGTCGCGGGTGCGGCGCGCTTCGGTAAGAACGGCAAGCTCGCTGCGGGTCTCGTCCGAATAGCTGTGGAACGGGCGCATCAGGTGGCGGCGGGAGCCCAGCTCCTCGCGCAGTATGGCGACGCGGGACATCTCGTCGAGGTCGGCGTAGCCCAGCCGGCCTGCCGCTTCGAGAAGCTCGGCGACGGTCCGCAGGTGGACGGCCGAGTTCTGGCGCAGGTCCACGGTGGCGAGGTGGAAGCCGAACGAGCGCACCTTCCGGCGCAGGCGCAGAAGACGGCCCTTCGCCGTCGCCTCGGCCTGGTTTGCGCGGAGCGAGGCGTCGATGAGGTCGAGGTCGGCGAGGAAATCAGAGGGCGCGGCATAGGGGAGCGCGGCGGCGGTCTTGCGCGGAACGCCCGCGTTCGGCACCAGCTCGCGCAGGGTTGCGGCGAGGCGGGCGTAGAGCGCGATCAGCACCCTGCGATAGGGTTCGTCCTGCCGGTGGGGCGAGGTGTCGGGCGACGCGTCGGACAGGGCGGCGATGTCCTCCGACACAGGCACGACGCGCGTCGACATCGACAGCTCGCCGCCAAGAAGGTGCAATTCGTCGAGGTAATGCCGGATGCCGTGCGCCGCCTGAAGCCGGAAGGCGTCGCGCAGAGTCTCGTCGGTCACGAAGGGGTTGCCGTCCCGGTCGCCTCCGATCCAGCTTCCGATGCGCAGGACGTCCATAAGGTCCGGCGTGCCGAGGCGTTGCTCGACGGCGCCGTGGATGCGTGGAACCGCGTCGAAAAACGTGTCGTAGTAGCGCAGCCCGTTGCGGATCTCGTCCTGCACGGTCAGGCGCGAGCGGCGAAGCAGGTGCGTCTGCCAGAGGATCTCGATCTCTCGCGCGATGTCGGCCTCGAGGTCGGCGCGCTGCCCGTTCGCGGGGCTGCGCGACAGTTCGTGCAGTGCACGGGCGATGGCGAATTCGGCCCGCATGGTGGCTTGGCGCCGGATCTCGGTCGGGTGAGCGGTCATCACGGGACTGACGAGCGCGGTCCGGAAGAAGTCGGCGAGGGCGGCCTCGGATCCCGCCGCCTCGACGGCGCGGGACAGAATCGCGTCCAGAGACGGCACGTCGGCCTTATCCTCGGCGTGGAGCAGCGCCTCGTCCTCGGTGATGTTCAGTAGGTGCAGGTAATAGGTGAAGGCCCGAAGCGCCTGGATCATGCGTTCGACCGGCAGGGCGGAGATGATGGCACGCACGCGCCCGAGGTCATCGGCGGAGGCGCTGTCATGGAACCGGATCGAGCCCTTGCGGATGTCCTCGACCATGTCGAAGGCCTGCCCACCCTCCTGCGCCCGAAGCACGTCGCCCAGAACGCGGCCCAGGAAGCGGATGCCGTCGTCGGTTGCGGTCTTTCCGGTGTCGGCCATGTGCCGTCCTCCAAAGGAAAAGGGCCCCATCGGGGCCCTTCATGTTAGCGTTAACTGGCGTGGAACGTAAGCCTCACCCGATGGCTTCCAGCATGGCTTCGCCCAGTCCTGCGGGGCTTTCGGCGACGGTGATGCCGGCGGAGCGCATGGCTTCGATCTTGTCCTCGGCGCCGCCCTTGCCGCCGGCGACGATGGCGCCGGCGTGGCCCATGCGGCGGCCCGGGGGCGCCGTGCGACCGGCGATGAAGCCCGCGACGGGCTTCTTGCGCCCGCGCTTCGCCTCGTCCTTGAGGAACTGCGCGGCTTCCTCCTCGGCACGAGCCGCCGATCTCGCCGATCATGATGATCGACTGGGTCTCGTCGTCGGCCAGGAACCACTCCAGCACGTCGAGGTGCTCGGTCCCCTTGATCGGGTCGCCGCCGATGCCGACGCAGGTCGACTGGCCGAGGCCCACGTCCGAGGTCTGCTTGACCGCCTCGTAGGTCAGCGTCCCCGAGCGCGACACGACGCCGACCGAGCCCTTGCGGTGGATGTGCCCCGGCATGATGCCGATCTTGCACTCGCCCGGCGTGATGACGCCCGGGCAGTTCGGCCCGATCAGGATCGAGGCCGACCCCTCGAGCGCGCGCTTCACGCGCATCATGTCGAGGACGGGAATGCCCTCGGTGATCGCCACGATCAGCGGGATCTTCGCGTCGAGCGCCTCGAGGATCGAATCGGCCGCGAAGGGCGGCGGCACGTAGATCACGGTGGCGTTGGCGCCGGTCTTCTCCACCGCCTCGTGGACGGTGTCGAAGACGGGGAGGTCGAGGTGGGTCTGCCCGCCCTTGCCGGGCGTGACGCCGCCGACCATCGCCGTGCCGTAGGCGATGGCCTGTTCCGAGTGGAAGGTGCCCTGGGAGCCGGTGAAGCCCTGGCAGATCACGCGGGTGGTCTTGTCGATGAGGACGCTCATTCTTGTCTCTTTCCTGCGTAGGGCGGGGTTCACCCCGCCATGTCGGGTACGGCGGGTGACCCCCGCCCTACGGGTTATCCCTTGACGGCCGCGACGATCTTCCGCGCGCCGTCCTTGAGGTCGTCGGCGGCGATCACGTCCACGTCGCTTTCGTTGATGATCTTCTTGCCTTCCTCGACGTTGGTGCCCTCGAGCCGCACGACGAGCGGGACCTTCAGCCCGACCTCCTTCACCGCCGCGACCACGCCTTCCGCGATCACGTCGCAGCGCATGATGCCGCCGAAGATGTTGACGAGGATGCCTTTGACGTTCGGGTCGCAGGTGATGATCTTGAAGGCCTCGGTCACCCGCTCCTTCGTGGCGCTGCCGCCGACGTCGAGGAAGTTCGCGGGTGCCGCGCCTTCGAGCTTGATGATGTCCATCGTCGCCATCGCGAGGCCGGCGCCGTTGACCATGCAGCCGATCTCGCCGTCGAGGGCGATGTAGTTCAGGTCGTACTTCGAGGCCTCGAGCTCCTTCGGGTCCTCTTCGGTGGTGTCGCGCAGCTCGGTGATGTCGGGGTGGCGGTAGAGCGCGTTGCCGTCGAAGCCCATCTTGGCGTCGAGGCAGCGCAGGTCGCCGCCCGTCGTCACGATCAGCGGGTTGATCTCGAGCATCTCCATGTCCTTGTCCATGAAGAGCCGGTAGAGCGTGCCCATCAGCTGGACGCACTGCTTGACCTGCGCGCCCGTGAGCCCCAGCGCATAGGCGATGCGGCGGCCGTGGAACGTCTGGTAGCCGGTCGCGGGATCGACGCTGAACGACAGGATTTTCTCGGGCGTGCTCTCGGCCACCTCCTCGATGTCCATGCCGCCCTCGGTCGAGGCGACGAAAGCCACCCGGCTCGAGGCGCGGTCGACGAGAAGGGCGAGGTAAAGCTCGCGCGCGATGTCCGCGCCTTCCTCGATGTAGATGCGCCCGACCTGCTTGCCGGCCTCGCCGGTCTGCTTCGTCACAAGCGTCCGGCCCAGCATGCGCTTGGCTTCCTCGGCGGCTTCCTCGACCGACTTCGCGATCCTGACGCCGCCCTTCGAGCCCGCGTCGGCCTCCTTGAACGTGCCCTTGCCGCGCCCGCCGGCGTGGATCTGCGCCTTCACCACCCAGACCGGACCGTCGAGCGCCCCCGCCTGCGTCCGCGCCTCCTCGCCCCGCAGGACAACACGCCCCTCCGCCACAGGCGCCCCATACGCGCGAAGCAACCCCTTCGCCTGGTATTCGTGGATGTTCATGGGTCCGTCCGTCCTCCCTTTGATCCCGGTCGTTCTGCCGGTGTATCGTTTACTTGATGAACTGAAGCATCTTCTTGAACTGGGGCGTGCCCGCCTTTCCCAGCCATTCGAAGATGACCATCTCGGTGGTGACGATCCCCGCGCCGTAGGCGTTCAGCCGCGCGATGCAGGCGGCCTCGCTTTCCATCGTGCGCGAGGCGGTGGCGTCCGAGACGACAAAAACCTCGAATCCTTCCTCGATCATGCTCGCCGCGGTCTGGACGACGCAGATGTGCGCTTCCATCCCTGCAAGAACCGCCTGCCGCCGGCCGAGCGCGCGGAAGGCGTCGGCGAAGGCAGGCTCCTCCATGCAGGAGAAGTGCATCTTCGGCACGATGGTGGCGTCGTTGGTGCGCAGCTCGGGCACGGTATGACCCAGGCCCTGCGGATACTGTTCCGTCATCACGATCGGCACCCCCATTTCGGCAGCGCCACTCATCAGGGTGCGGGTGTTGCGGATCGTGCGGGCAGGGGCCTGCATGGCGGGCACGAGGCGCTCCTGCATGTCGATCACGACAAGCGCAGAATCATCGGCGCGAATCAGCATCTGGCGTCCCTCCCGACCTTTTCTAGGTCTGTGGGATACCAGATACCAATCTCCCGCGAAGCAATCAACACATAAGCCTTCTTAGAAGTAGTCGCGAACCTGAAAGAATGCGCTTTGAACGGCAAAACATTCAAAGAAATAAACATATTGGTCTGATCCTCCAGCCGGATCCGGCCGACTGCTCTCCAAAAATGGTTTGCCGAGCCGCTTTCGTTGTGTATGGTATACCAGATGCCGCAGGGCATTCGGGACACAACATGGGGGAGGTAGTAGTGGTGCGGCTCAGTCCGATTCCGTCCAACTTTACCCTCAAGGACCATGTCTACGATATGCTCAAGGGCGCCATCACCGAGATGGACATCTATCGCCAGGGCGCCGACCTCCGTCTCGACGAGCGTTCGTTGGCCGAGCAGCTTGGCATCTCGCGCACTCCTCTTCGTGAGGCGATCGCCCGGCTGGAACGCGATGGCCTCGTCCTCGTGGTGCCCCGGAAGGGCGTCTACGTGCAGCAGAAAAGCCTGACCGAGATCCTCGAGATGATCGTGGCCTGGGCGGCGCTGGAAAGCATGGCGGCACGGCTCGCGACCGAGCGGGCCAGTGACAGCGAGATCGCGAGCCTCCGCAAGATTGCGGCGAAGTACAACGACGGGACGCTGGACACGCGGATTTCAGAGTATTCCGATGACAACATCCGCTTTCACCAGCGGATCCTCGAAATCTCGAAGTGCGCGCTTCTGAAGGAGTTGGCCGACGGCCTGTTCCTCCACATGCATGCGGTGCGGCTCAGGGCGATGAGCGAGGGCGATCGCGTCCGGCGCTCGGTCGTCGACCATGCCGAGATCATCGAGGCGATCGAAAGCCGCGATCCCGACGAGGCAGAGCGCCGGGTGCGTGAACACACCATGCGGCTGCACGAGCATGTGCGGCGGACATGGACGAAACTCGAATTGAACCGGATCGCCGCGGCCGAAGCTGCGTCGTGAAAGAATGAAGAATGCGCCGCAAGTGGCGGCGTTCAGGGAGGAAAAAGATGGGAATCGCTGAATCGAGCGACGATCTGATGGCGCGGTCCGAATCCGCGCCCGAAACGCTGACCGACGGCTTTCATCTGCTGATCGATGCGCTGAAGCTGAACGGGGTCGAGACGATCTATAACGTCCCCGGCATCCCCATCACCGACCTCGGCCGCTATGCGCAGGCGCAAGGTCTGCGGGTCCTGTCGTTCCGCCACGAGCAGCACGCTGGCTATGCCGCCGCCGCTGCGGGCTTCCTGACCAAGAAGCCAGGCATCTGCATGACCGTGTCGGCGCCGGGCTTCCTGAATGGCTTGACGGCGCTGGCGCACGCCACGACGAACTGCTGGCCGATGATCCTGATTTCGGGGTCGTCCGAGCGCGAGATCGTGGACCTTCAGCGCGGCGACTACGAGGAGATGGACCAGTTGGCCATCGCCCGTCCGCACGCCAAGGCCGCGTATCGCATCCTTCATGCCGAAGACATCGGTCTCGGTGTCGCCCGCGCGATTCGTGCCGCGCTGACCGGTCGTCCGGGCGGCGTCTACCTCGACGTTCCGGGTGCGCTTCTGGGTCAGGTGATGGACGCGGCCGAGGGCCAGAAGTCCCTGATCGAAGTCGTTGATCCCGAATCCGAAAAGCGTGCCCGCCCCCGAGGCCATCGACCGCGCGGTCGAGGTGCTGAAATCGGCGAAGAAGCCGCTCATCATCATCGGCAAGGGTGCGGCTTACGCTCAGTGCGACGACACGGTGAAGGAACTGGTCGAGACGCTCGGCTTCCCGTACCTGCCGATGTCGATGGCGAAGGGCCTTCTGCCCGACACGCATCCGCAATGCGCCTCGGCCGCCCGGTCGCTGGTGCTGGCCGAAAGTGACTGCGTCTTCCTGATCGGCGCGCGGCTGAACTGGCTGCTCCAGCACGGGCAGGGCAAGTCCTGGGGCGAGAAGGGTGCCAAGAAATTCGTCCAGATCGACATCGAGCCGACCGAGATGGACTCGAACCAGAAGATCTCGGCCCCCCTCATCGGCGATATCGAGAGTTGCTCGAAGGCGCTCTTGAAGGCCATGGGGTCCGACTGGAAGAAGCCCGACGAAAGCTGGACCGGCAAGGTCCGCGAAAAGGTCGAGGGCAACGTCGCCAAGATGGCGCCGCGCCTGAAGAACAACAATTCGCCGATGGACTACCAGGGTTCGCTTGGCGTCCTGAAGGACCTGATCGCCGAAAATCCGGACGTGGTGCTGGTGAACGAAGGCGCTAACGCTCTGGACCAGGCGCGGTCGATCATCGACCTCTACAAGCCGCGCAAGCGTCTCGACGTTGGCACCTGGGGCATCATGGGGATCGGCATGGGGTCGGCCGTGGCCGCCGCCGTCGAGACCGGCAACCAGGTCCTGGCGGTCGAGGGCGACAGCGCCTTCGGGTTCTGCGGCATGGAGATCGAGACGATCTGCCGCTACAACCTGCCGGTGTGCATCGTCATCATGAACAACAACGGCATCTATCGCGGCGACGGCACCAACTGGTCCGGCGGCGAGGATCCGTCGCCGACGGTCTTCGTCAAGGGCTCGCGCTACGACAAGATGATGGAAGCCTTCGGCGGTGTGGGCGTCCACGTCGACAATCCCGACGCGCTTCGCGAGGCCGTGAAGGCCGCTTTCGCCAGCCGGAAGCCGACCCTCATCAATGCCGTCATCGCCGAAGACGCGGGCCGCGAAAGCGGCAACATCGGCAACCTCAACCCGTCCTCGGTCGTGGCGCAGGCGCGCTACCCGCAGGCCAAGAAGATCTGATCGGAGGACCAGGACAGATGAAAGCGCTCGAAGGCGTCAAGATCCTCGACTTCACGCACGTCCAGTCAGGCCCGACCTGCACGCAGCTTCTGGCGTGGTTCGGCGCGGACGTGATCAAGGTCGAACAGCCCGGCGTGGGCGATGCGACCCGCAAGCAGCTCGTCGACGTTCCGGGGGCGGACAGCCTCTATTTCACGATGCTGAACCACAACAAGCGGTCCATCGAACTGAACGCGAAGAACGAGACCGGCAAGGCCGTCCTGACGCGCCTGATCGAGGAGTGCGACGTCCTCGTCGAGAACTTCGCGCCGGGCGCGCTCGACCGCATGGGCTTTTCGTGGGAGCGTATCCAGGAGATCAACCCGCGCATCATCATGGCCTCGGTCAAGGGCTTCGGTCCTGGCAAGTACGAGGACTGCAAGGTCTACGAGAACGTCGCGCAATGCGCCGGCGGCGCCGCCTCGACGACCGGCTTCCTCGACGGTCCGCCACTTGTCACCGGCGCGCAGATCGGGGACTCCGGCACCGGCCTTCACCTTGCCCTTGGCATCGTGACGGCACTGTTCCAGCGCGAGAAGTCGGGCCGCGGCCAGAAGGTGCTCGCGCCCATGCAGGACGGGGTCATCAACCTCTGCCGCGTCAAGCTGCGCGACCAGCAGCGGCTAGAGACCGGTCCGCTCAAGGAATACTCCCAGTTTGGCGAAGGCATCCCCTTCGGTGACGCGACACCGCGGGCGGGCAATGACTCGGGCGGCGGACAGCCGGGCCGGATCCTCAAGTGCAAGGGCTGGGAAACCGACCCTAACGCCTACACCTACTTCATCATTCAGGCCGCGGTCTGGGAGAAGGTCTGCGACGTCATCGACGAGCCCGAATGGAAGACTGCACCCGGCTTCGCAAAACCCGCCGACCGGCTGGACAAGCTGAACCAGATCTTTGCGCGCATCGAAGAGTGGACGATGACCAAGACCAAGTTCGAGGTCATGGACACCTGCAACCCTCTGGACATCCCCGTGGGCCCGATCCTGTCCACGAAAGAGATCATGGACGACGAGGGGCTGCGCGCCACCGGCACGATCGTCGATGTCGATCACCCCGAGCGCGGCCGCTACGTCTCGGTCGGCTGCCCGATCAAGCTGTCGGACAGCCCGGTCGAGGTGGTTCGCTCCCCGCTTCTGGGCGAGCACACCATCGAAATCCTGCAGCAGGTGCTGGGCTACGAAGGCGACGAACTGGAGAAGGTGATCTCCTCCGGTGCGGTTGGCGAGGCACGGAAAGTGGCCGCCGAATAGACGAAGATCCGGCGGGACGCGACACAGAGCGCGCCCGCCGCACACAGGGAGAGACTGAATGAAATTGATCGTGATGGGCCAGCAGGCGTTCGGCAAGGACGTCCTCGCCAAGCTCCTCGACACCGGAACCGACGAGGTCGTGGCCGTGTATTGCGAGCCCGACCGGGACGGAAAGCCGGTCGACCCGATCAAGGAATACGCGCTCGAGAAGGGATTGCCGGTCGAGCAGCCGGCGAACTTCGACGCGCAGGAGACGCTGGACACCCTCAAGGGCTATGGCGCCGACCTGATGGTGATGGCCTTCGTCAACGTCTTCGTCCCCGAAGCCGCGCGCGACACGCCGACCCATGGTTCGATCTGCTTCCACCCCTCGCTTCTGCCGCTGCACCGCGGTCCCTCGGCCGTCAACTGGCCGATCATCATGGGATCGAAGAAGTCCGGCTTCTCGTGGTTCTATCCCTCGGATGGTCTCGACGAGGGCGACAGCCTGATGCAGTGGGAATGCGAGATCGGCCCCGACGACACGGTGATCGACCTCTACTTCAAGAAGATCTATCCGGTCGCGGTCGACAGCGTTCTCGAGGTCGTCGACCTTTATCGCAACGGCACTCCGCCGCGCATCGTGCCCGACGAAAGCCAGGCCACCTATGAGCGGCGCTGCACGACGAAGCACTCCGAGATCAACTGGAACCGGCTGGTGGGCCAGGTCTATGACCTGATCCGCGGCACCAATCCCGCCCCTGGCGCCTTCACCACGCACAACGGCAAGACCGTCGGCATCTTCGACAGCGTCCGCGTTCCGGGCGACGGCATCTCGTCGCGCGTCCGCGCGATCTCGGATGACGGGATCGAGGTGCAATGCGTCGGCGGCCGAATACTCGTCAAGCGCGTCCGGCCCGAAGGTGGCGGCAAGGTGTCCGCCGCCGAGTGGGCATCCGAAGTCGGCCTGAAGGTCGGCGACGAACTTGGAAACTGAAATCAAAACTCCGGAAAGAACACACACATGTCCGATATCGAAATCGCCCGCGCCGCCAAGAAGAAGTCGATCCAGGAGATCGGCACGAAGGCCGGTATCCCGACCGAACACCTGCTGCCCTACGGCCACGACAAGGCGAAGGTCAGCCAGGAGTTCATCAACTCGGTGCAGGACCGCCCGAACGGCAAGCTGATCCTCGTCACCGCCGTCAACCCGACGCCCGCGGGCGAGGGCAAGACGACCACCACCGTGGGTCTCGGCGACGGTCTGAACGCCATCGGCAAGAAGGCGATGATCTGCATCCGCGAAGCCTCGCTCGGGCCGAACTTCGGGATGAAGGGTGGCGCTGCCGGCGGCGGCTATGCCCAGATCGTGCCGATGGAGGACATGAACCTCCATTTCACCGGCGACTTCCACGCCATCACCAGCGCCCACTCGCTGCTGTCGGCGATGCTCGACAACCACATCTACTGGGGCAACGAGCAGCAGATCGACGTGCGCCGCGTCGCCTGGCGCCGGGTCGTCGACATGAACGACCGTTCGCTGCGTCAGATCACGTCCAGCCTCGGCGGCGTCGCCAACGGCTATCCGCGCGAGGACGGCTTCGACATCACCGTGGCTTCCGAGGTCATGGCGATCCTCTGCCTGTCGAACGATCTGAAGGACCTCCAGAAGCGCCTCGGCGACATGATCGTGGCCTATCGCCGCGACAAGACGCCGGTCTACTGCCGCGACATCAAGGCCGATGGCGCGATGACCGTGCTTCTCAAGGACGCGATGCAGCCGAACTTGGTGCAGACGCTCGAGAACAACCCGGCCTTCGTCCACGGCGGCCCCTTCGCCAACATCGCGCACGGCTGCAACTCGGTCATCGCGACCAAGACCGCCTTGAAGCTCGCCGACTATGTCGTGACCGAGGCCGGCTTCGGTGCGGACCTCGGTGCCGAGAAGTTCATGGACATCAAGTGCCGCAAGGCGGGCCTGGCCCCCGACGCCGTGGTGCTGGTAGCGACCGTCCGCGCGCTGAAGATGAACGGTGGCGTCAAGAAGGACGACCTGGGCAAGGAAAGCGTCGACGCGGTCAAGAAGGGCTGCGCCAACCTTGGCCGGCACATCGAGAACCTAAAGCAGTTCGGTGTTTCCGTGGTCGTGGCGATCAACCACTTCATCAAGGACACCGACGCCGAAATCCAGGCGGTCATCGACTTCGTGGCGACCCAGGGCGCCGAGGCGATCCTGGCCAAGCATTGGGCCGATGGCTCGAAAGGCTCTGCCGATCTCGCCCGCAAGGTGGTCGAGGTGGTCGAGGCCGGCAAGACCAACTTCGCGCCGCTCTATCCGGACGAGATGCCGCTGTTCGAAAAGATCGAGACCATCGCCAAGCGTATCTACCGCGCCGACGAGGTGATCGCGGACACCAAGGTCCGGGGTCAGCTCAAGGAGTGGGAAGAGCAGGGCTACGGCCATCTGCCGGTCTGCATGGCCAAGACGCAGTACAGCTTCACCACCGACCCGAACCGCCGCGGCGCGCCCACGGGCCATTCGCTGCCGGTGCGGGAAGTGCGGCTGTCGGCCGGTGCGGGCTTCATCGTCGTGGTCTGCGGCGACATCATGACGATGCCCGGCTTGCCGCGCGTGCCGTCGGCCGAGAGCATCTACCTGAACGACGACGGCCAGATCGAAGGCCTGTTCTGAAATACGACGCACGCGCCGCCTCCACCGGCGGCGCGTCACCACAAGGGAGGACACCGTGCTAGACAAGATCCTCGTACCGGTCAGGGGCGACGGCAAGGGCGACAACGTCCTCGCTCACGCGGCGGCATTGGCGAAACGTTTCGGTTCGCACATCGTCGTGGCCCACTGCCGTGCGCGCCCGGAAGACCTCATGCCGTTCGGCGTGCCGCTGCCTTCCTTCGTGCGCGACCAGCTCCTCAAGCAGTCCTACGACCTCGCCGACGAGGTCGAGCAGGGGCTTCGGGCCGAGCTGCACGCTCTCGCCATGAGCCTCGGCCTGAGCGAAACCGATCCTCCCCACGGTGGATCCGCGACCATCTCGTTCGTCGAGCAGACGGGCCGCATGGTCGACGTCATCAAGACGCATGGACGCCTCGCGGACCTGATCGCCGTGCCGAAGCCGGACCGCGACCGCAACATCGGGGTCAACTCCCTGAAGACGGCGCTTTTCCGCACAGGCCGGCCCGTCCTGATGTGCCCGCACCAGGACAACATCCCGGTCGACATCGGCGCGCATCTCACGATCGGGTGGAACGGCTCGATGGAGGCGGCGCGCGCCGTCGCCCTGACGCTTCCTCTGATCGGAGGGGCCGAAAAGGTCACCATCCTGTCCAGCGGACAAGACGAACCGAACGGGGCGATGACCTCGGATCTGGTCGAATATCTCGCGCTTCGAAATGTGAAAGCCGAAGTGTCAACATTCAGTTCTCGCAATCCCGGCAAGGGATTGCTTGATGAGACGCGTGCAGTTGGGGCTACACTGCTCGTCATGGGTGCCTACGGCGACAGCCACGAACGTGAGACGCTGTTCGGCGGAAACACCCAGACGGTAGTCGACGAAGCGACCCTGCCTGTCGTGATGGTGCACTGAGGAAAGACACGACCCGCGGCGCAGCACCCGCCGCAGAAGAAGAACGGCACGTCAAGAAGCCGGCTATCGATAATCAGAGACCTGCAATCATGCAGAACCAACAGTGGAGGATACTATGAAAGTGACCAAGCGCACATTCCTCGGCCTTGCCGGGGCATCGGCGATTGCCTTGTCCGCGGCGCCCGCCGTGGCTCAGGGCTGGGAACCGACCCGTCCGATCGACTTCGTCATCATGGCGGGTCCGGGCGGCGGCGCAGACCAGATCGCCCGCTTCATCCAGTCCGTCGTCGAGAAGAACGACATGGCACCACGTCCGCTCGTTCCGAACAACAAGGGCGGCGGTTCCGGTGCCGAGGCGCTGATCTGGCTCAACAACGCAAGCGACCCGGATCACACGATCCTCGTGACGCTGAACTCGTTCTTCTCTACGCCGATCCGTCAGCCCGATCTCGGGGTCGACATCATGACCTTCACGCCGATCGCGATGATGGGCGTCGATCCCTTCGCGCTGTGGGTCCACAAGGACAGCGGCATCGAAAGCTTCGAGCAGTGGGTCGAGACCGTGAAGGGCGCCAACGGCGAGTACGTCACGGGCGGAACCGGCACCGGTCAGGAGGACAGCATCGTCTTCGCCTACACGAACAATGCCTTCGACATCGACTCGAAGTACATCCCGTTCGATGGCGGCGGCGCTGTTGCGGCGGCTCTGGCCGGACAGCAAATCCAGGCGACCGTGAACAACCCCGCGGAAGCGCGTGGCTTCTTCCAGTCGGGCGACGTGCGTCCGCTTCTGGTGTTCTCGGACGACGAGATGGCGGCCTATCCCGGCATCCCGACCATGAAGTCCAAAGGTCACGACTTCAGCTACTACAACCAGCGGGCCGTCGTCGGCGCGCCGGGCATGTCGGACGAGGCGGCAGCCTACTATCAGGACCTGTTCCAGAAGGTCTACGAGTCGCCGGAATGGCAGGGCTATCTCGAGTCCGAGTCGCTGTCGCCGCTCTGGATGAACCCGGAAGAGCAGAAGGCCTACTGGGAGCTCCAGATGGACGTGCACAAGCAGTTGCTGGCCGATATCGGCAACTGACGACCACGCGTAACTGAAAACAGGGAGGGCTGGCCATGAGGCGCGGCGAAATCATCACGGCGGGCGTGCTGGCCCTCCTCTCAATCTACCTGATGGTCGATAGCACCAAGCTCGGTGTCGGCTATGTCGCGGGAAAAGGACCGGCGGGCGGCTTCTGGCCGTTCTGGCTGTCCTTCGGGATGCTTATCTCGACGGGCTTCATCGCGCTGAACTGGTATCGCCGCACCAGCCCTCCCTCTCAATCCGACGAGCCTGTCCTTGACGCCTACGGCCGCAAGATGCTGCTGCTCGTGGGCGGCGGGATCATCGGCTTCGTCGGCGCTGATCGACATCATCTCGATGTACGGGGCGATTGCGGTCTTCCTGTTATACTACTTGCGGTTCCTGGGACGCCACGGTTGGGTCCTCACGCTCTCGCTGGCACTCGTTCTTCCCGTCGCGATGTTCTTCTTCTTCGAGGGACTGATGCGGATCAACATGCCCAAGGGGATGAGCTTCACGGCTCCCGTCTACGACGTCCTCTACGACATCATCTACTAGCTCCGGACCGACAAGCTTCACAGGAGGCGCACCTAGCTATGGAAATTTTCTCGCTTCTGGGCGACGGCATGCTTATTGCCCTTCAGCCCCTCAACATTCTTCTGATCCTCGTCGGGGTGACGGTCGGGCTGTTCATCGGCGCCATGCCGGGACTGGGATCGGTCAACGGAGTGGCGATCCTTCTTCCGATCACCTTCCTGGTCCCGCCGGGCTCGGCCATCATCTTCCTCGCGGCGATCTACTATGGCGCGATGTACGGGGGCGCGATCTCTTCTATCACGCTCGGCATCCCCGGAGCCTCGACCGCGGTCGCGACGACCTTCGATGGACGACCCCTTGCGCTCAAGGGCAAGGCCCGGTTGGCCCTCGTCGCAGCGGCCGTCGCCTCGTTCGTCGGCGGCTCGGTCGCCAACATCTTCTTCACACTGTTTGCGCCGCTCCTCGCCACCGTCGCTCTCAATTTCGGCCCGCCCGAGATCTTCGCGCTAATGCTCCTGGCGTTTGCCACCTTCGTCGGCCTCGGCGGGGATGACATTCCGAAAACGGTCCTCTCGATCTGCTTCGGGCTCGTGGTTGCGGCAATCGGCTTCGACCAGATTTCAGGTGCTCCGCGTCTTGTCCTCTTCGGCATGAACGGCTTCCTCGGCGGCATCAACTTCCTCGTCCTCGCCATCGGCGTCTATGGCATCGGCGAGATGCTCTGGACGCTCGACACCACACGCGGTGAGGTGACGTCCAGCAAGGCCGACATCTCGGCCAAGGGGATCATCACCGACACCGGCGAGACCTTCCGGCGCGGCTGGAAGGGCATGTCGATCGGTTCGGTGCTGGGCTTTTTCGTCGGTATCCTGCCTGCGGCGGGCGCCACGCCGGGCTCGCTGATGTCCTATGGCGTCACGAAGATGCTCTCGAGGAACCCCAAGGAGTTCGGGCAGGGCCACGTCAGCGGCGTGACCGCGCCCGAGGCGGCCAACAACTCGGCCTCCACCGGAGCGATGCTGCCGATGCTGACTCTCGGCATCCCGGGGTCGCCCACCACCGCCATCCTTCTCGGCGGCATGGTGATCTGGGGTCTGACGCCCGGTCCCCGTCTCTTCATCGAGCAGTCGGACTTCGTCTGGGGCCTGATCGGGTCGTTCTACGTCTCGAACTTCTTCGCGCTCGTCGTGAACCTGGCCTTCATTCCGCTCTTCATCTGGATGCTGCGGATGCCCTTTACGGTTCTCGCGCCGCTGATCTTCGTCCTGTCGATCATCGGTGGCTATGCCGCGATGGCGGACATGTTCGACGTCTGGCTGATCGTTGTCTTCGGGATCGGCGCGTTCTTCCTGCGGAAGTTCGACTATCCAGTGGCACCTGCGGTTCTCGCCATCGTGCTTGGACCGATCGCCGAGCCCACCTTGCGGCAGTCGCTTCTTCTGTCCTCGGGCGATCCGTCGATCTTCTTCACGCGCCCGATCGCGGGGCCGATCACGATCATCGCGATCATCATGATCTTCCTGCCGGCGCTGAAGTACCTGCGCCCGTCGAGAGCAAGACCGGCGGAGTGAACCCAGTCACTTCGCCCAACGTGAGAGCAGGCGCCTTCGGGCGCCTGTTTTCTTTTAGGCGTATTAACAACACTACAAATTTCCAGCCTGTGATGTAAACGGCCTACACGGATACCCGATTTCCTTGGCCACGAAGCGGTCGCGCAATTATCTTTCGTAGTGACGGGGCGATGTCCGCCCCAGAGGAGGTCCACATGGCCCGGAAGATTCTCATCCTCGGCGCATCCTACGGCTCGCTGCTCGGCACCAAGCTTTTGATGGCGGGACAAGACGTGACGCTCGTCTGTCGGGCCGACACGGCGCGGCTGATCGAAGAACAGGGGACCGAGGTCCGCATCCGCCTCAAGGACGAGGACGAGCATCGCGTGTTCCGCTCGGCCGACCTGCCCGGACACCTCTCGGCCTGCACGCCTGCAGACGCGGTGCCGTCAGACTATGACATGGTGGCGCTGGCGATGGCCGAGCCGCAATATTCCAGCCCCGAGATCCGCCGGCTCATGGCCGAGATCGCCAGGTCCGGCGTCCCCTGCCTGTCGATCATGAACATGCCGCCGCTGCCCTACCTCAAGCGTATCCCCGGCCTCAATGCCGACAGGCTGGGAGCCGCCTTCACTTCACCCGAGGTCTGGTCAGGCTTCCGTCCGGGTCTGGTCACGCTCTGCTCGCCCGACCCGCAGGCCTTCCGCCTGCCGGACACGGGCGCGAACGTGCTGCACGTCGGATTGCCGACCAACTTCAAGGCCGCACCCTTCGAAGATCCGCGCGACACCGCCATCCTCAAGGAGCTTGAAGCAGCGATCGACGCGGTGCGCGTCGACGGCAAGGATGTGCCGGTCAAGCTGCGGGTCCACGACTCGCTCTTCGTGCCCTTCGCCAAGTGGGCCATGCTGATGACCGGCAATTATCGCTGCGTCATGCCGCAGGGCGTCCGTCCGATCCGCGACGCCGTTCTCGGCGATGCCGCCCGGTCCGAGGCGATCTATACCACCGTCGATCGCATCGTGATGCGCCTCGGTGCGGCGGACGGAGAGCTTGTCCCCTTCGCCAAGTACGCCGCCGCCGCCGAGGGGCTGCAGAAGCCGTCCTCGGCCGCGCGCGCCATCGACGCGGGCGCCGACCGGATCGAGAGGGTGGATCTCCTCGTCCAGCTCATCGCCGACCAGTTGGGGCTCGCGTCGCCGGACATCGACGCCGTCGTCGCGACCGTGACCTCGCGGCTTTCCGCGAACCGTCAGGCGGCCGCCGCCGCCTGAGGGGTCAGCTTTCGTAGCGGGTGTTGCCGCGCCGGTCGGTGCTGATGGGAAGCTCGACGAACAACGGCTGGTGCGCCCGCTGCGCGCAGTTCTGGCGCGGGCAGAGATGGCAGTTGATGCCGATGGGGCTGAAGAGGCCGCCGCTTTCGAGGTTGAAGGCGTCGGCATAGCCGATCTGCTCGACGAAGCGGAACTCGCAGCCAAGTGCGACGGCCAACCGCCGGTCCTGACTTTCCCATGAGAAAACAGGACGATCCGAGGTGCGGCTCAGGGTGAAGAACCGCTCGCCTTCGGGCAATTCGACGAACTGCGGCAGGATCACGCCCGGCGTGCGGAACGATGTGTGGATGTTCCAGACCGGACAGGCGCCCCCGAACTCGGCCAGGTTGAAGGTCGTCGAGTTGAACCGCTTTGTGACGTTTCCTGCCTTGTCGACGCGCAGGAAGAAGAACGGCACGCCGCTTGCGTTCTTGCGCTGTAGTGTCGTCAGCCGGTGGCAGACCTGCTCGAACGACACCCCGAACGCGGCGGCGATCCGGTCGACGTCGTAGCGCGTCTTCTGGGCCGCCTCCAGGAACTCGGCGTAGGGCATCAGAAGGGCTGCCGCGAAGTAGTTGGCCAACTCGACCTGGCAGCGGGCCAGTCCCGAGGGTGACGAGATGCCCGAGCCCGCCACGAGGTCCGTCAGGGTCTTCGGCTGCTCCAGAAGGCACATGACGTGGGCGAGCTGGAATGTTCGGTTCTGGTGGTCCAGTGCTTCGGATAGATGCACGCGAGAGGTTTCGCGGTCATAAGATCCTCAGCGCCTCGCTCATCGCGCCCGCCGACTTGATCTCGACCGTGACGCCGTGGCGGTCCAGCAGGCGCGCCTTGAGCATCGGGTAGACGTCGTCGGGGCTGCAGGGCTGGTCGGCGCGCAGCTTCTCGGCAGCGGTCTCGAGCGCGGGGAAGTGGTTTTTGTTCTCGCGGAAGAAGTCGTGGATGATCGCCTCCGGCGACGAGGCGAGCAGGTCCTCGGGCATCCTCTCGCGGCCTTGCCGCAGCATCCTGTCCAGCGTCATCCTGTGCGTGCGATAGACCTGAAGGAATTTCTCGACGAGCCCCGGCGCGTGGTCGATGGCGGCGCGAAGTTCCTGAAGGTCGGGGGCATTCTCGAAAATCGGATCCTGAAGAACGCTGCGCAACTCGGCCAGCGTGTTCGAGGAGGGGTCCTTCACGAGTTCGCGCCAGTCGACCTGATAGGCGTCCGACAGGGCCATCAGCATCTGCACCGACAGGCTGCGCTGGTTGTTCTCGAGAAGGTTCACATAGGCCGGGCTGACGCCCAGCACCTTGGCCATCTGAGCCTGGGTCTGTTTATGCGCACGCCTGAGCTGGCGCAGCTGTGGGCCGACGAAGGTCTTCTGCATGGGCTCCTCCCGCAGTTAACATCTTTACATCGAACGGCCCCAGTTCTCCACACTTACAACACATCAACCCCAATTCGTGTGCGTCGTCCCGCTTTGGGTGATACTGGTATACCACAGATTTGCCCATGCCGGGTCAAGACGTATGACGGAGGAGACGACATGGACGGCCAGATACACCCTGCAGACGGACGCTTTTTCCAGGCGACCCTTGCCGAAAGCGATCCTGCACTCGCCGATACCATCCGGCGTGAACTCGGGCGCCAGCGCGACGAGATCGAGCTGATCGCGTCCGAGAACATCGTCAGCCGCGCGGTGCTCGAGGCGGCGGGGTCGGTGCTGACCAACAAATATGCCGAGGGCTATCCGGGTCGCCGCTACTACGGTGGATGCCAATACGTCGACGAAGCCGAGACGCTGGCCATCGAGCGGGCGAAGAAGCTGTTCAACGTGGGCTTCGCCAACGTCCAGCCCTCGTCGGGCAGTCAGGCCAACCAGGCGGTGTTCCTGGCCCTCGCCAAGCCCGGCGACACCATCCTCGGCCTGTCCCTCGACGCGGGCGGGCACCTGACGCACGGGGCCAAGCCCAACCTCTCGGGCAAGTGGTTCAACGCGGTCTCCTACGGCCTCGGGCCCGACGAGCGCATCGACATGGAGCAGGTCTCCCGTCTCGCGCACGAGCATCGCCCCCGCATCCTCATCGCGGGCGGGTCGGCCTATCCGCGCATCATCGACTTCGCCGCCTTCCGCGCCATCGCGGATGAGGTGGGCGCGATCCTCTTGGTCGACATGGCGCACTTTGCGGGCCTCGTCGCAGGCGGCGTTCATCCCAGCCCCTTCCCGCACGCCCATGTCGCCACCACCACGACGCACAAGACCCTGCGCGGACCGCGCGGCGGGATGGTCGTGACGGACGACGAGGATATCGCGAAGAAGATCAACTCCGCCGTCTTCCCGGGCCTTCAGGGCGGACCCCTGATGCACGTCATCGCCGCCAAGGCCGCGGCCTTCGGCGAGGCGCTGCGACCCGAGTACCGGGAGTATGTCTCGCGCATCGTCGAGAACGCCGACACGCTGGCCCGCACGCTCAAGGCCGGCGGCTTCGACATCGTCTCAGGCGGCACCGACACGCACCTGATGCTGGTCGACCTGCGCCCGAAAGGCGTCACCGGCAACCTCGCCGAGCAGGCGCTCGGGCGGGCGCACATCACCTGCAACAAGAACGGCGTTCCGAACGATCCCGAGAAGCCGACCGTGACGAGCGGTGTTCGTCTGGGGACGCCCGCCTGCACCACGCGGGGCTTCGGCACCGAGGAGTTCGTGCAGGTTGGTCAGATGATCACCCGCGTGCTCGACGGTCTCGCCGCCAACGGACCCGACCGCAACCAGTCGGTCGAGGACGAGGTCCGCACCGAGGCGCAGGCGCTCTGCGACCGTTTCCCGATCTACCCGACCCTGTGAGGAGGACAGAGATATGAAAACCGGATACACCGGACTGGCCGTTCCCGGCCCCACCAACATGCCCTTCCAAGTCCGCAAGGCGATGGATGTGGCGCTGGAAGACCACCGCTCGCCGGACTTCCCCGATTTCACGAAGCCGCTCTTCGAAGACCTGAAGAAGATCTTCAAGACCGAGACCGGCCGCGTCTTCGTCTATCCCTGCTCCGGCACGGGCGGATGGGAAGCGGCGATCACCAACACGCTGTCCGAGGGCGACACCGTCTTGGCGTCGGTCTTCGGTCAGTTCTCTCTGCTCTGGGTCGATCTCTGCCAGCGCTTCGGCCTGAAGGTCGACGCCATCGACGTCGAGTGGGGCAAGGGCGTGCCGCTTGACGACTACCGCGCGAAGCTCTCGGCCGACAAGGATCACAGGATCAAGGCCGTCCTCGTCACCCACAACGAGACCGCGACCGGCGTCACCTCGGACGTGGCGGGCGTCCGGCGCATCCTCGACGACCTCGGGCACCCGGCGCTTCTCTTCGTGGACGGCGTAAGCTCGATCGCCTCGATCGACTTCCGCATGGACGAGTGGGGCGTCGATGTCGTGGTCTCGGGCTCGCAGAAGGGCTTCATGATGCCCACGGGCCTCGCCATCCTCGGCGTCAGCCAGAAGGCGCTCGGCATGGCCGACAGCGCCGGTCTGCGGCGCTGCTTCTTCGACTTCCGCGACATGGTGAAGACGAACGACCAGGGATATTTCCCCTATACGCCAGCGGCGACGCTGCTGCACGGGCTGCGTGCCTCGGTCGACATGCTGATGGAAGAGGGCCTCGAAAACGTCTTCGCCCGCCATCACCGGCTGGCCTCCGGCGTCCGCGCGGCGGTCGAGGCTTGGGGCCTCAAGAACTGTGCGAAAGGCCCCGAGTGGTATTCCGACACGGTGACCGCCATCGTCGTGCCCGAGGGCTTCGACGCGAATGCCGTCATCAAGACCGCTTACGACCGCTATAATCTCTCGCTCGGCGCGGGGCTGAACAAGGTCGCGGGCAAGGTCTTCCGGATCGGCCACTTGGGCTGGCTGAACGAGATCATGGTGCTTCAGGCGCTCGGCGGGGTCGAGATGGCGATGCGCGACGTGGGCATCCCGTTCCAGGCCGGGGCCGGGGTGGGCGCCGCGGTCGAGCATTTCACCGACACGCGCGCGGGCGTCCGAATGGCGGCCGAATGACCCGGATCGTCTTTCTCGACCGATCCACGCTCGGGCCGTCCGTCGATGTGCGGCGGCCCGGCTTCGACCACGAGTGGGTGGAGTACGACCGCACCCGGCCCGACGAGGTGATCGAGCGCCTGAAGGGCGCCGACATCGCCGTGTCGAACAAGGTGCCGATCGGCCGCGACGCCATCGAGGCGCTGCCCGACCTCAAGATGATCGCCATTCCGGCCACGGGCTATGACGCTTTTGCCATCGACGCCTGCCGCGAGCGCGGTATCGTGGTGTCGAACGTGCGCGGATATGCCGTCAACACGGTGCCCGAGCATACCTTCGCCCTGATCCTCGCCCTGCGCCGCAGCCTCGTCGGCTTCCGGCAGGACGTCATCGACGGCAAGTGGCAGGAAGCGGCGCAGTTCTGCTTCTTCACCCATCCGATCCGCGATCTCGCCGGTTCGACCATCGGCATCTTTGGCGAGGGCGTGCTGGGGCAGGGGGTCGCCGACCTCGCCCGGGCCTTCGGGATGCGCATCCTCTTCGGTGCGCACAAGGGGGTCGAGGGTCTAGGGCCGCTCTACACGCCCTTCGACAAGGTGCTGGAGGAAGCGGATGTCATCACGCTGCACTGTCCGCTGATGCCCTCGACGAAGAACATGATCGGTGCGCCCGAGTTCGCGAAGATGAAGCGCGCGCCGCTTCTCATCAACTGCGCCCGCGGCGGGCTGGTGGACGAAGCGGCGCTGGTCGAGGCACTGGACAAGGGCCAGGTGTCGGGCGTTGGCTTCGACTGCCTGACGAGCGAGCCGCCGAAGCCCGACAATCCGCTTCTGAAGGTGCTCGACCGTCCGAACGTCATCGTGACGCCGCACACGGCCTGGGCCAGCGACGAGGCGATGCAGACGCTGTGGGATCAGGTCGTCGATCACCTCGAGAACTTCCACAAGGGAACGCCCTCGAACAATCTCACGGCCTGAGATCGGCCCCGGTCATCCGGCCGGGGTCGCGGCCTTCATCCGCTCTTTCTTCTTGCGGAAGCGCTCTTTCATGCGCCGCTCGCCGTCCTCGGTGCCGTCGTGCCAGGTGCCGAACACCGTGTCGAAGGGGACGAGGCCGTCGCCGTAGTTCACCTCGAAATACTTGTGGTGCAGGTAGTGGCCATAGGCGTGGGTATCCATCCCGCCCGCCCCAAGCTCGACCTTGTCGAAGCCCACGTGACCCGGAATCGCGCCGAAGCCCGCGCGGTGCAGCGCGAAGAGCATGATGAAGGGGTGCGAAGGGATGAGGAGGTAATAGAACCCCACGGCAAAATACAGGATGTGCTCGACCGTATGCATCGACAGCGATGACCAGGGCGTCGGGTTGACCGAGTTGTGGTGGATGGAATGGACCCATTTGTAGAGCACGGGCACATGGATCAGCCGGTGGACGAGGTAGAAGTGCGCCTCGTGGATCACAGGAACGAAAAGCGTCAGGATAGCCAGCCAGAGCCAGTTGTCGCTCCACGAGAGCCACGGCACCCAGCCATTGGCGAAGACCCAGAGGCACAGCGCCTGAACCAGCGTCCAGACGGTGACGCCGGACAGGAAGGTGCGAAGGACGCTTTCCACCACCTGATTGCCGAACCAGAAGACGTCGCTTTTCTCGTCGGCAGGGAATTTCGGGTTGTACTTGAAGCGGTTGCCTTGCGCGCGCGTGATGTAGAGGCGCAATTCGAAGGCGCCGTAAAACAGGAAGACCGCAGCCGCGTTGACCGCGTACATCGGCAGGATCCAGCGCCAGTCGAGGGTCTGCATCGTCTCGACCGAGGGCGTCAGGAACAGCCACCAGGCAAGGCCGGATAGCGCGAAGGCCAGGTTCCAGGGAAGCAGGTACTCCGGCAGCCAGCGCAGGACGCGCAGGGGCTGCGGCGGCATCGCATAGATCGGCGCCACGCCGGAGAGGGGTTCGTTCGGCTTCCATTCGCCGCGCTTGTTGCGAGTTCCCGAAAGGGTGTCGTCCATCGCTGATCCTCCTGCGCGCCAGAGCGCGGCTGGTTCGGAGTTTTGCCAAGGGCCGACGCTCCGATCAACGGCGAGGGGATGGCTTGCCCAGAACATGCCATCCGGGTCATGGTGACAGGGTCGCGATGACATGAAATGACACGAGTGCGCCATTGGCACGACCGACCATTCCCGACCTCGCCCTTGCCTCGGGCGTCTCGATCTCGACCGTCAACCGCGTGCTCGGGGGATCGGGCAAGGTCCGCAAGGCAACCATGCAACGCGTGCTGGAAGCGGCCGAAGAGATCGGCTTCTACGGCGTTGGCTCGATCCAGAGCCGGATTTCGGCGACGCGGCCACGGGACCGGTTCATCGTCTTCCTCCAGCAGTCTGGCCGCGCCTTCTATGAAACGATCGGCAGCGAACTGAAGCGCGCCGCGCAGGAGGTCGAGGGCCGCGACGTATCGCTCTCCGTCCGCTTCATGGAGGATCTCTCGCCCGACAAGGTGGCCGAGACGCTTGTTGCACAGGGCATGGGCGCCGACGCTGTCGCCGTGGTCGCTGCCGACCATCCCCTGATCGCCGACGCAATCGACCGGCTGGCGGCGGAGGGTGTGCCCGTGACGGGTCTCGTCACTCCGCTCAACGCCCGCTGCAACGTGGGCTTCGTCGGTCTCGACGCCTGGAAGGTCGGGCGCACCGCGGGCTGGGCGTTCGACCACATCTGCCGCGATCCTGGCAAGATCGGCATCCTCGTCGGCAGCCATCGCTTCCGGAACCACGATCTGAACGAAAGCGGCTTTCGCTCGTACTTCCGCGAATACGGCCGCGCGTTCACGCTGCTCGACCCGCTCTCGACCTTCGAGTCGAGCCGCATCGCCCGCGAACTGACCGAGGAGTTGCTGGCCGAACATCCCGACCTCGTCGGCCTCTATGTCTCTGGCGGGGGGATCACCGGCGCCGTCGCGGCGCTCCGCGCCGCGGACATGTCGGGCAAGATCGTCGTGGTGGGCTACGATCTCTTCGAGGCGACGAAAGCGGCCCTTCTGGACCAGACGATCACCTTTCTGATCTCGCACCCGTTCCGGCGCATGGCGCAGGACACGATTCAGGGGCTGATCCGGTCGAAGGAGGCCGGCGTCGGCGCCCCGGCGCAACGGGTCATCCTGGACTTCGAGATCTACACGCGGGAAAACATCTAGCCGTCGCTCGCGGCGTCATCCTCTCTTGCCCGGCGGTCCTTGACGCGCAGAAGCCGCGCGGCCACCGGTGCCCCCGTGATGACGAGGAGGACGCGCAGGATGTGGTGCATCACGACGTATCCCAGGTCTGCGCCCGCGATGATCGCCAGCACCGTCATCTCGGCCTGTCCACCCGGCGCGAAGGCGAGGAAGGCATCGACCGGCGGCGCGAGGTCCAGGTAGACGACGACCTCGGTAAACGCCGCGGCCAGCATCGCGACGAGAACGACGAAGACGAGGCCCGCGACGACGTGGCGGCGCAACTCGTACCAGGTGACGCCGGTATAGCCGACGCCGATCCCCATGCCGATGAAGAACTGCGCCGCAAGGATCGCCTCGGCGGGCGGGCGAGAGTGGATGAGGCCCGCGAAGGACAGCGCGGCGGTCATGATCATCGGTCCCAGGATCGACGCGCCGAAGAGCCCGATCCGCTCGCCGCCCTTCCAGCCGATCAGCGCGGCCAGCACCATCAGCACAAGCTCATGCGGCGGCAGCTCGGTGGCAGGGGCGCCGATCGGATTGTCCATCGTCGCACCGAAGCCCTGCTGAAGGATCAGCGGCGCAAGTGTGATGACGACGAGAACGCGGGTCGCGTGGATCAGGGACAGGGCGCGCACGTCTCCACCCGCTTCCTGCCCGAAGACGACCATGTCCTGAAGCCCGCCCGGCATGGCGGCGTACCAGGATGTCGCCCAGTCGAATTTGTAGACCTTGCGGAAGAACGGCACGCCCACCAGCCCGATCAGCGCAATGTAAAGCGGCACAAGTGCGACCGACGCCGCCATCGGCGGGATGCGGTGGACCATCTCGGGCGTGAAGGACGACCCGATGGCGACGCCTAGAATGGTGCGCATTCCGACAGACAACTGACCGAAGCCCGCCATCGGGCCACCCGACAGCGCCACCAGAAGGCAAGCCGTCATCGGTCCGAACAGGAACGGTAGCGGAAGCGACAGGAGCCAGAAGACCAGCGTTCCGATGACCGCCGAGGCGAGTGTAAAGGATCGTCGCGCGAGGCGGCTGCGAAGCATGGGGAGGCCGTGAACCAGTGATTGCATTCTACCGTATCCAATTGTATCCATCATGGAAAGACGGGAGAGCGGACTTGCGCGAAAAAGACCGCCAGGGCGATGTGCGGCAGGGGCATGACCTCTATCGTCGTCTCGTGGACGAGATCGTCGAGGGACGGCTCCGCCCCGGCGACCGGCTGGTCGAGACCGAACTCGCAGCGCGACTCGGCGCGTCCCGCACTCCGGTCCGCGAAGCCATCCGGCAACTCGAGTCCGAAGGCCTCGTCAGCCATGAGCCGCGCCTTGGCGCATCGGTCCGCACGCTGGACTACGGCGAGATCACCGAGCTTTACGAGATGCGCGCCGTCTTGGAAGGGACCGCAGCGCGGTTCGCGGCCCGCGCGGCCTCGGACGTCGAACTGGACGAATTGCGCGCCATCAACGCCGAGATGCGCGCGGCGGTGGACACCGGCGCGCTTTACCTCGCGAACAAGCAATTCCACGCGGTGCTTCTGAACGCCGCCCGCAACCGCTTTCTCGTGAAGTCGGTCGAGGCGGTGAACAAGACGCTTCTCATCCTCGGACCCTCGACGATGGAGGAGGGCGGCCGCGCCACCGAGGCGATGTCCGAGCACGACGGGGTGGTCGAGGCGCTGGGCACCCGCGACGGCGATGCCGCCGAAGCGCGGATGCGCGCCCATATCGAGGCGGCGCACCGCGCCCGGCTGCGGCAGTTGAGGCTGGAGACGGCGGCATGAGCAACCTCGACACGACCTGGGACGTGATCGTCGCGGGCGGCGGCAACGCCGGTCTCTGCGCCGCCATCGAGGCCGCCGAGGCGGGGTGCAAGGTCCTGATCCTCGACGCTGCGCCCGAATTCTATCGTGGCGGCAACTCGCGCCATACCCGCAACTTCCGTTGCATGCACAACGGACCTCTTTCGGTCCTGACGGACAGCTACGGCGAAGACGAATACTACAAGGATCTCATCCTCGTCACGAAGGGCAAGACCGACGAGGACCTGGCCCGCATGACCATCGCGATGTCCGAAGACTGCCTGCCCTGGATGGAAGCGCACGGCGTCCGGTTCCAGCCCTCGCTGTCGGGCACGCTGTCGCTGTCGCGCACCAACGCCTTCTTCCTCGGCGGCGGCAAGGCGCTGGTGAACGCCTACTACAACACGGCGGAAGATCTTGGCGTTGCGGTGGCTTATGACACGGAAGTCATCCATGTCGACATCGAGGAAGGCCGCTTCACCGGGCTAGAGATCATGCGCGATGGCGTCCAGCAACGGCTCGAGGCGAAGGCTCTCGTTCTGGCCTCGGGCGGGTTTCAGGCCAACATCGACTGGCTGGCGGATGCCTGGGGTCCGGCGGCGCGCAACTTTCTGATCCGGGGCACGCCCTACAACCGCGGCCGGGTCCTGCGCGACATGCTGGACCAGGGCGCCGACAGCGTGGGCGACCCGACCCAGTGCCACGCCGTGGCGATCGACGGGCGGGCGGCCAAGTTCGACGACGGGATCGTGACGCGGCTCGACTGCGTGCCCTTCTCGATCGTCGTCAACAAGAACGGCGAGCGATTCTACGACGAGGGCGAGGACGTCTGGCCGAAGCGCTATGCCATCTGGGGCCGCCTCGTGGCGGCACAGCCGGATCAGGTCGGCTTCGCGATCATCGACTCGAAGGCGGTGAGGGATTTCATGCCCTCGGTCTTTCCGCCCGAGACCGCCGACACGCTGGAGGGATTGGCCGACAAGATGGGGATCCCCGCGGATGCGCTGCGCAAGACGGTCGACGCCTTCAATGCCGCCTGCCGACCCGGCGTGTTCAAGGGCGGCGACCTGGACGGGCTGTCGACCGAGGGGCTGACCCCGCCCAAGACCAATTGGGCGCGGCCCATCACCGATCCGCCGTTCTACGGCTATTCACTCCGCCCCGGCGTCACCTTCACCTACCTTGGCCTCAGGGTCGACCGAACGGCGCGCGTCTCGGCCGGAGGCGCGCGGCTGGAAAACGTCTGGGCCGCGGGCGAGATCATGGCCGGCTCGATCCTGGGCGAAGGCTATCTCGCCGGTTTCGGCATGACGATCGGCACCGTCTTCGGACGCATCGCGGGCCAGGAGGCCGCAGCCCATGTCGCTTGATATGACCCCGCCGGAGGCGAAAGGCGCCATCGCCGAAGCCCGCCGCCAGGCCGAGATCTGCAACGCCTGCCGCTATTGCGAGGGGTTCTGCGACGTCTTTCCGGCCATGTTCCGCGAGAGGGCCTTTACGGACGGCGACATCACGCAGCTTGCCAACCTCTGCCACAACTGCCGGGGCTGCTTCTATTCCTGCCAGTATACGCCACCGCACGACTTCGCACTGAACATCCCGGCCGTCCTCGCCGACGTGCGCGCCGAAAGCTGGGAGCGGCACGCCTGGCCGGGCGGCTTCGCCGAGTTGTTCCAGCGTCAGGGCGCCGCCATCGCGGGCGCGCTTGTCGTCGGCATCGCTGCGATCTTTCTTTTCATGCGGGCCGCAGGCGGGGGAGCGGGAGAAGGGTTCTACGCCTATCTCTCGCACGCCGCGATGGTCGCGATCTTCGCCCCCGCGTTCCTTTTTCCGTTTCTCGTCCTGACCTTCGGCATCCGCGGCTATTGGGCCGAGGTCGGCGGTGCCCCGGTACGCTGGTCGCATCTCGCCGAGGCGGGGCGGCGAACGGCGAACATGAAGAACCTGTCGGGCGGGCAGGGGCAGGGGTGCAACTTCGAGAAGGGCGACCGCTACAGCCAGGCGCGGCGCCACGCGCATCAGGCGACGATGTGGGGTTTCCTTCTGTGCTTCGCCTCGACGACCTCGGCCACCGTCCTGCACTATGTCTTCGACATGCCGGCGCCCTATGGCCTTCTCAGCCTGCCGAAGCTCCTGGGCGTGCCCGGTGGGATCCTCCTGACGCTCGGCGCGTTCGGCCTCGTCGCTCTGAAGCTCAAGGCCGACCCCGCACTTGGTGCCACGGCCAGGTGGGGCGGCGAGATGGCCTTCGTCCTCCTCCTCGGCTTCACGGGTCTCAGCGGCCTGTTGCTCTACGCCGCCACGGGAACGTCCGCCCTGATCTGGCTTCTGGCGCTCCACCTCGGCGCTGTCCTGACGCTTTTCCTGCTGACGCCCTATTCGAAGATGGCGCATGGAGCCTATCGCTTCGCGGCTCTGGTCCGTGATGCGCAGGTGCGAGGCTGAGACAGGAATACGAAACGTCGCATTCGTTTTTTTCATCTAAATGCGCCGTAAATTCACTTGATTGCAGGGGGTCGCAAGGGCAGGCTGACCCTACAGGCTCCGTGCGCGGCAAAGTTCGTCGTGCGGTGTCCAAAGAACAAGTGCGATCAGGGAGGATCAACGCATGAAAATCACCGCAGTTGCGGCATTTACCGCCGTCGCTACCGTCTCGGGCGGGCTCGCGGCCAGCGCCCAGTCCTATGAAGGTGCGACGATCGACTACGTCATTCCGTTCTCGGAATCCGGCGGCTCGGCCCAGTGGGCCAACTTCTTCGCGCCGCTGATCGGGCAGGCCCTTCCGGGCGCTCCGACCGTGGTCGTCCGCTATCGTCCGGGCGCAGGATCGACCGAGGGCGCGAACTGGTTCCAGGGCGAGCAGGACAGCAACGACGGTATGCTGATCTTCGGCGATTCCGGCTCGACGAAGTTCCCCTACCTCCTCGGCGACCCACGCGTGCGCTATCAATACCAGGACTGGACGCCCATCCTCGCCTCGGCGACCGGCGGCGTCGTCTATCTGCCGCCCGACCTGGGCGAGCGCTTCGACGGCGACATGGATGACCTGAAGGACGAGATCTATCTCTACGGCAGCCAGGGCGCCACGACGCTCGACCTCGTGCCGCTGCTCGCGTTCAAGATGCTCGGCCTCCAGGTCGATCCGGTCTTCGGCGTCGAGGGACGCGGCGACGGACGCCTGATGTTCGAGCGCGGCGAAGCCAACATCGACTACCAGACCTCGTCGGCCTATATCGCCAACGTCCAGCCGCTGGTCGACGGCGGCCTTGCTGTCCCGATCTTCACCTGGGGCGCGCTGGATGAAAGCGGCACCATCGTCCGCGACCCCACCTTCCCGGACATGCCGACCTTCAAGGAAGTCTGCGAGGCGACCGAGGGCTGCGAGACGAGCGGCACCGCCTGGGATGCCTGGAAGGCCTTCTTCGTCGCGGGCTTCGCGAACCAGAAGACGATCTTCCTGCCGCAGTCGGCTCCGCAAGAGGTCGTCGACACCTACATCGCCGCGCTGAACGACGTGGTGACCGCCGACGGCTTCCAGGCTCAGGCAGACGAAGTGCTGGGCGCCTATCCGCAGCTCGTCGGCCCCGCCGCCGTCGAGGCGACCGAACAGGCGACCAACATCTCGGACGAGGCGAAGCAGTACGTTCTCGACTGGCTGAAGGAGGACTACGGCGTCACCATGGAGTGACCCCGTAGCCGCATACCTTCCGTTCCGCCCGGCTTGAAATCCGGGCGGAACCTCATCCGTCTGAACGTCGGGGGCCGCCGTGGATTTCAGTGTCGCCATGGGCGAATTGGTCGAGGCCTTCGTCCTCATCTTCCAGCCCGTACAGCTAGCCTATCTCATCGGGGGCGTTCTTCTCGGTCTCTCGATCGGCGTGCTTCCGGGACTGGGAGGCATCGCCGGCCTCGCGCTTGTGCTGCCGTTCATGTACGGCATGGACCCGGTGTCGGGTCTTGCCTTGATGGTCGGCCTGATCGCCGTCATCCCGACCTCGGACACCTTCTCGTCCGTGCTTCTCGGCATTCCCGGATCATCGGCCAGCCAGGCGACGGTGCTTGACGGCTTTCCGCTGGCGAAACAGGGCCACGCCGCGCGCGCCCTGTCCGCCGCCTTCGCCTCGTCGCTGTTCGGAGGGCTCTTCGGCGCGGTGATCCTCAGCTTCTTCATCCTTATCGCGCGTCCCCTGATCCTGGCCTTCGGCCTGCCCGAGATGCTGATGATCACCATCCTCGGCATGTCGATGGTGGCCATCCTCGCCGGGCGCGTCCCTCTCAAGGGCGTGGTCGCGGCGGGCACCGGCATCATGGTCGGCACCATCGGCGCGGCGCCGGCGGGCGGAAGCCTGCGGATGTCGAGCTACGACTTCCCCTATATCGTCGACGGGCTACAACTCGTCATCGTGGGTCTCGGCATCTATGCCGTCCCCGAGATCGTGTCGCTTCTGCGTCAGGACCGCCCGATCGCCCAGGGCGGGACCTTGGGGGACGGATGGACACAGGGCGTGCGCGACTGGTGGCAGCACAAGTGGCTGTCGGTGCGATGCGCCGTCATCGGAGTCCTTGTCGGCGTCATTCCGGGTCTCGGCGGCTCGGTCGTGGATTGGATCGCCTACGGCTCGGCGGTGCAGACCGCAAAGGACCGCTCGATGTTCGGACAGGGCGACATCCGGGGCGTGATCGCGCCCGAAAGCTCGAACAACGCGAAGGAGGGCGGGGGCCTCGTGCCGACGCTGATCTTCGGTATTCCGGGTTCGGGCTCGATGGCCATCTTCCTGGGGGGCCTCGCCCTTCTGAACCTGTCGCCGGGCCCGCAGATGGTGCGGAACAACCTCGACATCACCTATACCATCGTCTGGTCGCTGGCGCTGGCCAACGTCTTCGGCGCGGGCCTCTGCATCCTGCTGTCGAAGTACATCGCGAAGCTGACCACGATCCGCTTCACGATCCTCGCCCCCTATCTTTTCATGATGATCGCCTTCGCGGCGTTCCAGTCGCGGCAGTCGCCACTGGACCTTGCGGCACTCATCCTCATCGGCATCATCGGCATCCTTCTGCGCCGCTTCGACTTTTCGCGGCCTGCCTTCCTGATCGGCTTCGTCCTCAGCCAGCAGTCCGAGATCTTCGTCAACCAGGCGTTCCAGATCGCGGGCGCGCGCTTCCGGCGGTCGTTCGAGAACGGGCTCGACTATATCCTGTCGCCGATCACCATCGTCCTTCTGATCCTGACGGTCGTGTCCATCGTCGTGGGCATCAAGGCCTCGAAGAACATCCGCGAAAACATCGACGCGCCCACGGGTAACAAGACGGCGCCGGCGATCTTCCTCGGCGTCGTGACGGTCTATCTTCTGATTTCCGTCGTCGACGCCTTCGGCGTGTCGCGCCTTCAGGACAAGGTGTTCCCGCTGACTGTGGGCCTCGTCACGCTGGCGGGGGCGGTGCTTCTCTTGATCCGCATGTGGCGGACGCCCGAAACGGACGACGTCTTCATCGACCTCGAGCAGGGCGTCGAGGGCGAGGCGCCGCATGGGCTCTGGTCGACGCTCGCGTGGTTCGGCCTGCTTCTGGGGCTGACCTTCCTCTTCGGGCTCATCATCGCGCAGATCGGCTTCATGATGGGCTTCTTCCTCACTCGGGGGAGGTTCGGCCTTGCCCGTGCCGCCGTCGCCACGGCGATCGGCATCGCCTTCATCATGGGGCTCGCCTCGATCCTCGGGCGCGACTTCCCGCCGGGGCTTCTGCAAGCCTATGTCGATCTTCCCTGGCCCCTTCACTGAGACGCCGACCATGACCCAGACCGCGATACCCTACCACTTCCTGCGGGGCGGCACCTCGCGCGGGCCCTACTTCCGGCGCGAGCATCTGCCGGAGGACCGCGAGACGCTGTCCGAGGTGCTGATGGCGGTCGTCGGCGCGGGGCATCCCCTGAACATCGACGGCATCGGCGGTGGCAACGCCGTGACGACGAAGGTCGCGATGCTTTCGCCCTCTGAACGCGACGACTGCGATATCGATTACTTCTTTGCGCAGGTCGCCGTCGAGAAGCGCGAGGTCGACTACAAACCGACCTGCGGCAACATCCTCGTCGGCGTCGGTCCCGCTGCCATCGAGATGGGTCTCGTCCCTGCAGCGGACGGCGAGACCGCGGTGCGCATCCACGCGGTCAACACCGGCGCGGTGGTCGAGGCCATCGTTCAGACTCCGGGCGGCAGCGTACCTACGACGGCGATGTCGAGATCGCAGGCGTTCCCGGCTCCGCCGCTCCGGTGCGGCTTCAGTTCATGGAGACGGTCGGGTCTGTCACCGGATCGCTTCTGCCCACGGGCAACCTGCGCGACACCATCGACGGGGTCGAGGTCACCTGCATGGACGTGGCCATGCCGATCATGATCGCGCGGGCCGAGGATTTGGGACTGACGGGATACGAGACGCAGAAGGACTTGGACGAGAACAAGGGCTTCTTCGCCCGCGCCGAGGCGATGCGCCTGAAGGCTGGCGAATTGATGGGGCTTGGCGACGTGTCCAAATCCGTCACCCCCAAGATGGCCGTCCTGTCCCGCCCTCGCGAAGGCGGCACGGTCTCGGCGCGCTACTTCATGCCCTGGACCTGCCACCCCTCGATGGCCGTGACGGGCGCCCAGTGCCTTGCCGCCTGCGCCATCCTGCCGGGGACGGTGGCGGACGGTCTGACCGAAGGCGTCGAAGGGGCGGGCTCTCCGCTGACAGTCGGCGTCGAGCATCCGGCGGGCGTCTTCGAGGTGGTCGTGGATTTCGCACGCGATGACGACAGCATCGACATCCGGTCCGCTGGCGTCGTGCGAACTGCGCGGCTTCTGGCGCGCGGCGAGGTCCTGGTCCCCGCGTCTGTCTGGGGCGGCTTCCGCTGAAGCTCCGGGTGATGTATACCGAGGTATACAGAAAAGGAGTCGCCATGTTTGGATTGTCCCCTCTCGACCGCGCCGCCGAGGTCCTTGGCGAAGCGCAGCGCGAAATCGCCTCGGCGATCTCGTCCTATCCGACGCCCATTTCCGGCTGCGACGCGCAGTTCAATCACCTTCTCGACTGCCGCCGACGGCTGGAGCGGGCGCGCCGCGAACTGGCGCAGCCCGAATTCGTCCCGACCTCGCGCAACCCTGGTTGAGGTCGAAGAACATTCGATGAGCACGCACGTCTACGAGCATCTCGCTGAAGCCTTCGTCGCCGAAGAGGTGCAAAGCTGCTTCGCCCTTCTGGGGGACGCCAACATGAACTGGGCCACGGCGTTGGCCGTGCGTGGCGTCGGCATGGTCTATGTCCGTCACGAGCATTGCGCCGTAGCCGCCGCCACCGCCTATGCCCGGAAGTCGGGCAGGGTGGGCGTCGCGACCGTCACTTGCGGGCCGGGCCTGACGCAGGTGATGACGGCGCTTCCGGCGGCCGTTCGTGCGGGCATCCCCGTCGTCATCTTCGCGGGCGAAGCGCCCCTCGGGGCGGCGTGGTACAATCAAGAGATCGACCAGGCCCCTTTCGTCCGCGCGACGGGCGCGTCCTATCACGCGCTGCACCACGTTTCCCGCATGGCCGAGGCGATCCGCGATGCCTTCGTCGAGGCGAAAGAGATGCGCCGTCCCGTCGTCCTGGGCGTGCCCTTCGACCTTCAGGCCAAGGTGCTCGACAGGGTGCCTGACCTTCCGCCTCCGTCGAAGGACGTCCTGCCTCGGCCCTCGCCCATTCCGCCCCTCCCGGACGACCTTGAGAACGCCGCCGAACTGATTGGAAAGGCGAAAAAGATCGTCGTCATGGGCGGTCTCGGCGCCGTTGCCTCGAACGCGGGAGACGCCGCCATAGCGCTGGCTGAGAAGACCGGAGCCCTGCTCGCCACGACGTTGCCCGCGCGGGGGCTTTTCCACGGCGATCCTTTCTCGGTCGGTATCGCGGGCGGCTTCTCGACCACTCTCGCCCGCGCCGCTTTTCGCCGAGGCGGATCTCGTGGTCGCGCTTGGCTGCCGTCTGACGCAGCACAACGCCGACAAGGGCAAGCTTTTCCCGAAGGCGCGCATCCTCCAGATCGACACCGAACCGCGCGCGCCTGTCGCAGGGAAGGGTGGCCGCCGACCATCATCTTCGCGCCGACGCGCGTCTCGCGGCCGAGGCGCTGGCAGAGATGGTTCCGGCCTCGAAAGGCTGGCGTTCCGACCGGCTGGCGCAGGCCATCGCCGAGGCGCCCTCCGACACGATGGAGTTCGCGCCGGAGCCCGGCCTGCACGACCCGCGCGACGTGGTCTCGGCCCTCGACGCGGCGCTTGCCGGCCGACTGGCAGATGGTCAATTCCTCCGGCCATTGTTCGTTCTTCTTCGCCCATATGGACCGGCCGCAGGAGACCTTCCTGACGATCCGCGAGTTCGGCGCCATCGGGAACGGCATCTCCTACGCCATGGGCGTCGCCACCGCGCGGCCCGGCGATACGGTGGTTCTGTTCGACGGTGACGGCTCCCTCCTGATGCATGTGCAGGAGCTTGAGACGATCCGGCGGCACGGGCATGAACGTGCTGATCTGCGTCCTGAACGACGGCGCCTATGGATCCGAGATTCACAAGCTGCGCGACGAAGGGCTGCCGGACGACGGCGCGGTCTTCGGGCGCACCGATCTCGCCGCCATCGCGCGGGGCTTCGGCTTGGGGGGCGAGAGGATCACCGACCTTGCGGACCTGCCGCGCCTCGTCGCGGAGTTCGCGCGGACGGGCGGCGCTGCGGTCTGGGATTTCCCGGTGTCCGACAAGGTCGTCTCGCCGGTGATCCAGAGGGCGCATCCCAAGGGTCACAAGGGCATGGCCCGGCCCGTCAGCCTGGAGGGTCTGCTGTGAAGGTTCACATCCTGGACGATTGGTACGACCACATCCGAACGCTGCCCGCCTTCCGCCTGCTCGATGGCCACGACGTCACCGTCTGGACCGACCGCGCGCCGGACGAGTCGACGCTGGCCGAACGGCTGTCGGATGCCGAGGCCGTTGTCCTCTTCCGCGACCGGACGGCGATTACCCAAAGCCTCGCCTCGAAGCTGAACGGCCCGCGCCTGATCGCCATGCGCGGCCAGCACTCCCACGTCGATGTCGAGGCGCTGACGAAGGCCGGTATCCTCTTCGCCTCGAACATGGCGAAGGACGGCCCCTCGGTTTCGACCGCCGAACTGGCCTTCGCGCTGGTCCTGTCGGGATTGCGCTATCTGCCCGAGCAGATCGCCTCGGCGCGCGCGGGAGCATGGCAGGCGGATGCGCCGCTTGGCCGGACGGTGAAGGGCAAGCGGCTTGGCATCTATGGCTACGGCGCCATTGGCAAGGCCGTCGCGGACTATGCCCGCGCCTTCGGGATGGAGGTCGTGTTCTGGGCCTCCGACGCAGGGCGGGCGACGGCGGCACTGGACGGTGCGCCGGTCGCGGCCACCCGCGAGGCGTTCTTTGCCGATGCCGACGCGGTGACGATCCACAAGCGCCTCCTGCCCGCGACGAAGGGCGAGATCACCGAAGCCGACCTGATGGCGATGAAGCCCGACGCGGTTCTCGTGAACACCTCACGCGCAGGTCTGATCGTGCCGGGAGCACTTCTCACCTCACTCGAGGCAGGCCGGCCCGGTCGGGCGATGCTCGATGTCTTCGATGCGGAACCTGTGACCGACCCCGCCGATCCGCTTCTGTCGCATCCGCGCGTCGTGCCCACGCCTCACGTCGGATTCGTCACGGCCGAGGAACTCGACCGCCAATTCGCCGACATCTTCGCCATCGTGAACGCCTTCGCGCGGGGCGAGGCGACCCATGCGATCAATCCGGATGTCCTGGCGTCCGGCCGATCCTGATCTCGGGAGGGGTGCCGAAATTCCGCTCGAACTCGTCCTCAATACGCTTGAGCGTCTCGGTGGCCACGTCCGACAGGGGCACCCCCCGGCGCGAGACGACGCCAAGCGTGCGCGACAGCTTCACGTCCTTGAAGGGCAGCGCCACGAGACTGTCAGGCGCCATCCGGAGTGCGGAGCGAGGCTGGATCGTCGCGGCCGCCCCTTCGGCCGCGATCCGCAGCGCCACAGGCGCGGTCTGGACCTCGATCCGCCAGCTCATGTGGTCGCGCAACTGGCCGAACGCCATGTCGAGAAGCTGCCGGTTCCGCGAGTGCGACGACAGCCCCACGATCGGCAGGGCGCGCAGGTCCGGCAGGGTGACATAGCCCTGTTCCGCAAGCGGATGATCGAGCGGCAGGAACAGGACATAATCCTCCTCGGCCAAGGCGCGGACGCGAAGGTCGGACTGTTCGGCCGAGACGATGGTGACGCCGAACTCGACTTTCCCCTCGCGCACGGCGGCGGCGATCCGCGAGACGGGGATGTCGAGCACCTCGAAGGCGATCTCGGGACGTTCGCGCACGAGGTCCGCGAGCACTGCGGGCAGAAGCGAGTTGGCGATCGACGGCAGGCAGGCGAAGGACATCCACCTGGCACTCCTGCGCGCACCGGCACGGACCGAGGCGTAGGCGTCCAGCAGCTCCTTCAGAAGCCTCCGCGCGTCCGGCAGAAGGCTTTGACCGAGAGCGGTCAGAGAGACCTCGCGGCTGGAACGAATAAGGAGAGGCCCGCCAAGGTCTTCCTCGATCTTCTTCAAGCGGTGGCTGAGTGCCGCCTGCGACAGCGACAAGGCTTCGGCGGCGCGCTGGAACGAGCCGAAGTCGGCGATGGCCACGAAGGCCTCGAGCCCGAGATAGTCGACACGCATCGGTTCCGCTCCGCTGTCAGGCCGCCAAGGCTAACGACCCCGGCCCCATCTGCAAGGCCCGCCGTTCCCCGACCCAAGGAGACCATTCGATGACCGCTTCCCCCAACCGGCCCAAGGGCGTCACCTTCATCGGCTTCGGCGAGGCCGCGACCGCCTTCCTGTCGGGCTGGGGCGAGGAGCGTCCGCGGGACGTCCGGGCCTATGACGTCAAGACCGAGAACGAGGGCACCCGCGAGGCGATGGCGGACCGCTATGCCGAGCATTCGGTCGCCGGCGCCGCCTCACCCGGCGCGGCGCTCGATGGGGCGAGCGTGGTGTTCTGCGTGGTGACCGCCGACCAGGCGCTGGCGGCTGCCGAGGCGGCGGCGCCTTCGCTTCAGCCCGGAACGCTTTGGCTCGACTGTAATTCCTGCGCTCCAGGCACCAAGCGGCGCGCCGCGGAGGTCATCCATGCGGCGGGCGGGCGCTATGTCGACGTCGCCGTGATGGCGCCGGTCTATCCGAAGAGGCACCACGTTCCCCTCCTGATCGCCGGTCCCCACGCCGAGGCTGGCGAAGCGGTGCTTCTGGCGCTCGACATGAAACCGAAGGTTGTCGGGGACGATGTGGGTCGGGCGTCGTCGATCAAGATGCTGCGCTCGGTGATGATAAAGGGCATGGAGGCGCTGGTGGCCGAGTGCTTTCTCTCGGCGCGGCGGGCTGGCGTGGATGCCGAGGTGATCGCCTCGTTGGAGGCGTCGGACCCGGACATCGCCTGGCGCGAGCGGGGGGCCTACAACCTCGAGCGCATGATGGTCCACGGCATCCGCCGCGCGGCCGAACTGCGCGAGGTCGCGCGAACGGTCGAGGAACTGGGTCTCGGCGGCGCGATGGCCGCCGCCACGGCCGATTGGGAGCAGCGCATCGGCGAACTGCGCGCCGATCCTGGCGAGGACGAACTGGCGGCACGTTCGGATATCCTTCTGTCGCGCCTCTGACCTTCCGCGACAGGAAATGAGACGAAATGTGCCGCCCGTCTCACGGCCCATTGCCTGACGCCCGTCGTCCCTCCTAGAGCAGGCGCAGACAAGGGAGGACGCCATGACCGTTCGCATCGCCGTCATCGGGGCCGGGATCATGGGCGCGGATCACGCGCGCATCGTGGCCGAGGATCTGCCGGGCGCCTGTCTTCAGGTCGTCTGCGACATGGATCGCGCGCGGGCGCGGGGCGTGGCCGACCGACTGGGTGCGGTGGACACCGCGACCGATCCCGGCGCCGTGATCGCGCGCGACGACGTGGACGCCGTGATAGTGGCGAGCCCCGACGCGACTCACGCCGATCTGTCGATTTCGTGCATTCGTGCGGGCAAGCCCGTGATGTGCGAAAAGCCCCTTTCGCCCTCGTCCGACGAGTGCCTGCAAGTGATGGAGGCCGAGCAGGCCTCGGGCACCCGACTGGTGCAGGTCGGCTTCATGCGTCGGTTCGACCAGAGCTATGTCGAGATGAAGGCAGCGCTGGACGAGGGCACTCTCGGCCGGGCCTTGATGATGCACAACTTCCACCGCAACGTGGCGACGCCCAATGCCGAGTTCACCGGCGCGATGGCGATCACCAACTCCGCGCCGCACGAATTCGACGTGGCGCGCCATGTCCTTGGCACCGAATACGCCTCGATCTGGGCCGCGCAGCCCACGCGCTCGGACGACAGGGTGGCGCCCGTGGTCATGGTTTTGCGGACGACCGGCGGGCAACTCGTGAATATCGAGATCAACAACAATGCCGCCTACGGCTACGACGTGAGGGGAGAGTTGGTGGGCGAGGCGGGCAGCGTCTCGATGGCGCCGGTCCTGTACTCCCGGCTCGACACTCCCTGTCCAACGCGACCGCTATGACGCCGACTGGCGCGGACGCTATGCCGAGGCCTATCGCCGTCAGAACCGCGCCTTCCTCGGCTTCGTCGAGACGGGGCAGTTTCCCGAGATCGCCGCCTCCGCGTGGGACGGCTATGCCGCGGCCCTTGTGGCCGAGACGGGCGTACGGGCGCTTGCATCCGGCAATACGGAACGCATCGAGATGATCGACCGCCCCGCCTTCTACGCCTGACGCCGGAGACCCGCATGACCCAGCCTTTCCAGCTTGCCGCCTGCGCCGAGATGCTGTGGCGTGACCGCCCGATCGACTGGCGCGCGTCGCGCCTGACCGAGATGGGTTTCGGCGTGGGTCTCTGGAACTGGCCGGACCACGATCTGGACGCGCTCGAAAAGACCGGTGCGACCTTCACTATCATGAACGGCTATCTCGAAGGGCGGCTTGCCGACGACGAGGGCGCGGACCTTCTCCTTGCCTCGGCGCGCGAGACGGCGAAGGTCGGCCAGCGGCTCGGCGTTCACCGGCTGAACCTGCACGGCACGGGGTTGGGCGATGGCGGCATACCGATCCGTCAGCACGAGGTCGAGACCGGGCCGATGTGGCTGAAGGCGCGGGACACGCTGAACCGCATCGCGGACCTCGGCGACGAGATGGGCGTGACCTTCACGCTCGAGAACCTGAACCTTCTCGACCACCCCGGTTGCCCCTTCGGATCGACCGCCGCCGTTCTGGCGCTCGTCTCGGCCGTCGACCGCCCCTCGCTGCGGATCAACCTCGATCTCTACCATACGCAGATCGGCGAGGGCGACCTGATCCGCTGGTGCCGGACGTGCCTGCCGTGGATCGGCGAGGTTCAGGTGGCCGACAACCCGGGCCGTTGCGAGCCGGGGACGGGCGAGATCAATTATGCCGCCGTCGCTCGGGCGCTGGCCGACATGGGCTATCGCGGGCCAGTCGGGATGGAGGCCTTCGCGAAGGACGACGACGAGGCCGCGCTCGAGGCGTTCCGCGCTGCCTTCACGGTCTAGCGGATGGTGTAGCCGCCGTCGGTGACGAGGTTCTCGCCGGTCACGATGCCCGCGTCCTCCGAGCAGAGATACATCGCCGCCGCTGCGATCTCGCGCGGCTTGGCGAAGCGGCCCACGGGGATCTCGGCCTTGGCGCGCTCGCCCTTCTCGCCAGCCCATCCGACCAGCGCCATCGGCGTCTCGACCACCGTGGGCGAGATGGCGTTCACGGTGATGCCGTGACGCGCCCATTCCAGCGCCAGCACCTTCGTCAGCCCGATCAGTCCCGCTTTGCTGGAACCGTAGGCGGCGTGTTCGGCGATGGCGACCATGCCGGCCTGCGAGGCGATGTTGACGATGCGGCCCCGTCCCGACGCCTTGAGGAACGGGAGTGCCGCCCGCGACACGAGCCAGGGCGCGCGCAGGTTGATGAGGTGGGTCAGGTCCCAGTCGTGGATCGACTGGTCCTCGGCAGGCGCGACGATGCCCAGCCCCGCGTTGTTGATGAGGCAGTCGATGCCCATGGCCTCGCCGATGTCGGCCACTATGGCATCGATGGCATCGGGATCGGTCAGGTCCAGCGTCCAGGCGCGATGATCGCCGGTCAGGCGGGCGGCGAGGCCCGAGGCGTCGTCCTTATCGACGAGGGCGAGGCGAGCGCCGGCTTCGGCAAAGGCCTCGGCCATTGCCGTGCCGATGCCGCCCGCAGCACCCGTGATAAGGACGGAGCGTCCGGTGAAGTCTGCCATGTGCGCCTCAGATGTCGAAGTTGGTGGGCAGGACGACGACGTCGCGGATCGTGACGTTGCGGTTCCGGGTCAGCATGAAGACGACCGCCTCGGCGACCTCGGACGGTTCGATCAGGCTACCGCTTTCCTTGGCCTTCCGCAGGTTCTCCTCCGGCCAGTCGGCGAGAAGCGCGCTGATGACGGGGCCGGGCGACACCGAACCGACGCGGATGCCCTTCTTGTTCAACTGCCGCCGCATGGTCTGGACGAAGCAGGTCATGGCCCATTTCGAGGCCGAATAGACCGGCTCCCACGGCACGGGAAAGTGGCCCGCCACCGACGAGGTGATGACGATGTCGCCCGAGCCGCGCTCGATCATGTGGGGGATGACGTTGTGGACGTTCTTCATGACCGCGTTGACGTTGAGGTTCAGCATCCGGTCGATGGCGGCGGGGTCCTCGACCTCGGTCAGGTCGCCGCCGATGTAGGTGCCCGCGTTCGCGTGCAGGATGTCGAGGCGGCCTGCCGTGTCGAGGACGCCCGCGAGAAGGGTGTTGCAGCTTTCGGGATCGAGAAGGTCGACCTTGAGCGCCTTCGCGTTCGGCCCGAGACGGTCGCAGAATCTTCTCCATCGCTGCCTCGTCGCGGTCGACGAGGACGACGGTCGCGCCCTCGGCAATCAGCGCCTCGGCGGTCGCGAGGCCGATGCCCGATGCGCCGCCGGTGATCGCGGCAACCTTGCCGTCCAGTTTCTCAGCCATGTTCGTTCTCTCCCTCGGGATTCAGTGCGTCAGGTAACCGCCGTCGGCCACGAGCACCGATCCGGTGACGTAGCTCGACGCGGGCGAGCACAGGAAGAGGGCGCAATTCGCCATCTCCTCGGGCTGGCCGAAGCGGCGCATCGGCGTGTTCTCGGTCCAGACCTTGTTCCAGTCCTCGTTCGCGATGCCGCCCGCCGTCATGTCGCTGACGACATAGCCGGGGGCGAGCGCGTTCACCCGGATGCCGCGCGCGGCGTATTCGAAGGCCATCACCTTCGTCATCTGGTGAACGGCGGCTTTCGACGCGTTGTAGGCGACCTGAAGCTGGGGCTGGTTGGCCACCTCGGCCGAGATCGAGCCGATGTTCAGGATCGCACCGCCGCCCTGCGCCAGCATCGGCTTCACCGCTGCGCGGGCGATGCGGAAGGGGGCGATGAAGTTGGTGTCGGTGATCGCGGCGAGGCGGTCGTCGCCGAAGTCGTGGAAGTCGCCGCTGTCGGCGATGCCCGCGTTGTTCACGAGGATGTCGATGCGGCCGAAGCGGTCGAGCGTCTCCTCCACGATCCGGTCGGGGGTCGCGGGGTCGGTCACGTCGCCCTGGCTCCAGCCATAGGCGTCCGAGGCGCAAAGCTCGTCCACGAAGGCGTTGCGGGTGCGGCCGTTGACCATCACCTGCGCGCCCGCCTCGCCGAAGAGGCGCGAGATCGCGAGGCCGATGCCCCGGTTGCCGCCGGTGACGAGGGCCACCTTTCCGTCGAGGCGAAACTGGTCGAGTGACATGGGCATCCTTCCGTTCAGGGTGTGCAGGCGGCGTGATAGGCCGCGAGGGTTTCTGTGACGCGCCGCACCAGCACCTCCTCGGGGTCGAAGGGGCGTCCGGCGAGGTCGGCTGCGGCGGGCATGTGCTGCCAGAACAGGGGCAGGGGGACGGTGCGGCCTTTCAGCGCCATCATCAGGCGGTCGACGGCGGTCTGCGCGGCGTCGTTCGTCCAGTAGTAGCGGATGCGGTCCGAGAGAGAGTAGTGGCGCATCACGAAGTCGGTCGCGGCGTCGCCCGAGGCGTGGCTGCTCCAGTATCCGGGCGCGGCCAGCATCAGCCGCTCCATCTCGCGCATCAGGGGCCGGTCGCCGTAGCCCGGCAGCAGGTCCGAGGCGATGAGGTCGAGCGCGTAGAGCGCCTCGCGCAGGACGAAGGTCAGTTCGGGACCGACCTTGAGGATCGCGAAGCCGTCGTGGACGAGCGCCGAGCGAGGGGTCTCGCCCTGGTAGTCGGTCGAATGCGCCTCGAACACCAGTGCGGGTTCGTCGTCAAGGACGCGGACCAGATCGCGTGCCTTTTCAGGCGGCGTAGGGGATGACGTTGTGGTTACCGAACTCGACGCCCGGCTGGACGACGAGGCCGATGACGCGGTCGAAGGCCGTCCGAGAGACCCGCCTCGGCGAAGGCGTGGCGGTGGACGGCGACAGTCTTGCGTGCGGCCTCGGGATCGGTCGGCGTGATGCTGTCGAGCGCGTGGTCCGCGCCGCCCGGCGGGGGAACCTCGGTGCCGATGATGTAGCTGGGGCCAGGGCTCCCCGTTTCACGCGCGGTCTGTTCGGCGATGGCGGCGAGCCGCACCGCGCGCCCGGCCGTGGTCGCGTCGTCGAGCGCAGCCGCTTCGCCGGCGCAGCCCATGGAGGCATCGAGGTGGATCTTGCGGAACCCCGCCGCGACAAAGGCCGCGACCATCTCTTCGGCCTCGGCCAGAGCCTCCTCCGCCGGGCGGTCGCGCCATGGGTTGGGGCCGAGGTGGTCGCCGCCAAGGATGATCGCATCGGGCGCGCAGCCCTCCTCGTTCGCGATGCGGTGGACGAGGGAGGCGAAGTCTGCGGGCGTCATGCCGGTATAGCCGCCCTTGTGGTTGACCTGGTTGCAGGTCGCCTCGATCAGGACGGTGCTTTCGGTCGCGGCAGCATTGCGCAGGGCCGCGCGGAGGACGACGGGATGCGCCGAGCAGACGGATGTGATGCCGCGCGGTGTGCCGGCACGCCTCAACCTTGCCAGATCGTCCAGCGCGATCCGGGTCATCGGCGCCTCGCCGTCGTGCGGATGAAGTCGTCGAGTTCGGCACGCGTGCCCGCGCCCTCCATCGGGCCGCGGACAGTGACGTTGCGCGCACCGGCCGCACAGCCGTAGGTCAGGGCCTCCTCGACGGGCAGCCCAAGGCGGCGGCAGGCGACGTAGGCCCCGCCGAAGCAGTCGCCTGCGCCCGTGGGGTCCAGTTCCTCGACGGCGAAGGCAGGCGCGTCGGTCCGGGTGCCATCGGGCAGGAAGCAGGTCGCGCCTTCAGCGCCGCGCTTCAGGACGATCTCCTTTGCGCCGCGCTCCAAAAGCCGTGCCACTGCGGCGGCTTCGCCCTCGACACCTGCGGCGCGCTCCAGTTCCTCGCCGGAAGGGAGAAGCAGGTCGGCCTGACCGACAAGCCGGTCGAAGCGCGTCTCGGTCTCGGCGTCGTACTTCAGTTCCTTGCGCAGGTTCGGGTCGAGCGACAGCGATCCGCCGCGCAGGCGCACGGACACCAGCGCCTTCTCGATGACCGGCCAGGCACCCGGCATCGACAGGGCCGATCCCATGACGTGCAGGTGGCCTGCTTGTCCCGCCACCGCCGCAACCTCATCGGACCAGCCAAAGCGGGCGGCGGCGGAGGTGGCTATGTTGTAGACGAAGTCGCGCGAGCCATCGGCGCGGTAGCGGACGAAGGCGCTGCCCGTGGGCCAGTCCGGATCGACCGCGATGCCCGAGACGTCGACGCCGTCGCGCCTCAGCCGGTCGAGGTTCACCCGCCCGAAGTCGTCGTCGCCGACCGCGCCGATCATCGCCGCAGCGCCGCCGATCCGGCCGCACTGGTCGATGAAGATCGCGGGAGCGCCCGAGGGATAGGGGCCGACGAGCGGTTGCGCCTCGGTGAAGCCGTCGCCGACCGTGGTGGCGACGATCTCGACGAGGATCTCGCCCACGCAGATCGTCGGGCCAAGATCGTCGGGGGCCAGGGCGGATCTCGTCACGTCAGCGCCTCATGCCTTCGCGTTGATATCGCGCTGCATTTTCGCCTCGGCCCATCTCTGCTCGATGAACTGGCGGGCGTGGGCGGCGAGCGGGTTGTTGTCGTCCCAGGTGTCGCGCCAGATGCCGCAGACGCGGCTGAGCGCCTCGTCCACGACGGCGCTCGAGAAGCTCTCGAAGACCACGTCGCGATCGTCGTATCCGATGTCGACGAGAGCGGCGAAGATCGACGGGAAGTCGATTGTGCCGGTGCCGAGATAGCCGCGGTAGTTCTCGTTGAAGTGGAAGTAGCGGCACTTGTCGCCCGCCATGCGGATGGCCGCGGCCGGGCTGGCCTCCTCGATGTTCATGTGGAACGTGTCGAGGTGGAGGAAGACGTCGTCGCGGCCGGTGTCCTCGATGAATTTCAGGCCCTGCGCGGTGGTGTTGAGCAGGTTCGATTCGAAGCGGTTCACGACCTCGAGCACGATCTCGACGCCGGTGCCCTCGGCGACCTCGGCGGTGGCCGCGATGGCGCCGACGCTGTTCTTCCAGCCGTCCTGCGTGGGCATCGCGTCGTACTTGCCGTGCATCGAGTAGAGGATGCCGCCGAGCCTGATGCCGCCGATGTCGCGCACCGCTTTCACGGCGTCCGCCAGAAGTGCTGTGCCCTTGGCGACGATGGCCTTGTCGGTCGAAGAGACGTCGGCCGAGGCCGGCAGGCCCATGGTGACGACGATCTCGATGTCGTTCTCCTGTGCCTTCTTCGCCAGCCGGTCGAGGTCGAACTTCTCGGGTTTCAGGTAGGCGAACTCGATCATCCGGTAGCCATGCTCGGCCGCCTTGTCGAGGGCGTACTCCAGCCCGTCCTGCGACTGTCCGGCGGTCCAGACGAAAGAGTGTATTCCTAGGCGACGCATAAGTGTCTTCTCCGTGAGGCAAGCGGGGAGGCGGCTATTCGGCGGCCGCCTCGGTGATCTGTGTGGCGGCGTCGAGCAGAAGCCGCGCGGTGACGTCGTCGGTGACGAGGGTGTCGACGAGGCCGCGCAGGCAGGCGGCGCGGATGATGTGGACCTTGTGCGGCCCGGCGGCGGCGAGGATCTTCTCGTCGATCTTGGCGACCTGGTCCAGCGGGATGCCGACTGTCCGGTCGTCGATCGCCTTCGAGACCGATTGACCGTCGCGGTCGAGGAACTGGCCCAGGACGTCGCCGATGGCGCCCGCATCGATCAGCGCCTGGGGCGACAGCTCTTTCGGCAGGCCGTTGGCGACGAGAAAGGATCGGGGCGACACGTCCGAGCAGGTGAGGATCACGGCGTCGAGCGTGTCGAATTTGCGGAAATGCTCGTTCAGGTCGGCCTGCGACAGGAACAGGTCGCGGTCGATGCCTTCGCTGAGGTAGATGGGCGCGGTCAGGATCGAATAGTGCGCGCCGAGGACGTCGGCGAAGCCCGAGACGATGCCGAAGGAATTGAACGTCGATCCCTTCACCGTTCCTCCAAGAAGCGAGACGACCTCGAGGTCGGGAAGGGTCTGCCGCTGGAGCCGGCGGATGGCGGTTTCGAGCGTCAGCCCCCAGGACACGCCGATGGACCGCCAGTTCGAGGCGCGGAACCTTTCGGAGAGAAAGGCCGCCAGGGCGGCTCCCACGGGGCGGTGGTAGTCATAGTTCTTCGCGTCCGCCGCACCGATCACAACTCGGCCGATCCCGAGAGCATCACGCAGCCTGTCCTGAAGTTCGATGTTCGCGAGGAAGGGGGATTCGATGTGGATCTTCACCAGACCCATGGCCTTGGCGCGCTGGATCGACTGGTTCACGCGAAGCCGCGTGACGCCCATCTTCGAGGCGATGTCGGCCTGCGTCATCTCGTTGACGAAGTAATGCCAGCACACTTCCGTCAGAAAGACCTCGCTGTCCTCGACCAGCTCGCGCGGCATGTGTGGTGATCCTCCCTCGACCCGCTTCCGTCATAGCGGATCTTGCCGGGAAGATGCATCTTTTACATTTGCATTGCAATCCGAACATATGAAAATTTTCCCTTGCGTAAGTTTAGGGCGGGCCGCATGTTTCTGGGACGTGTCGCGACTCGGTCCGGCTGCGAAAGCCTGCGCCGAAAGCTTCGACAGACACGGTTATGGGAGGAAGCACATGACCTTTTTACGCACGATCAGCGCCTCTGCGCTGGCACTTTCCGTCGCGGCCTCTGCCGCTTTCGCGCAGGATCTGACCATCGAGAACGAAGACTGGTGGAAGGAAGCCGGGGCGCAGTTCAGCGGCGTCACGCTGCGTGGCGTGACGGAATCGACCCCGCCGTCCAACTTCATCTCGGACGTTCTCGCGCCCAAGTTCGAAGAGCTGACCGGCATCCGCGTCGATGTCGAGACGACGTCCTGGGACCAGATGTACGACAAGGCCATCAAGGACATGGAAGCCGGCACCGGCATCTATGACATGGTCTACATCGAGCAGGACATCATCTATGCCTACCTGTCGCGCGACTTCCTCGTCGACGTGACGGCAGCGCTGGCCGAAAAGCCCGAGCTGAAGGCGGCCAATTACGACGAGGCCAACCTCACGACCTTCGCCGACAACTTCCGGGGCGAGAACGGGAACCTCTACGGCATCCCGATGGAGGCCTTCATCAAGGTCTACCTGTACCGGACCGATCTCTTCAACGACGCCGAGATCCAGGCGGCCTACAAGGAGAAGACCGGGGCCGACCTGAAGCCCGCTACGACGCACGAGGAATACACGCAGATCGCGGACTTCTTCACCGAGTACATGCAGGGCAAGGGCGAAGACATCTGGGGCACGACCGCTCAGGCGCATACGGGTCACCCGGCGTCGTGGTACGAGTTCTTCGAGTCCGTGGCGCCGACCTTCGGCGTCTACAACTGGGGCATCGACGCGGCCAACAACTACTCGGCCTCGGTCGAGAACGGCGGCACGATGAACTCGGCCGAGGCGAAAGAGGCGCTCGCATGGTGGCTGCACCTGCGCGACATCGCTCCGCCGGAGTCGGTGCAGTCGACCTGGACCGAAGTGGGCACGACCTTTGCCGCAGGACGCGCGGCGCAGGGTCTGGTCTACGGCGAGAACGCAGCCTGGATCGCCGCCGACGCATCGAAGTCCAAGGTCGTCGGCAACGTGGGCGTCGCCCTGCCGCCGGTTGCGGACGGTGTGATGGCGGCCGCGGAAAGCGGCGAAGGCTATATCGGCTACTACGACGGCGGCGCCTTCGGTCTGCCGGTGACGTCCAAGCAGCAGGATGCGTCTCTCCTGTTCCTCCAGTTCATGGCGCTGCCGGAAGTGCAGGAAGAGTGGGCCGTGGCCGCGCCGCGGATCACGCTGACCTCGACCTACGACTCGCCCAAGGTGGGCGAACTCGACGCCGAACTCGGCGGCTACTACACGATGCTCCGCGACCAGGGCAAACTCTTCAAGGGTGCGCCCGCCGTATCCGTTCCACGCGCAGGTGCGTGAGGCGACGGCGCCGATCTTCTACCAGATCCTGACCGGAGCGGTCGGCCCGGACGAGGGGCTGGACCAGATGGCCGCGAAGGCCGAGGAAGAGCTGACGACGCTCGGCTACCGCAAGTAGGACTTGCTTCGACGCGGGGCCGCCACCGAATGTGGCCCCGCGGCTTCCGGCGCAGCGCCCAAGGGGAGGGGACGATGCAATCCAACAAGCTCGGCTGGCTGTTCCTTGCGCCCACGATCCTGGTGCTGTTCCTGTTCGGCGTACTGCCTTTCATCTATGTGCTGTGGGTTTCTTTCCACCAGTGGAACCCCTTCGCCGCCAACCCCAACATGATCTTCAACTGGGCCGACAACTATCGCGCCGTCGTCTTCGACGCGCAGTTCCTGGCCTCGCTCGGGGTCACGGTGGCCTTCGTCTTCTTCGCCGTGGTGACCGAGGTCATCATCGGCTATTTCCTCGCCCAGGCCTTCATGGGCGACTTTCCCGGCAAGGCGTTCTTCCGCACCATCCACACGCTGCCGCTGATCGTGGCGCCCATCATCGTGGGCTCGGTCTGGAAGCTGATGACGACGCCGTCCATCGGGATCATCCCGCACCTTCTCGACAGCTGGTTCGGTCTCAACCTGAACATCGGGACAAGCGCGCTTGCCGCCTTCACCGTGACGGTCGTGATGGACGTCTGGCACTGGACGCCGCTGGTCACGCTGACGCTGATCGCGGCCCTCGTCTCGCTGCCCGCCGACCCCTTCGAGCAGGCGCAGATCGATGGCGCGGGTCCGCGCCAGATCTTCTGGCACATCACCCTGCCGATGATCGCGCCCGCTCTGATCGCCACCGTCTTCATCCGCCTGATGGACGCGCTGCGCACGGTCGACGAGGTGCTGATGCTGACGGGTGGAGGCCCCGGCTCGGCCACGCGCTATGTCGGCGTCCACATCTTCAAGGAGGTCTTCCCGAGGACGAACTACGGCTATGGCTCGGCCATCTCGGTGATCGTCCTCTACCTCACCATCGTCGCGTGCTGGATGCTCTACACGGGCCTCCTCGCACCCCGCAAAGGCAAGGAGGGCTGAGATGCGCAAGAAGAGCCCCTGGATTTATGTCCCCTTCTGGATTTTCATCAGCTTCCTGACGCTGTTCCCGATCTACTGGCTGTTCGTGATCTCGGTGAAGCCGGCGGTGGACCTCTTCACCACGCCCGACATCCTGCTGACCAGTTTCTACTGGGACAACTACGTCGACGTTCTGAACGACCGGCTGCTGCGCAGCTACATGGTCAATTCGCTCATCATCTCGTCCGGGAACGCGGTTCTCTGCACCACGCTCGGCTTCTTCGCCTGCTACGCGCTGTCGCGCTTCAACATGAGCGGGAAGGAATCGATCTTCTTCTGGACGATCACCAACCGCATGGCGCCGCCCGCGGTGTTCCTGCTGCCATTGTTCCTCTTGATGACGCAGGTCTACAGGTTCGGTGACTTCACGCTGCTCGACACCCGCATCGGGATGATCCTGGTCTACTGCACCTTCAATCTGCCCTTCGCCATCTGGACGCTCAGGCCCACGGTCGACGGCATCCCGCGCGAGCTGGACGAGGCGGCCTACGTCGACGGCGCCAGCCCCTGGAAGGTCATCACCGAGGTCGTCTTCCCGCTCTGCCGTCCCGGCCTCGCCGTGACGCTGATCCTGACCTGGGTCTTCGCCTGGAACGAATACCTGCTGGCCGCGACGCTGACGAACTTCAACGCCCGCACGCTGACCACGGGACTGTCCGAGTACGTCACGACGACGGGGACGGAATGGGGCATCATGGCCGCGATCTCGATCTTCACTCTGATCCCGGCGCTGATCGTCTTCGGGATGGTTCAGAAGCACATCGTCGCGGGCCTGACCTTCGGCGCGGTCAAGGGGTGACGGACATGGAGACACGCACACAAGTGCCGCTGGCCTCGGCCCAGCTCGAAGAAAAGGATGCGCCGGTGTACGTCGAGGGACGACAGGGCTTCCTGCCGATCGAGACGAACTGGTTCGACCGCCTGTTCATCTCGGTGGTTCTCTGGGTCGCGCTGTGCCTGTTCTGGTTTCGCTTCATCGAGCCGCTTGGGCTGTCGATCTGGATCGCCAACGCAATCGGGGTCGCCCTCGCGGTGATCCTCATCCGGAAAGGGTAGGGCGATGAAATCCCTGGTTCTCGAGCGCAAGGACGACCTGTCGCTGCGCGACGTCCCCGAGATCGATCGCGTCGAGCAGGAGCTTGGCCCGCATGACGTGCGCATCAAGCTGCACACCGTCGGCATCTGCGGCTCGGACGTCCACTACTATACCCACGGCAAGATCGGACCCTTCGAGGTGAAGGCGCCTATGATCCTGGGGCACGAGGCGTCGGGCACCGTGATCGAGACCGGATCCGAGGTGACGACGCTGAAGCCCGGCGACCGTGTCTGCATGGAGCCGGGTATTCCCGACCCGAACTCGAAGGCCACGCGGATGGGGATGTACAACATCGATCCCGCCGTCCGCTTCTGGGCGACGCCGCCCGTCCACGGCATCCTGAGGCCCACCTGCGTCCATCCCGAGGCCTTCACCTTCAAGCTGCCCGACACCGTCAGCTTCGCCGAAGCCGCGATGGTCGAACCCCTGGCGGTCGGCGTCCATGCCGCGACCAAGGCGCGTGTCAGCCCCGGGCGATATCGCCGTGGTGCTGGGAGCGGGGCCGATCGGCCTCGTCACCGCTCTGTCGGCGCTCGCGGCGGGATGCGCGCGGGTCTACGTCACCGACCTCGCCGAAAAGAAGCTCGAGATCGCGGGAAGCCTCAGCCGCGCCATAACGCCCGTGAACGTCACCAGCGAAAACCTCGTCGAGGTCGTGAAGCGCGATACCGACGGCTGGGGCGCGGACGTGGTGTTCGAGGCCACCGGATCGCCCAGGGCCGCCGCCCAGATCTTCGAGCCGCTGGCGCCCGGCGGCTGCGTCGTGATGATCGGCGGCCAGCCCGATCCGATCAGCTATGACGCGGGCGCGGCCATGGTGCGCGAGGCGCGGGTCGAGAACATCTTCCGCTACGCCCACGTCTTTCCGCGCTGCGTGGCGATGCTGGCGTCCGGGTCCATCGACGTGAAGCCGCTCATTACCCGGACATTCGAATTCGACGACAGCGTGCACGCCTTCGAAGTCGCCGCCTCGGCCCCGCCCGCCGACGTGAAGATGCAGATCGTGCTGCCTCAATAAGAAAAGGGACAGGGACAATGGCAGGCGTCCAGATCGAGAACGTGACCAAGCGCTATGGCGCGGTTCAGGTCATGCACGGCGTGAGCGTCGACATCGCGGACGGCGAATTCGTCGTGCTGGTCGGTCCCTCGGGATGCGGCAAGTCCACGCTTCTGCGGATGCTCGCCGGGCTGGAAGAGATCAGCACGGGCACGATCTCGATCGGAAGCCGCGTCGTCAACGACGTGCCGCCCAAGGAGCGGGACATCGCGATGGTGTTCCAAAGCTATGCGCTCTACCCGCACAAGACGGTCTTCGACAACATCGGCTTCCCGCTGAAGATGGCCAAGCGCCCGGCGTCCGAAATCGAGGCCAAGGTCCGAAGCGCGGCCGAGGTGCTGGACCTCGCGCATCTTCTCGACCGCTATCCGAAGCAGCTTTCGGGCGGACAGCGCCAGCGCGTCGCCATGGGCCGCGCGATCGTGCGCGATCCGCAGGTGTTCCTCTTCGACGAACCCTTGTCGAACCTCGATGCCAAACTGCGCGTGACCATGCGCGTCGAGATCAAGGAACTGCATCAACGGCTTGGCACCACCATCGTCTATGTCACCCACGACCAGATCGAGGCGATGACGATGGCCGACAAGATCGTCGTCATGCGCGACGGCCGGGTCGAACAGATCGGTGCGCCGCTGGAGCTTTACGACCATCCGGCGAATGTCTTCGTGGCGGGCTTCATCGGGTCTCCGTCGATGAACTTCCTGCAAGGGACCGTGACGCTGCGGGAAGGCGAAAAGGCCTTCGTGTCGGAAGGCGGCCTTGTCCTGCCGCTGCCGCAGACCTCGGCGAGCGAGGGTCTGAAGGTGACCTACGGTATCCGGCCCGAGCACATCCGCATCGGGCAGGGCGGCGTCGAACTCGACGTGGTGGTGGTCGAGCCCACGGGGTCGGAGACCCAAATCTTCGCCAAGTCGGGCAAGGAACTGATCGACGCCATCGTGAAGGACCGGATCGCCGCGCGTCCGGGCGAGAAGATCTCCTTCGGCTTCGACCCCGCGTCCGTTCATCTCTTCGACCGGGCGTCAGGTAAGCGTATCTGAGGCGGCTCGGCAGGAAGATTGATGGTCGCCGGTCAAAGTTATCTTAAGTGCAGAAGAAAGGATCGCGGACACTCGCGGATACTGAATGATCGGTCAAGATAAAGAGTGGATACTTCGTGCGTTAGCGCAGGACGCTAACAAACAAATCCGTCTTTTCCCTTCTGGAGTTGCCGTTCCTGACGTGTTGGCTTCGTTGTTTGTGGAGGCATTTTGTGATGACAACCAAGACTTGGTTAAAGAAGCCAATGAGTTTGCCTCCGAGATATACGATCTACTGCTAAAGAATTCGGGTAAGAAGAACTCGAAATTTTGGACAAACGAGGCTCTGCGAATTGATGTGCGCTGGCAAAAGGTACGCGTGATTTCCAGAAGATATCTTGTGACCCACGGCAAGTCTGATGCAGCTCCTGACCAACCGTCATTTAGTATTGCGGTCGTCGATCAATCGGAAAAACGCGGCTATATCGGAAGAATGATCTCTGCAATAAGGCGCGTCTTTTGAACAAGTTGCTGAGATCCGGCCGGACCCCTTGACGACACGCGCGGTGATCTTCGATCTCGACGGCTGCCTCGTCGACAGCGAGCCTCATTCGCTGAGGGCGCTGGCGGAAGAGTTGCAGGCGGCCGGGCTTTCCGATGTCTCGGAGGCCGATCTCGGCGAGAGGTTTCTTGGCGTCTCGCTTGCGGTGATCCTCGACTGGGCCGCGGGAAGGGCGGGGCGCCCGCTTCCCGACGCCTTTGCCGCTCGGTTCGAGGCGCGTCTCCTTGCATCCTATCGTGACGGGTTGAAGGTCATCGACGGCGTGCCTCAACTTCTGGACCGACTTGCCAGCGACGACATCGACTGCGCCATCGCGACGGGCGGATCGGTGCGGCGGATGAACGAGACGCTCAGGATCTCCGGTCTCGCATCCCGCTTTGCAGGCTGTGCGTTCAGCGCCGACGAGGTGGCCCAGGGCAAGCCTGCGCCGGATCTCTTCGAGTTGGCCGCGCAACGGCTGGGCGTTCCAGCGGCTGCCTGCGTCGTTCTGGAGGACTCGCCCCACGGAATCGAAGGCGCGAAACGTGCCGGAATGCGGGCCATCGGCTTCACGGGTGGCTCTCACCTCGACGGTCAGCGCGACTCTCATGCCGATCTTCTGCGCGAAAAAGGGGCCGAAGCCGTGCTGTGCCACATGGAGGGCATGGCCGAGGCGCTTCTTGCGCCCCTCAGGGGCTGACGAGGTGCGACGACCATTGCGGCAAGGGTGCGGTGCCGCGTAACCTCGCCCCATGATCCAACGTTCGTCCCGACGCGTTCTCCTGTCGCTGGCCCTGGCCGGCACCGCCTCCGTTACGCTGGCGGCCAGCCTGCCGGAGCCCGACGCAGTTTTCGAGACCTTCCCCGACGCCGAGATCGAGCTTGGCCAGCTTCTGTTCTACGATCCCATCCTCTCTGGCAGCGGCGCCGTTGCCTGCGCCACCTGCCACCATCCGCGCTTCGGCACCTCGGACGGGCTGTCGCTGGGGCTTGGCGATGGCGCGAAGGGCCTTGGTCCCGACCGCGTGACCGATCCGGGCAACATGCCCGAAGAGCGCGTGCCGCGGAACGCCACCGCGCTTTTCAACCTGGGCGCCAAAGAGTTCACGCGCATGTTCCACGACGGTCGGCTGGAGGCGGATCCCTCCCGTCCGTCGGGGCTGAGGACGCCGCTGGAAGACGACATGGTGATGGGGTTCGATTCCGCGCTCGCCGCGCAGGCGATGTTTCCTGTCCTGTCGCCGGACGAGATGGCGGGACACTATCAGGAGAACGACGTCTCGACCGCCGTGCGGCAGGGTCTTCTGACCGGCGACGGCGGGGCCTGGGACAGGCTTGCCGCGCGGATAGAGGGCATCCCCGAGTATCGCGCCCGGTTCGATACGGTGGTCGGACCGGAAACCCCGGTGACATTCGCCGACATCGCCAATGCCATCGCTGCCTTCATCGCCTTCGAATGGCGTGCGGACGACAGCCCTTTCGACCGCTACCTGCGCGACGGGACGCCGATGTCGCCAGACGCCATGGCCGGGATGGAGTTGTTCTACGGCAAGGCGGGGTGCGGCACCTGCCACTCGGGCCAGTTCCAGACCGACCACGACTTCCACGCCATCGCCATGCCCCAGATCGGGCCGGGGAAGAAAGAACGCTTCGAGTTCGAGCTTCAAGGATGTGGGCCGGATGCGCGTGACGGGATTGGCCGAGGACGCCTACCGTTTCCGCACGCCGTCGCTGCGGAACGTGACCAAGACCGCGCCCTATGGCCATGCCGGGGCTTATGCGACGCTGGAAGGGGCGGTGCGCCATCATCTCGACCCCGAGGCTCGCTTCGCAGCCTATGACGCGACGCAAGCCGTGCTGCCGGATCTTGGCGGTCACGACGATCTGGTCGCGCTCCATGACACCGCCGAGATCGAGGCCATCGCACGCGGCCAACGAGCTGGCGCCGGTGTCACTGGACGACGCCGAGGTGGCGCAGATCCTCGCGTTTCTGGAGGCTCTGACGGATCCGAAGGCGCTCGAAGGGCGTCTGGGCGTGCCGAAGACCGTGCCGAGCGGAAAGCCAGTCGATCAGTAGTCCGTCTCGATGGTCAGTGGTCGCGCCGGTTCGCACGGCCCGCAGGGTCTTGTTCGTGCCGACCGCGATCCAGTCGCTGACCGTGCCGTCGGGCCAGGTCACGCGCAGCTCGGCCGCGTCGCTCGGTCCAAGACCGAAATGCTCGGGGACGAAGGACCCACCCGCGTGGCCTCCGCCGATCGTCAGTTGCCGCGACTGAACGCGTCCGGCCGTCCGCACGTCGATCCATGCGCCCACGGCAAAAGGGTTGGCGCCCGGCTGGCGCAATTCGACCGCGATCCAGCCGCCCTCGGACGGCGTGACGTTGCGATAGACCTCCATCGGCGCGCGGCGGTTGACCACGGCGAGGTCGAGCATCCCGTCGGCGTTCAGGTCGACCATCGCCGCGCCCCGGCTCCGTGCCATGGTCGCGACGCCAGCCTTGTCGCCCCATTCGTCGAAGCTGCCGTCCTCGGCCTGCACGAGAAGGTTGTTCGGGTCCTTCATGGCCGTCGAGGGCATCTGCTCGACGTTCCCCTTTGCGACGAAGATGTCGTCGCGCCCGTCGTTCTGGACGTCTCCGAAGGCGACATGCCAGCCGGTCGAGGCGCGGCCATCGTCGCCCACATAGGGCCGCTGCGCCGCGATGCCGATGTCCCAGTGCGCGTCCTCATAGGTCGGGCCGGTGGCGCCCGGTTTCAGCGACTGAAGCTTCTGGTCGCCCATGCTGGTCAGATAGACCTCGGGCAGACCGTCTCCGTTCAGGTCGCGCTCGGCGATGCCCATGCCCCAGATGCTGTAGGCCTGCCAGCCATCGTCCTTGCCGTAGAGGCGCGGCGTCTCCTCCATCGCCCACATCTGCTCTTCGCCAGTCCGGACGTAGTAGTGGCGGTCGTTCGATACGCGGAGGTCGGACCGTCCGTGGCGGCCCCAGTCCGAGAACAGCATCGACAGGGTGCAGTGACCGGGAGCAAGCGTCATGGGCGGGGTGTAGGTTTCGCCCTCGGGTCTGAGCAGGAGGTTGTCGTCGCAGGCCTCGAACGGTCCCTTGGGATCGGCTCGGTCGACATAGTTGCCGATGGCGAGGGTGGGGAGGGTCTGACCCGCCTCCCACGTCGCCGAAAAGGCGGTGGCCCAGCCTGTGCCCAGGTCGATGCCGAGCCCCTCGAACGGTGCGAAGCGGCAGTCGCCCTGACCTTTCAGCGCGTGCGAGCCGCCGACGCCCAGGACGACGAGGTCGAGGATGCCGTCGCTGTCGATGTCCAGGGGATAGGCGCCGGTTGTCTCGGGCAGCGCAAGCTCGTCCGGCGTCGCGACCTCGAGACGGACCTCGCCGCCTGGCTCGGAGCGGTTGAGGAAGAGCGCCGCCGGATTGCTGCCGCCCGCCGCGTAGAGTTCGGGCAGGGCGTCGCCGTTGCAGTCGAAGGCGGCCAGCCCACCGCCGACGAAGTGCTCCCATCCTCCGGCATAGACGTGCTCGGGGACGGCGACCGGCTCGAAGGCGGGATCGGCGACGGCCACCGAGGCCACAAGGCCAAGGACGATGGCGGCGCGGACCACCCCCGCCATGCTCAGATGTCCTGGTCGGCCGGCAGAAGGACGAGGTCGCGCACGGTGGCGTTGCGGGGCCGCGTCAGCATGAAGACGACGGCGTCGGCCACGTCCTCGCACCGGAGGCCCGCGCGGGCGGCGACGGCTTCTTCGATCTTGACCGGATCCACCGACCCCCAGAGCTCGTTCAGCACGATACCGGGGGCGATGGCGCCGACGCGGATGTCATGCTTCGAGACCTGCCGACGCAGCCCGTGAACGAAGGACTGGACGGCGTGTTTCGAGGCCGAATAGACCGGCTCCCACTGGATCGCCTGGTGGCCCGAGACCGAGCTGGTGACGATGATATCGCCGCCCTTGCGCCCGATCATTCCGGGCAGTGCGCGGCGAATGGCGCGGAAGACGGCCGAGACGTTCACCTGGATCAGCCGGTCCATCTCGTCTGGGTCGCTGTCGATCAGGTCGCCGGGCAGATACAGACCGGCATTGGCGTGCAGGATGTCGAGGTGTCCAAGCGCCGCCTCGGCCTCGCTCACCATGCGGTCGACTTCGGACGGATCATCGAGATCGGCCACGATCACCGCGTGATCGCCACCCAGTTCCGAGGCAAGCGCGTCCAGCCGCTCGCGCGACCGGCCCGTCATGGCGACGCGGACGCCTTCGGCAGCCAATGTCCGTGCCACCGCGCGTCCGATCCCGCTGGAAGCGCCGGTGACGAGAGCCGTCTTGCCGTCGAGCTTGCCTGTCATCACAGGTTGACCGCGCCGGGACCGGGCGTCGCATTGGGCGGGCATTTGCCGGCGATGATCATGCCCAGGATCTCGTCCTGCGTGACCTCGTCCACCTTGGCGCTGCCGACGATCTCGCCGTTCTTCATCACCGTCACGCGGTCCGCGAGGTCGGTGACGTCGTGCAGGTCGTGGCTGATGAGGAAGATACCGATGCCCTCGGCCTTGAGCTGCTTGATGAGTTCGCCGACCTGAGCCGTCTCGGCCGGTCCGAGCGCCGCCGTGGGCTCGTCCATGATCAGGATGCGGGCGTTGAAGTGGATCGCGCGCGCGATGGCCACGGATTGCCGCTGGCCGCCGGAGAGGGCCTTCACCGGCTCCTTGAAGCGACGGAAGTTCGGGTTGAGGCGGCCCATCACCTTGCGGCACTCGGCCTCCATCGCCACGTCGTCGAGCGTACCGTAGGCGGTCATCAACTCTCGCCCGAGGTAGAGGTTGGCTGCCGCGTCGACGTTGTCGGCCAGCGCCAGTGTCTGGTAGATCGTCTCGATCCCAAGCGCCTTGGCGTCGCGGGGATTGTAGATCTCGACCTGCTTTCCGTCGACGTAGATTTCGCCTTGGTCGCGTCTGTAGGCGCCGGACAGGATCTTGATCAGCGTCGACTTGCCCGCGCCGTTGTGGCCGAGGAGGCCCACGACTTCGCCGGGGTAGAGGTCGATGCTGGCATGATCGACGGCCTTGATGCCGCCAAAGGCGATCGAGATGTCGCGCATTTCGACAAGGGGTGTCGTCATCGCCTGTCTCCCTACTTCAGCCTGCGGCGGTACATCTGGTCGAGCCAGACCGCGAATACGAGAACCCCGCCCACGACCATGTCCTTGTAGGCGCTTTCGAAGTTCAGAAGCGTCATGCCCGATTGCAGCGACTGCATCACAAGCGCACCAAGGATCGCACCGTAGATCGTGCCGAGACCGCCGGCGAGCGAGGTGCCGCCAATGACCGCAGCGGCGATGGTGTAAAGTTCGTCGAAAAGCCCCAGAGCGTTCGAGGCTGCATCAAGTCGCGCGGCCGAGATGCAGGCCGAGATGCCCGCGAGGGTTCCCATCAGGGCGAAGACCCAGACCGTCAGGCGCTTGGTGTTGATGCCGGCCAGTTCCGCCGCCTCGGGGTTGCCGCCGGTGGCATAGATGTAGCGGCCGAAGCGTGTCTTGGTGGCGAGGAAGGTCATCACGATGCCGACGCCGAGCGCGATCAGGACCGGCAGGGCGTATCCGAACGAGATGTCCAGCCCGCCTTCGGGAACTGTCACGTTGTTCTGCTCGGCCCACCTGTTCACGACGCCGGTCGGCCAGTAGTAGCGGTTGATGACGTAGGTCGCGCCCAGGACCAGCACGCAGCCCGTGACGGCGAGGAAGGTCTCGGCCCACACCGGGCGGAGCGGGAACTCGAATTTGCGCCGCTGTTTGCGGCCATAGAGCAGGCCCGCGACGATACCCGCGCAGATCAGGAAGGCGATGCCCCAGCTTGCCGTGGCTCCGATGGAGCCGGGCGTGGTCCCCGAGATGCCGCCGCCGATCAGCTTGAAGGTCTTGTCCATGGGGGCGACGGTTTCGCCCCGGATCACAGCCCAGGACGCGCCGCGCCAGAAGATCAGGCCGCCGAGGGTGACGATGAAGGCAGGGATGCCGGCATAGGCGATCAGGGCGCCGTGAATGGCGCCGATGCTGCCGCCAAGCGCCAGCGCGCAGACCAGCGCGATGACCCAGATCAGGGGGTGGCCGATGGGCAGGCCCAGTTGTGGAAGCCAGAAGACCTGGAGGCTTCCGATCACCACCGCCACGAAGGCGAGGATCGAGCCGACCGACAGGTCGATGTGGCGCATGACGATGACGAGGACCATGCCAGTCGCCATGACGGCGATGGACGAGGTCTGAACCAGCAGGGTCCAGATGTTTCGTGCCGTCAGGAAGGTGCCGCCGAAGAGCCCGTCGCTTGGCCGCAGCATTCCGCTGTAGATGTCGAAGCCGACCCAGATCGCCACAAGCGCGCCGATCATGCCCAGGATGCGCGAGTCGATCTCGGTCGCGCGGAGAAAGCGGGTCAGGGCGGAGTCGCGGTTGCGCGATGCCGCGCCGGTGCCGCCGGTTGCAGTGTCTGTCATGGTGGCCTCCCCCACGGCGCCGGTTCATGCCGGCTTCGCCGTCAATCCTGCGCCGCGGAGTGCGCGGCGCAGGTCGATGTCATGGTCGGGTCAGGATCAGTCGCAGGCGGGGACCGAACCGGCGGTGACGCCGGCGCAGACCTTTTCCTTCGCGACCCAGCCGGCGTCGATGACCTCGGCCAGCTTGTCCTGGGTGATCGCGTTGGGAGCGATCAGGAACGCCGGAACCTCGACGCCCTTCGGGCCGCCATTGAAGGTGCTGACGCCGTCGAGTGTGGTGACGTCGGTGCCTTCGGCGATCTGGTTGGCATACTCCGCGGCGGTCTTGCCGAGGACGCGGGCGTCCTTCCAGACCGACACGAGTTGGGTGCCGAGCGCCACGCGGTTCAGCGCGGCGTGGTCGCCGTCCTGGCCGGTGACCGGAACCGAGCCGGCCATGCCCTGCGCTTCAAGCGCCGAGACGACGCCGCACGCCATGCCGTCGTTCTCGGAGACGACCGCGTCGATGGCGTTGTTGTTGGCCGCGAGGCACTGTTCCATGTTGCGCTGCGCCTTGTCGGGCTTCCAGCCGTCCGTGAAGGTCTCGCAGACGTTCTTGATCGCGCCCGAGTCGATGTTCGGCTGGAGCACTTCCATGATGCCCTGGAACAGGAAGGTCGCGTTGGGGTCGCCCTTGTCGCCCTTGATGAAGGCGAAGTTGCCCTCGGTCTTGCCCTTCTCGAGCATCGTCTCGGCCATCAGGCGGCCGACGCCGACGTTGTCGAAGGTGACATAGAGCGCGTTCGGATCTTCCACGAGCACGTCGTAGGAGATCATCTTCACGCCGGAGTCGGCGGCAAGCTGGAACGACGGCAGGATGGCGTCGGAGTCGTAGGCGACGACCATGATGACGTCGACGCCCTGGTTCACGAGGCCCTCGATGTCGGCGGCCTGCTTCGAGGCCGAGAGCTGAGCGTCGGTCGAGATGTAGGTGTTGCCGGCGGCCTCGACGACTTCCTTGATCGCGGCTTCGTCGGTCTTCCAGCGCTCTTCCTGGAACGTCTTCCAGGACACGGCGATGGTCTTGCCCTCGGCGAAAGACGCGGCGGGCATCACGCTGGCGAGCGCAACGCTGGCCAGCAGAGTTTTGACTGCAAATTTCATGGTGTATCCTCCCAGAGTACCATTATAGAGGATTTATTTAATTCGATCCTCGAAAAAATAACTGGCGTAACGGCCCGGTTCTGTCAAGAATAAAGCAGGGGAGGGCCCGCGTTTTCGCGGGCACCAGGGAGATCCGCGAAGCCAGTGGTGGGACCGACGCCAGCCGCCGCGATTCAGCGTTCCGACGATCTGCGTCGCCAGAACAAGCGCCGCATCCTCGCGGCGCTGCGCGTCCAGCGTGCGCTCGCCCGGACCGAACTGGCGGCGGCAACCGGCCTCAGCGCCTCGACCGTCAGCGCCGCCACCTCCGAACTGATCGCGACCGGCCATCTGGTCGAGGCCGACCTCACGCCCGCTCCCGACGACGACACGGCACGGTCGGCCGGGGGCAGGGGGCGTCCGCGCGTGGCGCTGTCGCGCCGTCCGGGTGCGGCCTCGGTCGCAGCGCTTACCATCACGGTGAATGCGATTCAGGTCGACCTCGTGGACTTCGCCGGCGACACGATCTGCACCCGCTCGGAACCCTCGCTCACGGGAAGCTTCGCGCAGTCTGATTTCGCCTCAAGGATCGTGTCTCTTGTCGAGAGAGCGGTGGATGCGGCCCCAACGGGAACCGGGCCCCTCTCATCGGCAGCCGTAGCCGTGCAGGGCGTCGTCGATGCAGGGGGCGAGGTGCTGCACTGGTCGCCCATGTCGCCTCACCGGAACGTGGGGCTGGCCGCCGAACTGTCGCGGATGCTCGGGGCCGAAGTGCGGCTTGCGAACGACGCCGACATGATCGCAGCGGCGCTGCACCATGACGAGCCCGAGCGCTTCGGCGGCGACTTTGCCGCCATCCTTCTGTCCTACGGCGTCGGCATGGGCATGTTCCTTGGCGGGACGCTGTTCCACGGCGCGCGGACCTCGGCGGCCGAGATCGGGCACGTCCCCTTCGAGGCGGGGGGCGCGCTTTGTCGTTGCGGCCGTTTCGGCTGCGTCGAGGCCTACGCAAGCGAATACGGCATCTGGCGCGCCGCGACCGGGGCGGATCCGCGGGTGATGCCGACCGACCCGCCCGACCGCGCGACGATGGCAGGCATAGCGGCCCGCGCCGCAGCAGGCGACACCCGCGCCATCGAGGCCTACAGGACGGCGGGCCGCGCCCTCGGGCAGGCCGTCCTGACGCTTTATACCGTCTTCGATCCCATGACCGTGGCTTTCGTCGGCTCAGGCGCGCTGGCCTTCGATCTGTGGGAACCGGTGGTGCGCGAGGCGCTTTGCGGCCCAAGCACGGGCCTCCCCTACGAGGGGTCGCTGTTCTACGGCTATTCCGAGAACATCGGCCTGATGAGCCGGGGCACGGTCATTACGGCGCTCTCCAACCTCGACAGGACCATCGACGTCGACCGGCTTCAGTCCGGCTGACGCGGTCCCGGCGATCTGTTTGTGCCTCGGGCGCAGCGGGTGCAATCTGCCCGTGACGCGAGCGCAGAGGCGACACATGCAAGACGACTTCCAGGACATCCGCGACGGCATCCGCGCGCTTTGCGCCCAGTTTCCCGACGAGTACCACCGCAAGGTCGATGCCGAGCGCGGCTATCCGGAGGCTTTTGTCGATGCTCTGACGCATGAGGGCTGGATGGCCGCGCTGATCCCCGAGGAGTACGGCGGTTCGGGCCTTGGCCTCACCGAGGCCAGCGTCATCATGGAGGAGATCAATCGCGCAGGGCGGCAATTCGGGCGCCTGTCACGGCCAGATGTACAACATGAACACTCTGGTCCGGCACGGGTCCAACGAACAAAAGAGCCGCATCCTGCCCAAGCTCGCCAGTGGAGAACTGCGTCTGCAAAGCATGGGGGTGACCGAGCCCACGACCGGGACTGACACGACCCAGCTCAAGACCACCGCCGTCCGGAAGGGCGACCGCTATGTCGTCAACGGCCAGAAGGTCTGGATCAGCCGGGTGCAGCATTCCGACCTGATGATCCTTCTTGCGCGCACGACGCCGCTGTCCGAGGTGGCGAAGAAGTCCGAGGGCCTCTCGATCTTCCTCGTCGACGTGAAGGAGGCGATGGCGAAGGGGATGGAGGTGAAGCCCATCGCCAACATGGTCAACCACGAGACCAACGAGTTGTTCTTCGACGACCTCGAGATTCCGGCCGAGAACCTGATCGGCGAGGAAGGCAAGGGATTCAAGTACATCCTGACCGGCCTTAATGCGGAACGCACGCTGATCGCGGCCGAATGCATCGGCGACGGCTACTGGTTCACCGACCGGGTGACGAAATACGTCTCGGAGCGTCATGTCTTCGGCCGTCCGATCGGCCAGAACCAGGGCGTGCAGTTTCCCGATCGCGGAGGCCTTCATCGAGGTCGAGGCGGCGAACCTGATGCGTTGGAAGGCTTGCCGACTGTACGACGAGGGCAAGCCCTGCGGGGCCGAGGCGAACATGGCGAAGTACCTGGCCGCCAAGGCATCGTGGGAGGCGGCCAACGCCTGTCTCCAGTTCCACGGCGGCTACGGCTTCGCCTGCGAATACGACGTCGAGCGCAAGTTCCGCGAGACGCGGCTGTACCAGGTGGCGCCGATCTCGACGAACCTGATCCTGTCCTACGTGGCCGAGCACGTCCTCGGCCTGCCGAGGTCGTTCTGATGCTGCCGCTCGAAGGGCTGAAGGTCGTCGCCGTCGAACAGGCCGTCGCCGCGCCCTTCTGCACCGCTCGGCTCGCCGATGCCGGGGCCGAGGTCGTCAAGGTCGAGCGGCCCGAGGGCGATTTCGCCCGCGGCTACGACGCGGTCGCGGCGGGTCAGTCGAGCTATTTCGTCTGGCTCAACCGGGGCAAGACCAGCGTGACGCTGGATCTGGCTTCGGAGGCGGGGAAAGCGGAGTTGTCGCGACTGATCGACGGCGCGGACGTCCTCGTCCAGAACCTCAAGCGCGGGGCGCTGGCACGGCTCGGGTTCGCGTCGGATGCGCTGCGGAAGAAGAACCCGCGCCTCGTCACCTGCTCGATCACCGGCTATGGCGAGGAGGGTCCGCTGTCCGACCGCAAGGCCTACGACCTGCTGATCCAGGCCGAATCCGGCCTCTGCTCGATCACCGGCGGCCCGTCCGAGCCTGCCCGCGTCGGCGTCTCTCTCGTCGACATCGCAACCGGGGCCACGGCGCACGCGGCGATCCTCGAAGCGCTGATCCGGCGCGGCGTGACGGGGGAGGGCGCGGCGATCTCGGTCTCGATGTTCGACGTCATGGCCGACTGGCTGACGGTACCGCTTCTGAACCACGAGGGCGGGCGGACGCCGCAGCGCGTCGGCATGGCGCATCCCTCCATCGCGCCCTACGGCGTCTTCACGGCGAAGGACGGCGCGCAGATCCTGATCTCGGTCCAGAGCGACCGCGAATGGCGCGCGCTCTGCGCGACCTTCCTCGGCCGTCCCGACATGGGCACAGATCCCCGCTTCGCCACCAACGTCGCCCGCGTTGCGCACAGGGACGAGACGGACAGCGCCGTGGCCGAAGGCTTTGCCCGCATGACGGGCGACGAGGCAACGTCCGCGCTGCTGAAGGCCGACGTGGCGCTGGCGGCGGTCAACGACATGGCAGGCCTCTCCTCCCATCCCCACCTCCGCCGCATCACCGTCGGCACCCCGAACGGTCCCGTCAGCTACCCTGCGCCGGGGCCGGTCTGGGACGGCGAGGATCGCGCCTATGGCGATGTGCCGGCCCTGAACCCGACCGCCTGAAGGAAAGCGCATGTCCCGACTGCCGCCACCGAACCTCTCCCACGTCTGCGACCTCGAGGTGGACCTCGACCCGATCCTGGAGATGGGAGCGGGCCGCGCAGGGCAACGGCGCATCGTTCCGATCATCGGCGGACGCGTCGCGGGGCCGCGCCTGAACGGACGCATCCTGAACCTCGGCGCGGACTGGCAGACCGTCTTCGCCGACGGCATGGCGGAACTCGACACGCGCTACGCCATCAAAACGGACGATGGCGCGCTGATCGAGATCCGCAACTACGGCCTCCGCCACGGCCCGCCCGAGGTCATCGCCGCCATTGCGCGGGGCGAGGAGGTCGATCCCTCGACCTATTACATGCGCACCCATGCGCGGCTCGAGAGCGGAGACGCGCGCTATACCTGGGTCAACCGCACGCTCTTCGTCGGCAACGGGGCGCGTCTGGCGGGGAAGGTGGTCGTCTCGCTCTTCGCTCTGGAGTGAACGTCTCAGCCCATGGTGCGGGGTAGCCAGAGCACCAGCGAGGGCACGGCGACCAAAAGCGCAAGCCTCAGAACATCCGCCGCGACGAAGGGCAGGACACCCTTGAAGATCGTCGGCAGCGAGATATCCCGCGCGATGGAGTTGATGACGAAGACGTTCATCCCCACGGGCGGCGTGATGAGGCCAAGCTCCACCGTCATCACGATGATGACGCCGAACCAGATCGGGTCGAAGCCCATCTGCGTGACAACCGGAAACACGATGGGGACCAGAAGGATGATCATCGCCATCGCGTCGAGGATGCAGCCCATGATGACGAAGAAGACCAGGATCAGCGCCAGCGTGCCGTAGGCTCCAAGGTCCAGCGACACGAGCCAGGCGGTGATCTTCTGCGGGCTCTGCGTGACGGCGAGGAAGTAGCCGAAGAGGATCGCACCGATCAGGATGGTGTAGATCGCGACCGATGTGCGAAGCGCCTCGATCAGGCTGTCGAGAAGCAGGCGCGCTGTCAGCCGTCCGCGCAGCACTCCGATGAGGGCGGTCAGCACCGAGCCGACGGCTGCCGCCTCGGTCGCGGTGGAGAGGCCGAAGTAGATGCTGCCGATGATCGCCACGAAAAGGACGAGGACGGCCCACACGCCGGCGAGCGAGCGAACCGCTTCGCCCAGGGCGAAGGGCTCGCCTGCGGGAAGGCGGCGGCCGTGGGCGATCCGGACGGCGGCCATGTACATCAGGATCGCGATGAAGCCCGGCACGATCCCGGCCACGAATAGGCGCCCTACGTCCTGTTCGGTGATGTAGCCATAGACCGCGAGCACGACGGAGGGCGGGATCAGGATGCCAAGCGTCCCGCCTGCCGCGATAACGCCTGTCGAGACGTCGTCGGGATAGCCGGCGCGCTTCATCTCGGGCAGGGCGATCTTGGTCATCGTCGCCGCTGTGGCGACCGACGAGCCGCAGATCGCGGCGAAGCCGGCGCAGGCGCCGATGGTCGACATCGCCATTCCGCCCCGCATGAAGCCGAACCAGTGCCTCCCGGCGCGGAACAACTCGCGCGACATGCCCGAGTTGGTGGCGAGGACGCCCATCAGCACGAAGAACGGGATGAGCGTCAGGTTGAAGTCCGTGACGGTGCGGATCGGCGACTGGGCCAGGAGGTTCAGCGCAGGCTTCGGGCCCGTCACCGCCGCGAAACCGCCGACGCCCACGAGACCCATGGCGATGCCGATCGGGACCCGCAGAATCATCATGGCAAAAAGCGCGACGAAGCCCGCGATGGCGATCATGTCGCCGCTCATGCGTCGGGCTCTCCGGTCTCGATGCTTTCGAAATGGTCCAGCGTGCCGCGCCCCGTGACGATCAGGATGAGACGCGCGAGGATGGCGGGCACGCTGACGGCGACGCCGAGCCAGATCAGCGCCATCATCGGCCAGGCCGGCATCCTGAGGTCCATCGTCGACTCGCCGCTGCCCGCTGCCGACGTCACGCGCCCGAGCATCTTCCATGTGAGCAGCGCGGTGAAGATCAGCAGAACCGTCCAGGCGAAAGTGTCGATCCAGCGGCGCGTGCCGGGCCGGACCCATTCGGCCAGGAGGTCGACCTTGATGTGCGACCCGCGATAGCCGACCGACGCGAAGCCCCACATGATCGCTGCGCCGAGCAAGAGGCGTGACAGGTCGAAGGCGTCGGGCAGGGGGTAGGCGAAAAGATAGCGGCCGATGGCCGAGGCCACGATCAAAAGCGTGACCAGGCCCATGATGACGCCCGCCACCGCCTCGATGGCGTGTGCGATCCGTTCGAGGAGGGTGGCGAGGCGCTGCATCGGTGTCGGGGAGGGCGGCGTCGTGCGCCGCCCGTCCCTGTCAGAACCGGCTGTCGTGACGCTCGAGAGCGTCGACGTAGCCCTGGTAGAGCGTCTCGGCGTCCGCGCCCACGTCGGTCTTCCACTGGTCGATCAGCGGCTGCGCCGCATCGCGCCACATCTGCACTTCTTCTTCGGTCGGCGCGTAGAGAGTGTGATCGCCCGAGTCGATCATCTTCTGGCGACCCGAAGCCTCGTTCTCGGCCCAGCCTTCCGAGAACTTGCGCGACCATTCCGGCGTGCAATGGTCGTCGAGGATCGCGCGCAAATCCTCGGGCATCCCGTTGTAGGTGTCCTTGTTGATGAGAAGGAGCTGCGCCGAAATGTAGAACGGCATGTCGAGGTGATACTTCGTCTCGCTGTCGATGCCGAAGATGTAGATCGAGTTCCACGGGAAGGTGATCGCGTCCGCCGTGCCGTTGGCGATGGCCTCGCGGGCTTCGGGGGCGGGGACCTGGACCGGCCCGCCGCCAAGCCCGCTGATGAAGCGGGCCATGGTGGCGTGAGCGGGACGCACGTTCAGGCCGCTGACGTCCGCGGGGACCTTGATCGGGTTCTTCGAATGGAAGGTGCCCGGATCATGCGGGTTCGCGATGCAGAACTTGACGTCCGACATCTCGGTCTCGGCGATCGGCGCGTACCACTCGTGCATCGCCTGAGCGCCGCCGACGGCGTTGTTGGCGTGGAACGGGATCTCGACGAGGCTGTAGATCGGGAAGCGGCCCGCCTGGTAACCGGGGTTGGTATAGGTGATGTCCGCGATGCCGTCGCGCGCCATGTCGTAGTGGTCGGGCGCCGCGCCGAGTTGCTGTGCGGGGAAGACCTGAACGGCGATCCGGCCGTCCGAGGCCTCGCTCAGCGACTGGATCCAGGGCTCGATGCCAAGGGTGTGGACGGGGTGCGTCGGCGGCAGCCAGTGCGAGAGGCGCAGCGTCACCTCCTGGGCCTGGGCCGTGCCGGCGATGCAAAGGGTTGCGGCGAGCGCCGCGATGGTGCGCGTGGACATGGGTGTCCTCCCTGAATGAGCGACTCGTGGCGGTCGTTTACGAGGTCAACAATGACCGAGGATAACCTTCGCGGCAAGACGGCCGTTTCTTCGCTTGCCGGTTCAGCGCGACACGGGCGAGCGCTTGGTGAGGCCGAGCGTCTGGCGCACCTCGGTCGGTCCGATGACGCGGGCGCCCAGGTTCTCGACGATGGTCACCGCGCGCTCGACCAGTTGCGCGTTGGTCGCCAGAACGCCCTTGTCGAGGAAGAGGTTGTCTTCCAGCCCCACGCGCACGTTGCCGCCCGCCAGCACCGCCGCCGCGACGTAGGGCATCTGGTCCCGGCCCAGGCTGAAGGCCGACCACGCCCAGTCCTCGGGGATCGCGTTGACCATCGCAAGGAAGGTATTCAGGTCGCTCGGGCGCGCCCCAGGGCACACCCATGCAAAGCTGGACGAGGGCGGGCGAGGCAAGGGTGCCTTCGCGGACAAGCTCCTTGGCGAACCAGAGATGACCGGTGTCGAAGGCCTCGATCTCCGGCTTGACGCCCAGGTCGGTCATCATCCGGCCCATGGCGCGCAGCATGCCGGGCGTGTTGGTCATCACGTAGTCGGCCTCGGCGAAGTTCATCGTGCCGCAGTCGAGCGTGCAGATCTCGGGCAGGCATTCGGCGACATGCGCCATGCGATTTGTCGCGCCGCCCATGTCGGTCGCGGCTTCGTTCAGCGGGAAGGGCGACTCGGGCGGGCCGAAGACCATGTCGCCGCCCATGCCCGCCGTCAGGTTGAGGATCACGTCGACCTCGGCGTCGCGGATGCGGTCCGTCACCTCGCGGTACAACTCGACCTTGCGGGAGGGCCTGCCGGTCTCGGGGTCGCGGACGTGGCAGTGGACGATGGCGGCGCCCGCCCGCGCCGCGTCGATGGCCGAGGCGGCGATCTGCTCGGGGCTTCGGGGGACGTGCGGGCTGCGATCCTGCGTGCCGCCCGATCCGGTCACGGCGCAGGTGATGAAGACCTTGCGGTTCATGGTCAGCGGCATGTCATCGTCCTTTCCAGACGGGGTCGCGTTTCTCGGCGAAGGCGCGGGCGCCTTCCTTTTGATCGTCCGAACGGTACAGCCTCTCGACCGTGGCGAACTGGCTTTTGGTAATCCGGTTCATGGCATCCTGGAACGTCATCGCCTCGGCCTCGCGCACGATCTCCTTGATCGCGGCCTGGACGAGGGGCGGGCCGGCGGCAAGCTGGTCGGCAAGCGCGCGGGTCTCGGCCATCAGGTCGGCGGCGGGGAGGACGCGGTTGATCAGGCCCCACCGCGCCGCTTCCTCGGCGTCCAGCCAGCGGCCCGTCAGCAGCATCTCCATCGCGATGTGATAGGGGATGCGCTTCGGCAGCTTGACCGAGGCCGCGTCGGCGACGGTGCCCGAACGGATTTCCGGGAGGGCGAAGGTCGCGTGGTCGGCGGCGAGGATCAGGTCGGCCGACAACGCCAGCTCCAGCCCGCCGCCGCAGCAGATGCCGTTCACGGCGGCGATGACGGGCTTGTTGAGACCGCGCAACTCCTGCAATCCGCCGAAGCCGCCCTTGCCATAGTCGCCGTCGACCGCATCGCCCGCCGCGGCGGCTTTCAGGTCCCAGCCGGGGCAGAAGAACTTCTCGCCCGTGCCGGTCAGGATCGCCACGCGCAGGTCGGGATCGTCGCGGAAGTCGGTGAAGATATCGCCCATGATCCGGCTCGTGGCGAGGTCGATGGCATTCGCGGGCGGCCGGTCCAGCGTGACTTCGAGGATGGCGCCCCGGCGCTCGGTCTTGATCGGGCGTGTCGGTCATCTCAGTCCTCCGTACGGATCAGAGCGTCCGCCGCGACGGCGCCCGAGGGGCCGCAGATCAGCGGGTTGATTTCGACTTCCTGCGGGCGCGAGGCCTCGACATAGGCCTGCACCGCCATGACAGCGTCGAGGATCGGCGCCCATGTCGGCGGCGGGACGGCCTCGGAAGCCGTGCAGGAGGGGGGCGATGCGCAAGCTGTTCAGCGCTGTGCGCACCGATTGTCGGCTTGCGGGGACGAGGAGAGACGTGCGGTCGTCGATCAGTTCGGTCAGCGTGCCGCCCGCTGCGAGGGTCAGGACGTAGCCATGTGCAGGGTCCGCGACGATGCCCACCAGAAGCTCGGCGACGCCGTCCGTCACCATCCGCTCGACGAGGAAGCCCGAGGCGGGCATGGCGGTCGCGGCTTCGAGGACGGCCGTCGCATCCGTCAGGGCAACGGCCACTGCGCCCACTTCGGTCTTGTGGGCGATGCCGCGTCCCTTGAGCACCACGGGAAAGCCCAGCTTCGTGGCGGCCCCGGCCGCCACCTCCGGCGTTTCGGCGAGAACGGAGGCGGGGACACGCAGGCCGTGCGTCCGCAAGTCGGGCCTTCGCCTCGGCCTCGTCCAGCACGACGCCTGCCGCTGGAGGCGGCGGCATGAGGAGAGGGACCACATCGCCACGCGTCTGGCCGAGCGTCGCGGCGATGGCCATGGCGGCGACGGCCTCCTCGAGACCGCAGAAGGGGACGATGCCCGCCGCCGTAAGCCGTTCCGCGTAGGTTTCCGGCATCGTCTCCTTCAACGAGGCGACGATGGCCATGGGCTTGCCTGTCGTTGCCTTCGCGCGCGTGACGGCGGCAATCACCGGCTCCCAGGCCGAGGCGTCGCAGCGGTCGGGGCGCGGGAAGTCGAGGACGACCATGCCCATCCCCAGATCGCCCTGCATCATCGCGGTGAAACAGGCGGTCAGCTTGTCTTCGTCGCCCCAGATGTAGGTGTGATAGTCGAGTGGGTTCGCCAGCGCGACCTTCGGCCCGAGGGCCGTTCGCAAGTCGGCGGACTGTGTGGCGTCGAGGGGCGGAAACTCGAGACCCGACCCTTGCGCCGTGTCGGCCACGAGGCTCGCCTCGCCGCCAGAGCAGGACATCGAGGCGATCCGGTTCGACGACAGGGGTCCCGCGACATGGAGAAGCTTCAGCGTTTCCAGCAGCACGGGCAGCGACCGCGCCCGTCCGAACCCCATCCGCGCAAGAAGCGCATCGGCGCCGGCGTCGCTTCCGGCCAGAGATGCGGTGTGCGAGACGGTGGCGATGCGCGCCTGGTCCGAGCGTCCGACCTTCAGGACGACGACGGGCTTGCCAAGCGACCTCGCCTCGTGGGCCAAGGCCTCGATGCCGCGCAGGTCGTCGAAGCCTTCGACGTGGAGGCCAAGCGCTGTCACCCGCTCGTCCCGGATCAGGGCGCGCGATATGGCGGAAACGCCGGTCTGGGCCTGGTTGCCGGCGGTCACGACGTAGGCCAGCGGCAGGCCGCGGCCCTGCATCGTCAGGTTGATGGCGATGTTCGACGACTGGGTGACAAGCGCCACGCCGGTCTCGACGCGCACCCCGCCGTGCTGGTCCGGCCAGAGCGCCGCGCCGTCGAGGTAGTTGAGGAAGCCATAGCAGTTCGGCCCGAGGATCGTCATCTCGCCCGCCGCGTCCAGCAGCGCGTCCTGCAACGTGGCGCCGTCGCGCGTCTCGGCCTCGGCCTCGCGGAAGCCAGACGCGAAGCACACGGCTCCGCCCGCACCCAGGACCGAGAGGGCGCGCACCGCCTCGACCGTTCCTTCGCGGTTGATGCCGACGAAGGCCGCGTCGGGTGGGGAGGGCAGCCGGTCGATGGTCGCGATTGTCGGAAGGCCCGCGATCTGGCTCTTCGTCGGATGGACCGGCCAGATGTCGCCCGAGAACCCGATCCGGCGGCACTGGTCGATCACGTTCGCACACCAAGCGCCGCCGCCGATCACGGCGATGGAGCTCGGACGCAGAAGGCGGTCGAGGCCGGTCATCACGCGCCGAGCGGCCGGAGCAGGTCGCGCGAGATGATGTGGCGCTGGATCTCGGAGGTGCCGTCCCAGATCCGCTCGACGCGGGCGTCGCGCCAGAAGCGCTCGATCGGCAGGTCGTCCATCAGCCCCATGCCGCCGAAGATCTGCAGGCTCGCATCCGTCACCCGCGCCAGCATCTCGGAGGCATAGAGCTTGGCGCTGGAGATCTCGCGGTTCGAGGGCAGTCCCTCGTCCACGCGCCAGGCGGCCGAAAGGGTCAGCCAGTCGGCGGCATCGATCTCGGTGACCATGTCGGCGAGCGGGAAGCCCACGCCCTGGAAGCGGCCGATGGGCTGGCCGAATTGATGGCGTTCGGCGGCATACTTCAGCGCCAGATCGAAGCAGCGGCGCGCGCGTCCGACGCAGAAGGCGGCGACTGTCAGGCGCGTGCCGTGCAACCAGTCGTTCATCACGTCGAAGCCGCCGTCGACCTTACCCAGAACCTGTGCGTCGGGCAGGCGGCAGTCGTCGAAGGTCAGGATCGAGTTCGGGTATCCGCGATGGCTGACCGAGGCATAGCCGGGACGGATGGTGAAGCCGGGCGTGTCTCGGTCGACGAGGAAAGCGGTCAGGCGTTTCTTCGGACCCTTGGCTGTCGCGTCCACTCCCGTTGCGGCAAAGACTGTAACGAAATCAGCGTGTTCCGCGCCGGAGATGAAGTGTTTCGTGCCGTTCACGACCCAGTCGCCGCCCTGCCGGACAGCGGTGCATTTCATGCCGCGCACATCCGACCCCGCGTCGGGTTCGGTCATGGCGAGGGCGTCCATCTTCTCGCCTCGGACGGCGGGAAGGAGGTATTTCTCGCGCTGGTCGCCCTCGCAGGCCATCAGGATGTTCTGCGGACGGCCGAAGAAGTGGACGAGCGCCATCGAGCCTCGGCCGAGTTCGCGCTCGACCAGCGTGAAGTCGAGATGCGACAGTCCCGCCCCGCCGACCTCCTCGGGGAAGTTGCAGGCGTAGAAGCCGAGCGCGATGCACTTGCGCTTGATTTCGTCGCCAAGCTCCTGCGGGACGTGACCCAGACGCTCGACCTCGGCCTCGTGGGGCTGGATCTCGGTCTCGACGAAGCTGCGGACGGTGGAGACGATCATCTCCTGTTCGTCGGTCAGTCCGAAGTGCATGGCGTCCCCTCCGCGGTCTTGACGATGTGTAGCGCCCGGCGGGTCGGCGCGCGACGGGTTTTCGCGGGAGCGATTCAGGCAGTGACGCCTGACGCGACCGCCTCGGCGAAGGCCCGCGTGCCGGTCGCGCCGCCAAGGTCGCGGGTGCGCAGGGCCGGCGTCGACAGAGCGGCCTCGAGGCTCGCGTCGATGGCGCGGGCAGCATCAAGGAGGGCGGCGTCGCCCTCGCGCTGACCCATCCACGCCAGCAGCATCGCCGCCGATCCGATGAGGGAGGCGGGGTTCGCCACGTCCTTGCCCGCGATATCCGGCGCCGAGCCGTGCTGCGCCTGCGCCATCGCCGCCGTCTCGCCCGCGTTGAGCGAGGCGGCAAGGCCGAGGCTGCCCGCCAGTTCCGACGCCAGGTCGGACAGGATGTCTCCGAACATGTTGGTCGTCACGATCACGTCGAAACGGTCCGGCGCGCGGACGAGGTGGGCGCACATGGCGTCCACCAGTTCCTCGTCGTAGCGCACCTCCGGATGCTCGGCGGCGACCGTGCGGCAGCATTCGAGGAACAGCCCGTCGCTGATCCGCATGACGTTGGCCTTGTGGACGGCGGTGACGTGCTTGCCGCGCGTCTCGGCCAGCGCGAAGGCCTCTCGCGCGATCCGCATCGAGGCGTGGCGCGTGATGCGGCGGAAGGCGAGCGAGACGTCGGCGGTCACCATGATCTCGCCCGGCCCGGTGTGGAGGTTACGGTCGGCATAGAAGCCTTCCGTGTTCTCGCGCACGATGACGAGGTCGAGCGGCACGCCCGCACGGGGCGGGATGCCGGCGCGGCTGCGCGCGGGGCGGATGTTGGCGAAGAGGTCGAGCCTCTTTCTCAGTTCGCCGGACGGGTTGAGCCCGCCTTCGGCGCGCGGCGGATAGGCGTTGTGCGACACCGGGCCGAGGACGATTCCGTCACAGGCGCGAATTGCGTCGAAGGCGGTATCGGGGAAGGTGCTGCCTGAGGCCTTGAGCGCGGAAAATCCAACCTCGATGGTGCGGAACGACGAGGCCGAGGCCGAAGGCCGTCGAGGCGGTCTTGAGGACCAGCCGCGTCGCCTCGGCGATTTCGGGGCCGATTCCGTCTCCGGGCAGAAGGGCGATGGTTCTTTCGGGCATGACGTCTCCTCCGTTGCCGCCGGGGTAGCGGGGCGCGGAAGAGGATGCAAATGCGGAACATCCTGTTGCGGCTGGGGCGGGCCTCGGCCACCATGCCGGGCAACCTGTCCCACACGGTGATCCCATGAAATCCATCGTCATCCATGCGCCCAAGGATCTGAGGATCGAGGACCATGACGTCCCGTCGCCCGGTCCGGGACAGGTTCTGGTCCGCGTCGCGACAGGCGGCATCTGCGGCACCGACCTGCATTATTACCATCACGGCGGCTTCGGCGCGGTGCGGCTGAAAGAGCCGATGATCCTCGGGCACGAAGTATCGGGCCATGTCGAGGCTCTGGGCGACGGAGTGACGGAGTTGCGGCCCGGCCAGCTTGTCGCCGTCTCGCCGTCGCGTCCGTGTCGGGCGTGCAAGTTCTGCCTCGAGGGCAAGCCGAACCATTGTCTCAACATGCGGTTCTACGGCTCGGCGATGCCGTTTCCCCATATCCAGGGGGCTTTCAGCGAATGGCTGATCGCCGACGTGGCGCAGTGCGCCGATGCGACCGGGCTGTCGAGCGGTGAGGCGGCGATGGCCGAGCCGCTTGCGGTTTGCCTTCACGCGACGCGGCGGGCGGGCGACCTTCTGGGCAAGCGCGTCCTCGTCACCGGCTGCGGTCCGATCGGGCTTCTGTGCATCCTCGCCGCGCGTCGCGCCGGGGCGGCCGAGATCGTGGCGACGGACCTGACCGACTTCACGCTCGACATGGCGAAGGCCAATGGGGCGGACCGGGTGGTCAACATGGCGAGCGAGCCGGAGGGCCTTGCCGCCTATTCGGCGGACAAGGGATATTTCGACGTCCAGATGGAGTGCGCCGGATCTCCCGCGGCCGTCGGGGCAGGCATCGCCGCCCTGCGACCGGGGGCCGTCATCGTTCAGCTTGGACTTGGCGGAGACATGCAGCTTCCGGTCCAGGCGCTGACGCAGAAAGAGCTTCAACTAAGGGGATCGTTCCGCTTCCACGAGGAGTTCGCCATCGGCGTCGAGCTGATGCGGAAAGGGCTGATCGACGTGAAGCCGCTGATCACTCACACGGTTTCGCTTCCAGAAGCCGAGGAGGGCTTCCGCCTCGCCACCGACCGCAGCCGGACGATGAAGGCGCAGATCGCCTTCAGCGAGGCCTAGGGTCCGCCGCCGGTCGATGCCGGCGACGGAGTGACTTTGAGTCAGGCGAACTCGATGCCGTCGTCTTCCATCGGCAGACGCATCACGCGCTTGCCTATGGCCTGGTAGATCGCGTTGGCGACGGCAGGGCCGGCAGGCGGAAGTCCGGGCTCGCCGATGCCCGTGGGCGGTTCGGTCGAGGATACGATGTGAACCTCGATCTTCGGCATGTCCCCGATCCGCAGGGGCGGATAGTCGGGGAAGTTCGACTGGTCGACCTCGCCGTCCGTGAAGGTGATCTTCTGCCGCATCGCGTGGCTGAGGCCATATCCGATGGCGCCCTCGACCTGCGCGCGGATCACGTCGGGATTAACCGCCGTACCGACGTCGACGGCCGCCACGATGCGCTCGAGCTTGATCCTGCCGTCCTGGCTCGACACCTCGGCGACCTCGGCGACATAGCTGTTGAACGACTGGTGGACGGCAATGCCGCGTCCCCAGCCCTCGGGCAGTTCGCCGCCCCAGCCCGCTTTCTCGGCGGCGAGGTTCAGGACGCCAAGGTGCCGGGGCTTTTCAGCCAGCAACTCGCGCCGGAACTCGACCGGGTCGGCGCCCGCGGCTTCGGCCAGCATGTCCATCGCCACTTCCATCGCATAGGCCGAATGGCTGTGGCCGACCGACCGCCACCATAGGACGGGGATGGCCGACTCCATGTTGCGGAGGTCGACGCGCAGGCCCGGCAGGGCATAGGCGGTGTCCTTGACGCCCTCGACCGAGAAGTCGTCGACGCCGTCGTGAACCGCCATCGCGGCCATCGGCGTGCCCGAGAAGATCGACTTGTTCGCCAGCGACGAATGCCAGGCCGTGGCCTTGCCGTTGGCGTCCACTCCGGCGCGGACACGGTGCCAGCACATCGGGCGGTAGTACCCGCCTCGGATGTCGTCCTCGCGTGTCCAAACGAGCTTCACCGGCTGTCCGGTGCCAAGCGCCATCGCGGCGAAGGTCGCCTCGACCTCGTAGTCCGAGTTGAAGTTGGCGCGACGGCCGAAGGATCCGCCCGCATAGACGGTCTCGATCGAGACGTTCTCGGGTCCGACACCCGAGACGGCGCCCACGGCCCCCTGGGTGACGGTATGGAACTGCGTGCCGTCCCAGATCTTCACCTTGCCGTCGTTGATCTGCACGACGCAGTTCAAGGGCTCCATCGGAGCATGGGCGAGGAAGGGGAAACGGAACTCGGCCTCGATTGTCTTCGCCGCCGCCGCAAGGGCTTCATCCGTGCCGCCGTCGTTCTGGGCGATCATGCCCTCTTCCTCGAGAGCGGCGGCATAGTCCGCCTCCATCGCGTCGGTCGACCGCGTTTCGGCCTCGGTGAAATCCCATTCCGCCTCGACCGCGTCGCGGGCCTGCATCGCGTTCCAGGTGTTGTCGGCAAAGACCGCGACGCCGGCAGGCGTTTCCTTGACCGCGACCACGCCCGGCATGGCCGAGGCGGTTGTCGCATCGAAGGACGCGAGCTTGCCGCCGAACTTGGGCGAGCGCAGCAGGACCGCGTAGACGACACCCTCGGGCATCACGTCCATCGCGAAGATCGCCTTGCCGGTGGTCTTGTCGCCGCTGTCCTTGCGGGCCAGCTTGTCGCGGCCGATCAGGGTGAAGGCAGAGGGGTCCTTGAGGGTCGGCTCCTCGGGGATGTCGGCTGTGTCGGCCCCGCCGATCAGGTCGGCAAAGGTCGCCGTGTTGCTGCCGCTGGTCACCGTGCCGTTTGCGACGCTGACCGTTCCCGGCTCGACGCCCCACTCGCGGGCGGCGGCGGCCACGATCATCGCACGGGCGGCCGCGCCGGCCTTGCGGTATTGTTCGTAGCTGTTGGCGAGGGCGGTCGACCCGCCGGTGCCCTGAACCCCGAAGAGCGTGTTGATGTAGATCTCGGTATTGGCCGGAGCGAACTCGATGGCGACCTTGTCCCAGTCGGCGTCAAGCTCTTCGGCCACCAGCGTGGGCAGCCCGGTCGAGGTGCCCTGGCCCATCTCGAAGTGCTTGAGTATGACGACGACAGTTCCATCGGGATCGATGCGGACGAAGGGGTTCACCACTGTGCCGCCCATGTGGGCGGCGGCCCATCCGCCGCGAGCGGTCAGGCCCACGAGGACGCCGGCGGTGCCGGTGGCAAGGAAGCTTCTGCGTGAGAGAGTGACGGTCATGGCTCAGGCCTCCATCCGGCGGGATGCTTCGTGGATCGCGGCGCGGATACGAACATAGGTCGCGCAGCGGCAGACGTTGCCGTCCATGGCCGAGTCGATGTCGTCGTCCGTGGGTTTCGGCGTCGTGGTCAGCAGGTCGATGGCCTGCATGATCTGGCCCGACTGGCAATAGCCGCACTGGACCACGTCGAGGTCCTTCCACGCGCCCTGAACGGCGGTGGCGACAGGACCCGACAGGCCCTCGATGGTCGTCACCTCGGCCCCTTCAACGTCGCCGAGGAAGGTCTGGCACGAGCGGACGGCGACGCCGTCGACATGGACGGTGCAGGCGCCGCAGGAGGCGACCCCGCAGCCGAACTTGGTGCCGGTCAGCTTGCGGACGTCTCGGATCGCCCAGAGAAGGGGCATGTCGGGAGACGCGTCGATGGAGACGGATTCGCCGTTCAGTGTAAGGGATATGCTCATGTCGGTTGACCTCCCGGTTCATGCTATGGTCCGCGCGTGATGCCGCGCGTCCCGGGGTTGGCATCATCTTAGGACAAATCCCTTTTCGGTGGCAAACCGAATGTCGGAGGCACGAGCGTCATGGCGCTTGTGCCCGACGTCAAAACTCCGCTCCGCCCCGCAACCCTTGGAATCGATGCAAACAGATGTAGTTTAACGGGAAAGCTCACTCCTCCCGGCGGTTCGCCACGGAGCGCCGGGCGGCCGCGACGGGATGCACTTCTTGCCAGAGACCGATGCCCTTCACCCTGACGTCGCCGCGTCGCCGGTGCGCTATGTCGTCTGCACGAAGTGCGACGCGCTCTATCGGGCACGTGATGTCGAGAAGGGCACGCAGGCCGTATGCTCGCGCTGCCATACAGTCCTTGCCGCACCGCGCCGGAAGGCGGGGATGCTGATCATCTCGCTTGCCGTGGCGACGCTGGTTCTGATCCTCGCGGCGGTGTTCTTTCCGTTCCTGACGCTCGAGATACAGGGCTTCCGCAGCAGTGCCTCGCTTCTCGACATCGCCTTCAGCTTCTCGGACGGCAGTCTGCGCGTCCTTGTCCTTCTGATGCTGGCCTTCGTCCTGGCGATCCCGGCGGCGCGTGCCGCCTTGCTGACGTATGTCCTCGCCCCGCTCGTCTTCGACCGCGCACCGCGCCCACTGGCAATTCCGGCGTTCCGGCTGGCGCAGGACCTCAAGCCCTGGTCCATGGCCGAGGTCTTCGCCATCGGTTGCGCCGTCTCGCTGGTCAAGATCACGGACCTCGCCCAAGTCTCGCTGGGTCAGGCGTTCTGGATGTTCACCGCCCTGGTGGCGCTTGTTGTCACTCAGGACAAATTCCTGTGTAGTTGGTCCGTATGGAACGATCTGACCCAGACGCGCCCGTCGTGACCGCGCTCGAAGCCGGCATGGTCGGCTGCCGTCACTGCGCCGAGGCCTGGCCGCTGGGCACCGAGGTCTGCGAGCGCTGCGGCTCGCGCCTGTCGTCGCGTGACGAGACGAGCCTGCAGCGGGTCTGGGCCTGGTGGCTTGCCGGGATCATCTGCTACATCCCGGCGAACACAGAACCCATGCTGATCACCAAGACGCTGTTGCAGAACGAGTTGTCCACCATCGTGGGAGGTGCGATCGAGTTGTTTGAGTACGGAAACCCGGGTATCGCCGCAATCATCCTGATCGCCAGCGTCGGAATCCCAGTGGCCAAGTTCTTCTGCATCGCGTTTCTCGCACTCTCGGTCAGACACCGCTCGTCCACTTCGCCGGGTACGCGGCACCGCATCTACGACGTCGTCGAATACATCGGACGGTGGTCGATGATCGACGTTTTCGTCGTGGCGATCATGTCGTCCCTGGTTCAGTTCAGCGCCGTGGCGACCGTCACGGCGGGACCGGCGAGCCTCGCCTTCGCGCTTTCCGTGATCTTCACGATGCTGTCGGCACAGAGCTTCGATTCCCGGCGGCTCTGGGACAGCCTCGACGGATCGGTGCCGGCGCGATGACCGACCAGGCCTCCGACCTTCCCGCGTCCGGGCGGCGGCGCCCGATCCTGGAACGGATCTCGATCGTCTGGCTGGTGCCGCTGGCCGCCCTTGCGGTCAGCCTCTGGGTCGGGTGGCAGTCCTATGCCTCGCGCGGGCCGGTCATCGAGATCCTTTTCGAGCAGGCTACCGGAATCACCGAGGGCGAGACCGAGCTGCGTTATCGCGACGTGACCATCGGGCGGGTCGAGGACGTGGGCTTCTCGGGCACGCTCGAGACGGTCCGGGTCCGTGTGCGGCTTGACCAGTCCATAGCGCCCTTCGCCGATGGCGACGCGACGTTCTGGATCGTTCAACCCGAGGTGACGGCTCAGGGCGTAAGCGGGCTGAGCACGGTCTTGTCCGGCGTGTACATCGAGGCGACCTGGGACACACAGGCCGACGGCCTGGTCTTCGAGCACGAAGGGCTTTCGAGGCCGCCCCTGTTCCGGGCGGGGCAGGAGGGGCTGACGATCCGCATCTCGGCAGGCGCGGACGTGCAACTGGTCGAGGGCACGCCGATCCTGCACAAGGGCGTCGAGGTCGGCCGGGTCGGCGAGCCCGAGCTTGCCGCCGACGGAACCGTCGCCCGGGCCGAGGCGGTGATCTTCTCGCCCTACAACCGGCTCGTGTCGTCGAACACGCGCTTCTGGGACATCTCGGGCTTCAGCTTCTCTCTCGGCGCTACCGGAGCCGAACTGGACTTCTCGTCGCTGGCGACGCTGATCGCGGGCGGGGTGGCCTTCGACACAGTGGTGTCGGGCGGCACGCCGGTCAGCGACGGCGCCGACTTCACCCTCTTCGCCGACGAAGGTGCCGCCCGGGCCAGCTTGTTCCAGAACGACAGCGGCCCGGTCCTGACCCTGACGGCGATCTTCGACGAGAACTTCAGCGGTCTGACCGTCGGTGCGCCGGTCCTTCTGGACGGCGTGAACATCGGCGAGGTCATCAACCTGAACGGCATCGTCGACGAGGACCGCTTCGGAGACACCAATGTCCGGCTTTCAACCTCGATGGAGCTTCGCACCTCGAAGATGGGACTGAGCGAGGCGACGGAGGACGCGGCACTCGCCTTTCTCGAGGAGCGCGTGTCGGAGGGGCTGCGCGCGCGCCTCGTGTCGGCCAGCATCCTGACGGGCGGCCTGAGGGTCGACCTCGTGGACGTGCCGGACGCGCCACCTGCCACGCTTGATGTCGATGCCGAACCTTTCCCCGTCATCCCGGTCGCCGAGAGCGACATCTCGGACGTCTCGGCCACCGCCGAGGGCGTGATGGAGCGGATCAACAACCTGCCGATCGAGGAACTGCTGGATGCCGCGACGTCGTTCCTGACCTCGGCCACCGAGATCGCCGATAGCGAAGACCTGAAGGCGATCCCGGGCGACGTGCGCGACCTCGTCGCCGACGTGCGGTCCGTCGCGTCGGGAGAAGAGATCCAGGCGCTGCCCGCTCAGGCCTCGGCACTTCTTGCCGACCTTCAGGCCGTGGCCGGGAACCTGCGGTCCATCGCCGAGAGCATCGAGACCGCCAGGACGGTCGAGCGCGTGACCGCCGCCGTCGATGCGGCAGCCGAGGCGGCGACGGGCGTTGGCGACAGTGTCGAAGGCGTGCCTGACCTCGTCGCGCGTCTGACCGCCGTTGCCGAACAGGCCGAGCAGCTTGAATTGCAGCGTCTGGTGGACGAGGTGTCCGAGACGGTCGCCTCGGCGCGCGCGATCCTTGACGATGACGGCACGCGGGCGCTGCCCGAGCGGCTTGGCGCGACCCTGGCCGAACTTGAAGCGGCGCTCGAGGAGCTTCGGACGGGCGGGGCGGTCTCCAACCTGAACGAGACGCTGGCCTCGGCCAATTCGGCCAGCCAGGCGGTCGAGGAGGCTGCGGCAGAGCTGCCCGGCATTGTCGAGCGGATCGACCAGCTTGCCGCGCAGGCGTCGGCGACGCTCGCGGGTTTCGACGAGGACTCGGAACTGAACCGCAGCGCACGGACTGCGCTAGGCGACCTTCAGGACGCGGCGCGCGCCGTCGAGCGGCTGGCGCGCACCCTGGAACGAAATCCGAATTCGATCATTCTTGGACGGTGAGTGACATGACAACGACCCTGAGATGCCTCGCCGCGACCACAGCGCTCGCTCTCGCCGGCTGCGGCGACGACGCGGTGCCGGTGCGGTATTCGGCGTCCGAGCCTGTGCAGGCCTCGCGCGTGTCGATCTCGATGACGTCGGTGTCGCTGCGCGAGGTCACGCTGCCGGCCTACGCCTCGGAAGAGGGGATCGCCGTGTCCAACGGGGCGGGCGCGATCACCGCCGCACCCGACAGCATCTGGGCGGACGATCCGATCCGCGCGGTGACGCTGCGCCTGACGAACGCCCTGGCGGACCTGACCGGCCGGCTTGTGGCGTCCGAGCCCTGGCCCTTTCGGGACGAGCCCGAAGTCGTGGTCGAGGTGCGTATCGAGGAATTCGTGGCCGAGGCCGGGGGCCGCTTCGTGGCGCAGGGGCGTTATTACGTCGCGCACAACGATGAGGCGCGCACGGACAAGGCCCTGTCCTTTCGCATCACCGAGCCCTTCGACCCCGCGGGAGGGTTCATAGCCATCGCCGCGGCACGGACGCGCGTCATCTCGGCCCTGGCCCGCGACATAGCGGGCCGCGGTCTCAGATAGCGGCGCGCTCTTCTTCCGGACCCGACGCCGGGTCAGGCGAGACGCACGTCGTCTTGTCGAGATATATCAACCCAAGTCGACCGTTATCGACCCGTTCGGACCTGACGTGAGGACATCCGAACGATTGCGCCTTCTCAATCTCTCCATTTGGAATACCGTGCAGGGAGACCTTGCGAGTCCAATAATGGGAGTTCACGACATGATTGCGACATTCTCGACCCGGCGTCTGGCCCTGGCGGCACTGATGGCATGCAGCGCCCCCGTGGCGTTGTTCGCCGAGACGCCAGCCGACACACTGGTGGTTGCCGACGCCATCGACGACATCGTTTCGATCGACCCTCACGAAGCCTTCGAGTTTTCGGGCGTCGACCTGAACAACAACCTCTACGACACGCTGATCGAGCTTGATCCGACCGCGGAGGGCGTATTGGTCCCGGGGCTGGCCGAGAGCTGGTCGGTTGACGACGACGGCGTGACCTACCGCATCAAGATCAAGCCAGGCATCACCTTCTCGTCCGGCAATCCGGTGACGGCCGAGGACGCGGCAGGCTCGCTGCGCCGGGTGGTCAAGCTGGACAAGACCCCGGCCTTCATCCTGACCCAGTTCGGCTTCACGCCCGAGAACGTGGATAGCTTGATCACCGCCGAGGGCGATACCGTGGTCATGAAGACGGACAAGGCCTATGCGCCCACCTTCGTCTACAACTGCCTGACGGCGGGCGTGGCCAACATCGTCGACATGAAGACGGTCATGGAGAACGAGGCCAACGGCGACATGGGCAACGAGTGGCTCAAGTCCAATTCGGCCGGCACCGGCGCCTATGTCCTGCGGTCGTTCAAGCCGAACGAGGGATATGTACTGGAAGCCCGTGAGGGTCATTGGCGCGGCGACGCGGTCATGAAGAACGTCTTCATGCGCCACATCCCCGAACCCGCCACGCAGCGCCTGCTTCTGGAGAACGGCGACATCGACATCGCGCGCACCCTGACACCGACCGACGTCGCCGGTCTCGAGGGCAATGCCGACGTCAAGATCCAGGAGGACGTGGGTGGTCAGCTTTATTACCTGGCCATGAACCAGAAGAAGGAAGAGCTGGCCAATCCGGACGTGCTGGACGCGATACGCTGGGCGATCGACTATCAGGGCATGGCGGACACGATCCTGAAGGGGCAGTGGGGCGTCCATCAGGCCTTCCTGCCGCAAGGCTTCCTCGGCGCGCTGGACGACACGCCCTACAGCCTCGATGTCGAAAAGGCCAAGGAGCTTCTCGCTTCGTCGGGCGTCACGTTGCCGCTCGAGTTGTCTCTGACCGTGCGCAACGACCAGGAGCGTATGGACATCGCCCAGTCGATCCAGAACACCTTGGGCCAGGCCGGGATCAACGTCACGCTGGACGTGGGTGACGGCGCGACAGTGCTTGGGAAATATCGCGCCCGTCAGCATGAAATGACGCTGCAGACCTGGGGGCCGGACTATCCCGACCCGCATACGAACGCATCGACCTTCGCGATGAATCCGGACAATTCGGACGAGGCCAACGCCACCGGCTACCTCGCCTGGCGGACAGCATGGGATCCGGCCGAGCTTGGTCCGATGACCGAAGCGGCCGTGGCCGAGAAGGACGGGGACAAGCGCCAGTCCATGTACGAGGACATCCAGAGCCAGCACCGCGACGACTCGGCCTTCGTGCTGATGTTCCAGCAGCAGAGCCAGACGGGCCTCCGCTCGAACGTCGAGAACTTCTACACCGGCGGCGCGACCGACTTGGTCGTGTACTGGCTGGTGACGAAGTAAGGGCCTGCCGCCGCGCCCGACCGTGGGGCGCGGCGGCACTCCGTATCCGGAATGGCCTCCCTGACCGAGACGTCGCCCCCCTCGCGCCTTCTCTCCGTTCTGCGCCAGATCGCGGGCGGGCTTGTCACGCTTGCGATCACCCTTCTGGGTCTTCTCGTCGTGACCTTCTTCATCGGGCGCGTGGTGCCGATCGACCCGGTGCTTTCCATCGTCGGCGAGCGGGCCACCGCTGCGCAGTACGAGGCCGCGCGGCTGGCGCTGGGCCTCGACGAGCCGTTGTGGTGGCAGTTCCTGATCTATGTCGGCGACGCGATCCAGGGCGACCTCGGAGTGTCAATCCGCACACGCGCCCCGATCGCAGACGAAATCGCACGCTATTTTCCCGCGACGCTGGAGCTTGCCACGCTCGGCACCCTGATCGGGGTACTGGTTGGCGTGCCTGCAGGCGTCCTCGCCGCGACGCGGCCCGGCAGCATCGCCGACCAGGTGGTGCGCCTCGTCGGGCTCATGGGCTATTCGATGCCGGTGTTCTGGCTGGGGCTGATCGGCCTTCTGGTGTTCTACGGCCATCTCGGATGGGTGGGCGGGCCGGGACGCCTCGACCCCGTCTACGACATGATGATGCAGTTCACGCTGACGCAGTATACCGGCGCGGTCCTCATCGACACGGCGCTGAACGGGGCCTGGGACGCCTTCGCCAACGCGGTATCGCACATCATCCTTCCGGCAGGGATCCTGGGCTATATCTCGATGGCCTACATCAGCCGGATGACCCGTAGCTTCATGATGAACGAGTTGGGGCAGGAGTACATCACCACGGCCCGCATCAAGGGGATGCCGGAGCGCCGCGTGATCTGGGTCCATGCCATGCGCAACGTGCTGGTGCCCCTCATCACCGTCATCGCACTCTCCTACGCCTACCTCCTCGAAGGCGCGGTGTTGACCGAGACGATCTTCGCCTGGCCCGGCCTCGGCAGCTATATCACCGATGCGCTCTTCACCGCCGACATGCCCGCAGTCCTCGGCGGCACTGTCGTGATCGGCGCGGTCTTCGTGACGCTCAACATGCTGTCCGACATCCTTTACCGCATCGTCGACCCGCGGGCGCGCCGATGACGACGCTGACCGCCTGGCTGACCGATCCCAACCCGAAATCACGCCGTCAGGCGCGGCTGGGGCAGGCGTGGCTGGCCTGGCTGCGCCTGCGCCGCAATCCCTTAGCGGTGTCGGGTGCGCTGATCGTGCTGGTTCTTCTGGCGATGGCGGCTTTCGCGCCGCTCTTCGCCACCCACGATCCGTTCGTTCAGAACCTGTCGCAGCGGCTTCTGCCGCCCGGCACTCCGGGCCACTGGCTTGGCACGGACGACTTCGGCCGCGATATCTGGAGCCGCATCGTCTATGGCGCGCGCATCACGCTTTACATCGTGACGCTAGTCGTCCTGACGGCCCCCGTCCTGGGCCTGCTGATCGGGACCATCGCGGGTTACTTCGGCGGCTGGGTGGACCTGGTGCTGATGCGCCTCACCGACATATTCCTCGCCTTCCCGCGACTGATCCTGGCGCTTGCCCTCGTCGCCGTGCTGGGGCCGGGGATCATCAACGCGGTTCTCGCCATCGCGCTGACGGCCTGGCCGCCCTATGCCCGCGTGGCGCGGGCCGAGACGCTGACGGTGCGCACGTCGGATTACATCGCCGCCGTCCGTCTGCAGGGCGCCGGGGCAGGGCGGATCATCTGGGGCCATGTCGTGCCGATGTGCCTTCCGTCGGTCATCATCCGCGTCACGCTCGACATGGCCGGCGTCATCCTGATCGCCGCGGGGCTCGGGTTCCTGGGCCTCGGCGTGCAGCCGCCCCTGCCGGAGTGGGGGCTGATGATCGCGTCCGGGCGGAAGTTCCTGTTCGAGCAATGGTGGGTCGCCACGATGCCCGGCCTCGCCATCTTCACCGTCTCGCTGGGGTTCAACCTTCTGGGCGACGGCTTGCGCGACGTGCTCGACCCGCGGAGTTCATCGCGATGAGCCTGCTTGCGGTCGAAAACCTTCGCGTGACCTTCATGACCGAGACCGGACCCGTCGAGGCCGTGCGCGGCGCGAGCTTCAGCCTCGGGCGCGAACGTCTTGGGATCGTTGGCGAAAGCGGCTCTGGCAAGACCATGACCGGGCGTGCGGTGCTGCGCCTCATCCGCCCGCCGGGGCGGATCGAGGCCGACCGGATGGAGTTCGACGGCATCGACCTGATCCGCGCCAGCGAACGCAGGATGCGCGCGCTGCGCGGTCCGCGCATCGCGATGGTCATGCAGGATCCGAAGTACTCGCTGAACCCCGTGATGAAGGTCGGCGCACAACTGACCGAAGGACTGCGCCGGCGTGACCGCCTTGGCCGGGCCGAGGCGCGCACCAAGGCCGTCGCGGCACTCGAGGCGGTGCAGATCCGCGACCCCGACCGCGTGATGGAAGCCTATCCGCACGAACTGTCGGGCGGCATGGGCCAGCGTGTGATGATCGCGATGATGTTGATCCCCGGTCCCGACCTTCTGATCGCGGACGAACCCACCAGCGCGCTCGATGTGACCGTCCAGGCCGAGGTGCTGTCGATCCTCGACGACCTCGTGCGCCAGCGCGGCATGGGCCTGATCTTCATCAGCCACGACCTGCGTCTCGTCGCCCGCTTCTGCGACCGGGTGCTGGTCATGTACCGTGGCCGCATCGTCGAGGAACTGGCCGCGAAGGACCTGCTGGCTGCGCAGCATCCCTACACCAAGGGCCTGTTGAACTGCCTTCCGCGCATCGGCGGGCCACGCGGCCTGCTCCCGGGCCTCGACCGCAGCGGGGAGTGGGCAAGTGCCTGAGTTTCTCGAAATCGACGACCTCTCGGTGACCTTCGGCGCGCAGGGACGCGAGGTGCAGGCCGTCCGGAACGTCAGCCTGAAGGTGCGCGAGCGGGAAAGCTATGGCCTCGTCGGAGAAAGCGGCTCGGGCAAGTCCACGATCCTGCGCGCGATCTGCGGCATGGCTCCTGTTTCGGGCGGCGCGATCCGGATCGGCGGAGTGCCCGTGCCGACCCCGCGCGGCAAGGCGTTCTCCGCTCAGGTCCAGATGGTCTTCCAGGACCCCTACGCCAGCCTGCATCCCCGGCACACCATCGACCGGACGCTGTCCGAACCGTTGGCGATCCACGGCATCCGCGGCTCGGACGACAGGGTGATCCGCGCGCTGCAGGACGTTGGCCTGCCCGCGAATTTCCGCTTCCGCTATCCGCACCAGCTCTCGGGCGGCCAGCGCCAGCGCGTGGCCATCGCCCGCGCGCTGATGCTGAAGCCGAAGATCATGCTGCTTGACGAGCCGACGAGCGCGCTTGACGCGAGCGTGCAGGCCGAAGTGCTGAACCTGCTGTCGAGCCTGCGTGACGAACATGGCCTGACCTTCCTCATGGTCAGCCACGACCTCGCCGTCATCGACCACATGTGCGACCGGATCCTCGTCATGCAGAACGGTGCCGCCGTCGAAGAGTTGTCGCGCGAGGATCTTGCCGCCGCACGGATGAAGACGGAGTATGCGCGCAGCCTCTTCGAGGCGTCGGCCGACCGCTTCATGGAGCAGGGACTGCAAGGATGATACCCGTTTTCGACGGCCACAACGACCTGCTTCTGCGCCTCTTGCAGGCGCCCGAGAACCGCGAGGCCATTTGGCTGACCGGTGAGGGCACAGGTCATCTCGACCTGCCGCGCATGCGGGCGGGAGGTTTCGCCGGAGGGTTCTTCGCCATCTACCTGCCGTCGCCGGTCGCCCACGACGATCCGGGCTACCAGGAAGCGATGGAGAACCCGCCCTATGCCCTGCCGCTGCCGAAGCTGATGACGGCGGAAGAGTTGCTCGCCCCCGCATTCGCGGCCGCGCGGCTGATGCTCTGGATGGAGCGGTCGTCCGAGGGCGCCTTCCGTATCTGCCGCGACGCCGCCCAGGTCCGCGCAGCGATCGCCGAGGGCGTGATCGCCGGGATCATGCACATGGAAGGCGCCGAGGCGATCGACGAGGATCTCGACAACCTGCATGCCTTCCACGCCATGGGGCTGCGCTCGCTCGGCCCGGTCTGGAGCCGGCCCACCATCTTCGGCCACGGCGTGCCCTTCGCCTTTCCCGCCTCGCCGGACACCGGGCCCGGCCTGACCGACGCGGGGAAGCGGCTGGTGCGCGAGTGCAACCGGCTGAAGATCATGATCGACCTCAGCCACCTCAACGAGGCCGGTTTCAACGATGTGGCCCGCCTGTCCGATGCGCCGCTGGTGGCGACACACTCCAATGCCCATGCCCTGTGCCCTTCGTCGCGCAACCTGACCGACCGGCAGCTCGACGCGATCCGCGACAGCGGCGGCATGGTCGGACTGAACTATGCCGTGGGCTTTCTAAACGAGGACGGCCGGAAGGATCCCTCCCGCGGCTGGACGGCCTCCCTGAGCCACCTCGATCACCTGATCGACCGGCTCGGAGAGGCCCACGTCGGGCTGGGCTCGGACTTCGACGGTGCGGAAATCCCGGAGGTTCTGGGCGACGTGGCCGGGCTGCAGGGGCTGGTCGAGGCGATGCGCGCGCATGGCTACGACGACCCGCTGGTACGGAAACTGTGCCATGAGAACTGGCTGACGCTGCTTGACCGTACCCTTGGCACAGCAGCGCAAGGCACGTGAGGCTCGGTTTGTCTGATCTCACAGACGTTTCGCACCTTCCGAACATCTTGACCCGCCAAGACCCGTGCAAACCTGTGGCTGCGTCCCGACGACGAGACTTCGGGAATGTTGAGAGGCGGTTTTTCGAGATTTGAGGGAGTTCGGTTGTGTGGAACTGCTGATTGGTGTGCCCGTTGATCCTCTATCAAAAGGGAGATCAGACATGGCTACTTCTGGCACGTCCAACATGGTTTCGTCCTCCGACGTGAACGGCACCGAAGTCTACGGAAGCGACGGCGCACACATCGGGTCGATCGATCATCTGATGATCGACAAGCAGTCCGGCAAGGTCGCCTATGCGGTCATGGGCTTCGGCGGCTTCCTGGGCCTCGGCGAAGACCACTATTCCATCCCCTGGAACAAGCTCCGCTACGACACGGAAAAGCAGGGCTTCATGACAGACATCACGTCTGAACAAGTCCAGGGCGCGCCGGCGAGAACGGACGATTGGCACAGGGACCGAGAGTGGGAACAGCGCACGTATGACTACTACGGCGCCACGCCCTACTGGATCTGAATACAAGTGGCGCGGCCTTCGAGGCCGCGCCATCGATGTCCCTGGGCAGCCCGAGACGTTCACCGTCACGTCTTGCTCGGCTGATCTGCATCCATGAAGGCGTGGTTGCTGCGGCCTTTTAAGACCCTGGTAGGGGTCGAGCTGTCGTCGTGCAACTTCGCATTGGCAAAAGGACCGCGCGATTTCACAAGGCTCTTCAGCAGACCTTGCGCGGCCACTGTTGCCTTCAGGTATTCACACGCGTTGGATCGAATTGGCGGCAGAAATGCCTCTGAACGATCCAGCCTGGGTGCTCGTTCGCCCAGTCAGCAACAAGGAACTGCGTGCCCATCATGCACTGGAGCAGCGTGATGTCCGTAAGCAGCCGACTTTCTGTTCTGCAGTTGCCCATGTCTCCGCCCAGACAAGCGATCAACACGAACTCAATCATGTCGGATTCCGACATCGCAACTACTGAAATCAAGCCACACGGGCCGAAAGCGGCTGGCGCACGCACCGGTGTCGGCTGCTTGTCGGGCGGCTATTTCGCAGGCCTGCCGAGATTGCAGCCAGCGGCGTGCGGGGGACATTTTTCACCTGTCATTCTCCCTGTTCTGATTCGGCTCGTGGCGTTGTTGGAAGAACACCTCTGCAGCGGACCGCGTCACGACAGCGTCACGCAGACCGTCACGCGACAGTGGGTGGCTGGAAAATCTTGCCTTTTGGCAGGATTTCTTGAGGAGCCCATGTTAGGTGTGAGCCTGGAGGCGGTCCGAGATGTCGACCCTGCACCTATCTTTTCTGGGCGATCTGCGCCTGACGGATGCTTGCGGCAAGTTGTTGACCAAACCGGGGCCCAAGGCGACGGCGATGCTGGCCTGCCTGGCATCCTCGCGCGATCTGCGAATGGGCCGCACTGAGTTGGCCGAACTAGTGTGGGGTGATGCGTCTAGCACATCCGATGCGCGGCATTCGTTACGGCAATGTCTGGTCAGGCTGCGGTCACATCTCGGAAGCGCGGCCGAGGCGCTCGTGGCTGATGCAAGTGAGGTGTGGCTTAACCCGGATCTCGTGTCCGTGGATTTCATCGAAGCGCAGGCCGCAGTGACGACTTGCCGGTCCGTTGCCATCGTCAGACATTCCATGGAGGTACGAGGCCGCTTCTGCGCTGACTTGGACCTTGGGATCTCGAGTTTCGACACGTGGCTTCGGGCGCGCCAAACTGAATCTGACCGTCTGCGTGCGGACCTGCACGCCAAGGCCGCCGAGGTGCTCTCAGAACGCAATGAGGGCGACGCCGCAATAGCCGCGGCGCGACGCTGGGTTGAGGTTGAACCGTTTCAAGACGATGCTCATGCCGCCCTTATTGCACTTTGCGTTCGTCATGGCCGACGCCAGGCGGCCCTGAATGCTCACATCGCCTGTCACGATCTGTTCCGGAAGGAGCTTGGCGTGGCACCCGCCCCCGAGGTGAGCGAGGCACTGAAAGCGCGTCCCCGGCCACGACCTCGTCATAGCGGAACTCTTTCAACCAAAGCAGCAGAACCTGTCCGCAGTCGCGCTTGGGGGGCTTTTGTCGCTGGGCTTTCTGCGGCGGTCTTGCTGTCGCAGGTATTGGGTTTTTGGCGCCAGGGCTCTCGGCCCGACATCGCACCGCGCGACATCTCGCTATGGGTCACAGCTGCTAGCGCAGCACCCGAGCAAGATGCTGCACGCGCCGAACCTTTTGTCAGACCGATCAACGCGCTTCAGGGAATCCCCAATGATACTGATCAGACCCAAATGCATCGCATTCCTGATGGCGGTAGTATTCTCACGACGCTCTATCCCGTGGGTTGCTAGGCAATTGTTACATCCTGTCTCCTCCACTGCGCTTTGGATTGTTATAACTCTCGGAATTCTACCAATCGGCGCAGGCCCAGGCCGTCTCTGGCGAAGGACCATTCGCCGCGAACTTCGTTGGGTACGCCGATAACGAAGTCGAGGCATTGCAGATTGGGCCCGGTCGCTTTGTAGGGCTGACGAATTCGATTTTGACTGCAATGAGCGCGGACAATGCCGATTTCCTTCACAACCAGACGGGCCGTTGCCTGGGCACATGGTCCGTCGATGAGAATCTGAAGACCTTCGAGCAGGAAGTCAGCTGCACCTATACCGACGCCGATGGCGACCAAATCTACGAAAGTGCCGTCTTCGACGAGCAACCGCTGGACGCCCAGCATGTCGGCACCGGCAGATGGTTGGGTGGCTCGGGCAAATACGAAGGATTGAGCGGAGTCTTCGAGATTCGGACGCGGTCTCTGCAGTCCGCGCGAGAGGGCCTCGTACAATATGTAGGCACCAAGCAGGGCCGGTACCGCCTGCTCCCTCGCTGAAGGACGCTACTTCGCCGACAATGATCGACGTTCCATTGACGCCACGCTGCGTGCGCGTAGCGAACATGGGTTCGCTTAATTGTGCCTATGAACGACCTCACCGCGGGCATCATGGCGCTCGTGGAGCAGCAGGAACGGGAGGAGATCTCCCGGCGTTCACCACCTGAACGAAGTCGCCTCTGTGCCGTGACCATGTCTTAGGTCCTCTCCCGCGGAAGCCGTGCAGCTTCGCGAGATGAGCGATGTCATCACGGCTGAGATTGGAGAAACGATCCTCTGCGCGCATCTGGTTCAGACTACGACGTGTCTCGCCTTGAGGCCAAATCGACTTCGTGCGGCCAATGGCCGTGAGGCGCGAACTTCGCCCCACAGAAGCATAAGTCGCCGCCGGCGATGGATCCTAATGTGACTGCGACCGGGAACAATAAAGAAGGCCACCTGTTGCTGTGCACGCAATCGACCGAGCGCAGATCGGCGCGGGTCTGATGGATTCTAAGCTGCTGGCGCTGTGCTCAGACGTCCGCTGAATGACGCTTCAGATGGAGACAAAATCATGAAAAACAGGGTATTACGAAACACTATCTCTGCGGCAGCCTTGGCTGCCAGCGTGGCCGTGCTGCCGGCCGCGTCCATGGCGCAGGAGGCTGAGCTTGCGACGCCGCAGGATTTCAGCGGTATCGTTGCCGAGGTCAGTCCGGCCGTCGTCGGCATCACTGCTCGCGGCGTCAGAGCACCGATGTCGCCGGGGGGGCGCCCGTTCGAGCGGCGTGGTCCCTTCGGAGCGTTACCGCCCGGGCAGATGCCCCAAGAGCGCGAAACGGTCGCGGGTGGTTCCGGCTTCATGATCAGTGAAGAAGGCCATATCGTCACCAACAACCATGTCGTCGAAGGCGCCACAGAACTCAGGATCGTTCTTTCGGATGGCACGATCCGTGAAGCGGAACTGGTCGGCACCGATCCCGCAACGGATATTGCGGTCCTGCAGATCTCGGATGCTTCGAATATCGCCGTTGCTCAGTGGGGTGACAGCGACGCGATGGAGCCCGGAGTCTGGACCATTGCCGTAGGCAGTCCCTTCGGCCTTGGAGGCACCGTCACTGTTGGTGTTCTCTCCGCAACGTCGCGCGTAATCGGCGCAGGCCCATACGACGCTTTTCTCCAGACCGATGCGTCGATCAATTCCGGCAACTCCGGCGGTCCGCTCTTTGATACCTCTGGTCAGGTCATTGGCGTCAACACGGCGATCTTCTCACCCGGTGGCGGCAACGTCGGGATCGGCTTCGCCGTCCCGCAGAGCATTGCGCAAAATGTGGTTCAGCAGTTGATCGAGAGCGGCGAAGTGGAACGCGGTTTCATCGGCGTGAACCTTCAAGGCATCAACGACTCCCTCGCCAGCGCGCTTGGGCTCGAGAACACGGACGGCGCCATCGTAGCGGCTGTCGAGCCTGAGGCGCCAGCGGCAGCCGCAGGAATCCAGGAAGGTGATGTGATCCTCTCGATCAATGGCGAGGCGGCTGAAGACCCGCGTGAGATATCACGCATGGTCGCGGATCTCGCGCCTGGCTCGAATGTGCCAGTCACCGTGTTCCGTGATGGCGAACGCATCGAAGTGACGCTGACGCTGGCCGAGCGCGAGTCCTCGCCCGAAGATGAACCCGGAGAAGAGACCTCGCCAGAAGGTGACTTGATGGGCCTATCGGTATCGCCTGTTCCGGACCTGGTGCGAAGAAACCTCGGGCTGGAAGAGGGAGAGGCCTTGATCGTGCAGAACGTGCAGCCGCGTAGTCCCGCCGCCGATGCGGGTATCCTGCAAGGCGACGTGCTTGTCAGCGCGGGTGGCGAGGACGTCGATTCTGCGCAAGCGCTTTCGGATGCATGGGAAGAAGCGCGTGACGCGGACCGCCCGCTTTTGCTGCGCATCAACCGGAACGGGAACGCCCTTTTCGTGGCCTTGGAAGCTGAGTCGGAGCAAGCCGCACAGGATCAGTAAAAGGTCGGCTCCGTTTCTGGCGGAGCCCACCCCGGAGCTACAGTCCGCGCTCCGACAGAGGATAAGCACCTGGAGAAATCCGCTGCTGTACGACACCAAGGACGACCTTTGGCTAGGAGCACGTCCTTGGCGGCAGGTGCTATACTTGGCGCTATTGTTGGCAGAAGCGAACTGAACTCGCCGCCACTGCACTATCGTCGAAGATGCGCGCAGAGGCCGCTTCAGGCTTATCCGCGGCTTTCGTCGCTGCCCGCCAAGCGGGATCAGCCCAGGTCACGACAGCGTTACCGTTCAGGAACATGACTGCCGGAAGACTGTCTTTAGGAGCGATAGGGTGGGCAGCTCTTGATCGGCCCGTAGTTGCCGCAGGGCACCGTCATCCTCGATCGGAAGCCTGACGGCCGAGCCCGTCTGCTTCGAGAGCTGGCCTTGGTTTTTTCCGCGCCGCCCGTCGGGGAAAGCGTGCTGGAACGCGTTCAGCACGCATTCGTGCATGATAAGACAGACGACGGTCTCGTCCGAGTTGGGCAACGCAAGACCGTCGTCCGCCTCGAAAGACTTCCACGTGTCCATTGCCGAGGATCTGCCAGCGGCGTGACATTGCATTCAAACGTATGATCAAAACCCACGTTGCAGTTTGGCTTCCTCGTTAGGCGCGACACCAGTCAGCTCTCTCGCGATCTGCAACTGGAAGATCGCCTGGCGCCCATGCCGGAAGGCATTTCAGCGGAAGTGAGGTGGAACTGCTGCATTCAAAGGAGCGCTCGTCGTAGATGGCTAACATGCGGTCGCAATTAGCCGGACCGTTTGAATGGTCGTCTCGCAGTCCATCCAAGTCGTCTTGTTCATGTTGAAGTTTCGTCTGCGGACAATGATATAGGCCGCAGAGGGAGACACGCGTGAAGCACGGACAGGAGCCGAGGCATCGTCGATCGTCCCTCGCACTTCCCATCTTGCGAACGACGAGGGAGCAGCATCGAGCGGGCGGGCTGTCGATCGGAGGGCTTCTGACGGCGCTCGGGGACTCGTCGTTCGGTTGGGCGATCGTCCTCTTCGCCCTTCTGACTTTTCTGCCCCTTCCTCCGGGATCTTCGCTGGTGACGGCTCTTCCGCTACTAGGAACAACGCTCCAGATGACGCTCGGCTACCGGCATGTGAGGTTGCCCTCGCGATTGGCCCGGGTCGAGCTTGACCCGAAAAAGCTGCGCCGGACCGTTCTGAGGCTCAGACCCGTGATGAGGAGGCTGGAGAAGGTTCTGTCGCCCCGTTTCCCGGCGCTGTTCGGCCGCTCGAACCAGCGCCTGCTCGGAACGGTGCTGTTTGTTATCGCCTTTGCCCTGTTTCTTCCGGTTCCCGGGAGTGGCTGGTTTCCCGCGATCTCACTACTTGCGGTCGGGGTCGGGCTAGTGGAGCGGGATGGCATTACGGTCCTCGCAGGAGTTGTGATGGGCCTTTTGTCAGTCGCACTGACGGCTGCCATTCTGGTCTCCCTTGCATCGGGGGCAGAGGCCTTCATCACATAGCGTCGGCGGGCGCGTCTTGGAAAGGCGCGATGGTCGGGAGCCTTTGACCCGCTCGGTCACGACCAGTAAAAGGCCCCTTGAACGGTGCATCCTGCAGCGATAGCGTCGCCCTTGCATCCTGCACATGCAGGGCAATGTTCGGTGACCGGGCCCCTCTGGCGGAAGTGGCGGCGCTTCCGCGATGTCGGCACCGCGATTCATTCCAGCCGCCTGGAACTTGACTCCTCATGTCGATCTCAACGACCCCCTCCCGGGGGTGCGCGCGATGACCCCGGTCACGTCATGGCTGCGGTACTTCCGCTGGGCCTTCATCGTCACTGCACTGGGGCTTCTGCTGGGCGGCTTTCTCGGCTGGCAGATGACCGGCACGCTCGGCGGCATGCTCACCATCTTCTTCATCTGCTGCGTGCTTGCGGTGCTCGAGATCTCGCTGTCCTTCGACAATGCGATCGTCAACGCCAACAAGCTGAAGCACATGCGACCCGAGTGGCAGCGCCGCTTCCTCACCTGGGGCATCCTGATCGCCGTCTTCGGGATGCGGATCGTCTTCCCCCTGCTGATCGTGGTCATCGCCGCAGGGATCGGCCCTTGGCAGGCTCTGGTCCTCGCTGCGGTCGAACCCGCCGAGTACTCCCGCATCATGCAGGAGGCGCATCTGCCGATCGCGGCCTTCGGGGGAACCTTCCTGATGATGGTCGGCCTCAGCTTCTTCTTCGATCACGAGAAGGACGTCCACTGGGTCCAGTGGGTCGAACATCGGATGGCGAAGTACGCCACCATCCGGGGTGTCGAAGTGACCGTCGTCCTGGTGCTGATCCTGATCTTCTCCCGTCTGCAGGAGCCTCCGGAGGAGCGTCTCTTCTTCAGCGCGGCGATCTGGGGACTTCTGACCTTCCTTCTGGTCGAGGTCCTGGGCGGACTGCTCGACAGCACGCAGGAGACGATGAGCACCGCTGCGAAGGGGGGAGTGGGGGCCTTCCTCTATCTCGAGGTGCTCGACGCGTCGTTTTCCTTCGACGGGGTGATCGGAGCCTTCGCCCTGACCCAGAACCTGTTCATCATTGCCATCGGTCTGGGGATCGGGGCCATGTACGTGCGGTCCATGACCATCATGCTCGTCGAGAAGGGCACGCTGGCGCAATACCGCTTCCTCGAACACGGCGCCTTCTATGCCATCATCGCCTTGTCGGTCGTCATGTACGCGCAGTCGCTGGTTCACGTCCCGGAAGTGATCACCGGGCTTGGCGGGGCGGCCCTCATCGGCGTCTCGCTTTGGTCGTCGCTAAGGTGGAACCGCGCGATGAAGGAACCGAATTCTTCTGTCCACGAGTAGCTACCTCTGGATTAATGCCGGTCGCGCAGAGGTTCAGGCATTCTCACAGTCCTGTGACGGAACATGGAGTTTAACCACCCGTTCCCATTTGTGACGGCCGTGACGGCCGTTCTCATGAGCTGCTTTAGTGCAGTCAATGAAGTGAAACCGGGTCAGTCTTCCTTCGACCGTGGTGCAACTGACAGGAGGAACCATGAAACCTCAACTCACGATACTCGCCGCGATATCCGCTCTCGCTCTTTCCGTTCCGGCCGCGGCTGACGAGGCAGGACTTCAGGCAGGGGCGCAGGATGGTACTCTTTCCCAGACCGAGTTCCAGCAAGCGATCAAGGAGCGTGAGCTATTCGAACTTTGGGATGTAGACGACGACGGCTCAATCGATGAACAGGAATTTTCGGCAGGCGTGTTCTCCGGGTTCGAGGGGGACGCCATTGACCAGATAGATTCCTCAGAGGCGGAGACCCACGAAACCGCTCTCTCGCAGGACAGCCTTTGGGGCAACGAACAATACGGCAGCGACTACGAGGCCTGGGACCTTGACGGGAATGGCGTCATAGCTCGGTTCGAGTTCACGACCGGCTTCGTCGAGCGAGGAGGCAGCATCGGCGAGTGGGATGATGACCGGAATGCGCTTCTCAGTGAATTGGAGTTCTCATCCGGCGTATTTAGTCTCTACGACCGGGATGACAGCAGCGTCTTGGAGGAGGCCGAGCTATCGAGGCTGGAAGAGGACCTTGGTGAAGCGATCCTTTGGAATTCGTGAGCGATCGGGGAGGCGGCGTGTTCCGCCGCCTCCCATTCCCCGAACAGCCGAGCACAGTGATTACAAACAAATTGGTCGATCCACAGCGGCTGAGGCGCTTCCGATTTCTAGCTCCTTGGCGACTTATCGATGATTGTCCGCGGTATACCTTCAGACTTGAGATGTGGCTCAGCCACCGGGCCTCACTCCTTGCTTCTCCTAATCGAGCCGCAGTTGCCGCCTTTATCCCAGCCGTGGCAAAGTGCGAGGCCGCTTCAACGATACCATGTCAGGTTTGCACCGCTGGCGACGGCGCGCTGGTGTCAAACCTCCCGCCAGAACAGCGGCATGAACAGGACAAAGACGGTCAGGAGTTCCAGACGCCCGAGGTACATGCCGAAGCTCAGGAGCAACTTCGCTGCATCGCTCAGAGACTGGAAGTTGCCGGCGGGGCCGATGACGGAGCCGAAGCCTGGGCCCACGTTTGCCACCGCCGTGAGAGCCCCGCTAGCGGCAGTCTGAAAGTCCAGGCCGAGGCCGGAGAGGGCCGCGGCCAGCAAACCTATAGTCCCGAAGTAGAGTGTGAAGAACGTGACGACGCCGGCCATCACGTCATCTTCGATCATTCTGCCCTCGTAGCGGGCGATCGCGATCACATGCGGGGAATGGATGACCTGAACCCGACGGCCTGTGAGCCGGAAGAATACGATCCAGCGCATCATCTTGGCGCCGCCCGCCGTCGATCCTGTGCAACCCCCGACTGCCGTGAGGAGAAAGAACACCGCGACTGCGAAGGAGCCCCAGGTCGTATAGTCTGTCGTAGCGTGTCCGGTCGTCGTCACTACCGATACGACGTTGAAGAGCACTTCCCGGAACGCGGTCTTGATCGGGCGCCCAGTTGATCGACGCGTCATTTGAGGGGGCGGAGCTTCAGGCCGCTGTCTTCGAGGACGCGGTGCTCGAGAAGACGAACCTTGGCGCCGGAAGGCTCTGCAATACACAGATGCCCAATGAAGAACGCAACAGTTCTGACTGTGACTAGCGCTCAGGTCATTAGGCTCAGGACACCGGCGGCGCCGGCGCCGAGTAGCATGATCACGAGGACGGTGGATATCACCGCGAGCAACAGGCCACCCAAGAGCCAAGCCCCGTCGCGCTCTCCCAGACCCATTGCCAGCATGATGACGGAAATGGCAGGCAGGGTGTTGGCGAAAGGGATCGGCAAAAACATGAAGACCGCCATCACCAAAGCGGCGCAACCCGCCGCACGCTCGGCTAGCAGGTATGAGGCCGGCCAATAGCGCGGACGAGCCAGCCGCTCGACGCGTAAGACCCAAGGATGGACCGCGCTGACGATCCGCGAGAACCTCGTGTGATCAATGCTGCGCGTCGACAGGAAGTGGGGCAACCAGACGGAGGGCCGTCCGCAGATGAGCTGCCAGGCTATTACGATTAGCGGCAGTCCGGTGATGAAGGACGATCCGGGGATGAACAGCAAGACGTTCGGCGCGGCGAAGATCACCATCAGCGGCGCAAAACTGCGATCGTGCAGTGCGCCCACAAGCTCTCCCAAAGAAACGGCATCGCTTGGTCGCGCGTCGAGGGCGAGCAAGACGCTCGACAGCCGCCGCGGCGCAGCCTGCAATGGACTGTCCGATACCTCGGTCGCATTGGTCACCCCGGGACGCCTTGAACCCACCAGCCGTACCGCTGCGCGCGTGGCTCGCTGCTGACGGCCGACAACGCCTCGCGGGACGTGCCGGTGAAGGCACTGGACAAGGCCGAGGGAAACACGCTCATGCCGCAAAATCCTCTGCACGATGACGAAGGGGACGTGTCGCCGGGTCGAGGGCCGGCCCCCAGCATCATGGGAGATGGTCACGTTCATCCTGCTTTCAAGCGGACCAGCAAAGGTCCGCCGCCTTCGTGGGCAGCTCGGCGTCGGAGAACGTGCTGAACCACGGGGCCGGGTCTGACAGGGCCATCACAGATCGACAAGCATCGCTTCGATTTCGGCGATCCGCGACTGCGGCGCCGGATGCGTCGCAAGGAATTCCGGCGCGCGGTCGGATATTGCGGTGTCCATCCTTTGCCAAAGCGTCACGGCTTCTTCCGGACGAAATCCCGCATCGGCCATGGTAAGCAGCCCCAGCCGATCGGCCTCGAGCTCTTGTCGACGCGAGTATGGCAGGACAAGCCCGTATTCCACCCCGATCCCGAGCGCTGCGGCGATCTCGGCAGCATACTCAACGTCGCCAAGCTGCAGGACCAATGACAGTAGGCGCATTCCCCACCCCTTCGCGACCTGGGCGTTCATGCGTTCCTGGCTGTGCTCCGCCTGAAGGTGCCCAATCTCGTGCCCAACGATGGCGGCCAGCTGGTCCTCATTCGCCACAACCTCGAACATGCCCTCGTAGACGCCGATCTTGCGGCCAGGCAGTGCGAAGGCATTGATCTGGGGCCCGCGGAAGACCAGGACTTCCCATGCGTCCGGCACTTCGTTTGCGGCCCGAAGAAGTCTCGTGGACACTCGGCTGAGCGCTGACTGCATATCAGAGTTTGCGGCGACGGGGGACGATTGCCGGATGTCTGCCCAAGCCTCCAGTCCCATCGCCTCGACAGTCTCATCGGACACCAGGTTGACGTCATCGCACCCGGCCAGCATCGGAAGTGCCGCTGCCCCGGAAACGCCAAGCATCGTGCGACGAGTGATCCGGCACTGGCACATCGGGAATTCCTTATCGGACCGCGAACAGCTGATTAACGAACGTGTCGTTTCGTCATATCGTTCCGTCGAGGCTTTCGACGAAGCCGACGGGACGACCTGATTGAGGCTGTGACCGGTCAAAGTCCTGCCACGGTCCAGCACTAGACGAAGAAGGTCCGGCAGAGGATTAGGGTCAAACACGCGCAAAAGAAGCGCACTGAGCAAAGCCAAGTCTAGTAAACAGGAGAACCTATGGACAACGCAGCGGACGCCGCAGTCATCATAGGCTTAAGCCTCGTCGTTCTCATTGGGACCATTTGGCTTTACATCATCCTCCCCGCTCAGATGGCACGATCGCGCAACCGCAGCGCCTTCGGTTGGATTCTGATCTCGCTCATTGTCAGCCCCGTCCTATCGCTCCTGGCGCTGCTGTACCTCGGCAAGCGCGGACCTGGCCCGGATGCATAGGTCCCCTTGGGCCTCGTTTTGAGAAGAGAAAGAGAACAGAACGCAAACAGAATGTTTAGACGAATGTTTAGACGCGCCTCCGAGCTTGAGGCGAAAATCTTGTAACCCATTGCAAAGGTTTGGAGGCGAGACAGTCCCCCACTAGAAACAATTAACTTACTGCGTTTACATAGAAAAAGTCACGACGATTGCTGCGTCATACCACATTTTGAACCACACCGGGGTCGGTAACGAAAGTACGTAGTGCTGCCCTCCTATTCGACCCGCCCAACCCGTCGAAGGTATCTTTTTTGCTCGGTGCAGGTGTTCGCCCCTTACGCTCGTAGATCAAAATCCAAACACGGCAGAAAAAATTCCTTGTGACATCAAAACCCTTTGCGACTCTTTCATGTTCTGCGTTTCCATTTTTCACCCCCGTGGAAGCATGTGGAGGCAGGAGGGGCCGAAGTCCTTCTTATCTCTTCGTGAATCTGCATGCGCCTACACAATGGCCACGAAGTGACGCAGAAACTCAGCTGCACGTGGCGGGTTGCGTGCCGTTGGAGCAGTTTTCTATGAGCTTGCAGCGGAATGGCGCATGTACAGATCTGCGCAACCAACGTAAGGCAGGCGTGTACATGGTCAGAGAGACTGCCCCATCGCCGAAGTTCGTCGCGCACGAGCGGGTCTCGACGGCTAGGCAAGGAAGGTCGGGGCTCGGGCTCGAGGCGCAGCCCAAGGCTATCGACGACTTCGCGGCGTCAAAAGGCGCGCACTTGCTGGCGCGTTTCACTGAGGTCGAGAGTGGGCAGAGGAACGAGCGACCGGAACTCGGGAAGGCACTCAATCTCGCGAAGCTGACGGGCGCGACGCTGGTCATCGCCAAGTTCGACCGGCTGAGCCGCAACGCGGCGTTCCTGCTCACGTTACGCGACAGCGGGGCGCAGTTCCTCGCCTCCGACATGCCCGAGGCGAACGACCTGACCGTGGGGATCATGGCGCTGGTCGCCCAGCAAGAGCGGGAGGCCATCTCGCAGCGCACCAAGGAGGCACTCGCAGCTGCCAAGGCACGCGGCGTGAAGTTGGGCAACACGAACGGGGCAGCGGCTCTAACGCGGGCTTGCAAAGGCGGTCAGGCGCTGCGGGACACGGTGTCGAGGAATGCGGACGAGTTTGCCGAGGGCTTGCGTCCGGTGGTCGCGACCATATGCGCGGAGGACAGGACGACCCTGCGCGAGATCGCGGCAGAGCTGCAAGCTCGCGGAATGCTCACACGTCGTGGTGGGCGTTGGCAGGTCTCGGATGTGAGGGGGCTGCTGGAGCGGCTAGGCAAACTAGGCTTGGGTGGTGGTGCTCACCTGTGAGAGAGAGTGGATGCTTAGTTGCCTAGGATCAGGTCCCGGCTTCGGGCCTCGGTGAACGCCAGAATGCACTCCGCGAGGCTTCTTCGTAGCGACGGAACGCTGCGGTCGATCTGGCCCGGCCGGCAAGCGCGATCCCGCGCTGCGATCCATTGGCGCTGAGCGGCGAGGATGCCGTCGGGGTCCTTTTCCCGAGCCCATTTGTACAGCGCCACCATCCGTCCGTCTGCCGTCCTCAACGCCGGCTCCTCGCAGATGATCTCGGCTGCCGGATCGAGCGTGCCGCCGCAGTCGAAACTCGCCTCGGTGATCCCGCGTATCTGGTCGGGATACATGCCGACAAGGTCGTCCGCCTCGGCGAACTCCAGCGGCGGGACTTCGCTCCACCCTTGCCCTGGTCCCAGGGTCATGTGGAGACTGACAGGAACAGGTGCTTCGAAATCGAGGATCCTGTTGCCGAGGTATTCGCCCTCGTTCTCTGGATAATATACGTTCGCGTTGAAGGCCTTGGCGTACCATCGCCCGTCGTCGAAGCGAAATACGCTGCATTGCGCCACTCCCAGACCAGGGGTCGGAGTCGTGAAATAGAAGGCTTCCGGATCGGTGCCGGGTATCAGCCTCGGCGTGTCATTGATGGTTTCGAGCGACGGAAACCGCGCTCCATTGGTTCTGGGCGGCCCGAACTTCATCTCTCCGCCCTCCATGTATGGCTGGCTTGTCGTTTCGGTGATGACGTCAGGTGTCCGGAAATCCCGTCCGTTCGGGCCGATCAGGAAGCCTCGTCCAGTCGCCCGTAGCGCGCTCCATCAGGTAGTTGCAGGCGCCCTGCGCATCCAGGTAGCCGATGACCTCGGGATAGATCGTACGGGACGTCAGGACCGTCGTGGACGTCTGCCTCGATGCCTTGAAGCTGTTGATTAAAATAAATCTTTCGCCGACCGGGCGCTCGTCTTCCTCGAAGCTCTCCTTCGTCAGCATCGCGAAGACGAAATCGGGATCGAGCTGCCAGGCCGACATGCGCTTAGTGATCTCGTTGATTGCCGCCTGGGCCTGGCCGTAGAACTGAAGCGACAACTGCTTCACGAGGCTAGAACTCAGCGGCGTGCCCTCCGGAAGCTGGATCGCGGAGGGAAGCTCGGAGAAGGGCGCGTGGAATCCGGCGACGGCCTCGTCGTGGACATAGCGGTCGGGCACCCTTCGCGATCCACGGGTGTATATGATGCTGCCGCCGAGAAACGCGATGGCGCAAGACGACAGGCAGCGGTCCCCCGGGCCGACGATGGCCTTGACCGCGAACGCGGAAATCGTGTCGGCCAGTGCGAGACCCTCGTAAAAATCTCCTCCCTCGCTGTTCAGCGAAACGATGACGTTGTTCGACCAGTCAAAATTCGGGTCCGGCAGTTCCTCGCGCAGGAGCGCGCCGAGTTTCTCCGCATCGCCCGGCTTGATCGTCCCCTCGATGCGGAAATGCGGCGAGGTCGAGAAGTCGACGGCCGAGCCCGCCGGCGTCGCGTCGCCAAAGGCAGGCTCGTCGAAGGCGCGCACGAAGGTGGTTGTGATCGGCTCGGCTCGGAAGACCTCAGCGGCGAAGGCTTGCGAGGCGCTGCACAGTGCCATCAGGAACACGGCTAGGGTCTGGTGCATAACTTACTCTCTCCGAGCGATCGAGACGCGACTCCAAGGTAGCGGTTGCCATAGGTCGCCCTGATTTCGTCCAGAACGTCGCCGTAAAGCATATGGAAGCTTCTGGAATAGTTGCAGAACAGGGCTGCGGAAGTCTCTTCGTCGCACTGGGGCCCGCGCCAGCAGAAGACCCCTCGGCAATTGGTCGCGCAGGTCGCCACCTGGTCCAGCTTGTCCGCAATGTCCGCGATGGCGAGCCGCACATTCACAGGTCCGGCAGTTTCGTCTCCAGGAAGAATGGTGTTGGCGACGAACTGACGGATGATCTTTTGGCGGTCCTCGTCGGCATCCTCGGGGAATTGCGCAAGAAGCGAGCGCAGCGTCAGCACCGCCTCGGGACGCCCGTACCACAGCCGGTCAAGAAGTTGTCTGGCGTCGCCAGTGCGGGACTCTGGAAAAGTCTGAGGCGTAGCTCAGGGCGTTGTCGATCTTGCGTTCGGTGAGGGATTCACCAAGCATGAACACCGCCCAGAGCGCGGCTGCCACCAAGCCAATCGACTGGATCGTGCCGCTGTGATCTTCGATCGCGCGAAGCCACCTTCGACAATGCGACCAGAAACCGGTCCGTTGCGGTCCTTCGACCGGCGGCGTCGGTTCATCCGCAGAGTTCAAAGAGAAGCCTCGCGATATCGACCTTTCGCCGATCCTGCGTTTCCAGGGTATGCCTTTCGCTGATGTTGTCGAAGTGGTCGCGCAGACAGGTCAGTTGATCCTGCGACAGGACAAGCATCGTCGCCTTCGAGTTGCTGGAGAGCCTCGTGATCCCGGCGGCGAACTCCGGGTCGATTTCGTCAAAGCTGATCGTGCTCGCGCCCTGACCGGGCGCGACCAGTGCCGCCGCCCCCATCGACGAATTCTGCGATGTGGCCTTCGCCACCTCGGCGGGCGAGGGCGAGAACTTTCCTTCGGAACAGAAGCCCGGGAAGACAAGGGTCGGGCCGTCCACGAATTCGAGATAGTGTTCGACATTGTCGCGCAGACATTCAGCCTGCTCGTAAAGGACGACCGCTCCCTCCGCCGACGCCAGTTTTGCAGACATCAAAATGATCGATATGGCGGCGCGGGCAATCATCATGTCGACCATTGCGCATGATGCGATTCGAGGCAAACCGTTCGCATTCTCATGGACCGAATACATGAAGATCAGGATATTCTTCGTGCCGCGCAAGAAGACTCGCGCGACGCTATGGACCAGGCGGGCGCCGCCGAGTTCAAGGGTGTGTCTGAGACACTGGCAGCCGCCTCAAGGTAGCAACAGCGGCACGGCTTCCTGGATGTCTGGGCAAATGCATTGCGCGCAGAAATTGTGCCTAACCGCCAGACGGCGAGCAATGACCGCGCGGCCTGCGGCCCCCTCCAAGCTCAGCGATGGCGCGGCGTTCTACACAGCCATAGTGAACCACGATCCGGCGGCGTTCGAGGTCAAGGCGAGCGGGGTCGGATTCCTCAGCTTTGGGTTCTCCACGCGCTCCGCTTTCATGCATATCGAACTTGGCCCCGCGCCCTTCGCCACCGGGACTCCGCCTGCACGCGAAGTACTGGCCGAGAGCCGCATCATGAAGGGCGGCGGCGCGGCTGGCGTGGCGACGCTGGGTGCC